>MEPU01000013.1 GCA_001771815.1 Bdellovibrionales bacterium RIFCSPHIGHO2_01_FULL_40_29 | reverse complement strand
GTTCCTGTTAATGTTGTCTCTTGAGCATTCGTGTAATTACCCATCATCATGTTGCGATTAGATGACATGTTTAAATTGCCAGTCATCGTGCCACCAGCAAGTGGTAATTTTGTCGTGTCATCAATCGTCACATTCGAAGCACCTGTCACGCGACCTTTTGAATCAACAGTCACTTGTGAAACTTGTTGTGCCGAACCATACGTTGCCGCTGTCACTGCTGTATTTGCTAATGTTAATGCACCAGCATTTGAAATCGTTGCATCACCACTCATCGCAACAGCTGTGGCCACGCCACCGGCATTACCAATCAACATGTTTCCTGAAGCCAATGCATCTGTAATCGGAGTAAATCCCAAAGCTGTATTAACATCTGTGGCATTGATATATCCACCAACTGTCACACGTCCTTTTGCATCCACTGTGACTTTGGTGTAACCAGAACCTGCAGTTGCTCCACTATTTGCTAAAGTTAATGCACCCGTATTTGATAACGTCGCATCACCACTCATAGACACAGCAGTTGCCACATTACCAGCGCTACCAACTAAAATTTGCGCTGAATTTAATGTTGGAGAAATTTTATTATTAAATGTAGTCCAATCAGCCGCAGTTAATAAACCACGATTTGCTGATGATGATGATGGGAAATTAAATGTATGAGTCACACCCGCTGATGAAATTCCAACATCTGTTCCCGCTGTGCCCAATGCAAATGACTGTGTTGAGCCTGTTAATCCATTTAAATTGGTAACACCTGATCCAGCAATACCCAGAGCTTGCTCAGCAGATCCATCCCAGTACATCACAGTATTCGTCGTGCTATTGAACCACGTACGACCTTTATCTCCAGCCACCAAAGTTCCAACCAATGCTGTTTGCTCTGCCGCTGTTAAATTACTTAATCCCAATGATCTGTTGGCACTCATTAAAATATTACCAGTTCCAGTAATATTATTGCTACCCATTGCAATTGAACCCGTCATCGTCCCACCAGCAAGTGGTAATTTTGTCGTGTCATCAATTGTCACATTCGAAGCGCCTGTCACGCGACCTTTTGAATCAACAGTCACTTGTGAAACTTGTTGTGCCGAACCATACGTTGCCGCAGTCACTGCTGTGTTTGCTAATGTTAAAGCACCAGCATTTGAAATCGTGGCATCACCACTCATCGCAACACTTGTTGCTACTCCGCCGGCATTACCAATCAACATGTTTCCAGAAGCCACCGCATCTGAAATCGGAGTAAATCCCAAAGCTGTATTAACATCTGTGGCATTAATATATCCACCAACTGTCACACGACCTTTGCCATCAACGCTAAATTTGGTATAACCAGAACCTGCAGTCGCTCCACTATTTGCTAATGTTAATGCACCCGTATTTGATAACGTCGCATCACCACTCATAGACACAGCAGTTGCTACGTTTCCGGCGCTACCAACTAATATTTGTGCCGAATTTAAAGTTGGAGAAATTTTATTATTAAATGTTACGAAATCGGCAGCGGTTAAATAACCATCCTGAGCCACAGTCGCTGCAGGCATTGAAATAACTGGAGTCGTTGTTCCCGTAGCCACATTGATTGGCGCAGTTCCCGTCACATTGGTTACCGTACCACCTAAACCAATTGCTGAACCAACTAATACCCATGCTGTTCCATCATCACGATAGATTTCTTGAGTATCTGTCGAAATATAAACTCGCCCTGCTGTTCCAAAAGCGGGACGTGTTGCAAAAGTTCCAGCTTGCGCAGAAACCACACCACCGGCATTTGTTAAAATGGCATCCGTGATTCCGTAACCTGCAATTGTTGTTGGAGTGGCTGTTACTTTTCCCCAAGCCACATCATTAATTTTGGCATTGGTCACAGCCAAGTTGTCTAACTTACCCGTTGTGATCGCGCCCGCACCAATTGTCAAAGCACCGGCATTTGAAATCGTGGCATCACCACTCATCGCAACAGCTGTGGCCACGCCACCCGCATTACCAACAAATATTTGAGACGATGGCAATGCACTGGTTGCTGGTGTATAACCCAAAGCATTCGTGACATTTGTTCCTGTTAATGAAATCACACCCGCTGCCACATCAATATTTGATCCTATTTGAACAATACCTTTTGCAGCTCCGTTAGCATCTTGATAAGCCTGTGCCGAAGCTGCTGTCAGTCGACCTTTGCTATCAACAGTAAAACTTGGCACAGCCGAAGCTGTTCCGTATGTTCCCGCAGTCACTGCTGTATTTGCTAATGTCAATGCGCCAGCACTTGTAATTGCAGCATCACCGCTCATCGGCACACCCGCAGCCACATTCGATCCATCACCTACAAAAATATTTCCTGTTGCCAGTGCATTTGATACCGGAGTAAATCCCAAAGCTGTATTAACATCAGTGGCATTGATATATCCACCAACTGTCACACGGCCTTTGGCATCAACGCTGAATTTTGTATAACCGGCTCCTGCCGTGACACCCGTATTTGCAAATGTCAAAACACCGGTATTTGAAATCGTCGCATCACCGGATAAAGCCCGACCTGTTGCTACGTTCGCAGCACTACCGACAAAAATTTGTGCTGAGTTCAATGTCGATGGCAACTGACTATTAAATGTACTCCAGTCAGCTGATGACAACAAACCGCGATTCGTTGCTGAAGCCGTCGGAATATTAAAGGTATGAGTAGAACCCGCAGAAACGATATTAAAATCCGTTCCGCCTGTATTGGTTGCAAATGATTGCGTTGTCGTCGTCAAACCATTTAATGTCGAAATGGCGCCTGCCGCAGAGGCCAACGCCTGAGCCGCAGAACCATCCCAGTACATAATTGTATTTGTTGTGCTGTTGAACCAAGTTTTACCTTTGTCCGCAGCAACCAAGGTACCAGTCAATGCTGTTTCTTCAGCTGGAGTCACATGACTCAGCATAAAAGTTTTATTTGTGGCCATTGAAAAATTGCCCACACCCGAAACATCAAATCCACCCATGACAATCGGCGCACCCATTGTCAAAGTTCCCGACATCGTATCGCCAGCCTTATTCAGCGGCGTGAATGTTAATGCTGTTGTCACATCACCTGCAGAAATATTTGAAGCCGCCGTGATACGTCCTTTTGAATCCACAGTGAATTTTGTATAATTGGCTCCGGCAGTGACCGCTGTATCTGCCAATGTTAAAACACCTGTATTTGAAATCGTTGCATCACCACTCATGGCAACACCTGCCGCCGTTCCACCGGCATTACCAACAAAAATATTTCCCGAAGCCAAGGCATCAGACGCTGGCGTGTACCCCAATGCTGTTGTCACTTGACCTGAAGTGATCGAATACGCAGTACATGTTACATTATCATTCACTGCAGAATAAGTTAACGTTTGACCGGCAGCACATGCCCCCGCAACGTTGAACCAATTTCCAGCAACACTTGATTTAATATCTGAATTTAAAAAATTTCGTGCCGTCGCAACATTGGCACCATCACCAATGAAAACCTGGCCTGTCGCCAATACTGATGTCAGCTTATTATTAAATGTATTCCAATTTGCACTTGTTAAATAACCATCTTGAGCCGTCGCTGCCGCTGGCATTGAAATCACCGGAGTCGTAGTTCCCGTAGCCACATTGATCGGAGCTGTTCCAGTCACATTTGTTACCGTACCACCCAAGCCAACTGCAGAGCCAACTTTGACCCAAGCCGTTCCATCGTCACGATAAATTTCTTGAGTATCAGTTGTGATATAAACACGTCCCGCAGTACCAAATGCTGGCATTGCTGCGAATGTTCCAGCTTGCGCAGAGACCACTCCGCCGGCATTTGTTAAAATCGCATCGGTGATTCCGTAACCTGCAATTGTTGTTGGAGTGGCAGTTACTTTTCCCCATGCCACATCGTTAATTTTTGCATCAGTGATTGCTAAGTTATTTACTTTCGCTGTTGTGATCGCATCATTTACGATCGTCACGGCTCCAGTGTTTGACAACGCGGCATCACCGCTCATAGCCACACCTGCTGCAACACCTCCGGCATTACCAACATAAAAATTACCCGAAGCCAAGGCATCAGACGTAGGAGTGTAACCCAAAGCAGTTGTCACTTGACCCGACGTGATCGCGTAAGCCGCACAAGCTACACTATCGCTCACTGCAGAATAAGTTAACGTTTGACCGGCAGCACATGCCCCCGCAACATTGAACCAATTTCCAGCAACACTTGATTTAATATCTGTATTTAAAAAATTTCTTGCTGTCGCAACATTGGCGCCATCGCCAATAAAAACTTGCCCCGTCGCCAACACTGATGTCAGCTTGTTATTAAATGTATTCCAATCCGTACTTGCTAAATAACCATCTTGAGCTGTTGTTGCCACTGGCATAGAAATATTTGGAGTGGACCCACCCGTAGACGCTAATGGAGCTGTGGCTCCGACAGAAGTAACAGCTCCTGCTGTTGGCGATACCCACGCTAAATTTCCAGCGCCATCTGTTCCTAAAACTTCGCCAACACCACCATCATCAACCGGAAATGTCAGTACATAGTTCGCACCAAAAACATTTGGCGCGCGCATTTGAATTGAATTCGTATTTGCTGCATCAAACAAATAAAGATTTCGCCCAGAAAAATTTGTCGCTTGAGCTGTCGTGAATGACGAGTTCCCCAAACCATCACGTTTAACAATCGTGCTAACCGTATTTAAACTTGTCCCAGCCAATGTATCAGTTACCGAAGTATTAATTTCTGCAGCTGTTCGACCACCAACTGTTGCTACTGAAGGATTCGGATACGTTCCAGATAAATCTCCCCCCGCGGCACCGCCCCCTTGCACGGCACCCACAATACGTGGATCATCACCAGCAGCAACTGTGTTGGCAACAGTTCCCACATTCAGAGTGATCACAGGCGCCGTGGCACTTGGTGATACACTTAAATATGCATTTGCAGAAGTCACACTCGTTACAGTTCCCAAAGAGTCATCATCGGCAGCCGGAGTCCAAACTCCACCCACCATTTTTAAAATCTGACCGTTAGCCGGTGCCACAGCAGAAACCGTGGTCCCACGAATACGACCCACAGTTGTTGCGCCCTGAGTTCCAGTCACATCTCCGGTCAAAGCACCAGTAAATCCCACAGCAGGATTAGTTGCTAACAAGTACTGTGATGTTGTTCCACCGATAAGAGCCATCAATTCGGTGTACTGAGCATTACTTAGCGGAGAAACATTAAACGGAGTCGCCCCATTCACAACACGCAGTAACGAATCCGATGGAAATCCACCGACATTCTGAGATTCTAAAGCTGCTGGCACATACGCAACAGTTTGCGTTGGAAGTGGCTCCCAAGTGCCCGGCACCATCGTCAATGGGTCATGAAATAAAATATTAACTCGACGACCATCAGTGGCTGCTGGAGTATAAACCAGCGGCGCTCCTAAATTACAACCTGCTGATGGAAGATTAAAAGAACCGAATGGATTTTTATTACTAAAAATTTGCGCCAATGTGTAACCAGTCGTATCAACACGGGTGCCCACGCCGTTATTGATACCGATGACAAAAACACCGTTATTCAAAGATTTTGTTTGAGTTTCTTCGTACATGATACAGTTATCTGTTGCCGAAGATCCGGTACGAACTTGAATTCGAAAATCAACGTTTCCTGTGACACCTAAGTTGGTGACACTATCGACGATCCGACCATGATAACTGAGCTGTTGCGCGTGGGCCGTAAATCCCTGCGTCAGCAACACCAGCAGAATCAATGCTAAATACCTGGTGGTATAATTTATACTTCTCATTCTTGGGCTCCTGAAAGTATGTTTCCTTGCGAATTCACGAATACTTTATAATTTCCAGATGGCGTTGTTAAAGAAGATCCCTTAACAGATCCAACCGGAAAATTTCCATTCACAGGAATTTCCGGCGCAGCATTGTTCAATACAGGATAGTTACTATCCGGTGTATCAATGTGACCAATCAAAGTTGAATTGACAATTTGCACATTGGTACCAGTACCCGCAGAGTTTTCATACTGAGTGCTTCCAGAAATAAATTCTGGACCACGCAATTTGTACCGCGTTGGTGTGGCTTGAACAGTGTTACTGTTGCGATTGCCAATGGAGTTCCGGGCATTAACATAAAAATCATAATCTTGCCCGTTAGTTAAACCCGTGACTTTATACGGAGACGTGACACGCTCAAGTGAAGTCCAGCTTGGGGATCCAACGGGACGATAGAACAAAGTATAATATGGCGACGTATAAGCCCCCGTCAGCGCCATGTAAGCCGCATTCTGCCATGTCACGGTGACAGAACGATCATCACCTTCAGCATCAATAATTAAAAAAGCACCCGGTGTTAAAATATGCACAACTGTTAAATTCAAGTTTGCAATAGCATGAGTCCAAAAATCATACAGATCCACTTTGATTTCTGCAGAACCAAACTGAAATGCTTTCGGAGTTATTTGCAATGTGCAATTGGGATAAGTTCCACCAATAACTAAACCCGTGGAATCAATTAATGCATCGTTTGAAGACGTGGCTTTAACAAAGACAAAGGAGCACACCATAAATGTATCAGGATCATTAATCGTAAAGGGAATACTTTGAGTGTCATTTTCATCAATGATATAACTAGATTGCATGGCGATTGTTGGCGGAGCTGATTCGGTGTGTTTACCCGGTTCAAAGTTTTCGCCTAAATTGGACTTTGCGCCACCTAAAGGATTTAAATCACAACCCGTTGACAAAACGAAAGCGCAAATGGCTGCGCCACCAGAAAAAAACCGGTATAATTCATGAAGAAATGATTTCTTCTGAGTCATTTTGTTAATCAACGGACGTACCTTTCAAAATGTTTTATGCTCTGCTGTTCCCATAGTTTACCAATCTTTCATCTTCCACGCATAACCAAATACCAAACTTAAATCTGTCTGGTCTTGCTTCTCTATGGTTGTATTTTGCTGAGACACGCCGTAAATCACTGTTCCAAAAAGATACTCTTGGACACGGTCATGTTGAACCGTCATCGAAAGATCCCAACCTGATCCTGCCTCAACATCGTAACCAGAACTTTTTCCACCGGATAAAGAATACATCCCAACTTCTAAGTCGTAACGATACTTGCCCTCTTGATGAACCAAGTAGCTTAGCGCTCCGCGGATTTTCGTAATCGGAACCAACTGAACAGTGACACCGCCATCATTGAAAACAACAATATTTTCTTTAAAGAAACGGTAGAAAACTTTATCCAATTGCGCAAAGCCAAATGAAAATCCCATTCGCTCAGTTTCATATTTGACCAGACCGTACAGATTCGAAATAACTTTTTTATTCTGATCAATCGGACGACCACGCGCCTCTTCGTTTATAGATAGTGCATTGATAGAAAATCCAAAGTCTGTTTTAAAATTTTCAAACCAGTAATTGGCCCAACCCAAGTTAATACCGGGATTGAATTTACTCAACAGCACTGCGGTGTCATTAGTTGTTGCATCGACACCGTCATACCGATAGTAACTGCCAACACCAGCCAGATAAATCACCGAGTACCGCGTGATACATTCTGAACCAGTCCATTCGCCCTCGCAGATCATGCGGTAACGAAGTGCTTCCGAAACAGAATCCTCGCCCGGAGCGCCTTCCGTCGTGACTTGCTCTTCGGTGGCTTTATCCGCATCAATGATATCCAATGCTTTTTGCTCAATCGGCGCAGTTGGAGCAGGTGCGCCCACACCAGAGGCAGTGCCACTGAGATCTGCTTTTTCCAAAGTGATTAAGCGATCAGTTTCGCGATCGACAGTATTCCAAATAACTACTTTCTCTTCGCATTTAAATGGAATTTCAATTTCTGTTTCTGGCTCGATGACATTGGCATTTTTTATTTTATTTATTTTCAAAAGTTCTGGCAGGCTTCCTTTAGTCCCGAAAACAGGTTCTAAATCAAGCAGACGAAGGATAGCCGCAATATGATCTGATTTTTTAACTAAATATTTGGTTGGTTTTTTTACAGGAGTACAAACGTCTGCATGCCCATTTTGTGTAAACCCAAATCCCACGATAAACAGAATAAATAGAATGCTCAGTAATTTCATCATTTCTAATTGTTTCAATGACTTAGCAGAATTGAAAGTGAATGAGTGGGAAATCTTAACAATCTAGACTGACACAAAGTCCAAGATATCCAGCGACGTACGTCCAAAGCAATTCCTAAGACTAGTCTGCCCCTACTTAGAACCAGCCTTCAGAAGGTGTTCCAGGTCTAAAGTTATATTTTTATTCTGTAATTCAAAACTGGTTTCTGAATTAAAAAATAGAATCTGAATCAGATTCCATTTTTTTGACCACCGCTTTTGATGATTCGTCAGATAAATTTTTGTATTAACATCAGTTGTAAATTCACCACTTTGCGGAGAAAAAGAAAACATATGTAAAAATGGGATTTCAAAATCGGCCAAGTCGGCACGATTTTTTTGTATCAAACAGCGGCGTACAATTTTTAATTTTTCTCCCAACTCACCCTGGAAATAGACTTCAATAAACTGATACTTATCACACAAATACTTTTTTTTACCCAACGACGTATTTTCAATATCTAAAATGACTCCTTGATCAGTCATTTCAGTTTGAACGGAAAATGGAGTTTTAAAAAACGAGGTTTTTTTATAAACTAAAAATCCCAAAATCGAAATAATACCAACACTCAATAAAAGAATAAGTCCATTGGTGCGCATACTAGGGCGGATTTGTAACGTGAAGACGTTCATAAATGGTGTAAATTTCACCAGCGGTCAGAACTGTATCCCAGATGGCGAAATCATCAATTAGTCCATCGAAGTACATGCTTCCACCATTACTTCGACCAACATATAATGTACTTCCTGCAGAAGTTGACCAAACTTTTGCACAGGTTTGATTTAATACTCCATTAATATAAATGCGAGCATTGGCTCCGTCATAAGTAGCTGTCACCATGCTCCAGGTATCCCAAGCAACAGATGCTAAGCTGGTGCAATCATTTCCCCAACCATAATTTCGAATGAGTCCATTACTAAGAACTGCTAGTCCATACCCATTCGATGTTGTTTCCGCTCCGTAGAAAGCAATCATCTGGTCAGAACCTGTGTTTGTTGGATTCACCCAAACGGAAATCGATCGATTGGACGCAGCTGTTGGCACGGTGGAAGCCGCGACAGAAATAGAATCATCGATGCCATCAAAACTAATTGCCTGCGATCGTTCTGAACTGACATAAGCCATCCCAGTTCCATTGGCATTGCTTGCCGTTGCGTTGACAGGAGTCGGAGCTCCTCCGCCACTCATTCCAGTAATCGCTGCACCATTAGCAATGGCCCCCACTGCCCCATTCATCGCATAACCACGAATCATATCTGTGTAACGCGGAACTGTGGCTGAATGCAAATCCATAGCCCGAAGTGCTGTTGGCCATAAATAAATTTGCGGCACCGCTGTGGGCGCCACGCAAGCAATGGATTGATACTGCAATCGAATTTCAGCGTCGCCACCATTTTCATAAAACTCATGAACAATGTTGTACTTGACGCCAGCAGTGAATGTGAAAGTGCCATTGGTATTTGTAGCCCCTTGATCGACCCAACGATCAACAACCAGCGTGTTATCAATCCAAATGCGAGCTCCATCATCCGAACGATTTCGCACACAGTATGATCCCGATGATGCCGCTGAAATCTGCCCTGTCCACCGCACACCAAAATCGTTAACGCCACCCGCAGGATTCGACCCCGAAGCCCAACCAAAATTAACTTGAGCATCAATGCGCTGATTCACAAGCGCCGTGAATGGATCATGAGGCGATGCCACTCCACTGGTGATGGTGTAATAGCGAGCAAATAAACCAATGCCTTCATCAGGAAAGGTGGGCGCTCCTGCCGAAACGGTGATTGCTGCTGTTCCACTATTTGCACCATAGGTGGCCGTAATTGTCGTGGGCCCCCCGTTGGCAATTCCGGTGATCAAACCTCTGTTCGAGGCGTCATCAACTGTCACACGCGCAACATTGTTTGATGACCACGAACACGATGCTGTTAACTCAACAACGCCACCATCAGCTGTTCGCCCAAAGCACTGAAGCTGCTGAGTGTTTCCAATCGGAAAATTTCCCGTATTTGGAGAAACAAAAACAGATGTGTATGTTGTCGCTGTGAATTGAGCTGTGATCGCACGAGTCGAGGTCGTGCTGGAATAATTGATCACGACATTGCTGGCAATTGTTCCCGTCGTTGCTGAACTGGCTGAAACAACAACAGTGCACGTGGCGCCAGCCAGCACACTGGTACCACAGGTTCCACCAGTTCCAGGAAAAGTTCCACCCTTCCAAGTATAAGCGGCACTGGAAAATGTGGCTCCTGAAACATCACTGGCTAACGACGATGATGTATTTGTCACTGTAAATACTTTATCAACAGCATTATTTGTTGGAACCAATCCATAATTATAAGTTGGTCCATCTGAAATAACAAGCAATCCACCACGAGCCTTCCAATAAGAAAAGGGAATGATCACTTGTGAAAATACCGGAACAGATACAAAGAGAATTAAAAAAAATCGAAACATTTGTTCCAAGCCTACGCCACCCATTCGAAGTCTGTCAAAAAATTAACTAAACAATCTTGTATTTTAGACCCACCTTCAAATCAGTAGTTTTCAAGACTGGCAGGCATTCTGGATTTGTTTTTATCGGAGGCATCCAGTATTGCTGGCTTGGTCTGAATTTGATCCAAGAGTTTTTCTTTTAAACCCTGATCCGTATCTAAAGCAACAGCCACACGAGAAAAGGCCTCCGCTTTTGATGAGACATGACCAAAACGATAGATATCAGCCAAAGATTTCACATAAAAATACTCGTCCGGATTTTGCTCGTAGTATTCCTCAAACACCGCAATCGCCTCGATGGACTTCTGCTGTTCCATCAGCGCCCAAGCCAACAATGGTTTTAAATTTTTATTTTTTGATTTCAAATCCATGGCCTTACGAACAAAGAATTCCACTTCGGTTGATTTTTTATCTTTGGCGTACCAAAGCTCTGCCAAACCCGCATAAATCTCAGAATTGTTGGGATTGATCTGGATAGCTTTTGCGATTTGCTTTTTAAATGATTTCTGATTGTTCAATCGATAATGATTGAATGCCAATTTGAATCGCAGCTCTTCATCATTCGGATAAAAACCAACCCCTTGCTCTAATAGAGCCACGCTTTCAACAAAGCGCTTATTCTCGATCAGCATGTCTGCATAGCTTTTGTAAATGGCCAAAATATCTGGTCGCTTCAAATGAGCCCGGCGAACTCGATTGATGGCTTCATTAAAGTTTCCATTTTTTTTCTCGTAATCGGCCAACTCGATTTGCGATTCACCATAATACTCAGACATCGGTGGCAACTGATCCAATAAAGTCGCTGAATCGGCATGACGATCCGTAATCTGATACACTTTAGAAAGATAATATTTGGGTTCATCTTCGCCACGCAACTGAATCAATGCTAAATATTTTTGTTCAGCAATACTGTAATCTTTCATCAGAAAATGCACATGAGCAACTTTGAGCTCTAGCAAGTATTGATCATGAATCCAAGGCTTTTGCTTTGCATATTCTCGCAATGCCACTTCATAATTCTCAGTTTGAATCGAAGCGTACGCTAACTTTTCAGAAATTTCAAAATTGAAATCATTCGTATCCGTGAATCGTTGTAAAATAGTTGATGCTTTAATCCAATTCTTAAATCGAAAATAAGAATCTGATAGCAAGCTCACATGGCTATACAGATTGGGTTTCAAGTTATAAGCCGATTCTAAATACTTCAACTCCTGCTGCCAATTTTTTTGCAAGCGGTAGATAGCGGCTCGTTCAAAGGAAATACGAATTAATGTTTCATCCTTATTTCCAACAAGATTTTCTATTTTTTCCAGCGTCTTCAGCGCGACGTCGTATTTGACCTCTAATTTTCGAATATAAAAAATGGCCCAATGCGCCCGCTCATCGGCAGAATCAATTCGCAAAAGCTCTTGGTAAATCAAAGCGGCTTTGGAATAAATTTGATTTGTTAAATACAAATCCCCTAATTTTTTCAATGCTAAAATATTGTCTGAATCAATACTTAGCACCTCAGACAACTGAGCGCTTGCCAAATGATCTAGTTTCTCTTTACGAAAAGCATCTGATAATTGAATTTTTGCCTGCAGATTTTTTGGGTCATGCATCAAAGAAAGCCGATACAATTCGATCGCTTCTGAAATTTTCCCATCTCGGTCATAGCCCCAAGCTAGTTGTCGGTAATACTCAGAACGCGTCATCAACTCCGGAAAAATATCTGATGTCACCGTTCGTGGTTTTTCAGAAAACGGCGCATGGGCACAACCCATGAATACCAAAATTGGAGTAATAAAAATCAGAGCTTTCTTCACAGGTTTCTTATCGGCTTGGCAGAAGCTAGACTAAAAAGACACCCCTGAAACTAGACCTTCAGCCCGACTGTCTCGATATGAATCACAAGTTTACAGCTGATCCAGATCTTTTTTAATTTCACCGATTTGTTTTAAATACTTTAAAGCATCCAAGTTGTCTTTTAATTGCTCAAGACTGCTAGCGCCCAAAATAACGGTGCTCACATGAGGATTCAAAGTACAAAATCCAATGGCTAAATGAGCCATTGATATTCCCGTGCGATCAGAAATTTTTTTCAACTCTTGTGTTGTCTTTTGAAAATGAGGGGCCATGAGCTCTTCCTTTAACCATCCTAGCGACGGCATACTGGCACGAGTTCCCTCGGGAATTCCATTTAAATATTTTCCAGTTAACAATCCAGAAGCCAGTGGACTCCAGGTCGTCAATCCCAATTTCATTTTTTGATACAGAGGCGCGAATTCAGTCTCGACTTTATTTTTAACAACTAAATTATACTGCGGTTGTTCGACGATTGGTCGATGCATTCCGTTTGAAACAGCAAAGTCATAGGCTTCGTTAATTGCCGATGCGGGCCACTCACTGGTTCCCCAATAAAGAGCTTTCCCATCTCGAATCATCTGATCCATTGCAAAAACAATTTCTGAAATTGGTGTTTCGGGATCATAGCGATGGCAATAAACCACATCCACAAAATCAGTTCCCAATCGATGCAATGATCCATCAATGGCTTGCATCAAATACTTGCGATTCAGAGTATCTTTAAAATTAACTCGATTCTCAATGCCCCAAAAAAATTTGGTTGTGAGTACATACTCATTGCGCGAGATCCCGAGATCCTTAAACGCCTGACCCATAACATTTTCAGCTTTACCCAAAGCATAGACTTCGGCATTGTCGAAAAAATTAACTCCAGAATCGAAAGCATACTTGATGCAAGCTTTGGCCAAACTGACATCAATTTGTTTTCCAAATGTAATCCACGAACCAAATGACAACTGACTAACTCGCAAACCTGAATTTCCTAATTTTCTGTATTCCATCACTTCAAACTACAGCTGAGCCCCAGCCTCTGGCAACTCTACTGCATCTGATGCGCGATATAATTTTTTCTGTCCCATCTTGAAACAAAAATGTTGAAAAATCTCTGCACTTTCCAAGTTCAGCTCAGTTTCATACAGTTCACCTCAGGCCACTCCGATAGCGTATTCAATAAGGAGGCCAAACCTATGACTTGGCTTATGCTATTCTTTATATCATTCTTTGCAATTTCCTCTGTTGCACAAGCGGACCCTATTCACAATATGGCTCAACAAATTGCCCAACACTTTCAAGAGCATTCAAAACTCAATAAAAAATTTAAATTTACCGCTATGGAAAACACAATGTCTGTCACAGATCTTAAAAAAAATCGCATGGACATTAAAATTATTAATTCCATGGCAGAAAAATATGTGATCAATTCTTACCCTGTCGATTTATTTGGGCTTTCACCAGAACAAAAGCTCTCTTACCTTAAAAAAGTATTAATCAGCCATCCTCCGAAACCTCAGGCGATTTCAAAGTTGTCCTTATTTATCAATTTGGCTTGGGCTGGTGAATTCAATCGTTGGCTCAGTCCCGAGGACATGACGAGCTTTGGATTAGTAGCCAGCGAAATGACCGCCGCTATCAAAGAAAAAAGCTGCACTGAATTTCAAACACAACGTGAAAAAAGAAATAACTCTTCTCTATTAGAAATTATGAATGGTGCCAATGCCGGACTCTTCAGCGCTATGGCCAGTCGAGTGGGCGTTGCCTTTTGGTGCGGAGAACACCATGCACATAAAGTAAAACTTGTTAAAGGTTTCTCTGTGCAATGCGAAAAAGGGAAAGTCAAAAACTTTGCCTACGCCACAAATGATGCCGTTGGCACTAACGTTGGCCTCATCACTGAAACCGAAAAATTTTTTGGCAATCAACCACCTGAAAAATTCATTTCAAAAAGCTTCAATGCTGATTTTGGAAAAGCAATTTCTGATTGCTGTGCCAGCAACGGCTGCGCTCCGCAGATCAACTTGATTGCTCCATTACCATTTGAAGGCACGCCGACTGAGTTTAATAACAAAGTCAAAAGTCTTACCCCGAGCAATCGTTAATCAAAGCGACCTCTATACGTTTCATTTTTTACCCTAACAATTTTAAGGCCAGTTGCTGTTGCTGATTGGCCTGACTCAATACGGAAGTGGCCGCTTGCATCAGAACACTATTGCGAGCCAACCGACTGGATTCCTCTGCGATGTCCGTGTCGCGAATTCGCGAATTCGCGGCTGAGAAATTTTCATCTGTTGTCATCAATGTTTGCGAAACTGTTTGCAATCGATTTTGGATGGCTCCAAAATTAGCTCGCATTCCATTCACATAATTGATCGCTTCATCAATAAATCCTAAACTGTTTTGCGCATCCAGTTTTGTGGCAACCGTTTGCTCTGCCAACATCATGGACTCAAGACTGGCGTTACTGGCTTCCGCATCAAAAGTAATGCGATCTTCAAATTCCTGATTATTCACACCAATTTGAATATCCAAAACACCACCCATTCCATTCAGCAATGGAGTTCCATTAAACTGAGTTGTCTGAGCCACACGATCGATTTCTTCTTTCAATTGCTGATACTCAATATCAACAAATGCCCGCTCCCGATCACCAATAGTGTCTGACGCAGCTTGCACGCCAAGCTCTCGCAAACGAATCAGCATATTACCGACTTCGCTCAAACCACCTTCGGCAACTTGAACTAAGGAAATACCATCATTGGCATTTCGATTCGCCTGTCTGAAACCTCGAATTTGCGCTTTTAAATTTTCAGAGATCGCCAAACCTGCCGCATCATCCGAAGCCTTATTGATCCTAAATCCCGATGACAAACGCGCCATCGTTGTTTGATTTTCATTGTTTAACCCATATAAGTTCTTTTGCGTGTTAAGCGCTGGAACATTGGTTGCTATTCTCATTCCCATATTATCCTCCGTGTATGTTATTCATCCTTGAATGGTCCTTTCCTTGGTTAAGTCAGAAATCCGTTTCTGACAGTTAATAAACACGATTTATCTCTGCCATCTTAGCGGTGATAAGTCGTAAAAAATTTTAATCTCGAGCGCCAGCATGACTTGCGTACGAGTTATTTTAAAGCTGGGCTTTACTCTCATAAAGCCCGTCTCATTCCAAGCATTGCTTGCGCAATACTTTTTCGCAGGAAGCATTTTCTCACATCAGCGTGTCGTCGCTCACACTTAAAGAAGAGTTCTTACTCTCTTCACCTATCCCTTTAACAGAGACAAAGCCAGTGCCGGTTGCTGATTCGCCTGGGCCAGAACCGAAGTTCCAGCTTGCAGCATTATATTTTGTCGAGCCAATTCAGAACTTTCTTCTGCAATGTCAGTATCACGAATACGTGAATTTGCCGTTGCAATGTTTTCTAAATTAACACTTATATTATCTACAGTTGTGGACATACGGCTTTGCATAGCACCAAAGTTGGCTCGCAAGCCGCTGACATAATTGATCGCACCATCTAACATCGCTAAGGATTCTTGCGCTGTGATTTTATCAAAAGCACCTGTCAGATCAATTCCTAAAGCCTGAGTGGTGGCATCGGATGCTGCCGCATCAAAAGACAAACGATCTAAGTCCGGAGAATTTTTAGTTCCAATTTGAAATTCTAAAAGATCACCAATACCTGCTAACAACGGCGTCCCATTAAATTCAGCCGTTTCAGCAATACGGTCAATCTCTTCAAGCATTTGTGCGTATTCAATATCAACCATGGCTCGCTCACGATCACCGATTGTGTCCGAAGCCGCTTGGACTGATAACTCACGAAGACGAATCAAAATATTTCCAATTTCACCCAAACTGCCTTCGGCTGTTTGAATCATCGAAATTCCATCTTGAGCATTTCTTGAAGCTTGTTTTAATCCACGCATTTGCGCTTTGAAGTTTTCAGAAAGAGCTAATCCAGCAGCATCATCAGCTGCTTTATTAATTCGAGCGCCAGATGACAAACGTGACATCGATCTATCAAGTGCAGCTTTTGTTCCGCTTAATGCGCGCTGGGCATTGAGCGCACTGACATTTGTACTAATTCGCATTCCCATAACTTCCTCCTTGAAGGCGTTCGATTTCTCATTGGCAAAATCCATTTCACCAATTGAAGCTATTCCTAAGCTTCATCCCGCTGGGTACTGTCTCGTTCTTGTACAACTGATCGGCTCATATTGAGAAAACCTTAATGCTGGAATGAAAATCTAGACCTTAGGGCCGTTCATTTTAGATAAAAAGGATTTTACATGGGATAAAAAAAGGGAAGGCTGCACTAAGCAGCCTTCCCTTTTTCATTCTTCTAAATTTATTTATGACTACTACAAATCGACGTTCGTAGGCAAAGTCGGAAGAGTTCCCATAACCGAAGTCACTTCTGCCACTGGAACTAAATTATTCGTTGTCGACGCTGCTGTTCGCGGACTGGCTCCACTTGTAGTGGTCCAGTTCATTGTCATCGGAGCCTCGGCTTCGCAATCCGCGTGAACTGGGTCATAAACTGTATATGAAGTCCCTGACACCTCAAAAACACCCGCCGTTTTTGTTAAATTCTGTCGCTGAACATTTGGAAAAATCGTATGATTTTGGTCTGGGCCCGTCCACGCACAAATAATTCCGTCAATGGCACCAGCACCGGATTGCATTTGAGGTCCGTATCCAAAAAATCCAGTTCCTGAAACCACACCACTGGATTCAGTCACGATCAAATTGAACGCGCGCGAGTGCGTATCACCCTGACCTGCTTGCCAAGCGTAGGCAAATTTTCCCGTCTTATCTGTTAAATTCACATCAGCAATGAGTTGATTTCCGTTATTGTTCCAAGCTTTATTGAAATCAATTGATTTATTCGTCGAAGAAATAAACGGATCAAAACCCGGAGTATTTGCATTTGTTGTCTTCAATAATAATTTACCTGTAGACGCTGTTAATTTTTCGTATTCCAACGAAGCCCCATCCGTTCCTGCACCTGAATCAGAAACTGTGACAGAAATTTTTCCTTTATTTGTTGAATCATCAACGGCCGTCGGAACATGCTTCAATCGAATCGTAAAAGTTTTTGTTCCCGCAGTCCCTACGAGAGATGTCACGTACACTGGGTTTCCAGATGTATCATTGGCTTCGCGACCAATCGTTGCCGCACTGACAGTCACTGGCGCCATATTCACAGTCACCATTCCCGACATTGACGCCGCAATATCAATCGAAGCGCCTTCACCCGGTAAAGCAAATCCACCCTTTGAAGCCACACACCCCATACCCGCAGAAACATACTGTCCCATATCCACCAAAGACACAGCACCCTTCATTTGCCGAGTTAACTGAGCCGCAACACAGGCCTCCGTCGTTCCAGGCTCTGTTGGTTCCCAAATTCCCAAATCACCACCTGGCCAGCTGCCATCAGCCGTATCATCAAAATCATGATCGACATAATTCACACTAGGACCATAACAGTTTGCACGTCCTGAATTATCCAATGTGATCGCAATGGCACACGTTGCTGGCGTTCCCAATAATTCTGTTAATGCTTCGGATTTTTCTTCGGCCGTTGAATCCGAATCAGGCATTCCCATGGTGGAAACACCATTTGATGAAAATCGTTGAACGGCAGATCGAGCACCACCCGACTGTGATGTCGGAGAAGATACTGTTAATTCTTCACTCAGTATCGTTGCAAATGATGTCAATCGCTCGGACCCTGATGCTTCGTCAGTACTAGCGCTACAATTTGCAAACACGACAACCGTTGTTGCCGCAGCCAATGACGTCAAAATAAACTTTGTTTTTGTCTTCAAACTCATGAATTCTCCTTAAAAATATTTTTTTATTTTTTAATTTATGTCTCGATATTCTGCCTATTGAATACGAAGTGCAAAACAGTTTCGAGTTGCTAAAGTAAACTAGTCTTTGTGGGAGCTCGACCTAGACCTTTATAAATGTCACTACGACCAATCTTCAATTTTTAGATTTGGAATTTGATTGAAGTCTTTCGTATTGCTTGTGACAAGAGTCAAATTTTTAGCCACTGCTGTTGCAGCAATGAAAATATCAATCTCATTATTGGGGGCATATATTTTATTCTGCACCAAGTATGTTTTAATCTTTCCATACGCTTCAGAAATTGATTCATCATGATAAATTCGCGTGAATGGCGACATTGCTATTGCTCGCGCAATTCTATTCTGTTCGCGATACTGTGGTGGTGCTGAGTTTTCAACGCCGTGAAGAATCTCTGCCTCTGTAAATCCTGAAACTGCAAGATCTTCAGGGTTATTTTTTTGCACATTCGAATTTAGTGGCTCTGTCGCATAAAAAAGATGAATCATCACATTTGTATCTAATAAAAATTTCATTTTTTATGACCTGATAATAAATCATCTCGCTCAACGATCGGTTTTACGGAGCGTCCTTCGGACATAAAATCTTTTGAAAATAACGTTTGAGCCAGTTGCAAGCCTGCCCATGGATTTTTAGCATCAATAATCACCGTCACTGAACCAATTTTTTCAATCAAAACCGTGTTCGTATCAAAGCGCATCTCCTTGGGAATTCTCATTGCCTGACTGTTCCCGTTCATAAAAATAGTTGTTTCTTTCATATTCAATTACTCCTGTATACACACAAGTATATACATAATAAGTATATACTGCAAGATATACTTGCACCAGGGGCTCAGATCAAATAAACATATCTCAAATACAACAGAGATGATTTGAAACAAGATTTTCACACATCTTTACTTAGAATTCTGGACCGGGTACTTTGGTCGGTATGGAAATACGAGACCCTATTCATGGTTCGATTCAGCTCAATGATGGCGAAGTGGCCGTTATTGAAACTGTTGAGTTTCAACGACTGCGCGAGATTAAACAACTGGGGTTTTCTGAATTCAGCTTTCCGGGTGCGACTCATAATCGATTTTTACATTCGATTGGTGTGACCTTTGTTGCCGGTCAGGTTTTTGATTCCATATTTCGGGCTTATCCGTTCACTAAAAATTCTACTAAAAATCGCTTCCGCCAATTGGTGAAGCTGGCCGCCTTATTACATGATATTGGTCACGGGCCCTTAAGTCATACCACCGAGCAGGTGATGCCTCAGCTGAGCCAGTTGAAAATCAAAATTTATGAAAATCAAAAAATCGATCAAACCCGTCGAGCAAATCATGAAGATTACACAGTTAAATTTGTAACGGATTCAACGGTGTCTGATGTCATCCGAGAAAATTTTACTGATATTCTGCCCGAGCATGTTGCCTACTTGATTGATAAAAATTTAGATTGTGACGAAAGTTTATTTATCGAAGGTGGAATTAATTTTCGACCGATCCTCTGTCAAATTGTCAGTTCCGAGCTGGATGCGGATCGCATGGATTATTTAGAACGCGATTCTTTTTTCTGTGGAATCAACTATGGAAAAATCGATAAAGATTGGCTGATGCAAAATCTGACTTTGCATATTGTGAATAACTCGGCCTACTTGGCATTGAATCGCCGCGCCTTGTATGCCTTTGATGATTTTTTAATTTCTCGTCACCATATGCATTTGATGGTTTATTTTCATCACAAGAGCATCATCTACGAAGAGATGTTGAATCGCTATTTATCGTCACCAGATTGTCAATTTATCCTGCCGGCTGATTCCAAAGAGTACATCAATTACACGGATTACAAATTGTACGAGCATTTAGATACGGTGGATAATGAATGGGCTCAGCGAATTGCCCAGCGACGACCTTATCGAGTGGCTTTAGAATTACACAATCAAGAAAAAAACCGCATCGATCGCATCAGTAAATTATTTTCTGATAAAAATATCGATGTGATCCATGCCAGCTCGAACGTTCGTTTATCCAAGTATCATTCGACCAATCCCGAAGAGAGCATGAATATTTTTGTCGTCGATCAGTATGATCGTTGGGACGTTCCCTCGCCGGTTGATTCGGCGACACAAATTTTTCAAAAATACGAAGGTGAACGTGTTATTGATCGTTTTTATGTTGCTCCGGAAAAATACTTAGAAATTAAGAAAATGTTAACCGAAGTGCGCTACTAATTCTACAGATCCCAAATATAGGTCGCCGACGGATAATGCACATTTTGAAGTTCAAAGAAATCTCTGGGGCCAGGGCGACCAGCCATTTTTTGATAAAACTGCACCGACGATTCATTGGCATCTAATACTGAAACCAAAGCTTTTTTATAACCCGCCTGTTTCAACAGTTGTTGGGCTTCAAGCAGTAGTGCTTTTCCAATACCTTGACCATGATAAGTATGTTCTAAATACAAGGCCCAGACTTCACCGTCTGAAACAGTTCTGTGATCGCGACACTCGCCGCCTATAGCAAAACCAATGATTTGATCACTATTTGGGTCTTCAGCAACCACGCAATTTGAAAACGGATCTGTGATCCATTTTTCAATGGCTTTAGTTTGTGCGATGTAGTCAATGCCATCTAAAAATGTATCCGGAAAAATTCCACGATAGGTGATCTGCCAAGAATCCGCACGGACTTTAGAAATTGCAAGTGCATCTTCTTTTTTTGCCTTGCGGATCAACGCAGTCATTCGAATTTAAAGTCTTTCAATAATAACAGCGATCCCTTGACCACCACCAATGCAAGCCGAACCCAAGGCATACTTTGCATTTCGTCGGTGTAATTCAAACACCAAGTGATTCATAATTCGCGTGCCTGATGCGCCCAACGGATGTCCCAAGGCAATGGCTCCGCCGTTAACATTGGTTTTTTCAGAATTTAATCCCAATTCTTTTTCAACCGCCAAATACTGAGCTGCGAATGCTTCATTGATTTCAACCAAATCCATTTGTTCCATTTTTAATCCCGCGATCTCGAGTGCTTTTCGAGACGCTGCCACCGGACCAATTCCCATAATCTGAGGATCACAACCCACGCTGGCCCAGGAAACCAAACGAGCCATCGGTTTAAGGCCTTTTTCTTTTGCAAAACTCTCGCTGCAAATAATCGAACATGCAGCTCCATCGACAATTCCTGATGCCGTGGCTGCCGTCACTAAACCATCTTTTTTAAATAAGGCTTTCAGTGTGGAAATTTTCTCTAATGTTGCATCCGGCTTGGGATGCTCATCTTTATCAACAATCACAGCCCCTTTTTTAGTCGTCACGGTGACCGGAGTGATTTCAGATGCAAAAATATTTTTATCCAAAGCTGCTTTGTAACGCTTTTGCGTTTTTATAGAATACTCATCGCATGCCGCGCGCGTGATTCCGTATTTCTCTCCTAAATTTTCTGCGGTGATAGCCATTGGCATTCCCGCATGAGCATCTGTTAAGGCCGCACTCATCAGATCTTCCAATTCAAAATTTCCCATACGAAGTCCATCAAAGCGAACTTTTCTGGCAACATAAGGAACCTGAGACATTTGCTCAACTCCACCCGCCAAAACACATTTTGCTTCGCCAGTAAGAATCATCTGAGCCGCGTTAACCCAGGATTGAAATCCTGAACCGCACAATCGATTCACATTATAGGCTGGCACATTCACCGGAAGACCAACTTTTAAACCAACATGACGGGCTAAATACGCCGCATCTGAGGCACTCTGCACCACATTGCCAATGACAACATGATCAACATCTTCGGGTTTAACATTTCCAGCTTCAAGTGTGGCCTTAGCGGCAACAACTGTTAGCTCCGTCGCCGAAACATCTTTAAGTGATCCACCAAAAGCACCAAACGCAGTTCTTTTTCCTGAAATAAAAACTATTTTTTCCATAACACTTACGGTAAATAGAATCATCATTATCAGCAAGGAGATTTTATGCGCGCATTAGTTATTGGCTCTGGTGGTCGAGAGCACGCGATCGTGAAAAGTCTGTCTGAATCCAGTCACGTCACAAAAATTTATACTAGTCCTGGCAATGCCGGCACGGCTCTGCTTGGTGACAATGTTGTTTTGGATTTAAATGATCATGAAAGCGTTGTTCAATTTTGCAAAAATCAAAAAATGGGATTTGTTTTTATTGGTCCAGAAGATCCACTAGTGAATGGTCTTGCCGATTCACTTCGCGCAAATGGCATTCTAGTGGTTGGTCCATCCAAACATGCCGCACAGCTTGAAGGTTCAAAAATTTTTGCCAAAGAATTTATGAAAAAAGCCGGGGTCCCAACCGCCGATGCCGTTGTTGTGAATTCTGTGGAGTCAACATTGCTCGCCGCCAGAAAGCACACCGCTCCATTTATTTTAAAAGCCGACGGTCTTGCTGGTGGTAAAGGTGTTTTTATCTGCAGAACAATGGCTGATCTGGAAGCCGCAGCCAATAAATTATTTGTCGAGAAAATTTTTGGAGCAGCTGGTGAAAAAGCCCTTCTTGAAAAAAATCTGTCAGGCACCGAGTTAAGCTTTTTGGTTTTAACAAATGGATTGGACTATCAAGCGTTACCACTGGCTCAGGATCACAAACGTCTTCAGAATAAAAATTTGGGTCCCAACACCGGCGGTATGGGAACGGTGGCTCCTCTGGAAATTCCGCCAAATCTTTACCAAAAAATTATCAAAAATATTATTGAACCTTCGATCGCCCAAATGAAAGCTGAAAAATTTGTCTACAACGGAGTGCTCTTTGTAGGTCTTATGATCGTGGGTGAAGAACCCTACACTTTGGAATACAACGTGCGTTTCGGCGATCCAGAAACCCAAGTTATATTGCCTTTGATCAAAAGCGATGTCGGTCAGATTCTGCATAATCTATCGCAAGGGGTTCTACAAAAAATCATGCTGAATAGCATGCACGCTATTTGTATTGTGAATGCGGCCAAGGGATATCCCGAGCAACCCAAAAAAGACATGATGATTGTACTACCTGAGACAAAAGACCCCCAAAGCTACGTCTTGCATGCCGCCACAAAAACTTCGAACGGAAAACTTTTTTCTTCGGGTGGCCGAGTATTGAATGTGATTGCTGTTGCTGAAAATGCAAAAATGGCTAAAGGCAAAGCTCTCGAGTTAAATTCAAAAATTAAATTTGATGGACGACAGTACCGAACAGATATTGGTGATTACCAATTCCAGCGCCAAGCCACTTGAGATTTATTTTCAGTCCGTGTGATGGCGTGTGAAATAACAAGATCTTGCTTCTGAGATATTT
The DNA here is from genome assembly GCA_001771815.1 of Bdellovibrionales bacterium RIFCSPHIGHO2_01_FULL_40_29. GTDB lineage: Bacteria > Bdellovibrionota > Bdellovibrionia > Bdellovibrionales > Bdellovibrionaceae > Pseudobdellovibrio. Next base: position 572,786 of record MEPU01000013.1, on the reverse strand, counting down.
GCTCTGAAACTTCTGCTTCAGTTGTCGCTGCTCGGGCATCATAATTCACCGCCGCATTCACCCAGCCTTTGTATTCAATCTTAGCCAAAGCCTGCATAGCCAAAACTTTAAATGAAATCCGATGATCTGTTTTGCTGTCCTTATTTTTAAAAGCGACCTCGGCTTTAAGATTCTTTTCGACCTTTTCCGCAGCTTTTCCCACAGCCGAGTTTCTGAGCGGCGTTGTGTCCCACCATAATGAAAGCGTGTTATCTGCCATTTTTGAAATCACTGAATTTGCTGATTCTTCACCGCTGACTGCTTTAGGTTGTATTCTTTGTGAAGTTTCCACATTTAATAAAGGTTCAGAAACATCGACAGGCATTACCAATTTCTTTGTTTTTTTAATATTCACCCGCGCCCAGCTGCTAGAGCAGATGGTCAGAGCAAAAAAGAATAAAGCTAATACTTTAAAGAAGTTCATACCTACTTTATTTGTATTCAACTTCTGGGCCGATCGCTCACCTGTTTAAACAGTTTTAAATGGATCGAACTGGGATTTTTTACCTGAAGTGTTCAGTTTATTGCGAGCTGTTCAATAAATGCTCGACGGCTCACAATGAGGCGTTAGTTAACACGACAAGATTCTTTGTAATTGGGATCTGCCATTAAACCTTCTAAATCAAGATCTAAATTCAATCGGCCGCTTTCACAATTTTCACGCAAGATTTTAGCCGCAGTAATAATATTGTTTCGGATATTGTGTGATTTAGTACTGCTATCAAAGTTCTCGTGACCGATTCGTAGCTCGGATTCAAAATACCGATCACCTTCTGCCGTTCGAACATAATCCGCTAATTTTTGAACTTGTCGATAAACCTTAGCATTCATGTGGCGTACTTTTTCAAGAGCTCCCACTTTGCGCATCATATTTTCTTTTGAAATTCCACAATCGTTATCTTTCAAGATTGTCTCACGCACCAGCACTTCACCGTTTTTGATTCGAAGCTGCTCGTCAGCGGGGATCACTTCTTTTTCACCCACCAGCTTGGCTTTTGATTTCGATTCAACCACTTTACCATTTACATTTTTATACAATTTAAACTTAAAATGAATATTACCAATGCGATCGGCCTGGTTCAGCATATAATCAATAACCACCATATTCGAAACATCTCTCATCACCGTCACAACCGGAGCCAATTTTTTAAAATCAGTTCCACCCGCTAATGTCGCTACTGACTCACCACTTGAAACTGCTAAAAATGGACGTTGGGTCATAAATCGTTGATACCGAGTATCGTAACTTCCAACACCACCAACTAAGTTAAACTTATATTCACCCGTGATATTTTCAGATAATGCTCCATAAACCGTATCACCCACAAAAATTTCTGGGTTGGCCGCAGCATTTCTATGTCGCGATAAAAGTGTACGCCACGTCTGTGCAATCAATTGATTGCTCTTCGCCAAATGTGATGTTGCTTTCAGAGTTATTTCTAAATGTTTTTGCTTATCCATAGTACGAAACACAGCCACCGGAACTCGCGAGCCCCCTAAGAACTCAGCCACGCGGTAATAAGTCACCGGCGAAGACGCATGACTGCATGATGTTGTTTGTTTGAATTTCGCAACCACTTTTCCTAATTTTTCGCCAGTGGCATCTTTGTCTTCGCTGGCATCATCGATATCCATACAATACTTTTGTTTGAAATCAGCATCTGAAATAGCCGTTGAACGCTTGACCACTAAAATTCCAGGATTGGTTGAATTCAGCTTGGGACAGACAGTCAATTGATCCGTGTAAAATTCCATCGCACACAACTTGGTTTCGTCCGCAATCTTTTTAGATTCAGCCGAAGACTTCATGATAGGATTCGTGGTCCAACACTTTTCGTTACTCATTGAAAAAGCAGCATGCGTTGTCACCTGCGCCAATAATCCAAGTACTAAGACTGTCTTTTTCATGCTGATCTCCATTAAGCAAAAGTTTATCTACCATAGGGGTGTGTGCGAAATTGAAACCAGCCATAATGCTTTAAATGCGTTTTGAGGCTTTAAAAGCGTCCAGGTGTTTTACAGGGGGCGTTTTAAGGCCAATATGAATAAAATGCACTTGACTGCATTACATTCATGAGTAAAATGCAGTCATATGCAAAATAAAGACAGGTATATTCAGCCGCTGATAAATGATTTTTTAAAATCGAGAATGGTTTTTATAGGCGGTCCCCGGCAAGTTGGAAAAACAACGCTATGCCTTTCTTATTTAAATCCCCCGGAAAGGCAAAATCCAAATTATCTCAATTGGGATGATTTAAAATCAAAGACGCTTTTAAGAAAAGGTGAAATTCCACATGCGAAACTAATCGTCATTGATGAAATACATAAATATAAAGAGTGGAGAAATCTTTTAAAAGGCTTTTACGATAAGCGGCCAGAGGGACACAATTTTTTGGTAACTGGCTCTGCCAGATTAGATCACTACCGACGCGGTGGAGATTCACTATTAGGCCGATACAGGTATATTCGGCTACATCCTTTAAGTATCGCTGAGCTAAAAATAACGACTAAAAATGATTTAAAAGATCTTATTAAATTTGGCGGATTTCCAGAGCCCTACTTTGCAGCAAATGAAAATAATCACAGACTGTGGCTGAATGAACGACTTCACCGAGTTATCAACGATGATATTCGTGATCTCGAATTTTTAAAAGAATACAACTCCATCGAGCTTCTCGCGGAAGCCCTACCAGATCGCGTGGGTTCTCCACTATCAGTGAAGTCTTTATCAGAAGATTTACAAGTCAGTCCACATACGACAGAGCGCTGGATAGATATTTTAGAAAAAGTCTACTATTGCTTTAGAATTTTACCCTATGGAGCGCCAAAAATACGCGCTGTTAAAAAAGAAAGAAAAGCTTATCTATGGGACTGGAGCGCCCTAACAGATGATGGAAAAGTATTTGAAAACTTAGTAGCCTCGCACCTATTAAAATACTGTCACTACATAGAAGACTCAACAGGGCACCAAATGGAGCTCCGATTTTTAAAAGATACTGATGGTCGCGAAATAGACTTTATCGTTTTAAAAAACAAAAAACCAATTTTTGCAGTCGAATGCAAAACAGGTGACAAACAGCTTTCAAAAAATATAAATTATTTCAAGGAAAGAACGACAATCCCATTTTATTATCAAGTTCATCTAGGACAGAAAGACTATTCACCAGATCGAAACGTCAGAGTTTTACCATTTTTAAGCTTTAGCTCAGAAGTCGGCTTGATTTAGCGGTAAGTTATTGTTATTATTTTGCTGTGACTAGAAATAAAAATCTCGCAGGTTTGTATTACTCCAAAATTGTTAAATCATTAAAGTATTTAGAATATAGCTATAACAGAACGCTTAAAATGCCCCTAAATCCAAATCAAATGACTGATGCCGAACTTGAATCATGGGACAGCTTTGCGTCACGATTTGCTCGAACATCTGATATTTTTTTAAGTAAATACATTAAAGCCCAAGTTCTTAATGATGATCCAGCGTTTGACGGCGGCTTTGTCGACCAACTTAATCGCGCGGAAAAACTTGGTCTTATCGAAAATGTGATACAATGGATGGAAATTCGCGAACTAAGAACCGCAACTGTGCATGAATACAGCGATCAAGATTTAGAAAAAATTTTTGAAAAATTTCGTAAATTTTCACCGCTATTATTTGCCTTACCGCAAAAAATAAATCATGAGACTTAGCCACAAAGAAGTAGCCTCTATTAAGTCTGCCTTTTCTGTAGTATTGGCCGATCACCCATATGAATTATATTTATTCGGCAGTCGTGTGGATGACAATAAAAAAGGTGGCGACATTGATTTACTAGTGGTGGTTTCAACTGCACAAAAATCTTCAGTTGCTGATCAAAAAACTGTAATTCGAAAAAAAATTTTCGAAAGTATCCCTGAGCAAAAGATAGATATTACTGTGGCTACTCCTGAAGAACTTCGATCGGATGATTTTTTAGTATCCATTATGGAATATGCCATTAAATTTTAAAAAACTGTAAAACATAGGCGATTGGTTGTGCTTCTTCGAGTTCAATCAAAGCTCAAGATCCACCGGTTGAATTTTTTAGTTTTATCAAAACGGGATCGTTTGGATACTTAATCAAAGCGATTTTTTCAAGAAATTCAAAGAATTCTTTTTTCTTATTCAGCTCCAACAAAGTTCCCGCATAAGCTCGGTAGGCTTTCACATCACCATTAACAATCGCTATTCTTAAAAAACCTTCAGCCTCATTCAATTGACCTAAAAATAAATAGATAGCCCCTAAATTGGCTACTCCGGCATACCATTCTCTGCTTTTTTCAACTGTGTTAAGAACTGTTTTTTCAAAATAGGGAATGGCCTGCTTGTACCTCTTGGTATTGAAGTACTCGATGCCTGCATTATTATTTAAGTAAAAAGATTCGGGATCAACAGTCAGATCATGCGTATACAACGTCAACGGGTCTTTCCAATTTAAAATACGCGCATGAGTGCGCAGTGTAAGCCCCGCTAATAGCAACGCCCCCATCAGCAGGATTCGAGACAACTGAATACGAAATTCACTCGAAATAAAAGTCATCATCATTCCTAAAAATCCGACCATCGTAAAATAGAACCATCGGTCGGACACAGTCCCATCCAATGGTATCAACTGACTGTGAAGCCCCCATCCAAACCCGAACCACAAGAAAAACAATATAAATACCTTGTCTTTGGTTCTTGCTATATAAACCAGTGACAGGCAAACAATGGCGATGACTTCGATCAACGGCAACCAAAAATCCTGAATACTGATTCGTTTTACTATCCAATCTTGAGTCAGGCTAATTTCTTGAGGCCAAAAAAATAAATGAATGTAGTGAACTAAAACTTTGGGCATGGTCATAAGACGCGTTAAAAAATCTGCTCTAGAAATTTGCATAGTATTGCTATGAACAGCATTTAATTCAGCAAACCCAAATCTAAGCGTAAAATAAACTCCAGCTACAACGACCAATGAAACAATCAAATGGCACCAATGATCTTTTTTAAAAAGCAAATAATAAGTACAGCATACCAGTATGTATAACAGTCCACTTTCCTTACTAAGAACGCTGCCTAACAAGAAAATAGAAGCCAAATACACAGAATATTTACTCTGACTTTTGATTAAAATAAGTAGTGCAATCAATCCAAAAAAGGAAAACAATGGCTCTTGCAAATCCGCTATAAAAACGACAGCCTCTGAGTTCATGGGATGCAAAAAAAAAATAAAGCCAACTAAAAGTGAAAATATAATTCTTTCTTTTGAAAATAAATTCTTAAATACAATAAAAATCATAGATGCGTTGGCCGCATGCAAAATCAACTGGAAGACCCGAAATGATATTGTCTCGTTCGGGGTTATGTTCCACAGAAGACTATAAGCTATCATCATTATTGGTTTGTAGTAAATTCCACCCGGCGCTTCGCTACCGCCTTGATCAACTGTCGATCGCGTAAAATTCAAATACCAACTTGAAATATCATGAACTAATCGATTAGTGACAATTTGAAAACTGTCATCCAAATAGAATCCATAATTTAATGACGGAAGATATAATGCAAATCCAACCAGGGTGAAAATGAGAAAAATCAAAATTGAACTGAGCTTAAAATTCATACTAAATCATCTTAATTTAGTGGCATTTATATTCAACAAATACTTTGCGCCCAGTAATCATGCAAATAAACGACTCACTTTAATACAGCGATCAACTCTATTAGATTTTTAATTAAAGTAAATATGTTTGTTCGCCGAAATCAAAGAGCTTAGTTCACGTCTACTGAAGGGACCACCATGTTTTTTTCTAATAGCTTGAAGATGTTATTTTTTGTCAGCCTGCTGCTGCCATTGACATTGGTTGCGCAAGCTCAAACAAATAAATTACCCATAATCAAACCTTACATTACGCTGGTGTCTCCTACAGATTTAGGATCCATTCGCGTTAATATTGAAAAATCCAATGATCCTGATGGCACTATTTCTAGAACTGAAGTTAATTTTGGAGATGGTTTTATATCAACTGGGCTTGATACCACACACACATACAATCGTCTTTTTCCATATTTCAATTTGGCTTCTGAATTTCAAATATCGATTAAAGTTTGGGACAATAAGAATGCGGTCTCATACTATTCGCAAAAAATCACAGTCAATCCTGATTTTAAAATGACAAATGCAGCCACTGTTTTCGGCCCTATCCAAGTTGATAAAAAGAAATATTCTTTTTCGGCGTCTGCCTTGGCCACTGATCATGTCTACAAATTAGTATTGACTCGAACAAAAACAACAAATACAGCGCAAAACATACTCGTTTATTTTTTAAATCTATTCAATATTCAAACCGAATTGAACACATTTAGTTTAGAAGCAGATATTAACGATATAAATCTATTTAGCACTGGTGAAATATCAGAAAACACCATGATTATTGAAAAATTCATTTCTTTAGAATCTGCAAATCAGTTAAGAATTAATTTTGCTTCAAAAAAATATAATGAAATCAAACTTGAAATCCAAGATGTTCACTTAATTCGTGAAACAGTCGCACCAGTACTCACTTTAGAACCAATGCCTTCTGGAAATCCAACAAATATTAAAAACTATGAAATTAAAATTTTAGATGATTCGAGAGTCTCGACTATATTTAAAGTGAATAATGGGCCTTTAAGTCAAACCAATTCTAAACAAGGCGGTGGTTTCAGCATTTCCCAAGAAGGTTTAAATGTTGTTGAGTTTCAGTCGATCGATAGCTTTGGGAATCGCAGCCAAACTGTGTTCAACATTTTTCTTGATTCTGTTAAACCGACACTACTTTCTGTGGTTCCTAATGCGGATCAGTCTTTTTATACGAATACCCTTCCCTATTCTTTGCATTTCTCTGCAAAATACAATGAAGAGCTTCAGTCCGCATCAATCAATGGCGTAGCTGCAAATTTATCCAGTGACAAAAAAGAAATTTCTAGCTCTTTACAAATATCTTCAAATGGTCTGCAACAAATCCAGCTTCAAGCTGTAGATTTGGCAGGAAATATTACCAATTCCACTTCGACTATAAATACTATTTACTGGACTGAAAAACCTCGAATCATCACTGCCGTTGGCGACTCTTTATTCATAAATCAATTAAGCTATACATTCTCTGCGACTATAGAATCAGGAATACCTACCTCGACCGTCATTAAAGTAAACGATGCTCAAGTATTTTCTACTGACTTAAAAAATATTCAATACACTCTCAGTGGTCTTCACGAAGGGGCGAATTCTGTTTCTATTTTTACTATGGATGCCGCTGGAAACGCGTCATTACCAAAAGATTTTATTATTCATGTCGATTCAATGGCTCCAGAATTGGTATCCCTTGATCCACTCAATGAAAAAATATTTTATACAAATCAATTGCCTTTAACAATCCCTGTGTCAGCCATTTTTAATGAGGCCTTAAGTTCTGCCACAGTCAATGGCACTGTTGCTGTGATATCAGCACCCTCGACTATTTCAGCTCAAGTTCAAGCCAACCAAGCTGGCGAACTGCCATTACAAATATCTGTTTCTGATTTTTCTGGAAATTCTAAAACAGTAAGCAAATCCTACTTTGTTGAATATTCCACTGTAAAACCAAAGCTCACCTTAGATCCAGACAGCGTTGATATTTTAACAAATAAAATTTCAATACCCGTATCAGGAACTTCGGATCAGGTTCTTTCAAGAATAACTTTAAATGGTCAGACTATAAATATTGGACCTGATGGAAAATCATTCAGCGGTGTTTTTGATGCTCCACAGGATGGCCGTTTTCAACTTCAGTTTGAAGGCACAGATAAATTTGGAAATAGTGGAACAGTCTCAACATATGCTCGCGTCCTACAGTTATTACCCGAGGATCTTGTGAACTACCCCGCGCCCATTCTAGAGCCTGCATACCCTGGCCGTCGTGTTGATTTTGGACCTGGTTTTTCTGGCGGTGCTGGCGGCGATATTTGTGCGGCGCTAGACACTATTTTTGAAGATTCCACAGAATTTTCTGACAACTTAAGAAATATTACTACTGTGGATCCACAACCATATTTGAAGAAATTCCCTAAATCATATCAACCGAAAATTCCTGATATTAAAGGCGTTCAAGATTTTATTGGCGATGTGGATGAGAAATTAAATTATGTGAAAGCCGGGTACCTAGCTGTCTGTAAAGGGTATAATTTTATGCCTGATACCGATTGCCCTAGCAGCCGACTTTATTTCAGATTGCTCATGGGTAGTTATCCAGAGCCATTACTTATTCGTTCGATTCCAGGTTTAGATCCAGCTATTCAAAGTTTTTTAATTAAGCGAATCAATATTTGCACAGGCTTTGATGATTCAGGATTAACGTGCCAAGACATGGTTACGTTACTTCCATTTTTATCGAACTTTGTCATACCTGGTTTAGGCGAAGTTCTCGGCTCACCAATTGGTCAATTTCTTCTAGAAGAAGCCGCATGTAAAGAACTTTGCGATCGTCCGGCCTTAAAAGACACTCCCGTTTGCAAAGAATATTCTATTCCAAAAATTCCTGTCTTCGAAGTACCTACTGATATTTCCTTCACTCCAGATACTGGTGACATTGGCAGCTTACCCGGTGGCGACAACTGGGGCGGTGGTGGAGGCGGCGACGGAAGTGACTGCGACTGGTGGGAAGACTGCAGTGGCGATGATGATGGCGGAAACAGCGACGGCGGATCTTCACATGACGATGGTTACTTTTGCAGTCAAATGCCAAATCTATGGTTCTGCGAAAATCAAGCAGATCCGCGCGGACTACCAACCGATATACATATCGATGACAGCATAGATTGCAATATGGTCAACAGCTTGTCTTTCAGCGATATCTTCTTGCCAGCATACAATGGCGGATCACCAACCACGTTCCTGACCTCAATTATTTCAAAATGTTCACCAATTACAGTCCCTGGATTTCCAAAACGAAATGCCCCAGTCATCACATTGTCCGCACCAGTTGATCAACAAGCTGTGACCGATACCGTTTTAGTAAAAGGTTACGTCACAGATCCTTCATCAACCGTGAAAGTTCAGGGACAAGTCGTACCTGTTGCCTTCGCATTAAACGGAGTTAGTTTCGAAGTTACAATTCCTGTTCCGCAAAACGGAGTTGTGATTGTTGAAGCTGTTGATAGCTGGGGGAATGCTGCTGTGCCTGTGGAGGTTAATTTACAAATTCCCGTCGCTGACACAGGAGTTACAGATGTTAGCTCAGGATACAATCACGTATGCGCCGTTGTTAATGGCGGAGCAAAGTGTTGGGGAAATAATAGCAGCGGCCAACTGGGTGTAGGAGCAAATACAGACAATCAGGTTTACGGTCTTGACTCAAATGTTACTGCCATTAGCGTAAGTTTTCACCATAGTTGCGCAATTGTAAATGGAGCAGCAAAATGCTGGGGAAGCAATGCAAATGGACAACTTGGCGATGGCACAAATACGAATAGTCCCATCCCAGTTGCAGTGGTCGGATTAGAAAGTGGTGTAACTGCAATAGCAGTTGGTTCAAATCACAGTTGCGCTATTGTAAACGGTCGTGCGAAATGCTGGGGCTGGAATCGACATGGCCAATTAGGTAATGGTACAGGCGTCTCAAGCACTGTTCCTGTGGATGTTAATTTTCAGGGCGAACAACCCGTGATCTCTGCGATTAGCTCTGGTCTAAATCACGTTTGCGTAATTACAGGGGGCGCTGCAAAATGCTGGGGTCTCAATGATTATGGACAAGCCGCTGAAAAAAAATATGGATCAGCTATTTATAGTCCAATGACAGTGGTGGGCATGAGTAGTAGTGTTACAACAATAACAGGTGGGTTTTCGCACACATGCGCGCTTATGAATGAATCTTTAAAATGCTGGGGAGCTAATTATAACGGACAACTCGGAAACGGAAATAATATTGACACACAAATTCCAACATTGGTTACAGGAGTAAGCTCAAACGTCAGTTATCTCGCCTCTGGCTTTTATCACACTTGCGTTGTAGATAATGGGGCTATGAAGTGCTGGGGAGCTAATAGTAACGGACAACTTGGAGATGGTAGCACAATAAATAGTAATATTCCAGTTGATGCAATTAATACCAACGGTGCAAGCAAGCTTAGTGGTGGTATAGGTCATACATGCGTTATTGTGAATTCACAGGCGCGATGTTGGGGAAACATTAATATATCATTTTAGTAAAAAAACAGTTCCTAGACTATCGTTGGGGCTTGATCCATCAAACCCCAATTAACAATACAATAATTAAAGTTTCGCATATTCTTAATTTTAAAATATGCGAAACTTTTTTTTAGATTTTAGAGTTTGTATTTTATTATTATGCGTCATTAGCGCAATTCCATTTTATACAACTTTTGAGAATGAATTTGTTGATTTTGATGATCCAACGTTAATTTATGAAAATCCATTGATTACTAATTTCAATTTAGTAAAAACATTTACGAGTACAAATGCAGAGGATTACCTTCCTCTTGTCACAACGAGCTTTGCTATTGAAAATTACTTTTATGGTTTAAATCCTCACTACTTTCATATAACAAATTTAGTATTTCATGTTTTTAACACAGGATTAGTATTTATTTTACTTTGCCTACTGTTGCCATCGAGCCAAGGAATTGCATTTGTTATAGCCTTGGTCTTTGGTGTCCACCCTCTGCATGTTGAATCTGTAGCCTGGTTGGCACAACGAAAAGATATGCTATGCACGTTCTTTTCTTTGCTATCGCTCATTTATTATTTCAAGACCAGCCATTCGCATTCAAAAAAAACACTAATCGCGAGTATACTGTTTTTTACTCTTGCGCTTTTTTCTAAATTTATGGCAATCACGCTGCCTGCAATTATTTTTCTAATTGGCATCTACAATCGTGAGAATATTAAATTGTTAGTTAAGAAGTTAGCGACCTACGTTGTGGTAATGGTTGCCTTTGCAATCATACACCTTCAGCTACATAACTCTCCGGGGCAGGCGAAAGCGCCCTCATTTTCAATCATAAACGGAATCAATAATGCATTCAGTGCATTTGCATTTTATACAAGTAAACTTTTTGCCCCACTGAATCTAAGTGTGTTTTACGAAAAGAAAGTCGCCCTTGCCACAGGGATTGATTTTTTAATTCTGGCCTTGTTTTTAACATTTGTTGCATACCGGTTCTACGTAGACAAATCAAGTCGACGGATATATTTTTTTATGGCTAGTTTTTTTGCAATCTCAATCGTGCCAGTACTTCAAATTATTCCCTTTGGAAACAAGTTTATCTTTGCAGATCGATTTATGTATTTACCCAGCATTGGATTAATTGGCCTCATTGTCATATCTATTTCGAATTTAATAAGCTTCAATCGTTTTAAACTTTTATCAATACCTCTTGTTGCCGTACTAGCACTAACCTATGCATCAAAAACTTATTTGCAAACACAAGTTTGGAAAAACTCAGTCACTCTATGGGAAAATGCATCTTCAATTTATCCGAATTCAAGCGTAGCTCAGAATAATTTAGGATCGGCTTACTTTAAAAGAAATGAATTAGAAAAAGCATTAACTCATTTTGAACGCGCCATTGAAATTAACCCTGCATTTTCCGAACCTTACGCAAATGCTGGAACTATTTATACCCAAAAACAAAATTTCAATCTTGCAAAAAAGCACTTGGATAAAGCACTTGAGCTGAATCCAGACAACAAAATTGCATATTACAATCTCGGCGTACTCTCTAATACTCAAAATGATTTTTCAGAAGCTGCGAAAAATTTTGAAAAGGCTATCGCGATTGATCCCTATTTTGGCAACGCATATATCAACCTGTCCGCTGCATATTACCAACAAAAAAAGATGCCAGAAGCGCTACAAATCATTTTAAAATTATTATCATTTAATCGAAACTTTCCAGAGGCCTATCACAATTCAGGAGCAATTTACCTAGAAATGAATAAGTATCAGGAAGCTATAGATTACCTCACAATAGCAATAAAAATGAACCCAAACTATTCTGACGCCTATGCTACTTTAATAAAAACTCTGATTCTAAATAGTCAGCAAGAAAAAGCAAATGAGCTTCTTCCAGCCTACTTAAAAACATTAAAAAAATAATTTAGTATTTTTAAATACTCCCAACAGAAGTAGTTTTTTAAAGTTAACAACAGCAGAAGAACCGTAATGGTTGCTTCTGCTGCATGTATCTGATTCAATAATTAAGTGTCGACAAAATTTTACGTCTTTATTTTTCTTTTATTCACAGGATTTGTTTTATTCGGAAGTAGTCTGAATAATCCCTTTATATTCGATGATGAATCTCAGATTGTTAAAAATGAAACCATTCAAAATTTTAATATTGCAAAAATTTTTAGCGAATCAACTTTTAACAGCTATGGCAAAGAGAATGCCTCTGGAATTTATTACAAACCGCTTCTAACAATGACATATGCACTACTTTGGAAAATCGGCAATGGTACAAGCCTGCCTTTTCATTTATTTCAACTTTTTCTTGGAATAATTATAGCATTTCTTTTTTATTTAATTTTGAGCTTCTGGATTTCGCCAATTCTTGCAGCCGCTATGGCTGTATTATTTTTAGTTCATTCGATAAATAGCGAAGTCATTCTTTACATTGCAAATCTCCAAGATAATCTCTATTTACTTTGGGGATTGCTTTCGTTATTACTTATCATGAAAAATAAATCATGGATCTATATTGCAATATGCTTGATTTTTTCTCTGATGAGTAAAGAGTCTGGAATTATTTTTGTTTTTGCGGCTCCAGTCATTTCATTTTTTCTTAACTCCAATAATAAAACACGGTTGATATTAGTTTTCACGGCTTCTGTCATTGCGTTCGGTGCATATTCAGTTATTCGATTTATTATCGTAGAAATGACCACGCTATCATATACGACAATTCCTATTGGAAAACTCACTTGGGGCGAGCGACTACTTACCTTTCCAAAAGAAGTATTTTATTATATAAAGACATTTTTTTGGCCCGAAACAATCTCACTTCATGAAAACTGGGTGGTCACTGAATTTTCATTTTCAGAAGTGATTTTTCCTTTATTCGTTTCAATTTTTGTCATTTGGTGCATTATAAGTATGTGTAATCGAATCCAACTATTGAAAAAACCACTGGGCAAAATTTTTTTAATCTTAATTGTTTTAAATATGGGACTTCATTCAAACATATTTATTCCACTTGATGCCACAGTAGCCAATAGGTGGTTCTATGTTGGATCACTTGCCGTCATTGGTCTAATTGGATTATCTGCAGAACAAATTATTTTGAGATACCAAAAATCTGCCATTGTTTTATTTCTACTAGTATTCTGTCTTTTGTCTGGCCGAACTTACTTGCGCATTCAAGAATGGAAAAGTGGCATTTCATTATTCACCGAAGCGGTTGCAACATCTCCAAATGATAGTAATTATAACAATACACTTGGTTTGTATTATTCTCGAGCTGGAAATTTAACCAAAGCTGAAGCGCTTTTTAAAAAATCCATTCAACTCGATCCAGCATCATTTTCGGCATGGAATAATATTGGGACAATCGAAGCCAACAGAGGAAACTATGCAGCTGCAGAAGAATATTTTATTACGGCAATTAAAAATGGCCAATACCCCCTTGCGATAGAAAATTATGCGCGATTACTTCTCGTACAAAATCGAAGAAATGATCTAAGCCATTTCTTGAAAGATGCCATCATAGTACTACCAAAAAATAAACTTTTGCTTGAGCTGCAATCTCAAGGTTATTAGCTATTAAAATTTATTGTGGCCGTTGTTCGCTATTTCATATGTGACAAGGATTGCAAGTTTACTTACGATAAGGTGATGAAATCTAAAATAACTTCAGCCCTTGTTCTTATTATGGGAATATTTCTTATTTATATTCCTAATATGCCATACACAGTTCAAATGGGTGATACTGGTGAATTAGTGCGTTCCGCATTTCTTTTAGAAGTTATACATCCCCCGGGATATCCGTTATTTATTTGGCTCATTCATGCAGTGACTTCGTTTTTACCTTTTGGTTCTGTTTTTTGGCGAGCAGCTCTGGCAACTTCTATTATTTCAGTGATTACTTGTGCCATTTTATTTTTATGTCTGCGAAGCAAACCTTGGTTGGGATTTGCAATTGCTTTAACCCTGGCAAGCTCAAGAATTTTTTGGAAATTTTCAATTCTTCCTGATGTTTTTGCGCTGCATGGACTTTTTGTTGCCCTTATTTTATTTTTGTATTTGGATGCACGTGCTTTGAAGCATCAAATATATATTCCATTTATATTTTTAATCGGACTATCCCATCACTTAACATTAATTTTCTTAGCACCCATTATTATTCATATTGGATTAAAAAATATTAAATCAAAAATGCAATGGCTGCTTATAGCAATTGGTTTAATTTTAATGATGGCGATGTATGCGTCGCTTATGCTTTTGCACCCATCAAATTTAGATTCATGGGGAAATTTAGATTCTCTCAATGCCGTAGTTTTACACTTTTTGCGTCATGATTATGGAACTTTTAAATTAGTGGGAACAAATGAATCAGGATCGATGTGGCTAATTTTGACTCATTTAGCAATGCAAACATTAAAAAGTTTTTGGGTTCTTTTAATTGTAGGTTTCATAGCTTTTTTCCACAGGGCCTCTAAACATAAGAATTTTACTTTTAATGAACACATTTTTACATTTTCAATAGGTCTGTATGTTTTTGTTTTCTTTTATTTATCAAATATAGAGTTAATTGGATTCAAAATTGAAACTGTAGAGAGATTTTTTATTTTCTTCCATGTACTGCTTTGTTTTTGGATAATGCTACAAGTTCTTAAATGTGAATTTTCTAAAACTTTAAAGCAAATAGTTTTCGTTGTTATCGTGTCGGGTTCTGCTTTTAATATTTTAAATTTTTATAAAGAAAATGATTTTTCAAAAAATACAATAATAGAAGATTACTCAATAAATCTTCTTAATCAATCAACACCAGACAAATCAGTTATTCTTTTAACTATGACGGACACTAAGTATGGTGCTTTAAAATATGCTCAGACCATTTTGAATGTGCACCCTGAAGTATTTATTATTCATCCAAGGTTATTATTCTTCGAGTGGTTTTTAACCAAAGCCGTTCATAATGGTTTGATTGCAAATACAGAAAAAATTATTGAAACAAAAAATATTGTTATTGAAGATGACATTATAGGCCCTAATTTGCAAAAATTTAACTTTTTAACTAACTTAGACTTTCAAAATGCTGAAAAGTATAAAATTGGAATTCTTCCACTTGGCAGAATGTTAGAGCAAGGCTCAGGGATTAACTTAATGTCAGGAGCCCTGCCGACTTTACTTTTTCATTCGGATATTAAACTTATTAAGTCCCCTGAAAATGAATACGATGTGTTTCGTGAAATTTGGACAGAGTATGCCCATTTTAATTATTTGAAGGCGCTTGCAATTCTTGAGAGTAAGCAATTAGATTTTGCGAAGGCTGAATTTTTGAAGGCTCTGGATACAGCGTCTTGGTATACTCCTGCACAGCAAAAAATTTGCGAAATCGAAGCCATGCAAAATAAAAATATTTCGGCATGTAATCAAAAGCTTGAAGCGATTCAGAGTAAATATTTTAGATATTTTTAGATTAATTATTAATTTAACCTGATTTTTCTCTGCAAATGACATAGCGTTAAATCATGATCTCATCGAAAAATATAAACCCTTTATTCTTGATGCTCATAGTAATATTTGTTTCTGCTATTCCATACATCAGCTCTTTAAACAATGGCTTTGTCGATTTTGATGACCCCATCCTGCTTATTCAAAACCCTGCAGTGATAGATTTTAGCTTCAAAAAAGCTTTTACAAGTGTTGTTGCCGAAGATTATCTTCCTTTAGTAACGACTTCTTTTGCGATTGAATATACATTTTTTAAATTTAATCCATTTTACTATCACCTCACTAATTTAATTTTTCATATCTTGAATGTTATATTGGTTTTTATTTTTGTTCGCTTATTTTTTCCTAAAAATACTTTTATTCCCTTAGCCGCAGCATTGCTTTTCGGAATTCATCCTCTGCATGTTGAGTCTGTGGCCTGGATCTCTCAAAGAAAAGATATGCTTTGCACTTTTTTTTCGATGCTTTCTTTGATTTTTTACTTTAAAACTACCGAAAATTCTTTTCGAAAAAATATCATATTTTTAAGCATTAGTGTCCTCTGCACAGCCCTTGCTTTATTTTCAAAATTCATGGCCATCACCATGCCTGGATTGATTATTTTAATTAGTCTTTATAAAAAAGAACCGCTTAAAAACATTTTTTTTAAAAGCATACCCTATATTTTATTAATGATTATTTTTGCAAGTTTTCATCTTAATCTTCATAACTCGGCATTGACTCCTGAGTTTTCTCAGAACCGAACACTCGCCGAAGTCTTTATAAACATTTTTGACTCTTTGACTTTTTATATCAGTAAATCATTCAATCCGACAATGCTTGCTGCCTTATATGAAAAAAGCGCCACCGCAATTACATGGATTGATTATTTAATAATGATTCTTTTTTTCACTACCGTTGTTACTTTTATCAAAATATATAAAAATTATTCTAGAACTATCGTTTTTCTATTGCTCTTTTTCTTAATTTCAATTTTTCCAGTGCTTCAAATTATTCCGTTTGGGAATCGTTTTCTATTTGCAGATCGTTTTATGTATTTTCCAAGCATCGGAATTTTCACAATTTTTGCAATACTTGCTTTTGAATTGACAAAGATTAAAAAAATAAAAAACCCCGCCTATATTTCCTTTTTTCTAATCGTCGGCTTGCTGTCCTATAAAACACACTTACAAGCAAAAACCTGGGCCAATTCAACCGAATTATGGAAAAACACTTTGCAGCACTATCCATTGAGCGCAGTCGCCAATAGTAATTTTGGATTAGAGCTTCAAAAGAAGGGGAATTTTAATGAAGCAATACCTTTTTTTGAAAGAGCGCTTGAGCTTGATCCCAATTTTTCAAAACCCTTCATAAATTTAATTGAAGCTTACACCCAGACAAACCAACCCCTTAAGGTGCGCGAACTATTTGAGAAAACGAAAACCTTAGGAATTGAAGAAGGATCCATTTACTTCAACATGGGACTCATAAATGAACGTGAAAACAATTTAGATCAAGCCTTAGATTATTACAAAAAATCAATTGCACTAAACTCTTCATTGACCGCAAGCTATATTAACTCGTCTATTGTTTATTATCGACTTAATAGAAAACAAGATGCGATTCAAATTTTATTAGATCTCTTAAAATTAAATTCCCACAGTCCTGAAGCCAATAATAATCTCGGAAGTATTTACTTAGAATTGAACGAAGTTGAAAAAAGCATTTCCTATCTTTTAAAAGCAATTGAACTTGATCCTAATTATCCAGAACCACACCAAACATTATCCAGAGCCTATTTTCAAAAAGGAAATGTAGAACTCGGAAAAAGTGAACTCGAGAATTTTATAAATATTCAAAACCGAGTTAAGAACTTGCCTCAGAATCGTCGCACAAACATTTCTGAGCCAAATAAAAATTAAACTGCCTTTAAAATCAAAACTTTATATACTAAGAATTTGTATTCCTAATAAATCCAGTTAACATAATGACGTGCTCTCTGTAGACAGAAAAACTATATTTTTAGCAACAAGCGTCTTGGCTTTAGCAATTATTCTGCTTTATTTCCAAAGCCTATCCTATGGATTTATATGGGATGACTTTACATATATTCTTAATAGTAAATTGATGAGTGATCCCAATGGCCTTAAAAAGATTTGGACCCAGCACAGTACTGTTGATTTTTGGCCTGTTGCATACAGTGTTTTGTGGATTTGCAAGCAAGCTTTTGGCAATGAGGCTTTCGGCTATCATATCGTTAATTTGATTCTTTACATCACAACCGTAATTTTAGTTTGGAAAACTCTGAATAAATTGGGTTTTGCAGCCGCATGGTGGATTGCCTTGCTATTTGCACTGCATCCAATGAATGTGGAAGTTGTTGTATGGATTTTTCAGATTAAAACAAACCTCGCCAATATGTTTGCTTTGATTTCCACATTGTTTTGGATAGAGTTTGTAAATAGATATCTACAAAACACAGATCAATATTTAAAAAAAGATCATTATAAATATTATTTTCTATCCGCAATATTCTTAATTTTATCGTTTTTATCTAAAGTATCACTTGTTGGGCTAACGGTTTTATTTGCCGTCTATCTTTTTTTCAAATTTAAGGCTGGTTCAATTAAAAAAGTGGTGCTTTTAACGGGACCTCTTTTTTTAATTACTTTTGCAGTAGGTTTAATCAATATTTTTTGGGAACAGAATGCATTCCCCACTGTTGATTCTGAGCTCATTCTTGAGCCATCGATGTGGTTTCGCTTCGCTTTGGTCGGTAAGACCTATTTTTTCTATTTATTTAATACATTTTGGCCACATCCACTGACATTGGTTCACCCTCGATGGGTGATTCAAAATTCTATCGCTGCATATCTACCGACATTCATTCTATTCGCCATTCTGATAGGATCAGTTTATTTGATTTTAAAAAAGAAATTTTCGCTTACTCTGATTGGTCTATTCACATCATTTTGTCTTTTGTTTCCAGTTTTGGGATTATTCGAAATATACTTTTTTAGATATTCGTTTGTCGCTGAACATTGGCTTGGCATTGCTATGTTGGGATTTTTAGCACCGACTATTGAATTCTTATTTAGAAAATCAGTTAAAAAAATTTGGTTTTATGCCGTTAGCATAATTGTAGCGATCATATTTTTTGTTCTTAGCCTGAATCATATAGAGAACTTTTCTACGGAACAGAAGCTTCTTGAGCAGAATATTTCTTTAAACCCACAAAGCCTGATGGCCCACAACACCTTAGCATTAGTTTTAAAGAATAAAGGTGATAATGAAGGCGCTTTGATAAATTTACAAAAAGCGATTAATATCAATCCGAATGCTCAAAGTTATTATAATATAGCAGCAATCTATGATGATCGCAGTCAGCTTGATCAAGCAAAACTTTATTATGAAAAAGCCATTCAGCTGAATCCCTATTTTTCAAATTCATACAATAATTTGGGCGCCATATATGCAAAATTGAATCTTTATGAAAAGGCATCTGAATTATTTACTGAAGCTATAAAACGAGATGAAACAAATGCTTTGGCTTACTACAATTTAGGATACGCTTACGAAAGACAAAATCAAAAAATCAACGCCCTCAAGCACTATCAGAAAGCCTTAGAACTTTCTCCAGATAATCTTATTTTTAAGCAAGCGGTTCAAGAACTTCGCGAAAAATAAATCACATGCCTTGAATAATAATTTTAACTCGTTCTGGTACGATACATCCTTGTGGAATGTTACCATTTTTTAGAATTGCAATTGCCACTTCATTGTCGCTTGTTATAAGCAAATCAAATTTTGAAGCTAAAAACATATTTACGATCATGGCATCTGCACTAGATAGACCTTGTTTTTCCATGAGCGCAGTGGCCCTGTTCCAATCAGGTTCATGCTTTAGATGATTATCCTGGTCCTCTTTCCTAGTTCCAATGAAATTGAGGCCAAACCCCTCTTTGGTCTCTTCCCAAAGACTGCTAATTTTATCACCGACTCGTAATTCGCAAAGTTCATACCAAAGATTTTCACCACCAGAATTTGAAACTCTAAGCATTTCAAGCTTGAAATCTTTGATTTCGGCTTCGCTAAGTCGAAGAACTTTGGGAGAATTCAGATTTTCCTCTGTATTCTTTTTTTCTATCCTCGTGATACGATTATTCAGGGTTGTAATCTTGCTGGCTAGGGTCGGCGGAAGTTTACCAATTTCAATTACCTCTGCAAAACCAACAATTGCCTCTGTAAAAATAATTCGCCTATGAATTTCAAGAAACTCAGCTTTAACATTGACGTTACAGTAGAGTGGAATCTCATTTTCAAAAACCAAATCTAAAAACTCTTTTGTCTTTTCATAATTTTCATCAGAATCATAGGTTGCTGCGATAAGAAGATTCGTATCGATCATCATTCCTAATTTGAGATTAGGCCGCTGATCAATTAAATTGTAAAGATCGGAATACCCCCAAAGTTGCGACATTTACAAATCCATATCTTGATCCGATTTAGCCGATCTCTTCAGAGGTTCTTTATTGAGATTATTTTTATAATTTTCATCTACGATTTCAAATATCTTTTTTGAAAGCGGCTGTCGACGCAGCCGGTTTGCTTTTTCTGCGATTTTCGCAGGAGCACCTTTTTTTCCTATTTTTGGATTTTGTAATGTCATAAACACCTCCGAATAAAAAGACTATAACACAATATTTTAATTTGTAACCTGCTGAAATGACTAGGATTAATGAAAGGATCTGCGATAGACTCTCGGGTTACGGAATTTTTGGATTGGTCATTAAAAAACCCTACTCTTCATCCAAAATATAATTCATCGGATTCACCGGAATACCGTTCACGCGAACCTCGTAATGCAAATGAGGTCCCGTAGATCGACCGGTATTCCCGGTTGCGGAAACGACGTCGAACTTGGAAACTTTTTGACCGACTTGCACGTAAATTTGTGAGTTGTGGGCATAACGAGTTAAGACTCCGTAACCGTGATCGATGGAAACTAATTTTCCGAATTGTTCATCCCATCCGGCGAAGCTGATGACTCCGTCTGCGGGGGCGCGAACGGGGGTGCCTGGTGAGGCCACGATGTCGACGCCGGCATGCATTTTTTGGCGGCCGTTAATAGGATCGATGCGGTATCCAAAACGCGAACCGATCGGGCCACGTGCGGGTTTTATATAGGGGGTTGCTGACAGCAAACTTTGGCGATCTGAAAGCATTTCCCATAATTCGATGACGGATTGTTCTTTCAGCGCTGAATCTTTGACGGCTTCATCAATGCGGATCACTAGGGTTGCGTAATTTGATGTTGATTTTTCAGTCGCGATTTCGCCCTTGAATGTATTCACTGGATTTTCGCTGGCTATCAATGGTTCTTGCTGAATCAGTTGTTCGTTGCTCATGCGCTCTTGTGTGGGATCAGTTCCTGGCGCTGACGTTTGCGCTGGAAAATTCAACTTTTCGGCGCGGTCTTTCATTTGAGTGTCTGTGATCAATTTCAATTTGCTGGTCATCATGCCAACGCGATCCAAACCTGATTGCAGCGTATCTAATTTTCCTTCAACCACTTGGAATTGTTTTTGAAGATTGAGGTTTTCGATTTTTAATTTTTTATTTTCCAGAGATTGAGCCAATAACCCGAAATAATCAATAAGACCTGCGAATAACGAGATCACAAATACGGCAACTATGAACGCCGAGATTTTGAAATAGCTCATTGGCATCGTCAGTTTTTTGGTTTGGCTTTCATCGTTCGCCACCAAATAAATTGTTATTGTTTTTCGCAAATCACTCATGAGTGCTCTACCCTACACGTCTTGAAAGTGAAGGACAAGAACTGTCACGTTATCATCTCCACCATGCTCCAAGGCTTGCTCAATCATTTTTGGTGTTACTTTATCAACCGGAGTTTGGTTAAAAATCTGACATATCAACGGATCGGTCACCATTCCTGACAGACCATCCGAACAAAACAAAAAGATATCTCCGCTCGAGACCTCTCGTTCTAGAACATCCGGAAAGACATCACGTTCAAAACCCACACTGCGAGTGATTACATTTTTGCCAACCGTTTTATGTGCCTGCTCTTCGGTTAAAAGACCCAATCGAATTTGTTCATTGATCAAAGAATGATCTTCTGTCACCTGCCAGATATAAGGTTTGCGGTACAGATAGCAACGACTGTCTCCGACGTTAGCGATATATAATTTTTTGTCACGTATCAGTCCCATAACCATGGTCGTTCCCATGCCATTGAGTTTTAATTCGGCAGTGGCGCGATCAAAAATACGATGGCTGGCCTCTTCAAAGGCTTGATACAAAACTTCTTTGGCTGTGAATTTATGTGCTTTCGGATGGCCCACAACTTCGCGGACTGTTTCAACCGCTAACGCAGATGCCACTTCTCCGCCTTGATGACCACCGACCCCATCAGCAACGATGAACAAACCCAGGCGCTCATCAATCAAAAATGAATCTTGATTGCCTTCACGCTTTAAACCTTTGTCTGTTAAACACCACGATTGAAATCTCATTATTAAACATTCTCGCTGGCTGAATTCGCCAAGTCAAACAGCAGACCGATGGGGGTGACTGGACCTCCGTCTAATTGTCAAAATACTTTCTAAAAACCACTCACCTAAACCTTCATATCAACTGTCTAACCTCCGATAGTCTAGTGGTAAAGGAATCACTATCATGAAAAGTAGATCGAGATTCATAACGTATGTGCTCACTTCCATCACGTTTCACGTCGTTTTCTTTCTTCTTTTGTTTGCCATCAGCACTTTGAAAATTCCTTCGAGCACCCCGGAATCCGCTGTTGAAATTTCGCTACTGACTCCGGAAGAAATTCGTCTGCTGCAAGACAAAGAAGATTCGAAAGTAATCGTCCAATCAGATGCCAATGAACAGATCACTGTGAATGCCAAATTTTACGGTGAAAAAAATAATGCTGTCGCCAAAGAAACAAAAGCAAAACGCGGAGAAACTTTTACGAATGCTACAAAGCCTGGCTCCGAGAATAAATCGGCGCAACAGGCCCAAAAAGCCGTGAAACCAAAACCAACAAATTCCAAATTATTTGATCAAGATTTTGATCCCTATGCCACTTTAGTAAAACAAGACATGGCCCGAGAACTTAAAAAGTTTTCCAAAGAGCAAGCCGCAACTGGTCCGGGAAGCACGCCCACCACAAATGATCATTTAGCCAATGTGGATGAAAGCTTGGTCACAAAACTCAATACGAAAGAATACAAGTATTACGGATACTATCACCGCATGCGCATCCAATTAAATCAGTGGTGGCAGCCAAAAGTTCGAGAAAAGTTCGCAAAGATTATTCGCCGCGATCGAACAATTGCCTCCGAGGCCGACAAAATCACCCGTTTAGTGATTATTCTGGATAACAAGGGCACTTTAATGAAGGTTCAAGTCATCGGAGAGTCAGGATTTCGCGACTTAGATGACGCGGCCGTTGAAGCTTTTCGCGCAGCCGCACCGTTTCCTAACCCTCCTAAAGGGATTATTGAATCTGACGGTACCGTCAAAATCCGCTGGGATTTTGTCATTGAAAGTTAATCCCCAAAATACTAAAGTCTTTACTCTAAAATCAGGCTAAAAAGAGGAGACCCCCGTGTCCATGAAAACCACCCCTGTTAATGCCCTCAAAGAGACCAATCGCGAAACTTTAGAATCCATTGCGCGCCGTGCGCATTACTTCGCGACGCAAATGATTTATCAAGCCAACATCCGCGCCGATAAAGAAAAAGGTGATCCCAAAATTGGCGGTCATGCCGCCGGCAGCGCCAGCGCTTTGCACATAATGGGCGCGCTTCATTTATTAGTGAAAACGGGTTTTGATCATATCGCCAACAAACCCCATGCCTCACCAACAGATCACTCCTATAATTATTTATTGGATTTATTTTTAAATCCTGATTTTTCAAAATTAACAGAAGATCAAAAAAATACGGCCATGATGGGCTTGCGTAAATATTCAAAAAATGGCGAACCTGTATTTCAATCGTACCATTCCGCTTATGATTCTGATCACCACAATTTTTTCCCTTCAGGAACTGTTGGCATCCCACCAGTTCAAGCGGGCTATCTGGCTTTAGCGTATCGATTTGCAAAAGAACATAACTACAATATTCCTGAAGCCCATTTTTGGGCGCTGACTGGTGATTCTGAATTTCGCGAAGGCTCGATGTATGAAGCTGTTCCCGATTTTGCTGATCGTGAAATTGGAAACCTGACTTGGATTGTCGACTACAATCGCCAATCCCTTGATGGCCACCGCATCATCAACGAAAAACAAATGCATGGTACCGATGCCCTTCGCATCGAACGCACCATGGCCGCCAACGGTTGGGAAGTTATCCAAGTTCGGCACGGAGCCAAACGTCAGGCTTTATTTAAAAAACCCGGTGGCGACGTTTTTAAAAATTTCTTAGAAAACGAATTGCAAGACTATGAGCTGCAAGCGCTTTTACTTGTGCAAGACATGAAGGCCTTAAAAAAAGGAATCGTCAAAGAACACCCGACCATGAAAAAATTTATTGAAAGCGTTACGGATCAAGAGCTTTATGATTCATTCCGAGATTTCGGTGGTCACGACATGATTCTACTTGCAGAGGCCATGTTAAAATCCAAAGAATCAAAACGAAAACCCACAATCATTATCGCCCACACTTTAAAAGGTTGGGGATTAAAAATGGCTGCCGCTCCGGGTAATCACTCGGCGCTGACCTCTGCCGAAGAAATCGAAGAATTACGCGCAAAACAAGGATTAAAAGGCGAAATTCTTTTTGCAAATTTTGATGCAAAATCAAATGAAGGTAAATTTTTAAAAGATCGTGGCGACAAGCTCTTATCTGAATTCAAAGAACAAAACTCTATTAAAGAAAAAAATATTAAATTCTTTACAGCTGAAATTGAAAAAGCTGGTGGGATTCCTGAAAAATTAGATATCAATACAAAAATGGCCAGCTATCCCCACACCCAGTGGATGCTGGGTCAGCTCACTGCAAAACTCACACGTATTGCCAACTCGGATTCAGGTAAAATAACAGTTGAGCTCGAGAAAAAATGGAAAATTCCTGGCGAGCTTTTCATGACAATGGCACCCGATGTTGGAACATCTACAAATTTAAATCCCGCTATGGACGGTAAAATTTTTGGAGCTCCGGTTGTTGCGGATTTAGAAACGGATCTCGGAGTTAAAGACAATAAGCTTCCCGATTTAGTTCCTGGCGAAGATGTTTCCGATCGCTTCTTGCGATTTGAAATTGCTGAAGGCAATGTGATGTCTTGCGTGGGTTCATTTGGAAAAATGCGCGATATTATTGGCGTTCCGATTATGCCATTAATGACGGTTTATGATTTCTTTATCAAGCGCGCTTTGGATCAGTATTTTTACAATCTTTATTGGAAATCCAGCTTCATCTGCGTTGGAACCCCATCCGGCGTGACGCTTTCACCGGAAGGCGCGCAGCACGGTTGGAAATCTGATTTTCAAATTCCAAATCAAATCACTTGGGAGCCGTTCTACTGCATCGAAGTGGATTGGATTTTATCAGACACCATGAAACGTCATGTATTAAATGATAATGCCGGTCGCTGCGGAACGCTTTTGCGTTTGGTCACTCGTGGTATTGAACAAAAAGACATGATGAAATTTTTAACCAAACAATCTCGCTTTAAAACAGATACCACCGTCCCCTTGTCTCGCGCTGAGTTTCCAATCAACGGCGCCACCAACGAAGAAGACATAGCCTCTGTCAGCGAATCTGAAATTTTAACTCAAATTCGCGACGAAGTTTTAAAAGGCGCTTATCACCTGATTGATTATCGTGGTTATGCGGGATACGAACCTGGTGACAATGTGGTTAATATTTTTGGAATGGGAGCCATGGTTGCCGAAGCCATTAAGGCCTCCGAGTATTTACTCACTCGCGGAATTTATGCCAATGTGATTGCTGTCACATCGTCAGATCTTCTGTGTGGAATATTGGCTCATGAAAATGACTACCATTACTTGCGAACAGAATTGGGAATTAATCCCAATTTGTACCTGAATAAATCAGGCGAAGTGGGATCAACCGATCTGATGACTGTTTCGGGTCGTCGCATTCCAATTGTCAGCGTTCACGACGGTGAAGCGGGGCTATTGGATAATTTAGGTTCCATTGTTGGCGTTCGCCAAGAAAGCTGTGCCGTTCGTAAACATTCAAAATGTGGCAGACCTTCAGAGATTTATCATTTTCACAGTATCGATGCCGAAGCTATCCAGGATGCCTGCGGTAAAGCCTTATCAGAAACAGCACTTGAAAAAGTTATGGTCACAAAGACTGCATTAGATGAAGTCACCCAATCCGAAACAACTTCGGGACAGCCTCCGCATTGGACTGAGCTTTGGCCAACAAAAAGCCAAAGTCATAAGCACTGATGACCGACTATCCTGATCATGGACAATTAATCAAAGCATCCCATAAAAAGTATGATGCTTTGATTTTCTTTGTTCATTTTTATCGGGGGCACAAAAAAGCACTTCTTCGCCATGTGAAGCTTGTGAATAGTTTGGGATTTGATGCCTATGTGTTTAATCTCAAAGACAGCGTCAAAGATCACTATGGCTTACCCTATTCTTATGTGTCTCAAAAATTTGGAATGAAACATGCGTTAGCCGATCAAATCGAAGAGCATTTAAATTTACATGCGGCCTATCCACAAAAAATTATTTTTGCATTTTCAAATGTTTCGGCCTGTGCCATGGAAGCCATGGCCCGGCGAAAACCATTAGATGTTATTGGACTGATTTGCGACAGTGGCCCATCCTTGAAATTTATCAATTCCGCTTACAACTTGTATACGCACTCGATGCCTATTCGTTTTTTGCCTTTACGTTTACTGGCAACACCGCTTTTGGCCTATGGCTGGAGCAAAGCCCTTCACAAAGACATTCACCATGATCTCAGGCAATTGCCGAATCATTTTCCTGTTCTGAGTATTCGCGGTTGGAAAGATCCCTTGATCAAACCCAAAGATATAGATTTGTGTTTTGAGCCCTGCAAGAATCTCAATTGGCAAAAGCTCAGTCTGCCCGAAGCCGGCCATCTCACAGGACTTCGGGATTTTCCCGAAGACTATAAACCCGCTGTAAAAAATTTCTTAGAAAATCTAGTTAAATAGACGTGTGCACTGCAAAACTGCAGACTGTTCAAATCGTCGAATCAAATCAAATGCTTTTTTTGATTTTTTAGAACTCAAAAAATCAGCGCTGTATCTGCCTTCAGCAACGGCCAGATCTAAATTCTCGACCTCGTAGTCTTTGGCGTGAAGCTTAGCCTTAAGAACTATTTTTTTCACATAGGAGTATCCACTGATATTCCCGGTTAACCATGGAAACATCGCTGGTCCCACATAGGAAAATAATTTGAAAAAAGCATCTCGCCTATTACGACGATCTAATCGCAAACGTTCTGCATTTTCGGCAGGTGCTAGTCGCATATCTAGATCCAAATACTCTGCTGCCGATTTTTGCGCCAGAGTTTTCCACTCTTCCACTTGGGCGGGCGTTGAACTGTTTCGCATCATCACTCGAAATTTTGTGATTGCATGAGTTAAAAATCGAACGAAGCCAGATTCAACAGGGTTAACATGCACCATCTGAACAATATCTTCTTTTTCTGACCGCAAATGCAAAAAATTAACGCCCCAGTTTTTAATTCGAGCCAATCGATGAGCTTCAGATTTATATTCCGTTTCGAAGTTTCGAGTGTCTGGTTTACCTTCAAAATTTTGCTTAATATATTCTGTCCGGCGCATGGGTATGAGATCTTTGAATAACTTGATTGAAATTTCTTCGGCATTGCGATTCTCCGCAATCTCGCGAACCCGAACACGGATGTAGTCTTCGCTGCCGATTTCATAATTCAAAGACAGCGATTCGGCCCCAGACAGCAAGTCTAATTTTTCAGAGTTCAAACGCTCGGTTTTAATATCAATTCGTTGACGTTCCTCACGCAGTTCTTGCAATTGATTTCCCGCATATAATTCTTTGTCTCGGCCCGATTCGATATAGGACTGAAATTCAGATGCTTTTTTTTCATAAGCTCGTTCTTCCTCAATAATTGAGGCTTCCAAATGATACATTTCTCGCAACCGAAATTCAGCGCGTTCGATTTCAACTTTGAACTTGCGAAAAAAAATATCGGACGACTGGTAGCCAAATAGTTTTTGCAGATTAAAAATTTCTTTTCCACCTTCAGCTTTAAGAAATTCAGCATCAGATGTCGATATGATTACATATTTCAAGACATCTTTGGCTTCCATACGGCGATTTTGCAACAATCGATCTGGGAATAATTCTTCGAATGATAATTTTGAATTGATTTCACCAGAGCGTTTGAATTTTTCATATACTTGCTTTAAAGCAAATTTCTTGTACTCGAATTTTTTAAAAATATCTTCGCGGTAAATACCAAGCATGTTGTCATCTGCAACGACAACCCCTGAAATAAGTGTTGCGGCTTGTGGTCCATCCATGTCTGCCATCGTCAATTCGCGCTTCAAATGTGTCTTGGGAGCCCATTTATTTAAAAATTGCAGTGCTGATTCTTTATCAACGGCTTCTCTGGGTAGCAACTTACGAACGGCCACTAATCCTTGAATAAGAGAACGAATCATATCCTCATATTTTGTAGCTTCTAAAAAGGCACGATCTGGATTGTGACCATCTACAACGTGTCCCGCAATATTCGAAAATCCAGCATGTCCATAGGTATCCATTTTAACATGCATTCCTAGGCCCACCAGCATCAAATCACCACGGACTAATCCTAAATAGATCATATAATTACCGATAGCTGAGTTTCTTTCGGCCAACGCCAATTTGGATTTAAACATTTTCGCAGGTAAACTTATAATACCATGACCTTCAATATTCACTTTTTCAATATCACCAGGAAAGTGAAACAGTTGTCTCTGAACAGAAACCAGCATCGGAGAGCTAATAATTTTTTCGTCAATATGTTGATTTGCAAGTGCTAAAAACTTTGCAGTCCCATCGGCAATACCAGCCGCCCGAGATAGATGGTACATCATATCGAAATGTGAATCCGATTCATAGGCCGTCGCTGATAACGTCATAAATAACGTTATCATAAATGCACAGCCTGATAAAATGACGTGTCTTAATCCCATAAGGATCTTTAAATGCAAGATCGCCGCTCAATAAAATGATTCCCAACTCGAATAGAATCACTCATGGTGTCAATACTTCGATCAGGACGACAATTTAGGTTATTATCTCAAAATGAGACTCACTTCACTCTTCGACAAATCAACAGGCCTTCTTCAGTCGGAATAATTGTAGACACCAAAGCTTCAGTCGAAAAAGCTTTTAAATTCATACGACGAACAACATCAACTTGTTTTTCATTAAACTTTTGCTGGCTTTGATCACCCCAAACAGCCCCTGCTAAAAAAACATTATCCGCGACGATCACTCCACCTATGGCAATATTTTCAACCGCCCAGTTGAAATAATTAAGATACGCCGCCTTATTGCCATCAATAAATATGGCATCAAACGGACCCTTGGATACCAACTCGGATAACTTTTCTTGGGCGTCTCCGACAACAATATGACAGCGCTTATCATTGACGGCGTCGGCAGCTAAATCAGCATGTTGTTTTGATTTTTCCAACGTCCAAAGTTGGCCATCGGGGCTGAGTGCTTTTAAAATATACTGAGCAGATAATCCTGTTAAAGTTCCAATCTCAATCGCCTTTTTAGCTCCACTGATACCAACCAAAAATTGCACCAATGATCCTTCGGCTGCAGAAATAGATATTCCACCAAGTCCTAACGATTCAGCACCCCGCCTGGATTTCAACATACTTTCATTTTCAGTAGGCAGCAAAGATTCGATATATTCATAGCTTTTTGGATTTTGTTTTCTCATAATTAGATCCTATGACTTTTGATAAAAATTTACCACTTCTGATTTTTGATTTAGACGGCACTTTAATTGACTCGGCTCAAGATATTCATGTCGCCCTTAATAAAATGCTGGCTCTCTACGGACGACAACTTGTGGATTTACCAACGCTGACTTCTCATATTGGTGATGGGTTAAATAAATTGGTGAATGATTTTTTTCCAGAATTTCATATTGATTCGCCAGAAAATGAAAATCGTGTCGACGAGTTTTTAAAAATCTACGAGCACAACTTGATTGATCACACAAAACTCTATCCTGGCGTATCTGAATTTTTACACACTTATAAAGGCCCCAAGGCCATCGTCACAAATAAAAGCATCCATCCCACCCATCAAGTTTTAGAATACTTTAATCTGCATCACTTGAATTGGGTTGCTGTTATCGGCGGCGATTCGTTGAGCGAAAGAAAACCCTCGCCGCTGCCTTTGATCCACGTTATGGAAAAAGCCTCTGTAAGGCCTCAAAATACCTGGATGATCGGGGATGGTCGCCCGGATATGCTGTCTGCCACAGCGGCTGGCACCCTTAAAGTAGCCGTGCACTATGGGTACTCACAGCCCCATGAACTTGCTATTTATCAACCAAATCACATTTTAAAAAAATTTGATGATCTAAAGGCGTTAATTTGATTTTTTGTGATTGCTGAGGCTTTCGACTTTCGGGTATAAGTACTGAATGTCAGATCTAATCCTTGAAGTCAAAAATCTACGCACAAAGTACCGAACCGAAGATGGTGTTATTTATCCTGTCGACGACGTCAGCTTTAATGTCAAAAAAGGCCAAACCTTAGGTATTGTTGGTGAATCTGGCTGCGGAAAATCACAAACAGCATTGTCCGTGATGCGCTTGATTCAAAAACCTGGAGTCATCGAATCCGGTGACGTGATTTTTAAAAATGAAAGTTTGATACAAAAATCAGAATCCCAAATGCGTGAAATTCTGGGAAATCAAATGGCCATGATTTTTCAAGAACCTATGACCTCTTTAAACCCTGTATTTACCATCGGTAATCAAGTCAGCGAATCCATAGCCCAACACAATAAAAATCTCTCGAACGCCGAAGTTAAAAAACGAGCCATTGATATGCTGGCGCTTGTTGGAATTCCAGCTCCGGTCAAACGTTATGATGAGTACCCCCATCAACTTTCAGGCGGAATGCGCCAACGCGTGATGATTGCTATGGCGATGAGCTGCAATCCGCAACTTTTAATTGCTGACGAGCCCACTACGGCACTTGATGTGACCATTCAAGCACAGATTTTAGATCTGATGCGCAAAGTACAGAAAGAATTCAATGCTGGTATGATTCTCATCACTCATGACTTAGGAGTGGTTGCAGAAATGTGCCAAGAAGTTCTGGTTATGTACGCTGGTAAAGTTGTCGAATACGGAACTGTTGAAGATATTTTTTATCGACCTCGCCATCCGTATACATTGGGATTATTAAAATCAATTCCCCATTTTGAAACAGGGTCTCGATTAAAAACTCTGCAAACGATTCCAGGATTAGTTCCAAATTTATATAAACTGCCACAGGGCTGTCGATTTCAAGATCGATGTTCCTTTATGACGGATATTTGCCGACAAAAAGAACCCCATCTGGAAAATTTGCGCGGAATTCATCGGGTCGCTTGTTATCACTCGGATCAAACTCAAAAAGAGGCTACGCTATAATATGAATGCAACTTCATCTGACTCCATTCTACGAGCTGAAAATATTGTAAAGAGCTTCCCCATTCACGGTGGGCTTTTTTCTCAACAAATAGGCTCGGTCAAAGCTGTCCAAGGTGTTTCTTTTGAATTGAAAAAAGGCGAAACCTTAGGATTGGTGGGTGAATCCGGTTGCGGCAAATCCACACTCGGACGGTGTCTCATTAAATTACTCGAGCCCACTGATGGAAAAATATTCTTCAAAAATCAAGATATCACGGGCTACAAAGGCGAACAGCTTCGAGAACTTCGAAAAAGCATGCAGATCATTTTTCAAGATCCCTATGCTTCTTTGAATCCACGGATGACAATTGGATCTATTTTAGAAGAACCTTTAATTATTCATAATTTATTTAATTCTCAGAATGATCGCAATGATCGTATTAAAGAATTAATTTCACTTGTTGGTCTTCGTCCCGAACATTTGACACGGTATCCTCATGAATTCTCAGGTGGCCAACGTCAACGCGTTGGTATTGCCCGTGCCCTCGCGGTGAATCCCGATCTTATTATTTGTGATGAACCTGTTTCGGCACTGGATGTTTCTATTCAAGCTCAAGTGATCAATCTTTTGATGGAGTTGCAACAAAAGCTTGGACTGACTTATGTTTTCATTGCTCATGATTTAAAAGTTGTTGAACACGTTTCAACTCGTGTTGCCGTGATGTACCTGGGTAAGATTGTTGAAATTGCAGAGGCTGATCAACTTTATAAAAATCCAATGCATCCGTATACAAAAGCGCTTCTTTCTGCCATTCCAGTTCCAGATCCAAAGCCGCGCCCAGAGCGCATCATTTTGACTGGAGATGTCCCTTCGCCACTCAATCCCCCAAGCGGGTGTCACTTTCATCCGCGCTGTCCAATCGCTGGACCGGATTGCAAAGTGGTTGTGCCTGAATTGCTCGAAAAAGCACCTCAGCACTGGGTCAGCTGCATTAAAGTCTAGTCCAGCTCAGTCTGGAATAAGATATTTTTACAGCCTTTTATATTTATTTTTTCCTGCAAAACCCGATAAGCAGACTATATGACAAGCTCTATCAAATGGATATTCTACGATTCAATGTCTAAGACTCAATCAAATCCTCTTGGGTCGGATGAAGCTCAGATGGCCATCTTCAAAATGAAACCAAAGGACTGGTCCCGTTTTTTTATTTGGACCCAAAGCTGGAGCAACTGGCAACCCCTCGAGCAATTTTTAAAAAGTGAGCAAAAGATTTTTATCACACATTTTGCAACAGCAACTTATTCAGAAGAAACGATCAAACATCATCTTGAACGTGATGTTATGGAAATGAATGCCGTCGACACGAAAACACAAAAAGAAATCACCAAATCTTTTTCTGGAGTATCTATTGACGAGGAAACTCCAAACAGCAGCGAACCTCTTCTTGGGAAAAGTTCTTTTAATGGCGACGAAATGACGTGGTCTGGACTTGAAAAACCTGAAATCAATTTTAAACGGCTGACTGAAAAAATGTCGTTCTCTCGACGGTCTCCTCGTCATGAATTAAAAATTGAAGTCCTTCTCATTTCTCCGAAAGGAAAAACTTTCCGCAGCACCTCTTCCAATATCTCTTTGAGTGGTTCACTTTTAGAAGACAATATTCCCTTTGACTACTATGGAACCATTTTTGATGTTGTGATTGTCAATCGCACGGCTAAACACCCCGTTAATGCACGGGTAACTTTAAAAGCAAAAACTGTTGGAGACGGACTCACTCAACGAATTTCGTTTCATGACATTTCAACAAATCAGAAAAAAATGCTTCATGGACTATTGCAAGATTACTTAGACGAACAACAGCGTTTGACAAAAAAATCAGGTTAGAATCCAACACCCACAGAATACGTCATGCCACTAATTTCAAATTTTGTATTCACAAGATCCGCCTGTTCATGACGAAAACCTAATTCCGCATAGGCTAAATAACGACTTCCTTTTTTTCCTGGAGCAATGATCAGTTCAATTCCAATGCCGCCACCATAGCCATAACCAAATGCCTGCTCTTTTGATTTCAAAGATGTGGGACTGGGCAATGTTTTTAATTCCAAATTATTATAGCTGATCGTTCCTGTACCCCATAAAAAAATATTCACGCCTTTTTCACGACGTGGAATCGGGAAGAAACTCAAACCCAATTCCGGAGCAAACTGAGAAAATTTATACTTCGATGTAAACGCCGTCCCGGCATTCAGAAAACTTTGTTCGCCTTGTGACATCGTAAAGCGTGATTTAAAAAAATAACGAAATACGGAATTGCCACTGTCTAGAGTCAGCTCTAATCCCAAGCCAGGGCTGCCTTGCGCAAAGGATTTGCTAGTGATCCCAGAATATGTTTGCTGAATAAATCCCAGCTTCGTGGATTGAAAACCACCTTTATTTTTTTCAATGGCTTCGCCAGAAGCTGCAAAAAGAATAAGACCTATCACCAAGCCACTTCGTAAGATATTCCGCATCTGAGACATATATATAGAAGAAATCAAAATATGAATTCCGTCCAGAACCAATACTTGGAATCTCGCTTTTTTAAGTCTGTGTGCTTTTTATGTGACTCAAAACTGTCTCAGGTTAAGACAGAAGTCCAGTTTTGAGAGAGTTAGCCCTAAGTGATGAATTATTTTTCAAGTTACCAATAAGAGGCGCCGTTAAGAATAGTGAAAAGAATAATCTTTTCTACGGAATTTAAACGCTTAGGAGAAAACATGGGACGTCACTTTACAAAATCTCTAGCGGCTTTAACGTTAATCACGTTTGCTGTTGGATGTAGTTCAAGTAGCGATGAAGAAGCTTCAGTCGCTGCACCAAAGAAACTTTATATAGCCACGGGTATCTGTTACTCCGGCGAAGGTTTTACACCTCCCACTATTGGTACTGTTGGTAAGACATTATCCCGCTTAAACTTAAGCTCTTTAAACTACGAGATGGTTCATGATTATGGAGATCTCTCATTAGAAACTTCAGGATCTTATCCTGCTGGTATCGTTGATGCTGGTGATGGAACTTTATTTACAGCCGTTGAAAATGCAACAGCAACTGGTTCGCGACGTATTGATCGCATCACCAAAGATTACTATGGTGCTTTCGAAGAATTCTATAAAAATAGTACGGT
The DNA here is from genome assembly GCA_001771815.1 of Bdellovibrionales bacterium RIFCSPHIGHO2_01_FULL_40_29. Taxonomy (GTDB): domain Bacteria; phylum Bdellovibrionota; class Bdellovibrionia; order Bdellovibrionales; family Bdellovibrionaceae; genus Pseudobdellovibrio. The sequence continues at coordinate 538,231 of MEPU01000013.1, read as the reverse complement.
CTTAACAACAGCGCTTAAAGGCATTGCTTTAGGTACTGATGGTGGTGTTTTGATCGGCAGAACAACATTAGTTGACCGTTTGGATTCAACACCAACTCGCAAAACTGTCAGTGCAACAGTTGCTTGGGGTGAGGGTTTTGCGGGAGCATGTGCGACCAATAATACGTCCATCACGTCGATCACGTCTCTTCCACTATTTACAGATGCTAGCTACGGAAAATTCATTTACACACACGATGCTGCCGGACAAAAAGATATCGGTATCATTGGTATGAATGGTGCCGGAGCCGCGGCTGACTGTTTAGCGAATGCACCCGGTGGTGCGACGTTAACAAATGCGGCAACTGCAAATAATGGATTCAGTGCGCAGCTTTCTGCAACGGCAACTCCGACAGCAGTGGCTTATGCAGCACCTGCTACCGGATCAACAATTGGAAAATTATTTGTAGCTTACTCTTCGTCAGATCCCAATGTGACGACAGCAGCAGGTTTAAGTAATGCCTTGGTTGTTTACGATGTTGAGGAAACTTCAGCCACAGCCGCTTCAATAACAAATGGTACTGTACTTTATCATGATCACCAGTACTTCTTTGGTGTCAGCGCCTTGGCTTACGATGCCACAACAAGCACTTTGTATGCAGCATCTAGCAATTCATTTGCTGTGGCTCCATCAGGATACAATATTGAACAGTTCACAATTGATTTAACAACACCCGGAGCAACTCGCGTGACGCGCTCGAATGGTGAATCATTTCAATCAGCGAATTCATTCAATAATTGTGTGACTTCAATGATTGTTGCAGATTAATAAATTCTTAGAAAAGTCATTTGAAAAAGAGTCGGTTTCTCCCCGACTCTTTTTTTATTTATGAGGCTATTTTTGTTCGGACAATAATTCGCTAATGCGAATTTTTAGTTTCTCGATATCAAATGGTTTTTTAATATAATCATCAGCTCCCACTTCGCGAGCTTTATCAAAATCTTTCTCGTCGGCCTGAGCCGATAAAAATATCAACGGAATCTTTTTTAGATCACGGTGTTCTTTCATCATTTGCGCCAATTCAAAACCGTTGATCCAAGGCAGTCCAACATCCATTAAGATTAAATGAATATCTTGGTCCTGATCTAATAATAATGTCAGCTCTGCACCATCCGCAGCCAACTTCACTTGGTAACCGCTGGATTCCAGAATACGCTTCAACGAGTGCCGCTGAGTTTCGTCATCTTCTATAACCAGTATATTTTGAGGATGCAATTTTTGCTGAGCATCGCGAAAAGAATCCAAACTGACGATGGGCTGCTCGGCCATTCGCTGCTTAGTTAATTTTTCAATTTTTTTTATAAGATCTGTCGTGCTCAGCTTTTTTGTCATTTTAATGCCCCTGTGTTTCTAGCCAACGTTCCGCATCGATGGCGGCCATACAACCCGTTCCAGCTGCAGTGATGGCTTGTCGATAGTACGGATCTTGAACATCTCCCGCAGCAAAGACACCCGGAATATTTGTAAACGTCGTGCCTGGTTTGGTTTTTAAATATCCAGCTTCGTTCATATCCAAAACACCATTAAAAATTTTAGTGTTTGGCTTGTGTCCGATGGCAATAAAAAGACCCTGCATTTTCAGCTCAGTGATTTCGCCCGATTTTGTATTTTTTAATTTTGAAGCCGTGATAGATTTGCCATCTCCCAGAACTTCATCGACAACGCTGTTCATAATAAATTCAATTTTAGGATTTTTCTGAGCCCGCTCCAGCATAATTTTCGAGGCTTTGAAATTTTCACTGCGATGAATCACATAAACTTTCGAAGCAAATCGAGTTAGAAAATTGGCTTCTTCCATTGCGGTATCACCACCTCCGACAACACCAACTTCTACATTTTTAAAAAATGCGCCGTCACAAGTCGCACACGCAGAAACGCCGCGATTCATGTATTGTTTTTCGCTGGGTAATCCCAACCAACTGGCACTGGCCCCTGTTGATACAATAATTGATTTTGCAAAATACTCTGTTGCATCCACTTTGACTTTAAATGGACGCACCGAAAAATCCACGGCTGTCACATTCCGAGTCAAAAATCGCGTTCCAAATCGTTCTGCCTGCTGACGCATGACCGCAACTAATTCTGGTCCGGTGATACCATGCTCAAACCCCGGATAATTTTCAACTTCTGTTGTGATCATCAACTGGCCACCGGCCTCTTCGCCCTCGATCATCAAGGGGTTCAATCGAGCACGGGCTGCATAAATGGCTGCCGTCAGACCCGCCGGACCCGATCCAATAATAAGCACGTCTTCAATTTTTTTATCTGATTCTGTTTTTGACATACGAATAACCTCATTCAAGTTCATTAGCGTATATTCTATCCGAAGCGCATGTAACCCTTAACGCTGATTGTTTTTTTCTATGAAAGCGATCAATTCCTTGGCGACCTGGGATGGCTGAACAGCAAGACCCTTCTGAACAGGCCAACTCTCAGCGGGTAAAAGATCTGTTTGCATATATCCTGGGCTAAATAACAAAACCTCCGGCCCCAAGCCCTGCTCAGCCTGTATTGACGTCACTAATCCACGTAATCCATGCTTGGCCGCAGCATAACTGGCCGCCCCTAGATCAGGCTTGGCTTCGGCAATTTCCGAACCCACCAGCACAATCTGAGTCAATCCCGGCCATGACTTATTCTGAGATAATATCCGGTGCAATAGCTCCGCAGGATACAAAAAACTGGTATTCAAGGCCCATTGATGGTCACTCCATTTTTTAGAATGAAAACTCCCATGCGGTCCACCGCCGGCGACATAAATAAGTCGCGTCGGAGCAAACTCACAAAGCGAGTTTAAAAATTCTTCTGTCACTGGAGTTTTTGAATAATCCTGACTCTGCACATGCGTTTTTTCAGAAAAATCAGACGCCCGCTCTGTGATTTTCCGCGAGCTCACAAAAAAAGAACAATTGAAGTGGCGTTGCGATAACTCTTGATACAAAGCAAAACCCAAACCCCGGCTAGCCCCCAGGATGGCAATTCGATCTTTTTCAGAAATTTTATGACTAAATGTTCGCTCTGGCATCGACTTTATGCTTACAATAACTCAGGAACTTTGTATGCCAAAAATTCATCTCCCTCAAAAAAATCTCATCCTAGAAGTTCATGCCGGAGCCAACTTGATGAAGACCCTCTTGGACGCGGGTATTCCCGTGGCGTCATCGTGCTTAGGTGATGGAATTTGTGGAAAATGCCGCTTGATGACCGAGGGTGAAGTTTCAAAAATCACTCCTCTTGAATCCGATACGCTTTTGCGAAATCGAGCCACACCAACTGAAAGACTGTCGTGTCAAATAACTGTGACGACCGATTTGATTCTCAAGTCTAGCTATTGGTAAAAATCCTACTTTTTCCAGGCTTTGATAAAATTAATCTCGATCCCTTGTTTTACAAAAATTTTTTCAAACGTGGTTTGATAATTTTCACGCTTATAAATGGTGTCCTCAGCGTACAAATTCAAAGTTTGATATTCAACCTGGTACTTGGTCTCTTTAAATTCATCCATCGACCACAAAAAATACTCTCGTGAATCTGTTTTAAATTCTAAAAAAGAACCCGAACGCTGCATTTCATAAAGTTCGCTTAAGATCGCGCGATTGACCACTCTGTTTTTTGGTTTTCTTGGAGTCACCCAAGGATCTGGAAAATGAATATACACATTGTTCAATTCATTTTTTTCAAATAGCAAGTCTATGTTAAAGGCATGATACCGACAAATTGCTGAATTTTTTTTCCCCTGCGCTTGGGCACGACGAATAGTCTGAATCAACGGTTTATACTTGAGTTCCAGTCCCACTAAAAAACGATCTGGGTATTTATTGGCGTGATGGGCAAAATGCATTCCAGATCCTGTGCCAATTTCCAAATCCAATGGGACAGATTCTGCAGCATGAAAAACTTCTGATCGCCACTTGCCCTTGTTCAACGGAGCACGCTCCTCATTAAATGCAAAATCTTTGAATTCATTATCCAGGGCTAATGTGTATGCATTTTGCTTCGGAAGGGTTCTGGTTATATTTATTTTTGGTCTGCGTTTTTCATCAATCATGATCTACTCTGTACCTTGTGGGCCTAATTTCATGTGCTCACGGGTTAATAATCGGGATTCTTTGAACTTCACTTTTCGAATAGCACACGGCTCAACGGGGCAAACAGCACAGTACTTTTGCTGACAAGGATCTGTGTGAAAAGCAAATTCTCCATCAAATTCATAGGCTTTCACAACAGCCTTTTCAAACTCGTGGCACATCTCGTGAACCATTTCAACAGTCCAAAATTCTGGCACCACCATATGAGCGTCAATATGATGAAAATTTCCAGAGCGAATCATTCGAAGATTATGAATATCAATCACACCTTGCATACGATTTTTTTCAATCGCATAGGCCAACTGCTCCAAGAGCTCGTCATTGGTTTCATCCATCAATGCACCGGAATTAATTCGCATTGTTTTATAAGCATCATAAATCAACCAAATACCCACCAACAAACTCAGTAGCGGATCAATCCACATAAAACCGGTGAAGTAAATAATACCCAATCCAATCAAAACACCCGCTGTGGTGACCACATCTGAAAGCAAATGTTTTCCGCTAGCTCGTAGTGCCGGTGATTTTTCTTTCCTCCCTGTAGAAAGCAAATACCACCCCACCACCAAATTAAGTAGAGTGGCGATCAAAGAGTACTCGACGCCCGTTTGAATATTTTGAACCTGAAGTCCTGCATAAAAAAATTGAAATGCATTGTAGATAATAGTCACGCCTGCAAAAAAAACTAAACCACCTTCAAATGCAGCAGAAAAATGCTCGGCTTTACCGTGACCATAAGGATGATTCGCATCCGCCGGTTCATCAGCCAACTTCACTGCGAATAGGGCTACAAATGATGTGATCACATTGGCAACTGTTTCCAAAGCATCCGATAGAATCGCAGAGGAGTTTGTGGCATAATAGGCTTTGAGTTTCCAAAAAAGAACGATCACGCTAACAACAACCGAAATAAGTGCAGCAATTTGTCTTTTTTTATCCGGCAACATAGTCCATGTATGTCACAACTTGATCAAGCTGTCTTTCTTTTTTTATCGAAAATATCAATCACTGCCGAATGATCCAAGCTGGTATTTCGATCAATCTCTGGCTTGTAAGCACAGACCTGATTACGACCGCGCCTCTTGGCTTCATATAAAGCCATGTCGGCCTTACGAACCAATTCTTTAGCGGCAATAGGTTCACCCAAAGTGGATGTTGCAAAGCCCATTGAAATTGTTAACTTAATAGAATCTTTTCCCTGTGAAAAAGTCGCGTGTTCAATTCGCGCTCGAAGACGTTCGCAAAACTGCTCGATTCCAGCCAACGGTGTTTCAGACAGAACAATCAAAAATTCATCACCACCATATCGAGCCGGTATATCCACCGTTCGAGTCGATGTTTTTATAATTTTACCAACTTCTGATAAAACATAACTTCCAAACAGATGATCATGTCCATCATTAACACTTTTGAAATGATCCATATCAATCATCACAACTGTCACCGGACGATTGAAGCGCTTTCCACGCTCCATCTCAAATTCCAACTTACTAAAAATTGAACGCATATTAAATAAACCTGTCAGATCATCAATCTCGACAAGCTCTTGCAATTGGTGATTGGCTTCTAACAAGTCTTCTTTTGCGTCTCGAAAACGCAATTGTGCACGCACACGCGCTAAAAATTCCATAGGAACAAAAGGAGATAAAATATAATCACTAGCACCCATATCCAAACACTCTGAAATACGCTCGGTTGAATTTTCTGAACTGACAATAATCAAACCCGTAGTCTCTAAAAAAGGCGCCAATGAATTCAAATACTTTAAACCATCCTGATTTGAAAATTCCGGATCAACAATGATTAATTGTGGTTTCCAATAGTTCAAAAATTCGCTGGCTTCCGTCGCCGAAGTTAAACCGCGCACGTCATAGCCTTCCCACCGCAACGGTTCAAGCATCAGCTCTAAGGTTTGAGGGTCTTCATCAAGAACTAAAATTGGTCTGCTTTTAGGATCTCTTTTCACTCTTTAGTTATCGGCATCTCTGTCAATTTTTGAAGATCCAGATTGAGTCCAGTTGTCTTATTTTAAACCATTTTACCAAGATCAAGGGCTAGCTTTCGAATGGCAAGACGATTAGAACTACCCGAATAAACAATTAGGGATAGAACATATTGTTGTTGTAGCCGTCCAAAGTCTTCCTTCGAAAAGCAGAGCGTAAGCTCTGCTTTTTATTTACTTTCCACCCGAGGCTGTCTAAACTCGGTGCCTATGAAACACATCGAAATTCAAGAAAAATGGCAAAATATTTGGGATAAACAGCAAGCTTACAAAACTGAAACAGATTCCAAAAAACCAAAATACTACGCTCTCGATATGTTTCCCTACCCATCTGGATCAGGATTACATATGGGACATATTGCATCTTACACTCCTGGCGATATTGTCTCCAGATACAAGCGTGCACGTGGTTTCAATGTGCTTCATCCCATGGGATACGATGCCTTTGGTTTACCCGCTGAACAATTTGCTATTCAAACAGGTGTTCACCCTGCTATCACAACTGAAAAATCCATCGCGGGGTTTCGCTCGACTTTGAAAAAATATGGATTTAGCTTTGATTGGTCCCGTGAAATTTCCACAGCTGATCCTAGTTATTACAAATGGACACAAGCTATTTTTATAAAATTATTTGAAAAAGGCTTAGCCTATCAAAAAGAAGTTCCCGTGAATTGGTGTCCTGCTTTAAAAACTGTTTTGGCAAATGACGAAGTCATCGATGGAAAATCAGAACGTGGCGGGCATCCCGTGATACGTGTGCCGATGAAACAATGGATGCTAAAGATCACAGATTATGCTGAGCGACTGTTAAATGATTTGGATAAACTGGATTGGCCCGAACGCACCAAAGAAGGCCAGCGCAATTGGATTGGAAAATCCGAAGGGGCTTCGGTATTTTTCTCAGTCAAAGGCCAAAATGAAAAACTAGAAGTATTCACCACCCGCCCGGATACTTTATTTGGTGTTTCATTTATGGTTCTTGCTCCAGAACATCCCCTTGTCAAAAAACTGACCTCTGCAGATCAAGCCACATCTGTTTCATCCTATATAGAAACAACTGCTAAAAAATCAGAAGTCGATCGCAAAGCCACCACTGAAAAAACCGGAGTTTTTACAGGCGGCTACGCGATTAATCCGTTAAATAAAAAAGAAATCCCCGTCTGGATTGCAGACTATGTGATGATGGATTACGGCACCGGAGCTATCATGGCCGTTCCCGGCCACGATGAACGTGATTTCGAATTTGCTCAAAAATTTTCTCTTCCCATCCTGCGCGTTTTAGAATCTGAATCTGACCTACCATTTACGGGTGAAGGCAAATTGATAAACTCTGATTTTTTAAATGGTTTATTGAAATCAGAAGCTGTTACAAAAATGATTGCCTATCTTGAATCGGAAAATTTAGGGAAAAAACAGATCAATTATAAATTACGAGACTGGCTTTTTTCACGCCAACGTTACTGGGGAGAACCCTTCCCCATCGTTCAAACACCCGACGGAACGCTGAAAGCCGTTCCCTTAAATGAGTTGCCTGTTGTCTTACCGGAAGTCGCTAATTATGAACCTTCTGAGTCTGGTGAAGCTCCCTTAGCAAAAAATACGGAATGGGTGAATTACAACTCACACGGTTTAACTGGAAAAAGAATAACTGACACCATGCCTGGTGCCGCAGGATCATCTTGGTATTTTTTTCGTTATGCCGATCCCCACAACGACAAAGAGGCTTTTAGTCAGCAAGCCGCAAAATACTGGATGCCCGTTGATCTTTATGTCGGAGGGCCTGAGCACACTGTCGGTCATTTATTGTATTCACGCTTTTGGACCAAAGTTCTTTTTGATGCCGGAATTTCTCCGGTCGATGAACCTTTTAAAAAGTTAGCCCATCAAGGTATGATTTTAGGTCCTGACGGAGAAAAAATGTCGAAGTCGCGTGGCAATGTCATTCCTGCGGACGAAGTGGCCGGAGAATACGGTGTTGATGCTCTTCGCTGCTTTGTTTGTTTTCTTGGCCCCATGGATAAAGACAAACCCTGGTCCTCTTCGGGAATTGATGGTGTGAAAAGATTTCTTGATCGCTTCTATCGTTTGGCCGCAAATGAAGAGACCGGTGTAGGACATGCAACAGATTTAGAACTTCCAGCTGAGGTTGAGAAAAGTCTGCACAAAACCATCAAAAAGATTACCGAGGATATTGAAAACATGAGTTTCAACACCTCGATCAGCCAAATGATGATTTTTGTGAACGATCTTTATAAATTTGACTGCAAATCAAAGAAAGCTCTTCTGCCTTTAGCTCAGCTCTTGCAACCTTTTGCGCCCCATGTGGCCGAAGAAATCTGGCAAGCCCTCGGTGGCGATGGCTTGGTCGTAAATGCGACTTGGCCAACGTTCAATCCAGCTCTTTGTGTGGATGACACCGTTACCATGGGCGTTCAGGTCAACGGCAAGATGCGCGGAACGATTGAAATTACTTTAACGACTGATGAAAAAACAGCCGTCACAGAGGCCTTGAAAATCTCGACTGTTATATCGGCACTTGCTGGCAAACAACCGACAAAAGTAATTTACAAAGCTGGAAAGATTTTAAATCTGATCGCACCAAATTAGTTGCAACGCTACCCCATTAAATGTAATACCAAAGCCTCAACAACGAGCCTATAAGTTTACTTTTTTTGGGGGATTAAAAGCATGAGTCTTTCCACAGACGCCAACGGAAAATCGACATCAACAAATCCTGCAATGACGAATGGCAATGAATCGCCAACGACACATGCTTTCTCGCAATTAAAATCTGATAGCTGGAGCGTTGAAAAAAGCGCTCAGACCTACGGGATCAACAACTGGGGCAGCGGTTATTTTCGAATCAATCAAAATGGAAATGTCTCTGTAACTCCAAAAGGCGCAGACGGCTATTCGGCAGATCTTTATGAATTAACCCAAGAACTTCAAGATCGCGGAATTCGCGTGCCTATTATGATCCGTTTTCCTGATATTATTCGCGAGCGCGTGCACTTGCTGCACTCTTGTTTTCAAAAAGCGATTGCCGATCATAATTACAGCGGCAAGTACTGCGGGGTTTATCCCATCAAAGTAAATCAACAACGCCATTTGGTTCAAGAGCTCGTCAAGTTTGGAAAAGATGTCCGCCTAGGGCTAGAGTGCGGATCCAAGCCCGAGCTGCTGGTTGTCCTTTCATTGATGAACACTCCAAATGGAGTGATTATTTGCAATGGCTTCAAAGATACTGAGTATATTGAAACAGCACTTTTGGCGCAAAAAATTGGTCGCGAAATTATCATCGTTGTGGATCGCAAAGACGAACTTAAAATCATCACTGAAACCGCAAAAAAATTAAATATCCGTCCAAAAATTGGATTTCGCGCAAAATTAAATACTCAAGGCGCCGGCAAATGGGTTGATTCTGCAGGCGCTCGCTCTAAATTTGGTCTAACCGCGATTGAAATCGTAGAAGGTATCGAGTTCTTACGAAAACAAAATATGCTGGAATGTCTCGAACTTCTTCACTACCACATTGGCTCGCAAGTCCCATCTATCCAAAGCATCAAGTCCTCATTAAAAGAAGCCGCTCGTTTTTACACCGAGATTTACTCATTAGGTGCAAAGCTTAAGTATATCGATGTTGGCGGTGGTTTAGGCGTTGATTATGACGGTTCGGGCTGGTCGGATTCCTCAATGAATTATTCAGAGCAAGAATACGCCAATGATATTGTTTCGACATTACAAACGATGTGTGACGAAAAAGGAATTCCCCATCCCAATATCGTTACCGAATCTGGTCGCGCATTAGTCGCCCATCACTCGGTTTTAATTTTCAATGTAATGGGTGTTAATAATTTGTATCGCCAAGAACCTCCTACTCCAGCAGAAAAAAAAGATCCTTCGATCATGCAAGATATGCAGTATATTTTTGAAAAACTGACTGCAGATAACTTGAACGAATGTTTCAATGATTTGCTTCAGGCCAAAACAGAAACATTAAACCAGTTTACATATGGCGTTTTGAATCTGACTCAACGAGCCTGGTGTGAAAGCATGTTCTTTGCGATTGCCACAAAAATGCTGGCTTTGGCTCAAAGAACACCGGACTCTGCGGATATCATTTCTGATTTACGTGAAAAATTATGTGATACTTATTTTTGTAATTTTTCGGTGTTTCAATCTGTTCCAGATTCTTGGGCTGTTGGACAGTTGTTTCCAGTTATGCCAATTCATAATCTTAAAAACGAACCCTACCACGAAGCCACTTTGGCTGATCTCACATGTGATTCCGATGGAAAAATTGAAAAATTCATCGATTCAGAAACTGGCGAAGTTAAAAAAACACTGCGTATTCATCCTTACAAAGAAGGCGATGCGCCTTATTACTTGGGTGTCTTCTTAACGGGGGCCTATCAAGAAATATTGGGCGATTTGCATAATCTTTTTGGCGACACCGATGCCGTCCATATTTCCATTCACAATTCAGGCTACACGGTTGACCACTATGTACCGGGCGATACCGTGACCGAAGTTTTGACCTACGTTCAGTACGGACGAGCCGAAATGGTAGATAGCATCCGTCAGTACACCGAAGAAAGCATTGCTGCTGGTAATATTACAAAACAAGAGGCAAAATCTTTAATTAAGCACTACGAAGAAGGTCTTTCGGGATACACCTACCTGGAAGAAATGGAATAGACTTGGGCAAGTGCAACTCTGTCCTCTAACCGTTTGGTATTTTAAATAAACCTTTTTTTCGGACGGCACTTCTGATTGTAAACAATCAGAAGTCACCAACGAACCACGTAAGCGATTAAAAACTCTTAAAGAATATTTTCCAGTACCGAAATAATAAGTCATCTTCTGAACCAGGTGGAAATTGGTTCTGGTGACCGTCTCTCATTATGTATTGATACCAATACTCGACATGTTTAACATCTGTCGGAGTTCCCAACTGTAAAAAATGTGAAATCTCATAATTAAAAACTTTTAAATCATGCCCCTCTGCGGAAGCCTCTTCCATCAATGCTTGAATAGCTAACGACGTATAATACTCTGTTCCATATTTTAAATTTTTTTGCACCTGCAACTGCAGCCCTTGCTCAAGAAGCGAAGCGCTTTTAAAATAATAAAATCCTGTCGAGGTCCATTCCTCTTGAAGTGAACTTCCAAATAGTTTCTTTTCTTGAATTTTTAAAATTTGATGCGAAATCTCATCCACTTGCAAATGAGCATAGGTATTGGGTCCCAAATAGGTCGGGTGAAATCCACGGTATGAGGTCACGCAAATATCCGCATTCACCGTCCGCACAAACTGCTCAAAGGCGCTGGGGTTCCACAACATGGCATAATCACAATAGGAAACAGCCACCGAATCCATGGGATCAAGCGCAGGCAGCACCGCTTCGACAGTTGCAATGGGTCCTCGCGAAGAATAAGGAACGTAAAAAATCTTTGCGGATGAAGCTGTTTCTAAAATAATGGATTCAATTTTGGTATCACGGTAGTGCTCACCAATAGCGAAATAAAGTTTCCAATCCGGATGCATCGTCGAAATCAGGTAATTGATTGCAGGGCGACCCATGACTGAAACAATTGGCTTTGGCTCTGAATAACCCTCAGCCTGAAACCTTTGTCCCTGACCCGCAAGAGTCACTATCACTTGCATTTAAATTTATCCGACTGAAGATTTGGAATCAAAGGCATCGCGAATCGCTAAGCCGATATTAATCAATAACGTCAACGTCAAGACCAACGCGACCGATGGCCACCACACCAACCACTCTGAAGTGGTAAAATATTTTTGAGCTTGTTGCAAAAGTTCGCCCCAACTTGGCGTTGGTGCCCGCAATCCCAATCCCAAATAATCTAAAAATGCTAAATAGGAAATATTAAAGGCAATATCAAACGGCGAAAAGGTCACGATCGGAGTTAAACCATTCGGCAAGATATGTTTAAAAACAATTCGCGCATCAGATGAACCCAACGCCCGTGCCGCTTCAACAAATTCCCGTTGGCGCAATTGTAAAAACTGACCCCGCATGTAGGAAGCAATTTTGGTCCAATCAAACAACGATAAAAAGATAATCAAAACTAAAAGGTTTGGCGTAAAAATAGATATAATCGTGATTAATATTAATGTGACTGGCATCGTTTGAATAATTTCAACAATACGCATTCCAACCAGATCAACTTTTCCCCCGAAATAACCCATCAATGAACCAAAGATAACACCAATCAAGTAACTGCAAAACCAAGCTCCAATTGAAAATATCAATGTGTACCGCAGACCATACAACAGACGCGTCAAAACATCTCGTCCGCGATCATCGGTACCCATCAAATTGTATTTGCTTGGCGCTGAAGGATAGCTCTCTTCAACCGTGTTACTTTCAAAGGGATTCCACTGAACAACCGGCCAAACGGACCAATCGTTGTCTTTAAATTCCAACGAGCGGTAATCCATCACATAAATATCATCACGACCAAAAACAGTTGGGTGGTAATCCACCACCAACGGAAAATACAACTTACCATCATACTGCATAATATGAGGTTTGCTATTGGCCCACAGTTCCGCCGTAAAACTTAGAAAAAACAAAATCCCTAAAAGCCAAACCGAAACCATAGCCACGCGGTTGCGCTTGAACCGGCGGTAACGCTTCAAAGTCAGATCATTTTGTATTCGGCCTTCAATCAGTTTCAAAATTTGTCCTATTTAAAATCAATACGGGGATCAACCATCACGTAAATAAAGTCACTCATCATATTTCCCACTAATAATAATAATGCAGAAATAAAAGTTAATCCCATAATCACATTATAATCGCGGGCTAAAATCGAGCTATAACCCAACAAGCCAATTCCATCCAGATTAAAAATTGTTTCAACAATCAATGATCCCGCTAAGAAAACGCGCAAAAATCCACCCAAACCTGTTGCCACGGGAATCAAAGCGTTTCTTAAAGCATGCTTGAAGTAAATTAAATTATTATCCAGCCCCTTTGCGCGAGCTGTTCTAATAAAATCAGATTTGATCACATCCAACATTGAATTGCGCACCAACATACTAAGCTCTGTAAAGCCACCAATCACATAACATGTCAGTGGCAATACAAAGTGATAAGCGCGATCAAGCACCTTACCCATTGTTGTTAAATCATCGTACATATCAGACTTGATGCCACCAATAGGAAACCAATCAAAATAGGATCCACCGGCAAACCAAACAATCAAAAATATTCCCAGTACAAGGGGCGGTATGGATACCATGATATAAAGAATAATTCCCGAGACCTGATCAAAGATACCACCGGCATTGATGGCCTTCTTCACTCCAAGGGGAATACAGATCATGTAGGTCAAAATCAACGAGGCAATACCAAATTGAAGTGAAACCGGAAACTTGGAACTAATAACGTCCATAACCGGCTCCTGATAAGAAAAACTTTCTCCAAAATCAAATCGAGAAATATTCTTCAACCAAATCCAATAGCGAACATGGACAGGCTTATCGAAACCATACTGTTTTATAAGATTTTCTAAAACTTCGGGTGGAATGCTTGTGCTGCGGCTATCGCCACCAGCACCCATTTGCATTTTCTGAAGCTTCTGCTCAATTGGCCCACCTGGAGCCAAGTTGATAATGACGAATGTCACAAGCGTGATCCCTAACAAAGTAGGGATCGCAATCAAAATACGTCTAATTAAGTAAATTAACATTTCGGTACAGCCTACGCTAAATAAACTTTTTTACCAATTCTATTTTGCAGCTGACCACCAAGTTTCATGGCCGAAGTCATACTTGAAACTATCCGCAACCATTTTAACCTTGTTTGAATTTGCATAAAACTCAAACTTATTATTGAACAAGAACACATACGGCACATCTTTAGCTATCATTGTATACGCTTTTTTGAAAATGACTGTGCGCTTAGCTGGGTCTAATTCTGCACGACCCTCATCAATCAATTTATCCACTTCTGGATTGGCATAGTGCCCACGGTTAGATCCGCCTTTACCGCTTGAAGACGAATGCCAAATTTGCTTTGGATCCATTTCAATATCGCCTCCGCCCCACGCCATGGCGTAAAGATCAAAACGCGAACTGTCTTCGATTGTTTTCAAAAAGCTGTTCCACTCTAAAAACTTTAATTCCAAATCGATTCCGGCTTTTTTGCCTTCTTCTTTAATCATTGTCCAATATTTTTCGCTGTCTTTATTGGCATAAATCATTGAAAGCTTCAGCTCAACTTTTTTACCGCCAAAATCCTTCTCAAGAATTCCGTTTTTATCAGCATCAGCCCAGCCCGATTTTTTCAAAAGCTCTTGCGCTTTCTTTGGGCTAAACTCAATGGGCTTCATATCGGCAGCTTGCTTTGAATTCACAGAAACCGGGCCGTTTGCCAAGTCACTCATGTTATTTCGAAATTTTTTATTCATTTCAGCACGGTTCACCAGATGGGCGAAGGCCATACGAACATTCAGATCCTGCAGAACTTCTTTTTTAAAGTTAAATCCAATATAGCCATAAGATTTTGGCTTTAGGTTGACAATATTTTTAGCAACGTAAGATTTACCGACCGAGCCGGCCTTCGCTTTTAAATACTGATCAACTGAGGCTAGCTCAGAATAATCCAACTCACCCTTTTTAAAACGCTCAACCATAATGTTATCGTCTTTAGTGAATCGAAAATTGATTTGGTCGAAATTATAAAAGCCCTTCATCTCAGGCAACTTGTCACCATACCATTTATCAAATTTCTTAACGACGATCATTTGACCTTTATCGTATTTCTCAAGTTTGAATGGCCCTGCACCAATGGCTTCTTTTTGCATTTTCACTGATTTATCAATATTGCCATAAACACTTTTCGGCAAAATTCTAATGCCACACAAAACACTCAAATTCTTGAAGTACTTTTCGGTCGCAATAAATTTAATGGTGTGCTTATCCAAGACATCAATTTTTGTGAATTTTTCAAAATATGGAATTAAATGCAACGCCTGGTGCTTAGGATCACGGATTGTTTCCAATGAAAACTTCACATCATCAGCAGTGACATTCTCACCGTTGTGAAAATAGGCGTCTTTACGCAAGAAAAATGTAAATGTTAATCCGTCTTTAGAGACTTCCCATTTTTCAGCCAAACGCGGTTCTAACTCATAGGTTTCCAGATTGTTAGTGCACAATCCGTCATGCACATAAGCTCCAAAGTAGCTCTCGTAGGCGTCGCCCGACATAATGGGGTGAAGGCTTTCTGGCTCTGCGGAAAAGTTATAGTTAAGAACCCCACCCTTTGGAGCATTGCGATTTGGCTCAACAGCAACTGCGGATGTGGCAACAAAAGCACCTGTGACGAGCGTTAAAATAAAGCATTTTAAAAACATTGGACGACCCCTTGTAGAAGTTGTTTAATCTGTAATGGAAACATGATCGAACTTCGCTTTTTATTCAACTTCTGATTCATGGCGCAATAGGTAAAGTAAGGATTTCATTTTCTTTTTTTGATTTTCAGCCTAATTCAGAAACGACGATTTTGTTTAAAAAAAACTGTGAAATTTCATCACACAACGCAAGCCACGCAATGAAATGCAAGCACTGCGAACAGACTCTAAGGAAATACGATGACAACAAAAAAATTTGATCCCACAACGACAATCTCGGCCGATTTTGGAATTTTTGGAATTCCACTCACAGAGGCTGAATGCAAACTTGTCATGTTGCCTGTTCCTTGGGAGGTCACCACGTCCTATGGAAAAGGCGCGTCCCATGGTCCTCGTATTATCCGCGAGGCTTCTGAGCAAATTGACCTCTTTGATTTTGAAACTAAAAATGCTTTCGAAGCCGGCTATTTTATGCAAGAAATTTCTGAGCATTGGATCAGTGAAAACAAAAAATTCAAGGCCATTGCTCAACAGGTCATCGCCCTTCGCACCGAACAGTCCGAAGATCATGCCCTGATCGAAAAATTAGTCGCTCAAGTGAATGAAGCTTCTGCCAAATTGACGGACTGGGTTTACACAGAAACCAAAAAAATTCTGGATGCTGGAAAATTGTTTGGCTTGGTTGGCGGCGATCACTCCACTCCGTTGGGCGCGATCAAAGCCATTTGCGAAAAACACGCTGGCGATATAGGAATTCTGCATATCGATGCTCACTCTGACACGCGAAAGGCTTACCAAGGTTTTCAGCAATCCCATGCCTCGATCATGTACAATGTGATGCAATTGCCGATAAAACCAAAAAAATTAGTCCAAATTGGTATTCGTGATTTCTGCGAAGATGAATACAACTTTGTAAAATCAACTCCGGAAATGAAAACTTTTTTTGATGTAGAACTGAAGCAACGCTTATTCAAAGGTGAATCATGGGCCTCAATCGCCTCAGACATCATTCAAGAATTGCCGAAAAAGGTTTACATCTCTTTTGATATCGATGGATTAGATCCCCGCTACTGCCCATCAACTGGAACACCAGTCATCGGCGGCCTCTCAACAGACGAAGTTTTCTTCTTATTCAATCTCCTGGCCCAAAGCGGACGCCAAATCGTAGGCTTCGACCTCAACGAAGTCTCCCCCGGCGAAGCCGAATCCAGCGAATGGGACGGCAACGTCGGCGCCCGCATGCTCTACAAACTCTGCAACTGGTCCATCCTAACCAACTAAAAAGGTACCAGCTCACTTTTTAGTAAGCGGTGCGTCGTTTTAACCTCAGCGATAGCTGGCTCCGTCTAAACATCAGGAAAAGCCAACTAACAAAGCCAGGAGGCTTTATGAGTTTAAGATGGATCTTTTTAGTACTTATTTTTGCGTGGGGAATTCATGTCTTTGCAGCTATTGAAGACTTTGCTGCCATCGTGGCGGAATCAATCCAGAATGAAAAGATGCTTGCTGCTGAAATTCAATCTCACTTAGGATTTCAAAAAGAAAAAACCCTCGAATATCTCACTGAAAGCGAATCAGTTGCATTAGAGGGTTTTAATATAAAAGTCTATTAACGAGCGTAACGTTTATTTACTGATTCGCGAATCTCCGCACCTTCGATACTCAAGCGAGTCCAAGGAATAGCGCGAAGTCTTTCAACTTCAATGGCTTCTTCAGTCTCTTCACACGTTCCAAAAGATCCATTTTCAATACGGCCAAGTGCGCTTTCGATCTCGTAGAGTTGTGAACGTAAACGATCATTCAAATTTAACATCTCTTGTTCTGCCAAGAGACGCATTGTTTGATCTGCTTCGTCTCCACCTTTTTCACCCAAATCTAGTTTTTCACGGGCTTCTTTAACTCGATTCAAAAGATCCATTTTTGATTTCAATAGTTTATCGCGGCAATCCTTGATCACTTTATCAGTGAGCTTACTTCCAGTATTCTTTGCCATTTCCCCTCCGTTAGTTGCTCTTTCAAGCTTTTTCGTATGCGGGTCGCTTCGCTTTGGCTACCCTTATCGGCATCCTTGCCAGAAACTTAAGTTCCAATTTGGAACCGCCTTATCTAAATGTATTCCTGTAAATTTTGCAATGAAAAATCTTACATGAAATTAAATTCGATAAAATATTGTAATTACTTAATTATTTACGATTTTATGACTTTAATGCGCTGCATTAAATTTAGAGGAATGAGAAAAAACTGACTCAAAATTAAATTATTTGAGTCTTATATCTAGTTAATTTTAGGTAGAGCTAAGACATGCAGGTACAGCGAAAAGTGAGCTGGTACCTTTTTACCTTTTTATTTGAGGCAGCTGGTGATTTGTTGGATGAGCTTGGTTGTGGCGGAGTCTAGCTTCTGGGCTGTGTTTTGGGCTTTTTGGGCGCGCTCGCGGATAGCTTGGGCGCTCTCTAGCATATTGGAAGAGACTGTTTTGTGGACCCGGCCGCCCGTGGACGACAAGGCGTCTGCGTAGCTCTCCATCGAGCCAGCAAACAGACCGTGGTTTGCGATGAGCGATTCCTGTATAGAGGATTGCGCTTTTTTCATGGCTTGCAATTCACTGATGACATCATCGCAACTATCCGCAAAAGCCGTTACAGAAACAAAACACCCCATGGCGAATATCAGATTAAATTTCATACCGATTATCTCCCACCCAGGAAATCATCATAGCAAGGAAGCGGCCACAAGCCCTAGTGGCCCAGCTCCTTTAAGATTTAACTCAAGTCTTGAATTCATTTCTCTTTGAAAAAAATTGCAAAGCTGTTCTGAGTTTCGACACTCAAGTAAGGCATCAGCATTCGCAATATATGCTTGCGAGCTTTGTCGACCGTGCGCTGATTCGGCGATCTATCCACGGTTTCAAAAAACTGCATGAAGCTATTGGAAGCCACAAACAAAAGCTCTCCTAAGAATTCCATTTCATACTTGGATTGAATCGGCAACATCACCCCTGCCCGCACCCAATGCTTGTGAAGCACAATCATCAGTCGACGCATTTTCTGCAAATGAGCCCGCCACAGTCGCGACAGCTCCGGGTCTACTTTTCGAAGCGTGTACAGCTCGCGATGAAAAAATCGATACTTCCAATAAAGCTGTAAGTTGCGATCAATGAACTCGACCATTTCCATTTTTTCTTTGTTATTTGACTTTTTTGTTTGAGGCTTCCAAATCATCGCCGTCTCTTGAGCTAGACGTTTGAATAGTTCACGAACAATCTGTTCTTTGTTTTTATAATGAAAGTACAAATTGCCCGGACTCATCTTCAATCCTCGAGCTAAATCGTTCGTTGTGACCTCTGTCGCAGCATTCAAATTAAACAGATCCAAAGCGCCTAAAAGAATTCGTTCTTTTGTTTTCATATACTTTTATCATCATTCGAACTGTATCACTTGAGAAGATCTTTTTTTTGTGTTCCTATATTCATAGATGGTACATGGAAGACGACGTATAGCATCATGGATGATGGTGCCTTTTGCTTTATTGTTAACGGCTTTTTTATTCTTTAACGAAAAGACTACGCCCGAAACAGAGGACGAGTGGCTCAAGAAAACTCTTGATGCTCGCTTAACCATATCCAACTCGCTATCACCACTGATCAAAGCCAATAAAAAACCTGAATCCGGCGATTTTGCTCCAGATGGCGAATCAGAAAAACGCAATTTAAAAATCAATTATACATTTGACCAAGAACTCCAAAAAGAATCTGAAACTCTACTCAAGCGATACAAGCCTGATTACGCAGCCATCTTCATGATGGACGCTAAAACCGGGAAAATTTTGGCGATGTCTAGCTTTGAAAAAGCAAACTCTCAGGGAAGCAATTTGAATCTCCGCGCAACATTTCCGGCGGCAAGTATTTTTAAAATCATTACAGCTTCTGCTGCCGTTGATAAAGCCGGCGTCAGTCCCGAGCATCGCATTGGATTCAACGGCGGGAACTACACCCTTTACAAGAAAAACGTGCTCTCAGACAAAGTGAACAAATGGACGCGATTTATCACTCTAAAAGAAGCCTTTGCTCGGTCTATCAACACCGCATTTGGTCGCCTCAGTCTAGAGAATCTCGAACCCCACGATCTCAAAGAGTATGCTCAACGTTTCATGTTCAACCAGACGATCCCAACGGACTTCGAAGTCGAAACCAGTCAAGCCACCATTCCTACCGAAAAAGGTTTTGCCATGACTGAGGTGGCCTCTGGATTTAATCGCTTCAATACATTAAGTCCCGTGCATGGAGCCATGATTGCGGCCTCTGTTATTAACGACGGAAAAATGATTGTCCCCTATTTAGTAGAATCCCTTGAAGATTCCAATTCTGAAAAAATCTATCAGGCCAAAGTTCTTGAGCGCGGACAAATTTTACGTCCCGAATCTGCAGAGAAAGTTCGCCAAATGATGGAGCAAACTGTTTTAAGCGGAACGTCGCGAAAAACTTTTCGTAAACTTGTTCGTGATAAAAAGTTTAAAGAAGTTGAAATGGGTGGAAAAACCGGACACTTCACCGGCATGAATCCTCGTGGACGCACGGATTGGTTTGTTGGTTACGCGACTGATCAAGATGACAAAATCGCAATTGCTGCTGTCACTGTTAATATTCGCAAATGGACTGTAAAGTCTTCTGCCCTTGGTGAAATGATGTTTCGAAAGTACTTTAAAGAACGGCTTGAAGAAAAGCGCGCCGCAAAAGCCAATGCTGCATTGAAAAACCGTGGTTAAGAAATTCATTTTCACTATTTATTCTTAAAACTCAAACTCAGCAATGACCGGGCAATGATCCGAACCCTCTTGCTGCATCAATACATCACATGATTTTAAATTTTTCACCAACCCCCGGGTGATACAGATATAATCAATGCGCCATCCACGATTTTTAACCCTGGACATTTCTTTATAAGACCACCACGAGTAAACATCTCTTTTATCCGGATTAAAATGCCTATAACTATCAACAAAACCCAGTTCCAAAAATTGACTAAACCACTGACGCTCTTCAGGTAAAAAACCAGATTCATTGGCTAACAAAACAGGATCATAAACATCTATCGGCTGATGCGCGATATTGTAATCGCCAACAACAATGATTTCCCGACCCTTGCGAATTTCAAATTGCAAATGCTCTGCTAAATCTTTTAAAAATTTTTGTTTGAAATGGTGACGCTCTTGCCCCGATCCACCATTTGGAAAGTAAATATTATACAAATCAAAATTTTCATAGGTGGACCAGACAATTCGCCCTTCTCTTTCATAATCTGGGCAATCGATAGACTTAACCACCTTGATTGGATGAATATGGCTAAAGGTAGCAACGCTTGAATAACCTTTACGCTCAGCTGAGGACCAAAAGTCATGACCAAATCCTAAATTTTGAGCGACAGGTTCGACTTGTTCACGATGAGCCTTGGTTTCTTGCAAGCACAAAATATCTGGCTGAAATTGCTGCACCAACTGGTGAAGACCTTTTCCGTAGCTGGCTCTTATTCCATTTACATTCCATGTGATTAATTTCATAGATATTTATCTTCCAGTGTTATTGCTTTTCATTGTAACAAGCTCGTGAATGTGGCAACACTAAATGGGCATGAGTCTGAAATCAAGTTTCATCCAACATTTAGTAAAAAATTATCCTGATTTTTCAGAAGCCCAACTTGATGGTTTGGTCGCTGACCAAATGATCTCACCATTTCAAATTCATCTCAGTCAAAATTTGCTCACTGAAATAAAGCAAGAAATTAAAGCCTACTGGAATTTGCGCAGCTGGGGAGAATCCAAACTCAGCGCACAATTTCATGCAAAAGATTTACGTCGGCCTTCGAATTTTTCGGCGTGCATGAGTTACGACTTTCATGTTAATTCCTCGAATCACCTGGAGCTCATTGAAATCAATACAAACGCCGCATTCTTGGCATTAGGACTTGAGCTGTATCAGTTTCATCAGTTAAGAAATGTGTTGCCATTTCAAGAACCCGAATTAATTCAAATGTTCATTGAAGAAATGCAACTGACAGGACAGACCGCACCTTATTCATTGGGAATTTTAGATGAAAACCCCACTGAACAGCGATTATTTCTTGAATTTTTAGTGTATCAAAAAATGTTTACTCGAAATCAAATTCAATGTGAAATTCTTGATCTTAAAAATGTCAGCGCGGAGCACTCGTTTTTATATAATCGCTATACTGATTTTTATTTATCGTCAGAAGCATCTCAACCCATTCGCAAGCTTTATAATTCAGGACAATTGAATCTATCTCCAAACCCTTACGATTATTTTTTATTAGCTGACAAGCAACGCATGATTGATTGGAATTTACAAACAGATGTGCCAAAGCCTGCAAGTCTATTACCCGTCTATGACTTAGCTACAGAAAATCGAGACGAAATCTGGGCCATGCGCAAGCAATTATTTTTTAAGCCCAAGAATTCTTTTGGAAGCAAGCAGGCTTACAAAGGCGCCTCCATTTCACGCACAGCTTTTGATAATTCATTTCAAGATAATTTTATTGCACAACAAGTTTCAAATGCGTCCGAAATTACAGTCACCTTTGAGAATCAACCCGCAAAATTTAAGTATGATTTAAGATGCTATGCTTACAAAGATCAATTGCAGATGATTATTGCCAGAATTTATCAGGGACAAACCACGAATCTCCGCACACCGGGTGGTGGGTTTGCCTGCATTATTATTGATTGAATTCTTCTGGAGAAAACTTCGATGCCATCGCAGATGAAATGCGATGACATGACAGCACGTCCAAACCTTTTTTCAAAATAAGATCTTCCCTTTGAAACAAATTAGTGCTCGAACATTTTTTGAATTCCAATTCAAAATCAGTGACAGCACGACGAGACTCTTGCTCTTTATTCTTAGGAACAATGGGATTAAAATAATTTGATGCTTCTCGCAACTGCACATGAGCCTCATCGGCTAAGAAATCAGGATTGATGCCTTTAAGTTGTGGCGAAGCACCACTTGGTAAAAGATAAAATCCTTGGGTTTTAAAAAGAGAAATTTTAGAATTCTTATTCCAAACTTCAGGTTCCTGAAAAGTTCCTTTACCAAATGTTCGCTCTCCCACAACGGCAGCACGATTGTACTCTTGCAAGGCACCAGCCAAAAGTTCTGAGGCACTGGCTGACGAACTATTCACTAAAACCACCAGCGGCCCTGTATATAGCAATGATCCCGTTGTCAGAACCACCTCATCAATTTTCAATGGATCAAAATATTTAACTGAATATATTTTCTTATTCATTCCAATAAATAAACCAGCAAGACATGCGACTTCATTCAGCTCGCCACCTGGATTATCTCGTAAATCCAGCACAAGACCCGAAACAGATCCTTCGAATAAATCTTTAATATGATTACTCACTTCAGAGCAAACACCGCGATTAAACTTAGACAGAGTCAAAACTGCATAATCCCGCAATCCAGATATTCTTTCGACGAAAATATGATTCAGAACTCGGTGCGAGCGCTCGATGACTAATTCTTTTTCTTCACCATTTCTTTTGATTCGAATAGCAAACTGGTTAATCTCTGAGTTTTTAAGAATCGTACTGATATCCGGTAAATTCAAAAATTGAGCGTTCTGACCGTTTAAACTCAAAAGTTCATCTTGTTCTTTTAAACCGGACCTTTCGGCATCCGAGTTTCTGTATATTCGACGAACAAAAATACTACCGTTCTTTCGCTCAAAAGAAATACCGACAAATAAATGAGACCGTTCTGACTTTGAACCGACCTCCTCAAAAAATTGATTCGGTAAAATATAAGTGTGTGGGTCTTTATAAACGGATAGAAATCCGTTTATTCCCATCCCTATCGTGTAACTTTCCGTTTCCTCAGAAGGTTCCGCATCTAAAATTTGTTTCCAAATGCTTTCAAAATTAATCCGGTGATTCTTCTGTAGTTCATAGGCGCGTATATAGGGCTGCAAGTTTTCTTTTTCTGAACGACCATCGTATTCAGATGCCATCTCGACACGACTCAGAGAGCCCGTTTCTGGCGAAAGCACCAAGTGATACTTCGGCAGTACCTGCAGGACTGAATTGACACAGGCTAAAAAATATTTTTCTGAACTTTGACAGTTTGTATTTGAAATCAGTTGAAATAATTCTTTTGAACTTAAGTCCGCGTCACGCCAATAAGAATCCACCATTTTCTCGACTTTCGATTTCGAAGAGAAATAAGTCTTAGCTGAAGTCACCCCAACTCCAGCTAAGATCAGCCCCATTAAAAACCCCAAGGCTGTAACTATGATAATTCCCCATGACTTCACTTTTGGTCTCCCACCGACAGTTATGTACAGTGACATTTAAAAGCAACGCCTGTGCCTGGATTTTTAAGCCTCAAATCCACCTAAATTGCTTATAAAGTTATCTCTAAGAACTATTTTCAATAGTGATTACTTTAACCACAGTTAAAATAGTTGCGAACATTGTGAGTTATGCCAGATAATCCGCTCATGATTATTGTCACTGGAGCAAATGGATTTATTGGAAGTGCATTCGTGTGGGAGCTTAACCAAGCCGGCATCACAGACATTATCTGTGTTGATACCGTCAACCTATCAAACAGGAATCTTTTACAAAAACGCACATACAGCCAATTTTTCGAAGCTCAAGAACTTTGGAGTTTTTTAGCCACGCCAGAAGCCAAAAAATCGGTCACCTGGATTGTTCACATGGGCGCCTGCTCATCGACAACCGAAACAAATTGGGACTATTTGTTTGCTAATAATTTTCAATACTCTCAACGTCTATTTGAATGGTGCTCACAGAATCAAAAGAGTCTCATTTATGCCAGTAGCGCAGCCACCTACGGCGCTGGCGAAAACGGATTCAATGACTCATTGGATTCGGAAAAATTGAAACCATTAAACTTATACGGTGAATCCAAAGTGATCATGGATCGATGGGTTGCAAAGCAAAAAGCAACTCCACCCAATTGGTATGGTTTGAAATTTTTCAATGTTTTTGGCCCCAATGAGTATGAAAAAGGATCTATGGCCAGCGTGGCCTTTAAGGCCTATCATCAGATTCTAAAAACCAACGAGTTGGGACTTTTTAAATCCTACAATGCAAATTACAAAGATGGTGAACAACTGCGCGATTTTGTTTACGTCAAAGATATAACTCGCTGGATACGTGAACTCATTCAAAAAAAGCCTCAAAGCGGTATTTACAATATGGGTTTTGGCGAGGCTCGCTCTTGGCTGGATATGGCTCGTGCCTTGTTTGCTGCCATGGGAAAGCCGCTCCAAATCAATTGGCTCGAGATGCCAGATTCTATTCGCAATCAGTATCAGTATTTCACTAAAGCCGATATGACCAAATGGAGTTCACAGAACTTATCCGCTCCGGAGTGGAGTCTAGAAAAAGCAATCACTGACTATGTCCAGAATCATTTGTCACAAAAGGACCCCTGGTTATAATCTATGGTGAATCTTCCGCATCACTTACAAAAATATATAGTTAAACAAAACTACGAAAAATACACAGCACTTGATCATGCAGTTTGGCGCTATGTTTTACGCCAGCTGAAAAGTTTTTTAAAAATTCACGCCCATGAATGTTACCTTGATGGGTTGGAAAAAACTGGAATCGATATTGATAAAATCCCAAAAATTGATGCCATCAGTGAAAAATTAGAGAAATTTGGTTGGCGAGCTCTGCCTGTTAGTGGTTTTATTCCACCAGCTGCATTTATGGAATTACAATCCCTTGGTGTATTACCCATTGCTTCTGATATGCGCTCGATTGATCATTTGTTATATACTCCAGCGCCTGACATTGTTCATGAAGCCGCAGGACATGCTCCGATACTTATCCATCCCGAGTATGCAAACTATTTGCGACAGTATGCTCAAGTCGCCAAGAAGGCCATTCTTAGCAAGCAAGATCTGGAACAGTATGAAGCCATTCGGGTTTTATCGGATTTAAAAGAAAATCCCAATTCAACTGAAGCCGAAATTAAATCTGCAGAATCTCAGCTGGAACAAGTCACTCGTCGCATTTCCTTTATTTCAGAAGCTTCTGAATTGTCACGAATGAATTGGTGGACCGCAGAGTATGGGCTGATTGGTGAAATGAATAATCCAAAAATTTTTGGTGCTGGGTTGCTCTCCTCTGTTGGAGAATCCAGATGGTGTCTTTCTAAACGAGTTCGAAAAGTTCCCCTGACTGTTGATTGTATCAAGCAAAGTTATGATATCACCGAACCCCAACCACAGCTTTTTGTAGCAAAAGATTTCAAAAATCTAGTCGATGTTTTGGAAAGCATGGCTCAGACCATGGCTTTTAAAGTTGGCGGAGTCTCTGGTCTGGACAAAGCCATCAAAGCCGAATCCGTCAACACTGTCCAATTAGACTCTGGAATACAAATCAGCGGTGTTCTCAGTAAGTATCATTTATCAGGTCAAACGATTGCCTACCTTCAGTTCACTGGCCCCACTCAAATTTCTTTTCAAGACAAAGAACTCACCGGTCATGATAAAAATTATCACCAGCATGGCTATGGCTCACCCCTTGGCGAATTGGTCGATCAAGACTGGGCTAATTTATCCGTGGATCAAAAATATTCATTGATCTACAAATCCGGTGTTAAAATTGAAGGTACAGTCACACAAGTTAAATCAATCTCTGATAATGCAAAAATAATTACGTTTAAAAATGCCACTGCAAAATTCAATGATCAGATCCTATTTCAACCGGACTGGGGTTTATATGATGTCATCACAGGTCATGTGGTCACATCCGTCTTTGGCGGACCTGCCGACCGCGTTGCTTATGGTGAAACAGATGATTTTATTGCGAAAACTGTTCCCCCGCCAATTTATACTGAAAGCCAAAAAAATCTTTTTTCTCTTTATCAAAGTGTTCGCAATCTCAGAGATAATCCAACACAGATAAAAGATTCTTTTCTTTCTCTGTATGAAAAAGTTAAAGCAAATGCCCCCACTGAGTGGCTTTTATTTTTGGAACTGCTTGAAATTTGTAATACTCAAAATATAGTTCCCGAAATTGAAGCCGAATTGTTGGCGCGCTTACTCAATCTAAAAAATCAAAATGACAAGGTGGCCGGTCTGATTGAAGACGGTCTAAGTTTATCACATGAGATCAATTGATTTACGCATTGTTCTCGTACGCTCGATCTATGAACGCAATGTGGGTGCCACATCCCGAGCTATGGCCAACATGGGGTTTTCACGACTGATTTTAGTACAACCTCAATGCGAACTCACCATCGAAGCTCAAAAAGCCGCGGCCACCGGACAAGATGCTTTACAAAATAGAACTGTCTATAATAATTGGACTGAGTTTTATGATAATGAACCTCGAGGTTTTCAAATTGCACTCACGGCAAGAGACGGTCGCGGTCGTCAAGTCACAGATCTGGAATCCACTTTAAAGCAAGTTTTAGAAACTCATTCGGCTTTTCAAAAAGATTCAAACAATGCCGTTGTTTTTCATCTTATTTTTGGACCTGAAGATTGGGGACTTAGCGGTGAAGATCTGCAGTATGCCAATCATTGCTGCTCTATTCCCACGTATGGTGAAAATTCCAGCTTGAACTTGGGTCAAGCCACGCTGCTGGCAATGTATATATTTCGATCTCTATTTGGTGGCGAACGCACAAAATTAGACGGACAACAGGTCCCCAAAGAGCGTCAAAAAAAGGCCGAGGTCTTTCCGGATATTTCCTTAAGAATGTGGCTTGAAGAAATGGGCTTCGATCTTTCCAAACGAAAGATGAATGT
The DNA here is from genome assembly GCA_001771815.1 of Bdellovibrionales bacterium RIFCSPHIGHO2_01_FULL_40_29. GTDB lineage: Bacteria > Bdellovibrionota > Bdellovibrionia > Bdellovibrionales > Bdellovibrionaceae > Pseudobdellovibrio. Next base: position 510,904 of record MEPU01000013.1, on the reverse strand, counting down.
TTTTACTGTGCTCCGACGCATGCTCTTGCAAAATGCCCCCTCCGCCAAAGAATTTCGAGTTTTGGAAATTGCTCTTCAACAGAGTATCCGGCGCATGAAAAATTCTAAAAAAACAGACTAGCTCTCGGTGTGTTCAAAAAAGACAGGAATTTTCATCAGACGATCTGTTAAGTCATGAATCTTATTGATTTTATGATCTATACTTAATATTTCAATAGACAGTTTTTCGCCTTGCTGATGCAGGGCTTCGATTTCTGTCTGAGTCTCTTCGATACTTGATCCAACAAGACTTAAGCTTTCGATAATTTCAGATAATCTTTCGATTTCTAATTTAATTGTTTCGATTTTTTGATTCAAACCCTGACGACGTTGACTTAAATCTTTTCGCAATGTGTTCACTTGCTCAAGTGTTAAATCTTGAGAGTTTAGTTTTTCAACCAATTTTCGATCAGGAATGTCTTGATCTAAAAAACTATGAACTAACAAAGACCATTCTTTTTGAAGACCACTAATATTACTGGGACCATCATTCATACATATTCAGTGTAACAGAAACGAGAATTGATTTAAACAAGACTTTTGGCTAGCTCTGACTCATGCGCGCAGTCATAAATAAATCAGACCCTATTATTTTCACTTTAAGTTGAGAAAACTCAATTTTCTTACTCAACGAGTCGATGCCCAAATGACTGGTCCAGGCCAAGCCATTCTTAGCACCAATAATGGAGGGCGCCATAAAAACAAAGATTCGATCCACTAAACCTGCACTCAAAAATGAAGAATAGGTGTGGGCACCGCCTTCGATAAATAGCGATCGAAGTCCCTCCACCCAAAATTTCTCTGTCAGTTGTAACAAATCCGTAAACTCAATTTGTTTGTAAGGATTTCTGGGATTAGATTTCCGAACAGCAAAAAGTATATTTTCTTTTTGGTGGATTTTAAATATTTTGCATTCTTTCTCAAAAATACTATTTTCGGCATCTAGAATAATAATTTTTCCAGATTTTTGAATTTTGGGATGTCGAATATTCAAGGATGGATCGTCCTGCACTATTGTATTTGCTCCCACTAAAATAGCATCATAATGGGATCGCAACTCATGGACGAACTCTCGTGAACTTGGTGATGTGATCCACTTGCTTTCACCTGTTCGTAAAGCAATTTGCCCGTCTAAACTGGTCGCTACTTTAGCAGCAATAAAAACTTTTTTTTGAATAAAATTCTTCAAAAAGATTTCACACAATTGAAACAAATCTTCTTTCAACGGTCCCTGATACTCTTCTGTAATTATTCCTGCTTTTTCTAAAATGGCTACGCCTTGGCCGTTCACTAATGGATTGGGATCTTGGATTCCATACACCACTTTGTGAACAGGTAACGTTGCTATTTTTTTTGCACAGGATCCAGTCCTGCCTTCGTGGGCACAGGGCTCCAGAGTCACATAAAAAATTGAATCTCGTATTTCGGCTTCTGATAATTTTTTTAAAGCATCTATTTCAGCATGATCATATCCGTACTTGGCATGAAACCCTGTCGCCAAAAGACGATGATGATGATCTACAACCACACATCCTACAACAGGATTGGGCGAGACAAATGGCGCACCAGTCAAAGCCACATCCATTGCCAACTGCATGGCCTGCTCGCCAGAAAGCAAATCGCCTTTATTAAAATTTACTTTAGCATCCATGATTGCCAGTATGATTTCACTTCAAGATTTTCAAAATAAGGATCCACATTAAACGCCTGAGTCGAATCAATCATAACAGCCACTTCGTCTGTCATAGCTTTTTTTCCTTGCGCCGCAAAAGCCTTTGGATGCGGTCCATGAGGCATTCCCGCCGGATGCAAACTGATCATATTGGAGTGCAGATTATCACGACTAAAGAAATTGCCTGCGTGATAAAATAAAACTTCATCGTAATCAATATTCTGATGGAAAAATGGAACCTTCAAGGCGTCAGCATCTGTTTCAATCAGTCGTGGCAAAAATGTACAAACTACAAATCCATTGGCAACAAATGTCGTGTGTACAGAGGGTGGCAAATGCACCCGATGTGACATGATGGGCATCATATCATCAATATGCAGTGTAAAAGGAAAGTAATCCCCTTTCCAGCTATACGTATCATAGACACATTGATTATAGGAAAACTTGGTCACACCATTTCGTAGAACCACGATTTCTTTAGATGTTAAATTATTTTTTTTCTTAAACTCATTCTGCGCATCCAAATTTGGTTTTCCAAAAGCCGCTGGATCATAAAAAGCATTCCGTCCTGCCATTCCGCGGTCAGGCTCGCGATACGCACTCGAGCGTGATTCGATGATCAAAAATTGTGTTTTTTCAAAATAGACAACCGTGTGATGCAAACTTTTCGGAATAGTCACATAAGAGCCAACTTTAAATGACAGTAAGCCATACTCTGTTAAAACAACCCCTGAACCCTGGTGACAATAATATAACGTATCACCTTCAGCGTTTCGAAGTGCTGGAATATCTTTTGATGTGGATAGATCTGTTTTATCATTCCACATTGAATAAATCACAACATCGCTATTGTATAAAAGTCGGTGCCATTGGTTCAGTTTATACTTTGCTGGCACCAAATCAAAAAGCTGTGGCTTTAGGGGACCTTCAATGTTGGTCCAACTGGTTGGAGCAACATTTTTAATCAAATGAGACACTGGACCAAAAAAACCCCGACGACCATGTTCTTCTTCGAACTTGCCCTCAGGAATTCCTTTGTGCCCTTGTGTGTGGTTTTTACCTTGTGAATATTGATGCATATCAAATCCTTTTTTAAGTTAAGTAGCCGCGTTCCCGCTGATCGGCTTCGATCGCATCAAATAGAGCTTGGAAATTTCCATTTCCAAAACCATCATGACCTTTTCGCTGAATCACTTCATAAAAAACAGGACCAATGACATTCTTCGTGAAAATTTGCAGTAAATAACCATGCTCATCACCATCAACTAGAATAGCGTTCTTCTCGAGCTGAGCCACATCTTCGCTCACCAATGGAAGACGGTCTTTCAACATTTGATAATAAGTTCCCGGAGGTGCATTTAAAAATTGGATGCTGTTTCGTTTTAAATTTTCCAATGTTGGAATGATATGATTTGTTGTCATGGCAATGTGCTGAATTCCAGAACCTTTATATTCTTCCAAATACTCTTGAATTTGTGATTTTGAATCGGTTGGCTCATTGATTGGAACTGAAAATTTTCCGCACGGAGAGCGCATCACTTTTGAAATCAACCCTGTTGAACTGCCCCGAATATCAAAATAACGCGCTTCTCGAAAGTTAAAAACTTTTTCATAAAAATCACACCACTTTTGCATTTCTCCGACTGGAACATTATTTGTAAAATGATCAATGTGATTCAATCCAAAGCCCTCTGGTCGCGTGTAAGGCTCGGGCATACGAAATTGGTTTTGATATAGATCTAAATACAATTTTTCATCTATAAAATAAATTAAAGATTCGCCAATCCCATAAATCGCAGGATACGGACTAGCACCTCGTGATTCAGAAGTACCCGCGTAGGCTTTGGCGCCACGCTGTATGGCTAAAGCAAATGCTTTTTCTGCATTCCCAACTCGAAATCCGGTCGAACACACCGAAGGGCCATGGGCCTCAAAAAAATTAATCGCAAAAGTTCCCGGTTCACAATTGAGAATAAAGTTAATGTCACCCTGACGGTAAAGTTTAATTTTTTTATTTGGAATTTCCGCCGTGTGTGCAAAACCCATCTTCGAAAAAAGATTTTCAAAATACATGGCATCAGATCCAGAGTACTCAATAAAATCAACTCCGTTAAGACCAAGTGGATTTTGCTCAGTTATTTGCCCCTGAGTCCAATCAATAATTGTTGCTGCCATAAACTCCCCTTTTTATAGGCAACAACGTATCAATCCGGACGAGCCAGGTCAAAATGAATACTAGAAAACAATGGGCAAATTTTGATAGAATTTTTGCACGGCAGGATCAACAATTATGGAACGTGCATTCCATCTCACGATATGCAACCCGGATGGTTCTCGCAATCGAGAAAGAGCCACATAAGCATGCCCAGGCTCCCAAAGAGAGCCCAAATCACACCACAGTTCATCCAGGGTTGCCCCCTGCGATTTGTGAATTGTTGTGGCATACGCCAGATTCAACGGATACTGAATGACGCTGGCTTTCACATTCCCATCAGCATCTAAAAGCGAGAATGAAATTTTTTCGACTTTGATTTCTCGTCCATTGTCTTTTCGCACAATCAAGTGGTCCGATTCATGATGAACCAACATGCCGCGCGTGCCGTTCACATATTTTTTTTGCGGATCATTCTTAAGAAATAAAATCCGACACCCAATTTTTAGTTTCAGCTGAGCTGGCACTGGAGCCGATTTTCCCAAAATATCGATATAGCGCTGCTCTCCCAAAAAAATAGAATCCACAATGTATTCAGTCTCGGCAATTTCAGATAATTTTTTTTGATTGTAATTCTCAGACAAATCCCGTCGTGGAAACAATCGCGTACCCGGATGGTCCTCATCATGATCACGGGTGTGTTCTTCTAAAAAATCCGTGACTGTTGTTGAAATTTTTCCGTCTCGCACATCGGCTAAAACATCCAGAAATCGATTGTCCTGAATCCGCTGATTGAAATGCAGCGCACAGTTTTGAAATCCCGTATTCCTCCAAGCATCTGTTAAGAAACACCAATCTCTTTTTTGTCCAAATTTTGTAACTGGGGGAAGTTGTCCGAAATCTCCGACTGCAATAATTCGCAAGCCACCCCAGGGTAATGTGGATTCTTTTGCATGCTGAGCCAAGGCTTCGGCGATCATCAAAGCATCACCCGGAATCATTGAAATTTCATCAATAATAACCCCTTCAACTTGGCGAAGGCGCTTCATGGTCCGCGCATCATTCATCACGCGCTGGAAAGTTGCTGAGGGACCGCCCTCCATAATTCCAAGCCCAAAAAAACTATGAAACGTTCGTCCCCCGAGCAATACGGCTGCAGCACCCGTACTGGCTAAAATGGGCATTTGCTTGGGATCAATTTTTTGCATGAACTCTTTAATGACAAAACTTTTTCCGGATCCTGCGCCACCTGTTAAGAAGATGTTCTCGCCGGACTGGCAAAGCTCCAATGCCAATTGCTGTTCTTTGGAAAGTGAATTCTCTTTAAGCTTTTTTTCTATTTGAAACCTCCAAAGGAAGCGCCATTATGACTTGCGAGCCCATTAGACACAAGACGCTATAAATATATAAATAATAGGCGCCTTTTCTGCGATAAAATGTTGCTGTTGAGTCGCGAATTAATGTATTGTCTATTGCCTATGCTTTATGAAGTGAAGTTAAAAACACAAAACCCGCATTTTGAAAACGTCCAAGACGTCGAACCCACCGAGGTTTTTGAAAATGCCTCTCAACTGACATTAATTGATGTCAGAGAACAATCTGAATTTAATGGTGACCTCGGACATATTGCATCGGCAACACTCATTATTTTACACACCATTCCCGACCACTTAAAATCTATTCCAACAGACAAACCCATTGTCTTTGTTTGTCGATCTGGTGGGCGATCAGCACAAGCATGCGCATTTGCTCAACAACAGGGGCTAAAGAATGTTTATAATATGCGTGGCGGCATGATGCTTTGGAATCATTTTCAGCTGCCAATCACTAAAGAGTAACGCATCCTCATTACACTCAAGAAGGACCTATGCCTCGAAATAAAGTTTTTGTAAATCGCACATTGAATCTAAAACGCATCAAGTATATTGGCTTAGATATGGATCACACTCTGATCCGCTACAACACCGAGAATTTTGAACGACTTTCCCATACAAAAATTATGGAGAAATTGGTCAGTCGAAAAAACTATCCAGAATCTGTTAAAAAATTACAGTTTGATTTTCAGTTTGCTCTTCGAGGCTTGGTTGTTGATCGAAAAAAAGGAAATCTTTTAAAATTGAATCGCTACACAGCTATTCGCAATAGCTTTCATGGCCTTAAGCCTTTAGATTTTAAAACTCATCAAAAAGTTTACAAATCCACTTATATTGATCTCAGCAAAAATGATTACTTGGCGATCGATACCAGTTTTTCGTACTCGCTGGCCCATGCCTATTCGCAACTGGTTGAACTCAAAGACTCAGATCCTCAATCTAAATTGCCAGATTACGCCCAAATGGCTGATGATGTTTTGGATGCTTTGGATGAAGCTCACCGAGATGGATCTCTAAAAGAAGAAGTTCGCAAAAACCTCTCTCACTATATTATTAAAGACGAAAGTGTTGTTCGTGGATTAGAGAAATTTCGAAAACACGGCAAAAAAATATTTGTTCTGACAAATTCTGATTTTCATTATTCAAAATTATTATTGGATTACGCTGTCACTCCATTTTTGAAAGACTATAAGTCGTGGGTTGATCTGTTCGAAATCGTCATTACTTTTGCTCAAAAACCAAAATTTTTCTATGATGATTTAAAATTTTTAAAAGTAAATCCTGAAGATGGCACAATGTCGAACATGGATGAAAAACTCAGCCCCGGAGTTTACCAAAGCGGCGGCGCTCGAAAATTCACTGCAGATCTGGGTTTAGATGGAGACGATATTTTGTATATTGGCGACCATATCTATGGCGATATTCTGCGCTTGAAAAAAGATTGCAACTGGCGAACGGCAATGATTATCGAAGAGCTGGACGAAGAGTTACAAAAAAATGTTGAAGCCGAACCCATTATGAATGAGATCGAATCTTTGATGCATCAGAAGGAACCCCTCGAAGAAGAGCTCACCGAGCTCATGACTAAGAAAATTGAAAAAGAATCTCCTGTCGATGAAAAACGAATTGATCAGTTGCAAGATGACATCACGGCCATAGACACCCAAATCAGCCAATTGATTAAAAAACAACAGGCTCTTTATAATCCAAATTGGGGACAGTTGATGCGTGCAGGAAATGAAGAAAGCTATTTTGCTTATCAAATGGAACGCTATGCTTGCGTCTACATGAGCAAAATTGGAGATCTTTTTGAGTTGTCACCGCGGACTTATTTTCGAGCTCCACGTCGACCACTCAGTCATGAGGTCGAAATGCGCAGTTTAACAGTCTGATGAAGTCAATTTGGTATCGTTTTACTTTTTTTGAATCAGCAGCATGTAATCATTGCCACCAGTTAAATCCATCAACCCCACCCATGGCTTGATATTTTGCTTTTCATATTTTCGTCGCACACTTCGGGCTTTGGTGACGATCACACAGCCCCAAGCCGATGTCCCAGATTTATCTTCTGTATCACATGGAAATAAAATATTCTTTTCCTGTTCTGGATTTGTTGCAAAATAGGCCATCGACACAGTCATTGGTTTAATGGAATTATTTTTCTTTAAAATAGATGTCGGATTTTCTTTGATGAAGGTGTTCGTATACAAAGAAGCCGTCACCAGGAAATATTTTTTATTTTGCTGCTCTAATTTGGTAAGAACTTCACCAACATTAATTATATTTTCTTTGATAAAAACATTTTGAGTCACACCTAATAATTTCATATTTTCTGCGGAAAGCTTCAGTTCACTATCTGCAATGACTTCGACAAATGGTCCATTTAACTTTTCGATTTCATTTTTTATTTGCACAACAACTGCAATCTGTTCTGTTTTATCTGGCTCGACTCCGACCCAATAAAATGGATTCTGACCGATTTCCAACTGCAGACGCTTCAAGACATTCTGAGCAATTTCGACCTCGTCCGCAAAGTAGCTTAACTTGATTTTAGGCACGGTCCTCTGTGCACTATCCAGTGAAACAGAAATAAAAATACCTAAAGCCACTATAGACGCGCCTATAACCCAATAAATTGCTTTCATAGTGGTACTTCTAGCAGCTTGCTTTTCATTTAAAAAGTGTTAATTTCCTTTTTAGAGCTTGAGCTCTAGTGGACTTGATCGGCAAGCATGATTTCCGACAGGTACCGAGGTAAAAATGAAGCAAAACGTTCGAATTGAACATTCTAAGACCATTCTTCTTATCGGCTCTGGCCGTCTTGCAAAACATCTGCAACATTGGAACTCACTTTTAGAAAAACCGAATACCCTGTTAACCTGGGATCGCTCGCAGGATCCACATGCCTTAGTTAAGTATCTGAATCAGTGTCATATTGTTTGGCTCGCTATTCGTGATTCTGCAATTATCCCATTCTATGAAACCCATCTGGCCGGAAGTGACATTCCCGTGGTTCATTTTAGTGGCGCATTAACCGATCGTCGATTGAGTTGGGCTCACCCGCTGATGTCTTTTCCAGAAGGACTCTTAGCACAATACGTTTATCATTCTATTTCGTTTGCCATCGGTGCCAATACAGATCTGGATCAACTTTTGCCCGGATTTAAAAACTCTAGCTTTATCGTTTCAGATGAACATAAGCCGCTGTATCATGCGCTTTGTGTTGTTGCAGGAAATTTTCCTCAATTGCTTTGGAATGAAGTCGATAAATCTTTAGCCCAATTACAAATTCCTGATCTGGCTTTTCAGAATTATCTCTCTCAAGTTTTACAAAATTTTTTAACCCTCAAGGAAAAATCACTGACGGGACCGCTTGTGCGAAATGATCATCTGACAATAAATAAAAATATGGCCTCATTAAATGGAACCAAGCTCCAAACTATTTATGCTGCCTTCGTAAAGGAGTTTTCCTCATGAATACAGTTCTTGATTTTCAAAAGAAAAAAGTATCCGGTCAAAAAATCACCATGGTGACTTGTTATGATTATTCATTTGCTCAGTTGATTCAAAAAACCAATGTTGATTGTATTTTGGTGGGCGACTCATTGGCTCAGGTGATGCATGGGCATCCAACCACACTGAAAGCCACCGCAAAATTGATGGCCCTACATACCGCAGCCGTGGTGCGTGGTCTACCCAACAAGTTTGTTGTCGCCGATATGCCATTCTTATCAACGCGAAAAGGACTGATTCATGCCATGAACTGTGTGGATTTAGTCATGAAGGCTGGAGCACAAGCCATCAAAATTGAAGGGGCCGACGGTCATTCAGAATTAATTCAACACATTGTCGAATCTGGAGTTCCGGTCATGGGACACTTAGGGCTGACTCCGCAATCCATTCATCAATTGGGTGGCCCCAAAGTGCAGGGGAAAAAGTCGGAACAGGCGCTCAAAATCATCAATGATGCCCGGGCTTTGGAAAAGGCCGGCTGCTTCGCGGTGGTTTTAGAATGCGTCCCAGCTCAGCTGGCAAAAGAAATTACGGCTTCACTCAAAATTCCAACCATTGGAATCGGCGCTGGCCATGAAACCGACGGTCAAGTTTTAGTCTTACAAGACATGCTGGGAATGAATCCTGATTTTCAACCACGATTTTTGAAAAAATATTTAAATGGAGCTGATCTTATTGTGGGAGCACTGAATTCTTATGTCTCCGACGTTGGCTCAGGTCAATTTCCGAAAAAAGAGCATTCATATGAGTAAAGTTCAAGTTTTTGATTCCATGACTGAATTTTTATCTTTTCGCCAAACATTTTCACCGGATGTTGAAATTGGTTTTGTGCCCACGATGGGCGCTCTTCACCAAGGTCACGTCAGTCTTTTGAATAGATCCATTGATGAAAATGATTTCACCGTTTTAAGTATTTTTGTAAACCCCACTCAGTTCAATGACCCCACCGACTTTACAAAGTATCCAAAAACTTGGGACGCCGATATGGTTTTGGCCACTGCGGCAGGAGTCAACGCCATCATTGCTCCGACATACAATCAATTGTACCCAGACAACTATCGTTACAAAATCATCGAGGGTGAATTTTCAAAAAAACTTTGTGGAGCTGAACGCATTGGGCACTTTGATGGCGTCTTAACGGTCGTGATGAAGCTATTACAAATCGTTCGCCCACATAAAGCTTATTTCGGAGAAAAAGACTATCAGCAATTCAAGCTGATTCATGACATGGTTCAAAGTTTTTTCATGCCTATTCAAGTCGTTCCATGTCCAACTCTTCGTGAAGCCAGTGGTTTGGCCATGAGTTCTCGCAACACACGTCTATCTGCTGAAGGCTTAAAAAAAGCAGCACTTATTTATCAATTTATCTCTGAAGAAAAAACGACAGTTCAGGCCGCGCAAAAATTAACAGATCATGGTTTTCAGGTCGAGTATCTTCAAGACGAAGGCGATCGCCGCTTTGTAGCCGCTTTCTTAGAAGGGGTCAGGTTAATTGACAATGTTACCATTAAATAAAAATATTCTTCTTATTATGACGGGATCTATTGCTTGCTATAAAGCCTGTAGCATTGCCTCTAGCCTTCAACAGAAAGGCTATCAAGTTAAAACCGTTCTTTCCCCAAGCAGCCTTGAATTTATCGGAGCCGCAACTCTCGAAGGTCTTACTGGCGAACCTCCGATTACAAATATGTACCAGTCGGGATCGGTTATGGATCACATTCACCTGGCACGCTGGGCTGACTTGATAATTGTTGCTCCGGCTACTGCAAATTATATCAATAAAATTGCACATGGAATTGGTGATGATTTACTGACGACTTTATTTTTAGCACATGATTTTAAAAAACCATTTTTAATATCACCCGCGATGAATACAATGATGTACCTTCATCCGACAACTCAAGAATCGATGCAAAAATTGCGTTCGTTTGGAGTTAAAATTCTAGAGACAGAATCCGGCGTCTTGGCCTGTGGCGAAGTTGGCTTCGGTCGTTTGCTAGATCCAGACCTCATTGTTCAAACGATTCAACAGCAGCTCCAAATCTCACACGAACCACCGATGGCTCAGGCGACTCAGCCTTTAAAATCACTCAAAGTTTTAATCACGGGTGGTGGAACATCTGAACCTATCGACGATGTCCGGGTGATTACAAATTCCAGCACTGGTAAAACAGCGGCTTATCTTGCTAACCAGTTGCTTGAATCAGGAATTGATGTTCATTTTCTTCATTCTAAAAATTCGGCACTTCCCCAAATCAGTTGCCCAAGGACTTCTTTTTATTCATTTACTGACCTTCAATCTCAACTGCAGCATTTACTTCCAGCAGAAAAATTTGATACCGTCATCCATTTAGCAGCCGTCAGTGATTACTCGGTCATCAAAGAAATTGGAAAAATATCTAGCACTGCAGATGAGTTATCATTGAAACTGAAAAAAAATAAAAAACTGATAAACGAAATCAAAACTCTGAGCCCACAATCAAAATTGATCGGATTTAAGCTGACCTCTCAAGCTTCAACAGAATCAATCACTGAAAAAGTCACTGCACTTTTTCAAGATGCTCACTGCGACTTTGTTATTCACAATGATTGGGCCGATGTTCAAAATCAAAACCATCGATTCACAGTGTTTGATTCAAAAATGCAGACTCTTAAACTTGAAAATAAGTCTGAGCTATCTTTTAAAATATTTCAAATTCTTGCGGGGGATTTATGATTCTATCACTTGATGTGGGTAATACCCAAATTTACGGAGGCGTATTCGACAAAGATAAAATGCTTTTATCTTTTCGCAGAAATTCCAGACATGGTTCGTCTTCAGATGAAGTGGGCGTTTTCTTAAGAATGGTTCTTCGAGAAAATGGAATTGATCCCAAAGGCATTAGTCAGATCGTATTGTGCTCAGTCGTCCCTGATGTTATTTTTTCATTGAAAGGTGCTTGTCAAAAGTACTTCAATTTAACACCATTTATTCTTCAAGCCGGAGTCAAAACAGGCCTGCGAATAAAATATCGAAACCCTTTAGAAGTTGGAGCGGATCGAATTGCAAATTCCATCGCTGCAACAAATTTATACCCGGATCGTCATTTGATTTTAGTTGATCTTGGTACTGCGACAACTTTTTGCGCCGTCACAAAACAACATGATTATCTTGGGGGATCGATTATTTCGGGACTTAAACTCAGTATGGAGTCGCTCGAGGCCAAAACAGCAAAGCTTCCATCCATCGAAATCGTCGCTCGAAATGAAGTTCTGGGCCTATCAACAATTGAAAGCCTGCAATCAGGCCTGTACTACGGCCATTTGGGCGCCATGCGCGAGATCATCACGCGCATGACGAACGAGTGCTTCCAAGGCGAAAAACCTTTTGTAATTGGTACAGGTGGATTTTCAAGCCTATTCGAAAAAGAGAAAATATTCGATGCTATTATCCCGGATCTTGTTTTAAAGGGAAATTTAATTGCATTACAGATGAATCAGAATTATTCAAAGAACCAGTCTGCCGCAGGAGTCGAAAAATGAAAATAAATATGATGTATTCAAAAATTCACCGCGCCACAGTTACGAATGCAGATCTTAACTATGAAGGCTCAGTTTCAATTGATAAAACCCTTATCAAACGGGCAAAACTTTATTTGAATCAAAAAGTTGATATTTTAAATTGCAACAATGGCGCTCGTTTTTCAACCTATGTGATCGAAGGAAAAAAAGGCGAAGTTTGCCTGAATGGAGCTGCCGCACGCCATGTTCAAAAAGGTGATATTGTGATTATTGTCGCCTATGCCTCAGTTGATATTGCAGATGCCTCAAGCCACAAACCAACTGTTGTCTTTGTGAATGAGAAAAACGAATACAAAGAAACACGTGCAGAGATTCAAAAAGGCCCAAAAATGAGAAAACGATGAAAATTATTTTGTTTTTACTCATTCTGACCGCCTACTGCTTGGCCTTTACTCAGGAAAATCCAGCTGAATTTTGTACAAACAATGAATTCTGCACTCCTCAGATGGTTGAAATTTCAAGACTTTATCAAAATGGAAATTTAGATTTTACCAGCTCGGATGCCACTGCATTTAGCGGGGCCTGTTACCACTTGAATCATTTGTATAATCCTACGATTGAACATCATGCTGGATTTGCCTTTGAACAAGTCGATTCCGGTTTATACGCTGGTGGGATTTTTTCATTTTTTGCGGAAACAGATCCTTTCAAGGATCTGACTGCAGAAGAGCTTACACATTGGTTGAAATCGAGCAGCTCAAAATTTAAGAAAACGGCAATAACCGATGGCCATCTGGAACTCGAATATATTTATCCTGAATCAGAAATTCGATACTGGTTTCGCGGGACTCCCCAAGGCGGACTTGCGATCATTGGCCAAGACGCGGGTTCAAATAACATCAATCTCGTGTTTTGTAATTTAAGCGCTCGATAGCTAAGAAGACAAATTAAACCGCAAAATCATTTGCAGATTCAATTAGAATTTTCCATCGCTTCATTTGAAACTTGAATTCAATTTGAGCTAATTTCATTTCGGCCCGAAGTGCTGCTACTTTAACCTTGTGACTATTCTTGTATTCAATCTTAAGTTGCTCGAATCGTATTTGTGACTGAATCACTTTTTCATATGCGGGTTCAAGTTTTTCAGCGTAAAATTTTGAATTTACAAATTTCTCGGACTGTACTTGCAATCGAGCCTTTAAAATTTCTGAAAAATTAACGGTCTTCAGTTTTTTGGCTAAGCCAACTAAATAGGCCAATTGAATAGACCATTTTGTTGGATCCCAATGATACCACCGAATACCATTTCGATAATCGAACTGAAACTTATGATGAAAATTGTGAAAACCTTCTCCGTGAGTCAAGAATGCTACGACTAAACTGTCCTTTGCCGTTTTCTCGGTCGAGTACGGAGTTTTTCCTAATGTATGACTCAATGAATTTACAAAAAATGTGGATTGTTGAGTCAAAAATATTCGCAGTCCCCCACCGATCACCAACCCCAAGAAGGCACTGCCAAACAGGGCGCCGACCAACATCGGTAAAAGATATCCAACGACAATCGCACTGATTAAATAATATTTGTGTTGAAAGTGAACCAATTTATTTTTTTCTAAATCTGGTGCATGAATTGGAATATTCACAGACTCCTGCTTCATCATCCAACCCATGTGAGCATGCCAGAAACCTTTTTTAATTGAATACGGATCTTTATCTGTATCTTCGAATCGATGATGAATGCGATGATCACTGGCCCATTTTAAACAAGACCCCTGAAAGGCTCCAGCACTAATGAAAAGTAAAACAGCCTCAAGCACGGGGTGCGCTTCGAATGATTTATGAGCGAATAAACGATGATAGCCCATTGTAATACTTAAATTCGTCAAGACTGCAAAAATAGTTGCAAATAAAATATTCCAGACCAATTCAATTGTCGTGTAACTGTTTGAAAAAACAAGAAACAGAACTAACATTGCAATCGATATAACGGGATTTAAAATAAGAAATAAAGTCACGTGCCAACAAATTGTTTTAATTTTTTTAGACATGATTAATCCTAACAAGGTTAGTAACTAAATTCACTTCCAAAACTCAGACCCATTGCGAAAATATCATCTTGATTCAGCTTTGAACTGTAATAATAAATACCTATGGATGAACGCAAAGCTCGGGTTTGCCAGGAATATCCCGTCGAATAATACGCACTTTGACCAAAATACTTCACGTCAGAATTAATTAAATGACTGATTCCACATAGATACTGGTGACCCGCATCCGATGTTAATCGATATCCAAAGGTCTGGGTCAGATCGTAGACACTGCTCAGATCAGTTTTCTCCTGCAAATGAGAATCTGTCAAAAATTCGTGATCTCCTGATTTGAAACCATGGCCAATCGACACAGAATACCCCGTGGGCTCAACTCGTGCCTCGGGAGTGGTTTCAATCACCTGAAATTCTGGAGCTAAAATGGGATCATAAACAGAGGACGTGCCCGTACCACGGCCTGACTTATACACATTATGTCGTCGTGATTTGAAATTATATCCCATCGTATAACCTGAATTGGTAAAGTGACCCGAAGCAGAAATCCCCACACCCAGCGCTGTGGAATCCATTCGCGCCACGGTCGTCGTCCGCGCAGCACTGACCAAACTGGTAAACTGATGAACGGAACTAGCTTTCATCTGAAGAAATTCTCCGAAATAACTCAGAGCTAATGGGAAAGATCGAAACGCCATCGAATAGCCAAAGTTAATATAGCTCAAATCAACTTCGCTCTCCGAGCGATTGATGGAACTGCTATCAGTTATTTCGGAATTGGTGCTGTAACGTGCTGGCACAGCACTATAGAAAAAAATTTCGTGAACCAATGCATTGCCAACAATGATTGAACTCAAATACGTTGGGTAAAGAGTTGCCGATTTAGTTTCAGAGGTATCTGTCTTTGAACTATAAATTCCAAATGCGCTGGCACTGAGGCTATAGGATTGATCTTTCTTATTTTTAAGCAAACTGGGATTATAATAAGATGCTGCCGTCGATTCCGAAATGGCGACTCCGGAGCCTCCCAATAGACTCTCATAAATTCCAATCGAAGTCTGAGACCAGGCTTCCGTAGACACCAGCATCACTATAAAAAAGAACACTAATTGATATCGATGCGAAATAATTCGATAGCGTCGACGACTGCATTTGGCTTGTAAGCTTGAGATTCTTCGAACCACTGTATTTGACTCCAACCTAGCGTTTGAAATTCGGACTGATTAACATCGCGGTTCTTAACCAAGTCAAAAAAGTTTTTAACATGCGCCAGTTCTTTTGCCTTCATTTCAAATGATGGCAGATGGAACTGAATAAAGGCAAGATTTTTATTCCTGCGAGAAAAATCCATAACTCCTTTAGTAATCAAGGATTCAAAATCCATCACACTGTTCTGATCACAACCCTTTACCAAAAGAAGTTTTTCTGAATGTTCAAAAAATTGAGTCATCGAAATTTCTTTAAGTGTCGGACATGCAAAATAGACATGCTGTTGATTCTTGATTTGATCAAAAATTGTGAGCGGCAGACTGGCCCGCGTTGGCAAAATCCAAATCTGATGCAGATCTTTAACTGCAATTTGCAATTGAGGATTCTTTTGAGAAATCAAAACTAAATTTTTAAAGAACACTGAGTCCGGCGAAAGCTCATCAGGATATTCAAATAAATAATCAAAATAAGCTTCTGCAAAAGAATCACTGACTCCGGACTGTTGTAAATTGATAGTAATGCGAGAATAAAATTCTCGGAATTCCTTGCGCTCTTTTACTAACGGAGAGGAGTTCAACAAATCAGTCATACGCTTTATACTCAGCATACCCTGCTTAAGCGGATGGGAGTCTTCCAAAATTGAGCGAATCGCTTTCTCCGAATTCAACGACTGCGTTCTTAAATACTCGGCAAAGTAGCTCATAAAACTCAACCGGTCCTGAAATGCCAACTCGTTGTACGCTTTTATCCACACAGAAGTCATGAGTGGTCGGATGCTGAGATTAAACGTATTTTGATCCGTTAAAACACGATCGGCTCGAATGGATTCACAGTTAAAAAAATGCTCAGAGAGCTTCCATGGAGATTCGCAGTACCCTTCTGTTGATTTTAATACCTGAGGCCATCGATCACGACCCAACTCGGTTTTCACTTGTCGCAGAGGATCTTCGACTTCAAATTCCCCTTGGTATACATACCATAAAAAATCCGCAGCCACTTCAGAAAATAAAGCGATATCAATTTTCAAACTCGTTCGCTCTGCCAACCAAATCTTGATAAGACCTCGCTCGAGATGCCCCTTGGCATGAAGTAACTGCGATCCAATCTGTATCCGATTATCAGTGATTTTAAAAAAAATGGGCTTTGTTTCATCGATACTGATTTGCACGCGAGTTTTCATAGGATGGTATTTATTCAAAAAAAGCATCATCCCATCGATACGCTGCTGAAGCGCGGGCTCAACAGATGCAAAATAGCTTGAATACTTGACCGTCACCCGAGCTGAACATCGAAACAAAGTTTCAGTCTCAGCAAAGGTCACCCTGTCGATCTTTTCGACGCCAATGGAATCCGTACAAATCGGTTTGGCCGAATACAGAAAAAATCCCATCGTTATGCAATACAATAGACCTATAAGCGCCCATTGCAGTCTTTCAAATCTCATATCTCTTGTGAAAGCAAGAGTAGGGCCGTAAAAAATCTATTTTTTCAGGGGTTTCAATCGACCGACTCGACCCACTTTGGATGGCAAGGAATGATTCATTAGTGGCTGTAGCCACTGATTTAATTCAACTAATTTATCCAACTTTAAACCTGTTTTTACTTTCATGCCTTCAAACATATAAACAACGTCTTCGGTGGCCACATTACCTGAAGCACCCGGAGCATAAGGACATCCACCCAATCCACCCAAACTGGTGTCAAACGTTCGCACACCCAGGTCATAGGCCGCTAAAATATTTGCCAATGCCTGACCACGAGTATCGTGAAAATGACCCGCTAAATTTTTAATAGGAATAGCCTTTTTTAATTTTGAAAAAAGTGTGCGGACTTCTCCAACATGAGCCGCCCCAATCGTATCACCAATAGAAACTTCGTAAACACCAAGTTTGAACATTCGGCGCGCTATCGCGATCACTTTTTTTTGAGAAATCGCGCCCTCAAAAGGACAGCTAAAACACGTGGATAGATAACCTCGAACTTTGATCTTATGTTTTTTAGCCAAGGCAATAACTGGCTTAAATCGTTCAAAGCTTTCATCTATTGTGCAGTTGATATTTTTTTTCGAAAAAGTCTCTGAGCACGAAGCAAAAATAGCAACTTCTTTGACGCCAGCCTCGATGGCCAAACGCATCCCTTTTTCATTAGGTACTAAAACGCTTGCGGAAAATTTTTTATTGTATACAGAGCTGGAGTAATACTTCCCAATCAAATCTGCAGTCACTGACATTTGCGGGACCCACTCTGGAGAAACAAAAGCACCAATTTCAAAATGAGTCACACCCGCTTCAATTAATTTTTTAAGCAAAACTAATCGCTGATCTACCGAAAGCATCGTGGTTTCATTTTGCAAACCATCTCGAAGTCCAACTTCTACAATCTTGACTGATTTCATACGACAACCTCGGGCTTAAGTTCGATCAATAGTGACCCTAAAGTCACCTGATCTCCAACTTGAACATTAACTTTTTCAACCACTGTGTTCAGATCAGATTTTAATGTGTACTCCATTTTCATGGCTTCCATCACCAAAAGGGCCTGAGATTTTTGAACCTGTGAGCCGGAATCAATAAATATTTTAGTAATTTTACCCGGCATTGGGGCTAAAATTAAATGAGGCGTCTTCACCTGAGCTTTATTTTTTCGACCTTGGGTTCCACCTGAAACTTCAGAAATATCAAAACAATAAGTCTTGGAATTGACGTTGCACCAAAACTTTTGACCAATGGTTTGTGCAAGGACAGTAGTCTCGATCCCATCGATTAAAACTTTAACTTCTTTGAGTTGGCTCATCAAATACCTCTCCAAGAAAACTGCCACGGAGAAGAAATGGAGCTCTGGTGATGACCACCCGATGAAGAAACTTCTAAATATTTTTTATAAACTTGCGGGGCCCATTTTAAATTCTCTTCTGATTTTTGCAGACCTTCTGAAAAATGCTTTTCGATGAATCTGGTGGTCATAGACCCATCTCGAAAATCAGGATGATCTAAAATTTCAATAAGATAAGGAATATTCGTGTGCACTCCAAAAATAACACAGTCCTTCAACGTGCGAATCATTTTTTGAATCGCGCGTGGACGATTCTCATCCCACACAATAACTTTAGCAATCATGGGATCGTAATGCGCCGTGATTGTATCGCCCTCGTCAAACCCATACTCATAGCGACGACGAGGACCTTCGGGCCAAATTTGTGTCCCAATTTTTCCGGTCGATGGCATCCCATTCATGAAAGGATCTTCCGCATACACTCGACACTCAATTGCGTGGCCTTTGGGTATTCGAATATCCTTGTTTCCAAAGACAAAGTTATTTGCGGCCGTTAAAATTTGCATTTTTACTAAATCCACGCCAACAACTTCTTCGGTAACCGGATGTTCAACTTGCAACCGCGTATTCACCTCGAGCAAATAGAACTTATTATCTTGAAGCAAGAACTCAACGGTTCCCGCGTTCTTGTATTTTCCTAATGTTGCAATGGTGCAGGCCACCTCGGCCATTTGACGGCGCAATTCATCGGTCAGTGATGGCGATGTGGCCTCTTCAATAATTTTTTGATGGCGACGCTGAACAGAGCATTCACGATCAAATAAATGCACCACATGTCCTGTGCTGTCTCCAAATATTTGAAATTCAATATGCTTGGCATGCCCCAGGTACTTTTCAAGAAAAACTTTCTCGGAACCAAATGCCGACAAAGATTCCCGCTGCGCAGATTCAATAAGATCTTTGGCTTCGCTTGAAGATGTCAGCAACTTCATTCCACGACCACCACCGCCAGCAGCCGCTTTGACAATAACTGGAAAACCAATTTTCTCGGCCTCCGCCACCAATGTTTCTACAGATTGATCAGAACCCTCATATCCAGGAATCAATGGCAAATTGGCTTTTTTAGCCAACGCTTTAAAAGTCATTTTATCGCCCAAAGTTCGAATGGCCTCAACACTTGGTCCAATAAAAATTAAGCCAGCGTCTTCACACGCTTGGGCAAAATCAGCATTTTCAGATAAAAAACCAAACCCAGGATGAATCGCATCCGCGCCGGAGGCTAATGCCGCATCAATATTTGCGGAAATATTCAAATAACTTTGTGCCGTCGGAGCTGGACCAATACAAATTGTTTTCGTCGCCAAACGATACGCTCGAGAATCAATGTCTGCGTCTGAATGAAGCAAAACAGTCTCTAAGCCTAGCTCTTCGCATGCACGAATGATGCGAACTGCCACTTCTCCACGATTAGCGATTGCAACTCGGTGAATAGATTTCATCTTTTTTTTATAATCTTGTTTTAATTGGATGTCACTTTCTGTAAAATAAACTTATGAAAATTGGGTTATATTTAGATCCTATTTCAATGCAGATCTTAAAAAGTGGCATTTTTGTTAGCTGTGAGCCAAAAGATCGTATTGAAAAAATTTCGCCAGGACTAACAGACGAGCGTGTTGCCGAAGTGGGTCATACGTATCTTGTCTGCAATATGCAAAAAGAAGAGCTTGGGAAAGCCAAATTGGTCGAGGCCTTCACAACCACTTTTGGCGAACCCAATCCACGGCTTTTACAGCTCATTGGATTCGGTGATAATGTTGAAAAATTTCATAACGAGTACTCAGCTTTTTATAAACAACAATTTCCTGATGAAGATTTGATCGAGGAAACGGAACTGTTTGTGACCGTTTATACACCCGTCAAGGACAGCTAACCTATTTTTTATCGACAAACTTTTTAAGTCGCTCTTGGCCTTCGGCGCTCATCCGTCGCTCAGAAATAACAGTTGTCGTCAGTTTTTTTTGCTTATCCCAATCCGAACCAGAAAGTTGATTAAGTAATTTTTTTGTTTCCCGCATGGCTTCTGTTCCATTACTTGAAAAATTTTTCAACGATTTTTCAAGATCGAATACGCCACTAAATGTAGAATGAACCAATCCAATTGCCACTGCTTTTTCTGTTGAAAAAACTTCTGCAGATAGCATTAAAGACCGCGCAGAGCCTTCAGAAATTTTACGTTTTATAAAACTAGAAATCACCGCCGGAGCTAAGCCTAACTTCACTTCGCTGAAGCAAAACTGTGTTTTTTCCTCGGCAAAAACATAATCACAGCAAGCGATTAACCCCAAAGCCCCACCAAACGCAGCTCCATGAGCCACTCCAATTACTGGAACAGGGCAAAAGGCAATGGCTTCAAACATCATCCATAACTTTTCGGAATCTTTCAGATTCTGATCAAACGTGTAGTTGACCATTTCTTTCATCCAATTTAAATCGGCACCCGCGCAAAAAGCCGTACCCTGGCCTTGCAACACAATGCTTTTGGTTTTTTTATCATTCGCGAAATCAGTAAATACTTCCGTTATTTCTGAGATCATTTCAGGATGAAATGCGTTCTTAACCTCAGGTCGATTCAACGAAATAACTTTAAACTCACCGAGATCTTCAATTTTTAAAAACTTCATGCTCACTCCTGATTACATTCTAAAAACGCCCTGCTGTTTTGGTCCCCAAGCACAATTTAAACTGGCCGAAATTCCCAAAGCTAAAACAGTTCGGGTGTCTTTAGGATCAATAATTCCATCATCCCAAATACGTGCTGTTGAAAAATAGGCCGAACTCTCGCTTTCGAATTTTTCTAGCGTTGGTCTTTTGAATTCAGCCTGTTCTGCGACTGTCATCGATTGACCCTTCGCTGCCATTTGATCCATTTTTACAGTTAATAAAACATTGGCAGCTTGCTCGCCACCCATCACGCTGATTCGTGCGTTAGGCCACATCCACAATTGTCGCGGTTGATATGCCCGTCCACACATTCCATAATTTCCAGCTCCATAGGATCCACCAATGACCACTGTAAATTTTGGAACCCGAGCGTTCGAAACTGCCATCACCATTTTGGCTCCGTGTTTCGCAATGCCCTCATGCTCATATTTTTTTCCGACCATAAAGCCCGTGATATTTTGCAAAAAGATCAATGGAACTTCGCGCTGCTCACACAATTGAATAAAATGGGCGGCCTTCTGAGCGCTCTCGCTGAATAGAACTCCATTATTAGCAATAATCCCAACGGGCATTCCCCAGATATGAGCAAATCCAGTCACTAAGGTTTTTCCAAAAAGTGGCTTAAACTCGTGAAACTGAGACCCATCCACGATTCGCGCAATCACTTCACGAATATCAAATGGAATCCGTGAATCTGCAGGCAATACTCCATAAAGTTCTTCGGCTGAGTAAAGCGGTTCTTCAATCGGTTGAGTTTTAATATTTACAACTTTACGTTTATTCAAATGTTTCACAATCGATCGCGTGATCTCGATCGCATGATGATCATCTTCGGCGAAATGATCGGTGACGCCAGAGATCTCGCAATGGGTATGTGCTCCACCCAAATCCTGAGCATCCACAATTTCACCCGTGGCCGCGCGAACCAACGGAGGACCACCCAAAAATATGGTCCCATTATCTTTAACAATCACATTTTCATCACTCATCGATGGAACATAGGCTCCGCCGGCTGTGCAGGAACCCATCACGACTGATATTTGTGAAATTCCCAGTGCACTCATGCGGGCTTGATTATAAAAAATACGACCAAAATGATCTCGGTCAGGAAATACTTCCGATTGCAATGGCAAATACGCGCCACCACTATCCACTAAATAAATACATGGCAGGCCATTTTCCATGGCAATTTCCTGAGCCCGTAAATGTTTTTTTACGGTCATTGGAAAATAGGTTCCACCCTTAACCGTGGCATCATTGGCCACCAAAATACATTCAGTCCCTTCGATGACACCAATACCGGTAATAACTCCGCTACCCGGAGCTTGACCATCATACATATCCAAAGCCGCTAATGTTGAAAACTCTAGAAAAGCTGTCCCTGGATCTAATAATCCTTCAATGCGCTCGCGTGCCGTTAATTTTCCACGGGCTTTATGCTTTTTCAATGCTTCAGTTCCGCCACCTAGTTTTGCAAATTCAACCTTACGGCGCCAATCGCTGACTTGCTCGAGCAATGCGGCTTTATTTTTTCGATACTCTTCTGATTGAACATCCAATTGGGTTTCTAAAATCATAATAAGGTGCCTTCTACGAAGTTAACAAAGGGGTTGGTACACAAATCAATTTCACATCAACAGTATCTGTTTTCTTTCGCTCGCCGACTTCAATACTGACTCGAAAGCTCAGTTGCGCTTTCTTATTTTTTTGAAGTTCTGAAAAAAAATCATCAAATTCAGAATCTGTTTTGGTCACATGCAATGCCAACCCTTCATTCCATTTTAATTTCTTAGAAATCTTAACTTCACTGGATTCAACATGATAAAAACTGGTTTCCATATGACGATGAGTAAATGTGGTCGCCAATTCCAAAACAGCATTCAAAACCAAACCTTGATGAATTTGTCCTGAACCATCTTTATTCGCCGCATCCGCGGGAATTAATGCCTTCATTTCAAAATCTGAGACTTCAATCATACGAAATCCCGTCCCCAGCAATTCCGGAGACAGCCAGCCCAACGTATAGCTAAGCGCTGGTCGAATCGACTTTGGACTTTTTACTTGAGCCCAAGTTTTGAAATCTTTCAATTTTTGCATATAGATTTGCGTTGTCTTTGCATTACTTAATTTCAGCTTAAACATGCGTTATTCATCCCTTGATCTAGGTGGGTAAATTTCTTGTTAATTCGACGCTAGCATGTTGAACTAATCTTGTCACACGGACGCGGCGGGGCTAAGAGTAATGCCCCCAACAGGAGACTTTATGATAAAGTTAGTCAGTTTTTTTATCTTTGTAGCAGCCTTTGTTTGGACATGGAGCCTGCTAACGACAAAAAGCACGATTGGAATTGACGTACATGCTGGAATTCAAAGCAAATTGGCAATTATGATTCAGGATACCATCAAAGCCAATCGACCAAATTCATCGAATTTTGAACTCAGTAAAATCTATACCGAAAAACTCGATGACAACAAAATCAAGGCTTATTTTTCGTATAAGTTTAATGACACCTTAGAAGATCAAGAATCTTCAGAGCAACAAATCTCTGGCCAAGCGATTTTAAATCGCAGTATTTCTGAAGATCCAAATATTCAAAAGTGGGTTATTCAATCTGTAAAAACAGATACCAATGCCATCGAATTTAAAGAAGGAATCGTTATTAGCACGGACGGCACCGAAACACCGGCCATAACATCAGAACCCATTCCTGAAGAAAAAACGACCAAGTAAATGTCTGAAAAATTTCTTTCTATCAATGAAAATGGAGAAATTTTTCTAGACCCAGAATCCGATATTCCCTTACGAAATCCCAACGACATTCACGAGATTCAGCAAAATTTGCGACTGACTGAAAAATATCAACTTGTTACCGAATTCCAAGACGAAAATTACATCGTTGAATCCTTTGATCATCCTCTGCAGATCATAGCTATTGAATTTAAAGAAAATAAAATTTTTATCCAATCGACAGCCAACAATTTATTCCTGGCTGATCCCAAAAAATGGTCGCTCGATCCGTGGGATCGCTTCAATGGATTAACCATTGGTGGTGCTCCGTTTGTTCTGACCGAAAAAGCTCAAGCGCAACTTTTTAATTTATCGGATTCTTTTGATGACGAAGGCTTTGTCGCTCAAGGCAATTATATTTCCACGCCGCCGTATTACATCGATACGCCGACAATTGAAAAACCAAATTTTTGGGTCGATGTTTACGCCAAAGAAGGCACTCCCGGATGGGACTTAGCCGCCCCATCACCCGTTTTGGTCGATATGTTGCCACGTTTAAAATTACCCAAATCTCGAATTCTGGTTTTAGGCTGCGGCGAAGGTCACGATGCTGCTTTATTTGCAGAGGTCGGTCATGTCGTCACGGCCGTCGACTTTTCAAAAGAAGCCATCAAACGCGGTAAAGAAAAATACGCCCATTTGCCCAATTTGATTTTTCACGAATCCAATATTTTTGATTTACCCCAAGAATGGAACAACAGCTTTGATCTTATTTTTGAACACACCTGCTTTTGCGCCATTCCTCCCGATCAACGCAGCGAAATGGTCCGACTTTGGCGCCGTATGCTTCATGAACAGGGCCAATTGATGGCCGTTTTTTATGTGATGGAGAAACGCGCTGGCCCTCCATTCGGCGCCACCGAATGGGAAATCCGCAAACATCTCGAAAAATTTTTCCATTTTCTTTTCTGGAGCCGCTGGCGCCAATCCATTGCCACCCGTCAGGGCCGCGAACTTTTTGTATTAGCTAAAAAGAAATAAAACAAAAAAAATATTACTGAATTAAATAATCGGCACTCACATCCGCACGAACTTTAATTGTTCCTGCAGGTAATTGCGTCTGATCCGATGCAGCCTCTGTCATTGAAAATTTCATCGCCGCTCTTAATTGCTGAGGCTCAACATGGCTTTGTGAATTGGCTAGACGATACAATCCCTTGATTTTCACTCCAGCCGCCGTCGCCATGTCTTCAGCGCGTTTTTTTGCGTTCTTAATGGCCTGACTCATGGCCTGAGTTTCCGCCGCCGCTTTTTTATCTGAATCCCAACCAATTGACTGAATGCTAACGCCTGATTTATCGGTTTTCTCAGCACCAATTAATTCATCCACAAGCGATCCAGCCTTTTCAGCCTGACGAAGTGAAATTTGCAGATTCTGAGTCACCCGAAAACCAACAATCCGATTTTGTTGAGTTTTCTGATCATAAACATAATCCGGAGTGACGCTATAATTCGTCGTCACAAAATCATCTTTCTTAATCTTGAACGACTCAATAGTTGCCTTTACTTTCTGAAAATACCGCGCAGCCACTTCCTGCGCAGGTTTCGCAGATCCGGCCTTGGCCCAGATCTCCAATTGCAAAACAGCAATATTGGGCTCCATCGAAACTTCTGCGAAACTTGTCACTTGGATCAATGCCGGCGCTTGCTCAGCTTGGGCACCAAGACCAAATGCAAATATAAAAATCACGATTAATTGTGTGACGCTTGAAAACATCTTAACTCCTCTTCTAATAAGTTAAAAAAAAAAGAGAACTCTATTTCTAGAATTCTCTTTTTCAAAATAACATGACTCGTTAACAAAAACTACGGCGATACGAATTGTTCGTCACCTATCGTCACAGCACCAGTAAAACCAAGTCCACCTTTTGTTGAAGCGTTGGCCAACCATGTTGATGAGTTCGCTGGAAGCATAAATGTTTTGATCGGACCTGTAGGCTGTAATACCGCAGGCATTCCAGGACACGTTGTTGTTACTGCCGCTCCAGATGTTGGTAAACATGTAGTCGTTGCAGCCGTTAAATCAGATAAAGCATCTGCTCCACCCAACTCTGTTGGTGAAATTCCCGCGCCTGATTGCCACAACTGACCTGTTAAACCAGTTGAAAGTGCTCCAGTTACAGAGATCACATTGGCTTGATCTGTTTGACCCGAACCCGTTGCATCGCCGCCATCAGAAATAATAGCGTACATGTTGCTCACATCACTGATGTCACCACTTGAAAAAGCAATATCAGTGCTTAAACGAATATGACGAGCAAAACCACACGAGCTTGACGCTTCGCCAGGTTTGCAAGTTGTATCACCAAGGCTCGCCTTAACACGGTTGGTGCGCGACTCATACCACAAGTGCTTCGTCGCACCCGTTCCATAAATTTTTCCAGCGGTATAATCAATCGCTGTTCCTTGCATCATCGTGCCTGTGCCCAAAGTTGCAAATTCAAAATCACCACTGTCTGTTGGATCACCTTCAACAGAAGAATCAAATTTCGCAACCACGATGTATTTCAATTCTGCTGGATCTGATGTACTCTCGATTTTTACACCATGTGTGTAATGAGTATTCCCAGGAATTTCAGAAAAAGTTGGATTTAAAGATGAAGTGACTGTAAATCCACCTGTCACTGTAATCGTAGCCGATGTTGATGAAGCTCCACCGCTCATATCAAAAATTTGTTCTGCGGTAGCGCAATTTGTATCCAAAGTGATTCCAGTCATGGCAACGGGTACGCCATCAAATGCCAATGTTCCTATTGTGCGTTCGACAGCGCAAATAACTGTTTTAAATTGCTTCACTGCACCTGAAACAGATTCCGGGCTGCTGGTATCCGCAGCTAGTGTGCAATACAGTTTTTGAATCGCATAGGCTGCATCTGACTGACTGATTCGTTCAGCATCGGTCACAGTGCCATCCAGTGGTTGTCCGTTGCTGCCGTCTTCACCTGGTTCAGCATGTTCTGTACATTTAGTTGCGGCTGACAAAGTGCTTGGTCCCGAACTTTTTGACATGGGAACAAAGAATGTACCTGTGCCCATCTCTGCACCTAAGCTTTGAATTGTTTCAACAGCGCCCTCAAGACCGGCATTCATTTTTCCAGCTGTTGTTAAACGCTCGCTTCCAGATGCATCATCGCTTTTTGTACAACGAATCAACGTTGCAGACATAAGAATGACGCCAGTTAATATAAATAACTTCTTCATTAAAGACCCTCCAATGGTTCTATTAATTTTTTTTGCAGTTATCAGTCTAATAGCGATTCAGTGGCGTACAAGTCGCGAACCATGACACAGGATCAAGGTCTTAAAATTTGTTAAGGACAGATTAAAATTCTGCCCTTAACATTTCAAAAAAAAAGATGGGAGGGTTTTACTGTAAGCCGAGTTCTGTTACTTACCATTGTTCCCACATTCCTTTGGTAAGTTGGTAATCATTCCTCTAGGCGTTTAATTACTTAAACGCTCAAGCGATCTGACCCGGAAGTCTTCGGCGAGCCGCCGTTAAATCTCTGGAAATCATCTTTCGAAAACTTTCAGCGATTGCGCTTCCCTATTTGATCTTGCTTCGCACAGAGTTTGGCTGTTTTCACTCCACCGACTCCCCTGATTTCTCCCGTTCCCGAAATCAGGCTCATAGCCTTGGATATTCTTTCTGTTCCACTGTTCCTAACCTTACGGCCGAGGGGAGTTACCCCATGTGCTGCTCTTTGAAGCTCGGACTTTCCTCTCCTAAACGTATTTCTACGTCTAGCAGCGATTACCCGTAAAACCCTGCTAAAACTTGTAGCAAAATAGTTCATGATTCACAACCCAAGAATGAAGATCTTTTCTTGATAATTTTTATTCTGCGAATTAGGTTATAACTCACTGAATTTAAAGGAGCTTTTATGAAGCTAGTTTTCGCATTGGTTGTATTTATTTTAGCATTAAGCCTGACATTTAAAACAATTGCTGAGGAACAACATAAAACAGAACCTGCTGCCTGCACTGCAGGACAAACCGAAAATTGCGGACATGCTGCTGCAGAATCACATGGTGGTGGTCACGGAGATTTAACTGCAAAGATGAATTCTTTATTTCCAGAGCATAAATCCCGCCAAGCTGAAGTTGGTCTTGCTCCAAAAACGACAAAGCTATTGTCACCCAAGTTTTTAGCGAAAGTGACTTCGGGTTCTGTGAAATTAGAGTGGAGCGAAATTCCAGGCGCAACTCACTATCACTTGCAAGTGGCAACAGATCCTAATTTCAAATGGTTGGTCTTGAATAATCACTTCACAAAAGGAAACTCAGCAGATTTTGCAACAGCCGAAGCCAATACTCGTTATTACTGGCGTGTTGCTTCTGTGAAGGATAATAATCTTTCGATGCATAATAAATCAAACTTCGTTAGCTCCGCATTTGATGCCAAGTAATAGATTTTCTTTATTGTCACAATAGCAGTTACAAAAAGAGGTGGTTTCCCACCTCTTTTTCATTTAAGGTGGCTCTGTAGTCATTAATTATGAGGAGAACACAAAATGAATCGAGTCGATAATCAAGTTATTCACGAACATCTCAACTGGCGCTATGCCTGCAAAACATTCGATCCCTCTAAAAAAATTCGTGAACAAGATTGGAATGTCCTATCCGAATCGCTTCGCTTGGCGGCTTCGTCTTATGGATTACAACCGTGGAAATTTTTAGTCATTCAAGATCCCGAGATTCGCAAACAGCTCCTCCCTTTGTCTTGGGGTCAAACTCCAGTTACTGATGCGTCTCATTTTGTGGTTCTCACATACAAAGAGAAAATGGATGAAAACCATATTGATAAATTTATCCACACCATGGCAACAACTCGCGGATTGGATCCGGCGACTTTAGCTGGATTTAAAAAAATGATGATGGGTGATTTAGTGACGGGGCCTCGCTCAGAATCTGTTTCTACTTGGGCTCAAAGACAAACCTATATTGCAATGGGTAGCTTTCTCACAACAGCCGCACTAATGGAGATTGATACTCTTCCGATGGAAGGACTTGATCCCATTGCTTACGATAAAGTGCTGGGATTAACTGGAACTGGTTACAAAACTGTTGCGGCGATAGCTGCTGGCTATCGCGCCGCGGATGATAAATACCAAACTCTAAAAAAAGTGCGCTTTGATTCGAGCGATGTTATCCAGTATCGATGAGGTACTAAGTACCTTCACAAATTG
The DNA here is from genome assembly GCA_001771815.1 of Bdellovibrionales bacterium RIFCSPHIGHO2_01_FULL_40_29. Lineage (GTDB taxonomy): Bacteria > Bdellovibrionota > Bdellovibrionia > Bdellovibrionales > Bdellovibrionaceae > Pseudobdellovibrio. The sequence continues at coordinate 481,933 of MEPU01000013.1, read as the reverse complement.
ATTTAAAAATTTTCTTTGCAACTAATTTGTTTGCAGTGATTTGGCCGCCACCTGGTATCCGAGCATGTACTAATTCTGCTTCAACCAACACACTGGTGCGGCAATCTTTGTCTTCAATGTTAGTATTGATCTCAACCTCAAAAGCATTAAAATCAGAATTAAGAACACTTAATCCCATCAAATTGTTAGTTCCTGATTGGGCATAAACGGCTTCTAAAATTGAATCATCAGTCATCACTAACTTCAATGCATCTTGATTAGAAAAAACTGTCATTTGCGCAAAAGAAGACACCGATGCTATCAAAACTAAAACCGCTAAAATCACTTTCATAAAAACTCCTTGTTTGATTTTGTTAAATATTTGATACCGGACTGAGTTTAGTTTAATTAATCAAAAACTCATAGATGTCAGGATTTTTGACAGGTAAAAAATGCAGCAGTGAACAGAATGAAGGCTTATAGCCATGAACGCGAACGGCTTAAAAACCTCTGATAAACCTTTGTATTTCTTTTTTCTCACCCACAGAAATTGGAATTCCAAATGGCGGCATAATTCCACTTTCCACTAAGAATTGAATTGTGACCGCATTCTGTCTGGTCAACGTACCACGAGCCGCAAAACCTGATTCCTTGTGACAATAGACACAAACTTTTACTTGAAGAGTATCGTTGTCTATTTCTGTTCGATGTCGGAATGGCATATTCAAATCAGCATCCAATTTTAAATGGCTTGGGTGTTCTTTTAATCTGCCATAGGATTTTATTTTAAAATTCCATAGCAGAATTTTGGCTTCCGCAAATAGGCTACTACCCGTTGGGCGTATGGCTCTGGGTCCATTTGCATGACACATAAAACATGATACTCGATAAGGCACTTGTTGCGAAACTAAGTCCTCGGTCCACTGCAATGGACCTGGCTTCAGTTGTAGAAACTGAGCGGTCTTATATTTCTTATCAACGATTATCGCCAATCTGTCCCATTTCTCCTCTGGAAATTGTGGGCCGTTATGGCTTTGACTCATCATCCAAATATCTTTATCTGAATCGGAAAACCATTTAATTTTATTATATACCGCTTCGCCAGTTACAGTCTTTGATTCAAGCGATTGAAACAACACTGGCGATTTAAAAACGTTAACCGCCTCTTTCCCAAGAAAGAAAGCGGTCACCGCACTAATTGCAATTAAAAGTATTTTCATAGTCGCCAATTTTCACATCAGCAAAGATCATTTTCTGATTTAAAAATCCACCGTCGCATGAACCTCTACCACAGCCTCGCCCAACAGAACTGTGACTAGCAACTTCTACAAAATTGGGTTGAAAAAATGCATAGGCGTATTTTGCATAATTCAGAGATGCCGTGGAAGTGTAACCCGTTTTGTAGATTTTCAATTCGCCAGATTTTGTCAGCTTTACTTCAGCAGCATTTCCGTAGCTATTTGAAATGGAAAGCTGATCCCCATTCTGTGCTTGGCACGTGAATGTGGGGTTTTCCGGATTTTTATCCACAGGGCCAAGTGCAGATAACGCATTTTGTGCTATCAGCAACACGATCACCGTTTTTATGACGAACATTTTTTTCATTTTTCTTCTCCTCGCACACGTGTGCATTTTATTTTAAAAAGTTTTCCACACGACATGTGTGGGTAACTCTGTTGCACGGAATCTAGAAAAAAAAGTAATAGTTGTATAATTCATAATTAGCATTAATCTATGACTACAAATGAGTTTACTAAGCCCCACCCTAGAAGCGTTTTGGGCTGTTGTTCGCAAGGGAACAGTCCAAGACGCTTCAAAAATTTTGGGATTGACTCAGACCGGGGTCACTCAACGTATTAGGTCGCTAGAAAAACAGTTGAAAACAACTCTTTTTATACGATCTCGTAAAGGCATGAAACTCACGACAGAGGGTGAAGCCCTTCTGCAATTTGTAAAAAGCAGTTTAGATATTGAGGGAATGGCCCTTTCAAAGATTCAAAGGGCAGCAAAAGACAGCATCATCGAAGTTAGCATCTGTGGACCATCAAGTGTTTTGCGATCTCGGGTCATTCCCATCTTAAATCCGATTCTTAAAGATTATCCCCTTCTTCGTTTCAGATATGACTTATCTGATGTTGACAGCAACACTGATAAATTGAAAACTGGTGACTGTGATTTGGCGCTTCTCGAGCTCCATCACGTGACCCGCGAAATGGATTCTAAAATTTTACGGGCCGAAAGATACTGTCTTTATGGTCCTGCCTCATGGAAGAGGCGATTACTTTCTGACATTCTTCAGAATGAAACAATCGTCGATTTTGATTCAAAAGATCCCATGACATTCAATTTACTCGAAAAGTATAAACTCAAAGCAAAGGCCCGAACCGAACGCCACTACGCCAACAATACCGACGCGTTGGCTTCTATGGTGATAGCCGGAGTTGGTTATTCCGTTTTATCGGAACAGTTTGCTGAACCTTTGGTAAAAAAAAACCAGCTGATCAAGCTGGCTTCAGATTATTTTTATGATTTTAAAGTGGCCTTGGCCTGGTATCCCCGCCACGAAATGCCCGAATATTTCCGGGCCATCGTGAAGGCTCTGCACTAAAAGTTAGTTCAATTCATATCGCATTTGAATTTGAGTTCCCTTTTGCATCAATAATCGAACAACTTCCGACTTGCTGGTTTTTACACCTGGATACTCGACGCCGTAACATTCCACTTTAATTCCATGCTCAGTTTCAAATACAAACATCTGCAAACCACCATTATCAGAATTTTGTGGCGGATAAACCCGTGCCGCTGTTACCAAGGCCTGTTGACCATGGCCATACGTCACATCACGATCGCTCATATTACTGACGAAGCATTGTTCACCAATGCGACCATCGATCATTCCTACCGCTAGTGTATGACCCGCAAGCGCAGACGTATCAAAAATTAAGCGTGCATTAGGAACTATTAAACTTTCAGAGTGTTGAGTAAATTCATAGTGATACAAACGCGCTGTCTGACATTGTTCACGAAGAGTCTCGCGGTTATAGATCTTGATTTGTGATGTCTTTGTTTTTTCATCAACAATTCTGCGCTGACACGAATTTGTTTGGTGATAAGTCATTAACGATTCACACGATTTTGTTGCGGTGGCCGCAGCATCAACGGCAACAGATTCATATCTCCAATTTGCCGGAGCCCCTTGCTTCGCAATATTTCTATTGGCTTGATCCAAAGACGCTCTCCACGACTTCAAACGTGTGAATTCATCATTTCCACATTCTCGCAGTCCTGAGTTTTGATTACCTGAATCTAGTCCTGGATCAGAAATCACAGGCGGTGGATTGCCATGGTCAATGGGTTGAACAGGTGCAACTGGTGGCCGAACTGGCGGTCTAACTGGCGGCTCAATGGGCTGAACCGGAGTCACTGTTGGTGGCTCGGGCTGAACAGCATTCGGATCTGGACGCATTTTAAAATGCATTAAGTACGCATTCACTTTTTCACACCGTCGGTTGATGGTGTAGGCATCATAACCCCGAACCGTTGGTTTATCCGGAGAAATGATTGTTACCGTCGTTTTCTTACATGGTTTTAACTGATGATAATACTGATCTTCGTCACATTTTTGTATGGCAACCAATGCCACAGCTGAAATTTTGCTATCAGCTTTCGTCCACTGACTTTGTCCGCCCAATGTATCGATGGCTTTATTCGCCGTTTCCAAAACTTGGCTCCACTTAACAAGGTTTCTGAATTCACCTGTCGTGCATTCTCGCAGATCACTGACCGGAATTGGCTGCAATTCAGCGGTTTCTATTGTCTCTACCGGCGTTGCCTGAGTTGGCGTAACCGGAACTGAATTCGTCCCACCCGCAGGAGCACACCCCAGAACAGATAACACATACGCTGTCGCAAAAATCACAAATATAGTTACTAACGGCTGCTTGAATTGGTTCATGAAATCCCCCATGACTGTCGAGATATCTAACACATAGAAAAATCCTGAGAAGGTGTCATTTTTTGGACAGGTAATTATTACCGAGAGTGACAAAAACGGCGAAGTCTACGATAATATAGTCGATATGATTGAAAATAGGATTCAAAAAAATATTTCAAAGTTAAAACCCTGGGCCGAAAAATACCAAATACAGGCTTATCGCATCTATGATCGCGATATCCCCGAGTTTCCATTTATCGTGGATCGATACAACGAATTTTTAGTGGTTTATGACAAATCTCAGTTGATTGATGCCGAGAAAAATCACCTGCCACTACTAATGGACGCGCTTAAAAATATTTTTGGTGTGGATGATTCAAAAATTATCTACAAACAACGACGACAACAAAAAGGTGTCGATCAGTATCAAAAGCTAGGAACAGAAAATAGAAAAATTATCGTTAAAGAAAATGGAATTCCATTGTACATTAATCTTTGGGATTATTTGGATACGGGTTTATTTTTAGATCACCGCCCCATGCGCTATCAATTTTCAAAAAAACAATCTGGTAAAAAATTTTTAAACCTGTTTTGCTACACGGGTTCAGTTTCTGTTATGGCGGCCATGGGTGGAGCCACCACCTATAGTGTCGATATGTCGAAAACCTATTTGGAATGGGCGCAAGAAAACTTTAAATTGAATAAGTTGGATCTTAAAAATCACTTTTTCTTTGAAGAAGACGCCCTGGAGTTCATCAAGGACTACAGCGAACACCCTGATTTTCGAGGTGGTTTTGACACGATATTTCTGGATCCACCGACTTTCTCGAATTCGAAGAAAATGGATACCACCTTTGAAGTCGAGCGCGACCAGGATTTGTTGGTCGAAAATGTCATGAAATTGCTTAAACCTAATGGCATTTTGTATTTTTCTAATAATAAACGAGATTTTAAAATCTCAACGGAACTGGTAAAAAAATATCAGATCAAAAATATCACCCCTCAGACGATTCCTATCGATTTTCACGATCAAAAAATTCACCATTGTTTCGAAATCCGCAACCTTCGTTAGTATGTCTAATTAGCAAGCAAAGTTATTTTTACCCCAGGACAAAAAAATGTTGATCGATGGGGGTATTGGCCCTATTTTGACCCCCTATGAAAGCCCTTGGAAGACACATATTAGTAGAGTTCATGAATTGTAAAGCTGACGTCCTTAACGACGTGGCTGCCATTGAAAATGCCATGGTTGAAGCTGCCCAGATTGCTGGTGCAACCGTGATCAATTCGACGTTTCACCATTTTTCACCATACGGAGTATCCGGTGTTGTTGTTATCCAAGAAAGCCATCTTGCGATACACACATGGCCTGAATACCGCTATGCCGCTGTTGATCTTTTCACTTGCGGTGATTCCGTTGACCCTTGGGTTTCCTTTGAGCATTTGAAAAAAGCATTTGAAGCCTCTTACTCGGCTCTGGAAATGAACCGAGGATCAACTCATGTCATCAAAAAAGGCGACGCTTTAAAAGTGAAGCCAAATGATGCTGAAGAGATCGATTATAAAAATGGATATAAAATCAATCGCAATGTTTGGTTCACCGATAAAGATGACAACCAGGCTTTGTCACTTCGCTATACTGGTGAAGTTTTATTTGATGAGCGCTCTGAGTTTCAACGCGTTCGTATTTTAGATTCTGTTTCTTACGGAAAAATGTTGGCAATTGATGATATGGTGATGTGCACAGAGCGCGATGAATATCACTATCATGAAATGATCACTCACCCAGCTATGTTAGCATTTGAATCTGTATCAGGCCCAGCTAAAAATGTTTTGGTTATTGGCGGTGGTGATGGCGGAACCATTCGTGAAGTTTGCAAATACCCAGGCCTTGAAAAAGTCACCATGGTTGAAATTGACGAAGCCGTTGTTCGCGCTTGCAAAATGCATTTGCCACAGATCGCTCGCGATTTTTCAAATCCGAAAGTTAATCTCATTATTGGCGATGGCATCAAGTTTATCAGCGAAGCAAAGCCTGAGTCCTATGATGTTATTATTGTTGATGGATCAGACCCCGCAGGTCCAGCGGAAGGTTTATTTACCGCAAGCTTTTATGACAATTGTAAAAAAGCTTTAAAAGAAAATGGTGTTTTAGTCACTCAAGGTGAGTCACCGATGTTTCATTCAGAAACTTTTGTTGAGCTTAATTCATGCTTGAAAAAAGTGTTCTCTCAATCGCAAGTTCATACGATGCTATTCCATGCTCCAACCTATCCATCCGGAATGTGGAGTTTACAGATGGCAGTTAAGGGCCAATACCATCCTGTAAAAGATTACAAAAAAGAAATGGCCAAAAATTTTGTGAATTCAAAAGATTTAAAATACTATAACGAAGATCTTCATACGGCGGCTTTTTCATTGCCGACGTTCGTGAAGAAAATGTTAAATAACTAAGGAGAATTTATGTTCAAACTTCCTCAGCTACCATTTGCCAAAACAGACCTGGCCCCACTTTTTAACGAAGAGCAGATGAACTATCACTATGATAAGCATCATAAAGCTTATATTGATAATTTAAATAAATTTTTAGAAACAGATGCTTCATTGAAAGGTAAAACCTTAGAAGAAATCGTTTTATCTTCAACTGGTGGCATTTTTAATAATGCTGCACAAGCATGGAACCACACGTTCTATTGGTTCAATATGCAACCCCTAGCAAAAGGCGGCACACCTGCACCAGAACTGCAAGATGCCATCAAGCGCGATTTCGGCAGCATGGATGAGTTAAAAGCAAAGTTTGTTGATGGTGGAATGAAAACATTTGGTTCAGGTTGGATCTGGCTCTGCACAGATGCAGCTGGAAAATTATCATTGGTTTCAACTTCAAATGCAGCTGTGCCCTTTACAGGAAACGGTCCAATACCATTAATGGTCGCTGACGTTTGGGAGCATGCTTACTACGTTGATTATCGCAATGCCCGTCAGAAATATTTAGAAACGTTCTGGGGCCAAATCAATTGGACTTTTGTTTCTGAAAATTTTGCGGCTAAAAAAGTTCGCGATCTAACGAAATCAATGATTTAATCGTCCGATTTTCGATTCAAAGTTGAATGCAAACCCCTATTTCGTGAAAGCCATAGGGGTTTTTTTATTGCTAAAACTCACTTCCATGAGACCAAGCCAATTTAAAAAAGATTCGACATTTTTCCATCTGAATGTTCCTTTTAAGACCACTGGCTACTTCAAGGAATTAGATTGGATGTATCTTCAAAGAAATCTCTTTCGCATTGCTAATCAGTTTTCCATTGAACTGCAAGCCCTGGTGATGATGGATACCCATTTTCATGTCTTGATCGAAGTCCGAGATGAAAACGAGAACTTTTTTTGTGATGAAGTTGCTAAAAAACTTGCACCTGCTGATGATCAGGCCGTCTTTTGCGAACCTGTTTCGAATTTAGCTCAGTATCTGAATGCATATAAATATATTTATAATAACCCAATTAAGGCCGGAATGACCGCCACTGTCGAGACCTATCCCTACAGTTCGTTGCAAATACTATTGGGACGATCTTCATGCCATTGTTTGATAGCCGACAAGTTAGGATTCATCCAGAATCCCCGTAAAATTATAAATTGGCTGAATTCTGATTTGAAATTCAAAGACTCAGAATTAAAAGTTTTTCTGCCAAGCTAGTTCGCGTTGAATATAATTTTTTAAATCTTGCACTTGTTTTTCGGCCTCGTCATCAGACCAATGCAATTCAGCTTTGAAAATTGTAATGATTTCTGAAAGCACGCTTAACCCATGATCTGGATAGGCTAGCATGAGTGGAACTCGGCGCGTGTAAAAATCAACAAGCGTCAAACACATGGTCTTGTAAATGGCTTGAAAGGCCTCGAGCTGCCAAATTGAATGCTGCTCTCCAAAAGATTCTATAATCTCAAAAGCTTCCGCTCCGTACCGATCAACAAACCATTTTTGTCGAGGATCATTCTGGTTAACATTCACTTTAGCCTGGTGATAGGCATCTCGACTGATATAGGCATTCAAAGGCGCTTCAGTCTGACATCGCCTCAAATGAGATTTTTTCTCAATTGGAAAACTTTTTAAAATAACATCGACAATTTGTTCGGACATCAATCTGTATGTCGTGTATTTCCCGCCAGCGACAAATGTAAAGCCTCGGTCGTCAGATAGAATAGTGTGCTCTCGACTTGTTTTACTTTCATTTGCAGATCCATCATGAACCAATGGACGAACTCCAACATAGGTACAAATAATATCCTCAGCTGTCAGTTGAGCATTTGGAAAATACTCGTTTGTTATTTTCAATAAGTATTTTACGTCTTCTGAAGTCACTGTCGCCAAAGCAGGATCTCCAGAAAAATCAGTGTCTGTTGTCCCAATGATCACCATTTCATGTCGTGGAATCGCAAAAACAATTCGAGAACTTTCTTGGGCTCCCATAACAACCGCGCTGGATAATGGCAATCGATCCCGATGCAATGTCAGATGAATACCTTTAGTGGGTCTTAAAATTTGTCGCCAATCATTGACCAAGGTTTCTCCGACCAGATCTGTCCACGGCCCCACTGTACTGACAACATGGGTGGCTTGAATAAAAAAAGATTCATTTGTTAATTGATCTTGGACTTCTAATCCAGAAACCTTGTTCTGACTGTTATACCGCGAACGATTTACTTTAACGTAGTTCGCACAAATGGCGCCGTTCTCGTTCGCTGAGCGCAATGTCTCGTGCACAAAACGGTCATCATCCATGTAAGCATCTGAATAAATATAAGACCCAACCAAATTAGAGCTTCGCAAAACTGGCATAACTGATTGCGTTTGCTTCGAGCCTAGGCGCTCATGAACCTCTGGAGTTTGAAACAACGAAAGCGCATCATATAGTGCCATTCCCAATCCCATTTTAAACATACCCACACGGCTATCTGTAAAAATGGGTATCATAAATCGAAGTGGATGAACCAATTGAGGAGCGATTTCAAACAGTTTTGCACGTTCGTTCAAGGCTTCAAAAACCAGTTTGAACTCTAAATTTTCAAGATAACGAATTCCTCCGTGAATCAGTTTACTCGAACGAGACGATGTCCCAAAAGCAAAGTCATTGGCCTCAACCAAAGCGACTTTCAAACCCCGTCCGGAAGCATCTCGCGCAACCCCGGCACCTGTTATTCCTCCACCGATAATAAGCAAATCAAAATTTTCAGTTTTTAATTTCTTTATATTTTCTTTTCGAGTATGGACGGAGAAATCTTTCACAAGTGCACCTATTTAGTTGTTTTTAAAAAATGAGTTTTTCGTTCCCAAGTTTGAAATGGAAAACTTTTTGTATAAGGGCGCTGCATGATTTCCTCAGAAACCAAAACGCGCTGAAAATATTTCTCGCGGCTCAGACGATAAGCCACATCCATCAATTCGGTAGCAATCGCTTCGTTGATGGCACTCATATACTCAACCCATAACGTCTGAGTGTAGTGATCAAAAAAAAGAAGAGGCTGACCCAAGAAAAAGCCTTGTATATTCCCGCTTGTATCTGTTGCTAGAAAACTCCATCCCAATTTTAAATAATGCTCCAAAGACTCTTTACGATAAGACGTTGTCCATACGGACATCATTCGTTCGTACTCATCTGAAATTTCCGAAACTTTTTGCTTCACTTCAAATTCATAAATAGATTCAACATCACTTGGCTGGGCAATCCGGTACAAAATGTCTTGGGCATTTGATTTCATAGGATTATTTCATCGCAGTCTGGCGTTGATAACAAGCACGATTTCAACATGGCTTATAAATATCTGATGATGACAACTGCATTCCATTTCGATTATTATCACCCTATGAATTACAAACCATATCCCGAAGACTACTGGGCAAAGATACAGCAAACTATTTTAGATGTAAATTTAGCTGCAAAACAGCAGAACTCAAAAGCCTATGCCGTCTTTGATGCGGATGGCACGCTGTGGGATATGGATTTAGGCGAGAATTTTTTCAATTTTCAAATTGATCAACGTTGTGTCGATTTACCCAGCCATCCTTGGAATCATTACCTTGAAATGAAAAAAGTGAATAATGATCCTCGATCAGCCTATTTGTGGTTGGCCCAGATCAATGCTGGAAAATCACTGGATCAAGTTCGGAATTGGGCTAAACAAGCTTTTGCTGCCATTCAGCCCGTTCCAATTTTTACAGAGCAAAAAAAAATCATCGACCTTTTTCACAAAAATGAAATAGAAGTTTTTATTGTGACGGCTTCAATCAAGTGGGCCGTTGAACCCGGAGCTATGGCCCTAGGAATTGATTCTGATCATGTGATTGGTGTTGAAACTGAAGTTGATGGGGGACTCATCACAGATAAAGCGATTTTACCGATCACTTACAAATCAGGAAAACTTGAAGCCCTGCTAAAAAGAACAAATAATACGATGCCCTTTTTTGCTAGCGGAAATACCATCGGTGATATTGATTTACTCAATGCCGCAACTCACTTGCAATTAGCCGTCAGTGCAGCGTCACGGGATGATCGGATTTTTCAAAGCGAAAATGAGCTTTTAAAAATTGCAGAACTCAATAACTGGTTAAGGCATCGTTTTGTATGACGATACTCATTAATACCCTGGCAAAAATAATTATTATAGCTCTTTTTGTTTTTGGATTTTCGCTTGTCTTAAAAAACAAGTTTGACACGCCAGAAGTTTCCTCAGAACAATTGGCTGCAAAACCCCTCATGCTCAAGGCGTATCTATTAAATTTTCAAAAGCCCGAACGAATTGAAATCATTGGTCTTTCGAATAAATTTGAAAAAGATATTCAAGAGATAAAAAAACTTAAAATTTCACAAGACAAGTCATCAGATTTTTATATCACTATAAAATTATTTAGCGATGAAACGGATGATTCCGCTCCGCTAGTGGCTCAAATTCAATTTATTGATTTGAAAACTGGAAATCTGAGAAAAGAAGAAAGCATCAATCTCGATTGATTTGAACGGGGCTCTAATGAGCCGCCGTTCCTACAATTTTTTCGATCTCTTCGATTGTCTTTGGAACACCCGAAGTCATAACATCGCAGCCATTTGCTGTCATAATAATATCATCTTCAATGCGCACTCCAATGCCACGCAATTCTGCCGGCGCAGACATATCATTCTGAGGAATATAAAGACCAGGTTCGATTGTAAAAGTCATTCCTGCTTCAACTGGGCGTGGTTCACCATTTATAAAGTACACTCCCGAGTCATGAACATCCATCCCCAACCAATGACCGACACCATGGGGGTAGTACTTGCGATGCTGATTCGACTTGATCACGTCTTCTTTTCGACCAGAAACCAATCCAAGCTCCAACATCAAATCGGTCAATCGATCGGCAGCCATTTCATGTAAATCTTTAAAAAAGATTCCAGGTTTTAAATAAGCAATTAAATCTTGCTGTATCGTCAATACACCTTGATAAACTTTTTTCTGAGCCGCAGTAAATTGACCACTGATAGGATAAGTGCGAGTGATATCCCCAGAGTAGTAATTGTACTCAGCTCCGGCATCAATCAAAAGTAAGTCGTCTTTTTTACAAACTTGATCATTAAAATTATAGTGAAGCGTCGTCGCATTGTTTCCAGATGCAATAATATAAGGATAACCAACCCTCGCCGCACCATTCATATAAAAGTTATAAGCCAGTACGGCTTGAACCTGACGTTCAGTCACACCTGGTTTGGTAAACTTCATTGCCGCCACATGAGCATCTGCAGAAATCTGACAAGCTTTTCGTAAGTTTGAAATATCGTCTTCATCTTTTCTAAGACGAAATTCACCTAAAAATGAATCAGCATCTTTCAAAGTCATAAGACCATAACCCGAACGCCCGTACGCTTGCTTTAAAGCAAGAAGCACTTTTTCTACAAGTTGATCAGCATCTTTATTCTTATACTGACGATAGTAAACTTCTTCGTAACCTTTTAAAAGTTCAATACATTGCTTTTGAAATTCTTCAATGGGATAGACCGCATCCATCAGAAATTCTTTTTGAGCTCCTTCTGGACCAAAGCGAAATCCATCCCAGGTTTCGCGTTCTATATTTTTCTCGCGCACGAACAATACCGATTCAGGCGTTTTTCCAGGGCGAATGACCAAAAAACTCTCGGGCTCTTCAAAACCAGTTAAATAGTACATGTTTGAATCTTGGCGATAAAAATGATGAACATCATCATTGCGAATTTGCTCGGGATGCGAAGCTACAATCAGGGCCGCACCATTCAAGCCAGCCACTATTTTTTTTCGGCGTCGTTTAAAAATTTCAGGATTCTCAGTTGATTTTCTCATCGTCATTTCGCTTTCGTGCGTTTATAAGCCATATTTTTCTGCCAGCTTCTTAAGCTGATTATAGCTGAGTTCACTGCCTTTGGCTACAATGTCCCGTCGCTTATCTAAATCTTTTATTCCAAAGTCATCCAAGTTTATTTCGATAACGTCATCAACCCCTATTGGCTTTTTAACCAAAGATGCTGCCGCTTGCACCCAGTGAATGTTATCGCTTTCATCATATTCTTTTATGAATGATCGCTTGGTCTTTTGGGTCAAAACATTAATCAGGATAACTTTTGTCACCCCGGTAGCCCGCATGTGCTGGGCCAGTCCTGGGACATCCATCATAAAGGCCACTGATTGGTTGATTGGTTTTATCAATCCCGGTGAGGACAGGCAAAATGGCAATAATTGATCCAGCTGTCCGCGGTTCAAAAAATAAATCGTTTGTTTTGCTATGTTCAATGAAGAACAAACAAATGGAACTTTTAAATCAGCCGTCATTTTCTTTGCAAAAGCCGCTTTAATAAAAATATCCCAACGCTCAAAATCTTTTAATTTTGAAAGTTCCCACTCAACTTCATTTGCTGAAAGATTTTGAGCATATGCTGCGGCCACAACGGCTCCCCATTCAAACCCACCAACAGCTCGAACGGGCCATTTCAGTTTTTGCATTTCTTTAAGAACCCCGATGTGAGCCCATGACTTGGCTCCGCCGCCCACAAAAATAAACCCAAACTTTGGCAACACCACAGTCTGAGGTGGAGACACAATTCCTGATTTTGGATCAACAGCATCCGACGATTTACCAGGGATGGTGGATTCTTCGCTAGAAGTGTTTTGGGGTTTTTGAATTTCTAATTCTTTAATAACAATTGGTGTTTTTGCAGAACCTGGAGTTACAGGCTTTATGCTTTTTCCTGCACAACCAAAAATAAATAATACAAGTGAACATCTGAGAAATAACTTAGCTTGTTTTCTTTCCATAAATAAAAAACTCCTGGTTGCCATCTTTGCCGAGCACTTCAGATCGAAAGTAATCTAAAACAGAGCCAAAGTACAGACGTGCTTCTTTTTCAACGCAAGCTTGAACCACAGAGAAGCTCTGGGGATCCTTAACAATTCCATTTTTATCCAAATCCGCAGCGCTTAATTCAAACTGAGGTTTGACCAAAAATAAAAACTGACCGTCTTTCTTCAAGTGGGGCGCGATAAATGGAAAAAGTTTTATCAACGATATAAATGAAACATCCATCACCACCAAATCAAAGCCACCCTTTGGCACCGATTTCATAAAATTTTCATTCTCGGAAAGGTTTTTCGTGTGTAAGTTTTCAAAGGCTATCACACGAGCATCATCACGAATTTTTTCATGCAGTTGACCATGTCCGACATCAATGCCAACGATATGCTTTGCGTGATAATGCAGTAAACAATCTGTGAAACCACCTGTCGATTGGCCAATATCCAGAATCGTTTGATTCGAGACATCTAAGCCAAGTTTTTTGAGAGCTGATTCTAATTTTAATCCACCTCGCGAAACATACTTTTGAATTTCGTTAGCCTCTACAACTACAAGCTGTTCTTCGGAGTCATTCACCAAGTAACTGGCTTTTAATAGCGGTGTTTTTTTGATCGGAGTCTTCAGAAATACAAAACCACCAGCAATAAGATCTTGTGCTTGTGTTCTGGATTGCGCCAAACCTTTGGAAACTAAAAATATATCTAAACGCACTTATTTCTTTCTTGATAAATTAAACTCGACCAATTCCTTTAATAATACTGAATCTGATAATGATGGTAAAAAACTCAATGCAATATTCGATTGCGTCTCAAGCTCTGCTCGAGCAATTTCAATCCCCAATAGATGGGCATAGTTTTTAAAGTCTTGCTTTTCTGAATCGAAATCTAATAGATCATCCTGAATTTGAAATGCCAATCCCAAATGCAGGGAAAAATTCTGAACAGCTAAAACTTCATCAGTTGTAAATTCGAGTATTTCTGCGGCCCCCACTGCAGCGGCTTGTATTAAATTTCCAGTTTTCAAAATATGCAGGTTCTTTAGTTCTTCAAGCGGAAGTTGCGATAGGGTTTGCATATCAAGCACTTGGCCACCCACCATACCGTGGGGACCAATTTTTTGAGCCAACAGTTCAATCAACTTGACCTTAACTGCAGATGAAAGCGAACGATCCTCTGCAATGACCCGGAAGGCTTCGCTGATCAAGGAGTCTCCAGCCAACAGAGCAATGGCTTCTCCGAATACTTTATGATTTGTCAAAACTCCACGGCGGTAATCATCATTATCCATGCATGGCAGATCATCATGAATCAGTGAATAGGTATGAATAAATTCAATAGCTAAACACCAACTCTTGATGGCCTCAAAACTTTTACCTTTTGTTTTCCCTATCAGATAAGCCAAAAATGGACGAAATCTTTTACCTGAAGATTTTAATGAATAGCTCAGGCTCTCTGTCAGTTTTGACTGACCCATGCTGGACAAATAACCATCAAGACTTTCTTCAAAATGACTTAAAAAATGACGAGATTCATTTTTCAAATGATCACTCATGATTCAGAATCTTCTCCGTGAAATGGTTCCGTTGTCGCCTTGCCAGAATCATCGATAGCGATCAGTTTTTTTACTTGGGCCTCAGCCTTTGTCAACTGTGACTGACATTCTCGAGATAATTTGATTCCCTCTTCAAAAAGCTTCAGTGAATCTTCTAACGATGAATCGCCTTTTTCCATTCTTTGAACAATCTCTTCTAAGCGTGAAAGCTTTTTCTCAAAATCCACTTTGAACTCCTTTAACAGTTGCATCAATAAAACCATCGGTAACACGAATTTTAATTTCATCCCCAGCTTTGACATCCTTAACTGACTTTACAATACGATTTTCTTTTTGGGTGATTGAAAATCCACGATCAACAACCTTTAATGGACTCAAGGAGTCCAATAAACTCATCAGCGAACGAATGTGATTCTGTGAATTGCTCAAGTTTTTTCGGGTTTCAAATATCATTCGTGATTTCAAATGATCAATACTCAGTTTGAGTTGTTGCATCAACTGCACGGGTGAAACCATGCGCTGGTGCAACAGATTTAAATCTTTTCGCTGATGTGACAAATAAACTTTAAGCGCTTGCTCTAATCGACTGTACATTTCATCATTGCGAACACTGTAATCCATCAACTGTTTTTTGGGATCAACTAAACGCCGTGAAGCATTTGCTGCGGCTTGAAACTTAAGACGAAAAATTCTTTCAAATGAACTTCGAATCAAACGCTCCCATTGATTCAATTTTTGCAAAAGCTCATTTGAACTTTTTGCCACAAGTTCTGCCGCTGCTGATGGTGTTGGCGCCCGCAAATCCGCAACAAAATCACAAATAGTAAAATCAATCTCGTGACCAACAGCGGAAATTACCGGAATGGAACATTCTGAAATTTTTCGAGCCAAAGTCTCATCATTAAAACACCACATATCTTCAATAGATCCGCCGCCCCGTCCAATAATAATCACATCTGGCTTCAGCAAAGTGGCTTTGCGAAAAGCCTCGCAAATGGCTGGTGCTGCAGCAGCCCCTTGAACAATGGTTGGAACAATGGTCACGCTCACATGTGGAGCTCGTCGCTTCATGATATTTAAAATATCTTGAATGGCCGCACCGGTTGGTGATGTGACTACAGCAATACTTTTAGGAAATGCTGGTAAAACTTTTTTTCGAAGGGCATCAAAAAGCCCTTCATTTTTAAGTTTTTCTTTAAGTTGTTCAAACTGTTTTTGCAAAGCCCCGGCGCCAACGGGCTCCATGGTGTCGCAAACAATCTGATATGTTCCACGCGGCTCATAGACTGTGATTTTTCCACGAACGATAACTTCAAGCCCATCATGAGGCTTAAACTTTAATTTTGAATTCGAGCCCCGAAACATGATTGCTGAAATTTGAGCCTTCGAATCTTTTAATGAAAAATAAAAATGACCTGATGAGTGGGGTTTAAAGTTTGAAATCTCGGCCTGTAACCAAATAACACCTAATTGATTTTCTAGAGTTTGACGGATGTGAATATTTAATTGCTCTACAGAATAAACCACGGAATCGCGATTTTTATTCGATGAAAGCTGACTATTTTCAATAGGGTTTGTGGAAGTGTCTTGCGACATTCAAGGACCTTAGCAGCCCCTACTGTCTAGTCAATCAAGAAAACCAAAGATTCTGCAGTGACCAAAAGCCACCAAGAAACAGAGAAATCCAAGCTATTTTTTGGTGGGACATCAGATTCGCATACTGAGACGGCATCTCTTTACGCGCGATTGCAACTAATCTAGGAATCTCAAGAACGAAACTCACAACTAGACCATAAAAAAATATAATAAATGGAAAATAAAAATCGAGTTTAGTTAGCATGCCAACTTTTCGGTTAAATTCGCTGAATCTAGAGTCCTGTTCAGTGGACTTTTCGAAGGACCCCAGATATTCTTATCTTGGGGGTTCGATAGGCGTAAAACTCATCGAAAATAAACCTTACAAGCATAATATTGGGGACTGTCCCTGACAATGGTGAGCAAGCTTACCTCGTAGTAAGAAGCCTAAAGTTGTTATCATGGTCACCCACCTTGCAAAAAAGAGGTTTATCTTTCAGAGTTGTCTACGGACCTTTTTTATTTTCTCCCTAGACCTCTACTGGACCGAATTTCGACCCAGTTTCTCATTCTGATACTGCAGCACTATTAAAAAAAATCCGATAAAACAATGTGAATTCATTGATGAAAATCCTCATTCTGAGTCATTCTATTTTTCTGCTTGTCGCATGCGGTGGGATTCAGAATTCACAGTACTTTGAATATCTATCGACAACCGAAGAGGCTCCCCTTTGTTTGGATAATTACTCCTATGCCGCTACGGTCCGTGTCACAGGAACAGCTGAATTTTACAAACGGGGTATCGTTCCATTGACCCAAATAAATTCGACAACTGACGAGATCGAATTGGAAAACTTAACACTTGGTGATCCTTTGCAGGAAGCTCTGCCCATTCGTTTTGCCGAGGTTGTCGTCTACAATTCCCAGAATAAAGTTGTCCAGTGTGGCCGCACTGATAATCTTGGTTTCTTGAAAGCCACTGACACCACTTCCGATCTATTAATTCCGGCAACTCCCGATACCTATTCCATTCAAGTGCTTTCTCGAAGTTATCTCACCTTTAACTCTGTCCCCTCCAAACCAGAATTTCTCTTTAATGCAGCTGTCAAAAAAGACAAGTACACCCATCAACTGTACACTCTCAAACAAAATTCATTTTCAAATGGAGTTGATGAAGTCACCGTCAGTCTCACTGCTTATGCACGCCAAACAGAGTCCAGCGAAGTCGATGGCGGAGCTTTTAATATTTTAAATGATCTTTATACAACCTATTCCTATATCAATTCCTCGACAGGTACAATTGATACACAGTGCTTGAACACGCGAATCAATGTTTATTGGAAAGCGGGATTTAATCCTTTTCAATACTACTATCCAGATGCTGACCCAAGCACCTTGGGCAGCAATTCGTATTATCACCATGATGGTGATAAAGGTTTATATATTACCGGAGGCAGCCTGGGTAATACCAGCATCGTCAATACAGATCATTTTGATGACTATGTCATTATTCATGAGCTTGGACATTTTATCGAAGACCACTGCGGACAATTGATTACTCCGGGCGGAAAACATTTTATGACATCCAGAATTGAACCACAGTTAGCTTGGTCAGAAGGCTGGGCCAACTATATTGCAGGCCAAGTGATGTACTCCAATTTAGCTGAAATTAATCCGGAGTTTGAAGCCAGAATGTCTCAAGCCGGATTTGGTGCTTCAGATTTAAAATGGTCTTTTCTTTCAACGACGTGGGGATTTTCTGATTCACAACTGAATGTTGGAAATGGAACCGGAATCATGTTTGATCTTCGAAAGCCTGGCAATAATCCAGACACATGGCAAGACGGTCTCTACGAAGGATTTGCTATCGATAAAGTTGACCCCACACGCTACCCTGGCGAAGGCCATTTTCGCGAAGGTGCTATTTCGCGGGGATTATTCAAGTTGTCGAATCACTGTGATGACACGTGTGTGAGTGCTCTTGATACTCCTGTGAGTTTTGAAACAGTCTGGCAAGCTGTTGATAAACTGACTGGCGTCGGTCAAAGCACTGTCAAATTCAAAAGCTCACACAATGTTATTGAAAATATTAAAACGGCTGTCACTTCACCTGTATGGATCTCAGATTTTCAAAACATTGCCAATAGTGAGACCCTTCACCTTCATTCAGACAATGCCTTTATAAGTGGAGGAGCTTACAAATGGGTTCCCTATGGCGCCCAAGTTGTTTCGCAAGCTGGAACCTGCACCATTCCCTTTCATATTGAGCCTCGCATTGATGATCCTGTTCTGGCTGGATCCAACTCAGATCAACGCTACTCAAATCATTTTATTCTTATTGATCTAGCAGCTCTTCCATCTATGAATACAATCAGTGTGAGTTTTCAAAAACAAACTGGTACCGATACCGAGTTTGACCTTTTGCTTTTTGAAGAAGGCTATCTGTTTAATATGGATTACACGTGCTCGTCATTTGATGTAAATGACAACTGCACCACATCTTGGGTTCCTAGTAGAACCACAACGTCCGATGTTGTTCGCTCAGATCGCACAGCCAACACGACATCAAAACGAATCACCAATTTACAATCTTTAGATACGACTAAAAAGTATTTACTCAATATCCGTGCCTATACACCTGGTAAATCTATTTCATCCACCACTTACTACAGCTATGAGATTCAACACAGTTTGACCGATACGGGATTGGGAAGTTACTTATGTCTTTAAAAAGAAATATTCTTATATTCTTAGGTATTATCTTTATTGCTGGAATTTCTTTTTCAATTGGCATGAATAAAGCATCACGAAAATCAATGCCATTGCAATCTGGTTTTCTGCAAAACAACACATCGTATTTTCAAATAAAGCTAGAACCAACAGCTATCGTCGAAAAAAATTCGCAACCCGTTTCAATTGCTGCAAAAGTCACAGTTCCGATCGCATTTGATGGAATCATTAAATACAAATGGATTCTGTCAGAAAATATTGAACTGATTTCTGGCGAAACCTCTGGTCAGTGGATCTCATTAAAAACAGATGATGTCGCCATTTCAACTGTTTCACTCAAAGGCTTTAGTAAAGAGGAAAATCGTCAAGTCGTTATGCGCGTTTGGGGATTCAAAGAGGGACGAAAAATTTTATCCGAAGCCATTATATCCTCAAATCCCCAAGAAACTTTTGAAGATATTGTCAAAAATGTTGAAAAAATAAAAGCGGAAGACTCAAAATGAAAATAATTTTTATTGTCGCTCTACTTGCATTAATCCAAAGTTGCGGAACAAAGGTTTCGGAAGCACCTGCGACTCCGGGAACCTCAGAAACACCAGAAATTTCTGATTGCCTGACCTCCGTATCTTATGCTTCGCCGGTCAGTGTGACAGGGACAGCTACTTTTTATAAACGCAATTTAGAAGTCACCACGGTTGGTCCCAACGTGACCAAGCTGAATCTTTCAAATCCAATCGCATCAGCGCTACCTATTCGGTATGCCGAAGTTCGCGTGGTCGATGCCAATGGAACACTTGTTCAATGTGGAAAAACAAATTCAGTCGGCGCGATCAAAGCCCTAGATGGAACAAGCACTCTGACAATATCTAATTCAGCGGGGAATTACACCGTTCAGGTTTTATCTCGATCAAATCATGCCGTCAGTGTTCCTGGTGGAAAACCAGCTCTTCAGCTTTATACTTCAGTCAAATCAGATGTAATAACGAATTCAGTTTACACGCTTTCACAAACTATAGCCTCTAGCGGTTCTGGCAGTGTGAATGTCAGCTTAATTGCGTATGCTCGTGAATCTGAATCAGCAGCAGTTAATGGTGGAGCTTTTAATATTTATAATGATTTGGTCAGCACTTATGATTATCTGGCACAGAATACAGGAACTTCTGATCTGAGCTGCCTGAGTTCAAAATTGGATGTTTTTTGGAAGATTGGCTTCAACCCCAGTCAGTACATTTATCCCCAAGCTGATCCATCAACACTGGGCACGCTTTCTTTTTATGATCGCAGTGGAAATGATTTGTATATTAACGGTGGAAAATTAGACAATATCGTTAGCGAAGACACGGATCATTTTGATGATGCCGTTATTATTCACGAACTGGGTCACCATATCGAAAATGTCTGTGGAACAATGGAATCTCCAGGCGGTATCCATTATGGTCTTTACCGTACGGATGCCCGTCTGGCATGGTCCGAAGGTTGGGGAAACTTTTTTGGGGCCCACGTCATCAAAAATAATCTTTTATCCATTAATCCCGAGTTAGTGACTCCGCTCTCAGCCACAGGCGATTGGCTTTATTATCTGGATACATTTGGATATTCTGATTCTGTAACTGGTGAAACCGATGGCGAAGAGTATATCCGACTTAATCTGAGTAAAGCCGGAAACAATCCAGAATCTGCTGGTAGCGGAAGATATTACGACAAAGTCGATGCCGTCACCCATCCCGGAGAAGGACACTTTCGAGAAACCTCGATCGCACGTAGTCTTTTTAAAACCACCAATTCATGCGCGTCAGGTTGCACAAACAACACGGCTTATTTTGCATCGATGTGGAGTGCTTTTGAAAATGACACAACAACAGGCATGGGAAATGTCATCTACCCATTCAGATCTTCGGCACGATTTTACAATCGGCTCAATCAGGTATTTGGTGCTATGCCAGGCGATATTGATTCGATCTTAAATACGGATGAAGCCCAACAGCGCGAAACAAATGCAGCCTTTACCGTCAGTGGTTCACGTGTGCATGTTCCCTATGGAATTAAACTTGTCACGGGCAGCTCATGCACTCTCAAAATTCAACCCCGCCAAAACAGCATTGTGAATTCCAACTTGCTTTCTGATCAGCGCTACTCGAATCATTTTTACTACGTTGATTTAGCGTCTATGCCATCAGTCACTGAAATTCGATTGACGCCAACTTACGTTGCCGGAACTAACGGTGTGGACATTGATGCTATTCTTTATATACAAGACTACGACTTTGATGAAGATTGCGCGACCTACAATACCAGTGGCGTCTGCACCAGCCCGCAAAAAACAATTTCAAGCTCGATGGTTCGTGCTGATCGCTCTACAGGAAATGGCGTTAAGCTATTACAAAATTTAAACGGACTGGATAATTCAAACAAGTACCTGCTGAATGTCCGCGCCTATACGACCAATCAAACTATTTTAGATACAACTGAGTACAGCTATACCCTAACAGATCAATCCGGAGGAATTTTTTTATGCCCAGCGCCAACATTCTAAAATCATTTTCAGTGATTCTCATCGGAGCATTTATGGGATACAGCACCGTTCACTATTTTCAAAAAGCATCCGCACCAAATCGTTATTTAGCTTCGATGACCATGAGTAAAATGGCCTCCGAGCAATTTACAAAAACTATTTTTGATATCAAAGTTAAAGAAAGCACTATTGGCCTGGATGACAGCGATGTTTCCGAGTTAATCGTCAGCTTAGAAACCTTCAAACCACTTCCACCCGGTTTACCATTTAATTGGAATTTACCGGAAGATGTTCAAATTGTAGAAGGAAATATTTCGGGAGTCATTCCTGAAATGGGCGCCAATCAAATAGAAAATTTTGTATTGAAAGTAAAAGGTTTTAACAAACAAAAAAAATCTTATATTAGTTTTTCAATCAAAGGCGAGGTCGAAAATATTAAAATCAATCGCGAAATTTTAATGTCTTCTCGCCCCGAAGATAGTTTTGAATACGTGGTCCAACAGCATGATCAACGCAAACGTGAAGAGGCCAAAGGTAAAGTGAATAAAACCAGTGCTTACAAAGGCTTCTTGGATCCAAAGAAAGTTGTGCACTAAAGCGGGATCACTTCGATCGCGGGATTGTACTCGTCCTTTAAAATTCCTTCGATGGCCATCAAGGTGCCTGTCGTAGAACTTGGACATGTGCCACATGCTCCCTGGTAAGACACATACACTTTATTGTCCTCAAATTTAATAATTTCAATATCTCCCCCATCGCCTTGTAAGCCAGGGCGAATCGTTCGATCTAGAATCTCTTCAATTTTCTGCAACTCTGGTGAAAGATTCTGTCGAGCCATTTTTTTTTCGTCCAAAATGGTCTGATTGGGATTATGAACAGGCATGCGTGTTTGAATAACGCTACAAACTTGCTCTTGCAACTTATCACTCTCAATATCAAATTGATGAGTTACCGTGATGACATTCTGAAAAAAGTGAACTTGTCGAACACCCTCAATCTGAAATAATGATTTTGATAAAATATTGTGTTCAGCCTCTTCTATCGTTGAATAAGTGGCTTTTCCATCATTTAAAACGGGGCGATCTAAAACAAATTTCCAGGCATTAGGGTTTGGGGTCGCCTGAACTCGTATCAAAACTTCAGTTGCTGTCATAGTAGCATCCTTTTGGCTTTTTTCACTGATTCGATCAATCTTTGAATATCATTTTCGGAATTATAAATGGAAATAGAAGCGCGAACAGTACCCGTCAGATTAAATTTTTTCAGAAGGGGCTGCGTGCAGTGATGACCCACGCGAACAGCAACACCTTGTTGATCTAAAATTTGTCCAATATCCGAATGGTGGGCACCATTCATGGTGAAACTGACAATTGCCGCCTTCTGAGCAGCTACTCCAAACAAGCGAATCTCGGGTATTTCAGAAAAACCAATTTTTAATTGGGTCATCAACTTTTGCTCGTGATTAAAAATATCTCGGATATTAAAACTTCGAAAAAAATCAATTGCTGCAGCTGTTCCAATGGCGCCCTCAATATGAGGAGTACCGGCTTCAAATTTAAACGGCAGATCATTATAGGTCGTCGATTTAAAATCAACACAGGAAATCATACTGCCACCCGTTTGGTATGGAGGCATTTTTACAAGCAATGCTTTTCGACCAAACAGAACACCAAAACCATAGGGACCAAATAACTTATGCGCCGAAAACACCAAGAAATCGACACCCCACTTTTGAACATCAATTATTTCTTGAGAAACCAACTGCGCGGCATCTAAAATTGTCACAGCACCAACTGATTTTGCCTTTTGAACAACTTTTTCCACAGAAATCATTGTCCCTAAAATATTAGAACACCCCGAAAAACTCACAATTTTAGTTTTTGAGGTTATCATTTTATCTAAACTGCCATAGTCCAATTCACCCTGAGCATCGACTGAAATAAATTTTAACTGACAATTTTTTTTCTGAGCCAGAACCTGCCACGGCACAATATTGGCATGATGCTCCAATTCAGTGATTACGATCTCGTCACCTTCGTTTAAAAAATTCTCTCCATAACTGCACGCAATCAGATTTAAACCTTCTGTCGTGCCTTTGGTGAAAATAATTTCTTCTGTTGTGCTAGCATTTATAAACTGACGAATAGTTTCTCGAGCTTTCTCAAATTCAGCTGTTGCCATATCGCTCAGATAATGTGCGCCACGATGAACATTTGCGGTTTCAAATGAATAATACTGATTGATTCGGTCAATCACACTTTGTGGTTTTAACGTCGTCGCGGCACTGTCCAAATAGACTAAATCCTGACCATGAACTTTTTGTTTTAGTGCTGGAAACTGGGCTCGAACCTCTTGAAGATTAAACATTTTTAATCATCCCATCTAGCTTAGTATTCAATTTTTTTAATAGCCAATCCTGCACGATTTTATCTTCAAATTGAAAAACAAGATCCTGAGCAAATCCGATCGAAAGCATTTTGACAGCTTGATACTGATTAATTCCACGGCTCAAAAAATAAAATATTTCATCTTTATTCAACTGACCCACGGTTGAGCCATGTCCGGCCTTCACATCATCCGCATAAATTTCCAACTGAGGAATCGAATCTGCTTGAGCTTCACGAGTCAGCAATAAATTATTATTCAATTGCTCAGAACTTGCTTTTTGCGCGTCACGTTCGATGCGCACTCGCCCTCGAAACACACCATGTGATGAATCCGATAAAACAGATTTAAATAGCTGCCGAGATTGGTTCCCACCCTTTACATGTTGAATAAATGTATAATGATCCGAATGCTGGGTGTCTCCTAAAGCATTTAGTCCCAGAATTTGCGCATCCGCACCATGCCCCGACATCGCAATATGAAAATAGTGACGAATCAACTTGCCACCTAAAGTCATAATCAAGGACTTCCACTGCGCATTCGATGAAAGTTGCACTTCGGTTTGAGCAAAGTGATACGAGATTTGATTTTCATTCTGAATTTGAATGAATTTAACCCGGGCATCCTCATCAACCGAAAGATTCATATTCAAATTAATGGATCCCTGAATAGAATCATCCAAGCTAATGGTCTGACTTATCAAGGTCACTTCCGCATTTTTACCAATGTGAATTGCAACTTTTTCGCTGCTAAACAGAGATTTTTTAGAGTTCTGCACATATAAAAAATGAATTGGTTTTTGTAAAACCTGATGAGCCGTCACCGAAACAACTGTTTTTTTACGTAGACAAGAGTTCGAAAATTTCAAAAGATTTTTTTCAGGATGATCATCTGAAATAATTAAATCCGTGTCTTCAATGGTTTGAACTTGAATTGAATCTGACAGTTCATCTGATAGAGTGACATTCAAAATGCCATTTACAAAAACAAGATTATAAAAATCAGCTGGTAAATTTAAAGAGAGCTTCTGCATTTGATCGTGAGTCATGAACTCAGAGCCCTCTTCGGCAACTGAATTCCACGAAAACGCCTTAAAATCCGCAAGAGACGTGTATTTCCAAGCCTCTTCTTTTCGAGTCGGAAGAATTTGTTTTAAAGTTTCTAATTGAGATAGGTCTGTACTTATCATGATATAAATCGACTGGTTACAACAACCAGTCGTATCCTTTTTTTTCAAGCTCTAAAGCTAAGCTAGCATCACCAGTTTGAATAATTTTTCCATTGGCCAACACGTGCACAAAGTCCGGCTTAATATAATCCAGAAGCCTTTGATAATGGGTGACCAAGACAATTGCATTCTGCTTTGAACGCAATTTATTAACGCCTTCAGCAACTGTTTTAAGTGCATCAATATCTAATCCAGAGTCCGTTTCATCTAACAAAGCCAATCGTGGCGAGAGAACTGCCATTTGTAATATTTCATTGCGTTTTTTTTCTCCGCCCGAAAAACCAACATTAACAGCGCGATCCAAGTATTCCGGTTTCATATTTACAAGTTTCATTTTTTGAAACAAAAATTCTCGGAATTCACCCTCGGGCATAGGTTCAGAGCCCTGATGAGTCAGAACCGCATTAAAAGATTCATGTAAAAAATTAAAATTTGAAACTCCAGGAACTTCAATAGGGTATTGAAATGCTAAAAAAATACCTTCCTTAGCTCGAGCGTCTGGAGACAGCTCTAATAAATTTTGCATTTGAAAATTAATTTCAAACTTTATTTCGCCACTCGTCACTTCGTACGATGGGTGCCCTGCTAAAATTTTTGAAAGAGTGCTTTTACCAGAACCATTGGGTCCCATAATCGCATGAACTTCTCCGGCGTTGACCTTCAAGGAAAGTCCTTTAAGAATTTCTTTGCTGTCAATTTTGGCGTGAAGATTTGTAATCTGTAACATATTTTCGCTTCCTCTTTATCCGACCGAGTTTTCTAACTTCATTTCAATGAGCTTAACGGCTTCAACTGAAAATTCTAATGGCAGTTGTTTAAAAACATCCTTGCAAAAACCATTCACCAACATTGAAATGGCTTTTTCTCCACTAAGACCTCGTGAGTTCAAATAAAAAATTTGATCTTCAGAAATCCTAGAAGTTGTGGCTTCATGCTCTAATGTGGCTGATTTATTTTTGACTTCAATATATGGAAAAGTGTGTGCACTGCATTTGTCACCCACCAGCATCGAATCACACTGTGAATAATTTCGAGCATTCTCTGCTGATGGCATGATCTTCACCTGACCGCGATAAGCGTTTGACGACTGATCTGCAGAAATGCCCTTAGAAATAATTGTGCTTTTTGTATTTTTTCCGATGTGAATCATTTTTGTTCCGGTATCGGCCTGCATATAATCATGCGTTAATGCAACGGAGTAAAAAGCTCCCTCTGAATTATCGCCCTGTAAAATAACAGATGGATATTTCCACGTGATTGCCGAACCCGATTCAACCTGTGTCCAAGAAATTTTAGAACTGATGCCTTTGCAAATCCCGCGTTTAGTGACGAAATTATAAATTCCACCGTTACCGTTTTTATCACCAGCATACCAATTTTGTACTGTTGAATATTTAATTTCAGCATGATCAAACGCGATCAATTCAACCACAGCCGCATGCAACTGATTTTCATCGCGCTGAGGAGCCGTACATCCCTCGAGATAATTCACGTAACTTCCCTCTTCAGCAATAATCAATGTTCGCTCGAACTGTCCAGTCTCTTTGGCATTGATTCGGAAGTAAGTCGATAAGTCCATCGGACAACGCACACCTTTGGGAATATAGCAAAATGAACCATCTGAAAAAACAGCCGCATTCAAAGCCGCATAGTAATTATCTGTAATAGGAACAACGGTGCCCAAATGTTTTCGCACCAATTCAGGATGTTTTTTCAAGGCTTCTGAAATAGAGCAAAAGATAACTCCGACTTTTTCCAACTCTTCGTGGTGAGTTGTCGCAATACTTACAGAGTCAAAAACCACATCCACAGCAACACCAGAAATTCGTTTTTGCTCTTGAAGTGGAATGCCCAATCGCTCGAATGTTTTAATCAACTCCGGATCAATTTCATCCATGGATTGTGGAGTCGCTTTCTTTGGCTTCGGGGCTGAGTAATAAGTTAAATCTTGAAAATCAATTTTTGGATAATTCACTAAAGCCCAAGTCGGCTCTTTCAGTGTGATCCAATGCCGATACGCTTTGAGACGATATTCTAACATCCATTCAGGTTCATTTTTTTTAGCTGAAATAATACGGACAATGTCCTCGTTAAGACCTTTACCTACATTTTCCGATTCAATATCTGTCGAAAATCCATATTTGTATTCATAATTTTCAGACATGCAGAACCTCGCTTAGAGGAACTGAACGGTAAAATTCTTGAACCTTTTTATTTAATGTTAAAATGGGATTCGTGATATTGCACGCCGATGAAATATCACAAGGCTCATCACTAGAAAGACATTTTGTTAAAGACACGTGCCCCTCTAACATTTCCGAAAGATCATGAACTGAAACTTCGCTTAATGGACGAGCTAACGAGTATCCGCCTGACGCTCCATATTCTGCCTTTAGTAAACCCTTTGACGACAGAACCTGAAGCACTCGGGCTATGACATCAAATGGAATATGCATGTGATCGGCGATCTCTTTTGCTGAAGTCAGCTGAGTCGTTGATTTCTGGCTCATATGGCGCAAAGCCATTAGGGCATATTCCATTTTTCGATTCATTTTGATCATATATTATCCAATAAATTCAAATGGTTACATATAACTAATAACAAAATTGTTATATACGTTAAAAAATATCGTATTTAGACCTGCAAATTAGCGGATTGCTCAATGAAAGGCAATTGAAAACTCAAAAGACCTATTTTTCGACAATGATACCCAATGGCTGCAAATCTAATGCAACAGAGAGCTGCTCTTCAGTCACAGGACCAACAAGAATTTGCTTATGGCGACGCTTGAGTTCTTTTAAAATGGTTTCCTGATAAAAATCCTGATTTCGAATTTTAAGAGGATGTATAATGACATCCGCGCGCAGACTAACCGCCTCAATTAAATTCATAGAATCCATCGCGACAATTCGCAAAATTTCAGGCTGTGTCGAGCCATAAAGCAACGCCGGCGCCAGCTCTTTCAAAGATTTTGCAATCGCTTCGTAGGGACTTGTAATAATCAATCGCTCGCCCTTGTCCCATCCCATTTTTTTCAACTCATCCCAAAAAATCGCATGCCCCGCGTGAGCATTTTCCAATAAGTTTAAAACTAAAAAACGATTCTCTAATTTTTCCTTTACTGTGCTGAAGAGAACAACATCGGAAGCAATTTCACTCATTTTTGAATTACGAATGGCCTTTTCTTTGAATTCTCTCTTAGGAATTACAAGAATCTGATCTGAGGTCGTTGCCACATTTAAGTAAAGATTTTGATTTGAGTTAATGGCTGATTCGAAATTCTCGAATTTCGGTTTAATAAAAATAAGTGGAGCCGAGCTTTGGGCTGCCGCCACATAAATGGGATGAGAGTACGGAACGTAATGCTGAGAACGCCCCCAAAATTTAACCGTCCAAAAAATAATAAGACACGCGATTAAGCTACAAAAAGTGACAAGTATGATTCGCATAGGATCCTCTTTGCCAACGATTAACAGGGTCGCTCACATTTGACAAGACCTCATCTCAAATTAGTCTAAAGCCCGCCACACTGATCACCCAGATAGCGTCGCACCATCTGATTTGCTGCTGCCATATCCGAGACATAAGTGGCTCCATGAATAACAGCATATTCAGCGAACGATAAGTTTTTTATTCTCTTGGCGCTGCGAAGTTGGTCTCGCTTGTCAGAATCCATTCGAAGAATTTTTTTAATAGCACTTAAGTTTTTTTCTAAATCAAAATCCTCTGGAACTATTTGATGACCCACAACACGACGAGATTCAATGTAGCCTTTTAAAATTCGCTTTGTTCCAGTCAAACCGCGATTGTAAGCTAAATATGTTAAATGCTTCTTCAAGCGCTCTGACATCACGCCATTAAGATCTGAGATTTCAGAAAGCATATCGGATAAAACAATTTGATCAGACATTCGATGTAAAAAATAAAAAAACATACTTCGATAAGGATTCTGTGGAGTCGCAATCATGGCACAACGATTCTTAACGGCATGGGATTCAATATCAAAATCACCCATAATGCTTGAAATTCTAGAGCACGAAGGTCTCGAACTCGAAAACAAGTGATTCCGAACGCGTTGCACTTGATTATTTTCGAGCACTTTCTTAATTCCATTCGCAGTAAATTGCGCCATTCCCGCATCAAAGCCCGTTCGATTGATAGCATTGATATGAAATCCACTCTCGATCATAATTTGCAAAAAATAATCTTTTGGATCTAGGCTAAAACAATCCATCACATCATGATATGCATTATAAGCTAGCGTGACATAAATTTCAGTCATGCAGGGACGGCGCGCGTTCGTTGTTGGTTTCGCATCCTCATCAGCACACTGAGCAAAAGCGCCTCCATAATTTTTTTGGGCAAACTGAAAACAACTCATTGGTATTCGCTGTGTCCATTCATTCTGATGTGACCGATAGTAAACTTCGGGCATTCTCAAAATTTGATCCTCTAAATACAATCGACTCTCTGACGTACACTGTTCAAACGCATAGCGCTGCACTTTGTTGTCAGCGTCTAGTGCTGCTGGATCACGAGTGACAGTTGTTGGCACCTGATGGTGCACACAATGAAGTAGAAAAATGGATACCATGCTCATTGCTATTTGTCTGGATTTCGCCTTGCCCAGAGCCATGATTCGTTTTAGGATTTTGAATATGAAAAACAAAAATATTTCCTTCTTACAAAAATTAAAATCCGCAATTTTTTTAACCTCTTTAATCCTATCACAAAATGTGTTCGCCGCCCCAGCCCCAACCTCGCCCAACGTCGCGGTTCAAATGGGATCTATTGATTCTCTTTTGCAAGCCAGCTTTGTGGTGCAACTCGTTTTACTGGCTTTGTTGAGTCTTTCAATTCTATGCTGGGCTATTGGCTGGTCCAAATACAAACAATTTAAAAATTTAAAAACAGCCAATGAGCTTTTTGATCAGCAATTTTATAAAACAAACTCTCTGGATGATATGTATGAAAAAATGAATGCACATACAGCTAGCTCCCATGCTCGAGTTTTTAAAGCGGCATACTTAGAAATGAAAAAAATTGCCGAGTCTCCTCTACTCAGCAAAAACAACCCCGCAGATACAGAATCTCCCCAGCTTTCAGGAATAGATAATCTGGAACGTGTGACTCGAAAAACAATTGAAAACGAAATGTCCGACATGGAATCCCGTTTAACTATTTTGGCCTCAACAGGTTCGACAGGTCCCTTTATCGGACTCTTTGGAACGGTTTGGGGAATTATGGGATCTTTTCATAAAATTGGTCAAACGGGAATGGCCAGCTTAGCTGTCGTCGCACCCGGAATTTCTGAAGCCCTGATTGCCACAGCTATTGGCTTAGCCGCGGCCATCCCTGCCGTTATCATTTACAATCACTTTATTGCAGTCATTCGAAAAGAAGAAATTGATCTGAATAATTTTACTGCGGATTTTTTAAATGTTGTAAAACGTAACTTTTTCAAAGGGTAATTTATGGCTATGTCACCGCAGTCATCTCGTGGTCATTCAAAAACTGTTATGAGCGAAATCAATGTCACTCCCTTTGTTGATGTTATGCTTGTGCTTTTAATTATTTTCATGGTCACAACTCCATTGATGCAACAGGGAATAGAAGTCAATTTACCAAAGACAGCCGCATCTGGAGTGGATCTTCAAGAAGATCCCTTTGTCTTGCTTATCAATGCCAAAGGTCAAGTCAAAGTCGGCGACATTGAAATTGAAATCGATCAAATGAAAGAAAAATTAAAAGCCATTTTTGATATTCGAAAAAACAAACAAATTTATATTCAAGCCGATACCAAGGTTGATTATGGTGTGGTGGCTCAAGCTATGGCTGAAATTCGAGCCGCAGGTATTTTTAATATTAACTTGATTACCATTCCAAAGGATTAATTTTTGCCAGTCAAAGAGCTCACGCCACCACAACAAACTCAATCCGATAAAACCAAACGGTTTAATCAAGGGGTTTTAATTTCATTTTTGGCTCATGCTATCGTTTTGGCAGTGGCTGTTGTGCAGGTGACTTTTTTTAGCAAACCTTTAATTGATATTTCTCAAGCTGTGCGAGTTGATATGGTTTCTTTACCTGATCAATTAAAGCCAAATGAAATGCCTCAAAAAATTCAAAATATTTTAAAAGAAAATCCTGTCGAAGAAAAACCAGACCCCCTTCCCGCAAAAGAAGAACCTCAGAAAATTGAGAAAGTAGCTCTTCCTAAAAAAGAAGTAAAACCGGAGCCCGACCTGATCAGTTTAAAAAAAGCCA
Source organism: Bdellovibrionales bacterium RIFCSPHIGHO2_01_FULL_40_29 (assembly GCA_001771815.1). GTDB lineage: Bacteria > Bdellovibrionota > Bdellovibrionia > Bdellovibrionales > Bdellovibrionaceae > Pseudobdellovibrio. The sequence goes on along the minus strand of MEPU01000013.1, from coordinate 450,419 downwards.
AAGCAAAACAAAAATCTGCACTTGATAAATTGAAAGCCTTGTCGGCGATTGATAAAATGAAACAAGAAATGAAAGCTGAAGCTGCCCGCAAACCTGTTGTTATCAAAGGAAGGGTTATTTCCGCAGGATCCACTCTCACAGGCCTTGATAAACTTCAGGCTGATAACTATTTGCAAAACCTGGATAGTCACATCAAGCAGTACTGGGCGCTGCCACAATGGCTTATGAACAAATCTTATAAAACCAGAGTCCTCGTCAAATTTGATAGTTCTGGAAAAATTATTTCAAAAGAAATTGTGCAGCCAAGCGGTCAACCTGCCTATGATGACTATTGCTTATTAGCCATTGATCAGGCTTCACCTTTTCCAAAGTTTACCGAAAAATTTTCTGAAAAATACAGTCGAGATGGCGTTGTTGTTGGTTTTCCAGAATAATTCACAAAGGAGATTTCTTATGTCGAGATTTTTATTTGGTCTGATTTTCTTTTTTTCTTTGCTTTCGCAAGCACAGCAATCCTATATCAGCATGGGCGAAGCCAAGTCTCGCAAAAGCGTTCTGGCTTTTCCATTTTTTAATAATCTAGGATCAACAAATACCGGAGCAGTTACAGCTCAGGCCGCAGACATTTACACTATTGCCAAACGCGACTTAGAGCTTTCAACTTATTTTACAATGATGTCAAATTCTGCGTTTTTAGAAGATCCCGCAAAAACCAGCATTAAACCTAGTCCTAAAGAAGTGAATGGATTCAAGTTTGAACCCTTAAAAACTGCGGGCGCAGAGTTTTTAATTCGAACTGGATATTCTGTTATCAATTCCGATGTTGTCGTCGATATGTTTTTGTATCATGTGCCTCAATCCAAACTCGTTGTCGGAAAAAGATACAGATCCCCGCTTTCACGAAGTCGAGAAATAGCACACACTTTGGCAAATGACGTCCTAGAAGCATTGACCGGTGTACGAGGTTCGTTCATGTCTAAAATCGTCATGACCAGTGATCGTGCCGGTGGCCAAGCCAAAGAAGTCTATTCTATGAACTGGGATGGAACACAAATTGAAAAATTAAGTTCACATAAATCCAGCACAATTTCACCGAACTGGTCACCTGATGGAAAAAAAATTGCCTATTCTGTATTTACAACTTTTATCCGCAAAGGCGCCAGTTCGATGACAAACGTCAGCCTTTATATTTTGGATTTAGCCTCTGGAAAACGAACACTGACATCCTATCGACCCGGCGTTAATTCCGGAGCTGTTTTTTCACCAGATGGAAAATCTATTCTTTTAGGAATGTCACAGGGCTCGGGATCAGCAGACATTTATAAAATTGATCTTAATGGAAAAATCATAACTCGTTTAACAAATGGCCCCGCTGGCGCCATCAATGTGGAACCATCTCTAAATCCCGAAGGTACAAAAGTCGCTTTTTCTTCTGAGCGCGGAGGTCGTCCCATGATTTATGTGATGAATATTGATGGATCCGGGGTGAAGCGTTTAACATTTGATGGTGCTTACAATTCATCTCCGACGTGGTCGCCAGATGGAAAAAAAATTGCCTTTGCTGGCCAAGCTGAAAATCACTTTGATATCTTTGTCATGAATGCCGATGGTTCGGGATTAACACGTGTGACTTCAGTTAAAAAATCCAATGGAAAATGGGCTCACAATGAAGATCCTAGTTTTTCGCCAGATAGTCGTTATCTTGTATACACAAGCAATCGCACAGGAAAGAATCAGGTTTTTATATCAACTGTTGATGGATCCGAAGAACGCCGTGTCACTAATGATTCTTATAACTATTATAAGCCTAAATGGTCACGCAACCTTGAATAACAAACCCTCAAATCTTGACGGTAACCTCAAGGTTGTCTAACTGTGTACCTATGAAAACAAATACACTGAAACAGAGTCGTCTGCTTATTTTTTGGATCTATTTGCTGGCTTTTGTTCTGATGGCTTTTAGCTTTCAAACTTATGCTGCAGATAAAAAAGAATCTGCAGATACGGTTGTAATTGATACATCCATGGGTAAAATCACCGTCAAATTAAATCCTGAAAATGCACCAATCTCGGTTGAGAATTTTCTAAAATACGTCAATGACAAACACTACAACGGAACTATTTTCCACCGAGTCATGAAAGACTTCATGATTCAGGGTGGTGGCCACTTGCCTGATATGACCGAAAAAGATTCGAAGTACCCACCAATCAAAAATGAAGCTAAAAATGGACTTTCAAATATGCGCGGCACCATTGCAATGGCTCGCATGAATGAAAAAGATTCTGCGACAGCTCAATTTTTTATAAACGTTGTTGATAACGACCGCTTAGATCATGTTTCTGAGCTTCAATATGGTTATGCTGTATTCGGTAAAGTTATTTCTGGGATGGATGTTGTGGATAAAATTCGCGCCGTCAGTGTTGGAAGTAAGGGCGACCATGAAAATGTTCCAAAGAAACCCATCTTAATTAAATCCATTACAACTAAATAATTAGAAAAAGGAATTCACAATGCATGCAAATTTTGAAACCAGCGTCGGCAACTTTAAAATCAAACTTTTCAATGATCTCGCTCCCAAAACAGTCGAAAATTTTGTTGGATTAGCTGAAGGCACCAAGGAATTCACTGATGCTAAAACTGGTGAAAAAACAAAACGTCCATTTTATGATGGTTTAAATTTCCACCGCGTGATTAAAGATTTCATGATTCAGGGTGGATGTCCGCGCGGAACGGGCACTGGTGATCCAGGTTATAAATTTGCGGATGAATTTGCACCCTCATTAAAACATAGCAAGCCGGGAATCCTTTCGATGGCAAACTCGGGCCCGAACTCGAATGGTAGCCAGTTTTTTATTACAGTTGTGCCGACGCCATGGCTTGATAACCGTCATACCATTTTTGGTGAAGTTGTTGAAGGCTATCCTATCGTTGAAGCCATCTCTAAAGCAAAAACAGCTCCTGGTGACAAGCCCCTAGAAGCTATCATTTTAAAACACGTTCAAATTATCAGAGACTAATAACCACTTCCGCTGACGATCTGAAAAGATCGTCAGTTGACAGCCATGATGACAATTTTCGTAAATTCTCAAATCGATACACTCCTTACCTCATAAATTCGCTACTGCTCGCACTGCTTTTGCTTCTTTGTTGTTATACGGAGAAGCCTCATGTTGAAACAATTGACTCTTATTTCACTATCGCTAATTTTCATCCTGACAACCGCCCAGGCGTCAGACCAACCCGTGGTTGTCGCACCTGTCGTGACTGCTGGCGATGAAGCTGGCGAATCTCATGCCGGCGTTATGATTGCAGAACCGACTTCACAAAATCCAAATGCTCTGGATATCATTCGTGCTGATTTATTAAGAATGAATAACGAGGCTCAAGCCAAATCAAAAAAAGATGGCGTTTTCTTAAATACCACCTACCGCTTTACCCCAGAAAGTTTAACATTTTTTGTGGCAATTGGATTGGTCACAACGTCATCTATGTGGATTAAATCTGAAGGTGACCCCTTGGCCATGGAAAGACATATCCTTTCATTGAAGGATCCCATTGCACACGCTTCGTTTTATGCGTTTATGATGACAAATGGGTTTTACATGGATTTTCAACAAAAAGGGGCCGCATTCAAATCATCTCACCCTATGATTCAACAACGGATGATGCGTCGATTTAACTATCAAGGTATGGCACTGGGGTCTCTGGCATCCAGCATTGTTGCGGATTTGGGTCATAGCGGAAAAATGTGCGTTGATTCCTGGATCAATCAAAAAACTGATGAGCAGTCTGTCCAATCTTGCAATGAAGCATGGAAAAGCTGGACTGTTCGAAATAAGTTCACACAGTATTTTCCTCAGATTATTTCCATGTGGGCTTCACAAGCCGTTACAGATTTAGCTGATCATAAAAGTCGCGAGTGGCTTGGGAAAAAAACTAATTCTGATTTCGCTAAGAAAATTTTAAATAAAGAATGGCTCGTTAAACAAGCCTATAAAGTTACCGGAGCCGATGTGGCTCTGACTTTTGCTGGTGGAACATGGACGATGAAAGGTATCCGTTGGATTGGAAATGTCACTAAATTCACTCTATTTGTCGGTGTAGATCATCTTGTTTCACCCTATATTTATAGACCATTGAATAATCTGATTCGACCTCTGTTTTTTGATTTTGACGCCTATGAAATTAATAAACTTTGGAAAGCCTATGATGACGCCAATTGGGATGAGAAAATATTAAAACTGCCTGTTAAAGAATGTTTTAATTTTTGGAAAGCAGTTCCCGTCGTAGGAGTCGCTTATGCCTATTTTTTACCACCAAAATGTGAAAAATCCAGTCTTGAAAAAGAAATTGAAAACTACGGAATTCAGGCTCAGCAATGGCGAGATCATTTAAATTCAGATGTTGAAGCCGATTTAGCCGGTTGGATGGAAATGACGAAAGAGCTTTTAAATCAAATGGACTATGCCTATAAGTTTTATCGTTCATTCGCCAACACAGCCTTTGAAACTTTAAACACTCAATATCGGATTCAACAAAACCCTTCAGATGCTGATTTAATGAAAAATAAATCGGGATACCCATTCCGCACACTTCCGCTATTCGGAGTTTCTATGGGTGACGCCAAAGCAATGGGTGGATCGAATGAAGATCTTTATTTAAATAAACCTTCAGAAATTGAAGAACGGCAACTAGAACATATCGCTGCAACGATGCAAGCAGTGAAGCAGGCACTTGATAAATCGCAAGTTCCTCTAACTGGAATTGCAATGGATAAATTCAAAGACATCATAAAGAAAATGTCTTCTGGAAATCTAAATACGATCGCTGCAGGAATTAACGATATGAACCAAATCATTTCTGTCGTTCCCGCAACATCAAAAGAAAATAGCTACGGAATGTATCTGAATACAAAACTGTTTGATATTTTGATGCTGCTTCGTAAACAACTTGGCAAACCATACCCGATCGTTTATCCCTTACTTGGATTCACACAGGCCTTCACGGAAAATGGTCCCATGAAAAGCATTTCCGATGGAGCCGATTACAGCAAGTGGTCAGTTTGGAAACAATTCAAATTCAGCAAAGAATCTGATTTGATGCTGTATAAACTTATTTGTGGAAATAATGTTGCCTCATTTGATAAAACCAAACTTGCTGGAGTTGATATACTTTCGCAGCAATTTGATCCACCGACAATGCTTAAAGAAAACACCGATCGTGCTGCGTTTTGCAATCAAACTCAGACGACAAACAGCCTCTACACTTCTCAAATTGCGGGCAAATCGTTGCAAAACTATATCATCGATAATTTGCGATATGATATTATCGGAAATATTCAAGATAAAGAAAGTAAATCAGGATTAGATACGTGGTGGGATAATGCCAGCAAAATTGCTGTAACAAGCGAATTTAAATCTTTTGATAAAAAATTTCAGGGGCTTGTTATCAAGACTCAGAACAATATTTTCAATCAACGCTCAATTTATAAAAAAGGTGTCGATTTATTAAATCAAAGTAAATATTTGCAAGACAGCCTATTGGCTCAATACAAATCCGAAGTTGAATTCTATTTACAACTTATACAGCGTGCACTCACACCAAAATTAGAATTGAAAAAGGGAAGTCGGAACTATTTAGAAGAGACTATTGCTCAATCAAAAACAGATACATTTCGAGCTCTCAATGGGACGACTTATATTGAAGTCAAAACTATTTCAGATTTAATGAACAGTTACTATCCCTTTGTTTTACAAGAAAAAGTTGAATTCGACGCCTACATCGCACACTCTAAAAAAATAGACACGGCAATAATGGATTTATTAGTTGCGGCAGGTTTGAAAACTGTCGACAAATCAATAACTACCGCAAGTGAAGATATCCTAGGAGATCCTTCTGAAACAGGATTTGAATCCACTGATAAAGTTTATAAAGATCTAGAGATCAAAAATCCTACATTGCGCCAACGTGTTATTGTTTCTGCTGTTCAGGGTTTGCGACAAGTTGAATCCGAAGTGCGCCGTTTTATCAGAATGAGAATCATGCTTTCAAAGGGACTTGAAATAGATACCGCTCAGTTTCGAGCCGATTTTTCGAATGAAGTTAAAGGACAACAACGCTCATCGCAGCAACGACCGGCAAATCAGCGGGGCCAATAGTGTTTACCTTTTGGTCAGAGGCAACAAACTTTGGGTTTTACTCAAAACTGAAGTGATTAAAACGTTTAAGTTGATTTTGAGACAATAAAAATAGGTATAAAGATTGAAAGAATATTTAACGAATACACACACACGAGGTTTATATGAAAACAATGATGATCGCAGCACTAATCGTTTTTTCCCAATTGGCTTTGGCAAAACCCATTGAACGAATGACTCACCGAGCAGCCGTTGAGGCCGTTGAAAGCTCAACTTCGTACAAGCAAATTGAGCGATTGCATGCTGAAGGTAAATTTTTAACTGATGATCCCAAACTTGCTGGTCACATTACAAAATCTGTTGAAACTCGAATTGCAGATATTATTAAATTTGATAATGAAAAACTCATGAATTTAATCAATATTGATCCAAAGCTAACTCTTGCTAAAATTTATGAATTGTCTTCAATAGCCAAAGATACGAATTCAAATACTGCAGAACGCGCTGAAGCCACCAAAGCATTGGAGTTGATGTTCTTATCCGGGCAGTCAGTCCGCTCTACAGCAAAGAATGCTGCAGAAGCTCAAGCAAACAGAAAACTATTATCTGAAAATTTAGCAAGTGCAGAGAAAGTGGCTTCATTTGTAAATATCAAAGGAACCGAAAAATTTATTGCTGATTTCGCATTGGAACTTGAAAAAGGAAAAACGGCTAAAGATGCCATCACAATTGCTGGCAAAGGCAAAGGTAAAGATGGTAAAGACATCACAGAAGAACAAGTTCGTAATTGCAATAAAGGCTAATATCTTATTGCTGATACTTGTCATCTAAAATAATATAGATTTCAATTCGACGATTCTGAGAGCGCCCCTCTTCAGAATCGTTGCTTTTTAAGGGCCTTGTTTCAGCATATGAAATAGCCGATAACCTCTTCGGATCAATACCATGATATTTTTGAAAATACCGAACAATGCTTGTGGCTCGCAACGAGGCCAATTCCCAATTTGTTTCAAAGGGCGCTCCTGGAGATACCGGTGTATTATCCGTATGCCCCTCGATGACAACCTTACGATCAGTTTCTTTTAAAAGCTGTGCAATTTTATCCAAAGCTTTAAGCGCTCCGACCTTAATTTTTGTCCCACCGGGATTAAAAAACTGTGATGATGTCAGCGCAATCCGTACACCCAATGCATCATGCCGCAACTCTTGAATTTTGGATTTATCTTCTGCATCCATTTTTTCTTCGACAAAACGATTTAAATAATCCTTAGTCTCACCTGGGCCTCGATTAGGCGGAAAACCATCCAAAGGAATCAGAACATCTCTGGAGCTTTCGCCTCCAATATTTCCGCTGTCCCCTTTTTCTGAAGAATCTGCCCCGGCCCCCGTCAACTTTAAATTAACGCGAACTGAATCTTGAAATGATTTTTGTTTTTCCTGATTATTACTAGATGTGGCATACATGACGACAAAAAATGCGAATAACAGCGTAATGAAATCCGCGTACGACACCAGCCAGCGTTCATGATTTTCAGGTTCCTCATTATTGTCTTTTTTCTTATTGTCTTCTGACATTTTCGCTCACATATGAAACTAATTTTTGCTCGATGAGTTGAGCGTTCAAACCGGTACCAATAAGCAATGCGCCTTCTAAAATCATTTCTTTATACTTTGTAATCTCAAAAATATTTTTACGAATTTTATTTCCTATCGGAATAAATAGTAAGTTGGCAAAACCCACACCATAAACTGTAGCCACAAATGCAACGGCAATGCCTCCACCCAGTTTGGATGTGTCTGTTAAATTCCCCATAACATGAATCAATCCCAATACGGCTCCAATAATACCAATTGTCGGCGAAAAACCACCTGCATCTAACCAAATTTTACCTGCTGACAAAAGCCGTTTTTCTTCTTTATCGATTCGATACTCGAATATTTTACGAGTTAAATCCACATCAACTCCATCAATGACATTCTTTAATATTTCTCGAAGTAATGGCGTTTGAATAGAGGCCAGCTTTGGCTCCAGTGCTAACGTAGTTTCTTTTTTAGCCAGTCTTGCGCAATCTAGAATTTCAAAAATGGGTTGCTCATAATTCAATTTTGATTCTTGAAATGTTTCTCGAAATAATCGAAATCCTAACTTTAAATCGCTGGTTCTATTCGAAACGAGAACGGCACCGAATGTCCCCGTCATCACAATAACAAAGGCGGTGCTCTGAACCAATGATGCGAGATGTCCGCCCTCCAAAAAGTTCCCAAGTAAAATTCCGCCGATTCCCAACATGAGCCCTAGAACTGTAGATCTATCCATGGATAAAAGTCTGCCATACTTAAAGATTGCTTTCACGTTGATCTATTTACAGCTAGACTTAGGTGCAATGGAAAAACTCGCAAATACACTTCTAGAGATGGATTATAAAATATTTACGTGGATTAACACACTGTCAGCAACAGAATGGCAAGATCAGTTTTTTCCATGGATTACGGATATTCACAAACAGCCCTATTTCAATTGGATTATACTACCCCTATTGATTGCCATTTTTTACCGAAAGTACAAACGCCAAGGTATTTCACTTTTTTTATTTTTACTGCTTGCTCTTGGCTTTAATGATTTCACTGGTGCTCGTGTTAAGAACCACTACTTAAGACTTCGACCATTTGAAAACTCAGAAATACACGCCATTCAAAGAAGTCCTGCCGGATCAAAAAGTTTTTACTCGAACCACTCATCAAATATGTTTACTTTTGCAACATACACATCCCTATTTTTTCCCGTAGCTCGAATTCCATTGTTTGTATTAGCCAGCACAGTGGCCTACAGTCGCGTCTACAATGGAGTCCACTATCCCTCGGATGTCATGGCTGGAGCGGCGATGGGTGTGATCTGGGGAGCTTTTTTTGCATCACTTGCCCAGCGTCTTGCCAATCGTCTTGGGCCGCGACTCAAGAAAGATTCTTGAAATGAAAGTCTTAGTCACAGGCGCAAATGGTTTTTTAGGGTCATGGCTCACAAAACGACTTCTTGCTGAAGGTCATCAGGTGAACGCTCTTATTCGAAAGAATAGTGATCTAAGCGAACTCGAAAATACAAAACCGAACTATATCTACGGAGATGTGACAGATGCACTTTCTTTACAAGAGGCCTGTAAAAATATGGACACGGTCTTTCATTTGGCAGGTGTTGTTGCTTATAAAAAATCTGAACGCCCAACGATGGATAAGGTCAATGTTCAAGGTACCGCCAATGTTATCGCTGCTTGTGAAACTTTAAAGGTTCCCCAACTTTTGCATTTGTCATCAGTTGTAGCGATAGGAGCCATGACTAAACCTCAGGTCATGACAGAACAAATGCCCTATAACATAGGACATTTAAATCTGGGATACTTTGAAACCAAACACCAAGCCGAACTCTTGGTTCGAACAGCCGCTCAGGAAAATCGCATCCATGCGATCTGTGTGAATCCAAGTACAATCTATGGATTTGGAGATGCTAAAAAAGGCAGTCGCAAAACTCAGGTTAAAGTCGCCCAAGGACGTTTTCCATTTTACACTTCGGGTGGTGTTAATGTTGTTGCAGTCGAAGACGTCATCGAAGGAATTTTACTAGCACTCAAAAATGGTAAAAATGGTGAACGCTATATCCTGTCCTCTGAAAACATGTCTATCAAAGATTTGTTTACAAAGATTGCAGGTTTTGCGGGTGTGCCAGCACCAAAAATTCAAATTCCAAATTGGGCCCTTCATGGACTTGGAATGTTGGGTGATGTATCTGAAAAAGCTGGTATCTCACTAGGACTTAGCCGTGAAAATGCCTATACTGCAACTTTGTTTCACTGGTTCGATTGCAAAAAAGCAAAAGAAGAATTAGGATTCACACCAACATCATCAGATCGAGCGATCGAAAATAGTGTGAAGTGGATGAAGGATCATAAGTATATTTAAATGAAAAAAGTTATTCTTATTTTCGCATTCATTCTAATAAGTCTTGGGCTTTCCATTTGGGCCTGGATTCCATCCGCAGAAAACATAAAAGGTTGTGTAAAAACCAGCATGTACAATTTAGATTTGTGTCCAGGTTCAAAAGCCTACACGCCGCTATCACAAATTTCTAAGTACATGCAAAGTACAATTATTTTAACTGAAGATTCTGGATTTTATCAGCACCATGGATTTGATCAAGATGGAATCCAACGTTGCTTCGAAAAAATTCGAGAGAAAAAACGCTTGGTCTGTGGTGGCTCCACAATCACTCAGCAACTTGCCAAGAATGTCTATCTATGGAAAGAAAAAAACTTTCTTCGAAAAGGCTTAGAAGCACTTATTACTTTTAAAATTGAAAAGACTTTAACAAAAAAAGAAATTCTTGAGCGATACCTCAATGTTGTTCAATTTGGAAAAAATGTTTATGGAGTCAAACAAGCTGCACAGTTCTATTTTAAGAAAAGTCCCGGAAATCTCAATGTCCACGAATCTGCATTTTTAGCTATGGTCTTACCGAATCCCGAAAAATATTCCCAATCCTACTACCGAAAAGATTTAACACGATTTGCCCACAAACGCCTGACTCAAATTATTGAAAATATGTATCGCTTTAAACGCATTGGATCCGACGACTATGTCACAGCTCTTGATAATTTAGATACTTTTTTAAAAGGTGGACAAGCAAGTAAGCCACCCCAAGATCAAATTGAAGAGTTAACAGAAAATGACCTAGAAGCACTCGAAGCGGAGTTCGAAGAAGAGCTCACAACCGAACTTGAGCAAAACAACTAAGAAACTAATTTTCGCTTAAAAAGTCTGTAAGCCATCCAAGTTAATCCAATTGCATAGATCATCAAAACACTAAAATTAATCAGACTATTCCAAGTCAGGGTTCTATAAATAATATCGCGACACAAGGCCACACCATGAGTTAATGGCAAGAGATAGGCTAGTCCTTTGAAAAATACCGGCAAGTCTTGGATAGAAAAATAAGTACCGCTCAACAAAGACATGGGAATAATAATCCCCGAAGTTGAATAAACAAAAGTATCATAGTTTCGCGCCACCGAAATCATGACCATGCCAAATGCTGAAAACACCCAACAAACTAAAAATAAAACAGGTAACGTTATAAAAATTTGATATTTAAAAAGTCCAAATAACAAAGAAACTGCAATCACTCCACAGATAGCGATTGTTCCCTTTGTCGCCGCCCAAAGAATTTCCCCAAGCAGAACTTGTTTTTCAGTTAATGGCGTCAATAGCATCATGGCATATGTTTTCTGATACGTTAGTTTTGTATAGTTTGGATAAGTAGCTTCAAAATAAGCCACCATCATGGCCGTCGCAGCCAATAAACCGGAGTAATAAAAATCAATAAAAGTAAGTCCTTCGATTTGTTCAACAAAACGTCCCAAGCCAAAACCGATAGCCACCAGATACATCAGTGGCTCCAAAACAGTCCACACCAACGATACAAAAAAAGTTTTTCGAAAAAATAGAAAATTCCTTAGCCAGACTTGAATCATGCATTTTCTCGAATCTGGTAACCTGCTAATTTTAAAAATACATCATTCAAATTAGCAACTCGAGTGAGATAATAAACATTTTGAATTTGCGAAATAAACTGTTGTCGTGCAACAGGGTTTGGGAAAAATGCAAAAATTTTCTTATCAAAATCTTGAAAATTGATTCCCATAGAGTTGAGCTGAGATTTCCAATACTGCGACTCCGTACCAACTGTAATTTCAACGACTTCGGCGCCGATATACTTTTCAATAAGATTTTTTGGACTATCACAGTCTAAAATTTTCCCGTGATCAATGATGGCCACTCTATCACAAAGAAACTCGGCCTCTTCCATATAATGAGTGGTTAAAATCATAGATTTTTTTTGTGCCTTAAGGCCTTCAAAATAATTCCAGATCCATAATCGAGCCTGAGGATCTAAACCTGTAGTTGGCTCATCCAAGATTAATAATTCCGGATGATTAATAAGCCCACGGGCCAGCGTCAAGCGGCGCTTCATGCCTCCACTTAAGCTTTCGACATGTTTATAGCGATGCTCTGTTAATTTCATTTCAGAAATAAAATGCATGGCTCGAGCTTCAGCAATGTCCGATGGAATACCATGATAACTTGCAAAAATTTTTAAATTTTCAATAGGATTAAAATCTACATCAAGACTGTCATCCTGAGGAACAACTCCAATTTTTCCACGAATTTGACTCATGTCTGTGGCCGCATTTAAACCCAAAACAAACAACTGGCCCTGATTAGGAATCACATGACCATAGATCATTTTCATTAATGTGGATTTGCCGGCTCCGTTGGGGCCTAAAATTCCGAAACACTCCCCTTTTTTAATCTCAAAGGAGATGCCATTTACAGCTGGTACCGACTGAAATTCTTTAAAAAGATTCTTGGCGATAACAGCTGTATTCATGCAGTCTTAGTCCTTTTTATTTTGCTTAGGACGCTTATGAGGATCTAATTCTTTGACTCGAAGGCGAATAGTCTTTGGTGTCACTTCGATCAATTCTGTCTCTTTAATCCACTCCATCGCTTTTTCAAGCGTAGTTGGTCTGACAGGAATAACACGAATAGCTTCATCTGATCCAGAAGCACGCACGTTCGACATTCTTTTTGCTTCGATAATATTAACAACCAGATCATTATCTTTAGCATGTTCGCCAACGATCATACCTTCGTAAACTTGATCTCCGTGATTAACGAACATAATTCCACGCTCTTGCTTCGTCCAGATTGAATACGCATTGGCTTCACCCTGACGATCCGCAATCATCGCACCGTTAATTCGTGACGTGATATCTCCACGGTAGTCATCCCAACCATCAAAGTTTGTATTTAATAAACCTGTACCGCGAGTATCTGTTAAAAATTCAGAACGGTAACCGATCAAACCGCGTGATGGAATTCTAAATTCTAAACGGGTCCGACCTGTTCCCTTTTGAACCATATTCGTCATCACGCCTTTGCGTAGACCTAATTTTTCAGTAACAGCGCCAACATAAGGATCTTCAATATCGATAACAGCATGTTCGAATGGTTCTAATTTCTTACCATCTACCATTTTCATAACAACCTGAGGTTTAGAAACCAACAATTCAAAACCTTCACGACGCATTTGTTCGATTAAAACACCAAGCTGCAATTCACCACGACCAATGACTTTAAAAGCATCTGTTGCATCTGTTTTTTCCACGCGAATGGAAACGTTATAAAGTAATTCTCGCTCAAGACGTTCAAAAATTTTCCGCGAAGTAACGTTTTTACCCTCTTGACCCGCAAATGGACCATTATTAACAGAGAAAATCATTCCAACTGTTGGCTCATCCACCTTAATACGTGGAAGCGGTCGTGGATCCGTTGCCGATGTGATCGTGTCTCCGATAGTAAAATCTTCGATCCCCGCAATGATCGCCATATCTCCAGCTCCAATTTCAGTCACTGGAATTTGAGAATTCACGTGATATTGAAAAAGGGCAGAGACTTTTACTTTTTTCTGTGTGTGCTCTTGAATACAAAGAATATCATCACCCACTTTAACAGAACCCGCACGCATACGGCCCATTGCTAAACGACCGACATAGTCATTGTAACCGACATTGGAAACCATCATTTGCAACGGCTCATTCTCTTTAATTGTTGGTGGTGGAACCAATTCAACAATAGCATCATACAAAGCCTTTAAATTGCCCGTGTTCACTTTTGGATCCAATGTCGCCATACCTTCACGTGCGATAGCATAGATTGTATGAAAATCACATTGATCTTCACGCGCTTCTAAATCGATGAATAAATCAAATAATTCATTGTGAACATCTTGAATACGAGCATCTGCACGATCAATCTTGTTGATCACAACGATCACTTTGATGTTTTGTTCCAATGCTTTTTTCAAAACGAAACGAGTTTGTGGAAGCGGCCCTTCGGACGCATCACATAGCAAGATAGCGCCATCAACCATATTCAATACACGCTCAACTTCACCACCGAAATCACTATGCCCCGGAGTATCAACAATATTAATTTTAATATCTTTGTATGTGAATGAAGCGTTCTTCGCAGCAATTGTGATTCCGCGTTCTTTTTCAAGATCCATCGAATCCATTAATCGTTCTTCAACCGCTTGGTTTTCGCGAAATGTGCCGGCCTGCTTGATCAGGTGATCAACGAGAGTTGTTTTACCATGATCGACGTGAGCAATAATGGCGATATTTCTGATTTTCTTTGGATCTTGCATTTTTTTTCCTTCTTCTTTATTCAATTTTAATAAAAATTAATAGTTCAATTTAGAAAACAACTATCCATGTCCACCCATTAAAAAGTCCTCGTGGCTGGTATCTTCCTGCTCCATATTTTTTATTGAACCGAAGAAGTCTAACGCACACGAGAGCACTTCGTCATTATCCTTGATCTGAAAAATAGCTTTTCTAAAGGCAGCAGCCCCCGGATATCCTGTCGAAAACCAAGAAGCGAACTTTTTAAGCTGAATATTCGTAATATGCTCTGAACTATGAGCTCTGATCGCCAAATCTAAGTCTCTGAAAATACTACTATAGTTTCGCTTGAGGTCATTTCGAACAGGCTCATTTCTCCAAATGCTTAATGCATCAGCAAAAATCAATGGGTTTTTCAAGGCTCCACGACCTATTAATACACCATCACACCCAGAATCTTTAAGCTGTTGAACAGCTTTTTGTGGAGTTACAAGGTCACCATTTCCGAGAACAGGTATTTTAACATGAGCCTTCACGTCCGCAATAAAATCCCAGTCTGCTAAACCAGAATAACCCGCCGCTCGAGTTCGGCCATGTATCGCAACCCAAGAAATCCCTTCATCGTAAGCCAAGTTACAGACATCAATTGCATTTTTAGACTGTGCATCCCATCCCGAGCGAATTTTGATGGTAACCGGAATTTTTACAGCCTGAACACAAGCCCGCAGCACTTTTTTCATGGCTGGCAAATCTTTTAACATGGCCGAACCAGCGCCCTTTTTCACCACTTTTGGCACAGGACAACCAAAATTAAGATCTACAAAATCAGCGCCTTGCTCTTCAACAACACGGGCTGCTCGAGCAATGACTTCTGGATCTTCTCCAAAAAGTTGAATCCCAATTGGCCGCTGGGTCTCGTCGAAACTCATCAGCGAAAGAGTTCTCTCGGATTTGTATTCAATTCCAGTTGCGCTGACAAGTTCAGTCACCACAACACTGGCGTCTAATTTTTTCATAAAACTGCGAAAAGCATGGTCGGTGATTCCCGCCATAGGTGCTAAAACAAATGGATTTTTTTTAAGAGCCTCAAGAGGGTGAACACGCATGTTAAGGGTATGTCAAAGGCTGCGATAAAGGTCAATATTCATATCGAAAGCCTGTAAATCATCTCATCCAGGTCACTCGACCATCCAACTGGCGCGGTGCTTTGGGCGGTTGATGATCTGGATATCCAATCACCAAACCACACAAAAGCTCAAGCTCGCCTTTTTTATACTCTTCCAATTGGGTAACCCCCAAAAACTCATCCACTTCTTTTTTGATCTCAAGCGGAGCTCCCATTGTGCAACAGCCGAGCCCTTCCGCAACACAAGCTAAATTCATATTCTCAACAGCCATATAAACACTACCAATGCTGGTATGATAGCGTTCTTCATTCGAGTTGTGAGAATATGCAAACACAAGTACTGGCGCATTCCCCAAAGTAAAAAAGAACCGCTCCGTAAATTCATACAAAGATGGCTTTAATTTTTTTTGTAAAATATCTTTTATTCCCAGCCATGATTTTTGTGAATATTGCAAATACTCGTCTCGCTTTTTTCCTTCAACGACAAAGAACCGCCAATTCTGTCGATTTTTACCAGAGGGCGCATGCATCCCTGCCATTAGAATACGCTCGAGCACATCGCGCGGGACCTCTTTGTTTTTAAACTGGCGAATCGATTTTCTTGATTCAACGAGAGCATAGAATTGTTCAGGAGTTATTTGACCCATGCCAATAACTATAACAAACTGGACACCAATGGAAACAACAAACAGATCCTCTGACTGGTTAAATCAAAAAAAATTAATTTTGATATTTGTAGCGGCAGCAGTTTGTTTTGCAGCGCTGACTTTGATACCCAGCGTTCGTGCAAAATTGCAGGGCTACTTCACCAATCCAAATCGCCAGGTATTGGCCAAAATCACGGGGTACTTTTCATCAGATCAAAACCATTTTCTCATCATTAAGATTCAGGACTCCGCCGGATTACAGATTGAAATTTATGAACTAAATTCGCAATCTGGTGCCCAGACATTTAAGCAAAAATTTGAACTAATTGAGGATGCGGACTCTTACGTCACGCTGGATCGAAATTCTACAAATCTTGCTCTTCAAGATGTGGATCAAGATGGAAACTTGGATATCATTGCACCGTCTGTGGATCGCAATGGCAATCTTCGTCTGAATACATTTCGATTTGATGCGGAATTAAAGCTTTTTGAGCCTTTTACCAAGCAAGAATAGCCACGCCTACTGGCTGGCTTTCTTTTTATTCAAATCACGCCATGATTTTCCGGCACGGGCTTTCGAGTTCAATTGAAAACTTCGAACAGCATTATTATGACTTGCATAAGATTCAGAAAAAATATGAGTGCCGTCATTTTTACTAACGAAGTACAAGTATTTTGTACTTTCTGGTTGCAAGACAGCCTTAATCGCATCTTCTCCAGGATTCGCAATAGGCGTCGGAGGCAACCCATAATTGGTGTATGTGTTGTGACGGGTCGGAGTCAAAAGATCCGCTTTTGAGATATTCGTTGGTATGGCACCTTGCTTCAGGGCCACACCGTAAATCACTGTGGGATCAGTTTGTAGACGCATTTTCTTCTGCAGACGATTATGAAAAACAGATGAGACCAGCGGTCTTTCGAACCCGGCTCCCGTTTCTTTTTCAACAATACTTGCAAATGTTATCAGTTGATTTCGATTCCAATTTTTCTGTTTTGCCAATACTTCATATCGTGCCCAGACTGTTAAAAATCGCTTTACCATCTGAGTCACTACTGATTTGATCGACTCAAACTTTGTGATTTTATACGTCTCAGGAAATAAATATCCCTCAAGACTTTCCAGGTCCTCTTGGAGCAAAGAACGAATAAACTCTTTGTCATAGACCAATTTAAAAAACTCTTCTTTGGTTCCAACACCAGATTTTTCAAGAATTTCTGCAATATCAAAAACAGATAAACCTTCAGCTATTGTCAAATTACGCGTCACACTTTTCCCCGACGCCAGAACAGCCATAATTTCATTTGGTGTCATGGTTTGGTTCAAAGCGTATTCGCCGACCTTCAAACGTGAATTCATTTTCATAAAACGAGCATAAATCAAAAATAATTTTGCATTCCGAACCAAGCCAAACTGCTGTAAATTTTGAGCAACTTGGCCCATTGTTGATCCTGGCGGAACATCAAATAAAATTTCAGTTGAATCAGTCCCTGTGCCCGAGCTCACAAACTGAAAAGTAAAAAAAGAAATTGTCAGGATCACAGCTAATAAAAAGCTCGAAAATCCAAAAACTAGTATTTTAACTTTCTTAGCCAAGATCTACCCCTGGAAGCAATTTTGATTTATCCAGTGGACTTGAGTCTTCAAGACTGGCAACTGGCACTGTACAGTATTGAATGGCAAAGTGACCTGACGGACGATCATTTCCAGATTTTCCCATACCACCAAACGGCAAGCGGGAACTCGCTCCATTTGTTGTCCGATTCCAATTGAGCAAACCAACGCGGGTCTTGAGCAAAGCTTCATTATACAGCTCTTTATCCTTTGTAAACAACGCCATCACCAAACCATACCCAGAAGAATTAACATTCTCTAATGTCTGATTGAAATCACTAGATCGATAGATCGCCACATTGGGACCAAAAATTTCAGTCTTTTGATACAGTGAATTGGCATCAAATTTTTTAACCAGGTGAATGCTTGGAGTCACATAGTGCCCCTTGTATTCCAATTCAAGACTCTTTCCACGCATCAGGCTTTCAGCACTTTCACGATTAGCCATTTCTTGGAAACGGATGTATTTTTCGACCGCAGCCTCGTTAATCAATGGACCCATAAAGCAATTTTTTGACCAATGACCAATCGTTAATTTTTTAGCAGCCTGATAAAAACGTTCAGTGAATTGATCCGCAATCTTATCATGTAAAACAATTCGAGATGTTCCAGAGCATCGCTGCCCTGTAGACATAAAAGCACCCACCAAAGTTTCATAGATGGCTTTGTCCATATCAGCATCTTCCCAAACAACAGTCGTATTTTTTCCACCCATTTCAAGAGCTAAAATTTTCCAATAATGATTAATGGTTTCTTGTTTGATTTTTAAGCCCACCTCATAGGATCCCGTAAAAAGAATTCCATCAACCAGCTCATGCGCAACAATTCGACGCCCCGTCTCGCCTTCGCCGTGGACCATGTTAAATACTCCCGGAGGAAACTCTGCTTTTTCGATCATTTGCGCATACAACTGAGCTACCGCAGGTGTTTGCTCGGAGGGTTTATAAACAATCGTGTTCCCCGCAATGAGCGCTGGAATAATATGACCATTTGGCAGATGCGCTGGAAAATTAAATGGCCCAATCACAGCCATCACTCCCCGAGATCGATAACGAATAACTCCCTCAACCTGTGGCAATGCATTTGGAATTCTTTCTTCTTCGATTAATTTTAATGATGCATTCAATGTGATATCAATTTTTCCAACCAAAGCCTTGGCCTCAGTTGTGGCGTCCCAAAGTGCTTTTCCTGTATCACGCGCAATCAATTCAGCCATTTCGGATTCGTGGGCAACAAAGACTTCACGTAACTTTAAAAGATACCTTTTTCTTTCATCTAAACTCAATCGAGCCCAAGGCAAGTAGGCTTGTTTTGCCGCCTGGCAAGCTCGATCCACATGATCCAATTTATAAGAAACATTCAAAATAAGATCTTTGGTGTCGGCAGGACTGATATCACAAAACTGACCATTCACTTTATCTGGCAGCGCAAATTTTCCACTGATAAAATCTCCGGCAAATGTCATATTCTTTAAAGACATAACGTCACTGCTACTTTCTTCCGTATTCAAACGGTGATACAAAGACAACTTGATCCAAATCAACTTTTAATATGTCTCGCGCTTTTGATGGCAAACAAATAAGATCATCACGAACTTCATAACCACTGGTGACACATCGGAAATCCGTTGAACCAACCCCAATTAAACCTTTTTCTTTAAAAGTGGCATCAGACATTTCAGCAACTCGGTACTGTTTACCTTTTTTAATTGGCAAAATATCTTTTGTTTTCGCGCCGTAATGAGGTCCTCCGTCGAATGGATCAACCTCTTCTAAATATTCAAAACCAATACTTTCCAACAAATGCTGCGCTGGTTTCGTAGCTTCTCCGACACGCCCCAAAACCAATCTGGCTTTGGAATCTAGTAATGTTAAATAAATATCATCTTCAGGGAATAAAGATTCAATGAACTCTTTATTTGTTTGCGAAAGTAAATCGGCTTCTTGATACGGCAGACCAGTAAATCGCCGACCTAAGGCCTCCCAAAATTCACTTCGGCCCTCCTCGGTCAAAGGTGGCGTGAGTTCGCAAAGTACTCGGTTTTCAAATCGCTCAGGATTAAGCCCCATATAAACAAAACGACTTAAGGAGATTTGTTTTCCAAGACGCTCCGGACGACGACGATAAGCTTTATCAATAAGTAATCCACCGATTTCCGTTGGCCCCTCTGTATCCAATTGAAATCGCAAAACCTGGTGAATGAATCCAATCCCCAAATCCTTCGAAAAATGATCTCGTTTCAAAATTTTAAAATAACAATGCGGAACAGTTTCATTTCCATGTTTAGCGATAATAAGCGAGCTCCCAACAACCATTTGCTCTTCAATGTCTTCAACTACAAAAAGATATTCAGCTTGATCTTTTGGAAGATCGCCTGCAAATGAAGATTCACTGCGTGCAATTTTTTCGGCGAGAACCTTACGATCGCCAGGTAGATTCAACAAATTAAACTGTTTTGCTAAATCCGTCAGTTGCTGCAAATCATCTCTTTTCACGGAACGCACAACAAAACTCATAAGCAGAACCTTTCAACCATTTGCATATAAAATGAAATGGATTTTTCTAAGTCGTCTATTCTAACATGTTCTTGGGGCGTGTGCACATTGTCTTGTCGCACCCCCGCTCCGAAACAAATGCACTCGATTCCAATTCGCGTAAATAGACTGGCTTCATTCGTAGAGGGTAGCGTCAGACATTTTGTTGGTAAACTCATCTTTTCTAAAATGCTTTGAGCTGTCTTAACCAGCTGTGAATTTTCAGATGTTCTAAAAGGCCTTTTATAATCTGTGATCAAAAATTTAGAGTCTTGCGACACACAAACTGCTTTAATTTTTTCCATCCACTGTTCGTAATGATCCTGAGTCACATTAGGCAAAATCCGACATGATCCTCCCAACACAATTGAATCCTCATAGGTTCGAATAACACCGATGCTTAAAGTGGAATGACAAGGCTCAAAATCAGCGTCTTGTGTATTTTCCATTTCTTTCTGAACTTGCTTTAAAACATCATAAATTTTATTTATTTTTTGCAAAGATAAATTTTGAACATGAGATGTAAAATCCAACTCAACCATGGCTTGATTGGGAATAGAGTTAAATCGAGTGCCTCCATCAGCCTCAACAATCACCATATTTTCTGGCATCTTTTGCAAATAATCCAACATCTTAACAATAGCATTCTCTCCGAGATGTGGCGTTGATGAATGGGCTGCTTTTCCAGAAAAAATTTTAGATTGTGTCGAAGTAGACTCTAAAAGATCACGCTTGGTTTTATAGTCGATCTCGGATTGACTCAATGGAATTTGTATCTCAACCACGGCGAAACCCTTTGCCGCATGAATGATTGTCAAATCACTGGTTTCACCAATCAGGGCATATTTTGCATTCACCTTATTTTTACGAATCAATTTTAGTGCGCCTTGCATTCCACTTTCTTCGCCAAAGGTACCAACAAGCACTGGCTTGAGCTTTTGAAAGCTCTTACCTTTTAATCGTTTGAGCACTTCCAATTTACAAAGAAAATCCAACTTAACTTCGGCCGCTCCTAATCCATAAATGCAACCATCAATAATAGTCGCATCAAAAGGATTAAATCCATTTTTTTTCCACAATGCAAAATGACCAGCATCAACAGTGTCTAAATGTGTTTGCAGCAAGAATTCTTGTGAACCCGGAGTAAATGATTCGGTCCTAATGATGATATTGGACTGCAATACTCCATTCTGCATTTCTGGAATAATTTCAACAAACAAACCTGCTTCACGAGCCAATTCAGATAAATAATGAACACACTCCACAGTTGAACTGGAAGTTGAACTATCCATAGAAATTAATTTGCGGCAAGCTTCAATCCAATTCAAATATTAATCCTTTTTTTAAATTCCCTGCTGAATTGATTTTTCAACAATTTGCAGTGCCAATTCAATATCTTGATCCTGAATAATCGCCGGAATTAAGAATCGAATTCTCACCGGATCCTTACCACAACTAAATGCAATCATTCCATTTTGAAATAGCTTTTTTATTAGGGTTTCAACTTGTTCTTTTTTTCCTTGAAATGGCGTGAATGCAATCATCAATCCCATTCCTCCGGCATCAGAAACCAAACCCTTACAAGTTGTTTCATTCAATCGATTAAGACCACTGATAAATTGATGATGGATCTGTTGAATGCGTCCCTTAGGACCCAGGTACCCTTCATCCAGCATATTCAGAATTTCTAATCCCGCCAGCATGGACGATCCGCTACCTGAAAAAGTTCCCGCAATAAGCCCTGGTTTTGGATTGTATTCTTCCGTGTAAAGTGTGGCACCAAGTTGAACAGTTTTGGCGATCGTTACGATATCGATATATTCACCAAGATCCAATGTCTCATATGCAAAATATTCTCCTGTTCGCGCAAAGGTTTGCACCTCATCCGCCCAAACAGCAATTTTATTCTGTTTGCAAAAATCCAATAATGGAATGAAAAATTCACGCGGAGTGGGTTGAAATCCGCCCTCACCGAGCATTGGCTCGAAAACAAAACAGGACACGTCTTCCTCATGCTTTGCATACTGATCTTTCATCGCACGAACCGCTTTTTCAATACTTTGTGGATCACGTTTATCATAGCTAGGAATTCGCAAAATTTCATTGTACTCAGGTAGTCCTTGTCTGTAAGCGGTGTTATCAGTGACTTCCGCCATCATTGTCGAACGACCGGCAAAAGCATTTTGCATAGCAAAAACAAAACGAGCCGGAGAATTTTTTTGGCGAGCCATTTTAAGCGCGTTCTCATTTGCCATTGTTCCACAAGTTGAAAACCAAACATGCCGCAATCGACTTTTACGAGAAGCTATCTGAACTAACTTTTCAGACAGTTTGAGATATTCTTTATTCGGCTGTAAATTTCCTTGCATAACAATATCGGAAATAGCACCCCGAATAGCAGCCTTAATCACTCGAGGGTGTGAATGACCCATCAGGTGAATTCCGATTCCATTGATCAAATCAATTTTAACACTGCCATCCTCTAACTCAACAAATGGTCCATTGCCTGCACCCGTTCCAATATAGGGATGATACAAAGGGCGACCACGAAGTTTTGCAACACTCTCCATTCGAGATTTAAATGCATCGGCCAGCTCAGGCTGTGCAGGACGAATTCCAATAATTCCATCATTATGGACATGAACTTCATCGACTAAATCTGTAATCAAGCCTTCAATAACGGGATCATTCTCGATTTGACGACCAACAAGAACTTCATCTGAATTTTTCACTTGGTTCATAGCATTCTTTAAAACCGACAACATAACTGGGCCTTTCTCGATATTTTTGAGTAATTAGTTTACTTGTTGCGATAGCTCATGACAATTGCGGCGGGTTGTTTGTAGACTTTGGCTCTATGCCGCAAGATGAAATGACTATTCAACAACAGTTTCCACAACTTTTTCAACAGGGCTTGGCCGACCAACAGAATAAAAAGTGGGATGACGCCCTTGGTAAGTATCAAACGCTACTGGACCAAAGTCAAAATTCCCTAACAAACACCCAAGCCTCTGTAGTTTATCACAATATGGCGGTTTGTGCTTTTGAAAAAGTGGATTTGGCAAAAACGTACATCTGGTCCAAAAAAGCGATCACTTTGAATAGCCGGAATCAAATTGCACAAGATTTCTATTCCGAAATCAGTCAAAAGTTTCAACCACCGCAAGTGCCTCATCAAATTTCTGCCATTGAAAGTTTGCAAAAGGTCGCTCTTAAAAATGTCTCTATGGATACAATGATTATTGTTTCCTTTATTTTACTTTCTGCAAGCTTCTATCTTGGATTAAAAAACTGGCTCATAAGACGTCAAAATCGACTTGAAGCCGAATCAACCTCGACATTTAAAAAAAATCCGCTCGGCCTAACTGTTGGATTTGCCTCTATGGTGATTTTTACGAGCCTTGTTATTTTTTTGCTGGCTGTTAAATGGACTGATTTTAAAACACCAAAGGCCTTGATTGCGATAGATAAAACTTTGGTGCAAACCGCCAGTGGCGGAAATCAGGCTGTTATTTATGATGCAGGAATTGGATTAGAAGTTGATGTGTTGAAAATTGAAGCCGATTTTGTTCAAATTCGGTTTCCCGGAGCCTTCTCTGGCTGGGTTAAAAAAGAGAATTTAGAAATTCTCACGGCTCCAAATTGGTTATCTGCAGCTTATCGCTGAATATATAAGCATGCTATCTTGAGAATTGCGAAAATTTTTGACATCACCTGAGGGATCAGGTTTGATACCCGAGTATGGCAACTAAGATCTTGAAATCATTGTTCATTTTAATTCTTTCTCAGTTTTTTTTAAGCTGCGCTAGCGACGAAAAAAATGCATCCACTCCTGAAGGCCTTTTCAAAATTGCAAAAGAATTTGATGATGCTGAACGATTTGAAGTCGCTATACAAAAATACGCTGAAATAAAAAATAAGTTTCCGTATAGCTCTATTGCTACTGCTGCAGAACTTGCAATCGCCGATGTCCATTACAAACGTGAATCTTATGCTGAGGCTCAAATTTCATATCAAAATTTTCGTGATCTTCATCCCAGAAATTCAAAAATTGACTATGTTATTTTTCGAACTGGATTGAGTTTCTATATGCAGCTTCCCGAAACAATAGATCGTGATTTAACATTAGCTAGCGATGCCATTTACCATTTCAATGAAGTGATAAAGAATTATCCCAACTCACCATACATCAAAGAGGCTAAAGAAAACCGCGAAAAAGCGATCCTTATGTTAGCCGAAAAAGAACTGTATGTTGCCGATTTTTACTTACGTGAAAAAAAATATGAAGCTGCATTGATCCGTTATGAAAATGTATTGTCCCAGTACTCTGGCCATGGACTTGATCCCAAAGCCTTGTTGGGAGCAATTCGCGCTGCCTCTCTAGCAAATATGCCCACAAAGAAAAAATCTTATTCTAATGAGTTGAGCACAAAGTACAGTCAATCCGAAGAGGCTAAAATGCTTAAAACCGAGGGTCTTGAATGAGAAAATCATTTTCGCTTCAGTTAATTGATGAAGCTCGCGAAGCATTTATCGAAGGCGATTACAAAACAGCAGAGCCTCTTTTGAACCAACCAACACTTTTAAACTCTAAAAATCCAGAAGTATTTCAAATGTTGGCCACCATTTACTATGATCAAGGAAAATTCAATAAAGCCATTTCAACATTTAAAAAAGCATTAGAAATTGATCCCGGATACACCGATGCTGCTGTTGGATTATCAATTATATTGAATGATATTGGTCGTTATGATGAAGCAAAAAAAATATTTAATGATGCTAAAGCGCTGCTGGATAGCAAAAAACAAGTCACTCCTGATCAAACCCAAAACCTTAATGAAAAATTTGCCAGCAAACATGCAGAACTTGCTGATTTGTATTTTCAACATAAACATTATACTGAAGCCATTGAACAATATTCAAAGGCCTTTCATATTTCTTCTAAGAAATCAGACTTTGCTGTGCGCTTAGCCGAAACCTATGTTCAAGCTGGCCAAAAAGATAAGGCCGTGCGCGAGCTTAAAACTCTATTACAGACTGAACCAAAACTTATTACTCCTCGACTGAAGCTTGGTTTAATTCTTTATAACTTTCACCATATTGCCGAAGCCGTCGACCAGTGGGAGAATGTTTTACGTTACGAACCGCAGAATTCAGAAGCTCTTCGCTATTTAAAAATGGCTCAAGCTGCTGGAGTTACAATTTTAACCACTTAATGACGTGCTAAAGAAAGCGATTGTTTATGGCTCAAATCAAAGACGAAATGTTAAAGTTCTTATCTCAAGATGAAATTTCAAAGCTCATTTCTAAATTAGCCGCACAAATCGAATCTGACTATGAAGGCCGCGAAGTCATCTTCATTTGTCCATTACGTGGATCCATTCATATGACTGCTGATTTAGTTCGTAAGGTGAATTTGCCTCAGCAAATTGATTTTGTTTACCTTCAAGCCACTGAAAAAGGTGGAGCGATCCGCATGGCAAAAGACATCACTGTGAATATTACGGGTAAGGATGTTTTAATTGTTGAAGAGATTATTGATACTGGCCGCACACTCAGCTTTTTAAAAACCCGATTACTTTCTGGAAATCCAAACTCACTTAAAATTGTCACTTTGCTTGATAAGCCAGCTCGTCGAGAATTACCAATTCGTGCTGATTACATTGGTAAAACAATTGATGACCGCTACGTTGTTGGCTATGGAATGGATAGCGAAGAAAAAGGCCGAAATTACAGTGATATTTACGTTTTGAAAAACTAATTAGACCATCAAAGCGTTAACAACAAACAGAGTAATTACACAAGCCACATAAAGAAGTACAAATTGTTTTGGTATCATGGAATCCAGTCTAATGATGGCTTTCCTGAAACTCAAATTTTCGCATTAAAACACGCCCAAGGTCGAGATTGTGTGCTGGTCAGATACAAAAATAATTCAAAAAATAATTTTTCTAGGTATGCATCTTTGCTTCCCCATAATTGATTTAAAGTGTCTCAATCTAGGACATAAATTCATTAATATTCTATCTGACAGTCCTTAAGAAAATCTCACAATTTGACGATAACATATCTATGAAGGGGGAATTCATTATGAAATTCTTATCAAATTTACGTGCACGCCTCAGAAAAAATCACTTAAAAAACAATGCAGGACAAGGCGCTACCGAGTACATCCTTTTACTGGTTGTTATCGTTGGCCTCGTTGTGGCTTTTGGACCAAAAATCAAGTCTGCTGTCGAAGGCAAGGCCGGTAAAGTTGGTCAACAAATCGAAGACTTCACAGTTCAGTAATATATGACAATAGAGTATGTACTTCTTCTGGTTATGGGTGGCGTTGTTTTTATGTCTGCCCTGATCAAAGCACCAAAGGTGGGTCTTGAAAAAGGCGGGGTACGACTTGCGGCCAGAGTCGAAACGCAAATTGCAACAGGCTCTGGATTTAAACCTTATACGGGGAGCAACCATGACGGACGAGTTCCTTGGGTTGAAAAAGAATAAAACTATTCTTTCCTTCCTTTATGCAAATCAAAATGGTCAGCTCGCTATTGAAGCGGTTCTGCTGATAACCGTTCTACTCGGGGTGTTTTTGGCACTCTCAAATGTGGCTCAAGAAAAAAAATTAGTTCAAAATTTAGTTTCAAAACCTATTCAACGCGTTGGTCGCATGGCTGGCTACGGAACATGGAATGAAGAGTGCAAAGGACAAGGTAAATCCCAGGCTTTATCATTGGGAAAATGCCACCCAAACTCCATTCATCGATCACTCAGTTCGGATCCCCAATGAAAAAAAAATCAACTCGCCTCAGCAATCAATCTGGTTTCATCGTGGCAGATTTTCTTTTTTCATTTGTCTTAGTTATTGGTTGTGGAGTTCTTATATTTGCTCTTACATTTTCGCTAGCAACCGTTGAAATCACTCAGTACATCGTCTGGTCAACAGCACGAAACTTTGCGGCTGCAAATCTGAATGAAGAGACCGCACGAATTCAAGCGACGAAAAAATTTGATGCTTTGGCTGAAAAATTCCCGATGATCAGTGGACGCGGTTCGTTATCCACCCCTTGGTTCACATTGTCTGCCCCTTTGATTGGAGATCTTTCAGTTTCAGATGTTAATTTACGCTCGAAGCTTGGAAATGATCGTGAAAATCGTGATTCTGGTCAACAAGTACGGCAACCCTGGATTGGTGCAAAATCTGATTTAGAACTCAAACTCTTGTCTGGTTTGCGCGTTCCCTTTTTAGGTCCTGTAGCTTCAGATAAAACAGAATTTACATTTCCCATTCGAGCTTTTTTATTACGCCATCCATCTCAGCAAGAATGTCTTTCTTTTTTTGCAGTTGAAAACCGATTTGAAAAAGGACTTCGAAAATTAAAATCAGTTGAAAAGCAATTCTCTGATTTAGATAGGCTGTTGATTCCCGCTCAGTATGTGCCAATCGAGGATAATGGATGCTAAAATCAAAACCAAAAAATAGAAAATTTAAAAAATCAGAAAAAGGCATGGCCATCATCGAAGCTATCCCCGTGTTGTTTATGCTGGTTCTAGTTTTCAATTTTAGCCTGGGATTCTTTGGGGCTGTTCATTCGGGTGTATTGAATTCTATTGCCTCTTATAATTACACCCTTGAAACATTTCGTTTCAAATCGAATCTTATGTATTTTCGTCCCGGAGCAAGCACCACTCATTATGCAAAAACTCAAAACCGAGTTCACGGCACCACACAGGATGGTTCTGTTGATACTGTTGATAATCGATCTGGTGATGGAAAATGGCCGGCAACATTGCGTGGAATCACTTTCAATTATAAATCAGGAACACCAGGCCGAGATCTTTCTTCAATACAAACAAGCGAAAATGAACGTTCCGCCATTAATGACAGCACTGTTAATCGTGAGTTCAAAATAAACCCTGGTAGCGATAATGTCTGGTCCGTACACTCAAAAGCAACGCCCACAGAGGGTCAAGACGCTGTCCAAACGACCAGAGTTTGGATCAAGACCGTTTATGGAATTTGTTTAAATGCCGAATGTAAAGCAGTGAACTAGTTTTTTTGAAGAGGTAAAAAAATGGGACCTAATGAATCACGAAATTTATGGATTTCAATTGGAGCTGGGGTATTTGCTACCTTTATGCTTTATTCCTACTCTCAAGAAAAAAAAGTTGAACTTGAAAAAGCTGTTGGCGACAAAGTGCGTGTTGTCGTTGCAAAAGAAGATATTCGCGAGATGGATAGTATTTACGACAATGTTGTCGAGATCGTTGAAAAAAATAAGGCTGAAGTCGAACCCGATTACTATGCCAGTGTTCCTGATCTTGTTGGCGGTGTTGCAGCTATTCCCATTAAAAAAGGGCAAACAATTACAAAGAATCAAATTCTTGAACCCGGACCCGAAACGGGAATGGCCATTCAGGTATCACCGAATAAGCGCGCTGTGACAATCCCCGTAAGCGATGAACGAGCCAATGCACGACTGATTCGTCCCGGAGATCGTGTCGATATTATGGCAGTTATTGATTCTGGAAAAGGAATTAATCAAAAGCGTGAAGTCACCGTGCTCATGCAAGATGTGATTATTCTGGCAACTGGAGTTAATGTTCATAATAATTTACCGCGCACGATTGAAAAAGATCCGACAGGAAAAAATTTGATCCAGACAACCCTCACTGGTGATACAAAGTACAATACATTAACGATTGAATCCGACATGCAACAGGCCCAGGATCTGATTTACTTGATCTCGAGTAGCCCCAGCAGTCTATTTTTCTTACTTCGTAACCCAAATGATCGAAAAACTTTGCCTCGGTTTCCAGCATCGTCGGCAGATACTCTACAAAACAGGGCCTTGGTCCCGTCCAGTGGATTTTCTGTTCAGCCTCAGCCAAACTTAATGAACAGCCCTGGCAGATAATCCAGGTCCGTTTAAAAAGTTAAGGCAAGATGAACATAAAAAGTATTGGCCTACTGATTACAATGATTTTTTCTTTTCAGATTCTTGCACAAGAATCTTCGCCTGCTATTACCGATCAAGTTAATGATCAAGCTGTTGCTACACCAGAAGAAGATACTGAATTACCCAATGCTCGACGCATACGCCGACACTTGAATTTAATTATTGGTGTCGAACACGATGAAGAATTTTTAATTCCAGAAAAAGAACTCATCTACAAAGGCCGAGTTGATTTCTTTGATATGAAGCGAATCAAGGGAACTGATTTTTTTAGAATTTCTCCAAAAAAAGTAGGAAACGGAATTGTCACGATTCACAACAAAAAGACTGGACAAATTTTAGTCGAGCTTCGCTTTGATATACGCAATGACGACATTGAAAAAACTTTGCGCGAAGCCAAATCACTCTTGGGTGATATTGAAGGCATCGAATTTAAACTCGTCAATGGTATTATTTTATTAGATGGCTATGCTCTCATTCCAAAAGATCTTATTCGAATTGCTCAAGTATTAAAAACATTTGGAGATCAAAAAATTCGCTCGTTGGTGACTCTGTCCCCTATTGCACGAAAAAAAATTGCTGAATATATTTCCCGAGACGTTAATAACCCCGAAGTTTCTATTACCGCCGTTGGCGATTATTTAAAACTTGAAGGCGTCGTGAACTCTGAAGCTGAAAAAAATCGAATTATTCGTTTGGTCAGCTTGTATATGCCCGATATCGTTATCGAGAATGCTCCAGACACAGAACATATAAAAATTGTGGGTCGAAAAAGCAGTGGAAAAATTGAAGAACTTATTATTGATTTAATTACTGTTAAAAAAGACGAAGAGAAATCAGAGCCACCGCCAAAAATGATTCAGATTGTGGCTCACTTTGTAGAATATAATGAACGCTACTTGAAAAATTTTTCATTTGAATTCAGCCCTCGTCTTTCGCAAGTAGATGCTGCCGCCCGACAGCCCGCTGGCGGATCGCTCACGG
Source organism: Bdellovibrionales bacterium RIFCSPHIGHO2_01_FULL_40_29 (assembly GCA_001771815.1). Lineage (GTDB taxonomy): Bacteria > Bdellovibrionota > Bdellovibrionia > Bdellovibrionales > Bdellovibrionaceae > Pseudobdellovibrio. The sequence continues at coordinate 420,193 of MEPU01000013.1, read as the reverse complement.
AACTAGCTCAGTTGATCGAAAGATTACTGCCAAAATTAAACTGGGCTAAAAAGCATGGCTATGCCCGGGTCCTCGATACAGGGTCTATCTTAGTTCAAGATAAACAAACCGCGAACCTCCAACGGGACGTTACAATTCTAAAAGGATACATTCCCGGAGAAAACGGTGCTCAAACTCCTGATATCGCCAGTGCAAGCCTATTGATTACAACTGTTCCAACCATTAAATCTGAACGCTCTGGACTAATCGAACTCAAGAACTTAACTGTCCGACTCAGTGATCCCAATGAAAATGGCACAGCCACAACAAATGTAACGACCACAATCAGTGTTCGTGATCGCCAAAGTGCAGCCTTTGCTGGAACGATCAAAAAGAAAAAAGATGCTGACTTTGGAGGACCAACCGGCGCTGGCGCCATCATTACACTCAACCAAGGAAAAAATTACTCAAAAAATACCAGCAATTTCGTTGTGTTTGTAACTCCAATTATCAAAGCTTCTGCCAGCTCGGGCGTGGACCAGGTTAAAAAGAAATTTAGACTCAAAGATTAAACCCACCTTGGTCTAGAATCAGTTTAGAAAATCTCAAAAATGACCGAAAAGAACTTAGGAACTTGCGACCAAATTATATAGCAATTCCAGGAGATCTCATGGCACTGAATCCAAATTGTCACTTGATTGCAATCATCGGCGGAAAAGGTGGCGTTGGTAAATCTGTATTTGCAGCGAATTTAGCTGCGGCCTTTGCCATTGAATTGCGACAGCCAGTGCTTCTTATCGATTGTGATTCAAAAAGTGTTGGCGATCAGAATATTATTACCGGGCTAAAGCCGCTTAAAACATTGCGCGAGTTAGCAAGCTCAACTCAGTCTTTGAATGCAACACCTATTCAACAAATAGTCACTCAACACTCGAGCGGCTTTTCATTTGTCGGAGCCGTTCGTGGACCAGAAGAAATTCTTTCCGTGCCTTCGGATAATCTTTCAAAACTTGTTGAATACTTTTCTCGTAGTTTTAAAACAATTATCGTTGATCTTGGAAATGATATCGGACCCATGCAGACAACAATTTTGCAAGAGGCCACCGCCATTTCTATTATCTCTAGTCCCGAAATTTTGGTGGTTCAACAAACTCAACGCCTTATGAATGAACTTTTGTCGCAAACATATCCCAAAGAAATGTTTCAACTTGTTTTAAATAAGTATTCAAATGCTGGTCTTCAACCACAAGTTATCTCACAGCATTTAGGCTTAATTCCTTTAGCCATTATCCCCTCCGATGAAGGCACTGCTATGCAGTCTATTGCACAATCAAAACCTTTTGTGACAACAAATCCAAAATCTGCAATGTCTGCACCCTATTTTGAAATTGTGCGAAAATTAAGTGGTGGAATTTTACAAAAATTAAAAGCTATTCAAAAACCAAAGCCCGCAGCAGCTGTAACGGAACCCTCACCGACTCCGGGCAATCCCAATAGCTATGATGCTCGAACTTTAACAAAACTAAGAATCCATTCCGAATTGATCCGCACGATTGATTTAAAAAAGATTCTAGCAGAAGCCAATGACAGTGAAAGTAAAGAAAAAGAGCTTCGCGTAAAAACTCAAAGAGATATCGGAACTATTGTTGACAAAGAAGCTCCTGATTTATCACGAGAAGAACGTCAAAAAATAGTAAAAGAAGTATTAGAGGAAGCTCTTGGTTTAGGCCCCCTTGAGGATATGCTGGCAGATCCGGCCGTTTCTGAGATCATGGTGAACGGTGCAAATAAAATTTTTGTAGAGAAAAATGGTAAAGTCACATTAAGTGGAATTAAATTTACTTCAAATGATCACCTTCGTCGAATTATTGAACGCATTGTCACCCCACTTGGGCGACAAATAAATACAGCGACACCTTATGTAGATGCCCGCCTTAAAGACGGCAGTCGTGTTAATGCCATCATTGAACCACTGGCTTTAGATGGTCCCGCACTAACTATTCGAAAGTTTAAAAAAGGCGGAATCTCACCAGAGCGTTACATTGAATTTGGAAGCGCCACAAAGAATATGATTGAATTTTTAAAAATCTCTGTTGAATACGGATATAACGTTGTTATTAGCGGGGGCACAGGATCTGGTAAAACATCATTACTGAATATGATCTCTCAGTTTATTCCGTCTCATGAGCGAATTATTACTGTCGAGGATGCTGCCGAACTGCAAATGATGCAAGAGCACGTCGTCCGATTAGAGACTCGACCGGCATCAATGGAAGGATCAAATGCGGTATCCATTCGTGATCTTATAAAAAATGCGCTTCGAATGAGACCCGATCGAATTGTTGTCGGAGAAACGCGTGATGGCGCGGCACTCGACATGCTGCAAGCTATGAACACTGGTCACGATGGCTCGATGACAACAACACATGCCAATTCTCCACGCGAGTGTATTGCTCGCTTAGAAACTCTAGTTATGATGTCTGGCCTAGATTTGCCAGTTCGCGCAATTCGCGAACAAATTGCAGGCGCCGTTGATTTGATTGTGCAAATTGTACGGATGTCTGATGGAAGTCGAAAAATAGTCAGTATTACTGAAGTCGTTGGCATGCAAGGCGATGTGATTACATTGGCCGAAGTCTTTCGTTACAAAGAGACTGGATTTGATAAAAATCGAAAAATTTTAGGACAATTCCAAGCCACCGGTACGGTTCCCTCTTTTGCTCAAGAAATTAAAGACAAAGGTGGCCATATTCCAATGGAAATATTTTCAAACGAAACTCCCAAAGCAACCTCAACCACATTTGCAACGACATCTGTAAATCCAAAGGGCACACCACCCTCAGTCAAGAAAGTAGGCTAATGTGGATCTGTCTTTTCTAACAAAAATATTTAGATTTGACTGGATAACTTTGCCTCTTTTTGGAATCGCAACATTTTTTATTGTCTATTTTTGGGCTGATAAAATTCTCATTAAAATTCATTCGAAAAGTTTGAGTAAACGATCTGATATTCTGATGCACATGAAACTTTTGGGAATGCCTGTCGATGAAAAAAAGGTCACTCGAATGCTACTCCTTTCAAGTTTTGGATTAGGATTCACATTTTTTTTATTGGCGTGGCCTAATTTTCAAATAGGATTATTCTTAGGTATCTCGTTTGGAATTTTAGGCTTTCAAGCCCCTCCAATCATTTTTAAAAATTTATATGAAAAGCGCTGCAATCAGTTTGTCGATCAAATGGTTGATGCATTAACAATTATGGCCAACGGGATTAAATCAGGATCCAATCCACAACAGTCCATGCAACGCGTAGTGGAAATCATGGGAAACCCCGTCAGTAGCGAATTTGGCCAAGTTTTAACTCAAACACAGTTCGGTCAAAGTTTCGAAGAAGCTCTCAGCGACATGGCTGTTCGCATACCTAGACCAGACGTTCAAATGTTTGTTACAGCCGTTAATATCTTAAAAGAAACTGGCGGCAATATGGCTGAAACTTTCCAGACCATCGTCAATACAATTCGTGAACGTCAAAAATTAGAGAAAAAAATTTCTGCCATGACCGCACAAGGTGTTATGCAAGGAATTATTGTGACCTGTATTCCATTTGTTTTAGGAGCTGTATTCTTTGCCATCGATCCAAAATTCATCGAGCCCATGTTCACCACCTCCATTGGTCTAGTCCTCCTCGTCGCTATGCTAGCTTTGCAAGTAATAGGTGGAATGATGATCAAAAAAATTGTTACAATCAAAGTGTAGATGGAGAAAACACTTATGATTAGATTATCTCTTGTTGTCACGACGATGATGCTCGTCTTTTTAAATCAGGCCCACAGCTTAGTCGACATGAACAACGCTAGCTATTCCAACACTTGGATTGACCTTGAAGTTCCCGGAAACGGTTACGATATGAAAGTTCTTCGTGCTTATAAAAGTCGAACAATTTTTAATGGAATATTTGGTTTTGGATGGTGCTCGGAATTTGAAACTCGGTTAGAACCTACATCAGAGGGTAATATTAAAATTTCTGAATGTGGTGACGGCCAAGAAGTTATTTTTTCAGCTCGGGAAATCACAAGAAAAGATATCGACAATACAATTATGGCCGTTATCAAAAAGATGAAAGCTGATTCTCGTGTCAAATCAACATCGCCTGATTACTGGAAACAGCTTTCTGATCAAATGGCTGAGGATGATGACCTACGATCACGGCTGGCAAAATCTTATGCCATTACTGTTTCTATCAAAGAAGGCACAAAGTTTTCAGCAAACGGCAAAGAAGTGGAAAATGTTGTATTCAACAGAACTCATTACACTCGGAATTTGCCAGATGGCAGCTATCAGCGCTTTGATCTTCAAGGTCGATTGACTCATATGTATGATAAAAATAGTAATTTTTTAAAGTTTGAATATGAAAAAGATTTATTAAAAGAAGTCGAAGACAATAATTCGCGAAAACTTGCTTTTAAGTATTATCCAAATAAAAAAGTAAAAACAATTACAGGTCCGAATGGTTTGATTACCGAATACAAATACAGTCCCCAAGAAGACTTAATTTGGAATAAAAATGCCTGGGCAAAGAATGATCGACACGCATACACCTACCAATACAATGAATTTCATAATTTAACAAAAGCCAACTGGCCAGATAACACTTCTGTTTCCATCAGATACGACAATGTTAAAGATTGGGTTCTTGGTTTTACCGATCGGGATAAATGTGTGGAAAACTACAAGTATGAGTTTTCCTCAACAGATCCCAAATTTCATTACTGGTCCAGCGTTTCAAAAACATGTGGAAAAGAAATTGTTGCCAACAATCGTTATGAATTTTGGCACAAACAACTTCCAAATGGCCAAGTTGTTCTTTCTCGAGTCCTAACAAATATCAGCGGAAGCACGACGGACATCACTTACCATGATCTCTTTGGAAAACCTGTGGCTATCAAAAAGAATAATGATAAAATGACTTTTGAATACTATCCAAATGGATTGATCAAAGCCAAGAAAGCTGGAAATGCACAACTTGAATTTTCACACGATCAAAGTACAAAAAAAGTTTCTGCAGTAAAGACTTCATTTTTTAATGGTAAAGGGAAAGTCATTTCATCGCGGCAAACATTGTTTAAGTATGATGGTAAGGGTAATTTAAACTATGCTGAAAATTCAGAAGGTCAAAAAGTCATTATTACCTATGATGGCAAAGGTCGTATTTCAACAATCACTGATCAAGCCAAAAAAATTGTGAAAATTGATTATGAAGATCGATTTGGAAAGCCATCTGTTGTGACACGTCCGGGTTTGGGTACAATTAAAGTTTCATACAAGCCTAATGGTGAAATTGCAAAAGTAGACAGCTCCGAAGGCCCAACGGTAGCCTCTCAGGTTGCCAGCACTTTTAACAACCTGCTAGATGTTATCTCGCCGGCAACTCAAGAACTTTATCTTTAAGGAGCTGAAAATGAAAATTTTTCTGTTTATAACAACTCTAATTTTTTCTCTGTATTCCTTTGCCGAATGTGCCCCTGGAGATCGTAATTGCGTGATGAAAAGCGGAGGCGCTGGAACGAATGTACCTGGGATAGATTGTCTCGGCTGCCGCGCTTTAGAAAAATCAAATGTCCGCCTCGATGGAACGAGTACTAATTATCGAGGTGTTGGACCCGACTCACCGGATACTGATCCCAACGTGAAAACTGGAAACTAAAGTTTTCCTTTCCTTTTATAGACCGACAAAAAATATCTTGAACAACAACAAAAAGAGTCTCATTTTGAGGCTCTTTTTGTTGCTTAATTTTTTCAGTCATACAGGTGTCCATCATTTTGCCAGCTGTCTCAAACTAAGAATCTTCAAACTACTGAAATCACTGCGCTTTCCAATCCCCACTGACTTCACAACTTGGCACCTTACTCGCATTAGATAATAGTAACGCATTTCTATTTAAGAATTTGCATAGGTAAACCTATGAAGGAGACAAAATGAAGTCCTATATTACTCTCGCACTGCTGATTGCAGTCACAAGTATTTCTACGGTATCAAGTGCTGCCGGAGCCCCTAAATTTTGTATGAAAAAATTCTTAGCCAGCCAACGAATCCACGCAAATTCAAAAACGAATTTTTATGCATCAGTTCAGAAAACTCCTAATTCTCTTTATAAACATTTAGAAAGTTCCGGAGTTATCAAACGAAATCGATAAGCATAAACGATAGATTAGTGATGAACTTCTTTATTAGAATCAAAAGCCTTGGCTGAAGCTAGGGCTTTTTTTAATGCCTTCACACCGCCGGCAGCGGCCTCTTGCATAAACTGAGCAGCTTCAGAATTTGTCAGAAAAACTTCAATTTTTGATTCATATGTAACACCATCGGTCTCAACTTGTGATAATGTCATCAACAAAGCCGAGAACAAAAAACACTTTAATACAAATCTCAGTTCATCCACTTTGCACCTCTGAATAATTTTGTGAAATTTTAAATAATGATTCTAATAATTGATTCTTTGTAAATGGCTTTACAAGATAATCAATAGCACCAAGATTTTTTGCAAACTCTATTGTTGCCATATCATCTATGGAGGAAATAACAATAAATCGACTCTGGGGTGATAACTGATGAGCTTCTTTTAAAACGTCCAAGCCATTTTTTAAGGGTAGGATCAGATCTAAAATAACAATATCCGGCTGAAGATTCTTAATTTTTAATAATGCGTCAATACCATCTGCCGCTTCGCCGATGATTTCATAGTTCTCATTTCTCAGAGAATACCTATAGATTTCCCGGATAAATGTTACATCTTCAACGATCAGGCATTTTAGCTTCATAGTTACCATTTTATATTCGAATCATCGAACACGCGTAGCAAAATTCAAAAAGCTAGCCCTTAATTGAGTCTATCTAAAGTCTAGGCATCTGGACGGACTTCAAAAAAACAGCGAGTATAAATTATGAAATATATCTTGATAATTATTTTCTTGGTTTCACAAGCTTCCGCACAAAACTCAGTTGAAGCAAAGAATAAAAATCCATTCCCGGCCAAGTACGTCAGTGTAGCCGATCAGAAACTCAATATCCGAACAATCACACTGGCCCCAGTCTATGATAATGTGAATAAGGTTTACTCTGATCCCATTCAAAAATTACTGATCGATCTTTTACAGAATGATAAGGTTTGGGGCTACACTCCATACCCAGAATCAAGTAAAAAAATATTTGTTGAAACGTTTGGATCCAATCCCAATGAGGTTTTAGAAACTTTAAATAAGACTTCTGCTCAAGGATTGCTAACGGCCCTCATTGCAAAAGGCCCCAATGGTATCAATGCGAAGCTTAGACTTTATACTGCCGATCAAGGCCTGCTCCTTCTAGAAGAATCATTTCAGGACAGTGAGGTTTTTGAAATTCCAAAACTGCGTGACGAATTTGTAAAACTTTATCAAAATCTCAAAAACAAATTGCCTTATCGCGGATTTATTCTCAGTCGCCGTGGGTTGGAAGTAACGATCAATGCTGGCGAGAAAAATGGTTTGTCTGTTGGACAAGAACTCACCGTGGCACAGATTATTAAAGTCAATCGTCATCCAAAACTCAAATACATGGTGAGTGCAGAAAAAGAAGTCATTGGCAGAGTTCAAATCACCAAACTTGAACCCAATCTAAGCTTTGCACAAATTACATTTGAAAAAGAAACTGGCGTTGTCGATGTTGGTGCGAAACTTCTGCCAACAGATTATATTTCATATCCACTTCCAGTGATAAATGCCAATGGCGATGTTATCGATGATAAATTAATAACTCCATTACCCGAAGGAGCGCTCTCTGAGAATAATCCCGACGGCGAATGGCGCCCCAAAGAACCTCCTCAGTTTGGAAAAGCTATTCTTCAGGGTGGTTTAACTCAGTACTCAGAATCGACTCGACTTGTTTCAGGAACAACAATCGAAGCTTCTCAAAGTATCTCGCCAACTTTTTTTATGGGCGGAGAGCTCTGGATCACTCCGAACTGGTTTGTGGATTTCAATGTGCTTCAATCATTTTTCAAAGCTGAAAATGGTTTAGCCGGATCAAATCCTTCAAGTCTGAATTACACTCTCGCAAAATACTCTGGCACAGTTGGATATTACTTTCTTTTACAGGATGATTTCTGGGGACCAAAATTAAGTACTCAATTTGGTTTTGTCTCTTACAAAACTGATGTCACTGATTCAAATCCAACGGCATTCACCAGCACGTCAAGTGGCGGCATGCAGCTAAAACTTGCTGGCACATTCCCGCTTGATCCGGATCTTCCACTTGAACTCGGAGCCTCGTTTAATTTACTTCTCAATCCTGTATTTTCAGAGTCACCCGTCAATTCCGGCGAAGCTAACAGTCGGATCAACTCCTTTGCCCTCTATGGAACATACCAAGTAAGTCCATCACTTCGATACCGAGTGGACATAAACTTCGAGCAAATCCAAACCGACTTCAGCGGTCCTAGCTCAAGAACAAACCCCGCCAGATCCACAACCCAAGTCCTAAACAACCAACTCTTCGGCCTAGAATACATGTTCTAAAAAGGTACCAGCTCACTTTTCAGATATTTACTGAACATGAGCTAAAACCAATCTTCATATATCGCTAGGATCAGAATAAGATTTCTTAGATATCTGTATTGATGCAACATCTCCAAAAAAGTGAGCTGGTACCTTTTGGTTTCTCCATAAAAAAACCCAGGATTTCTCCTGGGTTTTTTGTGCTTAGAGGTTTGTGTAAGCGGTTTGCTTACATCATACCGTCCATGCCACCCATTCCGCCCATGCCGCCCATTCCAGGTCCACCAGCGCCACCAGCAGATTCTTTCTTAGGAGCTTCAGCGATCATTGTCTCAGTTGTTAACATCAATGATGAAACTGATGCTGCATTTGTTAATGCACAACGAACAACTTTTACTGGATCAATAACACCGTCTTTTAATAAATCAGTGTATTCATCAGTGTAAGCGTTAAAGCCCCAATTCACTGATTTTTCTTGAAGAATGCGATCAACAACGATTGCTCCATCAAGACCAGCATTAGTTGCAATCTGACGAATAGGCTCTTCGCAGGCACGTTTAATGATTTTTGCACCAAAGGCCTCTTCTTCTTCAGCGAATTTTGATTTATCAATTTTCTGAGAAGCGCGAAGCAATGCAGTACCACCACCAGCAACAATACCTTCTTCAACAGCTGCGCGAGTTGCATTCAATGCATCTTCAACACGAGCCTTCTTTTCTTTCATTTCAACTTCAGATCCGCCGCCAACATGGATAACAGCAACGCCTCCAGAAAGTTTAGCTAAACGTTCTTTCAGTTTTTCTTTATCGTAGTCAGAAGTTGTCTCTTCAACCTGAGCTTTGATCTGAGCAACACGTGCCGCGATGTCGGCTTTTTTGCCTGATCCATCGATGATTGTTGTGTTGTCTTTATCAATAACAACGCGCTTTGCAATACCCAAGTCAGTAGCCGTCGCTTGTTCTAATTTTTTACCTAAATCTTCAGAAATAACTGAAGCATTAGTTAAGATTGCAATGTCTTCTAACATTGATTTACGGCGATCGCCGAAACCAGGAGCTTTCACTGCGCACACTTGCAACGTGCCACGTAACTTATTAACAACCAAAGTTGCTAACGCCTCACCATCAACATCTTCAGCAATGATTAACAATGGACGACCTTGTTTAGCCACAGCTTCAAGTACGCTAATCATGTCTTTCATAGAAGAGATTTTTTTATCGTAAACTAAAACGTAAGCGTTTTCTAAAACAGCTTCCATTTTTTCTGGATTAGTTACGAAGTATGGAGACAAATAACCGCGGTCAAATTGCATACCTTCAACAACTGTTACTTCTGTTTTAGCAGTTTTTGAATCTTCGATTGTGATAACGCCTTCACGGCCAACTTTATCCATCGCGTTTGCTAACATTGTTCCGATTTCCATGTCGTTGTTTGCAGAGATTGATCCAACCTGAGCAACTTCATTTGAACCTTTAACAGGTTTCGCCATGTTTTTTAATTCTTCAACAACGATTCCAACAGCTTTGTCGATACCGCGCTTGATAGACATTGGATTGTGACCAGCAGAAACTAATTTAGCGCCTTCGCGATAAATAGCTTGCGCCAATACTGTCGCAGTTGTTGTTCCATCGCCAGCTTCATCATTGGTTTTAGAAGCAACTTCTTTAACCATTTGAGCGCCCATGTTTTCAAATTTATTTTCTAATTCGATTTCTTTAGCAACCGTAACACCATCTTTAGTGATTAATGGTGATCCAAAAGATTTGTCGATAACAACATTACGACCTTTAGGACCAAGAGTTACTTTAACAGCGTTGGCTAATACGTTAACACCTTTTAAAATGTGTGTACGTGCATCTTCAGAAAAAACTAACATTTTACTCATTTAAATCTCCACCTGTATGTTTGCGAGCCTAATATCGGCTCGACGAGTTTAATTTTTAAAAAATAACTAAAATAAAACTATTGAACGATTCCTAAAATATCTTCTTCACGCATCATCAAATATTCTTCGCCAGATAATTTGATTTCCGTTCCTGCGTATTTAGAAAATAAAACCTTATCACCAGCTTTAACTTCTAATGGCAATGTTTTGCCATCTTCAGTAACGCGACCTTTGCCGGCAGCAACGATTTCACCACGCTGAGGCTTCTCTTTTGCTGTGTCAGGGATAAACAATCCACCTGCAGTTTTTTCTTCTTCAGCCATGCGACGAACTAAAATTCTGTCGTGTAACGGACGTACGCCTAATTCTTTTGCCATAAAAATGACCCCCATAAATTCGAAGTTTTCAGATTTAAAAACTTCGGTTAGTTAATAATGCGCTAAATGCTGCTTAGGTAATATGGAATGTCTTAACACTCTGTCAAGGTCAGGATATTTTTTTAATAATTATAATGATTTAGAAGGGATCTACTGATTTGAGCCTGCCCGGGATGGGGCACCTAAAGAGGTCGGCCGTGAGGTGAAAAAATTATTGGCATACGCCGCCATGAGTTCGGCGACTTCTTCGGCAGTAAGTCGTCCTGAAACCTCATTGATTGCTGCTGATAAATCTTTTTGCTTTGTTAAGTAGCCAACAAAATAATCTGAAATAGTTAAATCTTTAGCAATAGACAACTGGTATTGGTCATTTTCCGCCTGTTTTTGTAGCTCCTGAAGATTCAAATTTAACCCAGATTCAATACCCTGTGTCCCAATTAAATTCGGGTCATTCATAGATGCGGAGTTACGGCGTTTAATGGCAACAGCTCTTGCAGAATTTTTAAATTTGCTTTCTGCACTCGACACCATGACGGTTTTCCACTCACGAAAGCTCTTAAAGTGATGATTACCAACGTTCGATGAGGACGACATATGCGATGGGACAATTAAAGGCCCTGCCGCCATGATTTCTAATGATAACAAGCTCACAACAACCAACGTACAGAATGAGATAACGTTCAACTTCACAGGCAGCTCCTTGACAGGGTTGGATAATTCAAGTCTGAAGCCGTTATCTAAAGCATTCTGTTCGTTCTGGCAGAAACCTCTGTCTAACATTGAGACAGAGGTGACGCCACAAAAGGGAACTCCCCCCTTAAAAAAAATCTAGAAAAACTCTACGTCTTGCCCGATTGAACTTCAATTTTTCGAGGCTGTGCACTTTGCGCCTTCGGCAAGAAAACTTCCAAAACGCCATCTTTATAATGAGCTACAATTTTTGTGTCCTCAATAGAGACTGGCAATGTGTAACTTCTCTTAAACGCTCCAAAAAATTTCTCAGCTCGAATCACATTTTGCGTTTGATCCGTATTTTCGCGTTCGCGTTTTCGCTCGCCAGACACAGTCAGTGTATTTCCATGCAATTCAATTTTAATATCTTCTTTTTTCAAACCAGGCATATCCAAACTAAGAATAAAATGCTCATCCGCTTCGACAACCTCAGAAGCTACTGCATAGCTTTCTTCTGTCGTTGGCAAAGCGACAGTAAAATCATTAAACATTTTGTCCATATCTCGCCAGAGTTCAGAAGCCAAACCTCTTGATGCTACAAATGGTGTTACAAACCTCATAATAACCTCCTCGATGTTATTTACTCTTTCCCTCAGTTATAAATTTTTGTTGTTTTATGACTCTGTCAAGATCGCGAGTTTATAAATAATTCTTATAGACTGTATTATTGAAACCCACCGAGCCTAGCCTTTCTAGACTGGATTAATAACCTGATTTCACTTTGGAACCAGATCATTCATACAGCATTTCAAAAAATTGGTTTCTAATTGTTATGCAACAAACTACCAAGAGGGGAAATTATGTTTACTAAAAGGATTTTAGTCGCACTCGTAACAACTTGCAGCCTAAGCGCTTTCGCAGGTCAACTTCACCAAACAATCGTTGGAGGGATGCCCGCAAACAAAGGGGAACTTCCATTTCAAGTCTCTCTTCAATCGTCTTCAGGATCACATTTTTGTGGTGGATCTTTAATTAAACCAAACTGGGTATTAACAGCGGCACACTGCGTGCAGGGTTCGTCTTCAATGAAAATCGTTGTTGGTATGCATGATCAGAAAAACCGTGCAGACACTGAAACTTTCACAACAAAACGAATCATTGCGCATCCACAGTTTAATCGCAGCACTTTGGATTATGATTACGCTTTGATTCAACTTTCTGGTGATTCAAAATTTCGCACTATTGAATTAAACCGTGTTGAAATTGAAGTCCCAAAAACAGATGATCAATTCATGGTCTGGACTTCCGGCTGGGGTACAACATCTGAGGGTTCTTATGCTCTTCCAAATATTTTACAGAAAGTTGAAGTTCCATTAGTTTCATCAGAAGCATGCAATGCCGCTGATGTTTACGGTGGCGATATCACTGACCGCATGATCTGTGCTGGCTACAAAGACGGCGGAAAAGATTCTTGCCAAGGCGATAGCGGTGGACCTTTATTCACTCAACAAGCTAGTGGTGATTTTTCACTTGTTGGTGTTGTGAGCTGGGGTGAAGGTTGTGCCCGACCGAACAAATATGGCGTGTACTCTAAAGTTAATGTCATGATCGACTGGATTGCGACACAAACTCAATAGTTTTGATAAATTAAGATTCCAAAAAAGGGTTTCGCAAAAGCGAAGCCCTTTTTTTTTGAGTGCTTCACTAGAATGAAGCTCCCAGATAGACTCGAAGTAAATTCACAACACCATTTTTCACAAGCCGATTTTGATCATCCTGCAGAACCGCAAGCTCAGACACGCTTGGTACAGCAAGTCTTTCACCAGATATCGAAGACGCAAAGGGCTGACTGAAGCCAACCCAATCACATCCAAAGGTGATATGGTTCCAATTCCATTGATTTCCAATCAAAACCCCAGCAGCTGTTGATGAGCCTTGAAACTGCCGAGCCCCATTATTATAGGTGTAATCAATGCGGCGCTGATCAATTCCCCCACGAATATAAAGTGAATTTCCTAAAAATCGTTTGTAGTACAATCCAAAAGAAGTTGCACTCAGTTCATAGGCCGTGGATAGGGTGCGATCTACCATTGAATTATTCGTGGCCTCTATATGAAAAATCTGATTTCGAGAATAAAAATAGTTATAGATCAAACCATGCGAAAATGTACTATTAGGCCCAATGCCCGCGATTTGCGCAAGGATAGCATGTTGTTTATTGATTCGGTGAAACTCACTAGAATCTTCAAAAATCATATTTGGTTGTGGTTTTATAACTATGTAATCTGCATCATTGGTCTGGGCAATACAAAGGCCTGCAAAACTTAGTATTAACACAAAAGACAAAACCCTCATCTATACCTATCCCCTTGTTGAGTTTATATTTAAAAGGATATACTGTTTTAACATGAGAACTCTATTTTTATCATTATTTACAATTCTTTTTTTAGCTTTCCAACCCAAGGCGCAAGCTGATTTAACTAATACGGTTCTCTTCACTTTGAACACGATTTATTTGGATCGTGATTACACCGACAATGGTGTGACCTCTCAGGCAAAAACAACAGATACAGATTTACGTTTGGGAAAAGTATTCAAGCGTTACTATGCGGGCGCTATCTATTCACAATCATCAAATGATTCTTCTGACTCGAACCGCACCTCTTATGGGTTGTCTGGTGGCTATTTTTCTGAAAAAGATCTTTATATAGCTGCTCATTATTTTTTTAGTTCGACGTTTGATCATGGTGGTGGAACAGTTGATGAAAAAGGGTCCGGTTACGAGATTGATCTTGGTGGATTATTTAAATTCACCAGTAGTTTTTATATGGGTCTAATGATGGCCTACAAAACATTTAACTATTCAGAGAGAAGTATTAATGGAGTATCCGGCGGAACATCAGTTACTCATCGCGAATTACTTCCCCTTTTCACGATAGGATTTGCATTTCAATAAGTGTCGTACCCGCGACCTATAATTAAGCTTTATTGACTGAAATTTAACTTAAAAAATGTCAAAAAAGCCTCTGAATATGAAATAACCCTGGCAAAAATTACAATCACAAATTGTTGAGTTTTTTAAAAATTATCCTGCTTGAAATAAAAACCTGTCAGACATATGAGATGTTATCGAATGGATTTCAATTAATACCCTTGCTGTAAGCAGAAAGTATCCGAATGGCATTTAAGATCCTTGTCGTTGATGACGAGCTCGACATGAGAAATTTGTTCTCACTTTTTCTGGAAAAAGAGGGTTATGAAGTGACTCGCGCTTCAAATGGGAAAGAGGCCTATGAAATAGTTCAGACATCAAAACCTGATCTCATTATAAGTGATATACGTATGCCGGTGTGGGATGGCGTTGAGCTGTTTGATCGAATTACTCAAATGGCAGCACCGCACATACCGATACTTTTTGTTTCTGGTTATGCTGATTATGAAAGAAGAGACTTTCATAAGAATCCAAACTTTATGGGCTTTGTCTCAAAACCCATCCGGCGCCAAAAATTAATTGAATCCGTCAAAGAGATTCAATTAAAAACAGCCTCAGGACACCATTAATTACACAGCAATTTTGTGCAGCCATTGATTAAGTGCATTTATTTCTGCTGCCGAGAGGTCCGCAAAGTGAAAAAAATACTCTGCCCCTGATCGATGAGAAAATTTCACTCGCGCCCAAACGTTCGGCGCTAGAGCTATTGCGGCCAAATTATTTTCAATTCCCAAAGGAGCCTCTCGTAAACTTTGCAATTGAAGACCCTTTGGCGAAATTTCAACAACTCTGGCCCATTCGCCAAAGTTTTCAAAATGAATCATTATTCTTCGATGTGATTTTAGAGAAACCAAAGGAATCACTGGCGACGGGACTGGTGAAGGCGTCCGACCCGATGGCGAAACCGGTTTTGAAACAGATGCCACTTTCAGCTTCCAAGCCAGCTGATCAGCAATGAATAAGAAAATTCCAACATTCATCATAAAAAAAACAGCCGAAAACTTATTGGCTCGAAAATTCGGACCAAAATGCATAGTTTGATTTAAAATATATCCACCAAGTAACACCAACAAACACTTCCATGCCCACGCGGCTCCACGAAGCATAAGAATACCAATAATAAATGTGGCCACATAAAGAACCTGATCGGCAAAAGCACGATTCTGCGTCACAAACCAAAAAACTCTCCATGACCATTGATCGCGAACATTTGAAAATGTCATCATTGTTAGAAAGGTATTAAAAAATGGAGAAAGAATCAGCCCGATGCCGAACAAACGAATGACGGCTTTTCGCTCCAATACTTTAACTATTTCCATAGATCACACCGCGTTTTTATCTTTGGGATCAACAAACTTCATTTGAATAACATCGACTGAGTCTTCGGCCGGCCGAGGCCATTCGGAAGTTGGATGACTTGACTTACTCTCAGCAACCACTGTCGGGCTAGCAGATAGATTATCGCGAGTGAATTGCTGCTTGTCCTTTCGACGAGACTCAAGCGCTTCGCTTGTCGCAATCACCAAACAAATGGCCAATGGATCAAATACAAAAACGAATAAGAAAATAAAATACTTTACTACGGTATCAATGTCTTTATCGAAGGATTTCGCGATGTAAATCAGCGGACCAACTTTTTCTTTCACTTCTAATATTTTTAAATTGGACTGGGTTATCAAACCATCAGTGCCCATTATTTGTTTGCTTAAATCTGCAATAATTGGCTCTATCTCAGCGCGAACTTGAATTCGCTTCGATACCCGATTCGCAGGAATTTCATTAATGCTTCGATTTAAACGTTCAATTTCTGAAGTGAATCGAATTTGTTTTTCTTTTAAAGCCGCCAGTTTAACATTTTCAGTTTCCAAAACAGTCGAAGCGGATTGGTAAGCGCTGGATAGAAAACCAAAAATACCCATACTGGTGATCAAGCTCAAAATAATCACTGAAAATGTTAAATAGGATCGATAAAGAATATTCATTTGCTGCCAACGTTGGTGCAAATAAGCAGATAAGACAAACTTAGCAAATTCCAAAGCAATAGCCATAGCTCCGGTAGCCATTGCAGCACCCGAAAATAAAGCTGCAATACCCAAAACAGAAAATCCAGCACCAAGTGTTGCCGTCGTTACTGTTGCGATTATTAATCCGATGACCAACCATAAAGAAATCATACTGTTTTATCGGATTTTTCTTAAAATGCTACAGAAGACCAAGGTGCAGAACTTAGCTTTTGCCGACGAGACTATGGGCGTAGGTCTAGTCTCCAAACTGTTGAAGAAGAACCAAAAAAAACCCGCCTTGTGAGCGGGTATGAGCCTTACAATAAAATTGGCTCAGATGGCAGGACTCGAACCTGCGACCAAGCGATTAACAGTCGCTTGCTCTACCAACTGAGCTACATCTGAACTGAATAGACAACCTAACGAAATCACTTGGGATCGTCAAGAAGCTCTCGACTCAGGCGTGCAGATTTAAACGGCATCCCCTGAACTCGGAAGACTTTCGACTCGGGGCTCCACTCCAAAAGGGCTGTTTTACCCTCGGCTGATTGAGCCAATAGCAACGGGGTGAACTGAATTTGAGTTAAATTTAAGCCATCCGTCGCTTCCATTGCCACTTCACAAAACACATTTTGAACATCACGAGCTTTGGCCGCAGACCAACGAGTAGTTACGGAGCTTGGCAATGCGGGGCTCATCCATTGAAACTCAACCACATGATCCGGGCACCAACGTAAATTTTTTCCGGAATCGACAGCAAAAAGTTGATTAATACCCTCTTTAAAATGGCTTGAGTTCGAAAATTTCATTGTCGTTATGACCATCGCCAAGCCAAATCCCAAAACAAGAACCTTGATCAGTAATTTTTGATTCATACCTTTATAATATGTGGATGATCGAAAAAGGCAAATCAGATACGATGAGCTATGCATAAAAAATTAAATACACAACTTGTTACTGAGCTAAAAAAATTCAAAGCTCCTACCCGCCCAGAAATGTTTCACGGTGAAAACTATGTCGGTGGTGGCTCTTCAAAATTGATTTTTTGGAATTTAAGCATGCCGGATGTTCGCTCTCTTCAAAGCAGAAACCTGGTTGTTAAAAATCAACCCCTAGACGTGCAGTTTACAGCTTTTGAAAAAATTTGGAAAACTGCAAAAGTTTTTGAACTCAAAACTATTTCCATTCATTGGTTAGAAAAACTTTCCGACCAGGATCTTGTGCGCTATGCCCCCCAAATTTTAACCTGGGCCAATGAAGTTGATAACTGGGCGCACTCAGATGCTCTTTGCGGAATTTTTGCTCGAATTTTTGAGGCCTCTCCGAAGTCTGTATTGAGAACCTACAAAGCCTGGAATCGCCATAAGAATCCGTGGCTGCGTCGATGTTCGATGGTTGGTCTTTTTTATTACTCGCGATCTCGTAAGAGTCTTCCCTCGTTTAAGCTTGCAAGTTCGATGATAAAACCACACCTGAACGCCCCAGAGTACTATGTGCAGAAAGCCGTGGGTTGGACCATCCGCGAAATGTACAACGTCTACCCCCAAGAGACGCTTCAGTTTATCGAGGTGAATTTAGACAGTATTCATCCAAATGCCTGGTATGCCAGCAGCGAGAAGCTTCCGCTCAAAATTAAAAATAAACTGGTGATAAGACGAAAACTAATGCGCAGAGAAATGCCAAAAAAATAGCTCATAACAGCTATTTTCAGGATCTAAACTCAATCTGATGTATTGAAATGTAGAAAATTGGTGCACTCGAGAGGATTTGAACCTCTGACCACACGATTCGTAGTCGTGTACTCTATCCAGCTGAGCTACGAGTGCACATAGTAAGCTTTAAGTCGAAATAATCTTCTACAGAAAACAATGAGTAAAATCAAGGGCCGTGTGATGGCATTCCTTGATTCTGTAAAAGTGCTATGGCATTTTAGGACCTTAGCCGAATTTCTTATACTATTTTTCGTTGCGGAGAAGTGGGTGAGTGGCTGAAACCAGGTCTTTGCTAAAGACCCGTAGTTCCAAAAGAGCTACCGTGGGTTCAAATCCCACCTTCTCCGCCAATTTATAACAAGATATTAACTAACCCGGTAATTTTCCTTGAAACAAACTTATGCTGAGCTGGACAACTTCAGAATTGTACTTCGTTTCTGATTCGTCTGAAAGGCGAAGAGATTCGAGAAGAAGTTGAATTTGACCATTTATAAGTCCCAGATAACGAGGCGATATTCGACGTAGAAGTGTTTTTGAAATCAACAAATCCATATTCATGACCGTTGTAAATTCCGAGTCCCATTGATCTAATGTGGTGTAGAAATTTTCATTGAATTTTGATTTTGGTGGAAATTTAATTTCTGTATTAAATGTTTGATATCCAGCTTCTGTTTTTATAATGATGCCTGCTTCAATCAAATTAGAAACAGCAGATTTTGTGACTTTCTCACCCATAAGAAGATTAATTTCTGAAATGAGAATCGGTTTTCTGGCCATGGTGCACGCAAGGAATAAGAAGTAATTTTCCTTATTTTTGCACAAAGTGGCTATTTGAGCTTCGCTTAAGACGCTGACTTTTGCTGATCTTAGATTTTGTCTTAAGTCTCCGATATCATTTTCAGTTTTGTTGATTGGAGAATCTGATTTTTGAAGTGGTCCAGATTGAAAAAGATAATCTTTCTGGGGAAATAAATCTTTGCAATAGGCGATTGTTAATTCATCAGACAAATCCGGAAGTGCTAAACTAAATTGTCCCATGATATCTACCGTAGGCGCCGCTTGTCCTTTAAGAATCTTCGCAAAATGTTGATAGTTTGCAGTAAAACCTCTTTGGATAAGATAGGAGTGAAATTCTTTTAAAGACTTAAAGTTTGTACTCTTCTTGAAATGGGTTAACACCTTCAATGTATGACTCATAAATCCTTTAACCATCTCATTTTGAGAACGAAAAAAGCCCCTGGTCTTTTATCGGAAGATTTTCGCAAAACTTAAGACTATTCTTTAGTTTGAATCCTGGCTATACGACCTATCTCAAACCTTAAAGAGGGATTTATGAACAAACAGTCGCTTTCTATTTTTGTACTTATGACCTTGTTTTCTTTAACTGGATACACAGGAAATGGTGTTGAAAGATTTGTTATGAATCCAAATATTGCTCGAACAATGTCAGAGCGAGCGCAGACTAAACTCGTCGCTTTTATTTCTGAAAAATGCAGACCATCTTTATTAAATTCAAAAAAGGTAGATGCAAAACTTGTCGATTTAGTAACAAATAAAGTCGATCAAGGTATTATTGATTACACTTACACTGTGAATGTTCAATTTCAAGGAATGGATCATGCCGATTCAGAATCAGCTCAAATTACTCTGACTGATTATGCAGGTACAAATCCAACAGTTGATTGGGTTCAAATTGAAAAAGTTGAAATGACCCACAATCAAACTTGTGATCTTAATTAAAAAAATAAACACAACCAAACCCCAAGGAGAGTCCTATGAAACTAGTTATCTTATCAACCCTTTTAACTCTGAATATCACGGCCCAGGCTGCCATTTTAAATTCAGACTTAGATTCTGTTCACCAGAAAATGATCACGGAGGCAGTTGCTGAAAAATGCTTTTTATCCGGCGATCTTTCTTTAGTCTCTAGTACAACGAAAGTTGATACTATTGATCAAGGCGTTCAAGATGTTTATTATACGACAACATTTGAAACTATTGATTTATACGATCAGGTTGTTGCCGACAAATATCTTGTCACTGTAAATTCAGTAAAATGGGATAACTATGATCATGTAAATAAAAACTGGGGAACTTTCTCAGTTGAATCAGTTCAGTGCGTTCGCGCGAACTAAGTCACCTTAAAACATAACCAAGCTTCTCGCTGACCCTCAAAACATAATCCATTTTGAGGGTTTTTAGCTTTATTTTGCCATTATCTAATCAAGGTGTGTGCTATTTTATTCGATTTGAGCAATATCGGCGCACTCCCTGGTGTCTTTTTGCACTTTATCACCTGGCAGTCGTTTTGCTTTAGTCCTATTTCAGACACATTATAGAAATATAAGTGCAAATCACTTTGGGGGGAAAAAATGAAATCAATGCTTTTAACAATGGTATCACTCACTTTATTGGGCTCAGTCTCTTTCGCGCAAAAATTTGGCGGCGGAATGGGCCAAGGTAACATGGGCGGTGGAGGAGCTTATTCTCGTGGATTTTGTAGATCCGTTTCTTCAAACTGGGGCAATGTGGCTCAGGCTATGTGCAGTCCTGGAGAGTATGCTTTAAATGGTGGTGGCGAATGTTTGGTTCAAAACTCGAAGCATTCATATCTTATGCAAAATATGCCTCTTGTTGGAGCCAATGGTTTATCCGTAGGCTGGCAGGCTGATTGTCACCATCCTGATAATTCACCTGGTGCACAAGCCCGAGCTGTCGTGACCTGCTGCCCGCGTTAGTTCTTCCCGCTTGCACAGATAGTTAGTCACTGTTTCAATTATCTGTGCCTTCAAATTTAGTAATGCCAAAAATTGATCATCACCGTATCGACGAAATTGAAGTTCTTCGTGCGGTGGCAATTCTATTTACACTGATCCACCACACGGCTTTTTATCTTTTTCTTCAGCCCAACCTCTTAGTTGAACATGTATACGGAACGTTCACCTTCTGGGGTGGTGTTGATTTATTCTTTGTCATTTCAGGTTTTGTCATCATGAAAAGTCTGAACCATAGCATGCAAACACACGTTAGCCGTGTCGGAGCTTGGCGCGTGATGATCGCCTTTTGGATTCGACGAATTTGGCGTATTTTACCTTCGGCTTGGTTGTGGCTTGGATTATTTTTAATGGCTTCTTATTATCTTAATACTACCGGAGCACTCGGAATTTTTAAGAATAATTTAACCGACGCCAACGCTGCTTTTTTACAGTATGCGAATTATCATGGCTACCTCTGCGCCAATCGTGTGATGACCTGCGGACCAAACGGAGTCTACTGGAGCCTTTCGCTGGAAGAGCAGTTTTATATTTTATTTCCACTTAGTATTCTGATTTTTCGAAAGTTTTTTCCACTTGTCTTGATCATTGCTTTGATTCCGCAGCTCTTGATCGAGCGTTTTGAATGGAGTTTAGGTTGGGCCTTTCGTTTTGATACCCTGATCTGGGGTGTTTTATTAGCACTCTGGACAACTCATTCCAGTTATAAAAAGTATGAGCCTCATTTTTTAACTCGTTATTTCTGGTTAAAGTGGATTCTAATTCCAACTGCTATTTTTGGAATGGCCTTTATCCCTGAATACAAGAATCGCATTCCACTCGCAACAACCCTTTTGGGATTCATTTGCCTGCTGTTGGTTTTTTTAGCCTCTTATGATCGCGGCTATCTGATGAAAGATAGCATCTTACGTAAGATTTTACTTTGGTTCGGATCCAGATCCTATTCTCTTTATTTGATTCATATCCTATGCTTTCGCATATCCTATGAATTGCTTTATCAATTTTCACCTGTTGGTTATCGCATCTCAACAGCTGATTCGACGACTGTCTTTATAATTTCATACATCATGCTCTTCATTCTCAGTGAACTGAATTATAGATTTTTGGAAATTCCATTACGAAATTACGGTTCAAAAAAAGCCAAGCACTTTTTGGAAAAATCCACCTTCACGAATAAGTTCGTTTGATTGTTAACATGAAACACTTTTTCTGGACTTGAGTTTACCTTCTGAACAGAAAAAAATGAAAATTATGAATAAATTTATACTTTTTTCGACTTTATTTTTTAATTCTCTTTTTGCAGTGGCGGAATTTCCAACATGGGTTGAGCGCAATACCAAATTACAGGCCTATGATCAACTGGCCGAGTGGTCTAAGGAAATTGGTCCTTATAAAATGGGCGAAGTGCTTATCAAGGTTGATAAGACAACAACGGGTGATGTAACTCAGAATGTTGAAATAAAGTTAGATGATTTGGGAAATTGCAAACAACGCAAACTAGAAACATCCTGCCTGCCTGTTGGCTTGCACACCTCGAGCCCCGCCATGTTTTGCCGTTCTTCGCTGAGTGATTGCTCGGAAAGAAATATCAGTAAAATGACTCTGGTGAAGTAGTTTTTTCTATTTTCATATGATTTGCATCATAAGGGCTACCTCGTAACATCGACTAATAATATGGATTGCGATGTTTATAAAATGAGGGAACACCATGAGCTTGCACTCACAATCCGCAGGGTATGCATTACTTTTTTCTTATGCAGCCTTTATGGTCGGAATTACTTTTCTCTTCGCACGCTGGCGCACCTGGAAATCAATCGAAGGCTTTTTAGTTGCCGGACGGAATGTTCCATGGTGGTTAAATGGACCCAGTATTGCGGCCTCGTGGATTTGGGCCGGAGCCCTGTTTGTTTCCGTCCAGATGGCTTATGAAAAAGGCTTGGCAGGAATTTTTTGGTTTACCTTTCCCAATGTTATAGCCCTTGGACTATTTGCGATCGTTGGAACAAAAATTCGCGAGCGCTTCCACAGTGGATTCACTTTACCAGAGTTTATTTTACGAACTCTGGATAGCCGCCGTGTTCATAAACTCATTTTAATTCCATTTTTCTTTGGTCAACTTGTTGCTGTGGCTTTCAACGTTGTCGCCGGCGGAGCGATTGTTTCATTTTTAACTGGAATACCGCTGACGACTGTCATGCCTATACTTATTATTATAACACTGACATACACGATGATCTCTGGACTAGAAGCCTCTATAGTCACAGACTTTGTACAGTTGGTTTTTATTATTCTTGGTATTACAATAATTGTTCCCTGGGCTATTTTCAGTGCGGGTGGCCCGAGCGCTGTAGCTACTGGATTAAGTGGATTGCATGGGACCCGTGATATTTTTGACCCCGCAATTGCTTTTTCTTTTGGCTTAGTTTCGTCAATCGGTTTGATTTCACAGACATTAACAGATCAACAGTACTGGCAACGCGTTTTTGCTTCTAAGTCAAAGGACCTTAAACGGGCTTTCCTATTCGGAGCAATTTTATTTGCTATTGTTCCATTGGGTTTATCCTCGCTAGGATTTCTGGCGGCAAACCAAGATCTTGGAATAGCATTACCGCCGGAAACCGATATGGCCTTAATCGGAATTATAACAATAAAAAATCTAATTCATGTTTCGGTCGCTGCCGTCTATATGGTGATCATGCTTTCTGGACTGACTTCCACAATCGATTCAGCCATGGCGGCCACGGCTTCTTTATGGGTTACTGATGGAGCCCCCTACTTTACCAAAAAATCAATGACTGGCGATCCGAAAATCGCCATTCGCCAAGCTCGATTTGCCATGATCGGAATTTCTATGGCGGGATTAGCATTGGCCTATTTAGCTCACTCAGTTGCTGGCTTCGGGCTTAAACAACTTTTTTTAATTAGCATTTCTGTGGCGGCATCAACTTCAGTTCCCGTATTATTTGTTCTCTATTATAATAAAGTCAGTGAACGCGGTGTTTTCTGGGGTGTTCTTTTATCGTTACTGATTGGGATGCCCTTATTTATTTATGCAAATTATATCAATAATGAAATTCTAATCGCACTGGCATCGCTTTCGATGATTACAATAAGTGGATCCTTCTGTTATTTGGCCAGACGAAAATGACAGACATTGAACTTTGCTATTTATCCGCAACTGAAATTTTAAAATTGTTCCGCACCCGAAAACTTTCACCCGTTGATTTAATGACGGCACTATTTTCTCGAATAGAAAAAATAAATCCCAGTCTAAATGCCTTCACTCAACTTTACCCAGAAGAAGCCTTTGCTGCAGCAAAAGCGGCTGAACACATCTATGCAAAAAAAGATGGGCATCCACGGCCGCTTGAAGGAATTCCAATTGCGATCAAAGACTTTCACTCCGTCAAAGGAAAAGTGACAACCTTTGGATCCAAACTTTACAAAGACTTTATACCCAACTTCACAGCTCCAACTGTAGATCGTCTTCTGCAATCAGGATGTATCATGCACGCACGAACAACAACGCCTGAATTCGCCTATTCTGATGCATGTCACAGTCCACTGTGGGGAATCACCAAAAATCCTTGGAATCAAGATTACTCGCCCGGTGGATCATCCGGAGGTGCCGGAGCAGCACTGGCCGCAGGAATGACAACTCTTGCTGATGGCACTGATGGTGGAGGTTCAATTCGTATTCCTGCCTCTGCGTGTGGTGTTGTCGGATACAAACCACCATTTGGGCGCAATCCTTTAGACTGCGATCATCCGATGGAATCCATTTTGGTTTATGGACCAATGGCGCGCACGGTTTCTGATGCCGCATTGATGCAAAACGTGATGTCAGGAATCCATGTGGATGATGTCTGCTCATTGAGAGAGTCCATAAAAATTCCTCTGCCAGAACAACTTGGATCTATTAAAAACTGGAGAATAGGTTTTTCGATGAATCTCGGATACATCGAAGTGGATCCTGAAGTTCAAACACTCACCATGGAGGCTCTCAACACATTCAAAGATCTTGGATGCGACATCGAAGAAGTTCATGTGGGTTGGGATTGGCGTGTATATAAAACTTGGATCACTTACTGGGAAAGTCTTTTTTCAGCAACCAGCGGACATCTCATAGAGCATGGGCGTAATCAATTAGATCCTTTTGTCGTTCAACTTTTAGAACACGGAAAAAATCATAGTGCCGAAACACTTCATCAGTGCCGACACTTTCGTGGCGAAATGTATAAATCTCTTGCTCCTATTTTGGAAAAGTATGATGTTTTAATCGTACCTACAACAGCCTTACCATCAGTCAAAGCGGATCATAGTGGTTTCAATTCCGATTTCCAAATTAATGGTCACCATGTCCCAGCATATGTTGGTTGGGTTTTAACTCACGGCTTTAATTTAATGAGCTATTGTCCTGTGTTGAGCGTGCCAAGTGGTCGATCGAAATGTGGAGTCCCCACCGGTATCCAAATTATCGGCCGCTCTTTCGATGATATTCGAGTTTTTCAGGCGGCTCAGGCCTATGCTGCAGCCAGACCTTGGAATTACGAGCCACTTATTCACGCCTAACCCATGTCTCAGAAAGAGATTCACTTGCTTGTCCTTCCGAATT
Organism: Bdellovibrionales bacterium RIFCSPHIGHO2_01_FULL_40_29; assembly: GCA_001771815.1. GTDB lineage: Bacteria > Bdellovibrionota > Bdellovibrionia > Bdellovibrionales > Bdellovibrionaceae > Pseudobdellovibrio. The sequence goes on along the minus strand of MEPU01000013.1, from coordinate 394,656 downwards.
TACGATAAAATAAAGGGTGACGCTTTAGGAATGTATGTGGAATAAAAATCTATCTCGAAGAAATTTTATCGGTGGTGGCCTGATCACTTTGACGTTAAATAGCGTCGATAATTTTTTTGGCTTTCCAAATTCAAATTTCACTAAATACGATATTTTACCACCATATATTTCATGGGATTTTGGAGGAAATTTATATTCAAATCCTATTGATGCCAAATCATTAGATTTTAATTATCAAATTTTGCCTATCCCAAATACAACAGCATCACTACAGCAAGCCTTTGAAGTAACACTTAAAAAAATTGATCAGGACCGCAATGGCTCGACGGTTGCTTTACTTTATAGTGGTGGAGTTGATTCTGAAGTTATTGCGCTTGGTCTTCATAAGTTAGGAATTCCATTTGAAATCTATTTTGCTGATTTTTGGAACATAAATTCAAAAAATGCAGAAGAATATGCAGAAGTATTTTCTAAAAAAATCGGTAAAAAGTTACGAAAGGTAACTTTAGACAAATCGATTTTCATTAAAAATTATTTAGAACCAGCTTTTCTACAAACAGGCTGTTCTCAACCAACCTATTTAGTATTAAGCATGGCCATTTCTAAAATACCAAGCAATCAGTTTATAGTTCTTGGTGAAGGCGGCTTTGACAAGCAAAGCACTGGATATCTTAAATTACCTCAAGTCGTTTCTTCGAATAGTCAAAAAATTCCAGTGAGATCTGGAGAAGTTTTTTATAGACTCTGGTCTCAGGCGAATAAACGAAAAGGACAGTTTTATTTTTACAACAGCACACCCGAAATTTTAAATGCCATTTACAACCACCCAAAAACAAATTTTACTTATCCATCCTATGATACTACGGAGGCACTGCTTTCAGTTTTTTCAGAAGTTCCAAATCGCCCCAAAACAACCAATTGGGAATCAAACAAAAACGATCATCTGCAAATTCGACAAATCATCAAAGAAATTGCTGGCCACCATTTTAACAAAATTTCTGATCTTACCAAAATCAGTCATTACACAATCCGCCATACTTAATTTTAAATTTTAAAACTGCTCTGCGGATTGTAATATTTTTTATAGTCAATTTTATAAATAAATTCATACTCCGAACTAAGAGCTACAGGACTATTCGACTGTAAAAACAAACTGTATAAGCTGCCTACTTTTATTTTATGATTCCGATAGTGATCGTCTTTAGTAAATTCATAAATTAAATCTTTAACATGCCATTTATACGAAGACCATGTGTCTTTGATTCGATACTCCGAATTATTCACCGACCATCTCTGAAAATCAGGAGTACTAAAAAAATGATGATAGTACGTGGATAATGTCTCCATATTAATATTACCTTGTAAATGTGGCATGGCACGAAGTGGGATTCTAAAAAATACCGATTGCCATTTATAGACAAAGTTCAACCACCAGTAAAAATCATAAACCGTTTCTATTTGAAATTGTTTTTGCTTTTCCAATGTCATGACAAAATAGTTCATCCAATACTCGACCGAATCTTCAGACATTCCGCTTTGTTGAAGTTCGTTCTTTAAAAAATCAAAACTAAATGGTTTTTTAATAATAGTTTCACCATACTTCTGAATTTGATTGCTCAATAGCAATGAACCATGAAGCTGATCATTAAACTCTGCGCCAACAACAATAAAATTATTATTAAACAATGTTCTAAATAAACTTGCTGATTCCAATTTTGAATGAGCTCTTAAAAAATTATAATAAAAATTGGGGTTTTCAGAAATACTGTCTTCGGTTAAGTAAACGATGACTCTTTTTTTAAATTGTTCAGGACCCAGTAATCTTAGCATTGTTACGGTAACCATTGTCGAATCAATACCGCCGCTATAAAGCAAGGCAATTGGCTTATCTAATTTTTCTTGAATTTTAAGAATTTCATAGGCGCGCTCATCACAAATTTCTTGATATGTCTTTTTTGAATTTTTCAAATCTGATGGCAATGCCGCAAATGAGCTGATCGCCATTCGACAGGGCATCGTGGTCAATCCAGAGCGATCGACTAAACTTTGCGATGTTCTTATAAATTTTGATATTTCAGACCATTTTTTAATTTCATCAATTTCTGAACCTACCCCGATCACCATTCTCAGTAGCAACAATCCTGGAGCTTGATTATTGACTCCGCTATGTGCTTGCATTTAAAAAAACTTCCTCTCTTAATTTGAAATAACTTGATTCCAAATCGGTCAGGGGACACGTATTAAAAATACGGACATACTTCTGAAAGATTGCAAAATCACGAATACGAGTCAGTGTTGCGCCTTGAATTCTAAATTTAATTTCTTCATACGCAACTTCGGGTGAAATATTATTGATATCTGCATACTCTCGAATTCCAATTGAGTACTGATTTAGATTTGGATCGCAACGTTGAATTTCTTGATTTAACAGAGGCACAATATTACTTGGATATCCCATGTGAGATTTAGCAAGCGATAAAAATGAAATCATCTCTAATAACTCTAAATACTTCGCCCGTGCTAATGCCTCTGCTCGTTTATTTAAAAAAATTTCAGTAATATGCATCGGGTCTAATGGGCTAATGACTCTCTTGGGTGTGACACGTAAGTATTCATTATTAAAATCAAGATGTGCATATTTATGATACATCACCCTGTGCAGCGGAAGCTCAATCAATCTAGAATCTAAAATCCCACCGAGCAGATTAATGCCCACCGTTTGACTGACAACGGGACAAAGCAGGCCCTCGTTATTTCTGTCGATCAATAAAAATTTCCAATTTCCTACGGGCACAAAGCCCTCCCCTTAAGTTTTACTTATTCTCGATAAAAATATCATCCACAACCGCAAAGCAGCCCATGTGCTTATCCCAAAAATCAAATTCTGTGCGTTGTGATTTTAAATTCCACAGATAATTTAGAATCTCTTTTCGATTATTTTGCGAATCCTCTTCCCAATTAGTCGATTTAACTCTGGGTTTAAGTTCTGGATACATATTGGCGATTGCTGCTTTTGTGCCAAAGAATGGAAATGCTTTTTTATAATCACTACGTGTCCACATTGATGCAACCAGCTCAGGAGTGCTGTTGTAAAAATAGAACTGCCCTTTGCGCTGATTGTCTTGTGCCCAAATTCTGTAGAATATTTCGTTAATCATAATCGGTATACTATTTTTATCCAAACACAATAGGCTATTGCTTTTAATGTACAATTTTTCATAGGCCACACCTTTTTTTTCTAAATCTCCTTCACCGACAACTATAAAATAATTTTTAGGAATTTTTGAAAAAAGATAAGTCAACGCAATGTATGTTGGAAAATGACAACCATATTTAAAAAAAGATTCTGGCACATACTGCTCTCTAAAAAAATCATACTCGAGATCAATAATATGCAGCTTTGCACCCAACTCTTGAGCTAATGGTTTAACAAAATCAACTAAGACTGAATTGTTCAAACCCCAATTGCTCAAAAAAAAGAGCTCAAAATCTATTGCATTTTCTTTAAGTGTTCGAGCAATTATTTCACTGTCAACTCCTCCGCTAATACAGACGGCTATTGGTGCTCCAGCAGATTGTTGCACTAATAATTCAACAGCACGCTGAACTTCACGCTTAAAGTGATATTCTTTTTTTTCAATAATTGGCTTAAATATGTACTTAAAGTTGCAACTTCTGCTCTGCATTGGAGAGCTGTATTTAATGGAATCTGTTCGCCATTCTATAAATTGAGGAAGGATATCGTAATATTCGTCATCAGAGTAAATGCCACTATTCCTGCCCAAACAGTCCTCTCTTAAAGTATGATCTATTGATCATAGTGTGATTATTATCAGTTGGTCCAAAATCTCCATCTGGATGAAAAGCAACAACTCGCAAAAATGAATCCGTTGTTTTAAATCTGTGAATCTCATGCTCTGCAATTGAAAAAGCATCGCCAGGAGAAAGTGGATACTCCGCATCTTGAGTCTGCGCCACTCCATGACCATCAATAACCATACCCAACCTAATAGTTGGATGTGAGTGTGCCGTCTGAAGAGTTTTCTCTGGTAAGTATAATAAGTTCAAACTGGCATCGCCCAAGCGCGGCGGAAAAACCAATAAGGAATCAGAACAGCCATCAACGTATGCCAATCTGCCAACTTGCTCCGCCAGTCCCAAAAACAGTGTCTGACCGATGAAACCATGTCGAACAAAAAGTGATACTTTCCCCTTAACCTGAAAGTGCACAGACTCAATACTTGTTAAAATAGGCAAAGAAAAAAATGAATTTTCTAAAATAGGAAAAACTTGGCCACAGTAGGTATATGATCCCTTAGCTATTGAGTATCCAAAAATTGTACTTCGCTTCCAACTTGAAGGCGTTTTGTAGTCTTCAGAGATAACCACAAGTTCTGAAGGATATACTGAGTCAGAATAATCAATGATTCCATCAGATTTCAAAAATTTCATAGGGCTATCCTACTAAGCGAATTTTTCGAGTCAAATCATTTTTGTAATATGTCTGAATAGATGTCCTGAGCAACCTCACGCTGACCCTCGTCATTAAGGTGGACGACATCAAAAAAAAGACTTTTTTTATTCGCATACTTATCTGAGTAATCAAAAAAATTTATACCCTTCTTCAGCTGATTTTGATTTTCGACGAGTTGATTAATTTTACTGTAGATGTCTTCAATAACAGTCCCCGCAGTATCTCGCCTGTAAGGCTGAAGAATAAAATAACAAGGAATACCCTCTTGTTGACAGCGTCGATTCACGCGTCCAATATTATCCATATAAATATGAGCTGCTGATTGCACATATCCTGAATAAAATTCTGTTCTGCTCAGAAGTTCTGAAGATCTTTTTGAAATCGAATTTTCAATATAATTTTTAAAGACAGAATTAATAATATTACTCTGCTCGGAAAAAAGTTTTAAAAATGAAAACAACAAATTACTGTTTTCAAAATAGACCAGACCCTGATTGTACGGATCACCAGGTCGCGCCAGTGACTCGACTTGATTGGCATCATTGAATCCATGAAAAAAAATAAGTCGATTTGGCTTTATGGGAAATAAATACAGTTCAGTCGCAATACGCTCCTGTGTAGAATTGTAGGCTCTGATCGCCGCAGGCAAAACCTGATAATCAGAGGTTTTTTGATAAAGTAAATTTTCTAAATTTCTCCAAATGCTATTTTGATGATCACTTGCCCCATCTCCCAACGCTGCAGACGCACCGACTAAGAATATATTTTTCTTCTTTGGATCAACGTGCTCATCTGAGAATAAAAAGTTACCGCGCTCGTGCAAGTAATGAATCACCTTTTCATCATCATAGATATAACCAAACTCTAATGCCCTGTATCCCAAACTTTCTAAAGATTCTGAAGCTGAGTTAAGTTCTTTGAAATCACCAAAACCTAGAAACGGCTGTGGCCATCTTGTATTTACAGCCGAATAGTTTTCCGTTCGAATTCGCCCAAACGAATAATCCATTATTATCGCTGTAGCCAGGATGCTTACAAAAACTAAAATTACATTCTTCACGGGCTCTAGTCCTCAATACTTTCTCGGTAGTCACTTTTTAAATGGCTTGGCTGTTCATCTTTATATAGTAAAAATGAATTCATAACTAAAACGTCTAAATGTGTTCCCATAAAACACCGGAAAGCATCTTGAGGAGATTCTACTATGGGCTCTCCTCGAATATTAAAACTGGTATTCACCAGCATGGGAATTTGACTTTTTTTATAAAATTCTGAAATTAATCTATGGAAAATTAAATTTGTTTTTTTGTTAACAGTCTGAAGGCGTGCCGTTTGATCAACATGCGTTACTGCAGGGACATGATTTTGATAATTTTTATTTATGGTTGCAGTCTTCAACATATAAGATGATGTTGTTTTTATATTATACCAATGCCAGGCTTCTTCCTCGAGAATAGCTGGTGCAAAGGGCCGAAAAGACTCTCGAAACTTAATTTTAATATTTAGTTTTTTTTGCATATCGCGAGGAACTGGACTTGCTAAAATAGATCGATTCCCTAATGCTCGAGGGCCAAATTCCATTCGCCCCTGAAACCAACCCACCGCTTTTTCATCACATAGTTCGTGACAGACTAAGTTTAATAACTCTGCTGATTTTTCATTGGGGAAAAAATGAAAACTGGCCCCGATTTCAGTTAAAAAATTTTTGATTTCCAAATTTGAATAATCATTTCCAAGATAAGACCCATTCATTTGATCATCAGAATTTGCAACCCTGTTATTTTTAAGTTCGTTATAATAAAATGCCAGCGCGGCCCCCAACGAGCCACCCGCATCGCCCGACGCAGGCTGAATCCAAAGATGCTCAAATATTTTTTCCTGTTCAATTTTTCCATTGACGACACAGTTTAATGCCACACCTCCGGCCAAAACCAGAGCGGTGTATTCTGGATAATCAGACTTTAAAGATTTACATATTTTGATAATAATTTCTTCGAGAACCAGTTGAATTGAAGCTGCTATATCCATGTGAATTTGCAAGATGGGCTCAGTGGGGCGACGAAAAGATTTTCCAAATAAATTGTCAAATTGTTTATTGGTCATTTTTAGTCCAGTACAATAATCAAAATACTTCATATTCAAATGAAAAGAACCATCAGATTTAATATCTATAAGTTCTTTTTTTATCAAATCGCTATATTTTGGCTGACCAAATGGTGCCAAACCCATCAATTTGTACTCACCTGAATTGACTTTAAATCCGCAATAGTAAGTAAAGGCAGAATAAAGCAATCCCAAACTGTGTGGAAAATGAATTTCTTTTATTTTCTTAAGTTCTGAATCAACCCCAGTATAAACCGTTGTTGTCGGCCACTCTCCCACACCGTCCATCGTTAAAACCAAAGCTTTTTGAAATGGTGACGGATAAAAAGCACTTGCCGCATGACTTAAATGATGATCAGAAAAATAAATTCTATTTATTATATCTTTCGAAAATTTCATTTGAATCAACTTTTTAGCAATTATTTTTTTTTGAAATAGTTTTTCTTTTATCCAAGGTGGCATAGATTTTAAAAACGATAAAAAACCTCTAGGGGCATAATTAAGATAAGTTTCTAAAATTCGTTCAAACTTTAAGAAAGGTTTTTCATAAAAAACAATAGCATCAACTTGATGCGGTAAAATTTTCAGATAACCAAGCCCCGCCTGCAATGCAAGTTCAGGAAAACTTGAATCATTTTTTATGCGAGTGTATCGCTCCTCCTGAGCAGCGAATAAAATTTCACCATCTTTTATGATGGATATAGAACTATCATGATAAAATGCTGAAATACCAATGATGTACATTAGAACAACGTGTATATAAATGGGGCCACGATTGTGCCACTAGAAAAATATATAAGTGATCCCAAAAGAATAAAAGTAAGGAGTATCGGCAATAGCCAATACTTTTTTCGCACCTTCAAAAACAAATAAAACTCATTTATAAAATCCATTTTTTCCTTAGTTTAAAATTGACGCTTCATGCTTACTGATGAGTGAGAACTAACTTCTTCAACAATAAGCCAGTAACTCGTTTTAGTGGGATTTGAAATCAACCCCATTTTATGAAGGTCCTTTTTAAAAATTTTCTGTAAAAATGCAATCGGCACAATAAGAAGAACAAAAATAAAAATTAAAATAACTGGAGTCATAATGAGCTGTAAAAAGTATCCAATTTGGACCCAAAGTTGAAATGTTTTATGGCTCATATTTTTTAAAAAATTCATCCTTGATTAGCATGTTTTATATATCCAAGGTCAGTCAAGCCTGAGACTCTATTTTCAAAGCCATTTTCCTTATTAATGTCTTCGTGAGTCATGTTCGCCGAAGCCGTCGCAAAAGCTATTCTCTACTTGTCGATTTGAGACCAACTAAGTTAGGTTAGTATAACTATGCTAGGTCATTTTATAAAAGTAGATAATAAAACAGAAATTTCTTTAAAGAAAAATATGTCTCCAGATTATCATCATGTTGATTTTACGAATGGACAATTTGATTTCAGCTGGTCTGCAACATCTTTGTTTTTAAAGGACAATGATTCATTTTTATATATTGATGGAAATATAACCCAGTTCATTGAAACCAATATTCAACTTGATTTAAATAATCAGTTAAGCAGCATTAATGCACTTTATCTTTTTTATTCAGAAAATTTTGTTCGCCATTTGGATGGACTCTTCTTATTAGTTTTTAAGCCAAAAAATTCAGACGAAATATTTATTGTTAATAATCGCTATGAAGCCAACAGACTTTACTATTATTTAACAGAAACTGAATTTTATTTTTCTGAATCCTTGAAAGATCTATTAAGCAATTTTCCAATTCCTCGCCAGCCCGATTTTGGCAGCATCCGTTCATTTTTATCCAATGGCTTCATTATCAGTGAAAAAACACCCGTTGCTGGAGTCAGTAAAATGCTGCCAGCAGATTACTTTATAATAAAGAATTCTAAAATTTTTCAAAAAAGCTATTGGTCCGATGAAATTAAGTTTAATAGAAAACCTTTTGATCATTTGCAAAACCATATTTCTCGCTATGAGCACTTGTACCAACAAGGCCTTGAAAACTATCTTCGTGCAAAAAAATCACGACGCGTCGGCACGCTGCTGAGTGGGGGGCATGATACTAGTTTTGTTGTGATTCAAGCAGAAAAAGTTCTCAAACGTCTAAAGCTACCAAAATTAGAAGCCTTTACTGTAACGTTTCCAGATTGGAACTTTAACGAAGAGAGCTACGCCGCAAATATAGCTCAGAAGTTTGACGCTGCATTTACGGCCATTCCATTTACGGCAAAAGATCTTGATTATGCAATTGATCTTATTAAGGCAAACGAAGAGCCTGTTGTTGGGTCTTCGCTACCCCTTCATATCTTGATGAAAAAAGCCGGGGTTGATGTTGATACAATGCTCGGAGGTGATGGTGGAGACACTCTGTGGGGAGAATATTACCCTGTTGCTGAGTATCATCGCTTATTCTTTAGATTTCCATTGTGGTTTAGAAAATCAATTTATACCTTAAGCAAGCTTTTGCGAAAACTGACCGATTGGGAAAGATTTTGGGAGCTTGAACATGTTGCCAAGCTTTTCACTGAAAAAAATTATCACCATGATTTTCTAAGAAAATTATGCACTTACAGGCATTTTGATCAAGATTTTCAAGACAAACTTTTAAAAACTGAAATTTTATCCCATCCCTATTCGAACAGTCATACTGAAATTAAATATTCAAATAAAAATTTCTCAGACACCCTTATTGAATCAAAATTATTCAATGGGTTTTATACTTATCAATCATTTCACACAGGAAAGTCAGCGCGGTATTTTGGAATGGATCTTTACCTTCCCACAATCAATAAGGGTGTCATTGATTTCATCAATCAGTTACCTGCCGATTGGATCAATGGTGGAAATTTTTTTCAGCGCTTAACAAACAATAAGAAAATAAATAGAAAATTTCATAAAGCTGCCTTATCTCAATACCTCAAAAAATCTGAAATTTATAATCGCAGTTTTGATATTCCTTGGACAAAAATATTGCAGCCCCGCAAAGATTTTTTATGGCAATTACTAGATAAGCTCAAGGCTCGAAATTGGTATAATAATAATTATTTAGATCAATTGTTTCAGGAATTTTTAAAGCAAAATTTAAGCGCAACAGAATTGTTAGAGCTTAAAAATCATGGTTACCGTATTTTTACTTTAATGAGTTTAGAAATTTGGTGTGAGTTATTTTTAGATGGCAAAATTTTTGAAGAAAAATTAGACACTCACTTAGAAGATTTTTTAAAATAGAAGAGGTTTCGATCGTGAGTAATTCCAATTGTGCAATTCATGTTCTTGGGTTAGGCCCTGTTGGGCTGGCAACATCTTGGGATTTGCTGAATAGAGGTTTGTCTGTTTTCGGAGTTGACACGTCTCGCCAGCAATTAAATAGAATTCTAAAAAATGATTTAAATATTGATCTATCGCTATTATCTGACATCAGCTCTTTTATAGAGAAAAAGAAATTTACTTTATCTGAGTCACTTGCTGACTATTCAGTTCAGAATCATTACTACATAGTTTGCGTCGGGACCCCAACAAATGTCGAAGGAATTAACTTAGACTCTATCAAAAAAGCCATTCATGATATTCAGTCTCACAATGCCGTCAACAAACATATAATTATTCGTTCAACCCTGCAGCCTGGTATCCTAAATGCTCTTAAGCCACTATTTAAAGACCACACCCTGTTCAGCTATTATCCTGAATTCTTACGCGAAAAGGATATCAAAGATGATGTTTTAAATCCTCCACTAAGCATAGCAACGCACTTAAATCACATATCACAAACTAGTTTTGATAAAATTTTTCCAAAAATTGAATCCAGTATTGATCAATTTACCGAGCTCGAGGCATTAAAGGTTTTGTCCAATGCCTTTCATGCCTTAAAAGTATCGTATGCTAATGAAATTTTTCGTTTAGGTGAAGTTTTTAATTTCAACTCTCATTTTGTTATGAAAGCCTTTGTTAGTGACAAGAAGTTAAATATTTCAGAACTTTATTTAAAACCGGGGGAGCCTTTTGCTGGTCACTGTTTGGAAAAAGATTTAAAAGCTCTTGAGACTATTACGCGCCACCATAATTTAAAATTGCCTGTTATAGCCTCTATTATTCAAAGCAATGATTTTCACAAAGCCCACCTTATGCAAAAGAAATAATAGTGAGAATTAACTACTTAATCCCAACAAAGAATGAATCGGAAAGCATCACGCACTTAATCGAATCCATTCGCAAAGTCAGTGAAGACAATAACTATCTATACGATATATTTTTAGTTGATGATTCGGATGACGATACAATTGAAAAAGCCACAAAATTGAATGCTCATATTATTCGCGGATTAGGTCAGGGCTTGGGGGCTTCGATGCTTAAAGGGTTTGGATCTTGTTTAAAAATACCCGCTGATTTTATTCTTACATTGGATTCTGATGGGCAAGTTGATGTGAGTGAGATTCCAATTTTTGTGAATACGGCACTTGAACAAAAAGCTGACGTTGTTATTTCATCACGATTTTTACGCCCAGATTTAATTAAGTACCGCTACCCTTTTATCAATTTGATAGGAAATCGAGTTTTAGTTTTAATACTCAGATTAGCGACTGGATTTTCATTCACAGATTCTCATGGTGGACTTCGACTTATGCGGCCTGAAACTCTCAGAAATTTGTCTTTAATTGGAAAACACACCTATGTTCAAGAAACATTGATTCACTTTGTGCGAAGTGGTTACCAAATCATTGAATTACCCAGTCAATGGCTTCCGAGAGAACATAGCGACTCCAGAGTCATTGCCTCAATACCAAAGTACATTCGACGAACACTACCCGGTCTACTTTATCTCATGCACTTTCATTATTTATTATACTCTATAACTATTTTATCCTTAATATTTAATATTTCGAGTCTATATCTTGCTGGACTGCTAACTGTAATAGCGACATTTATTCATAATAAAAGAAATCAAGCCATCTCAATTGATTCTTTTGAGACAGATTTAAAATGAAAACACAGTATTTAAAAATTGTTTTAGACAGCATGCCGAGAGTTCTCAGTTTATTGGACAGAAATCCTTTATCCAATACATATGGTTGCTTTGACAGATCTTACTGGTGGCATAAAAAAACGGATTACGCGGTCAGTACGGCCCAAATGTCAGTTAAGACCTTGGCTTATCTTTACAATTTTAATTTTGAAGGAAACATTTATTTTAAAAATGAAAATGTTCTAAACTGGATAAAAGCCAGTCTTCGCTTTACATTAAAAATTCAACACAACGATGGATCTTTTGATGAGTGGTATCCCAACGAACGCGGCTGGGGTGGTCCAACTGGTTATGTTGCCGGTGCTGTAGCTGAAGCCATTTTAGTATTTAAAAATACTCAAAGCATTGCACTGTTGGATGAACTTATGCCCAATATTCTCAGTGCTTTAAGTAAAGCGGCAAAACATCTTTTAAAACGTGATGAGGGCGATATTTTAGCGAATCATTATGCTATTTCCATCGTGGCATTGGTTCAAATTAACCATGTGCTTCCCAACCTTAATTTACAAACAGACATCGATCAGTGGTTAGAACAATTTTATAATTTATTTACTAATGAAGGTTGGGCTCTTGAGTATGATGGCTGCGATCTTGGATACAGTTTGGGAACTTTAAATTTTTTAGCAGATATTTTTCTTATTTATCCTTCTGAAGAAATTTTAAAAAAAATTTCTAAACTATTTGCATACTTAAATTATTTTGTTTATCCGGATGGCACATGGGGTGGCAATATCAGCAGCCGCCATACTACACACAGATATTACTTTGCTTTAGAGTTTTGGAGCAAACACTCTCAATCTGCTTCTGATTTGTTGATTCACATGCGAAATAATTTGATCAACTCAAATGATGTGCCACCGCTGCAACAAGAAGATCACTACATTCACTACAGACTAGCCGATTATCTTAAGGCGGCACTTTATTTTAATGATAAAATAAAAGAAACCTCAATCACTCCATTTTATCAATCACCTACTTTTTCAGAAATTTATTTTGAGAATTCTGGTCATTATATAAAAAAATTTGATTCCTTCATTTTATGGATAGCCCTTAAAAAAGGAGGTGCTATCAGAGTCTATAATCTCAATACTCAGAAATCGATTATTATTCATAATGGCCTTATGCTGTGTGATTTCAACAATCAGGTCTATACGTCTTTCGCGCAAAGCGAATCTGTCGTTTCACGAAAGTTGAAACCATCGCTTATAACAAAAAATCTCATTAGCTGCGAAAACGTTTTGCACAAAGTCTTTATAAAGAAATTCAATCCACTGACTTTTATTTTATTTAGACTTGTATTATTGGGCATTAAAACTAGTTTTCTATCATTTCATTTTAAAAAAATTATTCGTTTTTTGATGATAACTGGAGATAAATCCGTGAATAGTTTTTTTAAACGAACTGTTCGTATTGTTGATAATCAACTTATTATTAATGACAGTTTTAAAATATCTAAAAAAATACAAACCGTGTTCGCGGGTGGGGACTTTTATGTTCGATACGTTCCTCAGGCTAATTATTTTTCAACAGATGATTTGCAATATCGCCCCCTTGAAGTAAAAATAAAAAGCCCTACCTCTGGTAAAACTTATGCTCACATTACAACTGTTGTTAACCTTCAGAATTCAGAAGTAAATATATGTGCGGAGTAACAGGGTTTATAAGTTTAGCTTCAAACTTAGGTCATATTGAAAAAATGTCTGAAGCCATTCGACACCGAGGACCTGATGATGTTGGATATTACAAACAGCAGACTTTGAGTTTGTCACATAGATTATTGAAACTGTTTTCATTAAGAACCAAAGCAGGCCCCTACATCAGCGCAAATAAGCGCTGGGTCTTGAGTTTTAATGGTGAAGTATACAATGACTCACAGTTGCGAAAACAGCTAGAGGAAAACTATCAGATAACTTGGAACTATGACACCGATGCTGAAGTTTTTTTAGAAGGCTGGTCTCTGGAAGGCGAAAGCTTTTTAAAAAAAATTAACGGTATGTTTGCTTTTGCTCTTTGGGACACACAAGAGCAAGTTTTGATCTTAGGTCGAGATAAAATGGGTGAGAAACCATTGTACTACACTTCACAAAGTGGAAGTTTTTATTTCTCATCAGAAGTAAAAAGTTTTAAGAGCATTGGGATCAAATTCAATTTGAATAAAAGTCGTGTCAACGAGTACTTTGCCTACAGGTATATCGCAGGATCAGAAACATTATTTAAAGATATTTATAAAGTGTTGCCCGGTGAGTTGATTCAAATATCTTGCAAGGGATCTATCTTATCAAAGAAAATGTGGTTCAATAAATCACCATCGAATTTGCCTTCAGAGTTGCGATTACCTCTGTCTGAATTAGCTCAACAATTAAATAGTTTAATTAAGAAATCGGTACAACTGAGAACTCACCCCAGTAGAAAGAATATTGTTTTTTTATCATCTGGGGTTGATTCCAGCCTCGTGGCTCATTTTTTACCTCGTGAAAGCTTAGGATTAACATTCTCAGAGGCTCAATCAAATGACCTAGAAACGATTCGAGCATTCTGCCATCAAAGAGAGCTCCAGCATAAATTGGTCGAAAAAAAATCAATCGATGTAAATCAGATTGATGAGGCCATTTGGGCCACCGAGGAGCCTATTGGAGATTCAATTATTATTTCAAATTTATACTTAGCTAAGTCAGCCGCAGAAAGCTCTCGGGTGGTATTTAGTGGTGATGGTGCCGATGAGTTATTTGCTGGATATATTCATCATATCGCCTTTAATTTTATTTTAAATATTCGGGATCGCTTTGGTCTGACAATTTTAAATATTATTGAAAAAACTCTTCGCTTAACGCCTCATGCTCTTTTAGATTTTATAACTCCATACTCGGAAAAACTCGGCCCTGAGGCTAAACTCAGACTGGCATCGGCACTTCAACAGTTTTTAACGACAGAACAATTTTCAGATAGCTTGTCTCAGCTATTTCTTTTTGACCAGAGTGAAATTAAAAGCCATTACCGAAATTATAGTGTTCATTCATTAAAAGATTTGGTAACTGAAGATCAACGCTCATGGCTGCCTGATTACATTTTAATACGAAGTGATAAAATTTTGATGTCGCAAAGCCTCGAAGGTCGACTACCCTATTTAGATTCTGAAATTTATGAATTTTTGAACTCACTCAATTCTGAGCATTTAGTTGCAGGATTTGAGAGTAAATCTCTATTCAAAAAAGCAACAGCCCTTAGCCTGGGAAAAGCTTTTTCTACTCAAGTCAAAAAATCGTTCACTCACACTTTCCGAATGGACAATACTCATGATCTGCTTACTAGCGCTTACACAAATGATTTAGCTCAGCGTGAAAATTTGTTCAAAGATCATCTTAATTTCATTGAAAATAAAAAGCTTTTCTCGCTTATTGTTTTTGATCGCTGGCTCAGCGTCTTTGATGTTCACTGCGATTGAATTGAATTTGTCACTCTTTGTCACCTTTAACAAACATTAAAGTGTGTTATTGCAAATATAAAAACAGGACAGTAGAATTTCCTCACATGAGCAAACAGTTACGCACAGATTTTAAATGGAATAGTGATTTTAAACAGGTAAAAACCGAGTTAAGTAAAATTAGTTCCAGTTTTTGTTTAGCCAAATGGTTACAATCTACTATTCATTTTCAATTAGGAACAACTCACTCATGCCACCATCTTTTAACTCATAAAATTACACCAGATGATATTAAAAACAGTCATACCGGTATTCACAACACATCCGTTAAGTTAAATGAACGTGCGCTGATGTTAAGTGGTGTTCAGCCCGATCCCTGTAATTACTGTTGGAATATTGAAAATTCTAATCCAGATGCTGTTAGTGATCGAATTTTAAAATCTTCTGCCTCTTGGGCCTATCCTCATGGCAACGATGTTATCGCCTCAAATCTGGGTGAAAACATTTCTCCGACATACCTTGAAGTTTCATTCAGCAATTTATGTAATTTTAAATGCAGCTATTGTTCAGCAGATTACTCTAGCAAATGGCAAAATGAATTAGAAACGCTCGGTAATTTTTCTACTCGTAATGGTGAAGCCACAACGACTATTCTAAAAGAAGAAACAAATCTTTTGTTAAATTCATTTTGGAAGTGGTGGCCAGAATTAAAAAAGCACTTACATATTTTTAGAATCACCGGCGGGGAACCGCTACTTTCACCTGCAACCTGGAATATTTTTGATGATTTATCGATCAATCCTGCTCCCAATCTGCAATTAGCTATTAATTCAAATTTAGGCGTCCCTACAAATATTATTAAAAAATTTATTGAGCATGCCAATTCGCTAATAAATAAAAAAAACATTAACGAGGTCAGATTATTTACAAGCTTAGACACTCTTGGTGTTGATGCAGAACTAAGTCGAAATGGGCTAAATCAAAACTTATTCTTTGAGAATTTAAATTTAATAATGGAAGAAGTTCCAAGCTTACGAATTGTTATTATGGTCACATACAATGCTTTTAGCGTTAATAATTTTACAGACCTTTTAAAAAAAATATATGAACTTCGCGGCAAGTACTTAAATGATCAAAGATGGCAACCCATAGGAATCAGCTCTAATTATTTAAGGCATCCCGAGCACTTAAGCATTAAAGTACTCCCCGAAAGACATCTTCTTAAAATGGAAGAGTCTCTAAATTATATGAAAAGTGAGTTTCATGATAGTATAAAAAATAAGCAAGGATATTTTATCCATGAAATTAATAGTCTTAGTAATATCATCGATTGGTTTAAACAACCAATCGATGCAAATGAAAAAAAACGACTGCAGGCTAATTTTTTACAATTTTGGAGTGAGCACGACCAAAGACGCGGCACTCATGCTATTAAAAGAATTAACGAATTAAACTTATTAAATGAAACAATATAGTGCTGAAAAATTCACAGCAATGTTTGCTCGGATACTATTACTGATTTCTAGCATCTATGTCTTTTGGGCCGCGGCTTATTCTGAGTTTAATAATACAGTGCCTTGGAACTTCTATAGCAGTTATACTTTTATACTATTAACATTTATTTTACTGACCACAATTTTTTCAATTTATCATTATAGAATAAGAGTTCCCTTTGTTTCGCATCAAGATATAAGCCAACGATCATCATTAGATTTAAAATCAACTATTGGTTATGTTTTTTTCTGTGTTAGTGCATGGTTCTTCATTAGATTTCCAATTTTAAATAAATATCCGCTTTGGTTTGATGAAGCCGCTCAGTTTATACCGTTTTGGAACTGGGGCTTTAGCATTGATTCAGTTCTATACGCAGCAAAACAACAACAAATGCCCTTAGATTACTATATTTCCTATACTTTTTTTAGACTGTTTGGCGCCAGTGAGCTTTCTGTTTTATTCAATCCCGTTCTTTTTAGCATTCTAAGTTGTATTGTATTTATCTTAATTCAACTTCAACTTCGATGGAATATTTGGTTAGCTATTTTTTCTTTTATTATTTTTTTAAGTCAACCCACCCTGCTAAGATACTCCTCTGAAGCCAGACCAATTTCTATTGCCTTGTTTTTTTCTCTTCTAACAGTTTATTTTTCATACGAACACTTTAAACACAAAATAAAAAACCATTCCTTGCTCTTCACATCAGCAGCATTGTCTTGCTTGTCTATAGGGCTGCAGCCAATATTTTTTACTTTCTTTTTATCTATATGCTTAATAATTATATTTTATAATAAAAACAGAAAAGTTTGCTGGAAATATTTCGCAGCTGTATTTGTTTTACCTAATATTGTCAGCCTGCCCATTATAGTACTCATTTATAAGAATAGTTTTGTTGGCGTCCAACAATTTAAAAATGGAAGCTTAATTCATCATATTTGGACAGGGGTTTTGAACTTTAAACCTGACCAACTCAGTATTTTTATTGAGGAGTTTAGATCTATCGAGTGGTTGCTCCTATTTCCTTTAGTTTTTTTATTGATTTTTATTGATAGAAAACTAGAAAAATTACTTAAAAGTAATTTTAAAAATATAGTCGGCTTAACAATAGGTATTGTGCTTTTTCCCATTAGCTTTTTATTCATGTGGAACGCTATTGATTGGGATCTGCAATCTCATTATTTTTTTCTTTGGACTGTTTTAATAATAATTCTTCTACTTGAGGGAATACATGTCTTACTTGATGAATTTCATAATGAATCAGCAATACTACACAATAAATTTTTAAAAAAAGCACTGCTTGCAATACTTTTAGTGACATTTACACCTAAATACTTAAATACAAATTTAGTTTTATTAAAGAATAAAAAACAGTATCTTGATATTCGAAATCTCATTGCCGAAGAAGACACTGGTAAATATATTTATTTTTTTATTCCTATTTTTCATCCTGACGATGCCGGACATTTTTTAAACTACACCGGTCGATTTTATAATAGTGAAAACCGTCATTTTTTGAATTACGAAAATCAAAATTGGTTAAATTTGACAACTTATTATTCTCGAGAAGATTTAGTAATTGTTAGCCCCACTTATGTTAATTTCAACCCAACTGTGCCTAAAGATTTTAAATTACGCATACTCATTTATTATGGTGCTTACATTACCAATCCATATCAAAATCAGATCCACGAAATTATAAAAAAAGACTCCCTATATGTTCGCGAACTTCCATTTTCATATTATATGTATGAACTTGAAACTCCAATGGGATACAGTGCTACTATAAGTAACATTATAGAAAAATTAAACTCATTGAATATGGAATTTATATGGAACTCTAAGCTTAAAAAAATGCAAATTACTAGTGATATTTATTCTAAGAACTTTGATTCTGCTCAAAAAAGAATAAATGCCCTTAGCGAAGTCGTTAATAATTCCACAGTCGATGATGCTCATAAGACTAATATACAAAGAGACCTTAAAGCGTATAAAAAATTCCTGGATTTTAGTATAAAAAAATCTCAGCAAGATAAACCGCAAGTAAAATAAGAGCAATTTTAAGTCCCCCCTCTGTCAGCTTAATTGACAATTTTAAAAGCCAACACAATTCCCAACTGATAAAAATAGTGTTTCATTTTGAGATATTAGTCGTAAGGCCGACACAATGATCTAGATCGTTCGATATTGAGACATCTATTGAAATTCAAATTTGGACGCAAGTTTGCACTTGAAATAAAAAGAGGTTTAAATGAGAACTTTTTTGAAAACTATTATACCTGTCCTTTTCATTGCAACCACGACCTATGCAGACAAGATCATCGTTATGGCTGATCCCCTAGAATCTCTGCAGGCTCGGATTGAGTTGATTATGACAGCAAAAAAGTCCATTGATGTTCAATATTTTACAGTTGAACATGATTATGTTTCTATTTCGGGGTTGGCATTGCTTCGTGAAGCCGCTCGACGCGGAGTTAAAATTCGCGTGATTGTCGATTCTATGCATAATTTGATGACACGCGAAACCATGTCAGCATTTATGAATAATCTGGATGCCTCGACCGAAAAAAATATTGAAATTCGTGAATTCAATCAATTCAATATTTTTCGACCCTTTTGCTACACTCGCCGCATGCATGACAAATCACTTATTATAGACGGAGAGTATCTTATTGTTGGTGATCGCAATGTAGCTAGCGGTTATTATGATATTCCCGAGCGAGTCCATAACCAAACATTACCCGCCTATGAGGGAACCGATGTCCTTTTATCTGGAACAAAATCAATCAATGAAGCCAAAAATTATTTTGAACAACGTTGGAATTCACGAGATGTGAAATCTGTTCAACTTTATAATTATTCATCAAGTCGTTTAGATTATTCTTATTGTTCTTATCGTGAAGACTTTTCGGCTTGTGAAATGAATCGACAACACGATGTTCAGGTTATTCAAAAAGAAATTCAAAAACTAGATTCTCATTACGCTGATGTGGCCGCACGAAATACTCAACTCTTGAAAGAACGACCGTTTTTAAAGGCTCTCGAAACAGCCTATGAGACAAATGATGTACAATTTATTCATGACGATGCGGCTCAACGTGTATGCAAAGGAAAGAATCCAGAAAAAAATATTGGCAAAACACTTTATCAAGCCATTGCTGCGAATACGAAATCTGACCTCATTATTGTGACTCCGTACTTAACGGTTACTCCTGAAATGGAAGCTCTGATCAAACATCTTGTCGAGGACAAGAATATTTTTGTTCGATTTATTACAAACTCACCTATTAGTACGGATGTTTCAGCGGCAACAGCCGGATATTTAAAAACACGTCACCGTCTTATGAATATAAAAAACGCCAGCTCTGGTCGTGGAGTTCGAATTTATGAATTCACGAATATCAGCAACCCAACACTCAAAAATGTCGATGGCTCTATTTTAAAAAGCAGCAAAGCTGTCAGCACTCTTCACGCAAAAATGGTTCTTATGGATAGCGAGCGAGCTTTTATTGGTTCTTATAATTGGGATTACCGTAGCCAAAATTTAAATAGCGAGGTCGGCGTTGTCATCGGCATGGATAAAATGAAAAAGAATCAAACAACTGAAGATCTTCGAAATTTTATGACTCGAATTCTTAAAACATCAAAAATCGTTCGCGATGATGGCACTTCAAATGACAAAGTGAAGGTCACAGAAGTGCTAACTGAAGATGAACAAGTCGAAATTAACTCGATTATTAAATCTCGAGAAGAAGTATTAAAACTTTGGAACTTCTTACTTGAGCTTCCCGTTGTTGGCGAATTGCTTTTAGAGCAAACTTAATGCGATCGCATTACTGATGCCGATGAATTTTTATTTTTACGAAGTCCCGATGATTGTTTTTTATCTGAATCATACTTCATTATTTTTTGTGATTTTTTAACATCAGAATTTGAATGCTCTGATGACTGAGTCATTCGCACCAAGCGAGACGATTTTTTCTGAGTCTTTGCAACAAAAGCCTCTGTCGCCTTTTTGCCCTTTGTAACGACTTTTCCTAATAGATTTAAACCTTCGTCAAAAAACTCTGAAAGAGTCTCGCGCAATGCGATTTCGCCCTTCAGTGCGCGTTTTTTGCTTTCCTCTTGCCATGTTGGAGTTTGCTTTTTCATATGAGTCCCACCTTTTGGTAAAAACTCAGCAATGTGTATACCTGGCCTTAAAAAGGATTCCTTTGATTTAAAGAAAATGCAGGGGGATTCTTGCCCCAAAAGACTGTGACTATTGACATGCCCATTTCTGCACTAATCCAGCCTTATAGATGTACTTAGCCATCAAAACGCCACCATTTCGAGGTTGACCACAGTGAACTGTCAAATTCAAAAGACTTCGAGTTTCAGAACGCGGAGTCGTCGCCGAAGCCACATAAAATGAACATGGATCTGGGCAACCAGCATAGAGTTCCTTACCCTCTGGAGTTTTTCCACGCATCGTATCCGATGCAAAGTCTTGAACATCTGAGTTTTCCATTTCTTTTTCCACATTAACTGTCGGTCGATTATTACAAAACTCGTTCATTTTAACTTTTTCGGGCTCTGATGTTGAAAAAACTGCGATTTCATTCACTTGACGACAACTGCCGCATCGTGAATTTTCAACTGAAATCTCGCGGTGGTGCGGATCAATTTCCTCAAGCAACTGTGTGATTATTTTCGAAGACGACATGGCACTTCCACGAGCAGACGACAAACTATCGAATTCCTGAAAACCAGCCTGCGGACAGCCTTGGGCAGAATCAGAAAGTTGAAATGATTTCTTAACAGATTCTTTCATCATCGGAATTCCAATAGATTCAAATGATGAGTTCGCCTGAGAGCTAAATGCAAAGAATAGAACTGCAAAAAATTTTAATGTGTTTTTATTCATGTGATCCTATATAGCTTGAGTTATATAAACTTTCACCTGTCACTTTTTTTGACAGGTAAAAAGTAAAAATAGCCATCTCCTTACTGTATGTATATACATTCGACATGAGCAGTATCAACCCTTTTCCAACATTTAATTACCTTCAGCCCGAGTCCTATCGCTTTTCGCATGACTCGGTCTTTTTAGCGAGACACGTCTTTGAGTTGGTGCGGCTATCTGGTCAAAAATACGAGACTTTTATGGATCTTTGCTCTGGCTGCGGCGTTGTTGGTCTGGACTTTATTTACCACTTAAAAACACACGGACTGGACCTACCCAGAACAGCAGATTTTTTGGAAGTTCAAGAAATTTACAAGAATTACTTTAACTTAAACAGCAAAAAACTTGATGTTGAATCGATTTGTAATTTTCTATTGCTCAATTATTCTGTACTTATAAATAACCCTTTTTACCAAGAAAAGTATGATCTCATCATCAGCAATCCCCCTTATTTCAGAAGTGGTCATGGTGCCTTTTCCCCGGATGAGTTTAAAAATCGATGTCGCTTCTTTCTTGATGCCACTTTTAAAGATTTAGTATTGGCCATAGAGTCCACGTTAAACCCAATGGGAGTGGCCTATGTGCTGGTCAAAGATTTAGAAATTCACGGCATTCAGATCTTAGAAGAAATCGAACGCATGAACACACGACTCAAATTTAAAAAGCTTGAAAAAATTAGAAAAACAGATCTTATTGAATTTCGAAAAAATTAAATTCACTCTTAGCCTGTCTAATATTTTTTCAGATTTAAAAAAACTAGACCAGCAAGTGACAAATCTTATGTCACGATAATCACAGCAGTTTCAACGAAGCGATGAAGTTTTAGACTGTTCAGTACCTATTCACATGAAAACTCTAGCAATAATCACTATTTCAATTTCATTTTTATAATCAAAACTTTAGACACTGCTAACTTTTGATCATTTTAATGAACTTTGAATTTGTTTCAGACGAATTGAATACAAATTTTCGAGCACCACTATTGCTTTGTATAGAACAATGGAGGCTACACGTATGTTCTCATTAGTATTTAAACACATCTTAGTTGCAGTTATCGCCGTAGGAGTACTGTCATCGTGCAGTCGGACTCAGTTTGGAGTTGTGGATCAAGGCTCCATTAAATTCAATGAAACAGAAATTTATGCAAATTTCTTTAAAATAGAAAGCTCCACAACATCCTATGAGCAGCCCCAACTGGAATCAAATGAAACACAGCTGGCATTTCGAGTCACCATGCCAGATGGTACTAATGTCTCTGGTTTAGAAACCGGTGATTTTTCAATCATTGAAAATAGTGTTCCTGTAAATAATTTTTTAGTTCAATCACAATCAACAACGACAAAACAAAATGTCGATATCATATTTGCTGTTGATATCACGGGCTCTATGTCGCCAACGATTGAATCCGCAAAAACAAGACTGATCAGTTTTGTTCAAAATAGCCGCGCTAAAGGAAACCATACTCGGATGTGTCTTATTACGTTTGGAGATCGTACCGTCAAAAATTGCGATCGTTTTTATGACAACAATCCCGCCGATCCAACAACACAAAGCCAAGTTGACGAGCTCATTTCAGAAATTTCAAAACTCAAAGCCTTAACCGGAATCAGTGATCCCGGAGGATCTGATTTGCATGAAAACCCGATGCGAGCCCTAATAGATGCCTCAAAAGCCCCTTGGACAGACAAGTCCCAACGTTTTGTGATTTTAATAACCGATGATGGCTTTCTGTATTCTCCTGGTAATCAAGGTGATGTGGGTAGCTTAGCGCCTCGTTACAGTGAAGTTGCCAATGCTATTTCGACAAGCCAAATGAAGGTCTTTGCCGCAACTCCTTCCCGCGCAGGTTATAACAGACCTTTTCAGGGATCACCCGGCGTTGTTGAAGCCAGTCAGGGCGAGTGGTTTAACTTTAACGATCTTATTGCTGGAACAATCACTTTGGATACAATCTTAGATCGTATTATGAACCGAGTTCAAACAACTTATTTGGCAAACTACGCCATTGATGAAAACTCTGGAATCGATCCCACACTTGCACTGGGAAAAAGAAAAATAGAAATTCTTTTAAAGAACGGAGCTTCAGCGACAGTTTCCATTGTGTCCACACAAAGCAATTTGCCGGATGGACGGAAACCTTATCCTAAAAAATTTAAACTGGCCGATAAAAATATTCGTCGTGATTCAGTTCGTATCAAAGTTAATGGCGAATGGGTAAACTCTGGAGTACGCCTTACTGATAAAAATGAAGTTGAATTTGATAAAGCCCCTCCGGCTCGAGCCAAAGTAGAATTTAGCTTTTCATACAAAGATCTAAAAGATAGTGTTCAGATCGCTCCAATTATTCTGAAGGACGCCAATTTAGATCCGGAATCTATTCGAGTTATACTTAATGGAATAGATGCCTTACCTGGTGATATCGAACTAGCAAAAACATTAGAGGGTTTCATATCAGTTCGTTTAAGTGATTCGGTACTGAGTGCCAACGATCCCTATTCGATTGTTTCAAATGGCGGACTTATCGTTCAGGTTGCAAAAAAATAATCACTTCAGATTACGTCTCAAAATAAAATAATAATGATGTGTCATCAAAGCACCGCTCCAAGCGGTGCACATCAATGATGGTCGCAAGCAATCAAATTTTCCAGAGATCGTTTGATACTCATCACCCAGCCCCAACATGTGGCCAACCTCGTGAGCAACAACTCGCCCCGTCCAATCCCGCCCCCAATTGGTGTCGTAGGGACCACGAGTCGTATCCAAAACAGAAACAGAAAAATGCGCCTTCGCTGACTCGGACACAATTTCAAAATGAAACTGGTACTGAAAATCTGTTTCGATGCGGCTTTCATTCCATAGGTCTTGGGCCTCTTTCATTTTTTGAGAAAAATTCACTTTATCGCTAGCTGTTGGATTTTTTAAATGCACACGAACATGAATTACAAATCCCTGAGGATCAGAAACAATATCATAGCGGTATTTTTTTTTGATGATGCTTGCATAGGTCATTGTTCCACTGACGGAGCGAATCGACTTAAGATTTTTTTGCTGAATCTGTTCGGGTGTGGGAAACTGTTTATAAGAATCCTTCAGATGAACCCGAAACGATTTAAAGGCCTCGCTCGGAAGCTCATTTTGAAAGTTCACAGGCATCAGGATTTCATAAAGCCAACGATAATCCTCATCAGCCGACGGCTGCACAGACTCAATATCACCCGCCGCCACTGGATAGTCCTCGACCCAAATCTCTTGAGCAAAGACATTGCCTACAAAAACTACCAAAATTAAGAAAATCACATTCGTCATAGGCCTACTGTTTCACGAAATGATGGGGTGATCAATAGCCGCCCCATCAAGCAGATTGAATTTTAACAAAAGCCATGTAAATATCGACCAATTCCAATATTCGGAGAGGTGGCAGAGTGGCTGATCGCGCACGCTTGGAAAGCGTGTTCAGGGTTAAACCTGACGCGGGTTCAAATCCCGCTCTCTCCGCCAATTTTTCTCTTAAAAAATCGCTAAAATCAAAATCACAAGTCGCATCAACTAATTAACAACAGGACGAAGGCTGCACAATCAACCCAAGAATATTTCAGAGTATAAGCGAGGTCCTCCGAGGAGCACCATCTTTTCTTTTAAATCGGCTGCAATATATTTTTTAAGATATCTGTGTAATCAAAAAAATTTTACAACACTATTGAGTAAACTTAACCTCTATCAAAAAGTTTGTATGTTCTCTGAAAATATCCAATAAGCATTTCACCGTAAAAATTCAAACAGCAGCAATAGGGCTTCTGTAAAAACTAAACTCTAAGGAGAGAAAAATGAAAAAAATCGTATTTGCAATTATTGCACTTGTATCTATCAGCGCATCTGCAAAGTATATCACTGTTGAAGTTTGTGATCGTGGTGAATCTGGCGATCGTTGTGAAATGGTTACGTACAAGGTACGTCCACCTTCTCAGAATACTCCTGCAGAAATCCTTTGCCCCGTTGGCGACCATGGTTTCACGAAATGTAACAAAAATGCTCATGTTCCAGCTTGGCTAAAAAAGTTTAATAAACATTTCCTCGATGCTGGTTTCACAGCTCCGAAAGAAGATGATTTATACAGAAACTAATACTGATTTCTTCGAAAAATTTGTATTTAAAGGAGACCTCAAGAGGTCTCCTTTAAATGTTTGTCTTCTAGTCTGGTCAAATCTCAACCTGGGTTCCCACTTCAACGACTCGGCTTTTCGGCAATTCGAAATACTCTGTCGCTGGCAGTTCATTTCTGAAGATGAAAGAAAATAATTTCTCTCGCCAGATCGCCATGCCTGGAAGAGCCGTCGCAAAAATATTTTCGCGACCAATAAAAAAGCTGGCCTTATCTTTGTCAAAAATTGGATTTGTTTCTTTAATCAAATTAAAAACTGCGGGAACATTCGGTTTTTCTAGATAACCAAAATGAATCAACAGCTGATAGCACCCGAAACCACATTCAGTAAGTTCATAACGCTGACCCAGAATTTTTGGTTTATTTGTAATTTTAACCGATACAAAAATGAGATTCTTATGTGCCGTCTTCAAATGCTCTACGGTATTAATTAAAGAAAGGGGCGCGATCATAAGATCTCGACTCATAAAGACGCTGGTTCCTTCAGATCGATAAATATTCTCTCTGGCGATTTTTTCCATAAACTCGATTAGTGGTACATGCTTTTTACTTAATATAGAGTTTAAAATTTCTCGTCCACGTTTCCACGTCGACATGTAGATAAAACCCGCAATTCCCAGAATCATCGGGAACCATCCGCCATCCAAAATTTTAAGAAGATTCGCTCCTAAAAATGCCAAATCGATAGCCGCAAAAACCGAACAGAGTGCCAGCGCCCCATAGACATTCCAGCCCCACCGGTAAACGGCGACAACGTAAAAAAGCAAAGTGGTTATAATCATCGTTAGTGTAACTGCAATACCATAAGCCGCCGCCAAATTGCTGGAAGTTTTGAAAATCAGAACCAGCAGAATACATCCCATCATCAGTAAGTAGTTAATATTTTTAATGTAGATCTGGCCAAATTCATTTTCGGAAGTGTGGCGAATAAGTGCCCGCGGAAGATAGCCTTGTTGTACGGCTTGCATTGATATTGAAAAGACTCCAGTGATCAGCGCCTGTGATGCAATTGTGGTCGCCAAAGTCGCAAGTACTACCAGTGGGTAAAGCGACCATGCAGGCGCCATTGAGAAAAATGGATTACTGACACCCTCGGGATGATCAAGCAAGAAAGATCCTTGCCCGAAATAATTCAACAGCAAACACGGAAGCACAACATAAAACCAGGCTTTACGGATAGGCTCGATTCCAAAGTGCCCCAGATCGGAGTAAAGAGCTTCTCCACCGGTAACTACCAGAAAAACTGAACCTAGCACCACAAAACCTGAAAACGAATTCTGCACAAAAAATTGATACGCATAAAATGGACTAACAGATTTTAATACTTCAAAATTTTGAAAAATATTGTATGCACCCAAAAATCCGATAACTAAAAACCATAAAAGTGTTACTGGTCCAAATACCTTACCCACGGATCCAGTTCCATTTTTTTGTACGGAAAACAACAACACAAGTATTAAGACTGTAATTGGAATAATATAGGGATCAAAAACTGGCGTTATCACCCGCAGACCTTCAACAGCACTTAGAATGGATATCGCCGGAGTGATAATACCGTCACCATAAAGAAAGGCTGCTCCAAATACTCCCGTCAATGTGAGAGCAACTTTTATATTTTGAGAAAGCTCTTTTTTTTGAGGCGATTTGATCAACGAGGTTAGGGCCAAAATTCCGCCCTCCCCGTTATCGTCAGCACGCAAAATGAAAACCAGATACTTCACCGAAATAACAAGAATTAAAGACCAAAAAATCAATGATAAAATACCCATGATGTTTTCAGGTGTCGGAAGCAGGTGCGAATGATGAAAGGCTTCTTTCAATGCATACAAGGGACTGGTGCCGATGTCGCCATAAACCACCCCTAACGCCGCAAGGGTCAGAAGTAGTTTATACTTGGTCGTTTGGGGATGTTTTGACATTTTATTCCTTATGAACGGCTTGATATGCGAAAGCTCCGATAACTGCACCAATTATTGGCCCCACAAAAAATAACCAGACTTGTGCCAAAGCCCAACCACCAACAAATAGTGCTGGTCCTAAGCTGCGCGCTGGATTGACTGATGTATTTGTAACTGGAATTGTCAGCAAGTGAATTAAAGTCAAACAAAGACCAATCGCAATGGGGGCAAAACCAGCAGGAGCTTTTTTGTTTGTAGATCCTAAAATGACGAACAAGAAAAAAGCTGTGGCAACAATTTCTGCAACCAATGCAGACATCATCGAATAACCGCCCGGAGAGTGTTCACCGAAACCGTTCGCTGCAAAACCACTAGCAACCACATCAAAGCCCTCTTGCCCCGAAGCTATTAAATACAAAAGGCCCGCGCCCACAATGCCACCGATAATTTGTGCAATGATGTACGGTAAAATTTCATTTTTAGGATGTTTTCCAGCAACGGCCAAACCAATTGTAACGGCCGGATTTAAATGACAGCCAGACACTGATCCAATGGCATAAGCCATCGTCAACACGGTCAAACCAAAAGCCAATGAAACTCCATGTAGGCCAATTCCAACACTTGGAAAGGACGCTGCTAAAACGGCAGCTCCACATCCGCCCAAGACTAACCATGATGTACCTATTGCTTCAGCTAATAATTTCCTAATTTCCATAAGCTCTCCTTGTGGTGTTATTTAACCCTGCAATAAATAGATATTCAAATCAAAATCCAGCTGGCTGCGTGCAGCTTGAGTTCAGGTTTAAAATCAACTAGTCCATTAATTCATGAGATTTTATTTTTTAGTATTTTTTCTGATGCTTTCTTGCTCTCCACAAAAAGAGAATATTATAAGTATTTCTGCACCTGGGGAGACTGGCATTATCGGTGGAATATCCGTCAATTCCAATGACTATCCTTTTTATGTTCAACTATTGATTCAGCAAAAAAGTACAAAAATTCATTTTTGCGGTGGAACTCTGATTCGTCCAAGCTGGATTCTAACGGCTGCGCATTGCTTGTATGATGTAAAAATGGAAAAACTTATTTTATCCAGAGCGTCTCAATCCATTCAAGGCGATGGTGGAGAAAACTTAAAAATCAAAAAAGTTTTTTTACATCCTGAATTTGATCGAGCAACCTTAAAGAACGATATTGCACTTATCTATTTGGAAAATAGCAGTCAGTCCAATTTCATTATTCCTATTTTAAATTCCGAAAATGATACCGCTCCGTCTTATTTAGAATTAGTGGGATGGGGCTATACTTCCTATCCCAACACTTTGCCAAATTCGTTACAGTGGTTACAAAAAATTCAAAGAGCCCCCACTCAAGACTGCCAGTTTCACCCTGAATGGCAGGAGACACACTCAATTCAATTGGGGATGATGTGTATTTATACAGATCTGGACCAAAAATCAAATTGCATCGGTGACAGCGGTGGTCCTTTATTCTATCGCACAGCTGAAAACCAGTTTGTTTTAGTAGGCGTGACAAGCTGGGGCTCTGCTTGTCGAAAAATAAAAAAATGGAATTATGCAGGATTTTCTGACGTGAGCTATTATCAACAATGGATCCGAGATACAATTACCCCAACTCATTAACCATTATTATTCCCGCACAATCAGTACTGGAGAGTAGTATCAGATCCTGCGATTTTTTCGCAGTTTGATCTTTTAGATTCTGATTCAAAACCAACAACGGCATCACCATCAATGACTGCATTGGATTGGCATTTATATAAAGCGCATGACATTCGTTCATCATCACCACTATCAAAACAAAACTGTTTGCTGTACGTAACTGCAAAAGAATAGTGTCTGTCGATGACTCCCTGAAAGTCGACTTCAAAAACTTCCTCAACACCATAATCATCAGAATAATTTATAAGTTCTTCGATAATTAGTTTTTTACCCATTTTGGTATTCGCATCATCCGTGGCAAAGGTTGCCAGACTTGATAAAATAACAAATGCAGAAAGAATGAGTTTTTTCATAAAATATCCCTTGTTGTTATAAATATGTTTACTTAGTTCATAGACAAAGAATGAGTTGAATTCAAGTCCGAGTTTTAATCCAAGTGAATACTTCAGGGTTGTCTAGTATTTTGACAGACACTTTAAAATAAAAAAGCCCCATGAGTCTTAAGCATTGTCATAACTAAACGCTCAACCATATTTTGAGGCTCTTTCTTTTGCTGATCTAAATCGATATAGTATTTTATTTTTTCAACACCAGCTTCGCTTTCGTTAGCAATTTCTAAAAGCTCTGTGCAAAATCCAACCATCATAGTATTTGCAGACTGATCCTTGGGCATATATGAAAGTGCGATTTCTTTAAGTGTTTTATTCATATGATTTCTTAAAGCTTGATATTCTAAAACTGGAATTCTTCCATTTTTTTCATCAGCCCATTTTCGAAGTTCAACACGTGGCGAAGTCTGCGCCCAAAACGCAAACGCAAACACAGTTTGATCCAGAACATAGCCCAATTCAGATTTAATAACATCAATTCGAATTTGATCACAAACCATTACATTCATTTGATCCGCAGACGCCAGAACCGTTTCTTGATGAAAAACAGGAATATGAAACTCGGACAAATTCTGATTTAAGCATTTATAATGACAAGAGAACTGAACAACCCTGTTTGTAATGGGATCATTCAAATATGTTTTTGACTCTGGCTCCGCAACGCACTGACCTGGCTTGAGTGGTTCTAAAATAATTGAGCCCGCCTCTGCAAACAAAGATGCGGTCGACACCAAAAAAAGTCCGATATATTTTTTCATGATATCGACTATATAAAATCACTTCAAAAAATTCGCTGTTCTTTTTTTTGACAGATAGAAATTACAGTCGCATACCCGCGCAAGCCTGGAAAAATCATATTCATTAAGCTTTGGATATAACTGGGCTTTAGCCTGCACTGGGGGTAAGTCGGCACCAGTTTAGAGAAAATTGCCTAATAATTAGAAAGAATATTCTGGCGAGCCTATTGCAATTTGTGCTTAACAAGAAGTAAAAACAGTCTTTTGGAGACACAACAACACCACTCGGGGAGTTATTATGAAAAATTTAGTTTTAAGTCAGATGGCTTTAACATTAGTCATCGGATTAGCTCTATCATCAGAGTCACTTGCACAAAGACATAGTCAGCAGCAACAGCCTCCTGGTTACACTGTAGTTGAAGGCTACCCCAATCAAATGCGTCCCCAGCGCCCTGGATACTATGAAGAAACTATTCAAATCCAAATTGGTCGCGTTATTCAAAATGAAGTCCTCCCGTTAAGACGCTTGGGCCGAATTGACGAGCGCTATAATGGTTTCGAAGTGGTCGCAGTCACTGGATACACAAGACCTGTTGGGCCTTATTCGACACAGGCCTATTTAGTTGGCGATCGCTCCAGCTTTGCTCAACAGTTTAATCCGGATTATCAATTAAATTTAATTCCTAATCCCAGGATGATCATCGGTGAAACTGTTCGAACAGTTCAGTTAGATATTCGCGGAGCTTTGTTTGTCGATATAGTTTACGTTACATTACGTCAACGAATTCAACCACCACCACCTCCACCATATAATCCTCCACAGCCACCTCCGTATAATCCTCCACAGCCGCCACCATATAACCCACCTCAACCTCCGCCACCGCCAGTAAAGCCACCAGGACAAGATGCTATTGCCAAATTGCGAGCTGCTGCAAAAAATCCTGTTCACAGAAGTCGTAATCAAGCAGGAGACTATTTGTTTTCCCTACAGGCTGGCGAAGGCTCTCCGCATGGTTACAAGTATGAAGGTGTCGGTTTTCAATTATTTAGATCCGTAGTAAAAAATATTCCAATGCAGATGATCTATCGTTGTATTGTGCCAGGTCGCGGTCACTTTTTATCTCGCGATGCGGGCTGCGAAGGGCGATCACGTGAAGGAGAAATGGGTCTTGTTGTTACAGAAGCAATCCCAGGGTTATCTCCACTTTACAGACTCAGAAACAAACGAACAGGATTTCAATTGATCACTCTTGATAGATCTGAAGTGAACCATCCTGATTTTGTTACAGAAACAATTTTGGGATATCTTTTGTAACTCAAAATTGCATCCATTCCGATAGAAACGTCAGGGCTCTGGAAACAGGGCCCTTTCTTTTTTTCTAGATGTTTTACACGGAGACAAGTATAGTTCCCTAATGAACCACTTCGAAACCAGAGTTCCAATACTTTTGCAGTTAGGATTCAGAGAATCCGCATTACCAGCATTACAACTTTATATTGAAAAACTCTGGTCTGCTAATGAGGATCTCAACCTAATCAGTCGCAAAATGACTTTTGACGAGTTGATTGATAACCATGTGATTGATTCTTTGTTACCACTGGAATATTTTCCCAGAAAGGTCCGTACTATTGCTGATTTGGGTTCTGGCGGAGGACTTCCTGCAGTAATTTATGCCCTGCAGTTTCCGCATATGGAGTTTTATCTTTTTGAGAAAAGCCCGCGAAAACAAGAGTTTTTGAATTCGTTAAAAACAATTGTTCCCAATATAAAAGTTTTTGGCGATATCCCTCCAAAACTAGAAAAAATGGATTTGATCACGGCTCGAGGATTTAAACCCATTGATGTGATATTGGAAATGACGACCCATTTTTATCAGCATAATGGAAGTTATTTTTTACTAAAGGCACGCCGAGAAAAAATTGATTCTGAAGTTAATTTAGTCCCAAAAAAAATCTCATTGAATTCGAAAATCATCCCTTTAAAATCACCGGTGCTGGATGTCGAACGCCACCTGGTTTTAATCGAAAAAAACTAGACTCTCGGGGTTATTGAGTTGCCGATCAACATATTTTTTATTCGTAATTTAACAGCAGATCCCATTGTGAGACTTGTTTCGAAAATTTCTTAGACACTTTAATGAAAAATCTTACTGAAACATTAAGTTCCGTTAATGTTCGCCGATATGTTAATGCATCCAAATAAAAATCTGTGGAGGATTTGAATGAGTCTCATTTCAAAAGTCGTTGTTGCTCTTATTATGCTCGTCGGTGTTCAAGTTCAGGCAGAAGACATCTGCAAAAAAGAACAAGCTCAAGAAGCTGTTGAAAAAATGTGTGCTGAAATTGAAAAAAATGACTCTGCCAAAGCCATCGAAGCCCTTAAAAAATTTAGATATTGTGGATCAAATTATGTTTGGGTTCAAGATAGCGATATAAAAATGGTTGTCCATCCGACACGGCCAAAATTAGATGGAAGCGATTTAAAACTTGAAATGGATAATAATGGCAATGGCTCCAAAGCTCTTTTTGTCGAATTTGATAAAATGGCTCGAAAAAATAAAAATGGTGGCTGGGTAGATTATCTTTGGCCAAAACCAGGTGCAGAAAATGCCACTCCAAAAACATCCTTTGTAAAACTTTGTAAAGGCGATAAAAAGTGGATCGCCGGTTCTGGAATTTGGAAATAGAAACACACGTATCAAAATTTTTTTTGTAAAGGACACTTTGTGAAATTAGGTTTAAAGGGTCGCATTCTTTTTTTGTTCCTTGGAATTTCATTCTTGGCGTGCTTTACATTAATTGCGGTTTCAACAGTAAGCAGTCGATCTCAGATTGAGAATCAGATTAAAGATCAGCTTTTAGCCCAAGGCCAAAGCATTAAATCAGCTCTGGAGCGACACCAATATCAGTCGAAACAATTTGCCTTACAATTGAATTCTAATCGACTTATCGAGGGCATGTTCATTGCCTATGAAGGGGCTTTTTATGGCGCCGCATTGACCGCGGGTCAAGATGTTGATGGATATACAAAAGCTTTTTCAGATATTAATGGTGCCTATGTTGAACGAACAAAAAAAATAATCGATGATTTTGACTTTTCTGATTTGATTTTAGTCGCCACAAGTGACCAAGTTATTTTTGCCGTGGCCGAACAGCAAGGACAAAGCGTCTTTCTTGGAAAAAATTTGAAAAATGGAGCCTTTGCGAACACAAAACTTGGACAGTGCTATCAAAAAGCAAAAGATTCCACTCAGTCTGAAATTTTTTATAGTGGTTATGAAGTCAATCCTGAATCCAAACAAGTAACAGCCTTCTTATGTCAAAGCAAGATCTCAGAATTTGATTATCGTGCTGACGGCGTCAAAAAGGGCGATAAACTGGGCGTTGTTATTTCAAGAATTGATGTGCAAAAAATTGCTGACATTGTCATGCAGCCTTATGGCATGGGTGAAACCGGTACCGCTTATCTTGTAGGTCCCGGAGGAAAGTTACGAACAGATTATAAAAATAAAATAAACTCTTTGACTGTGTTTCAAAGCTTGAGTGATGAAAAAAGTCTAAAATCTGATGCAATCTCTCTTGCAAGCTCAGGAAAAGAAGGAGTCATCACTTCAAGTAATTTTTTGCAAACGGAAGTGGTCTCTTTTTATTCTGGAATGAATTTTTTTGGTGATCAGTGGAGCATTATTGTGGAAAAAGCCACCGATGAAGTCTTTGCACCTGTTCGTGCCAGCATCTGGCTGCTTGTTGGAATTGGCTTTAGCATCTTTGCCGCAATGGCAATCATTGGATGGACCTATGTCAGCCGTATCGTTTCGCCGCTTTTTAAGATCAGCGAAAAAATGTCTGGCAGTGCCAATCAAATTTTTGGTTCAAGCCACTCACTTTCTAATTCGTCAAAACAACTTGATCAAGGCGTTCAATCCGCTGCAAGCTCTTTAGAAGAAACAGTGGCCTCATTGAATGAAATTTCTTCGCAAGTGTCCGCCAACTCAACTCATGCTGAAGAATCTTTTCATCTTTCACAAGAGAATGCTATTTCTGCTGATGAAGGCAGTCGACAGATTTCCCAATTGATTGAAACCATGCAAGATGTGGCTTTAAAAGCGTCGCGCATCGAAGAAATCACTGCGGTTATTGATGACATCACCTTTCAAACAAACTTATTAGCACTCAATGCTGCCGTCGAAGCGGCTCGAGCCGGAGAACATGGTAAAGGTTTTGCTGTGGTTGCTGATGCTGTCAGAAACTTGGCTCAAAAAAGTGCTCAGTCCACTAAAGAAATTAATATTCTTATTAAAACAACTGTTGAAGCGGCCGAGAAAGGTCGCGTCCAAGCGGATCAAAGCGGCAAAGTTCTGACCAACATTGTCAGCTCAATCAAACAAACTGCGGAATTAACACATATGATTTCGAGCGCATCAAAAGAGCAAGCTGTCGGTATCAATCAAGTCACTATTGCCATGAATACCATTGATGAAATCACTCAAAATAATGCCTCTACAGCCTCTTCCGTGAGTGAAAATTCAGGAACGCTGGGAAATGAGTCCCAGATATTACAGCAAATTTCAAAAGATCTTTCGGTTCTGATTTATGGAAATCAAGATTATAAAAATAATTCCCCAGCAGATCAAATACAGGACTTGGATCCCATATCATTACCAGTAAGTCCTGAATTACATATCGTTAAAAAAGCATCTTAGGCGAATTCTAAAAACCGAATCACATCAGCAGCTCGGTATGTTTTACCAGAACTGCTCATTTTCAAAATTTTCATTAAATTATTAAGATCATCACCCGCCGTAATCAG
Organism: Bdellovibrionales bacterium RIFCSPHIGHO2_01_FULL_40_29; assembly: GCA_001771815.1. Taxonomy (GTDB): domain Bacteria; phylum Bdellovibrionota; class Bdellovibrionia; order Bdellovibrionales; family Bdellovibrionaceae; genus Pseudobdellovibrio. The sequence continues at coordinate 359,525 of MEPU01000013.1, read as the reverse complement.
GGGTTTTTCAAAACTTTGATCGCTTTGCTTTTGTGCCATTCCGATATCAGCCATCAATGCATTGCACAGACATTTTCGTCCCATCGTGTCCTCGAGCAGTCCACCTTTTTTAAGATAATCTTCGACAGGCTCGGCAGGGCACCGTTGTGCAACCTGTCCATCTGGTTTCTTATAGGCGTGACGAAGATAACCCAAATCACAAATACGCATACGAGCCTTATAAATAGCTTCTTCAGAAATCGTATTACTTAGCCGCACGGCTTTAAATGGAAATCCTGTTGGTGATGACACTGGATCAGTGAAAACCCAGCCATCTTTGGGATTTTCGCCGCTCAATATTTTTTGAATGACTTCATTTTTCAGTGCCGAATCAAATCCTGATTCTTCGCAAAATGCAAATAATGTCCCGACCTGAATGCCATGAGCCCCTAATGCCTGAACTTCTTTAATTTTTTCAGGAGTCGCATAATATCCTGCCATCCAAAACGGCAACCCAAGCGCTTTCATCTCGGCAAGGTCAACTTGATCACGTTCTCCGTAAATGGGTTCACCCAATTCATTGAGTTTCATGGGGCCGCGTGGCGGCGCATTGTGACCACCCGCTAGTGGACTTTCAACAATAAAACCATCTACCGTCCCTGTTGATTTTTTCTTGAGATTTGCTGCCAAAACACTTGAAGAAACAATCGGAAAGAAAAAGGGCCGCTTCAATTTAGAAAAAAAGGACTCTCCTAAAATTTCACTCGGATTAAACGTTGTCACGAAGTGATCTTCACTCGTAGCACCGACTACCGGAACTTTTAAATGAGCCTCTTTATTCTGGCTCAATAAATCCAATGCACCTGGAATTTCACGTGGAATTCCGGCTCCCATAATCACATAATCCACATCTGCTAATAAAGCTCCGTACAGACAGGCTAAATTTGGAAGAACAACTTTCTCTAAAAGATTAATTCCCACTTTTCCAGCATGACCTTCTTTGGCCAAAAAAACTTCAACAAAACTTGAAACCATTGTCAGTTGCAAAAGTGATTTTGATGATTTCAAATTATAAAGTGGGGCTCGCTTGTAGGGTTGATCAATCGATTTTCCACCTTCAATGAAATACTGGGATAAAATATTTTGGACAATCTCTTGAGATGGAAATTGGTTTAGCGCTCGACGCATGTGACCCGCGGGATCCCCATCTTGCAATCGTCGAACCAAAACGGAATTAATTGCCGTTCCAGAAACTATACCAAGGTGCCCAAGTTGAGAAACAGATTTTGCAAGAACCCAATTTGAAACGGCAATGCCCATTCCACCTTGAATAAGACGAGGATGCTGATTTAAATTCATACATCAGGAGTATGATTAATCCGAGGTGGATTCAAGCTAAAATCAGATGTGTTACCGCATAAAGCATATACATCTTGCAACAGCGCCATTGTTAAGGCTAAAATCCCAAAATGACCTTAAAAGATTATACAATTTTAGTCGTTGACGATGACGATGATTTACGTGAACTGATGCTGACTATTTTTGAAAGCAATGGATTCACAGTTCTTTCTGCTGGAAGTGGTTCTGCAGCCTTTGAACTTGTTAAAACACAACGTATCGATTTGCTTGTTTCTGATATGCGAATGCCTGGCGGCGACGGAATGTCATTGCTTGAAAATGTTCGTGCTTTTAACCCCAAAATTCCAGTGGTTATTTTTGTTACCGGATTTTCTGATGTTTCAGTTGCAGAGTGTCTTGCAAAAGGCGCAACCTCCGTTTTTGCAAAGCCATTCAATCAAAAAGAATTAATCAATGCCGTTAAAACGGCTTTAGATATTCCTATAAGCTAATATAAGCGCCAATCGACAATAGGTTTGATCCTGAGATTCCTGCAATAGAGAATTTTCAGGGTCCCGTGCGATAAACTATTTAAAAAATCAGAATTATGCTAATTGATGATGCTACTTTTTATTAAGTGCTTAAATCGCTATTTATTGGGGTGTTTATGTTGAAGAATTTTTTTGGATTACTTGTCTTGCTTGGACTTTCATTTTCACAAGCTCAAGCCCAAGTTTGGGATGATCCATCAAATACCGAATCTGCTCCTATGGATCCTGAAATTGTTGATTTTAATGAAACTGATTTTCAAACAAAACCATGGCTTCGAGAATTTACAAATGTCGTCGTTGTTAATAAATCCAATGCCGGAGTCACGAAACAAACTCTGCGCCTTTATGTTCATGGCAAGTTGCAGTTGATCACCAAAATTTCAAGTGGTCGCGAACGTTATGAAAAGGGCTGTTCTGCAGGTCAAGATCCTAAACGAGATCACTGTTCCGTACGAGCCTACTGGTCGACAACCCCGGCTGGATACTTTGATACGGATAAACTGGATGAACGCTATTACTCAAATCTTTGGCAGACTTGGATGCCTTATTCTGTTTTCTTTGAATCCGGAATTGCAACACATCAAGCCCCCGCTGGAACTGAAGGCAAATTAGGCGAGCGCGCTTCTGGTGGCTGCGTGCGAATGCATCCTGATAAGGCACCCCTTGTTTTTAAAGCCGTTGAAACGGCCGGTAAAGGCTTAGTTCCTGTGTTGAATCGCAATGGTACTCTGGCTAAAACTAAAGCTGGTGACGTGATTCGAAAAATTGGGTACAAAACTCTGTATATTGTTGAAAACGAAATCATCGAATAGAATTAGGCACGACATCATCAAATGATAACAGCAGAACTTTCCAGCCATCTTCAAGTTAAAGACGAAAATCGCAATCAGATCTGGGAAGAAAAATTTTTTAAATTATTCAGTGAATCACGTCTGAAAATAATTGCCGCCGATCCGCAACAAGGTCCCGATGGTTGGCCCTATCTGATGACTCAATTTGCAAGCGAAGCCAGTGACAATTTAGAAACACAAGACTCTGCTCAAAAAATATTGCACTGGCTTTCTACCCGAGGAATCGGCCTTGTTCTTGATCCGATGCGCGTTCCCTATCCAGAGTTTGTATTTTCATATGGAATGATTTGGTCTTTTCGCCAATCGGGTCTATTTATGAAATATAATCCTCGTGATGAAAGTAAAGTTTTAAAAATTGATTCTTACACTCAATTTGGACCGCCTTCCGCGGATTACTTTCCTGAGTATGCTCGCAAAGTTGTCCGTCAGTTTCTTCTGGATCAAGGCGTACTGAATCCAAAAGTTCTGATGATTTCTTCAGACAGTGCTGATCAGTTTGATTTGTGCTTTTCATTAGAATCTATGGGGACCCCCCCAGTTGCGGAACACAATGGAATATTAGAGGCCCTAGCTTGGTTTTTACCGCCGCATTATTCAGTTGCATTAATGAGTGAAAAAAACCTGCCGCCATTTACGGTCCTATGACCAGTCTAGGTCACCTCTATGGCCTGACCTATTCCAAAAAAAATGATACGTTCTAAGTCTTTGAGGTCAACATGTTAAAAAAAGTTTTGCTTGGTTTTTTTGCTCTGTTTCTAATTGGATGCAGCAGTTTGTATTTGCTCTATCTTTCGGTTAAAAAATCTTTGCCCGAGATCATTAAAGTTGAAGATTATAAACCCTTACTCGTATCACAAGTTTACGACCGCAATAATAAAAAATTCGGTGAATTTTTCCGTGAAAGACGCGTGCTGGTCCCCTACAAAGATATTCCCAAGCATGTCGTCAATGCTTTTTTAGCTGCTGAAGATGATCAATTTTTTGAACATCATGGTATCAATCTGTCGGCGCTTGTTCGAGCTGCAATTGCTAATATCAAAGCTGGTCGAAATGTTCAGGGTGGTTCAACCATCACACAACAGGTTGCTAAAACATTATTACTCACCAATGAAAGAACAATTTCTAGAAAAATTCGTGATATTCTATTAGCGATTCAAATGGAAAAAAATCTCAAAAAAGAAGAGATCCTTTATCTCTATTTAAATCAAATTTATTTTGGGCAGGGCGCTTATGGTATTGAAATGGCGGCACAAACCTATTTTAAAAAATCGACCAAACAGTTGGCTGCTGCCGAAGCTGCAATGCTTGCTGGTTTACCAAAAGCACCATCAGAATATTCTCCAGTTAAAAACCCATCCCGCGCCAAAGAACGACAAGTTTATGTTTTAAATCGAATGGCTGATATGGGTTATATTAAAAAAGACGAAGCTGACGCCGCCATTCAATGGCCCATCAAGGTTTATCTTCGTGAGGACTACGAACAAATGGCTCCTTTTTATTTAGAAACAGTTCGGCAACTTTTGATCCAACAATTAGGCGAGGACGTTATTCTAGATCAGGGTGTCAAAGTGTACACGTCTTTGGATCTTGAGGATCAACATTCTGCAAATCTATCCATTGTTAAGGGGCTTAAAGAATTGGATCGTCGGCAAGGATTTCGCGGACCACTAAATCACTTGGCAGATTCTGACGACATCAATGAGTTTCTTGAAAAACAAAAGAAAAAATTAATCAGTGAATCAAACCCAGAACGAACCATTTTGCCTGATGGAACATTTGCTGAAATTGATTGGTTGGCCACAAAGAAAAATCCGAAAGCTCTGCGTATTAGTACTGAAAAATTACCTTCGTTTATGAAAGTTGCCTCAACTTATGAAGGTGTTGTTTTACTGGTTGATGACATCAATGGGTATGTTGAAGTTCAATTGCCTGAGGCAAAAGGTCTGATCGAATTTGAATCCATGAATTGGGCGCGCAAACCAAATTTTGAAAAAAAATCAGAACTGGATTTAATTAAAAAGCCTTCGCAAGCGTTGAAAAAAGGCGATGTTATTTTGGTCAAAATTACTGATACGCAGTTTCTATGGAATAAAGCCAAACTGAGCAAAAAGGGCCTCACTCTGCCAGATCCAAAACCTTATTTAGCACTTGAGCTTGATCAAGAGCCTCTTATCGAAGGCTCGCTTCTTTCGATTGATCAGCAGACAGAAGATGTTTTGGCCATGGTCGGCGGTTACAGTTTTGCACGCAATGAATTCAACCGAACGCTTCAAGCTGCTCGCCAAACAGGTTCTGCGTTCAAAGCTCTTGTGTACGCAGCGGCTCTGGATAAAGGCTATAACCCTTCGACTCCTATAATTGATGCTCCTATTATTTATAAACAAGCCGGCACTGACGAGGAAGGACAAGGTGATGAAAAAGTTTGGAAACCATCCAACCATGGTCGCGAGTTCAACGGCGAAATTACCATGCGTAATGCGTTGGTTAAATCCCTCAATATTCCTGCAGTAAAAATTATGGAAGATGTCGGCGTTCCCTTTGCGACAGAATTTGCACAACGCCTCGGAATTTTTTCAAAACTCAATCCCGATTTTACACTTGTCCTGGGATCAAGCTCGTTGACTCTTTATGAGATGACTAAAGTTTTTTCACAGTTTGGTCGCATGGGTTTAAAAACGAGACCGCGAATGATCAAGAAAGTCATTGATCGCCAAGGAAAAATTTTAATTGAAAATGTTTCTCTTGAATCTCGATTTTTAGAAGAAACCAAAGACATTGAGACCGCCTTCGAAGAAAAACGCAAAGCTTTCCTTGAAAAGAATGCGGCTCCAAAACCCGTTGAAGATTCCGAAGCCTCACCAGAAACTGAAAAAAATGTGAACTCATTCTATTTTAACAACCCCGATCAATTGATCCGCCCACAGACAGCCTATGTCATAACAAATATGCTTCGAGGTGCCGTTGATGATCCCCATGGAACTGGCGCCCGGGCTGCCTCGCTAGGTCGAGAGGTTGCAGGAAAAACGGGCTCTACAAATGGTTATGTAGATGCTTGGTTTTTGGGTTATACACCGAACATTGCAACAGGAGTTTGGGTCGGATTTGACAAAGAGCATACTCTTGGAAAATCTGAGGTTGGGGGAAGATCCGCGTTACCAATCTGGCTAGACTATATGAAAGACGCGCACCAGAAATTGCCGATTCTGAGTTTTCCTATGCCTGACGGAGTCAAATTAGTGAAAATTGATGCCGAAACTGGTAAGCTGGCCCATTCGGCTAGCAAGCGAGTTATCACTCAGGCCTATATTGATGGAACTGAGCCAACTGCCGCTGCCAGTCGATCTGAAGAAACAACAGATCACTTAAAACAGGACATCGATGAATAACATCGTATTGAGGTAGATGAGCAACCAAAAAAATATTCACATTTGGGGTATCAAACAAAATAACCTTAAAAATATCGAAGTGAAAATTCCAATTGGAAAGCTCACTGTTATTTGTGGTCCGTCTGGATCCGGAAAAAGTTCACTAGCCTTTGAAACATTGTTTGCCGAAGGTCAAAGACGCTTTATTGAAAGCATGTCTAATTACGCTCGCCAATTTTTAAATAAAGCACCAAAGCCAGATATCGAAGGCATTGATAATATTCCTCCAGCGATTTCGATTGAACAAAAAAATACAATTAAATCAAGTCGATCAACAGTGGGCACAACGACTGAAATTATTGATTATCTCAGACTATTTTATGAAAAAATAGGAACAGCCTATTGCCCGACTCATCATATTCCAGCCACAAAAATTTCTACAACAGAGGCGACAGATTTAGTCCTAAAGAATCTTAATGATAAACGCGGTTATATTCTTGTCGAAGTCCCAAAAACAAATCGAGTTGTTGAAGGAAAAAAATTACTTTCGATCCTGCTTCAAGATGGATTCTTGAGAATAACCACTTTAAAAGAAAAGAAAAGAAAATCTAAATCTGAGCCGTTGGCATACGAGGTTGCCCCCCTGATTGATTTTGCAGAAACTGCAAACATCAAAAAAGGTATTCCCAGTGATACGTTCTATATTGTTATTGACCGAATGTCGTTTAATTCTGAAGAGAAGGGCCGACTGACGGATTCTCTCACGCAGGCCTATGATGCCAGCGTAAAGTACATAACTGGTGTGGTCTCTCGACGCGCTTTGGTTGTCACAACAGATGGTGAATTTTTAAAACTCAGCGAGGAGCCCGCGTGTCCAATTTGCAGTTGGTCGCCACCCCAAATGACCTCAAAGCTATTCTCTTTCAACTCTCCAATTGGCGCTTGCCCAACGTGCAAAGGCTTTGGAAATATTCTTGAATTGGATGAAGCGAAAGTTGTGCCCAATCCAGGCTTATCTTTATCCGAGGGCGCACTTCACCCCTTTACCATGCCTAGCGCTGAACAAGATAAAAAAGCTCTTTATGCCTACTGTAAGAAAAGAAAATTTGATTTACAAAAACCTTGGAAGGATTTGCCAAAGACTACTCGTGATACTTTGTGGGATGGAAATGATGATTTTTTTGGTATCAAAGGGTTATTTCAGTACCTCGAACAAATAAAGTATAAAATGCACGTGCGCGTTTTTATTTCACGATATCGCAGTCCCAGATTATGTCATGATTGTAATGGATCGCGATTACGTAAAGAAGTAAAAACCATTTTAATCCACAAAAAAAATATAACAGAACTCACCTCATTAACAATTGAAGATCTTTTTACTTTTTTTGAAAAAATTGAATTGTCTGAATTTCAAATTGAAGTTGCCGGCGAAGTTCTTAAACAACTGCGATCTCGCCTTAATTTTCTGATGCGTGTCGGCGTGAATTACCTAACAATGGATCGCGAAACCCGAACCCTTTCCGGAGGAGAATACCAACGACTTATTCTGGCTAACCAATTAGGAATGGGACTTTCACAAACACTTTATGTTTTAGATGAGCCCACTGTTGGACTGCATCCACGCGACAACGATCGATTAATATCCATATTAAAAGACCTTAAAAACTTGGGAAATACTCTCGTCATTGTTGAACATGACCACGATGTTATAAAAAATTCTGAAAATATTATCGAAATGGGACCGGGCTCTGGATATCTTGGAGGAACCGTCATCTATTCTGGAAAAACCGAGAACTTTTATGACTCTGAAAAATCTATCACGGTTCCTTACCTGCGTCCGCAAAAATGGATCCCTTTACGAGTGACTCGTCCCGTAGAGTTAGAGAACTATCGTTACAAGCTCGAGCTCATGGGATGTAAAGGACATAATTTAAAAAACGTATCCGTTGAATTTCCGCTTAACAGACTTGTTGTTGTGAGCGGCGTTAGTGGCTCTGGAAAATCAACACTTGTCAGCAAAACTCTTTATCCCGCATTGGCCAGAAAACTGAATTTAGAATTCGAACCTGTTCAAGAATTTTCAAAACTTTATGGTTTTGAAAATTTGAAAAATGTTTTATTGATTGATCAATCCCCTATTGGAAAATCGGCGCGAAGCTCACCCATCACGTATTTAAAAGCTTTTGATGCCATTCGAACACTGATGGCAGGAACTTCGGAATCTGTTCAGCGTGGATACACTGCAGGAACATTTAGTTTGAATGTTGATGGGGGCCGATGTCCATCGTGCAAGGGAACAGGTTACGAAGAAATCGATATGCAGTTTATGGATAATGTCATCATTCCCTGCGATATTTGTGATGGCAAAAAGTATCGACCTGAAATTTTAGAAATCACAGTGCAAAATAAAAACATTCATCAGATTCTTTCGTTAACCGTGGCCGAGGCTATGAATTTTTTCGTCGCCCATCCGAATATTCGAAAACCTCTGTCTGTGCTTAAAGAAGTTGGATTGGACTATTTAACATTGGGTCAACCCGCCAGCTCACTAAGTGGTGGAGAATCACAGCGCTTAAAAATAGCAAAAGAACTTTCCCAGGTAACCCAAAAAGCGACTCTCTATATTTTAGATGAGCCCACCACAGGATTGCACTTCCGTGAAGTTGAATTATTAATGAATGTTTTGCATAAATTGATTGAATCCGGTGGCTCGGTAATCGTTGTTGAACACAATTTGGACGTTATAAAAAGTGCAGATTATGTGATTGATATGGGCCCAGAAGCTGGTAAAAATGGAGGTACTGTCGTCGCCGCAGGCTCTCCTGAACAGATCATTGCCTGCAAGAAAAGTTTAACGGGACAGTATTTAAGAAAGTACGTGGGGATGTAATGCTTCCAAAAGAATTAAGGCTGACTTTAAAAGAACTTTTTCTTCAAAAAAAGTATCTGATTATTGTCGCTTTAACAGGAATAACCGGCGCGGCTTGTAAAGGCCAAATAGCTATTTTCATCCAAAGAATGATCGATGCTTCGTCATCCCCTGAAAAATTAAAATCTTTGGCTTGGATTGGTTTAGCACTTTCATTTGGTATTGCTGTAAGCCGATATTTTCATATCTATCTTATGAATATGGCCTCTGAAAAAGTGGTGCAATCTTTGCGTGAAAAACTCCAGGCCAAATTCATGAGGTTAAATCTTAAGTTTCACAACAACTATGCCGCAGGTTCTGGCGGGCTTCTGAGTCGAACATTTAATGATATCCGCGTCATCCAAGATGGGCTGCGTCTATTTGCAGATCTTTTTAGTGCGCCATTGATTTTTATTTTTTTAATCGCCAATTTATTTTTTTTAGATTCGCAGTTAACCGTTTATATTTTTCTGATTGTTCCTATTTTGATTTTATTTCTTCGAAAGATCTCGAAGGGAATCCGAAAGGCTTCATTATTCGGAATTGAGCATCTTGAGAAAATCACTTCAACCATTAAAGAATCTCTTGATGGTGTTCGAACAATTCAGTCTTTCAATCTTGAAAAAAAAATGGAAAATCGCCTGCATGTTTTAGGTTCTGAGTTTGTTCGCATGCGACGTAGCGTTCATTCACGCGTCGAACTGATGGGTCCAATTACTGAACTGATTGCAACTTTTTTAGTTTTAGCTGTTATATTTTATTTTTCACAACGGATTTCAATGGGTGTTGCAACAGCAGGCACTTTGATTGGATTTATTACGGCATTGTTACAAATCAATGAGCCAATTAAAAAATTTCAAGAGGCCTATGTTCGTATCCAAGAAACGCGAGTGGCCGCTGAACGCGTATTCCATATTTTAGACGAAGACAGCGAGGTCCACGAAGCCACTTATCCGCAACCTTTTCCACAGTTTTGGGATACAATTGAATATCGCAATGTAAGTTTTGGTTATGGAGATAATCTTTTAATCAAAGATTTTAACCTTTCTGTTAAAAAAGGACAGGTTGTAGCCTTTGTTGGTGAAAGTGGAAGTGGCAAATCGACTTTGGCAAATTTATTGGCGCGTTTTTATGATCCATCAAATGGCTCAATTTTTATTGGCTCTCAGGATGTCAAAGAAATCCAACTGGCTGATTTGCGCAAAAATATTGGCTATGTTTCTCAGGATGTTTTCTTGTTTGCGGATTCTATTGAAAATAATATTAAGGCTGGAATTGAAAAAGAGACTTCTGTTCTTGATGCTTCACAAGCAGCCTTTGCTCATGATTTTATTTTAAAACAACCCTATCAATATGAAACTCGCGTGGGCGAACGAGGCAACTTGCTCTCCGGTGGTGAAAAACAACGCGTGGGCATTGCTCGTGCACTATATAAAGATGCTCCTATTTTAATTCTTGATGAAGCCACCAGCGCTTTGGATTCTGTCAGCGAGGTTCAAGTTCAAAAAGGTCTTGAACGTCTGATGGCGGGCCGTACAACTTTTGTTATTGCTCACCGTTTATCGACAATTCAAAATGCTGACACTATATTAGTGCTTAACAAAGGCGTTGTGGTCGAGTCTGGAAAACATGCAGACCTATTGAATCAGAATGGTAAATACAAATCACTTTTTGAGGCTCAGCTACGCTAAGCAGCCAGACCATTGTCGTGTGTATCAAGTTACAACACAAGATGCTTACGTGCGATCTGACTAATTATTTTTCATTATTTTTCATACATCACTCAAGTCTGTCCACTTTATTGACGATTAATTATTCGACATAAAACGTTAAAAGGAGCTTTCGATGATTAATTGGGATGATTTCGAACATATACATGTTATCAAAAAATTAAAACATATTCTGCATGCATGGTGGAATATTGACATCGTATTCACAGACGAGCGCGGTCACTTAAAAGGTTTTGAGGGTGATAAAATTACTTATGCCAATCCCGCAGTGAATTATCTCGTCAATAAAGAAGTTACTCAAAATAGTTTGGCCGAGTTGGTTTCAAACTCTATTCAAGATCTACGGCAATCACAAAATCGGTATCTTATCAAAAAATGGGATGCATCAGGATTTGATGTCTGTGTCTTTCCCATCATCATCGAAAATGATTTTGTTGGAACTGTTGTAGCTATGGGGTTCTTTAAAGACGCTCAAATTTCCACTCGTTCTTTGGAAGTTCGTGAACGTTTAGCCGCCTTTGGTTGCACCAATGAACTGATTGAAAAATCTGTCAGTAAGTTTCAGTACGTTGATGATTCAAATCGCCAACACTTTTGTGAACTGGTTGAGCTGGTTGCGCAAGAGATTGTGACTTTGCATGTTGAAATTTCGAGTCGCGAGAATAAAATCACGGAACTGAATAAGGAATTGGGAAACCGATTTAAATATGACAACATGATGGGTAAATCCAAACCGATGCAATCACTGTATGCTTTAATGGATAAAATCAAATTTGCGGATTCAACTGTGATGATTCAAGGTGAAAATGGTACTGGTAAAGAGTTGATTGCAAAATCCATTCACTACAACTCACATCGTAAAGATAAAGCATTTGTTATTCAAAACTGTTCGGCATTCAATGATAATCTTTTAGAATCTGAACTTTTTGGTCATATCAAAGGTTCATTTACTGGTGCTTTAAAAGACAAAAAAGGTCTTTTTGAAATGGCCGACAAAGGAACTTTCTTTTTAGATGAAATCGGTGACACCTCACCACAAATGCAGGTTAAGTTACTTCGCGTTTTGCAAGAGGGTACATTTACTCCGGTTGGATCTACGGAAATGCGTAAAGTTGATGTTCGTATCGTTGCGGCAACAAACAGAAACCTTCGTGAGATGGTCGAGCAAGGCACTTTTCGAGAAGATTTGTACTATCGCTTGAATGTTATTAATATCCGCGTTCCTCCACTGCGCGAACGCAAAGAAGATATTCCGTTGCTCGTTGAATACTTTCTATCTAAAGCCGCAGAGTCTTCAAATAAACCAAAGAAATCCTTAATGGGCCGAGCCATTGAAAAATTATATGATTATCCATGGCCTGGAAATGTGCGTGAATTGCAAAATGAAATTGAACGTTTATGCGTTTTGGCTGGAGATGAGCAAAAAATCGGTCATGAAATTCTTTCTCCTAAAATTTTAGAACTTGGCGAGAAAACAAAAGTTCAAGGCTCACGACTTCACGGTAAACTCAAAGATGCTTTAGAAGAACTTGAACGCGAAATGATTAAAGAAGGCTTACGTCGCACAGGATGGAATAAGTCCAAACTGGCAAAAGAGCTGGGAATTAGTCGTGCGGGATTGATTATGAAAGTCGAAAAGTATGCTTTAGACAAACGCAAGCTTGCTCGATAGAATTTACAATACTGTCCAATAGATCATAGCTCCAATGCAAACGCCTTGGAGCTTTTTTTTGTCAACTTTGTTTTCAGGTATTTTTTTCATAAGCTTAAACCTCGAGTCTTCCTAGATAGTTAGAGTCCCTCTTTTGCTTGATTCTGCCTCTGGCACATTACCTTAACTGCGACGACATTTTTCGGCACAGCCTTTGAACTCTACCCATTCCGGGAGCTCAAGTTCATTAACGCTGTGGGGATAAATGAAGCAAATATTAGAAGATTCAGCTTGGAAGAAAACGTTGCAATTGATTGAAGAAAAATATGGAAAGACTCTGCAGTTTCGAGCCTTGAAATTATTGAATGATCAAAAGAAAACGGCTTACTCTCATGGAGATGATTTCATTATTCCGTTATCTTTAAAAAATCATGATTTGGGTAATATCATTATAAATCGTGGATCTTTTTTATCTGATGAACAAAAATCAGAAATAGTCGATTTGATAAAGTTTCTTGTTGAACCTCAGGTTTATAACCTGCACTTGAAAACTACGGAGCAAAATATTTTGAACCAAAAAGACAACTCCGAACGTGAAAGTCGAAAAGTTGTTAAGCTTTATGCTGACCTAGATGATCACGAAGAAAACAGAAGTAAAAAATTACTTTCCCAGATCATTCATTTAAAGTCACATACACCGCAGACCCGTCATAAAGTGGCCTTAAAAATTCACGAAATGAGTGAGCGCAACTTATTTGTTCGCTTGAATGATATTATCAACACCACCACTACGGCTGAGGAAATACTTTCGCTAAGTGATACAACAATTTATATAGAAGATATTGAAATGCTAAGTGCAACAGAAGTTCACTTATTAGAAAGATTTTTGACTCTTCTACCTGCTGAATGCTCAGATTCGTGTCCAGTTATCTTAGTTGGCTCGTGCCTGCTGATGGAATCTTTATCTTCCAAACCCTGGAGCATTCAACTTAAAAATGATCTCTCAGGCTTTTATTTTGATATCGATCGCGTTCCACTGGTACAACAAACTAGTCATGAAATCCTAGATCTTCTTTTCTTTGAAGTGAACGAATCTATGTCCTAGGATGTCTTAGACTTGCTTTATGGATTCGGCAATGACACCATATTTCTATGAAAATGGTGTCTGAACTTAGCAATCCTATCTCGATTCCCATCCAAAATTGGGTTCAACAAACAATTCAATCGGCCGAAGAGTTTTCGATCTATCAATTGGCCGGTGATGCGTCAGCCCGAAAGTACTATCGCATTATCTCTGGTGAAAAAACCTGGATCTTGATGTTTTGGGAACCCTTTCAAGAAGAGACTTATCCGTTCTTAAGCGTTCAGCGTCATTTTAAATTGGCTCACGTCAATGTTCCAACGATTGTAGCTGTAAATGGAGATCTCGGTGTTTTGCTTCAAGAAGATCTTGGAGATCTCACTTTAGAAAGAAAATTTTTAGAAAATACCAATCAACTGCTTTCGAAGGCCTTTTATCATCAAGCCATCGACGAAATTATTAAAATTCATGATGTGGCAACCACTTTAAAAAATAAAACCTGTGCGACAGAGATCATGTTTGATACCGCTAAATTTATATGGGAAATGAATTATGCCAAAGAACATTTGCTACTAGGAATTTTGAATTACAAAATGACAACAAAACGAGCCGCAGAACTGGATCGTGTTTTTGCTGATTTTTGTGAACGCCTCCATCAAGAACCAAAAGTCATCTGTCATCGCGATTATCATTCACGAAATATTATGCTTAAACTCGATAAAGTCTTTGTTATTGATTTTCAGGATGCCCGCCTTGGTCCTGTTCAATATGATTTGGTGAGCCTTTTTAAAGACTCCTATGTGGATCTAAGTGATGAGTATGCTCATTCATTGATGAATTATTATTTTGAAAATTCAAGTATTAAAAAAACAAAAGACTTTAGTTTGGAAAAGTTTCAAGTGATGTACGAATTGCAATCTGTTCAGCGCTGTTTTAAAGCTTGTGGAAGTTTTGCCAGCTTTATGAATGTTCGTAAGGATAGACGGTATCTCAAATATTTGCCACACACAATTAAACGCGTCGCCCGATCCTTGTCACATTTTCCAGAATATAAGCTTTTGATGGATGTGCTTATTGATTCTGATGCTTTGAACAAAAATTACGAAAGCCTTTAGAATGAACTTATTTTTTTTAGCCGCTGGCTTAGGAACTCGTTTACTTCCCTACACGCAATTCACTCCTAAGCCCGCCATTCCATTTCTGAATGTGCCCATGGGCTTGTATCAGTTTCAGTACATTCCTCATCTGGAAGTACCGATCAGTTCATTTGTTATCAACACCCATCATTTACCAAAAAAAATTGAATCTCTTTATTCTGAGCAACCTTACTTCAAGTCAGTTCCTCCGCAATTTTCGTTTGAACCAGGACAAATACTGGGTAGTGCCGGAGCCATCAAAAATGCAGAGAACTTGCTAACTCCTAACCAACCCATTCTGCTTATGAATGCTGATGAAGTTTATTTTACAGATAATCTGACTTTTTTAAATGCTATGTCCGCACAACATCAGCAATCAAATGCGCTGGCGACCCTTGCAATTATTCCACATCCTAAGGCTGGTAAAAAATTCGGAGCCATTTGGTGTGACGGCGATTCGGTTCGTCACATCGGCAAAACCTGTTCTGATCAAACGCTGAAGCCATGGCACTATATTGGCGTTTGTCTGCTATCTTGGGAGATGCTTTCAATGATCAAGCCTGGAATTGAACAAAATATTTTGTATGATACTTTGTTTAATCAACTTAACCGAGTACAGACCTTCAAGCTTGAGGCCGACTGGTTTGAAACCGGAAATAACGAAGACTTATTAAAAACAACAGAACATGTCCTTACGAAATTAGATTCAAATGATCATTTGAAAAGATTCATCAACCTCTATGACCCCAGTGATCTTATTCTTTCATCTTTAATTTCTCGAAGTCATCATATTGACATAAATCGATTGTCGGGATTCAATTGCATATCAAAATCAGCAGAGATTAAGTCTGAAACTGTATTTGAAAACTGTATTGCTTTTGCTGATCAAATAATCAAATAACGGTTATTTTTCCCAAACTGACCGCTCGCCGAGCGCCTGTGGATTTTGGAAGACTTGATTTTATATTCCAAATTTTTGCTGCCGCAAGCAAAGCAAAGGCCGCGCCCTCGATGCTTTGTGCGCCCCAATGATAGGATTCCACTGTCGACATTTTTACATTCGGTAATTTTTTTTGAATTTGTTTCAAAAGAAATTTATTATAAACACCACCTCCACAAAAAATAATTTCATGCGGTATAAACTTGGCGTGTTTCAGATAGGCGTGAGCAATTGATGTGGCAACAAAATCTGTCAATGTTGCCAAGCGATCTGGCTCAGATAATTTTTTAAGTTGATTCGAAAAATGATTTAAAAATAAAATTCCAAATTCTTCGCGACCGCAACTTTTAGGTGCTTTCTTACGAAAATAAGGATGCTGCATCATTTTTTTCACAAGTGCTTGGTCAGATTGACCTTTTTCTGCTGTGGCACCGTTGCGATCATAACGTCGCTTTTCTTTTGAAGATCGTTGTACTTCTAAATCAATCAGCATATTTGCAGGCCCCGTGTCAAAGCCTTGAACAACTTTTCCATTTTTTAAAAGAGTCAGATTACTAATTCCACCTAAATTGTGAATACTCAGCTTAGATTGAAGTGATCCAAAAACTTGTTGGTGAAAAAATGTGGCTACCGGAGCACCTTCGCCGCCCAGAGCAATATCTGCAACTCGAAAATCGGAAACAACGGGGCAACCCGCCGTCACCGCCAAATAACTGGGCTCACCGATTTGAAGGCTTGCCATACGACCTTTGTGAAAAACAGTTTGACCATGAAGTCCAATCAAATCAACTTTTCCAAATCCCAATTTTAAAAAACACTGTGAATAAAAACGACCCAACTCGTGATGAAGCAATGCCAGCTCATCCACACTCATTAAATGATTTGCTGCTCGAGACAACTGATCCTGAAGCTGTTTTGAAAATGAAAATGATTTTATTTTTTTAAACTGACACTTCAGATTTTTTTTTTCAACTTGAATAAAGACAAAGTCTATTCCATCCAGACTTGTTCCGTTCATAATTCCAACAACATTTAATTTTTTACTACGATTTTGCGGAAAAAGTGTCATTATGAAATTGTATCTTCTTCCCCGTTAATTCGCAAGATCACCTCGCCACAACACAAGATCATGGACTGATAAAGGTGTCTTGTGCTGTTTTTAAGTTATAACGTCTTTTCATCATTCTAAAAATATCGTCATTAGCGATTCCAATATGATCTCCATTGAAATTACGAACCAACCCTTCGTCTGATGCCAGTTTTCTCTTGTTTGAGTCTGCCATATTTTTTATTCCCAAGTCCTCGCTGTTTGAGGACTCTTCTCCTAATTTGATGGTCATCGTGCCGCCACCACCATTAGCACCAGAACTTCCAAAGTTGCTGGCTTTTATCAATTCGTCCTTAATCGGTCCAATTTTAGCAACGACTCCATTTTTTCCATATAATGCTTTGAATGTTTCCGCAGCCTCTGCCGGAGAAAGTCCTGCAGCAATCATTGATTTCTCATCCGCAAAATCCGCTGCCGAAAATTTTTTCCCATCTTTTGTTGTTACTGTTCCATCACTATTAAATTTATACTGATTCCCAGCCCCGCCAAATCCTGAAGGTCCTGGTTTTAATGCATTTAAATTTCCACCATTCCGATCAAGAAAGCGTTGTCGTTCAACAGTACATGTTGCGGGAGCGTTCGGCTTGCATTGTCCCGTGATCGGATTGATTTGTTCATTCGGAAATACGGGATTATTTAAGTCACTTGCATTAAATGGTACGGCTTCACCACAAATTTTTCCTGCAGAAGCAATTCTATTATAAGACTGACAAGCCAGCCCAGCACTTTCCATATGATTGCTGGCTTGTTTTCCCGAAAGCATCCCCATAATTCCAGCACCAATACTGGCGTACAATAATGGTGTGTAACACCCACCGCTACAAGACGCAGCATAGGCTCCCGCCAAAATTGTTGATGTCATCATAAACTGACCCTGTTTGTCTTTTTGCTTACCAGCCATATCTAAATTTGTCGCTTCAATTTCGGCCAATGTTTCCGTTGATGAGCCGTTTCTAGCGCTTCGTAATGATTCTGCTTTGACAGTCTCTGTTTTTGCTTTCTCGGTTTGAATAAAATCATAAATTTGCTTCTGACGAGAATACTCTGCCTGTTTTTTATAATTACTATTAGCACAAGCTGAATTTTCAATTTGAGAGCCGTTACCATTATCTGATGTACCACAGGTTGCTAATACGGGTTGTGCGGGCGGCGTTTTTCCATCATAGCCACCACGAAACATATCCTGAGCAATGTAGTGTGAATTTGTTGCCGCTTCATGTTTTCTATCAATTGAAGAAATACAACTTGGGCTTGGACCTTTAACATAAACCGGGGCCTCCGCAGTATGGCCCGGCCCAGGAATATCAACGATGGGACAACTTGAATATCCAGGATGAACTGGCGCTGGTGAATAGGCGAATGCGGTCATAGAAAAATAAATCCCCGCTACAATCACACTAAAAAAATTATTCCCCATAAAAATCTCCCATTAAAAAAACAAAACTTATCGTTCCAAAAGTGATGATGACTTGCGAATATATCTTTCACGCACTTTTTCCCAATTGGATTTTCCAGATGCTTCTGAAACTTCAGCCCTCAATTTTTCAGATGCAATCGCACGCGCATTTAATTCTTTTTGTCCAATAGATCCTGCGTTTCTAGAACCCTGACCACCCGCACCCGACCCGCCACCGGAAGCCGAACCAAAACCACCAAAGCTCCATTTTTTTGCTTCTTCTGTTTTTCCAAGCTCAGCATTTTTACCACTAGCAGAATGAGCTGAAGAGCCGGCTGGGTTCGCACCTGTCCCCGCAGAAAATCCACTTGATGTTTGTGCTGCGGAATCTTTAGCGGCCGCAGAACCCAGCAGCGCCGAATTACCCAATGGGCTCCCCATTTTTCCAGCATTAATTTTTCCGCCGCCCGCAAACTGACTCAAGCCACCCTTGCCACGAATATCCGAAGACCCCTCATCATTTTTGGCCACGCCATCTGTTGAGGTCGTCAAAGCAATCGCCCCAGGACACCCCACCTGAGAACCATCCCGCTGACACTTACAATAAGTAGTCACCGCATTCTCAGACGTCGCACAATACTGAGCCGGCGTAATAGCCGCCGCGCTGCCGCCTGATTCAGCCGCTGCTTCTAATTTCTTTTCACACTCTTTCGCACTTTTATGTGCCTGCATTGTTCCAATAGCATTCATGGCCATCATCGCAATATCTTTTGCATGAGTTTCGCATTTAACAATCATATGCGGAGATGTTCCCGGCGATGGAGCTGATTCTCTTTGAATGACGGCTTCAAGTTTTTTATATTCAGCAAAAGCTGTTTTTGCCTCATTGTTTACTCGATTACCACATGCCGCTGCTCCTACTGTCATAGCATTGCATTTTGCAATTCCACTAGCCTGATCTTTTTGAATTATTCCAGGAATTGTTCTTATTTTTTCACTTATTGTATTCACTTGGCCAACAGCCGTTTTGCAAGATGAACTGCATAGCAGTTTGGATGCGATACAAACTCCTTTTGCAATCGTTAATCCTGTACTTACCATTCGAGTAACATCTGCTGTTTTTGAACATGATTTTTGTGCAGAATTAATGACTCCCAAAACGGGACCAGCAACTTCCATTGCCGTTTTTGCGGCTTGAACGCCTTGGCTAGTGCCCTCCATACAAACAAATCCAGTTTTTTCAGCCATACCAGTACAGGCTCTTTTTGTTGTATCAACATAAGTATATAATGCAACTTTAGTTTCTCCCAGAGCATTCGCTGTTAGAGCGAAGTCACCGCCAACTGCAGTTATAGATTCTGCTGTAGAATATGCTGAGTCTCCAGCTTGACGTAGTGATGCGCTTGCTGCTTCTGCGGCTGAAGTTATTTCTCCTTGCACGCCATTCCCCATTAATTCCGTGTTTTGCGATGCTTTTACATTTTGTTCTGCGGCAGCATCTAATCCCGGAATTTCTTTTACTTTAGCAGCTAATTTTGGCATTTGAGCTTTAGCTGCGGCAGTTTCAACCTCCGCTTGACGACCATTTATTGGCTGTACCGGCACAGTAGGTTCTGACGAAGTTGCAACGCCCGAATCGTTCGCATTTCCTTGAAGCGCTTTTTGTTCATCAGATGGACTTGAAATAGGACTCGCAGCAACACTTGACGCCGGGGAGGAACTTTGGCTTGGTGTCGCTGCTGTGCTTGCAGCAGGTTTGCTTTCCCCACCTTGCGCAGGCTGCGCAGAACCATCTTTTTGTTGTCCCTCGTAATATTTTACAGCGCCCTCAGCTACACCCTTGGCTACTGGTAACCAACCCGCTGCAGAGGAACCACTTGATCCCGCATTTACTGTTCCGCTCGCTGCGTCTTTTGCTACAGGTTTTGCTGGTGCCGCAGCTGGTGGTGGTGCATGAGCTGGTGCTGCTGGTGGAGGAGCCTGACTTTTTGAAATGGCTGCACAAACGGAAGTGACTTTTTGGCTGACTCCGACTTCAACGCGTTCGATGCACAGACGACTGATTTCTGTGCTTACATTTTTTCCGCATGTTTGGGCGATAAAATTATTTACGGTCGTGTACGTGTCACCGCTTAAGGTACATTTTGCGAAACTATCAACAAAGGCTTTCTTATTAATGGCAGGAAAATTTTTACACTTTGTTTCGCCGTACGCATTCTTGCAGGCCATATATTTTGTATCAGCTGTGAAATTATATGCTCTCGCATTCGATAAAAAAATGGATGCGAAAAAGAAAAATAATACGCTGATAGCTGCACGCATACATCCCCCTGGATAATGACTTATCGGACAAAGGTCCAGAGGACTTAAATTGTCTTATTTTGATACGCTATCGACGGATGAGCCTCTAGTACGAAAAATAATATTCTGGAATCGGATTTCTGATTTGGCCATTGGTGTTGACTCCACCCAACGGTTGCGGTGGCGCCGACGAACGCAGAAGTGATGGCGATACCAATTTAACCGAGTAGCCTGATCGCCCACCCGTCACACAATTTCCTGCTGCGGGAGGTAGGCCCGAGTCCACTGGAGAATTGAATTCTTGTGACCCGGTGGCCCAAGAATCGTTGCAACGACCAAATACCATTGTTCCTTGAGGTGAGTTCACATTAAAAACATCCCCATCCGGGAATAAATTGAAATCTGTAAAATTTTGAAATGTCCAACTGGTCAATAGCGATGATTGGTGAGTCACTAAAAAGGGAAACATTTTGATAAAGGATGGGCTTGAGTCTTTTAATTGAGTTTGAAATCCTGAACCTAAAACTTTTTTCACAATTTCAATTTGGTTACGAACTGAAAAATCTCGTTTTCCAGTATAAACATTTTCATTATTTCCCAAATCTGGCCGGATGTATTTCGCATCTGGGCCGCCACCCGCAGAATCTTTAATTTTATTTAAAATCACGGGCGACTTAAGCCGCTTGTAATAGTTGTTGTAAAAATCAGAATCAATCGAGTAGTAAGTCAAATCAAACTGATTCGGAGTAATAGCAGAAATTTCAAGATCTCGAAGGCCTGAGTCTCTGCCATTTATTTTTGTCAGTGGATCATAATCTGATCCCGCATCTGGGTTATCAACATCTTTCCACGAATTCATGGACGGCCATTTATTCGGTAATCTCAGGTGGTGCACAGGAGGCAAGTTTTCATCTTCTTTTGGAGATCCAAAACTGGTTGCTCCGCGTGGAAGACTATCAATAAGTGCAGCATGATATTCCGCAACAACATCAGGATCTGCCAATCCCATTTTATCACCCACATATCTAGAAAAATTTGGCAAAAGCTTCAAAGTATCCCGCCGTCTTGTTACAGGTGCATTCAATGAATGCTGAAGCGGAAGCATTTCATCTGTTTGATTGCTTCGATCGACGCCCGAGAATCCCTCTTGAGTTGTATTGGCACTGGCTGGCCACGTTTTTCCAAACCATGGACCAATACTTCCACCAAATGGTTTTGCAATCGCCTGAGCACTCAATTTTATTTTCACCAATGGTAAAAAAGGAATCATCGGCTCGGCCGTAGCTGAAACAAAATAATATGCGGGACACCATGGGTTTTTTTCATACCCCACCGTGTATCTCTCATTTTCAACACCAATAAGACTAATTAGAGCGTCTTGAATTTTAGAATCGATTTTACTAAAATCCGGAGTTTCGCGACCCGTGCTATCTTTCGAACCATCTGACAATCCGGTCAAAGATCTATTGTATAAACTTCCCGAACGAAATTGTTGAAAACCATTATTACCAGGCGGAGTGGGAATCCATTTGCAATCATGAACAAAAAACTGAACCAAATTAAATTCAATTCGTTTTAAAAATTCGGATTTTCCACCGCTCTTTTTACCCGCATTAGCTCGATCTTCCGTCATAGCACACGCATTTGCAGACAGACTATTATAGGTATTTATTTTAGCCAAATTTTCATTCACTGATGTTCGATTGGCTTCGGTCAAATTGTTGAGCAATGTATTTTTGACCCCAGTCACAACATCACCACCATCAAGATCAACAAATTTATCTTTACTGAGATTAGATGCTAGCATTAAAAGTGTCCGTGATCGCAGCTCGGCATCACGCTGATAACCAACAATTATTTTTGCCAAAACATTGACATTTGTTGGACCCAGCGATGTGCAGAGCACATTTAAATTATCATTCACAGATGCAATAGTTTGATTAATGGATCCTGAAATTCCATTGGAAATCACAACATTCATGGGTGGAATTCCACCCACATCCACTGATGCGGTATCTTCCAACAATGGGCAACTGACCTTGCAATTATTTTCTTGTTTATCCACCCAACCACTCATTCCAGCATGACCAATACAAAAAAATGGATGCGTTAATGTGTTTACTCGCATTCCATCTTGATCTGGAGGACAAGCTCCGCCATCAATCGCACTTTTTGAATTTCGAATGGAATCTGTCGCATATTTCATGGTCACAGGAAACACCGGGGGACTGCCGCTTAATTTATCAAATTGTGGATTGGGCCCTTGAAAACCAAAAGTTCCTAGCACTCGATATCTCCAAGTTAACAATTTCCATGCTTGGCGAATTTGAAAATTAATATGAGCTATCGCGTTCAGGGACTCGGCCTGTTTCATGGCACCATAGTAGGCAGCTAAATCTGTGGATTGCTGCAAATTAATTTTATGGTGAACAATAAGGCCGATATTTATCAAAAGGGCAAAGAAGACGAAAATAATTTGAAATATCAGAGCGACAAATATAGCCACCTGACCTTTTTGGTTTTTTCTGGATAACACGAATTGAGGTTTCTTCATTGCTGAAATCTATTCTAAACTTAAACCCCTGGCGAACAACAGTTGGCTTTCTAACCTCGCCCTTTGCCTAGTTACGAAACAGTTCCTGAGGCGTTCCATGCCTTTTTTGATAAACTTTCCTAGAATACTCGTTCAACCTCTCACAGGAGTTTAGTACCTTTATGAAAAAAATCTTTTTACCACTGATCTTTGCTGTTGGAAGTATGGTCTTTTCGCTATCCGCAAGTGCTGAAATTATTTTTGAAGGTTACTATAAAGTTTCACAATTTAAAAAACACATTGGATTTTTTGTTCTCAGAAATGAACTCGACAGTAAAACCGGAAATTTTAAAACCATCTCATTTACACGGCTTTCAAAAAATGGTTTCGATATGACCGAGTCTCTCTCGACGCTTTCTTCTGCCGAGCTTGCACCGATCAGCTATAGTTACCTGGCAACAGACGGTAAAAAAACAAAAACGATAGACGCCAAGTTTGCTAAAGATAAAATGTCCGCTGTTGCCACAGAAGATGGCAAAGTATCCAAAGTGGAAAAGAAAATCCCCAAAGGCACATTCTTATCCACAACGCTTTATTATCTTATGCTGAAAAGTAAAGAGGGTTTAAAAACGGATTCTAAATATGACTTTCAAGCCATTGCTGAAGAATTGGCTGATATTAAAACGGGGTCCGCAAAAGTTGACAAAAAAATGGTTTCACAAGGATCCATGCAGCTCTTGAAAGTAACGAATAAATTTGCTGGAATTGAATATGAAAACTTAATTTCTGATCGCGGCGAAGCTATTTCAGCTTCAACAGCAGCTACAGGAATTGAAACAGAGTTGGTTAAGTCTTCAGAGGAAGCGCTCGAGGGAGTCAAAGTCAGTTCTTCAACACTGGAAAAACTTTTTGGCGACATCCCAACTGGCAAAGTAAATATTTATCACGCTAAAGGAAAATAAATTATGGGACTTCGCGAATTAATTGGACAACATATGCTCATTGGAGTTTCCGGCGCAACACTGACGGCGTCTGAAAAATCTTTTATCATTAATAATAATATTTCTGGTGTGGTTCTTTTTGCACGTAATTGTATCGAGCCAAAACAAATCCGAGATCTTTGTGCTGAAATTCAATCTCTTCGCCATCAGATGAAGGACAAAGCGCCACTGTTTATTGGAATTGATATGGAGGGCGGTCGCGTGCATCGCCTGAAGCCTCCGTTTACTCAGTGGCCACCATTAAAGCTCATCGGTGATTTGGATGCACCAACAGTTGCTTTTCATTTTGCTCAACGCATGGGAACTGAACTGATGAGTATTGGAATCAATTTGGATTTTGCACCGTGTGTGGATGTTTTCACAAATCCGTTAAATACAGTGATTGGCGATCGCGCCATTAGCTCGGATCCTTATCAGGTTGAAAAAATGTGTTCGGCTTTGGTTCGCGGATACATCAAGTCCGGAATTTTATCATGTGCCAAACACTTTCCAGGTCATGGCAATACAATCATTGATTCTCACGAAGAATTACCCGTTGAAGACGCCACTCTTGAGCGCCTACATGAGGTTGAACTTGTTCCCTTTAAAAAAACATTGCGTAGTCGAGTCGACATGGTGATGACGGCACATATTTTATTTAAAAATATTGATCCAAAATGGCCTGTCACGTTGTCTGATTTTTTCCTTAAAACAATGATCCGTGATGAAATGAAATACCGTGGTCTGATTATAACCGACGATCTGGATATGAAAGCCATGGCCACACATTATGATAAAGGCGATATCCCGATTCGTGCAATGCAGGCTGGTGCAGATCTGCTACTCTATTGCAATGAGCCCGAATCTCCTCCGATCGCGATTGAAGGATTGCTCACGGCTATTGCGCAAGGCCAATTGCATAAATCCGATTTAGAAAAAACTCATCAACGTATTTTAGATGTTAAAAAATTAAAGTTGTTTGCGCCAGATCCACGCCCCTTCGAGGAGGCTTTGACGATCATTGGTTGTCCGGAACATTTAGCTCTTGCGGACGCTATTCGTCAGGGCATTATTCCTGACGGACTCTTGAACGAGTAAGTAATTTTTTCAGTCCTCACCATAACCAAAATCACCCTGCTTCCCTAAAAGCGGGCCCCGTATTTGAATACATTTATTAATGTATAGGGGTGAATTATGTCTGCGAACTACGATTTACTAACATTGCAATCACAAACTCAAGAGCAAGATACCAAGTACTTTGGTTTCTCAATGATGGTTCATACCTTGCTAGCAATTGGTGCGTTGAGTGTGACCGTCCCTATGTTGGACTCTTTGAAAAAAGACGAAATTGTAATTGAAATTGTTGCGCCTGAAATAAAAAAACCGCAACCCCTAGTAAAATCCTTGGTGGTTCCAATGGGTAAAGTCGTCAAGGCCACTAAAGGCGCCACTGCGGTTAAATCCCCCATGCCCTCGGCTCCCGTTGATTCTAAAATTGCTGAAGTTGTTTCTGGTCCCGTGGCACTATCAACTCGAACAGAGAATGCGATTGCCAAATTAAAAACATTTACTGGTGGTGGCACAACTAAAGCAGTCGCCAAAACAGCACCATCACGAGTGGGTGTGCCCGAAACAATCGAAGATATTGCTGCTCCTGAGTTGGATTTCGATGGGGTGACTGCAGCTCAAGTGGGTAACCTGGGTGATGATGAGTTTGAAAGTGAATTTAAAAATGTAGATCACTCTAATGCTGCAGCTATTGCGGCACAAAAATCTGAACTGGATGATGAAGCCCGATTGATTGCCGATGAGCAAGAACAAGCACTGCGCGCCTTAGAAGACAAAAACTCGGCAGAAGCCCGGGCTATGGAAAATGCTTTGAATGCCACGCGCACTCGGAATGCCGCAGCTCTGGCTCAAATTAAAGCCAGTGAACAAGCTGCCGCTGAACGCGCCGCTCGTGAAGCTGCTCTGGCTAAGGCCGCCAGCAACCGTGCCAAAGGTTCTGGTACTTCAACTACCGGTCGTGGCAGTGGAGAAACTGGTCCTGATGAAAAAAACACTGATGTCGCAGGTGATCCTAATGCTGTTCGATCATTAGATCAATTGAAGCAGATTCCTGGTAATCCCAAACCTCAGTATTCCGTTGAGGAGCGTCTTCGACGCGAGCAAGGTATGGTGGCATTTCATGCCTACATTTCAAAAGCTGGAAAACCAACACAATTTCGAATGATGAAATCCACTGGTTTTAGAAATTTGGATGGAAAAACTTTATCTGCTCTAAAGAGATGGAAATTCTATCCTGGCCAAGAAGGATGGGTTGAAATTCCATTCAAGTGGGATATCAAAGGTGGCGTACAAGAAATGCCAACCTTGCTTCGCCGATTCGGTTCAAACTAGTTCCCAAAAAAAAACCTGCTCATAAAGCAGGTTTTTTTAATTTAAACTCATGATAACAAAAATTATTTGTCGCCGAACAATTCTTTTTGAGATTTAGTTGAACCTTTAGTTCTCAAAGCGGCTTTTCTTTTTGCACCAGAACGGGCTTTTTTATGTTTTCTGATTGTCTTTACTTTTTTAGTCTTTGAAGCCATTTTTTTACCTCTTTGATATTAAAATCCAAATTGTTCTTTTAAATAAGATCAATGATCTATCAAAAAGGAATACCCAAGTCAACCGTATGTCTGTCTTCATCCCGGTTCGCGACGTTAGTTAAGTACCCGTAATGTATACCAAATTGAGGGCCCGAGAACCCAAGCCCTGCTGTTGTAAAATTTTTCGAAACCACGTTGTTATTCTGGTATCCCAATCGAACGATGACCCATTCGTTCAAATAAGTCTCGAGCCCCCCCATATACGTCAATCGATCCGTTTCATTTTCAGGGGCAGATTCGACGTCAAATCGAAACCTCACAAAAGTATCAAATGTGTAGCTGACTCCTAATCCAATTTGCTTTTGTTTTTGTAAAACTTCAGCCAGTTCTGCGCTGGATGAGAACACCTTATAGGCAACCACTCCAAGCGAAAGTTCTTTAGTCGGTGCAAATGAAATCCCGATATCACCAACTGTCTGTCGGTACTTATCTTCTAAACCATTATTGGATTGAACATACTCAACAAGTGATACTGTGGTTCCAAAGGATAACTGCGGCATGATCTTGTAAGCCAAAACCAAGGCCATGTCTTGAGTTTTCAAATTGTCGCGCTCTGTTCGCACAAACGCAAGTGCCGCTGGAAAAAGAGCTTCTTTTCCATTGTCGGAAATAGTGATTCCCATTTGTTCTGTAGAATAAGTAAATGAAAAAAATTGTGACTTGATCTGAGCAACACTTGATGGATTCAGCAGAACACCATCAATAGGCTCAATAGCACCACGCCCTGTCCCACCTGTTGCTGTTGAAACAGATCCACCAATGGCTGTTGCGAACGAAAGTTGAGATAATAAAAATGCAGACGCAAAAATCAATACCAGTTTAGTGATGTTTTTTTTCATAAACAAAGGCTAGCAAGAGTTCGATGTAAAAACTAGAAATTCGTGCTCGTGCGAACACAAATGCTGGCGAATTGGGCGCAGCGTCCACCAGCACGAACAGTCTCGATGGAGTTAGAGTACGAAGTACCAAATCGATTCGACAAATAACATTCAGTTCCTGGGTTGTAATTGATCCCAACATCTGTTCCAGCAATAACCGCGTCCTGAGTTGGCAAATAACATTCGGCACGTGATGGCTTGGGAACTAAACAAATCGCATGGTCTCCCCGAGCCGCCGGAATATAAAGCTGATCGGCTTCATAAAATAATCCAATATTCCAATCCGTCTCTAAATAATGACGTCGCAAATTTTTAATTTGAGCGGCGCGAACAGGATCACTCAAATCCGAGCTCATCAGCGGGGCGCATGAAGGCTCAGATAATTTTGTATTGTTCCAGTGGGTCTGTTTCATAATCAGATAACTACGACAATCCCAACGACTTCCAGAAGCCGGCGAAGCATCGCTAAGATTTGATTCTGTAACGCTTTTTAAAGCCACATTTTTCCAACCCGCAGCCACTGGGGATGTTGGCAGTCCAAACTGCAAGGCAAAGGATCGACCATATGCTTTTGATGTGTCGCTATCATCTGCGCGTTTTGGTGTACTTAAACCATCATCAACACCAGAAGTTTCCGAACCAACTGCATCCAGTGTTCCATACGTAATCGCTAAAATATATTTTTCGGAGCTGGTTAAATTGAACTTATTCCGAACAGTTTCAGCATATCTTTCTGCGATCCCCATGTTATCTGTTCCTGCATTTTCCAACGGAAAGGTCTCATCTGTGATATTACTGAACCCAAAACTAGCCTGGATGGGAGAGGGACTTGATTCACTCTGTAAATTGTAAAGGCGTGGCCCCTCAGAGAGCACCGTTCCACCCGCTGCAAACTGAACATTTTTTGTTAAATTTGTTATAACCGGATCATCCGTTAACGGCGAATGAATAACCAATCCATCTCGTGGCAGACTAAACGGCACCGTCTGACTGCCAGGACTTATGATATCTTGAATAACTGAAAGATCTGCAATTTTACGAACAGCAAATTGAACTCGCACATCTTTATTGAGACTCGAGTTTGCCAGTACATTTTTAATCTGGGCTGGAGTAATCACCGTAGATGGATACTTAGGCTTGACATTTGTCCCAACGTACTCCAAAAAATCTGACCGAAGTTTAAGACCTGCCTTGACAGCCCCCGTGCCAAGACTGTCGACAAAACCCTCATTCGCTCCAATTTTAAGACCATGTAAACCAGATTCATTCAAATACTCGCCGACACAAGAATTATAAGAAATTGTATCAACGACCAAATCATATGCAAATGGGGCATCTGTGACAACTTTATCAGCGATTGTGGATGGGGACTCAAGCGTTCCCAGCAAACCTGTGTTTTGCTGTGGGCTGCAGTTTTGGAAAAAAACAACAAGCCCGGAAACAAGGATAATGAGGATTAAGGTTTTCACTAATTTCATAGTAACACGTTCCGTTACCTTTCGCCTTCGAGCTGAACTTCTTGTTTCATTATGATATACATTTCGAATGAAAACAGTAATGGTCTTGACTATTGTCCAGTGGTTTTGTGCATTTTCTTACGGTTTCGTCTTACCTTTGGACACCGTTTTAAATAAAACCGTCGCGCTCTCCGGAAATCAAATTTTCTCTATTGATCAAGATGTTATTTTTAAATTTGGTTCAGCCGATTACGTGATCAAAGAAAACTGGCTCATCGAGGGTGATAAAAATTTAAAATTGGTTGCAACAGGCCAGGGTCCACTTAAAGATTTATTTCGTTTGGTTGTGATCTATAACAGCAAAAGCAAAACAGTGATGTTTGGAAAAAATAAACATTCTGAATTGGTTTTGTCTGATTTTTTTGAACGCTATCTTTCCATTCGATCCATTGATTCATTTAAAAATTATTTAAAATGGTTATCGATAGCACCTCTTATGCGCCTCTCTCGAGCTGATGGTTCAACGGCTTTTGCAATCGGAGAGCCTTCTGATCCCGACATTGGAAAGCCTCAATTGTGGATCGATCAAGACACCTTTCAAATTCGAAAGCTTCGCTTTCTGTCCGAAGCGGAAGTTTCTTTTGAAGACTATGCTGTTTATGGCAAAAAAATTTCAATTCCTCGAACGAAAAAAGTCTCTTGGGGTGATCACAGCATTTTAATTAAAGTTCGCAATGTCAGTACAAAAACCGGAGCCTCATTAAGTTCTTTTTATCCCCAAACATTGAATCAACCTTCCGAAGATTTGCTTGCAAGCAAAGGTGGTATTGGTTTAGTTATCCAGGATTTTTACAAGAGATTCCGATAATGATCGACCAGGAAGTTGCGGCGGTACAAGTTGCCGTCGATGCCCCGTTAAAAAACCAACTAACCTATTTGCAGAATGAAAATTTTTCGGTTTCTCGAGGTCAAATTGTCACGGTTCCACTCGGAAAACGACAAGTACGCGGTGTTGTGATTGGACCAGCAAAAAGCACTGACCTAGAAAAAGCAAAGGCTGCCGGATTTGATCTCAAGCGCGTGATTTCGGTTGATGACGAGTGGCCAGCGCTGAAGGATCCTTTTTTAAAATGGCTCGAGTGGTTGGCGCAGTATTATGCCTACCCTCTTGGACGAGTGGTTCAGTTGTGTTTTCCGCCACTGAGCAAAACCACAACAGCACGAGCCTCAAAGCGAGCCGCTGTTATCCCAACAGTTGCCGCTCGATCCGAACACGCACCCACCGTGGAACAAACTGCTTGCATTGCTGGAATTCAAGAACATAAAGATTTTTCTGTTCACCTTGTTCACGGAGTGACCGGTTCCGGAAAAACAGAGATCTATCTCAAACTTTTTGAAAAAGTTTTAGAAAAAGGTCAGCGTGGAATTTTTTTAGTTCCCGAAATTTCATTAACACCTCAACTTGTTCATCGTTTTGCAGAACGTTTCGGTGATAAAATTGCTGTTTTGCACTCGCAACTAACAGATCGTGAACGCACCAATCAGTGGTGGGATATTGTTACTGGAAACAAAAAAATTTTAATTGGTGCCCGATCCGCACTTTTTTGTCCCATTGAAGATGTTGGATTGATTGTTGTCGATGAAGAGCATGAATCCAGTTACAAACAAGACGAAAAACTGAAATATAATGGCCGGGATTCGGCCGTGATGCTGGCCAAGTTTATGGACTGCCCCGTCGTTTTAGGATCTGCAACGCCAAGTCTAGAATCTTGGAAAAATGCAGTAGATAAAAAGTATCATCTGCATCAATTAAAATCTCGCGTTGAAAATCGACCGTTGCCAAATATTCAAGTTGTCGACATGCGACTTGAAAAAGATTTACCAAAAAAATCAATTGAAAAACCCTATTGGTTATCACAGCAACTTTATAATGAAATGAAAGCAACGCTTGAAAGAAAAGAGCAAGTGGCACTGCTTCTTAACCGCCGCGGAATGGCGCACCTGGTGCTTTGTCCCGAATGCGGTCACACCGCGGAATGCCCCAATTGCGATATCAGTTTAACACTGCATGCACAGTCACATTTAGTCTGTCATTATTGTGATTATCATGAAAATTTTAAAATAAAATGCAGTGACTGCAAAGAGGGCGAACTCACGCCGATGGGGCTTGGAACCGAGCGCGTCGAGGAAGACCTTAAAAAACTTTTTCCAGAAGCCAATGTCGCTCGAGCCGATCGAGATGAAATTAATTCTCGCGCCGAACTTGAGGAACTAATCGAAAAAATGGAACAGTCTGAAATTGATATTTTAATTGGAACTCAAATGATTGCCAAAGGCTTGGATTTTCCAAACTTGAAACTTGTCGGCCTTTTATTAGCCGATATTGGTTTTAATCTTCCTGATTTTCGTTCTTCCGAGAGAAGTTTTCAATTGATCACGCAAATGAGTGGCCGATCCGGTCGCCACACTAAGGCCGATGAAAACCCTGGTCAGGTCATCATTCAAACATACAATACGACCCATGATTCACTGCTGTTTGCGCAAAATCATGATTATGAAGGTTTTGTTCAAAACGAGCTCAATCATCGAGCGCAGTTGAATTACCCACCCTTTCATAAAATGACCGCTATTCGGGTTCAATCCCTGTCCTTGCAGAAAGTAAAAGACACATGTCATGTCATGTCACAGCGGGCCCATGCCGCAAAAGAAAAATTTGCAATCTATCATGATATTGAAATTTTAGGACCGGCCCAGGCGCCAATGGCCAAGCTCAGAAATCAATTTCGGTATCATTTGATCTTTAAGCATCCTCAATCACAACGGCTCAATCAGTTTGTCAGCTTTTTGCTAGGGGATGAGTCCTGGGTTGAATCTCAAGTGAAGGTCTTGGTCGACATTGACCCCATGAACTTATTGTAAAATAATTAACTCATGGTCACATGTCCGCAGTGCAGCTTACAAGTTTCAGAAATTTTTCCGCTTCCGATTGAGTTGCGTCAAAAAGTTAAAGAAGTTGATCCCCATTTTCCACTAGAAGATCAAATTTGCAAATCCTGCATGAACGCCTTACAACGCCAAGCTTTCGGAGCCTCCGGAATTTTACTGGCGCAAGAGCGCGCAAAAGATCTCAAGAAAAAAAAATTATGGCAAAATCGTGTCGCCTTAGTTCGCAATGGCCACGCCCTAATGAAGAATCAACTTTTTTCTGAAGCTGCTGTTTCATATGAAAAATACTTACGTCTAGTTGAAGTTGTTTTTAACTGTGGACCGGGACAACTAACCCCCGAGATGCTCAAAGAGTCTGCGAAAACAGCTGAGCTTACTGTCATTACGGGCGTTTACTGGGATTTGATTCGAATTTATGACGCCAGCGAAAAATACAGTGGCCGTCAAAGAATTGCGGCAAAACAGCTTGCTAAGTTTGTCTCGTATACGCCGATCTATGGTGATCTGGTCAAAAAAGCCCAGGTTTTTATGAAATCGGCACGCCGCCCAGAGATTATAAAAAGTTTCTTAGTTGCCAGCAAAGCTCAAAGACCCCGCTGTTTTATTGCCACATCGGCATTTGAAACTCCGCGAGCCGATGAAGTTATAGCACTTCGTCAGTTTCGCGATAAAAGTTTGAAAACCACTTCAGGTGGTCGAACTTTAGTTTATTTCTACTATAAGATTTCTCCAAAAGCGGCGTGCTTTTTGGATCAGCAAAGTTGGCTTAAGCCCGCTGTCAGAGCCATTTTAAGGTTTGTGATTAAATGCGTTAGACCCAATTAATTCAGGAATTTCTTGCAACATCTGCAAGTATTGCTGATCGTTACTGTATGCACATCTACGATTATATCATCATTGGAAGCGGCCTCACAGGATTATCAATTGCACACAAGCTTTCTTTAGAGACAAAAAATATTTTACTTCTCGAATCTCAAGATGAATTGGGAGGATCAAATCGACCCACAACACTTGCAGATCAAATGATTAACAATGGGCTTCGTTTCTATCCAGCAACTGACTCTGGTGTTCGAGCTTTAGAAAATTTTGAATCCCAATTGGGTTTGAAACTTATTAAATCCATCGAAGAAAACAATCCAGAGACCTACGAGGCTTCAGGATTCAAACCCTTTGTCGGCTTTGGAGAAAAACCACCACTGTTTTACGATCAATTTTCTTATTTTCTGACTTCGAAATACGTCGAGCTCCATCTTCAGCCTTGGCAATGGGTTCAACAGTTAAAAGAAAAATTCACAGGAACGGCCACTCCTCGGTCCTTTGTAACCAAGTTTCACTTTGATGATCCCACTGCAAAAAATCCAAAAGTGACTCATGTGACTGTGAATGGAAATAAAGTTTATCATGCTCATAATTTTATATTTGCAGCGCCCCTTAAAGAACTTCCTTTTTTAATGCCTGACGAGATTATGAATCCTCGATTAAAGAATAAAATTGCAAAAGCAAAAAGTTGGCAAACCGTTTGTCTTGATTTATTTCATCCGGAGTTTTCAGAGCAAAAACAAAATTTATTTGTGCTTAATGGCACGACAGATGATGATCTCGGCCCGTGTGTTGGAAAATTCATTTCAAAAAATATTTCACCCAACATCTCACAGTGGCTTAGTTTTATTGATTTTGAAGATGCTGAAGACACAGAAAATATTGGTTTGGTTCTTAAAAAAATAAAACGTCAAATCAAACGTGCCTTTCCAGAACTTGCCGATAAAATTCAAAAAGAACGCATCTATGTTTCGTCTTCTATTTCTGGAGGTGACTTGAAGTTAAATGCAAACTTGACGTATCCTCATATTGAAAATCTTTGGATTGCGTCAGTGACTTCAGCAACGGCACCAAACCTTTTAGGGTCCTTACAAACATCTCAAATGGTGATTGCTGCGCTTGGATTTGGAAACAACCCAACAATAGAAACTGAAACTCTGCCTTTATAAAACGAAAAGCCCTAAAACAATCAGGGCTTCACAACCAAATAATGACTTGGCAACAGTTGCGGCAAAATCGGGACTCGCTTGAACACGTCATCAAATTGAAACGTAAAATCTGCAAGACTCATTAAAGCCAATTCAGAAATAATCACACCTGTAAATTGACCAGTGTACCGAGAATCCACCCGAGGAGCATTTAATAAAAGTCGCTCAAAGTGAACTTCGCGTGGTGCGGGTTGTCCAGTGATGACCGGTCGACAAGACGCATCTTGAAGATCAACAATTGTTTTCGCGATAGCTTGTAAAGCTGTCCCGTCCTCTTTACCTGAGCGAGTTGGCGCCGCATAGGCAACTACACGATGAGCCATTGGGTTCTCGTTGGTCCCATTCCCCAATTCATAATACCAGCGACGCACATTTTTGGGATAGTTCGCGGCCTTTTCACAATGCGTTTGCCCCACACCTAAATTAATCCAGCGACTGCTCACCAATTGCAGATTGGTGTTGTTTGTTGCGCCTGGAACAGCCTGTATATAATTAATTTTGCCATTCACAAAAATAGGGCCTGTTGCATAAATACGACATCCGTTATTTGTAATTAGCGTTAAATTTTTCAAAAACACCGTGCCGTTGATCGTCAGATCACCATCACACGTTAATGTCTGGGCTTCATAGTAAGTATTTTTCTTCACAAGTCCCGAAAGCTCCGGCGATGCTTGTGTGTTTTTAAAATAGACAAATGGTTTTGATTCAATTCCTGAGCGACTGATCAGAATCTCCGCCGTTGGTGCTCCTATATAGATTTCACTCTTTGTTGTGACCGTGGCAGCTGGTCGAGTCTTCTCGATGTTGGAGCTAAGAACAGCTCGCATATATTCAGGAACTGTTGTCGCGTTTTTTTGACTTGCAGACCAGCGTGAAGAGGTAGAACTGTATGTCGCCGCATAGTCACCAACTCTAAACGGCAATGCAACATTCGGTACAATAATTTCTTTTAGTGTTGTCGAAAACCAACCGCCACCAATATTGTCACTATACCAACTGTATGGGGCTCCCAAGGGATTGGCTCCACCATGTTTTCCGAAGAAGAAGTTGTTTCCATATCCAAAATCTGTGATCACTTTTGAACTGGCATTTAAATGACACGAGATACAGCCCGAGGCCCGAACAGCCATCGATGGTTCTAAATTTCGAAATGGATTTCCTACATTCAAAGTGATGACTTTTTTTGTTGTTTCACCAAAAGAATTTTTAGCAACGAATTCATACTGATCATTTCCGCGAAAGTGCGCATCCGGCTTATATGAAAACCTATTGGCTGCCGGCAATTTTTTAAGAAGGCCATATTTTGTTTTAACTTCTAAAACTGCTAAATCAAAAGACAAATAAGAAAGCGGTTTAGGATCGTTATAATCATAAACATCTAAAAGAAATTCTGTGGCGGGAGAGTCCATTTCAAAACCAATCAACTCTGTCTTAATCGCCAAATGAGTCACCATAATAACTTCAATAGAAATCGGGACTTCGTGGGGTGTTGCGACGCCCTCTTCTTGTTCAATATACTGAAAGCTATCTTCACCAAAAAATTTAGGCCCTGGCATATAAGTGAATTTTCCAGATGTCGAATCAAAAGATGTTAACTGTCCATGGCTGGGCTGACGGGTCACAGTAAAGTAGGATCGACTTGAATTGGCCATCGCAAATGTTTTAGGTTGAGCTTCTAGGGGGGTATCTTCATTGGTTACAAAAGCATGAGCACTTAAAGAAGAGCTCATTGAACTGAAATCTGCGGTCTCGGGGCTACCAAATTTAGCTGGGGCACAATTTTGAAAAACGCTTGCAACGACAGTAAACAATAAAAGCACTGATAGGATATAGATATGCCTACGAAAATATTTTCTAAAGGTTTCCATTGCATCCCCCTGGACATTCGTCTTATCGGAATCCCATAAGGAAACTAAAGCCTGGGGCACAACCTACTGATTTTATTTGATTATTTTATGTTTGCTCTCTGAACCCCTGTGTGATACCCCTATTCTCCACTATAACACACGACGGTCATTAACACTGGTCTTGGCATTGGCTTTTGAATAAAACAAAAACCAACTAAGTACTCTTGGATAAACCAAGCTCTGTCCGTCGGAGGCATAACCAGAAAAGGAAATACCATGGCACAAGTAACCATGAAAGAGATGTTAGACGCTGGCGTTCACTTCGGACACCAAACTTCGCGTTGGAACCCAAAAATGAAACCCTATGTGTACACAGCTCGCGGAGGCATTCATATTATTGACCTCCAAAAGACTGTTGTACGCGCAAACCAGGCCGCAGAATTTGTAAAACAAATTGCTGCTGACGGTGGTTCAATGATTCTTGTTGGGACTAAAAAACAAGCTATTGAGCCTATTCAAGAAGCTGCTCGCCGATCTGGCCAGTACTTCGTGACGAAACGTTGGTTGGGTGGAATGTTAACAAACTTCCAAACAATTAAAGCTTCTATTGATCGTCTTCGTAAAATCGAAGCGATGAAAGAAAAAGGCGAATACAATTTATTAACTAAAAAAGAACGCGCTGGTTTAGATCACGAGTCGTTGCGTTTGACTGAATACCTAGAAGGCATCAAAGACATGAAGGCTATTCCAAAAGTCATGTTCGTTGTTGATCTTCCGAAGGAGCACATTGCCGTTCTTGAAGCTAAAAAATTAGGTATCAAGATCGTTGCTATTGCTGATACAAATTCTGATCCAGATATCGTTGATTATCCAATTCCAGGAAATGATGATGCTATCCGTTCGATCAAATTGTTTACAAACCTTGTTGCAGACTCTTTCATCGAGGGTGCAAAAGTTTGGGAACAAAAAATGCGCACTCAAACTGACAAAGGTTCTGATGCGGCTAAAGAATTAGACTCTCAAGAGCAAGCACAAGCAAAGCGTCCAGCTCGCGGTGCAAAACCTGAAGAGAAAAAATCTGCAGGCCCATCAATTGTTAAAGCGAACAAAACTCGTAAGTTAGTGGCTGCGGGAACTGCTGAGATTGTTGAAATTGAAGCAGAATTAAATACTGAAACTAAAGAAGACGCTGCAGAGTAATCTGCAGTTCGCTTTTAAGTATCCTTATTTTAATATATTGTTTTTAAAAAATTAAATTTAAATCAAAAATCTCAAGGAGACGTTATGTCTATATCTGCGTCAATGGTTAAAGAGCTGCGCGAAAAAACAAGCGCGGGAATGATGGATTGTAAAAAAGCTTTAGAAGAATCTAAGGGTGATTTTGAAGCCGCTGTCGAATGGTTACGAGTTAAGGGTCTTTCTGCTGCTGCAAAAAAATCAGACCGTATCGCTGCAGAAGGCTTAGTGAATGCGACAACAGCTGGGACAACTGCGGCTGTCGTTGAAATCAACTCAGAAACAGATTTTGTTTCACGCAATGATGCCTTCAAATCTTTTGTAAACGATATCACTCAACACGTTCTAACAGCGACATCAACAGCTGATATTTTAAACCAGCCTTATGCAAAAGCTGCCGGCAAAAATGTAGGTGATATCTTAAAAGAAGCGATTGCAAAAATTGGTGAAAATATTGTTATTCGTCGCGCTGAAAAATACACAGTTACTGGTTCTGGATTGGTTCATACCTATATTCATGGCGAAGGCAAAATCGGCGTGATGATTGAGGTTGCGACTTCAACACCTGCTGCTGCGACTTCAGCCGATGCAAAAACTTTTGCTGCAGACGTGTGTTTACATATTGCTGCGATGAATCCGATGGCTATCTCTTCAGAACAAATTCCTGCTGATGTTGTTTCAAAAGAAAAAGAAATTTTGAAAGCAAAAAACCTAGAACAGGGTAAAAAACCAGAAATGATCGAAAAAATTGTTGACGGCCAAATTCGCAAGTTTTTAGCTGAAAACTGTTTGTTAGATCAGTCCTTTGTTAAAAATCCAGACTTGAAAGTTTCTGATTACATGAAAGAAGCTAGCAAAAAAGCTGGGGGCGATTTAACAATCAAACGTTTTGTGCGTTTTGAACTGGGCGCTGGAATCGAAAAGAAAGTTGTCGATTTCGCAGCTGAAGTGGCTGAACAAACACGAAACCACTAGTTTTTTAAGTATTCCAAATTTCATCTAGTTGAAGGGGGCCTTGAATGAGCAAACCAGTTTACAAAAGAATTCTTCTTAAGTTAAGCGGTGAGGCCCTTGCTGGGACTCAAGGTCACGGAATCAGCTCCCCGACAATTAAACAAATCGCAAAAGATATTAAAGAAGCCCATGCAACTGGTGTTGAAATCGGATTAGTCATCGGTGGGGGAAATATCTTTCGTGGTGTTGCAGCCTCAGCGCAGGGTATGGACAGAGCCAGCAGCGACTATATGGGAATGTTGGCTACATGTATCAACTCTTTGGCGCTGCAGGATGCTTTAGAAAAAGAAAATGTTCCTACTCGAGTTCAGTCAGCCATTGAAATGGATGAAATCGCAGAACCTTATATTCGTCGTCGGGCCATTCGACATCTAGAAAAAGGCCGCATTGTTATTTTTGCTGCCGGAACGGGAAACCCCTACTTCACAACAGATACGGCCGCAGCACTTCGGGCGATGGAAATTAATGCGCAAGTTTTAATGAAGGCTACCAAAGTGGATGGTATTTACGACAAAGATCCCACTAAATATACCGATGCAATTCGTTACGAAAAAATCACATATATCGATGTTCTGAAACAAGGTTTGCAAGTTATGGATTCAACAGCAATCAGTCTTTGTATGGATAACAAGCTTCCCATCATGACATTTGATCTTGCAAAGACCGGCAATATATTTAAAGCTGTTGTTGGTGAAAAAATTGGCACAATTGTTCATTAAATTTTTAACTCATTACTAGCAAGGAGAGATAACCATGTTAGATCAAAATAAAAAAAATGCTCAGGCTAAAATGGATAAATGCTTGGCGTCTTTAGCAGAAGACTTCAAAAAAGTCCGCACTGGTAAAGCCCAAGTCTCTATGCTGGATTCAATCCGCATTAACTACTACGGCCAAATGGCTCCCTTGAATCAGGTGGCCTCCGTTTCAACACCAGATGCAAAAACTTTTTTGATTGCTCCCTGGGAATCGGCAATTCTTAAAGATATTGAACAAGGTATCGTTAAATCAGATATTGGTATGGCACCAATTAATGACGGAAAAGTTATTCGTCTTAAGGTTCCAGATCTAACAGAAGAACGACGCAAAGACCTAGCAAAGCAAGTTAAAAAAATCGCCGAAGATGCTCGTGTTGCTGTTCGCTTGGTTCGCCGAGATGCTAACGAAGAAGTTAAGAAAGCACTCAAAGATAAATTGGTCAGTGAAGATGAGGCCAAGAAGGCTGAAACAGAAATTCAAAAACTGACTGACGATGTCATTAAAAAAGTTGATGCGGCTACGGACGAAAAAGAAAAATCGATCCTTACGATCTAAAAAGAAATTTAATGATGGCTGCTCGCTTAGAACATGTTGCAATTATTATGGATGGAAATGGTCGCTGGGCTCAGCTACGAAACAAGCCCAGAACCTATGGCCATATTAAGGGCGCTCGTGTCGCAAAAAAAATAATTACTCATGCCGCAAATGCTGGGTTAAAAAATTTAACCCTTTATGCCTTCAGTACTGAGAATTGGCTGCGTCCACACGAAGAAGTTTCTTTTTTAATGCTTTTGCTTAACCGTTACTTGAGAAAAGAAACAGATAATTTAGTTAAAAAAAACATTCGCTTTGATGTCATTGGCGAGATCACAAAGCTTCCAAAAGACATTCAACAAGCTATTGAAAACACCAAGAAATTAACAGCCCGAAATACTGGTCTATATTTAACATTTGCGATCAGCTATGGCTCTCGCCAAGAGATTCTTCTTGCTGTTCAAAATATTGCTGAAAAATTTAAGAATAATGAAATCGACAAGAATCAAATCACCGAAAGTTTGATGACATCACATCTGATGACTTCACAAATACCTGATCCTGATCTGATTATTCGCACCAGTGGCGAGACACGATTGTCTAATTTTATGATGTGGCAGGCCTCGTACAGCGAATTGTATTTTTCAGAAACACTTTGGCCGGATTTTACTGAAATACATTTTGATCGCTGCTGTCAGAATTATTTTCAACGCGAACGTCGCTACGGCCGCGTGATTGGAAAAAATGAAGAATCTTTCGTCTAGAATTGTTTCGGCAATTATTGCACTGATCGTTTTAATTTTAGCCGTCTACTTTGGTCGTGAGAAAGGGATCTACCTGTTCGCTCTGTTTGTGGTTATTCGGGGTTCATTTGAAATTGCGCGAATGCTTTTTAGCCAAGACCACCCACCATTTTTAAAGCGCTTATTTGTGACAGTCTCCAGTGTGGTATTTATTATTATCACTCAAGAAAATATGCGTTTTATCTCAGGGATTGCAATGATGTTGAGTTTTGTTTTGGTTGCAAGCTTGGGTATTTTATTTCACAAACGTTTTAAAGACCTGGATCAAATTTTATCGTTTGTTGCAAAAAATTGCATGGGTTTAGTTTACACTTGTTTTTTACCAGCGGCGGTTGTGTGGACCACTCAGTCCAACAATGGAATGGAGTGGTTCTTTTGTCTTTTGGCAGTAGTTTTTGCTGGCGACATTGGCGCTTATATCTTTGGTGTTAATTTTGGTAAAACAAAACTGGCCCCATTGCTTTCACCAAACAAAAGCGTTGAAGGTGCTGCTGGCGGATTGCTGTTTTCAGTTCTCGTGGCCGCAGCATTTCAATTTTTATTACCCAATACCCCGTTAACAGTACTCTTGCTCTGCGGTCTAGTTGGAGGACTTCTCGGCCAAATTGGTGATTTTTTCGAGTCTTTGATCAAACGAGTCTCGGGAGTGAAGGATTCTGGCTCGATCATGCCAGGCCACGGTGGAATTTTAGACCGCTTGGATGGCGTCTTACTGGCTGCACCTCTTTTTTATCTCGCTGCGACGTATTTTTCGCTCTAAGGCAATTTCAGAAAATTCAAAAAAATGGTCTAGGATTTGGTACATCTCATATAGACGTTTTCCCCTGATCGGTTAAACTACTATCTATGAATATTTTAGAATTTTTTCAATCGGTGTCATCAGGGTTTTTGTCAGGAATTATTCCGTTTACAATTTTATTAGGCATACTTATTTTTGTTCACGAGTTGGGCCATTTTGCAGTTGCAAGAATGTGCGGAGTTCGAGTCGAAGTTTTTTCACTCGGTTTTGGAAAGAAAATTTTAAGTTATAAAAAAGGTGACACCACATATTGTCTTTCGCTGATACCACTTGGTGGATACGTGAAGATGTTTGGCGAACAAAATGGAGACACCGTCAGCGAGGCTGATCGCGTGCATTCTTTTACTCATAAAACTGTCTGGCAGCGGATTGCCATTGTGCTGGCGGGACCGCTGATGAATTTCTTTTTTGCAATCGCAGTTTTTACTTTTATTTCTGTAATTGGTGAGGAAACTCGAGCACCCGTTATTGCCGAAGTCGAATCCAATTCACCCGCGGCAACAATGGGCCTAAGTGCTGGCGATCGCATCCTGTCCATAAATGCCACGGAATTAAAAAGCTATGAAGATTTACAGAAATTTCTTAATGCAAATCAAAACTCAACCGTGACTGCTAAAGTTAAAACCATATCCGGAGAAGTTAAAGATTTGTCTTTGACAGTCGCCTCTATCAAAAATCCTAATATTTTCTCGACTGAAAAAATGATTGGCGATTTGACCGGAGTTCTTCCCCTGGCTCGAGGAACAACTGTCGGAGTTATTGCTGGCTCTATAGCCGAAAAAACAGGCCTCAAGCCTGGTGATGAAATTATAGAAATAAATAAATCAAAAGTTTCTAAATGGACAGAGCTCGAACACATGATCCGTTCTGGAGCCACACTTGAAATCATTATCGAGCGCGAAGTGAATGGAAAACGTGAAAAAATACCACATACGATTTCACAACAAGACTATTCCCCAAATATGACAATGCTGGCATTTGGACTTGAGCAACCTGATCTTTATTTGGATCAAGTTGTTAAAGATTCTCCTGCTGAACAAGCTGAATTAAAACGATACGATAAGATCGTGCAGATCAATTCAGTGGTTGTTACAAAATGGGAACAAATCCTAGCAACTATTAAATCTTTCGATGGCAAAGATGGCCTAATGATCACAGTCATTCGTGATGGAGCTGAGTTAACAAAAAAAATCACTCCTCAAGTGACCAGTCAAATGACTGCGCAGGGAAAAGAAGACCGTCGCTACACAATTGGAATTTTACCATTTATCAATTATTCACAACCCGAAATGGTAAAAGTCAAAGCCGATGGTGTTTTCTCAGCACTCACAAAAGGTACTGAGCGCACTTGGGATATCACATCAATGACTGTCATTTCGTTTGTTCGTCTATTCCAGGGTGAAATTTCACATAAGAATGTTGGTGGAATGATCTCTATCGGGAAAGCGGCCAAGGATTCTTATGAGAGCGGTCTGCAATCATTTTTGATGGTAATGGGTATTTTATCGGTCAGTCTTTTTATTCTTAATTTATTACCAATTCCTGTTCTTGATGGCGGTCACTTGGTGTTTTATTTCATTGAAGCGATCAAGGGTTCTCCACTCAGTATCAAGAAAATGGAAATCGCCCAACAGGTTGGCTTTATCCTTTTGATGGGGCTGATGGTTTTAGCGATTTTCAATGATGTGAATAAGTTCTTTTTTAAGTCATGATTTTTTTAATTTGTGATTCCAGCACTTTGCTAGGCAGTGTGGCTTTGTTTGAAGATTCAAAACTGTTGTCTTATCGCGAATCCATGCGTCGGGGCTCACACTCGGACATGATGAATGTTTTTGTACATGAAGCTTTGGACGAGTCTCAAAAAAAGTTAGCTGATGTGGATCTTTTTGTATCCGGTGTTGGACCAGGTAGCTTTACAGGAATTCGTGTCAGTTTAAATATGATAAAAACCTTTGCCTTTTGTCATAACAAGCAAGTTCTTGGAATAAATTCTCTGGAAACTCTGGCCTTTCAAACAGAACGAGAAGACCTGCCTATTGTGAGCATGATTAATGCTTTTAAAAATATGGTTTATATTGGAACTTATCTCAAAAAGGGCCACACCCTTGATATTCTTTCCCCCCCTCAAGTCGTTCGCGTCCAAAACCTGAAAGACTATATCCAAAGCAGTTGCCTTGTTGTTGGAGATGGATATGGGGCTTATTCTCAATACTTTTCCCCAGAAACCAAGGCCTTCATTCAACGCCCAAATGAGCCCCTAGATGAACCCCGGACCCGTGCAATTGCCCCCTTGGTAATCGAACGAGTTGGACAACAAAGCCACTGGTCCACTCTGCTCCCCTTGTATTTAAGAGCTTCTGAAGCTGAAGAAAACTTGCAAGGCATTAAATTTCAGCCACTAGTTTAAGCATATTATAAATTTTATCTAAATCTATGTCTGAAGTTAGCGAAACTAAAAAAAATAAACATTTTATTGATCCTAGGGAATAATGGGCCGTATCATAAATTTAAGATGAATACAGAAATGAAGCACAATTATTACGAGATTCTAGAAGTTCCACAGAACGCCACCCAACAAGAAATTGCTGTTGCGTACGAAAAGGCAAAGCGAACTTATTCTGCTCAAAATCCCGCTCTTTATACAATCTTTGATAAATCTGAGGCAGAACAATTACAAAGCATGATCGATGAAGCATTTGCTGTTCTTGGAAATGATGCCTATCGCAATATTTATGAAAAACGCCGACAGGCAAATACCTTCAGTGAAAGCGATTTGTCTATTGATGCCATTAAAGAAGCCAGTCAAAAACTTTTTAATGAAAGCACTTCAAAGAAAACTTTCGAACTATCTGCAACCAACCACACTCCTTACGATTTAGATGAGGCTTTTGAAGAGGAGATCGAAAATCAGCTCCTTTGGGATGGTAATTTCTTAAAAAAAGTTCGTGAATATAAAAACGTCAGTATTGAAATTTTAAATGAAAAAACAAAAATAAATACCTGGTATATTCATGCTTTAGAAAAAATGGATGCTAACAATTTGCCGGCACCTGTTTTTGTTCGAGGCTATGTTATTCAAATCGCACGTTATTTGAATTTGGACGACAAATTTGTTGCTGATTCTTATATGAAGCTTTATAAAAAAATGCTTGAAAACTAAAGTCTGTGTTGCCGATCTCGAAGCTGCGGGTCAACGTATCGACAAGTGGCTTCTTCAGTTTCCCGAAATATCATCGCGTAGCTTCGCTCAGGATCTTATTCTGAAGTCGCTTGTTTTAATTGATAACAAACCCGTCAAAGCCTCGCATATTTTAAAAGCCAACCAAGTTGTGACCATTCAAATTCCAGAAATTGAATCCATTGGTCTGATTCCCTATGATTTTCCGCTTGATATTATTCATGAAGACAATGATCTGCTAGTGATCAATAAGCCCTCGGGACTTGTTATTCACCCCGCCGCAGGCCACGAACAAGACACACTGGTGAATGCTCTGATCAACTACACCAACCAGCTTTCCATGAAAAATGAGCTTCGCCCAGGAATCGTTCACCGCATCGATAAAGAAACCAGCGGACTCTTAGTGGTTGCCAAGAACGATTTTGCACACGATGCACTAGCCATTCAATTCAAAGAAAAAACAGCTCATCGAATTTATTATGCTGTGGTCG
This sequence comes from Bdellovibrionales bacterium RIFCSPHIGHO2_01_FULL_40_29, assembly GCA_001771815.1. GTDB lineage: Bacteria > Bdellovibrionota > Bdellovibrionia > Bdellovibrionales > Bdellovibrionaceae > Pseudobdellovibrio. Next base: position 315,057 of record MEPU01000013.1, on the reverse strand, counting down.
AAAAACTTTTCACTAAAAATTCTGACACTATTCAATCCTATCTGGCACGCCACCCTGTTGATCGCAAACGCTATGCTTCCGTGATCAAAAACAACCGAATTGTCACCAAACCCATTGCCGAAGTGGATGTTTTAGGAAAATGGGCCAGCACTCAGTTTAAAATTATTGCAACAGCTCAGATCGATAAAAATTTAGCTGTCAGCTACGTGCAATTAAAATTAGAAACAGGTCGCACTCATCAAATTCGCGTACACATGAGCGAAATCAATCATCCCTTGGTTGGTGATTTGGTCTATGGCGGATCAAAATCGTATTATCAAAAGCTAAAACTGAATCGTTTTTTCTTACATGCCGCAGAACTTGGATTTGTTCATCCAAGAACACAAGAAAAAATGCTCTTCAAAATTTCTTGGCCCCAGGCTGACCAACAAAAATTACAGGAGTTTGGCTTCCATGCAAACCTACCAGGAATGTAACCTCGGCTACACCTTCGAAAACGAATCTGTGTGCGTTTTTTTCGGAAAAATCGGCACCGATATTCCAAAACTTCAAAGCCGATTTAAAAACTGTCATTTCCTTCGCATCAAACAAACTCATTCCGACATCATTGTGCCCGCATCAAATGATTTAGTTGAGGCCGATGCTCACTGGACTGATATAAAAAATCAAGCCCTGCTTATTTCCACCGCCGACTGCATCCCCCTGATGCTTTATAACCAAAAACTAAATCGCGCGGCCGCCATCCATGCCGGATGGAAGGGGGTTCAAAATAAAATCTGCAGTAAAACCCTGACCCAAGTTTTCTCGAAAAGCCTACTCGCAAATGATTTTGAATTTTGGTTTGGACCGCATATCCTACAAGATAGTTTTGAAATTAAAAAAGACACTCTTGATCTGCTTCTTCAGTCTTCAGACGCCAAAGACAAAAGTGCTCACTACTTTGAGAAATCAAATTCCTATTATCTGAATTTGGCCTCGATTGCAAAATCTCAAATTGAGCAATCATTGAGAGGTTTGCCAAAATTTTCTGAACTCCTTATAGACACCAAAACATCGACAATGTTTCATTCCTATAGACGGGATCACCAAAACTCAGGGCGGAATCTCAGTTTTATTTATTTGAAGTAATCTTTTGTTTTAATCTGAGTCGTCACATTCTATTTTTTTTCTTTTTCAACTACAACATAGATTTGTGTTATAGAATATTCTCTGTGAACACGGAGGTTCCAAAAATGCTCACCGATTTTCGCTTCCAAAAAATTCTTATCATTGAAGATGATTACGATTTTCAACATGTTCTGTTAGATTATTTTTCAAAAAAATGTCGCCCGGCAGCGGCCGTCCATGTGGTGGATTCGTGCCTTGATGGACTTCTTCGCCTTGCCCTGAATGATGGCGACTATGATCTTATTATTGTAGATCATAACTTAAGGGGTAAATTTTCAGGTCTTGTTTTCTATCGTGAGCTAAAGGAAAAATATCCGACCATTCCAACTATTATGCTTTCTGGAATTTCAATTGAGGACTTTGTGCGATTGACCAAAAAACAAAAAAATGTTCCCAAATTTTTATCAAAACCTTTTTCAATATTTGATTTTGAAGTTGTTTTGAGGGATGTTTGCGCCGACAAGATTCATCAGTATCGAATTGCTGGGTGAAGGCAGAATTACCCCTTCACTTTAGGCTAGATTCTTCATCTAAGAATTCATCATCAACACCACGCTATGTATACTAAGAAAATGGTATCCAACCGGCTTTTATTGCTACCGCTCCTTATTCTTTGTATGCAATCTATTGGGTTTGCGGAGCCGCAAGAGAACTGTCATCAGGAAAAGTTGGATGCCCTGGCGGCACACTACCAATGCCAAGAATCTAAAGCGATGTCGCTTTGCAGGGATAACGTAAATTTTTCGTTGGCGGGATCATTTTTTTTAATTCCACCAAATAAAAATTCCAAGTATAGCTTTAGCACAGGGTTTATTAAACTCCGTCGTGTTGGCAACAACCTTATGCACACGGGCACATCCAAAGTCAGCAAAGATGTCTTTCATGAAACTCAAGATATTCTTCATGAATTAGAAACCAAGCGCCGCAAAATGGATGCGGATCTGAAAGAGTTTTCAAAAGTTTTTGCAGAAGAAGTCGAAAAAAAAGTAAATCAGGCTGGAGGAAAACTTAGACTTAACGGAGGACGGGAGCCCACCCTTCGCAATTATTTTTTGGCCGTTCAAAATGAAATCAGTGCGCGCATTCCAGACAATACATTTACGAATACTTTTAAAAAAGGGGCTAAATCTCCTGGGGATATGATTCAACGAACGCTTGAACAAACTGTGCTTGATCGGTACCCAGATTCCCTTCAAAAAAGCCAAAGACCAAGCGTTGAAAAATTTATTAGTCTTCAGCGCGATAGATACGATTATCGCTTTCTCACAAATTTAAAAAAGAGATTGCCGGACTTACCCTTGAAATCATCTGCAAATGGACATCTTTCAACGCTTTTGGGAGAGGAGCTTCAATCTTACCGTCGATTTCGCTCTTCTGTTTTAAATATGAACGCTAGCGACGCCCAGTATGAATCCATAAAGAATAGAGCGTATTTAGAGAGTTCGCGCAACAACAGATCCTGCGAATTGCAAAGTCGAAACCCGATTGGGCGAGCCAGTGTGGGACTGGCCTTTGCTGGGCTTTCGAATTTTGCAATGAGCGCGACGAAGAAAATTTCTTCTGTAAAATCCTTGCAAGATTGTACAAAAAAAATGAACTTAAATTTAAGTGCGGAAAACTTTGAATATTTATCACAAGCCTCACACCTAGAGGCCGGACTTATTGGCGGAGCCAACTGTGAAAATATTCGATTTGATCCACAGCTTCTTCAAAAAATTATTCAGCGCGATGATTTGCAATTAAATCAGTTTCTATGTCAGATGCACGATCAATTGTATGAGGAAAAAAATCCTTATGACGAGCATTTTCCCGAAGGGATACAGTGGACCTGCGATGGTCGCATCATTGTTCCAGGCAACAACTCAGCATCGGCATCACAGTTAAATAAAAATGAATTACAAATTCAAACAAGCAAAGGCAGCCTTGTGCGGATTCCGCTGAAGTCCGTCGGCGAGTGGCAATTTGAAATGATCACCTCTGATAATGGAAATTTACAGCAACATTTTTTTGATAAAATTCGCCAGCCCTTTATTTCTCAAGACTCCCGAAAGACTCAGTTCAGTTTAGAATTTGCCTGCCAAAGCAAAAGTGTCAACGCCATGGAAATGTGTGAAATTGCTCGCCATCTGGAGGCTGCAAAAAATATCAGATCGGTTTGTCATTAGGTTATTTTAAGCCCGCAATATGATCCAAATCATATACAATTAACAATAATTCAAGTTCATGACTTTTATCATGTTAACTTTCATTTAGCACTTTCCGATAAAAACTCATGGCTGTAAATTCTAAAATACTCTTTATAAACTTTGCCGGACATGTCTTAACCTGTAATACCTTTCTTCCGGATAACTCACTAACAGGGCTGGCGGCCTTGGTCATTCAGCATGGCTTTGACTGCGAAATTATAGACCTTCAAACTCCAAACTGTATTGATCAAATTATTCCTAAAGACCAACTAAATCTGCCCAACCAAATTTTAGAAACCCTCTCAAAGAAACAGCAAATTACCACTGATTTATTTAAAAAATATGATGACGTTCGCCATTCTGGAATCCAAAGAATGATCGCCCAGCAAACTCAAGAGCTCATAAAAAAAGTCGAAGATGAAAAAATTGAATTCGTTGGATTCAAGTTCTGGGCAGGAAATGGATTCACACCGCTCTTAAATATGGCCAAAGAACTAAAATCCCACTGCCCATGGGTTAAAGTCATCGCCGGCGGTCCTGCCGTTCGCCATGCTGAAGAAGTCTTTTTATCTGTTGCGGATTTTTTCGATCTTGTGGTTTACGGAGAGGGCGAGCTTCCCTTACTTAATTTTCTTAAGAAAGAGTCAAACCATGACGGCACCATCTACAAATCATCCTCAGGAAATCCAATCAAAGGGCCAAACTCTTACACCAAGGATATCCAGACTCTTCCGATGGCCATACATGATCCAACTATCTATCCCGGAATTAATGGTTTTTTTAAAACCTTAGTTGTCGATGAGTCTCGTGGATGTTTTAATAAGTGCCATTTTTGCTCACACACTCACTTTAATTTTACAACTCGAAAAAAGGATCCAAAAAAAGTTGTCGATGAACTGGAGTTGGCTTCGACTCAGCTTGGAATCAAGTATTTTAGATTTGCTGGCTCCAACCCACCATGGAAATATCTTGTACAGATTGCCCAAGAAATTCTTCGTCGCCGCTTAGATATCAACTACAGTGCTTTTTCGTCATTGAACAATATTGATAGCAAGGACATGCCGATGCTTGCCGCATCAGGATTGCGTTCGCTTTTTTTTGGACTTGAAACTGGCGATCCTTTTTTCTTAAAAAAAATCTTTGGTAAAAATAATAAGACACGGAATCATATTGTTGAAACTTGCCAGGCGGCAATGTCGAATAAAATATTTATTTGCACGTCTATGATTTTTCCTGGACCTTTTGAAAACTCTGAAACACGATCTCATTCGCTTTCACTCGTACAAGAAATATTCTCCAAGAGCAATTTGGGGTCAGCACTTGCGTTGCCTGGAATTTTAGTTAATGGAAGTCAGTGGCTGGAGCAAATGAAAAACTTTGGCTTTGAATGGGCTCCGGGATTTTCAAGAGCCGACTACTTACGAAAGCTACTGACCTGGGATATGAACTATCTATTGCCACGAACACTCTGCGCAGATCTTGGATATACCCTCAATGGAAAACCATTCCCGGAACTTCTCGATCAATGCTCATTGTTTTTAAATGATATTAAAAAAAGTGGAATTCTGACTGACCTTGATGATGCGTCCTATATGATTTCTCATATGGGCCGCATCTCTCCTGAACTTTTCCAAAATCAGATGATGTCTGCCCTTGTTAAAACCGACGGTTCCGCACTAGAAAAGATGATTAGTGATATCAATAGCGCCTCTGGAAAAATTGATTCTTCCAAAATCAAAGCAGCAGGCTAGAAATTAATATTGATGGTCAGATTTTTTATTTGAATAGCTCTATTGAGACTGATTATAGTCTCTGGTATACATAGTGCTTCAAATGGGGATTTTTAAGATGAAAAGTATCTTTTTTATTTTAGCCGTTGTTATCGTTTCTTCTTGTACGACTTTATCGAAAAAAGACTGTCAAACAATAAACTGGTATGAGTGGGGTAAGTCTGACGCTCTAAAAGGCAAAACATCAATGGTTTTTACAGACTACACTAAAACATGTAGCAAGCATGGGATTGCCTTAGACAAAGATAACTACATAAAGGGGCGAGTGGAAGGGCTAAAAAATTTTTGCACCTATAAGAACGGTGAACAGTTTGCTCATAAAGGAGAAACCTATCGTAGCGTCTGCCCTCAACAGTGGGAACCTGAGTTCCTTAAAGGCTACCAGCTTGGCAAAAGAAACTATGAACTTGAGCAAAAAGAGAGAGAACTTGAACTTCGGAAACAGGATCTGGAAGAGCAAGAAGCCAAATTGAGATCACGACAGGCAATCCTCTCCAGCCTCAAGACAAAACAATGTAATTTGAGTTCTGATTGCACCATTGATGACAATTGCTCTTTAGGTAAATGCAAGAAAAGTGGTGCCAAATGTTCATTCGATTCTGATTGCGAAATTGAGGGTCGCTGCTCTTTAGAGACTGTCTGCGCTGAGGGCGACTGCGATACCGTAAATATTTGCAAATACGATTAGCTTTAGCTACAAAAAATAAAGTAACCATAGGATCAGGAAATAAGTTATTTATTTTTTCAAAAGAAGATTTGAAATATCCAGTTTATAAAGTTGGTGATGAGGTCCTCGATGATAGTGCATGATGCCCTCTAAACTCACGCTCCCCGCGGGGCTAAAGAAATCATAATTTAAGCTCGGGGCAATATTCATTCTTAAATTTTTTAGTTAATTCACACTCCTCGCCTTCACAGCCTTTGCGCGTTTTAAATCGGTGAAGAAATCCGATGCGCTCCATTTGTCCCCGTTCGTTCTTTTCTTCTTTAGTAATACTCGAGGCTGATACACAGCCGTGCGATGTTCCCTTCATTATCTTTTTCAGATCCTTTACAAAACTCCTACAATCTCGAATGGGCCAGGGCCGAGATTCGAAAAATTGATAGACCATTTCTTGATTGCTAGCTTGAATATTCACACGTCCTATATGCCCCTCTGTCTCATCAATACCTTCATCATCACAGGTTGGTAGAATATTTTTTATCTCAAAACAGATCCAGTACTGATAGGAATGAGTAGCTCCTGGAATAAATGGTGGCGGCTTGAGACGACAGGCATTAAGAGCTAAGTCTTTAATATTCAAAACTCTATAGTCATCACTTAACAATCCATTTGGAAATTTTAATTTTAATTTCGCCAAATGAGCATTCTCTGCTCCATTGGTTAAAGCTGAACTTAAGAGAATGAAAAGTAAAATCTGAAGCCACCTCATAGTTTTCCACATTTTTGAAGCTCCTCATAAAAGTTGTTAAATTTCGTTTTTATTTCTTCAACTTTTTTCTTCGTTTTGGCAAGCTTAACCGCTTTGTAATCCCAGATGGTCTCAGCCCAAGTAGCTGGTTTTTCCAAACGAGAAGAAAGTAAACGTCTTTTTTCAAAAAGCCATCTTATACCAGCGCAAATATTTAGATTAGGATCATTTAATTCTGTCTTAGTAACTGTGATGAGATGATCCTTCAAATCCCCATGATCCCCACCTAAAAGCTTTCGTGATTCATTTGTAATTTGCATTAAACCACGTGCGCTATTCGAATTCTTTTTATTAGCCAGAGCATTTGGATCAAATCCAGATTCAGATGCAATAAGTGCTTTAACAAGATTAGAGTCTAAAGACTCAGTTGGCTTTAAGACTTCGTTCCAATATTGCGTCCAACCCGCAATGAGATCATCATATTTATTACCATCTACTCCATAGATTAAAGGCCTAGAACATGGCTTATTTTTTAAATTAGTAAAATTCTGACGAGCAATCTCTTGCATCTCATCTGGATAAAGGTGGTCTTTGCCCGAGGGATTTCGTGCACAATGTTCATGACGAGTTGTCTCCGAACCCTCAGGATGAGCTTTGCTTGGAGGAACTTGCATCGGATGAGTTCTGACCCAATGCTCGCCATAGGGACACACCCGCCAAGAATGAACTGGTGGCAAAGTGGGCTTCAGATCTATTTTTGTACTTTTCTTAACTGCTGGAGATTTTCGAGCTTTTATTTTACGCGCCGGCGTCTTGGTTTTTCTTTTTTCCATAGAACTCCAAATCCTAGTGATCGATCTCGAATAATTTTCGGTTAATTTATTTATAATAATCACTTATTTACTCTCCGACAATTAATTTACTTTTCAGTTCACTTGAAAAAACCCCCATCTGCTAATCGTATCAAATGAGCCGTGAAGCGTTTACCCGTTTAAGTTTTTAGTAATGCAGTCAAAAAAATCTCAAGATATGAATTTTTCCATTTTTTGATTTATCAAAGCTAGGATTGGATTAGGCTCGAAGAAATAGATAGGACTGTGAAATTGATTCAACAAAGCACCATAGTTCGCGTAAAATTGTCATAGGTGTTCAATTATTTGACACAATTACTAGTGCATTCTGAGACGTTTTGATTTATTAAGTATTTGAATTTGCTGAATATTATTAATATTTTGTGCATTTATAGTGTGCATGGTGCTCAATTTGCTGTACTATTTAATAAGAGGCGGACTTATGGGCAATGAAGAACTTTTAAAATCATATCTAAATCTAATTGAAGAAGGTGTTAATAATCCGTCTAGTGATGAGCTATTTCATCAAATACTACAGCGGTCAGAGACAGTTTTAATGCTAACTGATTCCAACTTAGCTACTGAAATGCAGATGAGCAGAACTACTGTGAATCGCTGGAGATCAGGTACAACAACTCCAATGGTCTTGATGAGAAGAAGTGTATATACTTGGTTAAAGAAAAGAACGAGTTCATTAATTAAAAAGTTTGAGAAATCAAACCAAAACACTTCGGCTATTTCCAACAAACTATCTGCAAGTCAGGTCGAAACATAGAACATTGACAACGACTATTAATTATTAATTAATAGTCGTTGTGAGCTTTCAACTTAGCATAGACACACTCAATTTAAATTTAGTTTCTGAAAAATCAGCTCAAGATCTTACTCAATTTCATCATGATAATTGGACAAGTCATTTATTTCCTCGAGATTTTAAATTTTTTGATGATTTAATTAAAAAAAATAAAGTATATGAATTGAGAGAAGAGCTATCTAAAAGGATTGTTGGAGTCTGTTATGTCGATGATGCAAAAGAGCAATGTAACGCTTTTGATAGGCGAGAGTTCGGTGGCTTATTTGTCATTAAAGAATATCAAGGCACAGGGGTGGCGCAAGCATTGTGCTCGGTGGCATTAATTCATAGTTTTGCCTTTGACCAAACTCAAGGAAGATTGATTTCTCATATTCATGAAAATAATAAAAAACCATTAAAGTTATTTACCAAAAGTTTGCATTTTTTAAAAATAGGTTTCGAAATAGTTCCCTACCACATAGCAAGAAAATTAAAAATGGACATGGGCAAAAAAGGCCTGCTTGTGGGAAATCTTTATACTTTTAAATTTATTAATTTCAAAAAACTTTCGGCTTGGCTTAATGATTTTAATCATAAAAATTTTGAATTAAAATCCCAACATAGGCATATTAAAATAAAATCAGAATTGCTTGCGTTAGTAGATGTGCAGAATTCAATTGATAGTTTGATCGAGTTATCAAAAAAAACTGGGAATGATGATCATGTTTGTAAGAAATGTGCAAATATCAAACGTCTTGATTTAATGATTGTTAATTCTTGGATAGTTAGATTTTTGTATAAACCTGCATCAATCACGCAAGGGTTTGTTAAATTTTTAATCAACTTCTCGCAGTGACTTAAGCCTATTGAGCATACCCGAAAAAATTGATTCAGCGATTTCCCGTGGAAAATTTGTTGGCAACCGGCTGGCGACATTGTGAATGACCATCGATGTTTCGACAATAATTTCATCAATCATGAGCTCTAAAAGTTCATTATTAAATCTGCAAAGCTTTGCTGTTTGTATGAAATGGCGCCTAAGTATTTCAACCACTTTATAATGTCTGCGTTCCCCTACTGCCATTGTCATCTTTATTTTTTCCAGTTGAAATTTTCCAGAAGAAACCATGTAGTGAGCTGAAAGAATGTCGTATAATGGTGTCATATTAAAACCATCCGGACCCCAACGAATACTGAAATTCTTTGCATGGCCGTCTATTGCCGCCAACAGGTAAAATACTAATTGTGCTTTTATGAATGTGACTCTATCTGACTCAAAGGATTTAGATTCAAATAACAGCTGCATAATTGCATTGATTCCGGGTCCGCCATCCACTTCATATTTCTGATAGTTCGGTACTCCCAGAGCCTGACACATATCCTCTTGGGGAATTCTAATTAATTTTTTGCCGAACCATTCACGATCAAATCGTTCAACAACCAATACTTTCACATCTTCAAAATTCGCAATTTCGCACTTAGTAACAGGAAGTCCGAACTCACGGGCAATTTCAGCACATAACCATTCGTTTTCTACCGAGTCAGAAAAGCTTAATCCCGGCTTCAGCTCTCCGATTTCAGGTTTAAATATATGCGTAGTCGGAGTAGCTCCTACTGGAACATTCCATCTGGCATTCGCATAAAGCAAGGCTGTTTTCTCCTGTGCTCCTGCAATTGATAGTCGAAAATCTTCTTCAACTGATGCTGCAAGCGGAACTGAGCGAAGGTTTTTTAGCTTATTTGCAATTTCACTATCCGTAAGAGGGTGGCCACCAGCATTCACTAACGTTGGCGGAGGATTTCCTTCAGAAATAAACTGCAATGCCCCAACGCAATCGCGTCCAACTACCGCAAGTAAATCAAATACTTGGTCACTCGCAGCGTGCATTCTGGCTGCTATCCGTTGACGTATTGAAATACCATCCGGAAGCAAATTATCAAAATATGCATATACTACTCCACCTTCATAAGGCTCTTCTCTTAGGGGTAGACTTCTTGATATTGGAAAACTTTTTTCTCGAGCTAACCATTCATTGTGATATGCAAATGTTAGATTCTGTTTTGCTTTATATTCTAAATATCCAAGTGGAAGACTATTTAGATATATATTTAATCTCTTGGTCCCACTTCTTTTCGCCACTAAAACAATCCTTCAAGAGATGGCTTAGCTTCGTTCGATGGTCGGGGAATAATGATGAGATCTGCATTTAAGGCTGCAAAAATTAATATTATTGTTCCGACCTCTATTTTTTTACTGCCTTTTTCAACTCTCGAGATTGTTGCTTGGGTCAAACCCGTTTTCTTAGCTAAATCGCTTTGTGAAATTCCACTTAGTTTTCGAATTCTTTTAATTGCTTGAGCAAAATGCTCATGCGATCTTATTGTGATAGGGTTGAATAAATTTTTAGCATTGTCTTTTTTCTTCATTGTCGCCCCATACTTTAAGCAAATAACTCTGCAGTTAATATATCTTACTCAGCATATAAGAATAAATATATCGAGTGCAGTATAATTACTATTTTATATTGAGTTCAATATATATTATCAATTATATCGCGTAAAGTATAAATTTATAAATATCAGTAACCATGTCCCACAACATGTCTCAAGTTGAGAAACCTCGACTCTTCATTGGTCATCGATGCTAAAATGCGACTTTAACTTGAATCATCGCATCGAGATCTTGACCTAAGAATTTCATTTCTGAATCGTCAGATCCTGATCTTCCGCCAACAGCAGTAGTCCATGTCGCATCCGACATACCCGTGTAAACCCAATTCAAACGGTAATACTGACTGAAATCACTTGAGTTTTGAACCATATTTAAAATAAATGTCGAATCATTCCAGCTTAAAGGCTTAGTTAAAAAGACAGAAGCCATGTCGTACTTTTTTCCTATGTAAAATGGAATATAATTTCCGGCAAGAGTTGTTGCTAAGTATGTGGTTTTATCGTCGGTGCCATTTTCTTGCCAAAAAGATTCGAATCCAAAAATAACAGAATCGTCGTCGCTGTACATAATTTCATAAGTTAAGCCACCGCTGATATTTTTATCATGTCCCGTATCGCTTTCAGCAGCTTCGACATAAAGATCAAACTCGCCCAGCGCAAAAGAAATATCAGATCCTATTTTGGTATTCTGACCACGTCTAGAATAGCTAGATAAACTGACTTCACCTTTTGAAAATGGAATTTCAAATCGTGCGGCGGCCCCGGTTTGTTGAGATTCATTGGCATTTTCATTAACGCCAATCACATATAAATTTGAATCTCCCCAGGGGATATGGGCTTTCAGCATAGAAATACCAGCCCGTAAGTCATCTTGTCTTAAGGAATCACGTTTTTGTAAATTGATAAAATCGGTCGGATTCCAAAATTTGGCTGCACCCCATTTTATTTTCTGAGTTCCGATGGTCCAAAAAATTTTATGGTCGGTCTGAAAGCGAAGATTCATTTCATCAATGAAGCTGGTGGTTTTTCGCTGCGGAAGCCCCGTTAAGGGTGATGGAATTGTTTCATCAATCGAAGCATCATGAACCATGCGCCCTTTAAAAAAAGCACGAACATCGTCTTTCAGTTGTGAATCTAAATAAAGTTCTAAAGTCATTGGACTATAAAGAACGTCTTTGATCGGGGCATTTTTTAAAGTGTACAACTGCCATTCTGCCTGAAGGCTACCGCCAAATTTTAACCGATCGGCTTCAACCGCTTTGTGATCGATATCTTGCATTCCTTTGTCAGAAGCAAAGCCTTTAGTAAATTCAGCTTCGCTTGATGTTGAGGCTGGAAAGTCTTCCGCAAAAACAAAGGTTGCCATAAAAAGTGAAAAAATAAAAAGCTTCATTATTTGCTCTTGCTTTCAATCCAGGCTTTTGTGAATAGGTTTACTTCTAATTTGCTTAAGTCAGATTCTTTGATTAAAACAATTGTTGAATTGCCCTTTTCAAGTTCATCGAAAATACGAATTTCTTCGGGGATCCAGACGTCACCCTTTTTTGAAGCGCTGTATTTTTTTTGCCATTTCGGGTAATACGAAGACCGCATTAATTTTCCGCTTAAGGAAAACTCTTCACGCTTTAGAATATTTTTATCTGCTTGATCAACCCAAAGATTCAAAACTGGGTAGGCAACGTCGATTCCCTCTTTGGCTGTGAGTTTAAATTTGTGAACTTTGTAAGTGCCTAATTTATCTGAGCCTTCATATTTTGTCGTAAATTCTTCAGTTAATCGTGATTCATCGAAATCGCTTCGTCTAGAGTTTGTTCCGGCTAACTTTTCACGTTCTGTGCGACGTTCCCATTTGCCAGTTCCTGGGTCGAAGTTCCACAGGTTTTTATCGATTTTTAAATACGCTTTTCCGGCCTCTTCTTTGGGTTTGGTAAAAAGGATCATAAATTTATCATCGCTATCACGACGGTAAACCAAAGCTTGAAATAGGCGAGGTTCTTTTTTTGTTTCTGTTTCTTTTACAAACACCAAAGATTTATAATCACCTGAATTGCGCTGACGATCATCAACGATTTTGATAATTTCATCAGCCTGCGCTTGTGTTAAAGTGTCTTTTGCTGTTTCTGCAAAGGACACTTTGCTTAAAAGAACCAAGAAAATAAAAATGGATTTCATAAAAAACTCCTCAAATATCAAGATTGGTTAATAGCAATGATCGGACTCAGCTTTGCCGCTTGTCGTGCCGGAATTAGTGATCCTAAAGTGAAAAATGTCACCAAAGACATGAACGTGATGAGAGCTTGTGGCAAACCAAACGCAAAGTGCAGTGTATTCGTCATTAAAAATAGTTTAAAAGCTTCGTTTTGAATTGGCAATGCAATGGCATTTAAAGTCTGGCAAATAATGGCTGCTAAAATTAATCCTACAGCAGTTGAAGAAACAGATAGAATTAAAGACTCGAGCATAAACATCCAAAGCACTTTCGATTTCTGCATACCAATCGCACGTAAAGTTCCAATTTCGGTGGTTCTTTCTTTGACGGACATCCACAAGGCATTAATTAAGCCCATGGCGATGATAATTGATAAAACAATTGTTAAAATAAATGTCAGCGCACTCAGAAGGCTGATAATCCATTTTAAAAAAGAAGTTTCATCTTCCCAGGTAGTGATATCGATTTTTTGACCGGTCCAAGATTCTCCAGCAACCCGGTCAAACTTCATCCAGAAGGGGGCCGAGTCTTTATCCATCAGACGATAGCCCTTAGAGCTTAAATCATTTCGCAGGCGTGCTTCGACAGTTTTTAGTGTTGAAATATCTTTTAAGTAAATCATCACTTGTCCCGTTGAATCGGCCTTACTTTGATAAATTTCGCGAGCATCCGCCGAATGCATGTAGGCATTAAACTGTGACATCATGCCAACATCTTTTAAGATAGCGACAATTTTTAAGTCTTTGGTGTTATTGATGTTTCGTTGAGTGGGTATAGAAACAGTCACCATATCACCAATACTGACTTTTAATTTTTTCGCATGAACTGCAAACAAAGCCATCGTGCCCCGATCTTTTAATTGAAAAAGATCCCCAAGAACTTTCCCGTTGGCATCTTTATCTATTTCAAGTCGACCTAAAACATTAGACTCTTGATCCATGTTTACTCCCCACATAGGGATGATAACGGAATCTGTTTCAGAAATAACTTTTCCATAAGCCTTGATGCGATCGACAATAATATCAGCTTCAGGTATTTGAGTTTTAGCATATTCAAGTAGTGGTTCGTATTTGGTCACCATCGGATTGGCTGAGCTTTGACTTAATTTAAAAAAGCCAGCAATATTTAAATGGCCCGTCATTAATGCTGTGCCATTGCCAATCATGGTGTTTTTTACACCTTGTACTAAAGCCAGTAGCAATGAAAAAACCAATGAAACGACCACGATAGCTACGGCTAACACAAGGCTTCGCATTCGGCGTTGTAAAATATTTCGATACGCAATAATAAAATAAACGTTCATGCTAATCTCGTTTCTGCATGGCCTGTAAGGGGGAAATCTTCATGGCTTTCCAGGCCGGATATTGGGTCGCAATGATCGCGATAAAAACCATTACGAACATCACGATAAAAATAAGTCCGGGATTAAGATGTAAAAATAATCTTGGTCCAGAAAAGAAAAACGTCGCCACATCACCCGAAGCGGGTATGCCCACTTGGCCAATCACAAGCACGATAAGTGATCCTAACAACGCACCGATACCACCGAAAACCAAACTGATAAACAATGTTTCGTAAAAGAATAAACGATAAATAAATCGGGCGTGGGCTCCAATTGCGCGCATCGTGCCGATTTCTTGCTTTCGATTCATGGCTGCCATCAGCAGAGAATTGGTGATCATAAGCCCTGCAAGTAATAGCGAAATCCCGATAAACAGATTCAGCAGTGTTTTCATAATAAAAGTCATCTGGCCAATGAAGCCAGCGGCGTCTTGCCAAGAAACAGCTTTGATGCCTAAATTTTCTGTTTTGGAGAGTTCATTTATTTTTTTAATAGTGGCATTTGTATTCGAAGAGTCTTTCAGAAAAATCGCTGCATGCAGAAAGACGCCTTTGTTTAATTCGTCTTGTGTGTAATTTGAACCCACAACCTTCTTTTTAAAATTAAGCTCAACGGGTTTAATCGTGGTGTTTTCGTTAGTTGTTGTCTGAGTGCTTCCCGAAAATAAATTTTCAATGCTGTCGCGCCCCACATCGACTAAGCCCATTTCAGATTCAATTTCTTTATTCTGAGCACGGCGCTCATCGGTTAGAAAGCCATACAATTCCCGAAACGAGATCAAATCCATTAAACTGAAATTTCCCGCCAACGGAGAATTCTCAAAACTTTTAAATTTGAATGTGCCATATACTTTTACATTGATCGATGTTGAAGACCCGGATTTTGTAAAAGCATTGAGCGGCAACACATCGCCAATTTGCACACGATATAAAATAACGTGCGGGGCAATTTCTTTATAGAAAAAATCATAGCGCGTCTGAAAGTTATCATCTTTCATATCTAGAAATGTTTTAACCAAAGTTCTAAAATCCTTTTCATCAGATTTTAAAAGGTCGTTCAATTTTTTTTGAAGCTTTTCCGTTTCTAATGGACCCAGCTGTAAATAGATTTCTGCAGATTGTTCGATGTTGGCTTTAATTTGATCTTGTAGTTCTTTGCTGTCAGCGAGTGTTAGCTTGTCTGCAGTCATTTTCTTTTTGATCTGATCCAGCCTGCGCGCAATACGATGCTTTACCATAGTTTCATAAAAATAATCATGAAACAAAAAGCCGCGCGATCCTTCGGGGATCATTTCACCTTTAACAATTTCAAATTGAGGAAATTTTTCTTTAAACTGCTGTGGGTCTGTACCGACGTAATTAAAGAACAGCATGTTGTCGTCAAAAATTAGGGGCGCAATTTTATTGGACAAGAATTCAATTTTTTCTTCAAAGTTGACATCGAAATCGTTCCAAAAAGCATCACTGGTTGTGAACTGTAAATTCCGTTTGGCCTGTTCAGCGTCTTTTTCTGTAAGCATGCCGATTTCTTCAAACTTGCCTTCAAGGTTTTTTTGAATTTCTTGAATGAGAAAACGCAATCGTCGCTTTTGCGATTGTAAAACTTCGGTTGTCATTGATTTATCTTTAAATGATTTTCTTAATGTTTCTAAAAAATGATCTAAGATATTTCCAGGGCTGACCTGGGCAAAGCTTGTTCCCATTGGAACAATCGAAACAATTTCCGGAATTTTCGCTAAAGCTGCGGCCGTTTTTTCAAAACTATCGACATGACCCACGTCAGAGGGTGAACCATCCATATTACCAAAAACGGAAAGGTTTTCTTTCGCATCAGCATTATAAATTTGAATGTCACCGGTAATGCTTTGTGTGGTGCTATTTTTCATTCCACCGGCAATACCATCCACGAATGAATTTCCCAGAACAGCTAAAAGTGCGCCAAAGGCCAGAATAATTCCAACAACGGTTGTGCGCATCCGGTGCAACAGCACATTTCGCGCAGCAATTTTTAAGACCATCAAGTGATTCATGCGTTCGCCTGGATTTTGCCATCATGCAGCCGAATCACACGGCGGGCTTGGTTCATAATTGAATGATCATGAGTCGAAAATAAAAAAGTTGTTTTTTCGGTTTGATTGATTTCTTTCATCAAGTCGATAATATTTTGTCCGGTGACGGAATCAAGATTGGCCGTGGGCTCGTCTGCTAAAACAATTTGTGGTCGGGTTACTAAGGCGCGAGCAATCGCGACACGCTGACGCTGTCCACCTGATAGTTCGCTAGGACGATGATGGGCGTACTGAGTTAATCCAACACGATCGACAAATTTTAAAACACGCTCACGCCGTTCTTTTGGGCTGAGTGTATTTTGCAATAATAAAGGAAACTCAACATTATCAATAACATTCAGGACGGGAATTAAGTTAAAAGATTGGAATATAAAGCCAATCGTATGAAGCCTGAGATCGGTTAACTGTTTTTCAGAAAGGGTTCCGGTTTCTTTGCCCCCAACAACAACCTTTCCGGCGCTGGCTGTATCAACGCATCCGATCAGATTCAGTATTGTGGTTTTACCAGATCCGCTGGGCCCAGCGATCACTGTAAATTCGCCGGCATCAATTTTTAAATCAATGCCTTTTAGAGCTGGGACTTGAATTTTATCAAGCAAATAATTTTTAATTACATTTTCAAGAATGATTGGCTGCATACTGAACTCCAAGGCATGGGGGGCGCTATCCTGGAATTAGATTCCGCCAGCTTTAGATTGAAGTTTCAATAAATTTGTTTAGTTTGAGTTGCGTCGTTGATTAGACGACGGATTCTGGTTTGCAAATAAAATCAATTTCAAGCCCGCCACTGAAAAATTTCGCGATACGGCTTCGGCTTGAATTTCTTCTTTAAGGTATGTACTAACGTAAGAGCGGAGATTTTTATTGCCTCACCTCTGTTCTCGGTGAGGTAGTTTTTCTTTTTCTTTCATCAAGAAGGTACTGAACACCGAAGAATTCACACGGCGTAACCGTATGAATTTATTTATCTTTGAATTTCTGGGTGCTTAGAGAAACTTTGCGGTTGGAACCCATTTGAAGAAAAATCAAATGGCGGAAAGCGAGGGATTCGAACCCTCGAGCCCCGCGAAGGGCTGCCAGTTTTCAAGACTGGTGTATTCAACCGCTCTACCAGCTTTCCACCGTCTGTTTTAGAGAAAATTTGACTTAGTTACAAGGGTTTAGCGGCTTGTTGCACAGCTTCATTTATAACTATTTAATCACAGTTTTTTGACCCATGTAATTTTGCAGCACCTTTGGAATTTGGACGGTGCCGTCTTCTTGCTGATAATTTTCTAAAATGGCGACTGCCGTTCTGCCAACAGCTAGACCACTTCCGTTCAGGGTGTGAACAAACTGAGGTTTGCCTCCGTCTTTGGGCTTAAAACGAATGTTCGCACGACGAGCTTGAAAATCTTCAAAATTAGAACATGAACTGATCTCTCGGTAGGCATTTTGACCTGGTAACCAAACTTCAAGATCATAGGTCTTTGATGATCCAAAACCCATATCAGCCGTACAAAGTAACATCTTTCGATACGGAAGCTCGAGCTCCTGCAACACGCGCTCAGCGTGCCCAGTTAATTGTTCATGAGCTTCGTATGATTTTGTTGGATGCGAAAAAGTCATGAGCTCCACTTTGTTAAACTGATGCTGGCGAATTAAGCCCTTCGTGTCTTTTCCGTAGCTTCCTGCTTCAGATCGGAAGCATGGCGAATAAGCACAAAATGATCTTGGGAGCTGATCTTCACTGAGAATTTCATCATAGTAATAGTTCGTGACCGGAACTTCAGCGGTTGGAATCAAGAAATAGTCTGTGCCTTCTAGATGAAAAACATCTTCTTTAAATTTTGGAAATTGACCCGTTCCCGTCAAACTTTTGCTATTTACAATAAATGGCGGAATCATTTCTGTATATCCATGCTGAGAGGAATGCAAATCCATCATAAATTGAATCAATGCACGCTCGAGCTGAGCTGCTGCACCCTTAAGAAAGGCGAACCGCGCTCCGGTTGTTTTACCCGCCCGATCAAAATCAATAATATTTAGCTTTTCTCCAATTTCAAAATGCTCTTTTGCTTTGAATGAAAACTTTTTTATTTCACCAACAACTTTAACAATTTTATTGTCTTTTTCTGACGCACCTACTGGAACGCTTTCGTGTGGTTTATTGGGAATTGTCATCAACAGCCCCTGAACTTCAGCGTCCACTTCTGATGATTTTGCTTCGAGCTCTTTGACTTTTGATTTTAATATTTCTAATTCTGAAAGCACAGCTGTCGCATCTTTGCCTTCGCGTTTTAATTTACCGACCTCGCCACTGAGTTTGTTTTGATGAGCTTTTGCAGATTCGGACTCGGTCATCATTTCTTTACGACGAATATTGAGCGACATAATTTGATCCAAAACCGCTGTGTTTGCGCCACGATTTATAAGACCCGCTTTATAGTCTTCAAAATAATTTTTTCCATCTTCGGCTTTTTTTTCTAAAAGTTTAATATCAATCACAAAATCCTCAATTCTCGGCCCTTAGGGCGCCACCATGATATAGAGCCTCATTAAGGATACGATAAGAACACAGATTAAATCAAAAATCAAAATCTGAAGAACTGTCAGACGCCCCAGAAAAATGTAAATGACTGCGGTAAAAAGAACGATAAAAAATATTAACATCAGCGTTCCACTCTGCATCATTTCTTGGATGATGAGCGACGCAATCAGAGCCAAAAACAATCCTGAAATCACTCTTAATATTTTCTGCGTGAGCGTAACCGTGGTGTTCTTTGCGCCCTGCTGAAGGTTGGACGCCATGTTTTTGATGTTATCTGAGATTCCCATCTATTTGTCCTTTCATTTCCGAAGATGCTGCTCAATGATGCTTCTGTCCGGAGCATTCGGCGAGAGCTCTAAATACCGCTCAAAAGCAGCATTGGCTTCTCTTATATAACCTTTTTTCTCATAAATATAACCTTGCTCACGATAAATATCCGGAAAACCAGACTCTTTCTGTTCTGCAATAATCAACATATCTTCGGCAATATCAATAGCCTCACTTTTACGATAACAAATAGAGCTTTTAACATAAAGATCTGCACCCTGAGGGCGCAACTTAATGGCCATCGAATATTCCGCAGCACATTCCGCAAACTGTTCTTTGCGATAAAATATTTCCGCGGCCAGTAAAAATGGATCTGCTAAGTTTGGGTTCTTTGTCTTTTCTTCTTTGACCAGTTGAATCGCTTTTTGAAAATCACCCAGCTCGAGGTAGCACTTCGCTAAATAGTAGGACACACGTGGAAAGTTGGGATTGATTTCTTTAACCACATTAAACTTTGCCAAGGCTTGAATTATTTTAGCCTTGGCTTCACGTCCCGAGGCCGTTTCGAATAAAAGTTTTGCATTTGAAAAAAGTGGTTCCACATCACTTGGATCCAGGGCTGATGTGGCATTGTAGTAACGTTGGGCCAGATCCGGCTTGTTCATCAGTCGATAACTTTCGGCCAAACCAAAGTTTGCTTTTTTATTTTTTGGCTCAAGCTCTACAATTTGCAAATACTCATCTGCCGCAGATGAGTATTTTTCTTCTTGTGTATAAAGTTCAGCAAGTGCAATCCGGTATTCTGCCGTATAGGGGAAACTCTTGATTAAGTTTTTTAAATAGGTTGCCCCACGCAAGGGACCATCCACTGCAGATAAATATTTTGCATAGGTGATTTGAGACTCTGGCCAAGAGGGTTCAAGATCAATTGCTTTTCCGGAAAAACGTTGGGCTTCTTGACGGTTCTTACTGTCGTTTTCTTCTTTCTTAGTTCCAGGTGCATTCAAATAAATTGCAATATGAGCCTGAGCCAATAACGTTAAAAGCTCAACATCTGCATCATAGCCTTTTAAAGCGCGTTCACCATACTGTATTGCCCCCAGCATATTATTCTTTCGAAATTCTAATAGCGCTTGACCCTTTAAAATCTCATAATTTTGTGGAGATTTTCGCGAGGCCGATAAGAGCGTTTTGGCTGCTTCTACAAAATTATACAACTGCGATTCGTAATCCGCCTTAAGAACATAGGCTGAAAGTTGTTTTGGATCTGCCGCTATTGCTTTATTTAACCAGTTAATGGCTTCTCGAGACTGATTCAAAACCCATAAGCTTTTGGCAGCTTTAATGGCTGCTGTTGCATTCTTTGGGTCCAATTCAAATGCCGCCTTATACTGAGCCACCGCAGCCAAATGATCTGAAGTCCTAGCAAACTGATCCCCGAGTAAAATAATTTCTGAGTGTGCATTTTCAACCTGATCACTTCCACCCAGTGTGATCACTAGTTCTTTTAAACCACGATGGCTCGGATTCAATTGAAATCCCTGCTGAGCAACCTCGAGTGCCTTCGAGCGATCATGACGATCTACCAACAGCTGTGCATAGGACCAAAGCGCTTCAACATGAAAACTTTTCGGTAATGTCTGTTTTAATGAATAGCCAATCGAAAAATATTGATTGGCTTTGTCTGCATTATGAAATCCTTTGTATTCGACAATTCCCAGTCCATAAAGTGCTGCTTTAGATTCTTTATCTAGTTTAAAAATTTGAGAGAATTGTGTTCTGGCTTCGCTAAATTTATTCTGCTTCAGACTCATACGTGCCAGACCAATACGGGGCCAAATCCACTGAGGCCAAAGCTGAGATGTTTGATCATAGTAGGCCGCTGAATTAATATAATTCTGATCATACTCTAGAAGTTCCGCTTTTATTAAGTATAAAAAAGGACCTAAACTAAAGCGATTATCCACAATATTATCCAATGTTTTTTCAACAAGACTGCGGGCCTCTTTTATCTGACCCTTTGCCGTTAAATAAACCGCCTGGCAAGCTTCTGAGTAACTTGAAATAGGATTTGTGCTTCGAACCATCTGTGTGACTATCAAAATACTTTTTAAATCTTGAATCGTCTGCTTGGTATAAGGCCAAAGTTGATGGTATGCCATACATAGCAACCCCATCGCTTCAAGATCTTTTGGCGCGGCTTCAACAGCTCTAACTAAACTCCGTTGGGCAATCAACACACCTTCAAGCTGTCCCTGTTGAAATTGAAGCACTGCTTTTCGTTTCAGATCCTTGATGTTTTCATCGGGATCACCAGAAGAATTTTGCTTCGGTGCAATCAGAACCCAACCTGTTTTTTCCTGCTCATCTAAATCCAAAAAATAGTATCCTGCGACGAAAACAACCAACAGACACCCAACTAAAAAGGGCAATAACTTTTTGAGCTCTCGCCGTTGAATTTCTTTGAAATTATTCATCGCAATATCGCCATCTTGGGGCGCGTCTTGATCGACAACTCCGGCATCTGACTTTTGAGCGGAGTGAATGACAACTTGATCTATTTTTTTAAATTTTTCTAAACTGCGCTCTTTATCTGATATCGAATTGGTATCTAGCTCTTCTCGTGAACGAACGACTGTTTCAGCATCCATTCGCTGTGCTTTCTTTGAATCGACTTCCACAGGGTTTTCCAAAGATTCAAGAAGGGCCTCATAAAATTCGGGTTGCTTATTTAAAGATTTCCACTCGCCTTCAGGGTAAGCGCAAATAAGTTCGTTTCCAGAAAAAGCACCTGTTGCAATCATTTTGCAAATGGCATCCGTCGTATAAGGACCCCGAACCTGATCGGTTTCGAATTTTACTACCCATTTTTCTTCAGAGCTTTTCATTCAATCGTTAGTATAAAAGATCTGTTTCACTATGGCAGTGTATAGAAACAAGTGGGTCCAACTCATGACTAAAGTCCACGCTTGGAACCACCCGCGGTTCCAATGTGGAACCGAGCTGTACTTGTAACTATCTAAAACCACTTTTGTTTTCTTATTAAGCTTTATTTTTTTGGCACGGCTGTTGCTCTAGAGGTTCACATGATTAAGTGGTTGATTGCTTCGTATATTATTTTAGTTTTAGTTTTTTCCGCAAAAGCACAAGCCCTTAGCCTAGATTCGAATCCTGCTTTGATGATTTTTAATCATCCGGTGACAGAGTCTCATTTGTTAGATGTCCAGGATCCCCTCCCAGACTCTAACTTCGAGAGTCTTCACCAGGTGAAGTTTTCAGAAAACTTTGTTGGGTAACCAACTCTCCGTTTTAGTGCCTCAGCCTTGGCCCCTCCTTGGCTGAGGCTCAAGTTTAATACTTAAGCTTATTCTACTCGACGAACTTTAGCTCCCAGCTGAGTCAATTTACCTTCTAAGTTTTCATATCCACGATCTAAATGATAAATGCGATTTACTAATGTTTCGCCTTTTGCAACCAATCCCGCAAGTACAAGCGATGCGCTGGCTCGGAGATCTGTTGCCATCACGGGTGCTGCCGTTAATCCACCAGGTTTTCCACGGACAACAGCGACTTGAGTTTTCGGAGTGATGTCTGCCCCTAGTCGCATCAATTCTGTCACATGCATAAAACGATTTTCGAAAACAGTCTCGGCAATAATGCTGGTCCCATTTGCAACAGTCATCAACGCCATAAACTGCGCCTGTAGATCTGTAGGAAACAAGGGGTGGGGAGCTGTAGAAATATCTGTAGCATTCCATTTTTCCAATGGATGAACACGCATACTATTTGCGGTCGTGTCGATTTTAAACCCACACTCTTTGAGTTTATTAATAAGTGCCTCTAAATCTTGAGGACGACAGTGAGTCACAGTCACATCACCACCGGTGATTGCTCCGGCAATCAATAAAGTTCCAGCCTCGATACGATCAGCCATAATTTCATGGCTTGCAGCAGTTAACTTTTCCACACCTTCAATTCGCATGACACCGGTTCCGTGCCCGGAAACTTTGGCTCCCATTTTATTTAAATAATTCCCAAGATTTACAATCTCTGGTTCTTTCGCAGCATTTTCAATAATTGTTGTGCCTTCAGCCAAGGTTGCAGCCATCATTAAATTTTCTGTTCCGCCCACAGTTGTTTTTTCAAATAGAATTGTCGCACCTTTTAGTTTTTTGGCCTTGGCTAAAACATACCCCTCTTTTAATTCTATTGTTGCACCAAGCGCTTTCATCGCATCAAGATGAAGATCAATAGGACGAGTTCCAATAGCGCATCCACCAGGCAACGAAACAATAGCTTCACCGTATTTGGCTAAAATAGGTCCCAAACAAAGAATACTGGCTCGCATTTTTCGAACTAATTCATAGCTGGCTTCAACAGATTTTAATTTTTCCACATGAACTGAAAACGTATGACCATCGCGCTGAGTAGTACAACCCAAGCTTGCTAGCAAGTCGGCCGTGGACTCAATATCTTTAAGCATCGGAACGTTTGTAAACGTGTGTTCACCTTCTGCAAGAAGTGTTGAAAACAAAATAGGTAATGCCGCGTTTTTAGCTCCGCTGGTTGCTACGGTACCATTTAGCTGTGTGCCACTTTGAATGAGCATTCTATCCATAGACGTTGGCCTTTCTAAAATATTGATCGCCTTTAATTATCGAACACCTTTAATGATTCGATCAAGTCCTGATAAGTCTTTAATAATATCGACTTTATTAAAAATTTCTAATTTTTCAAAATGAGTCTTCATTTCCAATCCTTGTTGATATCCCATTTCAAAACCCATAAATCCGAACGGTTTTAAATTTGGGACAAACCTTTTTGACCATGACTGCAAAAGTCCAAGACCATTTGATTCTGCAAAAAGAGCCTCATGAGGTTCGAAGCATTTTACCATAGACTCCACCGCCGGGTCGTCATTTGCAATGTACGGCGGGTTGGAAACAATAATATCAAATTGACCAAGTTCCTCTGACTTAATCTGGTCGATGTCCGCATGAATTAAACGAGACCGCTCTTCGAGACCCAAAAGTTGACAGTTGCTCTTAAGGTATTCAAAGGTCGCATCAGATTTTTCGATACTCACCAGTGTTGCTTGAGGTGAGTTTTTTAAAATTGAAAAGCCAATACATCCAGTTCCGGCTCCAAGATCTAAAATTTTGGGATTTTCAACCTGACGGGTTTTAATAAAATCCAAAGCCAACTCAACCAAGTGTTCTGTTTCTGGTCGCGGGATTAAAACGCCCGGGCCCACTTTAAAAACCAATCCATAAAAGCCACGCTCGCCAGTAATATAAGCCACAGGCTCGCCCTGACTGCGCCGTCGAACAACTTCCCGACATAAGGAAACTTCAGCATCACTCAGCGGAGCTTCATACTTCATATAAAGCTGAAGACGCTCTAATTTAAGCGCATGAGCTAACAACATCTCGGCATCAAGCCTTGGAGTTTCTAGTTTTTTGTCTTTAAAAAATTGAATCGATTTATCAAGAACTTCTTTGAGTTTCATTTTTTAAACAACTTAATTTGACGTTTGCTTTTTTAATGCTTCCGCCTGGAAGTGAGCAATTAACGGATCAACTAGATACTCTAATTGACCACTCATCACTTGATCTAACTGATGGATAGTCAATCCAATACGATGATCCGTAATTCG
This sequence comes from Bdellovibrionales bacterium RIFCSPHIGHO2_01_FULL_40_29, assembly GCA_001771815.1. GTDB lineage: Bacteria > Bdellovibrionota > Bdellovibrionia > Bdellovibrionales > Bdellovibrionaceae > Pseudobdellovibrio. The sequence goes on along the minus strand of MEPU01000013.1, from coordinate 290,335 downwards.
CGTTTGCGGAAAATTATATGTTCGAATTCGCTCGGACCGATCACCAGTTCCGATTTGATCAAGTCGCGCATCGGAAGCCTCTTTTAAAACTTTATCATCTTCAAGGCGCTGCAATTTCATTTGTAGAATCTGAAAAGCACGCTCTTTGTTTGAGTGCTGAGATTTACCCTCTTGGCAATGCACCAAAATACCCGTTGGTATGTGGTGCAATCGAACAGCTGACTCGGTCCGATTAACAGATTGACCGCCAGCTCCACTGGCGCGCATCACATCAATTTTGATATCTTTCATATCAATTTTAACATCGTTTACTTCAGCTTCTGGGATAATGGCCACCGTAATTGTGGATGTGTGAATACGACCTGCGGCTTCGGTTTTTGGTACTCGCTGAACGCGGTGAACACCAGATTCGTATTTCATTTTTGAATACACAGACTCACCGGAAATCATCGCAATAACTTCCTTTGCGCCACCTACATTACCGTCTGTATAAGACATCAATTCAGCTTTCCAGCCCTGAGTGGACGCATAGCTTGCATAGGCTCGAAATAATTCGTCAGCAAAAAGAGATGCCTCATCTCCTCCCGCTCCGGCGCGGATTTCTAAAAGAATATTTTTATCATCATTTGGATCTTTTGGAATCAATGCAATTTTGAGTTGTTCCTCGATGCCAGGCAATTCTGCTTCTAGTTCTCGAATTTCTTCGCGAATCATTTCTTTCATGTCAGCATCAGACTCTGATGTCAGCAAAAGTTTACTTGATTTTAAGTTTTCACTTTTCTTTTTAAAATCTCGATAGAGCAAAACAATTTTTTCTAAGTCAGAAAGCTCCTTCATGAGCGAGCGATACTGTTTTTGATCTGAAGCAACATCCGGCCGCTGAAGCGACATATTGACTTCTTCATACCGTGACTCGACTTGATCTAACTTCGAAAACATATCTTCTATCCTTAAATCTAAAAAACATTCGATGTGTTGAAAAAACAAAAGCGGCTTTTGATGGCCGCTTTGAATAGAAGCTCTTCGCCGAGGAAGAGCGTTAGAAAATGAAAGTTACTTTGCCGCAGGCTTTGAATAACGTTTTTTGAAACGATCAATACGACCTTCAGTATCCATAATACGCTGCTTGCCTGTGTAAAATGGATGAGATGCAGAAGAAATCTCAACTTTGATAAGTGGATATTCTTTTCCGTCTTCCCATTTAACCATTTCTTTTGAATCTAAAGTTGTTGTTCCTAAAAATTGGAAATCACATGACATGTCTTTAAATACGACTGTTTTAATTTTGGGGTGCAAATTCGGCTTCATAATCGGTTCCTTTTTTTGATTTCAAAGACTACGGTGATAGCATAAACTCTGGCTTTGGCTCAAGGAAAAAGCAAAGCTCAGGAAGTATTTATGTGCATGTTTTAACATTACTGCAATAATTTCAATCAGTTGCGGGATTTCAACATCAACTCTGTGTGGTCTTGGTCAAGAAAACGGACTATTCGCTGACTTCCAAGTTTGAAACCAATAGCGAGCGCAACTGTAAACAGTCGTTAACCGGTCGTAAAATCAACGCAACCCTGTCCTCACCATTGCTTTTAATCGCCAAAATAAGATCGGTTATTTCGCCGCCCTCTTGTGGAGGTTCTTCTATAGTAATAGGACCCGGAGTTAATTTTTGCATAACCTGAATAACTTCAGATATTTTTTCCGGACAACCCACATCAGACTCAGGCTGACCCATCCAAACAACTTCTTCGCTGGAGACAAGGGCCTTCAAGACATCATAACGTTTATTTACAAGTGGTGTTGATAATTTTTCTTTGTATTCAGAAATCTTGATGCACTGTCTTTCCGTCGGCAGCTCCAGTGATTCAACATAGGCGTCAATCACGTGATGAGAGTCGCAACTCACAGGCCCAAGATAAAACTCCCAAGGCTGCAGCGATTTTGCAAACTTAAAAAGTTCCAAAGCTTTTTGTTTGTCCGATTTTGCAATCGCATGAGCAATATCAACAACCAAATCCCCATACATACCTTCTTTTCGGAAGGACGATTCTCCATCAATAGCAAAGTAAACTTCGCGACAACTTTCTGCAAAGGCCCGGTATTCATTTTCAAGCTCATCAATATCTGACATTTTTGAAATTTTTAATGCCGATTGCTGACACTCCGCCTGCAGAGCTGACGAAAGCTCAGGTGTCGTCTGAAATTGATCCTGAGATGCTCCGTCTCCTAAAGCTTGCTCATTTTTAATTTTGCTAAGTATCGGATAAGCAATCAATCCAACAACAATAACTGCCACGACCGCCGCGATCGCGAAAATTATGTTTTTTTTCCTAGATTGCTGTGGTTGTTGTTGCTTATCCATTCATACTCTTTAAGAAGTCACTGTTTGTTTTTGATTTTTCAATTTTATCCATCAAGAATTCCATTGCATCAACAACATTCATTGGAGCTAAAACTTTTCGAATAATCCAAAGACGATTTAAATCCGCTTTGTCGATCAAAAGATCCTCTTTTCGAGTTCCTGATTTATTAATATCAAGACAAGGAAAAATTCGCTTTTCCATTAATTTTCGATCCAAATGAATTTCGGCATTACCCGTTCCTTTGAATTCCTCGAAAATAACCTCATCCATTCGTGAACCGGTATCAATTAATGCTGTGGCAATAATCGTTAATGATCCACCTTCTTCAATATTTCGAGCCGCTCCAAAAAATCGTTTTGGTTTGTGAAGTGCGTTTGAATCCACACCGCCTGACAAGATCTTACCTGATGGTGGAACCACTGTATTGTAGGCACGAGCAAGCCGCGTAATAGAATCCAACAAAATCACAACATCATGCTTGTGCTCAACCAAGCGCTTGGCTTTTTCTAAAACCATTTCCGCAACTTGAACGTGACGAGTTGGTGGCTCATCAAATGTTGAGCTGACAACTTCGCCCTTAACGGTTCTTTGCATGTCTGTTACTTCTTCCGGACGCTCATCAATTAAAAGCACAATCAGTTTTACTTCAGGATGGTTTGTTGAAATCGCATTTGCAATATTCTGCATAAGGACTGTTTTACCCGTTCGTGGCGGGGCAACAATCAATGCACGCTGACCTTTTCCAAGGGGTGACATCAAATCAACGATTCGTGTGGTCATCTCGCCAGGATTGTGTTCCAAGCGAAGCATTTTATTGGGATATAATGGTGTTAAGTTATCAAATAAAATTTTATCTTTACTGGATTCTGGAGATTGATAATTCAAAGAGTCCACTTTGATTAATGCAAAATACCGCTCGCCTTCTTTTGGTGGACGAACAGTTCCTGTAACAAAATCACCGGTCCGTAAACCAAATTTTCGCATCTGCGATGGAGACACATAAATATCATCTGGTCCTGGAAGGTAGTTGTAATCTGGTGAACGCAAAAATCCGTAGCCGTCTGGTAAAATTTCTAAAACACCCGCGCCAAAAATGTCGCCGAGCTTGGCGGCCCGTTTTAAAATTTCAAAGACCATATCTTGGCGGCGCATACCAGCAGCATTTTCAATTTTTAATTTTGTAGCCAAATCCGTTAAGACCTGAATATTTTTTGATTTCAGATCTTTTGAATTGAGCCAGCTTTTTTCCTCATCCGTTAAATTAATTTCTGCCAAATCAATTTCAGGTTCCGTATTTTGTGAATGTTGTGAATTGCTTTGTGGCTGCTGTTCATTGTCATCGCGATTTCGATCAAAACGCTCTCGGAAATCACGTCGAGGTTGATTGTCTCGTTGATTATTATTTTGATACCGGTGTCCACCACCGCCACTTTGTTGTCGATGCCCGCCACCACTATGATTTTGACGGTCTCGGTCTCCACCGCCGCTGCCGCCATATTTTCGAAATTCCCGGCGCGGTTGCTCTTGAGATTGCTGCGACTGCTGGGGTTGATGCGGTTGTTGAGGCGCTTGCGGTATCGCCCTTGGAGCTGGCGTTGGATTTGGTTGTTGGGGTTTTGCTTCGGCTATATTTTCTGCCACGATTGGTGCTGGTGCGGTAACTTGAGGCGCGGGTTCTGATGCCTTGGGTGTCTCGATTGCTTCAGAGATGTCCGGTGATTCAGATGCCGTGGTTTTGCGAGGTCTTTTTTTTGTGGCCTCAACGATTACTTCTTTTTTTGCCAAGATGGGCTCCTTATTAAGATCAATTTCGAATTATAAATGTGAAACTGGGTTCATTTTGTGTAGTGACTAAAATCCTTAAGAATTTGTTTGATGAGAACTGTCGATGGCGACTTAGATAATATCTCTTGAAAGTTAGACCAAAGTCAACATTTCCAAAAAAAACGTCTCAAAATGATAATTCTTTAACTTTTCTCGGTACTTAGCCGATACATTTCAAAACACCAAAGAAAGACAATTGGAGGTTATTCCTATGGATACTATGAAAGCTCCGGCCCCTCGAACGCCATTAAATTTGGATGTTTCATTTCGCCGCAATTATGCTCGACAAGATATTGTTGGCATCTTAAAAAACATCAGCCTTTCTGGTGCTTTTTTAGAGGTCAGCAGCCACGACTTGCGAGTTGAAGAAAAGGTAAATCTCACTTTTATCGTTGGCTCACGCGAACGAAAAATCTGTGCGCAAATTATTTGGAAAAACTCCCTCGGAGCTGGAATAAAGTTTATGCCGCTGAACAATCGTGATGTGCAAATTGTCGATGATTTAATTTATTATGTAGAATCGAAACGCCTGGGTCATCGTGGAATTTTAGATGGCATCTTAAAAAAAGTTTCATAAAAGACTCTTGCTGTCTAAAATAAAAAGGGAGCTTAAGGCTCCCTTTTTATGCTTTAAATATCACTCTCTTATCTTTACGATCCAACGTGCGTCTCATTCATGGCTGCTGCCATTTCAGCAGCTTTCTTTTTCTTACGACGAATCAATGCAAATGCTAATGCCGCTGTTAATACACCCACGGCGCCCAATGACATCATTGTATCATTATCTAGACCTTCGACAACTTCCTCATCAACGGAACCATCTTCCATTGGTGCTGTTGGAGCTGCTGCCACTTCATCAATTGATGGAGGAGGAGCTGTTTCCATCGGAGGTGGCGGAGGTGGAGGAGGCAATGAGGCTGTCTCTGCCGGTGGTTGATCCATCGCTGGCATCGATTGATCTGGAGGCGGCGGTAAAAGGGCCTGATCATCTGGTGGTGGTGGCATCATGTCTGCTGGAGGTGGCGTGTTCTGGGCCTCTGGCATTGGGGGAGGAGGCATCATTTGTGGCGCTTGAGTTGAATCGATTAACTGAGCATTTCCAGAGTTTGTATTTGCTGCAACTTGACCAGTTACACCAGAGGCAGATCTCCAGTAACGCAAGGTTTCGCCCTCGTTAAGCTTGCCCTTTGATTCAACTGGATTCGAAGTCCACATTTCAACGTAAGCTTTTTCATACCCAAGAATTTCTTTCGCAACTTTTTTAAGATTATCACCTTTTTTTGCAACGTAAGTTTCAGGAACCATTCCCATATCTTCGTAATACAAAAGTGTTGTTGCCGAGTCTTCTGGTCGATTTGGAGAAATATAATAAATCTTGTCTCCTGGTCGCACAGAGCGCCATTTTAAGTAATTATTTTCAGCAATTTTTTTAAGTTCTTTCGTTTTGTCTGATGCAAAAACTTTTTGGCTAATCTCTTTGAGAGTTTCACCTGGTCGAGCAACGTAAACGGTGTTCACCCATCCACCATTAGCCTGATAGGGAGCTGTGAGCGCAACTTTTTTCAAAGAATCAGCAGGCTTAGAAACTTTAGCTGGTCTCTCAGGAGCTGGTTCGAGAGCCGCCGTATTTGTGTCTGAATTCTCAAATGACGGAGTCTCAGTTTGAGCGACAGGAATTTCTGGTTCAGCAACAGGTGCTTCGGCTTCAGCAACGACGTCATTTGTAATTGGAGGCGGGAGCTCTGAGCTACTGTCTAAAGCCGCAAGATCTGTTGGAACTTCATCCGTCGCGGGCGGTGGAACATCACTTAAGCTGGATTCGTCCAATGTTGGTGCCGCGGCAACATCTGTTGGAAGTTCCGGCTCAACAGAGTCTTCAATGGAAGTGGATTCTGCCAAAGCTCCATCTACACCCTCAGCACCAGGGGTTGATTCTTCACCCAAGGCGGCTTGCATTGATGGATCTTCTTCAAGAAGTGATGAATCCGTTCCTTCAGCAAAGGAGTCCTCAGCTTCGATTTTATCAACATCTGCATTTTCAATAACTTCGCTATCATCTTGCGCTTTGTTTGATGTACAGCTTGTGATTTGAAAACTCACAGTGGCGATGGCTAAAAAAACTAACAATTTTTTTCTCATGTCCTCATCCTTGATAAAATAAAGAACGTCCAGTCCTTAAATACTCTTGAATAGTTAATCATACCAGAAATGCAACGCAAAGCGCTTTGCTGAAGACTAGACTGAAGTCATCAGTTATTTCGCGACAAACGTCGAGTCTAAAGAAGTTGAAAGCTTGTTCCAAGCTTCACTTTGTTTTTTTGAAACCAGCCTTCAGACATTTCAAGGGCGTACATCGCAGGGGCTTTACTGGGATAAGCGGGAAGGTCTTGTTGAATAATGGATGTCACAGCCTTCATCTCTTGAATGTCTACGAGTTTTCGATCTTTATCGAAATACCCAATACTGAGGTTGATGATCGTATTCTTCATCCAAAAGCTACGTGTTTGTTGATCAGCAAAAACAAAAAGCATACCTTCGTTCGGATGAAGTTTTTCACGAAACATCAAGCCCCGCTCATGCTGTTCCTCGGTTTCAGCAATTTCAACTGTTAAAATTTTTCCAGCAAGACGAATCTTTTTTTTACTAAAAATCACTTGAGGTTCTGCAGCTAAACAAATCGTGAAACTCAGACTAAGACAAATAGCGACGAGCCATTTCCAATGCAATACCATGTCGAACTCCCCGGGTTGAAACCGTTATTTCTAATTTATTAAATTTTTCTAGAGTTTTTAGTAAAATAATGACCCCCACAAGAATCACATCGGCTCTGCCGGCAGGAATCCCGATTCTAATTTTTTCCTCAATGGTGGCACCTTGAAATTTATCTTTCCATTTTAAAAGATCTGACCGCGTGAGTTTAAAGCCATCGATTTTTTTAGCATCAAATCCCCCCAGCATGGCCGCCACTAATGCTGTGGGAGTCCCAGCAACTGCCAAAATTTCTTCAATTTGATTGATTGGAAATTCATTCAATGTAGAAAGCTTATCTATAATCACTGTTTCAAGTGTTTGCATTTCAACGTCTGACGTTGGCTGTTTTGAAATTATTTTTTCAGTTAAGCGCACGCAGCCAATATCAAGGCTTTGAGCTTTTCGAATTCCCATGCCATCACCGCAAATAAATTCTGTTGATCCGCCACCAATATCCACCACCAAACGCACCTTGTTGTCAGAAAGGCCCGAAACTGATCCCTGATATGTTATTGACGCCTCTTGATCGCCCGGAATAATTTCAATTGGAATATTTAGCTTTCGACCAATTTCAAACAGTTCGTTTTGATTAACGGAATCTCGGGCTGCCGAAGTTGCCATTGCTAAAATTTTTTCGGGCTGATGCCGTTCGATAATTTTTTTAAATCGCGACAAGCACGCCTCGGCACGAAGTAGGGCGTCAGGATGCAGTCGCTTGGTTTTATCAACATCTTGTCCAAGGCGTACGATCTCGACAGAGTCTGAAATGATTTCACCAAGGCCATTTTTTGTAATCTCTGCAATAAGACATAAAAATGTATTTGAGCCCAAATCGAGCGCCGCAATTTTCATACTATCCTTGATCCAATTTTTTCTTTAAAATTCCATTTACCATATCGGGATTAGCTTGACCCTTAGACGCCTTCATCACAGCTCCTACGAAAAATCCGAATACCTTTGTCTTACCTGATCGATATTCAGCGACTTGGGACGGATTTTCCGAAAGTACCGACTCAATAACTTTTTCAAGAGCACCCGCATCGCTCACTTGTCCTAAACCCTGCTTTTCAATGATACTCTGGGGGCTATTTTTACTTTTCCACATCTCAGCAAAAACAGTTTTAGCAATTTTTCCTGAAATCTTGCCACCATCAATAAGTGAAATAAGTTGAGCAAGGTGGGTCGCTGTTATCGGAGAATCTTTAATTTCAATTTTTTCATTATTCAATTCACGCAAGAGCTCGACCATAACCCAATTTGCAGAGGCCTTGTAATTTCCGCAACTCTGCCCCGTGAGCTCAAAAAACTCGGCCAATTCTTTTTCAGAGGTTAACATGTCTGCATCCTGCTTCGAAAGCCCAAGACTTTTCTGAAATCGTTCTGTTTTTTTAATGGGAAGCTCTGGCAATGTTTTACGAATTCGTTCTATATCATCCGCACTGAGAACAAGTGGCAACAAATCTGGATCTGGAAAATAACGGTAGTCTTCGGCGTTTTCTTTTGTTCTCATGGTAAACGTGCGATTTTTATCTGGATCATACAAGCGCGTTTCTTGAGAAATTGTCTTTCCGGATTCTAATTGATCGATCTGTCGATCAATTTCGTAATCAATTGCTTTTTCAACAAAACGAAATGAGTTGATATTTTTCAGTTCGACTTTGGTTCCCAATTTTTCTGCACCAACCTTACGAACAGATACATTGCAATCACAGCGCAAAGACCCTTCTTCTAGATTTCCATCGCAAACATCCAAATAACGCACAATTTGACGAATGGTGCGTCCGTACTCGGCAGCTTCTCGAGCAGAGCGAATATCGGGTCCCGAGACAATCTCTAATAATGGGATTCCGGCACGGTTGTAATTCAAAAAAGTAAATTCGCCGGTATGAATAGATTTTCCAGCGTCCTCTTCCAAGTGAGCACGGGTGATTGAGACCTGCTTTTCAACTCCATCGACAAAAAACTTTATGTTGCCGTTTTCACAAATTGGCAAATCGTATTGAGAAATTTGATAGCCTTTTGGCAAGTCTGGATAAAAATAATTTTTTCGAGAGAATACTGATTTTTTTTGAATTTTGCAATCCAGTGCAAGACCTGTCTTGATGGCATATTCAATTGCTTTTTTATTAATAACGGGAAGCGTGCCCGGCATACCCACGCTAATTGGCGATGTGTTCTCGTTGTCGCCCGCATTAAAATTTGTTGCATCAGAGCAAAAAATTTTAGTCTTTGTCTTCAGTTGAACATGAACTTCTATTCCAATGACCGGTTCGTATCCTCGATAATTAATAGACATGAGGTGTTTTCTCCCGTGTGCCTGACACAGACTCTAGGGCAGCTCCGATATTTAGTATTTTTTGCTCATCAAAATGTGATCCCACAAGATGAATTCCAATTGGTAAACCCAACGATGAAAATCCGAACGGAACACTCATTCCTGCAAGTCCCGCTAAATTAGCAGACGTTGTAAAAATATCATTCATATACATAGTGAGCGGGTCAGAAGATCGTTCTTTAATTTTAAAGGCCGCCGATGTGGTGACGGGGCTAATGATGGCATCACACTGTTCAAAGGCCTGCGCATATTGATCGCGAAGCATCCGACGAACTTGTCCCGCTTTGTTGTAGTAAGCATCATAGTATCCTGAGGACAAACAGTGGGTGCCCAACATAATTCGACGCTTAACCTCTGTGCCGAAACCTTGGCCGCGAGTCTCCGCATAAAAATCATCAAGAGTCATTGAAGAGAGATCATTAAACTGTGCGCGAAATCCATATTTTACACCATCATAGCGAGCTAAGTTCGACGAGGCTTCACTGGCTGAAATCAAATAATACATCGGCACTGCAAACTCTGTTAAGCCAACACTGATCTCAACGAATTCTGCTCCAAGTAATTTCAATTGCTCGAGTGCTTTTTGATACGTCTGCTCGACATCTGGATGAATTTTTCCAAGTGAATATTCTTTGAGTAATCCAATCTTCATTCCCTTAATATTTGAATTCAAATTTTTTGAAAAAGACGGCACTGCCTTTTGAGATGTTGTCGAATCCATCGAATCGTGACCGCAAATACTTTCAAGAGTTAACGCCGCATCTTGAACCGATGTCACCATCGGTCCAGCCTGATCTAGCGAGGAAGCAAACGCAACAATACCATAGCGACTGACTCGTCCATATGTAGGCTTGATTCCAACAATTCCACAAAAACTAGACGGCTGACGAATAGAGCCCCCAGTATCTGTACCAATTGTTCCCATGACCATTCTTGCGGCCTGAGCCGCAGCAGAACCGCCGCTTGAGCCACCTGGAACATACTCTGTATTCCAGGGGTTTAAACAGTTTCCAAAATAACTTGTTTCATTGCTAGAGCCCATTGCAAATTCATCTTGATTTAGTTTTCCTAAAATAATGGCGCCAGCCGATTTTAATCGCGCGACAACCGTTGCATCATACGGAGGAATAAAATTTTCCAACATCTTTGATCCAGCCGTTGTGCGTAACCCCTTTGTACAAAGCATATCTTTTATGCCAAAAGGAATTCCCGCCAGCGGTCCAATGCAGTCACTTTTTGAAATTTTTAAGTCCACCTCTTGGGCATCAGCGATTGCTTTTTCACTGACCGTGATAAAAGCATTTAGTTGCGGGTTAAGCTTTTCTATACGGCTTAAAAAAAATTGAGTCACCTCAACCGCTGAAATTTTTTTAGACTTAACAGCATCGGCAACTTCCACAAAAGAAGCTTTTAATAAATCCATTTTATTTTTTCCTAAACAACAGGGGGAACTTTAAATAACTGACCCGCTTTTTCCGGAGCATTTGAAACCATTTGTTCTGCTGTGTAATCATTAGCGACCAAATCCTCGCGGGCAAAAAAATCGATGTCCGTTGGCGTCACCAAAGGCTCTATGCCTGTTGTATCAATTTTAGCAATCTGTTCAAAATGATTTAGAACTTTTGAAAGCTGCCGTCCATACTCCTCAGTTTCTGACGGGTTAATCTTTAGTTTCGCTAATTTAGCTATGTGTTCGATTGTTTTTTGATCAATCATTTGTATCCTTGGGTAGGTCTTTGACACTAGTCAAATTTACTGCCGACTTCAAGCTGCGACGCTAAATCCCCGGAAAGGCGCTAGCCGTAGAACCGGGATTTGTGTAAGCTCAGGGTATGCCTAGCAAGTCAGCTCCGAAAAAATCAATTTACGAACGCTACGAACAGCTTAAAAATCTAATCCGTCATCACGATGACTTGTACCACGTCAAAGATAAACCAAAAATTTCAGATTATGAATACGATCAACTCTTTGCTGATTTACTAAAAATGGAGGCCGACAACTCCAACTTAGACCGAAGCGATTCTCCCAGTCAACGTGTTGGAGGGGCTCCTATTGACCAATTTCAAAAAGTTCCTCATAGAATGCCCATGCTCTCTTTATCCAATAGTTACTCAACCGAGGACTTAGTCGATTTTGATGAACGTGTTAAAAAATTTCTGCGCCTTGAAAAAGACTCGGAAGAAAAAATCGAATATTTTGCCGAATTGAAACTAGATGGTTTATCTCTCGAACTTATTTATGAAAATGGCTTACTCATTCGGGGACTCACCCGCGGAGATGGTTTAATTGGCGAAGACGTGACTCATAATGTTCGAACAATTAAGTCGATACCTCTCAAGCTTAAAACAGACACGCCTCCAGCTCTTTTAGAGGTTCGAGGAGAGGTTTTAATTTTTAAAAAAGATTTTTTAGAAATGAATCGTAAGAATGAAGATTTGGGTATTGCACTTTTCGCCAATGCCCGAAATGCGGCGGCTGGAACAATTCGTCAACTCGACCCCAAGGTTGCCTCCACAAGACCCCTGAAGTTTATCGCTTACGGAACGGGGGAAACACAAGGGATTATATTCAGCTCTCAACAAGACATCACCCGAAAATTTGCCTCACTTGGCCTGCCTGTTTTGCCTGAGTCCTTTGTCACCTGCACATCACGAATTGAAGATATCCTTGAATATTATGCTGAAATTGAAAAAAAACGACCACGTCTTGAGTTTGATATTGATGGCATTGTTGTCAAAGTGAATTCTTTAACCAAACAAGAGGACTTGGGACTTGTGGCTCGCTCACCACGCTGGGCAACTGCCGCAAAATTTAAACCAGAACAAATGGAGACAGTCATTGAAGACATCCAAGTTCAAGTTGGTCGAACGGGGGCGCTAACACCAGTTGCAATTATGGCTCCTGTGAAAGTCGGTGGAGTTACGATTACACATGCCACTCTTCATAATCAAGACGAGATCAATCGAAAAGATGTTCGAATCGGTGATACCGTTTTTGTTCAACGTGCTGGTGATGTTATCCCTGAAGTTGTTTCGGTTGTCTTAGCCAAGCGGCCAAAAAATTCCAAACCCTATGTTGTCACTGATTCTTGCCCCGCTTGCGGAACCACAGCCGTTAAAGAACCAGAAGACGCCGTTTCTCGCTGTCCAAATCCGTATTGTGATGCCGTTCTTAAGGAAAGCATCAAACACTTTGTTTCAAGGCGCGCGATGGGTGTGGAAAAAGTCGGGGATAAAATCATTGAAACTTTTGTTGAAAAAAAGTTAGTTGCAACTTTTTCAGATCTTTATAAATTAAATAAAAAATCTTTACTTGAGCTTGAACGCCAGGGTGAAAAATCAGTTGAAAATATTCTGTCAAATATTGAAGCCTCAAAAAAGACTACTCTTTCGCGTTTTATTTATGCTTTAGGCATTCGCTTTGTTGGAGAGCAAACGGCAAAGCTTATTGCTGATCACTATGGAACGATTGAGGCTTTTTTAAAAACCACTCCTGAAGAGCTTGAAAAAGTTCCAGAAATTGGCCCCAAGGTTTCTGCAGCAATCATTCAATATCTTCAAGACAAGCGGTGGCAAACCGAGATTCAAAAGCTTTTAGATGCAGGAATTACTTTTGAAAAACCAAAGAGATCTGCCGAAGGTCCTTTGGCGGGATTTAGTTTTCTTGTAACAGGGACCTTACCTGTAAAACGCGACGAAGCTCAAAATTTTATTGAAGAACATGGTGGAAAATTGCTTTCATCCGTTTCATCCAAGCTCAGCTATCTTGTCGTAGGGGATGATCCTGGATCAAAAGTTGATAAAGCCCAATCGCTTGGCGTAAAAATGATTTCTTGGGACGAGCTCAAAAAGCTTATAAAATAAAACCCTTTAAAGCTCTGGATAATAAAAAACCCAATAGTTTTTATTGGGTTTTTTTAAAATTTTGAATTTTTATAGTTTAGATATGGTCGATGATAATATCACGAGCCATAACTGTCTTACGACCATCAGCTTTAGCAGACTCAATACCTTTTTGGCATAAGCGCTCAATTGCTTTTGATAACACGTCTACAGTTTCTGCTGATGTGTTCATTTCGCTTTTTTCTTTGATGAATTTTTTAACTTTGCTCGTTACCACTAAAACGTCAGCCATGATGCCTCCAATGTTATTATGACTTAAAAAGCGTTACATGAGAGCTGGCGGATGACAAACACAACCAACCTTAATGATGCAGTTAGTTATTTTTCATCAGGGCGCTTACTCGTGAATGAAACAAGCTCGGCTCTGCGAACCGAAGGCTCCTCAGTTGTTGGAGCAATCCAAACATAAGTATTTCTCTCGGTTGTCTCGGTGCACTCGACATTTGTAAATGCCGGAGACCATGTGCCCGAATTCAAATGCTCCACCCCACCAAAATGCGCATGAGTTGCCAAGTGAGTGTGTCCATACACAATGCGCCTCACGCCCGCAATAACAGACTGTTTTGCTAAAAGCTGCTCATCTGGTTCTTTATACTGTGAAACAAGAGATGTTACAGAGCGAGCATAGAATAAAAAAAATGGAACCAATAATAAAAGTGGAACAAAAATCCAAAATAACGAAATTGCAAAGTACGCTTTTAAAGTTGAAACAAAAAAATAAGCACTCACAAAAATAAACAAAATTAAAAACAATCGATCCAACCACAGCTCTTTGGCAATCAACAAGGGACTTTGGGTCGCTGGCCGAACAAAAAGCTCCTTCAATTCGCGAACGGTACTCGCGTTTGTTCTTGATCTTTCTGCTGTATCATTAATTCTTTTTTCGATACTTGAAGAAAATTTATAGGGCTCGGAAAAACGCTCAGCCGTGACATGCCAAAGAGTTGCTACGGCTCCCCAAAGCCATGTCCAAACTATGAGCGGCTGCGCGCGCAATAAATACTTAAAGAAAAATTTTAAATAATCTGACAAACTCATTATATAATTTTTTTCAACATGGGGATTAAATAATCCAAGCCCATTCATCATGTAGCGACAGGCCACATTTCCGAATGGCAGACGAATTGATAATTCATTGTAATCAAGCAAAAATGGATTAATTGGATCTTCACACATGCAATAAGGATCTTGTTGGTGGCCGTGTTCAATTAAAGTGTCTTTTCCGCTGATATAGAACCAATCTACAAAACGAATTTTTAACCGCTCGTCATCTGTAAGATCTAACGAATCCACGATCAGCTTTTGAACCTTCGGAAACAATAATTCAACATCGTGATTGCCCGGAATAATAACGACCTCATGACCCTTGCGGATAAAGTCTCGCAGAGCTTCAAACACAGTAATGTGCTCTTCAATAATCACCTGCATTTTGAAAAGTGATTTTTCTTCCTTTGGAAAAAGGCCTCGACGTGTTTCAAACCAGTTCACATCATAAATGGGATCGTCTGGTAGACTCATCACACTATCAAAATCAAAAATATCCCCATTAAGAATCAGTTCAACCTTGTTGCCCAGAGCTTTTTCTTGAATATGCTCTATAAATTGGACAAGAGCAGAATCAATAAAAAATTCTTTGGTTTTAAATTTTTTCCATAGTGGATGGCGCGACGCCCTTCTGTGGCGCGGAGGCTCAGCATCAGTCAAATGCAAATCACTAATTATGGCCGTATAAACTAAACTCACCATGACATCGTTTCATGTTTCTGTTTTAATGTCATCATGGCTGACCTGACCTGGATTAAAAATTTAAAGAAACCAATTGCTGTTATAGGTCTGGGAAAAAGCGGTTCTGCCGCGATGACTTTGCTAAAGTTTGTAGGTTATCATGATTCTGATTTGCTCTCTTATGATGAAAAAGATTCCTCAGCAACATTCTCTGATAGCTCTGCTCTTCTGCGCATGAACCCAAAAACACTCGTTGTCTCGCCCGGGGTTCCCTTAAGCCTTCCCTGGATTCAAACCCTTCTTCAAAATGGCGCCATGCTGACTTCCGAAATTTCACTGGCGTCCTCCGTCCTCGAAAATGAAAAATTAATTGGTGTCACTGGCTCTGTTGGAAAAAGCACTGTTGTTTCAATTCTCGGAGCCGGAGCAAAGCACGAGGATGAAAATGGCTTTGTCGGAGGAAATCTTGGAACTCCATTTTGCATTTATGCCCTTAACGTTCTTTCAGGGGCTCCTCGAGCTAAATGGATTATTTTAGAGCTTTCAAGTTACCAATTAGAAAACTGTGAAAAACTTCATCTTGATTTCTCAGCCATCACTTTTTTATCTGCAAACCATTTAGAGCGCTACTCTGGAATATCTGACTACTATTCAACAAAAATGAAAATTACTGCTCGTACGAAATCAGTCTGTGTTTTTAACAGCACATCTGTTGATGCTGTTATCGCGGCAAAGAATTCAGATTGCCCAGTGCTCCTTGCTCGCGCGGCCACTGATCTTTCAAGCGACGAGATTGAAAAAGTCTCTTTACTGGGAAAACACAATCACGATAATTTTGCCGTTGCTCACAAGTTGGCAATGCTTGCACAATGGTCCACGGCCGCTATAGACAAAATGTATTCCTTCAAGGGCTTGCCACATCGACTTGAAACCGTTGGATACTACAATGGTATTTTTTTTGTTAACGATAGTAAAGCCACTGCAATGGATTCTGTTCATGTAGCAACCAATGCTTGTCTTGATAAAGTCTCTTCTTCCAATCGTCTTTTACTCCTGTTGGGCGGTAAAGATAAAAATTTGCCCTGGCATGATCTTTCAACCTTGGGAAACAATCCCAAAATTGATTTTGTTTTTTTTGGATCTGTACGAACAATTGCTCAAACTGGCTCCGGCTTAAAAGGGCCTTCTTTTCCAGGATTGCATGAAGCGCTTGAATTTTGTTTCAAATCTGCCAAGTCAGGCGATGTTGTTTTACTCAGTCCCGGGGGCACCAGTTTAGATGAGTTTAAAAACTTTGAAGACCGGGGTGAATTTTTTAAAAAGAAAATTCAGAGTTTTTTTATTCAGTAAAATGCGATACAGACGTTTGATTTAAGCGAATCTGATGAACCTGCGAAAAAATGCGCTCGGTTTTTTTCTCTTGAACAACGATTTCACGCGCTCCTGTTGGAACATTAAACAAAACAAACCCGCCACCGGAAACGGGCTCTGGCGTGTGATTTCCCTGAGGATCAAAATAGACTATTTGTTTTGAATCGTAATTCTCGGAAATAATATACATTTCGAAATCCATATTCGGAACAAAACCAACAATTGTTCCGGTATTGGGCTGATCATTAATTTGAAGTGTCGTTTGCAAATGACTCAGCCAGGCCTCTTTGAGTAATGGAATATGGACATGGTCTTTTCTGCCATCCTGAATATAATTAATCGGCATGTAGTCTTGCTTTGGTCGGATTATGTAATTAGAAATTCCAAGTGCTGTTTTAGATCGGTAGGCAGCAATTCCATTTTCTGATTCAATAATTTCATCAAAATCTGGCGCCATGATATCGGCATCTTGAGGTTGGCCTGTAAAGGCATCAAAAGATCGAATTAAAATGGATCGCGGTGCTGAGGTAGACAGAATGTGTTGGTAGGAAACATATCCGTCTTCCGCTAAAAAAACTTGCTGACCAATAATTTTATTGTCTTGCAATGCCACAACCGAATAGTTCTCCGCCTCAAGTCCAACAAAAACAAAATACCCATTTTCTGAAGTCGACTCTTGCTTTATATTTGGAATCATGAACTGATCCAAATATACTGCGGTGACGCCCGGCAGATTCTCGATCTGAGCCCTTGCTCCTGCCATTGGTTTATTGTCTACAAGAATACGTCCAATCAACAGCGGAGCTGTTTTAGATCGAAATTCAATTTTCATTTGATCAGAAATAAACTCAAGCGCACCAGCAATCCATTTTTTTGTAAATAATGGATTTTCAATCACATCGCCAGTTTGACGAATTGATATCATCGAGGCATTTGTCTGAGAAAGATCTTCCACTGTTAATACTGTTGACGAGTGCTTTGAAATATTAAGAACCTCACTGTCCGGTTGATCCAATTGATGCTGTTTCGAAAATAACGATGCCACAATTGTTGAGGCCGGTTTTTGTTTCGCGCCCGGGCCCTTCGCGGCATACCGTGGTGGTGGACGAGATGGATTAAATGCCATAACCTGTGGTCGTCCCACTCGGATAAAAGGACCCTCAAAGTACTGACCTTGGCTTTGTAAATTAATCATCTTCTGTTGGTCTTCACCGATAAGTTGACCGTTACGATCTTTGATTTGAGCAATCAGGTATCCCTGGGGCGTTTCAATATCAATTGAATAATACCCGGCGTGCAAATCAACTTTACCAAGCTCGCGAACTTGGCCCTCTTCAATTCTTTTAATTTCAACAATATGATCAACAATGCCTACGCCGTCTTTAACTTCAAATTTTCCACGTACAGTTCCCCATTTTTTTATCGGAGAACTGTTAAATGTCTGAGACTTATGAGACAGCTCTGTGATTGCCTGTTCCACTCTAGCTTCCGGCGCTGCCGTTGTTATAGCCGCAATACGAAATCCAAAATCTGATTCAGATCCCAACTCATGGCGACTCAGATTCATTTCTGCTATGACAATAGGCTCAACTATAGAGGAGAGGCTTTCCGTGCTCATGAATGTAGAGGCCATAACTTCGTCGGATTGCGTTTTCAAAATTTGTTTCTGAGCATGTTGATATAAATAGAAGGCTGGTGTTTTTCGAGCTTGAGTAATCACCAACGGAGTTGTGATAGTCACAATACGACTTTTTTCTAATCGGGCAGAATAGAAAAAAAGAATCGGAATAGCCATTATCACAGCCGCAAAAAAAGACGACAAATTCACTCCTTGAATATTCAACTAAAACCCACATTAGGTTTTTGTCTATGTCTTAGGCTATAGAATACTTAGAAAGGGTTCTCCACGTCAAACTCCTGAGAGCTCTCGCGACTTTGGTTAAGCAGCACCTTTAGCTCGTCTAGCCGCTTTCGACTAAGACCTTCGTCTAGCCCTTGATCGATAAACTGTTTTGAATCCGGATCCTTACTTTCTCGACGAACTTCAACGGAAATATCGTAGGGTCTGCGAGCCCCAAGAATAACCACTTTGCTGTAATACCTGGTCTTGACCTTAGTCGGATCATCTAGAAATTTAAACTTAGAATCATGATAATGAGAATACATCTCGCGGCCATTCTGACTTACCAAGCGGGCGTCGCCAATCACAGATAAAATAATTCGTCGATGCTCTCGTGCTGACAAAAGTGTTTCAGAAATGACGAAATCGCTGGATTGACAGCCCGTTAAAACAAGATAAATACAAAAAAATAAACTTGAAATCTTATTTTTGAGCATTCTTCCAGTCCGATAGAAACATTTCAATTCCTTTTGTTGTCAACGGATGTCCTGTCATTTGCTGCATGACTTTAAATGGGATCGTGGCAATATCGGCCCCCATCAGAGCGGCATGCTGGATATGCATCGGACTACGCACAGAGGCAACAAGCACCTCCGTTGCAAAATCATAGTTTTGATACATTTGGATGACCTCATGAACCATTGCCATTCCGTCAGATCCAATATCATCCATACGCCCAACAAAGGGTGACACCATGCTGGCTCCAGCCTTTGCAGCCAATAGGGCCTGCATCGTTGAAAAGACCAATGTCACATTCGTGCGAATTCCCTCAGCCGTTAATTTTTTTACAGCGATCATACCATCTTCGCACATTGGAATTTTAACAACCACATTGTCGGCCCATTTTGCTAAATTCTTTCCTTCAGAAACCATTTCGTCAGCTTTTAAAGAAATGACTTCTGCAGAAACAGGGCCTCTAGTCATTTTGCAAATTTCTTTAATGACCTCTTCAAAGTTTCGGCCTGATTTTGCAATCAGAGTTGGGTTTGTTGTAACGCCATCAACCCACCCGCGCTCATTTGCCAGTTTAATTTCATTGATATCTGCAGAATCGATAAAGAACTTCATTTTTTACCTCGTTTTAAAAACATATCATCCATGGAATAAAAGCCATTTTTTTGCTTCAAAATCCATTCTGCCGCGCGAACTGCTCCCGAAGCAAAAACTTTTCGATTTATGGCTTGATGCTGAAAGGTTAAAATTTCATCACCGGAAGCCGCATAAACAGTATGTATGCCGTAGACTCCACCCAATCGATGTCCTCGTGGCGTATCAATTTTTCTATTTAATATCTTTTGTAAATCTTTTTGAATCGTCAGCGCCGTGCCACTTGGCATATCCTTCTTTTGATTGTGATGAATCTCATCAATTGAAAAATCAAAATCTGCGATATCAGAAAAACTCTTTAAAGCCTGTCGAAAAGCCCAAAGGCCAATGCTCAAATTAGACGCCCAAAAAATAGGTCTTTTTTGTGATGCCTTTTTAAGAACTGAAAACTGACGATCGCTCAATCCTGTTGAGCCCGACACAACAGGCGTTTTCTTTGTGAATTGAAGAAGATTCATCAGACCGTCAGGGGAACTAAAATCAATCCATACATCAATGTCTTCAAGGATTTCAGATTCAACGTCCTTCAAGCTTGTGACACTGATTGCAAAACAGGATGATTTTTTTTTACCCACAAATAAATAGGGTATACACACACCTGTTGCTAAAACTGCTTCCACCTGTTGACCCATTTTCCCAGATCCGCCGAAAAGTCCAATATTTATTTTTTTCATACTAAAGAAAACTCTTTCAATAATTTTTCAGTTGAACTTTGCAATGATAACTCCAACTCAACAAGTGGAAGACGCATTTCGGGCGAACGAAAAATTCCCATTTTATAAAGCATCCATTTTGGCACAATCGGATTCGCCTCGACATACATACCCTGTATAAGCTTCAAATACCGATTGAACTCAACTTCAGACTCTTGTGGATGATTCGTCCAATTCATGCATTCTTTCGGAATAATGTTAGACATCACTGAAATAATCCCCTGGCCACCAAGTTTTAAAAAAGGCAAATAGGTTATATCATCACCGGATAGTTTTATAAATGAATTCGGTACTGCGGAAAAAACATCTTTAACAAACGCAAGATCACCAGAAGCCTCTTTAATTCCGACAATATTTTTTTGTTTTGCCAATTCAGAAATGCTTTCAACTGATAGTGCTGTGATGGTTCGTCCAGGAACATTATATAAAATCACCGGAGCAGTACTTGCTGCGGCAACAGCCACAAAGTGCTGAACCAAACCGCGCTGTGGGGGTTTGTTATAATAAGGCACAACAACCAAAACGGCGTCTGCTCCAAGCTGACAAGCTTTGCGAGTGGTCTCGACTGTTGCCTGAGTTGAATTTGAGCCCGTGCCAAGGATAATTGGAAATTTGGGTCCCGCAACTTTTTTGACACATGCGAAAATTTCTTCAACCTCAGTCCAAGATAATGTTGGGCTTTCTGCTGTTGTTCCATTAACAACAAAACCTGTGATCCCATTTTTAATTTGAAATTCTACATGCTTTTGAAGCGATTCAAAATCCACGCGCTGATTATAAAATGGAGTAAGAAGTGCTGAAAAAGCACCTTTTAAATTAAAACTCATAGCTGTACTTTCCTAAAATAATTGCTGGCCCGGTCATTCGGGGTTTCTGTAGATCCTGGAGGTTCATTATAAGTGTTCCCCCGGGCATTTCAACATTTGTTTCGTTTTCACCATGCATTTTCAAATTATAAAATGCCGCTGCCATCGCGCCCGTTCCACAAGCCTGCGTGAAATTTTCAACTCCGCGCTCATACGAAACGGCTCTCATACGGGTCGCTGATTCTTTTTCAATATAAGTTACGTTTGTACCTTGTGGTTGAAACTCTTCATGGAATCGCAACGTTTTTGCTCTTTCGAAATGGTCCTTGTAGTCTGAAAAATTTTGAAGTGGAACAACGAGGTGCGGAACCCCTGTGTTGCAAAAAAATCCAAGCGTGCTTTTAGTTTCTGAGATCGGAGTCATGGTAACTTCAAAGGTGATCTCTGAAAGACAATGAATATGAATCACTCCGGCTTTAGTTATTAGCCGCCACGTGCTTTGAGCGGGATCTATCATCGTATGAATAAATAATCCAACACACCGAGTGGCATTTCCGCACATTTCGGCAACCGAACCATCATTATTATAAAAATCCCATGCAAAATCATTCTGATCGCGTTTCAAAAAAATCAACCCATCCGCAGGATACTTGCTACAAATGTTTTTGGCCAACTTTTGACGACTTTCTTCGCCAAGGATTAATCCCTGATCATCCACAAGATGAAAGGTGTTTCCTGCGCCAGAAATAAGAGTCGTCGTTATAGTCATTTTTTCTTTTTCTTCTTTAAATCGGCTTCGGACGGAATGGGCGCGGGTGCGGGAATATCTTGAGCCGCTTGGATTGTTTCTTGTTCTGCTGGCGGCAGTGGGTCACCCTTGATCCCGCAGCCCAAAACAACTCCTAGAATGCCAAACAAAAAAATAATTCTCATTATGAACCCCTTAAACACAAATCAAAATCATATCGATACTTTCGCGCAATGGATTTATTTAAATTTTTACATTTAGTTTGATACTGATTAAGAAACTCGGATGAGCCATGGACTTCCTTCTCTGCCGACTCAAAATCAATTCGATTCTTAATGTAGCTTAGCTCTGGCCAGTCAGAATGATCTTTTTCCAATGCCGCGAGCATTTCTTTTGCTTTTGAAAAATTTTTTGCAACCAAAGACCGATCTATTTCAAGAATATACAAAACTAACCGATCCTCAGACAGCTTTCCTGATTCTTTTTTAAAAAAAGTTTGGCTTTTAAAATCTGGCAGTCCTTTTTCGCTGCTTATTTTAACCCAGTTCATTTCCGGAGATTCAAAATATTTATTTAAACCCTCAAGATCAGACGGCTTAAGTGGTGCTTTTTGATTGCGATACAACAAGCGCAATCTTTGAATCAAACAATCCAAATTCTCTGGATCTAGACTTAAGCATTCTGTACTTAGTTTTGCAGCCTGTTTTGGATTTTCAATTGTCAAATTCAATGACATTTCATAGGCCTCTTGGGCCTCTTTTGTTAAAAATTTTTTTGCAATTTTTAATCGATATTCTCGAGCATCCTTAAGCAGGCCTCGATGTGTTTCTGTAGAAATATAATCTGTTAATATTCCAATGGCTTGACGCTTTTGTGATTGCATCAACAGGTTAATAGCTTTTCTTTTAACAATTTCAAGCGAGCTTTCTGCTGGCGCTCCCTTTATTTTTGCCGCATAAGCGATAGAGCCTATTAAACAAAAAACCGCAGCCATGGCCGCGGTTTTTTTAAATGTTTTAAATTTTAAATTCATTCTTACTTTTTAAACGAAGTTAACTCGATTGTCACTTTTCCAAGTTGAGAATCTGCTAAAGATTTTGCCATTCCCGATAATGGAATATCACGCGGATTTACCCATTGCTCAGAAATTTGATCTTTGTTCGCTTTATCCTTAATTTTGATGTAAATAACATCAAAAGTTCCAGCTGGAACAGTCACGCGATCTTCTTTTTGATCAACAATTTCATAGTCCGATTTTGGAATAGCTTGTTCTTTGCCATCAACTAACATTTTTTTGATCGCGCCTGTGTTTGGATCAATCAAAATTTCAATTTTTTGTTTTTGAATCATCAAATCAACATCTTGAACCATCCAAATACCATCTGCTGACACTTCACGAACGTACATTTTCATAGAGCCATTTAAAAATCCGCCCATATTCAACTTGTAGTTTGTCTCTTGACCAACTTTCCAATCCAAACCCATTGTAACAACAGATTCTTGAATATGCGCTTGCTGACTAGCAAAAATGCTCTCAGAAACGGTGTTGTATGCGTTTGCAGATACAGCGATCATTAAAGACGCGGCTAAAACTAATGATTTCAACATAAATCCTCCCTTGGTTTTTTGTTATTTATTAGTGTTCAAATCACACCATGCGGACCGCAAGGCTGCAAAAAGATTTGCGACATAACACATGTGGTTATGCAGCAAATCGCTCTAGGAGTGTTTAATATTCTTATAATTACGCTGTCTGCGTATTAACCGGCATGGCTATTCACTAAAACTGCGCGTGGCTTGCTGCCATTTGCTGGTCCGACAACACCTTCTTTTTCAAAAAGTTCGATCAGGCGCGCGGCTCGTGGATAGCCCAGCTTAAATCGTCTTTGAATAAGTGATGCTGAAATCGCTTTTTGCTCGGAAGCCCAAGCTAATATTTCATCGTAACGTTCATCATATTCATCATCTGAAAACCCGGCGTCGCCATCAAAATCTCCGCCACCAGCCGTGGCCCCTGCGGCAGTATTGCCCTCAAGAGCGCGCATCGCAATAGGATCATATTCAGGTTCAGCCTGATCGCTCCAAAACTTTGCGACTGCATTGATTTCAGATTCTTTTAAAAATGGACCATGATGCCGAATCGCTTTTGATGTTCCCGCTGAAAGCACCAGCATATCCCCTTGAGCCAGTAAGCGCTCTGCACCTTGTTCATCTAAAATAATTCTTGAATCCATTTTCGATGCCACTTTAAAGCTAATGCGGCCTGGAATATTTGTTTTAATAAGACCTGTAACAACTTCTTTTCGCGGAGACTGCATGGCCAGCATCAAATGAATCCCACACGCTCGCGCCATTTGAGCCAAACGCACAACACTTTGTTCAACGTTCTGTTTATCCACCGCCATTAAATCACCAAACTCTTCAACGGCAATAACGATATACGGTTGTGATGTGTAGTAGTACTGCTCGAGCTTCATGACACCTTGAGTTTCGAATTCAGCATTTATTTTTTCATGCTCAGCTAATTTTTCAGCCGACAATTTTTCAACGGCCTCGTTAAATTGTTCAATATTGCGAGCTCCAAACTTGCTCATGGATTTGTAGCGTTTTTCCATCTCTCGAACAGCCCATCGAAGCGCAAAAACAGCCTTCTTGGGGTCGCGAATTGGTGGCATAATCAAATGGGGTATGTTTTCAAAAGCTGCCAAATCAACTTGTTTTGGATCAACAAGGATAAGCCGCAATGTCTTCGGAGAGTGGCGAAATAAAAAGCCAGTGATGGTGGCTACCGTAAATACAGACTTTCCCGAACCCGTTGTTCCAGCAATCAACAAATGCGGCATTTTTCGAAGATCCACAATTCGAGGCTCTCCATTGGATTGCTTACCAAGTGCAATTGGCAACTTAACATCTTCGGACCAGAACATCTCGTCCGCCAAAAGATCTTTCAGGTAGACGGTTTCTCGAATCGTATTTGAAGTTTCAATTCCGATCACATCTCGACCAGGTATCGGGGCAATAATTCGAAGCGATTCTGCCGATAGCGCCAGCGCAAGATCATCCGCAAGCTCAGTGACTTTATTAACCCGAACATCCACATTTGGTTTGAATTCAAACATCGTCACTGCGGGGCCGGGTTTAGCCGCAACGATTTGGCCATTAACATCAAATTGTTTCAATTTTTCTAATGTGATGTCTGCTTTACGGCGAATTTCTTTTTCATCAATTTTTACACGAGTCAGGGGTGGGTCCTCGAGCAAAGACAGCTTTGGCATACTCCAATTAGCAACTTTGCGAGGAGTCTTCGTCGGCATAACGACTTTGCGTCGAGCTGCTGGTTCATAGGCTGAAACTGAAACTTTTTCATCCTCCGCCCCAGAGTCCTTGGCCTCACCAATGTCTTCAGCTTCGACATCTTGATCGGACTCAATCATTTCTTCGTTGGTTCTTAATTTCAGCTGTGTTGGAATCAGTAACGGAGTTTTTGGCGAATCCACCTTTTTAATGGACATCTCTACTGTGTCTGATTTTTTCGTTTTTAATTTATTTTTCAGATCTTGAACCTTGGGCCATTTCCAGTCCTTGAATAAATGGGATTGAAAGAACGCCTGTAGATGCTCCGCTGCGGCGACCAGG
The DNA here is from genome assembly GCA_001771815.1 of Bdellovibrionales bacterium RIFCSPHIGHO2_01_FULL_40_29. Classification (GTDB taxonomy): domain Bacteria; phylum Bdellovibrionota; class Bdellovibrionia; order Bdellovibrionales; family Bdellovibrionaceae; genus Pseudobdellovibrio. The sequence continues at coordinate 265,157 of MEPU01000013.1, read as the reverse complement.
GGATGAACAAGAATTTCCTGTATGCTGATCTCGAAACAAAAAACGGTGAGGACAGCCGATGTGGTCCAAAGCAAAATTTGAGTCCCAACAGAATTTAGAATTTTAATCAATCCTGTTGCTAACCCTAATCCTAAAAGCCCTCCAGGATAGACCTGATTCCCAAAGATCTTGGTATCGGCCCAATAAATACTAACTAAACCAGACAGGGCCGCCATCAAAAGTACCATCCACACAAGGCGAATGTTCTTGAGTTCGATATTCTCACCCCTAAAACTCATATATGCTGCCTGGAATAATCCTGCCACAGCAAGCCAGGCTGGCAAACCCAGTGTTTGGTAGGCAAGGTCGGCCAAAAAGCTTCCAATAAGCCCACAATAGTTAAGAGTATTAAGCCCTTGTCCCATTGAATTAAACGACGGGTCACGGGGGTGATAGCTGGCAAGGGCCAAGGCAAGGAAAAGTCCGGCACCTAAGAATCCAATAGCTTTAACATCATGTTTGAATTTTTTAAAAAAGGGGCTCATCCCTTTAAATGTAATAGGGGTTATGCCGACGTGCAAAAACCCCAAGGTCGAGTCACGTCCAGATTAAAGAATAAAGACAGTAAACCCGCCCCAGTCTTGACATTGGTCCGAGCCAAGGGCACAAAACCCTTTCTTCATGATCAAAATCAATGAGATTTTTTATTCAATTCAGGGTGAAAGCTCCTACGCCGGAAACCCAACGGTGTTTATTCGCACAACCGCATGCAACCTGCGCTGTACCTATTGCGATACCAAGTACTCATATAATGAAGGTGAGTTTTGGGAGATTGAAAAAATTTTACAGACAGTTAAAGACTACGAAGCTCAGTATATTTGTATTACAGGTGGAGAACCGCTGCTGCAAAAAGAAATCCACACCCTTATCAACATTTTATGCGATTTAGGACACATCGTTTCTTTGGAAACCAGCGGTTCTTTAACAATAAAAAATGTCGACCCGCGCGTAAAAATAATTCTTGATGTAAAAACTCCTGACAGTGGTGCCGCCGACAGCTTTCTTTTAGAAAACATCGGTTTCTCGAGGGAAAATACGGAATATAAATTTGTTATTTGTTCTGAAAAAGACTTCGACTGGTCAGAAAATTTTTGTCGTCAACATGAATTATCAAAAAAATTTACAATTTTATACAGCCCATCACACGGCCAAGTACCCGAACGCTGGTTGGCTGAAAATATTTTGCAAAAAAAATCAAAAGCGAGGTTGCATTTGCAGCTACATAAGTATATTTGGTTATCCACAACTCGCGGAGTCTGATCCGCAAACAAACATAATATACGAGAGGGATACCCATGACACCGAATCTGAATAACTCAGAAAATCTTTTTGTTGCTAACCTTCAACAGGTCAGCTTAGAGAAATTAGTAAAGAGCAAATTAGAAGTTCTTTTCCAACAACAAAAAGAAGCGCAAGTTGAGTTAAACGGTCTTTATAATATCGTTCTTGAACAAGTTGAACGTCCATTAATCGAGTTGGCTCTTAAGGCTTACAATGGAAATCAAGTTAAGACCGCTATTATGTTAGGTATTAACCGTAACACTCTTAAGAAAAAAATCGACAACTACAAATTGAAGCCAAAAAAGGGTGCTCAAGCTCAAATTTCTGAGACTATGACTGCGCCAACGACTACTTTAACTCAATAATCTGAGATAAAAACTCTTTCATCTATTCGAGGGGACAAGATGAGCCAAAAACTTCCTCCTCAAAGTCTTGAGGCCGAGTACTCCGTACTCGGCGGTCTTATGCTCGAGCGCGAGGCCTATGATCAAATCGCCGATCTGATCAATGACTCGGATTTTTACAAACCCGCCCATCAATCCATTTATAAAGCTATTTCTGACCTTCATTTGAAGGCTCAACCTGTAGACTTAGTTACCGTGACAAATCTTTTACAGTCTCGCAATGAATTGGATGTTATTGGTGGGCCTGAGTATCTACTGACCCTGGTGGATAAAGTCGTTTCTGCAGCTAATATTGATTCACATGCGAAAATCATTCGTGAAAAGTCTTTACTCCGTCGTCTTATACATACTTCTTCAAATTTAATCGATAAGTCCTATGGTACGGATTATGCCGATGTTCAGTCGTTGATTGATTTTGCGGAAAGCGAAATTTTAAAAGTCGGGGAGCAGAACACATCCACAGGCCTTGTTGGATCTATGGATATCGTTAAACATGCCGTAGAAAAAATCGAAGATCTCTACAAACGAAAAGCTGACGTCACTGGTTGCCCGACTGGTTTTACCGAACTCGATCGCATGACATCGGGCTTACACGCTGGCGAGCTAATTATCATTGCAGCTCGACCATCAATGGGTAAGACCGCTCTTTCGTTAAATATTGCCTCTCATATGGCGATGCGAGCTAAAAAAACAGTCGCCTATTTCTCTGTCGAGATGGGTAAAGAATCCGTTATGATGCGTCTTTTGGCTTCCGAGGCAAAAATCTCGATGGGTGAAATTCGAAATGGTCGCATCCAAGATTCATCGTGGCCCAAACTGATTCAATCTGCGGGAGCCATCAGCGAGGCTCCTCTTTTTATTGATGATACGTCTGGAATTTCGCCCTTCGAAATTAGAGCCCGCTGTCGACGCCTCAAAGCAACTCATGGATTAGACTGCATCATGATTGATTACCTTCAGCTGATGGACCTCAAACAAAAAGTTGAATCCCGCGAGCGCGCTGTTTCTGAAATTTCAAAAGGTCTTAAAGCCATTGCAAAAGAAATGCAAATTCCTGTCATAGCCCTGGCTCAGCTAAATCGTGGCGTCGAGGGTCGTTCAGATCGTCGACCAATGCTATCTGATCTGCGCGAGTCCGGATCCATCGAGCAAGATGCCGATGTGATCATGATGCTTTATCGTGATGACTATTATGATAAAGATGATGCTGATAAGGCTGGCCATGCAGAAATTATTATTGGCAAGCAACGTAACGGACCTACAGGAACTGTGAAGTTGCAGTTCGATGCGAAATACAATAAATTTCGTGACGCTGATCCGACATCAGTATCTCCGCTACCACCACCACAAGCTCCGCCCCCAATGCCTGGCAAACCAAGAAACTTTGCTCCTGGCGCTAATTCTTAGTATCACGTTGATTGCAGCTGCATGTGTTTTCTTCGCATAGCAGCTGTATTTGATTCTGAATATAATTGATCCGCGTGATTTTTCTGTTTTCAATCTCTATGAACAGCTGTTCACCACTTTGTCCAAGCGCTTGATATTTTTCGATTTTTTTCGTCACTACGCCAAGGGACAGTGCTCCGGCTAATTTTTTTTCTAGTGAACGCCTTGAATTGGGAAATGTTTTTACTCGTGTTGGAAAGCCATCTTCTGAAAGAATAAAAACCCGCACCTGATCTGCTGGTGCTTTGTTTATATTTTTTTGTATAATCACTTCTTTAGAGTCCTGGTTTAATAATTGATACTCAATCATCTCCAACTTTTGTTCTTGAAGCGAGGTATTCCTTTTGATTTGATTTAATATGGTCTCATAATTTTTTTGTGGATCAATAAATCCGGTGCACTTAGAAATGTCGACTTCCTGAATTTTTTTTATTGAACCCTTCCGTGACCTGACAATTGTTTCTGGCAATGAATCTAGCCGAACCACTCCCTCGCTAAAATCCAAGTTTTTATGATGGACGCTTGTATGCGGTCCTGGCTTATTCGTTTTGACAAAAAGAACCCCAACAAGGCTTATAACGAAGATGACACTTATGATCTGTAAAATACGCCTGGACGTCATTTAATCTCTCAAACCTTTGCTGAATGCACAAAGTACAGTATCCGCCCCCATTTTACGAGACAGACTAGACATAATGCCTAAACTTAACAACCCGACTTAATTCTGATTGTCCGATGTTTAACCCTTTGATTAATTAGTGGTGTCACAAAACACGTGAACATGCGAGCAGGAGGCGAACATGGCAACAGTTTTAGAACAATTTGCAGAGCGAACCCAGATTGATGCAAACACCATGGAAACGGAGCTCTTTGCCGCGCTTCGCGCGCTAGAGGTTGATCCCAAAGAAATGACTGTTGAAGATCTACGCGAGTGCCTGCTGATCTACCTAGATGAGGTGTTCTACGGAATCAGTCCAGAACGCGGACAATAACTTATTTCTGCAAATTCATTTTCAGACTTTGAATCAAAGCCAAAGTTTTTTTAAACTTTTTATGAGATATGTTCTCCAACTGAAGCGCTTCGTTCACAACGACTAATGCCTGCTCTTTATTTTTCATATCATTTAATATGTTTGCTTTGAGCAAATGCAACTGGGGCTCATTTCCTTCTGAAAATTGAAGCGCGCTATTCACACTATTCAGAGCCTGATCATAGTTTTTGTTCTTGTGCTGATATCGAGAATATTTTTCATGATACACGTAAGTGTTCGGATACGCATTCAGTAGCTGTTGATACATCTCTTGTACTCGCACTTTTTCTCCGGCCTCGCGAAGATAAGCAATTGCCAATAGCATTTCGCCTGGGCGATCGACAGAAATATTGTGCTTGTCTGCATTTATCTTAATCGCATCAAGAGCAATTTGTTTTTCCGGCCCTTTTTCTAACACACCAAAAAGACGTGCTTTTAATAACAAGGCCTCTTCATTTGCAAAACCTGCGGGATCGCCATACGTGCTTGCTGTGAAAGCTTTCTTTAGCGTCGATTCATTTTTACTGATGTCTTTAAGTTCGACGAGTGTGGCGTCAACCTCAGACGCAAAGGTTTCTATCTTTTGCTTACCTTCTTTTTTTAACTCGAAAAGATCGGCACTCCAACGTATTTTATCAAGCTTAGATGTCGTTAAAGAAATTGCTTTTTCAAGAGCTTGTATTTGTTTTTCAGAACCCTCGCCCTCGGCGCACTGAATCTCAGCAGCAAGCTTATAATTCAAATCGTGTGATGTATTTGACATCGAAAGCCACTTGATAGTTTCTTCGCAATTGTACGCAAGAAAAGCCAACATCCCTCGTTGTGAAATTGCTTTTTTATCACCAGCACGTGCTTTTTTTTCTAACTCTGAAATCGTTGTTGTCATTTTCATTGTTGTTTTTAAATCTGTTGCGAATTTTTTTGCCGGTTGAAAATCAAGCCAGCGAGTCAATTCTTCGCCCTCTTTGTTTAGCAACACCAGGGTTGGAATTGCTTTCACATGAAACTTTTCGGACAACTCAACATTTTCAGCCAAATCGATATTTATTTTTTTTACATTCAATCGTTTTAATTGAGAAGCAACCGACTTCTGAGGATATGTCTCAGTTTGCATACGCAAACAGGCGGGGCACCATGGTGCTGTAAAAATCAAAAGAGTCATTTTGTTGGACTTTAAATCTGCTAGGGTGAGCAGAGGAGCTTCTACGAAAGAAGTCTTTGTTGCTTTTCCATCCAGGACGATTTCTTTTTGGTGCTGTTCACAGACTGTTTTTTTGTCGTCACAAACATAAAAGCTTAGTTTTGCCTTCTTGGTATTTGTTGGCACCGCAAATACAAAAAGTTTTTCTGTTTTAGGATCTGGTTTAAAAATAGCCTTTAAATCGTCAAACTTGGCACTTGCGGGGGCCTCCGCATTCAAATGAAATCCAGCATTTGTTGTTACTCCAATTTTGTCTTGATCGATTTTATAATTTACTTGATTATCCGTTACTCGAGCGGCCACAACCATTGAAAAAAGCGTCATACCCAAAAGAATTTTTATTTTCATAGCACCCCCAAAAAGATAAAGGACTCTTACCTTGAACGGTAGAGTCCTTTATTCAGAAGATCTTGTCAATTTGCCGAACAATCGGGCGGGCTTTTTTAGATTAAGCGCGCTCTACAGCAATTTGAATTGCCGCTTCAAGTTGGTCCGCATAGCGAATAATCGCCTTATGTGTTCCTAATACTTTAATTGGCTCTTCTAAGTGAATGTCGCGACGGTCTACAGAGAAACCCGCTTTTTCTAATTGCTTAGAAATATCGTTTGTTGTCACTGTACCGAATAGCTTGTCGCCTTCGCCGGCATTCAATTTAAATGTCACAGTTGTGCCTTTGATCTTACCTAAGAATTCTTGGCGCTCTGCTAATGCTTTTTTCTTTTTAGATTCAGCAACGCGCTTTAAATGATTGTACTCATTTACTTTTTTCTCAGTCGCCTCAACAGCCAATTTGCGTGGGAATAATAAATTCCGAGCAAAGCCCATTGATACATTCACTAGATCGCCGACTTTTCCTAAGTCTTTAACGTCTTTTTGTAATATTACTTTCATAAAATCCTCGCTTTAATTGAGCTTAATTGGAATTCGCTTTTAATTTTTTTCTTATCCGTTTTCTAAAATCCACCCAATAGTCCACCAGTCCTAAAAGAACCAGCGCGGGAGCCAACTGTAGCACGATTAAGATATACAATATCATCTTTGAAACAGGGCCAAACCGAAACGCTCTTGTTAAAAATTCTGTAACCACAACTCCTTGAAAAAAGAATGCGACAACAGAAACGATAACGATATTTAGACTGATTTTTTGAAGCACAGCAAAATCAAAAGAGATCATGCTAAACAGTGCTGCAAAAAGAGAAATCCAAATAACCACGTCCGGCAATCTAAACTCTAACCATCGAAGGCCCGAAGCCACTCGATTTTGCTGAATCTGAAACAGCCGAATTACTTTTGCCTCTAGAATAAATCCGATCGCCAGCGAGCTAAACAACATGGCAGAAAAAATGCCCGGCACATAGGCCTTAAGAGTTGAAATCTCGACTGGTGACTCTGGGAATGCTTTATTCATTGTTTGTTGCAGGGGCAGTAAAAGTTCAGAAAGTATATTTTGCGCACCTAAAAAGCGTATCGTTAGACTATACGCAATGGCTGCAAATGCAATTCCCGCAACTAATGAAACAAGTCCCGCAATTCTCCAGCTTGTTCCTCTTTTTTCAAGTTCATTATAAAGCCCTAAAGTCATCCAAATGGCGCCTATATAAACTGAAGCAAGAGTTAAACCAGATAACAAAAGCACTGCTATTAATAAGATTCCTGCTGACCAAAATATTTTTGGTTTTGCCGTGACTGAAAGTGCGCGCAAAAAAGGAGCGCCCATAAACGAAAATAGCACGGACATCACCACGCTTGTCAGCGTGAGCATCAGGACATTTTTGTTTTGGTTTTTTTCAGCGAAGCTCACAAAAATTATCTTTCTGGCTTAGTTGTCGTCTTTTTCGTATCGCTCAGAACGGGCTTGCATTGCTGCTTGCTTACGAAGAGCTGATTTTGCTTCACGTTCTTTTTCTCGAGCTGCTGAATCTTGTAAGCCTTTTTTGAAAGCTTCAATATGTTTTGCAGGAGAAACGCGCTCATCAAGCTTCGTGTGCATAAAGCGTAAAACTTTATCGTTAATGCGCATTGTACGCTCTAATTCAGCTACGGCTTGTGTGCCCGCTTCGAAAACAGTGTGAAAGTAAACAGCTTTCTTAAGCTTACCAATTGGTGTAGCTAAAGTGCGTTTTCCCCATGTTTCCAAAGAGTGAACAGCTCCATTAAAACTAGTGATTGTTGTTTTGTTTTTCTTGAATAATTCTTTTTGTTCTTCAAGAGTTGTGTCCGGATGAACCAAAATAATGGCCTCATACGGGCGCTTAAGTTCGGACTTAAGTTCCATAAATTTTCCCTTCGGTTAAAGCCCCAACCTCAATTGGTGGAGCAAGGATGACTTTAAAATGTGTAGTAGGTCTAACATTTCCTCTAGAGGTGGACAAGGCCTGTTTAACAGCCATATTATATTTATATGAGATTCGAATTAGAGGTCCTCGATGGGACGCAAAAAGGTCGGCGAATTGCGTTGAGGCGGGGGCTTGTTATTGGACGCCAAACCGGGGATATCACATTTCCAGATCGATTGATGGCTGAAAGTCATGGAGTTTTGGTTTTTGATCACAAAAAAACTTGGAATATTGAGTGCTTATCCCCATACAAGGCCAGGCTTGGTTCTAGTGAACAGGCCAGAATATCGTTGCTTCCTGGCTTGGTTTTTCACTTAGGGCAGACAGGTTTTAAGGTTGTTGAAAAAGAAGCTCTCTTATATGAGTCCTGGGATGAGGGAGTTGTCGATTGGCTTAGGCACCACCATGGAGAGGCAAGATCAAAAGAGTTCTTTTTTTTTCTACGACCGGTCAGCTTAAATTTTACTCAAGGCCCCCAATACGAAGAATTCCTTGTCTTAAGCTATGGGCCAAGATTGCTTGGTCACGACAGCTTGGATATTAATCTAATAGACCCCAGCCTTCCGAAAGAGGTCGCTCGCTTTTTTCAAATTGCGGATCAATGCTATATTGAAAACTTGTGTCGTGAAAAAGCTTTGATAAACTTAAAACCTTTTGATCAACATCCCATTCAAGATGGCGATCTGTTGAAAATTGGCTCCACCATTATCGAACTGAGTGTGCAAAAATGACGGATCAAAACATTTTTATCGAAAAAAAAACTGGAACGTACAAAGCCTTTGATGGGACTCCAATTTATTATGAAGTTCGTGGTCATGGCGAACCCATTGTTTTTATCTATGGCATCGCCTGCCTCATGAACCATTGGCACCATCAGGTTGAGCATTTTGCAAAAACCCATCAAGTCATTTTATTTGATATTCGCGGTCACCACAAAAGCACACCCGTAGTAAATATGGCCAACTTAAAACTAGAGCATTTGGCTTTTGATCTTAAAGGATTGCTGAACCACCTTGGCCATAAAAAAGCCCACTTTGTTGGGCATAGCTTTGGCGGACCCTACATTTTGAAAACCTATGAACAATTTCCAGAAATTTTTTCTTCAATGATTTTGATAAACGCTTTCAGCAGAAATCCATTAAAAAAACTTTTTGGTTTAGAGTTCGTCGAACCGCTTTTTAATTTTGTGCGCGAGCAACACCGAAAATCTCCTGATCTGTGGAACACCTTGTGGCGGGGATTGATTGATAACCCCATCGCCTTTCAAATTGCTGCACTTGCAGGTGGTTTCAATATTCGCCTGACTCAGTTTAAAGATATTGAAATGTATGGTCGGGGCGTTTCTCGTCTAGAGTTACCAATATTTTTTGAACTTTTTGAACAGTTATTAGAATACGACGGTCGAGATACACTATCGACGGTGTCTTGTCCTGCGCTGATTTTGGCCGGGGAGCGAGATCTTTTAACTCCACCGTCTTACCAGGTCGAAATGAATCACCTTATTCATGGTTCTGAGTTGATGAAAATTCCCTATGGCTCTCACTGCAGCCAGTTGGACTTTCCCGAATTTGTTAATTTAAAAATTTCAGAATTTTTACGGCGTGCAATCGAAAAGTAACCTGCTCACTTTTCGTCGACTTTAAAAACAAATGGCCCTTGCTGGGCCATTTTGTGCGCTGTTTTGGTGTAATCCGATTAGCGAAATGCTACCTTTGTGATTTTCCAACCTGATTTTTCAACTGATCCGTCAGATTTAAAAATGATTTTTAATGTGTCGCCAGCAACGCTTGCTGAAAACACATCATCATTTGTTCCACTTAATGTTTGAACAACATTTCCGGCCGCATCAATAATTTGGACAGTATCATAGTTTGACTCTGTATCAAATTTTTCAAAATACACCGCAACCTCTGCCGCGCCATTCACTTTTACTTCAAAAGTTTCATTTGTGTCTTTTGCATAAGGAGATGCAGATGCCAACTCATAGGGTTGTGTTGCCCAGTTCAGTGGATCATTTGGATCTGGTGGTGCTACTGTGTTTGTTAATGCATTATAAGCATTTACGATTCCACCAGTTCGTGTTTTACCGCGAAGTCCAGCAACAGGAGTAACCGTTGCAATTAAACGTGCTTTTAATTCTAGCGCGGTCAGCTCTGGTTCGTGAGCCCAAACCAATCCCGCAACTCCCGACACATGCGGCGTTGCCATTGATGTTCCCGACCAAGAATCATAGTTTCCGCCAGTTGACGAATAAATATTAACTCCCGGGGCGCCCATATGAACTGTGCGTTTTCCATAATTTGAAAAACTTGCTTTACCACCAACATTATTAATGGCGGCAACAGATATAATATTTTCAACCGCATAATTCGCCGGAAATGTATCTGTTGTATCATTATTGTTTGAATCGTTACCCGCTGCTGCAATAAAAATAGTGCCGGCCGCATGAGAACGTTGAATAGCTTCAAGAAGTGTTTGCGACAGTCCTCCGCCACCCCAAGAGTTACTCAAGACATGAGCTCCCATTTTAGTTGCATAGTCGATCGCCTTGATCGCGTCTTCCAACGATCCTGAACCCGCGCCATCTAAAAACTTAACAGCCATTATTTGCGTGTCCCAATTTACACCAACTATACCTTTGGCATCATCGCCTTTGGCACCAATTGTTCCCGCACAATGCGATCCATGTCCATGATCATCAGATGCGTTTCCACTATTTGTTATCGCATTGTAACCATGAATGTCGTCGATAACTCCATTGTTGTCGTCATCAACTCCTTCAACGCCTGCGGCTTCAACTTCATTTGTCCATAAGTTTTCAATAAGATCTGGATGTGTGAAATCGACGCCAGTATCAATAACTGCGATGATTTTTTTCTTATTTCCCGTTTCAATGTCCCAGGCTTTTTCCACATCGATATCAACACCGGCCGTTCCAAGAGTTCCTTCTGAGTCTGCTTGCCCTTTATTGCTCAGGCCCCAAAGTTGTCCGTACAATGGATCATTTGGTGTTTTGCTTGCGCGGTAAATATAGTTCGGCTCAACAACTTCAACTATATCATTTACTGCCAAAGCTTTTACTGCCGATTTTTCAATTTCAAATACTGGACGCTTAACAACGACAATGTTCTGACTCGGAATTGTCGACTTCACATAAGCCCCAAGAGCTTGTGAGAGTATTTTGTTTGATGACATCGAGATGCCAGGCTTTAAGCGAACAACATACTCACCCGGAACAGACTCAACAGGCTTGGCAAAAGACAAGCTGGGTAAAATAAATGTTAAGATGATGGCGACTTGTGTAACTCTTTCCTTGAGATGCATAAAGATTCCCCTTCCTCGAGAACTTGTATAGGTGGGAAAATCGTACCAAGTCCAGTGTGGGGTAGCACAAGCTTTTTTAGTTCCAATCTGAAACTAGACCTTTATCGGGATGTAAAATTTTAAAATCAATAGAAGACTTACCCGTCATCGAGAGCCTTCATTTTACTTAAAAATTCTACTCTAAACGGCTGTCTTTTTCTCCGGCGTTTGATTTGAGTTTTCAAAATCGAAAGTCATTTGAGCTGGCATTGAGTATTTTTCGGACTGTTGAAGCGAGATGAATTTCCCCGGGTTTTTTAAAACAATTCCTTTTTCCGTCGGCGTTGGAACGTTCACTCCATACGCTTGCTTAATTAAATTCTTAACAAATGCCTCTTTGACGGCGTCGCTTCCTTTTGGATTGAAGCCAATTTCTTTCATCAAATCGCCTATTTTTTTCATAAAAACACTCCAATAAGTATTATTACTTGTCGTCAGTTTCGTTCGGCTTATTGAGATGAAAGTCTAGGTTGTGCGGGCTCGGGATGAATCAAAATATGATGCCGTCCAATTATGAGACATGGACTACGCTTTTTGAGGTTAGATATGACATTGTGCTCGTAAAATATTTTTTGAAATAGAATACATAACAGAATTTAATGTGGCCCTGCGCCGTAAGCTAGAATTTGTCTGTGCGGTTCAAAACAAACGAGCCTATTGTTCTTGTTTTTCCTAGAGCCGACTTCTCGTACATATATCCCGTCAACTGCTGCGTGTCTTTGACCTTGTACAATTGCCAGAATTTATTTTCGCCCGCAGGGTTAATTAAAAACCCGTGCGTTCCAGAAACAATATACCCCAGCGTTTCTGTTTCAAAATCGCTACCCAGCGTTTCGTTTCCGTTGTTAAAAAGCCGAACCTCACCCTTGGCAAACGTATTACCGTCGCCCTTTGGCACTGCGTTTATTTTCATAAGCATAGATGCGTATTCTTTTTTATCAATATCAAACATGCGCCCGCGATAGGTTCCAAAAATAGGTTCAAAGCTTTCAACAGGCGTTTCTTTCGCTGACGCTAAAAAAAGATTAAGATCTTTAATTTCAACATTCTTAAGGTTTTTTTGAACATCCTCGCGATTTTGCGAGTTCGTTAAAATCCACTCATATGACCTGAGCTTATTAGCATCAAAAACTTTCTTCGGGCTCGGCACTGTTTTTTCAACAGGTACTTTTATAACTGCGGGCTCCAGCTTAACATGGTTGGCAATGGCTCGCTCTGCAATATTTTGAGCTTCTGTTTTTACCGTTTCAAGCTCGGCACGAGTAAACTTTAGCTCTTCTTGGGCACTAATTAAATTTTTATACTCATCCGTTTCGCGAAATGTCTTTTCTCCATAATTGCGTCCGGTCATAAACCCGCCCGCGCCAAGACATAACGCTAGAAAAATCGTTAAAAATTCCTTCACTAAGCCATATCCCCGCCGCCAACTTCTTCTTTTTTAAGAACAGAGGCTCTCAGAAATTCGCGATTCATTTTTGCAATATTAATCAAAGAAATTTCTTTCGGACAAGCAGCCTCGCACGCACCCGTGCTTGTACAAGATCCGAAACCCTCTGCATCCATTTGCGCTACCATGTCTAGGGCACGCTGTTTACGCTCGACTTGGCCTTGTGGCAAAAGCGCTAAATGAGAAATTTTTGCACTCGTGAATAGCGCTGCAGAAGCATTTTTACAAGAAGCGACACAAGCTCCGCAGCCAATACATGCCGCTGACAAAAAGGCCTCGTCAGCATCTGGTTTTGGAATGGGAATATTATTCGCATCTCGGGCATTTCCCGTATTTACAGAAACATAGCCGCCCGATGTAATAATTCGATCTAGCGCCGAGCGATCACACATCAAATCTTTTGTAATTGGCATTGCGGCCGCGCGCCATGGTTCAATTGTTAAATGCTCTCCGTTTTTAAAGTGGCGCATGTGCAGCTGGCAAACTGTTGTTCCTTTTTGCGGGCCATGAGCTTCACCATTAATCATAAATCCACAACTTCCACAAATTCCTTCGCGACAGTCATGATCAAATGTAATTGGTTGATCACCGCTCTTAATCAAATCTTCATTAACAGCATCCAGCATCTCAAGAAAAGAAGCGTCAGGAGACACCTCTTTCGCATCATACTCTTTAAACTCACCTTTTGCCTGTGCGTTTTTTTGTCGCCACACTTTAAGCTTTAAATTTATATTCTGCTTTTTTTCCATCTGTTTCCTCTATTTATACGAGCGTGTTGCTAATTTCACATTTTCAAACTTAAGCTCTTCCGTGTGTCTTGACTGTGGTTTGCCTTCGCCAGTCCACTCCCACGCAGCCACATGACAAAACTTATCGTCATCTCGCTTTGCTTCGCCATCCATTTGAAACTCTTCCCGAAAATGTCCTCCACAGGACTCTTCGCGTGTCAAAGCATCGCGACACATCAGTTCTCCAAGCTCGATAAAATCTGAAACGCGCCCAGCTTTTTCAAGCTCTGTATTGACGCCAACAGCTTCGCCAGGAACCAACACATTATGATGAAACTCTTCTTTAAGATTTTGAATCTTCGTGATGGCTTCTATCAGGCCCTGTTTATTTCGGGCCATGCCACAGTTTTCCCACATAATGCGACCAAGCTCTTTGTGAAGGCTCTCGACCGTGCGGGTTCCTTTTGTGCTCATTAGTTTTTGAATTTCTTCTTTGACGCCATTTTCGCCGTGCTTAAAGGCGTCGTCACTTACGGCCACTGTCGGCAATTTGGTATTGGCAATGTAGTCACCAATTGTGTATGGCAAAACAAAATACCCATCGGCAAGCCCTTGCATCAATGCCGAGGCCCCAAGGCGATTCGCCCCGTGATCTGAAAAGTTGGCCTCGCCAGCAACAAAAAGTCCCGGAATTGTGCTCATCAAATTATAATCAACCCACAAGCCACCCATTGTATAATGGGGCGCTGGATAAATTCTCATTGGAGATTTATAGGGATTTTCCCCTGTGATTTTATCATACATTTGAAAAAGATTTCCATACCGCTCAGCGATCTTGTCTTCGCCAAGGCGTTTAATGCTATCGCGAAAATCTAAATACACTGCTTGTTCTCCCCGGGCCCCGTGACCCTCATCAACGCGGTACTTTGCCTGTCGTGATGCCACATCTCGGGGAGCCAAATTTCCAAAACTTGGATAAACGCGCTCCAAATAATAGTCGCGCTCGGAATCAGGAATTTCGCTTGGCGCCCTTAAGTCGCCCTTCTTTTTTGAAACCCAAACTCGGCCGTCATTGCGCAATGATTCTGACATCAGTGTTAACTTCGATTGATTCTCTCCATGAACAGGAATACATGTTGGATGAATTTGAGTGTAGCACGGATTGGCCATGTAGGATCCGCGCTTGTGAGCCTTCCATGCCGCAGTGACCGCGCAGGCCATTGCATTTGTTGATAGGTAAAATACATTTGCGTATCCGCCAGTCGCTAAAACAACCGCGTCTGCCTCGTGAGACTCAATTTCACCAGTCAGTAAATTTCGAACAATAATTCCGCGCGCTTTTCCATCAATAACAACCAAGTCCAACATTTCGCGACGAGTATTGAGTTGAACATTTCCCAGATCAACCTGTCTCATCATTGATTGATAAGCTCCGTACAACAATTGTTGGCCCGTTTGTCCGCGGGCATAAAACGTCCGCGAAACCTGAGCGCCACCAAATGATCGATTCGCCAACAATCCACCATACTCACGTGCCAACGGCACGCCTTGCGCAACAGCTTGATCGATAATATTTACAGACACCTCAGCAAGTCGGTGAACATTGGCCTCGCGAGCGCGAAAATCTCCGCCCTTAACCGTGTCATAAAAAAGACGGTGAACAGAGTCACCATCGTTTTGATAATTTTTTGCAGCATTGATTCCGCCCTGTGCCGCAACCGAGTGAGCTCGCCGAGGAGACTCGTGAACACAAAATGCTTTTACACGATAACCAAGCTCGCCCAACGAGGCCGCCGCAGAGGCGCCAGCAAGACCGGTTCCCACAACGATAACCGAGTGTTTTCGCTTGTTTGCTGGATTCACCAGCTTCATATCAAATTTATGATTTTCCCACTTGGACTCAATGGGGCCGCTTGGAATTTTACTTTCTAATTTAACTGACATCTTTTCCTCGCCTTTATTTATGAAATAAGAAAACGTAAACGGGTTGTGATAAAAATCCTGTCACAATGACAATCGCGTACACCCAGGCAAACTTTTTAATTCCGCCCTGAAGCTTTCTTTCTAAAATTCCAAAAGATTGAAATACAGATGCGGCGCCATGGCTCACGTGAAAAACCATCAAGCCCAAGCAAATAAAATACCACGCCACATAGGCGGGGCTTTGAAACACTTCAACAACCAAGCGGTGCATGTCTCGCATCACGACACCATTAACTGTCGTTTCATAATATGTTCCATATTTAAATGTTATTAAATGAAGAATAATAAAAGCTAAAATAGCTGATCCTTGTGCAGCCATATATCTTGAGCCCCAGCTGACAGCTTTCTCGCCATTTGCAGAAACGGCATACTGAGCTCCGCGAGCAACGCGATTTTGTCGCGTCAGCAAAATGGCCATCAAAACATGAATAACCAAAGACGAAAGAAGAATTGCCTCTACCGCGTAAAGCAAAATTTTGTTTGCCGTTACCGAATAGGTGTACGCGTTATACAGCTCCGCACTAAAAAGTATCAGCATGTTGGGAGCCATGTGAGCAAATAAAAAGCCCACCCAAACTAGGCCCGTCAGCCCCATAATGTATTTTCGCCCGACGCTCGACTTCAGAAAATCTTTCATATTGAATTCCTTAGATTTAAGTATTCTCTTTTAATTTTCATTAACGAATCTACCTCACCCAAACAACAATTGTCATTTTCACACTCGTTTTTTGCATCACGTTATGTTGAAAATATATTTCTGTTTTCAGGCACTTAGGCTAGAACTTACTGGCTAACACGAGGTGATTTTATGAAGGTTTTTGTCTGCCTAAAACAAGTTCCCGATACGGAAACTAAAATTAAAATTTTGCCAGACCAGTCAGGTATTGATACTGCCGGAATCAAATGGGTCGTTAATCCCTATGATGAGTTTGCAATTGAAGAGGCTGTTAAGTTTAAAGAAAAAAATCCAACAGCTCAGGTTTGGGCCATAACCTCAGGACCAAAAGCCCGCGCCATAGAGTCCCTTCGAACGGCTTTGGCTATGGGTGCAGATGAAGCAATTGTTATTAATTCTCCTGACGGACTAGATGCTCTTTCGACAGCCCAGGCCTTGGCAAAGACAATCCAGCAAGAGGGTGGCGCGCACTTGGTTCTTACTGGTAAGATGGCTATTGATAATTCTCAATCCTCCGTCCCACAAATGGTTGCTGAGTTTTTAGGCATTCCACACACCACCGTTGTTTCTAAATTTGAAGCTACGGCCGAATCTTTTTTGGTCGAGCGCGATGCTGATGGCGGCACAAAAGAGGTTATACAGCTCATGTCGCCAGCCCTGGTTGCGGCAAACAAGGGCTTAAATATGCCCCGCTATGCAAGTCTTCCCGGAATTATGAAGGCCAAGAAAAAAATCATCAAAGAGGTTGAGTTTTCATCTCTTGGCATCACAACCACAGAACAAAAAGTTCGCTATTCTGGATTTGCGCTACCCCCAGAAAAACCACCCGTTAAGCTTTTGTCTGGAGATGTGGCGTCACAAGTCAGTCAATTGGTCGAAGCACTTAGAAACGAAGCAAAGGTAATTTAATATGTCTAAATTTTTAGTCTTTACAGAGTCACACAACGGTAAAATTAAACGCAGCTCACAAGAGCTTTTACAGTTTGCTGCAAAGTCGGGAAGCCCTGTCGTTTCTTTGATTTTGGATCCTGCTGCGGAGGCCCTTGGCCTTGAGGCTGCACACCATGGGGCGACAGAAGTTCTGTTTTCTAAAGATGCTGACTTTGAATCTTACAACCCCGAAGTTTTTACAACCGCATTAGTTGAAGCCATTCAAAAATCTGGTGCCTCAACTGTTTTGGCCTCGTCGTCTTCGACTGGAAAAGATCTTTTTCCACGCGTTGCTGCGCGGATCAAGGCTGGTGTTGTCTCTGATGGGATTGAAATTCAAGCCTCCGGTGATGATTTAAAAGTTAAAAAGCCTTTTTACGCAGGAAAATGTTTTGCAACGGCTACGTTTGAAAATACTGCTGTAAAAATGGTGCTGATGCGTCCCAATCAGTTGCCCGTGATGGCTGGTGATGCCACAAAAACAGCATCTCAATCTGAGCTTTCATTTACAAAACCATCTTTAAAAACTTTAATTAAGGCTATTGTAAAAGGAACTTCTGAAAAACTTGATCTGACCGAAGCAAATATAATTGTAGCTGGTGGTCGTGGTTTAAAAGAGGCTTCAAATTTTAAAATCTTGAATGACTTGGCTGATGTTTTGGGCGCGACAGTAGGTGCTTCGCGTGCTGTCGTTGATGCGGGTTGGGTTGGACACTCTATGCAAGTTGGTCAAACTGGAAAAACCGTGGCTCCGTCTTTATATATTGCCGTTGGGTTATCCGGCGCCATTCAACATCTTGCGGGAATGAGTGGCAGCAAAGTTATCGTAGCCATCAATAGTGATCCCAATGCTCCAATTTTTCAAAAAGCAACGTATGGCCTTGTTGGTGATGCTTTTGAAATTGTTCCTCTTTTGGCGGCTGAATTTAAAAAAGTTTTGCAGCATTAATTTCAAAATGCATAAAATCCGCGGCCACGTTCTTGGTTTTATTGTTTGGATTATTTACAGAATCCTCTCGGCGACGTGGCGCGTGCGCGTTGTCGAAGACGAGGCCCTGCGGTCTGACATTCAAAACAAACAGGCTGTCATTTTGTCGCACTTTCATCAAGACGAACTGGTTTTAATTTCTCTTGCTCCTCGCTACAAGATTGCAACAATGACCTCGACCAGCAAAGACGGTGAGATCATGACGACTGTTTTACGTCTTCTTGGTGCTCGAATTTCGCGGGGCTCTTCAACTCGCGGCGGGGTCAGCGCGCTTAAAGGCCTCATTCAACTTTGTAAAAATGGTTCCAACTCGACCTTTGCCGTTGATGGTCCAAAAGGCCCGCTTTACGAACCAAAGGCTGGTGTTTTTGAGTTTTCTAGACTGCTCAAATCTCCGATTTATGCAGCAGGCGTGGCTTGTGATCGGGCGTGGCATTTTCCTCGCGCTTGGAATAAAACTTTTTTACCAAAGCCCTTTGCTCGCGTTTTCGTCGTCTGGACAAAGGCCCAGGATCCTGTGACAAAAGACCAGGATCCACGATCGCCAGAATTAGCAAAAACCCTGAAGAATCAACTCTTTGCTGCGCGGCAGCATGCGACCAATTTGTTTGGCGCACAGAAGCCATGACGGTAACATTTAACGAAGACTCAAATTCGAATCATACAACAAAGGATTGGCTTGTTATGAAATGGTTTTTATCGATTTTACTTTTGGTTTCGACCACAGTTTTTGCCCAGTCAGGATCGTCTGTCGTAGCAACTGTTGGAAACAAGAAAATTACTTTAGATGACTTTAATAAAAAATATGCTGAGGTCACATCTCAAGTTTTAGTAAACCCTCCTTCAAAAAAGCTTTTCCTCGAAGACCTTGTTCGTTATGAGGTGGGTGTGCAAGAGGCCCGAAAGCGTGGTCTGGATAAAGACCCTATTGTGCTAGATCGCTTTAATCAAGAAATGTACAAAGCTCTTTTAGAAAAAGAGCTTGGCAAAAAAGTTCAAGAAAACGCTGTGTCCGAGGCTGAAATGAAGGCTTGGTATGCAAAAAATCCTCAAATCCGGCTTTCTGATATTTTGATTGAAATTAAGCCTGGAGCCACGCCCGCCCAACGAGCCGAAGCAAAGAAGCGCGCCGAAGAAATTTTGGCCGAAGTTAAAAAATCAAAGCGCCCCTTTGAGGAGTTGGTTCGACTCTACTCAGATGATTCGACAACAAAAAATCTAGGTGGAGATGTTGGATGGCAATCGCGCATCACCTTGATTTCTCCTTACTATGATTCTGCCGTAGCCCTAAAAGTTGGTCAAATTTCTCAGTCCCTTATAGAAACACCGTTTGGTTACCATATTCTAAAGCTAACAGGTCGCCGTAGCTATGAAGAAGCCACAAAGCGCGAAATTCGCATGGCCGTTTTTGATGAAAAAAGAAAAGCCGTTTTTGATGAGTTCTTTAACCGTATTAAAAAGCAGTACCAAATAAATGTTAATTCAAAGTTGGTTGAGTAAATTTTTTCGCCCCCACAGAACTGCCAAAAGCCCTGCCTGGTCGGGGCTTTTTCTTTTTTCTGTTTTTATTTTGATCTCTGGTTGCGATTTTTTTTCCAATCGAGTTCTAAATAAAACTGTTGTTGAGGTTGGCCCTCACAGAATGACGATTCAAGAGTTTTCCAAGCAACTCGCCGCCAAACTAAAAAATCTAGACGCCCTATCTGCAAAAGATCCTGCGATTTTATCCAAGTTTAAAGCAAAAATTATTTCTGACTTTGTTGTCGAATCACTTATTCTCATCTGGTTTCAGGAACAAAAACTCACGCTGACATCCGAAGAAGTTAATGCCGAATTAAAATCTCTCCAAAGCGGATATCCTGACGATAAAAGTTTTCGTTTGATTTTATCTGAAGAATCGATGGCCTATTCTCAATGGCGAAAACAAATTGAACAGAATCTCAAGCGAAAAAAGGCCTTTGCTCACATGAATCAGAACGTAACCCCTCCCACAGAGGATGAGCTTCTTTCTTATTTCAATAATAACAAAGAGCGATACCGACAAAAAGAGGCCGTTAAACTTTCACATGTTTTAGTTCTTGATGAAAACCAGGCCGAGATTGTTAAAAAGCTTTCGCGATCTCAAAAGTTTTCTGAAGTTATTAAAAAATTTTCAATGAGTCCAGACTCTGCCTTTGGTGGTGAATATGGCTGGGTTGAGCGTGATGCAAATGATGATCTTGAAAAACTTTTTAAAATGCGCGCCGGGGAGGTTTCTGCCCCTATCAAGATGCCAGATGGCTATCATATATTTCGCATTGAATCTCGACGGGGAGAGCGTCAAAAGACATTTAATGAGGTTCGCGAACAGGCAAAAAATGATGTTATTGCATTACGCCAGACAGCAAAGTTCTCTGCCTGGTTGGATGAACAAATAAAAAAGTATAAGGTCTTTAAGAACGTACAGGCTCTTGATAGCTTATATGTTGAAACCCAAGATGGCTCAGCTCAAAAATAGGAGCACAAATGATTCAACGAACAGCACTTTTAATTCTTGTTTTTTTAACAACACTTTCTTCTCAAGCCGCAAAAGAGGTTGTCGATAAAGTTATTGCAACTGTCAACTCAGAGGTTGTCCTTCTTTCAGACCTTCGAAAGCTTCAGGCTCGAATCGCCAAACCCGGAGCCATTGATGAATCACTTCTGTTGGGTGAAGCCATTTCTTCATTAAAAAATGATCGCAAAGCTCAGTTGCAATTTTTAATTCGCGAAAAACTCATCTCTGCAGAAATCAAACGCCAGGGGCTCGCTGTTTCTGATGACCGGCTTGAGACTGAAATAAATCAAATGGCCAAGCGCGGCCAAATGAATCGGGCTGAATTTACAGCCTATATTGCAAAACAAGGTTTTTCTATTGATGACTACAAAGAAATTCTTCGCAATAAACTCGAGAGACAGTCTTTTTTTGAGTCTGAAATAGTCGCCAAACTTCGCATCACAGATGAAGATGCCTATAGCGAATATCAAACAAAGAATCCAAATTATAAACCAAATGTGAATGAGTTTAAAATCGCTCAAATATTTTTTAACCCCTCAAAAACAGGAGCCGAGGCCGCTCTTATTCGAGCAAAAAACACATTAGAAAAGCTTAATCTCGGCGAAAGCTTTGAAGCCTTGGCTAATCGTGAAAGCGAAGACAGCTCAACAAATAAGGATGGTTACCTTGGCACATTCAAAACTGGCGAGTTTAATCCTGAAATAGAGCGCGCGGTCAGCGCCGTAGCTGTTGGCGACTTCACTCCGATTGTAAAAAGCAAACAGGGTTATCATATTTTTAAACTGCTTTCAAAAAAAACAACCGTGGACCCTCAGTTTTTAAAATATAAAGAAATGATAAAGGCCTCGCTTATTGAAAAAAACTTTTCCCGCCAATTAAAAAATTGGTTTGAGTCCAAAAAACAAGATGCCTACATCAGCACGTTTGAAACAACTCTTTAAAAAAATTGCAATAACAACGGGCGACCCTCGTGGAGTCGGTCTTGAGGTTGCGGCCAAGGCGCTTTATCAGCTTGGGCCCCAACCAAAAACACTTTTTTTTATTTTTCGTGATGTCACTCAAGAAAAAAATCAACCACGTTATTTTAGATTGATTGATCAAAAGTTTACACGCCTAACGTTTGCGTCTTTAGAAAAAGCCTTAGCATTTGCGAATGACCTCGAGGCAAGTCGTAAACTCAAAAAACATTTTTTATTTGATATAGCACAACGAACTTCGGCTGCCCATTGGATTCTGGATGCAATAACAGCCTGTCGGTCAAAGAAGCTCACTTCTCTTGTCACAGGTCCTCTGTCAAAAACACTTATTAAAAAATCTGGATTTAGCTTTATAGGACACACCGGGGCCTTTAGACAAATTTTTCCTTCAAAACCAATGCACATGGCTTTTGCTGGTAAAAAATTTAATGTTTTGCTGGCCTCTGATCATATTCCACTTGAGACGATTTCAAAATTTTTAACACCACTTAAGATCAAGCAGGCCATTTCTTCGGCCCGCAAGTTTCAGCGCCTGCTTGGATCTAAAAAACCAATCGCGCTGTTGGGATTAAATCCTCACGCTGGCGAAGGTGGGCTTCTTGGTCATTTTGAATCCAAATGTTTAAAAAAATTAGCATCTGATATCCATGGCCCCTTGGTTCCAGATGCTGCATTTTTTAAATCAAATTGGTCTAAGTATTCGGTATTTATTTGTCTTTACCATGATCAAGGCCTCATTCCTTTTAAAATGGTTCATGGACAAGACTCTGGAGTTCATATAACCGTTGGCCTTCCCTTTGTGCGCACGAGCGTAGATCACGGAACGGCTTTTGACATTTATAATAAAAACTTGGCAAATCCAGCATCAATGTTAGATGCTATTAAACTTAATTTAAAACTCACCCGTTGAGTTCAATTTTAAAGGTGGTCTTATGTTCGAACCAGTTATTTTTAGAGAATACGATATCCGCGGTGTGTACAACCAACAATTCGATTTAGATTTTGCTTATCAGCTCGGTAAAACATTTGCCTCGTACGTTTTAAAGAAGAGTGGCAAAAAAAATATGCGCTTATCTGTTGGATATGATGCACGCGTTTCCTCGGTTCCAATCATGAATAAAGTGACTCAGGGTATGAAAGAGTCTGGCGCCGAAGTTTATGTTTTGGGTTTAGTCACAAGTCCTATGTGCTATTTTTCAACGTTTCAATTGGATTTAGATGGAGCGATTATGGTGACGGGAAGTCACAATCCTCCCGACTTTAACGGATTTAAAGTCTCTTTGGGAAAAACCACAATTCATGGTGAAGAAATTCAAAGTTTGAAAAAAATTATGGAGGCCGGTGATTTTATTTCAGGCGAAGGCTCAATCAAAGACTATGATATTTTTCCAGAATACCTCGAGCGATATAAAAAAGAATTTGGAACAATGGCTCCCGTTAAAGTTGTTCTCGACTGTGGAAATGGCGCCGGTGGTGTTATTGCTCGAAAACTTTTTAATGTCGTTGGTTTGCAGCCTGAAATTTTATTTGAACAGCCTGATGGCGCTTTTCCAAATCATCATCCCGATCCAACTGTTGAAAAAAACCTGGTGGCCTTAGCGGCCAAAGTTCGTGAAACAGGAGCCGTTGCGGGTATTGGTTTTGATGGCGATGCGGATCGAATAGGGGTTGTTGATCACACCGGACGCATGATTTATGGCGACGAGTTGATGACTATTTATGCCCGAGCTATTCTAGAAAATTCAAAGGGTGCAAAAATTGTTGGTGATGTTAAATGTTCTGACTTTATGTATACCGATATTGCCAAGCATGGTGGCGAGCCGATTCTTTGGAAAACAGGACATAGTCTGATCAAAGAAAAAGTAAAGTCTGAAAAGGCTCCCTTCGGCGGTGAAATGAGCGGTCATATTTTCTTTGCAGACCGAAATTATGGTTACGACGATGCTCCGTATGCAGGCTTACGACTTTGTGAAATTCTTGCAAAATCTGGAAAAAACATAGCTCAATTGCTCGAGGGATTTCCCAAGGCTTTTAACACTCCGGAAATTCGCATCGATACGACTGAGGAAAAAAAGGTTCTCATTGTTGAAAAGGTTAAGGAAAAGTTTTTAAACCTTAAGGATCCGAACATAAAAGTTAATCTGATTGATGGAATTCGCATTAGCTTTCCAGATGGTTGGGCTTTAGCACGATCTTCAAATACACAACCTGTTATCGTTGTGCGCTTTGAATCAACATCTGCGGATGGTTTGGCTCGAATTCAAGACTCTGTCATGAGTGTGGTTAATCAGTATTTATAGCGCTCTCTAAAAATAAAAAAGCCGGCGTTTCCGTCGGCTTTTTTTGAATCAAAATTTTTAATTTCTAAAATTAGAAACCGAATTTTGCTCCTGGAATTTTAATGAACGCTACTAGGAACGCCAAAATTACCAATGACTCGATCAAAGCTAAAGATAAGATCAGGGGAGTAAATAATTTATCTCCAGCTGCGGGGTTACGTGCAATACCTTCTAAAGCTGCTGCTGCCGCTTTACCTTGAGCAGATGTTCCGCCCAAAACTGCTAAGCCAATTGCTAAAGCTGCGCCAATTGCTACTAATCCGCTAGCTGTTGTGATTCCAGAAGCATCTTGTGCAAATGCTGATACTGAAGCCATTACTGTTACTGCAAATACGATTGCCTTTTTCATGTGTTCTCCTTGCCCCTGAAGGGCGGGTGTTTAGTGGTCGTGAGCTGTTGCAAGAGCTATGTAGACCATTGATAACAAAGTAAAAACGAACGCCTGAATCGTGCACACAAGAAGTCCCATTGCATAAAATGGAATTGCTGGGCCGATCGGGAAAAGTCCTAAGAATACAGAAAGCACTGTGTGATCACCTGTCATCACGTTTGCCAAACGAAGACCAAGTGTTAGTGGACGAATAAAGTGAGAGATAATTTCGATAATCAACATCAATGGAGCCAGCCAAAGAACAGGTCCTAAAAAGTGTTTTAAATATCCTAAGCCGCCCTCTTTAATGCCTAAAACATTGTACGCAAGAAATGAAAATATTCCGAATGCAAACGTTGTATTAAAATTTTCTGTTGCCGGAGTCATTCCTGGCACCAAGCCAATCAAATTATTAAAGAGGATATAAGTAAATAACGCCGCAAAATACGGAGCAAATTTTCGTCCATTGTGACCAATCACTTGATCAGCTAAACCGCCGATATATTCTGTGAAAACTTCAAAAATTCCGCGCAAAGAAAGCTTATTGGTTGGAATAACCGCGGCTTCACCTTTTCCCAAAGTAGCAACGGCGCGAACACCCATCAGCATAATAAGTAAGGAGGCTATGATTAAAGTAGCAACATGCGTGTAGTGGTGACCTACTCCAGGAATTAATTGAGTCCAATTAAAATGCATACAATCCTCGTGATTAAAAGTTTGCTAGGTGCTTTTTCTAACAAAACTTTGGATCGCTGTCATGCTAAGTATCGCAATTACAAGAGACGATAAGCCAATAATTAAACCGCCGGGATGAAGCCATTCAATTTGGCTCATTTGCCACAATAATAATCCAAGTAAAATGTATTTAAACCCTATGATAAGCGCCGCCAGAATGGCTGATTTTTTTTTAAAAACCAGTCGCCATGTGTAATAAAATCCTAATAAATTCAATAACATAATCAACCCACCAAGCAGGCAGCTGTTTGCTGCCGCTGGACCTGATTTGAAAAGCAAAACCACAGCACAAACGCCTGTGAATAAAATCAACAGGAGTGCTGTTAGTTTAATCATTTCTTAGACCCCTTAATTTTACAATGAGGCTTATGAACCAAATTAAAAACCCCAAAACAACACAAATTGCCTGGGCACCTGAGTATCCCTTGCCCTCGAGCCAACTCCCAAACCAAAGGGATGCTAAGATTAAACCAATAAGTTCAAACCCAATCGCTGCAAAAACGATATATTTATTCCTCATTATTTCCGTCGCCCCTTGAATAAAGGTTTATTCGTTAGTTTTTCTTTCAGTCGCTTTTCACGAAGCTCTAAATAAGAAAGATCTTTTATTTGATCTCGATATTTATCTAAATAGGAAAGTGCCGAAACGTAGTCTTCTTTTTCTTCATAGGCAATCGATGTGGCGATATACAAATTTTCTTCAGCAAAATAAACCTCATCCAGCTTACGCAACTCTTCGTAAGTTATCAGCGCCTGATCATGCTTTTTAGAAGAAATCAAAACTTCTGCTTTTAGTTTTAAAAGATGTTTTCGTTCTTTTTGAGCTGTTTTCAGTGCACCGTCGATATAATCTAATGATGAGTCCGCATTTCCAGTTAAAAACTGCGCTTGTGCAATTTTTAATTTTATTTTTTCTTTTTGATCAGAGCCTAAATCCAGTTGTTCCAAAATAAGAAGGTCTTTTAGGGCCTGGGTATAGTTTTGCAAATTTTCTAAATAAACTTCCGCCACAGCCTCTTGAGCATTAATTCTTTGGCGAGAGTCTTGTGATTTAAGAATAATTTCTCGATACAGTCGAATCGATCGCTCAAAGTCTTGAATTTCAAATCGCGCGATTCGCGCCGCCTCAAGAAGTGCTTTTGTTTTCTTTTTATCATTTTTCTCTAATTTTGCAGACTGCTCCAGCAGATTAATTGCTAATCGAAAATGACCGTTTTCGATTTCTTGGTAAGCGTCATTGTACAGCGTTTCCGATCGAGGAGTGCAGGATTCAAAAAAAACGGCAGCGCTAAAAAGTAACGCTGCCGTAAAAGTAAATTTCTTTTTCAAATTAATGAACTTCTTCGCCAGCTTTGTCTTCATCTTCAATGACGGCGACCCCTGTTACGACTTCTTGTTTTTCATCTAAATTGATTAAACGAACGCCTTGAGTGTTTCGACCCAGAACAGAAATATCAGAAATTTTCATTCGAATAACCTGTCCCTGATCTGTTGATAAAATAACTTCTTGAGTGGCAGAAACCTTCTTGGTTCCAACAACAATACCCACCTTGTCGGTCGTTTTCTGAGTGATGATTCCAACACCCCCACGTCCCTGGGTTCTGTACTCTTCAACCTCAGAGCGTTTTCCATAACCCTTTGATGTGACCATCAAAATCGTATCCTTAGTTGCTTTTTCAAGCACAATCATATCCACAACGGAGTCTTCCTTCGAAAGAGTCACACCTTTTACGCCTCGAGCCGATCGACCCATGCCGCGCACATCGGCTTCATTGAAGCGAATCGACATTCCTTCTTTCGTGGCAATAAATATATCGCTTTGGCCGTCAGATATTTTTGCAGCGACAACTTGATCCTCAAGATCTGTTGTGAGTGCAATAATTCCAGCCTGCCGCGGATTCGAAAAAGCATCCAAAGATGTTTTTTTAATAATCCCTTTTTCAGTAATCATAACAACGTACTGATTTTCACTGAAAACATCGATCGGCAAAATCGCTTTCACCTTTTCTCCGGCAGTCAAATTCACGACATTTGCCAATGATTTACCTTTTGAAGTTCGGCTGCCCAAAGGCAAGCGATGAACTTTGCACCAATAAACTTTTCCTTTATCTGTAAAAACCAACAGCTGTGTCTTGGTTGAGGCTGTAAATAGATCTGTGACGTAATCTTCTTCGCGTGTTTCCATGCCCTTTAGGCCTTTGCCGCCACGCTTTTGAACTCGGTACTCTTCGGTAGAAATTCGCTTAATATAGCCTGTGTTCGTAACGGTCACGACCATTGGTTCGTCAGAAATTAGGTCTTCATCTTCGATGTCCGTCAAATCACCTGTAATTTCTGTCCGGCGTTTATCTGCATACCGTTTTTTTATGTCTTCAAGTTCGCTAACGATAATTTTATAAATTTCTTTTACGTCTGCCAAAACAAATCGAAGCCATTCAATTTGCTTAACTAACTCGGCCAACTCATTGATAATTTTATCTCGCTCAAGACCTGTAAGGCGCTGTAATCGCATTTCTAAAATAGCAACCGCTTGGCGTTCGGTGAAAGAAAATTTTGCTATCAATGCCTCGCGCGCAACAGTTGGCTCTTTTGAAGCCTTGATTGTTGCGATCACTTCATCAATATGATCCAGGGCTTTTTTCAAGCCCTCTAAAATATGGGCGCGCTCTTGAGCCTTCTTAAGTTCGAAAATACATCGCTTTGTAACAACATCACGACGATGATCAACAAAAGCTTCCAGCATTCGCTTCAAATCAAAAGTAATTGGTTGATTTTTATTGTCCAAGGCCAACATGTTGATACCGAAACTGACTTGCAGCTGTGTAAACTTTAAAAGACGATTTAAAATAACTGATGCATTTTCGCCGCGCTTAAGAACAATAACGACACGCATTCCTTCGCGAGACGATTCGTCGCGAATATCTGAAATGCCTTCAACAGTTTTTTCACGAACTAAGTCGGCAATTGTTTCGATAAGTTTTGCCTTGTTAACTTGGTATGGAAGTTCGTTAACAATAATTTCTTCGTGATCTTTTTTTGTTTCAATCTCTGTTTTGGCTTTAATTGTGATAATACCACGGCCTTTTTTATACGCCTGTAAAATTCCAGATCGTCCTGCGATTTGTGCCGCTGTTGGAAAATCAGGGCCGGGAATTCGCTCGATCAGCTCTTCGATTTCACATTCTGGATTTTGTATTAAGTGAATGCACCCGTCGATCACTTCACCCAAATTGTGTGGGGGTATGTTCGTTGCCATACCTACTGCAATTCCCGAAGAACCGTTAACCAAAAGATTAGGAAATTTTGCAGGCAACACTAAAGGAATTTCTAATGAATCATCATAGTTGGGACCAAAAGGAACTGTTTCTTTTTCAATATCGGCCAGCAACTCTTCTGCAAGACGAGTCATGCGAACTTCTGTGTATCGAGAAGCTGCGGCAGAGTCGCCATCTATTGAGCCGAAATTTCCTTGACCATCAATTAAAGGGTAGCGCAATGAAAAGTCTTGAGCCATACGAACCATAGTTTCGTAAACTGCCAAATCTCCATGAGGATGGTATTTACCGATAACGTCACCCACAATACGAGCTGATTTTTTATACGGCTTATCATGAGTGTTGCTCAATTCATGCTGTGCAAATAAAATGCGGCGATGAACTGGTTTTAATCCGTCGCGAACGTCGGGCAATGCGCGACCAACAATAACCGACATCGAGTACTGCAAATAGGCTTCGCGCATCTCTTTGTTGATATCAACATTTGTTATGCCTTTAACTTCATTATTATCCATAAATTTCCTTAATTCACATTCATTGAAAAATTACACATCTAAAGCACGAACCAATAGCGCATTGTCATTAATAAACTTACGTCGTGGTTCAACTTGTTCGCCCATTAAAACACTAAATGTTTCGTCTGCAGCAACTGCATCATCAATCGTCACTCGCAAAAGATTTCTATTAGCTGAGTTTAAAGTTGTATCCCACAGCTGCTCTGGATTCATCTCGCCCAGTCCTTTATATCGTTGAATATAAATTCCTTTTTTTGAAGACTCCATAACGTGTTCATAAAGACTTTGATAATTTTCAAATGAAAACTCTTCATTTCCTTGAACAATGTTTACCGGCAATAAAGATGTTTTTTGAATAGATCTCCACAGAGATAGTAATTCAACAATTTCAGATGCATTGATTAAATCCGTATTGAAAACTGTTGTGGTTCGATCTGCATATCGTGTTGTTTCTACTTTTGCACGAGCTTTTCCATCTTCGGTTGATACCAACGTTTTTATATCTGTAATTCCCATGGCTGGGTTGGCTGCAATCCAACTTTCGAGATCTTTCATTATTGTCGTCAGTCCAGATTCTGTTTTCAAAGCTTCTTCAAGCTGTGGAACCTTTGTCAGAGCAAAATACAAAACATCTGGATCGTATTTTTTAGAAGATATTTTTAACAAACGATAGAATTTTTGAATGTTTAAAATCATTTCCCGCATTTCTGCGGCTTCCACTTTCTTGCCTTTAATTTGAAATGAGTCTAAGCCCGTTTTTAATAAAAATTCTGTCAATGCCACTTCGTCTTTGAGGTACGTTTCAGATTGTCCCTTTTTCGCGCGATAGAGTGGCGGTTGAGCGATATAAATATATCCTTTTTCAAGCACCTCTGGCATTTGACGATAAAAGAAAGTTAATAAAAGCGTTCGGATATGAGACCCATCCACGTCGGCATCTGTCATGATAATGATTTTATGATATCGAATTTTTCCAACATCAATATTGTCTTTACCAATTCCAGTTCCCAAAGCTGAAATCATCATGCGAATCTCTTCGTTAGATAACATTTTATCAAAACGAGCTTTTTCAACATTTAAAATTTTACCTTTTAAAGGAAGTACTGCTTGAGTTTTTCGATCACGCGCCATTTTTGCGGAACCACCTGCAGAGTCTCCCTCGACAAGGTACAGTTCACATTTTGCTGGATCTCGCTCTTGGCAATCAGCCATTTTTCCTGGAAGTGATCCTCCATCCAATGCCGTCTTACGGCGAGTTAAATCTCGGGCTTTTCGAGCCGCATCGCGCGCGCGTGCGGCCTCAACACACTTAGTAACAATCGTTTTTGCCGACCCAGGATTACGGTCAAACCAATCTGATAGTTTTTCATTTACAAGAGATTCAACAATACCTTTAACTTCGGCATTGCCCAATTTTGTTTTTGTTTGTCCTTCAAAAAGTGGTTCTCGAACTTTTACGGAAATAATCGCAGCTAATCCCTCGCGGATATCTTCGCCCTCGATACCTTCTTTAAAATCTTTAACCAAACTCTTTTGGGTTGCGTATGTGTTTGTCGAACGTGTGAGGGCTCCGCGAAAACCCACCATATGAGTTCCGCCCTCATGTGTATTAATATTATTTGCGTAGCAGTAAATTGATTCTGTATAGGAATCATTCCATTGCATCGCGATCTCGACTTCTACTTGATCTTTTTCACCCTTAAAATAAATCACATCGTTATGAATTGATTTTTTAGATTGATTTAAATAAGCAACAAATTCTGCAATTCCAGTTGCATACTGAAAATCAATTTTTTTACCATTGCGATCATCCATAAGACAAATATGTAAGCCCGCATTTAAAAAGGCCATCTCGCGAAAACGATTTGTTAATGTGTTGGTGTCAAATTCCATTCCAGGTTCTTTAAAAATTTCGACATCTGGTTTAAATGTGACAACAGTACCCTTACGAGAAGTGGGTCCCAAATTTTCAACTGGTCCTTGCGGAATACCTTTTGAATAAATTTGTCGATAGTGAGTTCCATTTTTATGAGACTCAACCTGACAACGAATTGAAAGTGCATTCACAACTGAGGCGCCCACCCCATGAAGACCGCCTGAAACTTTGTAGGCAGAACCTTCAAACTTACCACCAGCATGTAAAACTGTATAAACAACTTCCATGGCATCTTTACCGGACTTATGAGGTCCAACAGGAACTCCACGACCATCATCATCCACCGAGAGTGATCCATCCGTGTGAATTGTGACAAGAATGCGTTTACAATATCCAGCTAAAGATTCATCAACCGCATTATCCACAATTTCATACACAAGATGATGATAACCGCGAATGGTTGTATCACCAATATACATGCCGGGACGTTTACGAACAGCCTCAAGGCCTTCTAAAACTTGAATGTCATCGGCGCCATAATTTTTATTCTGATCGACATGCGTACTAGAAACATCTGACATGAGTACTCCTTACTCAGTAATTTAAACATCAAAAAACATATCAACATTTTTCACAGATTTATCCACAGATTCAGTTACGAATGAAGCGTAACAATTCCGGAATCCACGTGAAAAATTTGACTTTTTTCCATGCGTAATTTTTTTAGAACAGATGTGTCTGTCGTTGTTACGAAGGTCTGAGTTTCTATTTGATTGAGAGTCGAAATTAACGATTCTTGCTTACTCAAATCCAGCTCAGACAACACATCATCTAAAAGTAGCACAGGATAAAATCCATGAACCCTATGATGATACACAATTTGCGCCATTTTGAAAGCTAATATGATGGATCTTTGCTGCCCCTGCGAACAAAAAAATCGTGAGTCTTTTCCGTTATATAGAAAGACCACATCATGCTTCTGGGGGCCGATTAGAGAAGCTCCTGAGCGGATCTCAGCAATAGCTAAATCTTCGAGCCTTTTTTCTAAAAATTCGAGTATTTTTTGAGCACTTTCATTGCAAAAATTCTGATCTGATATTATGTAATTATAATCAAAAATAGCCTGATTCTCGTTATGGATTTCATTCAATGTTTTTTGGACATCAGGTTTTATATTTTTAAGTGCTTCTAATCTTAAAAACGTCAATTCCGACGCCAGTTTTAAATAAATGGGGTTTAAACTTTCTAAAGTTTTTATTCCAATTTCTCGGTCTATTTTTTCAGAATTGATGTCTTTAAGCAGTTTATTTCGTGTTTTAAGAGCTCTCTTGAACTCGTTAACGAGCTTTTTACCAAAAGTATAGGTTTGAATCAGTATTTGATCTAAAAGCTGTCTGCGATGGTCTGCACTTTCTTTAATACTATTTAAACTTTCAGGAGAAAAAAGAATCGCTGGAGGCAACTCAGCCGCGATTTGAGATGATTTTTTTTCATTAATTAAAAAATTTTTATGATGAGCTGTTAGATTAATTTTTAAATCATAATCTAAATTTCGATTTTCAATCAGACATTTTATAAAGGCTTCAGATTTATTTTCTTGAATAAGAGTGTCGTATCTTGAATAGCGAAAACTTTCACCCTCGATTATAAAATAAACAGCTTCTAAAATATTTGTTTTACCCTGTCCATTTTCGCCAACAAAAATATTTAAGCGATCTGCAAATTTAATTTGAAGAGACTCAAAATTACGAAAATTCGAAATTGATGCGTGACGAATTTTCATAAGGATCTTTCTAAAATCAAATTCTCATAGGCATAACAACATTCAAATAATCAGAATTATCAGCTGGTTTTAATACACCAGGAGAGAGCTGATCATTCAATTCAAATTCAACATGATCTTGTTCGATATTTTTTAAAACATCTTCAATATACCGCGCATTAAAACCTATTTTTAATTCAGGACCTTTATAATTAATATCTAATTCTTCCTTAGCATCACCAAGCTCGGGATTATTAGAAGTGATTTCTAATTTACCCTCTGTGAAATGCATTAAAATAGCTTTTGATTTTTGATTAGCTAATAAAGAAACACGTTTTAAACTTGATAAAATAGACTCGCGAGGAACAGTGATTTTATGAGTCAACTTCTGTGGAATAAACTGTTGATAATTAGGATATTTACCTTCGATAAGACGAATCATCAGAATACTTGTTCCAGCTTTTAAAATAAACTGAGATCCTTCCACAGCAATAAAAACATCATCTACTGTTGATTCAATTAATTTTTTAATTTCAAATAATCCTTTTTTAGGAATAATGACGCCGATTTTTTCATTAAAACTTAATTCTTTAAAACTTTTCTTAATCATACTTAATCGATGACCATCAGTAGCCACCATTGTAATTCGATTTTTTTCATAAGATTCAAAAAAAACACCATTCAAGTGATATCGAGTTTCATCATTTGATACACTGTATATTGTTTTATCGATCATCATTTTAAATTCGGCCGCATTGATCTTAGAAAAATTTTCTGAATTATAAGTTGGAAAAACAGGATACTCATCAGCGGCTACACCAATGATCTTAGATAAAAATTTACCCTGTTTAATTTCTAACCAATTATTTTCTTTCTTAATTAATTGAATTGGTCCATCAAAGAGTTCCTTCGTAATCTCAAATAGGCTCTTAGCGCTCACTGCGACTTTACCAGCCTCTTTTATTTGAGCCGGTGCCGTATCTGTAAGACTGACTTCTAAATCTGTTGCGTAGGCTTTGAGGAAAGTGCTTTGAGCTTCTAACAAAACATTAATGAGAATGGGCATTGTATTTCTTTTTTCTACAATGTTTTGAGTACGACTTAATAGATTTAATAAATCTTTTTTTTGTATCTCTATTTTCATTCTTCTGTTTCCTAATATTAGTATTATATATAAGTAGTAGTAGTAGTAGGCCCGTTGGTAATTGGATATTTCTACTAACCAGCTGAAACTATTAACCTTTGTTCGTGGAAAACTCAATCTGTTAACACATTCAAATTTTCGTCAAAAACGGGGGAAACTTTTCCCACATTTTAATACACTAGTTTATCAACACCAGTTTCCACAATCCACAATCACAATCCGGTGATATTGTTGATAACATTGGTTAACTCATCGATATCATTCTTAAATTGAGGGTCTTTACTCTGTAGAGATTGTACCTTTTCTAAGGAATTGATCACTGTCGTGTGATCTCTGCCTCCAAAAGCGCGCCCTATATCCACCAAAGATTTATCCAAAAATTTCTTGATTAAATACATAGCAATTTGGCGTGGAACAACTATTGGACGTGCCCGACTTGTTGATTTCAAATCAGTTATGCGTATTTTATAGTATTCGGAAACAATGCGTAAAATTTCATCTACACTGATGGTGACTGTATTTTCATGATGGGCCAAAACTTTTCGAGCTAGCTCAATATTGATACTAAGACCCTGAAGTTCAGAATACATTTTTATTTTTTTAAGATTACCTTCAAGCTCTCGTATTGATTTTTTTGAAATTTTTGCAATGTATTGAATGGTTTCTTCTGAAATTCTTAAATTAAAATTTTCTGATTTATATCTTAAAATGGCGATGCGTGTTTCAAGATCTGGCATTGTAATATCAGCAATTAAGCCACGCTCTAAACGGGTTCGAGAACGATCTTCTAAATTTAAAATATCTTTTGGCATGCGATCACTTGCCAAAATAACCTGTTTTTTTCGTTCGATAAAAGTGTTGATTGTGTGGAAAAACTCTTCTTGAACAGCTTGTCCACGACCAATCATTTGAACGTCGTCCACAACTAAAATATCTGTGTTATCGCGATATTTTTGACGAAATTTATCCATTTCTTGACGTCGGATTGCCGAAACACACTCGTTTAAAAAGCGTTCTGCTGAAATATATGAAATGCGAAGATGTGAAAAATTATGTCGAATTTCATTCGCAGCTGCATTCAGCAAGTGTGTCTTTCCCATTCCAGACGGACCATAGATAAAAAGGGGATTATAGTCATCAGCCCCTGGATTTCTAGAGACATTATAGGTCGCTGCGTGGGCAAATTCAGAGTTTTTTCCAACCACAAATGTCGAAAAAGTAAAATCAGAATTAATATTTTCATAGAGCTTTGCAGGTTGAGGCGCGAGAACAGGCGCAACAGGTGTTTGAAAGACCTGATCTGCATTTTGCATAATATCTTGCAAAGACGTGTTGTAATCATCGGCTACTTTTCCAGTAACTATGAACTCAACCACTGTCGGTTGATTTGAAACACTTGCAAGCTCTAGTGTGATTTTTTCTTTTAAATGTTCATTCACGTAGAAATAAAAAAACTGATTTGGAACACCTAGTGTGATTTTAAATACACCATCAATTTTTTCAGTTTTAATCAAATCAATGGGGTCTAACCAGTTCTCCAAGAGCTTATTAGCTCCGTTTTTGCTTTTCATCGAGGATTTGATTTGACTCCAAAACGAACTATTGATTTCCATGATCCCCCTCTGGACCTGAACTGATTAACCTTAGCAGTCCGACTTATCAACAGTTGACCACTATGCCGCAATGTGCTTTATATTTAATTCACAATATTTAGGACTGCTTAAATATTATACAATTGACGTGAATGACGTCGTAGGAACACTAGTTGAAAAACTAGTTATATATAGAGGTGTAGAATGAAAAGAACATATCAACCAAGTAATCGTCGTCGCAAAAAAACTCACGGTTTTCGCGCCCGCATGGCA
Organism: Bdellovibrionales bacterium RIFCSPHIGHO2_01_FULL_40_29; assembly: GCA_001771815.1. Taxonomy (GTDB): domain Bacteria; phylum Bdellovibrionota; class Bdellovibrionia; order Bdellovibrionales; family Bdellovibrionaceae; genus Pseudobdellovibrio. The sequence continues at coordinate 229,909 of MEPU01000013.1, read as the reverse complement.
ACCAAAGATGGACAAAAGGTATTAGCACGTCGTCGAGCTAAGGGTCGTAAGCGCATCGCAATCACTGCTGGTGGCAAATAATCCAAAACCTCTTAAGAGATCGTCAGATTTTTTAGAAATATCAAGCAAAGGTAGAAAGATAAAAGCAGCCCCATGGCTGCTTTTACAGGTTTTACCCTCGCCAGATGGATCTAATTATTATGGTCTAACGATATCTCGAAAAGTAGGTTCCTCTGTCATTCGTAATAGGCTTAAACGATGGGTGCGTAACTGTGTTAGATCAGAGAAATGGCCAGAACAGTTTAATTCAAAAAAAGTTGTGTTTGTGTTCCGACCACAATCCGCCGATGGCTTTTATAAACAACTCAAATACGCCCAATTCCGCGAGCTCTATAAAAAACTCTAATTCTATGAATAAAATAGCTCGAACCCTTATTTTATTTTATCAAGCGACAATAGCTCATTTTCTTGGAGGAAATTGTCGTTATTATCCAAGCTGTTCTCATTATGCATTGCAAGCGTTTGAGGTTCACAGCCCATCTAAAGCATTATTTTTTACATTAAAACGCATCTTGAGCTGTCATCCGCTTAGCCGGAAGCCATTTTTTGACCCAGTTCCAGCTGCAGATTATCACCAAACCCAAAGAGGTCTGAATTGAACACACCAAATGAATCTCCCTTTAGTAATCCAAAGTTTTTAATTGCGATTGTTCTGACTTTTTTAGGTCTTTGGGGCTGGCAGTATTATATGAATAAAACATATCCACCTCAGGTTTTGGCGCCAAAACCAGTCACCACAACCCCAATAGCAACCGATAACAAGGCTGCAAGCGAGCCCGCAGTAACGACATCTGGCGCAGCCAAAGATGTTGAAATCGTTGTTCCAGCCGAAGAAAAAACAGTTTCCTATGAAGACGCATTGGTGCGCTGGACGCTTTCTTCAAATGGAATGGGTTTTAAAACTTTTGAACTTAAAAATTATAAAGATCGCAAACAGGGCCAAATCGAGTTCGTATCCAGCGAAAATCTTTTCAGCGTTTATGCGAACAATCAAAAAGTAAATTTCAATTTAACTTCAATTTCAGATGTTGAATTTCGTGGCGAAGCCCAAGTGGATGGAAAACGAATTTCGCGAACACTGAAGTATAACAAAAATAATTCAAGCTTTGAGTCAAATCTTGAATTTGATGGAGCACTCAATACGATTACTTTTTCAATAGATGAGAAAAAATTGACGCCTTCTGGTGGCTCCTTTTTTATGCCTTCGTTTGAAAAACAAGATTTTTTATATCAACAAGCTGGAAAAATTGTATCTGAACCGATTTCTTCGTTGGACGCACAAGAAGTATTTAACAAGCGCTCTACGGCTGTCACGCTGGCGTCGATAGGTACACAGTATTTTACGATTGCTTCAATAGACAAGTCTGAGCTGGCCCCCGTATTGAATATGACTGTTCAGGGTGGCCAAGCAAAAATGCAAATGATTTATGAAACAGTAAATTCTCAAGTTAAGTCGCTTCGTCAGATTTACTTTGTTGGAGCAAAAGATCCTGATGTCTTGAAAAGAATTGATTCATTAATGCCCGAGGTTATGGACTATGGAATTTTTGGATTCATAGCGAAGCCGCTGTTAATGTTGATGAAGTTCATGCACTCGATTTTTGGAAATTGGGGATTAGCAATTATCGGCCTGACATTAGTTGTGCGAATTGTCTTATTGCCATTTAACGTTATGTCATTTCGATCAGCGCGCGCCATGCAAAAGATTCAACCGCTATTGAAAGATATCCGAGATCGCTATAAAAGCGATCCGCTTAAAGTTAATCGAGAAACAATGGCGCTCATGAAGGAGCATAAGGCAAACCCACTGAGCGGCTGTCTTCCGATGCTGATTCAAATACCAATCTTTTTTGCGCTTTGGAAAACAATTGGCTCGAGCGTTGAAATTTATCAGCAGCCATTTTTTGGATGGATTCAAGACCTGAGCTCGCATGATCCTTTTTTTGTTATTCCTGTTTTGATGGGCGTAACAATGTTTTTTCAGCAAAAACTGACTCCGACGACAATGGATCCTATGCAGCAAAAGATTTTAAATTTTATGCCGATTATTTTTACGGTATTTATGTTTAGTTTACCAAGCGGACTGACGCTTTATAATTTTGTCAGCGCACTATTCGGAGTCATTCAACAGTATTTTTTATTAAAAGACACGTCAGCTAAGGCTGCATAGAAAGGATTTGTCATGGCAGGATTTTTCAGCAAAATTTTTGGGGGCGGGAAAAAAGAAGATCTTGAATCCGTTGTTGAGGCCACTTTAAATGGTATTTTAGAGAAGGGTGCATTCGATTTATCATATGAGTTGAATCTCGAGAAAAAAGACGATGTGACAGAAGTTCGCATTGAGTTTTCGGGCGCCGACGAGGCGCTTCTTAAAGATTACAAAGGTCAGTTGATGGATGCAATTCAGTTGATTATTAAGCGAGTAACTCAGCACCACTTTGCAGACACAATGACAAATGTAATTGTCGATTGCGGTGGGTTTCGCGAGGAGTCTGAAGCAGCTCTTATTGAGCGCGCTGAGCATCTTAAAAAAATCGCAATTGAACAGGGAAAGTCCGTTTACTATCGCGCACTTCCACCAAAAGAGCGTAAAGTTGTTCATCAATACTTAGCACAAGACGGGCGAGTGAAAAGCCGATCATTGGGTGATGGTTTGTATAAGAAAATTAAAATTTTTCCTGCAAAGAATGCCAACACTGAGGCTAGCGAAACAGAAGAGGCTTAGTTTTACAGATTAAGAAGGCTTTATATGCGGAATCGAAGTGAACAGACTATTTGTGCTATTTCGACTCCGCCAGGAACTGGCGGCATTGCCGTCATCCGTTTAAGCGGCCCGGGAGCACTTCAGCTTGCTCAAAAAATTTCTCCAGGCCTATTGAAAAAAACAATTCAGAGTCATCGCGCTTATTTTTCTATGATCCGAGATTCTAGCGGTGAGCTGTTAGATGAGGCTGTAATCACTTATTTCGAGGCTGGAAAATCGTTTACTGGTGAGCAGGTCGTCGAAATTTCCTGTCACGGAAGCGAGTATATTTCTGAAAAAATTATTGATTTATTAGTTGATCATGGTGCAAGCCTTGCCGAGAAGGGTGAGTTTACATTTCGTGCGTTTATGAATAATAGAATTGATTTGGTTCAGGCAGAATCCGTTCTTTCGCTGATTCAAAGTCAAAACCAAGCTTCTGCACGAGTAGCGATGCGACAGCTTCAGGGGCATATTTCTCGGAAGTTTGAGTCTATTGAATCTCGCTTAACGTGGTGTTTGGCACATATTGAGGCCTCAATTGATTTTTCAACTGAGGGGATCGATGTCGTTGACCCCCTTGTTTTATTAGAAAAATTAAAAGCACTTCGACAGGAAATGTTTATTCTTGTGAGTTCATACCGTTCAGGTCGACTGATTAAAGAGGGGATTAAAGCTGTCCTTTTGGGAAAACCAAATGTTGGAAAATCGAGTCTGTTAAATCTTTTTTCAGAGGATGATAAGGCGATTGTGACCCCAATTGCAGGAACCACTCGAGATGTCATTCATGGGGCAACGCTTTTCGAGGGGTTGCGATTTACCTTAAGCGATACAGCAGGCCTGCGCGAAACGCGAGATGAGGTCGAAAAAATTGGCGTTGATCGCAGCCACAAAGAGGCTTTGCGAGCGGATATTGTACTGTATGTCGTTGATCTCACAAGCATAGATGCCCAGGAAATTCGCCAACAACTTCAGTCTGTCGCGGGACCGCTAATTATATTACTCAACAAAAGCGATCTCGTGAGCTCGCCCCAGATCACTCAAGCTAGAGAAATTTTACAAAGCCTTATACCCACCCTAGAGGAGAAGGACACGATTTTAACATCACACCTTGATCCCGACACTCGGATCAGAGTATTAACTGCAGTGAAGAATAAATTAGGGCAAATGAATGTTATGGATGAGGCCGTTGTGACGTCTGCTCGTCAGTATGAGATGTCAAAGTATTCGCTGGATATGCTTGATGTTTCAATTTCAGAGCTTGAAAAAAAGATGGGCGCCGAGTTTATCGCGATGTATTTGAAAGAGTCATTGCTGTCAGTACAACGTATTTTGGGCCATGTGTTTGATGACCAAATCATGGACCGCGTTTTTAAAGAATTTTGCCTAGGAAAGTAATCAGCAAGGGTTTTCATGAAAACTTACGATATCATAGTGGTTGGCGCCGGACACGCGGGTGTTGAAGCTTGTTTAGCTTCGGCGCGCTTGGGTTTGCAAACCCTAATGATCACTACAAATTTAGAACGCATAGCCTATATGTCCTGTAATCCTTCAATAGGCGGACTTGCAAAGGGCCACATGGTTCGTGAGATCGACATTCTTGGTGGACAAATGGGGTTGGCCGCGGATGCCTCTTGTATTCAATTTAAAAGATTAAACTCTAGCCGTGGGCCAGCTGTTCGCGGAAGCCGCGCCCAGTGTGATAAACACGTTTATTCGGCATTTCAAACAGACGCCCTTAAGACTCAGAAGAATCTTGAGCTGCTGGGGGCTGAAGTTAAGCGGTTAATATTGGTAAACAATATTTGTCAGGGTGTCGTTCTTCAAGATGGCTCTGAGGTTCGCGCCAAGGCGGTTATTATTACCACAGGCACGTTCATGAATGGGGTTATGCACTTTGGTTTGAAACAAATTGCTGGAGGCCGAATTGGCGATCAGGCCTCTGTTGGACTATCGGATCAATTGGCGCATTTTGGATTCGAAGTGAAGCGTTTAAAAACGGGAACACCGGCGCGTCTTCATAAAGACAGCATTGATTGGAGCAAAACTACGCCTCAGTATGGTGATAAAAAGTTATTTCCATTTAGCTTCAGATCTCGTCGAGAATTTACATTGCCTCAGGTTCCGTGTTTTTTATCGAACACAACAGAGGAGACGCATGAAATTATTCGTAATAATTTAGACAAGTCTCCGATGTTTTGTGGAATTATTGAAGGCGTTGGTCCGCGGTATTGTCCAAGCATTGAGGATAAGATCACTCGCTTCGCCGAGAAAAAAACACATCAAACTTTTTTAGAGCCCGAGGGCTTAAATACAGATCTTATTTATTTGCAAGGAATCTCGACGTCATTACCAGAGAGTGTTCAAGATCAGTTTCTTAAAACTATTCCGGGCCTAGAGAATGTCAAAGTTGTTCGTTACGGATATGCTGTTGAATATGATTATATTGAGCCGACTCAGATTTTTCATCGACTTGAAACGCGTCCGATTGAGAACTTGTTTTTGGCAGGACAAATTAATGGAACAAGTGGCTACGAAGAGGCCGCCGCACAGGGATTTATTGCAGGAGTCAATGCGGCTCATAAAATCCTGGGGCGCGAGGAGTTTGTTTTGGGTCGCGATTTGGCTTATGCCGGTGTTTTGATTGATGATCTTGTGACCAAGGGAACGCGCGAGCCCTACCGCATGTTTACATCTCGCGCGGAGCACCGATTGGTCCTTCGTGAGGATAACACAATTGATCGATTAAGTTCGCTTTCCAAAACCCTTGGTATTGTATCTGAGCAAGGGCTTGAAAGACTTCATGATATTAAAGATCGTCGCATTAAATTAAAGTCAGAGCTAGCTACTCAAAGCATTTTTCCAAAACCCGAGGTTAATTTACAAATTCAATCGCTGGGAAGTTCGGCGTTGTTGAAACCAGCAACGTTGGAGGAGTTTCTGCGCAGGCCTGAGGTGGATTTTCTAATTTTAGCACAGCTTGGATTTGATTTTTTTGAGGCTGAAGAGGTGACCGAGGCTGTTGAAATTGATGTCAAGTATTCGGGATATATTCGTAAGCAGAATGACATTATAGAAAAAACCAAACTGTTTGAGCAGCTCATGATCCCAGTCGATTTAAATTATAAAGCGATCAAGGGTTTGTCGACAGAAGAGGTTGATAAACTAACTCGTGTTAAACCTAGAACTTTAGGTCAGGCGCAGAGAATAAGTGGCGTTAATCCTTCAGCTTTGCAGGCATTGATGATATATTTAAAAAGTCTAAACAATAAGGCAAAGGGTAATCATATTGGAAACACCGAATAACTCGGAAATTCAAACTCACTGGAGACTGAAAAGCTGGTTTCCAGATCTTAGTGAACAAACGCATGCGTCTTTAAAAATTTATTTTAATGAGCTTCTTAAATACAATAAGACAGTTAATTTGATTTCTGCTAAAACAGTTTTAAATTGCGATGCTCTTCACTTTGCTGATTGTATTAATGCGTCCAATATTGTTTGTAAAAACATTAATAAAAACGAAGACTTATATGATATTGGCAGTGGCAATGGTTTTCCCGGAATTGTCTATGGAATTCTTTTTCCTGACCAAAAAGTGGTTCTGGTAGAGATGGATGATCGCAAGTGTGAGTTTTTGCGCCATGCAGTTTTAACCCTGAATTTAAAGAATGTTCGTGTTGAAAATAAAAAAATAGAAAATTATCCAGCAGACAGTATAGGCCAGGGCTTTTGTCGTGGCTTTGCTCCGCTTCCAAAGACACTGATGGTACTTCGAAAAGCTGTTCGACTTGGCGGCTTTGTGTATCATATGAAGTCAGCGGAATGGAGCATGGAGGTTTCTCAGATTCCAATCCAGCTTTGTTCAAGTTGGCAGCCCATTCTTGTGGGCGAGTATAAGTTGCCTGTCGGTGATATGAAGCTATTTGTTGTTAAGACGGACAAGATTAATTAATTATTGTTCTAGTTTTTGCTCTTCTTTTGATTTTGTTCCACGTGGAACATCTTTTACAACACCCTTGTTTTTATCCCATTTAATTTTTTCACGCTGCAGCTTTTGGGCATTTTGAAAATCTTCAATTTCTTTTTTATCGGGCCACTCTCGGCCATCTTTCTTAAAACTTTCAGCATATCTTGAGCGAACATATAAGGATCGCTGTTCCAGTGTTATTTCAAAATACTGCTTCTGTTGTCTGAGTCGATCCAGCTTGTTTTGTGATTCAAATAGTTTCTTTTCATATGATTTAATCTGTCCCGTTTGCGGAACTACGGTTTTTAGATCGGCCGCGCGGGTTTCGTATTCTGCTTCGGCCTCTTGAAGCGTTTTGTTTATAAGATCAAGCTCTTTTTGAAGATCCTTGTAAACCATATCATTACGCTCGGGCTCGGGATCGCGCTGCTCGCAAGAAAAGGCTCCAAATACAATAAAGAGGGTTAAAAGCATCCAGTTTTTCATTTGTTCCACGTAGAACATCGGATCAAATGACATAAAACTAAAATAAATGTTGAAAGAAGAGGAAACCTTTAGAATAGTCTTAAAATATCACCTGGAGGAAACGTAATGATAAAAATCATCTGTGTCGCAAATCAAAAAGGCGGGGTTGGAAAAACAACTACGACAGTAAACCTGGCATCCGCTTTAGCCCAAATGGGGTTCAAGACTCTAGTTATTGACATGGATCCTCAGGGAAATGCTTCAAGTGGTCTTGGAATAAAAAAACATGAGGCCGAAGATAAAAACATCTATCATGTTTTAATTGGAGAAAAGAATATTCAAGAGGCCGTATTTGCTACTCAAACTAAAAATTTATGGATAGCAACATCAAATCCAGATCTTGTTGGAGCTGAAATTGAGTTGGTTGACATGCCACAAAGAGAATACAGGCTAAAAAATGCTATTCAAAGCGTGTCCTCACTATATGACTATGTAATAATTGATTGTCCGCCCTCACTTGGACTACTCACTTTAAACTCATTGGCGGCGGCAAATAGCTTTTTAGTGCCGCTTCAATGTGAGTACTATGCTTTGGAGGGCTTAAGTCAGCTGTTGAATACTGCGGGGCTAGTCAAAAAAGGCATCAACCCCCAGCTTCATATTGAAGGCATCGTCTTAACAATGTTTGATAAGAGAAACAACTTAAGCCATCAGGTTGTAGAAGAGATTCGAGCCCACTTTAAGGAAAAGGTGTTCAACTCAATTATCCCCCGAAACGTGCGACTTAGTGAAGCGCCCAGCCACGGCGTTTCAATCTTTGGATATGATTCCAAGTCAATTGGTGCATTAATGTATCTAGAGCTGACAAAAGAGCTTGTAGAGCGCACGAAAAACTTTGGAAAAGAACAAAACAAACAACAAGAATCAGCGGTGTAAATTATGGAAATTAATAATGAAAATCAAAACAAAAAAAGACTTGGGCGCGGCCTAAACTCATTGTTTGCAGAAGCGAAGCCAGAGACCATTGACTACTCAAAATCAGCAAATCAAGCTAAACAAACTTCAGAGCCCATTGCCCCTCCCCAGAAAGCAGTGGCCACAGATATTGATCCAGAGTTGAGAATTTGGAAAATTGCGATTGATAAAATTGTTCCAGGAGTTTATCAGCCGCGAAAAACTTTTAATAAGGAAGCCATCTCGGAACTTGCCGAATCAATTAAACAAAATGGAATTATTCAGCCGATAACGGTGAGAAAGCGCAAGGCTGGCGGATTTGAAATTATCGCGGGTGAGCGCCGCTGGAGAGCGGCTCAGGCGGCCGGCCTGCACGAAATTTCGGCAATCATAAAAAGCATTGGTGATCAAGAGGCTTTACAGCTAGCAATTATCGAAAATGTTCAGCGAGAAGACTTGGATGCGATCGAAGAGGCCGAGGGCTATCATCGGCTGATGACGGAGTTTGGGTTTTCTCAGCAACAGGTCTCTGAAAAAGTAGGGAAAGAACGATCGAGTGTTGCAAATGCTCTTCGCCTATTGGGCCTTCCGCAAGAAATTAAAGAATTTATAACCGAAAAACTTCTTAGTGTTGGACACGCCAAAGCCCTTTTGTCGGTTGCAGACAAGGCTATTCAAATTAAGTTGGCCAAAGAATCAATAGCAAAAAATTTGTCTGTGCGAGCGCTGGAGCACGAAATTAAATCAAAAACAAAAGCAACGGGCGAAGAAAGTAATCCAAAGGGAATCGACATAGACGTTGCCTCAAAGCTTGCCTATGAGTTGGCCGATCAAATTCAAAAAAAGCTGGGTACAAAAACTGAAATTAACTATAAATCTGGCAAAGGGCAGGTAATCCTGCATTTTTATAGTGATGATCAATTGACTCAAATCTATGAAAAATTGAACATATAGCCGCATGCAAAAAGAAAACACAATTACAACGCTTATAGAAGAGGGCAGTTCTTTTGAGGGCCGCTTATCCTATAGTGGAACGGCAAAAATTGCAGGACACTTCAAGGGCGAGATCTTTACTCGAGACCAGTTAATTATTGCTGAGACAGCATTTGTTAGCGCAGAGGTTGAAGCCAGCCATGTTGTTCTTAAGGGACAGTTTGAGGGAAATATTGTTGCGCACACAAAGGTTGTAATGATCCCGCCCGCTAACTTTAAGGGCACGGTAACAACCCCCAGTTTAAAAATTGAAGAAGGCGTTGTGTTTGAAGGCGCCTCTTACGTGCCCAAAGCATAATCAAAACGCCAAAAAATGTTAAGACCTTGACGCTCAAATCCACGTGGGCTATCCAAGTATCTCTAATTCATTATAAAGGGCGTTTAATGGAAATCTTGTTACAGCTCGGCGCGAACAACACCGCATTCATTCAGTTTATCGTTTTCATACTTTCGGTTTCATTTTTAACAGTCGTCGTTTACAAACCATTCTTCAAGGCTTACGACGAGCGACATAAGTTAACCAAGGGCGCGGATCAGGTTGCAAACGAAACTCAAGATGAAGCAAAAAAACTTTCACAAATTTATTCAGCTCGAGCGCGCGAAATTAATGAAAAAATTAATACTATATTTAACGCTTCAAAAAACGACTCGCTGAAGTCCAGTGGAATTATTTTAGAGGCTGCAAAAACAACAGTTCAACAAACTACAGAAGAGGCGCGCAAACACGTGCAAACACAGAAACAGTCTGCCGAGCAGCAAGTGAAAAGTATCGCGCAAGAAGTTTCAAGCGCGATTGTTAACAAGCTTACGGGTGCCCTATGAGACAAAATTTAATTTTTACATGTATTATGTTGTTATCAACAATCGTCATGGCTGCATCCGGCGGAGAGTCTCATGGAGACGATCACATACCATTTGATAAAATTGGATGGCAGGCGGCAAACCTTGGCGTGCTTTTGATTATTATTTTTTTTGGTATTCGCAAATCCATAGTAGAGGCTTTTGCAAAACGCCAAACTGACTTTTTAGAACAATCTGAAAAAACAAAAGTTTTGCTGAACCAGGCTGAGGCTGAGTTAAAAGAAATTAAAACCAAGCTAGCAACGTTAGAGGCGGGCGAGACAAAGTCGTTTGAAAATGCGCAGCACGAAGCAAACTTAATTAAAGCAAATATTATCAAAGACGCCGAAGCGCAGGCTGAAAAACTAAAAGCAGATGCAGCACTTTCTATTCGAAATGAGCTTGCAAAGGCAAAGTCTGAAATTAATCAAATTATTTTGACCGAAGCTGTTTTCGCAGCAAAAGAAAAGCTTGCAGCGACTTCTGGCAAAGCAGTTGAGGCACAATTTTTAAATCAGGTTGATCAGGCCCACGCATCAAAGGCGACTCTATGAATGCAGATATTATTGTTGAAAGATATGCAAATGCCCTTTTTCAAGTTGCAATAACTGAGGGGAAGATTAGCAGCGTGGCAGATGAGCTCGACGCCGTGGCATTAGCGTTTGGAGAAAAAAATATCGTTGAGTTTTTTAAAAACCCAATGAACTCTCAAGACAACAAATTGGCAGCAGCAAAATCCTCACTTGAGGGAAAGGTTTCAGCCGAAGTATTTAATTTTGTTGCAACATTGGTTCAAAATGAACGCCTTCACTTGGTTGTTGATATTAATAATACTTTTAAATTAAAAGCATCTCAGGTTGGTGGCGAAGCTGAGGGAACACTTTTTGTTGTTACCGAGCCTGGGGCAGAATTTAAAGCCGCTCTTGAGGCCAAAGTTTCGGGAATATTAAAAAAACAAGTTCGTCTTAAAACCCAAACGGATAAATCTTTAATTTCTGGCTTTAAGGTTCAGGTTGAAGGTTGGACGTTGGATGACTCCGCATCACATCATTTAAAAAAGTTAACAGAAGAAATTTCTAAGAGAGGACTATAAGACATGGAAGCGCAAATCAGAGCCGATGAAATCGGTCGCGTTCTAAAGGAACAAATCTCAAAATACAATAAAGCCGTTGAGGTTGCCGAAACAGGAAGCGTGCTTTCTGTGGGTGACGGCGTTGCCCGTGTATACGGTCTTGAAAATGTTATGGCTGGAGAGCTTGTTGAGTTTTCTTCTGGCGTTCAGGGCATGGCTTTAAATTTAGAGTCGTCTCAGGTTGGTGTGGTTGTTTTCGGTGAAGACAGACAGATCAAAGAGGGTGATGTTGTTAAGCGAACTAAAAAAATCGTTTCTGTTCCTGTCGGAGAGGCGCTTTTGGGTCGCGTTGTAAATGCTTTGGGTCAGCCGATTGATGGTCGCGGACCGATTGCTTCTACGCACTCGCGATTTGTTGAAGTGAAGGCGCCAGGTATCGTTTATCGAAAATCAGTTCATGAGCCGCTGCAAACAGGATTGAAAGCAATTGATGCTTTAATTCCAATTGGTCGCGGTCAGCGAGAATTGATCATTGGCGATCGTCAAACAGGCAAAACGGCCATTGCGGTTGATACAATTATCAATCAAAAGGGCCAAGGCGTTCACTGTTTTTATGTGGCTATTGGACAAAAGCAATCAACAGTTTCAATCGTTGTTGAAAAGCTACGTCAAGCAGGAGCTCTCGAGTATACAACAATTATTTCAGCATCAGCATCCGATCCGGCTCCGATGCAGTTCTTGGCGGCATACTCAGGAACGGCAATGGCTGAATACTTCCGAGATTCTGGTAAGCATGCATTGATTATTTATGATGACTTAACAAAACAAGCCCAAGCGTATCGACAGATGTCCTTATTGCTTCGCCGCCCACCGGGTCGTGAAGCATATCCTGGGGACGTTTTCTATTTACATAGTCGTTTATTAGAGCGTGCAGCAAAAGTCTCTGATGATAAGGGTGCTGGTTCGTTAACGGCACTTCCTATTATTGAAACTCAAGCGGGCGATATCTCAGCATATATCCCGACAAACGTTATTTCTATTACAGACGGTCAGATCTTTTTAGAGTCAGATTTATTTTACAAAGGCGTTCGTCCAGCTGTTTCTATCGGTAAATCAGTTTCTCGCGTGGGCGGAGCGGCTCAGATTAAAGCCATGAAGCAAGTTGCGGGTTCTATTAAATTAGAATTGGCGCAGTTCCGCGCGCTTGAAGCGTTTGCGGCATTTGCTTCTGATTTAGATAAAGCGTCTCAGCAACAATTGGCTCGCGGTCGTCGCTTGGTCGAAGTTTTAAAACAAGGACAATATCAACCAGCAAAAGTTGAAGAACAAATTTTGATGATTTTCGCAGCCACAAATGGTTATACGGATTCTATTCCTGAAACAGATGTGAAGCGGTACGAAAAAGAAATGCTTCAGTTCTTTAAACAAAAATATGCGACTGTTGTTAAGGGTATTGAAGAGAAAAAACAAATTTCTGATGATGCAAAAAAAGAAATCGTTTCTGGCTTAACAGAGTTTGGTGCGATTTTTCAACCATCAAAGAAATAAGCCTAAAGGATAAAAGCTAAGTGGCTAACTTAAAAGAGATACGCATACGAATTGAGTCGACAAAGAATACTCAGCAAATCACGAAAGCGATGAAGCTGGTATCTGCGGCAAAACTACGTAAGGCGCAACATAATATTACAAACATGCGCCCTTATGCGGTTACTTTAAAACAAGTTATCGCAGATATTGCCGCAACTCAGAAGGTTTCTCATCCATTAATGATGCCAAAGCAAAGCGCCAACAACGTTTTGCTTGTGGTTTTAACCTCTGATCGCGGACTGTGTGGGGCATTTAATAGTAGCATTAATAAATTTGCTGAGCGTTACATTGCGGATAATAAAAATAAGTATGAAAAGATTGATTTTATTTTTATCGGCAAGCGTGGCGCAGATTTCTTTGCTCGTAAAAACATTAAGGGCCTGGAAAGCATCACCAAGCTTGAAAAAGATATTTCATACAATCTAGCAAAGTCAGTTGCTGAGAAGTTGATTGCCCACTACGAAGAGGGCCATTATGACGAGGTTCGATTAATTTATAATGAATTTAAATCAGCAATTTCTCAAAAAGTAGTTTGTGAAACTTTGTTGCCAGTTGAAATTGAAACATCTTCATTTTCTGCAGAGGGCAGTAAGTTTGCGGCAGATATGATTTTTGATCCTTCGCCAGAAAAAATAATCGAAGACCTTTTGAAGAAGAGCTTTAATCTTCAGGTTTACCGAGCAATGTCTGAGTCTGTGGCCTCTGAGCATGGCGCACGAATGACGGCTATGGAAAATTCTTCGAATAATGCAAAAGAGATGATCAACAAGTTGACCCTGAATTATAATAAGGCTCGACAAGAGAAAATCACGACGGAATTAACAGAGATCGTGAGTGGAGCAGAGTCGCTGAAGTAAATCTTCGGTAGCACTGTATAAAGTAGTTTTTAATAATTTTAACGAGGTGATAAAATGGCTAACGGAAAAGTAAAACAAGTATTGGGTCCAGTTGTTGACGTTGAATTCGACGCCGCATCTATGCCAGCGATCTACACCGCTTTGCGTGTAACAAACAAATCTATTTCTGATGTTGAATACAACTTGGTTTTAGAAGTTGCTCAGCACTTGGGTGACGGAGTTGTTCGTACAATTTCAATGGACTCTACTGAGGGTTTGGTTCGTGGCGCCGAAGTGAAAGACACGGGCAATATGATCATGGCTCCAGTCGGCCGCGAATCATTAGGACGTATTGTTAATGTTGTTGGTGAACCAATTGATGAAATGGGTCCTGTAAAAACTAAAGAGCAGTGGCCAATTCACCGAGCCGCTCCAAAATTTGAAGACTTAACAACTTCTGCAGAGATGTTGATGACGGGTATTAAAGTCGTCGATCTTTTAGCTCCATATGCTAAGGGTGGTAAAATTGGTTTATTCGGTGGTGCCGGCGTTGGTAAGACTGTTTTGATTCAAGAATTAATCCGCAATATTGCAACTGAGCATGGCGGCTTCTCGGTATTTGCTGGTGTTGGCGAGCGAACTCGTGAGGGTAATGATTTGTGGCATGAGATGAAAGACTCTGGCGTTATTGCAAAAACAGCGTTGGTTTTCGGTCAGATGAATGAGCCACCTGGAGCTCGTGCTCGCGTTGCTTTAACAGGCTTAACAATTGCTGAATACTTTCGTGACGTTGAAAAACAAGACGTTCTTTTCTTCGTTGATAATATTTTCCGATTTACTCAGGCGGGCGCAGAAGTGTCTGCTTTGTTGGGACGTATTCCGTCTGCGGTTGGTTATCAACCAACATTGGCAACAGAGATGGGCGTTATGCAAGAGCGAATCACGTCAACAAAATCTGGATCAATCACTTCGGTTCAGGCTGTTTACGTACCTGCGGATGACTATACGGATCCAGCTCCAGCAACTACTTTTGCTCACTTGGATGCGACAACAAATTTGGATCGCGATATTGCAGCACTAGGTATTTTTCCAGCGGTTCATCCGTTGACTTCAACGTCACGTATTTTGGATCCGCAAGTTGTTGGCGAAGAGCACTACACGTGTGCTCGGGATGTTCAGATTCTTTTACAGCGCTACAAAGAGTTGCAAGACATCATTGCGATCTTGGGTATGGATGAATTATCTGAAGATGACAAATTGGTTGTATCTCGTTCACGTAAGATTCAACGATTTTTATCTCAACCATTTTTCGTTGCTCAGCAGTTTACAGGCTTAGATGGTCGATATGTTGATATCAAAGATACTGTGAAAGGTTTCCGTGAAATCCTTGATGGTAAGCATGATGCCTTGCCTGAACAGGCATTTTATTTGGTGGGCACAATTGAAGATGCGATTGAAAAAGCAAAAAAATTGCAGCAAGCGTAATTTTTAACAAAGCAACTGAGGATTTATGAAATTAAATTTGTTAACTCCAGAGCGCAAGGCCGTTTATGACACGGAAATTACCGAAGTCACAGTGCCGGCATATTCTGGTGAAATGACAATTCTTCCAGGGCACTCGCCGCTTATCACAACGCTGGGCACGGGAATTTTGAAGTATAAGATCAAAGGCAGTGATCGCACGCACAAGGCAATGATCAGCTGGGGATACTGTGAAGTTGTTCCTGAATCTGTAAATGTTTTAGCAGAGTACATGCAAACACCTGAAGAGGTTGTTGTGGCAGATTCTCAGGCGTTGATGGCTGCTGCCGAGAAAAAGCTTGGAACCGAAATTCTTGCTGATCATGACTATGAAGTAGCTATGCAGGACATTGCAAAAGCTCGCGCATCGATGGATCTCGTTAAGAACTAAAAGTATATCAAAAATAAAGAGTCATTGTAGACCAAGGTCTTAACACCTTGGTCTTTTTTTTTGATCAAAAAGAATCTTTAATCAAATACAAATACGAATGCATCTACCATAGAGGGATGATGAAAAATTCATTGCAACAGTTTGCTTTGGCGACAGTGTTTTTATTCTGCGGAAGCGCATGGTCTCAGGACACCGAGCCGTACGATTACACCGACATTATCGAGAGCGAGCAAAATGTTGAAGTGGCTACTCCGGGATATGTTGAGTATGAAGAACCCGAAACCCTCGGAGATGTGTACGTTGAATCATCAGTTGATTCATTTGCGCCGTATAAAGAACGCCGAGGACGACATGGTGTTATTTTTGGAATTGGGATGGAAAAATACTATCCGCAAGAATTTTATTCGTTGTTAGATGATGCCTTTGTAGATGATTTTTTGGATGGCCAAGCGATTGATATGTTCAGGGTAGAGCTTGGGTATAAGCTTAATTTTGCCCTTGGTGCTCTGACGTTGACATACAGCTATGCAACGGGATCAACAACAGGATCTCTTGCTGGATCATCACGACATGTTAGTTTTCAGCGACATGTAGGAGCTGCTGGATACTACCTCGATAATATTCTAAAAGAGCCATGGGTTGTTCCCTATGGCCAAGTAGGAATTCATCAAATTTCGCTAGACGAGGAACAGTACACAGCCGCGGAAACGATTGCAGAGGATTCCGTAACGACAGGTTTTGCTTTAAATTATAAAGCAGGAATTTTAATTCAACTAAATTGGATTGAATCAGCCATTGATCCAACGACACATGCTGAGGGGTTGCGATCGTCGGGTTTAGAAAATACTTATCTTGATATCAGCTTGTCTTGGTATGATCCGAGCCAAGAGTTGTATGATCCAAACTCTCCAATTGAAACTGCAGATTTGGACCCTGACTTGCGAGCAGAGGCTCAACTTGGCGTCGGTTTAAAGCTCGAGTTTTAATGCGAGTCCTAAAACATAAAATTAAATAAGAGTTAATAAATAATTGAGCTCCTCATAAACAGCGGACCAGGTGATGGTGTTCATCCGAATATTTAATCGCTGATCTGGAGTGATAGAGTATTTTTTATTTTCACGTAGGGCTAGGCGAATTGCTGTTTCCGGTTTTAACCGCGTGCGTTCAGTGAAAATAAGAGAAATACTTTTCGCGCCGGCGCTAATATCGCGAACGCCCAGATCTTTACATTGTTTTCGAATAAGCATAAGACCCATTAAATTAATTACGGGATCTGGGATTTGGCCAAACTGATCCGTGAGCTCGGCTTCAATTTGATCTAAATCGGATTGAGATTTTATTTCAGACAAAGCTTTATAATAACTCAAGCGAATGCGAATATCTGCAATATAGGAATCCGGAATAAGCGCCGGCACGCGCAAGTTGATCTCTGGATCAAGCTCACGATCTGGCAGCTCTTCTCCGCGCGCCTCAGAAAGAGCTTCATTTAAAAGATCCATATAAAGCTCATAACCAACGGAGTTCACATGTCCGGACTGATCATCACCTAAAATATTTCCAGCTCCTCGAAGCTCAAGGTCGTATTGGGCAATTCGAATCCCAGAACCAAGCGCCGTATTTTCTTGAATAACTTTGAGACGCTCTTGAGCATCTTTTTCAATTTTTTTATTTTTTGGTAAAAGTAAATAGCAGTAGGCGCGAGCCTTGCTTCGACCAACACGTCCGCGCAGTTGATAAAGCTGTGAGAGTCCGAACATATGGGCCTGATCAATAAACATTGTGTTTGCGCGCGGAACATCCATTCCAGATTCAACAATCGCGGTACAAACCAGAACATCAATTTCATGATTGAAAAAACTAAGCATCGCGGATTCGAGTTCGTGCTCTTCCATCTGTCCGTGAGCAACTCGCATGCGCGCATCAGGACAAATTTGTCGAAGCTCATCCATTAATCCATAGATACTTTGAACGCGATTGTGAATAAAATAAACCTGTCCGCCGCGCGCAATTTCAGATTGAATTCCTTTTCGAATTAAATCGGGATCAAATTTTGAAATAAAAGTTCGCGTAGGAAGGCGATCAATAGGCGCTGTATTAATGATGGATAAATCTCGAACGCCTGTGAAACTCATATTTAGTGTTCTCGGTATTGGGGTTGCCGACAAAGTCAGAGTATCGACTGAGGTTTTCAATTTTTTAATTTTTTCTTTGTGTGCAACACCAAATTTTTGTTCTTCATCGATAATCAAAAGGCCCAGGTCCTTAAAAACGACATCTTTGCTAAACAGGCGATGAGTTCCAATGATAATATCAATTTTCCCATCTTTTAATTCGGCAAGGGTTTTCTTTTGATCTGCGGCAGAGACAAAACGATTAAGCGATCGGATTTCAATAGGCCATCCATGGAATCGTTTTTTAAAAGTTTCTAAATGCTGAAAAGTAAGTACTGTTGTCGGGGCAAGGACGGCAACTTGATGCTTATTGTTCACAACCTGAAAGGCGGCACGCATGCAGACTTCGGTTTTACCAAAACCAACATCGCCACAAACAAGACGATCCATAGGCTTGGTTGAACTCAGATCTTTTTGTAAATCTGAAATAGCGCGAAGCTGATCGTTTGTTTCATCAAAGGGAAAGGCTTTTTCAAATTGAGAGTAGGCAAACTCATCCAGCGGAATTGGGTCGCGGGTTATTTCAGAGCGAATGGCATAAAGCTTTAAAAGTTCAGAGGCAATATCTCGCAGATGACTCTTGACCTTAATCTTTGTTTTTTCCCAGCCCGTGCCGCCAAGCTTATCAAGAACGGAGGTGGCTGATGAGCCAGAAAATTTTTGCAGTTGGCCAACACGGTAGACGGGCAGATAAAGTTTATCTTTATCCTTGTAGGCCACTTGGATATACTCTGATTCGACGCCGCCGATAACCATAATTTTAAGGCCTTCATAGACACCGATTCCATGTTTGATGTGCACAACAAGATCCTGAGGCTTAAGATCGCCAAAGCTGAGGCTTTTTGCCTGAGTTGTGAAATCTTCGAAAGAGCTTGTCGATGTCCGCGGGCTTCGTTGTTTGCGTCCAAAAAAATCGTCATCGCGAAGAAAAATAATTTTATCTTCAGATAACTGGATGGTTTCGTTGAGGGCTCGTGGAATCAGAGTGATTTTTTTGTTTTCTAGCCATTGAATCCAGTCGTAGGAATCAACAGCTGCTGTTTCAAAATCCAATTCAAGCTTTTGTAAAAGAACGCGCAAGCGATCCGCCTGAGTCATTGATTTGACACAGATAAAAATTTTGTAGCCATCATTTTGCCAAAGCCGAATTTTTGGTAACGCGGCTTGAGCCCAAGAGTCAGAGGCTGGAATTAGGTTTTGCGCCAAATTGGAAAATTCGGCCAGCGATTGAGTTCGATATGAAACCCGAAACTCATTTTCGTGCTCGTCTTCTAAAAAAGAAAGATTTGAAAATTGAAATAGTCGAGATTCTGCCGGCCAAACTATTTGATCGTAAGGGAGCTGAATTCTTTCAAGTGCGGGATGAAACAAATGAGTTGTTGAAAACTTTTCCTCTTGAAGGAGTTCTTGGTAATATTGGTCAGCGGCGCGTAAAACCTCGGCGGGATCAAGCATAAAAATATTTAAACCTGAACTGAAGTGATCTAATGGTGTTGTCAGGGACTTAAAACAATAGGGAAGTAGAAATTCACAACCAGAAAAATAATTTTTACTGGTAATGTTGCGAAGAGTTTCTTCAACTTCGGGGGCTAAGACATTTCGACCAACAAGATCTCTACGAAAGCCCGATATCGTTTGCTCCAGAGTGTCATCATTAAGATCTACTTCATACGCGGGAGCGATATGCAAAAGATCTACTTCATCTAAGCTGCGTTGATTAGAGATAGAAAATTTACGAAGAGACTCAATTTGATCACCAAAGAGCTCAATACGAACGGGAGCTTCATTTGCAGGAGAAAAAACATCAATGATCCCACCCCGAACACTAAATTGCCCCTTGTCTTCAACAAGAGGTGCCGGTTGATATCCGAGATTATTAAAAAAAGCAGCAATATCGCCGGGAAGCTCATCACCTTTTTTGAAAACAAAGCAGCGCTTGGAAAATTCAAAGAAAGGGGCTGACAGTTGAAGAAGAGCAGAAACCGGAGCAATAAAAATGTCGTTTTTTTGTGCTTTTGCGGCCCAATATAAAAACTCAATCCGGGAGTGGTTTACAGCCGGCGAGGGATACAGTCCAGAGTAGTAAGACACGTCATGATGCTGCAGAAGATGAGATCTAAAATGTGGCGAAAAAACACGCAACTGTTCAGCAAAAAGTTCAGCCTCTACAAAACTTGAAACAACAACAAGCCGAGGTAAGTCGTTGATTTCTTTTGATAAAGATTGAGCTAAAAAATATGAAATAGCTGCAGACGAGGCGGTGCCATCAATGGTTAAAAGAGTCTTATTTTTCTGCAGACCTCGAAGTAAAATTTCTTCAAGTCTTGAGTGAGTTGGATGTGTTGTCATATTTTCGAAGTTAGACCTTATCTAAAATTTGAAGTATCCACCATCAAATTATATAGAATTCGCAAAAACGAAGATCACCTTTTCAGCGGTTTTTAGGCGTTGGCTTTTTCGAACTAAGGTGTTGAAATATCATCATAATTTCAAGGAGGACTTGTGCCATTAGGTGGAGTGATTTTTGTCACCATATTTATCGCTATTTTTGGAACGCTACTGATCTATTTAGCGAGATGGACCGGCGGCAAAGCAAAAAAAACCAGTCAGGCTAAATTTGACATCTATGAGTGTGGCATTGAAGTACAAGAAAAAAAAGACACAAAGGTTTCTGTGAAGTTCTACCTGACGGCCATTCTTTTTATTCTTTTTGATATTGAAGTTATTTTTATGTTTCCATGGGCGAGCAATTTTAAAAGCTTTATTGCTTCCGGCGCGGGAGTTTATATTTTTTCCTCAATGATGATTTTTTTAGGAATTTTTATTTTTGGCTTATGGTGGGAAATAAAATCTAAAGCGCTGGAGTGGGACTAAGTATGACAACAATGGGAAGCACAACAATTGAGATAGCAATCAATTTAGTTAAAACAATTTTGGTTTTTTTAATGATGGTTCAGGCTGTACCAATTTTGGTTTGGCTAGAGCGTCGAGGATCAGCATTTATTCAAAATCGGTTTGGGCCAAATCGCGTTGGACCACTTGGGCTGGTTCAGCTTTTGGCTGATGCGGTTAAGTTTTTAAAGAAAGAAGATTTTGTTCCTGAAAAGGGAAATCGGTTTCTATTTTATTGCGCACCTGTTTTTGCAATGATTCCCGGTGCGATTGCTTACATGGCTATTCCCATGTCGGTTCCACTAGTCACAGAATCGTATACATTTTTAATTCAAGGTTATGAAATTAATGTTGGAATTGTCTTTATTTTGGGAATTTCTTCGTTGGCAGCTTATACCATTTTAATGGCAGGCTGGGGGTCTGGCAGCAAGTTTTCTTTGATGGGTGCGCTTCGGGCGTCGGCTCAGATTATTTCGTATGAATTGGCTCTGGGCTTGGCAATTGTCGGAGTTATTTTACTTTACGGAACATTTAACTTGGCTGAAATGATTCAATCACAAAGTGGGAGCTTAAATTTTCAGGGCTTTGGATATACGGTTGCTGCGAATTGGTTGCCAAATTGGGGAATTTTTTATCAACCCATTGGCGCTCTTTTGTTTTTTGCGGCCACGTTTGCAGAGTCGAACCGATTGCCATTTGATTTAGCCGAGGGAGAGGCTGAGCTCGTTGCGGGCTTTCACACAGAGTACGGCGGCTTTAAAATGCTGATGTTCTTTATCGGTGAGTATGCCCATATGATGGTTGCTTCGGGCTTGATGGTCACATTTTTCTTTGGTGGATACAGTATTTGGAACTTTTCACCGGAAGAGGTGCACTCGTGGATAATGAATACTTTTTCTGTGGCACCGTTTACGGCAAATGTTTTGAATTCAATAATTCATTTTTTGTCATACACGATTAAGTTTGCATTGTTTTTATGGATTTTTATTCATGTTCGATGGACACTTCCACGATTTCGTTATGATCAGCTTATGGACTTGGGTTGGAAAACAATGCTTCCCTGGGCGCTTGCAAACTCAATATTAACTGCGGCCATAATTTTTATCGGCTCGCACTTTACACTTTAAAAGGATTCGCGATGACAGCAGATGCTTTTTTGTTTTGGTTTTTGGCTTTTGTAACCGTTGTCAGTGGTTTATCAGTGATACTGATGGTTAATCCAATTTATTCTGCGCTTTCCTTGGCGATGACGATGATTGGTGTCGCCGCGATTTTCGTGACGTTAAACGCATATTTTTTAGCGGGAGTTCAGTTGATTGTATACGCCGGAGCCGTCATGGTTTTGTTTGTTATGGTCTTGATGCTTTTTGATTTAAAGCATGAAATACAGGCGTTTACTCGTGGGCGGCTCACCGGAGCTATAAAAATTGCCTCTGTTGGGATTTTGTCTGGACTGATTGTCGGCGCAGTGACTATGGGATTAAAAACTCCGGTGGTTATAACGGCGAGCAGTGATGTCGCGGCAGCGCCGACTGTAGATACAACACGAGCCCTGGCAGAAAACTTATTCATCAAGAATGTTCTCGGCTTTGAAGTTTTGGGGGTCATGCTTTTAGTTATTGCCGTTGGCGCAGTTGCGCTTTCGCGAAGCAAGGGGGGTACGCATGCTAGAGACTAGTATTTTCACCGAAATCACGTTGAATCATTATTTAGTGCTTTCCGCGATTATGTTTTCATTGGGAATGGCGGGTGTTCTATTGCGACGAAACCTGATTGTTCTTTTGATGAGCATTGAGTTGATGCTAAATGCTGTAAACATTAGTTTTGTCGCCTTCTCTCATTATATGGGAAAAATAGATGGCCAAGTGATGGTTTTTTTCGTGATGACAATTGCCGCAGCAGAGGCCGCAGTCGGTCTGGCGCTGGCGGTTTCTATTTTCAAACGATTTAAAGAAGTTAATATTCGCTTTTTCGAACACTTGAAAGGATAAGCAGATGCTTAATCATGAATTATTGATCGCGATTTTATTGCTAAGCCCACTGCTCGGATTTTTTATAAATGGAATTCGGTTTCGCAGTTCAAATTATTTAATTGCCGGCGCAGTTGCCACGGTGGCTGTTGGAATTTCATTTGTTTCCGCCGTCTTATTATTTTTACAGCTTGTGGATTTATCTCCTGAAAACCGCCGATTAGCTGTGTCGTTTTTTGAGTGGATGGCGATTGATAAGCTTCGAGTGAATGCGGGATTTGTTGT
Source organism: Bdellovibrionales bacterium RIFCSPHIGHO2_01_FULL_40_29 (assembly GCA_001771815.1). GTDB lineage: Bacteria > Bdellovibrionota > Bdellovibrionia > Bdellovibrionales > Bdellovibrionaceae > Pseudobdellovibrio. Next base: position 207,162 of record MEPU01000013.1, on the reverse strand, counting down.
GGATCAAATCAGTGGAATTATGATTTTGATCATTACAGGTGTCGGCACCTTGATTCATTTGTTTTCTGTCGGATACATGCATCACGACAAGGGTGTTACAAAATATTTCGCTTATTTGAATTTATTTATTTTTAATATGTTGATCTTAGTTTTAGGAGATTCGCTATTAACAATGTTTGTTGGTTGGGAAGGCGTCGGTCTTTGTTCTTATCTGCTGATAGGTTTTTGGTTTTCTGATTCTGCGAAGGCTGCGGCCGGCATGAAAGCCTTCATTACAAATCGTATTGGTGATGCCGCATTTATTTTGGGAATGTTTATTTTATTTTTTACCTTTGGCACGTTGAATATTCATGAATTGAATGGATTAGCTCCAACTCTTGTAGAGTCCAGCTGGTTGGGTGCAGTGACTCTTGGAACGTTAATGTTATTTATTGGCGCAACTGGAAAATCTGCTCAGATACCGCTGTATGTATGGCTTCCGGATGCTATGGCGGGCCCAACTCCTGTTTCGGCGCTGATCCATGCGGCAACAATGGTGACCGCGGGCGTTTACATGATCGTGCGACTAAATCCTATTTTTATTGTCGCACCCAATACAATGATGGTTATTGCAATTATTGGCGCGGCAACTGCCGTTTTAGCAGCGACAATTGGCCTTACTCAGTATGATATTAAAAAGGTATTAGCATACTCAACAGTATCTCAGCTGGGGTATATGTTTTTGGCAGTGGGCGTGGGCGCTTTTGGTGCGGGCATGTTTCACTTAATGACGCATGCTTTTTTTAAAGCCCTTATGTTCTTGGGATCAGGATCGGTTATTCACGGAATGCACGAAGAGCAAGATATTCGTAAAATGGGTGGGTTGAAAAAGTACATGCCCATAACACACTTTACGTTCTTGTTGGGGTGGTTGGCGATTATTGGAATTCCTCCGTTTGCAGGATTCTTTTCTAAAGATGAAATTTTATGGCTTGCCTTTTCATCACCATCGGGACATTGGGCGCTTTGGGCAGCAGGAGCCTTGGGTGCCGCATTAACGGCGTTTTATATGACCCGATTGATGGCACTTACTTTTTGGGGAAAATCACGAGTCGATAAAAAGGTTCATCCGCATGAAAGCGGCCTGACAATGACAATTCCGCTGATGGTTTTGGGACTGCTTTCGATTGTGGGTGGTTGGATTGGAATTCCTCATGTTATCGGTGAATACCTTGGCCATATTCCAAATTATTGGGAGCACTGGCTTGAGCCTGTTATTAAAAAATTACCGACTTCAGATGCGATTGTGTCTCATCAGACATCTACAGAATGGGCTTTGATGGGCGCTTCTGTGTTGATTGCATCGATTTCTGCAATAACGGCCTATTGGATGTATGTTGTTCGACCTGGCAGTTCTGAAAAAATAAAAAAAGCAATTCGTCCCGTATACGAGGTTGTGAATAACAAATACTGGGTTGATGAGGCGTATTTTTCTTGGATTATTAATCCACTTATTCAAACTAGCAAAAGTCTTTGGTATTATATCGACGTTAATTTTATCGACAAGATGACTTTCAAAGTTGCAGATATGGCCATGGGTGGTGGCTCTTTTCTTAAGGTATTACAAAATGGAAATATGCAGCAGTATGCGATGTATATTGGGGTCGGAGTTGTGGTCGTGCTTTCATTCGTATTAATGAGGTAGTTATGATTTTATCGGGATTAATTTTTTTACCAATAGTGTTTGCCATCGTTATGGCGATTTGGCCTCAGCGCAACACCACTCGGCACGTTGCGCTTGGGTTTTCTATTCTTGAGTTTTTGTTGTCGCTGACCTTGTTGCAAAACTTTGATCCTGAAAGTGCTCAACTTCAAATGGTTGAAAAAACAATGTGGATCGAGCGGTTTGGGATTTCGTATTTTTTAGGCATTGATGGAATTTCGCTAATGTTGATTATGCTCACAACATTTTTAGTGCCGATAATTATTTTAGCAGCATGGAACTCTATTGAAGATAAAAGAAAAGGCTTTTTTGCTTGTTTATTTGTGCTTCAGGCCGCGATGCTGGGTTCTTTTTTAGCAATGGACGCCATTTTGTTTTATGTTTTTTGGGAGCTTTCTCTTGTGCCAATGTATTTTATGATTGGTATTTGGGGTGGTGCTCGCCGGGTCTATGCAACCATTAAGTTTTTTATTTATACAATGTCTGGCTCGGTGTTAATGCTGTTGGCAATTATATTTCTAATGCGTTTAACTCCAGAAGTTACTGGTGGCTCGATCAGCGCCAGCCTGATTGATTTTTATAAGCTTCAGATTCCTTTTGTTGCGGGAGATTTTTTTACAGCTCAAACACTTTTGTTTTTTGCTTTTGCCTTGGCCTTTGCGATCAAGGTTCCACTATTTCCGCTGCACACATGGCTTCCAGATGCTCACGTTGAAGCGCCAACACCGGGCTCGGTTATTCTGGCCGGAGTGATGTTGAAAATGGGGACGTATTGTTTTGTTCGTTGGGTTATTCCACTTTTTCCAGAGGCGACGGAACACTATGCATGGATTTTTATTGCTGTCGGCGTGATTGGAATTATTTATGGCGCGTTGGTTGCTATGGTTCAGCCGGACGTTAAAAAATTAGTAGCTTATTCTTCGGTATCACATATGGGATACATTATTATTGGCCTGTTCGTAATGAATAGTTATGGTGTTAATGGTGCGCTTTATCAAATGTTAAATCATGGGGTTTCTACAGGCGCACTTTTCATCTTGATTGGCATGATCTACGAAAGAACTCATTCTCGGGAAATTTCAAAATATGGCGGTCTGGCAGCAGCGCTGCCACTTTTTACAATTGCATTCATTATAGTAACCTTGTCATCAATTGCCGTTCCTATGACAAATGGCTTTGTGGGTGAGTTTTTGATTCTTTTGGGCTCATTCCAATACTCTCCGTGGATGGCGGCGCTTTCGGTTACTGGCGTTGTTCTTGGGGCGACGTACATGCTGTGGATGGTTAAGCGAGTGTTCTTTGGTCCGGCAGGAGAAATTGTTCAGCACAGCTTAAGTCATAAAGAGCATGCGCTTCAGGACTTAAGTGTTCGCGAAGCGGTTGTTTTGGCTCCAATTATAATTCTTATTTTTTGGATGGGTATTTTTCCAAATCACTTTATGGATTTTTCTAAGACAAGTGTTGAGCATTTGATTCAAAATAAAATGAACTACACCCTCAGCTGGAAAGGCGATGGAAACTAAAATGAATATTGCAATTGGTTTATCAGACATTCTTTTAATTTCGCCAATCATAGCGCTTTTTTTATTTAGCTTAATTCCAATCACAATAAAAGTTTTGCGAGGGAATAAGGAACAGCTACCTTCGGCAACAATTGTTGAAGCACTCATTGGCTTGGCTTTAACCGCAGGTCTTTTGATTGTTTTTGGCGGTTCTGGAAAAACAGCATTTAACGGTCAGCTTGTTTTTGATGGCTTGACTCAGTGGATGGGTTTAATTGCGGTTGGTGCGGCAGCGGGTGGACTTATTTTAATGTATGAAAATCCGGCGACCAGAGGAAATCAGCTGTCAGAGCTTATTTTCTTGGCGATGAACTCAATTGTTGGAATGTTAATTTTAGTGTCGGCCGTGGATTTGTTGATTATTTTTATTGGTTTAGAGCTGATGTCGTTATCGCTTTACTTAATGATTGCAATGTCGCATGAGCAAAAAATTTCAAAAGAAGCTGCAATTAAATATTTCGTATTGGGCTCTTTTGCCTCTGCCATTTTTCTTTATGGGATTTCTTTTATATTTGGAACGGCGGGAACCGTAAACTTACTGGATCTTATGGAAAATGCAGCATCACTGATGGGAACAAACAAGCTGTTTCTTTTTGGAATGGCCTTTATTGTTATCGGTTTTTGCTTTAAAGTTTCTATTGTTCCGTTTCATGCATGGACTCCAGATGTATATCAGGGCTCACCGACACCGCTTTCATCATTTATGGCAACAGCTGTTAAGACAGCCTCTTTTGCTGCATTTTTACGAGTTATTGCAACAAAACCATTACTGGGGTCTCAGAATTTATTTGATGTCTTGCAGTGGCTGGCTGTAATCACAATGACGGTTGGAAATGTGGCGGCTCTTGTTCAGTCGAATGTAAAGCGAACATTGGCCTACTCATCAATTTCTCACTCGGGATATCTTCTTGTTGGTTTAATCACCGCGGGAGTGAGTCAGAACTCAGCCTTTGGTGCGGGCAGTGTTGTTTTTTACCTCATTGCATATGGTCTGATGACAACGGGTTCTTTTGCAATTATCAGCATGATTGAAAAAAATGAAAATTCGACTGTTCAAATGGAGAACCTCGCGGGATTTGCAAAGAAGCAACCATTGCTTGCGTTTTGTTTAACCGTATTTTTACTCTCACTTGCCGGATTGCCGCCAACCTTAGGGTTCTTCGGAAAATTATATTTATTTTCATCTGCTGTAAACGAAGGTTTGGTCTGGCTAGCATTATGGGGCGTTATCAATTCTGTTTTGAGCGTTTACTATTATTTACGCCCTATTGTTATGATGTACATGCGCGAAGGTGAGTGCGATGTTGCTGACGACCGCTCGTATGCAACTGTGGTTATGGTTGTCGTTTCGGCACTATTAATTCTTGTATTGGGACTGGCCTCCGGTCCACTATTCCAAATGATTGAAAAAAGCTTAAGCTAATAATGATAAAACAGGTTCTAAAGATAGTCTTTTAGAACCTGTAATCCAGATTTAAAACCAATCTTTAAAATTTTCTGTAAAATAATCGGATTCAGCGAGAAGTGGTCTGCAAAAAACATTTCATAGTCATGCGCTCGTGGCGCGATATAAATATAATCAATGCTTGGATTGAATGCGAGTTTATCTTTTACAATGTTAAGAATTTTTTCTTTTTGGGTGACAGACAGGTTGAGCTCTTCAGTGGCTTTTTTTAACTCGTAATAAACATCTTTTTTCTTCTGTTGAAACTGAATTCCACGTGCAACTTTTTGCTCAAGAACTTGGTAGAGTGCCTGATTCATAATTGCGGGCATTCCATAAGTATGGAGCGAGCCAGCTTCTGGCGAATAGTGGTAGGGTTGCATCGAGTACGAAGCAATAATTAAATCGGCACCATGATCTGCAGCCACATGAGTGCTGAGGGTATCTCGGATTTCTCCATCATAATGGTAAAGTGTATTGCCATCGGGTTTTTTTATTGGGTAAGGAGCATAAACTGGTGGTAATGACGTCGATGCCGCAACAGCCTCAGAAATAGACGAGTACCCAATATACCGGGTTGTATCCGTTTTTGAGCTTTCTAAGTAAGGACCAAAAATGGTTTTTCTGGAGTGGTTAAGTTGGGTTGAAATGACATAGAGCTCGACCCCCAGACGAGAAAAGTCATTCTCGTCTAATACATACTTTCGAAGATAACGTTCAATTCCATTCGTATTAAAAAGGCCATTAAGGGTAAAGCCTTTTTTAAGAAAAACCTCTAAACCACCTGTGAGCAAAGATTTTTGAAGCAAACTTTCTGGAAGCCAGCTCAAGATTCGTCGAGAGTTCAAATGAAATAAATGACGGTAACCAATGGGTTTTAAATAATCTTCTTTGGGAATATCATAAAAAAGGGGCGATCCTGCACCGACCTGAAACGCCGTAATCAAGGCTTCAAGAGATCGTCCTGATGCTAACACCGAAGCCACAAAAGATCCCGCACTAGACCCAACATAAAGCCGTATTGTCGGAGACGTCGGTTGATCAGGATTTTGGGCCTCAGCAAACTTTTGCCGAACAAGTTCTTTTGGTCCACCCGCAAAAACAAATCCTTTTTCTTTAAGAGCAAGGCAAACACCAATATGGTAAGCCGCGGCTTTAATACCACCACCACTTAGAACCAAGGCTATTTTCTTTTTCTTCTGAATATTCATGACTGAAAAATAGTTAACCACGTAAACGACAGTCGTGAAACCTGAATTTTCTGTGCTTTTCAATGAATACTCAGACCAAGATCTAGGATGGATAGCGTAAAAAACAAGCTGTTTTTGTGATTACTCAAGACTATGGACTGGTTTGAAATTCACGTTTGACACGGCTTTTGGCCATGCTAGGCTTGAGTAGTCGAGGGGACTCAGAAATGAACACGGAACAGTCAGAGAAAAGTTGGTTACCATTAGCTGACTATTCAATGAAGTATAAAGTTAGCATTTCAACTCTTCGTCGCCGGATTAAAGCTGAGGATATTCAATTCCGATTTGATGATGGAAAATATCTGATCTTAGATGAAGGCGCCCCAAATTATATCCAGGAACATCGCCCCTCCCTTAATAGTGACGCTGAGCCTGGAGTAATTTCTGCACCAATCAAGAATCATCAGGCCGAAGTCAAAACGGACTCGAGCGAGTCCGTTATTACGGCTGCAAATCGCCTTTTGGCCGATTTAAAAAAAGCATACACTCAAATTCTGCAAGAAAAAGAACAGCAAATCATGCACTTGAACCAAGAAATCTCAGATCTGAACACTCTGATTAAGGTTCTTGAATCCGAAAATCATCGCCTTCGAAACTAACGACAAAAAACAAAAAGCCAGTTCATAGAACTGACTTTTTGCTTTAGGGGGGAGGAGCGATGCAAAGATTAAGCTGCTGCAGTGGAACTTTTTGTCTTCTTGTCCTGTTTGCGAGAGCTTGTCTTTTTTGTAAAATGTTCTGATTTTTCAAAAGCAACCGCAAAAACTTCATCCAAATTATCCGCCAAGATAAAGTTGATTTTTTCTTTAAACACCGGAGGGATGTCTTCAAGATCTTTTGCATTTGCCATAGGTATAATAATATTCGTGATTCCAAGATTCAGTGCAGCCAAGCACTTTTCACGAATTCCACCAACAGGTAAAACACGTCCTTGTAATGTCACTTCACCAGTCATAGCGATATCGTTTCGAACCGCAGTTCCCGTCATCAAGCTAACCAAAGCGGTCGTTAATGTGATACCTGCCGAAGGTCCATCTTTTGGAATTGCTCCTGCCGGTAAATGAATATGAATGTCATTTTTTTCAAAAAATTCTGGTGGAATATTTAATTCCTCCATATGGGCCCGTGCATAAGACATTGCTGCATGAGCAGATTCTTTCATGACGTCGCCCAACTGGCCAGTCAGCATCAAGCCACCTTTGCCTTTCATTTTAAGGGCTTCAATAACAAGAACTTCTCCGCCAGCTTGAGTCCAGGCAAGCCCTTGCACAATTCCAATTTGAGATTCGAAAATTTTCTCATCACGTTGAAATCGAGGTGGGCCAAGCAATTCAGCAACACTTGTTGGGGTTATTTCTGTGTAAGAAGATTCACCCAAAACAACACGTTTTGCAACTTTTCGACAAACAGAACCAACTTCACGCTCAAGATTTCGAAGACCAGCTTCACGAGTGTATCCAGCGATCAAGAACTTTAAGCCATCATCTGTAAATGAAATATTTTCGCTGGTAATTCCGTTTGCTTCGATTTGTCTATTGATTAAATGTTTTTTAGTAATTAATAATTTATCGTTTTCTGTGTATCCAGGAATGCTAATCAATTCCATACGATCACGAAGTGCAGCAGGAATATTTTCAACAACATTTGCTGTCGCGATAAAAAGAACATTAGATAAATCAAAATCAACATTTAAATAATTGTCACGAAATGTTGAGTTTTGTTCTGGATCTAGAACCTCAAGCATAGCTGAAGCGGGATCTCCACGGAAGTCAGAGGCCATTTTATCAATCTCATCTAGAACAATAACGGGATTACGTGTTTTAGCTTGGCGCAGGGCTTGAATAATTTTTCCAGGCATAGCTCCAACATAGGTTCGGCGATGACCACGAATTTCGGCCTCATCTTTTACACCGCCCAAAGCGATGCGGAAGTATTCACGTCCCATGGCCCGAGCAATCGAACGGCCCAAAGATGTTTTACCAACTCCTGGTGGTCCGTTGAAACAAAGGATTGGCCCCTTCATCGAAGTTTTTAACTTTCGAACTGCCAAGAACTCGATAACACGGTCTTTGGCTTTTTGAAGATCGTAGTGGTCATCATCTAAAATTTCTTTAGCTTTTTTAATATCAATAATGTCTTCAGATTGCTTACCCCACGGCAAATCAACCATCCAATCCAAGTAAGTGCGAACCATTGTGGCCTCACTTGCATCGGGATGCATACGCTCTAGTCGAGCCAACTGTTTTAATGTTTCAGCCTGGACGTGCTCTGGCATTCCCGCAGCTAAAATTTTATTTTTGAGTTCTTCCATTTCTTCTGATTTTGAATCTTGGGCGTCGCCCAATTCGCCTTTGATAGCCTTCATTTGATCGCGCAAGAAATTTTCACGCTGAGTTTTTTGATCATCGCGACCAGTGCCACGAATTTTTGCTTGAGCCTGTAAAACTTCAAGTTCCGAGTGTAAGAAATTACAAATTAAAGTTAAGCGCTCTTTTGGATCCAAAGTTTCTAATACTTTTTGTGCATCATGAACTTTTAATCCAATATTGCTTGCAATAAGATCTGCAACACGACCCGGATCAGAAACATCATCTAACACTAAGAGGATATCTGGAGAAAGCGCTTTTCCAAGAGCGATTGTTTTTTCAATATACTCTTTTGCCGTGCGAACAAGTGCCTCGACTTCCGTTGGAGTATTCGCGGTTGAAACATCTTCAACTTTCTCAACAGACACTTCGAAGCTGCCAGATGTTTTTGTGAAGGATTTAATTCGTCCCTTTGCTTCACCTTGAATAAGAATTTTAACTCGCCCATCCGAAAGCTTACGCATGCGCATAATTTTTGCGATAGTGCCAATTTCATAAATGCTTTCAGGAGAGGGATTTTCTTCAGCGATATCTTTTTGAGAGGCCAAGAAAATTAATCGATTCTTTGAAAGGGCTTCTTCGACGGATCGAATTGATGATTCTCTTCCAACAAAAAGTGGAATGATCATATATGGAAACACCACGATATCGCGAACGGGTAACATCGGTAGTGTTTGTGGAATCTCAACTGGTTGATTATCAAATGTCATATGGGCTCCTGTTTCCTTAAGAAACATTTCGGAGCTATCTTAAAAACGCTTTAATGATTTAGAGTCTGGTTTTGGAGTACAAATGAAAATCAAGACCGACATCCGTGTCAGAAGTCTCATCCATTGAGTTAAATTGAGTCTAAAGTCTTAATTTTCCTTAGAAAACAAACAACTATTGGATGAGATTTCGCGTTGGTGATTCTTGTTCTTCCATGCAAGAAATGCATAAAGTAGCCAAAGGTCTAGCCTTCAAGCGGCGCACATCAATCATGTCGCCACAGCCTTCACATTCTCCATAAGAATTTGTAGCAAACTTTGATAGAGCTTTGTCGATCAAAACCAGCGAATGACGATCACGTTCATGCAGTTGAATACTTAAATTGGATTCAAGCTCTTGTGAAACAGCATCGGCTTCGTCAGAATTTTTAGACAAAGACGATTGTTGCTCTTTGAACTCAAAATTCTTATTCAGTATTTCGCTTTTTTGTAATAACAGCGAATGTTTTATAGCCTCAAGTTCAGCATGAGTACTGTCTTGGGTTTCGGTGTTCTTCATCTAATTCCCCTCCTAGATAAGGTTGCCGAAATGTGAGGGAATAATTAACTTTGTAGATCCATGTGTCATCAAAAAAGGAACTGTTGTGTGATGAATCATCACTCACAAACGATATGTGATTGGTGAAGCTATAGAACTTATTAACAAATCTTATCGGGCAAATTTTTTAATTAAATTTTCACGCATTTCTGCCCCTTCGATGCTGTAGCGCGTGTGCGGAATTGCAAGCAATCTGTCGCTCTCGATTATTTCTTCGGTTTCTTCACAGATTCCATAAGATCCTTGCTCCATGCGCCCCAGAGCCAGCTCAATCTCTAAGAGCTGGGATTTGAGTCGGGATTGGTTGATTAAAAATGTATGTTCTTCTTGGTGTGCTGCGGACTGATCAATTTCATCTCCAGAGGCCTTATCAATTTGATTGAAATTTTGAGCAGCTTGTTGCGATCTATTTAAAATATCAGACTTCATTTGTAAGAGCTTTTCTCGACAGGTTTTTAATAGCTCTGCTGTTAACGTACCGTTTCTTGTTTTTATGGTTGTGTTTGTTTTATATGCCACTTTAGCCTCCTGCTTGGAGACTAGGACAGTGCGTTTTAAAAAAAAGGTTAAATTTTAATCAACCTTTTTAATGAGGCCAGCTTCAAGCGATAGAATATGTAAGGGGCGCTCGAGTTCGCGTTGAGAGGACATGCGTAATTCACCCGTCACCCCAGTGGTGCGTCCCAATGAACGCAGATCTGAGGCCAGCTCATCACGACTCGAGACTCCTCTTGATAGTAAATCACGGATAATTTTTGCAGATTCGTAGACCTGCATTTCAATTAAGGTCGGTTCTTCCCCATATTCAGCAAAATAATCTTTGAAGAAGGAGGTTTCTTTAGGTGCAGAATCAGACAGGTCAAGGGCATCAACGAAAAAAACCAAATTATCGGTTGTGCCAGCTCGCTTAACAAGATCGGGACTGTTCCAAATATTTGTTCCCAAGTAAGTCAGCGAGGGAACGTCATTAACCTTCATAAAGGCCATCACCTGACTGAGAGTTTTTCCTGTGTCGGGAATAAACAAAACATCAAAATCAACAACAGGTTCAAGAATGTTTTCTTGAACCTCATTTGCTCTCGTGCTTTTTGGTTTGTTCTTGTTTTTTTCTGCTTTTTCTTTTTTTTCTAAAGCGAGCTCTTTAAGGCGGGCTTTATATTCCTCAGGGCGAGCCTCTGGATAATAGGTGCCAACCATTTTTTGTATCATCATCGTGAAATCATTTTCTTTGGAATCATAAGTCTGAGCTGCTGTTATTTTACCACCGCGGGCCAGTACGTGATCCCAGTAGATATTTGCAAACTCAACCCCGTAGGCATCATTTGGATAAAGAACGGCAAAAGTTTTTGCATTTAATTTTTCAAATGCAAACTGAACCAAGCGATCAATTTGCATTTCCGCAGTTAAAGAGTTTCGGAAAACAAAATCACCTATCGCCGTTAGGCCGGACTTTTGAGATAATCCGATAAAAGGCACTCCAAGCAGGTCTGCTTTTTGTCCCACAGCCAAGGCCTCTTTTGAAGAAAGTCCGCCAATTAATGCAATGACTTTGTCTTCGCGAACTAATTTTTCGACAGCCTTTGCCGCAAGTGCGACAGAGCCTTGAGTGTCAAAAAGAGCTAAGCGTAAATTTGCATTGGGTTTATTTAAACCAAGCGCAATGCGAATAGCGTTCAAAGCATGCTGTCCAATATTTGCATTTTTTCCAGTGAGTGGAAGAATCACGCCAATCGTTTTTGAATCCACAACCTGACTGGCTAAAATAAGACTAACTTCTGAAGTTGCCAACGTCGCGAAAGGCGACTGCGGGTGCTGAGACGTCAGTGCCCGGTAGTATTGAAGTGCTAAATCAGAGCGGCGCTTTTTTTGCGCCAGCTGGCCGGCACGCCAATAAAGTGCGGGCTTATAGGGCTGCACCCGAAGATCCGTGATGGGTTGTTCCAAGACTTGATTTAGATTTGTAATTTCAGTTTCGCGTTCTATGGCAGCCAGAACTTTTTCTTTTGTCACTGAGGGGGATTTAATAAAAGCCAAAAGATCCGAGTGCTCGGCGATAACAGCTTGAGATGTCGGAACAGCAACGGCGTCAGTCGGAGCCGTAGAATCTTTAGATGAAATAATTTGTGGAGTTGGGGCGCCAGGAGTTGTTGACGGGGAAATAGCCGTTGGCATTTTTACAACTTGAGGTTGTTGCGGAACTGGTGCAAGAGCCCGCGCAGAAGGGGATTTGCGATAAGGGTGCATGGTCACGTGTGAGGTTTGACAGCTTGCTAAAAGTAAAAAGAATAAAAATAAGGTCGTCAAAGTATTCATTTACGGGTCCTTAATAGGTTTTGTAATTTATCTTGATAAGCTTTAACAAGTGGAGTGATTTCTTTAAAGCGATGAAGTTCTTCTATGATTTCTTTCTGGCGAGAATTGATCTGATCCGGGGTATCAACAATTATTCGGACAAGCATGTCTCCAGCGCCGACGGAGCCAAGCTTTGGAAAGCCTTTGCCTTTAAGGCGAAAGGTTTGACCAGTGTGCGTGCCAGATGGAATTTTTATTTCTGCTTTTCCAAACAGGGTTGGAATTTCGGCAGTTGAGCCAAGAATGGCTTCAGTATAGGTCACCGGCAAATCTAAAATCACATCATATTCTTCACGCTTAAAAAGGGGATGATCTTGCAAGCTGACTATAACATAAAGATCGCCAGCCTCGCCACCCGTGGGCTGATCGCCCTCTTGAGAAAGCTTCAAGCGCTGGCCTTCTTTAACGCCAGCAGGAACGGTAACAGAAAGTTTTGCGGAGTCTTCTTTTGAGCCTTTCTGTCGCATAAAACTGATTGTTTTTTCTGTGCCCAGGGCGGCCTCTTCAAAACTGATTGCTAACGAGTAACGAAGATCTGATCCGCGAGCGGGCCGACTGCCAAATCCAGTTCGAGATCGCGGTCCAGCACCACCAAAAGGATTGCCACGAGGACCCCGCGCGCCGCCACCAGTAAAAATATCTCCGAAAGCGTCTCCAAAAATATCATGAAACGGATCTGTACCCGAGGCTTGACCACTGCGGCCGAACGGGTTTCCACCAGCAAAGGGGTTTCCTTGTGCGCCCGCATGACCAAATTGATCATAGGCCTGTCGTTTTTTTTCATCGCTTAAAGTTTCATAGGCTTCAGAAATCTCTTTAAACTTTTCTTCAGCTTTTTTATTGCCTTGATTTTTATCGGGGTGATATTGCATAGCTAGCTTGCGGTAAGCTTTTTTTATTTCATCAGACTTTGCTGACTTTGAAACACCCAAAATGTGATAGAAATCTTTTTTTGACATGATTAAGCCTCTGTTTTCGGAGCCGTAGCGACAACAACCTGTCCTGTTCGAATCACTTTATCATGAAACTTGTATGGTTTTTTAAAAACTTTTGAAATATGACCGCTTGGAACACTTGTGGTTGGTTCAGAGCTGAGAGCTTCATGAATAGAAGGATTGAAGAGTTGCCCCTCGCTTGGAACTTCTTGAATGCCATGCTTTAAAAGAACATCTTTTAACTCTTTTGCTGTGAGTTCAATTCCTGTTCGATAATTTGGAATTGTTTCAACAGAAAGGTGAACCTGCATCGCGCGCTCAAAGTTATCCATGACATCTAACAAGTCCCGAGCCATGCGCTCGGCGCCAAACTTAAGCAATTCAGAGCGCTCCTTTAAAGCATTTCTTTTATAATTTTCAAATTCTGCTTTTAAATATAAAAAATCACTTTTCCATTTAGCAGATTCTTCAATGGCGAGCTCTAGCTCGCTTTTTGCCGCGGTTGCTTCTGAGTGATCCGGCGTGATGTCCGTCGTATTGTTTTTATCATCATTTGTCATGTGTGGCTCCAAATTCTAAACCTCTATAAACATTGAGTTTTCTACTAGAATTGTCAATGTAAGAGGCGAAATAAAAATGACTCTTGTTAAAGGATATCTTTGCCTAAAAAGGTAAACTGCTCAAACACTTGGTTGCTGATGAGCACTCCTTTTTCGGTCAATTTATAGGCGTTTCCGTTAAATCGGAGGATGTCTCGATCAAGAAGTGGTTGTGCTAGATTTAGAATGACGCGCTCGATTTGATTTCCAAATTTGTGTGTAAGGTCTGTGATTGAAAGTCCTGTATCTAGTCGCAAAGAGGTATGGCAAAAATCAGTTAAAGATTGGTGTTTCTTCAAAAACTCAATTTGCGAGACCGAAAAATCAAACAAATCTGAAGACTGATGAGGTTTCTGTATTTGATCTGTATAGAGATCAAAATTATTTTGATTCCAAAAACGAGTCCCCCAACTGTTGGGAAGCTGGCTCTCTTTCATATACGAGTGAGCACTAAGTCCAAGACCCCAATAGCTTCGATCCGTCCAATACAATAAATTGTGCTTGGACTCAAATCCCGGTAAAGAATAATTCGAAATTTCATAGCGATAAAATCCATTTTCCTGAAGTCTTCTGTGGATGATCTCAAACATTTCAATTTGATCATTTTCAGGAGGACGATTTTTCGAAAGGGGATGTCCCTCGGGAACAGTGAGACAATAAGGTGAGAGATGCCTCGAGCCTAGATCAACAGCAATGGAAAGGTCATTTTGCAACTCGGCCAAAGTTTGGGTGGGTAAAGCAAAAAGCAAATCAAATGAGAAGTTAAGATTGTATTTTCTTAGTAAAGCCAGGGTTTGTCGAGTTTGTTCTGCGTTATGTTCGCGGTGAACCATTTTTAGCAGGCGATCAGAAAAAGTCTGCGCACCGACACTGAATCGATTTACACCAGCTTCTAAATAAATTTCGAGCTTTCGCTCATCAATTGTTGCCGGATTGATTTCTATAGTGATTTCTGTTTGTGGTCCAGTTTGATAACCAAACTTGGAAAGCTCTGCAATCAGATTTACAATGTGTTCAGCCGGAATCAGGCTGGGGGTCCCGCCACCAAAGTAAATGGTTGAAAGCGGAACTGTTTTGAAGTTTTCAAAAAATTGATGGCGAAGGGCTATTTCTTTTTTAACAATTTCAACATAAAACTCTGGAGGTTTGATTTCAGAATGTACATAGGTTGCAAAATCACAATATGTGCAGCGCTGCAAGCAGTATGGAATGTGAATATAAATACCTAAACCCATAAAGGACTTATAAATGAAGCAAGTAAAATTTCAACTTAAAAACAAATTAAAGGTCCTTTTAATTCAAAGTCAAAAGTCGCCGGTTGTGAGCGTCCAGATGTGGGTTAAGACCGGAAGCGCAGATGAAAAAAAAGGTGAAGAGGGCATCAGTCATTTTATAGAACATTTGGTTTTTAAGGGTTCAGACAAGTACAAGGTTGGCGAAATTGCCAATATTGTCGAAGCGTCGGGTGGCGAGCTTAATGCCTACACATCATTTGATCAAACGGTGTTTTATGTGACAATTTCAAAAAGCTATAGCGATGTGGCCTTGGATGTTATTAGCCAAATGATGGGCTATCCTCTTTTTGATCCTGCAGAAGTTGATAGCGAGCGCGAGGTTGTTTGCGAAGAGATTAAGATGGGTAAAGATTCACCCCAAAGAAGATCGTCACAATTGCTTTTTTCGACGGCTTTTAAAAAACATTCCTATGGTATCCCCGTTATTGGTTACGACAAAAATGTTCGATCATGGTCCGCAAAAAAGATAAAAAGTTTTTACCAGTCGCGCTACGTTCCTTCGAACATGTTTCTCGTTGTGTCTGGAGATTTCGAGATTTCTGAAATGAAGGAGAAAGTCAGCCAGTATTTTTCTTCCTTTAAGCCGTTTAAGCTCGAAACCAGAAAGCGAGCAACCGAGCCTGTTCAGAAAAAATTTACAAGTCGATTTGAAAAATCGGAATTACAAGATCAGCATCTGCATTTTTCATTTAAAGCTCCATCAGTAAAACACAAAGATGTTCCTGCTCTGGATGTGTTGTCGATGATTCTTGGCCATGGCGACAGTTCGCGGTTGGTCAAAAAGTTACGTCTCAATGAGCCCGTCGCAACAGCAATTGCTGCATTTAATTATAACCCTCAAGACAAAGGACTTTTTGTTTTTTCTGCTCAATTTGAAAAAGGCAAGTTTGATGCAGTGACAGAAGGCATACTGAATGAAATCGATCAAATTCAAAATAATCTTCCGCTTTGGTCTGAAATAAAACGAGCTCGCGTTTCGATATCGTCTGAACAATTCTATTCCATTGAAACAGTCGATGGAATAGCGAATAAGGCCGGGTCCTTAGAGTTTTACTTGGGCGATCCGAACGGATTTAAAAAATATTTAGCGGCTATTAATAAAATCACACCGGTAGATGTTCAAAAGGTGGCGCGGAAGTATCTTAAGCTGGATCAACTCAGTGTTTCCTATATGGCCAACGAGGATAAGAAGCGAGCTGAAGCAAAGCTTTTAGAAATTTCAAAAACATGGAAGAAAAAAATATTTTTAAGCAAAGCAAAGGTCGAAAAAAGTAATGATAAAAAGTTAAAAATTGAAAACCTTGCGCTACCAGCTCACCATAAAAAATCGCACCTCGAAGTCGAAGAGATTTCTCTGGCGTCAGGAATGAAAATTTTTATGCTTCCAACAGAAGATATCCCAACGGTTTCTGCAAAGCTGGCTTTTCGTGGTGGTGCGCGCATGGAGACTCCAGACAAAATGGGCCTTTCGGAGTTGATGTCACGCGTTTGGTTCAGTGGAACAAAGGGGCGCAGCGAAGAAAGGTTTTTAGCAGAAACGGAGGATCTGGCTCTGGGAATTTCTGCATTTACTGGAAAGAATACCTTTGGATTTTCTTTAGAGTATTTAACTGGATTTGAAAAAAAATCTCTAGAATTGGCGATTGAAGCGATAACAAAACCGCTTCTTAGCGAGCCTGTTATTCAGCGCGAGAAAGAAATTCTTTTTCAACAAATCAAAGCGAAGGTGGATCACCCTTCGTATTTGTGTTCGCGACAGTTTCATAAGGCTATGTTTGGAAACCATCCGTTGGCGTATGAATCATTGGGGACCGTTGAGACGCTCACCTCGCTTCATCAAAACGATTTAGTCGATCTTAAAAACCGTATTCTGTCGCCGGATAATTTAACAATGACAGTCGTAGGGCAATTCGACAAATCACAGTGGATTGATATGGCTCATCAAATGGAAGAGTCATTTTCAAAAAAGGGTCAAGTCAGCAACGGCCCAGCTCCCGCACCATTAGCAGAAAGCAAAAGGGTTTTTCTCGAAAAGGATAAAGAGCAAACGCATGTTATTATTGGATATCGCGGAATTCCTATTACAGACCCTGATCGCTTTGTTCTTCATACGATACAAGCCGTTTTAGCCGGGCAGGGTGGACGACTTTTTTATGAACTTCGCGACAAGAGTTCTTTGGCGTATTCTGTTTCTCCAGTTAAAATGGAATCCGTCGAGACCGGGTACTTTGGTGGCTACATTGCATGTTCTCCAGAAAAGGTAGAAAAAGCGATTGAAATGTTTCAAGTTGAGTTTAAAAAAATATGCGACACCCTCGTTGGAGCGGAAGAGCTAGATCGAGCAAAAAAATATTTAATAGGCCAGCATGATATTGGGCTTCAGCGAAAATCTGCAATCTGTAACTTGATTGTTTTTGATGAGGTCTATGGAAACGATTATCATAAAAGCTTAAATGTTGTCGCGGAATATGAAAAAGTCACTGCAAAACGAATACAGGATTTAGCGATGAAATTATTCACTAAGCCCAATGTTATTAGTATTGTGGGTCGCGAGTTGAAGTAGGGAGCCATCCTTAGGTCTGTAAACAAAGATATTTTTTAGCACATGGTGTAATGTACCGATAAGATAGAATGTGTAGAAGAGGTGTCTCAAAATGAAATCTTTTGTCTTCATTACACCAGAAGAGCATTTTACGGAGGTTGTCCGCGAGGCTTGTGTTGAGCGGCAGGTAAAAGCCCATCCCCAGGTTGAGGCTTATTTGGTTCAGGTTCTGAAGCAGTATTTATTTTCTAAAAATTTTCATAATCCTTTTGAAAGCGATTCATTGGAAAAGCCTCCGGAGACATTTGCTGAAATGTACTTGGTTGCTATGAACTCTGAGCGGCCAAAAAACAAAGAACTGATGCGAACAGTGGCTGAGAAGTCATTGTATCTAACGGGTTTTTTTGCAGATTCTTTGCATAGAAAAATTGTAGATATTGATTATTATACTGAGATTGGTTCTGCGGCTTATTTTAATCTAGCAACATGGACAAAAGAAGATTCATTATCCATTATTTTTTCTACATTTTCTAAGCGTTTCAACGAGTTTGTGGACGTATTGAACTACGTGAGCGAAAAATCTCAGGTACAGTCAGACTCAGATGTTTTAAAACTGTATGATCGATATTTGCGCACCGGCTCAGAGTTAGCTCGAGAAAAGCTAAATGAGCTGGGCGTTGTTACATTGCCAAAAGAACAATTGAAAGTCTCGAAAGCCTAAGCTATTTTTTAGGGCATGAGCATGTCCCATATTATTATTTTAATTATTATTGCCGTCATTGTTATTCCACCAGACAAGCTGCCCGAATTTGCTCGTCAAGTGGCTCGCTTTTTTAACGATCTTCGACGAAGTACATCTGGTTTATGGGATGATATTAAACGTGACGCCATGGTAACCCCGGAAGATTTGATGAAACAAAAGCAAACCATGCAGAAGCCGGTTGAAACAAAAGACCAAACAGCACAAACCTCAGAAGTGAAAAAAGATGAGTGATTTAGTTCCTGCACAACCAGCCGAAGAAGTTAAAGAGATGTCGATAGTCGAGCATATCGGTGAATTGCGCTATCGCATCACGCGTGCGGCAATAGGTATTTTTGTTGGAATGATTTTTTGCTGGGGATTTAGTGATTATATTTTTGATATTGTGCGCTTGCCAATACAGTCCTACCTTCCGCAAGGTGGTTTGATCTATACAGCCCCGATTGACAAGTTCATGGCTCATATCAAGCTCGCATTTATTTGTGGAGTTCTTTTATCAGCACCCTTTTGGCTTTATCACTTGTGGAAATTTATTTCGCCAGCATTATATCGCAATGAGCGTCGATTTGCTTTGGGATTCATTTTTTTTGGAACGCTTCAGTTTTTATTAGGTGTTGTTTTCACTTATTTTATTGTGCTTCCGATGGCATTTAAATTCTTAATGACTTTTGGCGGCGATGTAGACAAACCAATGATTACGATTGATCACTATCTTGGTTTTTTTACTCAAACATCTTTAGTTTTTGGCCTGGCATTTGAAATGCCAGTGATTATTTCATTTCTTGGCCTTGTAGGAGCTGTTAGCGAAAGATTCTTAAAAGAGAATCGTCGATACGCTGTTGTTACAATCACAGCCCTCTCTGCAGTGCTGGCGCCTCCGGATGCGCTGAGCATGATTTTGCTGATGATGCCGCTTTGGGTGTTGTATGAAGTTTCTATTCTTGTTGTTGGGTTTTTCGAACGAAGAAAAGCCGCAGAAGCTTTCGATTCTAATTTTTAGCCAAGAGCTGAAGTTGTTTTTTGAGGTTCAATAAATTTTCTGCAAGATCATCCTTTTGTTTCTGATCTGAAGCGAGCCAAATTTTATTTTGTACAACAAATAAATTTTCAATGAATTGTTGATATTCTGCCTGAATGGCGGGGTCTTTGGCGCTGGGAGTGCCGCTATAATACTGGACAACAAATGCTAAAAGATTTTCTTTTTCTTGAAAAAGGTCAGCGAATCTTTTTGCAAAACTTTTTTTGGCAGCAATTTGAGCGATAAAAAAATCATAGTTTTCATTTAAAAACTGACGATAGATAATTCTTTGATTATCATTGGTTCCATCAAAAAAGAAATCCATAAATTTTTCAAATGTTCCCATTTGTTTTTCAATAAATGTAGATTTTCGTGAGATTTTTTTTTCTGATTCCATAGATTTTTTAGCAAAAAAGATTTTTAAATTTTCTGATTCTTCAGGGGTTAGCTCGTGGATGACAGAGCGAAAAGAGCCAAGGAATAATCGAATTAATTGCACTCTAGATTTTTGTAGCGAGGTGTATAGCTTTTCAAAATCCTGAGCGGTTGTCTCTTTTTTATGAGACAGAGAAGTTATTTCATCAACATGGGTCGCGGCGAGGTGGGCGAGGTGCGAACGGTTGTTTTCAAAATCTTTCTCAACTTGTTGTCGAACTTGTTTGTAGCGATCAGATTTAAAATCAAAGGAGTCGTCAAGGCGACTCATCGTTGATCGGGGAGCAAGGCTATAGCCGAATTCAATTTTAGTACAGGCTGCGATTGAAAAAATTAAAAGTAAACAGATTAAAACTTTCATCCGACCATTGCATCACACCAAATGGTTGATGCAAAGGCCAAGATATATGTTATTCATCATTACTTTTTTAGGGGTTCGAATTTAATGAGCACGGCGCCGGACTCAACAGAGTCGCCTTGTTTGACACAAATTTCTTGTATAACAACATCGCTGGCGGCCCGCATTTCATTTTCCATTTTCATAGCTTCCATGATGAGAAGAGGTTTTCCTGCTTTCACTTCGTCACCTACGGATACAAAAATTTCAATAATCTTTCCGGGCATTCCAGATTTTAATTGTGTATCGGCTCCAAGAGCTCCACCTTTTTTCAAAGATTCATGTAAAAGCATTTCATCATTAAAAATCTTGATGGTTCGAAATGAATTTCGAGTAAAAACGGTGTACTCAGTGTCTTGACCAAGAACATCGATAAGATATGATTTTCCCTCAAAAAGAAAGCTAATGTATTCTTCAGCTGACTTAAAATCAGATTTTGAAATATCATAATGCTTCCAGTCTTGTCCCTCAAGCTGAAGCGAGACCCTCCACGTGTGTCGGCCCTCGGTAACATCCACTTTATATTTTCGATCTCGTAGTTCTGCTTCAAAGTACATTTTACTATCCTATGTTCTTAATTGAAGTTTGCGGCCAATGCGTTTCCAGGTCGAAGCAACATTTAATCTGCGGACATCTTTTGACTGACGATCCCGATATGCGGTGATGGCGGCGCTGATAAGAAATACGGGGTCATCAATCTCTTTGAATAATTCAGGCTCTAAGACTTCAAAATTTTTCTCGATAAACTGGGTTGTGTAGGTGCCATCTAAAAACTTGGGGTGATTCAAAATGGTTTTGTGCAAAACAATATTTGTTTTGATTCCAGTCAAAACAAACTCGGTGAGGGCTCGCTGCATTCGATGAATGGCCTCCTCACGAGAATCTCCCCAGGTGATAACTTTTGCAATCATTGGGTCATAGTAAATAGGCACTTCATAGCCAGGGTAAGCATAAGAGTCAATTCTGAGGAATGGTCCTTGTGGATGACGACATGCTCGAATGACTCCTGGATGGGGTTTATAGGTCACAGGGTCCTCAGCGCAGATTCGCGCCTCAATAGCGTGACCTTTCTGCTTAATTTCAGATTGCTTGAAGCTTAATGGTTTTCCTTTTGCCACCCAAATTTGTTCTTTAACTAAATCATATCCAGTGACAAGTTCTGTGATGGGGTGCTCAACCTGGAGTCGAGTATTCATTTCCATAAAGAAAAATTCTTTAGTCTTATTATCAAAAATAAACTCAATGGTGCCCGCGCCAACATAATTAATTGATTGGGCGGCCTTAACAGCAGCTTCACCCATTTTAATCCGCACATCATTGGGCACAGATGGAGAAGGAGACTCTTCAATTATTTTTTGATGACGACGCTGAACGGAACACTCGCGTTCAAAAAGATGAACAACATTTCCATGGGTGTCGCCAAAGACTTGAATTTCAATATGTTTTGGATCATTAATGAATCGTTCAATATAAACAGCGGGGTTTGCAAAATAATTTAATCCTTCAGAACGACAGGCTCGAAATGCGCTTTCAAGTTCGGCCTCAGTGCGCACAACACGCATTCCTTTGCCGCCACCTCCGGCAGAGGCTTTGATAATAATGGGATAACCAACAGAAGCGGCAACGGATTGGGCTTCTTCGACAGATTCAATGGCGCCATCGCTGCCTGGAACCAGTGGCACACCCGCTTTTTTCATAAGTGCTTTTGCGGAGAGCTTATCACCCATGGCCTCCATATTTTCAGGAGTTGGTCCTATAAAAACAATGCCGGCCTCTTTGCAAGCACGCACAAATGTTGGATTCTCGGATAAGAAACCATACCCAGGGTGAATGGCATCAACTTTTGCAAGCTTTGCAACTTCAATTATTTTTCGAAAATTAAGATAACTTTCTTTCGAGGGGCTAGGTCCAATATGATAGGCCTCATCAGCTAAAAAGACATGCAAGCTGTCGCGATCAGCATCACTAAATACAGCAACGGACTCAACGCCAAGTTCGCGGCAGGCACGCGTTATGCGGATGGCAATTTCTCCACGATTGGCGATCAAAATTTTCTTAAACGGAACTTCGCTCATACAGCATCACTTTCTATAGCGGAATGTTTCCATGTTTCTTCGGAGGGATAATGTCACGCTTGTTTTTTAACATCTCAAGAGAATCAATAATTCTTTTTCGAGTTAAAGCGGGCTCAATCACTTCATCTGTGTATCCAAGCTCTGCAGAAACATAAGGATTGCTAAACATTTCTTCGTACTCAGCCGTCAGGCGCGCTCGCTCGGCCACTGGATCTTTTGCTTTCGAAATGGTTTCGCGATGAATAATATTTACGGCTCCATCGGCACCCATGACAGCAATTTCTGCCGATGGAAAAGCAAGGTTTACATCACTGCGAAGTAGCTTTGAACCCATGACAATGTACGCACCGCCATAAGCTTTGCGAGTGATAACAGTAACTTTTGGAACAGTGGCTTCTGCGTACGCATAAAGTAACTTTGCTCCATGAGTGATGATTCCATTCCATTCTTGATCTTTACCGGGTAAAAACCCGGGTACATCAACAAATGAAACGACGGGAATATTAAAGGCATCGCAAAAGCGAATGAAGCGTGCTGCTTTTCGAGAGGCCTCAATATTTAAACAACCAGCTAATACCTGGGGTTGGTTGGCAACAATACCAACAGGACGACCATTAAATCGAGCAAAGCCGACAATAATATTGGCTGCAAAATTTTTATGAATTTCTAAAAAATAACCTTCATCAACAACTTCTGAAATCAGGGCGAGCATGTCATAGGGTTTTTTGGGACTATCTGGAATTAAATTATTTAAAGCATCAACGATGCGATCCGGTCGGTCTTTAGTTGCAAGCGCAACACCGTCATCCAGATTATTGGATGGTAAAAAACTCATGAGTTCGCGAATTAAAAGCAGACAGTGCTTATCATCGCGGGCTGTAAAGTGCGCAACTCCAGATTTTTGAGAATGGGTTGTGGCTCCACCGAGTTCTTCTTTTGTTACTTCTTCGTGAGTAACGGCCTTGATAACATCAGGACCCGTGACAAACATATAGCTGGTGTTTTCAACCATAAAAACAAAATCAGTAATGGACGGAGAATAAACGGCCCCACCAGCACAAGGGCCCATAATGGCAGTAATTTGAGGAACAACTCCAGAGGATAAAACATTTCTAGAAAAAATATCTGCATAGCCGCCTAAAGATTCGATGCCCTCTTGAATTCGCGCCCCGCCAGAGTCATTAATTGAAATAAACGGCGCCCCATTTTTTAAAGACAAATCCATAACTTTACAAATTTTATTTGCTTGTGTGCGCGACATGGAACCACCGGTGACGGTGAAATCTTGTGAGGACACGTAGACAAGTTTTCCATTAATGCGTCCATAACCAGTGATGATTCCATCGCCCGCAGGCTTGTTTTTTTCCATTCCAAAATTAACACAACGATGAGTCACAAAGCGGTCCATTTCAACGAAGCTGCCAGGATCAAGCAATGTATCAACGCGCTCGCGTGCAGAAAGGCGTCCGCCTGTTTTGTGTTTAGCTAACTTTTCTGGTCCGCCGCCCGCCAAAGCCGCATCGTTTCGCTTTTCTAACTCATCAATTTTCTTTTGCATCATCTCGGTCATTGAAAAATCTCCTTACGGGTAAGCTCTGCCATATAAACGTGGAAAAGCACCGGTTTCTCGAACGTGCGGTAATCCACAAATCCAGGTCACTGCGCGTTCTAAGCCTAAACCAAAGCCTGAGCTAGGAACACTTCCATAGCGTCGAATATCCAAGTACCATTCGAAGTCTTTTTGATCGAGCTTGTGTTCTTTGATTCGCTGAATGAGAATCTCAACGCTTTCCTCACGTTGGCCACCGCCAATGACTTCGCCATAACCCTCGGTTGCAAGCATATCGCAACCCATGGCATAGCCTTTATCCAGAGGATCTTCTTTCATATAAAATGCTTTAATGGCCTGTGGATAGTGATGAACAAAAACGGGCTTATCAAACTGTGAAGATATAATTGTTTCATCGGGGGCGCCAAAATCATCCCCGACAATAAAATCAGGATTGTTCTTTTTAATGATATCACAGGCTTCACGGTAGTGAAGCCGTGGAAATTTGCCTTTGATATTTTCTAGCTTTGAGATGTCGCGTTCGAGCACTTTGAGCTCTTCTTGGCGATTTTTTAAAACGCGCTGAACAATATACTCGGTAAATTGTTCTGCTAAATCCATGTTGTCATACATATCATTGAAGGCAACTTCGGGTTCAACCATCCAAAATTCAATCAGATGGCGGCGAGTTTTTGATTTTTCAGCCCGAAAGGTGGGGCCAAAACAATAGACTTTACCAAAGGCCCGCGCAGTCGCTTCCATATACAATTGACCGGATTGCGAGAGGTACATTTTTTCGTCAAAAAACTTGGTTTCAAAAAGATTTGAAGTTCCCTCACAGGCTGCCGGAGTAAAAATGGGAGCATCCGTTAAAGTAAAACCTCGTCCATCAAAAAAATCTCGAATAGCCATAACAAGCTCATGACGTATCCGCAAGATGGCATGTTGTCGCTTTGATCGAATCCACAGGTGTCGATTTTCCATCAAGAAATCTGTTCCATGTTCTTTTGGAGTGATGGGATAGTTTTCAGAGCGACCTATAATTTCAAACGATTTAACGCCCATTTCAAAAACATTAGGTTGCTTTGGATGCTGTCGGATAGAACCCACAACTTTAACAGAGCACTCCTGAGTCATTTGATCGAAATTTGCAAAAGTCTCTGCACCACAGTCTGCGGCAAAGAAAACACAAGATATTGTGCCCGTGCCATCGCGCAGTTCTAAAAATTTAACTTTTCCAGAAGAGCGAGTTTGATAAGCCCAACCCTTAAGCTCAACCGTTTGACCAATATGATCCTTGAGATCGCTGATATAAATACGCATCTTTTATCGCTCCTTAATTGAAACAATCTAAGAGCGTAATTCTAGCGATGGTTTATGAGTTCAACAAGTAGTGATTAGTCCTTCGAGAGGGCGCGTTGAGTGAAGTCATTATCAGACAGTCCAGAATTCACTTTTATGTCAGATAAAAGCAAATCAGTGCCTCTTTTGTTTTCAAGGTTTTTAATTATGATTTTTTGAGCCCGAAAGACACCATTAAAGGCTCTATAATTTTGAAAATCGATGCGTTTTAACGCATGCCCTTTGGAGCCAAAGTACTCAATACGCACAGGAAGGGACAGTTTTTGATCGATCCACAGGACGGCCTTTGAATACCGGGTTTGATTAGATGTCGATTTAACAGAAATGAGTGTCACATTAATGCCGCCTACTTTTGCTTTTTTGACAAGCTCGGCCTTGGCGGACTGTACTGTTGTTAGATCTAAATCTTGCGGGCTGAGCTCAGATCCAAGGACGCCTTCTTGTTTGTTTTTTGAAACAAACCGACGGACCTGCTTTGAGCTCGGAAGGTAAATCCACTGTTGTTCAGAGTCCTTTTCAACAACACTGAGAAGTCCGGCACCTTTTTGATCTATCGGTTTTTTAATTTTAACAAGCACGTGATTTTTATGGTTTTCAAATTTTCTTTTTAAAACGAGTTGGCGTTCTTTTTTGGACCCATCAGCTTCAAAAATCCTCATCGTGACTATTGCCGTATCATCTTTAGAGGACAGAAGCGTCTGAGATTTTTTAAGTAAATCAACGGCTTCATTAGCAAGGCCAGAGCTCGGGGTTGCTGTTGTGATCAAAAATATAAGAATCAAACTTAAAAAGTACTTGCGAAATTGATACAGAAAGCTAGGTAAAAAAATTAAATCACCAAACAGGGCGGCAACAACGGATAAAATCATATACTGGCCAAACATGCGGTTCATTCCAAAGTATGAAAATAGAAAAACCACAAAACCAAGAACAACAAGCGTCGTTGCAAGAAGGCAAGGGTTTGCTTCTTCTATTAAGGCTCGTTTAAGTGGAAAATAGGAGGTGTAATTATTTTGTTTTTGCAGTTTCATCACGCGTCCAAGAATATAAACGGTATTTGTGAAGGCCAAGCCGATGGCAACTGAAAAAATAATTGCCACACTGGGTTTAACGGCAACCTGGTTGATGTTGAGAAATATAAAAAGAATCAATGGTGGAATTAAGTTTGGCAAACAAGCTAGCAACGCCCATCTCCAAGAGCGAAAGACAAAAGCCAAGAGTAAACCAATTGCCAGAAGTGCGTGCCAAAAATTAAAAACCAAAGCTTTTGAAATCTCTTGGTTTATGGAATGAAATTGTGTGCCAATGCCAAAAAATGAAACGACAGAATTTGGAAATGATTTCTTTAAAATTGATAAAATACTGACTTTGGCAGATTGAATACTGTTTGAAGGGACGTCTTTATAACGAATTTGAAGCAAGGCATTCTTTTGATCAGCTGAGATGAAGTGGTCTATGGGGTTAATTGATGACAGCGAAAACATAAAGTTTTTTTCTGCTAATTCGCCAGCGGAAGCCGGCAATCGCCGCCGAGACTCGCTAGCCATAGACTTGTAAAAATCAGTGACCGAAACAACAGAGCCGACTTGATCAAGACGTCTAATTTGATTGACGGCGGCGTCTAGCTTTTTTAAAGCATCCGGTTTCTGCCAGCTATTTTTTTGTGTTACAACAAAATTAGCCTCAAGAGTTCCCCCAAAGCGATTGTCAATAAACTCCGTGGTTATTCGGGTGCTCTGATTTTTTGGCAAGTCATCAAGGATTCGCGTGTTCCAGTTGATTTGTGTGAGACTATAAAAACCAAATAAAAAAATAAAGACAGATCCAAACAGCACGGGTCGTCGATGTCGTATGGACCAGAGCGTCCAATACGCAGGCTTGTGAAGCCAATTTCTAAACTCGCAGTCTAAAAAAATTTGAGTCAATGGAAGCAGTGCCAGGTGAACTAAAAACCAAACAGCAAAAGAGCTTATACCAACAATAAATCCATAATTTTTAATCAAGGTCGATGATGAAGCTTGGAGCATTAAAAATCCCATGCCCGTGGTTACAACAGCCAACAAATTTTCCCAAAAAAGTTGACGGTAGGTCAGCCAAATATTTTTTGTTTTTTGAAAATGAGATTGAATATGCATCACCAACGAAATTGCATCTAATGAAATAAGAATGGGTAAAGTTGTTAACAAAACGTTAAGCGAAACATTGAAGGCTGCAAGTGACCCAAGGATCACAATATTTACAAAAACCAGAGTGATAAATACAGGAAGAATAGCTCGAGCTCTTTTATAAACAAGAAATAAACCAAAAATAAATAAAATAAATCCAAATCCAAGAGAGCGGAAAAGTTCTTTTTTCAAGAGAACGCTTAAATCAGCCTGGACAACAGGTAGACCTCCAAATTCGACACTGATGTTGGGATAGTTCGTTGTAAAGTGTTCTTTTAAGCTTTGAGTGTAGTTATATATTTCAACTGGAGTTCCGCTTTGTAAACTCAGCACCATAAGAGTTGCCGACTCATCGCTGGTAAGTAAGTGTGGCGTGACAAACGGGTGTGATTTTGCAATTTTTTTTCTTTCCGATAGAGTTGTTTTATCAAAAATGTTCCCAACAGAAATTTCATCACCCGTGTTGGAGGCCCCTTGAATGGAGGACATTGAGACAACGGATTTCAATGTGCTGAGTTCAGAAAAAGAAGAATGAATTTGCTGAAGCAGTTCAAAATTTGAATCCATCAGCCAGCTCGTCCCATTTTCCGTTTTTAAAACAAGCAGTAGCGAAAGGTTTTTTTCTGACTGAAAAAGGGCCCGTAGTTTTTCCTCTTGCATTAACAGGGGGTGATTCATGGGATAGAACTGCTTCAAGGAGTATTCTGTTTTAAGATTAAGTATGGAGATTGCTCCAAAAACAAATAGCCCTAAAGTAAGAACTCGCAAAAAACTGTTAACGAAAGTGACATTTTCTAAAACCTTCGTTTTAAAAACTTGTAACAAGTCAGTGATTTTTTCGTTTAGCTGCATGCGATTCCTGCCGAAAAGTCTAGTAACTCAATGAGAATTACTAAAATTAATCTTTCGCTTATTATCTCGGTTTTTATACTCACTTTTTTGAGTCTAGATATGCACGCTCAGGCGCTGATGATGAGCCCTGAAAATCATTGGCTTCCAGCATTAAATGCCAATGTGAAGCAGTTCGTTTTTGAATTTGAAAAATCAACTCATCTCAGCTTGAATCTTCCTCAGGGAAAGATCATTTCAGACCAGGTTGACTTTGTGGGACGGTTTTCAATGACGAGTCTAGCCTCTGGAGCGCAGGGCTTTGATCTGGCTTTCATCATTGAAAATGCTGAAGTTCTGGCAAAAAATGTTCAAATTCATCTTTCGATGACTCAAGATTTGGGATTTGGATCAGCCACAATCAATCTTAATGTTCAATGCGCTGCGATTTCCATTCGAGCAAAGAAGACTCAACCTATGCAGGCGGTGCTGGATCGTCAATTCGCAGTGCAAGCATTCAGGTTAAACTTGTCAAAGGACGATATTGAAACAAATCTTATTGGCTGTAATTCAATAACTGGTTTGGATGGAGCTGTTCAGGCCAAGGCCATCGAGTTTATCCAAGCCCAGGTTGTTAATGCAGAACTTCACAAAGCACTTAATGTCGAAATTTCTCAGCAGCTCAATAAAAAGTTAAGTGAATTCGGCCGAGCGCTTCCCATTTTAGAAAATACGATGAGCCTTAAAGCACAAGTGGACACTGAAAATCGACTTTGGATAATGGCTGAAGAGGCCGCAGAGGGTGAACGCTTTACCCCGACAGAAATAGAAATGGCATCATCAAGCGCAAAGCCAGTTATACTTATTAAAAAAACATATATTGAAAAAATGCTTTTAAAGTATTTGAATTTTGAATTTGAAAAAGAGCCTATTTTCTCAAAGTTTAATTCGGGTTTGCAAAAATTAACGTGTTCTCGGTGGTCGCAATTTTTTGCATGGCCATCATTAATGGCACTGCCAAAATGTTTCAATATGGAAATGCGCTCAAAGTTACAAGACGTAAAACTAATTGATCCTGCACAGATGCGATTTTCTTTGAAACTTCAATCCTGGTCAAAGGCCGTCGATCAAAACAAAGATATTGCATATTTTACAGCGGGTGCAACATTTTCTTTAGCGGATATGATTGCCGATGTGCAAACTTTGTCTGGGAAGCATTATCCTGAGTTTATTTCTTGGTCCGGAAGATCATCTCGAATATCAATGTCATTAATAAAATCGGCACTCCAAGATTTTGTTAATGTGAAGTTGGGCGAGATGCAAAAAAATGAAAAACAGGCGGCGAAGATTTCGATTTTTAATTTTAAAAAATCAAAAATAATATCGCCAGACACGTTAATGCTGCAGTTGAACTAAAAATCATAATTTATTTTAAACGTTGCCGAGTCTGTCTGATCGTAGGATTTAGCTAGGGGTTGGTCTTGAGCTGTAATTATATTGATACCTAGTATGGATTTGAATTGATCGGTCCAGCGCCGTTCATAGCGAACAGATGTCAGCAGAGAGGGGCTTTTTTCATTATAAACAAAGGCTCCGGAAACTATGTTTTCAGAATTTAAGTCGATGAGATAACCCAGCGCGGTAGATTTTTCAAAAAATCCAAGCAATGTTTCCAGTTCGGAAATGGAAGAGCTGCTTTTCCATTGTCGATTTGTTTGAATGAAAAATCGCAATGACTTTGAGAAAATATCAAGACTGCTTTCAAGTGATCCTGTGCAAGATGTTGATGATGATTGGGGTAACCCGTAGTCTGTTTGTTTTTTACAAAAAACTTTTGCTATAACAGGGTCGAGCACTGTGGATAATCCCGCGCCTGCATGATCAGACTTGATCCAGGTTGTGTCCAAATCAACATCGGGGCGTATTACGCCCACGGGTGGATCAATCGATGTTGTTATATCAATTGTAAAGTTGGGATATATTTGAGGCGTCTGATTAGCACCAGAATAATAAAATAGGTTGATATCAAAATTATTGAAAGCGAGTTTCGCAGAACCACCCCAATTGTTCAGAAAAGGAGACTGAACTTCCGATTCATTTCGAAATCGATAGTTAACTTGATCTGGAAGATAAAAAGTTCCGCTGGAGTTTGAAATAGGCAGAGTGTCTGTTCGCGGCCACCACGGTGACTGAGTGTCGGGTAAAATTGATTTGGAATTCTTGGGGATATAGAAAGCTTTAAAAGTGAGTATTTCGTAAGTAGCACTAACAAGAAGGCCAAGAGAGCTTAAATTTTCACTGCTGAAGGGCTGTCGATAGTCTTTTCCATGAATCACATTAAAAAGATTATTTATGTCAGGCCCCTCGGGGGTATACTGCCAAAATCCAAGTTGATAATCAAAAATAGAAGCACTTCCAAAGAATCCAAATTCAGTTGGATTAATGAGCATTTGCTTTTGATCTTGTTGGCTTAAGTGCACGTAATTAAGAGTGGTATTGTATTTAAAATCTAGGGCGTCACTAAGTTCAGCGCTTCCATAGAGCTTAATCTCAAGTTTTGAAAAAAATGGCGAACTGTTCTTAGGATTCAAATAAAAATATTGAACTTCGTTTGCAATGGATAGTCGTGTTGGCTCTGCCCATAGGGATTGAGCAAGTAGGACAATCATTATACCAATAATCAAGATGGTGGTTTTCACACAACTAGAGGTCCAAAATCTTTTGCAGTTCAGAGAGTGATTTTCGGACGTTAATTCGGCCTCGTGTTGAAACTTCAAATTCATGGCCAGCGCGAACATCTACTCCTCGCAATAGTGCCAACTTGACTTGTTGTGTGGTTGCCGCAGGGAAAGCACTCATCAACAGAGCTGCCGCACCAGCTGTCATCGGGGCCGCCATACTGGTGCCGCTCATGCGTTCAACTTGATTTCCAGGCACAGTGGAATCAATTTCGTACCCGGGCGCAGCAACAAGAACTTTTTTGCGACCAAAATTAGAAAATCGAATCATAAAATCGTCAGCGGTTGATGCCGCAACATTAATTTGATTCATCAAATTAAACGCAGAAGGATAATCTGGATTTTCATCAACATTAATTCCGTTTCCATAATAATCGCCATTTCCCGCGGCCGTTACAAGCAAGACGCCTTGATTAGACAAGGCTTCCATCGCTGCGGCAAAGTTCTGCTGGCAGTCTGCGCCACCCCAACTTAAATTTAAAATTCGAGCTCCGCGACTGACAGCATAGTTCATAGCTGCGATGGCGTGACCTAATGATCCAGCGCCTTGATTATCCATAAATTGCGCCGGCAAGATTTTTACTTTAGGAGCAACGCCGTGAATGGGTCCAAATTCAGGATCAGCTCCGATTATTCCCGCAACATGAGAACCATGACGATTCAGGTTTGGATCATTCTCTTCGCTATTAAATTTTGCGCCCAAAAAATCATCAACAAATCCATTATTGTCATCATCGACACCATTGTTTGGGATCTCATTTTCGTTAACAAGAATATTGGGTCGCAACTGATCATGTGTAACATCAACCATGCTATCAATAACTCCAACAATCACATCATGACCGACAATGTCCTGATTCCATAAGGCAGGAGCCTCGATCATTTCGGGCCCCCAGTTTGTTGTCGATAGAGCATTGGGTTGAATAGCTGAGGAAAGCGAATAGGGGCGCAAATGAACAGTTTGATCTGGTTCAACAAATTTAATTAATGAAAGATTTTCTTTAATAAAAGTTTCGCGAAACTCGTCAAGGCTATTGCCTTTTTCGATGGAAAACGAGCCATCTTCCCATTGAACAACAAAACGATTTTTTATAGTTTGCGATGAGCTCAGACACTCCTGAGTCATTGCGGAAACAGATTCAACTGTTTTTTTTTGATCGCACGAGGTTCCAAAAACAAGCATGAAACTCAGCAGACTTAAGACTTTGACAACATCCATGTTGACTCCATCACAAGATCATCTTGATCTTAGAAATTAAGACCCAACTGCGGCCTTGTGATGGTTAGCTGATCGGTAGAAATATGTCTTATTTTGAGTCGAGATAAGGTCCAGGGGAGACAGGCTTTTGTCTAGGACTAGCCGTTTACATCAGATTAGACTTTAACTGTAAATTCTTTTAAAAAATCACAAAACTTTTGTTCGACATTTTTTGCAGTTTCGGTGACTTCGGCATGGGTTAATTTATTTTGCGAGATTCCTGCGGCTAAGTTCGTGATGCAAGAGACAGCAGCAACGCGAATTCCAAGATGATTTGCGGCGATGACTTCAGGAATGGTCGACATACCTACGGCTTTGCCGCCAAAATTTTTAAACATTCGAATTTCAGAAGGTGTTTCATATGTTGGACCAGTGACTCCAACATAGATTCCCTTATGAAAAAAAGTTTTTTGCGATCGTAAAATACGTTCTGCAATAATGATTAATTCTTTGTCGTAAGCCTCAGTCATGTCGGGAAAGCGGGGGCCAAGCTCTTTGATGTTGGGACCCATCAATGGATTTGTGCCCATCAGGTTGATATGATCTTCAATAAGCATAAAGTCACCAGGCTTCATGCCATCACCGTAACCACCCGCGGAGTTTGTGACGATAAGAATTTCAATTCCCAATAGAGCCATAGTGCGCGCAGGGAAGACAACTGTTTCCATCGAGTGTCCTTCATAATAATGAAGACGTCCCTGCAGAACAACGATATCGCGATCACCAATACTACCAAAAATGAGATTTCCAGAGTGCCCTTCAACAGTGGGTGGTATGAAATGCGGAATTTCATGAAAGGCTAATGTGGTTTCAATTTGCATATGTTGGACAAAGTGACCTAAGCCAGAACCTAGAATAATTCCAATCTTGGGCTTAATTTTTGTCTTTGTTTTTATAAAGTTAACAGTTTCAGTGAGTTTTTGAATAACCATTTGGACTTCCTTAATGACGAAGCTATTGCAGAACTTCACTAATCAAAACGTGAGGAGGTGGTTTTTGCAATGAAATTTGAAAGCTATCGCGGAGCATTTTTGCAGCCCCATCAAATAATTTGGGTTCATCCCCATGAATTGTGTAAATGATGTCGCCATCGGAAACAGAATCACCAATTTGTTTATGAAACTCGATTCCCGAGGTTAAATCAAGGACATCGTCAGAAACTCGGCGACCAGCTCGAAGAACAATTCCAGCCAAGCCGATCGCTTCAACATTAAAATGACTCAAGTATCCTGTCGTGGTGGATTTAAGCTGATAGGATCCGGCCGCTAACGGCAATTGGTCTAAATTTCCGCCTTGAGCCGCGCACATGGCTTGAAATTTTTCAAGGGCCTTTCCGGAGGTCAGCATTTCTGTGGCGAGCGCATAGGAGTCCATTAAAGTTTTACAGCGTCCAGATAAAAAAATCATATGCGAAGAAAGCTGTAAAGAAAGTTCGCGGGTGTCTGCATATAAATCTTTTCCCGCAGCAGAAATAAATTTTTTGCCCTTCATGATTTCAAGACATTCAAAAATTTCTAAAGAATTTCCAGAAAAACGCCCGAGGGGTTGATCCATCGATGTTAAAAGTGCAGAGACTTTTTTCCCATATCCGACGCCAATTTTTATTAATGCATGAGCAAGCACCTTGGCATCTGAAAGTGACTTCATAAAAGCGCCCGATCCGTATTTCACATCTAAAACTAATCCATCAATACCTTCGGCAATCTTTTTTGACATGATGCTGGCGCAAATCAGCGGCAGACTTTCGATTGTGGCCGTGACGTCGCGCAGGGCATAGATTTTTTTATCAGCAGGGCAAATATCTTTTGTTTGACCAATAAAACAAGTGCCTACGGTTTGAGTGATTTCAATAAATTTTTCAATACTGAGTTGTGTATTAAATCCGGGAATGCTTTCAAGTTTATCCAATGTTCCACCGGTATGACCAAGTCCACGTCCAGAAATCATGGGTACATAAACGCCAGCTGCCGCAACAATGGGCCCAAGTATTAAACTGGTTTTATCGCCAACTCCACCCGTGGAATGCTTGTCAACTTTGAATCCTGGAATTGTTTTTGTATCAATTGTTATACCCGAATGAAGCATGGTCCGCGTGAGCGCGACGGACTCCTCCGTGGACATGCCATTAAAATAAATCGCCATCAAAAGGGCAGACATTTGATAATCAGGTATTTCACCCCGAGTGTATGCTAAAATAAAAAACTCAATTTCGGCAGAACTCAGTTCTAAGTTGTTGCGTTTTTTTTTGATAATTTCTCGGGCTAACATAATTAGTAACCTGATTTCACAGATTGACCTGTCACCAAAAGAACTCCGGAGCTTGTCCCTAGACGATTGGCTCCTGCGGCAATTAAGGCGGCAGCATCAGCAAAGTTTTTAATTCCTCCGCTGGCTTTAACTAAAGATTTTGTGCCAACAGTTTTTTTCATTAAAGCAATGTCGGAGACCGTCGCACCACCACCACCAAAGCCAGTGGATGTTTTAACGAAATGTGCACCAGCCTGAACTGAGATTTCGCAGGCTTTGATTTTTTCTTCGTCTGTAAGGAGTGACGTTTCAAGAATGACTTTCACAATATTGCCTGCGGCGACGCGAACAATATCGGAAATTTCTTTTTCAACAATAAGGTAGTCTTTTGCTTTCAAGGCGCCGATATTGATCACCATGTCCACTTCATGTGCGCCAAGATTAAATGCTCGTGAAGCTTCAAATGTTTTAACGGAAGATTCTGAGGCTCCTAATGGGAATCCGACAACACTGGCAATGCGCACTTTTGTGTTTTTCAGAATTTCTGAACACGTCGAGATCATTGATGAGTTTACGCAAACTGCAAAAAAATGATTCTCAAGAGCTTCTTCACAAAGCTTGCGGATATGTTGTTTGGTTGCTTCAGGCTTTAAAAGCGTGTGATCAATGTACGAGGCTAAATCTTTTGGTTGCAGTGCTCGAGTTAAGTCAGTCATGACAAAAAATTAAGACTTTTTCCAGCATCTAGCAACTAAAACCGTTTAGCCCGTTTTTTTGCCACCCATAGGACTTAAATTGACCGAGGGATCATCTTTACCAAGAAATGTTTTCGCATCCGCAGCAGAGACCATGCCTTTTTTCACCAGATCATCGACATACTTTTCAAATAAAATCATTCCCTGAGAGGCACTTGTTTGAATGATGGATGGAATTTGGTGAATTTTTCCTTCGCGGATTAAATTGGCAACAGCTTTGGTACCCTTCATAATTTCGAAAGCAGCCACGCGCCCTTGGCCGTCAGCGCGTGAAAAAAGTGTTTGAGCGACGACTCCGCGCAACGACTCCGCGAGCATGGTTCGAATTTGACCCTGTTGACCAGAGGGAAAAACATCAATTATACGATCTATTGTTTTGGCAGCAGAACTTGTATGAAGTGTGGCAAAAACCAAGTGGCCTGTTTCGGCAGCGGTCAGCGCCAACGAAATTGTTTCCAGGTCTCGAAGCTCGCCCACTAAAATAATATCGGGATCTTCACGCAAAGCGGCCTTGAGAGCGTTAGCGTAGGTTTTCGTATGAGTGCCAACTTCACGTTGGTTCACCAAGCATTTTAAATTGGGGTGAACGAACTCTATGGGATCTTCAACGGTTAGAATATGCCCCTCTCGAGTTGCATTAATATGCTGAATCATCGCAGCCAAGGTTGTGGATTTACCAGAGCCTGTGGGGCCCGTGACAAGAATAAGTCCGCGGTCGCAGTCAACGAGATCGACAATAGATGCTGGTAAATTCAACTCAGCTGCCGTTTTAATTTTTTCTGGAATGGTACGAAAGACAGCTCCAAGACCTCGTCGTTGCATAAACACATTGCAACGAAAGCGACCAAGACCTTCGACAACATAAGCAAAATCAAGCTCCCATTTCTCAACAAATGTTTTTTTTTGTTTTTCGTTGAGGATTTCAAAAATTAAACCTTGAATGTCTTGATTGGAAAGTTCGCGATAATTCAGGGGTTGCATATTTCCATGCAGCCGCAAATAGGGCGGAGCGCCACTTGTTAAGTGGAGATCTGAGGCTTTTTGTTCGACCATTAAACGAAATAGATCATCAATTGTAGCCATTTGGTTCTCCAAAAATTGCTTATCCGTTAATTCTTCGGTATGACTGAATGAGTTTTCAACAGGTCCTAGGTCTAAATCGTATCATTTAGTATCCAGAAAGGCTTTAATGGCAGCTGAAATTCTAATTAATGTACGTTCTCATGAGACTCGCGTGGCTTACGTCGAAGCTGGCGTTCTGATGGATCTCAAAATTGAAAGAAAAACCTCTCCGACGTTGGTGGGCACTATTCATCGCGGAATCATCACTCGAGTCCTTCCTGGTATGCAGGCGGCCTTTGTTGATATTGGTCTGGATAAGGCCGCATTTTTATACGTTGGTGATATTTTAACCGAAGATGCCAAAGAGTTTTTTGATCATGATGAGTCAGATGCAGAAGCCTCAGCTAACGAAAACCCTGACGAGGGAAGACCCTCTCGAGAAATTAAAACGCCAATCCAGGATTTAGTGAAAGAAGGCGATCACTTGATGGTTCAAGTTGCAAAGGATCCCCTGGGAACAAAAGGCGCAAGGATTACCACTCACATTTCATTGCCTGGTCGAGGCGTGGTCTATATGCCGTATATCAAGCACACGGGAATATCTCGCAAGATTGAAGACGAAGACGAAAAAGAACGTTTGAAAAAGATTATTCAAAAAATCAATCCCACAGGTGGAGTTATCGTGCGCACGGCTTCTGAGGGAGCAACGGAGGAGCAACTTCGTGCAGATATCGAGTATTTGGATCGACTCGGTAAAGAAATTCAAAAAAGTTATGAAAAGAAAAAAACGGCCGGAAGCATTCACGCAGAACTCGACGTGGAATTGCGCGCTCTCCGAGATTTAATGAGCGAACAGGTCACGACTGTTTGGGTTGATGACGTTGATGTATTTAAAAAAGTTTCAAAATTTGTCACACAGTTGATGCCAAAGTATCGACAAAATATAATTCTTTACGAAGAGCGAAAGCCGTTATTTGACTTGTATGACATTGATTTAGAAATTTCCCGAGCCATGGAGCGAAAAGTTTGGCTTAAATCCGGTGGATACATTGTCGTTGATGAGGCCGAGGCTCTTGTTGTTGTAGACGTTAATACGGGTCGCTATGTGGGTAAAAAAGATCTTGAAGATACGATTTTGAAAACCAATCTTGAGGCTGTTAAAGAAATCGCCCATCAATTGCGTGTTCGAAATGCGGGCGGAATTATTATTATTGATTTTATTGATATGGAAAAACAGGTTCACCGAGATCAAGTTTTATCAGCACTAGCTGAAGAGCTTAAAAAAGACCGCAGTCGCACCAATATTATCTCCATGTCCGAGCTTGGCTTAGTTGAAATGACCCGCAAACGTATTCGTCCAAGCTTGGTTAAGACTCTTTGTGAACCGTGTTCGTATTGTGATGGCAAAGGCTATATTAAGCGAAAGAACACGATTGCTAATGAAATTTTTCGTGAGCTTGAGCGGGAAATTAGCATGGCCGACAATTCTAAAAAGAAGGGCGTCATCGTGCATTGTCATTCATCCATAGTGGATTGGGTTTATGAAGTTGAATCTGAAACCCTTGAAACTTTGGAAAAACGGCTCAACCGATCAATTGCCTTTAAAATAGAGCCTAATTATCACACGGAACAGTACGAGATCTTTCAAGACAACTAAGTGCATGAAAACACTTGGAATTTTTTGAAATAATGAAAGAAAGTCTAGGTTTTATGACCTTAATTCTAAAAGTCTTGAATTCAAAACAGGCTGTGGAAGACTGATTCGTCTGAAAAAGATTTAAATCGCATTGACAACACTGCTTATAAAATGGCAAAAAAACAAATCTTGTCATGAGTTAAATACGAGTGAAAATTTCAAGCGGAGGAAAAATGTACGCTATTATTAAGACCGGCGGTAAGCAATATAAAGTTCAAGCTGGTGATGTATTACAGATTGAAAAAGTTGATCAAGCATTGGGTTCAGAGTTTAATATTTCTGAAATTTTAATGGTTGGTGGAGAAAAAGCGCATATTGGTTCTCCGTTAGTTAAAAACGCTAAAGTAACAGTGGTTGTAACAAAACAAGCTAAAACTCGAAAAGTGATCGTTTTCAAAAAGAAACGTCGTCAAGGTTACAGAAAGTTTGCAACACACAAACAGAATTTCACCGAAATTTTTATTAAATCAATCACGTCTCCAGATGGACAAACATCTAAAACAGATGCAACTCCACTTGTAAAAGATATGGCAGCATTACGCCAAGAGCGCATTCAACTCAAAGTTGAGGACCGCAAAGCACGCGCTGAGGGCGAAGTTGGAGTCACTCCAGTTGAAAAGACAGCAGTTAAAAAAGCAGCTCCAAAAAAGAAAGCTGCAAAAAAAGTAGCAAAGAAAGCAACTTCTAAGCGGGCTGTAAAAAAGTCTGCTAAAAAAGCTGCAAAAAAGACAACAAAGAAAACGAAGTAATAATTTATAACGTTAAATAAGTAACACGGAGTAAGTATGGCATCGAAAAAAGCTGGTGGTAGTACCAAGAATGGCCGGGATTCACAGTCGAAAAGATTAGGCGTGAAACGTTTTGGCGGTCAGTTAGTTAAATCAGGAACAATTATTGTACGTCAGCGTGGAACAAAATTCCAAACAGGTACAAATGTTAAAATCGGTCGCGATCACACGATTTATTCAGTGATCGAGGGTTTAGTTAAGTTTGAAAGATTTTCGAAAGAAAAATTTAAAGTTAGCGTTTACCCAAAAACAGCGTAAAAGAAACACAATACGAAATTGTTTTTTTAAAAAAGGAGCCATACAGGCTCCTTTTGTTTTGTGTTCAAAGTAGAAAATAATATGAAGTTTGTAGATGAAGTTAAAATAACAATCTCTTCTGGTCACGGTGGTCCGGGCAGCGTCAGTTTTCGTCGTGAATCAGGAACCCCTCGTGGTGGTCCAGACGGCGGTGATGGTGGTAAAGGTGGCGATGTCATTTTTAAAACATCTCGTCATATTAACTCTTTGGTCGATATCAAATCACATAAAAAGTATCAGGCTAAAAATGGTCAAGCCGGAGCTCGGGACAATTGTTTTGGATCCCATGGCGATGACTTAATTATCATAGTCCCTGAAGGCACAATCC
Organism: Bdellovibrionales bacterium RIFCSPHIGHO2_01_FULL_40_29; assembly: GCA_001771815.1. Classification (GTDB taxonomy): domain Bacteria; phylum Bdellovibrionota; class Bdellovibrionia; order Bdellovibrionales; family Bdellovibrionaceae; genus Pseudobdellovibrio. Next base: position 168,052 of record MEPU01000013.1, on the reverse strand, counting down.
TTCGCAGCACCGAAGGTGAAGTTCTTTATGACCTCAACAAGAACCAACAGGTTACGGTCTTGCGTGGTGGGCGTGGTGGCAAAGGGAATACATTTTTTAAGAACAGCATTAATCAAGCTCCTGAACATGCTCAGCCTGGCGAAGAGGGTGAAACCCTTGATGTGACGCTCGAGCTAAAGCTGATTGCCGATGTGGGAATTATTGGTTTTCCAAACGCTGGAAAATCAACATTCATATCTCGTGTTTCCGCAGCAAAACCTAAAATTGCGAATTATGCATTTACAACTTTAACACCAAATTTGGGAGTGGTTAAAGTTGGTGAGTACAGCAACTTTGTGCTGGCCGATATTCCGGGCTTAATTAAAGGCGCTCACATGGGCGTTGGACTCGGAATTCAATTTTTAAAACATATTGAACGAACACGATTATTTATTCACATAGTTGATGTTTCTGGCATGAGTGGTCGCGATCCCATGAATGACTTTGAAGATATTAACTATGAATTAAAAATGTACGATGATTTGAATAAAGACAAAGACGAATTTTTTCCACTTTCGTCTCGCGAACAAATTGTTGTTTTAAATAAGATTGATTTGCTTGGGCAGGATCAAATTGAAAAATTGAAAAATCAATTTAAGAAAAAATTTAATGTTGATGTTTTTGCTATCTCAGCCGTAACGGGAAAAAATTTAAAAGAATTCTTAGGTTATGTTGCTGAGAAAATTTTAAAATCCAAAGAAGATGATGCGGATGCAAACTCGGTTGCTGAACGCTTATAAAGGATGAAAATATGAAAGTTGGAATTTTCGGGGGCAGTTTTAATCCTCCGCACAATGGTCACGTGAATAGTTTAACAACAGTTCAAAAGAAAATGGGTTTTGATCTCATTCATATTGTTCCAAATAGCCAGAATCCATTAAAAATTCCTATGGATGGTCCCGCCAATGAACACCGCTTAGAGATGTGTCGCCAAGCGTTTAGCTCGTACGGAAAAGCATTTTCTATCAGTGATATCGAGTTAAAGCGCGGAGGGAAAAGCTACACAATTGATACCGTTAAAGAACTTTTAAAAGAATATAAAAGCAGTGATTTATTTCTTATCATTGGAGCAGATAATTTTGAGACATTTTCGCAGTGGAAAGACTATAAGAAGCTTTTGGAGCTGGTGAATATTGTTGTGACCACCCGCCCAGGTTATCAGATTCCAGAGACTGAAAAAGAGTGGCCAGATTACTTAGCACCCTTTGTTGCAGACAGTGACTTTGGAACATTGGAGTTAACAACAGGTCGATCTATTGAGTTTATCACTCTGAATGACATGGAAATTTCATCCTCAGAGTTGCGAAAAAAATTACGTCTTGGTCGTCCAACTGAGAAATTTTTACCACTAGCAGTTGAAAGCTATATCAAAACAAATTCGCTTTATCGCGTTTCTAAAGAAAAGATTTCTGACTATCGAAAATTTACAGAATTTTGTGGCCAAGTATTATTTGATAAAAAGGCTATTGCGGTTCGTGGATTTGACCTTCAAAAAATGAATACAATGTGTGATTTTGCCGTAGTGGCATCTGGAACAAGCACGCGCCACACATCATCGATGGCCGACAATTTAGTGAAGGCCGTTAAGGATGAATTCAATATTTACCCAATGAGCGTTGAGGGTGTTGATGAAGGACGATGGGTTGTTGTAGACTATGGCTCTTTGATCATACATCTTTTTTATGATTTTGTTCGCCAAGAGTATCGTTTAGAAGATCTTTGGAAAGAGGGCGTTGAGATTTCAATGTCAGATTCAAAAGTTCCACAAAAAAGTATCTAACAATGAAGTGGATTTTGTTCGATTTTAAAACGGCTAAAGAAGCATGGTTTGAAGAAGTTGAACAGGTCTATATTAAAAAGATAAATCATTTTGTGAAATTTGAAGTTTCTCATTTGCGCACAAATAAAGCCGACAGAGAACAAGCTGAAATTAAAAAGACTTTTGAAGAAAAAATTTTACTTGAGAAAATTACATCCGATGACTTTGTTATATTGTTTGATGAGCGTGGATTAAAATATAACTCGATTCAGTTTTCAAAAAAAATTCAGCAGGCTCAAGAATCTTCAAAAAAACGCGGTGTACTTATTATTGGCGGCGCCTATGGCGTCTCAGAGAGCATCATCAAACGGTCAAATCTGCTTGTGAATTTGTCAGATATGACTATGAACCATTTGATTGCCGAGACTGTTGTTTTTGAACAGTTTTATCGAGCGTTTACAATTTTGAACCGAATTCCGTATCACAATGTTTAGATAACTTCTTTCTTTCTAGCCATTCCAGGTTAAAATTTTGCAAAGATGCATTTGTGGCTTTAGCTAAAATGAAACAAAAATTGATCAATCCTGTCTGTCTTTGCTGTGGATCGCTATTTGTTCAAAACTTTCTTTTTTGCAATGATTGCTTCGACACTCGAATTCGACAAATTATAGCATTTTCTAACGGCAAAGAAGTTCAGAAAAATCTTAAAACATATCATTTATTTGAGTGGAAAAGGGGCCAAAGCGATATGTTATCTGAGTTTGTCTATCGCTTTAAATCGGATCGTTGTCTGGAGGCATGGAAATTTTATGGCAATCTTGCATGCAGCAAATTTATTGCCGCAGAGGGAACGTCAGAAATTGACTTTATTGTTCCAGTGCCAGGTTCAAAAAAAAAATCATATCATGCTCAGATTTTTGCAAAAATTGTATCAGAACAAACAGGTATTCCGATATTGGATATTCTCGAAAAAAAGCTTCACTCAGATTCGCAAGAGGGCGAACAAAAACACCGAAATAGAGTTGAGCGGAGTCGAATCACTATTTTTCGATGTGAACAATTTACACAATTTCCCGAGTGGGATAAGTCTGAAAAACGGATTCTTGTGGTTGATGACATTAAGACCTCAGGCAACAGTTTTAGACAAGTCTTAAAAGCGCTAGGTTCAGTTAAAAGCGCAACGCTTCTAACGCTGTTTTCTCGCGAAAAAGAGGAAAATACAGCACTTGTTTCTTAATCCGCATTTGCATATATTCAAGCTATGAAAATAGGGATGATATTTAGTGTTATTTTTTGGACGATGATGGGGGTGGCTGCACCCAGCGACATCAATATAAAAAACAAAAAAATAGCGGCAGATATTTTGGATGTCTATAGCCGGGCCAAGTTTATTTCTGCCCAAATTGATAAGATTGATGAAAAACTAACATTGGGCACGCGGGCTACCGGGCAAGGAACCATTAAATACGGAACGGGTCGTTTTTTTCTTTCTCTTTCTTCAGACAAAAAAACAGAATTGTACTTTAAAGATAATAAACTGACCGTGGTTGATTATCCAGATCAAGATTTTGATAAGAATGGTGTTCGCAAAGTCATAGTTTCAAAAAGTGCGCCGGTATTTTTACAAAGCTTGATGGATCTTTTTTCAAATTCTAAAAAATTCTTTCGCGAATTTTCAGTCGTGGACACGACTCACAAGGATGGCGTGTTGACTTTGCAGTTAAAACCAAAGTCGAAGAATTTAAAAAGTTTTAAGCTTGTTATGAACAGCAAGTCTCGAACTATTGAATCTGTTTCGTTCACTGATGATGTCGAAACTCAGACAACAATCATATTTAAAAGCGTGGATTTAAAAAAGAAGATTTCTAAAAGTACATTTGAATATAAAATTCAGAAAACAGATCAGGTGGTTACTCAATGAGTTCAGAAGTTGTACAAGTTAAAAAGAAAGTTCATTTCATCAGCTTAGGATGTCCAAAAAATTTAGTGGATAGCGAAATTATGGCTGGAACTTTGATGAAAGATGGTTTTGAAGTTGTTTCTGATGCCGAAGGCGCAGACACAGTCGTTGTGAACACCTGCGGCTTTGTTGAAGACTCCAAAAAAGAATCCATTCAACGAATTCTAGATATGGCACAGCTAAAGCAGGATGGAAAAATCAACAAGATTGTTGTCGCAGGTTGTTTGACCCAACGATATAAGAATGACTTGGTTGAGGGGCTGCCCGAGGCTGATCTGTTTGTTGGTTCTGGCGAGTTTCAAAACATTTCTAAAATTCTAAAAAATTTTGAACAAGGGGATAAGGCAAAAACCTTTTTTAATTTGCCGACCTATTTGCAGGAAGAATCTACCCCCCGCGTGAACTCTCAGCCCAAGCACCGTGCTTACTTGAAAATTTCTGAGGGGTGTATGAAGCGGTGTGCGTTTTGTGCCATTCCATTAATTCGTGGAAATTTACAATCGCGCCAGACAGCAAATATTATTAGCGAAGCAAAGCTATTGGCTGCCGGCGGAGTGGAAGAGCTGATTATAATCAGTCATGATTTTACGGATTATGGGTGGGATTTGCGTCGAAAAAATCCAGAGGCAAAAGAAAGCCCTATCGAGTTGCTGCGCGAGCTTGCGAAGGTCGATGGGATTCGTTGGATTCGGTTGTTGTATCTTTATCCAGACGGAATTAGTGATGAAATGATCGAGCTCATCAAAAGTAATCCTAAGTTTGTCAGGTATTTTGATATGCCATTACAGCATATAAATAATGATGTTCTTAAGAGCATGAATCGAAAAATGACTCGAGAAGAAATTGTGGATGTGTTGACAAAAATTCGTAAAGAAATTCCTGATGCTGTTATTCGAACCCAGTTTATTGTTGGATTTCCAGGGGAAACCGCAGCTCAGTTTGAGGAGCTTTTAACGTTTATCGCGGATCAAAAATTTGATCGCGTCGGTTGCTTTAAGTATTCTCCAGAAGAAAATACACCTGGCGGAAAAATGGATAATCAAGTTGAAGAAAAAATCAAAGATTTCCGACATGATGCTCTTATGGAAGTTCAGCAAAACATTTCTCGTGAAAAGCACAAGGCCTTCATTGGCAAGACTTTGGAAGTTGTTGTTGAGGGTCTTAGTGAAGAAACAGATCTTTTATTACAGGGGCGGATGTCACAGCAAGCTCCTGAAATTGATGGAGTCGTATTAATTAATGATGGTCAGGCCAAGATTGGCCAGTTTGTAAAAGTTCGGATTACAGACAGCATGGAATACGACTTGATTGGTGAAATCGTTGAATAACGTTGGCCATCTTATTATTTTTGATCTTTCAAAGCTGGGTTCTGCGTATCAACTTATTAATAGTTTTGTTGATGAACGCACGGTTTTTGTTTTTGAAGTGAGTCCCGTTGGGGATCGAGCTTTGCTTATATTAAGTTGTCATGATTTGATTTCAAGTCAGCTTATTTTTTCACAAGCACAGTCGTTATTTCAAAGTGAAATTTTAAAATCGACACTTATTGAAAATGTTGAGAATGATGTGGTCTTGGCGTACCTCAGTCAAAAACAGTCTCCATGTCGAAGTCATTTTTTAATTTTAGAAGAGAATTATTTTTCATTAGCTTTTAAAAAGGCGCAGGAGTTGTTTCGAAGCGGAGTTGAGATTATGGATTTTCGGGCTATTCGCACGAATCCACCGAATCTTGTCGTGACGATGACTCATGACTCGGTCGATTTTTTAAATAGCATGCTTATGAAGTTAGAGTCCGGCAAAGCAACAATTGTCGCTGATGTTCAGCCCTCATTAAAAGCATTTTTTGAAATTGTAAAATAATCAAAGTGATTCGCAGGATTGAGCCAGGTCGCTGAATTTTGCAATATGTTCAGACTTTTCTTCAAGAAGAATTTTTAATGATTTTCGAACTTCGACAACGGACTTGCGTTGCAGTTTACAAGCCTTTTGAAAATGAATTAGAGCTTGCGATCGGTTCTTTTCATTGAAATAGGCCCAGGCTAAAGCCACTTGAGCGCGAGTTGACTGAGGAACCAAGCGCACTGCTTTTTCTAAAGTCGCAATGGCATCTTTTGGTTTTTTTTCCATTGTGTAAATTTCTCCGAGACAAACAAGAGCCATTTCGGTTTCACGAACTTGCAATGAATTGATGAAGTAGCGACGAGCGCCCTTAAGGTTGCCCTGTTCTCGGGCTCCAATGCCTAAGTAAATGGAAAAAAACGGATTCTTATTATTAGAGTTTTGGCACCGTTCCTCAGCATCAGAATAGTGAGCATCAAGAGTATAGGCTTCACAGAGCTGTTCGTTAAAATTTTCTCGAGTTAATTTTATAAGATCTATGTAAATGGCCGAGGCTTCAAAGTAATTGGACTCTGTTTTGTAGACTTCTGCCAAGAGCTTTAAAGCGATGACATCTTTGGGATTGTCATTAAGAATTTTATTCAGAAGGTCTCGGGATTTTTTTTGATCACCTTTGAGATAGGAGACAGCAGCCTCAGCATAGTTTAGTTCGGCTGGTTTTAAGCGTAAAGATCTGAGTTCTTTCAGAAATGATTCGGCTTCTGGTAATTTTTTTTGATCAACGTACTCTTTAATGAGCCACAACTTTGGTTTGTTGGAATCAGGTTCTGAGGCTATTCGAGCCTTGAGTATTTCAATGCGTTTTGCCTTTGTGCTTTCCGTGTAATGGGCAATAATATCGAATTCATTAACTCGACAAATGGATTGGAATTCTTCATATTTTCCGGACGTTGTCGTGGATTCAAGATTTGGTTTTTCTTCATTTACGGTTTTGATAGCTGTATTAACAGCAGCTCCAGCCGATGAGGGCTGAGGCCTTGGCGCGGCTGGCGTTGTTACCTGTGCCTGACTCAAATTGAGACACTGAAGTAGAATAAAGAATAAGGTTGTCACGTGTGTATGAGTGTCCTTAAGTGTTTGGTTTCTCGTTTAATCATCCGATATGTTTGTGTGTGAAACAAGTCTTCTATTTACAGAAATTCAGAGCATTCGCTCAACAATCAGCGAACAGTGCCGGCCAGGCTGTGGTCGAGTATATGCTAGTGCTTGTTGTGACCTTGACCATACTTGGAATGGTGAAATCAGTGTTTTCGGCTGTTGATGAATTTATGTATAGCTATATGGGTGAATATATTTCTTGTTTGATGGATTATGGCGAGTTGCCGGCGATGGGTACAGACAATAGCGAGCTGAGCAAAAGTAAAGATGGCGGTTCTACGGGTGGAAAAAAGTGCAACAATGAATTCGCTGGATTCACACTCAGTAACGGTCGCCCAGCCAATGGTAATCGAGGCGGTTCTGGCAATAGTTCGGGAAGAGGATCCACTGGAAAATCTTCACAAAGTGCCACCAGTGAGAGCAAGTCAAATACAGAAAAAACAGCAGCAGATGATAAAAATTCTTCATCAAGCAGCAATCGAAATTTAGACGATAAATCATCCACTTCTCAGTACGCAAAAGGTCGAATCAAGCGTTCAACCTCGGGAGATGATTATAGGACTGCTGACAATGGATCACAGGGTGCTGATGATAAGGTTCGCATTATCGCCACAGAAGAGGGCGAAGACGGCGCCAATGGGCGTGGTGGCTCAGTGCGGTCGACAAATATTGTTTATGAGAAGTCTCGTTATAAACCCATTTCAGGAGCCATGGCAAAAGAGTTAGATAAAAGAGCAAGTCTGAAAAGAGCACCTTCTTCACGTATTCTACAGACTGCTGCTGGTGATGAGTATCGATTTGGACCCCGAAAAAGCATACTTCCTCCGCCCGAATATAAAGCACCGCCTGTTACAGAAGATGACAACAGTGGATTTCAATTTGGATATTTTTTGAAATGGCTTTTGATTATAGGAATGTGTATTGCCATTTTCATTTTCTTTGGTGGTCAGATTATGAGCTTCATGAACTCACAAGAGAAGTAGATGAGGTTAATCAACGCTTTGCGCGATCTGCATAATATACAATGATCGAGTTCTTGGTTGAAACTTTGATTAAAATCGAAAATAAAGCCTTATCTGAGGTTTAAATTGATTGAAATTGTTAAGCATGACCAGGTTCGTTTTTTTTCTCTGCATCAGGCTCAAGAAATATTACCACTGGTATATAGACTGACCGAGGAATCTGCGCGGGAGGTTCGATATCTTATGTCATGTATCGATGCACTACCTGATAAAAAATCAGAACGCGCTTTTGAAATTCAAGATCAGATCAACTTATTAATTGGAAAATGGCAAAATAAATTAGAGCGCCTTGGGGCAAAACCAAAAGGCTTATGGCTTGCGGATTTTGATAACGGCGAAGGATATTTTTGTTGGAAATTTCCGGAAACTGCGATTTTGCATAAACATGGCTACCAAGATGGCTTTACAGGGCGTATACTGATTTCCTCGAATGAGGAATCAAATGAGAATTGCCCTAGCCCAAATTAATCCCGATCTTGCGGGATTTGAAAAGAATAAAACTAAAATTCTAGACTACATTGCACGCGCCAAAGAAAAAAAAGCCGATTTGGTTATTTTTCCAGAGTCGTGCTTGTTTGGTTACCACCCTTTCGATTTGCTTGAGCGTGAAAGTCTGGTTGATCAGCAGATGAGTTGTCTCAAAGAAATTGTTAAAAAAATTCCCGCGGGAATAACTGTTCTTATCGGCGGCTTCGAAAAGTGTAAAAAGAAAAAAGGAAGACCCTATTACAACGCGGCCTTTCTGTGCGTGAAGAATAAGATTGTCAAAACTTTCTATAAGGAATTGCTTCCAACCGGAGATGTTTTTGATGAGGCACGATTTATTGAAAAAGGCCAAATTAAAAACAATTTTTTTAAGATAAAAGATCGCCAATTTTTTCTAACAATTTGCGAAGATATTTGGGCCTGGGAAGATTCAAAGGGGAAATCACTTTATAATGAAAACCCTATTGCGAAAGTGCCGCGCAAAAAAGTGGACTTAGTTATTAATATGAGCGCATCACCTTTTTACACAAAAAAATTAAAATTGCGCGAGTATTTTGTTCAAAAAACAGCACAATATTTCAGGGCGCCGATGGCGTATGTAAATATGGTTGGTGCACAAGATGAAATTATTTACGATGGACAAAGTTTTGTCTTAACCCCTAAGGGTGAGAAGAAGCTCTCTTGTTTAGCTTTTGCAGAAGATTTGAATGTTTTTGATTTAGATACTCTTCAAGATTGGAATGCGACCTCAAGGCGAAAAAGAGAAACCGATACCGAATTGCTTCGACAGGCTTTGGTGTTGGGGATTCAAGATTTTTTAAAAAAGAATAATTTACGGAAAGTTCATTTTGGTTTATCGGGTGGAGTCGATTCAGCATTGTTGGCTTGTTTGGCTGCAGACGCAATTGGTCCACAGAATGTTCAACTTTTTGCTTTGCCCACTCAGTTTAATCAAGAGGAAAGCTTTGTTTTGGCTGAAAAACTGGCGAAAAATTTGGGTATTCCATTGAAAACAATTTCTATTCAAGGAATGTTCGATTATATAAAAACAATTCTAGACAGTGAATTTTCAGTACAGAGGTTTCACTTGATGCATGAAAATCTTCAATCTCGATTGCGGGGATTGATTTTAATGGCGTATTCAAACTTAACGGGTAGCTTGTTGCTTACAACGGGCAATAAATCAGAATATGCAACTGGTTACGCAACCTTGTACGGCGACATGTGTGGCGGTCTGGCTCCGTTGGGTGACTTGACAAAAAAACAAGTCTACGAACTTTCAAAACTGTATAATGCTCAAACAGAAATTATTCCTGAGCGAATTTTAATTCGTCCACCATCGGCAGAGTTGCGACCAGGGCAAAAGGATCAAGACTCATTGCCCGAGTATGACAAATTGGATAAAGCGGTTGTAAATATTGTTGAGCGAAAAGCAAAACTAAAAAATGCGACTGAAAAGTGGTTGGCTGAAGTTTTAATGAAAACAGAATTTAAGCGCTGGCAGGCGGCACCAATTCTGAAAGTTTCAGAACACTCGTTTGGACGAGGGCGCCGTTATCCGCTTTCACAGAGTGCTAAAACAATTTAGAATAAAAAACCCATTTGTTTAGGTTGCCTTTCAATCTGCGGAAAGCGCAACTCTGTTTTACCTGTTAAAGCGATAAGATTCTCGATTTGTGGCGTTTTTCCAGCGACAGAAATGCGCTTGATCATTTCTACAAAAACTTGTCCACAGTAAGTGGCATCTTCTTCGGCTCGGTGAAATCCTGTTGAAGGTATTTTTAAATGTTGCACAAGAGTGCCGAGCTTATAATTTGGCAAACCAGGAAAAACTTTCCGACTAATAGTTAAAGTATCAATTATTATGCCTCGTGGTGCAGGGGACTCATATTTTCGAATATCAAGAGTTAGAAATGCAGAGTCAAAAGGGGCATTGTGGGCGACCATCACAGAATCCTCGCAAAACTCTGCAAACGAAGTTAAAAGAGTATCTATGGTTGGTTTCCCATGAACCATATCATCCGTAATACCATTCACGGCACTGGCGCCTGGTGGAATGGGTTTTTGTGGATCAACAAGAGTTGAAAAAACAGCCTCAACAAGGCCATTATTAAATCGAACTGCTCCGATTTCAACAATTTGATCTACGCCGGGAACGGTGCCTGTTGTTTCTAAGTCAAAAGCTATGAATCTCATACTAAATTTGATACAAACAAATTGTGCTAGTATCAACAAAAACACTACATATTGTAGGACAAACAAAAACTATTTCATTCAGATCAAAGGAAAATCTTCTGACAATCTTGAATGCGAATAAAATAAGCATCAACCAATCATGTGGAGGGAATGGATCATGTACAACATGTCGGGTGATTATTCATTCTCCTTCAGAGTATTTTTCAGAGCGAACGGAAATTGAGGCAGAAAGAGCTTTGGAGCGTGATTTTACACGGCAGGAAAGATTGGCCTGTCAAGCTGAGCTTCTTGAGTCAGCCATCATAGAAATTCCACAGCTGGTCACTTAATTGATATAGTAATTATTGGTGTATATCCAGCTGAGCCACTTCACAGCATCGGGTAGTGGTAAGCGGGGACTAATGCGAACTTGTAATCGATAAGCGCCTGGTCCTGGCAAGGAGAAAAGACCTTCAAAAGTATTTAAGACATCAATTCGTTCGCCATTTCGGTAAAGAACGACTTCATAGTATGCCGTTGGTTCGCTGGGCAGTTTAAAATAGATTTTTAGATTCTTATCGAATTGTATATTTGAACCCAATGGAAAGCGTTTTCGACTTTGTTCATTTAAAAGGTATGTTTGAAATCCTTTTGGCTCGCCCAAGGCATCAAAGCAAATATAAAACTGTCCACGCTTGAGTGCTGTCAAAATACTTTCGCGATCAACCTGCATATTTCCACTGAGTTCAGAAGTCAAAAGCAGATGATTGGAGACGATACTTAGCGATCGTTCATAACTTGGAAATTTAATCAACCAATCTGTCAGTGGAATAGCTCGAGCAGAAGCTTCCGCTCCCGCGGTAGCCACAAAGGGGCGTTTAGATGAAACTTGATCAAATAGACTGATTTCTTCTGTGGGTTCTTGAAATAAGCGGATCAGAGCTAGTTTTGGATTAAAAGGATAGATCAGTAAACTCCAAAGAGTAGAGAGTTTTGATTTTCTCCAAGAATGTTGTGATAAGCTTTTTAAATTAACGATTTCTATTCCGTCTAAACCTATTGGAATATCTCCTGTCCAATCAAAACCCAAACTAAAAGGATGAGCTAAAGAAATAAAATGATTCTCATTTTTTACAGCATCCCCAGTAAGCAAGTCTGAAAGTTGCAGTTGGGATTCGCCAGCTCGGAGACCCAAGTTTTTGTCCAAGGTTGAAAAATAAAGAAGTCTTGAGTCTTTGTACCCATACTTGGCTCCTTGTAAAACACCGATATTTTGAAAATAACTGTCATCAGGAATTTTCATCGAGGGATTTAAGTCTGAAATAAGAATAAAATTATTTTCGGCCTTTTTGGATTCACCTAAAATAACACTCAGGGGCTCAGATCCAATAGACTGATTTGTGTGGATATTCATACTTAATCGATAGTCATAGTAGAGATCAGATGTCTTTACAGTGCGCGGTACAAAGTTGAGTTCAAATTGTGAAACATAAAATCCGTAAACAAAAAAACTAATGAGTAAAAAAGCTAGAACTGAAAAAAATCTAGTCATAGGTAACTTGATAAAGCTCTAGATCGAGCTTGTCAAATGATTCACGTTTTATGAAGTGCGCTCCGGTAAGAGATTCTGGCCAACCCGAAGAGATTTCTTTTAAAACATAAAACGTATTATTTGTCGGCACTGAATCCGGAATTTCATCAAAAAAATCTTTTCGAGAAAACCCTTTTAATTTTGGTATCAGCTCTTGATTTGTCCAAGTGAGAAGCGAAGAAATCTGATAAGTGGGACCATAGAGGGGTTTGTATTTTTTAACAATTTGACCCATTTCTTCAACATCACTGCTAAGCAATTGGTTTTTAAGAAGCCCCCGAGTGTGTGGCATCAACAAGAGGGAGATTAACGAAATAAAAATAACGACCCAATAACTAAATGTCCAAACTATTCTACGTCGAGTCGCGGATTGAATAAAATGAACCAGGGCGTGGGGGTGCGCTGCCAGTGGCCAATTGGCCTCAACGACAGATTTGAATGTACTAGAAATGAAAAATAAAAATTGAGTCCATGAAAAAATTTGATGGCTTAAGCTTGAGGATCGTCGCGTGAAGAGTGTTAGAAAAACAAAAGGACTTAACAATAAAATTTGTCCAATGATATATCCAACTGTCCAGTCCATTTGATAGTAGGTTCTTCCGAATCCATGTTTAAGTTGAAATGCAAAGGAAGCCCAATCGTTTTGATAGTTCCAAAGCAGAACCGGAGTCGACGTGATTAGTCCGGCAAGAATTGTTAAAAACACTCCAGAGGGGCGCAAGGATTTTAATTTTTTTTGAACGACCAGGACTACAATTCCGCAAAGTACAAAAAGAACAATATGGTATTTAGAGCAAAAACCCAATCCGAGTGATCCACCAAGTAAAACATACCACCACCAAGAATTTTCTTTCAAAATTTTGGAAAAGAAAAAAAAGGATGATGTCCAAAAAAATAACATCGGAACATCTGGGGTGGCTAGGATTGACCCCAGCCCCAAGAGAGGATTAAGGACATAAAGGCCTGTAAAAAATAGTTTGGTTTCATTTGAGGCGGAGGTCTCATGAATGAGGCATATCCAAATCCAAAGTGTTGCCATTCCAGCGATAATGAAGGGCCAGCGAACAGAAAGGGGATTCTGAAATGGAGCCAAAAATCGACCAAATGAAATGAGCCAGCTCACCATTCCTGGATGGTCAAAGTAACTCAACTGGGGATAGAGAGACCAGACATGATAATAAGCTTCATCTGCAACCAAAGGAATAAAAAAACCAAGAATACACTTAAGAACAAAAATTCCAAAAAATAAGAGAAAAATTTTTCGAGTCATCAAAATGTTAGACGTATCGGCTTGCCAGCACTTGCCGCCAGACCTTTTTCAACACCGTTTAAAATTAAGTAAAGGGCGCTTCCATCCTCAGCCTTAAGATGCAACCCCGCCGGTGAGCGAATGACTTGAATTTCTTTTGGCGACAACTTAACCCGAACAAAATTTTTGGTATTTCCTTTTGCATAAAAGAATTCAATATCTTTTTTTGCCTCAATAATGAGTTCAACAGGTTTTTCAGAAGAAGGTTCGAACTCATTCGGAGGAGCTGTTGACGGGCCAATATCAGAAGTAGACAGTTCTGATCCGCTTACAGTTTCTACCGTGGGTTTTCCAGCTGTTATACCCGCAGCCGCGGCCAGAGGATCAATTGGGGCGCCAGCACTCGCCCCAATGCCTGGGGTTATTGTTGGAACAGAACTGTTTTCAGTTGGAGGCAGGGGTTGCACTTGTGAAACAACCAATTTGTCGATTTCAGATTCTTTTTGATACTTATCGACAACATTATTGATGATCAAAATGAAAGCCAATAAAACGACGGCAATCGAAATGTAAAGAATAGTTTTCTTTTTACTATCTTGATTGATATCCAAATGAGTTGCGACAACGGGTTCTGATTTTGTTTTATGAGGCTTGTTATCAGAAGTCGTTGATTGAGGTGGTGGAACTTTCGGAAGCGGTTGTGTCGATCCCATTTCCTCGAGGAATTGGCGAAGTATTAAATCAGAGTCTAACTTTAAGAGTTGAGCATAACTTTTAACAAATCCCCGAATAAATGTTTTTGCAGGTAGTTCTTCAACATCACCGGCCTCAATGGAAAGGATAATTCGTGAGCTTAGCTTTAATGAGCTTGCGACATCTGCAACTGAGAGATTCCGCTTAAGTCGCTCTGTTTTTAGCAATTCGCCAGTTATTTTCATAAAGTACCTTTTTTAATAAGTGCGAGCATTTGTTTTGCTCGGTCACTGTGTTTTCCCATAGGAAACAACGCAATGAGCTCTTCAAAACGAACCATCGCCTTGTCGCGCTGGTGATTACGATAATAAGCCAGGGCCGCATAGTAGTGAGCTTCATCGACCCCTATGGGCTTGCAAAATGAAATGGATTTTTCAAGCTGATCTGTTGCTAATATCAATTCTTTCAATTCAAGGTGTGTTCGGCCTAAATAAACATGGGTGAGACAATTTTCGCGGTCAGAAGCGAGAGATTTTTTTAAAAACTCTTTAGCTTTTGAATAGTTTTTTCTTTTAAATTCCAAAACACCATAGTTTGCATAGACTGAAGGATAATCAACAAATGTCAGATCTTGAAGTGCCTCATTTAATAGAGGTTCAGCTTTTCGATATTGACCAACTTCAATATAAGCGCGAGCCAAATTGTTTTTTGCTTCGGTATAGTTTGGTCGCAGCATGATTGCCTTAAGATAATGACGTTCGGACAGTTCAAAGCGTTCTCTTAAAAAATAGACCAATCCAAGATTACTTTGAATTGCCGCATTTTTTGGTGAAAGATCTTCTGCAATAAGAAGTTCTTTCAGAGCCAACGGCAGATTGTCTTTTTGAATATGTGAAACGGCAATATCCATATGAAGCGATGCAAGCTCATCTTTTTCGGTACTGGGCTTGGTAGCACACCCCAACCCAAATAGACACAATGCAAAAATCATCATGATGAAATTCATAACTAAAGCGTATCACTTAGAACAAGTGAGTCAATCTATCTGGTAAGACAAATCATTGTTTCAAAATGGTCTGTCTGAGGGAACATATCATAAATTTGCAAATGCGAGACTTTATATCCAAGACTATCGAGTCGTATCTTTTGTAAATCTCGGGCTAAACTGACAGGATGACAGCTGATGTATAATATATTTTTAGGCAAGGTCTTTGTGATTTGATTCAAAATCACATCCGTGGCGCCCTGTCGAGGAGGATCAAGTAATATAAAATCAGAAGACAATCTGCGACGTTGAACAAAGGAATCACAATCGGTTGTGAAAACTAAAAGACGCTTCTGAAGATTCTGTGCTGTTAATTTTTTAATCGCCGCAGAGGTCAGTTCTGGGTTCAATTCAACAGACTCAATGACCAAGTTCGATAATTTTTGGAGCAGGGGAAAACTAAAGTTTCCGGATCCAGCATAGAGCTCAGTCAGAGATTTCGGGTTTGCTGCCAACACCAGGTCAAGAGCACCCCCAACAAGCAGTGCATTCATTTCTGAATTGACCTGTGAAAAAGCAAGACCCTCTCCTTTCTCACCAATTTTGTGGTGCTCGAAGGCTAAGTCTTGTGTCAAACGAAGCTCAAATTTGGTAATAGTTTCAGATTCTTTAAGGGTGGCCTTGAGTTGGGGAATTTGATCGGAGATTCGCTTATCGGCGATTAAACAGGAGTCAATATCTACAAGATCATGGGATTTGTCTGCAAAATAGCCCAAAGATTTTTTATGTCGCTTAAGTTGAATGCGATTTCTATAATTAAAAACATGTGGAGATCGAACCGTCGGAGAAAGAGTGTAGGAGATATTGGGGATAAACTTTTGAAATAATTCTTTAAGTAAAAGCTCTTTTTGGTGAATCTGTTCTTCATCACTAATTTGTTGCCACGAACATCCTCCACATCGGAGCGCGTACGAGCACGGTGGTTCCCGGCGATGAGGGCCTGGCGTAAGGACTTCAGAAATCACCCCACTTAGGTAGTTCTTTTCAACGGCAATAATTTTTATTCTAAGTTGATCTTTGGGGGCGGATTTTGGAACAAAAACAACCAGGGATTTTTCTTGGAAAGAAATGCGTGCGATACCGTCTCCGCCAATGGCCATTTTCTCGATTTCAACGATATGCTCTGAATTTAAAAGGGACTCAAGCGAGTCCCTTTTGGTATTTGAATTGTTATTCACAATTTACCTTTTTTTGTGTGACCGGGAGTGTCCCGAAAAATTACATATTTACTAATTCATGGCGATCAAAAAAGATGGCCAATTCGCGCTCAGCGGAAGCCACTGAATCAGAACCGTGAACTGCATTTTCACCCATAGAATCACCGTGTTTTGCACGGATTGTTCCTGGAGCCGCCTTTTTAGGGTCAGTAGCACCCATGATTTCACGATTTTTTAATACGGCATTTTCACCAGTTAAGCACATCAACATAACTGGGCCAGAGGTCATAAACGTGACTAATTCGCCAAAAAATGGACGCGCGCTGTGTTCAGCGTAAAATAATTCGCATTTCTCTTTTGAAATCATTGCTAATTTAGCTCCGGCGATTTTTAAACCAGAAGTTTCAAAAGTGTTAATAATATCACCAATTGCATTTTTCTTTACTGCGTTTGGTTTGATGATTGAAAATGTTCTTTCGTTAGCCATGTTTTATCCTTTGTTTAACTGATTACTTCAGCATTGATTTTAAAGTTGTACCCATATCTGCAGGAGAACGCGAAATTTTGCAACCAGCAGCTTCTAACGCTGCAAATTTTGCCTCCGCAGTTCCTTTTCCGCCACTAATAATGGCTCCGGCGTGCCCCATGCGTTTCCCCGGAGGAGCAGAGGCTCCGGCAATGAAAACTGCGACAGGCTTTTTAAACTCTTTTTTAATGTATTCTGCAGCTTCTTCTTCAGCTGAACCGCCGATTTCGCCAATCATAATGACAGCATCGGTGTCTGGGTCAGCATTGAATAGCTTTAAAACATCAATAAAATTTGTTCCATTCACAGGATCTCCGCCGATACCAACACATGTTGATTGACCCAGACCGAGCGCTGTTAATTGGCCAACAGCCTCATAAGTTAATGTTCCAGAACGTGAAAGCACACCGATTCGACCAGCTTTGTGAATATGACCAGGCATAATTCCAATTTTACATTGATCCGGAGTGATAACGCCTGGGCAATTTGGTCCAATAAGCCGTGTTTTGCGCCCTTCCATGTATTTTTTTACTTTGACCATGTCCAAGACGGGAATGCCTTCAGTAATACAGATAACCAAATCAAGCTCTGCATCAACCGCCTCCATAATAGAGTCTGCAGCAAAGGGCGGTGGGACGAAGACCATTGATACCGTACAACCTGTTTTTGCTTTAGCCTCTTTGACGGTATTAAAAACAGGAATTCCTAAGTGAGTTGTGCCGCCTTTTCCAGGAGTCACTCCTCCAACCATTTGAGTGCCATATTCTTTGCATTGTTCAGAGTGAAACGAGCCCTGAGCCCCAGTTAACCCCTGACAAATAACTTTTGTATTTTTATTAATTAAAATAGCCATGAACTAAGCCTTAATCGCAGCAGTGATTTTTTGAGCTGCATCTGTTAAATCGTTTGCGGGAATAATATTTAAGCCACTGTCTTTCAGAATTTTTTTACCAAGTTCAACATTTGTTCCCTCAAGTCGAACAACCAATGGAACGGTTAAACCCACTTCTTTTGAAGCAGCAATAACACCCTCAGCAATCACATCACACTTCATGATGCCTCCAAAAATATTAACTAAAATTCCTTTAACATTGGGGTCTTTAAGAATAATTTTGAAAGCATTTGTTACTTTTTCTTTGTTTGCACCACCACCAACATCTAAAAAGTTTGCAGGAGTTGCTCCGTGCAATTTAATGATATCAAGTGTTGCCATCGCAAGACCGGCACCATTCACCAGACAACCAATTGTGCCGTCTAATTTTATAAAGGCCAAATCAAACTTGGACGCTTCTATTTCAGTGGGATCTTCTTCATTCAGATCGCGCAACTCTAAAATAGCCGGTTGGCGATAAAGCGCATTTGAATCAAAATTCATTTTAGCATCTAAACAAATAACGTCATTTTCTTTTGTTACAACCAGTGGATTGATCTCAGCAATCGAACAATCGCAGGAGATGAAGGCCTGATATAAGCCCATGAAGAATTTCGTTGCCTTGTTGACAACGTCAGGGGACATACCAATGGCAAAGGCCAACTCCCGCGCTTGCCAAGCACCCAAACCAATAACGGGATCGATATCCACTTTTTTGATGGCGCCGGGATTGTGTTCAGCAACCTCTTCGATATCAACACCGCCTTCGCTTGAGGCCATCATAGCCACTCGGCCAGTCACGCGATCAATTAAACATGCAACATAATATTCCTTGGCGATATTGCATCCAGATTCGACGAATATTTTATTTACGACTTTACCCTCGGGGCCTGTTTGATGAGTGATCAATGTCATTCCCAGCATTTGTGCTGCTAAAGAGTGAACTTCATCAAGCGTTTTCGCCAGCTTGACTCCGCCACCTTTACCTCGGCCGCCGGCGTGAATTTGGGCCTTTACGACCCAGAGTGCTCCGCCAATTTCCTTTGCTGCCGCAACGGCTTCGTCAGGCGAGTTGGCCACTTTGCCCTTGAGAGTGGCGACATTAAATTTTCTGAGAACTTCTTTCGCCTGGTATTCATGAATATTCATTTCTTTTCCTATCTATTGTACAGTTTTTAAAGCAGACACCAATGTGCGAACAGCTTCTACGGATTTGTCAAATTCTGCTTTTTCGTCAGCATTCATCTTAAAGTCGATGATTTTTTCCATACCTGCACCACCAAGCTGGCAAAGAACTCCAACCATCAACTTGTCGTTGACGCCAAATTCTCCGTTAAGCTCAACAGCACATGGAATAATTCGCTTTTGATCTTTTAAAATAGCTTCAGCCATTTCAATCGCACCACGTGACGGAGCATAATACGCGGAACCCGTTTTCAGGTGACCACCAATTTCAGCTCCAGCTTGTTTAGTCCGCGCAACAATAGCATTGATACGATCAATCGGCATAAGATCCATAATTGGAACTGAGCTTACAGCAGCCGTTCGAACGACAGGCATCATGGCATCACCATGGTTACCAAGAACAACGCCCGTAACATCTTTGATAGAAACATTAAGTTCCTCGGCGATAAAAGCACGGAATCGAGCCGAATCTAATGATCCCCCCATTCCAATCACGCGCTCACGAGGAAAGCCCAACTGTTGCTTGGCGTACACAGCCATAACATCCATTGGATTGCAGACAACGATGACAATGGAGTCGGGGGCATGCTGTTTGATTCCTGCGCAGCAGTCTTTAACAATTTTAGCATTGATTCCAACAAGTTCGTCTCGACTCATTCCTGGCTTGCGGGGCATTCCCGCCGTTAAAATAACAACATCCGCACCAGCGATATCTGCATAGTTAGATGTTCCCTTAACTCGGGAATCAAATTTCTCAATAGGAGACGACTGCATTAAATCCATCGATTTTCCGATGGCCGTGCCCTCATTGATATCAACCAAAAAAACATCGCCCAATTCTTTTTGAGCTGCCCAGTGTGCTGTTGTTGAACCAACAAAACCAGCGCCGATAACTGCAATTTTTTTTCTTTTGTGAGCGGCAAATGCCATAGTGATCTCCTTAATAATGAAAACAGTTCTGAAAGAGCCGTTTCTAATGTGAAATTTAAGTCCTTATCGGTTGTAGAAGATTAGTTAAAAAAGAACAAGTCTGATCAAAGTGAGTCATCTAAAAACTGGAGATTTTTTGATGTTTTGTAATCCACGGGTGTGGTAACAATTTGGGCAAACGCTCTGATTTGTCTTGCTCGTGCAGATTTTTTTAATGAAACTACGGCTAACTAACAAAAGCAGGGGCTCTATGAAAAAAATATTCTTTCTTATTTTGTGTGTTCAATCCGTTGTATTTGCTCAATCTTGGCCAGACTCTGATACTCGCCAAACTACTCAAAACCAATCCGTTTTTGATAAGAATCAAAAATTTGATAGTGAGGGTGTTGAGCTTTATGACTCAAATCTTGAAATGAAAGACCATAAAAAATTTGGCCTTGGAGTGATGGTTGGGGGAGCAGCAGGGCTCATTGGTTTAAATTTGGAAATCAATTTGGATCCTACGGAAGCCATTGGTTTTGGTTTAGGCGCTGGCTCCGGCTATAATTCGTTCCAAGTTGGCTGGAAGCATAATTTTATTGGAAATTATTTATCTCCCTACACAAAAGTCGGGTATTCGAAGTGGTTTAATTCAGCAAGCAGCTCTTCAGCCGCGGGCGATTCAGATATTTTGAAGCGCGTTTTGACCGATGATGAAATCAAAAACAACAGATTTAGTGCGGACTTTATTGTTGCGAGTGGAGGGCTTGAGTACAATCAATTAGAGGGTGAATTATCTGGAATGAATTTATTTGGAGAATTGGTGATGATGGCTGAAGTTCAGGATCTAACATTGATTCCATCGGGCGCTGTAGGAATTATTTATTATTACTAATCTATTTTTAACTGCGTAGTATTGCGCAGTTATTTCAATCACTTAGAGTCATATAAAAATTAATTACAAATTTTAGATACAAAAAAACCCTTGGTTTTAAGGCCAAGGGTTTATCAAGCTAAGTGCTTTTTAAAAACTACTTTTTCTTCTTTTTAGAAGCTTTTTTTGTAGATTTTTTTGCAGCTTTCTTAGTAGCTTTTTTTGCTTTCTTCTTTGCCATGTTAATCCTCCTGGTGCGAAATCATTTCTGATCCCGCAGTTGTTGTTGTTTAGACTTTTCAGTCTTCCTTAATAAAATTGTTAATAAAACGACAAGCTTCGTCAACAAAAATATTTCTTGCATCAATTTTGCGTTCTTCAAACTCCAAATGGAGGTTGAAAACATGTTTGAGCTCTTAATATCGATGTTCGGATTAGTAATCGTGTTCCGAATTTTGTCTCATCTTCGGAAATTTGAAGTGCTAAATCAGAAAAAAATGATTCAGATGTTCTTTTTGTTTCAAATTCCCATCTACTTTCCACTGTTTTTCAAAGAGCTTTTCCCGATTACACTTATTTATATCGGTATTATTTTGACGAGCTTGATCTTTTTTCAGAAAATTCTTTCGTTTTTCATCAAAAGAACCCATCAATTGCGAGAAATTGCGTTTATCGATGAGATTATTCTGCTTATGAAGTCAGGCAAGTCAGCGCAAACAAGTTTGAAAATGACGTATTCGTATCTTTCTGAATGGGAAAAATCTGTCTTCAAACCCATTTTATTTTGCTTTGAACATGAAAACCTATCCGACAATTCGGTTTTAAAGTTTCAGAAATTCTATTTCGAAGAGTTGGAACACATTTTAAAATCATCAACAAAAGTGATTGATCAGCTGATTTCGTTTCGCGATGGTTTGAAAATTCAGCGCAATTTGAGACATAAGTCCGGACAAGTTACTCAACAAATCAGAGCACAAGCTGTTGTTGCACTTTTTATCTATTGTGGAATTTTTACGTTGAGCTGGATGAACTTTAGGTTGTCGGAACAAAGAGGAATCATCGTCGTATCCGTTGTGCTGTTTGTAGCGGGTCAAAGCTTGGTATTTTTGATGGGGGGGCGAATTAAATGGAAAACATAACGCCAACGATGTTGCTTTTGTGGGATGTGAAAAGATCACTTGAAAAAGGGTTCTCGGTTTCTAAGGGAATTAAGACATTTATTGATCGCGATTTGGCACATCCTTTTGTACAAGAGGTTCGTAAATGGCATATTCTGTTGCAAACGGATCCGGAGACAAGACCTGCATTGAAGCTAGCTCCCAGCAAACGTCATCTGTTGGCGCTATTGGAGCAAGGGTTGCGAGGGCAGACAATTTTAGAGGCCTTATTGTCTTATGAGGCTGAGTTACTGCTCAGTTGTGAAGAAGAAATTCAGCGCCATATTGCAAAACTGCCTTTATTGCTGCTGGTTCCACTTATGGGGCTGATTTTCCCGGCGCTGATGATACTTCTTATTGGGCCTCTATTAAAGATGATTGAACTTTAATAAATCAGTTGTGAAATGAGTCTCAGAAAGATATTTTCAAAGGACCACACCGGAAGGGGTCCATTCATGATGAATTATGGAAATGAGCACATCAATCAACTGGTTTTAGAACTTTCAAAGTCAAATCCAAACGTCGAGATTGTTAAGTCTAAAACCGAAATACTGGGGATTCCATTTAACCCAGATATCATCATCCTCATGTCTGATGTTCTTGTTTATTTATCAGAACTTTCTAAACAAAAGAGCCCTTTGAAAGAAAAATCAGTATGAAAAATCAAATTTCAAGAACGATCCTGGACACTATTGGCAACACACCACTCGTGCGATTGAACAAAGTGGTGGCGGGGTCAAAGCATCAATTTTTTGCAAAAATGGAATACTTCAATCCAGCAGGCTCGATCAAGGATCGAATTGCACTCTCTATTATAGAGGCCGCTGAAAAGCGCGGCGAACTTCGACCTGGCGGATATCTTGTTGAAGCAACAGCCGGAAATACAGGAATGGGTTTGGCGTTAGTCGCAGCAGTTAAAGGGTACAAATGTATTTTTGTGCTTCCAGAAAAAATGTCCGAAGAAAAAAGGGCTATGTTGCGTGCTTATGGCGCTCGTGTGGTGATAACCCCAATGGGAGTTGAACCCGAAGACCCCATGAGCCATTATTCTGTCGCAAAACGGATTGCAACTCGACTGAAAGAAAAGACTGGAAATTGTTTTTATACGAATCAGTATCACAATCCAGATAATTTTGATGTGCACTATAACGTTACGGGTCCCGAGATTTGGGAGCAATGTAATGGTGAAATAGATGTTTTTGCTGCCGGCGTTGGAACGGGGGGAACTCTTTCGGGTGTTGCTAAGTATTTGAAAGAAAAAAACCCACAAGTTAAAATTTTGTGTGCCGACCCTGTCGGAAGTATTTTAGCAGATTTGTTTCATCATGGTAAAATTGTTGATCCCCCAGGAGCTTGGAAGGTCGAGGGTGTTGGGGAAGATATGCTACCAGATAATTGTCACTTAAACCGTTACGATGCCTTTGTTAAGGTTAATGATGAAGAAGCTTTCGCAATGACCCGACGTTTGGTTCTTGAGGAAGGTCTTTGCGTAGGACCTTCAAGTGCATTGATCCTGATTGGGGCCATGAAGTATGCCGAAACCCTGGAAAAACCATCAAAAATCATCGTTATTATGCCAGATTCTGGAAAAGCCTATTTAAGTAAGGTTTTTAACGACAAGTGGATGGTTGAAAATGGTTTATTGAATCCAAAACAGATCGAACAAGCATTTAACATCGAAGTGAAAGCTTCGGAGGAAATGAAAAATTATGTCTAACTCTGAGATTAAAAATACGATGAAGTTCAACACACGCGCCATCCATGCGGGTCAATCCCCAGATCCCACCACAGGCGCAATTATGACACCAATTTATCTGACATCAACATATGTTCAACAGTCGCCTGGTGTTCATCAAGGCTGGGAGTATTCTCGCACTCACAATCCAACCCGTCGGGCGTATGAAAACTGTTTAGCAAATTTGGAAAGTGGCAAATATGGATTTGCTTTTGCTTCAGGGTGTGCGGCAACAACAACAGTGTTGCATCTATTAAAACAAGGTGATCACGTTATTGCCATGGATGATATGTATGGTGGGACATATCGTTTGTTTAGCAAGGTCTTACAAAACGATGGTTTTGAATTTACATTTACTGACCTCACGCAGACTGAAAATTTCGCGAAATCCATAAAGCCAAACACGAAGATGATTTGGTTAGAAACGCCAACGAATCCAACTTTGAAATTGACGGATATTGCAGGAGTTGTTGCCATCGCCAAAAAACACAATATTTTAGTGGTTGTGGACAACACATTTATGTCTCCGTATTTTCAGCGTCCCTTAGAGTTGGGAGCAGATATCGTTGTTCATTCAGCTACAAAATATATTGGTGGACATAGCGATGTCGTGGGCGGAGTTGCGGCCACATCGAACCCTCAGATTGCTGAACGGTTGGCCTTTTTAAGTAACTCTATGGGTGGTGTTCAAGGGGCTTTTGATTCATTTTTAGCATTACGCAGCTTAAAGACGCTTCCACTTCGCATGAAGGCTCATGCTGAAAACGCCATGAAAGTTGCGGAATTTTTGCAGGCTCATCCACTTGTGGAAAAGGTTGTGTATCCAGGGCTTAAATCCCATCCTCAGTATGAATTGGCTCAAAAACAGATGCATGGCTTTGGTGGAATGATCACTTTCTTCATCAAAGGTGGTCTTTTGGCTTCAAAAAAATTTCTAGAGTCCGTGGAAGTTTTCGCTTTGGCTGAATCTTTGGGTGGGGTTGAATCATTAATCGAGCATCCAGCCATCATGACGCACGCCTCTGTGCCAGAAGATCAGCGCAAAAAGCTTGGAATTGATGACTCTTTAATCAGATTGTCTGTTGGAGTTGAGGATTGTGATGATTTAATTGCCGACTTGAAGCAGGCTTTCGAAAAAGTAAATCGATAGCAGAAATAGAGTTCTGGTTGACTTAAATTGACGTAGTCGTTAATTTTCTTGTTCACCTTTATTTATTCAAGTGGCCAGGTAGCTCAGTCGGTAGAGCAGAGGACTGAAAATCCTTGTGTCGGCGGTTCAATTCCGTCTCTGGCCACCATTTGTCAACCTACCCGAACTAAAAAGTTTTAAACCCTGAGCCGAGAAATCGACTGAGGGTTTTTTGCTTTTATAGTCAGTACAAATAAAAAAAGAGGCGCCAGCGCTAAGCCCCAACGCCTCTTTGTAATGGTTATCACCGACATTAAAATAAATTTCTTCTTTTTTAGCAACACCAAGCTTCTGAAAAGATTTATGAAGTCAGCTTATAGGGTGTTCAAAAAGCAAACCAGTTTGATGGCAAAGCTTAACGTGTTGAAATAGCATGTGAAAATAAATTTTGTGCTTTGGCGACTATTTTGAATAGTCATATTTTGGTTGAGATCTTTGCCAAAATTTATGTTTTTTACAATTGTGAAAACTTGGTTATAAAAGCTGGCTTTGATATACAAATGCGAAAGCCTGATGTTTTAAATCAGGCTTTGCTGTTTTGGGATCGAATTTTATTAGTAGGCTTTGCATAATCTAGATCACACATCGCAATGCCTCCGCGGATGGCTGTATTTTCTGGGGATAGTTCGTGAAACTTGATAAGTACGCACGTTTTTGGAATACCAAGGGGCTCAAGTTTATCAACGATAGCTCTGTACAGTTGGCGCTTTGTCTCAGTCGTGTACCCGGGAAGAACAAATAGACTTACATTTGTGAAACGTTCTGGATTTTCACGATCGGGACGTCCTAAAAATCGATGAGGCAAATGAGGAACAAGAATAATGTTACGGTTATTGTCGTCTAGATGAAGGGCTTCTTTTTGGGCTAAGCGAACAGCTTCAATAATGGCGACCTCCTCAGCTTCAGTGTAAGCCATTCGAACATCAATGATCGTACTCGGCATGAATCCTCCTCTTGCATCAGCAAATATAGCGGTCACGATTAGTTCGGTCACGTAAGGAATCCTATGCGACACCTATATAGTCGATTAGAGCCCAACCTTCTGCGCGAAACTATGGCCTCAGCCAGTAAGCCTGAGCCTTTTAGTATTTCTTAACAGGGTTCAGTATATGCGCCGTCAGATCAAATCTATTGCGGCTTCAAAAGGCTCTTAAGTGTCAGGCCAATCGGGACCCCAGATTCATTCCTTTTTAATCACCCTTGTTACTGCAAAATTGGATTTTTCCTCGGGGATTTGTTTCGATCTGAGCATTTTGAAGCAGAAATTTTCATAAACAAGTGATTCAAAAAATTTGCCTTTCGGATTTTCGAAGGAAATTTGAGATGAGCTTTGTCGAGCACAATTTAAACTTCTGAGCGTCAACTAAGCTCAACCATCGGAGCAAATAAATATTAGAGTAACGAAAAGAATTTCAAAAACTCAGTAATTTTGGACGCAGTGTTGTCGCGCCGATCAGTTACCTAACAAAATCTATTTTTGCATTTCTAATTCAGTAATGAGTAAAGTTTTAGTCGTTTTCCAGTCGTTATCATCAAATTTATCATCATGATAAGTTGTTGATTCAAAAATAATCGACATCTTTGCTCCGGATTTTAATGTGTAGTAATTATAATTTTTCTCCATTGAACTTCTATTTACCTTGAATGTTAATTTGTTATTATAATTCGTTAGCGACTTATAATAACCATTATATAGATGATTAATTTCACCTTTGAGCTGGATAACACAAGAATAATGAGTGTCGCTATTTTTGCATTCAAAGTTTTTGCTTAATGGATTTAGCGATTGGCCATTGGCACCATAAAGAGCTTGCTGCCCAATAAAGGGTCTAATGGCATCGAAATACCCAAGCAATTTTACGGAAGGGAATGAATATTCGAATTGCGGATCGATAAATAAAGATGCAGTCTTTCCAGCAAGCTCCTTTACATCCGTGCAATTACTTAAAGTTGATGTGCAGCGCTTGAAACTTTTAATTTCAAATTCATCTTGGGAGAAAAGTACAAAATCTTCATTGGTATCACTGCTGGCGTATGCAAACTGTGATATGAAAATTGCGGTTATAAGTAAAAATAGATTTTTCATAATTTGTCTCCTAAATAATTTTTAAAAAATATCAATTTCTGTGACATTAAACTAAATATGACTGTGAATTCAACTGTAATGATTCTGATGCTTGTGAAGTTATTACTTGGTCCAAACCAAAATTCTTTGAATAGTCGCAAAGGTTCGTAAAATTGATTTGAAATCAACATAGCTGGCCTTTGTTAGCAGAAGCTGATCTTTAATTGGCTTGAATGCTCAATTTAATAGAAACACAGATTGTCGAAATCCATTGGGTTTATGGACAAATAAAATAGCTTCTTATAAAGTAGGGTATGAATTTCTTGAAAACACACCTCATCATTTTTTTAACGGTTACTGTCTTTACACTGTTTTGTGGATGCGTCTCTCTCGAGCGAGATATTTATTTTAGGACGAATAACCCAGAGCTCAGCACTGTTTCGGATAATAGAACTCCCTATCCGCAAAAGAATTTTGGGAAGGTTATTGTAATTAAAGGACAAATTGACAGGAAAATTTATTGGTCTACCCTTAATCAGGCTTCTGGCAGTTATTTGTGGGGAATCGTTGTACCGATTGTCCCCGTATTTTTCTATCCTGGCTTCCACTTTAATTTAGATGAAGTCGAGAAGCTGAGGTTGGAATGCTACATCGATTATGACATTAAGGTCGGGCCAGATTATTTACAAACTGCAGAGTCAATCCGTGTCCATGGAGAAGGTAAAAAAATTGGCCCAGATGTTTGTTTAGACGCACAGATTGTAGTCGAAAATCAACCTCCAATGAAACCCATTAAGGTGGAAAGGACGGGTTCCTCCACGGTGTTCACTTTTGATATTGCTGCGGCAGCGGTCCGTACATTTACAATAGATCAAATTAGGGTAAAACTGAGAACTGGAGAAACTTCAAAAATTGACAATAAATTTGAAGTCACGAAGCGAGATTGGACCCGGCTTTATTTTCCTCCAATCAACAACTAGTTTTCTGCGTTCCAAAACCACTTCTTAAAATTCACCACACCAATCAACAAGGTTCAGCATAAAAAACTGAACCTTTATTTTTTGCGCTGACTGGATGTCAGCATCCGTGTGTACTTCGAATAAGACATAATCCCTTGCTGCGATTTCTCAGCAGCCTTTCCCATCATCACAAGCGTGCAAAACTTAAGCTGTCTTGCAAAAGCTAAAATAAACCCGATGCGTAAAATAAGTGAAACTAATTTTAAAATCACCATAAGCGTCTGAGCCTTTCTTAACTAGATTTTAAGAACCCCGAAATACGCATTCATTGACAAGATGAGCGTACTTTTTAGTCCTGCGAACCTTGTTTAAAGCACAATCAATAACTGACTTCGTACATTTAAAATAAGCAGCTAATCGTTTTATAGACCACCTCATCGTCCAACGAAGCCTGATTAGCTCTGTATAATCAAAATGTTGCTGTCTTTCCCAAGAATGGCTGTAGTTTTGTAAAACAGTGAGCCGCAGCAGTTCATGAAGTTTTGCATAGCGCCCACCATTTAATTGCAAGTACTTCGCTGGTTGTAGTTGTAACAATTCTTTGAATTACAAATAGAATCAAAAGTTAAAAGATTATAGCGCGCAAAATATTTTCCAAGAGTACCAAAATCGCAAAGAGTACTATCGGAATTTTTTACGTAAGCTATTTTTTTTCAGTTGGTTTATAAGGTCCATTTAATAAGCCCTGTCCATCAGTCATAAAGAGTTCCTGGCTGGCGGTCATTGAAACATTGTGAGCATGATCAACTGTAGAGTTGATAGCCTGACTTACAACTGCGTTTACTAACATTCCAGCTAATCCTCCGCTATTGTTAGAAGAAGATGAAACGACTTGTCTAACCGTACCTTCCCAAAGAACTTCGCCTGAATTCGTTGCTACAAGTGTTCCGGTTGCTACGACAGTTGTCTGACTTTCTATGATAACAAATTTCGACCCATACTCTTTAAGATTTATATAAAGTACGGCGTCTGGATTTAAAATTTCTTTTATTTTTTTTAAAGAGATTTCGTGCATTTCATTTGCAGAGGGCAAACCATTGTCTTTCATCATTTGATCAACAATTGCTACAGGAAAAACATAAAATCCTTTTTCAGCTATGGGCATTGTTACAGTTGATAAAAAGCTGTACGTTCCTCGGATATCTGTGCTTTGGTTTTTAGGCGGCAATACTAAAATTGATCTTGGGTTGGCAGCTCGAAATTTTTCATAATTCTTAGGGGTCGCGCAGCCAATCATTGTTAATGCGAGGGTGCCCAATAGAATAGTCTTTTTCTGTAACTTTGAAAAAATCATTATAACTTATCCTTACTTAATTTTTTTTAAAAAACGATCCATCAACGCAGCAGATTCGGGGAATGCTTTTTTCTCAGCATTAAAGTACTGACGAGCTTCGCCAGCTTTTCCAACTTGAAGATATTGATAACCGAGATGTGCATAAAAGCCAGGGGGCAATGGTTGATCTTTGCTTGCAGCTTTCTGAATATCAGCCTGCAGCTTTTGAATTTGAATTTCTGGTATCGCTTTTTCTGGCTCTTTATACTGAGTATAGATAAGATTTTCATATTCACCCCAATAATATTTAGTAGAGCTTACGCAACTGCTAAATATTATTGAAAGTGCGATTAAAAATAAGACTTTCAAAGAATTTAATATCATAAAATTATTTTGTTAAACTCCATTTTTTTTGCTCAAGACCTTCAACAAGACGATCAACAGCTTCGCGCATCGCTAAATCTAGAACTTTTCCATTTAAAGTAGAGTC
Source organism: Bdellovibrionales bacterium RIFCSPHIGHO2_01_FULL_40_29 (assembly GCA_001771815.1). Lineage (GTDB taxonomy): Bacteria > Bdellovibrionota > Bdellovibrionia > Bdellovibrionales > Bdellovibrionaceae > Pseudobdellovibrio. The sequence continues at coordinate 138,586 of MEPU01000013.1, read as the reverse complement.
GTATGCAGCTGTTCCGCCAAAACCTATAACTTCACGATTATTTAATTGGTATTCACCCGAGCCAGAAGCAGAATAAATAACTTCAGATGAGGCAACATCAACAACGTTAATTGTTACTTTAGAGTAAGCAACCTGGCTTTTACCGCTTCCTAAAATTCCAAATAATTGGCGATCGCCTGTCTCTTTACGTCCAAACTCTGCAACGTCGCCAGTAATAGCAAAATCAGCACCCATAATTTTTTGTTTTTTTCCAGAGAGTTTGGATTCGCTTGAAAGTTCTTTCATATTATCACGGTCAAGAACACGAAAACGACCTGTTTGCTGTAAATGTGCCATTAAAACAGTCTTGGCCTGGCTAGATAAACGATCGGGTCCTTCAGAAAAAACACCTCTCATAAAGCCTGATTTGTTATCAAAATTACTAACCATTATTGGGTGTTTAGGACCTTGATAATTAGAGGCTGTTGTCGCAGAAATAGATTTTTCCACCTGTACGGCCTTATGAGATTCAGTAGCACAGCCTAGAAAAAGCAAAAGAGATGATATTGCCAAGAGAATTCCTGTTTTTTTCATAAAACGTCCTTTTTATTAAATAGGTAAAAAGAATAGCAGTGCTTCTTAGAGGCCACAAGGGTTTAAAAAGTAATGGATATGTACTGGATTATGGTCGTTGTTTCCATTCCTTTGGCATTGAAACTGATTCAATGTACCATTTTTAAATGCTTCTTAATTTCTATATTTTAACGATGGCCTTAGCTATCTTTATCAGTTTCTTTTTTATAGTTCGCTCAAGCATTAGGTTGTTTCCTCGCTTATCTAAGGGCTTACGAACAGTCATTAAATTTTAAAAATTCTGATGAGTGCTATGTGGCGCTTCTATACAACTTGCTTATACATGCAGGAAAAAACATTCGTGTTATTGAATGCGAATTGTTTAAACCCATTGGCAGTTCTGAACAAATTTTGCAGTTTTGGAATATTTCTTTAGAGGAATTAAAAGAGCGAAATCAATAAGGCGTAAAGGCCATATATTGAGGTGCAATGATATTGGCCCAAAAATAAAATTCATTTTTAAACGTCACTAATGAAATACGCGAGGCTCCGGGTTCGGCAATATAAATGTTACCAACAGAGTCAACGGCTAAGCTGGTGGCCCCACTTAAGTTATCAGCCACGATGGCAGCACCAGTGGGTTCCGATTGGTGAAATCGATATACTTTTGCATTTGTGGCGGTTCCTTCAACGACGTAAACGCGACCATTGGCATCCGTTGAAATCATAACGGGCTCTTGAACAGTATAACTGGGTGAGGTTTGTTCGCCACCCCAGAAGACTTTTGCCAGATCAAATAATCCAACCAGCATGATATCGTTGACTCCAAAAGCAATAGCTGTCGGGCGCGACGTATAGGAACTAATAACCTTAGAGTCTTTGATGCGAATGATATTATTTGCACCCTCTTGATTGACATAGACATCTCCAATGGAATCAACGGCTAAAACGCTGGGGGTTTGTAACCCACTGGCGACTTCGGTCGGAACTTTAGTGTCTAAGTTGTACTTAATAACCTTGCTTGTGCCGAATTCAACTACATAAAGATTTTGGTACTTATCAATGGCGAGGCCTCGAGGGTCATTTAAACCCGAAACAAAAACTTCTTTGCTGGCATCGGAATTAAATTTCCAAATTGAACCATCACTGGATGTCACATAAAGTGGAAAGTCATACAGAGGTGTTTGTCCTGTTCTAAGTAGGTCTGCGGGATGTTTTCCGCAAGAAAAAACAGTCATAATAAGGATGATTATTAAAATGAATTTCATTAGAAAGTCATTCCAAATCCAAATACAGGATATCCGTCAGACTGAGTTATTGACTCAGAAAGATCAGCACCGTCTTGTTTAGTTAAAGTTTGAGTTTTAAATTTATAACTGGCATGAAAGAATGGACCTTTTCCTGAATTTCCAGAAAGCGGAAATCGCGCACCCAGTCCATAAACAAAACCCGTTCCTGATTCTGAAGCAATGGATCGGTCGATATAAGCCCGTTTTGCAGAAATCAAATAACCGAGTTCAAAATAAAATTTTGAAAGATAGGCTTCGATCTTAATTCCATAGGCAGAATCTTTTTCATTTGAACCATGAAGATCATAATCAAATAGAGCTCCAAAACCAATACGATTGTATGCCCAAACAAATTCACTGCGGGTTAAAACAGAAGATCCTGAGGGGCCTGCGCCACCTTGTGTTGTCGAGCTATTTAAAATCATGACACCGACAGAAATAATTTTACGTGCTCCCGAGCCAGAGCTCTTTTGAGCCTGACTGGTTAGACAAAAAACTAAAACTATGAAAAAAGATAAAAACTTCATATCTACCTCAAGGTGCGGAATGATCTGGTACCCGATATGGACTGATTCCCACAGGAGTCAGTACTTCTGACATTATATTGATAATATTTGTAGGGTTGCAATCCAGTAATTGTTGCGGAGTGAAAAGTGACCATGGTGACGTCGTCAGTTGTCGTTGTGCTTGGGGCGATAATTCCATAGCCCACTTGTGAGCTTGAAGTCTCGTTGGTTAACCACTGAACTCGCGCAGATGTGGATGTTATGCTGCTGACTTGCACAGATGAAATAATGGGTGAAGCCAAATCTGATGAACACTCTATTGGTCCAGCGACTCCTCCATCCAGTGGTGAACCCGCATCGTCGGGAACGTCACAAACTTCTGCTGAAAAACTTCCTTCAAGAATTAATTCAGGTCCATTAACAGATGTTCCATAGGTTCTCGATGAGGTGTTGGCTTGACCGTAGACATTCGCAATAGGACCAGCAACCGCGATGTTTAACTTTCCTTGTAAAAGCAGCTCCTTCACTTTGTCGGCACCTAAAAGAGAAAGCAAGTTGAGTGTAACAACATTTGAACTATTATTTGCCGGAATAGCAGTGATAAAAGAGTTCCAGTAGGTGCGGGTGTCTGAGTTTGCAGACCAAGATTCGACAGCAGCGGTCGCGGTTAATTGATCGAAACCATCCTGATCAATACCAATACCATTAATAACGATGGCAACGGGATCAGAATTAGTCCGTCGAACTTGCATGACAATATTTGCTTTGGTGATATTTAAATTTGTGTAGGATGATAACTTCGGAAGTCGAGGGTCATAGTAGAATTCAACGGATCGAAAAGTTGTATACGCCGTTGCCCAGGAGTTAACTGGCGACAGCACTGTTCCTGAAAAAGCAGACTCGGATATTGAATTTCCATCGTTATGAACATAGTCGTTAATCAGTTTGTATGTTGAACTTTGATTGCAAGTGAGCGCGTTACGAGAAATTGTAAACCCCTCCATTAACAGTAACGGTCTTGATGCCGTTGCCGTATCGGTTTGAATAACAGCATCATCGCCACTGACAACTCGAAGTAAGCCATCATTTAAAATGGTATCAATGGCCAATGGAGTGGAAGTCAGCAAATCCGTTAAATCCAAATCAAAAGTATTCACAGCGCCAATTTTGTAATGCGTAAGTGCCCAGTCCATATAGTAAGTATTCGGAGTTCCATCAGGAATGGCTCCACCCGAACAACCACTGCAAGTGTAATTGCGATATAAAATATTGGGACTTGATGGTGAGGGATGTCCGGCCGGGATGCGTCCTGTTAAGACGCCATCGACAAAAATGCCCTCAGTGTCCGAGCTATCACGCGAGGTGGCGATAAGCATGCGAGCCTCGCCGATAGAGTAATTATTGGGGGGATAAGTGAATTCAAATTTAAAGGGCCACTGAGAATCCGTTGCGCTTTGGCCTAAACTTCTTCGTGGTCCAGTAAAAGGAAGATCAGCTAAGGTCCATTCAGCGATTTCATCTGTGGCCTCAATAATTTTTGTAACGGTATAAATCTGACCTTGATCGGAACCATCTGTTCGAGTTCCCCCATCATCAATTGTGGGATCTCCTAAGTAGGTACCAGTGGAAAGCTCTTCGGCTTTTCCATCACAACCTGTGGTGAAAAACCAAAAAACGACAAGCAAACCCAGTTTTAAGGTTACAGTTATGCAATGACGTCCCATGCTTTATTGTCGGTGAAATCAGTGAAAAACTGAATAAAAGTTGAATTAAAATCGCGTAATCGAAGACAGGCGTGATCTTGTCAAATATATCCAGGTTGTCTTGAAAGGAAACGGTTCATTTTAAAACACAAATCTCTGTTAATGAGCACGTCAGTTCATTTTTCCCCTTGTCATCTGGGGGATGTTTTTTTGATAATATAGGCTTATGGCCCGTTACCTTGTCGTTGAAAATGAAATCAAGTATCATCAAATTCTTATGGAGTCTTTGTTGGCATTAGATGCAAAGGCTCAGATAGAAATTTTTCCAAAACTAGAAGATTTTTATATCAAGCTCAGAAGCATTAAAAATTCTGAGCGATCTGACTTTTTGGCATTTGACTTGTACATCATTGACCTTGGAGCCTCTCAGTTAAAGGATTGGAAAAAAATATTTGATGATTTTGTTTTGCAGGCACGTCCTAGCACGGCCATTTGCTTAACAGGACATGATCAAGCCAGTTTAACATATAAATTTTTACAACAATTTAGTATTTATAATTTTATATTTAAACCATTTGATCCCCTTATTACAAAAGAAACAATTCACTTGGCGTTAAACACCAAGCATCCAACACAATCTGTAGAAATGACGACATCACAAGGTAATTCGGCATTTGTTGGGATTGTTAAAGACATTGAGTTACAAGCCATTTCTGAAATTGGATTTGTAACAAAGAGTGATGTTCAAATTCCAGAAGGATCAATTTCAAAATATCTCAGTCCACTTTTTAAAAATGGCTTAAAAGAAAGTGTTTGGGCTCAGTGCATTAGCAGCCATGATGATCTAAAGAGCCCTGGATTTTACGTGAACAGATTTCAATTTTTTAGAATTGAAACGACAGCCCTTAATAATTTGCGAAAATATATTTTGAACCATAAGCAAGATGCCATGGCAAAACCGCCATTTGATGTCAGTGCGCTGGGTTCTGCAGAATTTATTAAAATGGCTATTGTGGGTTTAGATACTGTGGAAAATCGTCATTATAAATCTGATTTTGAAAATCAGTATTCTAATCTTAAGGTTGAGTTTGTTCGCCCAGTTGTGGGGATCATATTTGATCATCAAATTGTATTGAATATATCAGATATCGAGTTTCCGGTATTGCAAAAATCATTTCGTGTGGATGCCGTATTCTTTTTAATCACAGATAATAAGTTAGAAGACAGTCATATAAAAAAGTTTGCAGGGCAATACCGAGATGTTTTTCTGGCGCCATGCGATCGTTCCTATTTGTATAAAAAAGTAAAATTTCATTATCCTGAGTTGAGTCCGACTGATCCCTACGCGTTAGTCACAATAAATTGCCACGATAGAATCAAGGCGGCAAATCAAATTCAAGTCAGTGAGATAAACGAACTGTATTTGAGTTTTGAGTATCCTCGCCAACTTTCGTATCGGGAGTTTCGAACCTTTGTTTTTTTAAATCAGGATGAAGATCAAATCATCGAAATTCCGGCGTTCTGTCATTTCTCAGGAAAAAAGAACTCTGCGTTGTCTGGACAACCGCCGGTTTACACAAATCAGTTTGCTTTTTTTGGGATGACGGATCACTACCTTAAGGAGATTCGGATTTGGCTTTTACACGCTCATATAGCAAAGCAACCGTCTGTTGATGGATAGGGTATAGACTAGCAGGCTTTATTCAGTGCTGCGGATATTGGAATTTCTATGACAAATTGCGTGTGTTGAGAGTTTGGATTGATAAAAATTCGACCTTTGTGGATTTCAAGAATTCCTTTACAAATACTGAGTCCCAGGCCAGTGCCTTTGCCAAAAGTTTTAGTCGTGTAAAAGGGGTCAAAAGCTTTTTTTTGCACCTCTTCAGACATTCCAAATCCAGAGTCTGTAATGCGGATTTCAATATTTCCAGGAATTTCTTTGGCTTCAATTTTAATCCATTTATCTCCAGGCATTTCTTCGATTGCATCCAGCGAGTTAATCAATAAATTGTAAATGACCTGTGATAACTGCTGTGGGCGACAAGAAATTTTTGTCTCCTCGTTAAGGGAATCAGCAATTATCTTTATGCCCTTGTCTTTAATTTGACTTTGGCAAAAGATCAATGCGTCGTTAAGCAAATAACGAATAGAAACATCTTGTTTTGATTCCGATCCATCGCTGCGCGCATAATCTCTGAGGGCGTTGGTAATTTTAGCAATTCGGAAAACAGTTTTTTGAATGATTTCTAATGATCGAGTCACCTCGGCCCGATCAAAATCATTCTCGATTTTAAGAAGTTCTTGTAAATTCCCTTCAACCATCGAAATTGTTGCTAGTGGAGTATTAATTTCATGAGCAACTCCAGCGGCCATTGTACCTAATGCGGCCAATTTTTCTGACTGTACAATTTGCTCTTGTTGCTCTTGCAGTTGCCGTAAGGTTTCAACAAGTTCTATATTTGTTTTTTCTAAAGAACTGAGAGCATCTTTGTAGGCATCTGAAATATCAAGTTTCATTCGATCTACAAAAAGAAAACATTCAATTGTTCCAAAATTGGAATGAAGAACATTGTGTGCAGATTTAACTTGAGGGTATTTGACTTTTCCAAAAGTAACTTTTGGAGTCGTCACCGTTAATTTTTTGTAGATTTTATTTAATGAAACAATGCACTCGCCGACAGCTAAGTTTAAAATCTCACTGAATGTATCAATAATATCTTTTCTGATTTTATCTTGTTCTGAAGGTGTTTTATTAATAAAAGTTTCATTGATAATCTGGGCAGCCGTTTCTTCATCAAGCGCGACAACGTATTCACCAAAAACCGATCCAGTAAAAAGAACTGAAATGATCATATTTTTTTGACTATTAATGCCCTGCTCTAAAAATTGAGTTGGGGCCATTTTGCAATCACAGCTGAGTAATGCTGAAAAGTATTTACTACAAACTACAGAAAAATTTTGAGTTTGCTCGAGCATTGAAATTTGAAAAGAGTCTAAAGCGCGATGGCCTGTTGTCGTGCCCACTAAGCAGCCTGTCTGTTTTGGTCGCCAAAAATGGAGTGGATAACCGAAGCGACATGTTTATCAAAATCTTCCACCGTGCTTAAGTTTGACTTCGTTATAAAAGCTTTCGCACCAGCTTGGATACATGATTTTTGCAGTTCTTCATCAGCTAAAGCCGAAACCATGATGATAGATGCCGTGGGGTGTGCAGCAAGAATATCAGATAAGCATTGGCGCCCATCTTTATTGGGCATTGTAACATCAAGTAGCATCAGGTCGGGCTTTAGTTCACAAAAAAGTTTGTAGCCCTCTTCGCCATCCATGCCTTTTCCGACAATTTGAAAACCAGCGTCCGTGAGGCGCTTGGTCAGAATGGTCAGCATCATATTGCTATCATCACAAAGAAGAATTCGTTTCATCGAGACTCCGCTATATGGGGTCTTATCGTCTGAATGACTTATAAACTGTATATGTAGTTTAAATGAACGTGGAATCAAAATCTCACACTGAGACATGTTGATAAATTGCAAACAATAGACAAAAGTTTTGTGCTTTAGTTTTCTAGATCTGGACTAGTCCATTTTCTTAGATAAGGTTAGCGTTGTAGTGCGAGGTAAAAAATGCAAACAAAGAATATAATTGTTGCGTTGACGATGATATTCATAATTTCATTGGCTGCAAAAGCTGAATCTTTAACGGTCTGTGTGCCTGATTTTGAGCCGTGGGGAATGACCGTTCAAGGAAAAGTTCAGGGCATCATGTTGGATCATGTGGTTTCAATTTTGAATGAGGTGAAAATAAAAGGAGTTGCTGATTTTGCAAATTATCCAAGAATGATTCAAAGACTGCGTGATGGTGATTGTGAGATTGGAGTTTTTTCAAGATACGAAAAAAATGCTGATGCGGTTGAATTTATTGAACATGTATACGACTTGCAAGTTGTAGTTGTCACACCAAAAGACGTTGTTATAGAGAATTATGAAACATTTCATGATCTAAAGCGCATTCCAAGCATTGGGTTTCCATTGGGAGGAGACGGTTTTTTTGTAAAATTATTTAATGATCCAAAGATTGTTAAAAGCATGGTCCCAACGCAACAGCATGGTGTCATGATGTTGGCGAATGGCAGATTGGGCGCCTTTGTGGGCATTGAAAAAACAATTCAATATGAAATAAAAAAGAATAATTTCGAAATGAAAATAAACTTTCCAGGTTTAAAGGTAGACAAACTGGAAATTTGGTTACAGGTTTCAAAGAAGTCCAAAAAAGCAATGGCTTTGGTGCCACAACTTCGAAAAGCGGCAAAAGATCTTAAAAAAAATGGAACCTATGAGTCTGTTATTAATCAGTGGGTTTCAGCTCGGCCTTGATCGTATTGTCTTGATGCGAGACATTGGTCGAACTATCGAGTCTTATATTGTACCAAAGTCGACTAAAAGTTAGAAAAAAAATCAAAGCCGTTTTCGAAGAGTTGCAAATTTGCTATTCTAAAGGCTGTGGCACGTTTACGAGATTTCAAAATACTTAGCTTTTTAGTTAAAGCTTCAATTATTTTAATATTTGGACTTGGTTGTTCGCAATCAGGTGATGGTGGTTTTGCACCTGGCGGTTCGTCGAGTGATCCAACTATTGATCCTTTGTCGCTGTCTATTTCACCTGCTGTTGTGACATTGGCGGTAAATAATAGTTTCACGTTTACAGCATCTGGTGGAAGCGGTGGCTACACATATTCAATTGCCTTTGGTTCGGGATCTATTTTGTCTACAACTGGAAACTATACAGCGCCGGGAATTGGTGGTGTTGCCACTGTTCGAGTTATTGATAGTGCGGGAGCTATGGCCGATGCCATTGTAACCATAAATCCAGCGTTGCAAATTTCTCCTGCAGCACATAGTTTATCTGCAAATGGCTCCAATTTTTTTTCATCAACTGGTGGGGTTAGTCCATATATCTATTCTATTGTGAGTGGTGGTGGCACAGTAAACTCAACCTCTGGTTTGTATTCAGCCCCAGCCTCTGCAGACACCGCCGTCATTCGTGTTACAGATTCTTTGGGGAATACTTCAGAGGCCACTGTTAATACATTTATTGGCTTGGGCATTTCGCCCTCAACGACAACGTTGGCCGTCAATAATACAACAACATTCAGTGCAGGTGGGGGTGTGCCGCCGTATGTTTACGATATTATAAGCGGCGGCGGAGTTATTGATTCTTCAACCGGAGTTTTTACAGCACCAGCGACAGCAGAAACAGTTGTTGTTCGTGTCAGTGATGCTTTGAGTGCAACTGCTGATGCAACCATCACCATAAATCCCGCGCTGCAGATTGTTCCTGGATCACAAGCATTATCAGCAAATGCATCGTTAGCTTTTTTTGCTAACAGCGGCGGGGTTTCGCCGTATACATTTTCAATTGTCAGCGGCTCTGGCACAATCAATTCTTCAACGGGAATGTACACGGCTCCGAACACTGCCGGCAGTGCGATTGTACGTGTGACTGATAGTGTTGGAAATACTTCGGATGCGAATGTCACAATCAGTGCGGTACTCGTGATCACGCCATCGGAAAAGACATTAGCAGTAAATAACGCAACAACTTTTGTTGGCAGCGGTGGAGATGCGCCATATGTATTTTCAGTTCAATCTGGAGGCGGTAGTATCAATGCATCTACCGGAGTTTATACGGCACCTGCTGTTGCAGGATCAGCTGTCATAATTATTACAGATGCGCTGGGAGCCACAGCCACAGCCAATGTCACAGTCAATGCGGCATTAACAATAAATCCGACGTCACAAACAACTGTTGTTTCGGGGACCCTTAATTTTTCTGCAAGTGGCGGCGTTTCACCATATACGTATTCTGTCTTAAGCGGTGGTGGTAGTATCAACGCAGCTACTGGAATTTATACAGCTCCAGGAGCTGCGGGCAGTGCTGTTATTCGTGTGACAGATTCTTTTGGTAATATTTCTGATTCAAATGTAACGATCAATAACGTTCTAGCTATTTCTCCAGTTTCAGTGACTGTTGCTGTAAACAATATCTTTACATTTCTTGGTGCCGGCGGTGAAGCACCTTATGTTTTTTCAATTCAATCGGGAACTGGAAGCATTAATTCTTCGACGGGACAGTACACGGCTCCTGCAACACCTGGCAGCGCCATTATTAGAATTACGGATGCGCTGGGAGCTACAGCAACAGCCAATGTAACTGTCAATTCAGCGTTGAATATCAGTCCGACATCGCAAACAATTGGTGTGAATGGCTCACAAACATTTATCGGTTTAAATGGGGTTAGTCCTTATACTTATTCTATTGCTAGTGGTGGCGGAAGTATTAATTCAGCAAGTGGCGCATTTACAGCACCAGCAACTGCGGGTTCTGTCACTATTCAGGTAGCAGATTCATTGGGAAATACAGCAAATTCCATTGTGACGGTTGTGTCGTCGATAGCGCTGACTCCCACAACAAAAACTTTAGCTGTGAATAATACATTTACTTTTTCAGGAAGTGGTGGAGAAGCCCCTTATATTTTTTCAATTCAATCCGGTGGCGGAAGTATCAATTCTTCGACCGGAGTATTTACTGCGCCGGCAGTTGCCGGAAGTGCTGTTGTTAGGATTACGGATGCAATTGGCCAAACAGCGACAGCTAATGTAACTGTGAACTCGGCATTAGCTATTTCGCCAGCGACACAAACAATGACCGTGAATGGGTCATTAAATTTTTCGTCAAGTGGTGGTGTTTCTCCCTATACATACTCTATATTTAGTGGCACAGGAAGTGTGGTTTCTGGAACAGGAGTTTACACGGCACCGGCAGTAGCGGGCAGCGCTGTTGTGCGCGTTACGGATAGCCTTGGAAACACATCTGACTCAAATGTTACAATTAATAATTTATTAGGAATTTCTCCGGCATCACAAACATTGGCAGTGAATAACACATTTACATTTTCGGCATCGGGCGGGCAGGCGCCATATACATTTTCATTACAATCTGGAACAGGAAGCATTCATTCCACTTCGGGATTGTATACAGCACCAGCAGCTTCAGGCAGTGCTGTTATCCTTGTGACGGATAATTTAGGATCGACAACTACGGCCAATGTCATAATTAATTCCGCATTAAGTATTTTGCCATCTAGTTTAACGATTGCCGTGAACGGCTCACATACATTTGCAGGATCTAATGGTGTTAGTCCTTATACTTATTCTATAGTCAGTGGTGGTGGAAGCATCAATTCAACAAGCGGAGCCTTCGTTGCTCCAGCAACTGCAGGCGGAGTTGTTGTTCGTGTAACAGACTCACTTTCAAATACTGTGGATTCGTCGGTAACTGTTGTTTCCACCTTGGTGATGACTCCGGTTTCAAAAACATTGGCTGTTAATAATTCATTCACTTTTGTGGGTAGTGGTGGACAATCTCCGTATACATATTCAGTTCAATCCGGCAGTGGAAGTGTTGTGGCAGCAACTGGTGTTTACACGGCTGGTGCTTTGGCGGGTAGTGCTGTTGTTAGAGTAACAGATGCGATTGGGCAAACAGCAACATCAAATGTCACTGTTAATGCAGCGCTAGCAATTAGCCCCGCGACTCATGTGCTGGCAGTTAGCGGAACAATTAATTATGCAACAAGTGGAGGAGTAAGTCCGTATTCGTATTCAATTTTAAGTGGGGCGGGTACTATTGTTTCTGGAACAGGTGTTTATACGGCGCCGAATACATCTGGTTCAGATGTGGTTCAAGTGACAGATTCGTTGGGCAATACATCTCAGTCAGCAGTGACAATTAATGATGCTTTGGGAATTACACCTGTAGCGGTGACGGTCGCTGTGAATAACACCTACACTTTTTCAACAACGGGTGGAACGGCACCATTTACCTTTAGTATTCAATCTGGTGCGGGATCCATTCATCCTACATCAGGTGTTTACACCGCTCCCGCAACTGCAGGCAGTGCCGTTGTTGAGGTGACGGATAATTTGGGCGCGACGGCAACAGCGAATGTAACAGTAAATGCGGCATTGGTTATTTCGCCAGCTATAACGACCGTGGCCGTGAATAATAGTCAAACATTAACGGCTACGGGTGGCGTTAGCCCATTTGTGTATTCGATTGTGAGTGGTGGTGGAAGTGTTAATTCTGGGACTGGAGTTTTTGATGCTGCAGCCACACCAGGCGGCGTCACTGTGCGAGTCACAGATTCATTAAATAACACTTCTGATTCAACAATTACCGTTGTGTCAGCACTTGATATTGTGCCGACGGCAAAGGCTTTGGCGGTTAACAATGTTTTTGCATTTTCTGGTAGTGGTGGACAAACTCCGTATATTTTTTCGATGCAATCGGGACTCGGATCGATAAATTCATCATCTGGAGTCTACACGGCCGCAGCATCTTCAGGCACGGCCGTTGTCAGGGTTACAGATGCCATCGGGCAAACGGCAACTGCAAGCGTTACTATTAATGATGCCCTCGTAATCACGCCGAGTACTTCAACTATTTTGACAAATGGTACCCAAACATTTTCGGCAACTGGTGGTATAACAGCATATACTTATTCATTGGTGAGTGGCCCTGGTAGTATTCATGCTACAACCGGAGTTTATACTCCGACGGTAACGGGTACGGCAGTTGTTCGCGTTACAGATTCAATTGGAAATACAAGTGATGCCAATTTAACTATAGATCCAGTTAATGTCGCACCAACAATTTCTGCGATCAGTAATCAAACAACAAACGAAGATATCGCAACGGGAGCTATTTCATTTACCATTACAGATGCGGATAGCACATTGGATTGTTCAACGTCAGTCACGGCAACATCTTCAAATATAAGTTTAATACCAGTGGTTAATATTGTTTTTGCAGGAACAGCTCCGAATTGCACGGTGACTTTAGCGCCGGAAGCAAATACCAACGGAACTTCAAATATTATTTTGACTGTTAGTGATGGCTTTTTAACAGCTACAAGTCCGTTTGTTTTGACCGTTTCAGATGTGAATGATGCTCCCGTAGTTTCGTCAATAAGTAATCAATCGATCAAAACAGATGCGGCACAAGTTGTTAATTATTCTTTGATTGATGATAATGCGCTCAGTTGTTCCACAGATATAACAGTCAGTTCTGGGACGACATCCGTTATTCCAAATTCAGATATTGTTAAGGGTGGAGTCGCTCCGAATTGTACATTGACGATTTCACCATCATTAAATGTTGTCGGATCAAGTCTCATTACAGTGACTGGATCGGATGGATTTTTATCATCAAGTCAAACATTTACAGTGACAACTGCGAATGTTGTCAGTGTGGCTGTAGCACCAACCCCATTTAGCATGGTCAATGCGGGATCGACACAACAATTAACAGCGACCGCGACCTATTCGGATGCAACAACAGAAAATGTCACGACAAATTCAAATGCAAGTTGGACTTCAAATGCAACGGCTGTCGCTAATGTGAATAACACAAGTTCTAAAGGCCTTGTGACCGCGGGTTCAACAGGTGGAAATGTTAATATTACAGTGACTCATAAAGGTGCAACAGCAGTAGCTTCAGCAACCGTGTATTTAGTGTCAGGTCTAACGGTTTCTCAGTCGATGATTACGGGTGGTATAGATGCAAATTATTCAGTGTCTGCTCAGGCTGTATTGTCGCCAAGTGGCAGTTCTGATGTAACAGCTGCTGCTTCTTGGTCATCATCGAATAGCGCTGTTGCCAGTGTCTCTGCTGGAGTTATTACTTTAAATTCAAGTGGTACAGCAACAATCACAGCAAGTTATGCAGGCTACAGTCAGACAGTGAATGTGACGGTGCAAAATAAAACACTCACGTCTATTTCTGTGACTCCGGGAACTTATTCAATGGGTGTCAGCGCTACACGGGATTTTGTAGCGACAGCAACATTTTCGGATGCATCCACCCAAGATGTAACTTCAAGTGTTGTTTGGACCACTTCAAACTCAGGAGTTGCAACGGTATCCAATACGATTCCAACAAAGGGCCGCGCAACAGGTATTGCGACAGGATCAGCAACAATTACTGCAACAATCAATTCAATTTTTGGATCGGCAGCACTAACCATTAATGCAGCCACGCTCTCATCAATTGCTATCACACCTTATGATGCGCTCGTTGCCAGTAACGAGAGTCAACAGCTGACGGCAATTGGAACTTTTAGCGATGCCTCAACAGCGAATATCACAGACCAAGTAACGTGGTCGTCTTCAAATACTTTGGCAGCAACGATTAGTAATACTGCAGGTTCGCGTGGATTTGTGACAACACCATCATTCACGGGTTACCGAAGTACAACTATCACAGCCACCCTGAATGCGATTAGTGGGACAACTCCACTGGGCGTTAACGGCGCAACAGTGACTTCAATAGTGGTGACTCCAGCAGTCACAATCACAGCTGGATCAACCTATGATTTAAAAGCATGGGCGAATTTATCAGATGGTGGAACAATCGATGTGACTAACGCAGCGATTTGGACAAGTGCGACGACATCACGAGTGACAGTTTCCAACGGAGTTGGATCAAAGGGAGTCGTGACAGGTGTTTCCATAGGATCTTCTGTTGTTTCTGCTGTTTATGGTGGAGTAACTGGAACACGAACTGTGACAGTGGGTGCTTCACAAGTTATTACCGAAGTTGGAACAGGATTGAATGGAAATTACTACACTTGGACAGGATCACCACCTCCAACAAATGGATTTTTAGAAGCGAATAAAAAAGGAACACGAATTGATTCTAGAATTAGTTTTGCTTGGGCCGCAGGAAATTCTCCAATGGGAGTTGGGGATCAATTTTCTGTTCGTTGGACGGGGTTTTATGTTCCAACAAGTGGAAGTACGTATTTCTGTGCGTACTCGGATGATGGGATTCGAGTGTGGTTAAATGGAGTCCAGATTATTAATAATTGGACGGAGCATGGTCCAACATGGAATTGTTCGTCGGCTCAAACATTAACCATCGGAACAAAATATTCTATTACCGTTGAGTACTATGAAAATGGAGGCGGCTCAGAGGCGCACTTAACACACTCACCAACCAGCGCCGCGGCCGCACGAAATTTATCTAATACAATTCCACAATCGTCATTGTATCCTCAATAAAGGATGCGTTGATAATTACTTGGTTAGTTTATATCGACCGTTTGTTTTAATAATTTTCCAAGTTGATTTTATACCTGATTCATTTTCAGTGGTTCTGTTTTTTAAAACAAACGATGTATCAGACAGCACCTCAAAACCTATAGTTGTGCTGCTTGGAGCAAGAGTGGCGTCTTTTTCAAGAGACAAGCTTTCTGCCAGTTTATATTTACTGCCAGCTCTTCTTACGATTTGAACAGAATTTTTTCCATAAAGAATGAATTCTGAATTATTCAGTGAAAATAAAGTCAGACCGTCAGCCTTTGGATCATCAAGCTGAAACGAAGCTTGATTTGAAAGCCATTGCTGAGACATTTTACCATTTTTAACAGTAACAATAACAATATCGAGATCACGAGTAAGGGTTCGCAAGTGGGGTGAAAACATAGCTTCACCTGTTACAAAAGAATGGTCGTACACAATGGAAAATGTGTCATCAGCAAGAGATTTTAAATGCCCACTAAAACTATTGTTGTCGCGTTTTTTTGGTAAAATGGTTCCAATAGATTTTAAACTGCCATCCGATTTTGTAGCAAAAATTTCTAATTCACGAACGTCATCACTTCGATCACGGCCTGAAAAACCAAGACTAAAAACATCGGGTAAAACTTGAGAAATAACTTGGGGGCTCCATTGCTTTGTATTCTCTGGAACTTCATTTTGGTTTAAACCTTTTAAGAGCAATGTTGATTTTCCGGTCTCACTGTCAATTCGATATAGCTTCTCTCTGTGATCTCCAGGTTGGGTAAATGTTTTAGCCAAAAAAGTTCCAGGTATGACTGCACTTTTTCCAATGACAACAGCCATTGCATTTTTAATCGGAGTTGCTTTGATTTCGAAGTGTCCAGTTTTTGAATCTCTTTTGTATAAAACAAGATTGTCTGAGCTGTTTAATTCCTTGTAGTGTCGAATTTCAGCAACAAAGGTATTTTCGTCTAAAACACGTTTTAAAAAAACATGGGTCTCCTTTGACTCAATATTTTGAACAGGTATAAACTGTCCTGAAGCATCAAGAGATATAATTTGAACACTCCATACGGTTGGCTTTGGAGGGTAATTGTGTCCAGGTGTTTCATAACCCAGAATTAACTCATCAGAGGACAACTGATAAAGATCAAATAAACGATGACCTTTTGGAGGGGTTGTTGAAGAAATAATTTGAACGCTGCCGTCAGTGTTTCGCTTTTTGGATATTAAAGTATTCCCGTCTTGAGTGATTTCAAAACCATTAACTGTAAAATTTTTTGATGCGTGATTCGTTACAGAAGAAATAACCCGATCATTCAAAAGACCTTTCGCGAAAGCAGGTCCACATAGGGTTAGAGTCGAAAGGCTGATGGCAAGTGTGTAAATGTGTCGGTTCATATATACTTCCTTTATTGATATGTATTCTTCGTGTAGCTATAACAGTGCCAATTGAAACAGGATTTAATTTGAATTGAAGAAAATTAAGTGACCATAAAGTTTAATTAATGTCTTTAAATGACACTGTCTAAAAGTTTAACAAATTCAAGAACACTAACGGTTATTCCGATACAGAACGGTGAATAAATTTTTAAATACGATTATAATGTTTTTGTTGGGTTCAAATTTGGTTTGGGCATCTGGTTCGTTTGACAACTTATCAGAAAGCATATCAACTCTAGTGACGCAAACAGATTGCAAAAAAATGGCTGTAGATAAAAACCTGCAGCATCAAGATGATTTGAACAAAACATGCTCGACAGATCAGTCGGCAAAAAGTCTAAAGTCATTAAGGCAGGTGAGTGATCGTCTTATCTATTCAGCGCTTGCTGAAGAAGAAATGAAGAGCATAGATTGCTCTATTGCCCGTTGGAGCGATTTAGGATCTAAAAAAGGTGACGACCCATTGTTTCAAGATGTGGTCAATCGAATGAATGCTGAACTTCCTGAATTGGATTATTTGAATCAAGCAATTAATCGGTTAAGCGCATCTAAAATTAATGCGGGATTGAAGTATAAGAATGATAAAAAATTATCGGCCGATGAAAAAAGTCGACTGATCAAACAAGAGCACGAGCAGTTCAACTTAGAACTTTCATCTTTGGTGACACAATATAATTTGACGTTAGCTAAAATTCCATTAAGTCAAAATCCCATAGTAAAAGAATTTATTGAATCAAAAATAAGTGGACCATTTTCAAGTTTGACGAATGTTCAGAAAGAAGATTTAAAAAAGTTATCTCAAAAAGTTAAAGAACAGCTGTATCGTGATCGAAAGAAATTAGTTGAAGGCCAGAGCACTCAAAACTATTCTTCAGATTTAGAGAGTCGACTTGTGCTAAATCCTGAGAATCTTTCAGCGGTTTTAGCGAAAGATGATCGATTGGGACCAAGTCTATTTCATTTGCAATGTCGAATCGAGCAACGAGAGCAAGGTCACAGTATAATTTCAGGCGTGGCCACTGTGGCAACCTTGGGTTTGTCTGGAGGGGCTATACTTATGGGACGAGCCTCTCAGTTGGCATTATTAGCGAAGAACACTCAGGGCGTGATACGAGCGACGTCGTTTGCTCGAGGGATGTCCTATGCGGCAACAAGTGTGGGTTCCGTTCAAACGGTGCAGTTGGTTGCTAATGAGTGCTCAAAAATTTTATCTGATGTCTCTCATTTTAAGCCATCATGTAAAGTCAGTTTAGAAGAAATAAAAGTAGATGATCGTGTTTACAGTTGCATTCAGGCGAGCGCCTTGGGTTATGGAATAAAAGCTGCAAGCCTTGCAAAAAATAAAGCAATAAAAAATTCTGAGATCGCTCAATTTTTTGAAAGAAGAAAAGCTCGATTGATGGCAAGCTCTACACAGAGCAAGGCTGCAGGTTCAAGAATAAAAGCTACAGATGAAAAAGGAAATTTCCCAGACTCTAGTGGCGTTCATGTTGAAGAGCTGCCTGCAGAGACTGGCTGGCAGACATTTTTAAAAGAGCAAGCAAAACCAGCAAATGGAATTCCGTATACACCGCCTAAAACAGACGGACTTAAAATTATTCGTAGACCAGACCCTCCGGTATCTCAAACAAGCACAACAGTCTCATCTGGCGATGTCTATTTGAGCAGCCTAGGGACCAACAAGACACGAGTCAGTATTGTCAATTCAATGGGGTATCGAGAACAAGTCCCAATGGAAGTTTTAGGACTTGTAAAAACATCCAGTGGCCGAGCAAAGTATAAGGTTAGAATTTTTGACAGTTCGAGCAGAGATGGCCGCGTGCAAGAGTTGTCTGAATACGAAATTATGAAGCTGCGGCCAGTTATAAAAAAACCGTAATCCCTACGTAGAATTATTGCTATTCATTTTTAAGATATATCCAGGAACAAATAAACATGAAAACTCCAACGATAAATGTTCCAGTAAAACCAAAGACAATTTGACTTGGTAAGCTGATCAATGAGCCGACTAGTGTTCCCATATTTTCATAGGTATAAAGTGCGCCACGATCTTCGCCATGGACATTTTTTAAATAATATATATAGGGAATTTCAAATATAATGGCAATAATGGCCATACAAATGATGACAAAACCTAATCTAAATAGCTGTGAATCGAGTGCAAGAAAATAATTCTTAGTAATATCCATAGATAACCAGCTTCCGATTAAGATAAAGCCACTTGTGCTTGCTAAAATACGGTAAGAGATTTTTTTAATTTTAAATGCTGCCAAGCCAGCCGCTAAGCCAAAAACATACAGGCTTATGTAGGTCAACACGCCAGATAAAAAGGGTTCACCAGAAATTAACGTCAGAGGTCCTGAGAAAGCCATAATAAGCACAATATATGAAGCACCAAGAAAAAAGAGTCCTTTGTTTTTTCCAACAAATTTTAAACCAGATTGTCTTAGTAATAAATGCGAGAATCCGGTCAATAAGATAAAAATGATAATAATGAAAAGAAAACTAAATGTATTGCCAATGTTTTGAATAAAAAAGGGGTGATCGTCTTTTGGTAACTTAAGATGCGAAACGGAGTCTGTATCTAATTTTAAATGAGTTAAGTGATTGATTTTGTACTCAGATAGTCGATCTCGGGCCATTTCTACACTTGGTATTGGCAGTTTTGATAACAATAGACCTTCGCGCATTTTTTTTGAATTTAAAATACTATTTGTATTTTGTAAGGTTTCTATAGAGTAGCTATAATACACAATCTGCGAATCTCGAAGTCCAAATTTTTTTTTGGCCAAATTTGCAATAATAGCGACAATACTTTTATTTTCACCATACTTTGATGTGTACTCGTCAATATAAACAACTCCAGAGGGGCTTAGGCTATCCCATATTTTAGCGAGAGCCTCTTCTGTTAACAAATAGGACTCTAGAAGAGCTGAAGAAACTGAGGAGCCTTGCGTTCCCGTCTGTACGCCTTGCAAAGTAATAAGATCAAATTGTTCTGTGTTTTTTTCTAAAAAAACACGCCCCTCAGATCTAATGGTTGTTACTTTGGGATGATTGTAAATATTATTTGAAAGATAGGGATACTTTTCTTTTAAAAATACAAATACTGCAGGATTAATATCGACTGCCTTCACACTGTCTACTGATTTTTGAAAAACGGCTGCGGCTACATTTTCACCTTCAGCGGAGCCAATAACTAAAACATTTTTTGGATATGTATTTAATAAATAAGGCGCCACGTAAACGGGCCATATTTTTGTTCTTGATTCAGAATTAGAATTGAAATCACGAGTAGTTGGTATAATGTTTTTCAACATGGCAAATCGAGAGCCATTGTATAGCAAAATTGGTCTTGCGAGATTCGGTAACCACAAAGCTTCTGTTCTAAATAATAAATTAATTTCGGGATCGCCAATGGTGACAGCGCCTTCATATGAAAATGCTTGCGCCCTTTCCATGAATGAGGTGATTTCTAATTTCTCACCTATTTTTAAAAAAACAGGTGAGAGGCCAAAAATAAGAATAATTAATATTTTCCAACCAGAGTTCAGTGTTAATGAGAGCCCGCTAGAAAGTAGAATAAGTACTAAAAGTAAAATATCATTTGAAAAGCCGCCCGTTATTGTTATGAAGACAAAATACAGAGATCCCAAAAGAGCGATAAAAATAATTAATGCTTTTAAACTTAAATTTGAAAAAAAATCATAAAAAAGAGCACCCATTCCAATAAAGGGCAGAATAAGCCAGACTATTCCTAAATCAGGAACATGGCTTATGCCCATCCATGAGATTCCAATAGACCACGTTAAAAAAATCGACCAGCTTGGTGGCGAAATTTTTTTATGCAAAACTAACCCGAGAACATTGCCAAAGGCTAAGCCGCCAAAGGCAATAAGAGGATGTGCAAAAGAAATGACTTCACTGAAGCTAAAATTTGAGATGCTCTGTATTATTGACTCCCAAATGAGTAAAATGAGAGAGGTTATTCCGAAGTGTAGGATATTGCTATTTTTCATCGACGAACCCTTGGGGAACTATTTCTAAATCAAGTAAATAAAACTGTCTTTCAATTAGTTCATTTTGCTCTTGGATATTAAGGATTTTTAAAAGGTAATCCTTCTTGCCTTGATTTAAATATTTATAAGGAACTAAAAATATTTCTGAAATAGCTATTTTTTGTACTTCAGAGCTGTTTATTTTGTAATGCATTCCTTTTTTGATACAACCTTCGCTTTTATGCAAAATGACCCGTATGCGCCCAGTGCGTTCGATCTTTGAAATATTTTTTGCAGACAGCGTAAGTTCGTCTTTTTTTGCAGTGCCGAGTGAGCACTCGGTGGTGGATTCAACCCTGTATCTATTGTAAGTGACGCTATTTGGTGGAGATAAAAGTATGTAAGTTATAAATGCTAAATATATAACCACAAGTGCAAGCATTATTCTATTCGTTTGCAGATTAGGGATATAGAGCTCCTCGGTAGGGATCAGTACGAAGTGGCGTCACATAGAGATCTTCTTGTATTTGGGTGAAAATACAAGACATAACAAATTACAGTATATTAAAAAGCGTCCTATTCTGAGACAGTTTTTTTGTTTAAATATTTTTGCAACCTTTTTTGGACTGAGTCGTTATGTCTTTGTGGGACAAGTTCCCCAAGGAGATATGATGAAAAAAGTATTAATTCTAAGTCTATTAATAGTATCCAGTTGTGCTAAAAAATCTTTGGATGAAACATCGACATCTGTCGACGCAAACACTGCAGAGACGGAAAGTGCATTAACGGCAGTTAGCGGGACGTTAGATGAACAATCGGGATCATCCTTTTCTACGTACAAATCAGAAAAATCTCATCTTTTTTCGTTATTGATTAATCAAAGCCAGGCCTCCGAGTGCATGCGACCCGTATTTGCTTCATGCAGCTCAAGCGTGAGAACAATGGATTATGTAGGTTGCAGCTTGGGATCAAGTTCAAAAACTTTATCAGGGCAGGCAAGTTTAACGTATTCGAATCCATCGTGTGTGTTAAGTGCTGATGGAGATTCAGTCACACGAACTTATGATATTTCAATATCGGGTCCACGAGGTGGAGTTATTACTTTGGGATCGGCAGTCAAATCTGATTACCGTGGCACAAGTTATGGCGGAGGTGGCCGAATCACGCAAACGGCAAGTGGCCATGATTTAGATATTTTAGGAAAACATAAAGTCTTGAGTTTTAAGGGCATTAATCTTTATGATGTATCGATCCGAACGCTGGCGCCGTTACAAATTACTGGTGGCTTATCGCGAAGCGCACGAAATATTGTCAGTGGGCAGCTTGAAATCAATCACAATAAAGCAGAAAGAACAGCGGTTTGGACATTCAATAATTTACAGTATTCAAGCAGTTGCTGCCATCCGGTTTCAGGAAGTATTGATATCGCATGGACTGGAAGCAAAGTTGGAACAGGCCAGATTAATTTTCAAGGATGCGGCATCGCAGAATTAACTGAAGATGGACAAAGTCAAAGTATTGAGATGAGCTACTGTGAATAATGAACGATGTTACAGATCATGAACTTATTAAAAGAATTGCCCATGGAGACTCGAAATCTTTCGAGTCTCTGCTCGATAGGTACGGAGATCTTGTTTACGGTTGCAGCTTAAAGTTAATCAAAGATAAACAAAAGGCTGAGGATATGGCGCAAGAAACATGGCTAAAAATTATTAAAAATGCCAACTCGTACTCGCCTATGGGATCTGTAAAGTCTTGGATTCTACAAATCAACAGAAACTTAATAATTGATGAATTCAGATCTCAAAATAAATGGAATCAGTCTGAAGATATTAATGAGGTGGAAATTTCTGATGTTGCGTTGAATTCTGATGAAGTTTTGGCAGACTATGAAGACAAAGAAAAGTTAAAAAAAGTATTTATCGATCTAGAGCCCCGAGAAAAACTAGTATTAACAATGGTTCTTGTCGAAGAGCTAAGCCATGCTGAGATTGCTCAAAAATTGAATTTAAGTATTACCCTGATAAAGACCATTATTTTTAGAGCTAAAAAAAGCATCAAAGAAAAATGGAGGGCAGTATGAAGTTCGAAGAAAAAATGCCTTCTCAGTTACGTCAGCAAATTTTGATGAAAGCGAAAAGTGCTTTAAACGATAACAAAGTAAGTCGCAGAAAAATGATCATGAAGTGGGTTTTTGGCGGACTTTCGATGGCGGCGACATCTGGAGCAGGATTTTTTGTATTTAAAACATCATTTCAGAAAAATGAAAATCAGCTTTTAGCGGCAAATATGGATTTGCTGGAAACCATTGAAAACAGTGATGATTTAGAACTTGTGGCCGAGTTTGATTTATTAGAAGATTTTGATTTATTAGAAGATTTTGATAGCGAGGTGTAAATGGAAAATGAAATCATAGAAAATTTAGATTTTTTCATCAACTTTGATTCAATCGAGAATAGTGATCTTTGGGAAGATATCCTAGAAACAGATACAGACTTTGATAATATTGAAGAAATTGGAGAGGATTCAATATGAATCGTCGGGACTTTTTGAAATTATCAGCAATAGTTGGACTGGCGGTTTCTCAAAAAGCTTTTGCGCAAGATGCAGATATATCAGATAATCAAAAGCGTTGGAATTCTTTATCCGATCAAGAAAAAGCAGATTTAAAGCAAAAATTCGAACGCTTTAAAAAATTGAGTCCACAACAAAAAGATAATCTTAAAAAAGCCTACAAAAAGTTTAAAACCCTTGATCCTGAAAAACAGGAGCGAATTCGTCATTCCATAGAAAGATGGAAAAAACTTTCGCCGGATCAAAAAAATGAATTCCGTCAGAAGTTTAAAAAATTCAGAAGCATGAGTCCTGAACGGCGAAAGAAAATTCGAGAGCGGTTGCAGAAGTTTAGAAATCTTTCACCTGATCAAAAGCAAAAACTAAGACAGCGTTTTCGAAGTCGTCGCAGACAAGATTCGTGATAAGAATGTTCTTGTTTTTTATTGTATTGCTATTTTCTACTGTGGGCAGTGCTGTTGAAATGACAGCTAGTTTGAATGGTCAGTATTCAGATGACAGTCGCACAACAACAGTATTGATAAACCCCTTGTTCTCAGAAAAAAGCTTTTCGTATGATTTTACATTGTATGCAAGCCGCGCAGTCAGCAAAATCGAGTATGATTCGACATCTGGCCAGCAAGAATTTGAAAAATCATCAGCAGGAGTGGCTGTAGGTTTTCAATATAATAATTTACTGGGTTTAGAGATTGAAGGATTTCGTGAAAATGTGAATCAGGCCGAAGTTTTAAACTTAGGGCATTCTTCAAAGTTAAAAATTTTAGCAGAGTACGGATATTTTTCATTTCAAATGGCAGATCTTTACATTCGCCAGAATAATAGTTTCTTTATTCTCAATCGAGATATCAAAGATCAAATGACCTTGCGACAAAAAAAGTATGCCTATCAAATTGGAATTGATTGCTTGAATCCTTTTTTTGTTTCGATTTCTTATGCTCAGTATACGTATGATCAAGATCTCGAAACTTTTCGAAGTATCCTGTCTTTGCCGGCAGTCATTTTGAATAATAATGCGGTTTTCTTATCCGAATTTTCGAACGTTTTGGATGAAACAGCTAGCCTCGATATTAGTTATACACTTTCAAAAAATTTTGATCTTGAGTTATCCGTAGGGCAAGCTATAGATTTTTTAACACCCTTTACAAAATCATTTGATACTCGCCTGGGATTGATTTATTTTCAAAAATTGTTCAGTGTTGGCGGAGGAGTTCAAACAGTTAAAAGTGATGATTTTGATGATCGAAGTTATTCCGCAGATTTAAGTTTAAATGCTTTATTTGATTGAGTTCGAATTTGAACCTTTATAGACTACTTTTAAATGAATAAAAACATCGTAGTTAGCAAGCAAGTAGCAAAGAATATTTGGATTCACGCTCAAAAGCTTGATCAAAAACATCCTTTTGGAAAAGGGCCGAGTGCAGTATCTAAAGCAATTTCTCATTTGGGCTATGTTCAAATTGATACCATTCATGTGATCGAAAGATGTCATCATCATATACTTTACAATAGAATTCCAGATTACAAGACTAACTATTTGCACAGAGCACAATCTCAAGAGAAATCTATTTTTGAGTATTGGACACATGCTCTTTCGTATGTTCCAACGGCCGACTATAAATATTATATGCGAAAAATGAAAAGCATAAAAAAAGAAGGATGGTATTTCTCAGTATCTGAGAGTGAGTATAAAAAAGTTCAAGCGCTTTTAAAAAAAGGGGCTTTGGGAATTCGAGATATTAAAGATGATATACTTGTTGAAAAAACACATTTGTGGGGCAGTTCAAAACCGTCTAAAAAAGCTCTGGAGCTTGGTTTCTATACGGGTGAATTTGCCATTTCAGAAAGAACTGGAATTATTAAAAAGTATGATCTTACAAAAAGACATTTTAATTGGAAATCAGAGCCAAAAGCCGCGACAGAAAATGAATGCTGTGAATATATTTTGAATCGCGCCCTGAGATCTCAGGGGTTAGTGAGTCTGGATTCAATTTGTTATTTAAATGCTAAAATGAAAAAACCCATCAGCGGGATTATAGCAAAAAAAATTAAAAATGCTGAACTGGTTGAAGTCGAAATTGAATCGTTACAAAAAGTTAAATTCTATACAAACCCAGAGGTTTTAGAATCTTCGATTTCTACAAGCAAACTGACGCACATCTTATCCCCCTTTGACCCTTTAGTGATTCAAAGGAAAAGACTTAAAATGTTTTTTGACTATGAACATTTATTTGAAGTTTATTTACCAAAAGAAAAAAGAAAATACGGGTATTTTACTTTACCCGTATTGCATAAAAACAACTTCATTGCGCTGTTAGATTTAAAAACAGATAGAGCCCAAAAGAAATTGCTCATTCAAAATTGGGTTTGGCTGGAAAAGTATAAATCTGCTGAAAATAAAAAAACAATCGAAGCAGAACTTCACCGCTTCGAAAAGTTTCAACTGAATAAATAAAATTAAATTCCACCGCCATCTAGTTTATCAATGATTGATTTCATTTTTGCCAACAGTTCGGCTTGCTCACCAGTGCCAAATTTGATGGCCTCGTTAAAATTTCCTGCGGTAAGTAAATCTTTTAATTTTCCATCACGATTTGATTTAAACTTATCCCAGATCTTTTGCAACTCAGTGACTTGAGCTTCTTTTCCTGCAGCTTTTAGATCTTTCATTGCAGTGGTCACGTCGTCACCAGTTTTTTGAATTCTATCCATCGTGGCTTTGTCGTTTTTCTTGGTTTCTAGAGCCGTTGTTACGGCTTCGCGAGCGAGGCGCATTTTCGATTTAACTTCCGATACCGTAGTTGCGGAAGCACATACAGAAAACATTAATATTGAAATAAAGGCAGTTGCTTTGTTCATTTTTCTCCTCCGAGATAGTTGTTTGTTAGATTTCTGCAATAGAATTGTCATCTTCATTTAAATTTGAAGACATTGAATCATCGTTTGTTTGTAAAGGTTTTTGATTTGCACCCTCAACAATTTGAGTCAGATCGCGCATCAAATTTTGTAAAACGGCAGCTTGTGAAGACATTTCTTCGGCGGCATCTGCGGTCTGTTGCGCGGAAGCTGCTGTTTTTTGTGTGCCCCGATCCAGTTGATTGACAGCTATGCTTATTTGTTCAAGCCCGCCGGATTGTTCACGACTGGCATTAGCAATTTCACCAACAAGATGTGAAACCTGACTCACTGAAGCTACAATTTTTTGAAGGACATCACCGCTACTATTTGCAACTTGAGTCGCATATTCTGTTTGTGCACCACTGTCTTTAATTAACGTATTAATATCTTTGGCTGCGACAGCACTTCGTTGCGCTAAGCTGCGAACAGCATCAGCAACTACTGCAAAACCTTTTCCTTGTTCACCAGCTCGTGCTGCTTCGACGGCGGCATTCAAGGCTAGCAAGTTTGTTTGAAAGGCAATGTCATCAATGACAGAGATAATTTCTTCAATTTTTTTAGATGACTTAGAAACCTCATCCATGGCTCGAATCAGTTTGTGAACTTCAGCGGCACCATCTTCAGCTGATTGGCGACTTTCTAAAGAAAGATTTGCAGCTTGTTTGGCATGATCTGCGTTGAGCTTGACCATTCCTGTGAGTTCCTCGATGGAAGCCACTGTTTCTTCTAGTGAGCTTGCGCCATCGGTGGCACCACTTGATAAAAGCTGGCTTGCAGTTGCTAAGTGCTGACTGGATTCTCCAACCTGACGGCTGGATTGGTCCACTCGCAGAATAACCGTCATTAGAGAGTGGGCTAAATCGCGACCAAAAATAATTCCAATAGCTAAAGCTAAAAAAGTACCCAACAGAATAAGTCCAATCGAAGTGTAGGTTCCGATATCAGCTGTTTTTTCTGCATTTAATCGAGCCAATCTCGCTTGAGTTTGGTGAAATAAAACCAATTCATTGATGGCATCAAAATAGTCATTTGCGGTGTCTCTTAATTCACCGTTGATAAACTCTATATAAGCCGCTGAACCCTCAGTTGTTTTTTTCATACGCTGGGCGGATGCCTTGTTAACAACAGTGAGCCATAGATTCCATTTTGCTTGCGCCGCTTCAAATAATTCTTTTTCACCTTCAACAAAGGGGAAAGCGGTGTACTCACGGGTGCTATCTTTATATTGTTCTGTTAGTTCAGCAATTTTTTCAGTGATCGCAGTCAATTGTTCGTCTGTATTTTCTGCAAAACCAATTCGAAAAACCATAGCACGCACATCTTTGGCCGTGCCCCGTAGAGTTGCCGCAATCATCGATGTGGGCAGATTTTTTAAGGCAATTTTTTGGTACTCTGAAACGGTTTTTTGTCCGGAAATGTAAGCAGCAAATCCAACAAAAATCATACACAACGCAACCAACGAAAAACAAACCAGCAATTTTGTTAATAAGCTTAGCTTTTTAAACATCACAACTCTCCTTAGTATAAACCATCAAAAGTTTATCAGATTTTGTTTCAGCTTTGATCCGTATTTTAAAAATGGCGAGGATAGTCCAGTTGCAGACTGGTCTTTAGTACTAATTGGTATCGATATTTAAACCTAAAGTTTCCAGCCGTAGCCAAATTTAAACATCAAACTATTCGCCGAAATTCCGCCAACGGACGGAAAAAGTGAATACTGCAAAGACACGGGAATAAATTTATTTCTATTGGCTTCAATTTCAATCCCAAATCCTGCGTTCAGAGTATTTGTCACAGAAACTCGTGAGGCAACTAAAGCCGTCGATGAACTTTTAAGGGGGTATCTGATTGAAAAGCCCAGATCTGTCCATAAATTGTAAGTTTTTTTAGGTAAATTAAATCTGATAGCTGCTGTTCCTGCCAGATAATCAATATCGACTGCGCAATCGTTTGAACTCATATTATCGCAGCCAAATAGTGTCGATTTTCCAATGGCATTTAATGGTTCGTAGCCAAAACTAGAATGCAGAATCCATGTTTGATTGACGTAATAATTATAAAATCCAGAAAATCCAATTCCAGAATTTTTCATTTCAACGCGCTCTGTGCTCTCACCTAAATAATCAGTTTCTAGGGCTGTGGCAGAATTTGAAATGAATAAAGTTTGCAATCCCCACGACGACAAAGATTTCAATGAAACTTTTGTTGTTGTTTTCGCCGAAGACTCATCAGCAAATGCAACAAATGCTATTTGATATACGACTAAAAAAGAAAGAACATATTTTATAGTATTCAAAATTTATTTCCACCAAGTGACGGGTGAAGGTTGTTGGGTCAGGGCAATAAAGGCCCACGCCGCATTCGATGTATACAAGTAGGGTATGGCATCCGAAAATTTTTCTCCGCCAGTGCCGTATTCTAAATCGGGGTGGTATTCAAATTGATAATTTCGAAACCGTGCTTTTAAGTTATTTTGTATGGCAGCGTCTGAATTGATTCCAGTAAGTCCCATTAACAACCATGCTGACTGGCTGGTTTCAGGATCAGTCGTTGGTGGCGGAAGCACACTGAAAGTATCCGGTTGAATCCAAGTTTTGACTGTCGTCATGACATCTGTCGCGCGGGCTAAACCACTTTCACCGAAAACCCAGGCACACCAACCCTGTGCAAAGCCATAGTTCACTGTTGTATCCATGGTTTTCGTGCCGCCCATGGGTCCAAACAAACCAATTGAATAAAGATTTCTAGAGGCATCAAAATAATCTTGATCAAAATTTTCTTTAATATGATCGGCATATGTCTTATATTTTTTATTTCCTGTTAAAGAATAAGCCGCTTTTAATCCCATGTAGACATCACATTGACCGGCGCTGTATTGCACTTCATATAATAGCCACCCCAGTCCATTTTTATACTGATAACTTGAGTAGAAGTATCCGTTTGAAATATCATAATTATTTTCAATTAGCGCATCGATGCCGCTAAGAATTTTTGGCTTTACAGAATTTATAAATGCAGAATCGTCAGGAAATAGACTGGCATAAATTGCTAAACCAACAGCTGGAAAGCTTTGCGGAGCATCAATGCTTCGAAGTGCCGTAATAGACGGAGCCAATCCGGTGTAATAACTATTTACTGATGGGCAGTAACCCGCTATGCAATCCGCACCTGATGCTGGAACTATATAAGACCTGGGACAGTCGGCATTGCCCTCTTTACAGTATCCCCAATACCAGACTCCATCAGTCTGCACAATATTAGAAAACCACTGAATATTTCTTTTAAGTGCAGCCGCATGTTCAGGAATATTCCAACGCGCGACAGCTAATGCCAAGGCCATCATTGAGTAGCCGCTATCGTTATCTTGATTATATAATTCGGCATCGTAAGATATGCGTGCGCCGCCATCTGTTGCATCGATATTATTGACTATAGAATCCACCATCGCAAGAGCGCGATCCTCATCGCTCGGTGTTGACACTTTTAATTCGACAGCATCTAAATAAACTCCAAATGCTGAACTAGCCGCATTCTTTGATCCAGAGACGCTCAATGAAACTAAATGATCTCCGGCTGCTATAGAGAATTCTGCAAATGCTTTATAACTAGTGGTTGCTGAATACTGATCAAATGCAGTTTGTGGCACACCGTCAATCGTAACATTCATAATTCCTTGATCCGCAGCCGTTTGTGCATAAATTCTTAATTTAGAAGCAGAATCTGTTTCCACAAAAAATAAAACATTATCACCCGTATTGGCAGAAACTACGGCTCCTGTTCCTGTCGTCGAAGAAACAGAAAACGGAAAAAGAATCGGTGCCGCAATTAAACCCCAAGCTCCTTGAAGGTAGATTTGAGGATGATCTTGTTCGAACCAGCCCTTTTGTTTTTCACCAGCAGCTAAATTTAAAACAGGTAGAATAATGAATCCATCTGCGTAAGCAAACTTTGTCCCAGGATCAGATGTTGCTATTGCTAGGGTATGAACTCCGGAAGAAATTATTCCAACTTCTTGAATGGTCCAGCCGATGTCGACGGCGCCCTGTGGAATTGTAGACAGCACCATGCCGTCGACTGAAATATCAAGTGCTGCAGAATCTGTCCTAATTTGGTGGGCTAAAATTATTTTAGATTTCGTAGTTGCCGTTATGGGCCCAGTCAGCGAATTGGGTGTGCTATTCCCGACAAGGTATTGATAGGTCCCGCCAATTCGATTGACATCAACATTTGAAACCCAGGCACCAGTCCCAGCAGGTGTTAATGCATCAGAATCGACTAATATTTTATTAAAAGTAACGGCGGTCAAAGAAGATCGAACTAAAGGCTGTGGCAGGGTAAGGGTCAAACCAGGCACAGGTGATTGCCATAAATCAAATTGTGCCACATAGCCATTACAAGCGACGATTGTTAATACTAAAAAAAAGCTTCCATAAAAGAACATTCTTTTTTTGATGGGTCTAAACATAATGAAGCTCCCATCTTAAAAATTACAGGCTGAACTAAAATTGTAGCATTGAATGTGTAAAAGAATGCAATTTATTACGAATGTTAAGATCTGGGGTCGCGTTTGACGCTAACAAAGCCATTACTATCGAAATGGCTGCTATGTTGGCTGGAATAGTTTTAACATGATGCTGGGTATTGGTGGGTTTTTTAGTACTACAATTTTGAATTCAATAAAAAACCAAATTATTTTTTTTTGTAATTGTTTTTCCATATGGAAAGATAAGCCTCTTCGTAATCCCTGGTCGATATATGGGGTAAATCTTTAGCTTTTTCCAAGGATTCTTTGGTAATAAGTTGAGGTTTTGAAATATATCCGCTGGGAGGATTCCCGGCAAATGCGCGAATGAATTCATCAGCAATTTGAAATCCCTGTAATCTTAAAGGATCGGCTACTGTCGCTATCTGTTGAGAATTTCCTACTTCAATTCTGTTGATAGCTTTTGCGGAGCCATCACCAGCAGAAACCAGGGCTATGTCTTTTCGGTTACTAAAAATCAGCGGGAAATTAATTGTATCAAAGTAAATATCATTTATTGCTAAGCTATAAGTCCATTCACTTCCATAGGCAGAAACAAGTTCAGGTACAAGTGGGGGGATGGCCTCATTGGCTTCAGAAATTAAAACATTTTTTACAGATAAAACTTTGCATCCCGTATAGTCTTTGCAGTCCTGTATTGTTTTTTTCATGATATCCGTTTTTAAGTTCGCAATTTCAAACTGATTATCATTAAAAATAATGACACCAACTTTTTTCTTTTTTGATTTTGCATCTTGAATGACGAAGTTGGCCGCCATTTTAGCGACGACAGAAGCATCTGTAGAGATGTTGACAAACAATTCTTTTGTTGGACCGGGTTGTTCAGCGGAATGCCATCCGATCAGAACAATTTTAGCCTTCTTGGACTCTGCAATAAGCTTCGGAAAATCATTAGCTCCAAACCCCGCGATAATAATTCCGTCGGGATGGCTTGCAATGGCATCTAAAAAAATTTTCTCTTGTTGCGTTTTGCTTCCCAGTCCATTTGCGTATCGAAGCTTCCACCCCAGTTTCTTTGTCGCATCTTCAAGCCCTCGATAGAGAGCAGCAACTCCTCCATTTTTAAAATCAGAAGCAATATAAACAAGAGACTTATTCAATTGGGCCCGGGGGCCGGTGCTTGGGCCATCCCACTTTTGCAAATAAAATTCTGGAGGCTCTTGAGCCAAGGACGTGGCTGAAATGCACAGGCATTGAATTACGAAGCACAGTTTGAAAAAAACAGCTTGAATAGAGACTGAATTGAAAAAAGAGAGTTTCATGAGTCCGATTCTCCTTAAATTAGATCGCATTGACCAGTTGGTTTTTCGATTGTTTCGGATTTTATGATGATTTCTGTCCGGCGCAGGGAGTTATGGATTCGAATAAGCTCCATCTCAATTGAATTGTTACTCTTTATTAACCAGCGTCATCACAAAATTTACTAACCTTCAGCGCGCAGGCCTCTTGAAAGTACGAATCACAGCCTTTTTTTGTTTTATATAGAATGAATTGCACAGTCAGTTCATATTTATTTGAGGTATCCATAAGCGGCCATCTACAAAGGCATTCACTCGAACGGTATGTTCGTGTTCAATTTTATTGGAAGAACTAGTCATTTTGTAAAAAACCATGCTTTTTTTGATTCAAGAAATTCCTTTAGATA
Organism: Bdellovibrionales bacterium RIFCSPHIGHO2_01_FULL_40_29; assembly: GCA_001771815.1. Lineage (GTDB taxonomy): Bacteria > Bdellovibrionota > Bdellovibrionia > Bdellovibrionales > Bdellovibrionaceae > Pseudobdellovibrio. Next base: position 106,318 of record MEPU01000013.1, on the reverse strand, counting down.
GGGTTTTGATTTGAAATATAAAAGACTTGTCTAATTTTCTCTAATCCCGTTTTAAAAATTGTTTCACAACGTGACCCGGGTAATCAAGCTTTGCAATTGGTTGGGTCTGACTTTAAATGGCTCCAACATCAGTCTTTGGATGTTTTTTTGTCATAGATAAAGATGTGTACTCACTAGGACGGAATAACTTTTTGATATGCCGACAGCTTCCCCGAAAAAGTTAGCTCTAAAAAGTAAAGCCGACTTCGGTGATGACGCCGCTAACTAAAGCTTCTGACTTATAAATTGCTGTATGGCCAACTGCTTCTATGTTGATTTCACTGCGGAAACTAAGGCTTTGGTATCCTAACATGAAATTCATAAATCCTAAATCTGCATACAAACCGATTTGCCCACCTAATCCCGGAGTATATTTAATGTTTCGCTCTTCGCTTCCTGTAATATAGGCGAAATTCGCTCCAAAATTTAATCCATAGTTATTCGAAAAAGGCACAACTAAATCACCTTGAATTTTATAAATAATTTGGCTTAATGATATTTCAGAGCTATTTATCCCTTTAAAAATAGTAAAGGCAGAACTGAATCCAAAAGTCTCTTGAACAAAATTATCTTTGTACCCTAAATGAATCCCCATTAAACCAAGCTGAGTTCCACCTTTGTAGAGCTGTTCATCACTTAATTCAATACCAGTGCCTTTTACATATGATGATGTAACTTGATCTAGATCTGACAAATTCGAATAAGCTAAACCAACCGTAAAACCTTTTGATTTAGTCACTATTGAATTTATTTTTTCTACAGAAGAATTTATCTTAGTCTGGGCAAATGCAATAGTAGCTAATAAAGCTGTTGCTGTAAAAATCGAAAACAATTTCATATGAACTCCTGGCGTTAAGCAAAATCTTGCAGATTATGACTATGCTGTCATCTCAATTCCATCGGCCCGTGCAAAAGATATTTTAAATAATTGATGCAAGCAATCTACTTATTTCTGCAATCATTCATAGATAAGGTTTCTAAAAGCTTTCATCATTGCTTCGACTCTTAAATCTAACGCCTTTTCAGTTTCAATTTGTGCACTAATGATTCCTTGATCTGAGCGCGGGCCTTCGAATGGCCACTTACAGGCCCACTCCAACCCATTCGGATTTAAAAAAAATAAACTCCTTCACCAAGCCAATGTTTTTCTGGCGGCAAAGATGGATTAAATGGATTTGCTATTACTTTTGCAGCATCATTTATATCTTTAAGTTTATGATAGGCGGGTTCGTTAGACACTTCGTAAAGAACACGCGGTTGTTAATATTAAAACCTAGCTCTAAACAGGCGATTTTATTACGAAACAGTTTAATTTTAAAAATTCAGTAGAAGAATTTTTCACTTATAAAAGCGACGTTGCATGTGCGCACGCGTATAAAACTTGGATACAAAAATTCTGGCTGCCATTCTTTCTATCGAAAGGTTGTGAACATCCAGTCGAATTTATTCGCTGGAAACAACAAGCAATTACCCACGTTAGAACAGCAAAAAACAAGTCGGATAAAAAATATTCGCATAATACTTATGGGACCCTAACTAAATCTTTGAATGAATACCTTAGATTTTTAAAAGCCTATGAGTACATTTCTGAAGAACATTTTCTTACGATTTACGTTAAGATGACTTTGGAGCAGCAAAAACGCGGTTACCACGCGAATAAGCGGAGTGCTGATACCTATACTGAAGAAGACATGCACGACATCAAAAATAAAATTGATCAGGTTTATTCAAACAATCCGAAACAAAAGATTCGTGCATATGCTTTATATCTAGGAATTTGCACAGGTCTCCGTAGAGGTAACTTTCTAGGGCTTAAGGTAAAGCATCTTTTTCCTGATGCTAAAGTGCCATTTTTTCAGTTAGCAGATAATATCGTGAAGGCGTGGAGTCGTGGCCATAAAGGTGTACTCGTTTTTGAAAACGCATCCAAAATGTCAGCGTTTGAGGAGGGCAGCATTCAAATACCGCTTATCCAGCCATCTAAGAGCGTTGTTGTTGAGGTGGCTACATACCTGAAAAACAACTTATCTGCTGATCAACGCCTGATTGAAGCGCATCCTGACAGTATTAATCGTATCTGGGAGAAAATTTGCAAAGATTGTGATTTTAAATATTTATCACCGCTTCAATGGCGACATTCTTATGCAACTATTGGTGCTTTGCATTTACATGATTGGTATAGAGGCAATGCGTATTTACTGCAGCAATGCTGCTTACACAGCTCTATTAAAATGACTGAGAAATATATCAACCAAAAAGCTACTCAATTACTGAAAGCTTTTGAAGGTGTCTAATTCTTTGACTCGAATTTTCTTGATGTATTTTTAGACAAAAATGTTAAGAATTTAATTTATGAAATTTTGCATAGAAATAAATTATTTCAAAGCCGTTCTAAGGCTTAAGATCTTATTTTTAACGATATTTTTAGTCGCATGTGCAACAGCGGATAAAAATTTTAACTCATCTTTAGAGAATCAAAGATGTGAATCCGCGCTTGAAAAAATTCCAGAAGAGCAGTTCGGACTTAAATTGGCATCCAAAACTCAAAAGGTCGTAGGTACCGTTTTTAGCTATACAGCAACGGCTGGTGGGTATGCTGCTCAGATAGTGTTGGACACAAGTAAATCAACTGGATTTTTTTTAGGATGTACTCTTGTTGCTTTACCATTCGGTGAATATGTGGGTAGAGAAATCGCTAACAGTTGTCTTAAAAGCGCTTTCAAAGATTATAAGACATTTACCATTGGACAAGATACTTATAAAAAAACTTCCGGATTTAGATGTTCAAATTTAAATGGCTTATCTGATTCAATATTAAAAGTATCGGATTGTTACATGAGCAGAAACTCTAAAGAGGGAAATCAAGTCGCATTAAAGTATTTGAAATCAATTGAACAGTCTGATGAATTTTATAATTGTCTTTCAGAGAATGCTCGCAATCTAGTTTCATCGAAGATTCAGCATATCGAAAAAATGTAACTCTTAAAAACAATTAATATAGGCAATCGTTTTTCATGCGATATGTATATTTCTCTTGCTTAGTGATAACAAAAATTAAAGACTTTGAGTTAACAATGGGGTTGGTGGTGAATTTTAACGTAGTTTTCTTTTTAATCTATTTTTTTTCAGTAAATCTTTTTGCGGATCAGATTATTGAGTCGCGCTATAATTTTCGGTTTGAACCACTTAGGTTGGCGGTCAATTCAACACTTAATTTAATTTTAGACATCAAAGTAAGTAGCCATTGGACGGCGGGTCCGCAAATAGGTTATTCAAAATATTCTGAAAGAGCCGCCGGAACCAGTGCCTCAAAGATTTATGCAGAGACTTTATTGGTTGGGATTCGTGGCAATTGGTTTAAAAATGGTGTGTATGTTGATGGGCTTTACGTTGCGCCGCTGGCGGGTTATTCAAAAACAACGTTCGCAGTACCTAGCGGTTATGTTGCTGTAGGTGAAATCGCAGATCCTGTCTACGGATGCTATGTTGGCTATGGCTGGTACTGGAATAGCTTTAACATGATGCTGGGTATAGGTGCTATTGGAAGCTCACGGCAATCTGTGGTTGTCACAGACCAAATAGGTAATTCAAATACTTTTAACGATCGGCCAATAATAGGTGCTGGCGAATACACGTTAGGTTGGATTTTCTAATAAACTACCTAATGAAACGATCTTGATGTTCTTCTTACGAAATTTGCTCTCAACTCTTAATTTAGATTCCGTTTCAAGTCGTCGACTAGCTTCTTTAACTTCAGCGCTTTCTAAACATTCATGAATAGGGATCGCCCACTTCAGTCCGTCAGGAACATCTTCGTAATTTTTATGATTTTTTGTTAAAGGAATAACTTTAGACACGTTATTTTTTCCTTTTAATTTTAACTAATTTTTTCTACCAATTGATGATTTAAAATTCGTTCGTGATTTCAAGTATTTGGTAGGGAGTACAGGATTCGAACCTGCGACATCCACCTTGTAAGGGTGGCGCTCTACCAACTGAGCTAACTCCCTATTCATTTTTTTAAATTAAATAGTTTGGTTTCGAGGTTTCTACCTTTCTACCAATTTTCAGTGCATTTCTACCAATTACTTTTTTGCTGTTTAAGATCCATTAGTGATCTCAACGGTTTATCACGATCAAAATTTCAAAGAACTGATTCCGTCATCCTTGTAAGGGTGGCGCTCTACCAACTGAGCTAACTCCCTGTAAAAGCTTAGGCAGCGAGGCTGACTAAGTTTAAACGAAATAAACATATATAACTCGAGCCACTGAGACTCAAGCTATTTTTAATGGGCTGCTGGTCCTCGGCAGTAAAAATCTAACGAGTTTGAAACCTTTTTAAGCACCATCAATTCAATCTCGTAGGCTCCTGGGTCAATCGGTGATGAAATCCCACCCTTTTGCCCAATAACCTCTATCGAGGCCGCCAGAACTTGATCTTCGCACAATGGGCTGTCTTCGGCCAATTGCTTTGGATTGAAGAATCCAAGAGTCATCTGATAGCGAAGTGTTTTGTCAGAGATAATTCCGCGAACGATATTTTTTTCGAACGAGTCCACAAAGCCCACTCCGGTCGCAATGGGTCTATTGCAATTTTCGATGGTGTACTTTGTGATATTCAAAATTTTACCCTTTTTGTTCTGACCAGTAACTCGCATTTTGAAGTAAGAGTCTGTCTCGGAATCTAGTTTCCAGACACCTTGAATATTGTTCCAAGGAAATGGTTGAGCCACTTGCCATGGCCAAGTGTCAATTCCACCCTGAAGCTTAATATTGCAGGATTGGGCTTGAGCCATATTAGTAAAAATAAAAAGACTTAAACTGAGTAACAGTATCTTCATAGGGCCCCCTCGGCTCTGTTTTCTAGCATTTGAATTTTTGAAGACTTATTCAAGTAATAACCATTCTTTGCTCGAAAAATGTACTTTGGCTTGTCGTAATCAGGCTCGATGAGTTTACGGAGGCGCTTGATTGTAACATAAATCTTGTTGTCATGAACTTCAGGATCATAATTCTGTTTCCAGACATGTTCGACCAAGTATTCTTTTGAAAAAATATGACCTTGATTGCTGATAAAAAGTTTCAAAAGATCCAATAAAATGAATTGGTTTTTGAAATCAATGCGGCCCACATTTTTTTCAACAACAGAGTGATTGTCTAAATCAAAAATAAGATCTGCAGAACCCTGCGATTCTGCCGCCATGGTGGTTAGATATTTTGAAATCTGACGAATAGCGCGTTTATTATTTTCAGGATCAAGAGCCTTGTAAGCTAAGTTCAGATAAACTTTCGCGGCATCCTTTTGGCCCATTTCGAAAAGGACGATTCCAATATTTCCCAAAACGCCGATGGCTAACGTCAGATGTTTTGTGTTTTTGAGTTCTTCGTAGGCAATCCATAAAACTTCAAGCGCATGTTCGTGTTTTTTAAGATCTAAAAGAATCAAGGCATTTGTATTGGCTGCAGAGGCGCGTAATTCTGGAATATTTAAAACCTGAAGAAAGATATTCAGATTATAAATTTCTTTCAGGGCATCTTCGAATTTTTTCATTTGCTTGTAGCAAATCGCTAAACCCAAAATGGAGTAACACATGTCTTCTTTGTTATCTTTTTCTAAAGCTAAAGTGAGAGCTTTCTTAAGATACTCGATCGCATTTTCTGGTTGCCCTTTGAAGCTCGAGCACAAGCCCAAGACGTAGTATGTTTTGGAATTCAGCTCGATACCTTCGCGAATAACAAGGTCATGCAAATTCTCTTTAACTTGAGTTATTTTTTCAAACTCTTCGCGTTCAGCATAAATACGCAAGATATTCTGTAAACACTTTAAATAAGAGTTGTGCTGTTTCTCTGCCAAATAGAGCTTTGAGGCCTCCATCAACTGAGGAAGGGCCAGTGCGTAGTCGCCACGGTCACAATACAGCTTTCCAGTTTCATATAAGCGGGCCGCTTGATCCATTTAATTATCACCTTTGATTGAGGGCTATTTCTTACAGATTCTGAAATAGAACGTCAATTGCGAAACTATAAAAAGAGCGAAGCTTTTCCGACACATTTGTAACATCATGAAATAATTGGTTTTTATCAACAGATTGAACTGTTTAAGATTTCTTAACCATTAGTCTACTTGTCGAGCACAAATGAAAAAACCCGATACTTTATTCAAAGTATCGGGTTTTTTTGAGTTCGATCAATCTGCTTGAAAATAATCAGTGAGTCGCTGCGTGAATATGTTGGCCGGTATAATTGGCCTTAATTCCCAACTCGCGCTCGTGTTGAAACTTGAAAAGCTCTTTAGGATTTTTGATATCTAAAGCGTTTATCAGAACTTGATCAACATGGTCCACCAAGATGATCTTTAATTCTTTTAAAACTTCTTTTGGAATATCCTTCAAATCTTTTTCATTTTCTTTTGGACAAATAATTGTCTTAATTCCACCGCGGTGAGCAGCTAATATTTTTTCCTTTAAGCCACCAATCGGTAAAACTTTTCCACGAAGTGAAATCTCGCCAGTCATCGCAACAGTGCGTTTCACTGCAATTTTCATCATCGAAGAAACAATCGAAGTTGTCAGTGCAACACCAGCTGATGGACCATCTTTTGGAGTGGCTCCATCTGGAAAGTGAATATGCACATCAACATTTGCATAATACTCTTTATCTAACCCAAACAATGGTCCCCGAGAGCGAACATAGCTCATGGCTGCCGTGCATGATTCTTTCATCACATCTCCGAGCTGACCAGTCACTGTGAATTTGCCTTTGCCAGGAACTGTGCTGACTTCCACGGCTAGCAAATCGCCTCCTACTTCAGTCCAAGCCATACCATTTGTTAAGCCAATTTCATTTTGTTTTTCAATTTCGCCGAATTTATACTTGTGTGGACCAATCAGTTCCACTAATTTTTCCGGGGTCACAACAAAGCCATCTGCTTTTTTAGAAGCTGCTTTTTTTGATTTCCCTTTGGTCGCTTTAATGGCTGGTTTTTCAGGTCCTGTTTTTTTGAAATCAGCAATTGTTTCAGACATCACAATTTCTTTAGCAACTTTACGGAAGACGTTGGCCAACTGGCGCTCGAGATTACGAACGCCGGACTCGCGCGTGTAAAAGCGAATCACATCGCGAAGGGCTTTATCATTTATAGAGACGCGGAAATCCTTCATTCCGTGGCTTTCAATTTGTTTCGGAACCAGGTAGTTCTTTGCAATATGAAATTTTTCTTGTTCGATATAGCCTTCGAGATAAATAATTTCCATACGATCCAACAGCGGTCGCGGCACCGTTGCTAAATTATTTGCCGTAGCGATGAACATCACTTTCGACAAATCATACTCTAACTCAAGGTAGTGGTCCGAAAAGTTTGCATTTTGTTCAGGATCTAAAACTTCAAGCATAGCGGATGCAGGATCTCCGCGAAAATCATTCGCCATTTTGTCGATTTCATCCAACAGAACGACCGGATTTCCTTTATCCACTTTGCGTAGCGCCTGTAAAATTTTACCCGGCATTGCTCCCACGTATGTTTTACGATGACCACGAATTTCAGCTTCATCGCGAACTCCACCCAAAGAGATTCGGGCAAATGAACGATTCAGTGATTCAGCGATCGATCGGGCAAGTGATGTTTTACCAACCCCTGGAGGGCCAGCAAGACACAAAATAGGACCCTTCATGTTTTTAGATAACGAAAGAACCGCAAGATACTCTAAAATGCGATCTTTAACTTTTTCTAATCCCCAGTGATCATGATCCAGGATTTTTTTCGCATTTTTAACATCATGGCGATCATCATTGTAATTCTGCCAAGGAAGTGACAGCACCCAATCAATGTAGTTGCGAACCACAGTGGCTTCGGCACTCATTGGGGACATCATTTTTAATTTTTTAATTTCTTTGTTCACTTTATCTTTGGCTTCTTGAGGCATTTTCTTGTCGCGGCATTTCGCGGATAATTCCTCGAGCTCTGCTTGATAGTCGTCTTTCTCGCCCAGTTCTTTCTGAATCGCCTGCATTTGCTCGTTCAGATAGTATTCTTTTTGAGATTTTTCCATTTGCTTTTTCACGCGAGTACGAATTTTCTTTTCAACTTCAAGAATTTCGATTTCGCCAGTCATTAAGTTCAACAAATGCTCAAGACGTTTTGTGGGATCTAAAATTTCAAGAACCGCTTGCTTGTCCTCGAGCTTCAGATTCAATTGTGCAACAATAATATCCGCAAGCTCGCCAGCATTTTCAATGCTTGAAACGCGCATTAAAATTTCAGGCGGAATGCGTTTGTTCAACTTAACATAGGTTTCGAAAGTGCCCTTTACGGAACGCACCAGTGCCGAGGCCTCCGTTAAATTCGAGACATCTTCTTCGATGGATTCACAGTTCACAATAAAGTGACCATCATTGTTTACAAAGTTCTTGATGCGAACACGGCGTTTACCTTCAACCAGTACCTTCACCGTACCATCTGGTAATCTCAATAACTGAATAATTGTTCCAACCGTACCAATGGCATAAATATCTTTTTCGTCAGGATTATTGGTTTTTGCATCTTTTTGTGCGGCCAAGACGATATCTGTTTGTTTGCTCATGGCGTCTTCAAGAGCATTGATACTTTTTTCACGACCAACAAAGAGAGGCATCATCATATGTGGAAAGATGATCAGGTCACGTAAAGGAAGCAAGGGCAGCTGCTGGGATTTCGGTTCACTCATTCGGGGGCTCCTTCCAGATGTTGAGAGATTTGACATCTCTAAGAGAGTTTCGGGTTAATCCTTTAACCGTCATTTATCTCAGTCTTGTAAAAAACTCAGATCATGCTCTCTCATCTCTAAGTCTAAAATTTCTGAGCAAGAGTGCAAAGCTTTTCTATGAAAAAGGATGATTTTGGCACGGGGTAGTCCTGGGTTTTTGAGATGCGACATAAGTACCGCTCGCAGACAGCCTATTTATTGGGTTACATTTTTTGTCGCTGTCTAACAGTTTACATGCTTTTAATACCCAAAATGATTAAATTTTGTCTCAAAACGAGCCTATTGTTTTAAGCACCAGAACTGCTTTCGGTTTGTCTATTGCAAAACTCACTTCGATTGTAACAAATTACAGGTGGTACGTGATGTTTTTAAAACCAAAGCTGCTTTTGAGTCTTATTCTGGGTGTCTCGTTGGTGAGTCAGGCCGGAAAACTACAGTCCTATTGTTTTATGGACGAGGATTCTAAGAAAGTTATTGGTCATAACATTGATGAAAAATTACCATTGGCATCTGTATCGAAAGTATTAACATCACTAGCGATTCTTTCAACACTGGGAGCACGTACAAAACTGTACACTCAGTTTTTTGTAACGACTGTGGGTAAAGATCTTTATGATGTTCATATTAAAGGATCTCGAGACCCCTATTTTTCTCGAGCCTCTATGCACACTCTGATTTCTTTGTTGAATGAAATGGGCGTGACGAAAATAAGAACACTGACCTTTGATGAAAACTTTAAATATCTTCACAATACAAATCAGGTGAATTTGGCGGGTCGGGGGCGTTCGTATAATCCTGTCACTGGAAAAGCGGCTGTTGATGCTCCTAATGGCGATTTTGTGCGATTGCTTTTGTTAAATAAACGCGAAATTTTGAGAGATTATGAAAAATCAAGAAAAGAAGCGGCTGAGTCCAATGTTCAATTGGTTGCGCGCGCCGTTTATAATCCGCAAAAAATAGAGCAGGTTCGATCAACCTATCAACCGCCAGCAACATCAAAAAAAGGATTCGTTTCTTCAATGGAGTTGATCGACATTATTAAGCATATGAATTGGAATTCAAATAATCATGTTGCGAATTCTCTTTTTATGATCGCTGGTGGAAAACAACAAATAGAAAATTTGTATTATAATAAGTTTAAGTTTAATCCAACAGAGATTACTTTTGAAAATGGATCAGGTCAAAATGCAGATCTGACAGGACGAGGGCGACTTTATACTGAAGGTTCCTGTGCAGCTATGGTCAAAGTGGTCGCGAAGCTGAAGAAAATTTTAGAGATGCAAAAACTAAAACTAGAAGACGTCTTGGCCGTTAACGGTGGTGACATCGGAAGTACAATCGATGCTTCAGTTTACAAGCGAACTTTCAACGTTGAAGTGGACAGAAATTCCAAAGAACAAGTTGTAACACGCGCACGAAATCAGAAAACAACGGTGGCTAAAGTCAGTCTTCCGGCAAAAACAGTTGTGGCAAAAACGGGAACTGTTGGCGTGGCTATTACTTTAGCAGGAATGCTCAGCACGGCGACAGCAAATCAATTTTTTATGGTGAATGTCGAGCCGCGCCAAGCACCAGGGCGAATGAAACCACGCAATGCCAGTCGCTGGAGAGACAACGAAGCGGCGAAATGCCGTGCGACTATCGGTGGAACGATTGCTCTGAAAATGGCTCAATCAAAAGGTGGAGCTCCATTAAATTATGCGAATAGATTTTATGATGTTGTGAACTTTGAAGATACCGGAGATGTTGATGCACCAGACATCCCTGAAGATGCGCCGGATTTGCCTATTGAATCCGAACCACAAAAGCCTGCCTTTCGGCAGGCTCAGACTTACTAAGCACTTTCGCTTTGTTTTTTACTTTTTTCAGCTTCAGCCTTTGCTCGCATTTCTTCATCAGAATAGTACACAAGCTTAGGTTGAGCAGCGTCGCGGATAACTTTGTCATCGATAACAACTTCTTTGACGTTAACCATTCCTGGAATATCATACATCACGTCCAGCATTGAAGATTCGATCACACCACGTAAACCGCGGGCTCCCGTTTTTCTTTTCAAAGCTTCTTGCGCAATGGCTTTCAGGGCGCCATCAGTAAATTTTAAATCCACATTTTCAAAACCAAACAAACGTTGGTACTGTTTCACAACGGCATTCTTTGGTTTGACTAAGATTTCCATTAAAGCATCTTCACCCAAAGGTCCTAGTGTGGCGATACACGGTAAACGTCCGATAAATTCTGGAATCAATCCAAATTTTGACAAATCATCCGGCGAAACTTTCGACAATAAATTTTCTGTGTTGTCATGTGAAGGCATAGCGATGTCCCCAGCGATACCCATCGATTTATTTGTCGTGCGGTTTTCAATAATTTTATCTAATCCAACAAAGGCGCCACCACAAATAAATAATATATTTGTTGTATCAACCTGGATGAATTCCTGTTGGGGATGTTTACGTCCGCCTTTGGGAGGTAAATTCGCAACAGTGCCCTCTAAAATTTTTAGTAAGGCTTGCTGAACACCTTCGCCACTGACATCTCGGGTGATGGATGGATTTTCAGATTTTCGAGAAATTTTATCAATCTCATCGACGTAGATAATTCCGCGTTTACATTTTTCAATGTCGTAGTCGGAGGCTTGCAGCAAGTTTAGCACAACATTTTCCACATCTTCACCCACGTAACCGGCTTCTGTTAGTGTGGTGGCATCAGCCATTGCAAACGGGACATTTAAAATTCGCGCAATTGTTTGTGCGATCAAAGTTTTGCCGGAACCTGTTGGTCCAATGAGTAAAATATTGGATTTTTGTAATTCCACGTCACTTGATTTTTTTCCTGACAAGGCATTGATTCGCTTATAGTGATTATGAACAGCTACAGCAATTGTTTTTTTTGCCGTCAGCTGGCCAATGACATAGTCATCCAAGAAGGCTTTGATTTCAGCCGGCTTAGGAACACGAAAGGCCCCTTTGACAGCGACCTCTTTATCTTTTTCCTCGTCAATAATATCCATGCACAAGTCGATACACTCGTCACAAATATAAACGCCCGGGCCTGCAATAAGTTTTTTAACTTCTTTTTGGCCTTTTCCACAAAATGAACAACGCAGAGAAGTATTTGTCGACATGCTTTATCCTTTTTTCGTTTTTCTAGAATCTACAATGTGATCAACCAAACCAAAATCTTTCGCCTGTGTTGGATCCATGAAATTATCACGCTCCATCGCTTTAAAAAGAGTTTCATAATCTTTACCCGTATGAGTTTCATAAATACGAGTTAATTTTTCTTTGGTCTTGATCAACTCTTTGGCATGAATTTCAATATCAGTAACTTGTCCTGATAAACCACCACCATGCAGTAGGGGTTGATGTATCATAATTCGAGAATTCGGCATTGTGTACCGTTTACCGGTTGTTCCTGCGCAGAGTAATAAAGACCCCATGCTGGCAGCCATTCCCATGCAGTACGTCGCAACATCGCATTTTACGAATTGCATCAGATCATAAATGGCCATTCCGGCAGAAACACTGCCCCCCGGAGAGTTGATATAAAAATGAATGTCTTTTTCAGGGTTATCAACCTCGAGAAATAAAAATTGAGCAATAATAGCATTAGCAGCCTCGTCCGTGACGGGCGTACCCAGGATTACAATACGATCTTTGAGTAATCGCGAATAAATATCATAGGAACGCTCGCCCTTTGATGTCTGTTCTATGACGTATGGAATGGCAGGCACAAATTCTCCTCAGGTTGTGGTTTTTTCAACGGTTCAATATGTGCTAATTTGTCGGCTGTATTTTCTGTAACCTTTAAATTAACACAACAAGTCTAGGCAAGATTTCATGGTTTAGAATAGTTCTTCATCATTTTCTCAAAGTGGGACATAATATTTTTTTCAAAAACGACTAAAGGAGCTAAAGATTATGACTCAAGTGCATTTACACGCGAAGGATATTTCAACTTTGACAGGCCAGACATTGGTCGTATTTTCAAAGGCGGCTTCGCAAAAAGATAAACCCGCTAAAATCACTCATACTGAAACGGCCAAGGCGCTTGCAGAGACTATCAGCGATAAAATTGTTTCCGGTTCTGCTTCGGAAGCTATTTCTTTTCGAGAAGCCCGCTTTTTGGGTTTTCGTCATGTGATTTGCGTTGGACTTGGGGCTGAAAGTAAAATATCTGCCGAAAGCGTTCGTCAAGCGGCTGCGGCCTTAATCAAAGAAGTGAAAAGTCTTAAAACAACAGAAGCCTTTGTCCATTTTGATGGAGTGACGGCAAGTAAAAAAGAGTCCGCTGAGTTCATGCAAGCCTTTGTCGAGGGTTTGCACTTGGCTTCGTATTCATTTGATGAACTAAAAAGTTCAGATAAGAAAACGAAAGAAGATATTCAAATACACATGGTGACAAAATCCGGAAAAGATAAAGCCATCGCTCAAGCCTTTCACGAGGGAACAATCCTTGCGGCATGTTCTAATTTTGCAAAACGATTGGGTGATATGCCAGGTAATTTGATGACTCCAACTGCTTTAGCTGATGAGGCCATTCGTGCAGCAAAAGGCACGGCGTTAAAAGTAACGGCTTGGGATAAAAAGCGAATTGAAAAAGAAAAAATGGGTGGATTGTTGGGTGTGGCTGCAGGATCAGCACAAGAGCCCCGTTTTATCGTGATGGAGTATTTTGGTGCTGCAAAAACTAAGAAACCAATTGCATTTGTTGGTAAGGGTTTAACTTTTGATACAGGTGGTATCAGCATCAAACCAAGCGCAAAAATGGAAGAAATGAAATACGACATGTGCGGTGGGGCGGCCGTTATCGGAACAATGTTGGCGATTTCTCAATTGAAATTAAAAATAAATGCTGTGGCTTATGTTCCAGCGACTGAAAATATGCCAGGATCGCGGGCGACAAAGCCAGGTGATGTTCATACAGCTCGTAATGGAAAAACTTTTGAAATCAATAATACGGATGCTGAAGGTCGTTTGATTTTATCGGATGCTCTTTGTTATGCCTCAGAGCAAAAACCAGAAATTATTATCGATACAGCAACATTGACCGGAGCCATTGTTGTGGCACTTGGTAATGTACATACAGGTTACTTTACACGAAACAGCCCGCTAAAAAGCAAAATTGAAAAAGCCGCAACAAAATCTGGCGAGTTGGTTTGGAATATGCCACTGACAGATTACCACGTAAAAGATATGAAAGGCACTTTTGCCGATTTATCAAATGTTTCTAGTGCTAACGGAGCCGGCTCAGCAACAGCCGCCGCCTTTTTAGAGCAGTTTGTCGGCGAGGGCATTCCGTGGGCGCATTTTGATATTGCAGGGACGGCGTGGGCTTGTGGAAATCGGTTAAACTATTGTTCTGCTAAGGGCGCAACAGGCGTTATGGTTCGAACATTTGTTGAAATTGCAAAACAGTACTAGTTGTTTTTAGAAACAGCTGGATCATCTTTAGATTCAGCTGTTTAAAAATTTGTCGTTGTTTAATTAAAATTCAACAACGACAAGTTCGTTTAGTTTTGATGTCTGATGATTCAGTTGAACGACTTTAGATCCTTGAGTTTGCGATTGAAAACTGACTGATTTAAGAATCCACGTGCGAGGCCACTCATCCGACGTGTTTTTAAATTCAAAACGCGAGATAAATCCATCAAAATGAAATTCTGCATTTCGTGGTTTTTCTGCCATAATTTGATCAATAGGAATTAAAATCGAAGCCATTTCTGCAGGGTCTTGACCGGCTTCGCAAGGTGCGGTGATTCGCATTTCAGGTGCTTCTCCGGCCACAGCCACACCGTCTGCAACAAATGTCAGTTCAATATTTGCGTAGGTTTTGCAAACGGCTGAAGAAAATCCTTCGAGACGTAAAGATTTTTGACCACCATCCGTTGGTTGGACTCTAATTTTTCGAACAAGGTGCTGTTTGATTTGATCATTACTCAGTGAAGAGATCTGAAAAACTTTTCCATTTATTGCTGCGGGGTCTCGCTGAATCATGATTTCTTCTGAGATCGAAAAAAACAGAGTCAAACCAAGCGCAAAGCAAATGCCAAAAATACCAAAAGATTTAATTTTTGAGGACATGGAACCTCCGGTTTTAGTATGGCATTATTCTTAAAATTTAAATAGATCCGCACTCGGCTTTAGTATAGCGCAAGAACTCAATATTCATTTCGGTGGCTTCAAGACCAATGGCCAGCAACCCAAGTTTTGCGGACCAGCCATAGACATTTTCGCGCGGGCATTTCATGCGGTCATCATAAAGATCCGTCACGCATAATTTTTTATAAACAGCCCCGGGCGAGTTTAAACTTTCAGTCGAAGATTTTTCTGCATGAGTTCGCAAGAATCCACCGGCCAGCTCGCAACCAATCATATAAATAACAGGCTCTGCCGAGGCACTTTCCGCAGTGACAATAGAGGGGATACCTTCTTGAATAATCACTTCTTCGATTTCACGACCACCTTTTGCGGCCTTCATTTTTTTTCGAGCATTGTAAGTCCACTCTAAAATTTCTGAAGAGGAACTGACTTTGATGACGCCCAAACCATAGGTTCCCGAGTTGTTCTTCACAAAGCAAAAGGGCTCTTGATCAATGTTTTGCTGTTGATATTTAATTTTTAAATTTTTTAAAAATAAATCCACGCGGTCGGCCAGTTCTTTTCGGCTGGATTCACTGTTGATATCAAATGTGTTGAATTCTTCAGTCTCGACTCGCATCAAAAAGGGATCGATTTTGGCAATGGCTGAAAACTCATCAACTAGCTTATTGTAGTTTTTAAAGTAACGAGATTTTTTTCGCTGATACCATCCCAGTTCGCGCGGAGGATTAATGGGATGAGTGGCCTGTTGGGCCCACTCTTGAAGGGAAAGAGAAAAATCATTATTGCTGACAATGAGATCCGGATTAAAACTTTTAACCCAATCAGAATTCTCAAATCCGCTTCCAAACTGAAGCTTTTGACCAGTCACGCTTTCAAGCAGGATGGGTTCGGGGATATCTTTTGGAAAGGCCAGGCGAATTTCGTATCCCGCCTGGCTGATCAAATTTGATATGGTGTAGACGTTTTCTAAATAGTACAGATTCTTTGTGTGCTCTTCAGTGATCAGTAATATTTTTTTTACATCAAAGGGATAGTGCACTTGAATGTAGCGACGAAAGAGATCCACAGCGGTGTCTTTGTCTGTGGGGCAAATATTATTAAATCCAGCTGGATAAATATTAGCATCAACATTGGTTATTTTATAGCCCGCATCGCGAATGTCGTAACTGGAATAGATCGGATAGGCCAATCGTTTTGTAATGGATTGAAACCAAGTTTGGATTTCGGAATAGTTTTGACAAATTTGATTATGAATATGCGATTGAGCGTTCATTGGTGGAGCCGTTCTGTAATTTTTTTTTCGAGTTTTTGAGAAAAGAGAGTCATTTTTGCTACAGTTTTTAAATTGATATTTGTGTCACCCATTTTATACAGATCAAACTGGCGTAACTTATCCAGTATTGAAATCATAATTTTTTCTTTAAAACTTGCAGCAACAGAGTCTTTTAAAGTGATTTCATAAGCGCGCTCATACAACGATATTAATAATTCGGTGGCGTGCTGATTCATTTTGGATTGATTTTGTTCCATTACAAAAAGTAAATACTTTTGAATTTCTCCGATATACTCGAGTTCTTCTAAAATCAAATGATCAAAATTTAAATTTAAAGTTTGCAGAAGACTTAGATAAAGTGTTTCTGAATCATACTTTGTTTTGGGGTTCTCCTCGTCCAGCATTTTTTTGTATTTCATAGCCGCAAGCTTGTTTTCGACTCGAAAATAATTTTTTATGAGAGACGCTTTAATTTTGAAATGCATCACGTGGGTGGTGTTACGATCTAAAAGCAATTGAAGTGCTAAAATTGATTTTTCAGGGTAACCTAATTTTTCATAAATCAAGGAACTGTTCCAAAGCGACAGATCATAAATTGCGTCGGATTTTTCTTCGGGCTCTGCTGTGAGTGATAGAAAAAAAGGTTCTGCTTTGGCGTACTGGTTAGCAGCCATCAGGGCCTTGGCTTTTTCAAAAACAACGCCACGTTCGCTCAGGGGTATTGCAGATGGTGCGTCTGAAAAAAGAGCGCATCCCACTAGCAATGGAGTGAAGAAAATAGCAACAAAATTAAAGGCGCTGAATACTTTTGAAGTTCTCTTTGAGTTGTTGTACATGTTCTGTAGTTTGGCTGAACTCATGGCATTTGTATACATTCTGCCGCGATGAGAAAGAATGAATTCGCTTCTGAAGCTCATTTTCCAGACTTTGATAGTACTGGATGATCTGATTCAGGCGAAGATTTTTGTTGGCGTTTACTTTTTTGAAATCGACAGATATCAACCACTCTGGAACACGGTTGATGATAACAGAAGTCAGGCGATACCCCTGAGTTCGAATTTCATTTGAAAGTTTTTCTGCCTCTTTTAGCCGCGATGGATCCAGACCTGTCACCAAGACAAATTCTGTTTGCTGCGAGATCAGTAAGCGGTGGCAGTTCATCACATAGTTTTCCAGAGGCTTCTGCCATTTTTGAATAGCCAGAAAGAACGCCGAAAGCTCGCGAATAAATTCTGAGCCCGTTAAAAGCTCGAGAGCCTTTAACACTTGAGCTGTCCCAGCATTTAGTATTTTTTTAAAAAGTGATGAGGATTGGGCATCCTCGCGGAACCAGCTGGTAATACCGTCATTAAACAAGTGAGCAATTTTCTCGGGAGCTTGCAGAAAGCTCCAGGTGTGCTGGGCCGGGGGAGTATCCAAAATAACAAAATCGAACTGATTGCTTATCACATAACGATAAAGAGTAATTAACGAGGTGAAATCTTGTGAACCACTTAATTTCCCAGAAAGCTGCTGATACAATTTGTTCTGAAGTAATTGATTTACTTTTTCATCAGAGGCAATACCCCGAGCGCCTTCGCGTATAAAATGCTCGAAAGCTTTTTTGTGATCAATGACACAAGACCAAAGTTCGCCGGAAGTGTTTTCTCCTGCAGCCAGAGGCAATGTCACCATATGCAGATCACCATCTGGCTTTAATCCTAAAGCTTGGGCCAATCGTTTTGAAGGATCAATAGTGAGCACCAAAATTTTTTTTCCAGTCAGTGCTAATCCAACTCCGATCGAGGCCGCCATGGTGGTTTTTCCAACACCACCGGTTCCAATACAGATCAATGTTTTGGTGTCTTTGCCAATTTGAATCACAATGGCTCCGGACTGTGAGAATGGTGAGAAAGCTGTGCAATCAAAGCTTCAAGAATTTCGGGAGTTGATAAACTTGTGACCAAAGGCAGTTCAATAAAGTGAAGTTTGTTTTTCTTTAAAATCTTTTTCGCATTCTCTTCGGCTTCAATTTCCGAGAGTAAAATATCTTGAGCTTTGGCGCTGAGTTCGCTGACATCTTTGGCGCTGAGCTGAAGTAATTTATTTAAATAAATGGTCGGCGTAATAGCAAAATCTTTTTTCAAACTTTGACAAAGTTCAAGAGTTTCCGTGATCGGCAACTCTTCAGCAAGCGTTACAATATGAATGTGTGTGTACTGAGGATCACGAATCAATTTGTCGATGCTGCGTGATTGTTCGCCCATGGGGCCAAACTTGATGGTCTCGGCCATGGCGCGCGGTGATCCAAGAAGAGCTAAAAAATGACCGGTTGCAAATGCGTCAATCACCAGCTGATCGTAGTCCATGGCAGGCCCATGTCGACGTGGGGATGAGGTCACTTTTCCCATGATGGCCAATTCGGATAAACCCGGAGCCACATCCACCAAAGATCGTGTGACGGGATTTTCAAAAAATAATTCGTATAATTTTTTTACTTTAAGCAAGTGCAGAGCGTATTCTTTAAGACAGTCTTCTCCGCTCCATTGACTGACGTCAACTCCTGGCATCCACGGCGTGGGTGTGTAGCTGATTTCGTTTAAATTCAAATAGTCTTTGTAAAAACTGATTTCAGCCAGCTCGGTAAGTAAAATTTGCTGGGTTTTGAGGCTGTAAAGGCGTGCTAATAATGCGGCCACGAGCGACTTTCCGACGCCTCCTTTACCTGTCACAAAATGAGCTTTTTTTACCATTGCATTTGCCTAAAAAGCACACTACTTTGCGTGCTTTACAAATAGTATAAGGAGACCGTGTGAAAGCACAAGTTCAAATCACCGAAGGATTGCAGAGAAAGCTTAATGTTGAAATCGCAAAGGATGTTGTGAAGACAGCTTTTGATAAAGTCTACCAAGATATCCAGCGCCAAGTGGAGATTAAAGGTTTTCGAAAAGGAAAAGCTCCATTAGCGACAATTAAGACAATGTATAAGGGCCGTGTTCAAGGAGATGTCGCTCAAGATTTAATTTCAAAACACTATCCGGTCGCCCTTCAAGATCAAAAAGTCGAGCCGATCAGTTATCCTGAGTTCGAGTTTGAAGACCCAACTGAAGAAAAAGAATTTACATTCGCAGCCATTTTTGATGTTCGCCCAGAAGTAAAAATTAAAAAATGGGAAGGCCTCGAAGTTGAAAAAGAAAAATTCACATTCGATCCAAGCAAAATTGATCAGGTCATTCAGAATATTCGAAATTCAAAAGCTGTGATGGTTGATGTTTTGGACAATCGCCCGGCACAAATGGGTGACATTGCTATTATTGATTTCGAAGGTTTTGTTAATGAGAAGCCTTTAGAAAATGGATCTGGAAAAGACCACAACCTAGAGTTGGGTTCAAAGCAGTTCATTGATGGATACGAAGAAGGCATTGTTGGAATGACTGTGGGTCAAACAAAAACTTTGGATTTAAAATTTCCATCACCATATCATGCAGCTGAGCTAGCTGGGCAACCAGTAAGTTTCAAAGTGACTTTGAAAGCATTGAAGAAAAAAGAATTGCCAGAAATGAATGATGAATTATTAAAATCCATCGGCGCCAACCAAACTGTTGAAGAATTTAAAAAAACCATTCAACAAGACACAGAACAAACTGAAAATAAGCGAATCGAAGACAATTTTAAAAATCGTCTTTTGAAAAAGCTCGTTGAAGCGAATCCTGTTGATGTTCCGGCCTCTTTGATGAAAGAACAAAAAGCTTCACTGATCGAAGACTTTAAAAAACGCATGACCGATCAGGGCATGCAACCGGCTGAATTTGAAGAGTATGTTCAAAAGTGGGATGCTGATTTTGCAAAAACAGCAGCGGAGATGATCCAATCTAGTTTTTTAATCGACAAGCTTTCACAAGAGCACGACTTGCTTTGCAAACAAGAAGACATCGATCTGAAATTTGAAGAGTACGTGAAGCAAACGGGGATCGAATTGGCGCGTATCAAAGAATGGTATGGTAAGCCAGAGCAAATGAGCCGCTTAACGTACATGATCACAGAAGAAAAAGTGATCAAGATGTTAACTGAAAAAACAAAAATTAAGATGGTCGACGCCAAGGACCTCAAAGAAGAGTCAAACTAGTAATTTTAAAAAAAAGGGGCCTCAAGCCCCTTTTTTTATGATCTACACCTGACTTAAAATTTATCGCACCAATTACCGCGCTAAGGCTTTCATGGCCTTCCAGGCTTTCAAGTAACTGAAGGCTTGATAGGCTTGATAATCCGATTTAAATAATTTTTCTTTTTCAGATAAATCGGCGTCTTTCTTACTGCCAATGTCTTTCCACCAAGCAACTGCATTTTTCTCCATAGATGGAACTGCTTTTTCTGCTTCACGCTCTTTTTCGCTTTTTAAGTGTCCTGAGATATCTTTTTCACGAAGACCTTTGGTTTTGTTGACAGCTTTCGCGAATATTTCGGCATCGACTTCTTCAATTTCAACATCAGGATGGATGCCTTCGGATTGAATCGAGGTTCCGCTTGGCGTGTAATATCTGGCCACTGTTAACTTCAAACCACTGCCGTCGCCAAGACGGATAACGGATTGAACAGATCCTTTTCCAAAGCTGCGTTCACCGACGATGACGGCGCGTTTATTATCTTGTAAGGCACCGGCAACAATTTCGCTGGCACTTGCAGAGAATTCATTGATCAAAACAACAATGGGAACATCAGCAAACAAAGCTTTTTTTGAAGCGTGTGTGATTTCTTTATTCTTTGGATCACGGCCCATCGTGCTGACGATAACGCCTTCATTTAAAAAGAGATCGCTGACTTTAATGGCTTGTTCTAAAAGACCGCCTGGATTTCGACGTAGATCAATAAGTATTCCTTCAACCTTGCCGTTATTTTTATCGCGAAATGCCTTAAGGGCTTTTTCTAAATCACTGCTGGTGTTTTCGATAAAGCTTGTCAACTTGACATACAGATAGCCATCATCAAGGTTTGCTGTTTTAACAGATTTAATTTTGACGCTGCCTCGAACGATTGGGATATCTATAGGTTTATCATTGTTCTCGCGAATGACAGATAAAATGATTTTACTACCGCGTTTTCCTTTGAGTAATGCGGAAGCTTCAACCAAGGTGAATCCTTTTGTGGATTTTTGATCAATAGCCACAATGCGGTCTCCGGGTTTGATTCCGGCTTTCCAGGCAGGAGTGTCTTCGATCGGAGAAATAATAGTTAAAATTCCATTTTGAATTGAAATTTCAATACCAATTCCACCAAATTCACCCGCTGTTTCAGATTCAAAATCTTTGAAAATCTCTGGGGCCATGTAATTTGTGTGGGGATCAAGTTCTTTGAGCATTCCCTTGATGGCGCCCGTAACAAGTTTTTTTGTATCAACATCTTCGACATAGTATTGTTGAACCAAATTTAAGATTTTACTAAAATTTTGCAATTCAGCATATCGATCCTGAGCAAAAGAGACCAATGGTCGGCCACCAATTAAAACCATAGCTACAAGTAGTGCGAACAAACCATATTTTCTATTCATAAAACTTCCTTTAACCAACCTTTTGGATTTATGGGATTATCAAAATGCCTAAGTTCAAAATAAAATTCTTTTCCTTTTGTCACAGCAATAATATCGTTGATTTGTACAGAGTCAGACAAATTTTTGTTCATTTGTAGTCCGGCATAAATCGAATAATAGTTATCATCGTGCTGTATAATTAAAGTTTCGCCCCAGTACGGAATGGCGTCACGAAAAATGACTTTGCCTGGACCGACGGAAACGATGTTTGCTTCAGGCTTTGTTTCAATTAAAAGACCTCGAACTAAAAAAGCATATTCATTTTCTTGATCACGGTGCGATCCAAATGAAAGTTTCACCTGGCCTTCGGTCGGGATGGGCATTTTTCCTTTGTATGTGAGCAACGATTTTTTGTTTGCGCGTGTGAATTCTTTTTTGCGCCGTTCTTCATCGGCAGCCAGAAGCTGCTCTTGTTTTTTTAGATCAGTCAGTATGGCTTGCAATTCTGCGGTGTACTTTTCAAGATCAATGCGTCCCTGAGCTAAATTTCGAATTGCCGATTTATAATCTTTAAATAGATTGAAATCATACTGATTCAGTTTTGCTAAAATTTTCAAATTCAAATCAAACTTACTGGGGTCATCAAGTGACAATAGACCACCCCACTTAAAGCTTTTTAAATAACTTAGGGCGCGAGCCCGTTGAAGCAAGATTTTGCGCTTTTCTCGCAAAAGAAGTTCAAGTTTTTTGACGTTTTCATCTGTTTTTGAAAGCTCCAGATCAATTTGGGCTTTTTTATCCAATGTCAGATTGATTTTTTTTTCAAGGCTTTGTCCAAACGCCGTGACAAGATTAAAAAATATAAAAGTAAACAAGAAAAATATTTTACTCATAAGAAAACAAACTCAAGCGTTGAATTGTTGAGCGCAAGCTCAAAGAGGCTCCGGCCATCACAAATACAAAAAGTAATCCCAGGATCATACTGATTTCACCCCAATTTAGAAATTGAAGGTTTTCAGAAATAAACTGAAGCCCTTGGCCCGATAAAAATTTTGATTTAATCAGCACAAAAGCCAGTGCACATAATCCAACGCTGACGCCAATGCTCAGGACAAAGAAATATAAAAATTGGCGCAAGTACTTTTCATAAATATGCCAGCGGGTTGCGCCAATCAGTGAAAGCACTTCAATTTCAGATTTGGATTCATCAACCAGCGATCGAACCATAAGCGCTGAAATAAAGGTCACAGCTAGAGATAGCACTAAAAAAAGTGTCAATCCGAATATTTTCAATGCCCTGTCCAATTTGGAAAATTTTTTGAACCATTCACCACCGTAAGAAATTTCTTCCACCAGGGCATGAGCCATAATTTTTTCTTTTATTCGATTGAGCTCAGTTTCATCAAGATTTAGTGGAACTTTGGCGGAATAACTTTCGGGGACTAAGTCCACCAAATCGTCAACACTGATCATGCCTGCGGAATACTGTCCGAACATTTTCGTAAAATCTTGAGTGGCTTTATCTCTGTCGGTAAATTGGATATCTGTTAAAGCAGATTCGAGCTTTAATATATCAAGAATTTCTTTTTTGTCTGTATCTAAAGCCTCGGCCTTCAGATAAATGCTGATGCGATTCTCTTTGTTCCAAAATCCTAATAAAATATTTAAATTTTTATAAAATAAAAAACTGCTCAAAATCAAAGACATCGAGAATGACAGCACGACCAATAGACTGAGCTTCAGAGATGACCATCTCATGAGATCTTATCTCCGGTTAATTGCCCGCGATTGAGTTCGAGCACGCGCGAGCTTTTTAACGTCAATAGGCGATAGTCATGAGTCGCAACAAAAAAAGTAGTTCCTTTTTTTGAGAATTCATAAAATAGCTGCAAAATGGTTTCACTCATTTTTGGATCTAAATTTCCGGTCGGTTCATCGGCAATCAATAACTCGGGATCATGAATTAAAGCGCGGGCAATGGCTGTGCGCTGTTGTTCACCGCCAGATAAAAAATCAGGATACTGGTCTTTGACTTCAAGAAGACCCACTTGATCCAGAAGCTCTAAAGTTTTTTTATTTTGATCAATACTTTTATCGCCAATAATTTCAAGGGGAAGTCGGACATTTTCATAAACCGTTTTAGTGCGCAAAAGTTTAAAATCCTGAAATACAAATCCAATTTTTCGACGATAGAACGGAATTTGACCTAATCTGAGATTATTGAGTGAGTGGCCACAAACCTGCATTTCGCCGCTTGTCGGCTTTTCATAGGCAGAGATCAACTTAAACAAGGTTGTTTTTCCGGCGCCGCTGGGGCCCACCAAAAAAACGAACTCACCCTTATTGATTTGCAGGGTCAGGTCGCGCAGAGCATGGCGACTGGATCCATAGGTTTTGTAGATATGTTGAAGTTGAATCACTTATTTATAGTCAGGGATAATAGCTCTGTTGAGGAGGCTAGATTTCAGATTCTTTTTGAGCCCAATCAATCGAATACTGATGCAAGCGGTTTAAGGCGGTTTCACGTTGAACTCGCTTGTCCGAGCTGGGTATTTTTTCATATGGCAGTTTAAAAGTTTTTAAAACAGAGCCATTTCGAAAAATACGACTGACCAATACTTTTTCGCGGGTGCCCCAGTCTTCGGTCTGGACATGTATTTTCTGTCCTTGGATGAATAAATCTGAATTTTCGCCGGTTACTGAATCAGTCATGCAACTACGGTAGGCTATATATCCAGATTCACCAATCCGTTCTGCAACGCAAAAATACGCGGGTTGACAGAATGCGCACTAGCCGTAAGTCTGGTTGGGTAAACCACACAAGGAGCTTTTTAGATGCTACAGGATTTTAAAAAATTTATCGCTCAGGGTAACGTCATGGAATTAGCAGTCGGAGTGATTATCGCGGCAGCCTTTGGCAAAATCGTTTCATCACTTGTGAACGATATCATCATGCCTTTGATCGGATTGATTTTAAATGGTCTCAATGTATCAGGTCAGTTCTATGCGCTAAATGGCGAGCATTATCTTTCGATCGAAGAAGCCAAGAAGGCCGGAGTCGGTGTTTTAGCTTATGGAAACTTTTTGCAAGGAATTATCGATTTTCTGATTATCGCCTTTGTTTTATTCATCGTGATCAAACAGGTAAACCGCTTTAAAAAGCCAGTAGCTCCTCCTGTCCCATAGGCCAGGACCAAGCACAAATGCAGACATTGTCTCGGAATAAGACGTAGAATTTTTAGTGGGTAGAGACAAATTTGGTCCCTACCTTGCAAATTCTATTATCTAAACGGGGGAATCAAATGAAAGCATTTCCAATATCTAAGTTTTATACACTTGTCTTTGTTCTGATGGTCACCGTTACCGGATGGACACAGGAATCGCTGAAGCAATGCTTAAGTTCATGTAAAAGTTCAGATTATGTAAAAGATTGTACCGATACTAATAGTAATGCAAATCAAACGACATGTATAAATAATATGTTGAGAGAGTGCAAACAGACTTGTAACACTGCCGCCAGCGAAGCTCGCTCTGAATCTAAAGACGAAAAAAGCAGTTGCAACACGCTTCGAGATGCCTTTTTAAAATCCAATGAAGATATCAAAACTCAGTGTGCGTTAGCTGGTAAAGACAGCACGGAAGACTGTAAAAAATTAGCAAATTCGTGCTCTGCCAACTTGAATTTTACAGAAGCCGAAGAGGGCAGTGAAGAAACGGACACTCAGAAAGTGATGAAAACATTCTGGGGAGTCATTGCACCAAAATATGGCTTGCCGGATGGGGCTGCGGGCTCGGCGGAATGCACAATAGAAGATGATGAAAAAGAACAAGATCGTTCCGAGAAGTACAGTGAAAAAATCTCTCGTTTGCGTGCGGATATTGCCAGCTTAAAAGAAGACAGTGCCAAGGCAGATGACGATGTGGCGAAGAAAAAACAAGATGTTGAAGAAAAAATAATCGAGATCGAAAAAGAAATAGATCGAAAAAAGAACGAAAAGAAAACTGAGGATCAAAAAGAAACAGCAAAAATGCAACAAGAGGCTTTAGATGCCATCAAGCGTAAAAAAGAATCTTTGAAAAAAATTGAAGAAAGAACTCGAGTCATTGCTAGCTTGCGATTAACACAACAAGAAGAGGCCATTAAATTTTCAAAATCCAATTTGATGAAAGCGTGTCGTGATCAAGCATTGGAATTAAAAGCCAAGTTGATTGAGAATGCTTCGAAAACAAATCAAGGAACGGCAACAACGGGTAACATCAAGCATGACGTTGAAACATTTGCTAAGCAATGTATCAAGCTGGCTGCCGTTGAAAAGTCAAAGGCTCTTAAGGCAACTCAGGACCGCATTTCAGCGGAGAATTCAAATATTAAGGACCTGCAGGAATCTGTGAAGTTGGATGAAAAAGCTTCTGCAAATCGTCTTAAAGACTTAGAGGCGCGTAAAAAAATTGGTGATGAGGACATGACCAAGGCCGAAGAGCGCCGTACGCAAGAGCTCAGTAAGTTGAATCAAAAAGTTATTGATATGCAAACCTTAGTTGATAAAAAAAAGTCCACACATTTAGAAAAAATTGCAGCTAAAGAAACAGAAATTAACGAAGCCCTTTTAAAGATGGCAAATAAAAAGCCACGGTTTCAAAAAATTTCTGGAAAGATTAAGCAAAGCTCGATTCAGGTGTCTGGATTTGTCGACGAATGTTGTGATTATAAAGATTCCAAAGGGAAAGAGCCTTATAAGGCTGTGTGCTTGCAGTTGAAGTCGGATTATCCCGATGAAGCAAGATCAGTAAAGCCTAAAACTAGAAAATAATTTATTCAGGCAATAGATCCATTAAACATTCGCGCCAGTATTCTGGCGCGTCTTTCGAATAATCGACAGCAACTTGAAAACCTTTTTTACCCATGAACTTTGTTCGGGCCACAGTGCCTGAGATCTCTAAACCCATTTCGTGAATGGTGAAATAGACATTTTGTCCGACTAGAAAATCAATATTCAGAGTGGAACGAAGATCTTTTTCAATGAAATCATCCCGTTTAAAATGAAGTAAGATTCCTGTCGAAGAGGCCTCGACAACTTCGCCGAATCCCGCTAGTTTTTGTAACGTATCTAATGAGGCAAAATTATCCAACGTCAGCGGTGTGAGCTCTTTGCGTGGGGCTTGGCGGTATTTACGAGCAGTTGCTTTCATCTCAATCTCCTATACTTAATGAATGTATCGACAGGAGCTGGACTAAAGTTAATGTGTTTTTTGTTAAATTCGCTTTTTTTCAGTTATTTGAAATAAATTCCGAACAAAATATCTTTTTCTGAGAATACAAAGCCACGATTGTGCGTTTGTTCTAAAGTTTTTTTCGAGAGCACCCGAAAGCTTTGCACGTGCGTCTCAGGATGAGATTTCCACTCGGAGCAAATAAAATCTGCGACAGTGTGTGAATTATTAAATCCCGCAAAAGATTTGAACGCAGCCTCTTTAGCAACCCAAAGATATTTGGCATCCGGAGCCATCGTGCGCTCATCAGCCGTGCTGGTGCGCTCGAGGACAGGCATTGAAATGCGTTCAGCGTCTTCCAAATCAAAGCCATGAGCCAGTGTTGAGTAACTAAATCCACCCAGTTTGAGTGAGTGAGATATACTGAAGTAACCCCTCGAGGCCAGTGGCAAAATATTCAAATCAGTAAGCGATGCTAATTGCTGAGGGTTGAAATGTGCCACGTATTTTTCAATCAGATGATTTCGAATATGAAGGCGGTAATTTTTTTGATGAGATGAAAATCTTTCAGATAAATCAAGCTTAAATTCTGGATCGTTCATCTGTTGCTGAATAAACTGAACTTGAGATGTTAAGCCAACCATTATCCGTCAAATCGTTCGGGCCACTGAATAGATTGGCCGCTTGTGATTTTCATCATGCGATCTAATGAGATGAATGCTTTTTGTCGTAAATTTTCATCTAATTGAATGGCTGGTTTGAAAGTTGTCAGGGCCACTTTTATTTTTTCTAAGGTATTCATTTTCATATACGGGCAGTCATTGCACGCACAGCCTTCATCAACAACAGGCGCTTGAATCAATTCCACATCAGGACGCAGCCTCTTCATTTGGTGAAAAATTCCGGTCTCGGTGGCAACAATAAATTTTTTCACAGGATTATTTTTGACTTCATCAAGTAACCGAGACGTCGATCCCACAACAGTGGCATATTGAAGCACGCTATCATCACATTCCGGGTGGGCAATCACCACCGCATCGGGATGCTGTTGAATCAATTGAAATAAACGTTTGGCATTAAACAAAACATGCACTTCGCAAGCGCCAGGCCAAAAAATCATTTCGCGATCTAATTTTTTGCTGAGCCATTTACCCAGGTGTTGATCGGGCCCAAATAAAATACGTCGGTCTTTGGGAATTGATCCCACAATTTGGGCGGCATTGCTGGATGTGATGATCACATCTGAAATAGATTTCACTTCAGCGCTGGAATTGATATAGGTCACGCACAGAGCATCTGGATATTGTTTGCGCCAAGCCAGATACTGATCGTAGGGTGAACCACTGACCAGGGAGCAGCCTGCATTTGAATCCGGCACTAAAACAGTTTTTTCAGGATTTAAAATTTTCACGCTTTCGGCCATGAAAACCACACCCGCTAATAGAATATTTTTATGAGGAACAATTTGTCCTTGTTTCGCCAAAAAGAAGCTGTCACCAACATGGTCTGCAATATCTTGAATGGGACCATCTTCGTAGTAGTGGGCCAATATTGCGATATCTTTTTCTTTTTTTAATGCTTGAATGTCTTTGATGATATCAAAACTCATTTAAACGGCCGCTCCACCTTTAAGGACTTGGATAACATTTTTAGAAACCAGCTTGAAACTTTCCAGAACGCCTTTGCCTTCAAAAGCCACGGCTTCAACCTCGGGTGCATTGTGCCGGTTGATGTGACGTCGCAATTCTGCAATAGGCATTGAATTTGGTAAGTCTCGTTTATTGTACTGAATCAACAAGGGCACATCTTTGATATTGTAGCCTTGCTGTTCCAGATTTTTTTCAAGATTTTTCATCGAGGCAATATTTTCTTCTAAACGATCCGCCTGAGAATCCACAACAAAGACCACGCCATCAAGACCTTTTAAAATTAATTTTCGAGAGGCATCATAGATGACCTGTCCGGGAACAGTGTACAAATGAAAGCGCGTTTGAAACCCACGAATTTCGCCCACTTCCAGCGGAAGGAAATCAAAAAACAGAGTGCGTTCAATTTCAGTATTTAAGGCAACCAATTTTGATTTTTGATCGGCCGCCAGCGTTTGGTAGACCCACTGAATATTTGTGGTTTTACCTCCGAGCGAGGGGCCATAATAAACAATCTTACAGTGGATCTCTTTGGCGTTGTAATTGATGAATGACATTTTTAAAGCTCCACGCGATTTTCCATCGCGCGATTCATGGTGCGGTCATCAATAAAATCAATGTCCGAGCCCATAGGAATTCCATGGGCAATACGAGAAATTTTAACATTTTTGCCTTGCAGAATTTTGGCTAAATACAGAGATGTGGTGTCACCCTCAAGATCCGCATCAAAAGCAAAGATCACTTCTTTGATGGCCGGTGCATCGCCAGAAATGCCCGCGTCGATTTTATCGATCAGTTCTTTAATTTTTAAATTTTTAGCCGTGATGCCCTCAAGCGGAGAAATCACACCGTGCAAAACATGATAACGTCCACGAAAGGCGCCAGAAGATTCAATGCGAGTAATATCCGAAGGCTCTTCCACCAAGCAAATCGTTTCATTGTGACGATGAGGGTCGGTGCAGTATCTGCAAATATCGCGGTCGGTGTAATTAAAGCAAGACGGGCACGTGTGCACTTCGGATTGCACACGTCGAATAGATTCAGACAACTGCACAGAATAAGTTTCATTGGATTTCAAAATAAAATACGCCAAACGCTGGGCGGTTTTTGGGCCGATCCCAGGCAGACGACTTAATTCATGAACTAGTTTTTCAAGTGCAGGTATGTGTAGCATCAAAATCCTGGAATATTCATGCCGCCAGTAACTTTAGACATTTCTTTTGAAGAGGTGTCTTTAGCAACGCTGATAGCATCGTTAATTGCTGAAGTAACAAGGTCTTGTAGCATTTCTACATCGCCACCCTTCATGACTTCAGGATCAATTGTTAAAGCTAAAACTTTGTTGTCGCCATTGACTTTGGCTTTAACGGCGCCACCACCAGATGTTCCGTCGAATTCGCGAGTTGCTAATTCTTCTTGAAGCTTTTTCATTTTCATTTGCATTTGATTGGCTTGTTTCATCAAACCCGCCATGCCGTTTGCGCCTTTAAACATAAATACTCCTCTTCAGTCGTTCTTAATTATTTTAATTTGGCCTTTAAAAACTTCTTGTGCTTTTTGAATTCGGGGATCGAGTTGCCAAGACTCTTTCTTTTTTTCTTCAGCTAAAACTAACTTCTTGGCTGATAAAGATTGAGCACTATCACCCTGGGCATCAGTCTGAGCTTTAAGCACCTCAAAAGTGTAGCCGGGTCCAAACTCTGAATCAATCAATCCTTGTAATTTTTCACGCAATTCTGGGGTTTGCAATTGAGTTCCGATAAATGCAAATTGCATCGGCGGTTGCAATGAAACCTTTTTGTTTTGGCAGTCGACAAAATATAAATTTTCAATTTTAGAGGCCGTCAGAGCATCTGTGGATTTCAATTTTTCCACAAACAAAATCCAGTTATCAGCATTGAGCAGGGGTAATATTTTTGGCGCCGCCACCGGGGTGGGTTTTACAGATTCCTTTGGTGCAAGTGTCACTTTGGATTGCTGAGGCTGTGCTTTAGCCTCAGCGGGCTTTGGGGGTGTTGGAAGAACCTCGCCGCGAACCTTACTGTCACCCTTACCGCTGAGCAGCTGCTGTAAATCAAGAATTCGTGGTGCTTGTGCCAAACGTAAAAGCGCCATTTCAAAAAGTGTTTGTGGATCCTGCGCCCGAGAAATATCGCTCAGGCTCTTTAGCGTCATGTCGAATAGCAAGTGCAAATCGCCATCGCTGGTTGATTCGACTTGTTTCAAAAGCAAATCAATTTCATCATCTGGCAAATCAATCAACAGTCGTGCTGTGGCATCAGTTTTAAGAATCAAACTGTGGCGAATAATTTTAGACAGATCTTCAAGAAATAAATTTGGATTTTGTCCGGATTGCGCTAATTTTTTAATAGCGCCAACCATTTCGATAGGATTTCGATTTAAAATATTTTGAAAAATTTCATAAACCAATGAGCGCTCAGTCAAGCCCAGCACTTGGCTGACTTCGGCTTCAGTCAATTTGCCGTTGGTAAAACTGATCACCTGATCCAGCAAACTCAGACTGTCGCGCATTGAGCCATCACCCTGACGAGCAATCAACCAAAGGGCTGCCGCATCAGCCGTGTAGTTTTCTTCTCCGCAAATTTTATTCAAGTGATCCGCAATTTGCTTCAAAGCAATACGGCGAAAATCAAATCGCTGACAACGCGACAGAATCGTTTGAGGAATTTTATGAACCTCTGTCGTGGCCAAAATAAATACCACATGCGGAGGCGGCTCTTCCAATGTTTTTAGTAAAGCATTGAAGGCATTTGTCGAAAGCATATGAACTTCATCGATAATAAAAACTTTGTATTTACCAACAGCCGGAGCAAACATCACGTTGTCGCGCAGGTCGCGAATCGCATCGACTCCGTTATTAGAAGCTCCGTCAATTTCAATCACATCAATAGAGCGACTGGCAGCAATTTCAAGACAACTTTGGCAGGTGTGACAAGGAACAAAATCAACCGCATTCGGACAACGAATGGCTTTTGCTAAAATGCGTGCGGAAGATGTCTTTCCGGTGCCTCGTGGACCTGTGAATAATAAAGCATGGGGAAGGCGATTATTTTTTAAAGCATTGGTTAATGTTTGCGTGATATGAGATTGGCCAATCATTTGGTCGAAAGATTGTGGCCGATATTTTCGCGCAATAACCTGATAAGACAAAAATTTCCCCTGAATCGAAAAAGAAAAAAAAGCGGCTAGGCACCCCATATCACATAGTTCCTTAGACACCGTTGCTTCCTTCCGGACCTAGCGGGATTCACTAAAGACTCTATCGTACGGGACCTAGCCATCTGTTGGTTTATATGATCCGCCCCTGCCAATCAGTGATTAATGCAATGGGCTACTAAGAAATACGCCATTATTGAAGTGAATTCATCATTCACACGAGGCGATCGCGCAGTCTGCTGTCTTTTGGGGCAGCGTGGGTTGCGAAGAGCCAACCTACCGCTTGCTCTCCCCAAACTTACTTATGATAAACGCATACTCTTCTGCCTGCTCATAAAGATGATCAAAGCGTCCGCTAGCGCCAAAGTGCCCAAAGCCCATATTGGTTTTAAACAGCACCGTATTATTATCGGTCTTCAGTTCACGCAACTTTGCCACCCATTTCGCAGGTTCCCAGTACGTCACGCGCGGATCGTTCAACCCGCAAGTCACAAACATATGCGGATAGGCTTTGCTTTCGACATTATCGTAAGGAGAATAGCTTTTTATATAGTTATAGTATTTTTTATCTGCGGGATTTCCCCACTCTTTGTATTCAAGTTGGGTCAGGGGCAGGTCCTTGTCGAGCATGGTGTTAACGACGTCAACAAATGGCACATGTGCGACGATCAGACTGAATAAGTCGGGACGCATGTTCATGCAGGCGCCCATCAGCATGCCGCCGGCGCTGCCACCACAGGCTGCCATTTTTTTCGGATGCACATATTTTTTCTGCACCAGGTATTCACCGCAAGCGATAAAGTCTTTGAAGGTATTTTTCTTTTTTAAAAATTTTCCGTCCTCGTACCAATGGCGGCCCATCTCGGAGCCACCGCGAATGTGGGCTAGAGCATAGACGTAACCGCGATCGATCAGGCGAAAAACGTCGCGGTATGAAGGGAATGAATCAGGGATGTTTGCGCCGTAAGAGCCATAGCCGTACAAATATCCCGGTGTCTGACCGTTCTTTTTAAAACCTTTGCGGTATGTGATGGTCATGGGGATTTTAACGCCGTCATGGCCTTTGACCCAAACGCGTTCGCAGCGGTAATTGGTTTTTTTATGGCCTTTGATTACTTTGGTTTTAACTACTTTTTTGCGGCGGGATTTCATATTGTAGTCGATCACTGAATCCGGCGTGATCGGCGAAGAATAATTCAAACGCAAAGTATCGGTGCTAAACTCTAAATTTGTTCCCAGAAAGGCCGAATAAGCCGCATCGTCAAAAGCCATGTGATGGGCTTTTTTGGTGGTAAAGTCATAGACATAAATTTCTGGCAGGCCGTTCATTCTCTCGGACAGAACAAGGTAATTCGCAAAAAGACTCATGCCCTCGCGAAAAATAGAATCTGAATTCTTTAAAAACGTTTTCCAATTTTTGCGCGAAGTTTTTCCGACAGATGTTGTCATCACCTGAAAGTTTTTGGCTTTTAAGTTGGTCAGAATCCAAAACTGATCGTTGCGATGCTCAATGGTGTATTCGAGACCCTCTTTGCGCGGCTCGAAACATTTGAATTCAGTCATGGGTGAAGAAGCATGCAGATACCAGACCTCGCTGGTGATCTTACCGCTGGTATCGATGAAAATGTATTCGTCAGAACTGGATTTCCAAACACTCAGAAAATGCTCGGCATTTTTTTCTTGATAGACCAAAACGTCTTTGTCAGGGCTTTCTCCTAAAACATGACGGTAAACTTGATAGGGGCGCAGATTTTTATCAATCACAACGTAAAAAAGAGTTTTGTTATCATTAGCCCAGATAAAAGAGCCGCTACTATTTTTAAGAACATCAGGCAAAAGCTTCCCTGTGCGCAGATCTTTAAAATGAATATTATAGCGCTCAGATCCATCGAAATCTGCCGAGTAAGCCAGGATTTGCTGATCGGTGCTGAGCTTAAAGCCGGTGCTATTATAATATTTTTTACCCTTGGCGATCTTATTACCGTCTAAGATGATTTCTTCTTTGCCGCCTTTTTTGAGTTTACGGCAATTCATGACGTACTGTTTGCCCTTTTTATATTTGGAATAATAGACATATTTTTCGTATGGCGCAGGCGGGGAAGAGTCGTTTTCTTTGATCCGTGATTTCATCTCTTTGAAAAGTTTGGTTTTCAACTTTGAGAGCGGCTTAAGCTGTGCTTCGAAATAGGCATTTTCTGCGTTCAGATATTTAAGCACTTTCGGATTTTTTTTGTCGCGGAGCCAGAAATATTTATCCACACGGACGTCACCATGGAGTTTTATTTTTTTGGGATGTTGGGCCACACTGGGGGCCGGAATTGTTTTCATTTTTACCTCGGTTGAAATATTTCGATTAAACTAAATTCAATTCCTTACAAAGCTCGGGAAAAGAAACAAGCGCAATGCGATCTGTGATCATTTGATTTTTTGTCCCTTGGTGAACTTGATAAAATTTTGGAATTGATGTTCTTTGTGAAAAGTAATTCAGGTGGGGAGAGATTTTTTTTTCACCCGTTTTACACTCAACTGCAAAAAGGGGTTTTCCTTGTTTGAGGACAACAAAATCAATTTCGCGACCTGCAATATCCCTTAAAAATCGAAGCTCCATTTTAAAACCTTCTGTATCTTCGATGAAATGGCAGAATTTCAGCAAGTGACTTGCAATAAAATTTTCCCATTTTGCACCAGGGCTTTCAAGCTCGCTCCAATCCCAAAGATATAGTTTCTGCTCTTTTTTAACGGCTTTAATTTTAGGTGGCCCGTAAGGAACAATACGGAAACAGTAATAAACATTTTCTAAAATTGTGATCCACTTTTCGACCGTTTTAAAATCGACTTCAAGATCCTGCGCTAGGTTTTTTCTAGATAATGGCGAGCCGATCCGGTCTGGTAAGGCATTGATTAGAAGTTCAATGTTAGAAATTTCTTTGATGTTTTCTAAATCTCGGATGTCAGAATAAACAATTCTTTCCTGTCGTTGTTTGTGCCATCTGCGAAGTGAGGTCAGATCTTTTTTTAAAAAAGGCTCAGGAAATCCTCCAAATTGAAGAAGAGTATTCATTAGCTCATTCGGCTTTATTTTGTGATCTTGATTTTGAATTTCTGAAAAACTTAAGGGATGCATACGATAATAATGATATCGTCCCAAAAGGGAGTCCCCACCTTTACGGTAATAATCAAGTCTTGCAGATCCTGTGACTATAAATTGATGAGATTTTTTTAACTTATCAAAAAACCCTTTTATTAAACTTCTCCATTTACTGAATTTGTGAATTTCATCTAAGACAATGAGTTTTTCTGTTTTGGGCCAATCGCCATTTTGAATTTTTTTTCTATCCTCAATGGAATCCCAATTCAAATAAGCGGGGTGCTCATCAGAATAATTTGCAATCAGTGATTGTGAAAACGTTGTTTTACCAACTTGTCTAGGACCACCAAGAAAAACCATCTTTTCTTTCAAATCAGCAGTTATGTGCTTTTTGAGATATCTGTGTAAAGTAGACATCTGTCCACTTTACACGCGAGTAAAGTGGAGTCAAGTCTACTTTTGTCCGGCATGACTACTGAGACAGGGCGACGAACTGATTTTCCGACGCCACCAGCTCATAAAGCCTCCGGTGTCGAAAATGAGTCTTTTGCTATCCACAAATTCGACACTTCACCGATTGTCCGAGGTTCAGAAATACCAAAAACAGGCTCGGAAAAGCCTCAGAATGCATTAAACACGAGACAAGCGCTTCATTATGAGATTGGTGCAGTTCTTGGAGAGTAAGTGACTTCAAGGAGAATTTTATGAAAAAAACACTTTCTAAAACATTGATCTGCGGAGTTATCGCCTCATCATTTATCTTGGTGAATTGTCAAAAGGCGCCTTCAAGCCGCGGAGTCAAAGGTACAAAAGGTTCTCCAGCAAATACCGCAGGTAAACAAACTGCCGAAGTTCAAAATTTAGTTAAGTGCACTGACGAGTTCAATAAAGTTTATGAAATTTTTGCGAAATTGTATGAGGATGAGGATGTAAAAAAGATTCCTTCCATGAAAAAGGGCGATACTGTCACGGCAGAAGAAAAAGAACGCTATTTAGCGCTAGATACCAAGCTTGTTGAAGAAAGTGAACGCGTTGAAAAAGAATTTGTACACATGGAAGCAATTGAAAATAAAAAAGCAGAAGCCGCAAAAACAGCAACCAAAACTGTTGATGGTTGTTATTTTGATGAAAGAAAAAAATCCAAGCCAATCCTGCGTAAAGAAGTTGTGGGATTTGTAAATGCCACCAGTAAAAAAATCGAAGAACTAACCGGCGAAAAAACACTGCGGGCTGATGCCGGTCGCGAGGACGCTAAAAAACGACAAGAAGCGAAAATTGAACTCGAAACCAACATTACAAATATGAACGCCAAATTTTTTGTCACAAAAGAATTTAACGAAGCCTTAGATGATGCCAAAATAGATGAAAGCTTTTTCGTGAACGGTCAAGTTCAAATCGGTATTGATAAATTAAAAGAAGCCACCGCAGACGAATCACTTTCGGTCTGTTGGGTTTCAAAGACTTCGGGAAAACTTGAAGATGATACCAAGCCATTGCAAATGCGACACACAGAAATAAAAGAAAGTTTGAATGGTAAGACTGAGCACGAAATTATCATGTTAAGCGGAAGCTATAACTATACAATAAATTGTCTTGTTCCCGCAAAAGTTACTTTGGATAAAGCATTTCGAACAGCGATGGGTGATTTGTTGAAAACCAAAGCGACTTCAGACGAAGATAAAGCGACTGAGGAAGTAAAATCTGAAGAAAAAAAGCCAGCAGAAACTAAAACTGAAAAAGTTGAACCATCAACTCAGGTCGAAGAAAAGATTACAGCTGATGTAAATAAAGAAAATCTAGATGCGGCTAAAAAAATAGTGATGGACCACGCTGCAAGACAAGCTGCCGCAGCTGCTGCAGCCGCTGAAAACACAAAGAAAGCAGCGGCAGACAAAGCCGCAGCAGATAAAGCGGCTGAGTTAAAAGCATTAGCAGACAAAACGGCGGCAGAAAAAGCAGCGCGTGATGCTGAAACAGACGATGAACGCATCACTCGTGAAGCCATCGAAGCGGGCGCTTAATTAAACAGAGTACAATACTTTTTCCAGGCTTTCTGTTTCTTCGGCCCAGTAGCTGTAAGATCCAAAGTCTGGAAACAGTTTCGGAAAGCTGGGATCCTTCCAGCGATTCATGATCCAAATCGCATAATTGATAATACGATAACCCCGCAGCCAAGGAATCAACGCCAGTTGTTCCGCTGGAAAATCACTGAGTTCAGAATATCCCGCCACTAAATTTTCAAATTCTATGCTTCCGGTGGTTTCCGCCGAAGGCAAAAGCATCCAAAAGTCTTGAATCACGGGACCATTGATCATGTCATCAAAATCCACCACGACAAAGTTCCCAGTTGAATCCTCGAGAATATTTCCGCGGTGTAAATCGCCATGAGTGCGGATAAAAGGGGTGTCTTGCAGACGCGTATCGAGCTCTTCAAAAATTTCGTAAGCCGCTTTTTCATAGCGACCGCGAACTTCGGGGGAAATTGTTTTTAAAAGTTTTTCTAATGAATCCCATTTGTTGTCTTCGGTGGGGCCCAGATAGGCCCGGTGGACGGCATCTTTGCGTCGACCGATATTGTGTAACCGAGCAATCCAATTTCCTAATTTCTTGTAATGCTCGGGACGAAATTCTTGAACCAAGCGGCCGCGAACTTTATTAAAAAAAGCGTAATTGATATTTTCAATTTGATCGAGGGTGGAGCCATTTTTTAATAGCAAGGCTTCAGCGACTTCGAGCGATTCGCCTTTGAGTTCGTTGGTAAAGGCATGCTCATCCAAGATAGTTTCACGGCTCCAGCGGCCAGGACGATAGTATTTGGCAATAATCGAATCGCGGTCTTCCAGGCGTATTTCAAACACCCTGTTTTCATAAGAATTCAGTTGAATCATTTCGCCGGTAACATGATATCCATTGTTTTCGGCACTAAGAAGAATCAGATTCGGATCCAAGTTATAGAATAAATCTGAGTTTTGTGGGTCGTGTTGCATAGCGATCAAATGTACAACACTGAAAAAATTTCTGCTAGTTCTGATTTGTTTAGTCTTTATAACCATTCTGTGGAGTTTGAGGGTTATTTGAGCTGGTCTGTGGCTTGCTTTGTTTCGGATGTGGTTAAAGGCCTCGGAGGTTCTTATGAAAAATTTAAATGTAAAAACAATTTTACTTTCTACGACTGTGCTGATGGCGCTTTCTGGTTGTGGAAAAAGTAAAGAGCTCAACACTCCGGAAGCGGCAAAACCAGTTGCTCCTGTGGAACAGCAACAACCAGTGAATGTGACCACCGAAGAAGCTAAAAAAGAAGTTCCTGATGTGAATAACAATCCCGGCAACGATTTAATGCCTGGCGGAACTGAATCTGCGGATTCAAAAACGGAAGATAAAAATCCGGTTGCCGCTAATACGGAATCCAAAGACAAAAAAATAACAGAGCGACAAGCTCACGAGATTGATTTTTCAAATCAAGAGGCCCTAAAAACGGGCGGAACTTCAAAGGATTTATTCTATACCGGAGCTGGTCGTGATGGTGTTCTTGAAGAATTCAAGGCTTATGCAACAACGGTTTCCAAAGAGCAGCAACAGATGAATTCGAATTTGGCGCGCGCCGTGGTGGGTGCTCGTTTACTTCAATTGGAATCTGGGGATGCGCAAATTGATTTGGTTATTGATGAAACGATCAACGGAGTGGGGGGCTTGAAAAGCTACCGCTTAAAGGGTTCTGCAGAAGGCAGCATGATTAAGCTTTCCGGTGCAGGATCGAATGGTGACTTAGAATTTCAAGGTGGTTTTTTAAAATGTATCGATGCCGATGGCGGGTGTTTGACGTCTTATGCGAAAATCAAATTTTCCGGAGCCTACACACGAATTATTTTTAGAAACTCTTTTGCGAACATGCATTTTATCAC
Organism: Bdellovibrionales bacterium RIFCSPHIGHO2_01_FULL_40_29; assembly: GCA_001771815.1. Lineage (GTDB taxonomy): Bacteria > Bdellovibrionota > Bdellovibrionia > Bdellovibrionales > Bdellovibrionaceae > Pseudobdellovibrio. Next base: position 67,634 of record MEPU01000013.1, on the reverse strand, counting down.
TCAAGCGGGTGTGACAAATAATTATGGCTTTGATGTTTTGAAAACGTACATCAATAATTCTTCAACGGGCGTTGTGACGAATCAAAAAATAGATGGTTTAGAGTTGGCTTCTTTTGAAGTGGTGAATGGTCGATCATCAATGGGTGCTATGTTGACAACGATGGATGATGAAATGCTGGGTTTAAGTATTCCATTAGTTGTTTCAAACAAAGGGACGGCTGTGAATGCAACGGTCAGCAAGTCTTTGGATTTATCAAAATCTTATGGATTGCCATCGGGATTAAAGTTTTCACAGAAATTGGCGAGTGGGATCACGGATGTGAAACTTTTAAATAATAATGGTCGCGGTGATTTGAAGCTTAAATTATCGATCGGATCCAATGCTGGAGTTTGGATGGTCATCTCGCCGATTCAAAAATCAGTGATGTCTTTAGAAGCAATTCGTGAATTCGATAAGAATACAAAAAAGTTTTAATCTTTTTTAAATCATTTAAAAGTTCAAAATAAATTGGGGCTATCGTGGCCCCGTTTTCATAGGCCCTCTATTTGCTTTGTAGCATTTCGTGTAAAAACGAAAACGCCAATCCATCAGGGGGAATTCATGTTTAGTTCGGTTATTTCAAAAGTTCTTTTAGTAGTGTTATCAACAACTTGTGTGGCAAATGCTTTCAATCTGCCGGGACGACCAGTGCCAAGACCGGGTCCTCAACAGCCCTTCCCTGGGGACAATAGTAGACCACCGCGACCTGGAAATCCAAATCGACCAGGGCCTGGTTATGAAGTGAAGCGCGTCTATATTGGACGTGCGGTTTATAACGAGCGTTTACCACTGCGCCAGTTGGCAGGTTTAAATAGTTCCTACAACGGCTACGAAGTGATTTCGGTTCGAGCACGCACACGACCGAATAGTCCGGCAACAACTGTTGTTCAATTGATTGCTGATGGCCGTGTGATCGCATCGCAAACAAATCCAGGATATCAGATTCAATTGTATCCAAATTTTCGCGCTGAATTGGGAATTGGTATTCGCACTTTGCAATTAGCAGTATCAGGTTCAACATTCATCGATGATTTAGAAATTGAAGTGGCACCACGTCGTGGTGGAGGAGGGCCTCGGCCTCCGCATGATCCGCCATATAATCCACCACAACCGCCTCCGTATCAGCCACCACAGCCACCGCACAATCCACCGCCACCGCCATATAATCCACCGGGATATGGTCAACAACGAGTTGAGATTTCAATCAACCGTGCCATGTATGGAAATGATCGCATTGATTTATCACAGCACGTGAATTTGGCTCAGTACCGAGGACTATCAATTCAAGAAGTTATTGTTACCGGGGGTGCAGAATATCAAACATCATTTGTTAATCTGCTGATCAACAATTTTAATTATGGTCAGGTCGCATTTTCAAATTATCGTCAGAGCCAAGGGATTCGTTTGCAGCGTCGACTCGTGATTGGACACGAAGCCGGCAATATTTCATTGTTCACACAAGGAAATATGTTTGTTGAGCAGGTCATATTGATTCTGACTTACTAGGCTTATAATAGGTTCTGATTTTTAAAATTAATGTTGTCAAAGTGGACGCCCCGTGGGAAGAAAAACTAGGGGCGTTTTTTTACGAGGTAAATATGGAAAATCCAGCAATTGTGTTAAATCAAAATCCAGAGAATTCAGCTACTTCGGCATTGCCTCCAGGTCTGTCAGAGTATATGGACTACCGCTTGTTTTTAGCGGATTTTTACCATTTTAAAAAGACACTAACTAGACATTCTGTTCGTCCGTATTCGTATGCGATTTTTTCAGCAGCGGCGGATATTAAATCTCCGAATTATTTAAAAATGATCATTGAAGGAAAACGAAATTTGTCGCCGGACATGGTTGCGAAATTTGCCAAGGCTTGCGGATTGAATAAATCCCAAACCGAAGAATTTAAATTGTTGGTTTTCTTTAATCAGTCGGATGATCCTGCAGATCGCAATTATGCTCTGAAACAACTTTCAGAATATCGTATGGATCAAAAAATTAAATTAGGTGAATTCGATCGTAAAGTTTTAGAAAAAGTTCCGAACTGGATTGGTTGGATTATCTATGCGCTGGCTGATCAGGCGGGTGTTACATTTCAACCATCACAGCTGAAGGAATTACTTCGCAACAAGGCGTCTGAGTCCGAAATTTCAACAGCGTTGGAAAATTTAATTCACTCGGGCGAGTTGGTGAAAGATCCGACGACGGGTGCGATTGGAAAAGGTAAACCAACGGAAGTCCCCGAAGAAATTCCTTCGGCATTGGTTCGTAAATTACAAATGCAGTTGATGTACTTGGGGTTAGAGTCTTTGTATCAGGATCAGCCGAATGAGCGTGAGTTTGGGTCGTTGACGTTATCGTTGTCGGCAAGGGAATTTGAAGAGCTAAAATTCAAATTACGCCAAATGCGAAAGTCTTTGAATAAGGACAATTCGATCGCAAGGCTTGCAGAAAAGGGCGAGCGTGTGTACCAGCTGAATCTCCAATTATTCCCCGTAACGAATCCATCAAAAAACATTAATGCTTAAAATATAACTGTCGCGATCGCCTCAACATAAAAAAATGAAATCAACAATGCAGAGCCTTTCTGACACTGGAAAAGCCTGTGCGTTGTGGATAAAGTTGTGGATTTGGTTGATAACTCCCTCTAAAATTGAGAAATCTAGACAAAGTTTGGTTGAGTGGCATCGGCAATAATGATGTGCGTCAAATGTTACGATTCAAAATGCACCACCCATTTTACTAACAAAATTTTATAAAAAAGTGAAATTAAGTGAAACAATTAGAGTTTAAACTCGCGTGTTTTTTTGCATAGTTTTGGGGCTTTGGGGTATTTCGGGAAAGTCATCGGTGGGGTTAAAAAATGCATACAAAAAAACACTAAAAAGTGTGGTACACTGATAAACAGAGTTGATTTGTATTTAGAATTCAATGTGGGGGCGTAACGGCTTCGACGTGGGAGCTGAAGCAAAAGGAGCATGCCGGGGAGAATGAGGACCTCGATAAAAACATTCACTTTTTACTATCTAACGATAGTTTACAATTAGCAGCTTAGTCTGCTTTTCGGTGTTTAGGTCAGTCGCCGATGTTGGCTTAAAATACCGTCACTGATGTCGGATCGTCATTCAGGGGTTTCTGCAGACTGAATGATTAAGAGTTTTTGTGGGAATGTCTCGAGAAATTTTGTTTATGGAAGCTCGCGGGATAAAATAAAAACATAAACTAAGCATGTAGCGCCTTTCTGTGGATCTCTTGCGGACGGGGGTTCAACTCCCCCCGCCTCCACCAATTTCAAATACTGATATCGGATATCTCGATATCTAGATATCAGATATCTGAATTAGCCGGCTTTCGGAAATTCGGAGAGTTTTTAATCTCAGAGTTCACCAACTTGTAAAGATAAGCCCCTAACTGATCCGCTGTTTTATTCGCTTCAGAATCTGTGACCTTCAAGAGTTTTAAAATAGTCTGACATTCTCGCAGCGATCCGTAAGCCGTTTGAAAGAAATTACGCTTGTCATTTATAGAAGCTTTCGCATTTCCTTCCGACAAGTTCAACGCAATTGACGAAGCCGCGCGATGCAGTTGATCTTTTAAATTTCCTGTTACTTTGATTTCTAAAACTTGTTCGTAAAATTGAATGGCCAGCTCCAGTGTTTTAAATGTTTTCATTTTTCTCCTTTTTTAAAACACAGCACTTTGCAAAACTAGAACCTAGATGTAAGTTAAAGTGGATTGAGTGTTGAGCTATTGAAACTTTGGATGAGCAACAGCATAATTGAAAGAGGATGTGTTCATGATTATTTCAAAGGACGAAATTGCTACTTTCATTCCAGAAAGAAAACCCCGCTTTGTCATTTTAGGCACAATGGGATCAATCTGCGCACGAACAATTAATGGGATAAAGCCTGAAAATGCTTTCTTTTATCATAGTAATAGAAATCATTTCTGGAAAGTTCTCCAGTTAGTGTGCGAACCAAATAAGATCCCGAAAACGTTTTCTGTAGATGAAAAAGTAGCATTCCTTAATAAGTGGAGAATTGCAGTTGCAAATATTGTTCAAGAAATTTCTATTAAAGAGAATGAATGCAATGATCCCTCTGATGGAATTCTATTCAAGGCGCATAGGGGAGGACTTTTAAAGTTTAAGACGGTTAGTTCTGAGTTTAAAAGTATTTTAAAAACAGCTCCGATATTCTTTACTTGCAGGCGCAAGAAGGGCATTGAAACACTTCTTGTGGGGTACTTTGGAGTGAATAAGTTAGGAACCGATCTAAGTACCAGAGTTTGGTATTTGCCAACTCCGACCAGATGTAATCCGCAAAAACGCAGTTCTGTCTGGAATAGCGAAATTAAGGACCACATTGGTTATATAACAAACATAAAATAAGTTTTGAAACAACCAGTTCCAAATATTTCACTACATCTCATTGAAATTTATGGGGGATTTCCTAACTGTTTTTGGACTTATCTTGGACATCCTCTAAATTTATATGTAATATCAGTAAGATAAGTCGGAGGGATTTCCTCCACCAATTAGAAAATCCTGTCAATATTTGGCAGGTTGTCCAACAAAATTTCAAAGTTGAATCAGTGATTTATCAACAGTGAAAATGAGTTCGATGAGGCCAGATAAGAATTTTGATTTTGCAAAATTGGAGAACTATGCCTGACGGAAATTCCATAATAGATATAGGAAAATTGGCGGAGCCAGCAAAAGTTTTAATTGAAAAAATATCTGATGCTGTGGGCTGGGTTGCAAAGCCTTACCAAATAAAGCGTATTGCGTCTGCTGAGGCAGAGGCTGAAAAGATAAAGGCAATAGCGCAAATCGAAGTAACTGAAATTCAGAACCGTGGACTGGTTCGGATGATTCAAATTGAAGGCAAAAAGCAGGAGAATATAGAGCAAATAACTTCAAAAGCTTTCGCTGATTTGAATCCCGACGCCAAGCCTAATGAAGTCGATAATGAGTGGATAGCCAATTTTTTTGAAAAATGTGACACGGTTTCAGATGCTGAAATGCAGAGCTTGTGGGCGAAAATCTTGGCCGGAGAATCTAATAAGCCAGGTGCTTTTTCCAAGCGTACTGTTAATAACATTTCTTCTCTCGATAAATCTGAAGCACATTTATTTACAACTCTTTGTAGATTCGGATGGGCAATAGGGACCTTTACTCCGCTTATTTATAATATAGAAGATGATATTTATAAACAAAATGGAATTAGCTTTAGCACTCTAACTCATTTGGAATCCATTGGATTAATCACGTTCAACAATTTACAAGGTTTCATCCGTCGGCAACTGCCGCAAAAATTTTTGATTACCTATTATGGAACGCAAGTGATTGTTGAATTACCGCAAAACGTTAGTGAGATGAAAATTGGCAATATTTTACTTACAAAAATGGGTCAGGAGCTTGCCCCTATTTGTGGATCACAACCGATAATTGGATTTGTTGAATACGTAAAAGAATATTGGAAAAAGGAAAACTACATGGTTAAGGGCACGGTGTGATCGACTATTTACCAGCTTATCTGATTAACCAAGTGTCCGATTTCATAAATACATTTTAACACTTAGCAGTACACACTACGCATACGTTTTGTATTTGAAATGCAGACAAATGCTCGTACAATTTTGACTAGATACGACATCAAGGATGAACAATGAAGAAAACTCCGTACAAGAGCCTCGACCAGTTGGTCGGTGGTAGCGAAGAACGCGTTCCTTTATCAACACGGGTAAAAAAAGAAACCAAAGCGTTTCTCGATCGTGAGGCTAAGGCCAGAAAACTTACCGTTTCGACCCTATCTGCCGCAATCCTTGATGATTACAGCCAATCTTTTCAACAACCAAAGAAGGGCTGAGTCATGTCCAGCAGAAGCGAAGCTCGCACAAGAAAAGAACTTGTTGATCCAAAACTCAAAGATGCCGGCTGGTGTGACCATGACTGGCAGATCGAATGGGAATATCAAATTACAGATGGCCGTATCCATTTTGACGGTAAAACCGGCCGCAGGGGTACGCCAAAGAAGGCAGACTACCTCCTTAGATTCAAACCGGCCAAGGCCATCGCCGTTGTCGAAGCCAAGCGTGAATCAGAAAGTCATCTTGAAGGGACGACACAAGCCAAAGAATACGCACAGAAGCTTGGTCTATGGTTTGCCTATGCAACCAATGGAATCGAAATAGAGTTCTTTGATTTGAAAGCAAACACCCAAACGTCCGTAAAACGGTTTCATACGCCGGACGAACTTTGGAAAATGTGGCTCACGCATTCAGGGATCAAGCCTACGAAAGAAAAGATGACCGCCCTTCTTCAAGACTTTTATGATGAGTCCCAAATCGGCAAACGTAGAAAGCCACGGTACTATCAAGAACTTGCTGTAAATCGTGCTGTCGATGCCGTGGTTAAAGATAAGAAACGAATTCTCATTACCCAGGCAACCGGCACAGGCAAAACTTTTACGTCACTTCAGCTCGTTTACAAACTTTGGAAGTCTGGAGTTTCGAAACGAATTTTGTTCATTGTTGATCGAAACTTATTGGCTGACCAAGCCTTCAAGGACTTTGATAACGCTTTCGACAAAGACTCTTGCTATCGAATGTCACCAGATGACGACAAGTTTCCGCAAGGTCGCGCGGTTTATTTTGGAATATATCAATCACTCGTTGGAATTGATGAAGAAGGAAATGCTACTGGCCGACCTGATCGCTACAAAGAGTTCGATCGTGACTTCTTTGACTTGATTGTCATCGACGAAGCGCATAGGGGCGGTACAAACCAGGAAGGATCTTGGTTTAGACTGCTTGAGTATTTCAAATCCGCTGTGCAGGTTGGACTAACCGCCACTCCAAAGCGTGACGAGAATAATAATACCTATTCATATTTTGGCGATCCAATCGTCAATTATTCGCTCAAGGATGGAATCGAAGATGGGTTCCTCAGTCCATATATCATCAAGCGTGTAACTTCGAATATCGACGCTCTGGGGTATCGACCTGAACATACAGAAATCAAAGACGTTGCTGGTCGGAAACTCGAAGTGAAGGATTATCTTACACCTGATTTCGAGCGAGAGCTCTCGATTCCACAAAGAACAAGAGCCTTTGCGTATCACCTGCTTCGCCACTTATGGGAGACTGATATCACCGGCAAAACCATTGTATTTTGCGTTGATCAAAAACATGCAGCAGATATGGCGAAGTACACTCAAGAAGCTTTCAATAAATATAATGAGCGGTACAAGTTAGAATTCAATCATCCATTTGCGGTGCGAATCACCGGCAACGACAAGGATTCAAACGGTAAGTATCCACACCTAGAAGATTTCAAGAATCTTGAAGGTCGATATCCGGTGGTCGTGACAACTTCAAAACTTCTTACTACCGGTGTCGATGTTCAAAGCATTAAGAATGTTGTCGTATTCAGAAACGTTGGATCAATCGTTGAGTTCAAACAAATCATTGGCCGTGGTACTAGGGTTTACCCGCATCCAAACAAGGCCAAAGAAAAACTTGGATTTTTCATTCTTGAATATGCCAATCACTCTACTCAGTTATTCTATGATCCGCAGTGGGATGACGAAGCCGTCGAAGTCATTGACGAGGGTGGCATTGATGTATCAGAGCCGCCAATAGATTCGACAGATGCAGAGGCAATTTCGGCTGGCCTGAACCCTGATGATCCAGTACCCATTGCAAGCAACGAAGAAGTAGGCACTTCGACAGGGATTTTTGAAGAAACTGACGAAGAGACCATCGAGCAACTTCGATATCGAATGAGCGAAGATTTTATGCGAGGCCAAGTGACTATGGCGGCAGAGTCCATCAGTTTCACCGGACCAGATGGTCGCCCACTTACGGCTGACAAGTTCACAGTTTTTCAATCTGAGCTATTTTTGAAGAAGTTCAAAGATGCACAGACATTCAATCAAGTTTGGAAAGACATCAAGTCACGACGACATTTTCTTGAAACTGAAGCCGCGGAACTTGGTCTGCAAATCCATGCACTTGAAAACATATTTGCTTCTAAATACCAAATCAAAGAGGTTGATCTGTACGACGTGCTTTCGAGCATGGTCTATGGAAATCGTTTCTTAACAAAATTTGATCGTGCTGAAAAAGCAAAGACTCTGAGTCCAACCACCTTCAAGGGCGGCGATGAAAAGCAAAATGCTCTTATTCAGTCTATGATTCGGGTTTATCAAGATTCACATTTTGATTCATTTACCGTGAGCAAAGAATTCTGGCAAACAGCAACAATGCGCCAGTATGGTTCTTTCTCTGATATTCAGAGCATCGCCGGTGGACCCGATAACTTGCAGAAGATCGTCAGCGGAATTCAAAACGCATTATATGACGTTCGGGTGGTCGCATGAGCTTTGTGAAGGATAAGAATAACATCGTTCGTATGGCTTCAACAGTCCCAACGATTAAAGTTCAGCCACACCCTGAAGAGATATTGGATTTGGACGAAGACACCATTGCGATTGGCCGTGCGAAGCTTGCAGGGATTGAATTCGATGAACTGTACGGACAGGAGGATCGAGTCAGCCCAGAGCTGATGATTCGTCAGCAGGCGCAGAAAATTCGAGAACTGTTTCAAACACCAGACGATTTGAAGGCGGCATTTTCAAGTTCGAAGAAAATTGAACAAGCCACAAAAGACATGGCTATTGATGGAATTGATCTGGAATTTGTCAGAGAATACTGTGTGCGAAGTCAGATTTCCTTTCGTGATGACGTTACAACATTGCTTGCAGTCGGGTTTGGACAGCAGTCGTCAGGGGAAGCCAATGTCTAAGTTGGATATTCCTGAGAGCTGGGCAGAAGCTACCTTAGAGCAGATATCCTCTCAATTAGGACGGGGCAAGTCGCCCACCTATTCCGAAAAGGACACGGGCTACTATGCGATCAATCAAAAGTGCATTTATTGGGAAGTGATAAAGCTCGAAAACCGGAAGCCTGTAACGAAAGCTTGGTTTGACTCCATCAAGCAAGAGCAAATTGCCAAGGTCGGCGATATATTGATAAACTCAACAGGAACAGGAACTCTTGGGCGTGCATGTGTCTGGGAGGACAATACTAAAGCGAGTATCCCTGATACGCATGTAACTGTTCTTAGAGCAAAGCCAGAAGTCGTACCCAAATATGTGATGTGCTTTCTTAAATCAAAGGCTGGGCAAGAGCTAATTGAAAGCGCAACAACTGGATCCACCAATCAAATCGAGTTGAATAAAACTAAATTGAGCAAAGGTAGTCTGCCACTACCACCTATTGATGAGCAAAAACGAATCGTAGCAAAAATTAAATCGACACAATCCAAAATCGGTGAAATTCAAAACTGTTCCCGGCGCGCTGAAGAGCTGATTGGAAAATACCGAGAAGCACTTCTCCAAAAAGCTTTCCGTGGCGAACTTGTTCCGCAGAGTCCTAATGACGAATCAGCATTCGAACTTCTCAAGCGAATCCGAATCGAACGCGCTAAGCAGTCTGATGGTAAGAAGAGAAAACAGGATGATCTACCGGAAATAAAGCCGGAAGAAATTCCGTTTGAGATTCCAAAGTCTTGGGAATGGATTCGCTTGGGCGATCTTGCGAACAGAATAATAGATGGTAACTATGGCGAAAAGTACCCAACACAAAAAGAACTGTTGCCGGCTGGTGTTCCCTTTCTTACGGCTGCCGCCATAGGACAAGGAAATCGCCTAATCCTAGATAAGGTAAAATATATCAGTCAGGCAAAGCACAAAATGCTTTTGAAAGCGCAATCAAAAAATGGCGACATTCTAATTACAAATCGTGGAGCGCGAGTTGGCGACGCGATTCTAATAAATGAACCAGGTTTCGAGGACTTCAATATCGGGCCACAGGTAACACGCATTGAAGTAGATGACAGGATTGCTGACAAAAACTTCGTCTTCTCCTGCATTTTGTCCAATGATTTTAGAAGATCATTTATCGGATCCAACGAAGGCTCTGCTATGAATTTTATAAGCCTCACAAAAACAGTTAGCCAATTAGTGCCACTACCACCCCTGGCAGAACAAAGAGAGATCGTCAAACGATTGAAAACGCTTAGCGAAGAAGTCTCATCTTTGGAGCGTATGACTTTGGGAGTAAATAGTTTGACCGCAAAAATCAGTGGATCAATTTTGGCAGCCGCTTTTTTCGGTCGTCTTGTTAACCAAGAGCCATACGAAGGAACCGGGCATGAGCTTTTAGAAAAAATTAAGCAATCGGCTCAATCCCAGCTGGTTTCAAAGACCAGCCGAGCCACCACAAAGTCCAAGACTGGAATGATAACAAGGAATAAAAAATGACATCAAAATCTCAATTAACAAGTATTATAAATCAGTGTTGCGATATTCTTCGAACCGACGATGGAATTACCGGGGCATGGCAGTACACCGAAGCTTTGTCGTGGCTGTTATATTTGAAATTTTTTGACGACAAAGAAAAAGAACGCAAGTCACAAGCTAAACTTGAAGGTGACGAATATCATCCCTTTTTGAAAAAGGAATATCAATGGTCAGTTTGGACTGATGTTAAAAATGGAAAAACAGGAAAAGAACTTTCCAAATGGATCAATGACGATTTAATTCCATATCTGTCAGCCTTGAAGGGAGCCAAAGAAGGCGACCCGCGCGATATTATTTCAGCGATATTCAAGAACACCCAGAATCGTGTAAACTCTGGATTTTTGCTCAAAGATGTAATCGAAAAGATCCAACAGATTCACTTCGATGTTGGTGAAGAAGCTTTCGCACTTTCTCATATTTACGAAGACCTTCTAAGAAATATGGGTGAAGGTGGTGGTAATGCTGGCGAGTATTACACTCCTCGGCCGTTGATTAAAACGATGATCCAGATGGTTGATCCCAAGATTGGTGAAACCATTTACGATCCAGCTTGTGGAACCGGTGGGTTTTTGGCGCAAGCGCATCTGTACTTGGAGCCAAAAGCGAAAACGTCTGAGACTAGAAAAATTCTGAATAATAAAACATTCTATGGGAAAGAGAAAACTCCGCTACCTTACGTTCTCTGTTTGATGAATTTGACTTTGCATGGTCTCGATTACCCAAGAATTTCAAAAGAAAATACGCTGCAAACTGACATTCGGCAAATTGATGAACGGGACAAATACGATATCATTTTAGCGAATCCTCCGTTCGGTGGAAAAGAACAAGCAATGATTCAAAAAAACTTTCCTGTTGAATCAGGTGCAACCGAACTTCTATTTCTTCAACATATTGAGAAGACTTTGAAGGCCGGCGGTCGTGCTGCTCTGGTTGTGCCAGAGGGTGTATTGTTTCAAACGAACGCTGCTTATCAGGATGTAAAGAGGAAGCTCCTTACTGACTGCAATCTACATACGGTGGTCAGTCTGCCAGCGGGTGTTTTTCTTCCGTACAGTGCCGTCAAAACATCGCTGATATTTTTCGATAAAACAAAGCGAACTAAAGATGTTTGGTTCTATGAAGTTTCGCTACATGAAGAAAAGAAGCTCACTAAAAAAGCCGGCATCACTGAAAAGCATTTTGAAGAACTATTGAAGCTCGCCAAAAAGCGGCCGGAAACAGAAAAAAGCTGGCTTGTTCCTGTCTCCAAGATTTTGGAGAGCGGGTGCAATTTATCTGCTGGTCATTACAACCCACATGGGCCAGAAGAAGTCAAACTTCGTGAGCCTGAAGAGTACGCCCTGGAGATCAAAGAGCTGCTTGCCCAGGCGATGAAGAGCGTTGATGAGTTGGTTGCGGAGCTTCAGTTAAAATGAGTAGTAAAAAACGAATTCGACGTGCTGGATCTATCTCTACTGAACTTGTAAAGAAGTCGAGGGAGGCTGCTCTTGCGGCAGTACAAATTTTCAATAATCCACAGATAACCTTCAAGTCTGAGTTATATATTGTTCTGATGGTAGTGGCCTGGACATACCTTCTACACGCACACTATCGACGTAAAAATATCGACTACCGGTATTTCAAAATTCGAAAAACAAAGCGTATTTATGATCGCACGAAATCGGGAGCCTATAAGCACTGGGAGCTTGAAAGATGCCTCAATGAAGAAAACTGTCCTTTGGATATTGATACGCGTAATAATTTGCGATTCTTAATCGGGATTCGTCATGAAATTGAACATCAGATGACTTCGAGAATCGACACGACGTTAAGCGCAAAATTTCAGGCTGCTTGTTTGAATTTTAATCGGTATATCAAAAGTCTTTTTGATGAAAAATATGCGATCGACCGCCATCTTAGTTTTAGTCTTCAATTTTCTGCCATTTCAAAAGCACAGGTCGATCAGCTTGATGGTGAAAATTTACCAGCGCATATTTCAGGATATATTACAGATTTTGAAAGTGAATTGTCCGACGATGAGTACAACAGTCAAGCATTTGCATATCGGGTTCTATTTGTTGCAAAGACTGCAAATCACAAGGGCCAGGCAGATACAGTAATTGAATTTGTAAAACCAGGCACCGAACTCGCACAGTCGGTTAATAAAACCTATGCATTAATAAAAGAAACCGAACGACCAAAACTTTTGCCGTCACAAGTTGTTTCGACCATGAACAAAGAGGGCTTCAGTCGTTTTAAGATGAGCGACCATTCAGATTTGTGGAGAGCGATGGCCGCGAAGGATCCATCAAAGGGCTTCGGAGTTCAGGTCGCAAAGACTTGGTATTGGTATGAGCGTTGGTTAGACGAAGTAAGGAAGCACTGTAATGAAAATAGAACCAAGTACAATGGCTAGGAATTGTCTATGAATTTATTCAGAGGAGAGGCATTGAAATATGCCAACCCAAATCGGTTACAAGTATTGAGAAATACGTTGAGAGCTGGGTATCCCACTGAATTTGTACATGGTGGCAATCCATATTTATTAGCCAAACTTGGTTTTTTTGACGCGGCAGTTGTCCATGTCGCATCCGACTTTAATTTCAATGGTCAGAGACATTTGAAGCATTTCATCTCATTTTCGGAGGACCGAAATACTGCTTTGTCCTACGCACATGGCAGTGGATCGACGGCAGAGTACAAAAATGAAGTTGAAGAACGACTCTATTATCATGATCTTACCGGTAGTTTATGGGGGGGAACGTTTAACTCGGAAATTTTAGATGAAGCTGATCATCTAATTGCTACTGTTGATATTTCCGGTGGAAAGCCGATTGATCCAAATCACGATATTGGTTTTATTAAGGAATACAATGAAGGTAAATCCAAAATTTTAGCGTTAAAGGCGTACGCATATTTTGAGCTACAAAAATCTCGCATGGGTCATCATGTCACTCAGGGTGTGTTGGATTCAGCGGAGAATTCGAGGCGTGACAAGGAATGGTTACTTTTGGTTCTCGATCTAATCCCAGATCAGCCAGATATCCCGGCTTCATCCAGCGGAATTGTAAAACACGGAGATCCGCTAACAATCGAAATATGTATCGACCCAATGAATTCATCCATTGGCAATGATGCTGGATTTATTTGAGCAGATTCACTTCATTAAAATAGTTGGTTAACTGTCGGCTACTTTAATTTACTCCGCTATGCCGAGAAATAGATTTCGAATTTTCGTCAGGTATTCTGCCTTCAGCGGCTTTTTCCCTTTTTCAAATCGGTTAATCTGTTCGGCCCGGGCTCCAATATGTCTTGCCAGCTTTGACTGCCCCCAGCCCCTTGCGTTGCGCTGGCCGACAGCCCATGATCTGAACTCGATGTCATCAATCTGTGGTGCTGAAGTGTCACCTCTGTGGCCCAACTGTACCAATGCCGCCTCAGGGAGTTTTCCAAAAACCTCACGAATTATGCCTTCCTGAACAAGAATTATGCCTTCTGAATCGAGGCTTCCAATTCGCATATATGTGATTAAACTCTCAATAATACTGTTTTTATTTGTATCTTCGGAATTCATTGATACTATATCGGCATAGGCTATGCCTTTCTTTAGGCATAGACAAATGGCGAGTTTATTGCACATATTTTGAACAAGAGTCTTGATGCCGATAAGTACATCAGGATTGCAGAAGGAGGAACAAGGTGACATTTATGAAAAAACATGATGAAAACCAGTCTCTAATGCAAACAGAACAACTGGCGAGTGCCAAAACTACTTCTATGTACACCCGTGTCCTCGAAAAGGCCTCTGCTGTCATTTCAGTAGCAACTACTGATGTGACAGACTTGTTTCGCAGCCGACGAGTCGTTGATTCAGATGTTGATAGTGCTTACCGCACAACCCATCTGGGGCAACTGAAGGGTAATTGGAACATCGTGGTTCCGAAGCATCCAAAACGCGCCCAAGCTAAGTAACCTGAGTGGAAGAGCTCAAAACTGGTAGTTTATTATTGGCTGCATTGTTTGGCCTTCCTGGTTTCGTATTTCTTCATATCCTTGCGAAATTTTGTTTTTCATCAGCACGTTTTTATGGCGGCAAGACTTTCCAAGTAATAGCCTCTTTTATTTTTTCGACCATTATCATTTATATTTTTGATAGCTCTTTGGTTCATCCGCACATTCCCGAGCTACTCCACATTTTGAATCCTTTCGGATTTCAACCGTCTGACGAGTACATCAAGTTTTTGACCGACACTCAGCTTAATCAGGGTCTGTTTGGCTACATCTTCTTAAATAAGAAACCTGTACAGCTTTCCTATCTTGTGGCGACACTGGTCTTTGTCGTATCTACATTTGCAGTTTTTTGTAGTATTGCAGTTGCCGTCGTCATTGGATTTCTGGAGTGGTATTCCAAATCAGACCTGTCAGATTTTTTTGTAGCAAGTTATCATTTTGCTTCTTTTATACTGAGGAAGTTTTGTTCGTTTTTTGTAACAGATAAAATGAGGAAAAGGCGTTTGCGACACTTGTTGGACGGAACCAAACAAGCAAATCGATTTGAATTTTTGAACGCAAAGCTTGGCTGGAAAAATTTCTTCTATTTAATTCCCATAAAAATAGTTGAAGGAATTTCGTTTCTAGTTTTCTTTATAGTGGTTTTAGTTTTGGCTTTTGGAATTCTGATTCTTTTATCGACCTTAAATTTGATCTCCGAGGGGATTTTATATATTTTCCATAAATGGCTGGATATGTTTCGTCATCCCTGTGAGAAAATTTTTGAGCCATATAAATTCAGTGCCAGGGTTGGCGTTCCATTAGTTGAAATTCTGTCCTCAGAAAATCGAATCAACAAAGGTAGATTGGTTGCATTTCAGCCAAAAAATTCAGAAGAATTATTGAGTGTTACTATTACGAATGTGATTCAGTACAATAAGGCGTCAGAGACTCCATTTTTTGATAGGTCAGACCGACATGTTTATGAGTTTCCCGACCGAAACTCCAGACTGACGATTGGCTCAGAGTCGATAAAAGATATTAACGTCGGACACATGCGGTACACGGACTTCGATTGGCAATTCAAAATTCTCGATGCCGGGTCCATAAGAAATCAGCTATGGTATTTGAAGTTGATTTTGGAACGTCATAAGGCCAGATTTGGGTTCGACAAGTTCAGCGCATGGATTGACAGTAGGTTCGCTCTATTGTTTTTTCTGGAGCTGTTACAGCTAATTGAAAACGCCTATTCATTTTTCTTTTATAAATATAAACTTCGTAAACTTGTTAATCAGTTGAGGTTCTACTTGCGGCCATATCGTCTGAACTTGAAGCAGACCTTTGCCGGGTTTACTCCGGATGAGCAGCAGGAAATTGCAAAGTCCAGGTCTGCTTTAGCCGCAGCATTGTGGAAAGTTAGAACGAAGATAAGAAACTGATGCCTTGTTGATGCCAGCCTCCTTGCTCCGAACCGCAATCCCCAGTACGATCAACACATTACGTGGACGGCTTTCCACCTCCACCAAATTTCTAGACGAACCACTCGATTTGAGTGGTTCGTAAGTATTTAATTTAGCTCAACTTTATTTTTGTGAAGGGTGTTCGCCTATCCATTGGTTAGGTCAGATGGTGGTGGGAATCGAACCACTTTTAGTCTTGTTCTTTAGGTCGGTTGAATTCTAAATATTGTTGAATAACTCATGTGCTCCCTCCATAAAAGCGTCACTCCTTCTAATCTTGAACGTCATATTGGTTTTTTTAGTAGATAAGATTCTATCAATTCTAAATAATCTCGCGTCTTGGCGTAGTTCATCCCAGCATAAGAAATACCAAACGGGAAATTCTAAGGCCAACATTTGAGGTTCAATTAATCGATCAGTGATTTCGTTCTTGGAGGATAAATATCTAATTTCAATTTTATTAAGATTAAAAAAACTATCTGTGAGGTCTGATAAAACGGATTGTCGAGGGGGTGAATAACTCCGAATTACATTTTCGGAGGCTATGTTACCTACTAATATTCGCTTTCTTATTTTGGAAATGACTTGTTGTTGTTCAATTGGAAATGCAGATGAAATTCGATTTTTTATCGAACGTACATTATCCACGAGTATCGGTGACTTGATGGATTCTGTTATTGCCAGTGAAACTAACAATGAAATTACTTCAGAATTATTTAAGTGTAAATTTCGGATCCCCCATCGACCAACAAGCGAAATCCCGCCGCCACGTCCTCTTTCGGACTCTATAGGAACTCCGGCCTCTTTGAGCTCTGCAAGATCTCTCATGAGAGTACGATAGCTAGTATTGAGGTGGTTGCAAAGTTTTTGACTTGTCCAGTAAGCCTCTGACCGAAGGCAATCTACAATCTGTTCTTGTCTTTCTTTTTTTTCTCTTAAGCTACCTTTTGCCATATTTTAATACTACCACACAAATATGCCAATTAGTGGCACATATTATCTTACAATCAAGTAAAGAGGAGAAAAGTACAATGATAAGCTCAATAAATTTTCCAAATCCCAGTATTATTTCAGTCAATAATATTGAGCTCGAGGTCTTTGAAGCTGGCCAACAAAACTTTGGAAAGCCGATTATACTTTGTCATGGCTGGCCAGAGCATGCTTTTTCATGGCGATTTCAAATCCCTGCATTAGTGGCGGCTGGCTATCATGTCATAGTTCCAAACCAGCGAGGTTATGGCAACTCATCCCGCCCAGCAGAAGTCGCAGCTTATGACATTGAACACTTGTCGGCCGATCTTGTTGGGCTCCTTGATCACTATGGATACGAAAAGGCCACTTTTGTGGGGCATGATTGGGGAGCGATGGTTGTCTGGGGATTAACGTTACTACATCCAGAGAGAGTTAGTGGAGTGATAAACTTAGCCTTGCCATACCAAGAGCGTGGGGAGAGGCCTTGGATCGAGTTAATGGAAGAATTCCTTGGAAGTGACTACTATTTTGTCCATTTCAATCGACAGCCAGGCGTCGCAGACGCAGTTTTGGAGGAAAATACCTCTCAGTTCCTTAGTAACATCTTCCGCAAGAATGTTCCTCCAGCGTCGTTTGGCAAGGGTATGATGATGATAAATCTTGCAAGATCGAGAACGCCACTTGGTGAGCCCATAATGAATGATAGCGAACTAGCTGTTTTCGTGTCTGCATTTAAGGCCTCAGGATTTACAAGCAGTATAAACTGGTACAGGAATCTTGACCGTAACTGGAATTTATTGGCAAACGTAAATCCAATTATCCGACAGCCAACACTTATGATCTATGGCAGTCGTGATTTAATTCCAAAGTCTAACAACCTTGCTGACTTTGTACCAAATGTGAAAGAAGTCAGTTTGGATTGTGGACACTGGATTCCTCAAGAAATGCCTGAGGAAACAAATAAAGCCATTTTAAACTGGTTAGAGACTATGAGAACGGCTTAAAAATTTTAAACAAGAACTGAGTGAACGCTTGCTCCGAGTCGCCGGTAAAAGGACCATTACCGCAGGTGGGTTGAGAAAAATCCGCTCTCGGGCGTAGTCTAGGTAATATTGATCTGCGGCCATCAGGGATCAACAAGTTGTACTTGTCACCATGTCGAGTGCTGCCTCAATTCCACTTTCTAAAATACGGTCAGACTCTTCTTTATCCGTTGCAACTCGTGCAAGTTGTATACTGCCGACGAGCTGGGCGTAAATGGCAATGGCCTTTCGTCGTTTTTTCGCAGGATCGCCTTCTTTGATTTGGTTAGAAAAAAGATCGAGCATTTTTTGAACCTTGTCGTTGAAAATATTGCGAGTTGCCTTTGTATGACGAGCAATTTCTGCCATTAAGGACGCTGCTGGACAGCTCTTCTCGCATTGATCTCTTTGTTTTGGCGAAAGATATTCGCGAATAGCATCTTCTATCGTGAAACCATTCTTAAGTGCTTCCGTAAAAGTTTGAATTTGTTTATCGAAAGTTGAGGCCAACACTTCTCGTACCAAGTCTTCCTTGGATTTAAAGTGAGCATAAAAGGCTCCATTTGTAAGGCCAGCGTCTTTCATGACTGCTGCTAATCCAACGGCCTCGATCCCGCCCTTACGGAATTGTTTGGAGGCAATATCAAGTATGTGTTGGCGGGTTTCTTCTTTATGCCCCTTTTCATATCGCATACGGGCTCCTTTCATCATTATATTATGACCACTATACCATGGCTACTTGGTTGATCAACTGTGAATAGGCCAAATCCAAGGCTGACCTTCATGCTTATCTCTAAATGAGACTGTATTTTTCATTTTTACAGACCTTTCGGTTATTAATTGCCTTTGTATTATAACCATACTATTATATTACAACTATAATATAACGAGGAGTATGGGACACTATGAGCCACAAAAAATTATTTGAAGCGGCAACTTTGGGGAAAATGAAATTAAAAAACAGAATTGTGATGGCGCCGCTGACGCGTTCGCGCGCGATCAATAATATTCCAAATGATCTTATGACTGAGTATTACTCGACCCGCGCTGGTGCGGGCCTGATCATAACTGAAGGCACATCTCCATCACCTAATGGACTTGGTTATGCGCGTATTCCTGGGATTTTTAATCAGGAGCAGGTGCAGGGTTGGAAAAAGGTGACAGACGCCGTTCACAAAAATGACGGACATATTTTTGTTCAGCTCATGCACACAGGACGCATTTCTCATTCTGCTAATATGCCGACTGACGCTAAAATACTTTCGGCTTCAGCGACACAGGCGCCAGGTAAAATGTGGACGGATGCTAAAGGTGAGCAAGAACATCCGGTCTCTATGGAAATGAATGTGACGGAAATTAAATCAACCATCCAAGAATATGCTCAATCAGCAAAACTTGCGATCGAGGCCGGATTCGATGGAGTCGAGATTCACGGAGCAAATGGATATTTGATTGAACAATTTCTTAATCCTGGGGCTAACAAAAGAAGTGATGATTATGGTGGTTCAAATGTGAACAGAATGCGCTTTGCACTTGAAGTGGCCGAGGCTGTGGTCAACGCCATCGGGGGAGATAGAGTTGGGATTCGACTTTCTCCGTATGGAGTTTTTAACGGTTCTGAAATCTTTGACGGGATCGAGCCGTTCTATGGTGAGCTTGCTCAAAAGCTATCAGATTTAAAACTTCTCTACATACATGTCGTGGATCACGGCTCGCTCGGGGCACCTGCTGTAAACTCGGAAGTGAAGCGTTTAATTCGTCAAAATTTCAAAGGGTCATACATTTTATCCGGAGGATATGATTCAGAGCGGGCAGAAACTGATTTAGTGGAAAACAAGGGGGATTTTGTGTCCTTTGGACGAGCATTTATTTCAAATCCAGATCTTGTATTAAAGCTTAAGCAAGGACTTCCGCTTCGTGAACCAGATCCATCGACGTTTTATACTCCTGGGCCAAAAGGTTACACGGATTATTAAGATTATAAAAATTCAAATCGAAAGGATTGATATATGAATAAAAAAATAATGGTTATAACAGGAGCGTCATCTGGAATTGGCTTAGCAACAGCCAAGCTATTCGCGAAAAATGGCTATACAGTGTATGGACTTTCTCGTCGCAAAATGAATGTAAATGAGTTTTTTGAAATCCAAGCTGATGTCAATGATGATGAATCAGTTAAAAAGGCTTTTGCTGAGATTATCGAGAAGAACGGGCGCATCGATGTCTTGATAAATAACGCCGGTTTTGCCATGGTTGGCGCCGCCGAAGAAAGTTCTATTTCACAAATTAAAACCATGTTTGAAACAAATTTTTTTGGCGCGATCCGTGCCACCAATGCAGCTCTGCCAATTATGAGAAAACAACGTTCAGGCCGAATTCTGCATACGAGTTCTATCTTGGGTTTTCTTCCCGGTCCTTATGTGACTTTCTATGGCGCCACAAAGCATGCGCTCGAAGGATATTCAGAAAGTCTTGATCACGAAGTTCGGTCTTTTGGCATTCGAAGTATTTTAATTGAGCCCAGCTTTATGAATACATCCATCAGCGCACATCAATCAGAGCCTGATCTGCCTATTCAAGATTACGCTAAAAAAAGAGAACAGATGGCGCAAATTATCTCCACTGGTGTTGCTGAATCGCCATCTCCGGATTTAGTTGCGGCAAAATTCTTAGAGGCTGTTGAAAGTTCTAAACCAAAGCTTCGCTATCCAGTCGGCAAAGATGCCGTAAGAACAGCTCCACTGAGACGATTTGCACCATCAGCACTATTTGATAAAATTTTTAGATCTACCTTCAAACTGGATTAAAAAGGATCTGTAGGCGCGCGTTCTTGTTTTTGCTTTGGAACCGAAGTTGGGCTGCGCGAGTGGCAGCCCAAGAAATTTAGGTGAGTTAGGATTTTAGGATTGCAGTTGGCGCTGGGATGAGTTTTTCAACATTTGGTCAGCATCTTTTTTAAAACTTGCAAAATCAATCTGCGGACCATGAAATATCGTACTCCAATGACGAACGTCCGCGGCAACGGCGAGCGCTTCATTCATTTCGCGATCGGTGGCTTCATATAATTTGGCGGCACTACGGTGAAAGTAAATGCAATATCCACAAGGAATTTGGGCCGCGACGCCAAGACCAATAAGTTCCTTCTGTTTTCCGTTTAATGCGGTAAAAGGATTGAGTTGTAGGCCTTTGAATTCGCTCCAGGCCCCAGCAAGTCCTTCTTTTGGAAAAAGCTGGAAAAATTTTGGAATCAAACCCAAAGTCTTCTTGATATCATCGTAAGCTTCTTCCGCAGTTTCGGGCTTAACCAAAAACATTTCTTCAGTGGGAGGACTGCTTTTAAAATTTTCCATCATATTTTTAACATACGCCATGATCTGATCAGCTTCTTTTCTGAATTCGCCTTCATTAAGCTGTAGCCCATTCAGCATCGTACTCCAGCGTCGAGTAATGGCCGCCATGAGGACCGCTTCAATTTGCTCTTGTCGAGTGGCACCATCTGCAAGAGTAGCCTTTTGTTCAAAGTAACTAATCATGTCGCAGGGAATCTGAGCTCCAACGCCAACAGCAATGAGCCCTTTTAGTTTTGTATCTAATGCAGTGTTAGTTCCAAAACGCATTACTTTTGCTTCGGCCCAGGCGCCTGGCAAACTTTGATCTGTAAAATTATTTATAAAAGTTGGAACGAAACCAAAAGTATCTTTTATGTCCTCTCGTGCAGTGTCTACTTCTTTCCACTTGGTAGAGAGGTTAACTTTCTGGCTTGTTTTATTTTGCGTGGTCTTTGTGTTCGTTGGCATCTTTACTCCTTATTGATTGTTGATTTATATTTTATAATCAACGAAAACATCAAAGGTTGTGCCAAGTCGGTGATTAGTGCTGATAGGTTTTGGGTTGAGCCTACGGTGAAAATTACCCTGACAGTAGAAGAATATACCCACCTAATTCATCTTTGCTGAAATTGAAAGATCCCCAGAACTGCGTTGCTAACTACCAAGCAGAAGCGGTTTTCTGGGATTCTTTGGGTAGTAAAATGCCGACAAGCTTGTTTTTTGGAGTTTTCTGCAAGTCTTTTTTAATCCAGTGAGTGACTGAGGTTTTCAGATCGTCACTCATTTCTGTCCTTATCTTACCAAGTAGATGTGGCTCAGCTATTATTGACAGCGATTCAAAACTCTTTTTGAGTTTTTCTTTTTCAAGAAATTGTGTGATTTCCCTTGCAAATTGAATCACCGCATCTTCGTGTGGATCGTGTCGCTTTGGCACAGAGTAATGTATAGATCCAATATGACCTATAGACTTGACCCCTTGCCCGGCTTGCTTTCTTATTAAGGCTCGTCTTTTTTCTCCTCCGAGTAGATTTGTCAGTGTTTTAAAAATCTTTAGCTGTTGTCTTTTTAATGTTTTGACGAAAATCCTCACCTCTTTTTGACTTGCAACAACGTACCAATGCACAACGACCTCCGGTTGATAAACATCTATCACCGAGCAAAATCTATACCGTCTTGATTTTATAAAATCGCTAAGGAGACAACCATTAGCATCATTTTATTGTTGGTGCTGATGGCTTATTTTATGCAATCGCGAATCGTATAATCGCAAGATGATTTGTGTTCTTGCGCAAAAAAGGAGAACCAAAAATGAAAACAGATTCACAAATTCAAACAGATATTATGAAAGAATTAAAATGGGACCCGAGTGTGACGCATGAACACATTGGAGTCGCTGTATCTGATGGAATTGTAACACTTTCTGGAACTATTCCCAGTTATATTGAGAAATCTGCGGCTGAGAAAGCTGCGCAGCGGGTCTCTGGTGTGAAAGTCGTTGTTGAAAAAATTGAGGTCAAATTACCCGGATCATATAAAAGAGACGATCAGGATATCGCCAAAGCCATTGTTAATCAATTTAAGTGGAATGTTCAGGTTCCCGATGATCTGGTAAAGGCTAGTGTTGAGGATGGCTGGGTTGAATTATCGGGCGAGGTTGAGTGGGATTATCAAAGAACAGCAACTGAAAGTTGTATTCGCGGTTTAACTGGAGTCAATGGAGTCTCAAATAATATAACGATCAAGGCTAAAAAAGTCCAACCTGACGTAGTGAAGCAAAAGATTGAAGAAGCACTCAAGCGAGAGGCTGAGCGTGAAGCTCGGCGCATTGCTGTTGATGTCCGAGGGAGCAAAGTCATCTTATCTGGCACAGTTCACTCATTTACTGAAATGAATGACGCAAAGTGGGCCGCATGGAGTGCACCGGGCGTTACAAGCATAGAAAACAACCTGCATATAACAAACTAAGAGAAAGAAGTGTTTTTTTCAAAGAGAGCCAAATTTTTTAATGTGGTATTAGTGGCCTTTTTTGCCACGTGGAGAAACAATGAAACATCCAGTAGAATATGATTTTCAAAAATCAGTTGCATTTATAACCGGAGCTTCAAGTGGCATAGGTAGGGCGACGGCACTTGCGTTTGGAAAAAATAATGCTCAGGTTGCAATTGCGGATGTCAACGAGGATGCTGGATTGCAAATCGTTGAAATAATCAGGGCATCTGGTGGGCAAGCCCAATTCACTAAGTGCGATGTTTCTCGTGATGACGAGGTTCAAAAAGCGATCCAAGAAACAGTAAAGAATTTTGGAAGTTTGGATTTCGCTTTTAACAATGCAGGCATTGAGGGTGAGCAAGCATTTACGCCAGAGTGCTCAGTAGAAAATTGGAATCGAGTCATTGATATCAATCTGAAAGGTGTTTGGCTTTGCATGAAATATCAAATACCGCAAATGCTTAAGCAAGGGCGTGGCTCTATTGTTAATTGCTCTTCCATTGCTGGCCTCATTGGTTTTCCCGGAAGCCCTGCTTATGTCGCTAGTAAGCATGGTGTGATCGGATTAACAAAAACAGCGGCCCTTGAGTACGCTAAACAAAATATTAGGGTCAATGCAATTTGCCCAGGAGTTATTCAAACTCCAATGGTCGAACGCTTCGTTCACAGTGAAGCTCAAGTCAAAAAACAATTGGTAGAGAGCGAGCCTATTGGTCGAGTTGGTGAGCCCGATGAAATTGCAGCAGCGGCACTCTGGCTGTGTTCAGACAGCTCTTCATTCATTACTGGTCATCCTATGGTCGTTGATGGAGGTTGGATCGCACAATAGGAAGGGAAATCTTTTTTTTGCCAATTTGTCTCAGGCGTCGCACAAAAAGTCTCAAACTTTTTTCATTTAGGCTCTGCCTTCAATCCGCAATTTAATGTGAAAGAGTGTGAAGATTGAAATTTCTTCATATTTAAATGCTTCAACTATATTTAATCAATATATCAATGTTTTTGCGCTTCATCATACGATGATTGGCACCAGCTTTGCTCAAGAGGGAGACAACAACTATGTTCTCAAGTTTGGTCTGAGGATTGGATCATTATTCTCAAAAAGGTGAGTATATGATTTTAAATTCTTTAGATCGGTTAAAATTGCATGAAGAGACGCCCCTTGAAGTCGATAAAATGTTCCAAGAACTTATTGAGGGTGTCACCGAATCGATCCTGATTATTGGGCCAGGTGGAAAAATTGAACACGTCAACGAGTGCGCAGAAGAAATGTTTGGTTATTCGAATGGTGAACTTATTGACCAAACAATAGAAGTTCTACTGCCGGAGCGTTTCAGGAATTCGCATGTCCATCAGCGCCAACAATACATCGATCACCCCATAGCCCGACCGATGGGGCGCAATAAAGCGCTATATGGACGACGGAAGTGTGGAGAAGAATTTGCTATCGATATTTCGCTAACGCCGCTAGAAACGAACCGTGGTTTTGTTACGACTGCATTTATTCGCGATGTCAGTGCATTCAAAAAGATTGAAATGCAGCAGCGTTTACTTGCAGATGCGAGTGCGGTTCTTGCTGAAACTGTTGATTACGACGATCGAATTAATCGCCTGGCGTCTGTTGCCATACCGAGTTTTTGTGACATCTGCATTGTTCAGGTTTTCGAAGGTTCTCGCTTGGTGACAAGGGCCATCGCTGGCGTCGACACAGAATTACTCAATTCTGTGTTGCAAGGTCGCAGTATTTCTTCTCTATATCTTGATGAAAGTTTCGGTACGGATGAGGTTTTAAAATGCTTTCAAATTCAATCTTATATCACAGCTCCAATGCAAGCACGGGGAAAGCGTATGGGGGTCATACTGTTCGCTCACAAAAGACCAAAAAAATACTCTGCTCAGGATTTGGCTTTTGCAGAGCTTTTTGCTGGTCGATCTTCCATAAACATCGACAATGGATGGCTTTATTCTGAAGCAAAAAAGCAGTTCGCCTTCGTGAAGAGGTTCTTGCAGTTGTTGCTCATGACCTCAAAAATCCGCTTGGTGTTATTAAGGGCTTTAATGAAATTCTTAGCGATGATTGCGGCGAAATGGACAAATACAAACACCTGGCAAACGACGCTATTGCTCGATCGGTTCATCAGATGGAACGTTTGATCAGTGATCTTTTGGATTTTGCAAAAATTCAATCCGGTACTCTCACAATTGAAAAAAGTTTCAAAAGCATATCTTCGCTTGTCTTGGGAAGTGTTGAGCTAGCCCGACATCACGCTAAACAGAAAAAAATCCACATTCGAACTGAAATTCAACCCAATTTACCGGAGTTGAATTGTGATGGTGATCGAATTATTCAAGTTCTTTCGAATCTTCTCAGTAACGCCATTAAGTTTTCTTCTGAAATGGGAGTGGTGAAAATTTCGGTTTCAGTCAATGACGGGAGCATTTTTTTCTCGGTTAAAGATGATGGGCCTGGAATTTCTGAAGAAAATCTACCGCATGTGTTTTGCAGATTTTGGCAAGAGAAAAAAACTGCGAAACTGGGGACGGGATTGGGTTTGTCGATCGCAAAGGGTATTGTTGAGTCACACGGAGGTCGAATTGGAGTTGAAAGTCAGCAAGGAGAAGGTGCCACTTTTTATTTCACACTTCCTAATGGTGAAGTGACACATTCAGATTCTAAGAAAAACTTAGAATCTGAAATTCAATTGGAGTTCAATTGTTGATGAAACCATACGTTTTTACGTTCACTCCTAGTCCAACTCTTGATTTGGGTGGAATTGTTGAACAAATAAAACCCAACGAAAAGAGCTACGTTCATGATCAAACCAAATCACCCGGTGGAAATGGAGTCAATGCGGCACGAATATTAACACGATTGCGAATTCCAACCGTGGCCAGTGGATTTATTGGTGGCAGTGTTGGAGAAGAGATTAAATTTCTATTGAATCAAGAGAACGTAAAAAATGAGTTTGTTTCAATCAAGGGACATTCACGTATATGTGTCGCGGTCTCAAATCGAAAGGACCACCAGCAAACTCGTTTGACTTTCCCCGGTCCCGAGATTTTATCAAGTGAAAAACTGACCTTATTCAAATTGATTGAAAAAAATAACGGTATTGAGATTTTGATCATCGGAGGATCTTTGCCCGATGGATTTCGAATTTCAGATGTCAAAAAGATTATGAGGATTTCCCAGAAAAGAAACATTCCATGTATTGTTGATTGTCCAGGAAAGATTTTACGGGAACTGCTTCTTGAACGACCTCACTTTATCAAACCAAATCTTGCGGAGTTTCATGAGATCACTGATTCAAAAGTGAAAAGCATTCGATCGGTTCACTGGAAGGCAAAAAAATTACTAACGAAAGTTCCCTACGTGTGTATTTCTTCAGTTGAAGGAGGTGCTTTGTTGGTGACAAAAAACGGAGCATACTTTGGGCGCATTCCTAGAGTAAAAGTTAAGTCCACTGTTGGTGCTGGTGATTCTATGGTTGGAGCAATGGCGGCGCAATTTTTCCTGAAAAATAAATCTGATCATGATATTTTACGATGGGGCCTTGCCGCGGCAGCAGCAACCTTATCTCATCCAGGCACGGCATTTGGAACCGGGCAAGAGATCCAAAATCTGTACAAGAAGACAAGGGTTGAGTCCCTCCGATAATGCTGCCGAAAGCGTTTTTCAAAATTGTGCAACATAAATAATCGCATTTCAAAAATTGAACCTACGAATTTCATAAGATTTCATGCGGATGTCCTCGATAGCTATTTTATAATCGACCACTGATTTTTCCATAGCACAACACTGCTTCAGCACCAGTTCACAAAAAATCGTGTGGGCCTTATTGAATGTGGTTTTTAGTTTTTTCATGGAACCACCTTTCTTGATTTATTATCGGCTAGCCAGGTCTAATATTTCAATACTATCAATTGAAGTATTAATATATAATACTATCTATATTAGGGGGTAAGACGATGTCAGGAACAGCTACTTTGGTGACTACATTAAAAAGCAATCTCAAATCCAGAGGCATAACGTACAAGGCCCTAGGTTTAAAATGGCAATTATCCGAAGCTTCGGTGAAGCGAATCATGAGTGAAAAAGATTTAACTTTAGAACGTATCGAGCAAGCGTGTGAATTGATGAGCATCAGTTTTTCTGAATTAATTAAATTGTCCCCATTTGATCTGGAAACCACGGACCAAACGATATCCCCGGCGCATGAGATGGAATTTTCCAAAGACTTGCGACTTTATCATTTTTGGAAATTACTGGGTGATGGTCTTGGGATAAGGCAAATCGAAAAAAAATATATTATTACGAGTTCAGAAATTCAAAAATTGTTATTAAAACTGGATCATTTGGGTTTAATCGAATTGCATTCAAATAATAAAATCAAATTTCTATCTGGCAACCGCACGCGCTTGGGAAAAGACGGTCCATTAGGCAAAATTTTAATAAGAGAGGCAAAAACAAATTTTTTAAACCATTCTTTTAAAAATATCACGCAAGAGCATTTTCGTTTCGTTTTGTACCGTTTAAGCCCATCTAGTGCCATTCGCTATAAAGCTAAAATTGATAAACTTATAAATGAAATGAAAATCGAAAGTGAAGTTGAGTCAAAGAATTCGGATAGCATCGAATTCGGTTTGTTGGCTGCTTTACGACCTTGGGAATCACCATTTAGGCAGTCTATCAAAGCGAAGACTTAAGATATGGCCAGAAGTTATAACCATGCAGATGCAACAAGATAAGGAATCACAATGTAAAGCGAGGTGTCGCGCACTAAGTAGTACGCGACCACAAGGGAAAATAAGCGCCAGCCATAGCGTTTGAATGAAGCCCTGAGCCCATCGTTCTTAATACTAAGAGCCATTTCCTTCATTTGTTTCATAACTTTTCCTTTCCAAATTTCTACTTTTGCCATTTCTTTTCAATCAAGGCACCGTATTTGGGATCGCAGCGTTTAAAATTATCGATGTTGGGTTTGATGATTGACTCGGGAAGACCTTTCATCGTCGCGGCAATAACTGAAGTCATTCGCTCTTGTTCTTCAGAAGACAGCAAGCGAAATAAATCGCCAGCTTGGGTGTACTCGTCATTGCCTGCGTGCTGATTGTGTCGATCGATAGCTCCAATGATTCTAAGCGGTGGCTCTGCAAAATTCTCATCTTGCACAGGGCCTTCGAAACCGTTGGGTTCGTAGTTGTCTTTTGAAATCGTGTTGCCATCAAAGCGCATGGCCCCATCAAATTGATAGTTGGCCACTGAATTTTTAGGTCGATTCACGGGAAGCTGCTGATAGTTGGTTCCGATGCGATAGCGATGAGCATCGGGATATGCAAACAATCGAGCTTGCAGCATCTTATCCGGAGACGCGCCAATTCCGGGTGGCAAATTGGCTGGAGAAAAGGCCGACTGCTCCACTTCAGCAAAATAATTCAGAGGATTACGATTGAGTTCGAGAATACCAACATCAATCAATGGATAATCCTTGTGTGGCCAAACTTTGGTGAGATCAAAAGGATTCAAGTGATAAGAGTCCGCATCCAACTCGGGCATGATTTGCACTTGCATTTTCCATCTTGGATAGTCGCCGCGCTCAATGGCGTCAAACAAATCGCGACCTGCGTAATCGGGATCTGTTCCTGCTAACTCAGCGGCTTTTTCGGGTGATAGATTTTTAATTCCTTGCATTGATTTCATATGAAACTTCACCCAAAATCTTTCACCATTTTTATTCCAAAATGAAAAAGTATGAGATCCAAATCCGTGCATAAAACGATAACCATCCGGCAATCCACGATCACTGAACAATGTCGTGATCTGATGAAGCGCTTCCGGAGCCTTGGCCCAGTAATCCCACATGCGACGCGCGATTTTATAACCTGTTTGTGGATCTCTTTTTTGTGAATGAATAAAGTCAGGAAATTTCAAAGGATCTCGTTCAAAAAACACAGGCGTATTGTTACCGACAATATCCCAAATACCTTCCTCGGTGTAAAATTTGATCGCGAATCCTCGCGGGTCTCTTTCGGTATCTGCAGAGCCTTTTTCGCCGGCGACAGTTGAAAAGCGAATAAAAATATCTGTGGTTTTTTTAACGCTAGAAAAAACTGAGGCTCGAGAATATTTTGTAATATCGTTGGTCACCGTAAAAGTTCCGTATGCCCCGGAACCTTTAGCATGAACAACTCGTTCGGGCACTCGTTCACGATTGAAGTGCGCCAGTTTTTCGATCAAATGCATATCTTGAATCAAAACGGGGCCGCGGGGACCCGCTGTTAAAGAATGCTGATTTTCGCTGACGGGATGGCCCCCAGCAGTAGTGAGTGTTTTTTTAGACATGGTTTTTCCTTTCATTGTTATAATTAAGTTTTAAAAAAGACATCCAAGCTTTAAATTTTCCAAGAGAGGTGGCGGGGATCTGAGACTGTAAAAGAATGAGAGCTTCTTGACGCCCAAACATCTGAGCAAAAAGAATCGCAGTTTGCCCCTTTTCATTTTTTAATTCAGGATTAGCTCCTGCTGACAAGAGTAGACTTATAATATTGGTATGGCCTTTAAAGCAAACGCCCATTAAAACTGAATTGCCACCAAAGTCTGTGTCATTGGGGTTGGCTCCCCACGACAAAAATGTTTTCACCAAATCTGTATGTCCATGATAGGCAGCTAACATCAGTACTGAGTATCCACGAGAATTGACCAATGCCAAAACCTCCTGTCGTGTTGTTGCTGGCAGAGTTGTAAAAAAATTCTCATCACCTTTGCGTGCGGCGATAAAGGCTTTATCCTCGAGGGTGGGTTCTTGATTGATATAGTCACTGTACTTTCGCATCTCTACGCTCCGTTGTTATGTATATCTTCGGACGGTTTTCGATTTTCAGCCAATACTTGATTCCTTTTGCTTAATAGGTTAAACCTATTAATAATGAGTATTAATATAAGCATTAGACAAATCGAGTACTTGCTCGCCCTTAAAAAGCATGGTGGGTTCAATGCGGCCGCGAAGGCGTGCTATGTGTCGCAACCCGCGTTAAGTGAAGCGATTCAAAAATTTGAATCCGAAATGGGAGCGAAGCTCTTTGATCGTAGTAAAACTCCGATTCAAATCACCGAAGTTGGTGAAGCACTTCTCAATCAAGCCCAGAATATTCTGACAGAATGTGAGCGGCTGGTTGAGATTGCTGATACATGGAATGATCAGGTTCGAGGTACTTTAAAAATAGGGCTAATTCCCACTCTTGCGCCATCTGTGATTCCATTGTTTCTAAAATCATTTCGAAAAAAATATCCTTTAGTGAAAATTGAAATCACCGAGAGTGGAACAGAACAGCTATTAAAACAATTGGAAGCCGGTGATCTGGATTGCGCCATATTGTCGACTCCGCCATCGGCCCCTGGGTATTTGATCGAAAAGCCATTATTCTATGAAGGTTTTCTGATTTACGCGGGTAAAGGCAATGATCTGCTCAATGCTGAGGTCGTGAGCTTTCCTGATTTGCAAGATCAGAATCTTATTTTGATGGATGATTCGCATTGTATTCGAGACCAAATTTTAACGATCTGTGAAAGGCAAAAAGATAAATCCAAAAAAACCACTGTTCAAGGCGGCATCCAAACTCTGCTTACCGTCGTGGATGAAGAAAATGGTTTCACCCTTGTTCCCGAGTTGCTCGCGATGAATATCAAAAAAAATCAACTTCGTCCGATCAGAGCTTCAAATTACCGTCGAAAAATCGGAATTCTTTTTCGAAAATCTCACCTCAAAGAGCGTTTGATCAGTATTTTATCCAGTGAAATCCTTGAAAATCTACCAGAAAATATTCCAACCAAATTGAATCAACGTATTCAAGTGGTTGACCCTGACAAGCATCGATTCTAAAATTTACCATCAGTATTGAGTGTGGATATCAGTCGAACGTCCAGGTTATTTTAATGAAAACGGACATATGTTTTATTTTGAAACACTCCAGAATTTCCTAAAGACCAGGATTTATTCAATTTATGGAAAACTGCGATATACTTATCACATGCGAATTTTTTTCTTATTAGTATTTCTTCTTTTGTCATCATGCACACAAAATGGAGGATACGCTCCTTCTTTAAGTGGTGACATTACTGCTCCACCGGATGCTCTGATGAGTTTGTCCGCGACGGCTGGTGACTCATCTATAACTTTAAATTGGCTGGCGCCCGATTCCGGAGCTTTAGCAAGTACCTACACTGTCATGAGATCCCAAGTATCTGGAAGTGGATATTTAAATGTTGGCGCTTGTGTACAGGTGGCAACCTTATCTTGTACAGATTCATCAGCATTAAATGGAACAACTTATTACTACATTGTACGAGCAAATAATATTTTAGGATCCAGTCCAAATTCAAATGAAGTTTCAGCAACTCCAACTAACGCCACGTCTGCTCCGGGAAGTATTTATTATTCGAACTCGTCACCGACTTATATTTTCAACGCAGCCATCACAGCGAATACTCCTAATACAATTGGCGGAGGCCCCATTTTATCCTGGTCCATTAGCCCCAGTCTTTCAGCGGCAACAGGCTTAGATTTCAGCACATCAACGGGTGTCATCAGCGGAACTCCGACGATCATGAGTGACCCTGGAGTCAATTACACAATAACAGCTACCAATTCTTACGGCACATCTACTGTGAACATGGTCATCCGGGTCAGTGTGGCCGGAGTTGCTCCGACAATTTCCTATTCGGGTACATACACATATCAAGCTGGCCAAGCACTTTCATCGCCAATTACTCCGACATTGGGTGGAGGGACTCCGACGTCATGTTTATCTTCGCCAGCGTTACCAACGGGTCTCGTGTTAAACTCTACAACTTGTGTCATTTCAGGGACTCCGACGGCAACTGCGGCTCAACAACTATTTACAATAACGGCGAGCAATAGTGCGGGCAGTGCAAATGCGACTGTTAATGTTGGAGTCTTGGCCGCGGGCGCAAATAATATCGTTATTCTTGGAGTAGGTAATTTTACAACAGCAGCTTGTGCGGTATTTAATTTAACGACTCGTGATGCATTTGGAAATTCAACTGATGTTTCTGCGAACACGACATTTAATTTATCAGGTGCTGGATCGAATGGTGATTTCTACAGCGACTCAGGTTGTACATCTTCGATTTCCAGTGTTGATATTGCTAGTGGCAATTCCAGTATCGCATTTTATTACCGCAAAACGACGACAGGATCGACATCGCTATTGGCTACACTTTCTTCACCGGTAAATCCAGCATTAGGTAGCGCAAGCCGAAACGTCACTGTTGCCGCCAGCACACCAGCAAAATACGGAGTGGTGGTCGCCGCAACAGGTACGACAATTTCTTGTAATCTTGTTACGATTAATGTTTTGGATTCAAGTGACAATGCCGTTAACGCGACTTCAGGGTTGACCGTAGGTTTAAGCGGGACAGGTTCCGCGGTATTTTATAGTGATGCTGGATGCAGCGCTTCGGTATCGAATTTATCGATATCAGCCGGCTCGAATTCGGGTACACGTTATATGAGAAAAACATCAGTCGGCACTTCAACTTTGACCGCGTCTTCAGTTGGAATGGCTAGTGGTACAGGATCAATTACAATATCAGTAGCTCCTGCTCAAAGAGTTGTATTTAGCACTGTGGCTACGGTTCCTTATGCGTCTTCAACTTGCCAAGCTTATACGCTGCAAAGTCGTGACTCGTTAAGTAACAATGCGTCTGCGGTTTCTGCAGATACGACGGTCAATTTATCCGGTGTTTCAGATGGAAGTTTTTATTCTAATGCGACTTGTACTGCGGGTAATGAAATTACCAGTGCAACTATTACCAACGGCACCTCTTCTCGTGTTGTGTATTATTTAAAACCAACGTCAACAGCAGCTGTTCCAGGATCTAATATTGTATTGACCGCAGCAGTCACGGGATGGACCCCTGATGCGACAACATCAGTAAGTGTTTCAAGTGGAACTGCAATTAATTTAAGAACAGCAAATGCAGCTGTGGGAATTGCAGTTTCAACGGCAACAGCAGTAGCCACTGCGAGTAAGTGCTTGTTGACGACTGTGCGTGCTCAAGATGAACTCAACGTTCTAGTACCCGCAGCTAATATCGGATCAAGTATTACTGCTGATCTTTCAGGCGGCGGAGCGGGAGCACAATTTTGGAGTAATTCGAGTTGCACGACTCCAATTACGGCCGTAACGATCAACGCCGGTGCAAATACTGGAAATTTTTATTACAGCAGCACATCGACGACTTCGGTGGTTCCAATTACATGGACCAATGGTGGTTTGAGCGGTACAGGTTCATCGCGAAATGTCACAGTAACAAGTGGAGTTCCTTCAAGAATGACATGGACGACAACATCATCTAATTTTAATATCAATTCATGTCGGACGTACACTTTCAACGTGCGTGATCCCAACACGGTGACCGCGATTGGAACAACCGTAAGCTCTGCGACTGATTTTGACCTAACAGATGGATCGGACGGAATTTTCTATTCAACTGCGGGTTGTTCTAACCCAATATCAACAGTGCAAGTTGCTAGCGGTGCACAGGCGGCTACTTTTTATTATCGTAAAGCAACGGCGACTCCTCCGGCGGCGACAATTTCTGTGGCGCTGCAATCACCAGTGAATCCGCCAATTACGACTCTGACTCAAGCGTTAACTGTAACTAATCCAACTCCAGTTCCGGATAATATTCTGATTAGTGCTGCGCCGTCTTCAAGTTTAGTGGCAACTCAATCATGCAGTTTGTTGACTCTACAAAGTCGTAACGGCACAACTCCGACCAATGTGACTTCAAATTCCACGTACACGTTATCTGGAACAAATGGTGCTAATTTCTATTATGACAGCGGTTGCACGGCTGTGGCTTCACCAACTTCACTTACTATTTTAAATGCGACAAATTCTATTAGCGGTTTATATGTTAAAACAGCAAATGTTGGAAGTGTCACAATCAGTGGTACAGGTTCACTGACGGTGAATGACCTGGTGTTGAGTTATAGCGCTCCGCCACCGACATTGCTGACTCTTTCAGGACCAATTCTAATGAACGCTGGAAGTACTTGTGGAAACTATACCATTACGACACAAGATGCTGCAGGAATTGATCGAAATGTCTCGGCAAATACGGATATTACAGTCGCTAGTACAGGTGCTGCTGTCGTTCAATTCTATTCTGACGCTGCTTGTACAACAGCCTTGCCAAGCAACCAAGTCACCGTCAATTCAGGATCCAGTACGGCCAACTTTTACGCTAAAGGAAATAGTGCGGGCTCGGCAGAAATACAAGTCAGTGGTACGGGATTAACTTCGGCTACGTATTCTGTGACGATTCAGTAGAGTGAAATTATAAATTAAATTTTCGAGCTCAACTGATCAGCTTTTTTTATTTCGAATGCCGGGCTTTGCAAGAATTTCGATATAAACGCTATTCACATTCGTTGCTGCGATTTTGTCGACCTGTTTTCCGATCTCTGACACGTGTGTTACAACTGCGGAGTCTGCGTCTGGGCCGCATTTGCAATCAAAATCCCAAAAGTCGACGCCAGCAGGAAATGCTTTACGGCGTTCGCGTGCGATATATTTATTGATTTCCTGTTTTACTAATTCAACCTGTCGGTCTGGTTTATGAGTAGGCGATGTGAGACTAAAATTTTTTTTCATACTGTATGCTACTGCTTAGGTGCGTTCAGCGCAATCGCCTTCATTGAATCCGTCAAATCATATTTGATTGCAGTCCAAACTAACTAAGAAGAAGCCTCAAATTCATGAAGCTCCCACTGCAAAATTATTTTTTTAAACAAGTTAAGGGTGTTTTTGAGTGACCATTTCCTGAACCAAGATCTACGTAATTGTAAAAACCGTTGGTAAGGTTTTTTGAAACACCAACACTGATTTCGTCGGCAGTTGTTCCAGCTTTAATAATGCTATATCCATTGGGTGCTATAAAAGAACGTATGTACTCAAAACCCCACTCTTCGACATTTTCTGCTAATGGACCAAAAATAGACTTAGAATCTGCTTTTGCTATTTGATTCTTAGCCCAGTAGACAATTTTTCCCTGAGTATTGAGTCTTAGTGAAACAACATGCATTTCATTTTGAATTTGAGTCCAACAATCAACCTCGACTGTATTAAGTCGGGCAGAAGAGATAGAGGATATTAGAGACAGACCTAATATTACCGAAATTGATTTCGCAGTTAATAAAGACAATATTTTTTTCATAAGCTCTCCTTGTTTAAATTAATTACACTTTTTATAAATTTTTCCAAGAATAGCGTTCTCTCGCCACCAGCGAGAAATAAACCATCTATAGAAATCACTTAGATTGTGTATGCGAGAATCAGTCCATAAGTTGACCTAGGTCCTGTTCAGCATTCGAAGTTTTGGACTTGCGACAAAAGTGGGTGAATGGTGAAATTAAATTCAAATATATTTACTTAAATAAAGCGAAAGGTGCTTTGAATGACAAAGTTTTTATTAACATTTATCTTTGTGTTTTCTTCTCTTGTTGTAACTCAGGTAAAGGCGTCGGATAAAATCTCAAAAAGCGAGATGGCTGCCTATATGGCAGGATGTAGAAAAGGCTTAAGCCAAGCGAATTCAAATTGGGATCGTAAGGATATTGAAATGCTCTGTAGTGATCCTTACTTAACTGGAAAGCCAAATGAATCAGCTAAAGACAAGGCCCGTCGCATGCGTTTAATTAACCAAACGAATGAGGCTAAAGTAAAAATGATGTCTAAGCTTATTCATTCAAAAGATGACATCAAACCATGTTTTGACGCGATCTTGGAAAATGATCCGGGCAAAGATTTAAAAGATGTTAAGATGCTTTGCATGAATCCCTATTTGACGTCTTCACCAAATGAATCATCTGAAGATCAAGATCGTCGTTTGAGGCTTATCAAAGAATCTGAAGCTGATAAAGAAAGAGCACTTGAAAAATTTGTTGTACCTGCTGGCGGCGGAAGTAAAAAAGAAAATGGATCGGCCACTTCTAGATAAAATTTATCTGTAATTTTTCGCTATGTTTCTATTCATGTGCGAGTCTAAATGTATAAAGGAAATTACTTATGAAATCTTACTATCATGCACATGAATTGGCCTATCAGCAGATAAAATCTAAAGGTTATGTGGGCTGGGGAAATGCGAAAAGTTTAGCTGAGCTTGGAGATGCAAAAACCAATGAATACTTAGATCAAAAAATTAAAAAATATTTTACAAATACAGAAAATAAATCAGCACTAGATCTAGGATGCGGAACTGGAACCACGGCATTTGCTTTAGCAAAAAGTGGATTCAAGACAGTTGGCGTAGATATTTCAGAGACAGCGATTGAAATGGGTCGAGACTTAGCCCATCAACAAAATATAGAAATTCAATTTATTACGGGCGATGTTTTAGACTTAAAAGCACAGAATCAAAAATTCGATTTGATTTATGATAGTCACTTTCTTCATTGCATTGTATTTGAGAAAGATCGGAAAAAAGTTTTTAGTGAAATTAAAAGTGTTCTTAAACCAGGTGGCGTATTTATTTTGGATACGATGGTTGTGCCAAATGCTGAAGTTGATCTTTCTAAAATGTTTGAATCTTTACGTTTCGATCAGGATTTTATCTTGTGGCATAAATCAAAGCCATCCACAGACAGAGGTATTGTAGAAATAGAAGGACAGCACTGGTGTGCTCAGCGAAGAATTTATCCAGCTGAAAAAATAATGGATGAAATTGTTGCTGCGGGTTTTAAAATTCACGAAAAGCAGATTGATGACCAGCAGAATGAACCTTCGATGTTGCGTATGGTGCTATTTTGATTCCAAGATCATTTCAAATTCTTCGTAAGACCTCTTAACACCTAAATATGTGATAGAGACCGTTTCTTCAGGGCTAATTTGTTCGTCGAAACTTTTATATGTAAATAGCGCCACAGATTTATTTACAGACTCTGTGCTTTTGGGAATAAATGCCGGAAAATATCCATTTTTAATAAGTACATAGTCCGATAAAACTCGAGCAAGACGACCATTCTTATCTGCTATGGGGTGAATGGACACGACAGCTTGTCGAATATAGGCCGCAAGGATAATGGGATGAAGTTTAAAAGGATTTTCATTTATCCAAGACAAAACTTGCTCCATCAACGCGACCTTAGCGACGCCAGCTAAAAAGCTATTATCCGGATTTAAAAAGGGTTTTTTTGTTAGAGGATCGATTGAATACATAAAATTAATATCATTTCGACCTAATATCCCCATTGGCCAAGGCAAATGAGTTGTTTTTCCGCTCAACAATCCAATAATCATTTGTAAATCTGAAACTTTCATTACGTTTGATTTCAGAATCATTTGATTTAAGTAATCATAAGTAAGATGCCAACCCATAATATCGATATCAGATTCAATATTCTGTCGATCTATTTGTGGTGCTCTTTTCTCGTTTAGCTTCTGAGCTAATTTTTTTGATTTTTTAAGAATAGTTTTCCAATCGCCATACTGAGCTTTAAGTTTTTCGATTCTTGAAATTTGATTCTTTAATAATTCACTAAATTGCGGATTCAGCTTTCTTTGAAGCAAATAGGAATATCTGCGATTTAATTTTGCTGCGTAGTCCGGCTGATTAACAATTGAAACAGCCTGATTGCTTTGACCAGATTGGATGGATTTTTTATACATTTCCATTTTCTGTTTAAATGTCCACATATAGTCAGGACCGACAGGTTCATTTAAAATTTCATTATACATTTTTGCAATAATTTTATTGTCTGGGTGTGATGAGGGATCAAAAAGCTGAAAACAAATTTTTCCATAAGCTGTTTGAACTAATAAAATACTGATTAAAAATAGAATTCTCATGGTTTCCTGTTTTAGAAAAATTAATGATTTCGTAACTAGAGCCTAAGAAATGCAATCACTAAGCCGATGAATCTCGGCTATAGGCTTTAAAATGATTATTAAAATGAAATCATTCGATTTAAGTTTTAAAGACAAAAAAAGGTAACCAGTGAAAGTTTCAATTAATGTCTCAAAAGTAGATCATAGAGAGTCCAACGTTCTAAAAACATATTTAAAAGCTTTATATTCGATATGATGTCAAAATGTAGTTATAAATGTATGTACAAATCGAATACATTAAGATATGATGATGTTAGTGAAAACAACTTTGATAGACATCGACGAAAATAATGAGAAAAAGCTTCAAAAGCATGGATTAACGATTGAGCAAATAAAAAAGTTTTTTCAATCTAATCCAAGCTATAGAAGAGACGATGTGCATTCAGAAGGTAAAGAGAGATTTATGGCCTTTGGCCCGTTTGAAGAGGGATTCATGTTTGTCGCTTTTACTTACCGAGTAAAAGGAAAGAAACTTTACTATCGACCAATTTCAGCTCGAATGGCCAGAGCGAAAGAGATAAGGAAACTATATGAAAGCATTAAAAACTAAAAAGAAGATTAAATCAGAAGTTGATCCATTAGACAGAGATCTAAGTAGTTTATTGACTGAAAAGGCCGAATGGAAGCCATTAGACAGCTTCTATGCGACGGAATTTCAAAAAAAGGATAAGACCCTAACAATCAGATTATCTGACGATTTGATGGAGCTTGTGCGAAAATCGGCGAAGAAACAAAACATAGATATTCAAAAATTAGTGCGAAAAATTCTCATGGAGAGCTTAGCCAAAACAGCTTAAATGTGTCGCCGATTTTGGCAGAAGTAAATCGAATTGCAACGCATTCAAATTACTTGCGGCGTGGTTTTTCAAAAATGCTCATGCAAAATATTTGTAACGAGCTTTCTGATCTCGGAGTTGAAAAATTATTTTTAAAAGTCGAAGACGTTCGAAAAGCAGCTGTTGATTTTTACGAGGACTTCGGATTTGTGAGAAACTCCAGTAAAACACAAACATGGATTTCGTTGTATTTTTAAAATTATAAAAAACAATTTGAAAGAATTCATAAACATGGCTAGAAAATAAGAATGCATATGTATAATCCTCAACGATACAAATCGGTCGATATAAATGAAGTCTTCGATTTGATGGACAGAAACTCCTTTGCAACTATCATCACTGTTGTCGGCGGCACGCCTTGTGTAACCCACTTGCCACTGACGCCAAAAAAAGTTGGCGATAGAATTGAACTCATCGGTCATTTTGCACGAGCTAATCCACATTGGAAGTCATTTGCAAATTCTGAAGCGACTGTGATTTTCCATGGGTCGCATACTTACGTCACGCCAATGTGGTACGCTGAAAACGATGTACCAACATGGAATTATTCTGCAGTTCATATAACGGGACAAGCTGTACTGATTGAAGATCATGATGGTATTATTGATTGTCTTAAGGAGCTGACGGCCCATGTGGAACGGCATTGGCCCAGTGGATGGGAATTTTTTATTCCCGAAGACCTTGGCGGTGATATTTTACCCAAAAGCATCGTGGGTTTTAAGATTCAGGTAGATGGGATTAACTTCAAAAAAAAACTGAGCCAAAACCGCTCGGCCGTTGATCGCGCCGGAGTCCTGAAGGGACTTGAGTCAAGAGCTGATGACAACAGTCGATCAGTATTGGCTGAAATGTTGAAATTGTATTCTTTAAATGGAGAAACTAAATGACAGTTTCGCTCCTATAACAAAAGGAAAATAAATGATTGATCACACAGGTGTAACAGTTAGCGATTATAAAAAAAGTAAATTATTTTACGAGAATGCATTAAAGCCTATTGGCTATAAAATGCTTATGGAAGTTCCAACTGAGCATACCGGTGGGATTGGTGTTTGCGGATTTGGCGAACCAGCAAAGCCTGATTTTTGGATTTCTGAGGGCGCAGCCAATAAACCACATGTGCATGTTGCATTCAGAGTAGATAGTCAAAAAAAGGTGGATGAGTTTTATTCTGCGGCTATAGCCGCTGGTGGTAAAGATAATGGTAAGCCCGGTCCAAGACCACATTACCATGAAAATTATTATGGAGCTTTTGTTTTAGATCCTGATGGACATAATATCGAAGCTGTTTTTCACGGATAAAGATTATTTTTTAAATTGAGGCCTGATTTTAAGTAAATGTTGTGTGGGGTTGTTTTTTACACTTCGAATAAGTTGCATCAGCCATGATGTTTCCAGGCCTTGGTTTGTCGCATAATTTTCATTGGTCCATCCAAACCAATCCCAACAGCCTTTAGGGTTGTACGGATAATTATCTTCAGTGATCCAAGTCTGTGGATATAATATCATGATATTGTTTTTAATAGCATATTCAGAGTATCCAGAAAATTGAGCAAACTTAAAAGTTCCGTTTCTGATTTTTTTCTGTTTAATGTAAGGAAGAGATTTAAATCCTAAAATTTTCGATTTTTCTTTTCGCATTTCAACGATTCTTGTTTTTTGAACTTGTTCCGTATACTTTGCATCAAAATCTATATCAAAACTGTCGCTCATTTCGCAACCATGTAAGGCCACATGAAGTTGACAGTATGTTGGATTTTGAAGGCATTCGTTTGAACTGTATAAATATCCATATGGGGCTATCGATGGGGTCGGTTGCGCTCCACGTTCAGGATTCATAATATCTAAGTTTTTCAAATCCAGCGTTTGATCAACATAATATAAATTTTTAGCTTCAAAGGGTTCTCGTTTCAGTTCTTTTTTAGTCAAAAAAGTAAGTAAATCAAAAGCTAAATCATACTGGCAGCTAGTAATAAAAGGAAATTTTTCGGCGGTGCAAGGTTGCAAATCTTGTTTATCTGTAGCAAAGGAGTGTCCTGCAAATTGCAAAGATTTTTGCTGAATTTGTTCGATTGGAATCTTGTTTTCAATATAGAAGTCTTTGATTTTTTGCGCCATTTTAAAAAGCACGACGTTGTCATGTTCTCCATGATAAGTAAAAATATTTTGCTTTGTTAAATACGATGGATCATCAATTAATTTTTTTTCGTGAAAAGCTTTTAAATCAGGAAGTTCCGCTTTGTCAGGGTTTTGCATGCAAACGCCGACAGATTGATAAATTGGGTTCATGGGTGATGGGGTAAACCACTTTGTTGAATAGCCAGGAAATAGGAATCGTCCAAGAAGTAAATCAGAGTACAGTCCCTTATTTTGATTGAATAAAAATAAGTTCTGTTTTCCTAAATGTGTTTGAATGCCTTCTTGAATTTTATTTTGCAGGTGATTTTGGGCACAATAAAAAAACCCTCCAGCAACTGTGCCAACACCGGAAATTTCTTCAGAATAAATAACTCCCATTTGAGTGGCCATAAAGCCACCGGACGATATGCCGGATATTGTCACTTGAGCAAAAGCTCGAGTTCCTAATGCAATTGTGAGTACGAATAGAGCTTTTTTCATTGCGATCAGGTCCTTTTTTGTAGGTAAACAACGATGTTGTTTTTAGATTTGCAAAATCTTCGCCAAAAGGTGTGGTCCCGAATTTTCACACTTCAATCGTTTTAAAGTAACTTTGCAGCTGTATGTATAACGATTTAAATATGTCAGGATCGTCCAGGCCTTTGATTAATCCGTAGAATCCTTCGTGGGCCATAACAATGAATTGTGCAATCTGTCGCGTGTTTATAGATTTTTGAATAAATCCTGATTTCTGACCTCGGAGTAAATGTTTTTCAAGTTCATCAATCCACAAATTCAATGCCTGCTTTAATTTTTTATGAAATTCTTTATCGATGGGTGACATTTCTTGAACCAAATTATTCAGCGGACAGCCCAATTTTAAATGCTTGGGATCAGATTCACCTATTAGTGTTTTTAATTGAAATAAAATTCCTTCGAGAGGATTTTCAAATTTTTCAAGAGGCACGATCCAGCGATCAATAATCATTGGAGCGATCACCTCGTCAACCAAGGCATAGCCTAAATCCAGCTTCGTTGGGAATTGATGGTAAAAGGTTCCTTTAGTAAATTGAGTTTTTCCAACAATGTCGTCAATGCTTGTGCCTTGAAATCCTTTTGTAAAAATCTGAATAAAAGCGGCATCTAAGATTTCTTTTCTGGATTTTTCAAGATTGCGAGTTTTCTTAGGGACTGGAACTTTCATGGAACTAGACTACGCATTTGAAATTAATTTGACAACATACTATTCAGTATATTAATTTTTTTATAAAAGAGGTGATTATGATTAAGAAAATTCTAGTAGCAGTTATATTTCTATTAGTGGGACTTATTATTTATGCGGCAGTGTTGCCTGCGGCTTATCTGATTAAGAGGGATGTGACGATTAATGCAACCCCAGAGATCGTTTACCCATATCTTGTTAGTACGAGAAAAGCCGACATGTGGATGCCATGGAAAGAAATCGACTCTAAAGTTAAAAATACTTATTCTGGCCCCGCGGAAGGTGTTGGTTCAACATCAAGCTGGGAAAGCTCCGGACAAATGGGCGTTGGCAAAGCGGAAATTACTGAAGCCGTTCCAAATCAATCTGTAAAAGTAAAAATCACTTATACGAAGCCAATGGAAATGAGTCAGAATTCTGAATTTATTCTGACTCCAAAAGATAGTCAGACAACCATGACATGGACTGTGACTGGCGAAAGCCCATTTATAGCCAGGTTGATGTGTATTTTAACTTTTAGAAATATGGATTCGTATGTTGGTGGAATGTTTGAACAAGGTTTAAATAAATTAAAAGTTATGATTGAAGGGACTAAGTAATGTCTAATATAGTTCAACTGCACCGCGTGCTGGCTGCACCACCTGAAAGAGTTTATCGAGCATTCATTGATCCGGATGCGATGGTGAAGTGGCTTCCTCCGCATGGATTTACAGCCAAAATGCATCACATCGATGTGCGAGAAGGTGGTGGCTATAAAATGTCATTCACCAATTTTACAACAAAGAAAAGTCATTCATTTAGTGGAAAGTATGTTGAAATAAAACCAAATGAATTGCTCAAGTACAATGATAAATTTGACGATCCAAATCTTAAAGATGAAATGCAAATCACGATTACTTTTCGTAAAGTTGTCTGCGGGACTGAGTTAAAAATTATTCAGGATAATATTCCAAAAGCTATACCTGTTGAGATGTGTTACTTGGGATGGCAACAGTCGCTAGCTATGTTGACACAATTGGTTGAGCCTGAAATTCCTGATGATAATTAAGAACAACTGATCAAAGTTGTTATTTTTCGAATTCTTGTTTGTGCAGCCATGCCGCCTGGCGCGGTGGCTGCTTGGTGCGGCTCCACTCGTTCAGCATTGTGGGAGCAATTTCTTTGAGATGTTTCATTTGTTCGGCGGAGCCAATCACGCAGGTTAATTCGACACGGTGGCCGTTCGGATCAAAAAAATAAATCGAGCGAATAATTCCATGTTCAGTGA
Organism: Bdellovibrionales bacterium RIFCSPHIGHO2_01_FULL_40_29; assembly: GCA_001771815.1. Taxonomy (GTDB): domain Bacteria; phylum Bdellovibrionota; class Bdellovibrionia; order Bdellovibrionales; family Bdellovibrionaceae; genus Pseudobdellovibrio. The sequence goes on along the minus strand of MEPU01000013.1, from coordinate 24,142 downwards.
TACCGATAACCTCTAAACCCTTGGCTTCAAGTTCTGCTTTGGCGGCAACAAGGGATTCGGTATTGGAAACTTGAAAAGCAATATGCTGTACCCATTTTGGAGTATTTTGATCGCGGTCCATCGGTGGGCTTCCGGTGATCTCGAAGAAGGCTAAAATATTTCCGCAACCAGCATCCAAAAAGATATGCATGTAAGGGTCTGGTTCTTTGGTCGAAGGCACTCGGTCCTCAGCAATACAGACAAGCAGATCCATATTCAGATTTTTTTTGTACCACTCGGCAGTCTCTTTGGCATCTCGGCAGCGATAAGCAACATGATGAATTTGTTGAATCTGAATCATTTTAAATCTCCTATAAATTTTGAACTCGTCGGCGCAGTTCATCCAAGCTGTCATACAATTGCTGAGGGCTGGTTAAACAAAATAGCTTTTTTTGAATTTGATCAATGCGAAAATCCTGATCACAAACAGCAGCTACTGAAAATGGAACAACTTCAACTTGATCACTGAGAGCAAACTGACATTCACCAATCGAAGAAGCAATGCCTGCACCAAAAATACGACGACCTTGAGGTGTTTGAATTAATCCAAACTCAATGGTGAACCAAAAAAAGCGCTCGAATTGATTCAACAGTTCTGGTCGATCAGCAAAAGACATAGCGATTGCACCGAACTCTTGGCAAAAATCAGCATAGGTTTTGTCAGTGAAAAAGGGCAAGTGACCGTATAAATCATGAACTATATCAGGCGCTGGTGTGTAGCTAAGGTCTTGTCTATTTCGAATAAAATTGCCGACTGGAAACTGGCGGTGCTTCAGAAGATTATAAAACTGAGCCCCTTCTTCAAGACCTTCGACAAGCACACCTTCAAAATTTGTTAAGCGTCGTAAAATTTGATTGGTTTCCTCAAGCACGGGGAAGTGATCTTCGCGCAACCCAAGAATTTCAACACCTTCTAAGAATAAATCGCAAACTTGCTGATCGCGTGTTTGCTTTTGAGCATGCAAAATAGCGCGCCATGTTTCGCGGTCTTCTTCGGTGAAAACTTTGGGTATAACCGACATTTAAAGAACTCCGCGTTTCATTTGGTCTCGTTCGATAGAATCAAACAGGGCTTGAAAATTTCCTTCTCCAAACGAAAGATGATTCTCGCGTTGAATCAATTCAATAAATATAGGCCCGACAAGCTTCTTCGTAAAAATTTGCAAAAGATAGCCCTTCTCGTCGCCATCAACGAGAACATTCAAAGACTGAATTAAATTTTTGTCTTCTTTAACCGCGGGTACACGAGCAAAAGCCTTCTCGTAATAATCAGAAGCAATATCCAAAGTTTCTATTTGTGTTCCTTTTAGTTTCTGAATCGAACTTAGAAGGTCACGTGTTAAGAAGGCCAGGTGTTGCACTCCGGGTCCATTGTATTCTTCTAAGAATTCATTAATTTGAGATTTGGCTTCATCAGCTTCATTGATCGGAATGCAAAACTGACCACATGGTGAACGTAAGGCATAGGATGTCAGACCTGTTTTCTGTCCCTTGATATCAAAGTAGCGGACCTCTTCGAATCCAAAAATGGTTTTATAAAAATGAGCCCACTCTTGCATGGTCCCTTTGGCAACATTATTTGTCAGATGATCAATCAGTAAAAATCCTTTTTCAGCCACGGGCTCAGGATTTTGTAATGGAATAAAACCCAGATTTGGATTTTGTTCGACAAAGTAGATAAGGCTTCCACCGATGCCGTAAATTGCAGGTACGGCCGTTCCATCATGACGGAAGTAATCACCTTCGAGGCATGGCTGAGCGCCTCGCTGAAGGGCTTCGCGATAGGCCATATCGGGATCGTTAAAGCGCCACCCCATGGATGATATAGAGGGTCCATGTAATTTTTGAAAACGATCACCAAACGAATCAGCTTGGGTGTTCAAGTGAAATATAATTTGTCCTTGTCGATAGTAACTGATGTGTTGATTTTTTTTCACAGCTAATTTTGAAAAACCAAAATCTGTAAAAAGTTGGTGCAAAGTAGTTTGGGCGTCGCTGCTGAATTCGACAAATTCAATACCATTCAGCCCTAGGGGATTTTTCTTCATCATGATGACCTCCTCGATCCCTGCCAGAATAGCGGGTTTTTATAGTCTAAAAAAAGATCATTTATTAGATGATGTTTGTCTAAATTTATGACATAAAATAAGAATGGATATAACACTAGAGCAGGCCCGAGTTTTTGACTCGGTTGTTAGATTAGGAACAATTCAGAAAGCAGCCACAGAGCTGAATAAAGCGCATTCGGCGGTTGTTTATGCGCTGAAGTGTCTTGAGCAGCAAACTCAGTTAACTCTTTTTGATCGCAGTGCGCACCGCAATCGAACCACGCCAGAGGGCGAAATCGTTTTAAAATACTGTCGCCAGCTGTTGACGACTCGGCGCGAACTGCAGGATATGTGTCGAAAATTGAAAAACGAATGGGAGCCTTCGTTAAAATTAATTTATGATGGCATTATTGATTTTAATTTCATTGGTGATGCCCTATTTAAGTTGAATGAAATGCAAGCGCCAACAGAAGTCAAAGTGCTATCAGCCCACCTTCATGAGGTTGAAGATTTATTCACTCAAGAAGAGGCGGATATGATGGTGACTATCCTGCCGTTGCAACGACTTCAGATTCCATCATTTCGTTTGAAGCCTATTCTTATGCATCTGGTGGCACATCGCCAACATCCTCTTGGTCTTGTTAGTCGTAGAGCGCGATTGACACAAGCAGATCTCAATCGCCACACATTTATTACAATTAAGACCGATCCTAGTCATGTTGGCCTGGGTACTGAACTTATGAAATTTGACTCTTACTTTTTTGTTAATGATTTTGCGACCAAGAAACTTGCTATTCTGAAATGCTTGGGCTTTGGCTGGCTTCCAGATTATTTGATTCAATCTGAATTAAAGTCAGGAGCACTTCGAACTTTAAAGACTGAAATTGACAGCACGCACACCGTCTATCCCAGACTTTATCATCGCCCAGAACAATTCATTGGTAAAGCGGCAGGTCAATTGTTAACTTTCTATTCTAAGGAGAAGATTTCATGAAAATTGCTTTTTTTGATACGCATGGTTTCGAGAAACCAATCTTTCAAAAAGAAAATGAAAAATTTCAACACGAGATCTCATTTTTTGAAACACGATTGACCGAACAAACTGCAAATTTAGCTGCAAATTATTCGTGTGTTTGTGCTTTTGTGAATGACGGATTAGATAAGAAAACACTTCAGGTTCTTTCAACGGGAAAAACTCGACTCATTGCCTTAAGATCAGCGGGATTTAATCATGTGGATTTGGCATCGGCTCGAGCTTTGGGTTTTCGAGTTGTGAGAGTTCCAGAATATTCTCCGTATGCTGTCGCGGAGCATGCCATGGCACTAATTTTATCATTAAATAGAAAAATACATCGTGCCTACAACCGAGTAAGAGAAGGCAATTTTTCTTTAGATGGTCTTGTCGGATTTGATCTGAATAAAAAAACTGTCGGAGTTATTGGAACAGGACGCATTGGATCGGTTATGGCAAAAATTCTTGTTGGTTTTGGATGTCATGTTGTGGCCTATGATTCTGTGCAAAATTTAACTTTGCAGAAGTTGGGTGTCCAATATACAAGTCTTGATGAGCTGTTGCAAAAATCAGATATCATTTCTTTGCATGTGCCGCTGACACCTAAGACGCGACATCTTATTGATGAAAGAGCACTCGCTCTGACTAAGCCAGGTGTCATGTTGATTAATACTGGTCGAGGTGCATTGATTGATACTCATGCCTTGATTGCATCTTTAAAATCAGAGCATGTTGGATACGCTGGACTTGATGTTTACGAAGAAGAAGAGGGTTTATTTTTCGAAGATTTTTCTGAAAAAATTCTTCAAGATGATCAACTGGCGCGACTATTGACATTTCCCAATGTGCTTTTGACATCTCATCAAGCCTTTTTAACAAAAGAAGCTTTAGAAAATATTGCTCAAGTGACGCTACAAAATATTTCTGAATTCGAGAACAAGACTGATCTCAGCAATGAGATTGGTCTCGAAAGGACTTAAGTACGTGAATCCTGTTACAAATGAAATAAAAAAGAAGCACCGATACAAACATGCCGAGGGGAAGCGTTGGATTGAAGTTCGTATTAAAAATTCACAGCAACTTTTTGACGCCAGAGATCCAGCTCCATTTCGTGACCGAGATCTGGATGATGATTTTGTCGAGTATATTCTTTCATCCGTTCGAGAGCTTCCAACAACTAGTCAACTTAAAATTGTAATCTACGTTGAAGAAAATGAAACCAAAGAATTACCAAAGGATTCCATTCGCGAAGCGATACGTAGTTATTTTAGCTACAAGATAGACCTTCAGCGTGGAGATTTAAAAACATTTATGAAAAGAGCTCAGATGTTTTTATTTATTGGGTTATTGGTGTTGGGCTCCTGTATTGGTGTTGCGCAAAGTTTGACAATTCCAACACCACCGGGACCTTTAGGTATTTTGCGTGAAGGCATTGTAATTTTTGGGTGGGTTTCTGTGTGGAAGCCGATCGAGTTAATTTTATTCGACTGGTATCCGCTTTTTGAAAAACTTCGTCTTTATAAGAAGCTTTTAAAAACTGATATTGATATTCGATTTGCCACGTCAACATAGGAGCTTTAATGGGTTTCATGCTAGCTCAATTTTTTTTATCAGCATTTGTTATTATTCTAGCGGGTTCATTTCTGACTGGGTTTGCTGATAAAATTGCAAAAGTGACGGGTTGGGGCAGAATGTTCGTCGGCGGTTTGCTACTGGCCGGCGCCACATCATTGCCTGAGTTAATGGTTGACCTTGAAGCTATCAAACTGGACCTACCGGATCTTGCGGTTGGAGACCTTCTTGGAAGCAGTCTTTTCAATTTACTGATTCTGGCCACATTGGATTTTGTTTTTCCTTCTGCATTTAGGCACACAGCTTTTTCACCAAAATTTCTTCATCACTCGTTGGCCGCCTTATTGACAATTATTTTAACGGCAATAGTTGGAATCGGAATTACATCCCAAATTGAAACTTCATTTTTTGGAGTGGGCTTATTTTCATGGGCCATTATCATTGTGTACTTGTATGGCTTGCGACTCATATTTCTTGAGAGGAATGAAAACAACTTTCATGAAATTGAATTAAATCCAAAGGTATCCAGTTCAGGTTTTTCAAAATACAGTCCTTTGATACTTGCCTTCGCGGGATACTTTGCAACGGCGACAGTTATTTTAGTGACAGCTCCGTATTTGGTGAATTCTGCTGATGAAATTTCAAAGCTTTCTGGATTGGGGCATACATTTATTGGAACAACTCTGGTTGCGCTGGCGACGTCTTTGCCAGAATTGGTAGCGACTCTTGCGGCATTTCGAATGGGCGCACCTGATTTAGCTTTGGGTAATATTTTTGGCAGCAATGCCTTTAATATGATTTTATTTGTTCCACTTGATTTTATGTATCCTAAAGCACTTTTTAGTGCTGTGAGAAGTATTCATGCTGTAACGGCTTTAAGTGTCGTAACAGTGACTGGCATTGCCATCATGGGACAGCTTTATCGAAAAAAGGAACGGTCTCGTTTTACTGAGCCAAGTTCAGAGACCGTGGTTGTTGTGATTGTGATGTTTTTATTTTTGCTTTACCGATTAAGTTAAATCTACGATTTTTGGTAGAAGTTGGTGCAAATTTCAAACGAAATGGAGTTTCAGTGAAGCCATCGATGATAAAATTAATGATGATTTTTTATTTTGGATTGAGCTTATTTGGATGTTCCCAATTGCTATATTATCCAACCGATATAATGTATGTGAATCCAGTAAGGCTTAAATCGAAATATGAAAACCATGAGATTTCACTAGCTAACGGGGTAAGAGTGCAGGGTTGGTATTTTCAATCACCGATTCCACAACCTAAAGGAGTTATACTATTTTTTCATGGAAATGGACAAAATCGGTCTGCTCACTATATGAGTCTATTTTGGATTGTAAAAGAGGGCTATGATCTTGCTGTCTTTGATTATCCTGGGTATGGAATTTCTGATGGTATTCCAACTCCTCAAAGTACAGTTGAAATGGGTAAGGCAGCTATTCAGTATGTTCATAATATGAATCCTCGTTTGCCTCTAATAGTGTACGGACAAAGTTTGGGTGGAAATATAGCTATGCGCTCTGTATTTGAAATGAAGGAAAAGGTAAAACCACAAGTTTTGGTCGTTGAGTCTTCGTTTCTCTCGTACCGCGCGGCAGCTCGTGGAATTTTAGCCAGCTCAATATGGACTTGGCCCCTTCAGCCGTTAGCATATCTTTTATTGAGTGATGAGTGGGCTATTCATGATCATGTTTCGGAACTTGATGAAATTCCTATGATCGTCATTCATTCAAAACAAGATAAAGTTATTTCATTCTCTCTTGGAGAGGAAGTTTACAATAAATCTCGTTCAAAAAAAGAATTTTTGATTCGAGAAAATGGTGGGCATAACGAGACCTTTGTCGGTAAAGATGGCCCCACCAATAAAATTCAATTCTTAAGTATACTAGATCGCTTGACTTCAACTTCTCAAACTGAAACCCTTTTGAAAGTTCGCTAAAAATCTAAAAAGAAACAAGGAGTGTTATCTTATGAAAAGAACGATCAGTTTTTGGGCAATTTTATTGGGAATGTGTTTAATGGCTGAATCAGCTTTTGCCGTTAAAAACTTGTGGAGACAATGTGGTATCGGTGGAATGATTTTCAGAGAAACTGGTTGGGCAGCAATCACTTCTAATATCATCTGGGATTTGGGAACGACAGCGACAACTTCAGAAATTTCATCAGATGGTTTATGTGAGGGGAAGGCTGCTAACACGGCAGAGTTTATCAATACAACATATGCAAATCTTGAAGAAGAAACAGCGGTTGGTTCTGGGCCTCATCTAGAGACAATGCTTGATATTGTTGGGTGTGATCAAGCCGTGCGTCCCGTTATTATTGAGTCTTTGCGAAATAATTTAAAGAGCGAGATTTCAACTGTAGAGTATTCAAAAAAATCTAAATCAGAAAAAGCTGAAAGCTATTACAATGGTTTTATGAATAATATCGCAAATCATGCAAAAGCATGCCCACTGACATAAGCTCTAAAATAATTAAGTTTCTATTTAAAAGCTTACCAAAGATCTTGGTAAGCTTTTTCTTTTTTCTGAGTTTTGTATCAAATGTTTGCTTGGCATCAAGCGGATTGAATGACCAATTGAATATTCACAGTGAAAAGTATTGGCACGAATTAATTCATTATGAAAAATCACTGTGGTCAAGTTCTGGATATGAAAGTTCGATTCAAAATCCTGAGTTTTTTCTTTCAGAAAATGGAAAATATGATCCTAAAGCTGAATTGATTGCAACATTAAAAAAAATGGATGAAGAGCTGGATTTAAACAAATCAGATCAACACGCTATTTGCAAATTTCCTGCGCGATTCAAATTTCTTAAAAAACATTTTGTATTAAATAAAAACGAAGCAGATCTTTCTAAATGTTTTGGTTATCAAAAGTGGGCGATAGAAAGTAAAGTTAATTCTATCAGTTTGGTTTTTGCTACAGGGTATTTAGGAAATCCAGCCTCTTACTTTGGACATCCATTATTAAAACTCAATAAAGGTTTAGTGAATGGAAAACTATTAGATATTACTTTGAACTTTGGCGCTATAACTCCCGCCGAGGAAAATCCAGTTGTCTATGTGCTAAAAGGTTTGTTTGGTGGCTATCAGGCCTCGTTTTCGCAACTGCAGTTTTTTTTTCACCATACTAATTATGTTGAAAATGAACTTCGTGATCTTTGGGAGTATGAATTAAATCTATCGCCTGAGGAAGTTGAAATTATTGTTGATCATTCGTGGGAAATTTTAAGCATGAAGATTCCCTACCTTTTTTTATCTGACAACTGTGCGTATCGATTATCTGAGATGATAGGAATTGCCACAAATGTTCGTCTTAAAAATCCGAATGTTTTTTATGCCATTCCAGTTTCGTTATTCGAAGGAATTACCGAGTTAAAAAAGTCAAACGGACAGCCATTCATTAGAAAAATTCTGAGGGTTCCATCTCGACAGACCCGAATGACAGAGAAATACTTATCACTTCCTTCGGAAGATAAAAAACTGACAAAGCGGTTGATTCAAGACCCAACTTTTTTTTCAAAAGCAGAATACAGCGACTTAGGGTTCGAAAAAAAATCTGCAATTTTAGCCAGTTTATTTGATTATTATGCATATAAAATTGCAGATGAAAAAGATGAGAATTCGTTTAAGCTTCAAAAACAACAAGTTATTCTCGAGAGGCTTAAGTTACCACCAACAGAAGTGAGCTTTGAAAGTTCTCAAGAATCATACATTCCACCGCACGAAGCGCAGGGAAATTTTACATTACGAGCCCATGTTATTCAAAGTGAGGATCATCGCAATATTCAAGAACTTATGATCCGCCCAGCTCTTTATGATTTTTTATCATTAGAAGCTGCTCGTTCTCAAAATTCTGAGTTAAAAATTTTTGAAACAACCATTCGCTATTCAGAAAATAAACTTAACTTGAGACAGCTCGATATATTTTCTGTGGGAACACTCAATGCGGCTCGAGTTGATTTGCCAGATATCAGCGGACTTGCTTGGAAAATTAAGGTCGGATTATTGTCGCAAAATTTTTCTTGTGATTCGTGTTTGGTGGCGGGTGTTGATGCCGGAGCCGGCTATGCTTTAGAAACAAATAAACTTTTTTCATTTTATGGACTAGCTACGGTGCAGTTGCAATCGGATAAGAATTCCTATGGAACTACGGCGATGACTCCGCTATTTGGTGGATTCTTTAATATTAATCCAAGCTGGAAGGGACATTTTCACTTTGGAACCCAGCAATTTTTAGATGCTGATAGGAATCATCATCAAATTATTGAATTTGAGAACCGTTTTGGCTCCAGCAAGTATTGGGATGTTCGCATATCTTTTTTGCAAAATGATCAACGATTCGTTCGAATGTCGTTTTCATATTATTTATGAAAGATTCAATTTTTCTAAAGACTGTACGAAAAACATCTCTCACAACTCTTCCGCAAAAATTTTCTCTGTAATTTTCCAAAATTTATCCTGTTTTCGGACAATCACAAAAGCAGGTAACCGGTAAAGACTTTTAAATCGAATAACATCCTGAGGCGTTTGTAACTCGACAGCCAGCTCGGGACGCTTTAAGTGTGATCGAAGAAAATTAATATTGAATTTCTTAATGGATGACGAATTGTTAAAGAAATGTGCTTCGCTAACATACTCGGCATTGAAATCATAATATCTGACTTCCAAATAGGAGTTTGAATTTTTATCCTTGCGTTCATCAAAGGTGATTCTATCCGGAGTCAGGACATGAGCATTTTTTGAAAGCTTGGCTTGTTTTAATTTTGCATCCGCATCAATTAAAATCGCATCGCATTTTTCGCAGGCTTTGGCAGTAATATCATTTTCAGCGCCACAGCTGTGACACAGTTTCAGGCGGAAGCGATAACCACATGGTGTTATTTGTAACGTGTCCGGATCTTGGGTGGCTCCACGGCATTTTCTGCCATAGTGTTCATAGACGACACCGTCATCATCAGCATAACCCCAGAAAGTATTTTCGAATTCACATTTGGGGCAAGTGACTTGGACTTGCATGGTGTCTTTCGCGGGACGCTTGTCGCTAATTTCTGGAGCATAGATATCATGTCCCATTCCGGTATAGTCTAAGATGTAGCAATCATTTTTATCTTCTGAAAGTCGAAGACCTCGGCCAATAATTTGTTGATACAGACTGTTGGATTCTGTGGGCCGCAGAATAGCGATCACATCCACATGAGGGGCGTCAAATCCAGTCGTCAACACCGAGACATTGACCAGATATTTAAATTTTCGTTTTTTAAAATCGGCAATGATTTTATTTCGATCAGTCATTTCAGTCTCGCCGAGTACCAATCTGGAATCATCAGCCGGCAAGTAAGACATGATCTCTTCAGCGTGGCGTACCGAGCTGCTAAAGATCATGACCCCTTTTCGCTGAAAACGTTCGGTGATATCGATGATATTTTTGATGATAAAAGGAGTCAGGCGCTTTTGACTTTTTAGAACTTCTTCAACCTCTGCCGCAGTGAATGCTCGATCTTTATCAGAGAGCTCTGAAAAATCATAACACGTGACCGGAATATCCACCTTTACGGGGATTGTTAAATAATTATTTTTAATCATGTAAGACAATGGCAATTCATACACACATTGTTTAAAGAATCTTTTCTGATCTGTTTTGATTTCACCACTTTGTGAGAATTCATAGATCCAGCCTAATCCTAAACGATAAGGAGTTGCCGTTAAACCCAGGATGCAAAGCTTGGGATTGCGATCCAATAATTTTTTTATAACGTCTTGATACTGAGTGGATCCTTCTTCGGCCACGCGGTGGCACTCATCAATAACTAAGAGTGAGAAATCATTAAAAAAATCATCCGGTGCCCGTGCCACAGATTGGACACTGCCAAAGATGGCTTTCTGATCCCAATCTTTTTTACCAAGACTGGCCGAGAATATCCCTGCGGCAAGACCATAGCTTTTATATTTTTCAGAGTTTTGTTCAACAAGCTCTTTGACGTGGGCTAAGACTAAGACGCGTCCATTGGCAATGCGAGCCAGCTCGGCAATAACCAAACTTTTTCCAGCACCTGTCGGAAGAACGACCATTGCGGGGTCGCGTTTTTTTTGAAAATATTTGACGGCGTTATTTACCGCTGCTTGTTGATAATCACGAAGAGTATACAGCGGAGCAGAATTTTCAGCATCATTCGCCATGAATCATAAAGTCCTTTTTAAAAATTCAATAGTTCGAGTCCATGCTAATGTGGCAGCTTTTTTGTCGTATCTTGGAGTTGTGTCATTATGAAAGCCATGATTAGAGCCTTCATACATGTGATGTGTGTATGTCACTTTATTTTTTTTGAGAGCGGCCTCAAAATCTGGCCAGCCCTTAACGATGCGTTCATCCAGCGAAGCATCATGAATTAAAAGTGCAGCTTTTATTTTTACAACATCTTCTGACATTGGCTGAGAACCATAAAAAGGGACGGCAGCCTTCAGATCGTCACCCATTCTTACCGCAAGAGTATTTGCTATGGCTCCGCCAAAGCAGAAACCAACGGCACCCAATTTGCCATTAGAATCAGTTCGTGCCTTTAACCATTTTGCAGCCGCCTTAAAATCTTCGATCATTTTTTCACGATCAACATTTTTAAAAAGAACCCCACCTTTTTCATCATCACCAGGATAACCACCCAAACTTGTCAGTCCATCGGGTGCAAAAGCAATAAATCCATCTGTTGCCAAACGGCGGGCAACATCTTCGATGTAAGGATTCAGTCCGCGATTTTCATGAACAACTAAAACCACAGGATATATTCCGGCTTTTGCTGGCATCGCCAGATGTCCACGAATTTTTCCATTACCCTCAGGTGACAAAACTATAACGTCCTCGGTTTTGATGCGCTTGTCATTTTTTGGGACTTGAATGGCCCAGGCATAGTTTGGACGAAGGATTTTCCAAAGAGCAGCAACGGTAAGCCCTCCGATAGCAAACTTTTGAGCGTGTCGAAGAAAAGTACGCCGGTCCATTTCTCCGTGAACATAGCGGTCAAATTGGGTCCAGAGTTCTTGTGGAAAGTCTTTGGCTGATTTTCGTTTCATCATAAGACACAATATAACTGGTCTTCGTGAAATATGTGAAGAAGATTTGAACCTTTTAGCATTTGCGACGTCTTATGTTGAAAGCGGAAATAATCAGCTTTAAAGTAAACAAATCTAAAGGAGATACAAATGCGTCAGTTAAGAAAAAACATCTTGGGCCCTCTTGCAGCTGCGATTGTGATGGGATTTGCAATTCCGGCCGTCGCAAAATCAGACCAAAGACCTGGTTTTGGTGAAGGCAAATTCATTGAACATATGACAAAAAAAATGGATCTCACGCCTGAGCAACAAGAAAAAATAAAAGCACTTCCAGGTGATGACAGTGATGCGATGAAAGCGAAACGAGAATCCATGAGAGCTGCGCAGGAAGATCTTGAGCAGGCTATGAAGGGTGCCGCCAGTGACGATGAAGTTCGTGTTAAGTTTGCAAATCTTGAGAAATTACAAGCTGAGTTTGCAAAAGCGCGATTTGATAAAATATTAGCAATACGTGCTATTTTAACACCCGAGCAAAAAGAAAAATTGAAAGGCATGGGCATGGGGATGGGAAAGGGCGATAAAAAGCGTCGCCATCGCTAATCTCAATTTATGTTGAAGATACCCCCTTCCGAATTTAAAATTTTGTATGAAGAGTACAACTCATTGGTACGCTCGGTGATCTATCAGATCGCCGGGCCAAAGTATCTTAATGATTTGGTTCAAGAGGCCTTTATCAAAATTTGGAAAGGGCTTCCAGGATTTAACGAGCATTCGAAAATGAGTTCTTGGATTTACCGAATTGCCACGAATATTGCAATTGACTCGCGAAGAGCAGCTACGCGTCGTCATGAAGAATTTGGTTATGACTTTGGACAAATTCGTGACCCAAGGGCGGGAGCCGACAAAGAACTTGAAAATCGCCAATTGGTGCAACAAGGTCTTGAATCTTTAAGCGATGATCACCGAGTTGTTTTGGTTCTAGCTTACATTCATGAAAGACCATTATCCGAGATTGCAGAAAATCTTGGTCTTTCAGAGGGAACTGTGAAATCAAGATTACATTATGCAAAAACTGCATTTGCTGAGTATCTTAAATCGAAAGGAGCCGTGGCATGAGTCAATTTAATGATGATCAATTGAAAGCATTGTTGCAAAAAAATCAACCCAAGGCCCCTTCGGCCGAAGACGGTGAATTCAGTCAAATTTTAGCCCGCGCCAAGACTATTGAAAAATCTCGATTTAAGTTACAGTGGGTGGGGCTTGGTTCCGCCATAGCAGCAAGTTTTCTGGCATTTTGGATATCGATTCAACAACCGAACGAACTTCAAGATATTGCCATGCCAACAGAGCAAATCTCAGATGATTTCGATCTCTATAATGAAGAATGGCCAACAATGGATGTTGGTGAAGATTTTATTGAACTGGCCAGCAACAATTAAATTCGTATAATGGCACATATAATGCTTTGAAATTCTGAAAACGGAGTGTTTCATGGAGTCAAAAATTGAATTTTGAAAATCTTCCCAAAGAGCTTCGGCAATTGGTTGGCAAAGCAACGGCTGTGCTGGGTCAAATCATTAAGGAATATGAAGGCGAAAATTTCTACAACCATATTGAATACTATCGAAAAAATCTTAAAAAAACGCGTCAGGTACAAAAAATTTTAGTTTTACAGACCTTGCTGAGCGATTTAAAATCTGAAAGCCAACAAAATCGACAAAAAATTGCTCATGCTTTCTCGTTACAGCTTGAGTTGGTGAATGTTTGTGAAGCGGCTTATCGCACATGGAGGCAGCAATCAAAAACTCAACAAATTAAAACCAACTCAAAATTAAAATTAACTTATGTCTTAACAGCTCATCCAACTGAGGCCCGATCAAAAGTCATTGTTGATGTCCTCAGCGAACTTGGGAAAATTTTAGTTGAGGGTATTCAAAAAGATTTTCTTTTCAACGAGAATGAATTGGAAAGTCAAATGCGTATGCTTTGGTTGTTGCCGTTTTCGAAAACTGAAAGGCCCTCTGTCGCAGACGAAGCAGAATATATTTACTCACTGGTTTTTGCTGAAAATATGTTTGATTTTATTTTAGAAAATAAATCAAGCTATGACCTTAAACTCAGATCATGGGTGGGTGGAGATAAAGATGGGCACCCGAACGTCAATAAAGATGTCATGCGCACCTGTTTTTCAAAATCCAGAAAATATATTTTGGCAGCTATTCAAAAGAAGTTGCAGCGAGTTCGAAACGATATTGAAAAATTAAATCGTATTAACAGTGATTTGAATCAACTGATCAGCAAAAGCAATAGTTTGGATTCTGTTACCGTCGGAGATGGTACACGAGTTAAGGATTGGATTTCTGATTACCGTCGTTTTTTAAAAAATGGAGATACATTTATTAAAAAACACAGTCAAATTTTATTGATTAATCGCCTGATAGAGGTGTTTCCAGCATTTGTTTTTCCGATCGAGCTTCGCGAGGATTCTGATCTTATACGAAGCGCGTGCAAAGATGAATCGTCTATTATACGGGGAATGTTGATCGAGCTGAGTGAAATATCCGGAACAATGGCTGTAACATGTTATGCGGGAGGTTTTGTTGTTTCGCACTGTGAATCGGCGGATGATTTGAACCAAGCCTGTCGATTAGTGAATTCAATAAGCCGTTGCAAAGGGCTTTCTGTGATTCCGTTGTTCGAAACAAAAGAAGCATTAGAAATGTCTCAGAAAATTGTAAAAACTTGGCTTGAGAAAAAATCAAATTTTGCACTAGTTAAGCGTTACTGGTTTGGAAATTTTGAAATTATGCTGGGTTATTCGGATTCAGCAAAGCAGACTGGAGCATTAGCAAGCCGCTATTTAATTGCTAAAGCCATGGCAGATCTTGAAGAAACTATTCAAAGTTTTTCTCTGACACCCAAATTTTTTCATGGATCTGGAGGAAGTGTGGATCGGGGCGGGGGCAGCTTAAAAGAACAGATTGCTTGGTGGTCTAATGCGGCCGTGGCCAATCCGAAGTTTACGATTCAAGGTGAAATGATTCAGCGTAATTTTGCGACGCGAGAAATTTTAAATTCACAATGTATTCATTTGGCAAATGAGGCCTTGGCTCGTCGAACGAGATCTTCAGCAAGCTCCTCTACAGGTTTGCGAAAAAGTCCTGAGCTGAAGCGTTTTGTGGAGCATGTGGAAAAGACCTACTCTCGGTTAGTGAATGATGGATCAACACTCAAAAAATTGTTGGATGCAACACCCTATCGATATTTGGATATTTTAAAAATTGGTTCAAGACCATCAAAGAGGCCTGATAAAGATATCTCGATCATGTCGCTGCGAGCTATTCCGTGGGTATTGTGTTGGACTCAAACGCGAGTGTTAATGCCAACATGGTGGGGAATCGGCACAGCCTGGCATGAAATTTCTCTTGCAGACAGAAAAAAAATGAAAGCTATTTTCAAGTCGGATCCATTTTTTTCATCTTTTGTAAAAACACTGGGTTTTTCTTTGGCAAAAGTTGAGTTGGAAATTTGGCAAATGTATTTTACAAAGCAGAAAGATCAAAAACTTTTTAAGCAATTTAATCATGAGTACAGGGAATCCGTGCGATTTGTAAAGGATCTCAGTAGTCAAAAAAGTTTAATTTGGGATCGCCCCTGGCTTGAAGCCAGCATTCAGATGCGATCTTCAAATATTCATATTTTAAACTTACTGCAAATACTGGCACTTGAAGCCTCTGATGAGGCTTTGCTGAAAGAGACGATTGTGGGTATTGCATGTGGAATGTTAACAACTGGATAAATCATAAATACACTGACCTGCGACAAAAAAAGCCCTCATTTCATTTTGTGAGCGATCTATTGATATTTCACGACATTTTAATTGCTACAATGGATTGTAATTGTTAGTTTTTTTTTATGAATAACACTTCTGAAAAAACCAAAAATAGAAGCTTCGAACGACAAACTTTGTTAATTCTTTTGTTAATTTTTATTGGCGTTACAATTATTGCTTGGGCTGGTGCCATGAGATTGCGTCAAACTATTTCAGCGAATAATTCAGTTCTACAAATTGACATTAGTGCTCTGGTTGAAATTGAAAAAATGAGAAATATTGCAGACGCTCAATTGTCTAACAGCCGCTCATTTTTTTTATTGGGCTCGACAAAGCTTTTTGATGAGCAAAAAAAAGACAAGCAACGGCTGGCAGAAAGTTTAGCAATTTTCGAGAAAAAATTTAATTTGCCTCAAATTCCCCAGATCACTCAGCGAATTTTGTCGCTGCAGCAGCAAAATCAAGATTATTTTGATCAGGGTATGGGATTTCGAGCAAAACAGACGGAATCAAAAATAGTGGGTCAGTTTTACCAGTCAAAGGCCGGACCACTGCAAGTTGAGTTCAACAAAGCCTTTGATGAACTTGTTGTTCTTCATAATGCCGAACTGGAGCGGGCGCGGGCTCAGTCAGAAAAGGCTGCCGCGGAGGCTCAAATTCAGATTCCACAGGGAATGGCCTTATTTACGGGTGTTCTGTCTATTTTATTTTTTGCTATGACGCTATTAATTTCAAGATTGTTGAATGAAAGATCACGTCATGTGGCCGAGAGAAATCGACTTTTCAACGAGGCCACCAAGGCCATCAATGGTCGGGATGAAATTATTATCGCAGTATCTCAAGATTTAAATGAATCTTTGGCAACAATATCAAATACGGCTGAAATTATTGGAAAAACACAGGATCAAACGGCTGTAAAAGATGGACTTGATTTGATACAAAGTTCAGTTCAAGTCACAGAAGGATTGATCAAAGATATTCTGGATCAAACCAAAGCAGATTCAGGTGAAATGACATTGCGACTTGAACAGTTGCCAATAGATGTGGTTTTGGATGATGCGCGCCTCATGTTGCAATCTTTAGCCAAACAACGTGATATTCGTTTGGAGTTTGTGACGCCAAATCCGCCGGCATTAGCCTTTATGGATCGTGGACGAGTGATGCGCGTGTTATCAAATCTTGTTGGCAATGCTATTAAATTTAGTCCGAATCATTCAAAAATCATTGTCAAAGTTCGAAGTGATCAACAGTTTGTTTTTGTATCGGTGAAAGACAGTGGTCCCGGAATTCCAGAAAAACAACACGCTGAAATGTTCACTCACTTTTGGCAGGCACGGAAAACTTCTGAACAAGGTTCTGGCGTTGGACTGGCTATTGTAAAAACGATTATCGATGCTCACGGTGGTGCTGTCACAGTTGAAAGTCATATGGGTCATGGCTCCACATTTACTTTTTCGCTGCCGCGACGTCGTCCGGCCAGTGCGCATATTGGGCGACCAGCCACTTCGGCGGTTACTTACGGGACAAAAACTCAAACTCAGGCGCAAGAAGCACAAGCACAAGTTCAGGCACGCTTGGAAGATCGCAATCGGCAAACGCATTAGTTAAAAGAAAATTTTATGGCTAAGGAATTGTTACAATTAGGATGGGTTGAAGAGCTTTTGCCAAAAGATCATATCCGAAAACGCATGTTCGGTGGATTTTCATATTATCTTGATGAAAAACTCATTCTTGTTATGTTTGAATCAGTTGGAAACAAAGATTACCGCGGTGAGAGTTATGATTTTGAAATTTGGAATGGTTGTATGTTCCCAGTTGAGCGAGAACACCATGCCGTAGTTTTAAAAAAATTTCCATTTTTAATCAATCATCCGGTCTTACCAAAATGGCTGTACTTAATGGCTGATCATGATGATTTTGATTCAAATGCGGAATCGCTAGTTCGTGAACTCAGACGAAAAAATCCGCTGTTTGGATCCTATCCCAAAGGTCGCGCTCAGAAATCCAAAAAAAGCGAGCGAAGTTTTGAAAAAATAGATACACGGAGGCCGCGCATGTTTGGAGATGTGCCGGCGGAAGAAAAATTAAAAAATGCACAGCGACTGACTGATTTGAAAAATATTGGACCAGAGACCGAGCGAGCAATGCTCAAGGCCGGCGTTAAAACACTTGATCAGTTTGTTAAAATGGGTTGGGAAAAAGCCATGATTCGACTGTGCAAAGTGAATCCAAAGAATAATCATTCACTTTTTGCCTATGCATTGATAGGGGCACTCCAGAATAAAATGTGGAATCAAATTTCTGAAGCAGATAAAAAACAAGCTCGAGAATTTATGAAATCTCTAAGAGATAAAGCAACATTGCGCTCAAATAAAAAATCAAAAAAAAAGGGATAATGCATGGGCCATAAAGGCGCACATTATCCCGTTAATTTTAAACTATTTAACTTTGACTAATAGTTTAAACCCACCAAATAAGGCGCGATCGGTATCCATCCATGCTGGTTCCATATCTAATTTTACCATGCGTGGATCTTTTAACATTTTATTAAAAACCTGCTGGCGATGTGTGGCTGATTTAAATTCAGCCATAGCAACTATTAAAACTTCGTTGGATTTTGTTTTGATTTTTTTAGGGAACGATAATGAAGTTGCATTCTTGTCATCGGCTACATAGTCGCTGCTCGAGAGGGCTCCATGTTTAATGAGCAATTGCCCAACAATTTTTGTGGTCTTTCTGTAGTCAGCAACATTTTTTTTTGGAACGGGTTGAATGCAGATATCAAGATATTTTCCCATTGATTTTTCCTTGGTTAAAAGTTTTCTTTGTTATGAAGACCAACTATAAATGCCAAATCAATGGGTTTCAATAAGAATTGCCTCAGACAATCTGCAACTCTGAAGCACGTTAATTGGTTTTTGCTTTTGCTTTGTGTTGGGCTTCCCAAGCGACTAATCCCGGAGGTTTTGGTTTTGCTTTGAACTTTGGTTTTGCTTTTCCCCGAGCAACGGGCTTTTTGGGAAGACCTGCTTTTGCGGGACGTGGTTTCATTTGATCGCGCGGAACATGCAATCGCTTTCCGTCTTTGTCTTTGAATCTGTTTTTTAATTCTTTTGGAGATTGCCCTTTGCCTTCTAAAGAAGCGATTAATCGCAAATCTCGCTCTGTCACAAGGTTAATGACCAATCCGGCTCTGCCAGCGCGAGCGGTTCGTCCAACACGGTGTAAATAGTTTTCCATCTGCTGAGGTAGGTGGAAATTGATAACTCGGCCAACATGCTCTAAATCCAATCCGCGCGCAGCCAGATCTGTTGATATCAAAAGATCAATTTCACCGGTACGGAATTTTTTTAAATTGGTGCGTCGCTGACTTTTGTCCATTTCGCCACGATAGACTAAACATTGAAAACCTTTGCTCGCGATTTCATCAGCCAGTTTATCACATTGATCGCGAGTATTTGTGAACACAATGGTGCCACCAGCAACTTTTTGCTTCAGTAGTTTTTCAAATATAGGCCATCGCATTCCATCGATTACGATTTCATTTTGAGTGATTAGGCTTTTAACTGTTTTTCCACTACCACTACTTCGTACAACTTCAGCTTTGGAAAAAAGCGAATTCATCAAAGCCTGAACTGTAGCAGAGACCGTTGCTGAAAATAATGATAAGGGAGTATCTTTGGGTGATGCACTAACGATTCGACTTGATTCAGCTAGAAATCCTTTGTCCAGCATCTGATCCGCTTCATCAAATACCAACATACGAACATCTGATAGATCAATTAAGTTTTTATCCATCAATTGAATCAAGCGGCCTGGAGTGGCTAATAATATTTCAAAAGGGCCACCAATGTTTCGACGAGCCTGTTCAAAGGTCATTCCACCCAACGCTGGTCGAACACGTAAACGAGTATCGTGCGTGAAAGTTTTAAAAACTTTTGAAACCTGTTCGCCAAGATCACGCGTTGGAACCATGACAATAGCACGTGGCGAGGCATTCTGAGTGACAGGAGATCCCTGTTCTTCCAATGAACGAAGTAAATGTAATAATGGCAAGGCGTAGGTCAGAGTTTTTCCGCTACCAGTTTCTGAAACACCAACCACAGATTGCCCAGACATCATAAGTGGGATTGCAAACTTTTGAATTTCAGTTGGGGTAAAGATGCGTTTAGTTTTTAAAGTTTTTAAAATAGATGGCAGTAGGCCAAATTCTGGAAATGTATTCATACCAAGATCCTTAGTCAAAAAATTGCGTTGCTGGGGGAGTGTAGCTGAATTTGACTCTGAGCCATAGGAATATTCCCGGTAACCCGAGATAAGTTGGTATATTGTAAAAAAATTACTGAAACTTCGAGTTCTTGAGCTGATTCAAAGTGGAACCAGAGCGCAGAATTTATATCTATTGATCATTCTTTGCTCTGGTTCAAAAGTTTATTGACCAGGTACCACGTCAATCGGTGTTCCTGGTGTGGTTGCGGGGGCAGTTTCGGTACCTGTTCCGGTTTCAGTTGGGGCTCGCTCAGTTGTTGCTGGCGTTGTTAGGGATATGCCTGTGTTTCGAGGCGCACGAACCATCAACGCAATAGCAATGAGTATTGCCGCGACAATTGCGATGGCCCACCATATCGTACTTTTAGATCGCATAGGTTGTCCTAGAGTCGTTGTTGCCATAAAATCTCCTTTTTGTATTTAAAAAGCATGTTGTGGGCCAACGTCAACGGCTGCAGAAGAGTGATGAATGGGACAATTTTCCCAGATTGGACTATGGCCAGGGGCGGGCCAGATTAAAAACCAAAACCGATAGCCAGGCCAAACAAGATAAAAAGAGCGCTTGCAAATCGATGAATCAGAGTCATTGGAATTTGATGTGTAAAGCGAGATCCCATAAAAACTGCAAGACCATCAGCAATCATCATTCCAGCAGTTGTCCCAAAAGTTACAGCCAGCGGAGACATATACTTTGCCCCAAGAGCCACAGTTGCCAATTGAGTTTTATCACCCATTTCAGCCATAAAAAAAACCACAGTTGTCGTCAGAAATGGTCCCCACTTAGGGGTCTGCTCATAGCCCTCATCTTTGTCAGGTTTGAGCATCCAAAGTCCAAATCCAATAAACGTCAGCGCTAAAATCCATTTAAGAAGTTCTTTTGGAAAGTAATGAGTCACATAAGCGCCAACAAAAGATGCCAGAGCATGATTCAGAATTGTCGCCACCAAAATTCCCGCCATGATTGGCCAAGGTTTTCGAAATTTTGCTGCCAGCACCAAAGCTAAAAGTTGGGTTTTATCACCCATTTCACTGATGAAGACCAATAAGAAAGAATTAAAAACCGCATCCATGTAGGTATTATTAAATATCCCCTTTTAGAAATTGGTTTCAATATATTTGAGAACTTCAGCAGATTCATTAATCGTTCTCTGGGCCACAAAAGGTTGGTTCATAAAATATCCAAAGGCTCTGATAATGTTGGTGTGGACCTGCATCGGACTGAAGTTATTCAAATTTTGGTTTGACGTGTACGTCTCGGAAGCCATCGCTTTATTAAGATCTAGCCAAGGGTACTGACGGACTGTCCAGCGACGAACGGGTTGAGCAACGTGGCAGCTAACACAATCCACAGTTCCTGGATTGTGAATTTTTGGATTTTCAAATCGAAAGGCAGCGCGAGTGGCACTAATGATTTCGGATTCATTCTGAGATCCTAGAGCGCTTGAATCAGTAACAAGAATATTTAAATTCTCGTCCTGTTTTGGCTTGGGCATGATGCCACCAAAAAACCAAACCGGTGCGGGCTTAATTGCATGGTTCATAAAGCGTTGAATCTTTGTATTCACTCTGGGGATGGTGATCGAAGTCATTTCTCCATTTTTAATATCAAACCCACCAAAATCCCAAACCATCTGATTCATCATTAACTGCATAAAAGTAATTCGAGATAAGTTCTTTTCTCCAACATACTGATACACAATGTTCATTAAATCTTTGAAGTATTGGCCATCGAGGCCTTCATTTTTTATAAAAGGATTTATTGTTAAAGGTGATCGCTCCGAGACAGTCGATTTTTGAGATTTTAACTGAATGATCTGCTGAAGAAGCTGTTTGAACTCTTCGGGTGTAAGTTCGTAAAACAAATGCAAACTGGAATCACGAGTTGACGTCACGTCACCAACAGCCTCTAAAGGTTGCATGACCATGCGAATTTGTTGTTTGCATTGAACGGGCCCTTGACCTTCGAAAAAACACGGATCAATGCGCAGGCCAATAACTCTTAAATCGTCATACAGCATTTCATTTGTAGGGACTCCAACCAAAGATGGAATTTGTTGATAATAAGATTGAGGTAGCAACAAGCCTTTCTTGGCTTCGGTTGCGGGTTTCGGAAGTTGTTCCCATTGATTCACTTTAGGAAGCGGAAAAAGAATAGAGACATCACTTAAATCTAAAGGTGTCGCCGCTCCGGCGTGGACAGACGCAAAAAACAACACGGATAAAAAATAATGCATAAAGCTCCCGACTTATGATTTTTTAACAAACTCTGATTTTAAATTCATGGCACCAAAGCCATCAATTTTACATGAAATATTATGACCGTCGGCTCCATCCGGAACCAGTCGAATATTTTTAACTTTGGTTCCGACCTTAACCGAAGAGGACGAGCCCTTCACTTTCAAATCTTTAACAACAGTGACAGAGTCTCCGTCTGTGAGCACGTTGCCGTGAGCATCACGTATAGAATTATCGACAACTTCCTCGGTGACGTCGGAAGTTGTAGCATGTTGACTCCATTCGTGGGCACATTCGGGGCAAACCCAAAGATTGCCATCGGCATAAGTGTTTTCAGAATTGCATTTTGGACAGTTTGGTTCAGTTTTCATGGATCCAATAATTGCCGATTGGAATGAAATTGGCAATCATTCAGATTCAACAAAGCTGCTTTTTGTGTTAGCTTTGAAGCAAAACAGGAAAGAGGATTCCATGGCATTAAAAATTGTTTCAGGTATTGCTTTTTTCATTGCGTTATTTTTTGGATTTGTGGCAACCCGTCAGGGGAAATTCAATTATGAACGCAGTGGATTGATCGAGGCTCCGGCTGATAAAATATTTCCCTACATTAGCCAGTTTAGCATGGGTGGACAGTGGTCTCCGTATGAAAAGATTGATCCCAATATGAAGAAAACATTTTCAGGTGCAGATGGTCAGCCAGGCAGCATGATGGTCTTCGAAGGGAACAGTCAGGCCGGATCCGGACAACTTGAATTGATAAAATTGATTCCAAATGAGCTGGTTGAAATAAAATTAACAATGACAAAGCCCATTCGGGCCGAGAATTTAGTCATCTATAAATTAACACCTGAAGGCAACGGAACCCGTTTTTCTTGGTCCATGTCCGGAGATGGTGGCTTTTTTGGTAAGCTATTGAATGTTTTTATTGATTGCGAAAATATGGTTGCGGGCTCCTTCACAGAAGGTATTGCAAATTTAAAAACTTTGGTCGAATCACAAAAATAAAAAGCCCTTTTAAAGGGCGCAATCTTGCGGTGCCTGGGCGATTAAATCTTTAAGAGTATTTCGAAAGCGATCATCCAATCCATCGCATAAAAAGACCCCGCTGTTACACATGTTGGGTCGCAACTCGATGGATAAAGCCATAGCTTCATTGTTGAGGGCTATATCTGATTCTGCATAAGCCATACAGCTTACAGTACCCTCCGGGGTTACGCCCTTGCAGATTTTCGCGATGGATAATAATGAATTAAGCTCGCGAAGCCTATCATCATCGATCTGACACGAGCGTGATGTATTGGGAACCAGGTCACGTCTATAGCCATTCGTATTTTGCAAAGACATTAACCCATCATTCAACGAGATTTCTAATTGCACACCTTCCTGATTGCTACCTTCGTTATACTTATGAAACGATATATCGGTGTACTGGCTGGCTTGATCGATCACCTCACCACCATTGATGGGTTCAACTTTGCCGACACCGGTGACCAATTCTTCGTTTGTTTCAAAACTGTTTTTAGCGCAGTTTTGAAATGCAAAAAACGAAATGGTTCCAAGTGCAATAATGAAAATCAATTTGAGTCGATTCACAATTCCCCCTGATACAGCTGATAAAAGCAAAGAAAGAGCCAATCAGAAATCTGATGGTCGGGCTTTATAAATGATTAGGAGTCTAAGAAATGACCAATTCATTTTCATTGTGTGTTATGTTTACGATTTCTCATTCTGAGACGAGTAGCTGACCTGGACCAAGATCCAGACTCTGTAATTAAACCTTATTTTGCTTTGTCAAATTGTCGGGGCACATTCATTGTGAACAACTCAAGTTAATTGGTTTATTCTAGGGATTGGAGTTTATGTGATTCGCGTGATGATGGTGGTGCTATTCATGGCACAGATGGTTTCAGC
Organism: Bdellovibrionales bacterium RIFCSPHIGHO2_01_FULL_40_29; assembly: GCA_001771815.1. Taxonomy (GTDB): domain Bacteria; phylum Bdellovibrionota; class Bdellovibrionia; order Bdellovibrionales; family Bdellovibrionaceae; genus Pseudobdellovibrio. The sequence goes on along the minus strand of MEPU01000013.1, from coordinate 164 downwards.
GCAGATTAGGGTTCATACGGTGCCCAGTCAGCCTAAAGTTGGAGAGGCTATTTCTGTTTTTTTACAGCTTGTAGTGTGTAACAAAATGATTTCCCATTTTAATTCTTAGCACAAATCAAGCTTGCCTCCTAAAAAGGAGGAATCAATGGGAAGAGTGGGAAGAC
>MEPU01000012.1 GCA_001771815.1 Bdellovibrionales bacterium RIFCSPHIGHO2_01_FULL_40_29 | reverse complement strand
ACTTGTGATTGTGCGATTGCAATCGGAGTCGTCGCAGCCGCAGTTAATCTACCTTGAGCATCCACAGTAAATGTCGCGACACCTGTTGCAGATCCATAAGAAGCTGCAGTCACCGCAGTGTCCGCTAAATTAATAGTTGCAGAACCGGTTGCGGCGCCACCAGATAATCCAGTACCTGCAACAACATCAGTGATATCCCCTGAACCTACATTTGTAACCTGATCCCAAGTAGCTCCATTGTCGCGGTAAATAATTTGTGCTTGTGTATCTAAATAAATTCGACCATCAGTTCCTGCCGCAGGACGACCCGCTGTATTTCCAGATTGCATAGACACAACAACATTTCCAGCGCCAGATCCAGCATTAGCAATTTTTGCAGCAAGATCAGTTGTTAAGTTTGTCACTTGTGATTGCGCGATTGCGATTGGAGTTGTCGCCGCTGTTGTTAAGCGACCTTTTGCATCGACAGTAAATGTAGCAACACCTGTCGCAGATCCGTAAGATGCTGCAGTCACACCTGAAGTTCCTAAAGTAGGGTTGGGATAAGTTCCAGTTAAATCACCACCAGCTGCAGCGCCTGATTGTAGTGCGCCAGTGATACGAGAATCATCGCCGGCTGCAACAGTTCCCGCAGCAGTACCGACATTAAGTAGAGCCGCTCCGCCAAGTCCTAAGCTTGTTCGTGCATCAGCAGGAGTTTTTAAAACAAAGTTTGTTCCATCGCCGCTGATAAAGTTATTTGCTGTTGGTGAGAGTGCTGCAATATCCGTTAATTGCGCATCGAGCGGTTGTTTATTACCAAGATCAGTTGTTAAGTTTGTAACTTGAGATTGCGCAACCGCAATCGGAGTTGTTGCCGCCGCAGTCAAGCGACCTTGAGCATCGACGGTGAAAGTTGCAACACCTGTTGCAGATCCATAAGCAGCCGCAGTCACCGCAGTGTCAGCTAAATTCAAAGTTGCAGAACCAGTTGCAGCACCGCCTGATAATCCTGTTCCGGCAACAACATCAGTGATATCCCCTGAACCTACATTTGTAACCTGATCCCAAGTTGTTCCATTGTCGCGGTAAATAATTTGTGCTTGTGTATCTAAATAAATTCGACCATCAGTTCCTGCCACAGGACGACCCGCTGTATTTCCAGATTGAAACGATGTAACAACATTGCCAGCGCCAGCACCAGAATTCAGAATCGCAGAAACAATTCTTGAATCATCACCGGCAGCAACAGTTCCCGCAGCAGTACCAACGTTAAGTAAAGCCGCTCCGCCAAGTCCTAAGCTTGTTCGTGCATCAGCAGGAGTTTTTAAAACAAAATTAGTTCCATCGCCACTTATGAAGTTATTCGCAAGCGGCGAGAGTGCTGCAATATCCGTTAACTGCGCATCGAGCGGTTGTTTATTACCAAGATCAGTTGTTAAATTTGTGACTTGTGATTGCGCGATCGCAATCGGAGTTGTTGCAGCTGTTGTTAATCGACCCTTAGCATCCACAGTAAATGTAGCAACGCCAGTTGCTGATCCGTAAGAAGCGGCGGTTACTCCTGAAGTTCCTAAAGTAGGGTTCGGATACGTTCCAGTCAAATCACCACCAGCACTTGCTCCAGATTGTAGTGCGCCAGTGATACGCGCATCATTTCCGGCAGCCGCTGTTGTTCCTGTGGTGCCATACGATACGCTGATGATTCCAGAAGAAACGGCTAAGCCAGTTCCAATTTGTACGATACCTTTAGATCCTGTTGTGGCATCGGCAGCTGCGGCGGCGCCACTTGTGACACATGTTAAGTTTGTTCCATCATATGTTAAGACATCGGCTCCACCGCAAATGGGTAATGACGTGATCCGTAAAAAATCACTTGCCGGAAAGCCTGCCAGAGTTTGTGAATCTCCGGCGTAATTTGAAAACGGAACGCTATTCACATTAATTGCTGGAAGCGTTTGCCAACCAGCCGATGTGCCATCATTAAATTGAGCGATGATTTTTCGATTTTCTAATCCAGAGACATTTGGTGAATATGATCCTCCACCTTGACAACTAAACGAAGGCTGCAAATTATTGAATACATTTGTGAAAGTGTAGGCTCCGACAGGATAAGCTCGTGTTCCACCACCTAAGTTGAAAATAGCCAAACCGGATGATGCCGACATATCGACGTTATTAAAATCTTCCACATACAAAATACAAGTTCCCGTTGGATCAACAGTTGTAAAACGAAAATTAACAGAAGCTGCTTCCAGTGCTGTCCCATCTGGTTTAAATATTTTTGTCTGAAAAGATAGGTTGGTGGGCACAGCATGAGCTGCAATCGAAATCATGTTGATTATAATAGAAACTATTATAATTGATGGTAATTTAACGTACTTGGGCATCACCCTGACATATCGGCATTAAACAAAAAAAGGAGTAGGGCTTGTTAAGATTTTTTTTCTGCTTCAAGATGAGACGAACTCAAAAATAGCTAGCCGGATGTCTAGTTTGTGCGGAGCCCGTACTTATCTAAGATAGATTTAAGAGTTCCATCTTTTTTAAGTTTTTCGACAGTGGTTTTAAGAGTTTCAAGTTCATTTTCAGAAATTTTCTTTTTTGAGTACGCCACCATGAATTCTTGCGGTTCAAGTTTAAGGACAGGCTCAATTTCGATATTATTCTTTTTGGCTAAATAACCCAGAACACCTTCAGCGCCGATAATAGCGCCTTGTTTTCCATAGCGTCCACCACCAAGCTTTTTCACCATTGTTTCATTATCCACTTCTTCGTTGATAATCAGTGTTTTTACTTCGGCATTATGTTTTTTTGCCATTTTTAGACTGGAAGAGGATCTGACAGCGCCAATATTCCAGCCAGCAAGTTCTTTAATGGTTGAAACTTTTGAAGCACCCTTAACGCCCAGATACGACATGTCCGTCACAATAATTGCTGGTGAGAAATAGGCATAAACCTGACGCTCAGGATTTGGAATCAAACTTAAGACGCCATCGATATTGCCTTCTTCAAGCATTTTCATCGCGCGAGCCAGTGGCACAATTGTAAAATGACATTTGTGTTTGAGTTCGTTACAAACTTTGCGCATAACATCGACCATGCCACCGGTCACTTGACCGTTTTCTTCCCAGTTGAATGGGGGATAATCCTGACCAGCAAAATGAAATTCTTTTGCCGCGGTCATTGTTGATAGAGAAAGCAGTAATCCGAAAGTCCATATTTTTTTCACATTGTTCCTTTGTGTATAGTCGAGATCATATTTGAAATGGTCTAGGTAGTGAAGTAATTTATTTTGAAATTAGAAGCATTCTCAGTTTCAATTAAACCACAAGGTGGAATCATGAAACTTCTTAATCTATTTTTAACAACAATTCTTTTTTCAACAATGCTTATGGCAGCTGACACTGTTAAGGTGGGATATTTTGTTTATCCTCCGCATTTAATTCCAACAAAAAATAATAAGGCCCCCATCGGAGCTGCTGTTGATGTCATAGAAAAGTATGTGGCTCCTAAGGCAAAATTGAAAGTGGAGTGGGTAGGGCCTTTGCCATATGCCAGATTATTAACAATGCTTGATTCTGGCGAGATTGATGCCATTGGACTGACGGTTTCGACTCCAGAGCGACAGAAAAAATATCACTTTTCCAAAAATGCTCCGCTCTGGGGAGTTCAAGGAATTGTGGCTCTTAAAGGAGCACAGCCAGACAAAATCGCCAAAGGTGAGGATCTCAAAGGTAAAATCATTGGAAAACTCCTCGGTGGCTACTTACCGGAGTTTTTAGAGAAAAATAAAAATCATTTTATGATCGAAGATGTTGGCGGAGATAATTCAGCAGAACTTAATTTAAAGAAAGTCCTGGAAGGTCGTATTTACGGATCTTTTTTTGCATTTCCAGATGTATTGCTTTATTACGCGAGTGCTGAAAATCAACTCAACAAAGTTCAGCTGGTTCCGTATCCAGGAACAGAGATCAATATCCTAGGTTATTTTCCAATGTCACAAAAATCAAATCCCGAGTTGGTTAAAAAAATGATTGCAGCAGTTGATAGTTCAACGAAAGAATATGACTATCTGAAAATGTCACAAGCGTATATCGATAAAGCAAGCAAGAAGTAATTTCTATTTTGTATGAATTTTTACGGCGCCGATGTCGGACCAGTCTGAAACTTGACCATCCTCTTCGGTTCGAACGCGCCAAAAGTATTCGCCCTGTGGCAATTTTGATTTGATCAGAAATTTTGTATCTGGGACCATGTAGGCAAAATTTAATTTCTTAAAATCAGAATTTTTTGAAATTTCCAAGCGATACTTGACATTGTTTTTGGCTGCATTTTCTGGAGAATTCCAACGAAGCCAGACAAATTGCCCATACTCTTTTTGAAAATAATAGGACATTGATTTTAAAGCTGTATCGAGCAGTGGCTTAGAAACTTGATACACCTTTCGATAGACAATTTCGCCAATCGTCGTGGTCGAACTGATTTTTCGACCAACCTTATTGTAGGCAGATACTCTGAATTTATAATTACCGGTTTGTGGAACCTCCACAAATCCTTCAGGTTCATGAGTGGTTATGCTTTGAGGATTTGTAAAGAGTTCATCTCGATCGACCTCGATCAGGTATTTTTCAGCAGTTGGAATAGAATTCCATTTCAGAGGGAATTGTTTTTTTTGTCCGGCATCCGCTGGAGATCGGGCTTGATATTCGTCTTCGATGCGATCTTGATCTGCTTGTATTGGCGGATAGTCGATTTGTATTTTAAGAGGGTCCGAGTAACTGCTTTCAAGACCTGTTGCGGAGCTGGCTTTTAATCTGAAATAGTACGAACCGCCCACAGTGGGTTTAAATTGATAATCATTCTGTGTTAGGGGGACTAACTTGGTTGTTTTAAATTTGATTGATCTCGAAATTTCCAACTGATACTGAACAGCGGATTCAATGGGATCCCAGGTTAATTTTGATTTCAAATTATCTGTAAAGACCAGGCGTTGATTTGTCTCTAAAAATTGGGGTGTTGCAGGCGGTTTTTCAACAACGGGTTCAGGGATTTCGACAGCAGCCACGGGCAAGGGTTCAGTGGCAGCTATATCAGCCACGGGAGGTGTGGCAACAATTTTGTCAGCGACTGGCATCATCGCAATTTCCTCTTCAACTTCCACAGCAGATTCTTCTATGGCAGGGTCCTCATTTATTGATGGTGCAGGGGTTGCAGCGATGGTGATTTTTTCAATTTGTGATTTTGGAAGTTTCTTTGTCACTGTTTTTTTATTAACTTTGATTGCACCAGTTTTGACTTTCATTTGGATCGAGCCACATTGGCCTTTTTTTGAAATTTCAAAATCAGCTGAATTGGAATCGACTGTGTAGGTCTTGCCGCAATCGCTCACAACAAGCGTTTTTGCTAAGCCTGTTGCTGTGACTTTTCCGAAGGCCAAATCAATAGCCAGCTGGCTATTTTTATTTGAAAAATGAACTAAAGAATTCTCGGAAACTTTGATTTTTTTCCCATCAGTAAGAATAATTTCTGATGAAGAACGTTCACCTGTAAAAAGGCTATCACCAGCAGTAATTTTTCCATTCTTACTCGAAGATTGCCAGAAATAGTCTTTTTTGGATTTGTAACGAACATCTGATGTGACTCGACTGACTTTACCAATGATTTCATTTTTGTTGGTCGAGCGACTTTGGAAAAATTCGGGATGGCTTAACAAATAGAGACAAGCCAATATGCCCAAAAAGCAAAAGACTAGGATCGGTCGATCTGACTTGTTAACTGGTGAAGACATACTCCTATTAGTATCGGCAAAAGCAAAAGATTCTTAAAGAGGAAATCCCCACCTTCAGAACTTCTTGACCAGACTTGGACTCGACGTGGACCAGATACGGACTCGACAAAGGCCCTTGTGTTATTCGAAAGGCTGGTGGCAAGTTGATTGTTGTCTTTATATGGCTCAAATTAATGGTATGGACAATCTCTTTAGTCTGCGTCGAAAAATTCTTATTCTTTTGATGAGCATTAGTTTTGTTTCTGGTTTGGCATTTTTGATGGTGTCGATCACAACATTTAAAAATGACAAGATTGCGTATATTTTTGAAACGAATAATAGTTTGATTAATAACTTATCTAATCAATTCAAAAATGAATTTAAAGCCGCAACACTTTCGGCCAAATCAATACTTGTAACAATGACTCCTGAAGGTGTTTTTTCGATGGGCTCAATTGCCGAAGATCACGCTGTTGACGCTATTGAAGTCTACAAGATTTCAGCAATGGATAAAAGTTTAAATCGTGTTTCAACAATTTCAAAGCCTGGAGTCAGTCATTTAGATGCTGAGACAATTTCTGCCCGGAATCTGATTGCTCAAAAGAATAAAGTACTGTCGATTCTCAGTGACGATGTGTTGATTGTCGAAAAACTTCAACAAGGCACTGATACCATGGCGGTATTTTACTATTTTAAGTCAGATGCGCTGCGGACATTTTTTGAAAAAGATAAGTCATACGTCTCTTTTGTGGTGGATTCTACAGGGCGAATAGTTAAATCGGATTCAAGTTTAGATGTCAGGTATGTTAATCAAAACTTTTTACCTTCATTTCAAGAGATTAAATCATTGGGTTCGTCCACTTTAAAAATTAAAACAAAAGATAAAAAAAATTGGCTGATGACATCGGTGGCGATGGGATATGAGGACTATTATCTGATATCTATGGTTGACGAAGATCAAGCCTTAGGAGCATTGAAAAGCTTAACAACAAAATCAATACTTATTTTTGCGATTATCTTTTTCATTATCATCATAATTGGTGTTTTTACCTCGACAGTACTGACTTCAAGATTGTCTATGTTGACTGCGGCAACTCGTAAAGTTATTGCCGGTGATTTTAATGTCGTGGTGGCGCCAAAAGGGAAAGATGAAATCACTGAGCTGACATCATCTTTTAATAAAATGACTCAAGAGATTGTGCGCTTGATGGGAGAAACCGCCAACAAAGCACGGATGGAATCAGAACTTAAGACAGCACAAGCGGTGCAAGAGACTCTTTTTCCTGAGCCTGAGGTAAAATACAAAGAAATGCATATTAAAGGACAGTACATTTCAGCCAGCGAGTGCGGCGGAGATTGGTGGTACTACTCTGAAGACGAGCAAAAAATAAGTATCTGGATTGCTGATGCCACCGGACATGGGGCCTCAGCAGCCTTATTGACTAGTGCCGCGCGGTCTGCGGTTTCATTGATTGAAACAATGAAGGTTCAACCTGTCGAGGCCATGTCCTTATTGAATAAGGCCATTTGCAGTGTTTCTAAAGAGAATATGATGATGACTTGTTTCTTGGCGGTGTTTGATAAGAAAACAAAAATTTTGCAGTATGTAAATGCATCGCATGAAGCACCTATTATTTTTAAACCTCTCGAACAAATTAAAAAGAAAGATCTTATATTTTTAAACGAAGTTGTTGGTTCACGCCTAGGTCAGCATGTTGATTCTGAATATTTAGGCGCCGAAACTCAATTGGAATCTGGTGATCGAATGCTTTTTTATACGGATGGTGTTCCTGACATTCAGAATCCACAGCAAGAGTCCTTGGGAGAGCGTGGATTTATTAAAATACTAACCACAGCGCATAATCAAAAACTGAATTTTGTGGATTTTGCGGAAGATGTAAATACATCTCTCGCTCAATTTCGAGAAAAATCAGAACTGATTGATGACGTTACTTACTGCTTTACGGAAATAACATGAGCTACAGATTACCAAGCCCTGACCGGGACCAGATGATTAAACTTGTGAATTCGAACAGTCATGCTTTTCAGCTAAGCTCGTCGCCTAAGGATTCTATCCATCAATTGGGAAAGGTTTGCACGTTGTTTGGTGATGGGCTTACAGATGCTCAGTTGTTAGAGCTTATTCTTTATCGAAACTTTCGCAGTATCGTTCAAAATTCTTTTCAACCGGCCCCTGAAAAGCTGGAAACTATGAAACGAATAAGTGTGGATCCAGGAAAATTTTTAGACTTGGATTTCCAACTTCTAGAAATTGGATCGGCGACAAAGGACTTTCCGTTCACTCAGCAGACCAATCGCGATAGCGTGATTCGGGAAATTTGTGAGTTTGCGTTGCTTAAACCCGAAAGTGCCCGTGCGACAAAGGCTCTGCAAACACTTGAAGAGCTTCTTATGAATGCCCAAGTCAATGCACCGGCATTGCGACCGACAAATGACAAAATGCTGTCTTATATCAAAATTGAGTACACAGATCGTCTTTTGGCTATTTCGGCATTTGATTGTTATGGATCGTTGGATTGTAAAAAATTTTTAAAGAAGATTGAAGCAGGTATGGCATTGGGATTAGGTAAATCTATGAACTTAGGTAAAGGGGGCGCTGGTCTGGGGTCATCTCTGATATTTCAGAATTGCGATTCCCTATTTTTAGGAGTCACGCCGAATCGCAAAACGCGAGTCTCCGTCATTATGCCGTACAATGTGACCGAACGAAAGTATGAGGGTCTTCAGCGCTCGATTCATGTGTTAGAAATTAAATAGAAGGGGGATAGAATGTCACGATGTGAAATAGCAGTAAATGGCAATGAAGTTTCAATTTCAGGAATTATTGACGATACCTTTGGTGTTGTTGCAGCTCAGTTGCCACTGACTGGAAAGTTAAAGGTCAATTTAAAAAATCTTAAATCAATCAACTCAACGGGTATTCGAGAATGGATCAAACAGATGCAGCGCATGAAAACGGCATTTATCGAATTCTATGAATGTCCTAAAGTTTTTATTGATCAAGTCAATATGGTCCAAGGATTTGTGCCAGCCAATGGAAAAGTAGAATCTTTTTACGTTCCTTTTTTTAATGAAGAAAATGAAACAGAAAAGAATGTTTTGTTCAAATACGGTGAACATTACACGGAAGGCAAACTCAATCCGCTTCCAGAAATTAAAGATGATACAGGAGCTGTGATGGAATTAGATGTTGTTGAAGCAAAGTATTTTAAATTTATTAAGGGATAGCGATGACTAAAGGCTCGGCATCAAAAAATTCAGTTATGAATCCGCGACAAGATTTGTATGAAATCTATGCCCATCCTGAATATTCATTGAAAAAGAAAAAAAAGATCATTGATTCGCTGGATGATCTCGATGGTTTTGAACTGGCTTTTGTAATTGGTTATATTCTCAATATTCAACTGACCGGGCATTTAAATATTATCAGTTCCGACGATGAAGTCACGGGTATCTCCGTTCATCAAGGGGTCATCACGTATATCGATTTTCCAGATAAGCAAACTTATTTTGGAGAGCTTCTTTTGCAGCACGGGTATGTGACTAAAAAAGAACTAGATACCGCATTAAAAAGTACAGAAATGCATGTTGGTCAGTATTTACTTAAAATGGGTCAGATCACCCGCCAGCAAATTGACTTTACATTTCGTCATCAAATGGAGTTGCGCCTTTCAAAATTAATTTGCGACAAAACATTCAATGTTAATTTTTCAGAAGCAACGGAGACCTCTATTTATATTAAAATGACGGCATTGGATTTTTATAATTTATGCTACACCTGGCTTGAGTCTCATTTTCAAACCGGATGGTTAAAGGATCATTTCAGTCATTGGGAAAATAGAACAGTTCTATTTGTAGAAGGTTCCGCGCATGAGAGTGATTTCTTAAAACGTCCTGATTTTGTTGAGTTACCTGATTTTTTAAATCAGTTGAAGTTAAAGAAATCTTTCGCACAGTTACAAGAACTTTATCATAGCAAAGAAGCCCCTTTCTATCGTGCGATGTATTTGCTAGGTCTTATGGGAATAATTATTTTTCAAAAAGATGGTGAAATCCAACATAAAAGCAAACTTGAAGAAATGTTTCAGCAGTTGAGTGGAAAGACTGGAATTAAGTTGCACCAGGCTTTGGCTGATTTGACTGGAGTTCCGGCTGCGAATGCCGAGGCAATCTATCTGGCCTATTCTAAGTTGATCAGTGAAAATGCTGACGATGGTCCACCCGATGTGAAAACACAGCTCGTTAAAATTGGAATCGATTTTCTTTCAAGTGGAGAGCAGTTTGCTAAAGTAAAGATGACATCAAAGTCACAAATTGAACTGAGCATTTTACAGAATGCCCTTCAATCTGTGCAGACAGACCTATTGCATGGAAAATTTTTTGAAGCTTTTGGAAAACTTAAAAAAATAAGTATCGAAGCCACTGCAGTTCCAAGTCTTAAGTTGTATCTCATCTGGGCTAAGCTAGGCCATGCCATGGCGACTGGACTAAAAGTTGATGTTCCCACATATGAAATGCAATTAGAGTCGTTGAGTGCTGAAGACAAAGAATCTGCAGAATATTATTATGTCCGAGCCATGTATTTTGAATTGAAGGGAGATCAAAGAAGCAGTCAGATCTATTTTCAAAAAGCAGTATCTCGCAAATCAATGTTTGCAGCTTTTCCTATTGGCCAAGGTTATTTTAAAAAAATCTTGAAATTTATGGGAATCAAGAAATGAAGCTATTTAACGGTGTGTTGTTTTTAAGCTTTATGGTTCCATTTTGTGTTTTGGCGCAAGAAAACATACCGTTTTTGTATTTAAATCAGTATTTCACCTATGAGGTTCAGAACGCTTCCAGGATGACATTGGATGGAAAAGTCATTGATTTGGAAAAATTTGAAGTCACAGTGACACAGGATAAAGCTTTGGTGACTTTTGAATCACTAGAGAATTGGATTCTGCCGACATCGCTTTTTATATTTAAAAATTCAAAAAATGAAATTATTTCCAAGAGCAAAGTCAGTAAATCGACATTGACGATGCATTTTAAATTGCCGGCAACAGCTACATCAGCTTGTCTCATGTCGACCTCGCATTTTTCAAAATTTGAAGTTTGCAAACAGCTTAATTCAGTGGAATCCGAAGCTGAAATTTCAGTAAAAGTGGATGGACAACAACTCGATACAGCGGGTTCCGTCGTGTTGAAAGAAAAAGCACAAGCTGTTTTTTTCGAAGCCCATTTCGGAACTGGATTTTCTGTCACTTTAAATACAAAAAAACGAAGTATCATTCCTATTTCTATTCAGAAGAATGCGACAGATGATTTTTTTTCAGTTCGGTTTAGAGATACTAACTTGCGCGAGGCGAACTCATGGGATGATAAGATCAATATTGACCAATCTTCTGTGACAATCCAGTTGGATCCAGTGGTGAGTTTGCGACAAGATCTTTACTTTAAAAATCCAAATGTAAAAACGAGTTCGATGAATTTCACAAAAGCTGAATCAAAGGTTATTGTAAAAAAAATATTAAACAGAGAAATCAAAACAGAAGTTTTTGGAGTTTATTTAGGACTGCGTGGTTCTAGCGCCACGATGAACGTGTCTTTGAATAGTGATTTGGGCCGAGGCTTTCAAGCTACATATCAATGGCTTATTGATAAAAAAATGCATGGATATGTTCAAGGAAATATGTATCAAACAACAATTGTTGTCGACGCCAATACGAGTGTGGGGAACGCGTCTCAAACACTGTACTCAGCCGCGGCGGGCGTTAATTACCACTGGCTGAGTCAAGTTGACTTCATCGCGGAAGTGCGTTTGCAAAGAGATTTATTTTTTGCTACCAGCGGAACAAGCCCGACAGGAGTTGATATGGTTGGCGGCTTGAATAAAGTGATTTCTGTCATTCCCGTTTGGTCTTTCTATCAAAATGAAAAACATCAAGCTTGGGTGGATGCGGGGCTTCATTATCTGATGTCAACGACAGCTGAAAATATTTCCGTGAACTCGGGACTCAAGTATCAATTGGGTTTGGGATATGCCAGCGCATTTCAAATTGGTAAGTTTTCAGCTCAGGTGCACTATCAGCGCCGCGATCAGAATATAGAAGGCTTTACGTTTTATGAAAATGCGGCTCATTTTGGCTTGGGTTATCACTATCAATTTTAGCGTTTCAGGTTGAGATATTTAAAGTTTTTACTGTTTTCAGCCGATCTATTAAGAGTCATGAAAAAACTGTATATACTTTCAATTTGTATTCTATTGCAGGGGTGTTCAAACCCTTTTGGACCTAATTCATTAATTGAAACTATTTCAGATGGCGTCGCTAGTATTTTTGGAAAAACGTCTTCGGACTTGGTTTCTGGTGGAACGCAACAATTCGAAACTGCGGCATCCTACAAAGGTTCTGTGTCAGTAGGTAATTACGTCAATCAAGAACAGCAAGTGACAAATGGTGGATACAGAGTCATCACCACCATTAAGTAAGAATCAATTAATTTAAACCAATCGCATTTTTAGTGATCCATTCCCGATGAGTTAAAACATTCATATAGATTCCATATCCATGACAAGGTTCCGCCACGTTGGATTCGGTGGAAGTGTTTTCAGGATGGGTCACATAAGAGGCCACTCCCAAAATAATAAATTCTTTTGTTTTTTTATTAAAAATAAACCCTGGACTGCCGGAATCTCCTGAGCAAATTCCAGTTTCATCAGTCTGATTGATAATGATCGTGGGATCATTTATTTCGAAAAACTCAAATGGTTTTAAAAGATAATAAAGTATGGATTCTGCTGATTCTGATGAGCGATCAGAACCAGATACCTGAGTTCGACCATAGCCAATCGTAACAAGTTCCATATTTTCATAAGTCTGATCGGAAGTGGCTAATTTTGAAATGCGATCATCATCTAAATCTTTTGCCAGTCGAATCAGTGCGAAATCATTTTCCACGGTGGGTGTCGTCCGGTAGTTCTCGTGGATTTTTATTTTCTCGACTTTGATCCAATCCTTCTCATTGAAGGATCCTTTTTTAAATGGATTCAGGCTCAAGACGGCATTTACTTCTGAGGGTTCCCATTTATCCACACAATGTGCAGCTGTCAGTAAAATTCGTTTTGAAATCGCTGAGGCCGAGCAAAGTCCCTGAGTTTTAAGGGATGTTCCAGAATTGGTTTTTGTCCGTTCCACACCAAGGGACAGATAGATAACTTTTTTCGAAAATTGAGACGAAATTTTAACATTTTTACCGCCAATAATTTCATCGTGTTCGGCTTGATTAAAGTTCAGGTGAGTGGATGTTTCGCATCCAGTAAAACCCGATATAAGACCTAGCACTAAAAGTAACGTAAGAAATTTTATAAAACCTGTCTCATTGTTCGACATATTGATTTCCCCCAAAAGGCGGTCTTCTTCACTCTGATTTGTTTTCATAAAAAAAGCACCTGCCTCAAGATGATAATAAGCAAGCCTTTTGCCAGACTGGTCTATCGGAAATCGTGAAAAAATTGCACAATAGAGAATACGGTAACCAGTTGATTTTTCGATGCATTTTAATTTCGAAATGGGTCAGATTGATCGTTGTTTAACCGATAAATAAAATGATGAAGAGTTGGACGTTTTTTCGCATTATTTTTATTTTAACATTTATGGGAGCGTGTTCACGCAATCCCTTGGGCGAGGATTTGACTCAGACGATCGTTAATATGGGATTTCGATTGTCACATACTTGCGTCACTTCATTAAATCAAGATGTCACTTTTAATTGTTCTATTCAAACTGATGACGCCACATTGACAGATTTGGTTTGGACATTAGAACCAAATACAACATGTGCGTGGGCTGGAATCAATGCCGCGACTGGTGAAGTTACCGGAACTCCAAATGATGATAACGTTGGCACGTGTGTGATTGAGGTAGGATCTCGAAACACTATGCGGCGCGCTTTAAATATGCCGATCACCATGACTGTTCAAAATATTGCCCCCGTATTTACACCCATTGCAAATGCGACCAACATTCTTGAAGACGCTGCTCTTAGTGTGATTCGTGTTGATGCGGATGTTGCAAATTCTGAAGAGGGTTTTGGATTCTATGGATTCTCTCATGCGACAGCAACGGCTCCAAGTTGTTCTGCGAGTGCGACAACGCTGACAATCGATCCAACAACGGGAGCTATTTCATTTCAACCAGCGGCCAACTATTTTGGAACGTGCAATATCAATGTGTCTTTTGATGATGGCAATGGTCAGGCGAACAGTGTCACAACATCTGAGTTTTCAATCACGGTTGATCCTGTCAACGATGCTCCAGTTTTAGCTGCAATTCCAGATCAATCTACATTTGAAGGAAGTGCCCTTCCCATCAACTTGAATGTCAGTGATGTGGATGATGTGATTCTCTGTTCGGCATTGAATCTATCTGCAACCTCTTCAAATTTAGCTCTTGTTAACGCAGGCAGTATTTCATGGAGTGGGACAGTTCCTAATTGTATTCTTACGGTGAATCCCATTGCTTTTCAAAATGGCGTGACAACAATCACAGTCACAGCGACTGATGGCACTTTATCCAGTACGGATTCTTTTGATCTGACTGTCGTGCCAGTTCCAGATCCTCCGGTATTGGCTCCTATTGCAAATCAAAATGGGATTGAAGATACCGACATTACGTTTGCGATCAATATCACCGATCCAGATACGGCACTGACTTGTAGTGGTGCAAACTTGAGCGCAACCTCTTCCAATGTGACTTTATTGCCAGTTGCAAATATTGTTTTTTCAGGAATTCCACCCAACTGTACGGTGACCATGACACCGGCTTTAAATCAAAATGGAATTTCAAACGTAACCATCCAATTAACTGATGGCACGACGTCTGTGACGCAAAATTTAACGGCAACATATGCGCCAGTTAATGATTCTCCTCTGATATCAGCTATTGCAAATGAAACAATTGCTGAAGATAGTTTTGTTATTATTAATTATACTATATCAGATGTTGATAACACGTTAGATTGTTCGACATCAATGTCTGCGACGTCTTCCAATGCAGCTTTGATTCCAGTGGCCAGTATCGTATTTTCAGGAACAGCTCCTAACTGTAGTGCAACGTTGACACCGCTTCCAGATCAGAATGGAATTTCAAATTTAAATTTCACTGTCAGTGACGGAACCTTAACTGTAAGTAGTGCCATGGTATTGACTGTGAATGCCGTCAACGATGCTCCGATCATTTCTGCGATTACAGATGAAGTGATCAATGAAGACAGCTTTGCCAGTGTGAATTTCACAATCACAGATGTGGATGATGTTCTAACTTGCGCAGGTTCTGTTTCGGCAGTTTCTTCAAATCTTGGGCTTTTACCAAATGGAAACATTGTCTTTTCGGGAACAGCTCCAAACTGTTCTGCGACCTTAACGCCAACACTGAATCAAAGTGGAATTTCAAATATTGATTTTACGGTATCAGACACTGTTTTGACCGATGTCAGTTCATTTACCCTAACGGTGAATGGTGTCAATGATGCGCCAACTATTTCACCGATTGCTAATGAGATCACAAATGAAGACACAGCAACGGGAGCTGTAACATTTACGATTACTGATGCGGACAGCGTGCTGTTATGTACGTCGGCAAATTTAAGTGTGGTGTCTTCAAACACAGGGATATTGCCGACAGCGAATATCGTTTTCGGAGGAACTGCTCCGAATTGTACAGTCACGATGACACCATTGCCAGATCAGTTTGGTGTTTCAAATATTGATATCACGGTGATGGATAATGGTGTTCCCAATTTGCAGGCCGTCAGCTCATTCTCTCTGACAGTGAATCCAATTAATGATGCTCCAATAATTTCGGTTATACCAGCGCAAACAACATCAGAAGGTGTTGCACTCGTCGTGAATTTTACAGTTTCAGATGTGGATGATGCTTTGACGTGTACGGGCTCTATATCGGCGGCATCTTCAGATGCCGTTCTTTTGCCTGTAGGAAATATTTCTTTTGGTGGAGTGGCTCCAAACTGTACAGCTACTTTAACGCCAGCTGCGAATCAAAATGGTGTGACGAATCTAGATTTTACAGTTTCAGATACCATTTTGACGGCAACCAGCAGTTTTGCATTAACTGTTACAGCGGTTGATGATCCTCCAACTATTTCAGTGATTGCTGATCAAACTGTTGCCGAAGATGGTTCTGTAGTTGTGAATTTTACAATAACAGACATTGATAGTGCCATCACATGTACGTCTTCAGTTAGCGCGACATCATCAGATTCCGTATTATTGAATGCGGGATCGCAAATTATTTTTGCGGGAGTCGCTCCAAACTGTACGGCCACTTTGAATCCAGCAACGAATCAGAATGGAATCACAAATATAGTTTTCACAGTCAGTGATGGCGTCACCAGTGTGAATGAGCCATTCAGTTTAACCGTGACTCCCGTGAATGATGCACCTGTCATTTCTGCATTGTCCAACACGACTATTGCTGAAGACACTTCCACGGCTGCTCTGGCGCTGACCATAACAGATGTGGATAATACGCTTGACTGTGCAGTGTCACTTTCGGCGACATCGTCAGACACCACGTTGTTGCCAATCGGAAATATCGTTTTCGCAGGGACTGCGCCCAATTGTACTGTGGTTATGACTCCTGATTCAAATCAAACGGGATCATCTAATGTTGTTGTGACAGTGACTGATGGAACGGCAACAATGACCAGTCCAATGACTTTGACAGTCACGCCTGTCAATGATGCTCCAGTTATTTCTGTGATTGCAAATCAAACCACACTTGAAGATACAGCGACAGGGGCCGTTGCTTTTACAATTTCAGATGTGGATAACGTGTTAACGTGCGGGGGATCGGTATCAGCTTCTTCAACAGATCTAACAGTTCTTCCAGTTGGAAATATTGTTATTGGTGGTGTTGCGCCAAATTGTACAGTCACAATGACTCCGGCGGCAAACCAAAGTGGAGTTTCAAATGTGGTGCTCACGGTGGATGATGGTTTATTGAATGCGACCAGTGGATTTAGCTTTACGGTCACTGCTCAGAATGATGCTCCAGTTATTGCAGCCATTGTAAATCAAACAACACCTGAAGACACGGCAACAGGTGCTATTGCCTTTACGATTTCAGATGTCGATAATGTTTTAACTTGCGGCGCTTCAGTCAGTGCAACGTCGTCAGACGGTGTCTTGTTGCCTGTTGGAAGTATTGCTTTTGCAGGAGCAGCGCCAAACTGTACGGTCACGATGACTCCAGCTGCTAATCAATTTGGATTATCAAATATCGTGCTGACTGTAACGGATGGATCATTAAGTGCAACCAGCAGTTACAGCTTAACCGTCACTGCCGTGAATGATGCTCCGGTTATTTCGGCGATTGGACCACAATCAGCAACTGAGGGTGGCTCAGTCATTGTGAATTTTACGATTTCAGATGTCGATAATGCACCTACATGTGCGGCTTCGGTTTCAGCAACAAGTTCCAATACCACTTTGATGCCTGTTCCAAGCGTTGTTTTCGGAGGTGTTGCACCTAATTGTACTGCAACGTTGTCTCCCGCGGCGAACGAAAATGGCACGAGCAACATGATTTTTACTGTGACGGATGGATCTCTGACAGCAACAAGCAATTTTGTTTTAACGGTTTCAGCCTATGATGATCCACCAACAATTTCTGCCATTCCAGATGATTCCGTCAACGAAGACACATCTCTGATGATCAACTTTACAATCAATGATATTGATAGTGTCTTAAATTGTAGCACGTCGATGTCGGCAACCTCTTCCAATGTAGGTTTAATTCCAGTAGCGAATATTGTTTTTGCTGGAACGGCACCTAATTGTACTGCGACCTTGAATCCCGTATTGGATCAATCCGGAGTTTCAAACATTGTGTTTACAGTGGCTGATGGCAGTTCAAATGTGACTGAGGGTTTTGCTTACACAGTCCTTGCGACAAATGATGCTCCAATTATTTCTGCAATAGGTAACGATACCATCAGTGAAGATTCAGCAACGGGTGCCATTGCATTTACGATTTCAGATGTTGATAATATTTTAAATTGTGCCACATCACTTTCAGCAACATCTTCAGATGCCACGCTCTTGCCTGTGGCTAATATTGTCTTTGCAGGGGTGGCGCCCAATTGTACAGTGACAATGACTCCGGTCGCGGATCAATTCGGAGCTTCAAATGTGGTGCTCACTGTAACAGATGGAACATTGGTTGATACAAGCCCAATGACATTAACAGTGACAGCGGTAAATGATACTCCGATCATTTCCGCTATTGGAAATCAAACCACAGCAGAAGACACGGCTACAGGAGCCATTCCATTTACAATAACAGATGTTGATAATATTTTACTTTGCACTGCTGCAAATCTAAGTGTGACTTCATCGAATATCGCAGTATTACCCACAGCCAATATTGTGATTGGTGGGGCCGCGCCTAATTGTACAGTGACGTTAACTCCAGAGCCTGATCAAAGTGGAGTTTCTAATATTGTGATCACAGTCATGGATAACGGGACTCCAAATTTGCAAGCCACCAGTAATTTTAGCTATACGGTGACTGCGCAGAATGATGCTCCAGTGATTTCTGCTATTGGAAATCAAATCACAGCAGAAGATACTGACACGGGGGCTATTGCATTTACAATTTCAGATGCGGATGACACTTTAACTTGTGCGACATCGGTCAGTGCGACTTCGTCGGACACCACCGTATTGTCTGTCGGCAATATTGTGATTGCAGGAGTGGCGCCGAATTGTACCGTCACGATGACTCCGGATCCAGATCAGTTTGGAGTGTCAAATGTTGTCTTGACGGTAACGGATGGAACACTATCAGCCACCAGTAATTACAGTTTAACCGTGACTGCGGTGAATGATGCTCCGATTATTTCCGCTATTGCCAATCAATCCACGTTTGAGGCAACGGATGAAATCATTAATTTTACAATTAACGATGTTGATAATGCATTAACCTGTGCGGCTTCAGTTTCAGCGACATCATCAGACACAACACTATTGCCGGTTGGAAATATAGTTTTTACAGGAACAGCTCCAAATTGTATTGCGACGCTATCTCCTGCTCCAAATCAAAATGGTGTTTCAAATATTGTGTTCACATTAACAGATGGAACTTTGGTTGATACGGCGGCATTCAGTTTGACGGTCACGCCTGTGGATGATCCACCAACTATTTCAGTGATTGCCGACCAAGTCAC
Organism: Bdellovibrionales bacterium RIFCSPHIGHO2_01_FULL_40_29; assembly: GCA_001771815.1. Taxonomy (GTDB): domain Bacteria; phylum Bdellovibrionota; class Bdellovibrionia; order Bdellovibrionales; family Bdellovibrionaceae; genus Pseudobdellovibrio. The sequence continues at coordinate 148,278 of MEPU01000012.1, read as the reverse complement.
ACCTGAAGACACTCCCATTGTCATTAATTACACAATCAATGATCCAGATACCGCATTAGATTGCACCACTTCAATGTCAGCAACGTCATCAGATACGACGCTATTGCCGGTCGGTAATATTGTTTTTGGTGGAGTGACTCCAAATTGTACAGCCACAGTTTCACCGGCGCTGAATCAAAATGGCCTTTCGAATGTTGTTCTCACGGTGACTGATGGATTTACTCCGGTAACGGAAGCTTTTTCAGTAACAGTCACAGCGGTGAATGATGCTCCAGTTATTTCAGCGATCGTGAATCAAACAACTGCTGAAGACACGGCAACAGCGGCTATTGCTTTTACGATAACTGATGTTGATTCTGTTTTAAATTGTGGAACTTCAATGTCAGCGACGTCATCTGACACCACGTTATTGCCTGTGGCTAATATTGCATTCGCTGGAACAGCACCAAATTGCACGGTGACGATGACTCCGGCTGCAGATCAAAATGGAGTATCGAATATTGTATTAACTGTTACCGACGGAGTATTACCAGCAACAAGCAGTTACAGTTTAACCGTAACTGCTCAGAATGATGCCCCGGTTATATCGGCAATTATAAATCAAACTACAAATGAAGACACAGTGACAGGGGCGATCGCATTCACAATTAACGATCTTGATTCCGTACTGGATTGCACCACTTCAGTTTCTGCCACGTCTTCTGACGGAGTGTTATTACCGGTTGGAAATATCACATTTGCAGGTGCAGCGCCTAATTGTACAGTGACAATGAATCCGGCATTGAATCAATTCGGAGTTTCAAATATTGTATTGACCGTTACGGATGGATCATTAAGCGACACCAGCAGTTACAGCTTAACTGTGACGGCAGAGAATGATGCCCCAGTTATTTCTGCAATTGTAAATCAAACAACAAATGAAGAAACAGCAACGGGCGCCATTGCTTTTACAATCACGGATGTGGATAACGTCTTAACGTGTGGAGCATCTATGAGTGCCACATCGTCAGATACGGTCTTGTTACCAGTTGGAAGTATTGTTTTTGGTGGAGTCGCACCCAACTGCACTGTGACGATGACTCCGGCAGCAGATCAAAGTGGTCTTTCCAATGTTGTTCTGACGGTGACGGATGGATTATTAAGTGCAACCAGCAGTTTTAGTTTAACAGTCACTGCACAAAATGATGCTCCGGTTATTTCTGCAATTGTAAATCAAACAACAAATGAAGATACCGCAACTGGGGCTATTGCTTTTACAATTTCCGATGTCGATAGTGTTTTGACCTGTGGCGCTTCGGTCAGTGCAACGTCATCAGACGGCGTCTTGTTACCAGTTGGAAGTATTGCTTTTGGTGGAGTCGCACCTAATTGCACAGTCACGATGACTCCGGCGGCCGATCAATTCGGAGTTTCAAATATTGTCTTAACAGTGACAGATGGATCATTATCAGCGACAAGTGCTTATTCATTAACAGTGACAGCCGTGAATGATGCTCCAGTTATTTCTGCGATTGTGAATCAGTCTACCAATGAAGACATCCCAACAGGTGCTATTGCATTTACAATAACAGATATTGATAGCGCATTATTATGTACATCGGCCAACCTCAGCGCGACGTCATCGGATACAGCAGTCTTACCTGTCGCAAACATTGTATTTGGTGGGACGGCTCCAAATTGCACGGTGACGATGACTCCAGATTTAAATCAAAATGGAGTTTCAAATGTGGTGATTACGGTCGTTGACAATGGGACACCAAATCTTCAGGACACATCGGCATTTTCATTAACAGTCACAGCTGTGAATGATGCTCCAGTTATTTCAACGATTATAAATCAAACAACAGCTGAAGACACGGCTACAGCGGCTATCGCATTTACAATAACAGATGTGGATAGTGCTTTAACATGTGCCGCTTCAATCAGCGCGACATCATCGGATGCGGTGTTATTACCAGTAGGAAATATTGCTTTTGGAGGAGTGGCTCCTAATTGTACGGTCACAATGACTCCGGCGCCGGATCAAAATGGACTTTCAAATATTGTATTAACTGTTACCGATGGGACTCTGACAGATACAAGCAATTTTAGTTTGACGGTGACTGCAGTGAACGATGCTCCGGTTATTTCAGCGATTGTAAATCAAACAACTCCTGAAGACACAGCCACAGCGGCTATCGCATTTACAATGACGGATGTGGACAATGTTTTGACTTGTGGATCATCCGTCAGCGCGACATCATCAGACGGCGTCTTGTTACCAGTGGGAAATATTGCTTTTGGAGGAGTGGCTCCTAATTGTACTGTGACTTTGAATCCGGCAACAGATCAAAATGGACTTTCAAATATTGTATTAACTGTTAGCGATGGGACTGAGACAGATACAAGCAGTTTTAGTTTGACGGTGACTGCAGTAAATGATGCTCCGGTTATTGCAGCGATTGTAAATCAAACAACTCCTGAAGACACGGCCACAGCAGCTATCGCATTTACAATTACGGATGTGGATAATGTTCTGACCTGTGGATCTTCCGTCAGTGCGACATCGTCGGATACCGCTTTATTGCCATTGGGAAATATTGTGATTGCTGGAGTGGCTCCAAATTGTACGGTCACGATGAGTCCGGCATTAAATCTAAACGGAGTTTCAAATATTGTATTAACTGTTACCGATGGGACTGAGACAGACACCAGCAGTTTTAGTTTAACTGTCACACCAGTGAATGATGCTCCAGTGATTTCTGTGATTGCAGATCAATCAACTCCTGAAGAATCAGCAACAGGTGCCATAGCATTTACGATTTCAGATGTTGATGATGTCGTCACATGTGCGGGATCAGTCAGTGCAAGCTCTTCAAATTTGACACTGCTTCCAATGATCGGAATTGTGATTGGTGGAACTGAACCAAACTGTACCGTTACAATGACTCCAGCCGCAGATCAAACAGGCATTTCAAATGTTGTGTTAACAGTAACTGACGGTTTACTGAGTTCGACCAGTCCTTTTGACTTAACAGTGACTTCAATTAATGATGCTCCTTTGATTTCAGCGATTGCAGATCAAACGACAAGCGAAGATGTGGCAACGGGTGCCATTGCATTTACGATTTCAGATGTTGACAATGTTTTAGCTTGTGGAACATCAGTCAGTGCCACGTCATCAAACGGAGCACTCTTGCCAGTGGGAAGTATTGCTTTTGGTGGAACGGCTCCGAATTGTACAGTGACGATGACTCCGGCGTTGAATCAATTTGGTGTGACCAATATTGTATTGACGGTGACGGATGGTTTATTGTCAGCAACGAGTGGATACAGTTTAACAGTCACACCTGTGAATGATGCTCCAACCATTTCAACGGTTGTGAATCAAACAACTCAAGAAGACGTTCCAGTTGATTTAGCAGTAACTATTTCGGATGTGGATAGTATTCTTATTTGTGATCCAGCCAATATTTCGATCTCATCATCAAATACGACATTATTGCCACTGACAGGATTTACGATAACAGGAACAGTTCCGAATTGTAATATCCATATTGTTCCGAGTTTAGATGAGACCGGAGTTTCAAATATTGTGATCACGGTTAATGATAATGAAACTCCAAATCTTCAAGCATCGACTGCATTTACATTTACGGTCACGCCAGGAAATGATTCCCCAGTTCTTTCTAATTTTACTGATGCCACGATAGCAGAAGACGGAACATTAATTAAAAATTTCACAATAACAGATGTCGATAGTGTTCTGGATTGTGTGACATCTATGGTGGCGACATCAAGCAATCAAACATTACTTCCTGATGCAAATGTTATCTTTTCAGGAACAGCTCCAAATTGTACGGCAACGATAACTCCTGCTGCGAATCGTTTTGGATTGACCGATATTATGATGAGTTTATCTGACGGAGCTGGTGGACTTAACAATCGACTTTTTACAATGACGGTCACTTCGGTCAATGATAATCCAGTGATTTCAGCGATTGCAGATCAGAGCATTAATGAAGACACTTCGACTGGATCAATTGCTTTTACGATTTCTGATGTGGAGACCGCCGTCAGCTGTACGACATCTATGACTATGACTTCAACCAATACTGCTTTGGTTCCGGTAGCGAATGTGGTTTTTAGTGGAACGGCTCCCAATTGTACTGCCGTGATCACGCCAACTTCAAATGTGGATGGCACTTCTAATTTGGCTTTTGTGGTTACGGATATCGGTGGCTTAACAGGGACTGCGGCTTTTGTTATAACCGTTGTGGCTGTGAATGATACGCCAACCATTTCAATAATTAATAACCAAACGATCAACGAAGATTCTGCAACATCGGCATTGGCCTTTACAATTGCAGATTCTGAATCAGTATTGTCATGTGCAACGTCTTTGTCGGCAACGTCATCAGATGTCGGATTATTACCAGTGGCCAACATTGTTTTTGCAGGAACAGCGCCAAATTGTACAGTCACAATGACTCCTGTGGCGAATGGTAATGGAGCTTCAAATGTGGAAGTGACGGTGACGGATGGATCTTTAACAGCCTCACGGATTATGGCATTAACTGTGACAGCTGTGAATGATCCTCCAACAATTTCTGCAATTGGAAATCAGACCACCAATGAAGACACAGCAACAGCAGCGATTGCCACGACGATTGCTGATGTGGAAACCGCTTTGACGTGCGCTGGATCATTGTCCGCGACGTCATCGAATATCACTGTCTTGCCAGTTGCTAATATTGTCTTTGGTGGAGCTGCTCCAAATTGCACGGTAACAATGACTCCAGCAGCCAACGAGTTCGGGGTTTCAAATGTTGTCGTGACGGTTAGTGATGGGGTTGATACGGCGACCACTTCATTTTCGTTAACAGTCAATTCTGTGAATGATGTTCCGGTTATTTCAGCTATTGGAAATCAAACATTAAAAACAGATGGTTCAGTTGTTCTCAATTATACGTTAACAGATTTAGATCATACGATGAACTGTTCAACCAGTGTGACAGCAACATCCGGAACAACCACAGTGATTGCAAATGCAGATATCACAAAGGGTGGAACAGCGCCAAATTGTACATTAACAATTACACCATCTTTAAATTTAGCGGGAACATCGACGATTACAGTGACGGCAACGGATGGTATTGCAAGTCCGAATACGACTTTTGTTGTGACAGCGGTCAGTGTTTCAAGTCTTGCTGTTTCTCCAACGCCATTTAGTATGGTGAATACAGGATCAACTCAGCAAATCACAGCGACTGCGACTTATTCAGATTCAAGTACTGCAGATGTCACAACAAATGCCAATGCAAACTGGTCTTCCAATGCGACAGGTGTTGCGACCGTGAATAATGCAGCCTCAAAAGGTTTAGTCACAGCTGCAGCCGGAAATGGCAATGTGAATATCACAGCCACTCATAAGGGGCAAAGTGCGATTGCGGCTGGAACAATTTATCAGATGACTGGAATAACTGTTTCTCAATCAGTCGTTACTGGTGGAATCAATTCCAATCAAGCGGTCACAGCTCAAGCGATTTTAAATCCATCAGGCACTTCGGATATTACGGCTGTGACAGCGTGGTCAACTTCGAATGGATCAGTTGCCACTGTCAGTGGTGGTGTGATTTCATTATTAAGTGCGGGAACAGCAACTATTACTGCAACTTATGCGGGATATTCGCAAACTATTTCAGTCACCGTTCAAAATAAAACTTTGACATCGATAGCTGTGACACCGGCTAGCCCATCGGTTGCTGTCAGTGGAACTCAAGACTTTGTGGCGACCGCAACATACTCGGATGCCTCAACTCAAGTTGTCACCACCAGTGCTGTTTGGAGCTCATCGAATGATGGAATTGCAACAGTATCAAATACAGCTCCAACGATTGGTCGCGCAACCGGCGTGGCATCAGGATCTGTGACGATCACTGCCACCATTGGAGCTATTTCAGGATCGGCGACGTTGACTGTGACTGGGGCAACATTGGTTTCAATTGCGATCACTCCATATGATTCTCTGGTAACAAGTAATGGTACTTTTCAATTGGTAGCGACAGGAACATTCAGTGATGCTTCGACTTCAAATATTACTGAACAAGTGACTTGGAGTTCTTCGAATACTTTAGCGGCAACAATCAGTAATACAGCTGGAACGCGAGGACGGGCAACAACACCAACGTTCACGGGTTATCGCACAACGACGATCACAGCCACTCAGGGAGCGATCAACGGAACCACTCCATTTGGGGTCAATGGTGCAACTGTTTCATCCATCTTGGTCACGCCAACAGTTACAGTGATGCCGGGATCAACTTATAATTTGCAAGCCTGGGCTAATTTATCTGATGGTGGAACAATCGAAGTCACAGAATTCGCAGTTTGGACCAGTGGCACAACTGCAGCGGCTACCGTTTCAAATGGTAGCGGTACAAAAGGTTTAGTGACAGGGGTTGCGAATGGAACATCCGTGATTTCTGCTGTTTACAGTGGTGTCACAGGAACCCGCACAGTCACTGTGGCTGGCTCTGAATCTGTTACCGAAGTGGGAACTGGTTTGACAGGTATGTATTATGTTTGGAGTGGAGGATCTCCTCCGGCGTCTCCATTCTTAGCTGGAAATAAACGCGGTGAGCGTATCGATGCCAGAATCGCATTTGCTTGGGCCACTGGAAATGCACCGATGGGTGTGGGTAACCTTTTTTCTGTTCGTTGGACGGGACAATACAAAGCCGTTGGCGCGACAAATTATTTCTGCACTTACTCTGATGATGGAGTTCGGGTGTGGATTAATGGTGCTCTTGTTATAAATAATTGGACAGATCATGCTCCGGTCTGGAACTGCAGTGGTAATATTGCACTGACGGCGGGGACCAAATATTCAGTTGTGATGGAGTACTTTGAAAATGGCGGAGGTTCCGAGGCTCATCTGACACGATCAGGTACCAGTGCCGCCGATGCGCAAAATATCGGAACACGGATTATTCCACAAGCTGACCTTTATCCGCAGTAGTTGTAAGTTTATAGTCCTTTCAAATTCATCACGGGATTCTTGATTAATCGACTTTGGTCGAGTGATCAGCTGAATTATTTCTGATAGCATAAAAGCAGTGATTATTCGAAATCTCAGTCTTTTATTTTTTCTTTGTTCAGAGTTGGTATTTGCCAAAGTATCTGATTATAAAAGTCTGCCTTTTTTGGATGAGAATTTAAAAATTGGTGTCGGACTTGGATACTCCAAGTTAGAAATTGGTTCTGAAGTCGGAAATTACTTTCTTTTGTCTCAAGCCAATCCGCGTTTTGAAATTCAGTACGACACACCTAAAATAGATCGTTACGCTCAGCGCTTTACATTATTTCTGGAGCAGCTCTTGTATCGACCTGAAAACGCAATCCTTCAGTTAAAATACAAACCCGAATTCTACAGCTACGGTATAGCGTGGAAACCGCGCTGGATCAGTGAAGGCGAAGGCTTTGCCTATGGATTTAAAATCGCCGCAAAATCATCTGCTGTTATCTCCGAACAACCAGATCCATTTAATGTTTATGGCGATATTGCCACCAGATATTCCGGAGAAATTGGTGCAACCATCGTCTGGTTCGGTCAAACCGTCGCCAAACTGCCGCTCTCCATTGATTTCGAGTATCTCTACAGCGGCACCATCGCTCACAATTCCTTGCTCGATTATCAAGACGGCTCTATTTATCGCTTCGGAATCGAATTCGATTTCGGAAAACGCAGCGTCCTCTCCAACTGGAATTTTCGCGCCTTCTACAGCTACGAAGACATCCACAACGACTACAAAAACTTCGTCGACAAAGAAGTCGGCCTAATCCTAAACAAAACCTTCTTCTTCTAAAAGGTACCAGCTCACTTTTTTGCTGGCGACGCGTTAGAAATTAAACTGAATAGATGCTAAAATAGGTAGGTGATGACAAAACTTGGAAAAGTATCGTGGACATTTTTTTCAACAGCCAAAGAATTTAAAGTGTCTGATTTGTATTTAATTTTGCGTGTTGAAATCTTTGCGCCAAGATGAATTTGATCACCAATATGCTCAATATATCCAAAGTCAGCTTGAAAGCCTTCGCCATTTGTCCATCGCCCAAGTTTTGCTAAAATATCATATGTTACAAGAACAAAGAAACCGGTCTCTGAATAGTATCCAGCAGATGGACCATAAGCCTGTCCGGATTGTGTACCGTTCTCATTGCGTCCTTCAAAAAAATATCGCGCTCCAAAAGTGGGACCACTTCGAACCAAATACATCAGCTCTAGACTAAACTTATTGGCAAAAACATGTGCTTCATTTACATCAGTGCTATCATAAAAACTTCCAGAAACCTGACCCAAAATGGAATACATTCGCGGAGCCATACGAGCTTCAGCTAAAGACCCCAACAGTAAAACCAAAAGGTACCAGCTCACTTTTGAATAAATAATGCGGTACAATACAATTAAATATTTCAGAAGCTGATCTTGAAAAGGGCTTTGCATCCTAAAATCGTAACATAGAGTTTGAAAAATAAAAAACCCAAGGTTTTTAAGCCCTGGGTTTTTCAAATTATAATGCGGTGCTTGACAAAAAGTGAGCAGGTACCTTTTTACTTTTGCTCAGCTAAGCGTTTTGCGGCGTACTTTTTGGCAAGTTCGTCTTGGATATTACGTGGAGCTTGAGCGTACTTAAGGAATTCCATAGAGAATTCGCCTTTTCCTTTTGTAGCAGAACGTAAATCAGTTGAGTAACCAAACATTTCAGTCAACGGAACTTCAGCTTCAATTGTTGCATTTCCTTCAATAGAAGTTGTGCCTGTGATGACGCCACGACGTTGATTGATCTGACCAGTTGCTGGACCTTGATATTCTTCGGGAACAGTTGTTTCCAATTTCATAACGGGTTCAAGAACTGTTGGTTTAGCTTTTTGATAAACTTCACGCATTGCCGCCATTGCTGCAATTTTAAATGCCATGTATGAAGAATCCACATCATGGTAAGCGCCATCAGTTAAATGAACTTCAACACCAACAATAGGGAATCCGATCAAAGGCCCCTTAACACATTGCTCAGCAAAGCCTTCTTCAACAGCGGGGATGAATTCTTTAGGAATACGTCCACCCACAACTTTATTTTCAAATTTGAAAGTCTTGCCATCTTCTTGTGGTGGTAATGGCTGAATCAAACCAGAAATCTTTGCGAACTGACCCGATCCACCTGTTTGCTTTTTATGAGTGTAATCATAATCTGCGCCCTGAAGGATTGTTTCACGATAAGCCACTTGCGGTTGACCGACAACAACTTCACAGTTGAATTCACGCTTCATACGTTCAACATAAATTTCTAAGTGAAGCTCGCCCATTCCAGAAATGATTGTCTCATTCGATTCATCATCACGGTGAACGCGGAAAGTTGGATCTTCTTTACGAAATTTTTGTAAAGCTTTTGTAAAGTTGTTCGATCCTTCTTTAGACTTTGGAGCAATCGCTAAGCTGATAACAGAATCGGCGATGTGCATTGATTGCATTGAAGCTTCAATTTTATCATCACAGAAAGTATCACCTGAAGCGCAATCCACACCGAATACCGCAACAATGTCACCTGCATAAGAAACTTCGATGTCTTCCATTTTTGCCGAGTGCATACGAACCAAGCGCGGAACTTTCAAAGATTTCTTGCTGGATTGATTGATAATAAAATCGCCCTTACGAACTGTACCTTGGTAAACGCGCATGTAAGTTAACTGTCCAAACTGAGTTTCCTGAAGTTTAAACGCCAACATAACTAACGGTTTATCATTATTAGTTTCTAAAGGAAATTTCTCTTCGTCTTTGGTTAAATCCAAAGCGTGTTCAATTTTTTCAGATGGGTTTGGTAAATAATAAGTTACAGCATCCAATAAATGCTGAACGTTTTTATTTTTAAAAGCAGATCCACAAAATACAGGAACTAATTTTAAAGCAATAACGCCTTTACGCATAGCTGCGCGCATTTCTTCAACAGTTGGCTCTTCTTCCATTAAGAATTTTTCGGCAATGCCATCATCCACATCAGCTAATTTACCAATTAAGATTTGACGGTGTTCCTTAGCCAAATCAGCTAATTCAGCTGGAATTGGAATTTCTTTTATTGTTTCTCCGTCTTCGCCTTGGTTTTCATAGGCTTTCATTGTGATCAAGTCCACAACGCCAGAGTGTTTGTCTTCCAAGCCAATTGGAATATTAGCCATAAATGCATTTAAACGTAATTTTTCAATTAAAGCGTCTTTAACGCGATAAGGATTTGCACCCTGTCGATCCAATTTGTTGATGAAAGCTAAACGAGGAACATTATAACGCTTCATTTGACGATCTACAGTGATGGACTGTGATTGAACACCCGAAACACCGCAAAGAACCAAGATCGCTCCGTCAAGAACGCGAAGAGAGCGCTCCACTTCAACTGTAAAGTCAACGTGCCCCGGCGTATCGATTAAGTTAATGGTATGATCTTTCCAATGCACCTGAGTCGCAGCAGACTGGATGGTGATCCCTTTTTCTCGTTCAAGATCCATGGAATCCATCGTCGCGCCGACGCCATCTTTACCTTTTACTTCATGAATTTCATGAATACGGCCGCCGTAGAATAAAATACGCTCTGATAAAGTTGTTTTCCCCGAGTCAATATGAGCCGAGATACCAATATTACGAACCTTCGATATTTCCCATGTTTTCGACATAACTATCCTTTTTTTTGTTCTTAAATTTTAAGAATTAATAATCAAGAGTATTTAGGTAACATTAATTTTATTTCAGAGCAAAGGGTGATTGAAAAGACTTCCTCGTGACAACCCCTTTTTGCCAAAATCCAGACCGTTTGTGTAAGTTTTTTAAGCAATACTAAGGGCGTAATGGTTCAAAACGAATGAAAAACTCCATAGCGTTCCTGAGCGCAGTTGTTTAAGCTCTAAGAGTGGCAGAAAACACGTCTCAAAAAATCGATCTTGATCAGCATTTGCGTGTGCACTTTGGCTTTGAATCTTTTCGATTTCCGCAAAAAGAAATCATCACTCGAGTTCTTGAGAATCAATCCTTACTGGGACTAATGCCCACTGGAGCTGGAAAATCTCTGACTTACCTGCTGCCATCAACTCTTTGTAAAAAAACAGCGGACGGAAAATTCATCGAGATCGTTTTAGTTATTTCACCATTGATTGCACTGATGCAGGACCAAACACAAAAAGCACTTTCATTTCAGATTAAAGCGACCTTTATCAATTCATCCCTGAGTGGTCAGGAGAAGCAGTCGCGCATGGAGGGGATTGCCGCAGGTCAATACCAATTGGTTTTTTGCACGCCCGAACGTTTTCGGAAAGAAGAATTTTGGAAATGTCTTGCATCCATAAAGCTCAAGTTATTTGTGGTTGATGAAGCTCACTGCGTATCCCTTTGGGGGCATGATTTCAGGCCGGATTATTCCAAGCTGCAGGGTTTCCGAGAACGATTAGGAAACCCGCCGATGTTGGGTTTAACGGCAACCGCAACTGAAGATGTGCGTCAAGATATCACTCAACAGTTTAAATTGTGTGAAGAAAAAGAAATTATTTTCGGAGGTTTGGCTCGTCCTGAATTGTCCCTGAATATTGTAGAAACCTATAGTGATACCGAGAAAAATGAGGCGCTCTTAAAGTTAATGAGCGACAACCAACAAACCAGTGGAATAGTTTATTTCACATTAGTTCAGACTTTGGAAAAAGCCGCAAATTTTTTGAATTCAAAAAAGATTTCATTCTTAAAATACTATGGTGATCTGCCAGCGGATTTTAAGAGAAAAAATCAAAATCAATTTTTGACAGGTAAAATGAAATGGATTCTGGCAACTCCGGCATTTGGTTTGGGAATCGATAAAGCCGATGTGCGAAATGTGATTCATTATGAAATACCATCGTCCCTGGAAGCTTATTTTCAGGAGGTTGGTCGGGCTGGGCGCGATGGACAGAAAGCCTGCGGATATTTTCTGTACTCCGAAGATGATTTGATGATTCAGATGGATTTCTTAAACTGGGCTTACCCTGAACGTGAGTTTATCGAAAAAGTTTATGATCTTATTGAAACGCAACCATCAAAAGTTGCAAGTCAGGGGTTTGATTTTTTACGTGAACAGATGGTTTTTAAGAATAGAAAAGACTTTCGAGTGAATGCCGCCGTTTCTATTTTACACCGTTGGGGATGTCTTGAAGAAGAAGAAACTCCATTTGGTTTTCGTGCTGTCGCGGCTCCAACACCTGAGCATTTTAAAACTGAAGATCAATCCCTATTGAAAAAAGAACACCAGAAAAAACTGTTATCTCTTTTAAGATGGATTCAAAATACTAACGAGTGTCGCTTAGTGCAAATTTATGCCTATTTTGGATTTCATCATCAAAAGCCATGTGGACATTGTGATGTTTGCAAAGAAAGCACGGCTCGTGCTTAATTTCCCAAATCCTCGTGAGCCCACTAACGAAGGTGTCATTGGTATTGGGGGCACATTAACCGTAGATAATTTAGTTCAAGCCTATGATCATGGAATTTTTCCGTGGCCTCACGATGGCTATCCACTTTTGTGGTTTTGTCCGGATGAGCGGGGAGTGATAGATTTTGCAGACGTTCATCCACCAAAGAGTTTTTTAAAATGGTATCGAAAGCACCGCTCCGAATTCGTAATTACTCAAAATACTTGTTTTCGTGATGTGATCCGCAATTGCAAAGAGCAAGTTCGCCCGGGGCAGCAAGGCACGTGGATCAATTCTAAAATGCAGCGAGCGTATAATGAAATGCATTTGTCAGGTTATGCTATGTCTCTCGAAGTTTGGCAAAATGGGGTTTTAGTGGGTGGAATCTATGCTGTGCAATCTCAAAAATATGTCTCGTGTGAGAGCATGTTTTTTAAAGTTTCTAATGCTTCGAAGTTAGCACTCTATGAGTTGATTCAAGTTTTGAAATCATGGGGGCATACGTGGATGGACATTCAAATGGTGACATCCGTGTGTGAAAGTTTCGGTGGTAAATTGATCCACAAAGATGAATTTTTAGACCGCATCAATGTTGAGTAACGTATGAAGTGATGTGTCTAAATTTCAGACAGTAATTGCATAACTGATATTTTTAGCCAGACCTTGGTCTTTGAAGTGAAAAATATAAATCTCAAAAAGCGTCCAACTTTTTTTCAAAAAAATCTGAAGTCGAAACTATTTTTATTCACGTCATTTTTTAATGCTTAAAGTCTTAAGTCAATAGTCGTGCTCACCGAAAGTATTGGTGTCATATGACTGAGGTGCAACATGAAAAACACGAATAAATACACTCAAAAATTTCTTCCTGCAATAGTTGCAGTAACAATGCTGAGCGCCTGCAGCAGAACTGACTTTGCAGAGGTCGCTGTCGAGGATCAACTGAAATCAGAAGTTCCAGTTGTTGAACCCTCTGAGCCATCGCCAGAAGTCACCTATGGCTATAAGCTTTCGAATGGTGAGTGTGCGAGCGATTCTTCAACTCAGCTTTTAAGTTGTTCAAAATGCGAAGTGCCTCAAGTTGTGCCTGTTCCGCAACTCTCAGCAAAAGCTCAGGCATTATTAGATATCATGGCTCTATCATGTGACGTTCCGAATAAATCGGATCAAAGCAATTTTCGTCCGACTCGAGCTATGATTTTAAATAAACTCAATCGCGCATCTCCAGAGAATTATCCTGAGACACATCGGACTCCAGCTATTGAGTTGATGGTACAGGGTTTGACAAATCCCGAAGACGATTCACTTCGTAAAAAAATGTTTGGGGGATTGTGGTATCAACCACCGTATTCAAATTCGTTTGAAGTTTACTTTGGGATCACAGTTCAAGAAGCCAAGGGAACATTCTGTTGGAATGGTGATAAAATGGACGGAGTTATTAGTAATAGAACAGGAATCTACTCTGTTGAATGGTTAAACTGTCAGTATGAATCGAGTCGATGTGAGGAGAAACCAGAATGGATCTTGGGTTTTGGGTATCGTGCACAGCTCGAGAAATCATTGGAACTGGGTGTGACAAATCCATACACGCCACCAACGCCTGAAGTTCAGAAGAAATGTTTTTGGGATAAATTCGAGGGCTCTGATTTAATTGCTGCAAAGTTGCAACTGAAAAAATGGAAATCTGAAGGCCGCAAAGTATCCATGTCTGTTAAAAAGAACGGAGTGGGGCAATGTGGAGATGCCTCTGATACAAATATCACAGAGGGATCAATCGTAGAAATGGCAACATATCGATGTGAGTGATCTTAGAGAGGTCAAGGCTCTACGTTCGGCGTGGACCTGGCCTTTACTCGAAATAATTCTTAGAATAGACTGAGCCTTCAACCACCCGGAGAATAAATGAAAAAAAATATTTTTTTTATAGCAGCTATGGCGATTGTTACTTTTTCAAATGATGTTCAAGCTCAAGCCCAGGCAAAAGTTAAAACACTGAAAACTTATGCGCAGGATTCGGCCCTTGTAAAATACAATGTAGCTGATGCTGCAAAACCAGGAATCTGCAGTGAAATCATTAAAAAAGTTGAATCTATTGATCCCGATATTAAAATTACGGGTGCCACTGAGTATGCACCATTGTCGCGCGTTGAGCCCATGCTCGAGAGTGGCCAGATCGACGTTTTCTTTTGTTTGCTTAAATCTGCTGAACGCATCAAAAAATACAACTATGCATCCATTCCACTTTATACGATTAAACATGTGATGGCTGTTCGTGCCGATGACGATGTGAAAATCAGTAATTATGAAGATGTGCGAAAGTTAGGAAAAGAAGGCACCGTGCTTGTGACTTTTGGATCCACTTTAGTTAAGACAGCTCAAGCTGAAAAACTCACAGTGGATGATTCTGCTAAAACAGATGAACAAAATTTTTCAAAGCTATTGGATAAACGAGCTCGTTTTTTCTATGGACAAGATATGACATTATTGACGGCTATTAAGAATGCCAAACTTGAAGGTAAAGTTAAAATAATAGAGGCCAATTTTAAAGAAGAGCCTTTGTATTTAGCGACATCAAAAAAATTATCTGAAGATATTTTCAACAAGCTTCAAGCCGATCTTGAAAAATTGAAAAAATCGGGTGATTTAGATAAAATTTCTGCCAAGTATAAATAGATTTTTCTTAAAGATTGTATCAATTTAATACACCTAACGTAGAATCGTTTTTATAAGAGGGTTAACGTTAGGTATCTCTATTCTTGAGATTTCACAACTACTCCTATTCGTCTTGCTAGCAGTAAACTATACTTGATTTTAACGGTTAATGTGTAATGTACGTAGCAGGGACACATCATGTTTAAAAGTTTATTCTTTATTTTATTTTTCTATTCTGCGGTGACACCTTCGCAACTGGCGCCCTTGGTAAATAGGACAGGTTTTCCACAGACTTTTCGCGAAGCCAATGAATGCTTTTTTGGTAACTATCATTCTTTGCTGGAGGCTCTTGAAAACAATATTATTTCGAACTTGCACCGAATTCGAATTATAGAACGGGCCCACGCCTCAGAGGCCGAAAATTCCACCTCAAATAAGAGCCTACGCATGACGAAACATTCGAATGTTTTAACGGGGACAAATGCCGGACTCATCCGTCAAGTCGACTCATTAAAAGGAAAATGCCGTTACTTTCCTAAATGGAATTGAAAAGTGACATCGACATAATTTGGCGCTGTCAAACTCCTAGTCATCGTCCATGGGCTCAGCATAGGGTTAAGAAGCTTTAACACTAGATTCAAAAGCCGTGTTTTTTGCAAAAGGATCTCATCGAACCATTTTTCTAATACGGGAGCTTCGATGAAAACAAAAAACTATGTTCGGACTATTGCTGGGTTAACGTTAGCCACTTCGATGGCAGTGCCTTTTAATTCGTGGGCTAAGGATTCACTCGCCTTGAAGTTAGACTATAGCTTGTCCACGCCATTGAAGTCCAAGGTCGAAAGATCTCATCAGGTCAGTGATTCGAACAAGCTGGGTATGACTCGAATTTTTGAAGCTATTGTCGAGACAGATAGTTCGTATGCAGCCGCTCGCCATGAAGCTGAGGCTGTTCGCCAACGTCTGCATATGGCTGAAGCCGCTAAAGGGGCGCGAGTCGATGCTACGGGTGGCTTGTATCACACCCAAAGTTTTTCGGGGAACGAAAGTGGTGCGGGTGGCAATCTCATGATCAATTTGACTTATCCAATCTATCGCCAAGAAAACAATATCAATATGACAAAGGCCGAAATTCAGGTGCAATTGGCTGAACTTCGCACGTTACTAGCACGGCAAGATTTAGTTTTAAGAACTGCAACAAATTATTTTGATATTTTATCCGTGCAAGTGAATGCAAAAATTGACGAAGCTCAGGTCAGCTATTTACGCAAGACTTATGATCTTGAAAAAATTCGTTTTGATCGCGGACTGGGTACAAAACAAAATGTCACTCGACTAGAAGCCGAATTACGAATTGCTGAAGCTCAGTCCCAGAAAAGTAAATCGGATCTTGATTCACGAACATATGATCTGAGCCAAAGAACGGGTTTGAAGATAAAATCACTCAAAATGGTTTCTGAAAATGCACCCATTAGTGAGCCCAGTCCTAACAACCGCGAAGCTTGGGCAGATCAAGCAGCCAAAGACAGTTTGATCGTGCGCTCGCAAGACTCTTTGTATGAACTTTCAAAACAAGATATCGGATTAGCACGAGCTGCCTATAGTCCGTATGTTTACTTCGGAGCCAGTGCGGGTATTGATCGTACAAGTAAGAATCATTCGATGTTTAGCTCAAACTCTTCGACAAGTCGTGGGGCAACTGTTGGGGTTTATATGACGATTCCATTATATGATGGTGGGTCAAGATCTGCAGCCACCCGTGAATCTGGGGCTATGAGTGAAAAATTTTTAGAAGACCGCCGAGGCGCTGAAACAGCGATCACATCTCAGGCTCGCGAAAATTTCACGGCGACAATTTCATCAATTGAAAAATCTCATGCTTTAAAGTCAGCCTATACGGTAGCTAAAGATAATTACACAACGACGGCTGAAGGTTATCAATCAGGAACAAGCACATTGACAGATATGCTACAGGCTCAACAGATGATGTTTCAGACTCGCCGTGATTATAATCTTGAGCGTATGAGTGCTATTGTGGCCTCTCTCAAGTTAAAGTTTACATCAGGACAGCTATCTGAAGCAGATCTAGCTTTGATTGATAAAATTTTAGAGTAAAAAAAAGCCCTTGCGGGCTTTTTTCATTTTAAGGGCGGCGATAGTAATTAAAAATAATACTTTCCGAGAGTTCTTTTCCAACAGGGCTGAAGCCATTGTCATTTGGTCCCACCAGTTCTGGTGAAAGTGAAATTTCCCAGAAGTTAACACCAGCAAACCATGGCCATTGAGGATCCCAAAAACTTTCAAGTAAAGCTCGCATCGCACTGGCTTGGTGTACGATATTGACTGTTCCTGATCCCGCGTAAGCAAAAGGATCAATAAAGCCGGCTTCGACGCTGCGAAAACCAACTTCTTTAAAAATCATGGGTTTATCCATATCGACAGCCAAAGAAATTTGCGTCAAGGTATTGTCCATCTGAGTTGCAAATGAATCTGTTCGCTCTTTGAGTTTTTGAGTCAATGTTTCAAAATCTTTTGGAAATATTTGATTTGCACTGGCCAGCGATCGGTACATATCAATACCAATTGCATCTAATTCCTTCCAAAAGTTTGTCAGGTCCTCCCAAATTTTACGTTCACTGGGTTCCATTCGATCAGCTAAATCCACAATGCGGTATCTCCAACGCTCTAATTCGCCACCAGAGGCCGATAAACCGCCACTGTTCACGCTGTCATCGGTAAAGTTGATGTCATACATCAAGCGAGCATTGGGTAAAATTTTACGAACGTAACGTAATAATTCAAGCCAACGTCCCGGAAATCCATAAGGGTATTCTGTCCATTGATCTTCCACGCCAACAGTCATTGAATAAAGCTCTGCACCCACGGTAAATTCTTCAATTTTTGCGGCTTTTGCAAAAGTTAAATAAACATCCAAGAAAACGCGGAATGATTCAAACCAACGATTTGGATCTTGAGGCTGAATATTTCCATGCCACCACAATTTACTGGTGCCATCAGATAATTTTTCAAAATACGGAAATTCACCATTGGGTCCAAAGACAAAAAATATGGGACGGATGCCAACAGTCATGCCTAATGATTTGATGTATTTGGCTAATCGAACCATGCGTTTTAATTCGTTACCGCGATCGGCTGGTGGAGTCATTGGAATGATTTCATTACCGTGACCACCTTTCATGATGGCGCGCACATTCAAGATGACATGATTGGCGCCAAGGCGCTTAGCATGATCAACAGCGATTTGCGCAGGAGTTTTGGGATCAGTCGGAGTGGCGGCAGAGTCAAATTTTATCGAGTCATTATCAACCAAGTTAAAGCCGCGAATACTCGGAGCGTTTGCAAAGGCATTAAGTCCCCAGAATAAAAGTGATGCAATTATGAGTTTCATTAAGTTCTCCTGTTATTTCTTTTTAAGTAAAAATTCTTGTGGGGCAATTCCAAATCCGCCGATGATGACAAATCCACGCAAAGCATTTCCGTCGCGTTGGATTCGGATATGACCAAAAGCCGCAGGCTTCAAACGTCCGGTTGTTAAATACACCATGCCATTTGTTCCAGTCGTTCCCATATTTAAATCAAATATGGGTCCATTTTGATCGATCAATCGCCCCATGGTGTAACCATTGAAATTACTGAGCAACAATGTGACATCGGATTTTGTTCCTCCAGGGAAAGTCATTTTTCCAACGTATTCACCTTCGATGGATTCTGTACCTTGAATCGCTGTTTTAAAATAGTTCGGGTAATTTTGGATTTTACGACCTTTGAGTTGTCGTTGACGTCCGGACACACTTTGGTCTTCAATTAAAATTGTGCCATCATCTAGAAATTTAAACTTAACTACGGGTTGCGGAGATGGATCCAAATCAGGCTCGCGATCGGCACCCAAAAACTCGCCGGTTTTTAAATTGTATGTGATATTGAAGAATGTTTTAAAAACAGTACGATCACGGTCAGCCAATGCCCCATAGATCAGTGACTCTTTAACCTGAGTCAGTGTAAAATTCCACTGATGACCGGCTTCATCTGTTAAGGCATAAGTGCCTTCCAACGAACGATCTGTTGCAATTAAGGCTGCTGCAATACGACCAACATACAAAGATAAATCAATCGATTCTTTTGGGAAATTCAGAGCTTTCAGTTTTTCAACCAGTAGCGATGCCACATGCAAATATGTTTGAGCATACGAATTCTTTGGTAAATGATCTGGTGATGTCAATAGACTCGCCAAGCTGACCACATGCCGAGGCATTAGTTGTGAAAGCAATGCTTCAAATTCATTGGGCTTAAAGGCCACTCCAAAAAATAGCATTTTTGAAACAGTTTCAACTGTGACATCACCAATTTGCTGCTTCAGCCATTGCGGTGAATTTTTAAAAATAACTTTACTGCGGGTATCTAAAATCTGTAAACGTTGCAGAACCATATGCAACTGGTCTTGATTTTGTTTTTCAAGATTTTGTAGTTTGACTTGAATGATTTCTAAATACTCTGAGAATCCAGACGTTACGGAAATTTTTCCGATCCAAAAATTTGTCTCATCATCACTGAGATTTTCTGTTTTTAAAAAAGAATTGGCCAGCTCTGATAAAATACGTTGATACGAAGTCACTAAGTTTTTCTGCGCTGGAAATGTCACAGTGGCCCAGGCAATCAAGGCATCGATACTGATCGCAGCCTGCTTGCGTTCGGTATCTGATTTCAAATCACGAATAGAATAATCCATAATATCAATAAAGATGCTGGCGACATCCGAGCTCATCCATTTGTGATAGGCCATTACTTTTTCTGTGGAATGCGTGCCAATGGAAAGCCATTTGACTCCGTGTCCAACCAGTTTCAATCCTAATTTTTCAACACCAAGCGGATAAATTTCATCCAAAGAAAACTGAATTGCTTGAACTTTTAAGTCATTTAAAATGGCAAAGTAAGAATCGAAAAGCACGGGATCGCGCATTTCGGGGTACGCTTGCTGTATATCCAAAATAACTTCACGCAATTGAATGCGCCCTTCAGAGGCCCGCTGAAGAAGCTTTTCCGGTGAATCCAAGCGGAACTCGGCCCGAGCAACAGTTCCAATGAGTAAAAGGACAATCAGTGTCAGATAAGTTTTCATTTTTTGTATCATTTGCGAATTACCGTTTCTTTGCGTTTAGGGGCTGTATTAGTTTTAATAAAATCTTTTAAATCAATGAACTCGTAACCCAGTTTTTTAATTTCAGTGATAAGAAGTTTTAATTCGGTAGGATCTCCAGGATAGAAACCGCGTCCTCCCGATTCAAAACTATCAAATAAAAAGGGATGATAAAAAAATGAGGCCCAGGCATCACGAATAACTAAATTGCGTTTAGCATCTCGAACCATTTGCTGGACGGAGCGGGTTCGGACCACATGAGCATTCTTAAAGGGTTGCGAGTTTCCTAAATTTTCGGGAATCAGTCGCTGGCCATAGATATCGCCAAATATTTCATAAGGAAAAATTTGACCACTCCAGCGATCAGATTCAATGGTGACATTGAGATTTTTAAAATAATCCAATCGATGTTGGTGCTGGGCTTCGCTCATATCTTTGAGCCAAAGATCGCTTTCAGATGCTGTCGGCGCCATGGCTGTTGCCGCATGATTATAATAAATTACTCGTCCGACGTTCCACTGAAAAATTTTGCCAAAAATAATATAGTCTAAACTTGAAGCTTGATAGTGTGGTGTCAGCCAGGCCAACACTTCAATTTTAGATTTGTTTAGGGTGTAAAGACCTTCGCGCATACGATTCAATAGCCAACTTGAATTATCAAAGCCCAGAGGCTTGTTAGCGGTGGCATCCCAAAACTCAAAATCAGAACCTGAAATCCCATCATGGGGATTTTTTTGTCGACCCAGTTGGTGAGTGACGCCATGCCAGATAAATCGAGCTCCTTCGCTTTGGGCTTCGCGAATCCAATTCATAAAAGCCACATGACGATCCATAGGTATGAATTCTTCTGTAGGAGCACGATCGGTTCGATAAAGTGGATCAAAAAATAATGGAATCAACGAAACATGCATAGGAACTTTTTCGTCTTTAAGAACTTTCTGGATATTGTACAAATAATTAAGCGGCGTTACTGGATGGACGTCTTCGACACGGAGAAAGCCCATTTTTTTTGTGTGCCGAGGTTTTTCATTTAAAATATCAAACAGGAGATCTGTAAAAATTAAATAGCGATCAGACTCATGCATAAAACTAAATGGGACATCGGCAACATAGAATTTATTTTCAGCTCGAAGTACATACGGTAAAATGCCTTGATGGGCACTGTGTTTGGCGGTGGCCAGCCACTGTGATTTTCCAGGAATCGTTTCTTTCATCATGGCCATTTCATAGGCGGCAACAAATTGATATGGAGGCGTGGCGCTGAACTCACCAAATTTTTCAAACTCTTCACCTTTGTACTGAAAGGTACGGTAAAAACTGGGTTGTCCCACAAGGTCTAATTTTTCAGAATCCATTTGGGTCAGTTGAAGATACTGGATTCCGAACATTTTTTCTAATTCAGCAGGTCCGAATTTCCAAATGGAGTAACCCAACCAGGCAACATTTTTGGTGGTATTTTTATAATCCTGAAAAAAAGCATCTGGAATTTTATTCTCAAAATAACTGGCGATATAAATTGTGGCGCGACATTCATCAATTTGACCGGCGCGGTAATCTTCAATGGCACCCAGTTTTTGATCCAAGTGAGGAAAATGTCCCAAAAGATTTTGCACAAAATTGGCATAAGTTTTTCCCATCCAATAATCAGCAACGGGGCCGCGGTCATAGTAAATGTTCACACAATCGGCTTGAACTGTCGTGGTGATCAGTAAAAATGCAAGTGCAGAAAAAATGGACTTCATGAGATAGCCTCTTGGTTATAGTTTTTTTGACGAGGCTGAGTTTGATTGTGTTGAATTGGAAATTCGGTACCAAAATTTTCGGGTATGCGATGAGTTGTTTTGACCCATTTCATTTGCTCACCAGATTTCACATGATGTCTAAAATTTTGAAAAGCTTTGAAAGCGGCTGCTGTATTGATCAAATTACCAACAATCCATCGAATTGGAATTCCGGGCAGAAGCTTGATTCCATAAATCGAATACATAAAACGACCACGTTGAAACAAGCGCCACATCATTGACGCCAAATTAATAGCTCCTAAATAAATAAAAGCATCTGAATGTGAAAGGATATCAAAATAAGGACTGCGCAATCCCAAAATAAAAAGTGGAATCAAAAAAATAGATGAAGTCACGAGGATGGCATTTAAAAAACTGCGACGATCGCGCCATAAAAAATACTTTGCAGCCAGAGTTCCTTGCCATTTTAAAACGGCCTGACCTTGAAAGGCAATTCCAGTGGCCCAGCGTGTTTTTTGACGAACGGATGAATGAAATTCATCCGGAAAGTACTCGCGAGTTGCAATATAGTCGCGTTGATTATTTTCTTCTAAGTAGTAATTTAAGAAACTGGCTTTAAACTTCAGTTGATGGGCTGTCAGTCCCAATACATAATCCTCGGTCAAGCAATCAGACCGCAAGAACTGACCATCTTGAACATTGGAAATGACTTGGATCAATTGTCGGGTCATTGCGGTCCCAACTCCAGCAGAAGGCACTCCGCCGCCTAAAAAATCTCGAACCAACATTTCTTTAAGGTGGGATTCCGCAAACTCATCAGCGTAAACTCCGGCAGTCCAATGATTCCAAGGTGTGGGTAAAGAAAAAACGGGAACTTGCATAAAACTGAATTGATCTGAAAAGTAATTAAATAATTTAAATGAATAGCTGTGGATCAGATCTTCTGAATCATGCATCACAAAAATTTCGTAGGGAATTGTGCTGAGCGAATTGATTTTTTGCATCATTTCATTCAGCATTTGTCCCTTTGTGGTGGGGCCGATGATGGGATTTACGATCACATGCACATTGCTAAACTGCTTTTCAAGTTGAGAGGCCGCTTCCCAAGTTAAAGGATCATTGGGATAGACCCCAATGAAAAAGCTATAGTTGTGGTAATTGATGCTGCGAATATTGCCTGAAATCATGCGTGACAGAACTTCGTGCTCTCTCCAGTTGGCAACAAGGACAGCAATTCTTTTTTCAGGGGCTTTTTCAATTTTCTGTCTCAAGGTTGACGTGATGGGCTTTGCTTTTAAATTGAAAAGTAGAGCGCATAAATCAACAAAAAGGTCATCCACCATAAATAGACTGATGGCTGCAGCCGTAACAAGGGCCCAAGCTAATATAATGTATTCATAGGAAAAATGTTCCATCGGAATCATCGCCATTCTCCGTAAATCGCCAGGAGAGCCTGTATGTCTTGATTACGAGTTCCTAAAATATTTTTATAAACTTGCAACTGCACGGATGTCGAAAAAAGTGATTTTTGAAATTGCAAGCCGGGGCGAATTTCTTGATAGGTTTCGCCGAAATCAGCCGTTGGATTGGCTGCAAAGGCGCCTTCAAGGTAAACACTGGTTCTCAAGAAGGTTTCATCAGCGCGATAAATGGCGCGACCCCATCCTGTTGTGCTTGGTGAGGTTGAATCAATTTGTGGAATATAAAAGGATTCCGCATAAACTTCCCACACCCATTGAGGATCTAATGACAATGCCGTAAAAGATCCCAAGTCATAGTAAAAAAGGCCAACCCGGGATTCAGAATTGTTTTTGCTTTGTTCACCCATTGTTTGCGATTGAAAGCGCTGTTCGAGGCGCAGGTGTAAATGCGTGACAAATTCCAATTCAAGACCAATATGAAATCCATTTTTTGTGTCATCGTATTGACTGTTGGTCGCATCGATACGAATGAGATGGGCCCCAAAATAGGGAGTCGGAGCATATTTAATTTCATCGATGGGCCAGTTGAATTTTTGATCCAATCGGTTGTCAGATTGAAAAACCAAGCCGGATCGGTGAGTGGTTTCGCTGGCCAAAGTCGTTCGGCTCTCCAAAGCGAGTAACTCGGTATTTATCAGGATCGTGAGAAGTGGAATAGTCAAAAGGCGTGTAATTACTAAGGATTTTACAGGTGAACGCATTCGTGTCATTGCTCCAGGAGCGGAGGTTTAGCACAAATTTCACAGGGCTTTAACAGAAATGTTAAGATTACTTAAAACTTATAGGGCACTATAAAAAATACAGTTTTAACAGCGTCGCCCAGCAGATACTTGTAAAAATTAGCCCCAAAAGAGCAATAACTCTAGACGTTCCGTTGATGGCGTTTTGCTTAGGTGAGGATTTTGCGGCACTGATGTTTCTGTCAGATAAACCTTGCAACAGATTGATCCGTTGCAAGCGGTCTAATTTATAAAAATGCACAGCAATTAAATTTTCAGAATCATTTTCGCTGTCGATGCGAATCACAATGGCGTAGCATGCCATTTGTTTTCCGGCGGGGACGACAAATTGGATTTTTATGATTTCACCGATCATAGGTGAGAGGTCACTGGGAGCAATAAAGGACAGACCCGTCAGTGAAATATTACGAACCTCTGTTTTTTCTTCCCAGGGCCAGCGTTCAGAACCCGCATAGCGAATTAAATTATTATCTTCGGTGTTGAGGACATATCTTGGGGAACGGCCGTGATATTTTGCTAGCTGGGTCATACTTCATTATCGGCGAGTCCATGGCTAAAGCCGAGGTCAAAAAATGGGATGTCAGAATAAATATTTTTATGTCTCTTTTTGATACAGATTTAAGGACTCATCAAGGTTTGCGAATCGAGTCTAACCCGATCTTGACTTGGCTCCACTGAATTTTACATTCATACTCGTGGTATGTCTGGGATGAATAAAAAATACGCCAAGTTGGCTCTAGGTCTAGTGTTATTTCTGGTATTTTCGGCAGCCATCTATCGGGCGTCAGTTTTTCGAATTTCTCAAAATTTTGCTGTTGTTGATGAGGGGAAACTCTATCGTTCGGCTCAGCTGACGACAGAAGAACTTGCCGACACAATAAAAAAATATGGTATTAAAACGGTTATCAGTTTGCGGGGGTATCCATTGCAGACCCGTTTCTACGAGCAACAGGATGTGGCTCTGACGCGAATGAAAACTGACTTTGTCGCCATTGATATGAGCGATCTTTATTATCCCGACGAAGAAAATTTACGCCGTATTTTTCAAGTTTTTGAAAAAGGCCCTTTTCCTATTTTAATTCATTGCCGAGTAGGGGCTGATCGAACAGGAATGGTGGCGGCTCTTTATCAACGAGCCTATATGAATAAATCTTTAGAAGAAGCCTTAGAGCAACTGACATTTAAATACTGGCACGTCCCTTTATTTAAGCCTGCAATGACTGGTTTTGTTCGCAAGTTTAAAGATGCTCATTGGGCCATGAATGACTATCGTATTTGTGCTCCTGAATTTTCCCTTTACCGAGAAGAATCCCGTGACTGTAAAAAATAAATCGAAAAGCAAGAATAGTCCTACAACTGGAAAAGTTGATCGTGCTTCAAAATCACGTCGAAAAAAGAAGAACGATATCATCGAACATCCTCGGTCATCAGCTCTTATTTTTAACAATCGAGAGTTGGGATGGCTGAATTTTAATTTGCGAGTTTTGGCCGAAGCGGAAGATTTGCGGAATCCATTGCTCGAGCGACTTCGATTTTTATCCATTTCTTCAACTAATTTGGATGAGTTTTTTATGAAGCGAGTCGGTGGATTAAAACGACATGTTGCCTATGGAATTTCAGCAAAATCATCTGATGGGCAAACTCCAGAAATGCAGCTGGCGATGATCACCCGTCGTTTGCAACCGATGCTTAAAAAACAAAGTGACTTGATTGCAAAATTGACAGAAAGCCTTCGTGTCGAAGGTTGTCATATTGTGGGTTATAAAAGCTTAAATGAAACTGAAAAGAAATGGGTAAAAAATTATTTTCTAAAAAATATTTTTCCAGTTCTGACGCCTCTTTCGGTTGATCCTGGACATCCATTTCCATTTATATCGAACTTGTCAACATCGTTGGGTGTGGCTTTGGCTCACTCCACAGCAGATTCTGATTATTTATTTGCGCGAATAAAAATTCCAAGTGTTTTACAGCAATGGGTGTTGGTGAATCCCACTAAAGATAAAGGTGGCGTCAGTAAGTACATTCATTTGGTGGATATTATCAGGGAATTTGTTTCGGAATTGTTTCCAGAGATGGTTGTTAAAGGTTCGATTATTTTTCGATTGACCAGAAATGCTGATTCCGATCGAGAAGAAGAGGATATCGAGGACCTGTTGGCGATGATTGAAGAAGAGTTGCGACAACGACGCTTTGCCGAAATTGTCCGGTTGGAGCTGGGTGAGTGCAATTTGAAGTGGTTGCGTGATTTTTTAATTTCTCAGTTGGAAGTATCAGAAAGTGATATTTTTTCAATGCAAACACATTTTGATCTTATGGATTTTGCAGCCCTAGCTGGTTCGCTCAGTTGGCCAAAGCATAAATACCCAGTTTGGTCACCAGTCGTTCCGCTGGGCCTGAGTGATCCTAATTTTACAATTTTTGGTGCCATTAAAAAGAATGATATTTTGATGCATCATCCATTTGAGAGTTTTTCAGCGAGCGTTGAAAAATTCATTCATGATGCTTCTGAAGATCCAGATGTTTTGGCTATCAAGATGACCCTGTATCGCACCGGAGATAATTCTCCGTTTATCAAAGCCCTGATCAACGCTGCCGAAGCCGGAAAGCAAGTGGTCTGTTTGATTGAATTGAAAGCCAGATTCGATGAAGAGCGAAATATTTACTGGGCGCAAGAGCTTGAAAATGCGGGTGTGCACGTGGTGTATGGTGTGGTTGGATTTAAAACTCACGCTAAGACCGCTCTTGTTGTGCGCCGAGAATCTGATCGTGTGCGGTGTTATGCCCATATTGGCACAGGCAATTACAATGGCAGCACAGCGCGGTTCTACACAGATATGGGACTATTAACATGTGATGAGCGAATCACGTCAGAATTAGTTGAATTTTTTAATTACCTGACAGGTAAATCATTAAAGCAGAACTACCAGCATTTGATTTTGGCTCCGGTGAATATGTTTACCAAGATGAAAGAGCTCATCAATCGTGAAAAGAATCATGCCTTAGCAAAACGGCCCAGCTTGATTATGGCCAAGTTTAATAATATGGAAGAAAATGATATTTCCTTAGCTCTCTATGAGGCCAGTCAGGCACAAGTGCCGATTCAACTTATTGTTCGAGGATTTTGTTGTATCAAAACCAATGTCAAAGGCGTCAGCGAAACAATTCATGTGCAATCAACGATTGGGCGTTTTTTGGAGCACTCGCGAATTTTTTACTTTCGCAATGGGCAAGTCGATCCTGTTGATGGTGATTTTTATATTGGTTCAGCGGACTGGATGTATCGTAATTTGCATGCACGAGTGGAAGCGCTTTGTCCTATTTATGATCGCGCTCTCAAAGAAAAATTATGGAATGTGTTGCAATTGTATTGGAACGATACCAGCGAAACCTGGATTATGAAATCGGATGCTAGTTATGAAAAAAAAGTAAAACCATCAACTGAGGCCACTCGATTGCCAGTCCAAGAAGAGTTGATGAAGCAAGCACGGGCATATCAACTTTTTAACGAAGACGATATCAAGAGTGAGAATTAAGAAGCGAATAAATGGCACCTTCTTTAAGACCAACGCAGGGTATTTTAATACGTTTAATTTTATATTTTTTTAGCAATTGAAGAGTTAAAAATAGGGCGGGTTCAATCACGTCTAAGCGGTCTGGCTTTAAATCCAACTTTGTTAGTCGGTCTTGCGGCGACATTTTCATAAATCTCTTGTAAATAATTTTAAGCTCGCTTGCCGAAACTAGGGTGTTGGGCCCTTTTTTAAGAAGGGTGAGTTTTAGTTTTCCAATGGCATCCAAATTCCCACCCGTGCCAACGGCAAGTTCAAACTGACGTTTGGGTAAAAAGCGACTGGCTTTTTTGAGATTTTCTTTACAGATGACCTGGGGTGTTTTGTTTTGCACAGCGGCCTCGGCCAATGTACGAACCATTCCCCATCTGAAGCTGCGCGAGAAATAGATTCTATTGCTGTGAACATGAGTTAACTCAACACTTCCGCCACCGATATCGATCAGTAAACAATGCTTATCGTTTAAACAGGTGTTGTGTTTAACAGCTTGACGAATCAAACGAGCTTCTTCAGTCCCAGAAATCACTTCAATTTTAATTCCGCTGGTTTGTTTAATTTTTGTTAGTAGGGGGCGCTTGTTTTGAGCGTCACGAAAGGCACTGGTCGCTAACGCGATACTTTTATCAACTTTAAACTTTTTCATAAGGCGAGCCATTCGCTTAAAGGCCAAAACCAGGCGTTGCTCAGTTGGAGGGGTTATTTTTCTGTATAGAAAAACATCATGGCCAAGGCGAATCGGTTCACGGTGCTTTTTAAGGACCGTCCACGTCCCGTTCATGTCGATCTCGATAATCACCTGACGGATTGCATTTGAACCTATGTCGATCGAAGATATGCGCATAGTCGATTTTCGCGTTGAAAGAAGACAGGGGTCAAGAAAGAAGCTAAGCTAGCCCAGAAAGTAGGACAAATGGAAAGAACAATTGATTCCCAGCTCGAGGATTTGAAAAACTTAACTGTTGAAATGGGAGGCCAAGTCGAGAAGGCTCTTCAGACTGTTTTGAATGGAGTTTCTCGAAGAGATTTGCAGCAGTTTGCCTCTGTTCACACAATCGAACAATCCATCAACGATCTACAAATCAAAATTGATAATGCCTGTCTTGAAGTTTTGGCAAAACAAGGACCTGTCGCCCGTGACTTAAGATTTATTTTATCAATCATTAAAATCAATACGGATCTCGAGCGCATGGGTGATCAGTGTGTGAATATTGCCTATATTGGTAAAGACGTTTTGAATCGCTCGAATAATATTTCTTTTCAAGATATCGAAGTGATGGCTTCAACAGTTAAAACAATGGTGAAGGCCGCTTTAGATAGTTTTGTGAAAATGAGTTCTACCATGGCCAAGGATGTTTTGGTTATGGATGATGAAATTGATCGACTCAAAAATAAGGTTGTTTCTGATGCCATCAGTCGAATGAAAATTCAGCCAGAGCAGGTTGAGAATTTATTGGATCTGATTTTAATCGCTCGAAATTTAGAACGATTAGGTGATCATTCAACGAATATTGCTGAAGACGTTATTTTTGCACTTACTGGAAAAGATATTCGCCATCAGGCGTAGAGAGAAAGAGCTCGTCGATGGAAAAAGTCAGCTACCAGGCCTTTATTGTTGAAGATGACGTAGCCATTGCCAATCTGTTAAGAATTCATCTGACAGATTTAGGATTTGCTGTGGATGTGTTTCAAAATGCAGAGCCAGCATTATTTTTAGTTCAAGAAAAAAAATACCAGTTAGGGCTTTTGGATTGGATGCTTCCCTCGATGCAGGGGATTGAATTGCTTGAAAAAATTCGTGCTCTTAAGTGCAATATCAAAATTCTGATGCTGACAGCAAAGGCCGATTCAGATTCTATTGTGAAAGCTATCGAAGCTGGTGCTGATGACTATTTAACAAAACCTTTTGATGAGAAAGTTCTTTTGGCTCGAGTTAGAAATTTAATTCGACGTCTGGAGTTTGAAAAAAATATTCTAAAAGCAGCATCAAGCAGTACGGATAACGCGATGGTCGAGAAAAATTCACCAGACCGGATTGAATTCAACGATCTTTCGATGCATTTCACCCAGCACACAGTAGAACACAAAGGACAGGAAGTTCACTTAACTCCGTCTGAGTTTAAATTGCTGGAGGCCTTATTTAAGGCTCAGGGGCGTGTGATGAGTCGCGAGCAGCTCATCAGTTTGATTCAGGGTGACGATGTCAATGTGACGGGGCGAACAATTGACACCCATGTTTTTGCGCTTCGTAAAAAACTAGGATCTTGGGCGGATCATATCGAAACAATTCGCGGAGTTGGATACCGGGTTCTGGTATCTGCGTCAGATCCATCATCATCGGCAGGGGAGCTTTAGACTTCGATGCAACAGATGATCTGGATTCTCTCATTGTTGCTGATCGGAATTGTGAGCTATTTGCTGAGCTATTTGCGTTTTCGCACGATGATTATTCGACAAACCAAGCAGATGATTCTTTTAATGAAGGCCGAAGAGAATGAATTTGCCTCGATCAATAACGTTTTTGATCAAACAGATGTGGATTTTGCTGATTTGGAACGAGCGGCACTCAGTCTTCGTAAAAAATATTTACGGCTGCGTCGTCAATCTCAAGAAGAGCGAAAAGGCTATGAAACAGTTTTTTCAGGACTTAAAGAGGCCATTGTTACTGTTGATCAGAATTTAAAAATTATCTCATTCAATTCATCTTTTTTAAATACATTCAATTGGGCGCCAACGAAGAATCAAAGTTCTTATTTTTTACAAGATGTCGTTCGGGATCCTGCTATTATTGCAACATTCAAGAAAACTTTTGAAATGGCAGAGATGCAAAAAAATGAAATTGATTACCTGCAATTGTTTGTAACTCCACTACCATCACGGTTAGAGAACGAAACCTGGTGTCTAGGTGTTTTCTATGATCTTTCTGAAATTAAAAAAACAGAAAAAATAAAAATTGATTTTGTCGCCAATGCATCTCATGAGCTGCGAACCCCATTGACTGTGATCAAGGGATATTCGCAATTGCTTTTGAAAAAAATTGCAAATCAGCCAGAGTATCTCGAATTGGTTAAGCCGATTGTTGAAAGCAGTGAAAGCATGTCCGAGCTGATGGATGATTTATTAAGTCTTTCCAAATTGGATCAGGGGTCTTATTTGCAAAGGGAAAAGTTAGCAACAGCACCAGTGACGGATGAAGTCTTGCGCGAGATCGAAGGTCTACTTCGCATGAAGGGGAAAAGCGTCGTCGTGCATAATCAGGCCGAGACTCTGTTTGCTAATAGTGATGCTATTCGACAGATTCTACGAAATTTATTAGTGAATGCTATTCGATACACTGGCGAGGGCAGTGGAGATTCGTCTCAGATCGAAATTCACTGGCAGAAAAAAGAAAAAATGACATGGCTCAGGGTGAAGGATTTCGGACCTGGTATTTCAAAGGATCAGCAAGACCGAGTTTTTGAAAGATTCTACCGCATCGATAAAGGCCGTGGTCGCGACCAAGGGGGGTCAGGTTTGGGATTGGCTTTGGTGAAGCACCATGTTCTGAATCATCATGGGCGCATTTGGCTGAATCCCGAAGTGCAACAAGGTGCCGAGTTTATCTGCGAGTTTCCAAATGAATAGCGCTTTTGATTCCTATTTTGAAAAAATATATACGGATCGTTGGCCAGCAATTCGAAGGGCCTTGGTTGAAAAAAATAAACAAATTTCACGGCCGAATAAATTTGCTGAATTGGATTCGGGATTATCTCAAAACTATGTGATGGACCCAGCCAGTCAGGTTGTGGCCAGGGCTTTAGAGGTGATGCCGACGGATGTTGTTTTAGATATGTGTTCTGCTCCGGGTGGAAAAACATTGGTTTTGGCAGAAGAGATGAGTTTTAATTTTTCAAATCAATGGCAGCTCCCCTCTGGTGAATTGATTGCTAATGAAATGTCCGAAGGCCGTCGTGCTCGTTTGATGCGGGTGTTGAATGAACACATTAATCGTGAAAAACGATTATTTATTCACGTCAAAGGTTTGGATGGGAATCAGTATGGGCTGAGGCAGCCTGAGGTTTTTGATCGGGTGCTGGCGGATGTTCCGTGCAGTGGAGAACGCCATCTTATGGAAAATCCAAGTGAAATGAAATTATGGAGCGAGAAGCGGACTAAAAATTTATCTGTTAGGCAGTATTCACTATTGTCGTCAGCTTGGTTAGCCGTCAAAGTGGGTGGACGCATTGTTTATTCAACGTGTTCAATTTCTCCGTTAGAGAATGATTCTGTTGTTGCTAAGTTATTAAAGAAAAGAAAGCCTCAAATTTTGAGGCCTGCGTTTTTAAATGAATTGGATTTTTTAGAAAAAACCGAGCATGGTTATCAGGTGTTGCCAGATCGATGCGGTTTCGGTCCCATGTATTTTTCAGTTATTGAAAAAACTTAACTGCTGCGACGAGACAGAAGCATTTGCCGGTAATGTGCTAAATTGTAATAGCCATAAATTTTTGTTCGAAAGACACTGATCACTTCATCTTGAATTTCTTCAATCACAGATTCTGCGAACTGAGGAATCGCGAAGCCATTGCCTTTCTCAACTTCATCAAGGTACAAATGACAGATCCGGTCGATAAATTCAGAACTTGTTTCGGTACGTGAGTCTTCTGCAAAAAGTTCTTCTTCCATAATTTTAGCAATTTGTGATTTCATATCGATTTTCTCGGATACTTCCGCTACGCTCTAAACTGTGAAAACGCCTAGTTTTAATGAGCTTCAGACCTTGGTCGAGTACTTCTCGGATGAGCTTTTGGGATCACAACTGCAAGAAATTCAATCCACCAACGAAGGCTTGGTGTTGGTGTTTTATCGTTTTAATCATGAGCCCAAGACGGCCTACGTGGTATTCGATTTAGACATTCAGTTTCCATTCATGGGACTGTATTTTTCAAATCCCTGGCCTCATTTAAAAAAGATAAAACCTTTGGGATTATTTTTAAATTCACATGGTAAAAATTTAGCACTCAGTCAGATTCGGTTACTTCCCAACTATGGCCGAGTCCTGCAAATAGAGTTAGGCAAAGCGGGCGAGGGTTTCACACCAACCAGACTTGAATTCCGCATGATTCCTAAGCAGGCGAATTTGATTGTTACTAAAGATAAAAAGTCGATCTCGTGGTATCCAGTTAAGCCATTAACTGAAATGGCTGTGCCCGTATCCGATGGGCCTAACGAGATTGAAGATGTTCGTTCGATCCCATTTATTTTAAAATCGTGGTTTGAGCGTCGGGGGGCAGGTAAAAAGCAGATCGAAAAGACAATGACTGTAGGTCAGAGTCCATTTGATAAGTGGAAGGCTCAGCGTCAGAAAGATTTATCCAAAAAGACAAAAGCCATCTCGGCTATTGAAAAGCAGATTCAAGACTACATTGATATTCCATGGTCTGAAATTGGTGACCATTTAAAATCATTTGGTACCAAAGACCTCAGACCAGAATGGCATCAGTATTTAGATTTTAAAATCAGCGTGTCTCAAAATATTCAAAATTGCTTCGCAAAATCAAAAGCTGCAAAAGTAAAGATCTTGGGCGCTCAAAAGCGATTGGCTTTGGTGCAATCTGAAATAGACCGACTTTCTGATTTGTCGCCCGAATTATTTGAATCTCAGTTGGTAGAGAGAAACCGAAAGCAATCACAAACTCAAAAATCCAACCGAGTTGTTGAGGGACGTTTTCGAAAACTGGTTTTGGATGGATCAGGTTTAACGTGTTACATGGGGAAATCGGCAAAAGATAATTTGGATTTGCTTCGACGGTCCAAAGCTTGGGACATGTGGATGCATCTTAAGGACTATCCCAGTGCTCATGCTATTATTCACCGTCAAAAAGACCAAAATATTACCCCTTCAGATCTTAAAAAAGTAGCGGAATGGCTGGTGCGAGAAAACTTCAAAGATCGAATTCAGGGGACGAGGTATGCTGTCGTGTATGTCGAGTGCCGACATGTTCGTCCCATCAAAGGCGATAAGTTGGGGCGCGTCACATATCATGAAGGTCGCGAGATCTTGATTGCGCTGTAAATATTAAATAGAATAATCCTGTTCGATCAAACAGTTACAAATCATTAACGAAATCAAAACGAGAATATGGAGTGTTATCGTATGATTGAAGTTCATCAGTTGTGTAAAAATTATGGCGAACGGAAAGCCATAACAAATCTAAATTTTAAAATTGAAAAGGGTGATGTTGTTGGATTTCTAGGTCCCAATGGGGCTGGAAAATCAACAACAATGAAAATCATAACAGGATTTATGGCGCCAAGTTCAGGTGAAGCTCGCGTCAGTGGCTATGATGTCTTTGAAAACCCCATCGAGGTTAAGCGACGCATTGGTTATTTGCCTGAAACTCCCCCCCTTTATACCGACATGAAAGTCCAAGATTATTTGCGATTTGTTGCTGAATTGAAGCAAGTCGATAAAAATAAGGTGGCGGCTTACGTTGACCGTGCTCTTGAGAAAACTCAACTGACGTCCGTTCGAAATCGATTGATTCAAAATTTATCCAAAGGATTCAAGCAACGTGTGGGGATTGCTCAAGCGCTTGTCTCAGATCCTGAAATTTTGATTATGGATGAGCCCACCGTGGGACTGGATCCCAAACAAGTCGCTGAAATTCGTGATTTGATCAAAGAACTTCGCGGAGAACACACTATCATTTTATCAACTCATATTTTACCCGAGGTTCAAGCGGTGTGTAACAAGGTGATTATTATTCATCAAGGTCAAATCGTCGCTCAAGATTCTATTGAAGGACTTGAAAAAATGAACAAGGGGTCTTTGGTAGTCAGTGTTAAGACCAGAAATGCCAGTTCACTCGCAGAATCTTTAAAAAGTTTTGACGGGGTTGTGTCTGTTGAAAAAATTTCCGACATGCATTTTAAAGTTCAACTAAAAGAACAGGACGAATTGATTGAAAAAATCGCTAGCGAAGTGATTCGTTCCGGAGCTGGGTTATTAGAGCTACTGCCAACACGTGCGAACTTAGAAGATGTTTTTTTAAAATTAACATATGGGCAAGGGTCATAAGTATGAAAGGTTCAGTGGTTATATATAAAAAAGAATTGTCCGGTTTCTTTCAAAGTCCATTATTTTATTTTATTTCTTTTTTAATGACGGCGTTGATGAGTGTTATGTTTTCGATGACATTGGAAAAGTTTTCTTTTTTAGCTGCGAACCCCATGTTGCAAATGGGAGCTTCTGGGCAACAGCAGAATATTCATTACGCGGTTTTCTTGCCTCACTTGTCGATGATCAATCTGATGTTGATTTTTTTGGTTCCAGCCTTGTCGATGCGTCTTTTGGCTGAAGAGAAAAAACTGCGTACATATGACCTGTTGCTCACATCGCCAATCACATCAACCGACATCGTTTTAGGAAAATTTCTAGCGTTATTGACGACGTTATTAGCTTTGATTGGGGTGGCTATGATTTATCCTCTGGCAACTCGTGGTATCGCTGCTTTTCCGTGGTCACCCACAGTGATTGCAGCCTTTGGAATATTTTTGGTGTCAGCGGTCTATGCAGCCATGAATTTATTTGCATCCAGTTTAACGGATAATGGACTGATTGCTTTTGTGGTCAGTGTCATTTTGAATTTATCAATCTGGTTTGTTGGAGCCTTAAGTGAATCATTTGATGGCGGAATTTTAAAAAAGGTTTTTGAGCATATTTCGCTTAATACTCATCTGTCGGGCTTGATCGAGGGAACATTGCGCACGAATGGTCTTATATTTTTTGGAAGTTTAATTTTTCTATTTTGTTTCTTGGCAGAACGAGTTGTTGAATCTGCACGTTGGAGGGATTAAAAATGAGCGGAAAAAGTCGACTGGCTTTGGGTCTGAGCCTGATATTCTTTATGGCATTGGCGGGTTTATTTTTTGCTACGAAAGTATGGATGCCCTTTATGTGGGGGTTGCTGGGTCCTGGAGTTTTAGGATTATTTTTGGGATTGTATTTATCTCGTCACAGTGTGATCGAGTTTTTTACAATGAAGTCAACTAAGCAGGGCCTCAATATGGGGGCATTGATTGTTATTGTTATCACGTTATTAACCCTGGTGAACTATCTGGGGGCCAAGTACTACAAAGTTTTTGATCTTTCAGGAAATGGAATGAACACGTTGTCCGATCAAACCAAAGCTTTACTCAGTGGTTTGGATTCAGAAATGATGTTGCGTTTTTTCTATAAAAATGGCGCCGATAAAGTCGAAGACAATAAGAAGCAATTTCGAGATCTTGTAAAAAAGTATCAGGATCAGTCTTCAAAAGTTCAATTTGAGTTTGTAGAGATGAATGAACAGGCCAAGTTGACCCAAGATTACGGAGCTTCACGGGGATCCGGCGAGGCGTTTTTAGTCTACAAAGAAAATAAGAATCGTATTGAAAACTACACGGAACAAGACCTCACGAATGCCATTATCAAAGTGACTCGCGGAGAAAAGAAAAACATTTACTTCATCGAAGGTCATGGCGAAAGAAATACAGAAATAGATAAAGATGAATCGGGGATGTTTGGATTAAAACAGCTTCTCGAGAAAAATTCTTATCACGTGGGTCAACTCTCATTAGCGGCACAAGGTGGAGTTCCTGCAGATGCCCATGCCGTCATGATCATTGGGCCAAAGCAGAATTTTCAACCAACGGAAGTGAAGATGCTTGAGTCTTATTTACAACGAGGCGGGGCGATTCTGTTGGCTTTAGAGAATCGAAATACAGCTGGTCTGAATGGATTGTTGTCTCGTTTGGGATTAGAGTTAGAAAGTTTCTATGTATTTAATGTTTACAATACCCCTATGGGACAAGTTGTAAATGCACAATCACCCACTGTAGCCGTTAACTACTCGTCGACCCATGCGGCGACAAAAGTATTTACTGCGAATCAGATGACTGTTTTTAATCAACCCAATGCATTTAAGTTATTACCCCTTTCAGAGACTGTAAAAACTGAAGTTTTAGTCAAGACGCCAAAAAGTTCAGTGGCACTGAAAGAGTTAGATAGCACGGATTATTTTGGTGAGCCTCGCGTGTTTAATTTGGCGGTTGAGGTCAAGGGTAAGCTTAGTCCAGATGATAAGGAGTTCACTGTTATTGCATTTTCGGATGCTGATTTCATGAGTAACTTACTGTTGTATCAAAATTTGAATCGTGATTTAGCATTGAACTCGGTGGCCGCTTTAGTTAAAGAGTCTGATTTGATTTCGATTTCTCCCAAAGAGCCGCAGGCCACTCGGCTGATATTATCGCCGCCGGAAACAAGTCAGTTTATAAAATTTGTAGTGTTGGGGTTATTTTTACCGACACCACTTGTATTTATGATGGTGAGTTTTTTTCTTTGGTATCGCAGACGCCATGCTTAATCAAAATTTATAGAGGTAATGGGTTCAAATGAAATTTAAAACAACAGCCATTCTTGCAATTATTACGCTTGGTTTCGGTATCGGGATTTATTTCTTCGAGTATCAAAAAGAAATTAACGATACGATTGAAAAAGAAAAGGCCACCCGAATTGTTGATTTGGAAAAAGATCAAATTAATTTTATTGAAATTCAAAAGGGTCAAAACAAGTATGTTCTGCAAAAAAGTGTCGAGGGTTGGAGTATTTTAGAGCCTGTGCAAGATTCAGCAGATAACGATCAAGTGGAGCAATTACTTGAAAAATTAACATCAGAGAAATATTTGACTATCGCCAAGGAAACAAACGATCCTAGCTTGCTGAAGTTAGCAGAGTTTGGTTTAGAAACTCCCTATGTGACATTTAATCTAAAGAATAACTTAGGTAAATCTCGAAGAATTTTTTTAGGTTCTCAGAAAAATTTCGAAGGTCACTCATTTGTGCGTGTTGAGTCTGAAAATAGAGTTTTGGTGGCCTCGCCAGTATGGCACACCCAAGCAGATCAGAACTTGATGACCTATCGCGAGAAACGGCTGTATCGATCAAACTTGGGCGCGATCGAGAAAGTTAAAATTCGATCTCTGCGCGGCGAGTTCGAATTGCAAAAGAATAATGGAAAATGGATGGCTCCAATGTATCCGATGATTATTTTAGATCAGAATAAAGTTCGCGAGAAACTGAAACAAATTGCTGAAGCAACAATTCGCGATTATTTAACCGATGGGGAACCTTCGAGGTCATTGTTAATTGAAAAGAAACTGGCTGAAGCTCCTATCCGAATACAGTTTCACACACCGCAATCAGATTGGTCAGTAATCATCAATCAACACGAACAAGAAAATGCCGTGTATGCAATGACAGATCGACCAACGAATCTGTTGCGATTAGATAACGCAAAATGGGAAATTTTCGGAAATTTGGATTTGGATAGTTTGCGAGACCGAGCCAGTGCCTTTGAGTTCCCTATGAATGAAGTGTCTAAAATTCATTTCAAGGATCAGGGGCGGGACTATCAATTTGTAAAAGAAAATAATATTTGGACATCAGTGCAGCCAGCTCCGGAAAATCACGAGTTTTCTGCTGTTGAGTTGGTTAAGCTATTGAGCCGCATTCATGACTTGGAAATTTCAGATTTTTTGGATTTGGAATTTAAGAACCAATCCACACGAGTATTTTCAGGAAAAAGTATGATTATCTTGAAATCAGATTCAGATAATCTCATTTTACAAATTAATTGGGGTCCAGATTTAAAACTTAAAAAAAACGGAGTTGAAAAAGATTATTATTATGCACGAACCAGCAAAGCCAGTGATATTTTTGCATTTGAAAAATCAGTGATCTCAACTGTTGATTTGAAGCAAGCATTTATCCCAAAGGAAACTCCATCCAATGAAACAACAAAATAAAATAATTGTAAAATCTCCGACTCGAGTGGATCTTGCCGGAGGCACATTGGATATGTGGCCACTTTACAATTTTGTATCGGGAGCTTCGACGATCAATTTGGCTATTGATATTT
The DNA here is from genome assembly GCA_001771815.1 of Bdellovibrionales bacterium RIFCSPHIGHO2_01_FULL_40_29. Lineage (GTDB taxonomy): Bacteria > Bdellovibrionota > Bdellovibrionia > Bdellovibrionales > Bdellovibrionaceae > Pseudobdellovibrio. Next base: position 109,546 of record MEPU01000012.1, on the reverse strand, counting down.
GGACCGAGGTCGAACTGACTCCACAATCAGATCCAAGCATTACAATCGAATCTAAGGATTTGAAGCAACAGTGGCAATTTGCTGATTTGGCCGCTTTGAAAATGGCACTTGATCCTAAAATTTTATTCTATCAAAAAGTGATTGAGAAGTTTGAATTGCCGTCGGGTTTTTCAATCTCGACAGCCTCCCAAAGTCCTATTGGTGGCGGCTTGGGTGGCAGCAGCAGTTTGGTGATTTCAATGATCAAGGCATTTCATCAATGGCTAGGAACCACGAATTTGAGTCCACATCAAGTCGTGCACTTGGCACATAATATCGAGGCTGAAATCTTAAAGACTCCAACAGGAACTCAAGATTATTATCCCGCGATAACGGGTGGTTTAAGTTTTATTGATTATACAGCGCGTGAAATTCGACAGCAGGTTCTGCCAATCAAGGGCACTCCGTTTGAAGATCATTTTCTTTTGGTTTACACAGGACGGTCACATCATAGCGGGTTAAATAATTTTGAAGTTCTTAAATCAGCAGTCGAGGGGGACTTGAAAGTTCTTTCGGCTCTGAAAAAAATCAAAGAAATTTCCGAACAGCTCAAGACTGCAATTTTACAAAAAAACTGGTCCATGCTTCCCAGCTTATTTCGTCAGGAATATGAGGCCCGTCTTGAGTTAACACCCGCATTTACGAGTCCAGAAATTGAAAAACTAGCAAAAATGACTATAGCTGCTGGAGCATTAGCAGTTAAAATATGTGGAGCTGGTGGTGGAGGTTGTGTGTTGGTCTGGGTTTCACCACAAAACCGCGAGAAGGTTGTGCAGGTATGTCAAAACGAAAAGTTCCAGTGTCTAAACGCACTGCCAGTCGAGCTTTAGAAAGACCCACTGAATCGGTTGATTCGGATGTGCCGGCGCATATCACTAACGATGTCGTTCGATTTTTAGGAATATCACTGGCTGGTGGTAAATCCGACAAAGCCTGTGTTGCCTTGATCGAATACTATCCTAAAAATAAGAAAATATTTTTATCTCGTCTTTTTGAAAAGTTAAAATCTGAAGAAAAAATCTCTGTTGATCTTAAAATTCATGACCTGATTGATCAGAATAAAGAAACTTTAGAGTATGTGGCCTTTGATATCCCCTGGAACTTGCCAGCCTGTTTAACGTGCGTGCGCCGTTGTCCAGGCTATGAAAACTGCAACGAAGAGCATATTCAATGGATGTGGAACTATCATGATGAAAAATTAAAAAAGAAAAAACCAAAGAAAATATTTACCCCTTACACGCAGCGATGTGTAGAAATGTATTTTTCTTCAGAATTGGAAGAAACCTTTACATTGCATCATGCGATGGGTTCCAACTCGGCCCCTTTGTTGGCGCGAGCGCAGTTTATTAAAAAAAGACTCGATCCCAACTTGAAATGCATTGAAGTCAATCCCGGGTTGACGCTATGGAGAGTTGGACAAATGATGAATATGATGAAATCGCAGTTGCGAAATCATCGAGCAGCATTTGGTGGTGATGAATCAAGAAAGCAATTTTTGCACAACTTAAATGAAAAGAATCTCACTTTTATTTATCATCAAGATATGAAGCAAATGATTGAAAATAGTCATGCATTTGAAGCCTTTCTTTGCGCATTGACTGGTTTTTTAAAATATAAAGATTTAACAGAAAGTCGTCCTAAAAATTTTCCGAAACAGGAAGATTGGATTGAATTTCCAAAAGAAAATATAAAAGTCAAAGATTTTGAATAATAAAGGATGCCTAGCAAATGAAAATTAAAGTGATTATTTGTCTTCTCTTTTTCGGTGCAGAAGCCATTTTGGCGACTGATGAAGTTTGCTTCAAGAATCAAGATGAGTATCAAGCTATTAAAGAGAAGCTTCCAAAGATTGTACAAACTATTCCAGTGTATTTGACTCATAAATCATTTTTAGCCTCGGCCGTCGGAAGTGTTCAGTTTGTTGATGGCACTATTCGCTTTTTTTTCAATGGGACATCACTTGTTGTCAATGAACCTATTGAAAAGAATATTAGTATTTGTGCGTCTGATAAGATGATTCGACTCGTTTTTCCTGTTAAACCAGATGAAAATATTGCGATCAGTGGTCCCACTGAAGTCAAACTGCGTGGCAAGCTGGCCATGACTTTGACGAATGAAGCTGGTTTCAAAAAAATATCTCGGGTCATAGCAGAAAGCTCATCGGGGTCAGGAAATAATAAGAGTCCTTCTGGGATTGGAAAAGGAAATCAATGAAAAAACAATTTTATATTATCTTAGCAACGCTGTTGATATCAGTTCTTTCTGTAGCCCAATCGGGAAAACGAAAACCATCATCGATTGATATCAAATCATCACATGAAATAATTTTTTATGCAAAAAGTGAATTGGGTTTTTCAGATATGGGAAAAATTGTCGAGTATCAAGGAAGTCTTGTGCAGATCAATGAACCCAATTCAAACCTGAACGAGGCCGATTTATATAAATTTCCAAAGGAATCCCGCACGCTGATCACCACAAAAATTTGTTCCGAGTATGTTGAAAAAATATTTGGAAAAGCCGAAGATCGTTCTTTGAAGGTGGATAAAACAGTTCAATTATTTCAAACCCCTGTGGGAAAAGCCTGTGATTTTCAAATGACGGATTCCTATCACCATGCCAAGCTTCCCTATCGATATGCAGTGATTGGATTTGTTCATGGTCGTTTGATTGCTTTAGTTTGGAGCTTTGATCAAAAGATCACCACCGAAAATGTTGAACAGCTTAAGACTTTTTGGAAATCTCTTAAGTAAGAGTTGGTAAAGGAAATCGCTCTTAAAGGCTTGACCACTTTTTTAATTTTTCTAAGGTTTCTTTCTCACCATACGTCATATCTTTCCAACTTCTGCCGGACAGTTGCTGATACGATTCGATGATTGCCAGGACCAATCTTTGCTTAGTAACTTGGTTAATTTTCATGTCATCAATGACGGTTTCAAGCTTTTGCAGATTTAAAATTTCACGAAGGCCAGAAAGTTTGCTGACATCAGCTTTAGTAATTTGGATCTGTGACACAGCTTTGTCGATCTGGTCTTTATTTCCAGGCTGTCTAGGGTCGATATTAATTTTTTGAAGTTGCTCGCTAATTTCTACTAAAACCTGACCTGATAGTTTCTGCTCAGTCGCGAAAGCAGCCGGGTCATAGTTTGATGAAACTCCAACGACTGAATCAATCATCCCAGAATTCATTTCTCTGAATGTCGGCTTTGTCGTTGAAAGTTTGCTATTCGATGACAAAGCTTTAAGAGTTTCATTAACTGAATCACCAATCGATACAAAATTCATATTAATCTGAACAGCACTTGGAATTTTTTTTCTGGCCACTTCAATTCTTTGCATATCAATCGCTGAGCCACCGTCAGTGAATAAGATCATATTCGCCTTTTGAAATAACTTTTCACGACCTTGACCTGACTTGTTCTGATAGCTTGATGAAATTAAACTGTAAAAATTTTCAATGACTTTTTGAATATCAGTTCCGCCCACTGCTTGAGTTCGCATATTCATTTTTTTCGCTAAGAAATTCTTTGCATCCTCACGTGACGAGATATGAATGCCTTCGTAAATCTTATCATTAAAAGGTATTAAATAAATTTCATGCGTTGGTCTTCCAATGGCATCGACCTCTGACAAAGCCTTGTCTGCAAAAGTCATAAGAAGTGCATCTACTGTTTCTAAAGGATGACCTTTCATAGAGCCTGAAATGTCATAGTACACAACTGAGACTTTTCTTTCGATTGGATTTTTAGGATTTGGAACTCGGCGTGTTTCAAGACTTCCCATAGCAAACTGACGACCTTGAAGTGTCGGCGCAAACATATTTTCACCAGGGCGTAAGTTCCAAAGCATTTTTGCGAAATCCAGTGGATTTCTAGTAACGATTAAATCTTGACGTGGTTTTGGAAGAATACTTCGATTTAAAGTAGGCTCGTCCCTCCACTGTGGTTCTTGAGATGAATTTAATGTCATATCAACAAAATCATTCACGGCCCCCATTTGAAGAAGTGGCTTTAATTTTCCAGAAACTAAGTCGTTTGCAAGTTTGATATTTGATGAAGTGCCTAATTGGTCAAAACCTTTTCCGTACTGACGACTCAACCACTCTTTTGAAACATTACCTGGTAAGTCTTTTAAAAGCTGATCAACCACATCAAATTCTTTTGAGTTTTTATGCTTCATTTGATCCAACATTGAGGATATTCTTTGGATTGTCGTTAAAGCTTCAATTTCTGCACGTGTTAAATTACGGTATTCAGAAAGTGTTAGTAGAAGACGTTCCGCGATCATCATTTTTTGTCTTGCATCGCGAGATTTATTTTGTCCGAAGTCAACTCTGATTTCGTTAATCAAATGACTTAGCCCATGAAATTTAGAAAATTTTGATTCATTTAAAATTCCAGCTATTTTTTGTTCAGACCTTTCGACTGGATTTTTCCAGTTCGGCTGAGCTTTTAAGTTTGTTAAAACTTGATTTGATTCATCAACGAATTTAGTTTGATGACCATCGTATATTAAATGTTCCAAAAACATCAATTCATTACGATTTAAAAGTTTATCAATCAAAGCTAAGTGCGATTCATCTTTTTGTCGTTGCGTTGATTTGGCTTTAATGAGTTCGTCAATTTTTCTGGTTTCGCTATCGATGGCTTCATCTTTTCCAGATTTATCGCCTTTACTTTCGCCAGCTTCTTTTTCATCAGTGCCTTTATCTTTGCTATCAGACTTAGATTTTTGTTCACCTTTTTGTTGGTCAGGCTTGCTATCTTTGGGCGGTGATTCTTGCGGCTCGTCTCTTTGCAAATCAGTAGGGACTGAGTCAGAATCAGGTGTATTGTTTTTTGGCGTCATATCAAATGGCTTCCAGTTTTTACCATCATAGACCTCAAGCCATGCGTGGGCTGGATCAGAGGATCTCACAACATGGAATTTATTATTTTCTATAGTTTTTATGCCAGCCGAAGTTCTGCCTCCAGCTATGCGTACTTGGTGACCTAGAACATCTCGAAGTAAAATAGCACCGATCCACGCGGCCCCATCACAGTTAAATGCGCCGGCATTAGCCATCGCCATTGGTTTTGGCATTTGAGTTAGAAGTGAATTCATTTTTTGATCAATTTTGGAAAGCTCTGCCTCATCAATCTTATCGCCTTTTGAGTAATATAGAAATCCACCATCTAAAGAGATGTATTTTTCCATTCTCAAAGCCGCTTCTACAGCGGAAAGGCCTTTTAAGCTTTCAGTAAAAGTGATTAAATGCATTGGCCAGTGAGCTAGGACGTCAACCCCAACAGGTCGGCGCAAACTTGAGTTGTGCTGTTCATCAATAATTCGACTTAGCCCTAATGTAACTTTTTCTTTACTGCTGGGGTATAGTTTAAATTCTCCAGGGCCAATTTCTTTAATCTCATAGCCAGTGTATTTTCCGGGAACAAGTGTGTATCCATAGGGAACTGGAACATCGACTTCGGATTCGCCAAGAGAATCAATAATCATTTTTTTCGTAAAAGAATTTTCTTTCACCAGAGCGTTTCGTTGAACAGGATTTGATGACCAATCTTTAAGATCAAAAAGATCATAAATTTTTTGTCTTAAAAGACGCTTTGGCACATCAGCATCGGTCATCAAAATGTCGGCGTTTTTTTTCTTTCCGCCATCTTCAGAACTGATGTCCTTATTTTCAGGCTTGTATTTATCTTCTGCTTTATTCCATTTTGGTGGTTCGTCATCTTCGGGCTGATCTTTATCTTTCTTTTCCTGCTTCTTTTTGTCGATCTCTTGTTTTTTAGTCTCTTTTTCGATTTCCTCTTTAGTTCTTGGAAATTCAACGCGAGATTCGATTGAAGAAATATATTTTAAAGCCTCAAGGCTTGCAAAAACTTGAAGGGCTGAGTTTGGTTTACCACTTACTGAAATAATCAGATTAGCGGCTAGCCTTTTTAAAGTAATAAAGTCAGCATGACTTAATTTTGGCAGCCGATCAGCTTCGATCAGTGTCTTTAAGAGTGGAAGCTCTAGGACCATTGATTTATAGACGGCCCCAATTCTATTGGCATCAGTTCCAGCCGTTTCTAAAGGGTTTTGAAGATGAGTAACGTGCTTTTCTAACGACTGTCTAATCTTTAGCCACAGCGCGGGTCTTGGATTTAAATCAGATTTTTTATAAAATTGTTCCCAAGATTCATTAGTCAAAGTTAAAGATTTGTTTTGAGTTTTAGCTGTAGAAGTCGGTGAAAAAAGATCTTCGCAGCGATTAGTCGCATGAGCGTTGGCACTTACAGTATGAAGAGCTAATATTAAAGATAAGTGCGAAATAAAATTTTTCATCATAAGTATTTAATGCAAGACAGGGGCCTGGTGGCTGTCAAAAAATCATCTAAGTGAATCAAAGTGATACATAAACAGATGACGGCATAATTATTGAACCTAATGTAATTATGGAGACTCCAATGCCTAAAATATTTGGTTTAAAGACATCTATACTATTGTTAGCTTTAACTGGAAATGCAATTTCAGTAAAAGCCGCTAATAGATGTGAAGATCTGTTTGCAAATAAGGGGTTTCAAAAAGCGTCGCCGCAGGCTGTACTTCAACCCACAGCAAGATCATCTCAGATGTCTTGGGCTGAATCTGTCAACGCATTAAAACAGATTGATCAAGTGGTTTATGGCAGATCTCAAGTTATTGAAGCATTAACGACAGCCATTTTAGCTAAAGAATTCGTGTGGATCAATGGAGAGCCCGGCGGTGCTAAAACATTTTTATCTAGGATCATGTTTCAATCCGTATTGAATTCAATTCCTGAAGGCGATAAAAAAATATTTCTGCTGCAATTTCATAAACTTATTTCAGAAGGAAAAATTTCGGGATTTCAAAAATTTTCAAGTATGATGAAAGAAGGAAAATACGAAATTGAAACCTCAAGTTCTCTTGTCGGAGATAAATTTTTATTTTTGATCGCTGATGAAGCTGAAAAGTCAAATCCGGCTGTTTTAAATGCCCTTTTATCTGTATTAAATGAAAGAAAAGCTTTCTTAGGTTCAAAAATCGTCGACAGTATTTTGGCCAGTGGTGTGTTCACATCAAACAAAACAACAGGTGAATTTATTCAAGGCTTCTATTCTGATCGTCCATCAGGTGAGGCATTGCTGGATCGCATGGCAATTAAAATCCATATTCCGAATCAGCAGTTATCAAGTCGCGAAACGATTGCGATGTATGACCTGGTTAAAAATCCACAAAAATTAAAAATCAATCTTCCTCTTAGAGAATTAGAAATTTTAGTGAATAAAGTTAAAATTTCAGACGACATGATGGCAGACATCGTAGAAATCGCAAGAAATTTTGATCGCTACGTCACGAGCAAAGCTGATAAATCACGGGAACAAGTCAGATACGGTGAAGCAGAAAGTGAATACTTTCCGGCCAACCAGTTCTCGAATCGCTCAGTCAGACGGATGATTCAAGTTTTTAAAGCTTCACTTGTAGCTCATCAGCTCATGCAAGGTGTGCCATTTGAAAAAGTGCGTCTAACGCCACAAAAAGAAGATTTAGCACTTTTGGCTAAAAGTGCACTCTATATTGGTCCATCTCAAGTTAGACTTAAAACTTTTAAAGTCACTGAAATTAAAGACGGCAAAATATTGGCTGGTGGAATTCAAGTCCAATCGGATTTGGGCATAAAATCACAGCTTCAGGTCGAATATTCGCCGTATGATGGGAAGCTTTTCCTTCAAGATCTGGAAGGAAACACGCAAATTATTTTGAAATTAGAAAATCAGGCTGGCCAAAATAAGTGGGTTGTTGAAAGCAAATCACCTGAATTTAAAGATTATTCGGTGGATGATAATAGCATTGGCAATCGACTTAATGAAATTTTAGCTGCTAATAAAGTAAACTTAGCTAAGCCGCAATTTGAAATTGATTCCGCAGCGATTGATAAACTTTTAGCTAAGGGTACAGTAAAAGAACGAACGGCTAAAGAGCTTGAAAGTATTAAACAAGATCTTCAGCAATTTGCAGAAACTTTAAATCAACAATCTGATAAAAACACACAGCGCCAAATCCAAGCCACACAAAAGTTACTGCCTCCACGTTCAGCTAAAGAGATCAGAGCTTTTAGACGTGAAATGATGACAGCACCAGAAAAAGAGCGTGTTGGCAGATACTATGATTGGATGGGTTACGAAGTGAAGGCCATCAAGCAAAGATTTGTCGAGCTTGAACACTCAATCGAAGCACATTTGACAGGGATTTTATCTGAAAATCATCTTTATGTGTTCGGTCCTCCGGGCGGAGCAAAAACCGCTTTAGCTGAGGTGATTTTAAAATCAGAACTTAAGAAATTAAATGCTGATCAAATTGATGCGTTTACTAAAAAGATTTTGACTAGTAAAAAAGCGGATCAAAAATTTATTCATGCGGTCTTACAAAGAATGAAACAAGAAAAGCCAAAAGTATTTGAGCGATTTTTGCTTCAGTTCCATAAGTTACTTCCAGAAGGAGTCTTAATCGGCTTTCCAAAAATTGAAAAGCAACTTAATCATGGTATCGAAGAAATTGAAACTTCAACGAGCTTAGCTTCAGAAAAGTTCATTTTTGCCATTTTAGATGAAGTTGACAAAGCCAATCCACAAACGATTACAGCCCTTCTTTCAATTTTAAATGAGCGCGAAGTTTTTGCGGGTAACCAAGTGATTAAAACGGCATTAAGAACTGCTATTTTAACCTCTAATAAAATGCCGAGCGAGTTTTTAGATTCGTATCACGAAGACAGATCAACGGGTGAAGCGGTCATGGACCGTGCGGCGAACAAAGTTTACGTATCGAACAAAATTTCATCTGAAGCTGCGTTAACACAGTTTTTATCTAATCTTGAAAAAGGTATTTCACCAAACTGGAAAGGTCTATTAGGTGTTGGCGAATTGAAGCCTTTAGTTGATCAAGTTGAATTTGAAAATCCAGCCGTTAAAGAGGCGTTAGCAAAAATTCAAGAAAAGTTCTTGGCTTTGAGAATAAAAAAAGAAGAAGAAACTAGAAAAGCTAACAAAATGGACCCTCGTGAATTTCCAGATTACTACGTTTCTGCTGCAGGAAGTGCTTCTGATAGAACCGTTATTAAATTGATCGATCAATTCAAAGCGCGGTTCATCGTTCATCAAATGATGCAAGGTGTGGCTTTCAGAGATATTAAGACCACAGTTCAGATGAAGGATTTAAATCTTTTCTTTGAAGGACTTGGCTACTGGGCACCGCAAAAAATTATAAGCATTTCTCATCCGGATGGCACATTAGAATTTAAAAATGATTCTCAGGTCATCGAAAGACTTTTGGGATCAGGAGTGTTGGATTCACGCACACGATTTCACTTAGAAATGATGATTGATGAGGCTCGTGATTATATTCAAGTTGTAAATTCTGTCACGCAGGATTTTATGTCTGAATACAAATCTGAAATTACTAAGTATCCTGAGTTATTTCCGAGTTTAAGCCAAAGTAGTCAGCGTAGTAAAGTTCCAGCGGATATTCAAAAATCAATAGGCATGGCAATCGAAAATTTATCAAGATTCAGACTAAAACTTGAAACTGACAAAGTTCAAGGCGCAAGTTCGTTGCAATTAACCGCGCTTAAGCAAGATTACGTAAAAAAAGAGGCCGAACTTATTAAGTATTTGGAAGATCATAAAATTATGACACGTGATCAATTAAAAGAAAAAATGAAAACGATTATCTTAAGAATCCAGGCTGAAACTAAAGACACGGGAAAACAGGAAGAAAAGAAAAAAGAAGAGCAGAAAAAAGTTGTTAAAGAAGCTCTTGACCCAGTGAATTTTGCCAAGAAAATGACTTTCCATGAGATTAAGCCTGGAAAATTCATGATGGGTGAAATTGGATCACAGGTCAGTACAGAAATCACAAAACCATTTGAAATGATGGCGACACAAGTGACGCAAATGATGTGGGCCAGACTTAAGATTGCGATGGGCGAAAAAGATTTGAATAAAATCAATCCGTCGAATTTCAAAACTGGAACTGATAGTACGACAGTTCATATCGAAGGAATTGATGTTCAAATGAAGGCGGATCATCCGGTCGAACAAGTGAGCTGGGAAGATGTTAAAGGATATATTGAAGGCTTAAATCGGCTATCAAGCACAGGTGATATGAAGACGCAGGATCTTTTAGAAAAACTTATTTCTGGTCATAAAAAAGGCGACATTTATGATTTCCCTTCAGTGGCGCAATGGGAGTTCGTGATGCGAGATCGCGGAAATGCTAACAAAAAACATTTCGATCGCGATGACGAGGTTGATGTGCCTAATCACGCTTGGTTTTCTGGAAATGCAGGAAGTCAGACTCACGCGGTAGCAACGCTTCAGCCACGAGTCATTGATGGAAAGCCTTTTTATGATTTGGAAGGCAACGTGTGGGAATGGAATAAAGACTCTTGGGATGGAAGTAGTAAATTACCTGGTGGAAATGATCCATTAGGTATTTCGGGCTCTCACCGCGTGGTACGTGGCGGTAGTTGGAGCTATATTGCAGAGCTCTCGCGTTCGGGTTTTCGCGGCAACCTCGGTCCGAGTTTTCGGGATGGCGATGTTGGGTTCCGCCTCGTGAGGACTAGCCCGTAACTCTTGGCCCTACTAACGTCGGGTTTTAAAAAAAAAGAAATCTCTTAAGTAAGAGTTGGTAGAGGTTTAAAAACCGAACGCAACTCGGGAATTTGGATCGGAATTTTTTCAAAAGATCCGATCCATGTTTCCGGTGTTTCCATACATAAGAAAATATTCCACTTCGAACTATTCTCTTTGAAACATTTCAGCATAAATTGAAACATTTCCGCTCGAACACTGGCATCATAGCGTAATTTATTTCCTTCGCTGGGAAACATTTCCGCAGAAGTCACCAAGGACTTCATGCCAAACCGTTCGCGCATCATATGCCTTTGCTCCGGTTGAAATCGTAACGCACCCATAGAAATAATACTCACGTCGTCAGCACTGAAATATTTTTGAATTTGTTCTGCTAAAAAGGAATAATTTTCTTTCCATTCAGGATGCCAAATCATGGGATCAATATGAAAAGCCAATTGAAAGCCTTTATCTTTGCATTTTCGGGCTGCGGTCAGGCGTTGCTCGAGTGATGCCGTTCCATGTTCTTCGCGTTCGATAATATAGTCCGGATTCACGGACCAGCTGGCAATGGTATTGCCGACTGTTTCCAGATCCAAGAATTGATCTACAAAGTGAGATTTGGTTTTAAACTCTAAACTCCATTTTGGATACTGATTGAAAAATGGAATCAGTTTTCGCGAATACAATGTCAATTGATCTAACGACAAAGAATCAATCACTTCGCCTGTACCAACTCGAAAAGGGTGTTCCGCAAATTGATCCGCCATTGATTTTAATTCCAACAAAGCGTCATCGATATTTGTAAATATTTTTGTTTGTTTTGAATTTAAATAACTTTGCAAATAACAATAGCTGCAATTCATATTGCACTGACTGCCAAGGTTAAGAACATGGTAATTACAACAGGTCAGGGCTTTTTTTTGAGTGGCTCCTGGACAGCGTTTAAAAAATTGACCTTTGAAGGTTGTTAGCAACAAAGATTTTTTTGAAGCATTAAACTCGTCAGCTGACATGATGCCTTTGTTTGCGGTGGCGTCGATATCCGAATCCAGTTCAACAATAATATCCTTGGGGTACAGAGAGCGAATGCGATCAGCAACTTCAGAATCTCGACTGCTGGGCGAGATTTCAATTCGTGTAAAGTTGGGAAGTGCATTAAATAAATAGTTCATTGACCCATCTCGATTTGAACGCGTTCTAAGGCTGCAATCAATTTGGTGATATCAGTTGCAGAACTCACAAAAAAACGAACTTCAACTCCAGCTCGATCTCCACGACGTTCAAACTTAACTTTAGCACCTTGTGGCCAAGGCATTTCTGTAAATTTATGTTTCAAGACATCATCATGATGAGTTGTCATGGGATAGCGAAGGTTACGCAAATAAGTGCGGTAGGTGTCCAGATCTTCGGTATAAACAAACAGGGCTTCGGTATAATCCATCAGAATTAGATCTGTGACCATTTCAAGTAATTGAAGTCCTTCGGTAAAGCTGGGCTTTAGATCAGCTAAGGTATTCGATAATCGATGAAATAAGTCCTGCTGAAACTGTGTTTTTAGCGCACGCGTAAAAATCAGGTCAGAGTCTTTCACTTTTTTTTCAGATTTCCAGAGATCAAACGAGCCGGGTATTGAATTCACCATGGCTAGTAGCTAAACCATTTTCTTTCCTTTGGCAAACTTGGCATTTTCATCTTAGAATTTAAGGATATGACTCACTGGAAACAACGCTCTACCACGAATTTAGATGTGGTTTATTTTGATTACGAGCCAAAAGCTCAAATAGAGAGCAGTCCGGAAGTTTATGTCTGGGATTTGGATAAGACGTATCTGGATACATCTATTGATTCCTTGGGGGGATTGTTTCGAACAATATTCGAAAAGGCGTTTACCAAAAAAAATGTGCCTGGTACACAAAGCCTTATTCGAAGCCTCGGGCGCTACCGCAAGAAAAATTTCCAAGAAGAGGATCTGCCGATTTTTTTTGTTTCAGCCTCTCCTCCGCAAATGGAATCAAAAATTTATGAAAAGTTTTTGCTGGATGAGATTCGCCCTTTGGGGATGTTTTACAAAGACAATCTCCGCAATTTGGCCCCTAAAAGAATTTTATTTTTAAAAAAACAAGTGGGTTACAAAGTGCAATCGTTGTTGCAACTGCGCACACGTTTGTGTCCGGGTGTACGAATGATTTGTTTCGGAGATGATTCTGAATCTGATGCCAACATTTATAATTTATTTTCAGACATTTGTGCAAGACGCCACACGGAAGCTCAATTGACTGAAATCCTAGATGATTTCGGTGTGACCCATGCTCAGATAGATGAGATTTTACGATTGCAATCTTTGATTGTTATTCAGGATCCCGTTGAGAAAATTTATATCAATCTGGCGACGGATACAGATCCCGAATATTATTTAAAATTTGGCCGCAGAACTTTTCCAACTTCGAATACCTTTCAAGTTGCTCTGGATTTAGTTCAGGATCAAAGGCTTTCCCTTGAGGAACTTGGAATGATCATTGATGAGCTCACTCAAAAGTTTGGTTTCACCAATGATCAGTTGGTATTTGCTTTCGAAGAATTAACTCGGCGTCGAATCTTAGGACTTTCTAGTTTTGAAATGATTAAGAATTATTTTATAGAAAAAAAAATGATATCCATGTCATGGACGACAAAAGTGGAACCTCTTCGTGAAAAAGTCATCGATTCTGGTCATGTGTACGAGTTAGAAGGCTTTTTTGAGCCCTGGATTCCAAGGCATATAGATTATTTCAATGACTATCGCTAGCTTACAGAATTATTCAAATTTAAGCGGAAATATCGTGTGGATTGGTGCTCCTGAAAAACTCTTAAACTGAGTTCTGGCAACAACTTCAAGTAAACAAGATTTAAAAGACATGTCGGCGATATCTGATTTTGAAATTTCAATTTTAGAGGTCTGACCATTTTTCTCAATTTTAAAAGCGATCAGCACTTGTCCTCGCGCCTGGGGATTTTTTTGTAATGTCTGGCCATAGCATTTGAAAAAATCTGTCCTTTTAGCAGTCATCACGGTTTCAATATCGGTTTGAGAAAGGGTGCTTGTTGCGATTTGTGTTGGGAGTTGGTCTTTCAATTTGGGAGCATTTTTTTTATCAACCAAAGCAAAATCAACAGCAGATAAGGATTTGCCATCTTTACGAATCCAAAAAGAAGGTGCGCGTCCAAATTTTTCAACAAAAACATCACCGGTTTTGACAATGATAACGGGTTCTTTATTGTCCAAAACATCAATTAAAACTTCGGTATTTTCACTCAGACGAAATTGACCTTCATTATTAAACTGAATCAAGGCATCGGAGCCACCTTCAGTTCGAACAACATCTTTGGGGTGCAGAGCATAATTAGTTTTTAAGATGATAGGTTCAGGCATTTCATAGTTTTGGACATAGACAACTCCTGTTTTTTCACTCAGAAAAGCCAGGTCTTCATCGGCAATAATTTTACGATCAGATGATTTTGGTCCAAAAATAGATAACAAGATTATCAGAATTCCCACACCGATGAGTGCGGGAACTAACCATTGTTTTGGCTTCATTGACTACTTTTTTTGTTCTGTCGCTGCGGGTGGAGCCGCTGGCGTGCTTGGAGCTGTTTCAACTGGAGCAACTGCAGATGCTGCAGCCATTGGAGCCGTATCAACAACTGATTTTTCTGAACGGGCCGACATGATAGAAAGTGTAATACAAGTTAATGCAAAAATAGCCGCGATCGCTTTTGTCATCGTTTGGGCCAATGTTGTGGCGCCGGTTGCACCCAAAACTGAATTTGAGCTTGCGGAAGATGTGAATACGCCGCCGCCCTTAGAGTCTTGAATTAAAACCAAAGCAACTAAACCAAGACAGGCTATAATATGAATAACAGCTAAAAATGTGATCATAGGGCTCCCTTTAAGATTCCGAATAAACGAAATTTAATAATACAAAAGAAATGTAAATTATCCGACAGAGTGGTCGCTCGTCCAGCGCTAGATGAGTTATTGTGAATTTGCCGCGCTGTTTAATGATGACTTAAATGGCCAATTGGGCGATATCTAACTGCATGATTTTTTTAGCTTTTGAAGGGTTGGACGGCTCTGGCAAATCATCACTGATGAAACAGCTCGAGGACCAACTCAAATCACAAAATATCACGTTTATCAAAACACGCGAACCCGGAGGCACCCCGATGGGTGATCAGCTTCGTGAAATTATTTTGCAAAAATCAACGAATCCACCCACTCCTCGTGCTGAACTTTTGCTTTATCAAGCGATCCGAGCCCAGCATGTCGATAATGTAATCCGACCCGCACTACAAAAAAAGCAATGGGTTTTGTGTGATCGATTTTCGGCTAGTTCTGTTGCCTTTCAAGCGGGAGGTCGCCAAATTTCAGTTTCTGATGTGAATTGGTTAAATGAATTTTCGACGAATCACTTAAAACCACATTTACAAATTCTTTTAGATCTTACCGTGGGGGAATCGCAAAAGCGTCGTCAAAAGAGATCAAATGAAGTCGGTGTGGCCGAAGACCGCATCGAAGCCGAGGCTCAAGATTTTCATGAGCGTGTTCGGCAAGGATTTTTGACACAAGCTCAAGAATTTCCAAATGATTGGTTGGTTCTTGATGCCTCCAAGTCTCCGCAAATTTTATTTCAAGAATTATTAACTGAACTTCGAAGGCGCCAATGGCTCGGCTCTTAGATTTTATTGTTGGTCACCAGAAAAATATTGAAAAACTGCTGAGTCTCAAGCTTCAAAAACGTTGGCCCCATGCTTTTTTATTTACTGGGCCTAATGCCATTGGAAAACGTAAAGTGGCTTTGGCTTTTGCTCAGATGCTGGTTTGTGAACAAAGTGAAACAGCCTGCGGAGACTGTGGCCCCTGTTTAAGAATTGCAAAAGAGCAATCTGAAAATTTACTTCGATTAGCGCCAGATGCAAGCATGGCAAAGCCTGTAATTAAGGTCGAAGCCGTGCGCGAAGTCTTGGATTCATTATCCCTCTCAAGCTGGAGCGGAGCGCGTGTGGTTTTGATCGATGAGGCCCATCGCATGAACCCTCAGGCGGCAAATACGCTCTTAAAAACATTGGAAGAGCCTTTTGAAAATGTTTACTTCTTTTTATTAGGACCTGATGGGCAACAGTTCTTGCCGACGATTAAGTCGCGCTGTCAGATGATGAGTTTTCAACCCTTAGTTGTAGCGGATCTTAAAAAGATTAAACCAGGATTGGCGGATTGGGCTTACCAAGCCAGTCGCGGTCAAATCGATCGGCTGATGCAATTGACTTCCGCAGATGGTATTGAGCGTCGAACAGAATCATTCGTCTTTTTAGAGCAGTTTTTTTCAGACACAGAATTTTTGCAAAATGGCAATTGGCGTGTGAATGTCAAAGACAAATCGTGGACATTGGCAACGATCTCAGCCTGGTTGCAGATTCTGTATTCTGTTGTTCTCGCGCAGGCCGAACAGAAATCTGGCTCCAGTCTGATTTCAATCGAACACTCCAAGTATTTTGCAAAAATCAAAGATATTTCCAGTGAAAAGATTTTGAGTTTGGCAGATTATTTGATCGAAGCGGAAAGAGATATTTTGGGAAATGCTGACCCCGTGTTGGTTTTTGAAAATATGTGGGTGAATTATGCTCGAGTGGATTGATATACACTGCCATTTGGATCGCCTTGAGGGCGGACCAGAAGTTGCTTTTAAATTGGCGCAAGCAGCAGGTGTAAAAAAACTGATCACAATTGGAACAGAGCCCGAAGATTTGCAGATCGTACTGGACCTGGCTAAGCAATTTGCCCCGGATGTGTATTGCACTTTGGGAATTCATCCCCACGAGGGAGTTAAGTATTCTGACGATGTCGGGAAATTTCTACGAGAAAATGGCTCGCATCCTTCGGTCGTGGCTATTGGTGAAATTGGTTTGGATTATCACTACGATCAATCTCCACGAGACGAGCAAAGATATGCCTTTCGAGAACAGCTTAAGATTGCCCAGAATTTGCAACTGCCTGTAGAAATTCATACACGAGATGCCGAAGAAGACACAATTGCTATCCTGAGTGAGTTTGAAGGCAAAGTGAAGGGCGTTATCCATTGCTTTACAGGCACGGGTTGGTTGGCGACAGAGGCCTTAAAGCTAGGGTATAATATTTCTATTTCTGGAATTGTAACTTTTAAGAATGCTCAAAGTATTCGAGATACAGTACAAAATATTATTCCGTTGGATCGTTTGCATATTGAAACTGATGCACCCTTTTTAGCGCCAGTCCCCATGCGTGGTAAAAGTAACACATCTGCTTACATGGTGCACACGGCGCAGGTAGTAGCGGATCTCAAAAATGTAACTTTGCAACAATTGTCAGAACAGGCAAAGCAAAATGCAAAGCAGATGTTTAAAAAATTGATCTGGGACTAGTCCCGGTATTATGGTGAATGGGAATAAAGTTTTAATTTAATTGAGGATGAAGAAGGAGATCACATGGCTCAAAAAATCAAAGTGGGAATCAATGGGTTTGGTCGAATTGGTCGTATTTTTTTTCGCGCAGGCTTTGAGAAGTTAGATATTGTTGGGATTAACTCGCTCGACAACGCTGCAGGAATGGCCCACCTGTTAAAGTATGATTCATCTCATGGAATTTTTGAAGGTGATGTTTCTCATGAAGATAATATTTTGATTGTGAATGGCAAACGCATCCCTGTTTCTCAGTGTAAAGATCCAGCTCAGATTCCTTGGAAATCAATGGGTGTTGAATTGGTGATGGAATGCACTGGTGTGATGAAGGGCAAAGAAGACTATCAAAAACATATCACAGCAGGCGCTAAAAAAGTGATGGTATCAGCGCCGGCTGATGGCGTGGATATGACTGTTGTTTACGGTCTTAATCACACTGATTATGATCCGGTAAAACATACATTTTTATCAAACGCATCGTGCACAACCAATTGTTTGGCTCCGCTTGCAAAAGTTTTGCATGACTCATTTGGGATTGAAAGTGGAACGATGATGACTGTGCATTCATATACAGGAGATCAGCGGATATTAGATTCTTCACATAAAGATCTCCGTCGTGCACGTAGCGCGGCTGTGTCGTTGATTCCAACAACAACGGGTGCGGCAAAAGCCGTGGGTCTGGTGTTGCCGGAATTGAAAGGCAAGATCGATGGTTTGTCTATTCGTGTTCCAACTCCAAACGTCAGTTTGGTTGATTTCACATTTAACTCAAAAAAAGACATGTCTGTGACTTTGATCAACGATGCGCTTCGTGCTGCAGCAGCTGGTCCGTTGAAGGGTGTTTTGGCTGTTGAAGAAAAAGAATTGGTCAGTGTTGATTTTAATGGAAATTCAAACTCATCTATCGTGGATGCAAAAACAACTATGGTGGTTGGACCGCGAATGGCAAAAGTGTTGGCGTGGTATGATAACGAGTACGGTTTTTCATGTCGCATGGTTGATATGGCTTTGTATATGGCTTCGAAATAGATATCTCAGTAAGGAATAAATATTTATGTCATCTGGATTAAAAGGTATCAAAACGGTTCGCGACTTTGAAATTACGGGTAAAACTGTATTCTTGCGACTGGATTTAAATGTTCCTATTAAAAATGGTAAAATCACGGATGAAACGCGGATCAAAGCCAGTCTTCCGACAATCAATTATTGTCTCGAGAAAGGTGCGAAACTGATTATCTCGTCTCATTTGGGTCGTCCCAAATCAGCTGCAGATAAAGAGTATTCATTAGAACCAGTGGCCACCCGGTTATCCGAGCTTCTGAATAAGGAAGTGGTTTTAATGGAAGAGCCCAGTTCAGAGGGTGTGAAGCATATTCTTTATGGAAATATGAAAAATGAAATCATTATGCTTGAGAATTTGCGTTTTGATCCAGGAGAGACAGAAAATAAAATTGAATTGGCTCAGTACTGGGCTTCTTATTCTGATATCTATATCAATGATGCTTTTGGTGCGAGTCACCGGGCTCATGCCAGCATTCATGCGTTGCCAGAGATCATGCAGAAGAAAGGCATTGGTCTACTGATTGAAAAAGAAGTGAAAATGCTGGATAGTCTGATGGAATCTCCCAAGAAACCGTACATTGCAGTTTTGGGTGGAGCAAAAGTTTCTGATAAAATTCCAGTTATCGAAAGATTGATCGACATCGTTGATGGTTTTGTTATCGGTGGAGCTATGGCCTACACCTTTTTAAAAGCGCAGAATATAGCTGTTGGAAAATCGTTGGTAGAAACAGATAAAATCAAATACGCCAAAGAGATGATTCAGCGAATAGAAGCCCGTGGAAAAACATTATTAATCCCTGTGGATCACGTGGTCAGCACTGAATTTGGCAATGCTGAAAACAAGCGAATCACATCAGATGCTTCTATCAAAGAAAACGAAATGGGATTAGATATTGGTCCTAAAACAATTAAAATTTTTACAACTTTATTAGAAGGTGCAGCCACCATTTTTTGGAATGGCCCCATGGGTGTTTTTGAAAATCCTGCCTTTTCCGAGGGGACTTTTGCCATAGCTAAAACAATGGCAAACTCTAAAGGAATGAAAATAGTTGGTGGCGGGGATTCTGCGGCTGCGGCAGAGGCTTCTGGTTATGCAGATAAGATGACTCATATTTCGACGGGCGGGGGAGCCAGCCTCGAGTATCTGCAAGGCGAAAAATTACCGGGTTTAGAAATATTACGACCGCGCAAACAAAGCGAAGTGATGCCGTGAAAAAAATATTTGCAGCCAACTGGAAACTCAATAAATCTCCTCTCGAGGCGACTAAGTTTATTCAAGATTTTATGAAGCTGGCTGCAAATGGTGTTTTCAATCAAAGTGATGTCTTGATTTTTCCATCCGCATTTTCAATGGATGCCGTTTCCAAGGCGTGTGCTGGAACAAAAATTCAGTTTGGGCCACAAAATATTTTTTCAGAAAAATCAGGAGCCTTTACCGGAGAAAATTCCGCCGAAGTCGCCGTCCAATTAGGAGCACAGTTTTTTTTAGTGGGACACAGTGAACGACGACAACTTTTTAGCGAAGTTGATGCCTTGTTGAATCAGAAAGTTAAATTACTTCAATCATTGAAGGTGATACCCGTATTTTGTATCGGAGAAACACTTGATCAGCGAGACGCTGAATTGACAGAGACTGTCTGTTTCTCTCAAATCGAAAAAGGATTAGCAGGCATTGACACCACCCAACGGTTGATCGTCGCCTATGAACCAGTCTGGGCTATCGGTACTGGTAAAGTGGCCACCCGCGATCAAGTGGCCGAAATTCACCAAAAAATCTTTGATAAGTTGACGTCCATGGGCTTTCAGAATTTCCAATTATTATATGGTGGCAGCGTGAAGCCTGAAAATGCAAAAGAGCTTTTACAAGTTCCGCACGTGCATGGTTTTCTGATTGGCGGGGCTTCGCTAGATCCCAATACGTTCTATAAAATCTGTCAAAGCTAGTAGATTAGTTCATTCATTTTTTGTATGAATTCCAATTTCACCTAGAATCAGATTCCTTAAATAAACTATTTAAACTTAAATTTAGCACACCTCGATTTCAAATAACGGCTAGAAAAGTTCTAAGTCGTGCGACTTATTTTATTGAGCCGCGCAGGGCTTGCGTTCTGGTCTTCGCAGCAACATCTCGCCTGATACTCGTAACTAAGGTGTGGGGTTCCGCCTCGTGAGGTCTAGCCCGTAACTCTGGGTATTATGATTACTAATCGCCCCTATAAATTGCATGATTAAGTTCTGCCGTCATCAATTTGCGCTTTTCAGGATTCATTTTTTTCACATTTTCAAGTTTCCACTGTATTGCCGGAAGTGATTCAATTTTTTCTTCTGGGAACAAATTCCAATCAGGTGCCCCTTCAGAAAATGAAATGAGAAATTTCCTATCTTCGTCTGTAAGATTTTTATGAATTAACTTAATCATGCTTGCCCGAGTTTTTTCAAATTCTTTATAGGTAAAAGGAATCATCGTCATTCCAATAAATTCTTTTTCAAATAAGGCTTTTTGATCTTTAAGGGTGGGGCGAATGATTTCGTGAATCGGTCTTTTGTGACTCAGCAGATAACAGATCAATCCTCTTTTTATTTTTTCCGTTAAGCCTTCATTTTGTAGAAGCAAAAATACATCAAAAAGATCGCGCGGATGCTGTCGATCAAGTGCTGCGGCAAGCTTTCCGCCGTAAAGGTCGCCAAGATCAACTACTGAAATTTCAGTTTCAACTTCGAATTCGTCAATAGCGGCTGGTTGCAAAATCCGGATACTAGGCCGATACAAAGAACCCCGAATAACTGGATTTGCTTCAATCTTAATAGTAACTCCATTTCGTTCAATATAAATTTTGGCGTCTTCTTCTTGAGTATTTCGTTTTGAGGACATCACCTTTGAGCCACGAATTTTAGATTCAATATGAGTTTTAATGCGAAACAGGGCCGCAGCAGTTAAAGCAAGTGCTTCTTGTCTGGACTCTTCGCCCATGTAGGTAAGATCGATATCAACACTAAGGCGGGGCATATTTCTTACAAATAGATTGATTGCAGTTCCACCTTTTAGTGCAAAGCATTTTTCTTGGCCAATAAATGGCAAGACTGCCAATAGAAGTTCAACTTGTTTTTTATACTGATCTAGGCTCACGCGCTTCCTCTGGTACGGTTATTCTGTATTTCGAATCGTAGTAACCGTTCTTGTATATAAGACGTTTTCCAGCACCCAGTTCGATGCGACTTTGATTTAATTTTTGAAACCAAGAGTGGTTAATTCGGTTTGCTAAGTGTAAGAAGAGCCTTTTTACTTTTACTGATTTGCATTTTTCAAGAAGTTCTTGAAGAAGACCTGTCCGAAGTGAGGTCAGCCCCTCCATGATTTTTAAAGCCTCATCGTATTCATTTTCTTGGGGGACTTGATCCAGAAATTCAAGTATGGCTCTTTCTGCTGACGAGATGGTAATCGATATCCGACCACTCGAATGAACTGTATATCCAGCTATTTTTTTTCCAAAGTTTTCGTCGAGTTCTTCGAATAAATTACTTGATGCGAAGTTAATTTCAGTATTCCATGAATAGTTTTTAAACCAGGTGGGAAGCTTATAGCCAGATTTTCCTATAAGCGTTAGCGTGGCTTTTCCAAACTTTAAGTAGTGCGCCTTCCCATGAAGATCCAACGCTGTTCGGCCCCCAACATGAATTTTGAGGTTCACTTGCTTCTGTAATGCTTCAACACCGCCAAGCCAGCTAATGCTATCATCCATTTTTTTATAGGCGCCTGGGCCAATCCCTTCAATCCAACCACTTTGTTTGTACTTATAGAGAAGCTGCCTAGTTAGGCCTTTTTTTTCAAGCCAAGCCGTGGTCATTATCGCCCCATCGGGCCAAGCAGTGATAAGTTGGTTTATTTTAGATTCACTTTGTAAGCTCACAGTTTACTTATCGGACATAAATCAAACTAAGGCAAGAGTTTGGTTTACAAATATACTTAAAAGTAAACTTAAAGGCGACATTTTAGACTAAAGTCAAACTTTTTTACCGATTGAGGGGGCTAAGACATCGACTTCGTAGATCGCGTTCCAGTATGAAACATTTTTGAATACGTTCTTCGCAAGTTTATAATCTCAGTCCTTGCAAAAACGGCTATCGCGTCAAGTCACTAGACATCCGAAATCGAGTTTTTGGCTTTAATCTCAATCAGGTGCATTTCAAAGTTAGAACTTTCGGTGCTTTCATTGCAACAGGTGTTTTGACTGCTATGATGAAGAGGTGAACATGACCAATACGAAAAGCAAAATTCATATACGCCGCTGTCATGTTTGTTCGACTGTTAATGAACAAGAGAATGACTTTGTTACCAAGTGCGATGGATGTGGAAAATCCCTGGCTCCATTTATGTTTTTTGATGAGCGGAACGAATTTGATCCCAGTTGCCGCGTCACTGCGGGGAATATGAACATCGACGAGGTGCGACTAAAGTCGGGTTCATTGTATGATCATATGAAATCTCAGTATCCACCTTTATGGGGAATCACTGTATACTGGTGACATGAAAGTTACTTTACAAGATATCCAAAGCGCCGAAAAAGTTATTCAAAATATTGTCGTGAAAACACCGTGCTCTTATTCGTTTTCAACCTCAGAGTTGATTGGTACCAATGTTTTTTTAAAATTAGAAAACAATCAACGCACTGGCAGTTTCAAGCTGCGCGGAGCTGCGAATAAAATTGCAAGTCTTTCTGATGCTGAAAAAAAACGTGGTGTGATTGCTTGCTCTGCAGGAAATCATGCTCAAGGTGTTGCTCTGAGCTCAAAGATGAATGGAGTCAAATCCTATGTCGTCATGCCTGAAACTGCATCTTTATCAAAAATCCAAGCAACAAAAAATTATGGTGCCGAGGTTATTTTATATGGGCAAATGTTTGATGAATCTCGTGATCATGCCTATGCCTTAGCTAAAGAGAACGGGTATGTTTTTGTTCATCCATTTGAAGACGAAAAAGTCATTGCAGGTCAGGGGACTATGGCGCTTGAAATTTTGGATCAGGTTAAAGACTTGGATTCCATTATAGTGCCTGTGGGTGGTGGTGGTCTTATCAGTGGAGTTGCTGTAGCTGTTAAGACCCTTAATCCAAAAATTAAAATTATCGGTGTTCAAGTGGATGTCGTCAGCACCATGCAACAGTTATTTTCAACGCATCAGTTTGAGCCAGTGACGCAGATTATTTCAACTTTGGCAGATGGAATTGCGATTAAAAATCCAAGCCAGGTGATGTATGAGTCTTTCATTAAACATTATGTTGATGAGATGGTCACGGTATCCGATGCGCAAATTGCCGAGGCCATTGTTTTTCTTATGGAGCGCGTGAAGACCATCGCTGAAGGTTCAGGCGCTGTCAGCTTGGCCGCGGCGATGACATATAAAAAAAGCCTTCCTCTGGGGAAGCGCACGTGTTTGCTGGTCTGTGGTGGTAATATCGATATGAATATTGTAGCCCAAGTCATCCAACGTGGTCAGATCGAGCGTGGACGTCTGTGCGAGTTGTCTGTGGTTGCACCAGATGTTCCTGGTAGCTTAAGCAAGCTCACTCAAGTTTTTGCGGATCAGCGCGCCAATGTGCTGGAAGTTCATCATGATCGCATTCGCAGTGGTTTAAATTTAAAAGAAACGCGAATTGATTTTGTTATAGAAACCACAAGTCATCAGCATATTGAAAGTATTCGCAATGCCATGATCAAACTGGGTGCGCGAATAATTAAAAACTGATCTTCCAATTGATTTCAAAAGTGTCATTCTTAGTGAGTGACACATCTGACTGCAATTTATTGCTGACGCCATCAATCATCAGAAACTCAGGTGTTCCCGAGTGAGGGATCAGTTTTGGTTTCAGCACCACTTTTTGATCTGTTTTAATTTGTATTTTAAGATGAACTTTTCCTTCAATATACTGAGCAACAAGTGGAATCAGTATATTGGATTGAACAAGGAAATCTAAATCTAAAAATTTCAATTTTTTAGAGTCTCCGGAAATCAAGTAGTTGGTGTCATTAACTTGCAAATCCATCTGAAATTCAGGATTGAGTTTAAAAACACTGGGTGCGCTTTTATTTTGACGAGTTAATGTCGAGACCAGAAATGAAATTTGCTCAGTGACTGTTTTTTGCAACAGCAAATTATAAGTCCCCAGTGCATTTGCTTTCGAGACAATGGACTGGGGTGGCAGTGTCAGGCGAATACTGTCTAATAAGGGTTGCGCCAACATGTGTTCCATTCCATAGTGATCAGCCAGTGATTTGATCAAAGCACTTTCGACAATGTGGGATGCCGCTGAAATGGTTTTTACAGGACTGGATTGTGAAAAATCCGCATGAATGGTGCGTTGATTTTGTTTTTCATCAATCGTCAATCGCAGCTTGACGGTTTCTGTCGCCGAGACGCGACTGGTGACTTCGTTTTGCCCCAGCGCCCGTGTATTAAAAAGTTGCTCAAAGACTTTGGAGACTGTTTTAAAGTAATTCTGTAAATTCTTTGGTAGCGATATCTCATGAAGATAGGTGTGCATGTGTGCGAGGTGTTCAATGGCCTTCCAACTGGATTCAAAAAAATCAGTCAGTGCTTTGGCGTTTGGATTTTGATCCACCAAGAATGGCCAAATGGTTTTATTGCGAAATCCTTTTTCAAATAGGGGCGTGGGCGGAATTTTAAAATGGATTTGACAGTTTTCTTTTACAAAAACCAAGTAAACTTTCTCAGTAAGCCGGGTTGTAAAAAAAATATTTTGAAAATTAAGTCCGCCATTTTCGGGATCATTAAGGATGAACAGATCTCCGATTTGAGGATTTAAATACTTTTTCATGATTTGAAAAACAACCAGTCGACTGGTTGTTGATTGCAAATGATCGGTATCCGCCGAGGCTATTAGTTTTCCCTCGTCAGTGATTAATGAAGCCGATTTGAACGGAGATAAAATGATTTTTAAAATTTGCTGTGTTTCGTGAAAATTCACGGCTGAGATCCTTTTGCTTGAAGCATAATTTCATGAGTCCACGAGAAGTTTGAAGCCGATAGCTTGGGGGTTTTTTTAAGATCCTTCGAAAAGAAACTTCCCAGATCACCAATGATTTGGGTCGGTCGTGATTGGAAACTCTGCAGGATCCAAGTCGTAACAGAAAAGCGGAGCCAATTTTTAATATCTAATTTTGAAAGCCGAATATCATCCAGAGTCTGTGCTTTCTGTAAAATCTGAAATTGATTATTTACTTTTTGTTGAATGCTTTCTGTGGCCAATTGCGGGAATAGGCTGGCAATAAGTTTATTGTCTTTCAATTCTTCCGAGAGCGCATCTAGGATCAGAGTTTTCACAGAGCGTCCTGCGACAATGGGGCCAGGTTCAAACTGAGGCGGGGCTTTGGATATAATCAGTTGGCCAATGGAATTCACGGTGAGTTCGCAGTACGGAGACATCGTAAATTCTTCGCACTTAGGGTGTGGATAATTGATTGTTCCCCAGGGACTCTGCCACTGATTTTCATCTTCAAGTGCGATGGAATTCCAATTTTCCAAATCAAAATAGTAGGCCTGCTCTAATTTGGATCTTTTTAAGTAGTTTTTAATGAAGCATTGTGAGCTGAAATACAAATCAATATTTTCAAATGTCTCAGAAAACTGATCCCCAATCCAAAAATGAATTTTGGTTTCGGGACCAAAAGCGTCTTTAATATCCGAAAGAATTTCTTCTTTAGTTCCTTCGCTTCCGGCATTGAGCAGAGTCTTTCGAACAGATTCAAAATCAAAAGGGTTGGGAATCGAAAAAAGTTTAAAGTTCTCTTTCTCGAAAAAACTTTTAATTGTATGAATTTGTTTTTGTGTAAAAAGAGTTTCTGGCAATTGGAAAACAACTTTATTGATTTCAGAATTTACTTTTTTCAGTCGTGCGAGATCTGCAGCCAGTGATTCTTCAGTTGCTGAAGGTTGAATTGGCAATATCAGAGCCGGCGCTGCCAAAGATTGTTGCTGGGTATTTGTCAGCGAATAAGAATTTTCAAATCCTTCGGGAACGACCTGAATGACACTGCCACCTAACCGAAATGATTTGAGTCGGTCCATATATCGTGTCACCACAAAGACTGATTTAACAGGCGTATCAGGCAAAGCTGCCGCCGCCTGAGCCATTAAACTTTTTAATGAGGTCTGCGGTAAGTAAACAGATTTTTCAAATGCAGGTTGAGAGTCTTTAACAGAGCTTTTTGGATTGAGTAAATCAAACGCGCAAGTGGTCGCATAGGATTCGCCTAGATACAGGGCAATTGCAGTATGGGTCATAAGTGGTGAGAACTCGTACTTTCTTTTGTTGTACCAGGTATGATAGAAAGACTGAGATGAAGGGTCAATCATGAAAGTATCTGCAGAGATTTTAAATTTAGTTCCCTACAAGCCCGGCAAGCCTATTGCTGAAACTCAAAGGGAATTTGGGTTAAAAGAAGTTCACAAATTGGCAAGCAATGAGAATCCGCTTGGACCTAGTCCTAAGGCTATTGCGGCCATTCAAGCATCGCTGCAGCAGCAGCATCGTTACCCCGATCCGTCCTGTTATGATTTGATTCAAAAGATTTCAAGTAAATGGAATGTACCGGCGTCTCAAGTGGGAATTGGTAATGGATCAAATGAAATTATTGATCTTTTGATCCGTATTTTTTGTGAACCCGGTGATTCGATACTGACCTCGCAGGCCGCTTTTGTCGCATATCAGGTTTGCGCGCAAGCTGCGCGAGTTAAAGTGCGAATGACTCCACTTCGAGATGATTTGACTATTGATTTGAAAGCCATTGCGGATGATTTTTTTCGTAATCCAACGGCAAAAACGCGGTTGATTTTTATTCCTAATCCTAATAATCCGACGGGGACTATTGTTGGGGGAGCCGAGCTATCCGAATTTTTAGTTCGATTAGGAAATCGTGATGATGTGCTTTTGATTTTTGATGAGGCCTACACAGAATATGTGCGGGATTCTCATTTTAAAGAAGCGGCAAAGTTTTATAAAGAGTATTCGAATGTTATTGTCCTAAAAACATTTTCAAAGGTTTATGGTTTAGCAGGATTTCGATTGGGTGCTATGCTTTGTCCAGAGTATGTTTTAGAGCTCTATAACCGGGTTAGAAATCCATTTAATGTGAATGATTTGGCTCAAGTTGCCGGAGTGGCGGCTTTGGATGATGAGGACTATCTGAAGCAATCTCAGAAAGCAGTTTGGGATGGGTTGGATTACTTCTATAAAGAATTATCTCGATTGAATTTGAAATTTTGGCCATCAGAAGCCAATTTCGTTTTGTTCGATACAAAACGAAATGCACAGGAGGCATTTCAGAATTTGCTTAAAAAAGGTATTATTTTGCGACCTGTTCAGAACTATGGCCTACAAACTCAGCTGCGTATGACTGTTGGTCATGCAGACGAGAATAAAAAAGCTATCGCAGCTATCGAAAAGATGCTGACCGAAGTTCCGGAAGTCGGGTAAAGAACAGTCATGGGATTTGTAATCACGATCGACGGACCTGCAGCATCTGGAAAATCATCAGTCAGCCGAGAGCTTGCTCGCAGCTTGAATATTCCATGGGTATCGAC
Organism: Bdellovibrionales bacterium RIFCSPHIGHO2_01_FULL_40_29; assembly: GCA_001771815.1. Taxonomy (GTDB): domain Bacteria; phylum Bdellovibrionota; class Bdellovibrionia; order Bdellovibrionales; family Bdellovibrionaceae; genus Pseudobdellovibrio. The sequence continues at coordinate 81,745 of MEPU01000012.1, read as the reverse complement.
GGGTGCTTTTTATCGTGGTTTAGCCTATGCGGCGATCCGTAAGGATATCGCTCTCACGGATCGAGAAAGACTTTCTGAATTAGCAATGTCCAATGATTGGAAGGTTGAAATGACTCCTGAGAAAACCAAAGTTTGGTTTGAATCAGAAGATGTCACAGATAAAATTGGCCAAGAAAATGTTGGCAATGCAGCCAGCACCATCAGTCATTATCCTGAAATTCGCCAATCCTTATTGGATCATCAACGCAGCTGCGCATTAGGCGTCAAGGGTCTGGTTGCCGAGGGCCGGGATTGCGGCACTGTGGTTTTTCCACAAGCTGAAGTAAAAGTGTACATCACGGCCTCGTCTGAACATCGCGCCAGCCGGCGGGCTCAAGAGCTGGGAACTGATCAAAAAGAAATGGCACAGTTGCAACAGGTTCGAGATAAGCAAGATTCAACTCGAAAAGTGGCCCCTTTGCAGGTTCCTGAGGGTGCCCTTGTTTTGGACACCACAGAGATGACATTTTCTGAAGTCTTTGACCGGGTTCTTGAATTTGTCGATGGCAAACTTAAAAATTAACCTTCGTCCAGCCCCTCTGAGAATTTCTGATTTTCCCCCTAAACTCTTAGATTGACCCGCTCCGCAAAAACCCCTAGAACTACCATTCAACCTTTGAGCTCCAAGAGGGCTCATAGCGTGGGAGGAAAAAAAGAAAGAGCATGAATAAAACGTTAAGCAAAAGCCAAAAAGAGAAACTATCGGTCCTAGCACTCCTGGATGCAGAAGATGCAAAGATCCCAGCAAATCCTGGTTTGAACAGTCAAGCTTCAGGTGGAGAGTTCGAAGAACTTTTCGCAGCAGCAACAAAAGAACAAGATTTCAGAGTTGGTGACGTTGTCGCCGGAACTGTTGTTGAAGTTCAATCAGACTATGTCTTGGTTGATATCAACTACAAATCTGAAGGTTTGATTCCAATCAATGAATTCCGTGTTGTTGACGGTGTTCGCCAAGTTAAAGCTGGCGATAAAGTTGAAGTATTGATTGACCGTATTGAAAACGAAAACGGCATGATTGCATTATCTAAGGATAAAGCAGACATGATGCGTGCGTGGTCTGATATTTCAAAAGCAGCCGAAAACGAAGAAGTCATCGAAGGACTTGTTATCGCGAAAGTTAAAGGCGGCTTAAGCGTTGATATCGGCGTAAAAGCATTTTTACCCGGCTCGCAAATTGATTTACGTCCAGTTCGTAATATGGATGTTTATCTTGGCAAAAAATATAAATTCAAAGTTATTAAGTTTAACAAAAAACGTGGAAACATCGTTTTATCTCGCCGAGCGCTTCTTGAAGAAGAGCGTGACAGCTTGAAGTCACAAACTGCTGAGACAATGAAAGAAGGCGCTACGGTTACTGGTCTTGTGAAAAATATCACAGACTACGGAGCATTCATTGATTTAGGTGGAATTGACGGATTACTTCACATTACAGACATGAGCTGGGGCCGCGTAAAGCATCCTTCAGAAGTCATCAATGTTGGTGATGAGATTCAAGTAAAAATCTTAAAGTACGACACTGAAAAAGAACGCGTGTCTTTAGGTCTTAAGCAATTGACTCCTGATCCTTGGGAAGCTGTTAAAAACAGTTACAAGATCGGTGCAAAAGTTAAAGGAAAAGTTGTTTCTTTAGCTGAGTACGGAGCATTTATTGAGTTGGGCGACGGAGTTGAAGGTTTAATCCACGTGTCAGAAATGTCATGGACTAAACGTGTAAAGCACGCCAACCAAGTTGTTCAAGTTGGTGACGAAGTCGAAGTTCAAGTTCTTGAAATCGACGGCGAAAATCGTCGTATCAGCTTAGGTATGAAACAGCTTCAGGCAAATCCTTGGGTTGAGATGAAAGAATCTTATTCTCCAGGAACAATCATTGAAGGCGAAGTGAAATCAGTGACTGATTTCGGTATCTTTGTTGGTATTGAAGAAGGTATTGATGGACTTGTTCACATTTCTGACTTCTCTTGGACAAAGCGTGTGAATCATCCATCAGAGATGTTCACTAAAGGACAAAAAGTTCGCGCGGTTGTATTGGGCGTTGATTCTGAAAATGAGCGTTTCTCTTTAGGTGTTAAACAACTTGAGAGCGATCCTTGGTCTCAGATTGAAAGCAAATATGGTATTGGCACTCAGCACGATGTGAAGGTGACAAAAACTACAGATTTCGGAGCTTTTGTTGAATTGGCTGCAGACATCGAAGGTTTGATCCATATTTCTGAATTGACGACGGATAAAGTTGCCACTGTAGAAGATTTCATTAAAGCTGGCGATTCAGTAAAAGCAGAAGTTATCACAATTGATAAAGATGCTCGAAAAATTGGTTTGTCTTCGAAGCTGGTTAAGCTTCGTGAGCAAAAAGGCGATGTTGAAGATTATGCTAAAAAAGCATCAGCAACATCAAAAACAAGTTTTGGTGATATGTTCGGTGATCAATTAAAGAATCTTAAAACAGACGGTACAAACTAGTACCAAGCACAATGTGATCATTGTGTAATTCCAAATCAGTCATTCTGCATAGCAGAATGACTGATTCAGAATGAAAAGGGAACCTAAAAGGGTTCCCTTTTTTTTTGCTTTCAACTGAGATGAGGTTTGAGATGAGCAAGTGGTCTTTCCGCAAAAAGTTTTTCGTGGGTTTGGTTTTATTTTTCGTCGGATTTGGAATTTATAAGTACTTTACTAATAAGAATGAGGAAACTGAGAGAGCATTTTCAAAAAATGAAATTTTACATTTGGAAATTCATGGGGTGATCATGAATGGAAAAAAGTTTTTGTCTAATTTGAAAAAATACAAAAAAGACAACTCCGTGAAAGCCATTGTTATTGATATCAATTCTCCGGGGGGGGCTGTTGGGCCATCACAAGAAATTTATTATGAAATTTTACGAGCTAAGCAGGAAACAAAAAAACCGATAATCTGTGTGTCGACGGGATTGATCGCAAGTGGCGGATATTACGCTTCGCTGGCATGTGATAAAATTGTTGTCACTCCGGGGGCGCTGATTGGCTCTATTGGTGTGATTATGGAATTTGCCAACTTGGAAGAGCTTTATGGCTGGGCTAAGATCAAACGTTACACCATCACCAGCGGAAAATTCAAAGACTCGGGGGCTGAGTATCGTTCGATGCGAGATGATGAGCGGCAGCTATTCCAAGATATGATTAATGAAGTGTATGAACAGTTTCGCTCGACGGTGGCGTCAGCGCGAAATCTCAGTGCATCTGAAGTGGCTGCGGTTGCTGATGGGCGTGTGATGACAGGGTCAGCCGCTGTACGCTTTAAGTTGGCCGATGCTGAAGGGACTTTTGAAGACGCTGTGCGAATGGCTGCTCAAGCGGCTCATTTGGGTGATGATTATCGTATTTTCAAGCCACGTCGAGATAAAATGGGTTTTTGGGATGTGCTTGATTTTGCGGATGAAGACGATGATGAGCTCAATACGCTACAACAGGTGAAAGAAATGTTCACTCAGAAATCAATAGCGGGAGAAGCGATTCACTCTTTATTGAAAGTAAAGTACTTGAATCAACCCCTGTTTTTAATGCCAGGGTATTGGGAATAGGTCTTGTGAAAAAGAAAACCTCTCAAACGAAAATGAATATTCAGTTGGACCATCATATTTGGCCCATGGAGCGAGATATTTTATTTCGTCCAGCGCGAATGAAGTATGTTCGCAAGCTGATCAAATCGAATGAGTGTGTATTTTGTCTTAGCGCTAAGGGGAAGATCAGTTTAAAAACATTATGTGTTTATCAAACAAAGCATTCGCAGATTGTTTTGAATAAGTATCCCTACAACAGTGGACATATTTTAGTTTTACCATTGAATCATGTGGGAAGTGTTTTTGAATTTTCAGACGAGGCTTATTTGGATTTGCAGAGAACGCTTCGACTGGCGATGCAAGCTGTAAATGATATTTATCAACCAGCTGGTTTTAATATTGGAATGAATCATGGAGCGACAGCAGGAGCGGGTATTCCAGATCATCTTCATTATCATATTGTTCCGAGGTGGCATGGAGATTTGAATTTTTTTCCACTTATTGCTGAGACAAAATTGGTTATTGAATCTATTGATATCAGTTACAAGAGATATCAAAAGTACTTTAAAAAAATAGCATCAACGCAAAAACAAAGAGGCAAGGTATGAATCAAGTTCAGATGGCGCCACTGACGCCAGTTGTGAAGAAATTGGTTGTTGCGATGGTCGCAATATGGTTGGTTGTTCAAATTTTTGCAGATAAAATTTTTGGAATGAACATCAGCACGTGGTTTATTTTGCATCCAGATCAGGTGATTGAAAATTTTTGGTTGTGGCAAATGGCAACGTATATTTTTTTTCATGCCCTGTCGCCATTTCATATTTTCTTTAATTTGATGATGTTGTGGTTTATCGGAGCAGATCTTGAGCGGCACTGGGGGGCGCGATTTTTTACAACGTACTTCTTTGTGACAGGGGTTGGGGCTGCAATTCTATACTGTTTTGCGGTGGCTATTTATGCGGCGATCACGGGTGCACAGGGGCCATTGGTCATTCCTGTTATGGGAGCTTCTGGGGCCTTATTTGGGTTAATGGTAGCCTATGGAATTATTTTTGCTGAACGGGTTGTTTATATTTTTGGGGTTCTGCCTTTAAAGGCTAAATATTTTGCCATGATTGCGGCAGCTATTGAGTTGTCATCCATGCTAACTACGGGATTTGCTGGGGGTGAAGTGGCTCATATGGCTCATCTGGGGGGAGCGCTCGTAGGATATCTATTTTTGCTTTTTCATGCTCGATGGAAAAAACAGCAAACCCGATCTAAATTGAAGAAGAAAACTTCGAAATTAAGGCTGGTTGTTGATAATGATAAAATGAGCTCAAAAGAAGATGGCCCAAAGTATTGGAATTAAGCTGGATTTTGATGGTAAAGTGAGATACAAATAAGCCCATTAATTAAACAATTCTCGAGGAGTGAACTATGTCTTTAAATAAAGCGCTTGAAGGTTTGAAATTTGATAAACGACTTTTGGAAATGAATGTGCGTTTAGGTTTAATTAAACCAGAAGATATTATCGCTAATGAAAAGACTTTGGTTGATCTCGAAGCGCAATCTGAAAAATTAGATATCGAAAAAGAAGACAGCGATCCTGTTTAATCATTCAGCTGGGCTGTTTGATTTTTGAGTTCGATCCATTCTTCACGAAGGATCTTTAAAGTTCCCTTATCATTGATCACATAGAGGTTTTTGATTCCGCGGTCTTTGTGGCCGTCGGACTCATAGTCTTGCACAAATTGGAATAAAAACTGATCCTGTAGACTGAAAATATTTGGCGTTGAGGTCGAAATTTTAACGTACTTGTATTTGTTCTTGAGATTTTTTTTATGTGCAAACCATGTTTGCTTATTAAATTTAGGATCTGAGAATTGGTCTGAGTAAAGTTGGATATACTTTTCTAAATCTTGTTTTTCCCAGAGATTCTTCCAGCTGTTGAGCCAATTCAATGCCGCTTGTTTTCGAGTGGCGTGTTCAGTGGCTTTGAGCCAATCAATCTGACTGTTAATAATGAGAAATGTTTTATTCAAAGTGATTGAAGATTCCAATTTTTTGAGTGCATCATTGCGAAGGACAACGCAGCCTCGGGAACCACGATTCAGGGCTACTTCATCAGGTATCGAATGAAGCCAAATTCCAGAACCCGTCTTATTTTCAAATTTATCAAAGACATTAGGATAATTTGTTGTGAAGGCCATGGAACCAAAAAGTTCAAAGGGAATATTGGGTGGAACTTTTTTTTCTTGAAGAAGATAGATTCCTTCAGGAGTTTTTTGGTCATCACGTTTTGTCTTATTTCCGTCATTTTTTCCAATATCAATATCAAATGCAGAATTCAAAGGATTGCTATGCAGGACATCATCATTTTGAATAATGTAAAGAAGGCGGCGGGTTTTGTCGGCTAAAAAAGCATTAGTTGCAATTGATGATTCATTAGATAGGAGCAAAACTTCTGAGGGTAAAAGAGTTTCTGATGTTGAATCTTCAGCCAAAGTTTGAGGTGTCGCAAATAAAAGCAAGGCTAAGAACAAGATCATGGCAGGAGTAAGGGTTTTGAATTGTTTTAAAGTCATTACAAGTTCTTATCGTCAGTTGAAATTCGAATATAAAGTTAAACCAATCATGATTTTTTGCATAGCCAATTATACTGACTTCGCAGTGTTTCAATTTCAGAGTGTTTCAAAGTGAGACACTGCGAAAATTGATTTTTATATTTGCACTATCAATCTTAAGAGGAGGCCAACTTAAGCCGAATGGTTATTTATGCACTTTGCATTAAAACAGGTTTAGAGGCCCTTATGAACGCATTGATTAAGAAAATTGCTATTACATTATTGGTTGTGTCCAATTTGGCGTGTCTGTTTTTAGGGAGCTATTGGGTCTTTATTTCGACATTGGGGCATACGCCACAAGCAATGACCGAACAAGACTTGAGATTGCCAGCAAGCATTCAAGAAAAGTTTGCCGGTGCTCCGATGATCTATACCATGGATAAATTTATTGTGAATTTATCCGGAATGCCGAAGCGAACAATTCGTCTTCAGGTTAATTTGGATATGATTGGAGCGGAATCATTTCAGGAAATTATGGATTTAGAAAATCGCGCAAAAGCCCGTGACCGAATTGTTCGTGTTCTGAATGAAAAAACATTTGATGATCTCGAGTCCATTCAGGGAAAGTTATTCTTGAAAGACCGAATTGTTGAAGAAGTGAATAAAATGCTCGACAAAGGTTTGGTCAAAGACGTCTATTTTACCGATTTTGTAATGAATTGAATTACTTCTTTTTTTTCATCTGCATGACGACATAACCGATCAACGCTAAAATTAAAATAGAGAGTCCCATGAAAATTGGATTCTTTAAGAATCCTTTTCGAGATTTTCCAGATGTTTCTTCTGTGGCTAATAAATCAGCCGGCATCGCTTGGCCAATTCCTGATCCCAGGGTTTCGCCTGATCCACGAAGTGGGCCTAAATCTGGGCGAGATAAAAGATCCTTACTGGCAATAACCCGCAAAGATTTTACAGTGTTATTAAAATTAGTGCTGTGCTTTGAGTAATACTTATTATGGGCGCTGAAGGTCACAAGGATCGCAATTTGATCTTTGATTGTGGCTAAATACCGCGTGTAGTAGTTCTGCACTTCGCTATTGGTGTGGAGAGCATCGAGCCAGGGCTGATCATTGATTCGTGTTTGAACAGATTTATAAACAACCCCTGATGTAAGCCTTTGACCAGCGCGATTGGTGGTTGTGATCGGATTATTCATATGATTTTGATAAAGAGCAAATGTATCCGTCGGACCTTTTTCTTTTGCAGTTAGAATGATGACGGCTTCTTTAGATTCTTGTGGTCCCTCAGCGCGACAGACCCATTCGGTTTGTTCGAGTTGGCATTTCCAGTTGTCGAGCATTTCAAAAGAGATGTAAGCATTTTTAAATGTTCGGCCCCAGCTGAGAGTCGGGATGGTAAAAATGAAAAGTAAAATGAATTGAGTTCGCTTCATGGTGATGGCCCTCGCTTTGATGCTACAAAATTGCGTCAATCTAACTAGTATTATATACATATCTTTGTTAGGCTAGAAAGCGTTAATAAGGGGGATTCATGTTGAATTTGTCGCAACTCCAGACTTTTGTCACGGTCGTCGCTGAAGGCAGTATGACCGCAGCAGCAGACAAATTATATCTGACACAACCAGCGGTCAGCCAACAAATGAAAAATTTAGAAGACGAGCTTGGTGTCGAGCTGATCGTGCGGGGTTCGAAGCAAATTAAAATGACGGCACAAGGCGAAGTTTTATATGATCATGCAAAAAGAATTCTGAGTTTAGTTCAGCAAACAGAAATTTCAATTAAATCAGTTGGTGCACAGCTTCGAGGAGAATTGCGAATCGGTACACTCAATTCAATTGGTCTGCATCTGATGAGTCCTGTGGTGAGCCGTCTTTTGAAATACAATCCAGATTTTAAAATCAAGGTGGATTATTCCACTGGTGAAGCACTGTTGCAGAATTATAAAAAGGGTGAATTGGATATTTTAGTTCTTCCAGAAATTGAGAAGCACTTTAAAACAACACTTTCTGATTCAAAAGCTCAAGTGCTTTTTCAGGAGGAAATGTGGCTTGTGGGTTCTGGAAAAGATGAGTTCTATCCTCCACAACTTAATTTGGAAGAAATTAAAAAAATTCCCTATGTTCATTTCTCAAATGAGTTTCCAGAATTTGATCAGTTACTTAAGAGTAAGGTTGGGACGTTGCAATCAGTTTTTGAATCCTCAAATGTCGGCACTTTAAAGCGTGTCATCGAGGCCGGATTGGGCATTGGATTTTTACCGTCACATTCAATTCGTAAGCAAGTGCGTGGGGGACGGTTAAATCATATTCGCATTTTGGATTTCGATTACAAAATGGATTTTATATATTACTTTAAATCAGCGGGACCAATTGCAGAAGCTGCACAAATTTTGTTTCAAGCTATTTCTGGTGATCAAGAAAAAGGTTAAGCTTAAACTTCTGCTTCAGAACAAAACACTTTCAGGCCAACCCATTCTCGAAGCGATAATGCGAACAATTTCGCTAGCGGTTTCTTCTAAAGCGCGCTCGGTCACATTAAAGACTGGCCAGCGTCGATTTTGTTTAAATAAGTTTTCAGCATACTCGATTTCTTTTAGAATTTGTTGGGCGGAAGCATACTCGCTTCCGGTATCTTGACCAAATTTTTCAAGTCTGTTTTTACGAATGCGTTGAAGTGAATCGATATCAATAATAAGTCCAACAATTTTTCGTTGATCAATTTTAAAAAGTTGCTCAGGAAGCGGAGATTCCATCACCAGTGGAATGTTGGCCACCTTCCAGCCTTTGTGACTGAGAAAAATCGATAGTGGGGTTTTGCTGGTACGACTGATACCGACCAAAACAATATCGGCTTTATCAAGCTCGTTATAAGTTTTCCCATCATCATGTCGAACGGTGTACTCGATGGCTTCAATGCGTTTAAAGTACATATCATCAGTTTGTCTAAGCGCTCCCACTTGGCTGGATGAGGGCACACCAAAAAAATGATCTAGTGTGTTGATCAAAGGGCCTAAGAAATCCAGAGCAGGAATGGAGCGTTCAATACAAATTTCTGCAGTTTTTTTTCTGAGCATAGGGCTGGCAAAAGTGTAAGCAACCATGCCTCGTTTATTAAAACAATCATCAATGACCGCGCGAACTTGATCTTCGGTTCGAATGTTTTTGCAGCGAACAATGTTAATATCTTTTTCAGCATACTGAACCAACGCCGCTCGAATCATCGTTACAGCGGTTTCACCGGTGCTGTCCGAAAGAAGAAAAATCGAGTAGGTTGGATTTTCGGTCGTCATTCAAAAGAAATTTTCATCAAAGTTTTTTGCAAAATTTCAAGTCGTACTTTAATCCACGGTTCAGCCATTTCTGTGGCAACTAATACGGAAAATTGGGGACTGATAGCGATGATGAAAGCATTCATTTTTTGTCGAGAATTGAGAAATTCAAAGTTCATTTTCTTTAAGATACTTGTTGCTGGTGTTTTCACAACTGCAAAAAGCGAAGTTTGAGGTAAATTAAGAGTGATCGCTTTTTGATCCAGACGGATGGGCTGACCAAAAGCAAAAGCCTGGGTGGGGGCATAGTTTTTATTCTGTTTCTCGAGTAAAAAGCCAATTTCAAAAAATGGACAAAGCTGCGAAAAAACATTGGTTCTATTGGTACTTGTAACAGAACTGTGAATATAACTTAAATTTTCAAGTTGAGTGTTGTCAGCATTGAGTTCGAAGCTTTGCTGACTTTCAATAAGGGTCAAATCCTGAGTGTTGGTTTCAAATATTTTTTCTAATTGATCGTTCCATTTTTTTATCATGGATTAAGAGTACTCGATTTACATTTAATCGATGAACGAGATTCGATTTAAACTGGTCGAAAGTTGGGCCGTAATATGATCAATCTGATCTTTGGGGAATCCAAAAAATCGTAACGAGTGAATTTTCAAAGTGGCGCAGGTTTCAACGACCTCGTTAACAGCTTGTTTGGAATCTTCAGGAACAAGCAAGATCCACTTATTCAAAAGATGGCCTTCAGTTCCAATCAAGAGGCTTTTTTGAGACGTCAGAAAATTTTGTTTCTGAATCTGGGTTTCGGCTAATATGGTTTCAAGAGCTGTCGAGGTTGTTGTTTTTTGAAATAAAAGTGAATGAGAAAGCAAAAAACCAGTTCGAAAATCAATGTCTTGCCACCATTTATTTTGAGTTGAGGGGAGCACCCAGAGATCTGATCCCGCATCAAAAGCGGTGCTTGCAGTCAGCTTGGATTCAGCGTTCATTCCGAACAACCTGATCCAAAATACCATTAACAAACGATGGTGATTCTTGAGATCCAAAAACTTTAGCCACTTCAATGGCTTCATTGATTGCAATTTTTGGTTCAATCATTTCCTGAGCATGGAAAATTTCAAAGACAGCAATTCTCATCATATTTCGATCAACCCCGCCCATGCGCTCCATTTTCCAGTGACGGCTGGCGGCTTGGATTTTTGCATCGATTGCGGGTTTATGACTTAAGACGCCTTTGATGATTTCGTCGGCGTAACGGATGACAATGGGTTCTGCTTTTGATCCATGTATTGAAAATAAATCTTCATAAGAAATTTGCGGTGCATATTCAGTTTGAAACAAGATCTGGAGGGCGATTTCGCGGGACTGTCTTCTCATCTTCGGCTTCGACTTTCGTAAGATTATTCTGAGACGCCAAAGTAAAATTGTGTTGCGCCACAGGTGTTAAACTCAATTGGGGACTTGAAGGATCTATTATATCAATCAGTTCGTCACCTTCAAGTTTTTCAACGAATTCTTGAACATCTTTGAAAGTTCTATACACGCTTGCAAAGCGAACATAAGCCACATCGTCTAAAGTTTTTAATTCAGCCATGACTCGACGACCTATGACTTTGGACGATACTTCACTTTCTCCGCGGGTCATCAGCCAGGCTGAAATACGCTCTACTGCAGACTCTAGCTGGGCTAGACTGACGGGCCGTTTTTGACACGAGGCCTGCATTCCTCGTAGAAGTTTTTCTTTATTGTAAGGTTCACGTCGCCCATCCTTTTTAATGATAAAGGGATAGCTGAGCATCACCGTTTCAATGGTGGAGTATCGTGATTTGCACGAAAGACATTCGCGACGACGGCGAATACCCGTGTCTTTTTGGACTCGGGTATCTAAAACTTTGTCCTCGGAGTGTCCGCAGAAGGGGCATTTCATACTCTTACCGTAGGAGAGGCCTTGGTCAGGGTCAATCATGCTCTCATTGCAAAAAGAGAAACTTGTGCGTAGCATAAATAAGTAAGGAGATCAGATGAAAACAATCATGTATTTAATCACGATCCTGACTCTAGTGAGTTTTCAAAACTCTTATGCTGCACCGAAAGTGGGCAAAAGAGCTGCTGCCCGATATTTTCAAGGTGAAGTTGCCAGCAATGAATCTGATGTGGCTAATCAAAAAGTAGCATCAAGCATTGAGCCCCTGTCACCTGAGGATCATTTTTTGACATTTGGATTTAGCAATTATGTGTCTTCAGACTCCTACAAGTGGGGGCAGAACGGCAAAGAGGAAAATGTTGGCAAGTGGGGATTGGATATGATGTATCGAATTGGCCAGTACAACAATCTCATCGACCAAGGAATTCGAGTCAGTTACAACGAGTTTGAAGCCGTTTCTAAGAAAGCTTCGAAATTAAGTTTTATGTACGCGATAACCTTGCCAGATGCGGGTTCTCAGTTCCCATTGTATTTTGGCATGGCTGCCGGTCCCGGAGTTTTTATGACTCAATTAGAAGATGAATCGTCATTATCACTCGATTATCAATTGTACTTAGGACTTCGCTTATTCAATGTGTTTGAGAAAACTGGATTTTACGTAGAGGGTGGTTTGAAGAATCACTTGCAGTTAACCAGTGACGGTCAGTTAAACGGCACTTACGTATCTGCTGGCGCAGTGTTTACCTTTTAAATGGCAGACTTACTTCATTTTCATTTAGTTGAAGCTGTTTCACTTGCTATCGATGAAATCTTTTTGGATGGAAAATACGCCGATAAAGTGATTGAGAGATTATTTAAGAAAAATCGTAAATGGGGCTCGCGCGATCGCAAATTTGTGGCTGAAGCCATTTACGAAATTGTTCGTCATAAACGGCGATTGGAATTCATAGCCGATTCAGATCGATCTATGGATTTAGTGGCTGCTTTTTTTGTGCAAACTCGTGGCGAGCTTCCAGATTGGGAAGAGTTTGATCATATTAATGTCAACGAGTACAAAAAACGAAATTCTGCTGAAAAACCTCTTGAGGTCGCTAATTCATTTCCAGATTGGATGCATCAGTTAGGTTCGGAAGAGTTTGGAGATCAGTGGCCCAAATTAATGAATGCCTTGAATCGTCCTGCCGAAGTTTTTTTGCGTGTGAATACATTGAAAGCCTCGCCAGAGACTGTCATCAAGGAACTGGCAGCCGATCAAGTTGAAGCCGAGCCCATTGTGTCCAAAGATTTTGAATTTCCTGTTGGGCTTAAATTAAAACAACGAAAGAATGTTTTTATCACGCAAGCTTTTCGAAAAGGATATTTTGAAATGCAGGATGCGGCCTCTCAACAAGTTGCTGAGCTTTTGCAGGTGCAACCAGGACAACGAGTGGTCGATGCCTGTGCTGGAGCTGGTGGTAAGTCACTTCACTTGGCCGCCTTGATGAAAAACAAAGGCAAAATAATTTCGATGGATATTCACGAATGGAAATTGAAAGAATTGAAAACCAGGGCTGCTCGCGATGGTGTGGATATCATTGAAACAAAAGTGATTGAAGGTTCAAAAACGATCAAACGACTTGAAGGTGGATTTGATCGCGTTCTATTGGATGTTCCGTGTTCGGGGATGGGTGTGCTTCGTCGCAATCCAGATACCAAATGGAAACTGACTTTAGCTGAAATTGAACGTCTTCAGCAGTTGCAGCGCGAGATTATTTCAGATTATTCAAAATTGGCAAAACCCAATGCGGTGATGGTTTATGCCACCTGCAGTATTTTACATCGTGAAAATGAAGACCAAGTAAAATGGTTTTTAACCACTGATGAAGGTCAGAAATGGACCCTGGATAAAGAAATTCGCATCTGGCCACACACTCACGGCTTCGACGGATTCTTTGGCGCGCGGCTCATTAAGAAAACCTAGAAGAAAATTTTAAGTCCACCCTTAGTGCCAGTTCGTTTCAATGAGGAATTGACTCCATTGAGTTCAGAGCTTTGGCGTTCTTCGTACCAGTCACCAAAAATTCGTACTGGACCGAAATCAATAAAAACTCCGGCATTGAGCTCATCGCCTTTAGTATCACCATAGAAAGTTTCAGAGACGGGCATATATATGCGGTAGTGTCCTTGAACACCAAAATACTTTGTCATGTACAGTTGCAGTGTGACGGCTGGAAAGTTTTGATTCAGACGATAGGCACCATTGCTATCCGTGCGCGTGCGAAGACCATAGTGCAATGTCAGGTGTGTACCCTGAAGTGAATTACCAAAAATGCGAACATTGAGCATGCCTGTGACATCATTGAAGCTTTCTTCAATATTATTCTGATACTGTCCAGTGATACCAATCAGGGTGGCATAGGCGTCAAAAGATCCATCCATGGATTTTTTGGCGGTTTTCAATGTGCCTGAATCCAAAGTGTATTGAATATAAGATCCAGACAATGCAAATTCATACGGCGATGGTGAATTGATCGATAGCCACAAATCCATCAGGGCTCGGCGATCTTTATTTTCCATCCACTCCTTTAAAGTGAAACGTTTGATCGCGCGCTGTTCAGCGCGTTTTTGCATGCTATAGGCGGCATTGTTTTCTTGGGCCGTGGCATGCAGTGCAAGTAAAACTATAAGGAATAAGAACATTAGCTTTTTCATGCTTTCAGTTTATCATGCACAAAAATACTCTCGCAAAAATGCAAGTCTAAGTCTCAGAATAAGAAAGAGTGTGACTTTAAAAGTTCACTACTTTGTCGAGGGTTTGTACACTATGGATCATTCTTGGAAGAGGTCCGTTTCTTACGAGTGCTCTTAATAATGCCATGGGAATTTTTTAAAATTCTTTGGTCTTTTTTCAACAAATGAATTTCGCCCCTCGGTGGCTTCTTCTGTCCCGTAGGCCAAGCGGGTGGCTTCCCCAGCAAAGAGCTGTTGGCCAACTAAACCATCGTCGATCATATTGAAGCCATACTTCAGCATGCGCATGGCTGTGGGTGATTTTTGATTCATTTCTTTGGCCCACTCAAGAGCCACTTTTTCTAGATCTTGATGAGGGACAACTTCATTGACCATTCCCATTTGAAATGCTGTTTCTGCATTATAATTTCGACCCAAGAAAAATATCTCTCTCGCTTTTTTTTGTCCAACCTGTCGAGCCAAATAAGCAGACCCATATCCCGAGTCAAAACTCGCCACATCAGGATCCGTTTGTTTAAAAAGAGCATGTTCCTTGGAAGCCAGTGTCAGGTCACAAACAACATGCAATGAGTGACCACCGCCAACGGCCCAACCAGGAACAACGGCCATCACAATCTTAGGCATAAAGCGAATTTGACGTTGAACTTCCAGAATATGCAAACGGCCAAGCTTGGCTAAATCGACTTTATTTTGTTCGCTAAGTCCTGTTCCATTGCTGTCATGTCCTTCGTACTTGTAGCCATCTTTTCCGCGAATGCGTTGATCGCCACCTGAACAAAATGACCAACCGCCATCTTTTGATGAGGGACCATTTCCTGTTAATATAACGACTCCGACATCTGCAGAAATGCGTGCGTGCTCAAGTGCGGTAGATAACTCATCGACAGTTTTTGGACGAAAAGCATTGCGAACTTCTGGGCGATTGAAGGCAATGCGGACAGTGCCTTGGTCATTGGCGCGGTGATAGGTAATATCTGTGAAATCGAAACCATTTACTTCGGTCCATTGAGTTGCATCAAAAATATCAGAAACTTTTTTATTCATATAACAGGTGTAGCATTGACCATCCGCTATGTCCAAGCCAAGATAAGTAGATCATCACTAAGGAGCTCTGAAATGATTCATGATCTCAGTCCGTTTATTTTCAAATTTCCAGAAACCAGTTTATGGGGCGATCAGTTTGGAATTCGGTGGTACGGATTTTCATACATGTTGGGATTTCTTTGTGCATATAAAATAATCTTGTGGCTTGCGGAGCGTCAACGGGCTGGATTGAATCGCATCATGGTGGGTGATTTTATTACTTACGCAGCCATTGGAACTTTGGTGGGTGGTCGACTGGGATATTGTTTATTTTATGATACCAGTTTGTTTTTTAGTTTTAGACCGACCATTCCGTTTTGGGGAGTTCTTGCCGTGAACGAAGGTGGGATGGCCAGTCATGGTGGGATTATTGGAATCATCATTGCGTGTATCTTGTATGCAAAAAAGCAGGGCTTGAACTATGCTTATCTTTTGGATTTAGCAGCTGTGACAGGTCCTATCGGAGCATTTTTTGGGCGCATAGCAAATTTTATTAATGGTGAGTTGGTGGGGCGTCCAGCGGATCCTTCATTTCCATTAGCTGTAAAATTTCCGAATGATATTTTAAATTGGCCGAATCTTGAATTTGAGCGATTGAGCACGTTGACTCCAGTTGTTGAAAAAATTGGTGTCGAGGCCTCCAAATGGAGTGAGCTGCTGGCAAATTACCGAACAGATATCAGTGCGCGTGATCAAGTTTTTTCAATTCTTTATCGCATCACCCATGAAATTCAAAATGGTAATTCTGCAGCGAAGGAAGCCATAGGAATGGTTTTAGATCCTCGCCATCCATCGCAACTGTATGCAGCTGGAAGTGAAGGATTAATTACATTTTTAGTTTTATTTTTCTTGATGAGAAAGTCACATCGACCAGGTTTTATTGCAGGCTGGTTTATTATTATATATGCCGTTATGCGAATTACAAATGAGCAGTTTCGAATGCCAGATGCCCATATTGGATTTCAGTTATTTGGATTAACGCGTGGTCAGTGGCTTAGTATTGGGATGTTGATCGTTGGAATTGGATGTTTATTTTATTGGACGCGCACCCAATCACAAATTGTTTTTGGATGGAAGCGTGAAGAAAGCGTCAAAGTGGGGCGACGCTAAACTAAAGCGACAAAATATCTTGTTTTGTCGCTGTTTTTTCTTCTCCGGTTTTAAAATTTTTAATTTTGTATTCAATGGATCCATCATTTTGATCAAAAAGTAAAATAGCATAAACATTTTCGGCATCATTTGTCAGTTTGCTTATTTTTTCTAATTTCTTTTTCAAATTTCCAGTGTGAAAACTGATGCATTTTTTATTCTTTGCTGTTAGCGCACTGGCCAATTGCAGAGCTTCTAATTCGGCATTTGGTCCAATAGCGGCAAAGCCAAAAAGAATGTCTTCAGTAGAGGCGGGTAGTGATTTCTCACAAAGATCAGCCAAGCGATCCACTCCGGCAGCCCAGCCAACTCCGGCTGTTTTTGGTCCACCGAGCATTTCCACCAAGCCATCATAACGCCCACCTGAAAGGATAGCTCCTTGAGCGCCCAATTCGGTGGTGGTGAATTCAAAAACTGTATGACAGTAATAGTCCAAACCACGAACTAATTTGGGATTCAACTTAAATGGAATATTCAAATGTTTTAGACCAGCAATAACTTTAGTGAAAAAATCTTTTGATTTCTCATTCAAGAAATTTTCCATCAGTGGAGCGTCAGCAAGCAGTTTCCGATCACCTTCGTCCTTAGAATCCAGAATGCGCATTGGATTTTTTTCCAATCGAACTTGGGAATCTGGTGAAAGTTGAAATTTTAAAGGAGTCAAAAAATCAATCAGTGCTTTGCGGTAATCAGCACGAGATTCAGTATCGCCTAATGTATTGATTTCCAAAATACAACGTTCAGAAAGATTTAATTTTTTAATGATAGTCCATGCTAAATCTAAACACTCAATATCCGCGAGCGGAGTTTCAAGTCCCAACATTTCAACCCCAAACTGATAGAATTGGCGGTAGCGACCTTTTTGAGGACGCTCATAGCGAAACATGGGGCCATAGTAATAAAGCTTCAGCGGAAGATGCTGTGCTAAACCTTCGCTGACAAATGAACGAACAACACCTGCGGTTCCTTCGGGGCGAAGTGTGATAGAGTCTCCCCCTCGGTCAGTGAATGTGTAGGTTTCTTTACTGACAGCATCAGAGGTCTCTCCGAGTGAGCGGTGAAAAACATCTGAAAATTCAAAGATGGGGGTTTCTATTTCATTAAAGCCATAATTTCGGGCTGTTTTGTAAGCAATTTCATCAATTTGACGAAATACTTTTTTTAATGCTGGTAATAAATCCCGTGTGCCGCGGACGCTTTGATATTTACTCATAGATGCGTTTGAGCATATCCTAGTCGGTATGAATATGAAATGGATTTTTGTCGCGCTCTTGGTTTTTTCTGCAGCCATTGGTGGTGGTGTTTATATCTTGTCGAAGTCGGGGCATGGCGCGGGGATCGAAGTCGATTGGCGTTTGCTGGGACAAATGGATTATCTTGCTAATAAGCCGACAACAGAACTGCAAATGATTGATGGAAAAAATGTGAAGATTCCTGGTTTTATAGTTCCACTTGAAGATAGCCAGCGACTGGTCACTGAATTTTTATTAGTTCCTAATCCACAAGCGTGTATTCATGTGCCCCCTCCACCACCCAATCAAATGGTCTATGTTAAAATGAAAAAAGGTGTAGATGCTGTTGTTGGGGCGCCCGTGTGGGTTTATGGTGAGTTTCGAATTTCAACAACAAGATCGCAGTACGGAGAGGTCTCTTTCGAGATATCTGGTGATGCGATTGAGGCCTATCAATAATTAAAATTTAAAGGAGAATTTATATGCGTTTATTCAGTCTTATGGCGGTCGTGTTAGGATTTGTTTTTCAAGCTTCGGCACAACATCATGGAAAATCTCATGTGCATGGTGCCGGGAAAATGTCTATTGCTTTTGAAGGGCTTGCGGGAAAAGTGACTCTGGAATCTCCCAGTGAAAGTATTTTTGGTTTTGAACATGTCGCAAAGAAAGAATCCGATAAAAAAAAGCAAACTGCAGCATTAGAGAAACTTGAAAAATCCATTTCTGAAATGGTTGTATTTGATCCCAAGCTCGAATGTATCTTCAAAAAAGAATCCATCCAGGTTAATACCGAAGGAAAGCACTCAGATGTGGATGCCAGTTTTGCAGTGGCGTGTAAAGTTGATCCCGTGGGATCAACTATTACATTTAATATTCAAAAAGTTTTTGGTAAACTAACAGATGTGGATGTTCAAATTTTATTTGGAGATATCCAAAAATCTGTTGAAGCAACTAAAAATGGCATTGCTGTTGAATTGAAAAAATAATGGAACATGCGCTTGCGATTAAAGATCTCAAATTTTCGTATGGCTCAAATAAAATTTTGAATATTCCAGATTTCCAAATGAGTCGGGGAGAAAATGTTTTTCTTTTTGGATCCAGCGGTTCTGGAAAGTCCACTCTGCTTGAATTGATTGCCGGAATATTAAAGACCCAATCCGGAGAATTAAACGTTCTCGGAGAGAAGCTTCACGAAAAAAACGCTGTTCAATTGGATCATTTTCGGGCTCAAAATGTGGGATACATTTTTCAAAGTTTTAATTTGATTCCCTACTTGTCTGTTATAGAAAATATCAAGCTTCCGTTGATGTTTTTGAAGCATGTGGACACGGCGCAAACAGAAAAACTATTAAATCATCTGGTGGATAGTCTTGAGTTGAAAAAATATATTCATCGTCGTGTGACGGATTTATCAGTCGGTCAGCAACAGCGGGTTGCCGTAGCTCGGGCGCTTTTGAAGCGGCCAAAATTAATTTTGGCTGATGAGCCCACCTCGGCTTTGGATTACAATCATCGTGAAAAATTCTTGCAACTGCTATTTCAAGTTTGTGAAGAGATTGAAACCTCGGTGTTATTTGTCAGTCATGATCGAACCATAGAAAAATTATTTCATCGTTCGGTGGGGTTGGATTCTATCAATACGATTCAACACACCCCTGAGGTGATTTTATGAGTTGGATTCATTTGGCTTGGAAATCATTGAAAAATCGTAAGTTGGCCACAATTTTAACAATTTTTGCGATGATGTTGAGTTTGGTATTGCTGATGTCTGTAGAGCGTATTCGCCGGGCTGCTGAGGCGGGATTCACACAGAGTGTTTCAGGCGTTGACCTAATTGTTGGAGCACGAAGTGGATCGTTGCAAATAGTTTTGTATACGATTTTTAATTTGGGACAGGCGACGAATAATGTATCCATTGAAAGTTACAATGAAATTAAATCGCGTCCCGATGTCGAGTGGACCATTCCTTACAGTTTGGGCGATGGTCATAAGGGTTTTCGTGTGATTGCAACAAATTCTGATTTTTTTAAATACTATCAGTTTCGAAGCAAAGAGCGAATAACCTTTCAAGCCGGAGGCCCTTGGAATGGAATGTTCGATGTGGTGCTTGGAGCTGACGTGGCGGAACGCCTGGGGTACCAAATGGGCTCAGAGATTGTCGTTTCTCATGGGTCAACAACCGGCCAGGGAATCCAAGAACACGATGATAAAAAATTTCGAGTGGCGGGGATTTTAAAGGCCACTGGTACTCAATTAGATCGCGCTTTATATATCTCGTTAGAAGGGATGGAGGCCATTCATTTAGATTGGCAAACAGGAAGCGCGCCAACACCTGATAAGCAATTATCCATTAATCAAATCACAGCAGAAATGGTGCAACCCAAAAATATCACTTCATTTTTTTTAAGAACTAAGAACCGGATTCAAACTCTCAAATTGCAGCGTGATATTAACGAATTTCGCAGCGAACCTTTGTTGGCTGTTATTCCAGGAGTTGTGCTGTCTGAACTTTGGCAAAGTCTTTCTACAGTTGAAAAAGTTCTTAAAGCGATTTCATTTCTAGTGATGGTGGTGGGGTTGATGTCCATGTTGATCGCTTTGATGACATCATTGAATGAGCGGCGACGAGAAATGGCCATTCTTCGTGTTTTAGGAGCCTCGTTAAAACATATTGTCGGACTTATTGTTTTGGAAACATTTGTATTAGCAAGTGTGGCCATTTTTGCTGCCAGCTTGATAAAACTGACGCTGGAATGGATGTTGGGGCCTTGGTTGCAAGTGAAGTATGGTTTGTATTTGCAACAACCTTCATTTTCAATAGTGGAGGTCAGTTATATTTTACTGATGTTGGTCTTGGCATTACTGATGAGTTTAATTCCAGCTTTGGGGGCCATGAAATCAGCTTTAAAAGATGGTTTGAGCGTGAGAACGTAATGATGGCAGAGCAGCGAAATTACATTACTCCAGCGGGATTTGAAAAACTTCGAAGCGAATACACCACGCTTTTAAATGGTGAACGCCCACAGGTGGTGGCTACGGTCGCTTGGGCAGCAAGCAATGGTGATCGCTCGGAAAATGCGGATTATATTTATGGAAAACGTCGTTTGCGTGAAATAGATAAGCGACTTCATTTCTTACAAAAGAAAATGGAATCCGCTGAAGTCATTGATCCAGCAACTCTGAAATCGGACAAAGTCATATTTGGCGCAACTGTGACACTCGAAAATGAAGATGGTGAAAGCATCGTGTATCAAATTGTTGGTGCCGATGAGTTTGATATTAAGCTTGGAAAAATTTCTTGGAATTCTCCGGTCGCAAAGGCCTTGCTTGGTAAAAAGTGCGATGATGAAGTTGTTATAAAGAAGCCTAATGGGGAAGAAACCGTCATTATTTTAGATATTCAGTTTAAATAGAGTAGTAAGAATCAGCGAGAAATAAAATTCACAGTTTGGGTTCGAACGTCAGAAGCCTTGATGCTGACCGCATCAACCATCAAGTGATGGGGAACAGAACCTTCCGTGTATCTGATCAGCTTCAGATTCTTAAAGTCTCGAGACGTAAATTCGATTGAGGTCGCTGAATCAATAATCATGTCTGCATCAGAAACAAATAGCAGCGTGGGAACCTTTAGTGGAACACTTGGAAGCTTCATCACAGATTGGCCCAGTTGAGTCACAGCCTCGGCCGCATCCAGTGGAAGTTCTTGCAGATAATTTTTTGGTTTAATGACGGCAACTTGGATGTCTGGAAAATGAGTTAAAAAATACAAATGTGAGGTTGAAATAACTGGAGTCAAAAAACGAGCGCTTGTTCGCAAAAACTCTGAATAGCGATTGCGAGGTTTGTAGAATGGCGAGTACAAAGTGACCGATTGGGTAGAGTTAAACTGAGGATGACGAATTAAAAAATCATGAATCAACAAGGCGCCCGTTGAAAAACCAATAAAATGAATTTTTGAAAAACATGATTCAAGAAGTTGGATATTGCGTTCAACATGGTTTTGCCAGCTTAAGAATCCATACCTGTTGGCAATGGAGCCACTGACACCATGTCCAGGTATAATATCATTGACCACGGTATAACCTAATTTTGCGAGAGCCTCAGCAACAGGGGACATTTCTTCAGGAGTTCCAATAAATCCGTGAGATAAATAAATAGCTTCGGATTTCTTGCCCCAGGTCCAAGTGGGTTTATTTTCAGAAAGAAACTGTTCTGTGCTGTGGGTTTTATAGGCGCGTTCAAGGTCACTGAAATTTGAAATAAACTGTTTTTGTGCCGTTGTGCATGCGGACGTTTTTTGCCATGCCAGAGGTGCAGCTGAGACAGTGTGAAGGTGATACAAAATAAGAAAAAAAAGAACGAACAAATTTGTCACACTTCTTTTATCCAGAGTCTCAAATTGACTGTCAATCTTAATGTCACTGTCTATGAAATGGTAGACAAGTGACATCTCCTGTTGGACTAGAGCCTTAAACTAAATGTTTCATCCCAAGAAGTGAATTATTCCCAAGACTTGCACGACTATTATTTGCCTCAGTTTCAGACGCGTTGGTGGCCCTCGAATTGAAGTATAAATGTATGGATTGTGATCATTTTTGAGCACTTTATCCAGAAGCGAGGCAATATGAGAAATGTTAAAAATAAGATATCTTTACTTTTATCATTGCTGATTATTTTCTTTGCCAATCAGGGATGTCAGAATCTGTCTAAGAAAAATTTAGATATGAATGAGGCCGCGCGAACTCATCATGCACGTCAACTATTGCAGGGAGATTACTCTAAATCCATAGCCAAAGAATTTGAGAAAGATGCTCAGTTCACATCTTACTTAGAAAAATATATTCGACTAGAAAATGCCAGTTTAGATTCTGAGGAATTAAGTAAAAGTATTCTTCAGGTCAGTCGTGATTACTATTATGACCCCGTTTTTTTGCTGGCAATTGTTAAAACAGAAAGTCAGTTTAATCCCTTTGCCATTGGTTCTGCGGGAGAGATTGGTTTGATGCAAATTAAACCGGATACAGCAGAATGGATTTGTCACAAAAAGAAAATTGAGTGGCGCGGAGCCGAGGCCTTGAAGGATCCTGCTTATAATGTCTTGGTGGGTGCAGTGTATTTTCATTATTTAAAAAAATCTCTAAGAGCTAAGGGCTCCCACTATATCAATGCTTACAACATGGGAATTAATAACTTGCAGCGTCTACCTGCTGAGAATCGAAGTAAGCACCCTTATTATGATAGAGTTCTCGCGAATTACCACGGTATCTACCAGCAGTTAAAAAAAATCCGCCAAACAATTTAATTTTTCTTGAGTCTCAGACTTCATGGAGTAGCCTTTTGTTAAGGATTCCATGAGGGGGACGTATGTCACAAGCTATGATAGCTGTATTTTTATTTTTCTCAACAATGGTATTTGCAAGCTCGCAACAAAGTTTGCAAATGCCCTACAAAGATTCTGAATTCACCTGTTTGAGTGCCAGCGAAGCTGACAAATACACCCGTGACTTCGGAGTGGATGTCAGATCTTTTGGTGGCAAAGAGCTTTGCGATGCTCAGGTGGATACAAAAAAATTATTTAATGATATCAAAATTGTTGAAGGTGGTCAGTTCGCCGAGGGACAAAATAATTTAATCAAAGGTTTTGTCAACAAATCACAGTACTACGATTGGTTAAAAGAACAAACTCGAGGCATCGAGCGCGGGAATGATATTCCGTGGGCAACAGCCTACAATTCTGGTGGATACTTCACCATGCAAGATGGTTGGGCCAAGCTTTCAACATTAGGCCGCGTGGGAACATTTATTCATGAGGCTCGGCACACTGAAGGCTACCGACACATTTCATGTCGTCAGGGTCCTTATCAGGGTGTTTCATTGGCAGGTTGCGATAGCAATTATAACTATGGAGGATCTCACGCTGTCGAGATGGAATATTATGCTCGCGTTTCTGTTCAAGGAATAAATTTTCATCCCGTTTATAAAAAGATGGCGCGTTTAATGGCTATTGCTCGCAGTAATTTTGTTTTTAATACAGCTGTGTTGCAACCTCGAGAGGCCGTCATGGCTTTGTCAGAGAATCGAACGCAAGCGCATGTTTATGATCAGGGGCAATGGTTTATTCGTGAAGTTCCCGCTGTCGAGGGGCGCTTGAAGCGCACCAGTTTTGGAGCCGTGATATTTAATGGCTTAGCCGCATTTGCTATTGAGTTGTACCAGAACTCAGGATTTCCGGATGCTATCGAGGATACCTATTCTTATTATAAGCTGATGGGTGAAACTCAAAATATTAAGGATTTTGAAGAGTTCGATTCTGGAGTCAAGCGCCACGTTGTTAAAATCGGTAACAACAATAAATTAGCAGAATTTGATTTTCCGCAAGGATCATGGGGAAGTGAAAAATCCTTGCCATTTTCAGTGGCAAAATTATCAACAGCTGTTCCTGGCAATGTGAAAGCCGGCTTATTTTTAGTTTCTACAGAGGGAAAAATTTTTAATTATGTCCCAGAGTCTCAGCAATTAGTCAGTCAGCCCGGGCAGTGGGATTTTTCAAATCAAGAGGTCGTGACGTTTAAAAATCAAAATTTAATTTTACGCAATGACGGAAAAATCTATGTTCAATCAGGTGAAAGTTTGCAACCGTGGTTGCAAACTGAAAATTTATACTCGGGTTTAGTCGTGGTGCCAGTGTATGATGCATTTGAAGTTGTGAAAGAGTAGTTCATGAAAAAGTCATATTGGATTTTTGTATTCGTACTCGTCGCTGGGATTTTTTTTGTTGAATATGATTTAACAAAAAGAACCAGCCGATCCGCTTTTGTTAAAAAGAATCCAGCCCGTTTAATTCATACAAAACTGGCTCCGGCCACATCCACTGAGACATCTTATCAAGATCCAACTCGAGCTGGATTTGATTTTCGTTTTCAAGAGTTAACAAATGAAATATCTCAGTTGCAAGACGATCCCGAAAAAGTCGAACAACGAATGAAAATTTTGGCTGAATCCATGACAGACGATGATGTTCGTCAATTGTCTGAAGTCCTAACGAACAAAAAAAATAATGGAGACAAGCGAGCCATGGCGGTCGAGATTTTGTCTCGAAATCAGTCGAATGAATCTTTAAAGCAATTAGAAAATTTTATCCGAAAAAATGAATCCCCAGCAGAAAAGTGGAGTCGTGAGCGAGAATTCGAATCCGTTCTTAAGGCTCAAGCTGTCGAAGGCATTGCAGCATTTCCACAAAAAGATGTGGCTATTTCTTCACTAACGGCTTTGGATCAAAAAATTGAGGAATCTTTTTTGAAAGATAGGATTAAGCGATCTGTTGCAAGTCTTAAGAATCAAGCGCCGCTTCCGGAGAAACAAGATAACGACGCTCTCGAAAAACTAGTTGAATAGACTAGTTTTGACTCATCCTATTTGCGAAATCCAAAAAAACTGCGCTTTGGTTTTTTAGGAACGGGTCCGACCTCTGGTCGACCAGTGGCATCTTTCGTTTGGCCACCGCCTAAGCTAGCGCTGCCATGAGGTTTTGGTTTAGGGCGGGACGGTCCGGCATGAGAGCGATGGCGATGATGGCTGCCACCAGAGCGATTTCCGGCCTCAATCAAAGCTTTTGCTTTTCCTGAAGACATAACTCGTGCATTTTCAACCTGAACGGAGTGGTAGGGGTGATCATGATCAACAGGAATGGCTTGGCCAATCAGTTTTTCAATATCGCGAATAAATGAGCGTTCTTCCGCATCACAAAATGAAATGGCAGAGCCTTCGGCACCAGCACGAGCTGTTCGACCGATTCGGTGAACATAGCTTTCAGCTACATTGGGAACTTCGTAGTTGATCACATGTGAAATTCCATCAACATCAATTCCTCGAGCAGCGATATCTGTAGCAATCAAAACGCGAATTTTTCCTTCTTTAAAGGCATCGAGTGCTCGCTGACGAGCATTCTGAGATTTGTTTCCATGAATGGCTTCACTGGGAACACGATTTTTCGTGAGCAATTCAGAAACTCGGTTGGCGCCATGTTTTGTGCGGGTAAAGACAATGACACGTTTTAAATTCGGATCATTTAAAACAAATCTCAAAAGATCTTTTTTCTGAGATTTTTCCACGTACATCACGCGTTGATCAATTTTTTCTGCAGTTGATGACACCGGAGTGACTTCGACTTTGATGGGATTGGTCAGCATCGAGTTAGCCAATTTTAAAATATCATTGGGCATTGTCGCCGAGAAAAAAAGTGTTTGGCGCTGCTTGGGAATCATCGTCAAAACCTTTTGAATATCACGAATAAAGCCCATGTCCAGCATGCGATCGGCTTCATCTAAAACAAAAGTTTTTAGATTTCGGATATTGATGTGATTCTGAGAAATAAGATCTAATAGTCGACCTGGTGTTGCCACCAAGATATCCACTCCACCAGCAACGGCTTTGACTTGAGGGCCTTGGCCGACGCCACCAAAGACAACGGCTGTTTTTAAGCGAAGTCCCGCACCATACGTTTCAAAACTTTCGTAAATTTGCAAAGCCAATTCACGAGTTGGAGTCAAAACAAGGACTTGAACATTTTTAGGTTGCACAGAGGATTTTGTCGTCGCCAAGTGATTGAGAATCGGCAATGCAAAAGCGGCTGTTTTTCCGGTACCTGTTTGCGCACAGCCAAGAAGGTCTTTACCTAGAAGCAAGTGAGGGATGGCTTGGCTCTGAATAGGAGTTGGCTCGATGTATCCGGATTTTTTAAGTGCTAACTGAATGGGCTCTATTAAGTTTAAATCTTTAAATTGCATAGTCGAACTTGTACAGGGTCATTGGTGCCCTGACAAGGCTTCAATGCACTGGATACCACGGCTGAAATATATACAGTCAGGCGTTTACGTGTGTAAACCTTGATAGGCATTAAACAGGTTTTCTGCAGAAATAGCTAAATTCTTTTTCCAATCACTCACTACGTTCTCTGTGGAATGATCACTGATCACTTTGATCGAGTAAAAAGGCAGCTTCATCTGTGCAGCCACATAAGCCAGGGCGTAGGCCTCCATGTCCATGATATCAAAGCGAGCTCCGCCTGTGAATTCATGCTGAATAAAATCTGCAGATCCACAAATGACTTTTGGAAAATCAGACAAACTTCCAGAGGCCAGCAGTGTTTTACTTTTGGGCGCAAGTATTTGAGATTGTCTTTGGATAAAGGCTGAGCATTCAACAATTTGGCCTTGAGGAAGATCAAAGCTGCCAGCAGTGCCAAGATTTAAAATACCAACTGGTTTTTGTTCATGAATAGCTTTGGTCAAGCCAAAAGCAGCGCGCACCTGGCCAATGCCTGTGTAATAGGGCTGAATACCCGAGGCCTCGAATAAGCCTTGGGATTCGTCACGTAAAGCCATCACAATCAAGAGTGTTTTTGGGTCAAAACTTGCCATAAATAAACTATGCGATGTATGACTAGTTCATGACAAGTCTAACAGCACAAAGAATGGCAAAAGAAATTCTCACAATTTGCGAAAGATTGCACAATCGTAATATGCTGGCTGCAGCAGATGGCAATATCAGCTTTCGCGTGAGCGATGACGAGATTTTAATAACTCCATCAGGTGTTTCAAAAGGTTTTATGGATCCGTCGCAAATGGCCGTGATCACGTTGGATGGAAAAACTCTTGTGGGAAATCCTTCTAGCGAAAAGCAAATGCATCTTGAAATTTATAAAACATGCGCGCGAGCAAAAGCGGTTGTGCATGCACACCCTTTGACAGCGATTGCTTGGAGCGTGGCAAGGCCTGACTTGGATAAATTACCAAGTGATTGCTTATCAGAAGTCATTTTATCAACTGGCGATATTCCATTTGTTCCGTACGCACGACCAGGAACTGCTGATATGGGAAAAGTTTTAGCTCCTTTTTTACCAAAGCATCAGGCCATGATATTAAGAAATCATGGGGCCTTGGCGTGGGGTGAAAGTTTAGACGAAGCCTATCGAGGCATGGAGCGCATCGAGCATTCAGCTCAAATCCTGGCGGCGGCTGTTCAATTGGGTGGTTTACATCCTTTGCCAAAAGAAGAAATTGCTTATTTGTATGAGCTTCGAAAAAAAATTGGAGATGTTTTGTTATGAGTGAACATTCCGTTTCTTTGCGATCAATGGCCCTCGAGGTTGATATTGATAACGCTCAGTTCAGTTTGCGCCTGTTAGATCAAACATTGCTTCCGACGCAAGAATTATGGATTCAAGTTGATACGAACGAGCAAATGATTGAAGCCATCAAATCATTGCGTGTTCGAGGCGCGCCATTAATCGGAGTGGCCGCAGCACTGATGGTAGCCAAGTTGGCTGTTCAAGGTGAAGGTGCTGAGCAATTACTTGTGAGCGCAAAAAAATTATATGAAGCGCGTCCGACAGCAGTGAATTTGATGATTTGCATTGATCGCATGACAAAATTAATTCGAGAGTCATTCTCTGTAGATCAAGTGACTTCACTGGCATTACAAATTTTTCGTGAAGATGTCGATCTGTGTGATCAAATTGCCTTGAACGGCGCATCCCTGATTGAAGATGGAGATCAAATCTTGACCCACTGTAACACGGGGGGATTGGCCACAGCCGGAGTGGGAACAGCCCTGGGAGTTATTCGTAAAGCCCACGAGCAGGGAAAAAAAATTCATGTTTATATTGATGAGACGCGACCTTTACTTCAAGGCGGGCGCCTGACGGCTTGGGAGCTTAAGAAATTAAATATTCCATGCACACTGATTACCGATAATATGGCGGCTCATTTGATGTCGTTAAAAAAAATCACCAAGGCTATCGTGGGATCAGATCGGATTGCAATCAATGGCGATTTTGCAAATAAGATTGGAACTTACAGCGTTGCCGTGAATTGTTTTTATCATCAGATTCCATTTATAGTGGCCGCACCTTACACCACGGTCGATGTCCAATGCCAAAGTGGATTGGAAATTCCCATCGAACAGCGTCCCGCTAAAGAAGTAACGGGTGTCAGCGGAAGTTTTGGTGATGTCACATGGGCCCCCAGCGGTGTGACCGTTTACAATCCGGCTTTTGATGTCACTCCAGCCAAGCTTGTGAGTTACTGGGTTTTAGATAAAGCCGTGTTTTCAAAAGAAAAAATTGATGCAGGAATTTTAAAAAAATAAAAATGAAAGCAAGAGGGAGTTTCAAATGTTAGGGATCATTGGTGGTTCGGGGTTTGAAAAATTTGAAGATTTTGAAACAGTTGAAATTTTAAATCGCGAGACTCCGTTTGGTTTGGCCGCCAGTGGCTTTAAAAAAGTGCGAGTTGAAGGCAAAGAATTTTTATTTATCTCTCGGCATGGTGAGCACCACGAACATTTACCCAGCGAGATCAACTATCGCGCCAATATTTTTGCTTTTAAAAAAATGGGTGTCAAAGCCATTGTCTCATTCAGTGCGGTGGGTTCTTTGCAGAAAGAATTTGCGCCGGGTGATTGCGTCGTCCCTTTTCAGTATATAGATCGCACAAAATCATTGCGTCAGCATACTTTTTTGGGTCAGGGTTTGATTGGGCATGTGTCGTTAGCAAAACCAATTTGTGAAGTGATGGCCGCGCACGCTCAAGAATCAGTTCAAAAATTAAATTTTAAAACACATTTTGGTCAAACATACGTTTGCATTGAAGGGCCGTACTTTTCAACAAAAGCGGAATCCAATTTTTACCGTCAAATGGGAGCACAAATTGTAGGGATGTCTAATTTCCCAGAGTATGCTTTAGCCCGCGAAGCAGGATTGCCTTATTTACCATGTTGTTTTGTCACGGATTATGATTGCTGGGATGACAGTATCCCGCATGTCACTGTAGAAGAAGTGATTAAAGTCATGCGCGGAAATAACGCGAAGGCCTTTGCAATATTGAAGACCATTTTAAAATTAGAAAATATTGCTCAGGAGAGCTTGGCATATAATGGTGGACTAAAAACGGGATTATTTATGCCGATGGAAGCCATTCCCAAAGATAAAAAATCATGGGTTGAAATTTTAATGAAATGAAATGAGAAGAAAATGAAAAATATAGTCCAATCAGCAGTTTTTTTAGTTTTATTCAGCGGATCTTGTCATGTCTTGGCGCTCACATCATCAGTAGCGGCAGAAGATATGGGATACAGAGCCGTGGTTCAAATTGCTATACCGGCTTATGATTCTGATGGCGATGTGACGGGCTATTGCAACGGCACATTGATTTCAAAAAACACTTTGGTGACAGCGGCTCATTGCGTGGTCAGTTCACATCTATTTCAAGGGCAGCCAATCAAAATAGAAGTGGGTCAATACCGTTATCGTGAAACACCGAATGGAATCATTCGAACGGGATATGCGACAACTTTGCGGCATTCAACACCAGTCACTGTTCAATTGCGACCAGGTGTCAGCCCAACGTCACCTCCGAATCGCATTTCTCCAGAAAATGATTATGCTATTTTAAAATTACAAAATGAAATACCAGTGCCCGCAGATTTTATTTTTCCAACAGTTTGGAATCAGAACTTAACAACAAGTATGCAGTCACAAGCCTTTGTTGTGACCATCAACCCTGTAGCTTATATTTCAACAAGCGACACCAAGCGAATGGCCAGCTTGAATTCAATTCAATTTCTTGGAAATTCTGCGAAATCCACATCTGGTTCACGACTAGAGGCGGGTGATAGTGGTGCTCCCTTATTTGTCGTGATTCAAGGACGAACCTATTTGGCGGGTGTGGTCAAGGGTCGCGC
This sequence comes from Bdellovibrionales bacterium RIFCSPHIGHO2_01_FULL_40_29, assembly GCA_001771815.1. Taxonomy (GTDB): domain Bacteria; phylum Bdellovibrionota; class Bdellovibrionia; order Bdellovibrionales; family Bdellovibrionaceae; genus Pseudobdellovibrio. The sequence goes on along the minus strand of MEPU01000012.1, from coordinate 51,471 downwards.
CCAAACAGCTTTTTCAAATTGGGATGTTTTTTCTATTTGGTCGACTCGGTTTCAACCGTAGAGGATGTTAATTTCAGGTAAATAGTCAGACTTATTTTAAGCGCCACAGTGTCAAAAAAATCGACACTCGCGTGGATTAAATCGCAGTTATTGCATCCTATCAAGCGCTGATCTTGCATTGCTTTTGGGTAGCAAGGCGGGCGTTTAGTGACTCGATTCGTATTTCTATTTATTTTACTGATGTCGTCGTGGTCAATGGCCGCTGTGCGACTCGTTGAATGGCATGTGAAGAATGCAAATGCTCCGCTTATTTTGCCTGTGCGAAGCACGGAATCTCCAGAACAAGCTGCTGATCGGTACCTTCGGAATTTAAGTCAAAACTCGGGCTTGATGGAGCTTTTTCAAGGAACGACTCCGTATTTTGAAACGGTGAAATTCAAAGAACTTTCTACTCGGCCAGGTGCTAGTGATCAGCGCGTTTTGATGCAGGCCAATCGCCCTGGTGATTACACTTCAGGCTCAGAGCGCGTGGATCAATTTCGATTTTATTTTGAAAGGCTTGGGCAAAAAAATTATTTGCTTCTGATTAATCCAACTCTGGGATTGTCGATTCGCGAAGAGCGTGAAGTGTTCGATCAAGTTTATGAAAAGTTTGGAATATATGCTGGTCTTGGTGGTGATGATGTTGATCCAATGCTGATGAAGCAAGAGAATTTTCACTCGGTCAATACGAATACAGAGCGAGACTTGGCCGAGATAAAGTTGATACGCCATTTTATTCAACGCGGTCAGAAAGAAAAAGATTCCTTTAAGAAAAGTTTTTATATTGGTGTCTGTCGCGCCTCTCAATTGGCATCGGTCGCATTGGGTTATAAGTTGATACAAGATATCCCTTTTCAAGTGGGTGGCCAAGTTGCACATAAAGATGATTGGCATGCGGTCAAGCTGTTGCCAACCACGCATAATATATTGAAAGGTACCGGTGGTACGGATCTGGTTGTGAATAGTTTGCATCATCAATCGGTTATCTATAAGCCAGGTGGTTTTTTGGAATTGGCGGCATTGTCACCAGACGGTATTGTTGAGGCCACTGAGTTTAAGAATGGTCGCGGAGCACTTTTTCAATTTCATCCCGAGTTGATGAAGAATTCATTGGGTTTTCATATTTTATCAAAAGTTATTCAGGCGAAAGAACGTACGGGTGCTGGGCAATGTGCCCATCTTTTTTAAAAGGGAGTTATCAATGAAACGGATAGTTTGGATTTTGGTGTTCTTGGGTGCTTCAGTGGCTAATGCAAAATGTATGATTCCCAATGAAAAATCATCTGTCGATTTTTTAAAATCAAATCAAAAGAACTGTCTTATTCAAGCACGATTTTTAGGTGAACAGCCCGTTAGATCTGATGCAAAGTTTTTTGAGTCTTTGGTAACACCTTCAACAAAATCATCTTTATTGAATAATACTGCGGTTCATTGTCGATTTATTTATCAACAACAAAATGGTGCTTCCAGTAAGTTTCGATGTGTTCGGACGGATTCGGATAATCGACTTTTTGATAGTCGCGGCGAGCTGGTGGCGGAAGCTTTTACATTAATTTCTGATGGTGATGATATTTTTTTGGGTGATGAATTGAATCGAAAGCTGATTTCTAGTGTCACCGGTAAACCCCGTAAAGCACAGGTTCTCAAAGTTCGCTATTCTAAGTGGGATGGTCGTCACATCGAGAACTACACCAGTTCGGCCGCATCACGAATTCTGTGGGCATTAGGTGTGCCAGCTCATAGCCATATCATGACAGAGAAAATCATTTGCTTTGGTTGTGAAAAAGATCCATTCAGGGGGCAGAAACAACCATTGAAAAAAGGTGGTCAATTCGCCCTTCAAGAATTTCCAGAGGCCTCGATCGAGTTCAAGTTTGATGGAAAACGGATGTATTCGCCATTGGAAAAACCATGGGACTGGAAACAAGTGAATTCATTATTGCCATATGCTTCGGAACAAAAACGGATCGAAGTTGAAGTTTTTGCGCTGATCACACATTTTTTAACCTTTACATCTACTAATTCGCTACAGAATGCTTTGGTTTGTGTGCAAAAGTCAAAAATTGACGAATCCGTCTGTGATGATGTTGTGGCAATGTCTCATGATATTGGAGCCGCTTTTGGAACCCGTATAGGAACACTCCGGGGAAAAGATCATCCTCGTGGAGACATTCAAGCCTACAGAAAGAATACGATTTTTAAGAAAGGAACCTGTCAGTTTAATTATCAAAAAAGTGACGGCTCCGTGCCGATGTCATTTTCAAAAAAAGCACAAACTTATTTTTTAGAGCGTGCAAAAATTTTGGATGAGCAGGTACTCAAGACGATTTTTCAAGCCAGTCGTTTGGGGCGTCTTAATTTAGTCGGAGCTAATCGGAATATTTCTACAGCAGAAGATCAATGGGTCTCGGCGATTCTTGAAAAAATACAGGAAATAGCAGAAGCGCCTTGTCAGTGAAAGGATATCGCTGGACGTTCTCCGGTAGCCAGTTAGTATGGTGAAAGATGTCGACATTAATGGAATTTCTCGTTGAATTGGATGAAAAAAAATCATTGGAAATGATCAGTCAATGCTACAGTCAGAAATCGGCATTGTATTTCAAATCAGATACTTCCGCATCAATGATTAAAGCGGTGGTGGATTCGTTATCCGATAAGAAAGTCCTTTTGAATATTGAACCTGTGGATGCATCAGTGTCATTAGACACCAATGTATCAATGAAATTCAATATTGGTACCGAGGTATTTTTTATCAAGGCACCGATTAAAAAGTTTATGAATAAATACTATTTTGATTTGAATTCCAAAGTCATTCAGTTGAAACGCCGTAAAGAGCCCCGTTATCAAATTCCGAAAAAATGGAGCCAAAGTGCGTTTGTCATGAATCTTCTTCCGGATATTCGCCTGGTGAATGCGGTGGTACACGACATTTCACTTTCGGGAATTCGATTGGAAGTCTTGAATCCTATGGTGTCTTTGACGCTAGAACAGATTATCAGTATTCAGTTTCAAATTTATAAACGTTCAGAGATCTCGTGCGATGCTATCGTTCGATTTTGTCATAAGAAAGATCAACAAGGGGTTCTTGTGGGGTTAGAGTTTATTCGCTTGAAGCCCATTCAACAGAATAAAATTGCAAGTATTGTCGAAGATCTGATGACTTATATTGCGACAAATAAAGTCTAAGAGATTGAATCAATATCAGAGTTTTATATCGCCTTTATTAAAGACAATTTGCAGATGAATAATTTGTGATTCTAAATCCAAATCAGATTCTGTATCGCTATTTATTTCTTCACTAATAGAGGAAATGGCTTTCTCTAAAGCCATTTGGACGCGAACAATCGTGCGAGGGGATATTTTCTTGATATACACCTTGCTGACTATATTTTCAAACTTGAAGGTTTCTGGAAATTGAAGATCCCAAAGATCGAGTTGTTTGTAGTAGTTTTCCAATTGCAGATGTTTTTTAAGAGATGGAAACTTCACATTAAAACTAATGCAAGTGACAAACTTATCTTCTTCAATAAAAAGATGGGCATTCAACAGGTCGTTGACGACAGAGTCTAATGTTTTAATGTCTTTGAAGCTGTTGCGAAGCTCGCTGCGAAGTATTCTTTTTTTTCCGACAAGCACAACCATAAAAAGATAGTAATGAAACTTGCTTTTGCAAAGGGCTATAACTTGGGTTGGTGTGATATCATGGTGCTCCACTGTAACCTATTTCATCGCTTGAGAAGCTGTTTGAGGTGGATTCTTCTTTGAGGGGTTCTTTTTTTTCTGATTATGCATAAAGCGCATCTGTAAAAGTTCAACACCAAGAGCAAAAGCCATGGGCAAGTAAATATAAGCTTTTGGAACATGGCCACCCATGCCCTCAATTCCTAAGGTCACGCCAATGGTGATTAAAAAAGAAAGAGCTAAAATTTTCAAAGTCACATGATCTTGCACAAAGGATGCGATTTTTCCAGAAAAAGCGAGGACTAAAATAAAAGAGACCACAACCGAAGAATAGATCACTAGCAGATTATCAGTTAATCCAACAGCCGTGATGACTGAATCAATAGAAAAAACAATGTCCAATAAAAGAATTTGCATGATGGCGGCCATGACAGTCAGGGTGATTTTTTTTAACATGTTGTCATCATCGCGAGCTTCAACCACATGGTGGATTTCTTTGACAGCCTTATAAAGAAGAAAGGCTCCTCCGAGAATTAAAACAATACTTTTATAACTCAGAGATCCAAGCACAGGCTCGCTGAGTTTAACTAAATGACTGGCGCCTAATAACAGGAGTAACCGTGCCCCCAGGGCTAATCCTAAACCCAGCATACGTACTTTATTGCGATTTTCGACGGCCACACGATCCGTAACGATTGAGATCAATAGAATGTTGTCGATTCCAAGTACAAGTTCAAGACCAACTAATAAGGCAAATGTCGCTAATAAATTATAATCCATGCCCTAGAGTATAAGATTGATTTTTAATTTTTGTCATGAATATTCGCTGGGACCTTCGGTAGCGCCAAGAATATCGGCAGCTGTCCAATTTGGTAAATCATCAATGAGATCTGTCAGTAAGAATTCGAACGTTTCCGTGGCTAGGTGCCTTCGTGCGGAGTCTCTTGAAGACACACCATCGGCCAGTTCGCGCCATTCTGCAGATTGCAAAAGTCGACTGCGAAGAGCCAATGTGAGTAAATCAACCCAGGCGGGTTGATTGAAAGTAAAATTTAATGCCAATGCTTCGCCAGTGGCTTCGGTGCGATGCCAGTAACCCCGTGGAACAAATAACAATGATCCTGGTTTTAAAATAAACTCGGATGCATTTTGTGACATCGTTGTTGGCATTTCTTTGGCAGCATAGATGGCTAATTCAGGATCCATAGGTTGTCCCATAGTGAATCTCTCTGTTGGGTTTTCAACATGAAGATTCTCTTCGAGCCACCATTTTTTTGTGCCATGAAGTTGCAGTACAAAATTTACATTCTGATCAAAATGTGGAGCCGTGCCTTTGCCATCCGGAGTGGCGTAAACCATGCACCGTGCAAGTGTTGAGCGTGGCAATCCCAAATCATGCGATAACTGTTTGAGCCACTTTTCTAAAACAGGTGAGATCGAATGAACATTATTGAAAAGCAAACTCATCTTGTTGTTAAAAAGTTTTCGAGCGTTCTGTGGAGTGGTGTCAATAGCGCTCGCTTCATCGGCGACATCAGGTAAGTGTGCCGATACTGATTGGGGCCAAGAATTAAGAAGTGTCTCCAGCGATTGAAGAAATGGTATTTCTGTGAGCTCCGAAATGCTCTGTTGCAGTCCATGAACCACAAAGGGTTTTCCAGGCCAGCTTGAAGTTAAGAAATCATCAACAGAATGAGGAGAAATAAGTGCAGTAAGTCCAATCATGACTTAAAGCTAGCATATGATTGCATCAGAGAGGAATCCTGATGCGTTAGAAAGTTGGGTTTTCTTAACATTTCTTCATCAGCGCTACAGTGGCCCTAATGTTGTGGAAATCTTGACATTAAAACTATCGAATGCTGAAGTTTATTTATTAGCAAAAGGATAACTGTGACGGATCAGAAATTTGATCAATTCTCTGAAGTTTTAGAGAATATGAATGACTCCTATTTCGCAGTTGATAAAAACTGGCGCTTTACTTTTATTAATAAACAGTGTGAAAAGATAGCTCATTTGAAACGTGAAGAGATTCTTGGAAAGGACCTTCGCGACGTTTTAACCGGGTGGGGTTTAAAAGACAGTCCAATTTGGGCCGAGTATCACAAAACCATGTTGGATCGGGTTTTTACGCAATTTAAGAAATTTGATTCCGAGAGAGAGCTTTGGTTTCAATACCATGCTGCCCCCACTTCGAATGGTGGAATGTCCGTCATTTTTACAGATATCACTCATTGTGTGCAATTGCAGAATCAGATTGTTGAAGGTGATCGAGTCTTGGAACAAATATTTGCTGAATCCAGCTCTTGGATGGCTTTTTTGAGTTTACCAGATTTTCGATTTCAGCGCGTGAACCGTTCTTATTTAGAATTAATTGGTAAGGACGAAAGTATCATCGGAAAAACGGTCCTTGAAGTTTTGCCGGAAATTGAAGCGCAGGGTTTTGTTGATATTTTAGAAAAAATTGCCAGAACAGGCGAGTCCTATTCTGCCATTGAAACTCCTATTGGATTGAATATAAATGGAATCGAAAAAATAGTTTATATTGATTTTGTTCAGCAACCACTTCGACGTGCTGATGGAAGTATTTACGGTATTGTGGCGCAAGGGCAAGATGTCAGTGAGCGAGTGAATTCTCGCAAAGCCATCGAGGTTTCTAAAAATGCCATCTTATTGGAGCGCGAAAAAATTATCGAGAGTCAGCTTCGTTATCAGTTGCTGTTTGACTATAGTCCTCTTCCAAAATGGATATTTGATTTGGAAACGTTAAGGTTCATGGATGTGAATTATGCAGCCATCAAACTGTATGGTTATTCCAAAGATGAATTTTTGCAGATGTCGGTTACAGATATTCGTCTACCTGAGGTGACGGCTTATTTTTATGAAACAATCACCGCTGAAAAAGTGAGACCTCTGCCGCCGATCAGGCACATGAAAAAAGATGGATCGATAATCGTTGTTGAAATTTCTGCCTTCGACGTCACGATCAGTGGTCGCAAAGTTCGTATTTGTGCACTGATCGATATGACCGAGCGTGCGGCGAACGAGATCGAGCTGCAAGAACTTTTAGTAAGTTTGCAGTTGGCCAAGGAAGATGCCGAGCGGGCCAATCGATTAAAATCAGCGTTTCTGGCAAACATGTCTCATGAGATCAGAACTCCGCTTGGTGCCATTGTTGGATTTACGGATTTGCTACGAGATCCAAGCCTTTCGAAAGAAGAACATTCAAATTATATTAAAATTGTCACTCGAAATGGCGAACAACTTTCTGCAATTATCAATGATATATTGGATCTTTCTAAGGTTGAGGCCGGACATTTAACATTGGAGTTTACGGAAACAAGGCTGGATGAGATTGTCACGGATGTTGTGTCTTTGCTTCGAGTGAAGGCCAATGAGAAGGACCTGGCTTTAGAATACTTGGTCGAAGACTCTGCTATCGAAAGTATTGTGACAGATTCGCTGCGACTGCGACAAATCCTAATGAATATCATAGGTAATGCCGTTAAATTCACTCATGCTGGTTCTGTTAAAGTTCGCCGATTCAGTCAAATGGATGCGACGGGTGGGGTTCAAGTTTTTTTTGAAGTTTCTGATACAGGAATTGGAGTTCCAACAGCTGAAGTCGAGCGAATTTTTGAAGCTTTTGTTCAGGCCGATGGAACCTTGGTGCGACGTTTTGGTGGTACGGGATTAGGCTTGGCATTGTCACGTCAGCTAGCGCGAAGTTTAAGTGGAGACGTGGTTATTCTGCAGACAGCCGTCAATAAAGGATCGACATTTCTGATTTCAGTTCCAGATCAACCTCAGAAGAAAGTCATTGGCGAAAGTCATTGGAAAGAGATGGATGGGCCTACTGAAATAGCCGCCGGAGTTCTAGACGGAGTTCGAGTTCTTATTGTGGATGATTCTCCAGATAATCGAAAGTTAATCTGGCATTTTTTAACAAAGTATGGGGCCATTGTTGATTTTGCAGAGAATGGACTGTTAGGGTGCAATAAAGCTTTGCTTGAAGATTTTGATGTTGTTTTGATGGATATTCAAATGCCAGTCATGGATGGATATACAGCCACTCAAAAATTGCGCGAAGCGGGATATCGTAAACCTATTATTGCTCTGACCGCACACGCAATGAGTGAAGTGCGAAAGAAATGTTTGAATGTCGGATGCACAGATCACTTAACGAAACCTATAAAACCAATTGATTTGATCAGTGCAATTTCTAAGTATGCTCAGTTATTTTCGTAAACTCAGAAGATACTGTGGTTCCATGATTGATTGTAAAAGAACCCATAGACAGCTTTCTTCTTTTTTTAAATTAAGTTTAAGTAAGTCTTCAAAATAATAAAAAGCTTCACTCAGGATTTCACTGGGGGCTTGTTCGATATTTTCAAAAAGGGCCTGCGCCAATGCGCCAAGTGCCAGATGTTCTTCGAGTGGAATGGTCAGTTGTGAATTGTTTGTAAAGTAGATGTTGATAGCATCGGGGACCTGCACGATAGTTGCTTTCCCAGTCAGTTTTTTAATCCAGTATTCAGCGGCTTTTAGTGGTCGATTCGTCATAAAAAATTCAAAGTAGTAAGAGCAAAATGGTCCGCCTTGCTGTAATCCACGTTCGGGAGCTTTCGAAAAAAGCAACTCAAGCTCTCTGTCATGATGATCTCGAAGTGCGCCGATAAGTTGAGCGCAGACTATTTTAAATTGTAAAAGATTTTTTTCTTTCCAACAGGATTTGAGCTGATCAAGATAATCCACCAAGATCTCGTGTTGCTGTTTTAATTGGGGGACATAATCCATAATACAAGAGTACGGTATTGCCAAATTCAGCCGTATGATATTGGTCATAGCATCAGTTGAAAGAACTGCGATACGTTGGTGCTTGAAGCAGTGATTGCGAAGGGATAAAAATGAAAACAGTTATCGATTTTAGAGACATTCAGCCCAAGGCTCGACACGCCATTTTTCTATCCATTTTCGAAGGCTTAAAGCCAGGTTCAAGTTTTGAGTTTATAAATGACCACGAGCCTCGGCCATTACAAATGCAAGTTGAGCAACTTCAGCCTGAGAATTTAATCTGGGAAAGTTTTGTCACAGGGCCTGATATTTGGTGTGTGCGAATCGTCAAAAAGAATCAGGATGAGCTATCTCAAAAGAAGTCATGCTGTGGCGTCTGTGGTGATTCTTGATGATTTAGGCTTGTGTCAGAAAGTCTCAAATTTTTAGATCAAAATAGGGTTTTGGGACAGAATGGCTCAAAACTCACTGATTCTGCGTGCTTTGAATTTGCATAAGTATTGGCATGGAGTAATAAATCTATGGGATTAGTGAGTCAGCAAAATCAAATCGAAACATTTTTACCGGAGATTGCAGAGTTTTCGCTTTTTAAAAAATGCGATCGAAGTATGCTATCTAAGCTTTTTGAAAATGCACAAATGCGATCATCGAAGCATCGCGAGGTTCTTTACCGAATTGGTGAGTCCGCGACTAAGTTCAGTTTAATACTGCGTGGAGCCTACAAACTGGTTCGCCCGACACCTCGGGGCGAGGATGTTATAGTTTACTTTGCAGCTCCGGGTGATGCGGTCGCGGCATTTGTCATGCCTCAGCCTGATGCGGTTTATCCTGTTACAGCTATTTCAATGGGGCCATCATTGGTTTTAGATATTCCGCGTGACACGTATATTAAGTACTGGGCAAAAAATGTTGAGATTGTTTTGCATATGCAAAATTTGCTTTATAACCGAATGATTTTGCTACAAGATCAAAAGCTTTTTAGTAAATCTCCACTCGAGCAAAAAGTGGCTCAACTTATTTTGCAACTTATTGAAAAATACTCTCGAGAAAGTGATGGCATTTTACCGATACCATTGACTCGTAAAGAAATTGCCGATTCACTAGGATCAACGGTAGAATCTGTTATTCGTATTATGAGTGACTGGTCTCATCAAGGAATCATTAAGACTTCAGATCAGTACATTGAAGTGCTAGATACTGGACGAGTGATTGCATTAATTCAAGAGGGCTAATGACATTGATCATACCGGATCTTTCAATTTCGACTTAAGTTAGTTTTAATGAATCATCAAAAGGAGAAGTTCAAATGCAAAAGTTGCTAGTGATCCTGATATCAGTTCTAAGTCTTGGTGCTCAAGCCCAAATTAAAGGTGAAGAGAATGCGGTGTTAACAGCTCCACCGGAAGTTCCGCCACCCATCACGCGATCACATAATACAAAAGTGATTGTGAAGATGGAAGTAGTTGAAAAGAAAATGCCAATCGCTGACGGTACAGAGTACACATTCTGGACATTCGGAGGAACTGTTCCTGGAAAGTTTATTCGAATTAAAGAAGGTGATATGGTTGAATTTCATTTGATGAATCATCCTTCCAGTAAAATGCCACATAATATTGATTTGCATGCTGTCACAGGACCCGGCGGTGGAGCTGCTTCTTCGTTCACAGCTCCTGGACACAGTTCTGTATTTTCATTTAAGGCGTTGAATCCTGGGTTGTATGTTTATCACTGCGCGACAGCTCCTGTGGGTATGCACATTGCTAATGGAATGTATGGTTTAATTTTGGTTGAACCCAAAGGTGGATTGCCTAAAGTTGATCGTGAATTCTATGTGATGCAAGGCGATTTCTATACAAAGGGGAAAAATGGAAAACAAGGTTACCAACCATTTGATATGGAAAAAGCCATTGATGAACGACCAACTTATGTTGTGTTCAATGGATCAGTGAATTCAATGACTGGTGACGGCGCTTTGAAAGCTAAAGTGGGTGAGAATATTCGAATCTTTTTTGGTAATGGTGGTCCTAACTTGGTGTCATCGTTTCATGTGATTGGTGAAATTTTTGATAAGGTTTATGTTGAAGGTGGAACAAAGCTCATCAATGAGAATGTGCAAACAACATTAGTTCCTGCTGGTGGATCTGCCATTGTGGAATACAAAACGGAAACAAGCGGAAATTTGGTTCTGGTCGATCACTCCATTTTTAGAGCTTTTAATAAAGGGGCTTTAGGGTTGATGAAAGTTGAAGGACCTGAAGATAAAGTGATTTATTCTGGAAAACAAATGGATGAAGTTTACTTGCCTGAGGGAAGCAATATCCAGTCATCCGTTGAAAAAGAAACCGTTACTGTTGCGAAATCTCTTGAAGAGCGCATCAAGATGGGAAAAGTAACTTTTGCAGCCAACTGCGCCGCCTGTCATCAAGCAGATGGTAAAGGAATTCCATCGGTGTTTCCTCCGGTTGCAGCCTCGGATTATTTAAACGCAGATAAAAAACGTGCTATTTCAGTTGTTAAGAATGGTCTTAGTGGTGCCATCACTGTGAATAAAGAAAAATACAATAGCGTGATGCCAGCATTGGGATTAACCGATGAAAGTATTGCTAACGTTTTAACTTATGTGTACACAATGGCTGGTAACAGTAAAAAAGTTGTGACTCCAGCCGAGGTCAAGGCACTGAAAGCAACTGCTCCAGCGGGCGGACACTAACATGAAAGGTGCTGGGCAAATTTTATTGATTTGTCTATTGGTATTTGCCCAGCATGTTTTTGCAACTCAAGAATTTGTAACTGTACCGAAGGGGTCATTGAATCCCTTTTGGTTGAAACCTAAAAAAAATAATCAAAAGTTGATCTACAAAGTCAAATCATTGCAAGTGCAAATCTCGCAAGTGACTAATTCAGATTTTATTGAATTTCTTAAGCTGAATCCCCAGTGGACGAAAAGCCAAGTTCCAGCCCTTTTTGCGGAAGGTGGTTATCTCGAACAATTTGCAGATGATCAAACTGTAAAGTCCGGAGTTCATTTGTTATCGCCGGTGACTTCTGTGTCCTGGTTTGCGGCCCGGGCTTACTGTGAAAGTATTCAGGCGAGATTGCCGACAATCAACGAGTGGGAGTATTTAGCTGCAGCCAGCGAAAAAGTAAAAGATGCCAATAAAAATTCAAAATTTTTGGAGCGAATTCTGAACTGGTATGGACAGCCTAAAGAAATTTCAATTCCACAGGTGCGTTCGATTTATAAGAGTCTTTATGGATTACACGATATGCATGGGTTGGTGTGGGAGTGGGTTGAGGACTTCAATTCCAGCATGGTGACTGGTGAAAGTCGTGAGGACACCACATTTAATCGGGATTTATTTTGTGGGGCTGGCAGCATGAACAGTGGCGACAAAGAAAATTATGCGGCATTTATGCGGTTTGCATTTCGCTCTAGTTTAAAAGGAAATTCTGCACTTTGGAATTTAGGATTTCGTTGTGTAAAAGAGGCTTCTCAAATCAAATCGGAGAGAAAATGAAATTAGGTCTCAGTTTTTTAACAATCATATTTACACTGTTCAGCGGAGTTGTTTCTGCTCAGGCGCTTCCTCAGAACTCAGTTTATCAATTAAAAGATGTGTGGATGACTCACGATGATCGCCGTATCACGTTGAAGGAATTTTATGGTGAACCAGTTGTCATAGCGATGACCTACACCAGTTGTCAGTACTCTTGTCCCATGACTTTTAAAAAATTAGAAGAAATTGAAAAAGAACTGAAAGCCAAAGGGGTTAAAAAATATCGTATGGTGGTCGCTTCGTTTGATTCGGAAAAGGACACTCCCGCAGTATTAAAGGCCTATATGGATAAGCACAAGTACGATGCCAGCAAGTGGTTTTTTATTACGGGTCAGAAAGATGCTATGGTTCGCCAATTGGCTGTTGTGCTGGGGATTAGTTATCAAAAAGTGGATGGTATGGATTTTTCACACTCGAATGAAATCAATTTGCTCAGTCATGAAGGGGTTCCCATAGTCAAACTGAAAGGTGTCAGTTCACCTCATAATGAGTTGATCGAGAAGATAATAGCTTATGAAAATAAAAAATAATTTCGAACCATATCAACTTTTCTTTATTTCAGGTCTTGTGATGTCATTTTTGGGTGTTGGACTTTGGACGGCATTTCAATTTAACTTGGTGGAATCCTTTCCAATGAGTGCGCATGCTAATTTAATGATTACGGGATTCCTTTTTGCGTACATCTATGGATTTTTAATGACAGCTGTTCCAAAAATGTCTCAAACACACGAAGCTAGAAAGTGGGAAGTATTTGTTGGATTAGCGGCTGTTTGGTTACAGGGTGTATTGGCCTATTTTGCACAGCCTAGTATTGCCTACGGAGTTGCGATTTTTCAATTTCTATTCTTATTCTTTTTTATCGCCCGTCGATGGCGGGTGAAAAAAGCAAATCCACCACCTGGATTTGTGTTTGTTCCGATTGGATTATTGGTTGGCCTTATTGGAAGTGTGATTCTTTTGTGGCCTTCGTCAGCTCTATCAGCTGAGACTTTTTTGCTGGGTAAAAATTTATTTTTTCAGGCTTTTGTTCTGAATTTAATTTTAGGTCTTGGCAGTCGTTTGATTCCAGCACTCAGTCGAGTTCAAGGTGCTATCGATATTCGAACAGCCTCGAACGAAACGATGGGATTTTTTTTCGCTTTGGCAGTAACTTTGAATTTGGCTTTTGTCATTGAGGCTTTTGTTTCTTCGGGTCTTGGAAATTTTATAAAATTTGCTGTGATTGCCTGGATGGCCGTTTTTAAGTTCAAAGTTTATCACCCGCGATCTGTTAAGGGGAACTTGGGGCGGGGACTTCGGATAGCTGTTCATTTGATGGCTTTGGGTTTCTTGCTGACGTCAATTTTTCCAATGTACAGTTTGCATTTGATGCACATCACTTATATTGGGGGATTTGCATTGCTGACTATTCTTGTTTCAACGCGAGTGGTGCTGTCCCACGGTCAACATGATATGTCGCTTGAGTTGGTGGATCGTAACTTGAAATGGTTCATGTTTGTATTTTTGATTTTGGCTTTTTACCGAGCCAGTTTAGCCTATTCGGGTTCGAATCGAAATTTAACGCTTATCTTGTTATTTGCCGGATGGATTGTGGGATGTTTAATTTGGAGTCGATCGTTCTTTTTAAAAATTCTTTATACAAATAAAACATGAAAGTAAATTCAACCAAGGAGAAAAACATGAAAAATCAAAGAAGAGATTTCTTAAAAACAATGCTGGTTGCTGTAGGAGCTTCGGTATTGATGCCCAAACTAAGCTTTGCTCAAGAGCGTCGTCGTGGTTCAGGAGCTGGTGATTTACCTTTGGTTGAGCCAGGAAAGGGCATGGCAGCAACCTTACATTATCAGCACAAGACGTCTGATGTGAAGGATGCTAAATTGAAAACTGAGCGCCAAGGAACACCATTTGCGAAGCAAAACTGTTCAAACTGCCTTTTATATACCAAGCACGGAATGCAGGGCGCCGAAGAAGTTGGAAAATGTTCGCTTTTTGCCGGTCAAGTCGTCAAAGCGTCCGGATGGTGTAATTCTTGGGCGAAAAGGCCTTAAAAATAGTTCGATCGATATGATTCAGATCATGTCGTCCCGCAAAGAATTCGGCTTACGATTTTTTTAAGGCGACATGGTCCACGGACATCATCATCAGGAGAACAATAAATGGAATTAGAGCTCATCCGTCACACTGCAAAAGATTCCGAACCTCAAAAAACTCAAAAATCGGAAATAGAATCTCATAAAACAATTTTTATCGATGAATTTTCAGAAGAAATTTTTAATCAAACCTATAGATATGCCGGCGAGAATGATATCAACGATCGCCACCTAGCGATTGCTAAAGATATGGCTTCTGTCGAAAAACCAGAAGATCAGAAGTATTGGAGTCAGAAGTTTCTTGGCATTCTGCAAGATTTTAAGTTCGTTCCAGGTGGACGAATCACGTCAAATGCCGGAACGGGACTGAAGGGAACCACGTACATAAATTGTTTCGTCAGTGGCTTTCGCGGTGAAAACCAAGATTCTATGGATGGCATTATGGATGAGCTCAAGCGCCAGGCCTTGATTCTGAAATCTGAAGGCGGCTATGGGTTTTGTGCGGATGTGATGCGACCTCGTGGGGCTTATATCGATGGAATCGGAGGCGATTCGCCAGGTGCCGTGAAGTTACTGGAAATGTGGGACACTCAAAGTGGTGTGATCACAGCAGGAAGCGGAATTAAAAAAGCCATCGACAAGGGCAAAAAGAAAATCCGTAAAGGCGCCCAGATGGTGACAATGTCGGTTTTTCATCCCGATATTGAAGAGTTCATTACGGCAAAACAGACTCCAGGTCGTTTGACAAAATTCAATATGTCCGTCTTGGTATCAGATGATTTTATGACCGCAGTTGAAAATAATAAACCGTGGAATTTAGAATTTCCAGATTATGAAAAAAACAAAGACGATTATCGTAAGTATTGGGATGGAAATTTAAATGCCTGGAAGCAGCGCGGGCTGCCGGTGCGCGTGTACAAGACATTTGCCAATGCCAACGAGCTTTGGGATCTGGTGATGAAATCAACATACAATCGTAATGAGCCCGGAATTTTGTTTAATGATACCATCAATAAATTGAATAATCTTTATTACGCCGAATATATCAATGCGACAAATCCTTGCGGCGAGCAAGTTTTGCCAGTGGGAGGGTGTTGTTTGTTGGGTTCTGTGAATCTAACTCAATTTGTGGATGCGAAAAATCAAAACTGGGATTATCCAAAGCTGCGCGAGGTGATTCAAACAGCCGTTCGCTTTATGGATAATGTGAATGACAAAACTATGGTTCCATTGCCAGAACAACAAGACAGTTTAAAGACAAAACGTCGGATTGGTTTAGGAATTTTAGGTTATGGATCTGCTTTGATGATGCTGAAAGTGCGCTATGGCTCAGATAAAGCTTTGGCATTAACAGAAGAGCTGGGTTCATTTATCATGAATGAAGCCTATAAAACTTCGGCAGAGTTGGCTCGTGAAAAAGGGCCTTTCCCATTGTTTGATGCTGAAAAATATTTAAATGGACAATTCGTTAAAAAACTTTCTGCGGAAACTTTAAAGGCCATTCGGCAGTTTGGAATTCGCAATAGCCATTTGTTATCTATTCAACCGACGGGGAACAGTTCGATTTTTGCCAATAATGTTTCGGGTGGATTAGAGCCTATTTTTATGTCTGAGTACACACGAACTGTGGTGCAGCCTTATGGTCCTATCGGTTTAGGCCTTCCTAAAGAAATTAAATGGGATATGAAAACATTTTCAATTAGCGGACCAGAAACTAAATGGGAATGGGTCAAAGAGGGCGGAGAAAATGTTTTAGTTACAACATTTGAAGGAAATGTCTGGAAGTATGATCAATCACGCGGTTTATTAAAAGAATCGCGTGTGAGGGATTATGCGGTCCGTTTTCACGAAAGAAATAACACATGGAATCCAGATGCGGATTGGGCGGCTACCACATACAATCTAACAATTGATGATCACGTGAAAACAATGGCAACGCTTTCGAAATACATTGATTCAGCGATGTCAAAAACAGTGAACATTCCTGAAAGCTATCCTTACGACGATTTTAAACGATTGTACTTTGATGTTTACAAATCAGGAACAATCAAGGGATGCACATCTTACCGTGAAGGCACAATGACCAGTGTTCTATCTGCTGGAAGTTCTGCTGATCTGACATTAGAAAAGGGAATTCCACGCACCAAAGCCATTGCTCGGCCTAAGTCCTTGGATTGTGATATTCATCATTTGACCAGTGCTGGAAAAAAATGGGTGGTGATTGTAGGATTATTGGATAGTGACCCTTACGAAGTTTTTGCTTTAAAGCCAAATAGCTTGCATCTTCCGGTGAAACTGAAAAATGGAAAACTGGTGAAAGAAAAATCAGGACTTTATAATTTAGAAACGGAAGATGGTTGGATACTAAAAGACATCCGTGAATTTTTCGAATCGGACGAGCAAGAAGCATTAACACGAATGATCTCAACAGCTTTGAGGCATGGTGCGGATATTGAGTTTATTGTATCGCAGCTGATAAAAAGTGAAGGAACGATCACATCGTTTGCAAAAGCTATTGCCAGAACATTGAAAACGTATATCACTGAAATTAAATCTATTAAGTGCACGTCATGTCACAGTAGCAATGTGAAACTGCAGGAAGGCTGTTTCACGTGTGTGGATTGCGGTAGCAGTAAATGTGAATAGGTGAACTAAGAAAACCGGCGTGCTGATAACCATGCCGGCACATCTCGACCGAAAATCAAATCGACCAAACGTTTTCCGGTGTGGAAAGCTAAACCAAGACCATGTCCGGTGTAGCCTCCATTAAAGAAAACCTGACCATCCGTTGGAAGAGAGCCAATCATGGGTTGGCCATCTTTTGAAAAGCCCATAATTCCGCCCCAACGATGAGAGACAGGTTTATCTTTGAGTGTCGGCAAATGATTCTTTACAAAATCATGAAGCGCATTCTGAATCACCGGAGTGATGTGATCGGAGTAACCCACTTCGGTGGCTTTCTCAAGCTGACGGAAGCCACCAATCAAAAGAGCTCCGTTTGGCATTTGTCGAAAATAATCTAAATAAAAATTCGCATAGCACGGGCCATCCATAAATAAGGGGGCTTTCTCCATCATTAAAATTTGGGCTCGCGTGGCATAGATTTTATCTTCGAAATAAGGATGAATGCTGGGTGAGTAACCATTTAAACTATAAATAATCATTGAACATTCAAAATCACCATTATCTGTTTTTAAAATTCGCGTTCCTTCTGATGTTTGCAAATAATTATGAGCTTCGGTCAGTTCAAAAATATCAGCTTTAATTTTTGTGCGCATCAGCTCCATCAGTAAAAAAGGATTGGTTTCCGCATCGTCTAAATATTTGATGCCGCCAACAAAATTTGTGGCGCCCACATTTTTTTCAATTTCAGTGGAAGAAAATATTTCGACGGGAATATCCAAAGTTGTCATTGTTTTAGCAACAGTCTTGAGTTCATTGAACTCGTTGTCTTGAGCCGCTAGGGAATAGGCACCTCGTTTATAAAATTCGATGGAGCTGCCTTGATCACCAATGATGTGTTCTTGCAATAATTTTAAATTGGTTTCGGCAAATCGCCAGATTTCAAGGGCTTCTGCTTGGCCATGTTTGGAGATTAAGCGATTGAAGTGTTCGACAGATCCACACGTGACAAAGCCGGCATTTCGACCAGAGGCTCCAAAACCTAGTCTGTTTTTTTCAACGATGGCAATTTTTAATGAGGGGTCCTCTTGGTTCAGCCAATAGGCTGTCGAAAGACCTGAAATTCCGGCACCGACAATGACGACATCGTAATTTTTTTTATTTGTTGGATTTGTGCGGTCTAACCAATATGACGTGCTCATTTTCACCTCTTAGGGGTAAAACGTATCTCAAACGTGGCTTAGGATTCAAGCACTAAAACTCAACTATTGATTGGGGCGAGAGGCAATAAATAGCGAAACAGAAATCAGCATCACGGTCAGTCCCACTTGAACTAAAAATAGCGGAACCCAAATCCAGACAAAAACCAAAGAAACCGCGATCATAGGCAGGGCCACCAGTTTAGCCCCTAAAGGGATGGCTCGTTTTTCTTCCCATAATTGGATGATGGGGCCCAGTTTGGGGTGGGTCACAAGCCAAAAATGAAAACGGGGAGACGACCGGGCAAAACTCCAGGCGGCCAATAGTAAAAATGGTGTTGTTGGCAGCAATGGCACAAAAATTCCAATAACACCCAAGAACAATGAAATCAGGCCCACGCTAAAATAGAATACCTGCCAAGTGGTCATATTTAAATGCAATCATGAATTGAGTTGTATTGCAAATAACCGCCAGTCAGACAGCAAAAATGTAGTAACCGGGTCATTTGGACCAAAGTTGTGAACAGCGACTTGACCCTAGACACCAAACCAAATTTAGTTGCGGCGGCT
This sequence comes from Bdellovibrionales bacterium RIFCSPHIGHO2_01_FULL_40_29, assembly GCA_001771815.1. GTDB lineage: Bacteria > Bdellovibrionota > Bdellovibrionia > Bdellovibrionales > Bdellovibrionaceae > Pseudobdellovibrio. The sequence continues at coordinate 32,919 of MEPU01000012.1, read as the reverse complement.
CCGCCTGATCCTTAAGCTTTTAGGGCAACCTAAAAAAAGGATTTTAATGAAAATCGTCATATTGACTATTTTTTCGTTCGCGCTTGGATTAGATCTGCAGGCGACCGAAATGCCTCCGGCTCAGTTGCGCGGACTGATGATGATGCAAAGTCAGATGCAAATAAATCAGATCAGTGCGGATCTCAATTCAAAATTACAAAAACGAAATGACTTAAAGAGCGAATTAAAAGAAATCAATTCCGCACTCAAGCTCAGCCAAACTTTTTATTTGAGTTTTAAAATAAAAAAGCTCAGTCAAGATCAAAAAATGGTTCAAAATGATTTGAAGAACCTCGAAATCGAAATCACAGAGCTACAAAAAATAAAAGATGAACTTATAAAAAATAATTTTAAAAGTAATAACAATAAAAAATAGGAGATTTTTGTGAAGCAAAAAGGATTTTTAGTTTCAGCGGTTGCAGCGCTGACAGCTATGATGCTGACAGTCGGTTGTACGGGGTCCGAATCAAGCGGCAGCAACGGTAGCGAACGTATGGCATCAATTTCTGGATCAGTGGCATCGAGCTCGTTTCAAGAAGCACGTGTCGGAAGCGCTAGAAATGAAAATGGCACGATGTCATTAACTTTGGCAGATCTTGAAGTTTATGTGATTTATTTCACAGGAACAAAAGTTGATGAGGTCAGAGCAGATGTGAATCCGGCCACAGGATCATGGACTTTTGATGTTCCTTTGAATTCCCAAATTACGGCTATCGTCCGAGACAAAACAACATTAGATATTGTGGGTCCGATCACATTTGTGAACTCGCTTGAAAAAGACATGAGTGGCAATGATAAAGAATCATTAACATTTTCATTTAATGCGGGTGCTTCATTGGGAGCGATTGAATTATCTGAAGATGGAAAATTTAAAGTGGCTGTCACTCCAGCCCTTATTGCTGTGGCTAATGTGACGTCAACGGTTCCAGCTCAGGCGTTTGATTTTTCAGGTTCTTGGACATTAAATGCATTTTCGGGAACATTGCCTCCGACTCATAAAACAGCCTGCGCGCCTGGGGCTATCGATTGTCATGGTCCTACGGCCGGTGAACCGATTTACTTGGCAAAACTGACAGGGAAGAAATTTTCTTATACGGGTGGCACATGTGCAACGTATGCAACATCTGGTACGGGTTCATGCCTTGAGGGTGCTGGAACAATTGGAACTGACGATGTCCATGCGGCACAAATCTGGGCGGGCGGATCTGTCATTCAAGCTTGTGGATTTAAAACTGGTTTTGCGGCTGATGATGCGCGTGCATTTGGACGCATTCACTTGGATCCTGCGGATATGCCAATTATTTCTGGTTCAGGTGTGACAGTGCCAACTCAATTGGGTCTTGGACGCGTTACATTTTCAACTCCAGCGGGTTACGGTGAAGAAGGCAATGCATGGATGAAAACAGGAGCCTTGAGTGACTGGGATATTATGGATTGTAAAAATATCGAACGCACCGGAAGTGATTCGAAAAAATATAATTTGAATGTGTGCAGTGGAACCTTAAGCAATGCGGCATCTGGTTATCAAGCGATGGGTCCTGGGGGCTGTATCGATTCAACAACAGGTAAGCCAGTCATTGTTAAGGATTGGATGACTTTGAATGGATTAACTGCGACTCATGGGAATTCAACACATCCAGCTTTGGCAGATATGAATATTCATACCAGCACTTATACGGGCGTCAGCGGGTCTGTGGCCTCATCTGCGGCATTTACGTGCACGCATGTTTACGGAATATTTTCAGATGCTGGGGCTACTGTTCCAGTGCCTTCAGTATACATGGCCTCATTCAATAAAGTAACTGCAGGAGCGACATGTTCGGGTATTGGTGATGATTTACAAAGATACCGTTGTTATGCAAATGCTTATTACAAAGATGACAGTCGAAATGAATCTGGTTGTTCAATGGAATATCGATTCAACTGGCAGGCATCAACAATTGCGGACTTTGTATCTATTGATGGATCACGTGATAAACCTAAAGGTCAGCATTTGACGGGTGTTGTGACGTATTCTCCGGATGGCAAATCATTCACATTGGAAGATGAAGAAAACTTATCTGTTTCCGTACAAAATGGTGAGGCTTCAATTATTTGTCGAATTGCGAATAAAACAATTTTGAAAGCAACGTCTGTGAATGCTTCCACAATTTTGGTGGATTTAACAGAAAGTGCCTTTTTGAAAGACTCAACTATTGCGGCTTGTGTAGGCGAGAAAAACAATTCAACAGCTGATGGCGGCCATGGTTCAGAGTTGTACCGTCGATTGTCTGATGGAAATCAAAAGTTCTTATTCACTTTAAATAAATAATTAATTAATTAATTAAATTCTTCACGACAAGACACATTTTATTTTGAGTGTGTCTTGTTTTGACTGAGAAGTTTTCTTTCAAGACTTAACAGAACAGATGTGCTAAAGGCTTCTAAACTGTATTTCTGATTCGTCGTTGGATTCGCACACAAAAAATCAATTTCAGAGCGACAGAGTAATGGGGGTAGTCCCATTTCAATCAGCCAGTGCTCCAACAGCAAGCGACTACAGCGGCCATTGCCATCCTCAAATGGATGCAATGAGTTGAGAGCTTGGACAAATGCCACGCGAGAAAAAAAATCATGAAAAGTAGTATCGAATAGAAAATTCTGAATAGCTTCAAGGCCTTCGAGTATCAAATCTGGGTGAGGAAATGGGTGCAAATGTGTGTTCAAGTCTATTCGGGGGCGATGATGACTTAAGCCCAAGACCTCTTGGTTGAGATTAAAGAAGTCATCAGGTGTATGTCGTTGAAATGGGAATTTTATTTTTTCACTGGCTTTTTTTAAATTGATGAAAGAGCCTTCTGAAGAAGGCCCTTTCATCAGGCTGGAACTGGTTTTTTGATAATTAATCGGATCAATATCCCAGCGACGAAAATTATTAAGAGTAACAATTTCATCAAACGCGCCGACAAGCAGTTCATTAGATTGCACGGCGGGTAGTTCTTCGAGTGTCGCTAATAAGATAGTTAAATCCGTGGACATTTTTTTAAAACAAATCTTCTGATTAATTTTCTTGGCAAAGAAGAACTTGCTTCGAGCCCTTTAGCGTTTTTCCAGTTAAAGGATCTGCCGGAGTGAACTCAAGTTTCCAGTAACCATCAACTTTGGTTCCCTTTAATTTTCCCAGTTTAATCTTATCATCAGATCCCGTATACCGGGTGGTTACCAACACATCGATGAACTGTGATGTCACAATGCCATCGCCATAAGTTGAAAAAGAACCATCCCAGTAAACATCATCCTTTGTACGAAAATTATTGATCACCAAAAGGGTATCTTCTTTTTCTGTTGTAAAAAAGCCGAACTGGGTTTGAGCCCCCTGGCAGTCATAAGATTGACCCATATCTGCAGAGGCAGCTGTGCCAGTTAATGTTGTTAGGGTCAAAAAAGGAACGAGCGCTTTGAGTTGTGACAATTTAGATTTCATGACAATTCTCCTTATATTAATAAAATAATACTCAGAGGGACTATATCAAAAGATTCCTCATAGTGTTGAGGAATCTTCGGATAGGAATTATTTCCAGGTTTGACAAAAAATTAGACAGTGGTCAAGGGCTCTACTTGTTCTCGAAAGTAAGGTAAACCATCGTTTGATTCAGAAGCATATAGGCAATTTCACCGAATGTGATAGGACCCACGATATTTCCAGTTTTCTTTCCCTCAAGGCCAGCATAAAGGTAGTTCAAAATACAGTTGCACGAGAATACAGGGCTGATTTTGTGCTTTACAAGCTCGGCTTCGAACTCTTTTTCGTAGTTTCCAATCGGAGAAGCCACCTTGTATTCAATCATTGGAAAAACCGGAGCGTACAGGGCCACTGTTTTTTTGGCTTCATCAACGGCTTGAAAGCTGACATTGACCATGGTTCCCATATAGTCTGCGACTAATGGCAATTGAGTGTTGATCGCTTTTTCTTTAAGATATTCAGAAAAATTTCTTTTTACTCCGTTAATAAAACAATCCTGAACCAGAAATCCAGCATCGGGGAAAGTGATCGTATCTCCAGATCCTTGTTTGAAAAGATTGATGATATTAATTTTTCCATATTTATTTTCTGGCAATTGCATATGCATAACCAGGGCTTGGTTGTCTTGGACTTCCCCTGTTTTTCCATTAATAACCTTAGGAGTTATTTTGCCGAGATCTTTAAGGTCAACACCTGTGATCCATCCCAAAAGTGGGCGATCGAAGATGCCTGTCCAGGTGGAGCACTCTTCAGCATACTTGCGATGAACGCCTGTTTGGGCAGGGATCAAACAAAAATTAACACCGTTGCTGGAATAATTTTGCGGAATTTTTTCAAGATCATTTTCAGAATAAAATCTGATATTGATGTCGGATATGATATCAGGAAACTGAGTGACCTGAATTTCATCGTGCGTTAAAAGACCTCCACGTTCTGACATAAAATAGGGAATTGTTCCACCTATCCACTGACCATGAGGTAATTTTTTAAGAAGTGCTTCGTCACCGGCTAAGACTAAAACTTTACCGCTACGGATCAGAGCAGAGACTTCATCGAAATTAAAAAGTGATTTCATTGTATTTTCCATCCTTACTTGTCTCCAAATAAAACTTTGAGATCATTGGCAATAATAGCTTCATTTTTCACAAAAAAATCATAGGCGATTGTAATCGCTTCTTGCATTTTTGTGGAACTTTGATCATTGATGAGGAGAAGTCGCACCCTCATCAACATCATTTTTGTGGCTAAGCTTTGGAGGTTTGGATTCTCAGCGGCAGTCACAATTTTTTTCCACCGAGGATCGGTCTTACTTGGAATCATTTTAGGGCTCCTCTTATTTTTTTGAACTCTATTTAGACTGAAGGAATTTGAAATTTGATTCAAGAAATCTTTTAAACGTCTTGTTTTGAGACTATGGTCCATAAAATTTAACTTTCTATGTAATGTGTCGATAAGTTATCCATGAATTTGGGAATAAACTTATGAAAACTAAAAGTATTTTTAAAAATTTGACAGTGGCCGTACTCGTTCTGGCGATTATATCGTGTCAGAAAGACGGCTTTGCGCCTTCAACAGTTGTTGAAGTGACAAGTTTGTATCAATTAGCATATGGCTCTTCAACGAATGATCGAACATACTTAGCTGATCGCATTGCAGGAAATGCTCCACCTAAGTTTGCAGAAGTTGTCAGTAAATGGAAACGATTTTCAGGTTCAACATATTATCCAACGGTAGAATCTATCGTAGCGACTCCAAGTTACTGTCAAACATCAATGGATGGGACGGGGACATGGGCAAATTCGACTAGTCCTGTTGTAAATCCAAATACGGCAGGGGCTTGTAATACGCAATCGATGAACTCGTTGTCTTGGATTTATTTAACAAGTCCAGATCGTTTATTTAATATTCAGAATACGGCCTACTATAATGGATTTTTCAGTTCCTTAAAATTTGAGACCTATATTTCAGAAACTGTTGTTTCTTCGGCAGGTACGGATGATGATGCTATCGGGGTTTCTATTGCTGTTTATGTGGATCCCAATACTTTAGATGTTCACACGCTGTCAGCATATCGAACTCAGGGGGGATTTCCGGCACCTAATCAGGGTTGGGGAATTCTTTATAAGTTAAACGGTTCTGTTGTTCAAACTTTTGATAATAAATCAGTCGGTGGTGTCAATCCCTCGGGCAGTGGACTGGGTGATGGCCAGGGTTGGAATGGTCGCAATTCAAATATTCGTATCGAGCGAACAGAAAATATTGTTAAAGCGTATGCCAGCCCATGGGGCACTGGTGGTATAGCAGAAGCCATTGATGAGAGCAGTTTAATTCAATTGGATTTATCAGATCCACTCAACGGATTAACCATGTTTTTGGGAGCTCAGTCGTACGGATATGAATCTTTAAGCCAAGCTCAAGCAACCTTTTCTGATTTGAGTTTTCAAACGCCTTTGGTGAACACAGATCCAGATTATCTTTTTGATCTGCGCGACAATCTTGTTTATTCCAAAAAAGCTTCAGGTATTGGTTATGAGCTTGTTCCGGGTGCGAAGGCTTTGGATATCTTAGGTTATCCGAGAATTATTACAAACATAGAAACTCAGAACGAGTTCTCGATTAATTCAAGCACAAGCTACAATCAGCTTTAAACACAGAAGTGACCCTATGCCAGAGTTGGCCGCATTTTATATTGTAGGTTCGGTGGGGTCCCTTATCATGGGAATTTTATTTGGTCTTAGTATGCGGTCCAAGTACCATTCCAAAAGTTATCTCAATTTACAAGAAAATCTAAATAAACAAAACTGCCGCTGGAATGATTTGAATCTATCCATTGAAAGCATAACTCATTCCGATCAACAGACTAACGAGTACGGTAAAGCCCGTATGACCTCGATCGCTATTGTTGCCGGCGCAATGGTTCTGAGCTGGCTGGGATTCTTGATGCTGGTGGTGATCTGGGCTTCTTTAAAATTAGTTTCCGAATCAAGACTCAAAAAAAAGATCTATGGCAGTCGTCTTATTGAACATGATTTGTCTGCGGACGACGTGCAATTGCAGATCGCGTCTTTGGAGTTATAGAGGGAGGATCAAGTTGGTCTTTTTAAAGAAGTTCACAGGATTTTTTTTAATTGGAGCTTTGCTGGTCATTATGCAGGGCTGCATTGTGTATGATCATAAATCAAATCTCAGCAGTTCGCCTGCAGCCGAGCGAACGAATTCGACGGAATACATACAGAGACGTGAAAACATTGAAAATATGGAAAAGGCTGGAATACCGACGTCTTTGGTTGTAAATCCATTTGCATCAAGTGAGCGATCTAAATCGAAATCATCCAGTCAGCAAGATTCAAAGTCTATATCAATAGAATTGCTGTGTGATGGATCTGAGTCATTTTCGATTTATACATCAGATAAAGCGATTTACTGGAAGGCTCTAAGAGACTCAAAAGTTCTTGATTCGGGTGTTTCACGGACAAATTTTAAATCTAAATTGATATTGCCATTAGTGAATCATTTGCCATTCGAATTATTGATAAGCATGCATCCGAGTTTTGAAAAAAATTTCCGCAAACAAGTAATCGCTGAGAATGAACAAATTGTTATGGATTGTGATAAATAAAAAAGCTGCCCATTAACAGAGTTAGATTTCGGTTGAGGGGCGAATGGTAAGATCAACTTCGACCTCTTCATTCGCTATATGATTTTTTTTAAGGCCATCTACTAAGAGCTGAGTTTTTCTAAATATAAAATCAATTGAAATACGCTCGAACTTCTTATTCATGATTTCGCAAACTTGAGCAGGAGATGCTTCAATAAGATTTGCTACCTCTACCTGTTTTAGATCATGCCGTCCTACAATCTCAATCAATTTGTCACACAGAATAGTTTTTAAACTAACTGCAGAATCAATTTCTTCAGAAGTCGTAATATTTTTGATTCTATCGTTTGGTAGAATATCTCCGTTTGCACGCATGAAAAAATGCGAGTTTCTAGAAACAATAGTGCTTCGAGGAAGTGTTTTCTTGGTTTAACTCTGTTATCTGAGTGGAGTTATGCACGATAAGCGGGTTTTTACTTTTCGGTAAGTGCGGGATTTTTCTATTTTACGCTTTCTTCCTCGATATCTATTTTGTAGTCGCCATCGTCGTCGCGGCCAAGGTTGGATTCTGTTTCGAATCCACGTAAAAAACATGTGAATAAATCCGAAGCTCCGGCGTGAATTGTTGGACAAGAATTTGTCGAAGCCACTCGATTGCTGTCGTCAATATTTGTTGTTCCAGAAATCGCAGTAAGATCTATTTTTTTAATTAAATTCGCAGTATGTAGCTCAAGCAGAAGTGTTTTGTTTTGTATGGCCGTCACGAGCTGAGGGCCTGCGATTTCAATAACAGATTCATCCTGGGTTGAATAACTGAAGCTATTGCCATTGACTGTTCCTTGAATATAAATACTTTTACTTATAAATCCAGCAGGGGCGCCGGTCGGCAGCAGCTCTAAGCGCACCAGTTTAACTTTAATTCGGCGCATTTGACTTGTGCTGATTTGACCGGTTGCAAAAGTTGCAGGAGAGTCAGAAAGGAGATCAATAGCATAAGGGCCTTGGAATTCAACTTCTGCGCCATCAATTTCACCGCCGGAAGCTGATTCTTCATATTTAAATTCGATTTGTCCCAAGTTTATCCAGACAGACTGAATGACGACAGTATTTCCTACAGCATCGAAGAGTGTTGAAGGTGGTGGATAGGCGATTGCCACAGGGAAGAGTAGGTCTAAAAAATTTTGTGGTTTTATGAAAGCTGTTGCGGCTGCGCCTGATGCCGTTGCTGCTATAGAAATAAGTGGATTGCCAGTTGTCGTATTTTCGCTTTTATTTTGACAACTGAGCAGCATAAAAAATATAGAAAATAAAATTCGGTTTTTCATATTAGATTTCCTTTGATTTAAGGCTTAATGGAAAAGCAGCTATTTCGACATGATAAACTGCGTCTTTTCTTTCAGTTTTTGAATTAATTTTATTAATATTTAAGATAGCATTGTTAATAATTTCTTTAATCTGCTCAAAATCTTCTTTTGCTATGGCCATCGTCTGACCCATTATTATGCGGTCTTCGCGGGAAATGTTTTCAATTGCATATCCGGCTAGATCTAGCATTTGTCGGTGGAATGCGCCAAGACTGACTTTGAAAATTCCTTCGCGACAATCCAAATGTGAGCGTATCTGCTTTATCGATCCATCAGCATTCTGTTTCAAAAAATTTTGCTTTAACAAAAACTGAATTGCTTGCTGAATTTCAGCGATAGAGATCGGCTTAATTAAGTGATTCTGGATCCACTCTGCGTCCAGTTTGAAATCTTCAAGTGCGCTCATCTCAAAAATTGAGACATAAAACCACTTGGTCAAGTATTCGTATGCTTTAAATTCTTGAGAATTATTTTCACGAAATTTTGCTATTTTGACGATTTGATTTAAGGCCATCAGGCGGGTTTCAGCATCTTCGGATTGATCGACAATTCGTAATAAGTTCAAAAATTTTTTTTCCATGTCATTGAGGTTTAGAAACGGGGCTAGTTTAAAAAAAGTCTTTTCAGTTAATGGTCTCTGGCGCTTTAAAAGCATCGATAAATTCGCTACAGAGATCTGAGATTTTTTAGAAAGTTCACGTAAGTTAAATTCTCTTTTGGTTGATTTTAAATAACTAAACCATTCATTCAAAAAATAAATGTGATCATGAAACTGAAAAAGATCGGGTTTAATTATTTTGCTCATGCTGATCTCGTTTTCTTCTTAACTTCTTTGCCGTGTCAAATTTCCTGAGAGGAGTGATCCTCCTCTCAGGATGAAACGCGTGTCTATTCTACTGAACTATCGTTTGTTGACAGGTGGTTATCGCCGTCAATATCTTTACCAAAGTTAGCATGCTTCTCAAGTCCTTTGCGGATGCATGTGTAAATGTCATTAGCGCTGGAATCGATTGATGCGCAAAGATTTGTACCACTATGTCGGCTTGCAGAAGTTATCGATTCGTTATTCGTTACAGTTGACATATTAATTTGTTTAAAAACATTGGCTAATTGAATTTCGACTAATAGTTGTGAGTTTTCACTCGGTTGGAAGCCATTTGGTCCACCGATTTGGATTTCGGTGGAATCATCCATTAGGATTGTAAAGTTGTTTCCACCTATTGTGCCTTGAATAAAGATGCTGTTATTCAATAATTCCGCAGGGCTCCCGTCGGGAAGGATTTCAACTTTATGTAGCTTCATTTTAATTCGGCGAATCTCTTTTTCAGCAATCAACTGGGTATCTATTGTCAGTGGGGTATTTGATAGTAAGTCGACAACATAGGGGCCGGTAAATTCAACCTCAATCTCTGAGTCTTCAGCACCTTCTGTTTCTGCCGATTTAAATTGAATCTCTTTAACTACAGTCCAGGCTTGTGTCAGTGTGATGGGTGCGCCCGAAGAATCTTGTAAGCTTGTTGGGACATAGGCGGATGCTTTGTTTAAAAATATACTCCATAAACTTGAGTTGGTTGCAACAGTTGCCGCTGAGGTTGAGCTTGTCATCTTAAAAGCGGCAGTCACTTCGCTTGTTGATTGGGTTGGCGCGCACGCTGTGATCGCCAGGCCAATTGTTGTTACCAGAGAACCCACTTTGATATAGTTTTTAAAGTTCATAACGTACTCCTTTGTTTTATTTGTTATTTGCCTTTTTGTTATTTCGTGAACTCTTTTCTTGAGTTTCGTTTTACCAATTCAGCAACAAATACAGGATATCACTTATTTTATAAAATTTACATTTGTGAACAAAATAATCTATATAATTAGAAATTATCGTTATAATTTATATAGTTAAGATGCGTTCTAATATGAGATTATAATATTTATTATAAAAATGTGAACACAAAAGATGAAATTGTTATTTCATAATGAGATGGTCTGGTAAGGAGAAGAACTGGACATTTGTATGTCTTCTCGATATTTTGTTAACAAATACGTCACCAGGGGTGCTGTGAGAGTCAAATCTCGATGCTGAGAGAACAACTGTTCAACCCTTTATACCTGATCTGGGTAAAGCCAGCGGAGGGAGAGCCGACAAATGGAAGATTCAATAGTTTATTTTTTTCTTCTGCATGTATCTCATAAAGCACGACCTGTGATGTCCATCAACAGGAGTCTTTATGACAAACAATCTCAGTGTCGAATCGGTATGGAATGATCTTCAAGCGATAAAAGTAAAATCTCCGCTGATTCATAATATAACAAACTATGTTGTGATGAATTCTACAGCGAATGCGCTTTTGGCGCTGGGGGCATCTCCAATTATGGCACATGCTCAAGAGGAGTTAGAAGACCTCATTGGTATTTCAAATGCGCTTGTCATTAATATTGGGACTTTAAGTTCGTACTGGATTGAGAGCATGAAGATAGCTATTCGATTGGCAAAGGTTCGAGGTATTCCGATTGTCATGGATCCTGTCGGCGTAGGGGCTTCTCGACTGAGAACTCAAGTGGCTCAAGAGCTATTGAAACTTGGTCCTCCTACTGTTATTCGTGGAAATGGTTCAGAGATATTAGCCTTAACCTCAGATCTGGTCCGCACAAAGGGTGTTGATAGCACGGCGGCGTCTCAATCAGCCTTGGATGCGGCTCGGGAACTTGTTGAGCATTTTTCATGTACTGTCGTTATTAGCGGTGAAATAGACTTGATCGTGAATAAAACCGGAATTTTAAAAATCAACAATGGTCATCCTATAATGACAAAGGTGACGGGAATGGGTTGCGCCGCAACGACTTTTGTTGCGGCTTTTAATACGATTAATCCATCGCCTCTGATGGCATCGGCTCATTCCATGGCAGTGATGGGGATTGCGGGAGAAATCGCTGAAAGTCGCTCCTCAGGGCCGGGATCATTTCCAGCTGCATTTTTAGATTCAGTTTATAATTTGAAAAAAGAAGATATTCAAAAGCATCTCCGGATGAATTTATGAAACGTTTTTCTGATTGGTCTTTGTATTTAGTCACTGACCGCAAGTTGTGCGGAGAACGCTCGCTGGAGGACATTATTCTCAGTGCCGTGCAAGGTGGTGTTTCTGTAGTACAGCTTCGCGAAAAACATCTGACATCCAGAGAGTATGTTGAGCTCGGAAAAAATGTTTTAAAAATTTTAAGACCTTTCGAAGTTCCACTTATTATTAATGACAGGCTTGATATTGCGCTGGCTATCGGAGCCGACGGCGTTCATCTTGGTCAAAGCGACATTCATATTGCCGATGCTAGAAAAATTATGGGACCAAGGGCCCTGATCGGGGTTTCAGTAGAAACAATAGCGCATGCTTTTGAAGCTGAAGATTGGGATGTGGATTATATCGCAGTCAGTCCTGTTTTTCCGACACAAACTAAGACTGATCTTACATCCCCATGGGGTCTAGAAGGATTAAAGGCAGTTCGCGAGATCTCTAAACATCCCATAGTGGCTATTGGTGGTGTTCATCTTGATAATATTAAGGATGTTTTAAATGCAGGGGCTGACGGAGTCGCTATTGTTTCGGCGATTATATTGGCGTCCTCTCCAAAGCAAATGGCTATAAATTTAAAAACAATTATTGGAGACCACTGTGCCATTAAATAATTTAGGAGAGTTTGGGCTTATTCAAAAAATCAAAGAACAATTTTCATTGAATCTTCCCCAAAGCGTTGAAGGTATCGGTGATGATTGTGCCATTATTCCAGAATCGGATCAGAGTTCATTGCTTGTAACCACGGATATGCTGATTGAAGATGTTCATTTTTTAAGAAGCGATATTTTACCCCAAGATTTAGGTTATAAATCGCTTGCTGTTAATGTTAGCGATATTGCCGCGATGGGTGGCGTTCCGCAGTTTGCTTTTTTATCCTTGGCATTACCTTTAAATCTTGATGGCGCGTGGTTAGAATCATTTTTTTCTGGTTTCAAGGACTTAGCTTCAAATACAAAAATTTATCTTTTGGGTGGCGATACAAATCAATCAAAAAATGGAATCGCCATTAATGTGACTTTATTAGGAAGAGTAGAAAATAAATTTCTAAAAAGAAGATCTGAAGCCAAACTCGGAGATATTATTTGTGTTACGGATTTCTTAGGAGACTCTGCAGGTGGATTAAAGATTATTTTAGATAAGCTTCCAAGAAGCGCCGATGCGCTCCATTTAATAAAAAACCATTACCGGCCTCAACTGAATCTGCAGCAGGGCCAATGGCTTTCACAACATGCATCTGTTCATGCCATGATGGATGTCTCGGATGGAATTGATTCAGATCTTAAGCGAATTATGGAAAGTTCAAAATGTGGCGTCGAAATTAGAATCGAGGATATTCCTGTTACTTCTGTTTTAAAGAAATTTGCAAAAGGTCATGATTTTGATTTTTTACAATTGGCTTTGGCAGGTGGCGAAGATTACTGCTTGCTTCTAACAGTCGATCCAAGTGCGTATGAAGATTTGAATAACAAATTTCAATTGCAATTCAGTCGCTCCCTTTTTCCGATTGGTACCATCGTAGAACAGGAATTAACTTATTTGCAAAACGGCATGCCATTTAAAATTAAAAACAATGGATTCGATCATTTTAAAAAGGCGGATGGCCATGAATGAGCTTTCTCAAAAGCAGTATTTTAAAGTTTTAACGATAGCAGGATCGGATAGTGGTGGTGGTGCAGGTATCCAAGCCGATTTAAAAACTTTTTCTGCATTAGGTTGCTATGGGATGTCTGTCATCACAGCACTGACGGCGCAAAATACAATGGGGGTGAAATCCATTCACAGTGTGGATTCAAACTTCATCAAGGACCAGTTAGAGGCCGTTTTGGAAGATATCGGCACAGATGCCGTAAAAATTGGAATGCTTCACTCTTCTGAAATTACTGGTACTGTGGCAAAAATCCTTCGGAAGTATAAAGTGCAGAAAATTGTTATTGATCCCGTGATGTTTTCTAAGAGTGGAGATCAACTTTTAAAGCACGAGGCCATTGAGTCTCTCAAAGAAGACTTGTTTCCCTTGGCTGATGTGATAACACCAAACCTTCCGGAGGCATCGTCTCTTCTGGGAAGTCGCATTCTAAGAAAAGAACAAATGCAACAAGCCGCAGAGGATCTTTTGAAATTGGGGCCCAAAGCGATCTTGATTAAAGGTGGTCATTTATCTACCGAGAAGAGCGACGATCTTCTTTTAGCAAATAATTTTTTTACGTGGTTTGAGCAGAGTCGCATAAAAACTGTTAACACCCATGGAACAGGCTGTACACTTTCCTCGGCTATTGCCGCGCATCTTGCTCAAGGTCATGGGATCGAAAAGACTGTTAAGCTTGCAAAAGAATACCTAACGAACGCGCTCGAAATTGGAAGTCATTATAAAATTGGACAGGGACATGGCCCTGTTCATCATTTTCATCACTGGTGGGAAATATGAAAAAACAGATCTCAGGAATAAGTCTTTTTACATTATGGTTTGGTGCAGCTGTTTCATTAGCTGAAATGATGACCGGCAGTTTAATTGCTCCATTGGGTTTAAGAAATGGAATTGTTGTTATTCTATTAGGGCATTTAGTCGGAGGTCTTTTTCTATCTTTAGCGGGATATATTGGCTTTCGTGAAAGAAAATCAACTCTTGAGTCGAGCCGTTTTTCTTTAGGGGTCCGGGGGTCTTATATAATTTCCATATTGAATATTGTTCAGTTAATTGGATGGACTGCAATCATGCTAATTCAAGCGGCCAAGGCGATGCAGCCACTTTCGTTATCAATCATGGGCTATGAAAGCTTCAAGCTCTCTGTGATTTTTTTAGGGTTTCTTGTCTTTTTTTGGTCTCTCAAAATGGAGAAGGGGTCTCATAAGTTGAATGAGCTCAGCGTTTTTCTGCTTATGATCTTAAGTTTAACCATGGCGTATCTTTCTTTTGGTCCGCATCAGGTACAAGTGATACCGAGCTCGATAAGTCTTGGGCTTGCTTTTGAGTTAAGTATTGTTATGCCACTATCATGGACGCCGCTAATTGCGGATTACACTCAACAGGCTCGTAGCGCAAAAGGAAGCTTTTGGGGAAGTTTTCTTGGATACTTTATAGGAAGTTCATTAATGTACTTTATCGGACTGAGTAGTAGTTTGTATTCGGGATCAACCGATCCCATCCAAATGATGACGAGTCTGAATTTAGGTGTTGCTGTACTTCTTATTGTTGTTTTATCTACTGTGACCACCACGTTCATGGATGTTTATTCTGCGGTTCTTTCAACGGTGAATATTTTCAAAAATATGTCACGCTTTTGGCTCATATTTATTTTTTCCGGTCTTGGAACTGTATTAGCGCTTTATTTCCCAATGAATCAGTATGAAAAATTTCTGTATATGATAGGGTCCGTGTTTGCACCCACATTCACAATCATTTTTATGGATTACTTTTTATTTAAAAAAGACAGAAGTCAGAAGATGTATAATAAAAGTGGAATTTCAAGTATTGGGGCCGGAGTCTTTTTTTACCACTGGATTCAAAACTTAGATTTTATAATCGGCGCAACTCTTCCCACAATTTTTGCGACAGCAATTTTGTACTGTCTGCTGCGATTTTTGGATGAATAATGTCGTTATTTTTCTGTAGAATCAAATCACTTTTTACATGCCGACAAGATGATATCGTAAATTTTTTTATTGGCTTTTGATAAAAGTTTATTTTTATGACAAATTAACGAAATCTTTGCGCTGACCAATTTTCCGCTAACTTGTCTCAGCGCAGAATATTTTTGTGCCACTGAGTGTGGTAGAAGAGCCAAGGCAAAGCTTGCATTAACCGCCCCCTGCGCCAGTAGTTCATAGTCCTTAATAAAGACTTTTTTTAAAACGCTATGTTTCTTTAAAAGGTGACCCAACATTTGAGAGTCGGGATTTATAAAGAAATGTGTTGGGATTTTCCCTGAATCACGCTGATATGTGGCTAAAAAATCTATCCCAATATCTTTTTGAATAATTTCAGGATTCTTAATATCAGAAATGACTAATCCAAAATCGATCTCATCTTCTAAAGTTTTTCGTGTTGTTTGAAATGAGGATAAAGGGTTTACTTCAATTTCAAGTTGAGGATACTGACTGCAGATGTCTTGGATTATGGCTGGCAAATAGGTTTGACCAAAAGAGGGATGTAAACCAATCTTAACAATTCCGGTGGGCACATCGGAAACATTTAATAGCAGCTTAAAATTTTCTTCCCAACTTTGTTTTGTATCTTTTACAGCTTTATAAAAGCGTTCTCCAAAAGCCGTTAGCGCTAATCCTACGCTCTTCCTTTGAAAAAGTTTTTGCCCTAAATCTTGCTCTAATCTATGGACAGCGCGAGATAGTCCCGACTGTTGTATTCCAAGGGTTTCCGCAGCCTTAGAGATATTTAAAAACTCGGCTGTTGCCAAAAAATAGACAACCTCTTTTTGCATGACATCCATGTACTTATACTTATCGAATCTATGAGCTTTAGACATATTCATTTTAAGAATACCAGGTATTCATAATCAGATCTATCAATAAAATTAAAATACGTTTATTGTTGCACCAGGGAAAATAATCCCTCTAACAAATGGAGAAATTTATGAAATTGAAATTAAGTATAGTCTGTTTAGCACTATTGGGATTTAGCGCACCTATGCTTGCTGGTGGACTTCCAGATTGCCAGCTAATTGATTCAAAAACTGTTGCAGAGGTTTCAGCGACGTCTGGTGACGGCAGCCAATCTATTGCATTTTTGGTTAAGCGAGAAAAAGTTTCTTGCGAGCATTTAGATAAGGTCACTGAAAGTTTTACATTAACACCTTCGGCAAATCTTGATCAAAATTTAGCTTGGAAGCGTCTTAATTTGGCGGCCTACGACCAAGATGCAAATCAAGTTTATACTAATGACATGTTTATTGGTGAACTTTTTGGATCAACACTTTTAAAGCCGCGACTTCCAATTGAAAGCAAGCACATTGTTATTCAAGTTGAAGGTTTCGTAGATATCGGTCTTTCTTTATAAGAAATATGAGTTGTCGCACTTGGTAATTACCATAATCAAGTGCGATAAGTTTTTAAGATTTATATCAAAGTTCGTCTAATTTCTGTAGAGATCATCATCATTTGGGCTTGATGCGTATGATTTCTTTGTTTTCTCTGATTTGATTAATGTGTATCTCGTTGAATTGGATTTAGCATATTCAGGCAATACGGCACCAGTTCCAGAAACTCCACCACGAGGCATTTCTACTGGATGATTATAGTTTACAAAGCGACCAGAATCGATCAAAAAAGCGCCTTTGAAAGCAGACTCTGATAAGCTGTAAGTGTCACCTGATTTACCAGATCTTGCGGCCTTGTTGTCTCTAAATGCTTGGCCAACGGGATACTGTGATGCTAAATAACTGCCTTCTTCTAAAATATCAGTAGAACGTATTTTTCCATCTCGCAGTCTTAATTCAACAGCACCTTTTGCAATTGAATTTGGATTATCTTTTCGGACTTGGTCTTTGGTGAGAATAAAATCAAACTTCACGAGTTCTTTTTGGCTCTCGTAGGCTTGCAACTGGCTGTCTTCAGTTGCTTCTAAAGCATAGACTCGAAAAAGATCAGTGCCCGCAGGAATGAAAGACTGAATATAGGCGACTGCACGATTCTCGAGTCGTGTGCAACCATGCGAGCGTGGATCGGTAAAAATATTGGCCATAAAGCTGCGCGTTTGTTTAATAAATGTATCAGCGTCAGAACCCCAGCCAATTGTTCCGTGAACCCATTGTCCATAGGGGTTTGGAGTTACCATCGCCGCATACCAGCCAAAAGCACCGCGCATTTCGCCCTTACCCTGGGGCATAGTGCTTTTTTCTAACCAGGCTTTAAATGAGTTCCCGGCTGTCGGAGTGGCCGGGTAGTTAGGGTCAAACCAACTCGGGTATCTTCTGGCGCCATCTTCGTAGAATTTAACCCATTTTTCAATTTTATATGTACCAACTCGAGTCCACATATCTTTAGTACCAGAAATTTTACCAGCCACCATGTCTGTTTGAAAAACCATACGATGCGCGCAATCCGGTGATGTCGTACAACGTTCATAAACACGCATTTTTTCAGTCGCAATATTCTGCACAATAAAATATTTAGACGGCGTGGCAGCCTGTGCCAGTGTTGAAACAACGAGAGTCAGTGCGAGTAAACTTAGATTTTTCATCAATACTCCTATGAGGTTTTTGTAACGCTAGTTTTTAATTTTTTACTGACATCGTGTAATCGTATTTTTTTCGATTACACGATCATTTGGTCCATCAAAAATATCATAAGAAATCGACTGATCTGCTTGATTAGATATATCTATAATAGAGTATTCACCGGCTTGTTCGAAAAGATTTAAACTGATGTTCTCAAGAAGTGTCGTAGCATCCTTAGGACTTCCCTTGTAACAAAGATTTCCAAAAAAAACATCCTGTTCGCAGTCCACTAATCTTTCATAAATAGAATCTGCATTATTTGAGTTTCCAGTTTCATTTTCAGTTGAAAAATCAGATAATTTTATAGAAACATCAGCGTTCAGACATTGAACTTCAGATGCCATGGTGACCACGGAAAATAGACTGATTAAAATAAATGTTTTCATAAAATACTCCTTGATTTGGAGCAAGTTAACACAAGTAAGAAAAACTAATGGATAAGATTTTATTGCCGAGTATTTATTATTGAATTGTAAAGAAAATCGACACTGTAAAAAAGGGTAGGGAATCAACGATTCGTATCTTTTCTTAATTTCATTAAGTGTAGTTTTTGCTTTATTAGGGCTTATAGTTTCCATAGTGCTTAATGGCTCATTTTAAGGGTTATTAATTTTTACATTGTAAATTATATTGAAAGATATCCTATTGTAATTGTTTATTATTTATGGTTTTGTGTTTTTATGAACAAAGATTTATCAGATCGTAAGCCAATACTTCATAACTACAAAAGTATAGCCTTATTTATTAAGGATCAGATTTTGTATTTAAAAAAAACAGTGCCTAGATATTCAGTCCACAGGCAATGTCTAGGTTTAAGAAAAATTTCTCCAACATTGGTTTCATTAATCTGTCCCGCTTTTTTGTTAATCAGACTTTTGACGCAATAATTTAGGAGATGTTTTAATTCAGAAACTCTTTCTAAAATAAGCTGAGAAAGAGGTCCTAATGAGTTCAGATTCTGAGAATACACCACGCCGAAAGTTTTCACCAGACCAGAAATTTA
The DNA here is from genome assembly GCA_001771815.1 of Bdellovibrionales bacterium RIFCSPHIGHO2_01_FULL_40_29. GTDB lineage: Bacteria > Bdellovibrionota > Bdellovibrionia > Bdellovibrionales > Bdellovibrionaceae > Pseudobdellovibrio. The sequence continues at coordinate 14,124 of MEPU01000012.1, read as the reverse complement.
AAATCATTAAAGAGCAAATGACGACAAGAACTTCAGTTACGGATATTTGCAAAAAGTATGATATCAGCGCTGGTAATTTTTATAAGTGGCAAGAAAAGTTTTTAAAAGGGGCGCTTGATAATTTCAAAAAATCTGATGAAGGTGCCACAAAGGCAGAGCTTCGGAAAATCGCTGAGCAGGAGCAAAAAATTCAAAAAATGCAGGCTGCGATTACTGAAATTGTCCAAGAAAACATTGAGTTAAAAAAAAGTCTTGGGGAATAGATAAGTCAGCTTTTATAAATCCAATTTTACGATTAGAAATTATTGCCGATGTTGAGCGAAAAAAAGAAAGGTTTGAATTTTTAAGTTTAACTCAAATTTTAAGTTTTTATAATATTAAAAAATCAACATACCATGGATGGGTCAGTTTTCCAGAGGCGGCGCCTAGAAAAATCATAACGGACAATATTGCTTCAGTTAGACAAGACGAAGTTGATGCGGTCCTGAAGCATCGTGATCTGTACAGTGACATCGGCTATAGGAAGTTTTGTTGGCAGATGGTTGATGAGAATATTGCGCATTTATCAGAGTCAAAAGTCTACGACATCTTATCCGAGAATAATCGACTTCAGGGCTGGAACAAAGTCGACAACGGTGACACCAAAAAAGAATACCAGCACAAGCCAAAACACGTTCATCATCATTGGCATACGGACATCGCGTATATAAAAATAAATGGAATATTTTACTTTTTAATTATGATGTTGGATGGTTACTCAAGGTACATGCTGGACTGGGAATTAATGTCCGACATGCTGGGTTCAAGCGTTGAAAACTTTGTTCAGCGTGTGAAAGATAAATATCCATTTGCAAAGCCAAAATTAATCAACGATAACGGCAGTCAGTTTATCAGTCATGAGTTTAAAAAATTACTTTGCAGACTTGAGATCCAGCAAGTTTTTACCAGACGGAATCACCCGCAAACAAATGGAAAAATCGAACGCCTTAACGGCACCGTAAAACAAGAAGCTATCAGACCCAATAGCCCCCAATCATATCAAGAAGCCTGGGACGTGTTAAACGATTACAGCTATCAATATAATCATCAGCGGTTGCATGCGGGGATTAAATATTTGCGCCCAGCGGATATGTTTTTTGGTCGAGGAAACCAAGTCTTGTCAGAAAGAAAAATAAAAATCGAATCTGCCAGAAAACTTAGAAAACAAAAAAACTTTGAAGAAAGAATGAAAAATATGCATTAAATTATCCTAAAAAATTGATTGAAAAGTCCGAACTAAAAAAAGCTAGACAAATCACCCAAGGGAAAAGAAATTTAACCTTAGACAGGATCGACGAAGTTTCAAAATTATTGCAACTGAGCTATGCTGAAAAAATTTTCCTGAAAGAATGGCTGCAAAGAATTGACCCTTATTTTGAAATAGAATTTCAGGAAAAATTAGAAAATAAAAAAACAGAGAAAAAGAAAAATGTCTCGCTGAATTTACTAAATGATTGGCTAAATGTTTACGTCAAAGATTGTTTTCAGCTAGAAAACATACAAAAAAATCCTGAACTTATTTTTTCACAGCTTGCACATATTAGCTCCAGAAAAAGAATTCAAAAAAGTTTAAATTTTTTACTTCGTGAGGGGTATTTGAGAACAACGATTGACGGACGTATTGTCATTGAAACTGAACTTGCAATTGCGGAAAGCCCAACGCCTTCACAAAGAATACGTCAGTTTCATAAAAACGCTTTGAAAATTGCGCAAAATTCAGTTGAAACAATACCGATGAATTTACGTTACTTGAATACTTTGGTTTTGCCTTTAAATCCTGAAAAGTATCAAGATTTGATCAGTTTAATTCAAGATTTTTCAATGCAATTGAAAAAGTTTACTGAAGATATCACGCCATCAAACGAAGACCAGCTTTATCAATTTAATTTAAACTTAGTCCCTACGGGAAGGAAAGATATATGATTTCGTTTTATAAAATGCTTGTGATGTCTTATTTAGTGCCAAGCCTTGCATTAAGCTCAACTTTTGTTGGTAATGGTGGAAATGCAAAAGATCTAGAGTTGAATATCAGTTTGAAAGTCATTTCACAAACACTAGATGTGATCAAACCCGATATTAAATCAGAGCTGTGTCTATGCCCAGATTCTTTATCTAGTTACCCAGTTTGCCGAAGCTTAGAAAAGTTAACAAAAAAACAAATCGAATTTTGCCAAAATTTTTTAGTCGAAAATGCGTCTGAAATTTCATCTAGAATAAAAAAAACGACTCAGTTTGTTTGGACTGAGAATTCCATTTATGTCAAAGAGAAAGGGCAAAATCTATCTGTAGATGCCATCACTGAGTTTAAAGAAAACAGAATCACAATTCAAAAGAATAGATTTATTGCGCTTCCGTCATATGAAAGAAATTTTTTAATATCACATGAGATTTTTCATTTATCGACTTGGAATAAAAAACCAATCCAAGATGAGCAAATTATTGGTCCCTTTAATTCAGAAACAGGTGGCAGAGAGCTTCTGAATGCGGCAGCAGCTTCAATTGTGGTCCTCTCGAATTCAAAAAGAATAGCTCAGCAACATGTGAGCGATTTAAATCGATCTAGAAAAAATAAGAAGTATTGGATTCAGTTGGACTATTCAGGTTTTAAGGCACAAGAGGATTTAGATACTTTATATATTCCTGAAGACTATCGTGGCTACGTTTTTACGGGGAAGTATTATTTCACAGAAGAAGCGGGCTTTTTTGCAAAAATGGCGCATTACAGTGCTGAAAAAACGACTCTGGATACAATCAAAACTTCGGATAGCCAGAACTTATTTGGAATAGGTGGTGTCTATCGATTTTCACCCTCAACGAATGAAATGTCCTTTTGGGGGCAAAGTTACATAGAAGGAGCTCTGTCATTCGATTTTCTGACTTCTGAGTTTAAACTTGATGAAGACCCTCTTCATGTTCAAGAAAAGGCGTCGTCAAATTTTTTGACAGTTCAGTGTACCTATTTCATGCCTCTAGAGCATGATCTATGGTTACAAGCAGGTTTAGGTTATAATTCACCACGATATTCTTTAAACAAAGAAGTTGATGCTGAATATTCAAAAGGTCGCTTAATTACAAACTTAGGAGTCAGCTATGCTTTCTAATAAATTAACTTTAATTTTTGCCAGTTTAGTGACTGGGCTTTTATTTTCATGTACTCCAGTGGCTCAAGATAATCCCGATGATGATTATCGTATCGGTGAAAAGCTTGAATCAAAAAGTAGTTTAACGTCATATTCCGGTGATGCGACTAAAATTGTCGCTTTATATGATTCAACGATTTCAAAAATTCAATTGTTTGATTTGGAAAATAAAAAGCATATTAAAACTCTAAATTCTGGGCTTGATAAAGCCGCTAAGGATCATTTTTTATTGTACAACGAAGCTGGGAACTACGTAGTTGAATTAACTCAAAAAGGATTTTCGCTGATTAAAAGCACTGGGGAAGTCATTGATAATCCGATTAAATTATTAGGCATGCCAACATCTGCATCTTTTCGACCAGAAATCGGACTTCTGGTTATTCAAGATGATGCGAACTCTATTGGTATTTTAAAAATATCAAACCAAGGTGATATTTTAAAATCTTGGGTTGGTGGATCTAAAATAGATCCACTGTCTTCATCTAGTTTGGCCTCAGGGGATATAAATGAAAATGGTGAGCTTTTGGCATCACTAACAGATGGCCAGATTTTAAAAATTAATTTGGAGTCTACATTGACTTTGCAGCAATGGATTTTTGAAAAAAAGGGAGCCCTTGCTACCAAAGCTAAATGGGTTGCAACTCTTCAAGGTCAGCCTGACCGAATTTTATTAAGAACGTCCTTAGTTGAAAAAGAGCATACTCTTATATTGTATGATTTGATGACTCAAAGCATGGTTGAATCAAAAACTTTTCAAGGTTATTTAGAAAATTCTGGAAGATTTTTTAATCCGCATGTAGTTATCAATGATAATGTAAATCAGGAAATTATTTTTATAACAACAGATGGAAATCAATTATTTTCAAGTTACTTTCAACGCAAAAGTTCAATGTCTAATATAAATGTCATTTCGTCAGTCTATGACAAAAATACAGAGAACTTGAGTTATGTTCAAATCGACAGGTCTTATTTAACAGAAGAGGGTTATATTTCTTTAAATGCAGTTAAAGAAAAACGAACTTTCAAAAAAATTAGAATGACTGATTATTTACTAATTTCTGAGTTTACAATTCCGAACAATACGACAATTGATTTTTCAAGCGATTTTGTTTTTTCATTATATCCCAACAAAACAGGATATGCGACTGTTTATAGTGGCGATGGCATTGTTAGCCATGAGTTTAAATTTTTTAATCGTAAATTTTTGAAGAAATAAAATTGGTAGGGTTGAGCACTCTTATATTTGTCCATCCTACTTTGGTGAAAGTATGATGGACGCGTCGCTTGATTCTTGTAACCAATTATGGCTTGTAAGGTATTTTAAAACTTCTGGAAAATCAGTGAAATCTAAATTTGAAAACTCGTGGGCAATATTTGGTCAAATAAGCAAGTTTTGTATCAATTTTAGGTCAAATAATAGCTATAATATCAATATTTGGTTAAATGGAGATAATTATATCAATTTTAGGTATAAAGATCTTTAAGACTTAATCCCTAGCAATAAATTAAAATCTTCCTTCGATAGAGCACCGCTCGTTGCTTGGATGTCTTTAACTTTTTCTGCGGAATCAAGTAGAGCGAGGAATTTTTTATCTTTGCGGTGTTTAAGAAGTTCAATCTTTTCCTCGAGTGATTCATGCATGATGTATTTGAAAACCTGGACGGCTTTTGTTTGGCCTAATCTGTGGGCCCGGTCTGAGGCTTGATTTTCGACAGCGGGGTTCCACCAAGGCTCTAGGTGGAAGACATAACTTGCTTTTGTCAGGTTCAGACCTACGCCTCCTGTTTTAAGAGTCATCAGAAGAACAGAACCTGCAGGATTCGCGTTGAATTCTGCTAAAATCATTTGTCTTTTCTTTGTTGGGACGGCTCCGTGCAACACATAAACGGGGATGTTGTTACTACGTAATATTTTGGCAGTGTGTTCCAGTGTTTGAAGGAACTGGGTGAAAACCAAGGCACTTTCACCAGATTCGACAATTTCGGAAACGGATTCTAAAAGCGTGCTCAGCTTGGGTGGCACCAGAGGGTACTTAACGTTCGGGAGTGCTCCTGGATCAGAACACGCCTGTCTGAGGCGCAGCAAAGCGGTCAGCATTTGCAACTGAACGCTGGCCTTGTCATTGGTTTCTATCGTTTCTTTGACTCTGTTGTTATATGAAAGTGCAATATCTCGGTAGATTTCTTTTTGTTTTTCCTCAAAAGCAATACTGATTTTTGTTTCTTGTTTTTCAGGAAGCTCGGTTAAAATTTCTTTTTTATTTCTTCTGAGTAAGAGCGGTCTGATCTTTAATTTAAGGTCACGCATTTCTTCATGAGTGATCATATCCGTATTGACAAATTTACGACGGAATTCTGTCAGTGGTCCAAGGCTTCCGGGGACTAATAAATCCACCAATGAATAGAATTCTCCGTAGTGATTTTCCATCGGAGTGCCCGTTAAGCAAATTTTAAAGTGTGCGATAAGGGCGCGGGCAGCGCTTGTTCTTTTGGTTGTCAAATTTTTTAAATTCTGTGCTTCATCATAAATGGCTACACGCCATTTGTACTGGCTTAAAAAATCTCCGTGCTCCATCAGAAGACCATAGGTGGTGATCACCAACATTTGGTCGCCACGTCCCATTTTTTTTGACACCAGGTCGGCATTTTTTCCAGAAAAAATCATAAATGGAAGGTTCGGCGTGAATTTTTCAATTTCCTGTTGCCAGTTAAAAATCAAAGACGACGGGACCACAATTAAAACCTGTCCCAATTCATTTTTACTTCGAAGAATTTCAAGAAAAGTTAAAGTTTGAAGGGTCTTTCCAAGACCCATGTCATCAGCTAATAAAGCGCCAAGGCGTAGTTCATAAAGGTCTCTCAGCCACTGAACCCCCAGAACCTGGTACGGTTTTAATAGGCCTTTGATCGTTGATGGAATTTCAATTGTGGGAGTATGAGTTCCCAGGTTGTCGTAAAAATCACAAAGCTTTTTCCATTCATGATCTCCACGTAATCCAACACCGGAGGCTCGTAAGGATAGGAGCTCAAGAGTTTGGTTTCGCGGGAGCTTATAAATTTTTTCGCCATTTTTCTTGGTGAGAGTTTCCGTTTTCCCGTTTTGCAGTCGCTGCCAGAATCTTTCAAGTCTTTTCAGGGACGGCATCTGCTTTTGAGGAACCAGATAGAATTTTCCGGCGTACTCAATAACGCCACCACCGCCTAAGTTAAGAATTTGGTCTGGATTAACTTCTTCGCCACGTAAGAAGAACTTGGGATTCAACTCAAACCAATTAAACATTTTCTGGTCACGGTCAGTTTCTAAAACAAAATCAACATGAAATTCGTCTTCATTCAATTCCTGAAGCGGTTGGTCCTTATAGAATAATTTAAATCCGTAAGGAACCAAAGTCTGTAAGCATTCTAAGGATTCATGAAGATTTGTGGGCTTTTGCGCATTCCCGGTTGGAAAGAAAAATTCGTTTTCACTATTTGAAACTCGTCCAAGTAAAGGTGATCGTGCTCGCTTGAAAACCTCGCCACCAGTGACAAGTGCAATTTGTTTTAACAATTCAAAAATCACGCGGCATTCGCGTTCAACAACGCCGTCTAGGATAATTTCTCCATTTTCAGAATAAAAAGATTCACTTGATTGAATAGATTTAAAAATAGTTGCGATATAATCCTCAAAACATTTTAAAACCGGAGCAGAGCAAAGCTCGGGAAGCGAACTGTCACGAAGGAACGTTTCTCCAGGGCCAGAAATTAATATCTGGTGAATGCGACCTTGTAGAGTTGTGAAAAGCTTATCTTTTTCAGCCGGTCTTCCATCGCTTAAAGCTCCGGTAAAATGCACAGACATTGTTTCGAGCACGAGGTACTGTAGAATTCCCAAGTTTTTTAATAGCTTTAGATCCCATTCTCTTTTAGTCAGTGTTCTTGCGGCTAAATCCTTGGCATCGACTTTTAATATAAACGCTAAGCCCTGTGATAAGGTTTGGAATAGCAATGCTGATTTTGAGCTCCAGCCTTTACGAACTAAATTCTTTTGGCCTATAACACGGGCCTCGTGCTGAATATAAAATGTTCCGGATTCGTTTAGCCTGATTTCCGTGGCGCTTTGGTTTTCAGTCAAGTGACGGGATTCGCCACTTATTTTCACATCAATAAATCGGCCTCTTAAATAGTTTAAAACAGTTTTTGTTGCAAACTCACCAATGACATTCACAGTCGGCATATCAGGAACTCTAATTAGGGTGGGCTCTGGCAGCACGGACAGCATTTCTTGAAGTAAATTAAATTCTTGAAACCATGGGTGAACAATAACTGTCCCACTTTTTGGTTCCACGGCAAAAGAATGAAAAAAAGTTATTGGTTCTTTTCTGAAACATAAGAGTTTGAACTCAGTTTCAAGGGCGTTATCACTACGTTCTGAAAATTCCACGCGCCAGTCAAGTTCTTGGGACGGATTGAATTCAAGGTTTGTAATTTTCATCGCCATCGTCGCAGACGGCTGACCTTGTAGGTAAAGTTCGATTTGACCACGCCTGTTGGCTTGCGTAACTCGGTCTAAGAGCGACTGAACGATTTCTTCTAACTCCACCTCGGCCTGGCTAATAAAAGCACCATCCGCGCTTTGAATCAGGGGCCACTTCGAAATCGCTCCCGTATGAGTTTTATTTTGAGGAAGTAGATCTAGAGAAATTTTTTTATGTAAAGGGTGTCTTAAAATTTCCCGCGCACTGATTTGCATATCGTTACTAAAATTATAATTAACGATATCAGCCAGGCGATTTTGTTTATTGATTTCATTTAAGTAGTGTCCCGAATAGGCAACTAGTTTTTTACGAAACACTTCGGGCAATTCAAAGAGTAAGTGCGAGGTCATTTCTTTATCTTTTGAAATATCGCGGGGTTTGTATCTAAAGACATCTTGTTTTAAAAGATGAGCCAAATTTTTCCCCTGAAAAAGCGGAAACTCGTGAATATAAAGACTGATGGATTCAAGACCAACATCTTCAAATTCTGAAGTCGGTTTTGTGCTATCAGAAGTTTCTCGCGAAAAAAGAAACCGTTTAAGCTCGTTTGACAATTTACTTAATGCCGGATGTTTTAACTCGTTTGATTCCGTTGTCAAAACCTGCCAAAGCAAAACATAAGCCGCCCACTGATGAGGACAGGTCTTTATTCCTTCTTGCTCACAAGCATGACAAGAAACGGTAATGGGTCCAGAAACTACATTCTCAGTGATTTCAACAGCGCGAAAATGGGTCGTATTGTCTTCTCCAAACTGCATTTCAATTCGCACAAGCGGCGAAAGATGAAGTTCAGCATGGCAAGTCGTGAACTGTCCCTCTTCGATAAGTCTTAAAGCGTCCTCATAGGTAAGTCTTTCCGCCAATGGAACCCGCTCGCTGGGATGGCGAAGTTGTGAAATATCCTGAAGAGTAAGCGGACTAAGAAACATTAAAATCCCGTCTTTGAAAAGCGACTGAATAGAATACCGCGATTTTTGATTCTTGTCACTGCGGGGTACTAACTCATTTATCCGCAAAATACGGCGCGTTAGAGTCTTGGAGACGAATATGAAGCTTAAGCGTGGGGTATATGACTGGCGTTTATTTTTTTCTGATTTAAATCAATATCAGTGTATACTTGATCTTTGGCGCGGGATTCACTGGAGGCTCAAACATTTGCCAGTACTGTTCTAGAAATTGAAAATATTCTTCCATTGTTTTCATATTTTTAAATTCCCTAGATTCACTATTTCATTCCACTCTTGAAATAGTTCCGCATACTTTTTTACTAAATTTAAATCAAGGTTAGGTAGCTGAAGTAATTTTTGAATATCCGCCTTGTCTTGAAGGCTTCGTGAGTGATCATTTTTATAGGCTTGGATTTTTAAACCAATGATGTCTTCAGCGCGTAAAACATGAACTCCTAGTTCCTTGTTTTGAATAGCTTGGTTTAAGATCGAATGAACATCAGAAAGCGTTTTGCGCAGATTGATCATAAACATATGTTAACAACAGAAATAGATGATTAAAAAGAAGAAAATGGTAAGGGCCAGTTTAAGTTAGTCGAACTGACTGAATGCGAGGCGAATTCTTGCTATAGTTGCAAAGAAAAGTAAGAGGAAACTTGTGCCCAAAATTCTCCGTCCTCATCTAAATCGTTAAAACAACAAGGTCCGGCTTTACTGGCAAGCTTTGAAATTCTTCAATTCTACAATCGCGTCCAAAGATTCACCAGCTTTAGACAAATTAAGTTTAGCCTTTAAGTTGCGAATTGCGCAGGAGATTTCGCGGACTTTTGAATTTTGAATCTTACCTTGAAGTAAATAGGGCGAAAATGGAACAATATGATCACGAGTCCAACGATCTGAGATCATCTGAAAACCTGCTTCGTATGCAGGACTGACTGGGATCTCTAATTTTCGAACTAAGTTCCCGTTTCTAAGTCGATCAAATGTAAGGATTTCGTCTTCCATGCGACTCATTTCAATTAATTTATTCTCTGACATATTTTCAAATTCGGTTTCCATTGTCATCATGCCGGAGTTAAAACCGTTTGGATCGATGAGTGACCCTGGTACAGTCGACGATAATTTAAAACGCACGGCAATCATTTCTCTAATCTGATTACTATTATTATCAAAAAAATCACTACGGCAAACCACACTTGCAACTTCATATCGTCCAAGGCTGAAGGCCTTAGCTTCACCATTTTTAGTCGCCATCACATCACCACTTGCGATGATGATTTCAGAATTTTGAACTAATCTATGGTTTCCACATGATGTGACATCTTGGGCTTGGGCCGATAGCGAGATTAAAATTGCGAAACTAATTGGTGTTAAAAAAAGTTTTTTCATGAAATTCTTTGCTAGGTAAAAAAGTTAAAGACCGCAGATAAGAGCAGTCTAATCTTGAAAACAACGACAACTGTTAACGATCGTCTTACTTGTTTCAGCGACGAGTTCCATGGAGAAAGTATCTTCAGAGTAATTTTCACAGTTAGATGGATCAATATATTGCGCATCAAGCTGTATCACGCCTTTATTGTCTTCGAGTTTAATAGAGATTTTCTGCTGAGCCTCATTAACAGATTGGATGACAAGCCCGTTACCCATCGAATAGGCCCGAACTTCGTCCGGGGATCTTGAATTAGGGTTATAAAAAATTAAGTGCAAACTGGCTTTGTTATCATTTTCATCCACTTGGGTGAGGTCGCCACAAAGAACAGCCGTAGTCGCGTTTGCTTGGATCGCTATAAAGCTTAATATTAAAATTAAAACTTTCAATGTGTTCATCTGGAACCCCTTTTTTTAGTATGAAAGTAGCAGACATAAGGAAGTACTGAAAGTACCGTTGTAATCTATATAAGACTGTTAAGTAGTTGAACAGTTATCAAGTAGTAATCTGCAACCAATTCCAGCTGCCTAATACGACTTAAAATTTTCAAATAGAAGTTATTTTTGGAGAGCTCCCAAGTCTTCGATCTTATTGAGCCACTTTTCTCGAAATTTTTCACTTGATAGTCGAATTGGACCTATGTTTGTAATTCGAACTGGTTTTATTCCGCAGAAATCAAATGTCATCCGCTTGATGGCTTTGTCTGATGGGGAGCCATTGAGGAGCCAGTAAAACCAAGGCGGTTGATCCAGCGTTGAAATCACCCTGGCCGATCTTCCGGAGAGTAATTTGTCCCACCAAAGAGAGTTCTCTCGTTTTTTAAAAGCAAAGCCAGGAAGAAAAACGCGATCAAAAAAACCTTTTAAAATAGCGGGCAGAGAGCCCCACCAAACTGGGTATACAAGAACAATGTGTTCAGCCCATTTGATTTTATTTTGAGCCTCGATCAAGCAGGGCTCGAGATCAGTCCGTTGCCGATAGCCATACCGTAAATTTGGATTGAACGTTAACTGGCTAACAAAAATTTCTTGAATTTCAGCTCCTGCTCTTGTGGCACCTTTTTTATATGCAAGATGAAGTGCATGATTAAAACTTTGCTCATCGGGATGTCCCTGAATGATTAGAATTCTTTTTCCCATAAGTTATCTAAGCAAGTTTAGAAATGAGTGTCTAGAGCAAATCCTTGTTGCACAAATATTTTTGATTTGGGAAGCGCAACGAGCTACGATTGTGTGATGAGTCTCAATGAACGAAGCATTTTTTTTCTTGATGGAATTGGTGCTCTTGGTAGCGCAACTTTTACTGGCTTCGTACTTCCATTACTATATCAGTGGACTAGATTGCCACCGTGGCTTTTGTACTGCTTGGCCATGTTTCCATTAATCTACACAGTTTACTCTTTTAGCTGCCATTGGCTTGCAAGGACGATCAAGCCCCTGATGTTGAAAGCAATTATCATAGCAAATAGAAGTTCACTGTGGTCGAAAACAGCTACGGGATGGAAACTTCGTTTTCATCAGGGAACGCCTGCACAATAACTTGTTTCAATCGCGGCTTTTTGATCATCATGAGCTTGCATTTCTGATCGGCGACGCGGTTCGTAGGGATTACCTTCTGGACTCTTTATAAATCAGATTTCATAATAGCTCCATGATCATTCTACTAAATGGAACTTCAAGCTCAGGCAAATCCACTTTGATTAATGCCTTGTCTAAAAAACTAGACGAACTCTATTTCATCTTTGGAGTTGATAAATTTCTTGAACCATCGATGCCGATTCAGCTGAATATGGATATTCCTGATCATCTAAAGATTGTTGATAGTTCTATATCTGCCTTTAACAAGGCTTTGGGAATATATGCCAGCCATATTGATAACATGATAGTGGATCACGTTTTTCAGAATCCCAATTGGATATATGAAGTGGCCGAATCCCTCGCAGACTCTGATGTATTCTTTGTTGGAGTAACGGCCCCACTCAGCGTGCTTGAGCATCGCGAAAGCCAGAGAGCAGATCGCCAGTCAGGCACAGCCCGTTCTCAATACGAACAAATGCAGAAGTTTGAATATGACTTATTAGTGGATACATCGAAATTAAGCCCCGAAGAAGCAGCGGACCAAATTATTAAAAATCTAGCTGCTGGCCGAGCTCTTAAGAAATATGCTCGTTAAACAGGAATGCGCCCCGCCAACCGGCCCGTGCAAAAAATTTGGGGTCATGTTGTCTGATCGGCAGGGCGCATTCCAATACACTCGCTTTTAGAAGCAGGGCTTAGTTTTCGCGAGGTCGCAAGAATTGCAAAATGTAGTCATGGTTCAGTATCAGCTTCGAAAAAAGAACTACTAGCAAAAAAAGCAAAGCTTGAACAAGATAAAATCCAAGAACTTCAAAATCAAATTAAACAAAATACTTCAACAGAAACAATTGAAACCATGAAATCGATGAATGTGTCTGAAGACATCGTTAAACAAGTTCAACAAAAAATAGAAGCTGAAGCTCGTGATAAAGTTCAATCCGTCATGGGTCATGCTGGTTATGAGACTTACGACTAATCAGAATTATCGGGTAAAAAAATTATCGACCCCGTACTGGGAGTCACCTCATGTTAGGTGGCTCCCTATTTTCTTGTCCAAAGTGAACAAAAGGCTCAGTTCTGTTGACCAGTAGCATGAGGACAAGTGCAACGGTCACGGTTTCAGTCGTGTAGACAGGGGTTAAATCATGGTTAAGATGGTCTTCAGGTTATTGGTGATATGTATACTTTTTGTCAGCGAACTTGCGATTTGTTGTACTGAAGATGAAGCATTAAAAATCGGAAAAACTCAAATAAAGGCTGATTTGAAATCCAGGGGAATCGCTAAGGTTCGATTTAATGGGTATGCTGCTATGGAAACTGGTGGAAATCTAATTTTAACTGGAGAATTCTTTTTTAAATGGAGCCGTCCAGGGTATGTTGCCGAGCACGTAGGGAGCTATCGAATAGAAAACTGCCACCTCGCTGAATCCGGGTGGGGATCCTTAGGCGATGAGGAAAGTACTAATTAAACCTCTTCGCTGTGAAGCGGGCTGAATAATAGGTTCTGTCGAAATAGTGCGGGCTTAATTCGATACTTTAAAAACAAAAAAAGCTCAGGGGTACTGAGCTTTGAAGTAGGTTGAGTTTAAATAAAGATAATAAATACTTTATCTTAGGCCGCTATTTTTCTGATTCGAATTTCAGCCAAAAGCCCAACGGCTTCAACTAACTTAAGGACGCGGTCAATGGTCACTTTTTGTAAACTACCAGATAAAATTCCTGTGACAGCGCTTCGTGGTAATTTTGATTTTTTAGCGATATCTGCATGTGTCAGTTCTTCTTTTTTTGCAGCTTGAAGAACAGCAGAAATCAACTGAGCCTTAATAACGGCTTCCATTCCACGAGCTTGCGAAATACCAAGCATTTTTGCGATTTCAGAACCAGAATTTTTTTGTTTCATCTGTTTATCTCCTTTAATCTTCGTTTAGCCAGATCAATATTAGGTTGCGGCGTCTTTTGAGTTTTCTTCATAAAGGCATGCAGTAAATAAATTAAGCCAGCCCCAGCTAAAATATAAATGACTCTGTAAATTCCAGCACGATCTCGAACCGTAATTCATGAACACCTTTACCGATCGAAGGCATGGGCCGCGACAACGGCATCGATAAGGATTGACCATTATCTAACCGAGCCAAAGCATCGGCCAGATCACCGCGGATATCTTCAGGAAAATCTGCAATTTCTTTTAGGCACTGCGGTAAAGGTCTAATCATCAATACAGAATGTCTCATAAATAAGACATTCTGTCAAGTGGGGGTAATTATTGTGGAGTATTTATTTTTAAAGCTTAACGGATCTTCAATAGATTTGATCTAACAGCGAATCTGTTGAGAAAATCGTAAAGCACAGGGTTACTGCGCTTTACTGATCGTTGATGTGAATTTTAGAAAGTGTTATCTGGACAGCTCCACAGGTAATTCAAACTCACCATTTGATTTCGGGTAAAACGGATGGACACGGACAACAGCATCAGTA
>MEPU01000011.1:4669-77078 GCA_001771815.1 Bdellovibrionales bacterium RIFCSPHIGHO2_01_FULL_40_29 | reverse complement strand
TTCGTAACTAAAATTCTAAGAAGTTCTTGAATTTGATTGGATCCCTTTATCCATTCATGACACTTTGCATTCCACTATCAACTGAGAAGAACCCTTTGTAGTCTTTTAAATTCTTCCATTGGTATTCTTTTTTAGGGGCAATAGCTTCGAAACTCATTTGGCAAATATTTAATGGGGCGTCAAAATCTGTTCTTGAAATAAATTGAACGGATTTAGTTGCAAAGCCTTGCATTGTGATCGCTGGCAAGACGCCATCACGTTTACAGCCAACACTTTTGATTTTCTTTTGGCTCGTGTAGAACGAATTTATTCCGCCAATTTTTGAGGACCAAGTATAGCGCTTAATAAAAGTTTCGAGCTGATTTAATCGCTTTCGGTCGTTGCCTAAATATTGCATTGTGCGGGAGCTAAAGTGAATTTTTGGTTTTATGCCTTGAACAATAAGTTCTGCTAATTCATTTTGACTGACGGGGATATTGCGGTGGGTAGCGTAGGCATGTATTTGTGGATCGACCCAAACCCATTTTTCTAAATCGTTATCAAAATACTCTGCGGTCACATGCGCATGGCCAGATGATCCGAGCTCTGGATATCTTGTACGTACTTGTAGAACACGGGCCGGGATACCAACACATTGGCAAAGCTGAACGAAAACTGATGCAAACTGAACACATGAAAATGAAGCACCTTGGGCTGCAAGCTTTAGCAATGTAAGTGCATCCTGTTTTTTTGGATTTGAATTAAATCCATCGTGGCGCCAAGCTTTTGAAGTAAAGTGGGCGATGGCCAAAGCTTTTTGCAAATTCGATTTTTTATGCTTTATAAGCTTTTCTATGCGCGTATAAATTCTCAGTTTCTTCACATTAGCGTTATTGAGGGGGTCATGTGGAAAATAGCTTAATTTGCCCTGAGTGTTCGGTTGTTCAAATGAAGTTAAATATATCCGCTTTGATTTATTTTTCATTAAATTAGAATTTAAGGTAAATATATGAGCCTGTCTATTCGGTAAGCTATGGGTCTAGCTTGCTGGCAATAATTGCAGCTATTAAGTTCGAAACTCATCGTATCTGGCCCGGTCATCAAGAACTGTTGCCAACTACCGAGGACCTTTGCTAGTTTTTTGCTATGACTACTGCGGTTCGCATTCAGCTGATTACTGGTTCTGAAGCAGCCTCGACTGTTGATCCCTTCTATGAACAGGAGGGCAAGAGCCATCGCGCGCGTAAATCTGATTTATTCTTTGCTGCATTCATTGAAAATACCATCGTAGGAGTTTGTCGTTTTTGCATCGAAGAAAATACTCCATTACTGCGAAGTATGATCATTCATGCCCCCTTGCGATCTCAAAAAATTGGCGCAAAAATACTTGAAAACTTCGCGCAGTACCTTGATAAAAATAATTTCAGACCCACGTACTGCATTCCGTACGATCACTTGGGAAATTTTTATGGCCTTATTGGATTTAAAATTATCAATGAAGAAGACGCTCCCGCTTTCCTACGAGAGCGAATTCAAACTTATCGCAAGAACACTTCCGATACATTTATGTTTATGCGTCGAGACTAAATCGGGTAAGAAATTCAGACTCTATATAAGCTCGAAATTTGGTATTCTGAATACTGTGCCAAAGACACGAGGTGCCAAATTCTAAACTCGTCCCACTTGCCCGCCATTTTTTCCTTTAATAAATTTAAATACTTAGATTCGATTTTTCAGATAAGGCTATAAAACTGTAGCGAATATCACAATAAAAGTTTTTAATTTATGAATGCAGAAGTCCTGAGTGTATCATCCCATTTGATCACTATTTAAAGGAGATCACGATGTCATCGAAAGCATTAAAAGTTCACACTCAGGGTAAAATTGGAAACCCTGTTCTTGTTTTTCTGCATGCATTCCCGTTCTCTGGCGAGATGTGGAAAGACCAAATAAATTTATTTTCAGAAAAGTTTTATTGTGTTGCGCCTGATCTGCCAGACTTTGGGGAAAGTGACCCTTCAGATCAAGCCGTAACTTTTGAATATTATGTTGATTCGGTTTTGAATTATTTAAAAGAAGAAAAAATAGAAAAGGCGATTTGGTGTGGGCTTTCGATGGGTGGTTATCTTGCGCTTCGCATGTTTGAACGTGCGCCGGACAATTGCCGGGCGCTAATCCTCTGCGATACCAAGGCCGGAGCTGACAGCAACGAGGCTAAGCTGAAGCGATGGGATAATATTCAAATATTGAAAAGGAACCGAGCAGAATTTATTGGGATTCAATGGCATGCTCTGGTGGGGGAGAGCTCAAAAAACAACGGCCCTCTTAAAACTCGATTCGAAGAGCTTATCTCTAGAGTCACTGATACCGGTATAATTTCAGGACTGGTCG
Source organism: Bdellovibrionales bacterium RIFCSPHIGHO2_01_FULL_40_29 (assembly GCA_001771815.1). Classification (GTDB taxonomy): domain Bacteria; phylum Bdellovibrionota; class Bdellovibrionia; order Bdellovibrionales; family Bdellovibrionaceae; genus Pseudobdellovibrio. Next base: position 74,708 of record MEPU01000011.1, on the reverse strand, counting down.
CGTTGGCCACCCGAACCGATTGCACACCGGGTCTTTCTAAAATTCATGTACCGGTATTGATCTTAGTCGGTGAGGAAGACAAGGTAACACCTGTGAGTGAATCTGAAATCATGACTAAAGCTATTGTCGGCAGTCAGTTAAAGATCATAGCCAAGACTGGTCATTTGAGTAATTTAGAAAATCCTCAGAAATTTAATGATCACCTTTCTGATTTTTTGACCTCATTGTCGTAAATAAGTTCGACAATCGTCCCGTCTATCGACTTATAGCCCGACAGGCCGTTCTAATTGAAAATAGGAGCGATCAATTATGTATTTGAATTGACATTTATGACAATTCAAATACATAATAAGTAATGGATAAATACACCGACAAACAACAGCGAGAAGTTTTTCATTTGCTGTTTTTAGAGCGATTATTGAGAACAACGGATCCACATATGTATGCCCTGAAGGGTGGGGTTAATTTACGCTTTTTCTTTAAAAGCCCACGTTACTCTGAGGATATGGACTTAGATGTTTTCGGAGGAAGCGTTGAAACATTAAAAAAGAATGGGTATAAGATTTTAAATGATCCCTCTTTTTTACGAAACCTCCAGACTTATGGCATCCGTGAAATAAAAATAAATGATCTTCTAAAGGCAAAACATACAGATACAACTCAACGATTTCGACTTCGCCTTATCAATAATAATGGGGACGAGTTTCCAACAAAAGTAGAGTTTTCTCGGCGTAAAAAAATACCAAGTCAGCCAGTTCTGACAGAGATAATTTCTCCAGAAATTGCTTTATCTTATAAAAAGTTAAGCTTTCAGTGTCCCCATTATGCAGCTGAATTCGCTATTGCTCAGAAAATTCAAGCATTGGGCGGGCGTACAGAAGTTCAAGCCCGTGATGTTTTTGATCTTTATATTTTTTATTTAAGCGGTCATATGGATAAAAATAAAATTACTGCAAACACGACTGTGATTGAAAGAGAAAAGGCTTTGAACGCTTTATTGAGTCTGGATTTCTTAAGCTATCAAGGTCAAGTCGTCGAGTATTTGGAGCGCGAATCAAAACTGCAGTTTGCAAGCTCCAGTCATTGGGACCAAATATGCGAAACTATTGTGGGTTTTCTAGATGAATCAAATTGATTTTTTAAATAAAAATGTATTCTTCAGCACAAGGCAATACGCGATGTCTTTGCAGATTCCAATGGCTACTGCCAGTAGGCAGCTTAAAAAAATATCGACACAAAAAACGATCGAGATGGTCAGTCGTGGCATTTGGGCACAAGTTCAACACCCTTTTTACTCTGTTTATGGAGCAACGCCATATATATTGGGTAATGAACAAGGTTACATTTCTTTTCTTACGGCCCTGCATCGCCATGACGTCATATCGCAAATTCCCAGTGTTATTCAAATAGCAACTACAGGACATGGTCGAAGTCTTTCAAGTGCTATTGCGGATTTTGAGCTGCTGCATATACAACCTGGACTTATGCAATCTGGAATTGAAGTTCATGCTGGAAAGCTTGTTTATAATATGGCAACTGCAGAAAAAGCACTATTCGATACTTTGTATATCTCATCGCGAAGAGGGAAACGCTTTTCTAAATTTCCAGAATTAAATTGGAAAGCTATTAATAAAAAAGAATTCTATAAATTAATTGAGGAATCAACACCCGCTGTGCAAAAACTGATACTGCCCAAGTTTAAAAATATTTAAATTCTAAATTTACCCGTAGGATTCATGGACTTAATAAAATATTTTGAGAGCGCTGCACACCGTTGATCATAATCTGGATTGTTTCTTCGGGACTGATTTGATCCTCAAAATTTTTCAAAGGGAATAGTGCAACTGAAGCATTGTTGCTGTCATCCCCTTTGGGAATAAAGGCCGGAGGGTATCCGGCTCTCATTAGTATATAGTTTGCAATGAGTCGTGCGAATCGCCCATTTCCATCAGGCAGTGGGTGAATCGAAACAATCAATTGTCTGGCTTGAGCTGCTAATACAATGGGATGTGTTTTATTTCTATTTTTACTCAGCCACTCAATAAAATATCGAATTCCGTCTATTTTTTGTGATCCAGGTATAAATGAATTTAATGGATCCAGAATGAGTTTATTTTTCTTATCTAAAGTATACATAAAGTTGATGTCATAGTGCGAGTAAAATTTTGCATCAATAAACGAGACATCCTCATTTTTTGTTTTAATTCCTTGAAGGAGAGCGGCTATCTTTGCAACATCCCACTCAGTCAAGTGTTTGCGCGGATTTTCAGAAAGCATTTCTACAAACTGCATCGACTGGTTCCAATTTTCAATTTCGACTTTCTTTTTAATATTTTCACCATCAATTCCCGGAGCAGATTTTTCCAACAACAAGTTAGCTTTTTCAGAGGATCGAGAATGACTCTTAAGAGCTTGCCATGATCCTATGCGTGCTTGAAGTGCATCAATTTTTTGTAATTCTTTTGTCATTTTTACTTGATAACTTGAAGTGACGTCTCGTTTCAAAAGCAAATACATTCTTTCGGTGACGTAGTAGCCAAATCGAGTTTCATTCATGATACGAATAGCACGCAGTTGCTCATTTTTAGAATTCAAAGCTCGTACGTATTGATTTAAATAGTCTTTAAATGTGAATTCCCCATCGCCCTGATCGATTTTGTCAATGTTGTCATACTTATGCTTGAGTGAACTATTTAGGGGTGTCGTGGATTCGATTCTAAAAAGTTCTAAACACAACGATTTGGCAGCAGCCTCAAATGAGAAAGATAGCGTCAAGGAGTAAATAAATATCAGAATACTTAATCTTGTAAAAACGAAACGAGTATTAGAATGGATTGTAGAATTCATTTGTTGCTCCCAATTAAAGATCGCTTGCAATGAGATCTCCAGATGGGTAAAGCGAGTATCAAGCCAACTCTAAAACAATAGAGCGATGTTTAAAGCAATGAAGTGTCTAAATGATTGACAGGAGAGCCTAAGAAAAGCCATTCATTTTTTTAGCTATTTACTATCGTCTCGAGGATCCCAGCCGGTATCTGATCTCCAGCGGTAAAGCTGTTCGACTTGTTCTCTGGCCCAAGGAGTTTTTCTTAGAAAATTGAGACTCGATTTAATACTTGGATCGTGGGTGAAGCACCGGATAGTTATTTTTTCGCCAAGTCTTTCCCAGCCATAAACATTCACAAGGTCCGTGACCATCATTTCTAAGGTAATGCCTTCGGCGGGGTATTTATTTTTTCGTGGCTTTGTTTTGTTTGGCATAGTGCTAATATCATTGCTTAAACTGAATAAGAAGTCATTCTCTAATCCTGCACTCAGCAACCACTTTTGAAAAGACACTCATTACTTTCACATTAAAAACTTCTAATCGAGCAATCCACATGACTTTAAGATTATCGACTTCAGGTAAGTCACAAAAACCAGATTCCAGATAACAGCCATAATGCGATTCAACACCAATTTCTTCGATATTTTCACAATTTAAATCAGAATTGGCACGAGCTAATAATTCCATTTGTAAGCACGAGCGAATGTTTGCAAGAATCACTTGAGCTCTGTCAGAAAAGATTTCATTTTTGCGAAGGTATTTATTGCAGTAGGGGATTGCAAAGTGCTGTAGGTAAGATTTTTCTCCGCAGTTTAAGTGAGTGTCGATGTACTCGTAGCTGGTGCATGTATTGATGGTGTCGAAGCCAAAGTTTTGTTCATAGGCTTGGCCGTGGGGATTTATTAAAAGAGTAAAACTTAAAATGGATAAAGTGATTAGAAATAGTTTTTTCATAAATAACCGCTTTCAAAATTCTTATACACTTCTTGAGGAAGAGCTGCCTTAGAATTTCTCAGTTTTTGAAATCGCATGGAAAATCTACATATTAAAAGCGTATATAATATTCATTTAAATGGGGGATATGATGGCCATCATATAGCCATTTTTTTAGTCGCATTAGAGTGCTGGCCATGAAATTTTTAAGTTTAATTTATGTATCACTTGTCATGGTTTTGTTGTTTTCGGTGGAATTGATGGCTCGTCCAGAATTTGCCGCTACAAGCTCCTACGTGAATTGTACAGCTTGTCACACGAGCCCAACAGGTGGTGGCCCCAGAAATAGGAATGGTAAAAATTATGGGTCCCATGGTGAGTGGCCAAGCGAACTTTCAAAAAAAGAATGGTTTCATTTGGATTCACGTATGCAGGGATTTTTTTCGAAGTCTCCTCAGTCGACACGTCGTGGAGTGACGCTGATGAATATGACTCCGGGTGCAACAATTCCTGTTATTAAAAATCAAAAAACTGAATCAACAGAAGCCATGGTTGTTGTTTCTTACGGTTTAGGGCTGGCGGATACTGGTCTTAAAGATTCATATGTTTTGTTTACTCCTTTCGAAGATCAAGCGACATCTTCCCATTTCACAGCACCTTTAAGACATATTATGGTGGGTCGTTTCTTGCCCGCATTTGGCCTGGCGACAGATGAACACAGAACTTTTACAAGAGTTCAATCGAGATCCACCATTACAGACTATGAAGCAGGAATTAATTTTTCTGGTGATCCAGCATATAGTCTTCACTATGATTTAGCCTTCACAAGTGGCTTTCAATCTGGTGGAAATGTGACTCCGGCGGTTGATGATAGTCCCTACGGTATTTTTGCTAATTTAAGATGGAACCCTTTCAAATCAACATTTTTTATTGGAACAAGCTATATGTACCACGGTACTGAGCGCGTGACTTATCCCATCGAAGCCACATCACTTTATTCTGTCTATGCATTTGATCGATTAATGTCTGAACTTTTTAACACTCAAATCAGTGGGTCCATTCTGTTAGAGGCCGTCTATTCCCAAGGAATGAATAATGTCACTGATTTTCCATATCGATATTTAACGTCAGACTTTTTTCCGGACAGCGTTTCGAACTGGAGAGATTCTTTGGCTGAAAGTCGATCATTAGGAACACTTGTTCAGTTGAACTATAATTTAAATCCCAAATGGACATTTCTTTATAAACAGGAAACATTCACCCCTGATTTGGAATGGAAGGGTGATCAATTTGAAAGACATGGTTTTGGTATTAAGCATATTTTAAATAGTCAGATGGATTTAAATTTCAGAGTTGAAAGATCGTTTTCGACCAGACCAAATGTTACTGAAAATTCTGGCGCTCGCGCAGCTAACAACATGGGCTTTATCATGTTTCACTTATGGATTTAAAACCAAGGGGATTTGTTATGAGGACTTTCATCAATAGCAGTATTTCATTGATAGCTTTGATTTTGATTTCGGCTTGTGGCCGTGGTCCCCATAATCCAGTTGATGGAGATTTTAAGCTGGATAAAGCAAATAGGCCGACAGCAGGCCAAACAGTTTCAGCTATAACTTTTGCAGATGTAAAGCCCATTTTTCAAAAATGCACGACCTGTCATGGCGCGGGTAAAGCGAATGCGACAGATTGGTTAGATTACAGTTCTGCAGCTTCAAAAAAAGTTCAGTTAATGGACAGAGTCATCATCAAGGGTGATATGCCTTTGGGTTTTAAATTAGAAAAAGAAGAACTTAAGACATTAGCAACATGGTTAAAAACTGGAACACTTCCAGAACCAGATGGGTCGGTTGCAGACACCCCAGAGAATCCACCGATTGAAGCGCCAGTTGACGTTCCTGTCGAAGCGCCGCCAGTTGTTCAACCTACAGAACCTACAGCTCCGGAAGCTCCAGTTGTAGATGAACCAGTATCAACACCTTGGCCAGCAAATTTAATTTCGATTAAAAAAATATTCGATGAAAGTTGTTTGATGTGCCATACAGGCGCAATGCCAAATGCTCCAGATTGGCAAAATTATGCTGTCGTTGAAAGTAAAAAAGACAGAATCTACAATAGAGTTCTTGTCGTAAAAGATATGCCGATGGCGGTGACAATAACAGATGAGAAACGAGAAATTATCAAAAATTGGTTGGATGGAAAACCAATGCAGATTACACCATGGCCAGAAAAATACTCAAATGCCAGGGATATTGTCGCGGTCAATTGCACGGCTTGTCATAATGCAGATTCAGGGCTACCGAATTGGTCTGATTATGCCGTTGTTGAATCCAAGTTTTCTGAAATACGGAATAGACTTTTTGTAACAAAAGACATGCCTTATTCGGGACCGATGCAGCCATCTGATCTTGATATAATTAAAAACTGGCTTGATGACGTTGCGCCAAAGGAGCTTGAATGAAAAAAATGAATAACTTAAAATTTGGAATTCTATTGGGGATGTTTATCTGGAGCAGTGTTCAAGCTCAAGAGACTCCTATTGTCATGCCTGGAGCCGCGGCAACATGCATTGGTTGTCATGGTCCGCAAGGAATAAGCAATTCACCATTATGGCCCAATTTAGCGGGTCAAAAAAAAGATTACTTAATCAAGCAATTAAATGATTTTAAAAAAGGACTTCGTAAAGACCCTATGATGAATCCCATGGTGGTCAATTTATCCGAAGCTGATATTGAGGCATTGGGGCAGTATTTTTCTTCATTAAAGTAAGAATCGTGGCCCTGAAGACGATTTCAATTCCAATGTGAAGTAACTAGTTTCCTTTTCGAGGACCCCAGTGTGGGCCTACGGACGATCTATTCTCATTACGTGTTTTGTTGGGTTGAAACTTGCGAAAAGACTCTGTGGTTGTCGTCCCAGACTTTTGCGCTTCCATTTTACGGTTGGTCAATTCAACGAGAAGATTGGGCTTTGGAGGAGTTTTTTTCATGGGGTAGGGCTACCATAGAAACTGAGTTAAGGAACCAGAATTTAGCTTTGCCAGCTATTTTAATCGGAAACTGGTTAATTTTTATAGTGCGAGGCTTATTTACAAGGTTAAAAAATTAAATCTATAATTAAGATATGAGCAATAAGACGAAATTATCCTCAAAACAAAGTGAAAGTTTTTTCAAAGTTTTAAAAGAACGTTTTGAAAAAAATATGAATCGGCATAAAGGTCTTAAATGGTCTAGCGTGCAAACCAAACTCGAAAAGCATCCAGAAAAGCTCTGGTCGCTTAACGAGATGGAGAACACCGGAGGCGAGCCCGATGTTATTGGTTACGATAAGAAGTCGAATACGTTTATTTTTTGTGACTGCTCGCCTGAAAGTCCTAAAGAGCGCCGCAGCGTTTGTTATGATCGTCAGGCGCTTAATTCAAGGAAAGAGCATAAGCCAAAAAATAGCGCCATGGACCTGGCGGAAGAAATGAATATAGAAATCTTAACAGAAGATCAATACCGAGAATTGCAAACTTTAGGAGAATTCGATGTGAAGACTTCAAGTTGGGTTCAGGCTCCGCCGGCCATTCGAAAGCTTGGCGGTGCGATTTTTTGTGATCGTCGCTTTAATCGTGTGTTTACATATCATAACGGAGCCGAGTCCTATTACGCAGCAAGAGGTTTTCGCGGTATCCTGAAAGTCTGATTAAGCTCTCTCAATGATCCTTACGGATTAGTGCTTGTATTGGTTGGCAATAGGCCTACGTTTGGGAATGGCAAAAGTGTCGAATCCAAATCCGTGCTTGTCTTGCGGTGCCTGTTGCGCATTTTTTCGAGTGTCTTTTCATTGGACCGAGACCTCTGTAGAAAGCCACGGCGTGCCGATTGCTTTGACTAAGCAGATTTCTCCTTACATGAATGCGATGAACGGAACGGATCAGGTAAAACCAAACTGTGTGGCATTAAAGGGGACGGTCGGGGAATCCACGTCCTGTGGTATTTATGAATATCGACCCAACTGTTGTCGTATTTTTAAAGCCAGCTTCGAGGATGGATCTCGAAATGAAAGTTGTGATAAGGCCAGACTTAGTAAAGGATTAAAACCGCTTCAGACGTCGGATTGGTTGTCATAAGTCCGCTTTGATGGAAAAATATACCCAAAAAAACTGTTAGCTGGCAAAATGGGACTATGCAAACACATGAATTGGAAAAATTTCTTCAGACTCAAATACCACTCGTAGCAACTTTAGGTGTTCGGGTCATTCAGGCCAATGATGATTTAGTTGAGCTGCGTGCGCCTTTGGAGCCTAATCGAAATCATTTAGGAACCGTCTTTGGTGGAAGCATTTATTCAACTGCAGTTTTGGCTTGTTATGCGTGGTTGTATAATGTTTTGAAAAATAGAAATCTAGAGTGTCACGTTGTTATTAAAAGTGGACAAATAAAATATATTCGTCCGGTAAACGGAGATTTTTCTTGTGTTTGTTTTTCTCCGGCTGAAAATGATTTTGAAAAATTTTTACTCACTTTGGAACGTAAGCAAAGAGGCCAAATTTCTTTGCGATCGGAAATTAAAGTAAAATCTGATGTGGTCTGTATTTTTGAAGGTGAATTTGTCGCTATTCTTTGATGTCTAGTTAAAAAATGACATTTGTTCTGCCCTGTGATAGTATTCACCTATGTCTATAGAAAATGAAAATGATCTGATTGCTCTTCGGAAAATTGGAAAAATAGTGGCCCAGTGTCTTCAGTATATGGGATCAAAACTTGAACCGGGAATCACGACGCTTGAGCTTGATCAGTTGGGGCACGCATTCTTAGAAAAATATGGTGCCAGGTCCGCTCCGAAACTTGTTTACAATTTCCCAGGAACCACTTGTATCAGTGTCAATGAAGAGGCTGCTCATGGCATTCCTGGGACAAGAATACTTGGTGCAGGGGACTTGGTGAATATCGATGTCTCTGCGGAATTAGATGGTTATTTTGCAGATACTGGCGGGTCTTTTATTATTCCTCCGGAGTCGAATTTAAAAAGAAATCTTTGTCTTGTGGCGAAGAGGGCTTTGGACATGGCGCTTCGGTCAACAAGGGCTGGTCAGCCTTTGAATGGCATTGGTCGTGCTATTGAAAATGAAGCTGCTCGGAATAACTTAACGGTTATTGAGAATTTAGGCAGCCATGGCGTGGGGCGAGCTCTTCATGAGAATCCCGAATTTATTCCTGGTTACTATGACCCCAAAGATAAGCGCATTCTGAAAGAAAATCAGGTCATCACCATCGAACCTTTTCTTTCAACGGGGGCTACAGAGGTTTTTGACGCTGGAGATGGTTGGACGTTATCTACGGATAAAAAGTTTTTTACGGCTCAGTATGAACACACATTGGTGATCACAAAGGGTAAGCCCTTGATTATGACTTTGCCGGCGTAACAGCGCGCATGTGTTTTTCAAGCCAGTCATTTAACCCGAAGAAGTTCGCTCCACCGGGTCGTGTAGCAAGGTGATTTCATCTCAGAGAGCATTTTCCAAAACTGATCAATTCCGCAAGCTGCAAATTTAACAGAACCTTTTCCATGAAATGAATTTATAGCATCAATGGTTTTCATAAGATGATCGTCGACTATACTGTCATGACGATCAAAAAAATCCATTTGCTGAGATGTGCTTTTATGTAATCCATTCAGAATGATTCCACATTTTTTATAGTTATAATCTTTTTGATAAATCGTCTTTAATAGTGAAAAAGCATGTTTAATTAGTTTTGGAGTTGCAGAGGTGCTTGAGAGCAAATCCATACTGGCAGATTTGTGATACTGAGACGTGTTCTTAAAGGGATCGGTTTGAATAAAGACAATCATGTTTTTACATTTTAAGTCTTGTTTTCGTAATTTCTCACAGGAACTTGTCACATGATTAGCAATAGACTCTTCCAATTCGCTGAGTGCTGTGACGGGGCGACCAAATGATCGTGATGAGATGACTTGTTTTCTATCTTCGCCATCTGTTCCAAGATCAAGACAGGAAATGCCATCTAATTCTTTAACTATTCTGGCTCCGGCCACGGTTAAAAATTTTTGGATATGCGAGGGATCTGAATTTTTTAACTGCCATGCGGTTTTAATGTTGTGTTCGTAAAGTTTTTTAGCGGATTGTTTTCCGATGCCCCAGATGTCTTCAACGGGAAAATTTTTTAAAACATGATCTCTAAGCTTAGTATCGCATAGATCAAAGACGCCCTCTGTCTTGGTTTTATCTTTTTTTGCGACTCTATTGGCGATTTTTGCCAGAACTTTTGTTGGTCCAATACCGATACATGTGGGTATGCCTGTATTCTGAAGAACTGTTCTTCGAATATTTTTGCTGTACTCCGTGAGATTTAAATTTTTCATTCCCGTAAAAGATAGAAAAGCCTCATCAATCGAATAAACTTCCATCTCAGGAGCAAACTGACTGAGTGTTTTCATCACGCGTCCGCTCATGTCGCCATAAAGCGTATAATTAGATGAAAAAACAGTGACGTTATGTTTTTTGATTTGATCTTTGACTTTGAAATAGGGGGCCCATGAGGGGATATTGAGTGCTTTGACTTCGTCCGTTCGGGCAACAATGCATCCGTCGTTATTCGACAGAACCACGATGGGTTTATTGAGCAAATCAGGTCTGAAGACTCGTTCGCAAGAACAGTAAAAAGAATTGCAGTCGACTAATGCAAAAATAGGTTGTGGGTTCATTTTGTGGCCCGTTTGAGAAAACCATGAATTGTAAAAGTAACAACACCCCAAACGTGAAAATCCATTTCAGGAGTGATTTCAATGGGTTTGTATTTTGGATTTTCGGGTTGAAGAAATGTTTTTGGAAAACGAAAAACTAATCGTTTGATTGTGAATTCACTATTAATAATAGCAACTACAATTTGGTTGTGTGCTGCTGTGATCGATTTATCGACAATAAGAAGATCACCTTCATAAATTCCGACTCCATTCATGGAATCGCCCTCGGCTTTGATTAAGAATGTTGAAGATGGGCGAGGAATAAGTTTTTCATTCAGGTTTAAGAGCCCCTCGACGTAATCATCAGCGGGCGAGGGGAAACCGCAACTGATCCGATTGGCGAACAGGGGGAGACTTATATTATCAGTAGGATCGATTTTAAGTATTTCCATGAATCTAGACATAAAATAAGGTGCTTGACTGTGGCAACTAAAATATGTAATTTATATGTAAATACAGACTGAGGTTATGTTTTCCTTTTTTCCCAGCCGGCTTTGAGTGGTCTATCGATTTCTACTTTTAAAGTCGGGTGATAGGCATTTTTTAAAAGCTCATCTTTGATGGATGTGCTCTCTTTTTTTGTCAGGTTTAACCAGTCAAAAGCAAAATCATCCTTAACAAAAATCGGAGTTCTGTCGTGACCATGCTCTTCAATATATTTTGATGGCTCTCGAGTTAAAATCGAAAATGAAAAAAAACTTTTTTCAGGTGTTGAGTTGTCTTTCCAAAAATCAAAAATTCCAGCAGCGAAAAGCAAATCATTATCCACTTCAGAAAATCTGATAATATGACCAGCTTCTGGACCGGTGTAGACAGATTCAAAAAATGAAGTCAGTGGGATCAGGCAATGTTGAGATTGAAAAGGTGTCCGCCAAGTTGGTTTTTCAATAACAGTTTCAATTCTGGCATTGTGAGTGGCAAATTTAACTTTTGGTTCAGTTGACCAACTAGGGATTAAAGAAAATCGCATTGGAGTGAGGAGCCGATCAGAATTTTTCGTCACAATAACTGGAGCCGAACTGAGCGGTAAAAAACGACTGTCGATAGAAGACAACTGATCTGAAATTTTAATTCTATATTTCAGACTTAATTTGTTAGCTTCGATTTTTAATGCGAACTGTGCACACACAATGAAGACCCTATTATGCTTTTTCCAAATAAGTAATATTACTTAAAAAATTACGCGCAATTCCCAAAGCGCGATTTTTTATTTCTTCTGCTTTAAGACCATTGAAGTGTTCGTTAACCGTTTCAATAAATAAACCAAGCCATTTCTCAAAATGCTCCAGTTTTAAATTTAAAGGGATATGCGGGGGGAAGGGCCGACCGTGGTAATTGTTTTCTCCGAGTATCAGATCACACCAAAAATTGGTGATCTTCGGAAGATGTTCTTCCCAGTTAACTTTGGCGACGTCATCAAAAATAGGGCCGATGGAGGCATCCTTGCGAACTTTTGCATAAAATTCGTTAACAAGCAGTTCAATGTCGGCGCGGGTTTCTAAGGGTTTCAAAGTATCCTCCGTTTTATCAGAAAAAGAGAGACTATCTGAAGAACCAATGAGAATCAATGCTACGTGAGTCGATGTGAAAAGGAATAAGATTTACTTCGCATCGGATCGAAGTTGGCTCTGAGCTGGGGGCATTAGTTTATTCCAGACCGTTTGGTCTTCATAAATCTTTTCGAGTTGAGTGAGAATTTCCGGAGAGCAGTTATGACAGGACATCAGTAAATTTTTGGCCCAAACTTTTTCAGCTCCAAACGCGCCTAAAGGTGAATGATCGCAAGCCATTATTGATCCCAAGTCATCGGTGCATACAGAATGTTTCCAAAACTGTTGATGAGATTCAAGATGACGAGCTTCATGAATAAAAATGGAAAGCCAATAGGCTTTGTCATCTGAGGTTGGATTCAAATTACTGCATTTTGAAATATATAGGATCCCCGGAGGTCCTTCGGAATCAATGTGGGCCGCGACATTGCAATTTGTGGAAAGCGAAATTTTTTGAATTCTTTTATTGAGCCATTTTTGATAGGTTTTTCCGTGGCTTGGTCCTTGAAAAATTGCCTGATGCAGCGGAGAATTTTGGCGCCCCTCCATCGTGTAAAGCTCATGCAAGGTATTTTCCATGAAAATCTTGAACGTCGCAGGAATTCTTGTATCCCATTCTAGAGAAAAAGCAGGAGGGCTCGTTAAGATTGCGAAGAATAAGGTTGTGATGAAGGATTTCATTTCTTAAATTTTATGCAATTTGCAAACCAAATCACTGTATCAATTTGAGAAAAAAGCATGAAATATCGCAGATATGGAAGCAATTTGGGATTTTGGCCCCATTGAAATGAGTCCTATTGCCCCATCGTCATCAAATATTTTTCTCAAGTAAAGTGGTTTGATTTTTATCGTTTTTTTATGATGTGTCTCATTCTTGCATTAAAGTTAATGCCATATGGTGATGGAAATCAAATACAACATGACTCTTGTCATTCTATCTATTTTGGTGGCTGTCTTTGCATCGTATGTCGCCTTGAATTTATCTCATAGTGTGACTCATGCAAAAGGCCGAGCCCAAACGGTGTGGTTGGTGTGTGGTGCTTTAGCCATGGGATTTGGAATCTGGAGCATGCATTTTGTCGGTATGCTGGCCTTTGAAATGCCTGGAATGGAAATGGGCTATGATGTTCCACTGATGATTTTATCAGTCGTTGTGGCCATTGGAGCCTCGGCGCTGGCTTTATTTATTGCAAGTCGCCCTGCAGTTTCCACAGGAGCACTGATTTTTAGTGGTGTTGCAATGGCTGCGGCCATTGCGGGCATGCATTACATCGGCATGTACTCGATGAGAATGGCAGCTCAGATTCATTGGAATTATGGACTTGTCTTTTTGTCCGTTGTTATTGCGCTGGTGGCCTCGTTTGTGGCTTTATTTGTTTTTCGGCGATTGAAAAGTATATCAGATCAAATTTTGCAACTCACGCTGGCGTCCATGATCATGGGCCTTGCGATTTCTGGAATGCATTATACGGGAATGATCGCGGCAACATTTACTCATAAAGAAGGATTTATAATTGATGAAAAAAATCTTCTTGTATCGTCAGGTCTTGCTTCAGCTGTGATTGTGGCAACACTTTTGATTTTGGGATTGGCTTTGACCGGATCTGTCGGTCAAAGAATTTGGATGCAACAGCAAAAGCGCGCTAATGATTTAAAAAGAAGTGAGGCGCGAAAAACAGCCATCCTGAACTCTTCACTGGAAGCTATTATCACCATAGATCATACCGGAAATATTTTAGAATGGAATGAGACTGCAGAAAAAACATTTGGTTTTAGTCGTGCAGAAGTTATTGGTCGTGAGTTAGCTCAATTGATCATCCCTCAGCGGTACCGAAAAGCTCATGCCGATGGACTTGCGCGGTACTTGGCAAAGGGCATTGGTTCGGTGATAGGAAAGCGGAGCGTGATGCAGGCGCTGCGAGCGAACGGAGAAGAATTCCCGCTGGAGCTTTCGATTGGAGTGATTCCCGGAACGGGCGATGAGCCCCCCCTGTTCACAGCATCTGCACGTGATATCACAGACCGAGTGCGCACGGCGGATACTCTTCGAAAAAATGAAGAAAGATTTCGAAATGTTATTGATGCCACGCCAAATGGCTTACTGATGGTTGATCAAGTTGGAAAAATTGTTTTGTGCAATTCGCAGTTCGAGAATCAGTTTGGGTATCATCGCGATGAAGTTATAGGCCAAAGAATGGAATTTTTAGTGCCGAAAAAGTACAGACAAAGTCATCCTGAACAGCGTTCTGCATTTATGAAAACTCCAGTAGCGCGACAAATGGGGGAAGGGCGAGATCTGTATGGTCTACGTAAAGATGGTACGGAGATCCCCGTTGAAATTGGTCTGAACCCGTTGATTACAGATGAGGGAACATTTGTTCTGGCCTCTATTGTTGATATCACAAAAAGAAAAGCGCTTGAAGATCGCATTCGCCATTCAACAAATCATATTCAACAAAAGAATCTCGAGATGGAACAATTTGTGTATACAGTATCCCATGATTTAAAATCACCTCTTGTAACAAGTTCTGGTTTTTTGGGATTACTAAAAGAAGACATTGCGGCTCAGCGATATGATAAAGTCGCTGATTCTGTAGGGCGACTTGAGCGAGCAAATAGCCGCATGAACCAGTTGATTGATGACCTTCTGCAATTGAGTCGAGTTGGTCGTATAAAACTTGAAGTTGAAGATGTCGCCATATCGTCACTTATTAAAGCAATTATTGAAAATCTTTCGGCACAGATTCAAGAAAAATCAGTAACCACGAGCGTGATGGATAATTTGCCTTCTGTTAGGGGAGATCGCAAACGTATTTATCAAGTTTTTGAAAATTTGATCATCAATGCTCTAAAGTATGGTGTGGAAGGATCTAATCCATTGATCACCATTGGTTCAGAATTAGCAGATGATGAAATCCGTTTTTTTGTACGTGATAACGGACCAGGAATTTCGAAAGAGTATCATAAAAAAATATTTGGGCTTTTTCAGCGCCTTGTGAGTGATAATCGTGGAACAGGGGTCGGACTTACGATCGTTTCAAGAATTATGCAACTTCATGGCGGAAGAGTTTGGGTCGAATCAGAGATTGGACAAGGGGCTACTTTTTGGGTGGCTTTTCCTAAAAATTTTATTCTCCAAGGAGACTATGACTATGAACTCTAATGAAATAAAAGAACCAAAATTGACTTCTTTTTTATTGGTGGAAGATGATGATGATCATGCTCAACTTGTTATTCGAAGTCTTGAAAATAACCGCGTCACCAATGGAATTCATCATGTTAAAGACGGTGCTGAGGCGTTGGATTATCTTTTTCAACGTGGTAAGTATAAAAATCAACCGCATCCAGATATCATTTTGCTGGATCTGAAGCTTCCAAAAGTGGATGGTCATGAGGTCTTAAGAAAAGTCAAAAGTGATCCCCGTCTTAAGGTGATTCCGATTGTTATTCTGACGACGTCCACGGCCGAGGCCGATAAAGAAATGGCCTATGAGGAACACGCTAATAGTTATCTGGTGAAGCCTCTGGATTTTAATAATTTTCGTAAAATGGCTGAAGATTTGAACCTGTATTGGAGTATTTGGAATCAGCCAACTCATGCCATAAAATAGGAGTCATGATGTCGCTCATACAAGTGCTGTTGATTGAAGATGATCCCGAACATGCGGATCTTATTCGTTCCCATATTTCTCGAAAGCACAGTGCTGCCGTCAATATTCAATGGGCTGATCGATTAACGAAAGGCTTAGAACAACTGGCCCGTGATAACGTGAATGTTATTTTGCTTGATCTTGGACTTCCGGATAGCACTGTGGATAAAACACTTGGAACGGTGTTGTCGAAAGCTCACGGAGTTCCGGTTGTTGTTTTATCAGCTTTAGAAGATGAAGAGTTTGGACTTAAGGCTGTGCACGAGGGCGCTCAGGATTATATTTGCAAAGGATGGATGGATGGAGAAGTTCTTTTCAGAGCGCTTCGATATGCCATTGAACGCAAAGTTATCGAAGAAGAATTGAGACAGGTGAACCAGGCAAAAGATGAATTTTTAGCAACTCTTTCACATGAATTGCGAACACCGATCGGCGTGATTCAGGGATTTGCAGAAATCCTTCATCATGAAGAGCAAACTGAAGAAGAAAAAAAACAGGCCTTAGATGCTATTCTTCGGAATGCCGAACTGCAGGTGCGATTAATCAATGATCTGCTAGATATGTCGAGAATCATCACCGGAAAATTTTCGCTGGAAAGTAAAGTTCAAAATATGGTTCCTATTATTAACGATGCTGTTGAGGCTGTTAGCTTAGCAGCACAAAGTAAACAAATTGAAATAAAAACGACTTTGGATCCATCGGCGGTTACGGTGCTGGGTGATCAAGTTCGACTTCACCAAATCATGTGGAATCTCCTGTCTAATGCCATCAAGTTCACACCAACTGGCGGACGTATTGAAGTTCGACTTCGACGTGTGGGAACTCAGGTGGAGATTGAGGTTGAAGACACCGGTGAGGGCATTAGTCCTGAGTTTTTGCCCTTCGTTTTTGATCGATTCCGTCAACAAGATAGCAGTAAAAGACGTCATCATGGAGGACTTGGACTTGGTCTTGCAATTGTCAGGTATTTGGTTGAACTTCATGGTGGAAAAGCCTCTGCTAAAAGTAATGGTCGTGGCAAGGGTTCAGTATTCACAATTTCACTTCCGTTGATGGCCGTGCGAAATCAGATATCTGAGACCGTGATTCAAGAGCCAAAAACACTTGAATTGCCTCATTCAGAGCCATCTCTTGTTATGGGAGCAGGATCACGTCGGCTCGAAGGACTTCAAATTCTAGCCATTGATGATTCTCCGGATTCCTTACAGGTTCTTCGACTTTTACTCAAGCGCAATGGAGCATCTGTTGTTGCAGCGGCTTCGGCTGCTGAAGCTCTGGATATTCTTAAGAGTACAACTCCAGATATTATTATCTGTGATATTGGAATGCCCGGAGAAGATGGATATTCTTTTTTGCAGAGACTTCGCAAAATTGAAACTTCCGAGGGAAAGTCTCACATTCCTGCTGCGGCATTAACTGCCTACACAAGAGAAGAAGAAAAACAAGAGGCCTTTAAATCTGGATTTCAAGTTCACTTGTCAAAACCTATTCAAGAAGCACTGCTTATTCATTCTGTAGCGAGACTTGCGGGATTATGAATTTCCTCAGAAATAGTGTCAAAAAAAACAAGCTGGTGAGTGTGCAAACGATCGTTGCTCCGGACGGCAAATCCAGTTTATAACTCATAAAAAAAGCCACAAAAATTCCAACAAGCCCCAGACCCCAGGCTAAAAGCAAACGTGGTAATATCTTGTTAGAGAATCGTGTTGCAAGTGCTGCTGGAGCGACCAGTATTGAAAACACAACCAAGACGCCTGCATGGCGGGTTGAAAAAGTAATAACAATGCCAAATAAGAAATAAAAAAGAAAATCCCACCAGAACAATTTTGAATCACCTCTTGAGGCTTGCCAAAATTGTTTTCGATAAACCCAATGTATAATTCCAATTACAGTGTAAATAAGAAATGTTTCCAAGACCTGTGACCACGTCACAAATAAAATATTACCGATCAGTGCTTCTTTTAAATGTTCTGCACCATGAGGAAGTTTGTCAGCTATTAGAATCAAAGCCCCACTGGCTAAAGCATAGGTCATGCCGATCAGGGCCTCCTGTGAAACAGATTTTTCATATCGTTTGAATAGCGCCAGCGCAAATGCCACCAACAAACAGAGCGTGAGTGGCAGCATAAGAGCTAAAACAGATCCATTTTTCGTATTGATAAAGAAAAGGCTTGCAGCGCTTCCGAGCGCCGCCACTTGGGAAAGACTGATGTCGACGAAAATAACCTCTCGCTCCAAGACATGAAACCCAAGGTACGCATGAATCCCCACCAAGAGGACGGCTAACACAAATGGCGCTGCAAGCAATTCTATGATTTCCATAATTATTTAAGACTCTCGATCGCAGAAACAAGTCGTTCAATAAGCTGTTCGTTCGTTGTGATTTCAGGCTCGCCCTCTACGTACACAGGAACATGAGCCACTTTTGCCGAGACAGCTTGTTCGAGTTTTGATTTTATTGAATCACTGTAAATATTTTCAATCAGCACGACATGAAGTTTCCTTTTTTTCATTTGATCAATCACTGAAAGCAAGTGGTTTGCTGTGGGTGGAATTCCAGGTTTTGGTTCCAGTTGAACAAGACACTGAATTTGAAACCTTTCGCAAAAATAAACAAATGTTTTGTGGTAGGTCACCACCTCGGTGATTCCTGTTTTTTGAAGTCGCTCTTTCCAGAGATTTGCTTTTTCATGTAAGTGCTGATTAAAGCTTTCAGCATTCTTAAGATAAAACTCTTTTTGTGAAGGATCGATTTCACCCAAACGTTTTGCAATCAGCAAAGAAGCCTGTCCAATGCGAATCGGATCCAATTGAAAATGGGGATTGCCTCCGGGGTGAACATCACCTTGTGCCCGCGTGAGGTTTTCTTTTGGAACTTCTAAAGGGACAAGCTCTGCTGCCAATTCAAGGACAGCCTTTTGACTGGCAAGTTTTAAGTTGCGAGATCCTTGAATCAGTGGATTCATCCACGCTGACTCAAGATCTAAGCCGTGTTCAACGACAAGATCAACACGGCGTAACTTGATCATAAACGAGGGTTTGGCTTCGATTTGATGTGGGTCTTGCGTGCCTTTTGCAATTGAGAAAACATCGACGTGGTCTTGACCAACCTTTTTAACAATGGCTGCAAGATCAGGAGTGGATGTGGCTACTTGCAACTTTGCAAAAACGATCCATGGAAAACTGAAAATCATGAAAGCAGAAATAAATATTTTCATTGACTTGTCCCTTTGTGAAATGAGTCTAGTAAGCGTGTGATGGATGAGCACCAATCGTAAAGTTGGCTTGCAAGAAGAGCGCATTTTCTGTGGTTTCGCCAGTCGAGCTCGCAATACCGCCAGTTCTTTGATTAAACTCTAGCTTATAAGACGAGAATTCTGTGGGTATGTAATTTAAACCAACTGAGTTTCTGCTCCATGTGTCATTGGGTAAATTGATGGGATCAAAAGAATTCTCAACTATCAAATTATCGTATCGATATGTTGTGGCCCAGCGTTCGGCAAATTGATATTGCACCCATGTTGCCAATCCATTTCCAATTTCATCTGAGACGCCTGGTTGAGATTGATTTCGAGCTAAATACTCTGTTGTCCACGATAAAGAGTGATACTTTCCGCCCTCGGTTGGACGCCATTTAAAAGTGAGATCCGCTCCTGTGAGCGTTGTTGTTCCGGCTAAAGAGTTTTCTCCACGGGCATAAGATGCGCCAATCTCAAACGTTAAAGCATCTGTTAAATCAAAAAGATTTTTCCAATGAGCCAAACCAACTCCATCGCTTGTGGTGGGTGAACTGAACTCAGAATTTTCGCCTTCGCCTCTTAAATATTGAAGAGTGACTTCACTAAACCATGGAATTGGTAACAGAATGGCGCTGGAAAGCCCGACATCAACCAATCCTTCATCGCCAAGCAAGTTCACATGAGCCAGTGGAGCATCAATAAACGGATAAGCATGTGTGTGTAGGGTATTGTGTTTACCCATGGTTGCTTTGAATTTACCAAATTTGAGTGTGGTGTTGGGGATGGTATTGGATTCAACAAAACCTTCTTCGGGTTCAATAGTCCAAACCTCTTCAACAGCACCGCCGCTGGCGTCATAGCTGGAATGAATCGCAAGCAACAGGGTCATGCGTGTGTAGGGATCAACATCGGCATCAAACTGGAATTCGGCCTCACGAAGATTAAAACCATTGCGGTCCTGATCAGGATTTACAGGATCCAGATCTTCTCTGTGAAAATTGGAGTTGCGGTACAAAAAAAGCGCATTGGCACTGATGTTTGGAGTTTTTAAGTTTTGCGCGAAGGCAGAAACAGTCATCGAAAATAAAAGTAAAAAAATGCTTAATGGCATAGGGAATCCTTAACTTGAGTTTAAAGTTTATAACTTGATGAGACTCGTCAGACGAGTCTCGAGAACTGAAAAAATGTTTGGAAAAAATTAAGCGAACTTAGGTGGTTTTTTTCTTGGTTCTAGATAGGGAGTTTTGAAATTATTCTTAAGAATGAAAACAAGATCAAAAGCTATAACCAGACTGGGAATAGTCAGTGTGTAAACTTCATTTGGAAGGTTTGAGTAGGCAAAAACGGATTTGCTGGAAGGACAGTTTTCGTCCTCATCTTCATCGTCATTTTGCTGTTGTTGCTGGTTTTCTGCATGATGATGGCTGTGATAGAAATGAATATGGCCGATTTCATCATGATTATTATGGTTCTGATCAGCCGCATTGGGAAGCAAGTTCTTAAGGAACAAAAGCCCAAATAAAAAAAGCAGCAGATAACTGATAAATCGTTTTCGTCTTAACACCCGATGGTTCTAAACTGATTTTTAATAGACGGCAATTAAGAATATCAATCATTTAATATTGACGCACCTTTGGATGATCTCATCGTACTCAACAGCGGCAGATTGATCTGAGTCCGGAAATCGTTGAGCCAATAAGGCGCGAGTGTGATCATGAAAATCTTGCTCAGATTCCCAGCCATGCAATTTATTTCGAATGGGGATTTCTGGATAAAATTGGTGCGACATGATGTTTTTACTGGTGCGGGTTCCCAATTTTCCAGGAATGGAATTTGTCACAAGTTGAGTCAGGTACGGATTCTTTGTTAAATAACTATAGATTTGTTCCGGCAGATATTGGAAAAAACCAGGGATAGCTGGCTTTTTACGGAGCATAAAATTTGTATAAATACTGCAAAGTCGTTCGCTTTCAAAAACAGACCAAGGGCTTTTTAAATAAGGGCTTTTCCCGGGGATATAATCTGCAGGTATTCTTTTCTTCAGATGAAGCTCTCCTTGAGCAATAATGGGAGTACCGGGAACTTGGTTGGCCAACCAAAGATGGCTCACAATAATGGGACTCACGCATTTAATGGGATCAGCAATTTTAAAAAAATCATCACTCAAGGTGAAATCTTTAACTGCTAAATCGACAAAGGTGTGGTCCAGGGAATAGTCTGCTTTCAACTTATGAATATAAAAAAGTTCTGAGTCTTGATTTAAATCAAGATAACGCAACGAGATCGTTTTCACGGGCAATTTTTGATCTAAAAAACTCCGCAGGCAAATTTCGCTATCCGTTCCGCCGGAAAGCAGAATCGTGATATCCCCACTGCGCTTTGAAAAAATATCCAAAGCCGCAAGTTCGTTGGATTGGCGCCAAGTCAGTTGGGGTTGTTCAACACAGCCGTACTCGAAGCTAAACCTGTCATTTGCATTTTCACGTGGCTGATAGTGATTTAAATCATTATAGCCAAATTTGAAGTGATTATTTTTAGTATACTCAAACACAGAAATTAAAGTAGCATAGTGATAGCATGTTGTTAAATAAAATTAAGTCTATAAATTCTGAATCCACCGGACAGAGGTTTTCCTGCTTACTTGATGCCCTGGCTTTTGATTTAATAAGAAAGCAATTGGACAACGTCGTGTTGGTAAACGATGAAAGTATTTTTTTTAAGTTTTATAGGAATGCCTTTCAAATTACGGGAGTTCAATTTGAAATCATTGATTGTGAGCAAATCAATGATTTGATGACCCTGGAATCTTATCTCCATAAAACAGTCTTTTTTCCGACATTTGGTATCAGAATTTTTAATATTAATTTTGACCAAATTGAAAAAATAGATTTAGGCGTTCCTTATTTTGTTCACATAACAACGAATCATTCGCAAATTATTGAGCAGACTTTAAAAAGTAAAACAGCACATGTAATTACTGAGCCAACGCTGATTTTCCCTCATTTTTTTAAAACTTACTTAGAATCTGCTGAGTTGATGAATTGGCTTCATTTAACTCAATCAGCTGGATTTCATAATGATCAAATTGATCGAAGTATTATTTTAAAAGAGTTATCTCCATCCAATGAGGATCCATATCATCGGGTAAAAATTATGCAGGGAGAAAATTTACTGATGTGGTGTTCTGCCATTTTTTCGAAAGAAGAATCAGTCATACAGCACAGACACTATCCGGTGCATAGGATCTATGAATTGAGTTTAAGTAAAAATTTACCGATCAATCTCAATGAAAGGCAATTCTATGGAGATGTTGTTCAGTCTGTCGACCGTTGAGGTTTGGGCTGAGCAGAGTCAGTCCATGTTTGAGCAAAAAGTACCTTTTGAAAATTATGTGAACGCAAACACTTTTTCGAGCAGGCAATACATTGATGATGAGGATTTTGATAAGCAAAAATTAAAAGTTTACAGTATTAAAGTGCTTTCAGTAGAAATCGCATGGATGGCTGTTTATTATATTTCACCTGAAATCATTCGTATTCGCGGTCTTTTTGTTAAAGCTGAATTTAGAAATCTCGGAGTCATGAGTTTTTTAATTGATCAAATTAAAATCCTGTATGCGGGGAAAGTCCGAAGAATTATTTCTTTTGCAAAAGAAAGTTCAGTTGCATTTCATGAAAAAAATCAGTTTAGAATTGAGCCAAAATTTGTGCCTCGGAAAGCAATTGTTTTTTGTCCTGAAACCGGTAAACCAATATATCAAGATTTGGAAAAAATCAGACTGATGTATTTTGATTATAAGTCATAGATTTTATTAAATCAGTGACGTTACTTTTGAAGATTTGATTGGTTTCAGGAAATCGATCAGTCAGTATTTTTCTAAAATAAGAATCGGCCGCTTGAACATGTTCAAATCCTGTAAACTTGGGACGATCAATCAAATTAAAGTGTTGCTGATAGATTTGAAGCTTTGAAGATTCAGTAGAAAGTTTTCCGATAATTTCGCTTCGAGTCAGTTTTTGAACAAAAGGGTCTAGAATGTAAGATAGAATAACTTCCGGAGTGTATTGAAAAAAACCGGGACAGGCGGGGCGATTTTTAACAATAAAATGCCTGTACCAGGCGGCAATTTTTTCTTTTTCCCAAAGTGACCATTCACTGTGAATATAAGGTGAAATCCCAGGCTGATAGGAATCAGCATAATCTTTAACTAACAGACATTCTCCGCTACCTAGGACCGGATACTCGTCAATTTGATCTGCAAGCCACATCGTTGATAGAAGTTGGGGTGAGATACAATAAGTGGGGTCCGCATACTCAAGCAACTGATTTTCCCAGAAATGAATGATATCCAGGTCAAAGATTTTGTATTTTACGCCCAATCTGTCACATGTGATAATCGCGTAAGAGATGTCATGAATATTCAAATCATTTTTAAATCTTAAGATTGCGGCGGTGACAGGGACCTTTGCTAGAACAAAGGATTGAAGTGCGACTTCTGAATCAACGCCTCCGGAAAACAGCACCGTCATTTTTTGACGAGCATTGTCTTGAATTTTACGAGCTGCATTGAGACATTCGTTTTGAAAATTTCCCACAGGACGTTCGCACGAACCATATTGAACAGTCCAGGTTTGGTGAGGAGACTTTCGCGGCTGAAACCAGTCGTGATCATAACCAAATTTAAAGTGATTGTTAGAGGTGAGTTGGTTCATAAAATTTAAAAGTCTCAATGGTGTGAATCATGGGTTTAATTTGATAAATAGTATATAATTTTCCAAGTGCTTTTTCAATTTTGTTTTTCGAACTTAATTGAATTGCTACGACAGACCCCTGATTTTCAAGGAAACTGTTGGGCCAATGAGAGGCTTCGCCGATAATTTCATAACCAATATCTAAAAGCTGATTTAAGCGGGTTGATCGTTTTTCAAGTGAGCCAAAGATCTGAGTGTAGTTTTGCTGTAAGCTAATTTCTAAAGCTCTGATGCGCAAGAGCGAGTGCAGGCCTTTATTTAAAAACAAGGGACTGGTGGCGGCGCGAGCAAGCAGAATATACGGAGGTGGTTGATTCAACGTCAGAGGGATTTTTATTCTATCTCTGAGCTCTGATAAATCATTGAGGGCCGTTATTCTGAGACAGCTAATGAGTTGATCTTGGTGTCTGATTCCAATATGAATAGATTGCTCATCTGTGCTATTCCATTCAAGTCCTTGTGGCCTTACTTTTTCACAGTAAAAATTTACAAAAGATTCTTTACGAAGTTGTGTAATTTCGTCGATGGAGGGTTTAATGCAAAAAGAATAGGGCATAGAGATATGCTATATAAATCCATTACTTTAAGAAAGTCATTTTTTGCCAAGGAAGAGGGATGACTAGGTATTGCCAAAGTTTAAAAACTAGCGTGTTATGTCATATATGGAGCCTCTTTTTAGTCTGAGCACATTCAGTGAAATTTTACCTATATGGAGTCATCAGTTGTGGCCAGGGCGTACAAGTCCTATTGAGTCCGTCAGTTGCATCAAGTCGAATAGCGAGATTGACATCAGTATCATGTCCTATTCTCCAGTTTTTGCAAAAATAACTTCAGAGAATCGAATTCTTGCGGTCAGCTCAATTCATCAAACGAGTTTTTCTGAATTCAGACTGCGTGGCAACTGGGTCAGTGAACAGCACCGCGGTCAAGGTTATGGGAAAAGTGTAATCAATCAATTAATGGCGGCTATTCCTTTTAAAACTGGAGACTGTGTTTGGACCATGGCTCGACTTCACAATATAGATTTTTATAAAAAAATAGGATTTAGAGAAGATTATCGAACTGAAAAATTCGAGTTTGGTCCGCATTATGTGATGAAAAGGATTTTATCATAAAATGAGACGTCGAATTGATTTCAAACTTGCAGTCATGATCTGTTTAATTTTAGCCTTGTTTGTTAATTTTTTTATTCACGAAAGAATCTATCCTTTTTCTGATTTTTATATGTTTTCTTTTTTAAGACTAGAGCCAACTTTTTGCACACTGGCATTTAAAGACAAGCAGGGGGGCATTGAATTTATAAAAGTGAGGGATGTTTTTCCAATGTCCAGACTTCATTTGCATCAGATGTGTTATTCAAATATGAAGTCAAAAAATTTTGATTGGATTTCTATTTTTGTGAATAGAGTTAAAGACAGATCGAATTACAGTCAGGTTTTGGTAGTTAAAGCCCGATTTGATATCACACAATTAGAAACTCAAATAGTAGAAGAATTTTATGTTCAAGCGCTACCTTAGTTTTAAAATTGAAGATAGCGAGCTAGACATCAGTCATGCCTTATTAAGGATGGCAACTTTTCTGGTGCTGATTTTTGTTATGCCATCAAAAGAGTATTTTATTAAGTTTATTGAAATCAATCAACTTTCCCAGTGTAGTGATTATGTTTTTTATTCATTGCCGTTCCGTTTAACAGCTGACTCGATCCGTTGGATTTCGTCAGTCATGGTCGTGTTTTCAATTTTTTCGGCAGTGGGTTTTTTATTTCGATTTTCAGCCTTCATGACTTTTATTTCTTTTTCTATACTGATACTGCATGCTCTGGGATCATGTTATAGCAATCATTATATTTATCCGATAGGTTTGGTCTTGTTATTATGGGTGATCAATGGAAGCCCGGGCCGATACTCGGTGGATAATTATTTCAGAAAAACAAAAATTGTTTCTAAAAG
This sequence comes from Bdellovibrionales bacterium RIFCSPHIGHO2_01_FULL_40_29, assembly GCA_001771815.1. Lineage (GTDB taxonomy): Bacteria > Bdellovibrionota > Bdellovibrionia > Bdellovibrionales > Bdellovibrionaceae > Pseudobdellovibrio. Next base: position 49,058 of record MEPU01000011.1, on the reverse strand, counting down.
CTATATTTTTACTTTTTTAAAAATTTATTTTGCATTGGCTTTCTTTTTTGCAGGGCTATCAAAGCTGATGAATTCAGGAACGGCGTGGTTTACTGAAAATAGTTTGCAGAACATGATGGCTATTCAAAATTATATGCACGAGGGACATCTGGACTACAATAGATTTAGCCAGATCAATCAGTTTGTTTTGGGATATCCAACCAGTATTAAGATCCTGGCTTTTCTAGTTGTTCTTGTCGAAATTATGGCTCTGCTGACAATTTTTTTAAAAAAGAATGGTATTTACATTGTGATGAGTTTGGCCTTGATGCAAATAGGAATTAAGATTTTAATGTATATTAGTTTCACTCCATGGATGATACTGTATTTTCCATGGATCATTCCAATTGGTGAGGATATATGTCGCAAGAAATCATTGAAAAAGTAAACACAAGTCGACTTTCTCTGTATCAGCAATTATTCATCTATGGTGACTTTATTCCCCTGAACTTTAAAATTGATACAGATTTATTTTTAAATGAAATCAAACAGTTTGACAATGACTGGGTCGTTTACAATAAGCACAAGGGTGACACCGGAAGAATGGGTTTAAGTGTAACATCATTAGATGGTGGTCTTTCCGGCGAGCCCGATTTGCAAAGCCTTTATGAGTTTAGTCAAAGAACCGGAAAGGTCTATTCTGAAAATGATTTTTGTCGTCCGACGGAGGTTTTTAAAAAAGTAACAGCTATTCAAAATATTTTAACAACTTTTGAGGATGGTCTTGGTAGGTGTCGAATTGTGAAATTTTCTGCGGGTGGTTTTTTTCCACCTCATAGAGATCAATCCATCAAGTATCAGGTTCCAGATTATTTTAGAATTTTTATTGCTCTAAATAACTGCGGAGAAAATGATTTGTACTTTATTTATGACGATAAAAAAATTAAATATGAGGTGGGACGGGCCTATTTATTTAATGCCCTGAAACCGCATTCCGTTTTTTCCTTCACCAAGGATGCCTATACGTTTGCTATAAGCTTGCAGCTCAACCAAAAAAATATTCAAAAAGCCATCCAGAGCTTTTTAGTTAAGTAGCTGAAAATGTCATGAGTGAAGTTTTATTGCTGTCTGATAACTTTGTTTTTGGTAATTACGGTGCCACCCGCTATATAGGTCCTTATGTGCTAGCGAGTCAGCTGGAAACGGCTGGAATCAGTTGCCAGGTGATTGATTTTTTTACACGACATTCTGATTTTTTCAGTTACATCGATCAATTTTTGTCTCCAGATCTTAAAGTTGTGGGGATTTCATCAACATTCTTATTCCCTGCAGAAAAGGCGAAAGCCTCCAAGGGTAATAGATCGGATGGCGTTACTAATTATTATTCTGGAGATCTGTGGTTCAATTCCGGTGATGAATTGCTCCGTTGGACCCAAGAGTTAAAAAATAAAATAACGGCTATCAGTCCAGATTGTAAATTGGTTTTAGGTGGTGTTAAGGCTCAGTTTGCGCATTGGCGACCTGAATATTATCAGCATTTTGATCATGTTTTTTTTGGAGCCGCGGATCAATCGTTTATTGAATACTGTCAGAGCAATAAAAGTAAAAATTTAAAAATAGAATCGACAGAACGATTTATCTATCAATCAGAACCAATGAAGAATCAAAATTTATGTCCTGTGTGCCATTTTCAAAATAAATGGGGTATTCAGGTCAAAGAATCTCTTCCGATTGAAATCAGTCGAGGGTGTCTTTATAATTGTAAGTTTTGTCATTATGAAAAAAAGAAAAGTGATAAAAAAGACATTTCGCAATTAAAAAATGAAATGATTCGTAATTATGAATTGTTTGGAACAACAGTGTATCATTTTTGTGATGATTGTTTTAATGACACTCGAAAAAAAGTTGAAGATGTGTGTCAGATGTTTCTGTCATTACCATTTAAAATTGATTGGGTTTCTTATGCCCGAGTCGACGTTGCCGTTAAATTCAACGAAACCTTGGATTTGATGTTGGCCTCAGGAGCTCGTGGTCTGTACTGGGGGATAGAATCCTTCAAATATGAAGCCGCGCTGGCTGCAGGAAAAGGAACCCATCCGGATTTAGTGAAGGACTTATTCATCAGATATCGTTCTCGATTTAAGAATCAATGTCTGGCTGAGGCGTCTTTTATTATAGGCCTTCCGGGCGATGATGAGGCCAGTCTCAATGGAACATATAAGTGGCTTGTCGAAAATGATGTTTTTGATTTTGTAACTTTTGGTGCATTGGGGTTGATGCCCTATACTGAAAATTTTGACAAGCTAATCTTTGATTATGCAGATTACTCTAGAAATCCTGAAAAATATGGTTTTACTAAAATTGAATTTTCGCCCAAGCGCTATTGGGAGCATCAGTCAATGAACAGTGAACAAGCCCACCGGATAGCCACGCAGTTTAGTGGAGCATACAGAAATCACACACAGCGAGCAAATATTTTTGGAACCATTTGGATGTATCCGCATCTGCGCACACTGGGGTACACGCATGAACAAATTATTAGTTTTTTGAATCAACCAGTTGATATTGAAAAAAATCGTAGAGAGATTGTGCGAAGATTTGATGGGTATCTAGAGACGTATTTTCAAGATATTAAAAAGGACATGATGTGAAAGCAAAAACGATTTTAATTACGGGTGCCAGTAGGGGAGTTGGGGAAGCCCTCAGTCAGCATTTTTCTAAAAAGTTTAATGTGATTCGAGTTTCCAGATCAGCAGGAGAAATGGTAGGTGATATTAGTGATATTCACTTCCGCCAAAAGCTTTTGGAACTAACCCCTCATATTGTCATTAATAACGCGGCATTGTATCCAGATAAAATTAATGGTCATTCTTATGAAACTAATCTTTTGGCCGCAATTTATCTTGCTGAAGGATTTGCTAAAAAAGAAACCACCGAGCATGTTATTAATATTTCTTCTGTATCGGGTCTTTATAAATCCTGGAATCTGAGTTGGGCTGAGCTTCATTATAAGACTCAAAAAAATGCACTGTCGGATTTTACTGAAACTTATTCTTTGTCTGGAATGAAAAATAAAGTGAAAATGTCTGCAGTGGAATTGGGTTATGTCGATACTGATTTTGCAAATATTCGTGAACGTGCAAAACAAAAATCAGATATTTTTGGAGTCGAAGGATTTCCTCAACCTATGAGTTTAGAATCGATCGTTTCGATATTTGATTATCTCGTTATGCAGCCGTTTGATTTAAATATCGGACTCATTCGTGTTAGTAATCATTTCAGACGTCACCAGCCTCATGTGTGATCCATTTTAATTCAATATCATGAGTTGGATTTTGCATAGTGATGAAACTGAGTTATATTATTCTTATCAAATACATCCATCACCAAATGATAGCGATCTTCATTTCCCTTATTGACGACCCGATGTTCTCGATTAACATGAATAAAATAAGCGGATCCATCCGCTGGTAAATGTTCAGATTCGGTTTCTGTTTCGAAAAAACAACCGTCGTTGGTTATGATGGGAATATGCAGTCGCACAGCATAGATGCCTTCGGCGGCGTCGCGGTGCCAACTACAGCTCATTCCGGCTGTCAGGCAAATAATTCGGGCACGCGCCGGATGCAATTTGTGAGTGCGGATTGTATTAATTACCTCTAGAAGATAGCCGTGGCATATTTCTGTTTCAATGGTGTATTCAGAAAATTTTTTGTTCATTTGTGAGCGAGTTATTTTTTTTTGTTCTTCACTGACGCCTTTGCGATAAAGCAGGTGTCCCTGTTGCCACCCATCTTTATAGTCTCCGTCTGAGGACAGAACGGACCAACCACCAAATGCCGAAGATTGCCGCGTGATCTCTTTATTTATGACAAATTGTTTCAGGTGTTCTTGCAATCTATTGATATCAAATTTAATGTTCCATTTTTCTGAGATCATGCAAATACTGTTGCAGGATTAATCGCTAATTTCAAGTTTAAACGCTGTGATATCAATATTCATCATTCTAAAATAATCATCATACTTGGCAAGATCAGCTCTTTTCCAAGATTTAAAAGACGGCGGCCCAATGGGAAACGTTATATGTACTCTATCGCTTTCGGCAGAATTGTTATAAGCATAGTGAGGCATTGTTGCATTGACTAGATAAGCAGAACCATCTGCAGGAAGATGATAAGAAGTATTATTAATGACAATAATTGAATCAGGACTACTTAATATCGGAATGTGCAGTGTATTTATATGGGCTCCATCGGTATGACTTGCCATTCTAAATCCCGGCTTGGCTATAATCACCCTTCCTCGAGATAATCTAATATTAGAAAATGTATTGTAGATATCGACTAAGTCTTCACCTAGTGGATTAATTTTATTATATATGACTTTTTTGGAGTTCGTGTAATCTGAAGACATTATTGAGTCAAAATAAATATTATGTGAATCATGATACTGCAATCCAATTCCTTCATAAGTTGAGTACCCATCTTTTTTCATCAAGCCAAACTTTGAAATATATTTTTGTATGATGGAATAAGATTTTTCAACATCAATCTGGCAGGATATTTTGATTATTTCAAAGTTTGCTTGAAAGTATTTATTTTGAATTTCACAGATATTAATTGTTTCGATAAGCAATTCCTTTTACATATTTAAAGTATTCTTGATGATTTCTGCCGTTTTACTGTCGAATCTTAGGTTTTCAATTTTTAATTGGTGTGTTAAGTTTTCAATAGCCGCTTGAATATTCATATGTCCCTTTAAATTCATAAGTACGACATCGGAATTATTTTCAATATAACTATCGTTCCAACTTTTACTTGAAATAACGGGTTTGTAACCTAGTTTAATTAAATTACTGTATTGATTTGATTTTTTTTCTAATGTGCAAAAAAGATTATCTATATTTAAAAAATTAATAATTTCAAGAGCGCGTAATCTAAGAATTTTATGTAAATTAAGATTTTGAAACTTTAAATCAGTGCAGGCGCGAGTAGTTAGGGCGCAGGGGACTAAGTCCATATTCTTGTTTAGATTTAATTGAACTTCGTAATGCAAAGAATAGAAGTCATGAATTAGGCTGAGTCGTAGGTAAGATACTAAATTTTTCTTGTTATATAGGCCAAGGTGTAATGATTGTCTTTCCAGATGAGACCAGATAATTTTGTTGAATTTGAAGTTTTTATTATATTTTGCAGTGTAGCTATTCTTAAATAGATCTACAACTTGCTCTTCCATTGTCTCTATAATTTTAAATTCAAAATTATTTATCATCAGTAATAATCGTCAATTTAAAACTAGAGATTAGATTCAATTTGTAGAGTAATTCTATGAGATAAAACCCCATGTCAAAATTTGATATCTTGTAAGAATTGGTTGCTAGATATTGAAAATTATGGTGATGTTCGTGATCACCTTCACCTCCCATAAATATTTTTAAAAATAAAGATTTTTTATAAGGCTTTTTTAAATGAGATTGGTTATGCGCATTGTGCACGTAGCTGTTTGTAAGCCAAGTTAAATGCCAGACGGTGACAATACGTAAAGGGCCTATCCAAAAAAATAAGTACGGTCTGTTGATAAGAAAACAAAAGACCAGTAGTGACATTAAGAATAAGATATTTATGAGGTTTGATTTTTTATTTAAAGAGACCAGGAAATTATTTTTAGTTAAATCTCGGATTCGCTTTGTGTGTGCAGCCATAGTGAATCCGTTTGGATTGTCATAAAACATCCACTTCATATGAGACCAAAAGAAACCACGATTGGCGCTGTGCGGGTCACCATGATTGTCTGAATATAGGTGATGGGCCCTGTGCTGTGCAGCCCAGGTTATAATTCCTCCTTGAAAGCAAAGTGTGCTTACAAGGGCAATGATTTTTTCAGTCATTTGATGGGGGGTAAAGGATTTATGTGAAAAGTATCTGTGATAGCCGACTGAAACACCTAAAGTTGCAAATAAAATATGAGCTATGAACCATGATGTGAAATTCAACTTATTGATCTCACCAAAAGAAGCAAGAGCAAGTCCATGCATTGTTAGTATTATTGAAATTTTTTTTAAATTAATTTTTTCCATAGTTAAAGTACTTAGATTTTAATGTTGCGCGCTTAATTTGATATACTCCATTAAATTTTTTTGTGACAAAGCTGTTGTAAATTTCAAACTTACTGGAATCGTTGCTTTCAACAATTGCTTCGATGTTAAACTGATATTTTTTTAAAATAGGAATAATTTTGACTAATTGAGGCTCTTCTCTTTTTTTTAAATTAGCAAGGGGATATGATTTTATGCACCAGTAAAAACTGTGTCTTCCGACATCTTCCATGCTTGAGATAACATGGGTCCATAGCTTTTCATTATATATTTTGTAGTTAGACAGTTTCCCTTCGTAATCACAATAATAATCTATAATTGTGTAGTAAGGTAATCGCATCCATTCAAAAACGCCGAGAGTGGCTTTTATTTTATTATTTTGAAACAAGACATACAATTTTTTGTTTTGGCTATTTAAATAGCTACTTAGGGTATCGATAATTTCGGAGTCAGTCATTTCAAGCTGCTTCCAAACTTTTCTACCTTTTAAAAATAAATGGAGATCGTCGAATATTGTTTTGTTGAAAACCTTAATATCCATTTAATTCTACATTTTCAAAGAATGGTGCAATCATTAAATTTTGCGTGAGACGTCCTCGGCGCTTGCTCCCAGGGTCTGGGATATTTGAATTGACTGGAGCCCAGTCGGTAATTTTTATCCATATTTTATTACTTGGTTCGTTGGATAAAGGGAATAATACATTATGATCTTCATCGTGGCCATTAACTTTATGATAAGCCTGGTAGTTTGGTTTTTGTATATTTAGCAAGTTAGGTATTAAATCAAGTAACTCTTGAAAGGTATAGTTTTCTTGTTTCATGTGATTGCCAATTTGTCCAATATTTCTAAAACGAATTGTGCATTTGATATTATATCTTTTAACTATGTCGATTATTCGAGAAACGCAATGTTCATTTATACCCTTAACGACAATCAGGTTAATATTAATAAAAAAACCTGTTTTGATGCAATTATCAAGGGCTGTCATTTTTTTAAAAGCGCATTTTTGATTATCAATAAGTGTGTAGATGCGATCATCATCTGCGCCATTTAAGGATATACAAACAAACCTCAAGCCAGCGTCATATAAATTTTTACAATATTCAAGATCAGATAACTTTATTCCATTGGTCATAATGGCAACACGGTGCTTTGCTTTTTTTGCAGCCATGATCAGCTCAGGCAAATCTTGTCTTAAGGTAGGCTCGCCCCCAGTAAATCTGATTTCAGTGCGTTTTTTTAAATTATTAAATACAGAGATAAGGTCATTTTTTTTGAAGTCTTCAACTAATCTTTCAGGGCTATAGCAGTTCTTGCAGTTCATATTGCATCTATGCGTAACATCGATGCCAATCGTATAAAAATCGCTATCTTCTGGTTTGACTTCGTAATAAATGCTCATATTAAGCCTTGGTCTATTAATTGAAATAAGTCAGTGTTTGCATCATGCAGTGGATTCCCAGATCTATCAAAATAGACAGACAGATTGATGCTGAGTACGATACGACTTTCATTGCTATTATTTACTACGGAATGGTATTTTCCCGTGTCAAACCAATAAAAATGTCCATCGCTGGGGATGCTAAACTCTTCCCCCTCAACATTCCAGATTACATTTTGATTTGAATGCAGACAGGCATGAATTCGGATTCCCTGATAATAAGGAAAATCAAAATGATTTGGAATCATGCCTCCAGGTTTTAATTCTAAGAATCTAACTTTGGTAAAAGGTGATTTAAAGCGACCTATGATATTGGAATAAAAACTATTGCATGCTGAAGTTAGTATAGAAAACCCTGATTCATCAAGTTTCTCAATTTCGCGATTTTCAGGGGGGAGGGTGTCGGACGATTTTGCAAAAGTTTTGAAAATATCTATATGGCCCTGTGGATTATATAGCGATAGCGCGTCATAGCAGCTTTCTTTTGAAACCCGTGAGGATAAGCCAAGTCCTTGGTAGCTGATGCGTTTTCTCAGGTTGCCATTGTTCCCCAAGAATTCAAATGGCTTTAGGGGAGTAACTTTACATATATTTAAATACTCAAGCCGTGCTTGTTCGAGATCAAAAGAATAAAGTGATGGTAATTTATGATAAGATTTACGTAACTTTGGAAAATGAGTGTGAGGGGCGTAGAATTTATCATAAAATGTATAATCAGCCACAATCATAGTATGTCGTTTTATTATGTTGATAACAACAAGAAATTCAAAATAGTATATATAGAGCTAGAGTCATAAATCAGCTGTGAAATTTTTTAAAAAATAAAGGATTCACTATGGTCAATCCAGAAACACTTTTATTTGCCAGTTTAAACTTGGCTGACATGAATAAAGTGGTTGCGGCTAAGGAGATATTAGAAATCCCTGAAAGTAAGTGGCTATTTGATAGTTACAGAAACACGCATCTTCTGCCTGTACGGACATTGGCGGGGGTGGGTACTCGAGCTGATTTGGAAAATTCTGCTATTAATCTAGAGGGGCAGAGTTATGAATGGTCAAAAGAATGTCCAGAGGTCATTAAGGATTATTTTGAAGAACATATTTTTTCATGGATTGATCCGAATGTGCGTATAGTGATCCTAAAAACGTCAGCAAAAACAAGTAATGCTGTTCATATTGATTGCTTGCCGTGCGAATTAGAAGATTTTTCATTGAAATTGAGATATGTGATTCAGGGGCGAACGGATTCTTTGTATTATTTAACGGATGTTGGCTGTTTATTTTTACCTCAAACAGATAAGCCATTTTTGATGGATGGTAGTTGGGCGCATGGAATGAAAAACATGGAGCCTTTCGAGAAAATAACAATCTGCTTAGGGTCGCCATGGCGAGGTTCTAAAAAATATCCCGAGTTTGACCAGATAATTTTAAAGAATAATTTTAAGCGCTCTGATGGATGGGAAAAATATTTTATTCGGAACTAGTTTGATGCAGATGAGATGCAATACTTTTCTATTGTTATTTGGGGAACGGTAGAAAACTATTACCTTCTTTTAGGGGGTCACCAGTTTTAATGCCAGTAGAATTTATTTTTCTATTTAGGAATTGAAATAAATGGGGGTATTTTTGTACAGTTAATATGATGTTTTCTGGATTTTCGCAGGTATTATATTCAACTTCGCAGGTCTGAATATTGCGTTCGGATAATAATTCTTTCAGATTAAAATTTTGTAATGCATTTTTTTTATAATCATGAAAAATTCTTTCTGATTTCCAAATCTGAAGCAAAATAACTGTATTTGATTCTGTATACTTTGCTCTTAACAACAAATCTCCAGAATTAAATTTTTCAACTAAACTATCAGCATACGTCTGCCAAAAAATATTGCCTAGCATGTCGCTTAAAATTGAGGTCAATCGGTATGATCTTTCATGCAGGTATTCTTTTGCCCAGGATGGATTTGTTGAAGTAAAGTATATTTTTGATATAAAGTACCAGTCTTTATCTTGTTCATATTTTTTCATGTGGTTCTAATTTTAATATGATTTCATTAGTTATTGTAGTATTAATTTATTTCTCGGGGGCGTTTTATGGCAGAGATGTTTGAATCAATCGAGCTGTCGCAGATTGGGGATCGTGTCGCAGACAGTGATTTTGATGTTTTGGAAATTAAGTATTTTTCAAACATAGAGTACTATCAGTCGTTGATTGAGAAAATTCTAATTCATTATAAATTACAATACAAAGATGGGTATGCTGGTTATAAAGGGATTGGACTTCAATACTTTGATGAAAAGAATAAGTTGTATGATGTCGTCAATCAAGTGAGTTATTTGGATGCAAATGGCAAAATCATTTATACGAAAGATAAAATTGTAAACTATACTAAAAAAAATGAAATCGGAGTTTTGTTCGAAGATTTTTTTAGCTTTTTTCGCAAGGAGATAGAGCTTAGACGTGGGCGAATTTTAATAGCAGAGCCAGGCTTTTGTATGAAGCCACATACGGATGGAGCGTCTACGGGGACCTTGCACTATGCTGTTAAAACTAATCAGCAATCTCATGTGTATATTGAAGGTCGAAAGTATCATATTCCAGAAAGCGGAAAGTTTTATTTGGTGAATACAGCTAAAAATCACTGGATAGAGAATCAATCCAAAATGGATAGGGTACATATCACATTTCCATTGAACCCTCTTTGTTTTAAATCAATAACAAGGCGACAATACGAAAAAATGAAAGATTATTTTATACAGCTAAACTTAGACGTTAATGCAATTCAAGATAGAATAAGCGATTAGCAGGGATTAATTTCAATCTACGTTAAGATGTTCGCGCCCATTTTTTTGATTTTCAGTTCGTCTGGAAAGTTTGTGCGCAACTCATACTTATAAGTTAAAAATGGGCTTAGTTTTTCAAGCAGACTTGTGATTCTGGTGCTTTGGCAAAAGTCATTGAAATCATCTCGGCTGGCCCACTGGTTTATTATATAAAGTGATTGCCCATGTTCTGAAAATTTGACTGATTTTTGAAGTTTGAATGAGTCGATAAAATAATTTCGAACAGAAGTGTAATTAGAGACCCACTGTTTTTTCTCACTCCAGTCTTTAACTAGATCTATAAGTCGGGTGTCATCATTGATCGCAATCTGCTCTTGTTGAAATGTGGCAATAAAAATAGAAAATACAGGGGTGCTTTCCTTTGGTGTATTCAGTAAAAAGGACCAATTATTAAAAAATAACTTCTGTGAGCTTAGAAGAACTCCTGATCCCAACAAAAACCTAAAGAGATCTTTTCGAGTGTACTTAGACCCACTCATAATCCGCCTATTCAAAGAATGTATAAAAATCTAGTCTATACTGGAATTGCATTTTTTCAAAGTTATTAATGAGGTCTAGTGATTTTATCAATGCCAGGCATTTATATTGCAAAGGATAAAACAAAGGGAGTTCGCTATGAAGTTGATTTTGTGCTTTCTCATTTTGATACATGTGTCTGTTTCTGGAGCTGTCCAGTTTGAGTTAGAGAAAGCTATTCTTGAAAACAAGCTGAGCCTTGTGAGCGATAATCCAAACCAAAGAATTCAAAGTCTTCTTTTGTTTTTATCAAGCGTTGATAATATCGAAATGCAAAGCTCGCTGATCAATCAGCTTGGCCCTGGTGTCCAGTATCATATTGTGAAAGCACCAAGTATCTCTGCGATTAAGTTGATTGAAAAGCTGAGTAGCGAAATCAACAAAAATGATCTGCATTTTTATGATTTTGATAACTGTTTTACGCCCTGGGTTCAGGATTTTTTTCTACGAATGACCAATGGGGCTAAAAGTTTCTTACTGCCAACGTATTCGACGTCTTTGCAAATGAATGAATGCCGACCATATGAGTTGGGAATTGCAGATTTATTATTAAAAAAGAACCCCCTTCAGTTTGCAGATATTGATTCGGTTTCATATGATAGTGGCCTCAGTTCCTCGTCTCAGTATGACCTGAGACGAGTTGATAGAAAAAATGGTGAGCTTTATTCAAACCACAGTGCTTACCAAAAACTTTTTCCGGTAAAAACTCTTAAGTTATTTCAGGGCGAGGGTGGGATGCGTTTGCTGACAGAGAAATATCTTTTCATAGAGCGCACAGATTGGCAAAAAATTGAGAGTCAGTACAGACTGATGGTGGACTCTCAGCAGGAATTAAGAACTGCTAAAAGCTATTTTGAATCTGTTTTTCAGAAGGAGATTATTTTAATCGGAGAAACTCTTAAATCGGATGAATTCTACAGTTACCATATTGATATGTTCATGACACCTATGGAATCCCCCAACGGAAAGAGTATTATTTTTTTAGGGCATCCAACAGAGGCTGTAAAGATTTTGGGATCAGATGCCATTCAGGGCTTGAAAGGGTTTTCTCAGTCTCTTTGGATGGAAAAAACAACTCAAGCCAATCGAATCGAGGCTGAATTGATTCAAAAAAACTTCACGGTGATTCGAGTTCCTATTCTATTCCTTAATTCCAATGTGGGGGTGAAAACATTCACCTATAATAATGTTTTGCAGTCGCTGGATCGTCGCGGAAGGCCCGCACTTTATATTCCGTCATACGAGGGAACAGAGATCGATATTCACTCGAAAGTATTAGAAAAATCTATTTCAAAGGTGCTACTTGATTATCAACTTCAATCGTATTTCGTGCGTGGAAGTAAAAATTTTATCGAACTGAACGGGCAACTGCGATGTTCCTCAGGAATATTAAGTTACAAATAGGGTTTACTTATTTTTTATGAAAAATAAAATCAGCGAAATACTGACCAATACCAATGATATAAATGAAGCCATTAGGGCCAAGGTTTCTTTTTTATAATTAAAAAGTAGATCAGGTTCAATTTGTGTCATTCTTGTTTTAAGATCAGTGACGGAAGTCTCTAGATCTAGAGTTTTTTGTTTGAGAGTTTCTATTTGGGTGTTGATTTGCTCTATTTCAATTTTATTGGTGTTTTTATTTATTTTATCCGCCATTAAATGAGTCCTGATAGGATTTGATATGTCTATGGCGATATCAATGGCGTCAAGAATAATACCGAGTGCAGTCAGGTTGTACTGAACTGATCCTGGAGAATCTTTGATATTTTCCATGTTCTCGTTGATTCGATTTATAGTGGAGTGGTGCAGGGCGGCTCCTTTAATAAGCGCAATCGGAAGATTTAATTTTTTGGAAGCATGATCGAATGAAAAATTGGAAATAATTTTAGTGATAGCGGCACTTTTTTCGGCGCTATTTGTTATTGTAGCTATTTTTGAAAAGTCGTCTTTAAGTATAATACTCTTCTCGGGGGCTAGGGTAAAAGAATTATAATAAGCGTTATCTTTTTGATCTAATCCAGATATCAGAATATATTTTTTATTATCTGCTTTTGTTGTGCATGCTAAGCCAAAAATCTGTCTTGTCAATTCGATCGAGTTTAAAAAATAAGTGTATTTGAGTTCATATCGAGGTGATGTTTTTAACTGAGTCGCAATATCTTGAAAGACATGATTGCCTTCCGAATCGGTAAAGTTGTTGAGCGTTCCATTAACTAAGCGATTCTTTAATGGATATTTGTAGATTGTATGCGGTGGCTCCGTGTCATAAATAACAACATTACTAATTCCACAGATATCTGAAGTCAGTGAATTGGCAAGGACATCAGAGGGGGTGATCAATTGTTCTTTACTGAGAGTGCTAATGGCATTGCAGTTGAGGTCCAAAAATTTAATCACAGATTCTGTGTTACAGGTGTCTGCATAAGAGCTTGAATGGGTAAAGAATAGAAGTGGCAGGAAATACTTCAGATGTCGAATATGGGCCATAGGGGTATCATAGGGTTATTGAATTAGCTGTGATATTGAATAAATGAATGAGCGTTTGATTTCAATACGAAGGTCTGTGAGGAGTGCATTAATCAATTCAATAAATCTTAACGCTCAACAGAAAGCTCATCAGCACCTGCTGTCGAAATATTCTCACCCCGACTCGAATGAACTTCAATCAGCAGCTCAATCAAAGAAGTGCGCTCGATGGGTTTTGTCAAAAAATGTGAAAAACCTGCTTTGATAGCGCGGCTGCGTTCTTCTTTCATGGCATGAGCGGTCAGGGCAACGATGGGTACGCGGTAATTTTTTTCACGCAGAATGCGTACGGCTTCGTATCCGTCAATGTTAGGCATCTGGATATCCATCAAGACGATATCAAAATCTTGGGATATGGCTTTATTGATACCCTCGAGCCCGTCATTGGCCACAGATACATTGGCCCCGGATTTATTCAGAATCATTTGAATCAGCATTTGATTGTCCGGAGAGTCGTCGACAACCAAGACGCGCATTCCATCTAAAATTTTTTGAGAGGACTGCATGTCAGGAGTATTTATCGTCGGAGACTGTAACTGCGTCACTTGAATCATTTTTACTTTTTCAGGCACATCAATTACGATTTGCGATTCAAAAGTACTGCCTTTTCCCAATTTGCTTTCGATAAGAAGGAAATCACCACCTAGGGCTTGACACATTTTTTTAGTTAACACCAAGCCCAACCCCGTTCCGCCAAACTTTCGTGATGTTGCAGAGTCCCCCTGAGAAAAAGCCTGAAAAAGTTTGGGTCGTTGATGGGCTGAGATGCCTCGCCCGGTATCAATAACCCTAAAGATAAGTCGATGCTCTTTGAAAGAAACACGCAGTTGAACCTTTCCTTCACTTGTGAACTTCAGAGCATTGCCCACAACATTCGTCAGAATTTGTCGAATCCGAGTGGGGTCAGAAATAACAAATTCTGGAAGAAGTGACTCGGCTTTAAATTCAAACTCAATCCCTTTCTCGCGGGCGCGAAGGCCAGCCAGCGATGAAAAATCAGCCAGAAGCTCCATCAGTGAGAATTCTACATTTTCAATCGACATTTTTCCTGATTCCACTTTTGACAGATCGAGAATATCATCAATAATGCGCAATAGATGGCGCGAATTTCGCTTGATAATGGATAAATAATTTTTGCTTTCAGCAGCAGAAATGTCTGGTTCTTGAAGCAGATCAATGAATCCCATGATGGATCCCAGGGGGGTGCGGATTTCGTGTGACATGTTGGCCAGAAAAGCTGATTTTTCTTCGTTAGCTCGCTCAGCTTCATTTTTTGCATTTTCAATTTCTTTATTCTTGGCCTGTCGGACTGAATCCAGTTCCGTGTACCAAACGGCAGCTTTCTGAATGGCGCTATCAATAAATTCGTGAATTATTTTGAGAATTGCAGAATCCAAATTAAAATCCACTTGAGATTCCAGATTATTCATTATAGCCAGACGAAAAAGGCGATACTCGGCAATCACTTGATCTAAATTGTAGTCGGTTAAGGAAGCTCGTGTTTCTGCATGTGTGTGAATGATTTCAGTCGTTTCAGAATTTGAAAGTGATGGATTTAAGCTGGCTAATTTTTCGACGAGCTGATCTATCAATTGAGGCAGTGAATTCAGAAGGGCATAATGGCTTTTGTGTTTTGACGCAGGAACTTGTAGTCGTGCCAAGCTCTCCCATTCGACAAGGATTTTGGGTTTAAGTGTGGCCAGGATTTTTGCCACATGAGATCGATCTAAATGAGTGGTTTTCTGAGTCATCTGATTGAGTTGTTACAAGACCAGGGCCAGGCTTTTTTAAGCACCTTCTGGCTTTTCGATTGCTGAAACTATCCAATAATCCTCATGTGTTCTGTAAATCGAGTCAATAAGGGCTTGTTTCACTTGAACGTCTCTGGAAATAGAGGTAAATCCTTTCTTAATGGATCAGCGTTTGATTGAAATTGAAACTAAAATTGCTTATCAAGATAAGCTTCTCGAAGAGTTAAATGGTGTTGTTTACCAACAACAAATTAAGGTTGACGAACTTGAGAAGATGGTTAAAGAGCTTCAAAAAAAAATTGGTGATGACATCAATGGTGCCCACGTTGTCCCACCTCATTACTAAAGTTAAGTTTACACAATGCAAGACTGAATTCTGACTTGGAATGTTTAAATTTACTTCGTAAGATAAGCTCATGAGCAGCGCTAAAATTAAGACACAAAATAATCAATGGCTGAGTCAGTATGTTTTTCCATTGTGGATGGAAAAAGGAGTTGACTCACAAAATGGTGGTTTTATTGAGAGCATTGAACATAATGGCTCCCCCCAAGATGTGCCTCGTCGAGCTATGGTGCAAGCACGACAAATTTATGCGTTCACCGAAGCTGTAAAATTAAAGATTTTAACTGCAAATCAAGTTCGTCCGATTCTGATAAACAATTTAAAATTTTTAGAACGATATTCCTTGCCGAATGGATCTTATCTTCATGCCGTTGACCGAAATGGTCAGGCCATTCAATTGCAAAATGAATTGTACACACAGGCGTTTTTACTTTTTGGTTTGGCCAGAGCTTTTGAACTTTTGCAAAATGTTGAAATTAAAGAACGCGCTCTTCAACTTTTAAAATACTTGCAAACCGAGCGTCGAGCCCCACAGGGGGGATATACAGAATTAAAAAATAGTGAAGTCTTGTTTCAATCTAATCCTCATATGCATTTGTTCGAAGCGGCCATTGAATGGATGCGAGTGGATAGGGCCTCTCCTCAGTCTTCGCAGTGGAAATCTTTGGCAACCGATTTATCCGATTTATGTTTAAAACAATTTATGAATAATGGGCCGCGAGTTGTTGCGGAATACTTTTCAGAATCTTGGCAGCCACATCTTGAGCAGGGGCGATTTATTTTTGAACCCGGCCATCAATTTGAATGGGCCTGGTTATTCCAACAATATGGGGACTTGACGGGTCAGTCTTTTCAGCCAATTTCTGAGCACCTTTTTTTGACTGCCGAGAAGTATGGAATAAACACCCATCGACAATTAGCTTTTGATGAAATGTGGAGCGATTTTACTGTTAAAAAAAGCAGTTCTCGTTTTTGGCCACAATGTGAGCGTATTAAAATTGCAGTTGAATTAAAGCATGAGTTGATTGCAGATCAAGCAATGTTAGCGCTTCATCAATTTTTTGCTGTACCCCAAAAAGGCCTGTGGCAGGATACCAGAGATGCTGACGGGATTTTTATCCCGCAGGCTGCTAAGGCAAGTTCATTGTATCATATCATCAATGCAATGAGCGAGTATGAGCTGAAGCGATAGAGTCATTAAGTTTTTGTTGAGGGGTTTGAGATGTCAGGTTGGATCGAAGTTATTGCCGGTTCCATGTACAGTGGGAAAACAGAAGAATTGATCAAGCGAGTGCGTCGCTCCGAGTTTGCCAAATTAAAGACTCAAGTGTTCAAGCCAAAATTAGATAATCGGTACCATGAAACCAAAGTGGCGTCTCATGATCAAAATCAAATTCAAGCCATACCTTTAGAACATATTACAGATGTTTGGGATTTTTTAAATCATGACACCCAAGTGATTGGATTTGATGAAGGTCAGTTTTTTACTTTTGAATTGGTTCAAGTATGCCGTGATTTAGCAGCTCGCGGGTTGCGAGTCATTGTTGCAGGACTTGATATGGATTGGAAGGGACAACCTTTTGAACCCATTCCCACTTTGATGGCTATTGCAGAAGATGTTTCTAAACCACGAGCTATTTGTACGACGTGTGGAAATTTAGCATCCTACACTCAAAAATTACGGGGAAGTGGTTCGCAAATTGAAATTGGTTCTCAGGATAACTACGAAGCGCGATGCCGTCTGCATTTTAAACCTCAAATCGAAGATCAAGTGATCTCACAAGTGCCATTGAATCCAGTTTTACTGAGATGAATTAACGTTGCGATAAGATCTTGTTTTTGAGTCGAAGTTCTCTCAGTTTAATTGAGATGGCTCATTTTTTTTTAAAATTAAATCTTATTTTTTTATTGTCTTTTTTCGTTGGGGGTTGTGCATCGCTGCGAAAACCTTTTTTTTATGAAATTTCTCGAAATACGGAGCGAGCTTATCTTCTGGGGACGATTCATATCGGCGTGCCATTGGACGTTTTTCCATCTGTTGTTTTGGAAAAATTTGATGAATCCAGCCAAATAGGGATTGAAGTGGATCCCTTTGATCCGCAAAGTTTAAAAAAAG
Organism: Bdellovibrionales bacterium RIFCSPHIGHO2_01_FULL_40_29; assembly: GCA_001771815.1. GTDB lineage: Bacteria > Bdellovibrionota > Bdellovibrionia > Bdellovibrionales > Bdellovibrionaceae > Pseudobdellovibrio. Next base: position 31,451 of record MEPU01000011.1, on the reverse strand, counting down.
AAATGAGACTCAATCAAGCCGAGTACAGTATCGTTCAAAAAGCAGCACGGAATGTGTTGGCTCAAAATAACAAATCCCTAGGGAACAATCACAGCAAGAATAATCTTAGGCTCAGTCAGCGTATTTCGAGCGAGAATTGGAATTATATTAAAGATTTGTTTCTTCCCTTTTTTAAAGAAGAAAGTATCATTCAATCCTTTTCTCCAGCCACAGCATTCTACTTGCTGGTGGTTTTGCAGCCTCCTGAGACTGAAATTTTTTCTGTTTTCGATGATGTTGGAGATATTGAAAGCTCGATGGATCTGAATCTTTTAGAACGCGCACGTCAACAAGAAAAGAAAATCACATTTTTAGATGGCAGCGGAAACTTGCTGTCGGAGAACTGCCGAGATCATCTGTATGAGCAGTATATGACGGACTGGATTCGCTACCGAGGGAAAAACATGTCCAGTCATATGAATTCAATGCGATCAGCGTATCGAACGGGGCGCGAGGAGCGCCTCAAAGCCGAACTCGAGTTTCAATTGTCCCAGCCACTTTTGCAGTGCTTGCTGAGTGAACGTAATAAAAAGTGGGTGACTGTTATTGAATCCGAGGTTCGTGAAGCAAATCAGAAAAATTTAACTCCTCCATTTTATGCCTTTGGTGCTGGCCACTTGATTGGCCCCGAAGGGGTACTTGAGCTTTTGAGAATGAACGGATTTACGGTTCGTCGCGTGAATCGATAGCACTGTCAAAGTGTTGACCAAAAAAAAAGAATTTCAGCCGCTTATTTTTCATCATTGTGTTTAGGTTTTTTTCGATTTTAAAAAATAAAATTCTTCTTTCTTTTTGTTTTTCAGTTGTTTCAATAGGTTAGTGCGGATCAATTCAAATCATTACGAGGTTTTATTCAGATATTTCAATGGGTTGCAGTGAAAACAGTATTCTGGAATATTTTCTCGTAGTCTGTCTTCATGGGTTTAAATTTATACATGGAGAGTAAAATGAAAATCACAAATCACCTGAAAATGTCTTTGGCTGTCATTGGAGTTTTAGCGATCACATCGTGTCAACCTTCAGGTTCCGCCGATGGGGCTGTTGGAATTTCAGATTCTGTCTCTGGCCTGACAAATTGTCAGGCTAACGGAACATCTTTAGAGAACGCCGAGATTCAAGGCGCAGACTCTTTGGTATCTGGACAGAGCGCGGAGCTCAGTTTAGGTAGTTCCGTTGATTGCGCCCAAGCTGAAAAAGCCACCTGGACCGCATCAGGGGTTGTTTTAGGTCAGGGTTCGAGTGTCTCTGCTAAAATCAAAGGGACAGGAATCTATGTCATTCAGGTGAGCTCATCAAAAAGTATAGTGGATGGCGCGTATTCAAAAATTCAAGAAGAGACAGCAGTGACGACCTCGGTGCGAGTTGGTGTGACAAACTCGGATGTTCTTGTCGTAGGGCCTCAGATTGGAACAGAGTTTAATCTGTATGAGTTTTCGTTAGCTATTCCAAACACCATTCAATTGCAAAGTGCGCAATGGAATTTTAATGATGGTACGGCTGTCGTGAGTTCAGTGGGCCCTGTATCTCATAGTTTTATGGTGGGTGAGCACAATTTAGTTGTCACCACTGTGGATTCAAATAATCAAACCACCGTGTTAAATCATCATATTACAATTTTGCCACTCACCAGTGGAATTGATTGTCCAATTGAAAATTTAGATATCGTCGGGCCAACAGAGGTGTCTATCGAGGCGCGCTCAACATTTTCTTTGAGTGAACTTTCGTGTTTAGCATATGAAGGCACTCAGATTTCTTGGAACTTTGGTGATGGTACGCCTGTGGCGACCACATCGACCGTGAATCATACTTATGATCTTCCGGGAAATTATACCATCACAGTCACTGTGCGCTTGGGAGCATTAGATTCAAACACCATCACATTAACTCGCCAAGTAAGAGCCGTGGATTATTTGGAAGATATCCCAGGTCCGGTAGAGCCACCACCACCGGTAGATCCAAATGTCTGTGCTGAAGTGGGAGAGACTCGTTTACTTGACGGAACAACAAATACACAAACGGTTGCGTGTGGAGTGAATGGTAGTCGTGAAAATGTGTACCGTGAGCAAATCACCCAAACTTGTCAGGCCTCTGCAGATTCATTGGTATGGGTTGAAACATCGCGCTCGCAAGTTCTCGTGAGTGAAGGTGAGTGTTTACATCAATCGTGTCAAGTTTCAACAGCAGAGGGTAGTCAAAGTTTGAGTGATGGCCAATCCATCGTTCTTTACAGTTCAAGCCAACCTGTTGGGTCATGTGATTCTGTCAAAGAGACCATCACTTGTAATAACGGAATTATTTCAGGCTCAACAACAGCCACTCAAACATCATGTCAAAATGGTTGCGGTGAGTTTGGACCCAATGGAACTGTTCAAGTGGGAGTGGTTACGGGGTCAGTCAGTCTACCAGTAACATGTCAGTACGGCGAAGAGGGTATTACAAATACTGTTCAACAGCTTGTGGATCAATCGTGTGTGAACGGCAGCGTGATTTCATCGAACTCACGATTAGGCGATGTGATTTTAGCAGGTCAGTGCCCTGTTTACTCCAATACTCCAACAGACAATTGGGGTGCGTGTTCAGCTGATTGCGGTGGTTCGCAAACCCGAATTTATGAATGTCGCGATAGCAGCGGAAACATCGCTCCTGCCGATCGATGTGGAGCAGCGCCCATCGAAACACGTCTGTGTGATGGTAATCCCGAAGCGGTTCGATCAAGTTCATCAACAACAACTGAAGAAGAAATCGGAAGCTCGGCCGTGTGTCCTAAAAATCAAATTGGTGTGATCACAAAAGAGCGCACAGTCACAACAACAGTGACACTGGCTTGTATCGATCACAAAGTTCAAGAGGAAAGTCGTGTCATAACGGCAACAGAGTGGGTGACAAACACATACTGTCGAAATCTTGTCACGTCACGATGTTCACATGACAGTCTGAGTAATGCTCACGCTGCTGGTCGATTCGATTGGATGGTGAAGTGCCAGGATCAGAATCCATTGATCAAAGAATTTTTGGTAAACTTTGAAGATACTAGCTATAAAAATATTGGACTGAATAATACTTCACGTCATTTGTATCCAACGTTTATGAATTCAAAAAGTAAAAAACCATGGATTGCGCCAATAAATGTGAATGCAAGCTGTAATGTGCCGGCAACAGTGTATATCGCAGCGGTGTGTGTATCGTCTTGTGCGACTCCGGAGCAAACAATTATTGCTAAGGCAAAGCATGATCGTAACTTGGCACCAGTGAAATTTATTGATGCTCTGACTCAGGAAATGCCATGGGTTGGAACATTGCAAAGCAACAGCATCATGAGCAGCAAGTCCGTTCAAAAAACAGCCGTGGATAAGTGGGTGACTGAGTTAGTGGATACGACACAGCCCATCCTGATATTTAAAATGAAATCTGGTGGAGAATTGAAAGTCACTCCTAATCATGCGGTTCTGCATGAATCTGGAATGATGAAGATGGCCAGTGAATTCAAAGTTGGTGACAATTTATTACAACTTGGAGCTCGACGTGATCCGATCGTGTCCATTGTTAACGAAGAGTACTTTGGCAAGGTTTACAATGTCTTTGTGAAATCGAATGATTTGAAAAAGAATGTGGTTTTCTTGAATGGATACATGGCAGGAACGGCATTCTATCAAAACGAAGGAACACAAGAATTGAATCGGGATCTCTTTAAAAATCGTTTGATCCGCGGTGTTTTGGAGAAAAAGTAGAATGAATCGTTACTTAAGAATTTCGTTTGGAATTTCAATGGTTGCTGTGGGGTGGGGGTTTTTTCACCCCACAGCAATTTCTCCAAGTGATCATTTTTCAAATTCTAGAAATGTTGCTGCGGCATCTACAGAGATTCATGCTGTTCAAAAAATCACTTCACCTCAAAAGCCAACGCCGTTAGCGGTGAAATCCGTGCAAGCGGAAGAAAGACTTGAGACAGAGCTTAAATTTCAGCGATTCTATGAAATCCAAAAGAAAACATTTAGGACTGAAGAAGATGAAAGGGTGATTGCCGAAATATTAAAAGAGAGCCAATGGATCGAAAATGCAGTTGCGATTTTCCTGAGTCCTCAAAGAATGACAGCTCCTCAAGTTCACGGTGGAATTGATCTTTTATTGGAGGCCTTGAAGTCGGATCAGAAAAATTTAGCGGAACAAGTGATCTTGTCTATTATTGGTGATCCCCAAATTGAGGATGAATCTCTTAATTTCGAGTACCGCGAGCGTATGGCGGGGATTAAAGCCGAACTGATGTATCATGCGAGCAGTATTGAAACAGAAACTTTTAAAAAATTTCTTCCAGGACCTGTCAGTGAAAAAATTTTGAATAATGTGGTTGAAGCTCAAACTCAAAATATCATGGAATCTGAAATAGAACGCCAAGAGTATGTTACAAACGGAGCTCGCTAAAAGTTGGCTACAACTGCAAGTGGAACTTATGAGGTATAACCTAAAATATCGATATAAGTAGTTCCCGCCGCTAATGCAGAGGATGGCTTTGCTCGTTGACCTTTGATTTGAATTTGGCCTTTTAAAAAAAGTTCTTTCAGGCCAGCGCGTGAAATATTTCGTAAGTCCAAATTTTCTTTTTGCTCTTTCAGGGCATTGAGAAGCACTGTATCCATGCGACTCACGCGCTTATTCAGTTCAACGATAATGCGGAAAGAATTTTGGGGCTGATCTGGAATATAATCTTTCATGGCTATAAGCAATAAGGCAAACCTCAGAATTACTCAACATATTTCTCAAAATCCGTATTAAAGCGAAACTGAAGTTCTTCAATTCCAAGCTCAGAAAGAATGGACTTTAAACGCTCTGCTGGTCGAGCTTTGGGGCGTTCATGTTTACGGGCAATAATCAGCTCATTTTTCAGAGAGTGCTCAAGTCCTACAAACTCAGTCACCGTTACTTGGTAGCCATAGGCTTCAAGTCGTAAGCAGCGCAAAACATTTGTAACATGGCTACCGAACTCTCGAGTGTGAATGGGATGGCGCCAAATTTCAGTCAGGGGATTGGAGAGGCGCTGGGCTTTGTTCTTCTTGAGGCTTGCGGCCACCTCAGCTTGGCAGCAGGGAATTAAAATAACAGAGTTTGCTTTTTTTTGAATGGCAAACTCAATAGCATCGTCTGTGGCGGTATCACAAGCGTGCAGAGCTGTAACCATCTCGACAGTTTCAGGAATTTTGTCTGATGAAATGGAGTCAGCAACAGAGAGATTTAAAAAGGACATGTTGGAAAATCCTAGACGTTTCTGTAAATCAAGTGACTTATGAATCAACGCTTCACGTGTTTCAATACCATAAACATGACCTCGCCCCAGTGATTTAAAAAATAAATCGTAAATAATAAACCCCAAGTAGGACTTACCAGCACCATGGTCAACAAGGTTTAACGAGGGGCTCTTGTTGGACAGATCTTTCAGGAGGGGCTCAATAAAATTATAAAGATGGTAGATTTGTTTCAATTTGCGCCGTGAGTCTTGGTTTATTTTTCCCTCTCGCGTGAGGATATGAAGCTCTTTTAAAAGTTCTAAAGACTGGCCGTCGCGGATTTCTTCCATCGGTTTTTGCATGAGCGAAAGGTATGCTAATTTCTACATCTTGGGTATATCTTGGGTAAAAAAGTTAAAAGTTAACTGCTAGGTTTTTTTTCTGCGGTGAGTGAAAGTTAAGCAAAGAATAATTAAATACATGTTGAGTGCTATTGGTTTGATTCAGCCAACAGATTCAGCTAATTTCTTTAAAAAGGGGGTTTCTATGCTATCAATTTTAGCGTTTTTTTCTGGAATACTCATGACAAACGCCGCTCCGGTGACGATTGATCAACGGAACTGTGTGCAATATTCTGGGCATGTGGTTGCCATTGAGATTCAATTTCCACGTCCTGCCAGGCTAGAGATGTGTTATTTCTGGGGTGAGTATGGCGGTATGTCGACTCGAGCCTTATCTTCGGGACGAAACAATCTTTATGGTGGAGCTGATGCCAACCAGGCCTATCGAGCTACACGTAATCAAACGATTGGTGCTTGTTTGCGACATTCAGGGCAAAGCATTCTTGGTCGTCGTCAGTTAAATGGAAATATCGCAACAGTTCGACTTTGTTTGTTCAGAGATAACTCTGTGATGGATGAGGCCACGCTTGAAGCGGGAGTTAGTTCTCCGTGGAATCGTGAATTGAATCGGGCACTTAATATTTTGTAATTGATTTTTGTTAACAGAATTTTCTTCCCATGCAATTTGAAATTGAATTGATATGATCTTTTTCAATCAAACAACAAAAATGGCTGGGAGTCGCAATGAAATCTTTAATGAGTTTATTATTTTTTATCGGATCAACAGCGGGGGCACAGCTTCATCAGTTGGAAGCCTCCGGAATTAAATACGATACGTATGAGATCTATGAATCCAATGTAAAAAGTGTTTCTGTTCTGATTGACTATGAATTGGTTCAAACCAATTGTCATGGGTTGGATTATTTGTACGAAGCAAAGGCCCTCGGTAAAAATCGCTTTATTGTATCAAAAACCATATTGCTCAAACCCATGTTTACCTGTCCAGATGCAGAGTCAAAAACAGTACAAGCCGGCATCAGGCTAGAAATTCCAGTTGAAAAAGGAATTTTTGGCGCCATCGCTCATGCCGAAGTCATCGTTCCCTCAGACTCAGCCGTCGTCATGAAACTCGACCGCTAAAAAGGTACCAGCTCACTTTTTGGTATGCGGCGTGTCGATTTCTAGGGATTTCTAATTATCCAAAATCCCACGGATAAAATTCTTTTGATGCCAGCGGTGGATAGGATCCATGAGACTGGTGTCATTATTCTGCAAGGCCCATTGGCAATGATTCAGCATCAACGCGCTCATGTATGTTTCAGCAAGGGCGTAGGATGCTGAGCGGGACTTCTTTAAAAGTTGCGTTTCATTTTTCTGTGTGGTTTCAAAAAAACTTTTAATTTCTTGAAGTGCTATTTCGGTTTTCGTTTTAAAAGGTACAAGATCGGGTTGAGTGACGGAATTTAATAATTCTGTAGAGCTTTTGAAAAAAGGAATCAAAGCATTTTCTTTTTGAATGGCACGTAAGGTGTCCAAGCTTAAAACATTTGTCGTGCCTTCCCATATAGATAAAACCTGGCTGTCTCGTAGAAGTCGAGGCAGGTGAGTGTCCTCGACATAACCTGCGCCTCCAAAAGATTCTAAAACTTCGCTGGAAACGGCAATGGACTGTTTTGCAGTATAAAGTTTTGCAAGTGGTGTTAAAATCCGAAGAAGTGCTGATTCCCCAGGAAGATCTTCGTTACATTCTTCTTTGCCTAAAAGTTCAGAGACTTTCATAACCAGTAAAAAACCCGCAACAAATTCAGCATTCAAATCAAGTAATGTTTCTGTATGAAGAGCGTGTTCATCTAAATTTTTTCCAAAGGCAAAACGTTGTTTCGAAAAATCTTCAGCTAAAGTGATCCCCCGGCGCATGAAGCTTACCGCGGTACATGCATTCCAAATGCGAGTGATATTAAAAAGCGACGCAATTTTTTTAATACCATCACCTTGGCTACCGACCAATTCAGCAACAGTGCCTTGTAATGTTAATTCGGCCGTTGGCAGCGCTTTGGTTCCGAGTTTGTCTTTCAAGCGGTGAATGAAAATATGATTCAATTTATTTTGCGAGTCCCGCATGCGAAGAAAAAATAAACTCAATCCTTTACTTCCGGCTGGAGCATTTGGGGTCCGAGCAAGAGTCATCGCCATTTCTGATGTGGTTGAGGATGTAAACCACTTTGTTCCATACAAGTGATACTGGTTATCTTCAAGTTTGGCTTCAGTTGTTGTAAGAGCCACATCAGAGCCCCCAGTTTTTTCAGTCATCCATTGACCGGAAGTCCAGAAAGACGTTGGATCACTTGATGTCAAATAACGGAATGCCGTTTTTTTTAATTCATCGCTTCCATACAGCTCGATAGCTCGAGCTGCCCCATCAGACATAGCCAATGGACACGTGTAAAGTGCTGCTGATGGGCCAAATAAATAAATGCGAATCATTTGATGAACTCGGGACCATGACTTGTGTTTACGGTCATAGGCCGTTGCAATTAATTTTTCTTCAACAGCAATGCGTGCCAAATGAGTCCAAGCATCTGAAACTTTGATTTCATCAATGCGTTCACCCCAAGGAGAATACGGAATGTGCTCAGGTTGCTCGGCCTCGGCTTGATATCCAAGATTGAGAATTTCAGAAACCGCACGTTCTCCGAGGGCCTCTAGGCCAGGAATAATTTCAGATAATAATGGCCCGTGCGGAGATTCCGCAATTTTTCGAGCGAGATAAGATTGCAGTAGAGAGTCTGATAAGTAGGTGTTTTTAAGTGGCGTTGTTTTTTGAATGAAATCTGTCATAGATTAAATTTAGACACAACTTGGTTAATTTGACATCATTCTTCAAATGGGCTGGTGTATTTTGATGCACTGCCTATTTCTGGAAGTTTAAGGATTTTTCCGGAGGCTTTTTTCGTGTGTTCATGTGCTCCGAGTAGGCTTCACGCTTATTGTAGTCGGTATCAAGGTCAGCAAGAATTTTACTAATGACGGGATCTGAGTAGATTCCATAACTATTTAAGATAACACCCTTGATACCCAATTCTTGACAGGACACCGCATATAAAATGGATTGATCATCAGGATCGGATTGATAGTCAAACCGGAAGATTCCATCAATTTTGAACAGGTGCGGATTTTTGCGAAACTCGGGATGACTTGTTGGTAAATTGAAGTCCTCCGTGTATCCCAGTCGCTGAAGCGAATTCAAGACATGACTGAGAGTATACTCGCCATTTTCAATCATCATTCCAAGATTCATTTCTTCCATTGATACACCTCGTTTTGTATTTCTCAGCAAAACAAGAGCCAATGTTGTGAAGCATTGTTGTTTTGTTATTCAGAGAAGCGGGGCAGAAAGCTACGTTTGCTGATTAATCAACTGCGCCTCATTCAGAATAAAATGTCGCGTTGATTCGATATCCCAATTGGGGTTGAACTGTAAATGTTGTTTCATATCATTTAGAATATACTGAGTCGTTTGATCAGTCGGAGTTTGAATATTTTCTTGCAGTTCCATTAAGTAGTGATTGGCTTTTCGCATAAAATCTCCGTAATCCAGCTCTGTAATTTCAGAAATATTTTGAATGAACTTTTTTACAGTTTCTTTTGCAGAGTCTTTCATAGCGTGGAACTCGCTCGCTCATAAAGAGAAATAACTTTGGGAATTAGTCCTTGAATATTCTGAATGCGGCGCTCATCAGTGGGGTGTGAGCTTAAAATCTCCGGAGGTTTTTTCCCTCCTGAGGCAGACATCTTGCGCCAAAGTTCAACGGCAGCCTGTGGATTATATCCAGCGCGGGCCATGAGCTCTACACCCATAGCATCTGCTTCAGATTCTTGCCCCCGACTATGTGGCAATGTAATGACGACTGTTGATAAAACGGATGCAGCTCCGGCCTGTTGAGCATCAATTTTATTTGAAGCCAACAACAGCTGTAATCCCAGAGTTCGCACAAGTTCTTCGGACATGCGTTCACGCCCATGTTCACGAAGAGCATGGGCAATTTCGTGACCCATGATGGCGGCAATTTCAGCGTCGGTCAGTTTGAGCTGATCAATAATTCCCGAGTAGAAAATGATTTTACCTCCAGGCATGCAGTAGGCGTTGAGTTCTTTTGAATTCACAACATGCACTTCCCATTTCCAAGACGGAGCATCAGTTCGGAAAATAGCCGTATGGGGAATAAGTTTGCTGGCAATTGTCTGGACCCTTTTGAGTTGCAAAGGGTCTTTATCAAGAAGTCCTTTTGCAGTTGCATCAGATTTTACTTGTTCGTAGCTTTGTTCAGAAAGGTGAGTGATTTGTTCGCTGGGAACCAATAGCAGTTGTTTTCGTTCTGCGCCAACTTCACCTTTTTTAGTTGAACTTGCGCAAGAGACCAAAATCAAAAATAATAGAATAATTTTTTTCATAGTAGCCGTACTCCAATACTAACGGGTTGTGCAACCGAGAGGTTCGCAAACGCTTCGGAAATGAAAACATTTTTGGAAAGCTCGGTTTTGAGTGTGGCGGGCGTGATTGCCAAGGGCTCGAAAAACCAGATCATCTGAATTTTGTGCATAGCAGGCCACTTCCGATTTAAAGCCACGGCGATCAAGCAGTTCGGCCTCGATCGCGCCGATGATTCGTTGGATGGAGCCTTTTGTTTTTTGTTGATAGGTTGTGCGGTAGAAGTCATTCTCGAGATCATGCACGTCAGTTATTGGCATTGGGCCATCTTCAAGCTCATACACATAAGGGAGCTCGTCTTTTCGATTTGTTTCTAGTTTGGAATCGATGGTGTTGGCTGTGACTCCAGCTCGCAGGCATAAAGCAGAGATTAATGTGATAACGAGGGTCAGTGATTTCATAAACTCCTCTTTTTTTAGTTTTTGTCAAAAACGCGGGGCCGAAAGCCCCGCGTATCCGGTCGAGTTGCCACAATAGATTCATAGAATCATATCGTGGGCAGGCCGCGCGGAAATAAGAAATTTTCAGGACCACCTTTTTCTAGAGTTTGCAAGTCTCGGACACTGTCGACATGGTCATTTTCAATTTTCAGTTCCTGAAGATTTTCAACAGCAGGTCCTTCGATCACTTGACCATGACAGTCGAACCTTGATCCATGACAAGGGCAATCCCAAGATTTTTCAGCGGTATTCCAGTGGACAACACCACTTAAATGGGGACAGGCGGCAGAAAAAAATTCAAGTCGGCCATCATGATTTTTATAGGCTGCAACTTGTCGAAGGCCACTGCGAAAAACAGTTCCTTCACCCCAGGGTAAATCTTCGACATCTTCAAAAGTCCGCCCCTGAAACCAATCTTTGTATTGTGCTGCCACATTAAGATTTTCTCGTAAAAATGTTGCTGTTGCTCGCAGACTGATGCGCGATGGATTGTACAGTGTTTCCCAAGAGTTTGGCCGAGTCATGATTTGATCTGTGATGAGCATGGCGCCAATCGTACAATGGGTCATTCCATTTCCAGAGTCGCCAGTAATAATATAGACATTATTTTTATCCATGGGGTTGTGGCCCAGGAATGCCAATCCATCAACGGGTTCCATCACTTGACCAGACCAGCGATAAATAATTTCTTGAGCCATATGGAAGCGATCACGCATCCATTTTTCAAGACGATAATAGCAGTCACTTGGTTTTTCACTTTGGCCTGTCTTGTGATCCTCGCCTCCAACAACTAAGAGATCATGCTGAAGTCCCGGCTCGACACGAATGTAGTGATACGGATCACCAGTGTCCCAAAATAGGGACTGAGGAACGCTATTTTTTGGAATCTGAGCAGCAATCACATAGGTGCGGTACGGGGCTTGTTTAGTGTGAATAGCGAAGAGATCATTGATGGGGGTATTTGTAGCAACAACAATAGAGGTGGCCATCACCAAGTGACCTTCACGTGATTTTGCATAAGCCTTGTCTCCCCCTTTGACTTCTGTGATGTGTGTGTTGGTAAAAATTTTACCACCACCGGCAAGTATTCTTTCAGAAAGACCACGCATATATTTGGTGGGATGCAGTTTCATTTGACGAGGAAACTGCAGTACAGGGCCGGTTTCAAATGCATCCATTGGTGCGCGGCTCATTAAATTCACTCCAAGTAATCCGGCGCGGCGAGTGGCCTCAAGTTCTTTGAATAAAGTTTCTTCTGTATCTGTTTCGGCTACAAATAAGTATCCATCTAATCGCATCAGATCGCAGTCAATCTGTTCGGTGTGGACGATCTCTTCAACTTTTTTAATGGCGGCCGAGTGGCTTTCGGCAGCGAGCTTTGCTCCGCGAGCGCCATGAAGTTTTTCGAGATTGAAATAGCGGTCGTCCAACGCCGTTGTGAAGTGAGCTGTTGTTCGTCCGGATTGTCCACTGCCAATTTCAAAATCTTCAAGGACGCAAACTTTTTTGCCTTCTTGCTGTAAAAGATAGGCTGTGGTTAATCCCGCAATTCCAGCTCCAATGACACAAACATCCACGGTGAGGTCCTCGGTCAATACGGGGCATGTCGGCATTTGCACGGAATCCATCCATTCTGAGAGACTCTCGCCGGGATGAACACCTTTGTGAGTTGACACGGAGCTTGTGTTCGTCGAATCGAATTCATCAGTCATAAAGTCCTCCTGCGCGAGTGGTGCTGAGCCCCCACATCCTCTTCATAAATGTAAAGCAAAAATGCAGCCATTAATGTGAGTTGAGGTTTCTTAATTTGTTCAATTTTGTTGAATCACAGAAAGACTCTCGTCTACGATTTTGAAAATTCGTGATGGGAGTAAAAAATGAATGCCTTTCAGTTGCAGACTATTTCAGTGATTTGTGTTTTGAGTTTAATCGGTTGCACGAATTCAGATTCAGAGACTTCAGATCAGGCTGTTTTTACAAAAATTGAAGAGGTGGCAAGTTGTCAGGATGTTATTACAGATTCAAAAATAGAAACCTTCAATCAGAATCAGGTGGAGTTTCAGTTGATACCATCTGGATTCAATCGCCATTGTATTCGAGATACTATTCAGGATGGACAGCCAGCGACTGTCGAAGTGATTGGTCACTCAGCGGTGAGTTTACTCCCTAATTTCAAGTTCATAACGATTTCAGAGAATTCGAACAGTGCCTTTTTTTTAAAAATGAGGATTCAAAATCCAACGGACGAGGAGCTCCAGCGAATTCTAACAAAAATAAATCTCAAAGGCTCGTCCAGAGATATTTTTTCTTTTGAGCAGACCAGCCCAGCCTATATTCATTTTGAAAAAAGTTGGATTTATCCAATTTCTAAAGTCAAAAATGAAGAGGGCGGAGTGGTTGTTTTTGAAATTAAAATCCCACCAGATCAAGCCAGCTCATTTCGGCAGAACCTTGCGCCTGTCACCAGTGGAAAAGCCTCGGTTGATATTCTTTGGTTACCAGTGTCAGGTATTATTTCGCAGCAGTCCATTGGATCACAGGTGCAGTCAGTTTCTTGGAGTCGGAGTGATGCTGTGTCTATACTTGAAGTTTTACGTTTTGACATGAGCGACGTGATGGATCTGACACTATTTGAATACATCACAGATCTTGCGAACGAATGGAAAGTAAACTCCAGTATTCTTCATCAGCGATTACCCGAGATTCTTAACTTTGCAATTGCTCAGTGGGATAATCCGGTGATCACTGAGGTGAATGCCAAGCGTTTGCTGTTTTTTCTAAAGTATATTTCACAACAAGATCCATCACATTCACGATATTCTGTGTTTGTGGCTTATGAGCAAATCTCTCGATTTCAGGAGTCCGTGAAATCAGGACTTCAGACGGCTTGGGATTATACGCAGAAAGCAATGTGGACCTCGGAACAGTTTCATTTTTTGGTTGAACTGGCGCAGCGGCTGAATCCAGCGTTGACAACACGCAGTTGGATCTGGGCAGTTGGCCTTGCTGAACGCGCTCAATACGACACGGAGATTTCACAGTTTGCAGGAAAAGTTGCGATGTCTTTGTCCGTGCGAAAAATGGCACCAGAATTAGAAAGCATAGATCTTATTTTTACAAAAATTCAGGCAGGTCTCAATGAGGCGAATGTGGATCTTTATTTTAAAACCTATGATTTCTTAAAAACAAATGTGCGATCAACAGCCTTGCAGGCAGAGGGGGCTTGTGATGAATTGGTACTTTCTGGGCGTTTAAATTCTGAGAATCAAAAGCTTTTTTTAAATCTTTTTAATTGGCTTGAAGACAACATGTTTTTTTCGTTTTCAGAATCTTTGGATTTAATCCGAGATATAACTGTGACATATCCATTAGATGGGGCCAGGGCAGATTTGTTTAAAAAAGCGTATTTTTGGCTGGCGGTGACGGTGCCGTTATCCAAAGCTGAAGCCACAATGAGGATCCAAGTCTATCTGAATTCATTGAATATGACGGAACCACTTTTTATATCATTAAAAAAGGAGTACGAGACTTTGTTGCAACAAGGGGTTTCGCCGCGAGAAGCTCTGTATTTGGCCGAAGACAAGGTGCTGCTGCCTCGATGATATGAAAAAAGTATAATCTCCAGGTTCATATCTGGGAACCTGGAGCAACTGGTGGTAGGATCACTCCCTACGAGGTCCTATGAAAATCATCAGTGGTCTATTATGTGCTCTTTTAACAGTTTGTTCTGTTGTCGCCGAAGAAGGGTATGTCCTTATTCGAACAGGTGAAAAAGTTTATTTTCATTCTGAGATTTTTGATTCAAAAGCGGCAACTTTTTTGATGTTACCAGGGATTTATCGCGGTCTTGATCGAGACGATAAAATCATCAAATTATTTATTAAAAATAAAGTCAATTATGTTGCGATTCATTTTTCAGGGCATCCAAGTTCTGTCCTGCAGCTTGAAAAAAATGAGACGGCTATTTTTAAATCTGGAAATGGTTTGACCTCACAGATACTGGCGGACGAGGTTGCTGCTGTCAGCCGAGTCTTAGAAATAAAACGGCCTATCATTGTGAGTCTGTCTTATAGTTCAACAGTGGTTCAGTATTTGGATCCACAGGTTTTTCCCGTGGCGATAGAGACGGCTCCGTTGGGTGCTTTTGGTGAAGAAGATCCGGTTGGAACAGCTCAACGAAAAGCGTGGGCTGATTGGCTGAAGTTGTGGCCAGGAAATTATTTGTGGGTGCAAGCCGCGACTGACAAAGCTTACCGCGATCATTGGAGTGTCGAAGCATCGGAGCGTGCTGCGAATTATCCTGGAATCAATGTGACAGCTTTAACAGAAGGTTACATGGCCATGGCTCGGGCGATCGAAGATTATGATATACGAACTCAAGATTTTTTAAAATCACCGCGCAGAATTTGGGTGTTGGCTGAGAATGAAGATGAATTTCGTCGGCAATTGCAAGATGAAGCTGTAGCCATTTCAAATCAAGTCTTGCAGCGAGCAGACAAGTCTATTGTTGTTTCTGGATCGGGACATAATATACCCATGGAGCAACCTCAGGCCTATTATAAAGTACTGATGGGTTTAATGAAGAATCTCAAGTCACTAGAGAATTAAATAGACCGAGGATTCTTCGTGAGATTATTTTGAAATATAGCGTCGAACAATACGATCGTATTCAGGTGTTTTTGAAAATAGTTCGAACATTTTGGAAAGTTTGTTTGCCAATTCAGATTTTTCTTTTGGAACGACAAAATAACGATCTGTCCCTGCAAGAGGTCGTCCCACTTTGATAATTTGAGATTGAATGTTTTGTTTTTCCATTTCAGCTTTAAAAACAATCTCATCACTAAAAGCAAAATCGAGGCGTCCACCGACAAGCATTTTAACCAATGTGGTGGTGTCATTTTTAGCTTCTTTGGTAAGTACTGTCGTTTCGTCAAATTCTTTTGGATACGAAAACCCTCGAACAACTCCAATGGATTTGCCTTTAAGATCGATCAAAGAGTTCCATGTTGCCTTTGAGGTCTTTTTTGCGAAAAAATAGTAATCCCCGGCACCGTGGGTGAATGGACCAAGCATTTTGTATTTCTCAAAACGTTCGGGTGTTGCGCGCCATGGAATCGAAATGTCGACTGTATTTTGATCTGTTTCAGAGACCAGGCGGGCCCAAGGGAGTGGTCGAAATTGAAATTTGATTCCATTTGTTTCAAGCATTTGAGATAAGAGCTCAACATAAATTCCAGCAGGTTTCCCGGATTCATTTATATAACAATAGGGTGGAAAGTTTTCATCCATAGCAATCGATAATGTCTGGGCTTGTGACGTTGAGCTGATGAGGTTGGCGAAACTTATGAACAGTAAAAATGCAAGCAACTTCATTGAATCTCCTTGATGAAAAATCGTCGAATTTAATTGCTGATGTGTCAAATGGCCAGCGCACCATGCTGTGTCAACAGCAGTGGTTTAGTAGCCATTCTGGCTTCAAGTGGCTATCGTAATAAGCTTAGTTTATCGAGGGAAAATAAATGATTACATGTGAAAATCTCATTGGCGGCGAATGGGTCAATGGTCGTTCTGGAAAAATTGAAGTCAAATCTCCAATTACAGGAAAAACGTTGGGTTTTGCAACTGTGCCCGAGTCAGCGCAAATTGAACAGGCTATTGTGTCTGCTAGTCTGGCTCAAAAATCATGGGCTAAGCTTCCGATCAAAGAACGCAGTAAAGTATTATTTCAGTTTCGTCAGATATTGTTGCGTGATCAGGATAAAATTTCTGAATTAAAAAGTTCTGAATGTGGAAAGACAATGGAAGAAGCCCGTGCCGGATTGATGAAAGGGATCGAAGTTCTCGAATTTGCTTTGGCCATTCAGAATTTGGACTTGGGTGGAAAAGTCGAAGTATCTCGTGGAGTTACGGGTGAATTTAAAAGGGAGCCATTAGGAGTTGTGGCCAATATCACGCCCTTTAATTTTCCGGCGATGGTTCCTATGTGGACAATCCCTATCGCTTTAGCACTAGGGAATGCCTACGTTTGGAAGCCATCAGATAAAACACCTCTGACGGCAATGCTTATTGGAAATGCCTTAAAAGAGGCCGGACTTCCTGCGGGATTACTGACGATCCTTCATGGTGGAGAATCCACAGTCAACGCCATCATTGATCATCCATTAGTAAAAGCCATTGGATTTGTGGGATCCACTAAAATAGCAAAAATAGTTTATCAACGCGGTACCAATTTAGGTAAGCGAGTCCTGGCGCTGGGTGGAGCAAAAAATCATATTATCTTATTACCTGATGCCAATCCTGAATTGAGTGGAATGGGAATATCTGATTCCTTTACAGGGTGTGCAGGGCAGCGCTGTATGGCTGCTTCGGTTTTGCTAGCCGTTGGTCAAGTGGATCAGCACATTCAGAAAATCGTGCAACGGGCGTCATCGCTTGAACTTGGAAAAACAATGGGCGCCATCATCACCGCATCTCAGGTTGAATTTTTAAAAGGAGCCATTGATCGCGCAGAAAAAGCGGGAGCAAAAATAATCCTGGATGGTCGCAAACAAAAGGTACCTGCTCACTTTTCAGATGGGAATTGGTTGGGTCCTACAATTTTAGATCATACAGCTATTGGCAGCGAGACCGCGACACATGAGTTGTTTGGGCCCATATTAAGTATTGTTCGTTGTCAGGATTTATCAGAAGCCCTGGAAATAGAGAACAGTGTCGAATATGGAAATGCCTGCAGTGTCTTTACATCCAGTGGGGCCATGGCTGATCGAGTTGTTCGTGAAGCTTCCACGGGAATGGTTGGAGTTAATATTGGTGTTCCAGTTCCGCGTGAACCCTTTTCCTTTGGTGGAATTAATGCTTCTAAGTTCGGGCATGGAGATATTACGGGACATCTGAGTCTAGATTTTTGGTCCAATACCAAAAAGATCACAACAAAGTGGGAAGCCCAAAGCGAATCAAATTGGATGAGTTAATAAACTATAAATTGAACTGTATAATTAAATAACGAGGTTTTTATGTTAAAAAAAGAGACACGATCAAATCATATCATTTTAGCGTCGCATGCAAATTTAAAATACAAAGAGACGCTCCCAATTCATTGGGGAGCAAAATCAGCTGCAGAGCGTGGTCCTGTAGTGGCCTCAAGTACAAATTCTAAAGCGCGTAATGCGATTGGTACTCATAGTGGAAGTTACACCGTTTACCGGGCTCTTTCGATTGCTAGTGGTAAGTTTTCACAACAGCACAAGCCAGATTTGCATAACACCGAAAGTCCGGCCAAAATTGGTCCCTATCCCAGTTGGTTTGATCCAGAAAAATTGGTGGCATTGGACCCTTGGGGTTTAGATCCGAAAAAGAATTTCAAAGATCTTTTTGATCAGGGGTATGATATCCGTCCCACGATTGCAGTGACTCAGGCGCATTTGCAATTGCCTGAAATTCACGAGGCTATCGCCAAAGGGCGCCTCGTTCCAGATGGTAAAATTATCAAAGAAAATAAAGATGTTCGCGTGACGAAGGTGGCGATTGATCCCGTTTGGCATTTACCTGGAATTGCCAAACGTTTAAAAATTGAAGAAGGTGAGCTTCGTCGCATTTTGTTTCAAGAGACTGGAATGTTTCCCGAGTTGATCACGCGCCGAGATTTAAAAGTTTGTTTGCCACCTATCGGAAGCACAACAGCATATATTTTTGGAAATCCTGAAGATTTAGCCAACCCTAATATTGAACTCACGTGCCGTGTGCATGACGAGTGCAATGGGTCTGATGTTTTTGGTTCAGATATTTGCACGTGCCGTCCTTATTTGATGTATGGAATTGAAGACGCGGCTCGTACGGCTCAAAAAGGTGGTGTGGGAATTATTGTTTATTATCGTAAAGAGGGTCGTGCCTTAGGCGAAGTGACAAAATTTTTAGTTTACAACGCACGAAAACGTCAAGAAGGCGGCGATTCTGCCGCCACTTATTTTCATCGTACGGAATGCGTGGCAGGGGTCGAGGATGCGCGTTTTCAAGAATTAATGCCAGATTGTTTGCATTTTTTTGGAATTCAAAAAATCCACAACTTGCATTCCATGAGCAATATGAAATACGACGCTATAGTAGGTTCTGGAATTGAAGTGGTGAACCGAATTTCAATCCCCGCCGATTTGATTCCGAATGATGCCCAAGTCGAGATGGAAGCCAAGAAAGCGGCTGGTTATTTTAACACAGAACCTGCAAAGGCGATCGATGAGTTAAAAAATGTAAAAGGTCGGAAAATTGATGAATAATTCAAATTTAAATCTAACGACTGAACAGGTCGATTATTTCTTGAGTCCTAAAGCAATTCGTGAAAGTGCAGCGAAAATTTACCGCTACGTGGAAAGTGGAAAATCCCATTTTCAATTGCATTTGGATAAACTTGATTTGACAGTTGATTATGTCTTGGAAGTGATTCAAAAAAATTATCCAGATCTGAATATTCCTTTTCATTCGCGTTGGGGACATTTTCGTGTGGGGGGTGTTGACCGTGTGACTCTGCTGGAAGAAAAACTTAAAACTCAAAATAGTGATGCCCTGGAAATGGCCCGAGTGAAATTAGATTTGGTGATCACATCGGTTCTATTGGATGCTGGAGCCGGTGCCGGCTGGAGTTATCTTGAGGAATCCACGGGAAAAGTATTTTCTCGTTCTGAAGGCCTTGGTGTGGCCAGTTATTATTTATTTCTTTCGGGATTGATGAGTCATGATAAAAAATCGCTCCGAGTGGATGCTGCGGGTTTAAGTGGTCTAAGTGAAGAACACATCAATCAGTATTTTCAAGTGTCTGAAAAAAATCCGCTTCTTGGGGTGTCCGGGCGATTGCAACTTTTAAATAATTTAGCAAAAGCCTTAGAGGTTAAAACAATTTTTAAAGATGGGCGTCCTGGAAATATCATTGATTATTTAATTTCTAAGCATGGAAATACAATTCCTGCGGTGGCTATTTTACGAGCCGTTTTAGATGGACTTGGTCCAATTTGGCCAGGGCGTCTGTCGGCTCAGGGCGTATCTCTCGGTGATGTTTGGCAGCATCAAGGAACTGGCGAGTTGATCGCATTTCATAAGTTGTCTCAATGGATGACCTATTCTTTGATTGAACCTATTATGCAAGCGGGGATTGTGGTCACGGGTGTAGATCAACTGACGGGTCTTGCAGAATATCGAAATGGCGGGCTTCTCATTGATATTGGTTTGATTTCAGTGAAAAATGAAAAAGAGCTTGAAAGTAAATGGTTACCCAGTTCCGATTTTATAATTGAATGGCGTGCCCTTACGATTTATTTTTTAGATATCATTGGCGCTCGGATCCAGAGAGCACTGAAGAAAACATCAGATGAGTTTCCATTAGCAAAAGTTCTCGAGGGCGGCACCTGGTGGGCGGGACGTTTTTTAGCACAACAAAAACGTGTCAGTGGAGATCCACCAGTTCAACTTCAAAGTGATGGAACAGTTTTTTAAGTTTAGTTTAAATGTATAATTAAGTTCAAATTCAATGAATGAGGTCAATTGTGAGCAAAAAATCAAATGTTAAAGTCATCGATCATCCTCTTTTAAAACATAAACTGGGGTACTTGCGAGACAAGAATACGAATTCAGTCGAGTTTCGTCGTCTGGTTGCTGAAATCAGTACGTTGTTAGCCTACGAAGCCATGCGGGATTGGTCAGACCTGCAAGAAGTTAAAATTGAGACGCCTATTGCGCCAGCCACAATTCAGCGCATTGTTAATCCACCAGTTGTGGTGTCTGTGATGCGTGCTGGAAATGGAATGTTAGATTCGATATTAACTGTGATTCCTTTTGCTTCCGCAGGTTTTATCGGCATTTACCGAGATAAGTTTATTCACAATACCGTCGAGTACTACTTTAAAATGCCCGAGGATATCAAGGGCCGTATGGCCATATTGTGTGATCCATTGATTTCAACAGCTGACACGATGATTGCCGCCATTGATCGCTTGAAAAGTTATGAAGTGGAGCGGATCAAGATTTTGAATATATTGATCAGTGATTTTGGTCTTGAGAAGATTCACCATTTTCATCCGGATGTGGAGATCATCACTTTAAATATCGAAACAGAGATCAATGAGCTGGGGTATTTGGTTCCTGGTTTAGGAGACGCGGGTGACCGATTATTCCAAACCAAGTAAATCGTTTTTCTTAGGTGTGGCGGGTGGAAGTGGTTCTGGAAAAACCTATTTTGCACGCGAGATTCAAAAAATGCTGGGACCAGAACTCTGTGAAATTATTTATCAAGATAATTTTTACTTCGATCAATCACAAAATTTTGATAAAGACGGCGGCGCCGTTAATTTTGATCATCCCAGCAGTATTGAATTTTCACTTTTGGCAAAACACTTGCGTCAGCTCAAGCAGGGGATAGAAACTGAAATTCCAACCTATGATTTTGTCACGCATTCGCGCCCATTTCAGACAGTTTTGATACGCCCCAAACCTGTGATTATTGTCGATGGTATTTTAATTGGCCATGTGGATGAGGTACGGACATTATTCGATGAATTGATTTTTTTTGATACTCCAGAAGAACTGCGTTTTAAGCGCAGGCTCGAACGTGATGTCAAAGAGCGTGGCCGCGATGCTGAAGGCGTTCGCGCTCAATTTTTCAAGCAAGTGAAGCCCATGCACGACCAGTTTGTGGAGCCTTCAAAGATACATGCACACACAGTGGTTAAAGATTTGGGTGAGTTTGATTTTGTTCTTCAGAGCTATTGCAGCCGATTTTTAAGTCTTACTAAAAATTAAAGCATCTGTAGATTTCGTCGTGGATTAAATTGAGAATACGATGAACTTGTTTTCGATTTGCTTGCACTCTAAAACTTATTTCGTTTCATAATGAATCAGTAGATCATTATTCATAAACTAATTCAGATGTTTAAAGGAACTGACTATTGAGTCTGGTGAACTTATTGACGATGTTAAAGTATGGGCGCTCTTGAGGCTCTATGATTGATTTCAGCATGGTCTAACCATTGCTAAACAAAAGTCTAGGGGGCAACAATGAAAAGAAGTTCAGGTTTAATTTTAGTGATGGCCACGTTGGCGCTTAGTTTTGGGTCGTTTCAGAATTGTTCAAAAATTAATCCCGAAGATCTTGCCGCAGCAGCTGCTGACGGTGAAAAGGTCAATGCAGATCTAGAAACAATAACTAACTCTGATGAACCTTATGTTGTCATAGATTCCGATGTTCCTCCAGTTGAAGTGGTGCAAGACGAAGAGCGCCAGACCATTCCAGAGCGAGAACCTGCCGAAGCTCAGGCCGAGGTCAAGCCAGAGGAAAAAAAGGATGACCATCGTGGCAGTAGTTGCCAAAGAGATAAAGATAAGAGCAAAGAAGATGATTCTGAAACAGTTGCAATAGCGGAGTGTCTAAAAAAGAAAGAAGCTGAGCCTTTGACGGGGTCTGTCTTTTTTATGAAAGGCAAAGTGGTTATAGAATCCAAAAATATCTCGTTGATTGCTGATAGCAATGGTAAGGCCATCATTCGGGCCGGAGACACCTCGGTGAATGCTGATAGTGATGGGGCAAGCATTCAGACCGGCGGGATTTCAGTGATTGCGGATAGTGATGGGGCCAGAATTCAGTTTGGTGGGATAATTGATAGAGTCGATAATTTTGGTGGAAAACTAGTTGTTTGTGGAATGAATGTAGGACTTATTGATGGTTTTCACGGAAATTTAGTTCTCATTGATTCTTCGGTGGATGAAATTTCTAATTTTAAAGGAATTGTTAAGAGCATTCACAGCACCATCAAAAAATTTGAAGGTAAAAGTAAGACCTTTCGGCAATAATCTTTGATCGAAAGCATAAGGTGGCACATAATAGCCCTTATGCTTTTAAATAAATTACGTATTCAAGTTTTAATAGGGTTCGTTTTTTTCTACAGCAGTTACTCTCTGGCTCAAGATATCGAAGAAGATCAAGAAATCCAAGGTGTCGAAATAGAGCTTGAAAAGAATATTCCATCACCGACGAGTATTGATTCCGTGATGCCACATAACCCTGGGAAAAAGCAGAATACATTAGTCATTGAAGGCGATACAGTCCAAAATCAATTTCAGAGTGTGGTTATTCAAAAAAACTATATGCCCAAAACGGATCGTTTTGGACTTTCTGGTGGGGTGACGCTATTTCCCTCTGACGTTTTTTTTAAAACATTTGGTGCCCAAATCCGGGGAAGTTATTATTTGAATGAAACGTGGGGAGCCGAGATCAGTGGGATTCTTTTGTCCTCGACCAAGAGCACTGAGCTTCAAGATTTGGAAAGCAAACAAGGAGTCACGGCTCATAATTTAGCGACATTAAAAAACTATTTGGGAGTGAATCTCTATTTCAGCAGCATGTATGGCAAGTATGCTCTGAATGATCGGAAAATTTTTCCATTTGAAATTTATCAAACAGTAGGTTTAGGTCAAGTGGCGACAGACAAGTCCTCTGGCACGGCCTTTAGCCTTGGGATGGGCCAAGTTTTATCTCTTTCGCGAAACGATGCTCTTCGTTTTGATCTCAGTGTATTATTTTATCAGACAGAAACAGTCAGTGCGGGTCAACAGGCTGCGACGTCATTATTGGTTTCACTGAGTTACAGCTCATTTTTTCCAACGGTAGGTAAACGATGGTAATAAAGAAAAACATCCTCGTTCCATTTTTTGTTTTTAGTCTGCTGAGTTCTATGACTTTTGGAGCCAATCCACTTCGAGGTGAAGGGCTTAAGGCCTTTCAGCAGAAACTTTATCCTAAAGCCGTTTTAAGTTTTTACAATTGGTCCCGCCAAACAAAAAATCTTGACGAAAAAAAAGAGGCTAAATTTTATTTAGGTATAGCCTTGTCAAAGTTAGATTTATTGCAAGTGGCAACATTTCCATTGATCGATGTTGTGCGTTCTGGTCCTGGAAAATACCGCAGTCGTGCGCTGAACCAGTTGGCTTTGTATGCCAATCGGTTGGATGAAAAAGCTCTTTTGAAATACACCGTAAGTAAGTTAACTCCTGGTGATCTGACGGAATTGTCTAAATCGGCATTTTATTTGAATCTATCCGAAATTTCCGATAGTCAAAATGAGCTGGATAAATCATTTGAATGGGCTCAAAAGAGTCTTGAAGCGAATCCTAAAAATGAGGAAGCTTTATATCAGTTGGCATCGCTCTCTTTGAAAAAACAAAAGCCTCAGGATGCGCTTATTTATTTTTCTCAGTTATTTGAAAGATATCAGAACAAAAGTCTTGCAGATAAAAAGCGTGGACTTTTATTAATGAATATCGCGCGAACTTATTATCAAATGAAAGAGTGGGACAAGGCTGTTGAATTTTACCGGCAGGTTCCACGAGATCACAGTCATTACCGAAATACCCTTCAAGAATTATCATGGGCTCTTTTCCGAGGTGGAAATCTTCGAAGTGCACTGTCGCCATTGCAAACACTGATGACGCCATTCTACAGTCAATTTTTTGATCCTGAGACAATGGTTCTTTCGAGCAGTATTTATATATTTTCGTGTCAGCACAACGAAAGCTTGCGTGATGCCGAGGTGTTTGAAAAAAACTATCTTCCGGCAATTGGTCAGATTGATGCTTGGCTAAAAGGGCACCGCACAGAAGAGGATTCTTACAATGAGCTTATAAAAGCTCAAAAATCATTAGATAACATGAATAAAACAGGTGTGATTGAGTCTCAAGGTTCATTGCCATTCTTTGTATTGCGCTCAATTATTGCGGAACCTGATATTCAAGGTGGTCTAAGATACTTGAAGCGTTTAGAGAAAGAATCGGCAATGCTTTCTCGGGATTTCGCAGGCACCAAATTTATTAATTATGGGAAAAGAATTATTAAAGGACGCGCTATTTCAGCAAAAAAGAAATTGGCAGCGGATGTGCAATATTATTTAAAGTCTTATTTAACAACAACAATGAATATGGCCGATCAAATCAGTTTTATTAAGTATGAAGCCCTGGATGGTTTGAAGAATCAGTTGAAGGTAAAAATTGTAGGGCCATTGGATTCTGTCGAGGCTGATTTTTCTCGAGATTATTATGCACAGAATGGCTATCGTTACTGGCCATTTGAAGGTGAGTACTGGCGCGACGAGATTGGAAGTTATCAGTATGTGGGGGTTAATCGCTGTGAAAAATAATCAATTTGCTTTATGTTTCCTTATATTATTATTCACGCCGATCTTGGTATTTGCGGCTGATGAAAAATCAGCTGCCTCTTCAGCCAAGATGAAGGATGGTAAAAAGAAGATTTACCTCGAGTTTGGCAATGAGTTGGTTGATGCCAAGTTTAATCAGCCATCTATGGATTATATTTTTATTCGTAAGCAGGCGAACTTTAAAAAAATGATGAAACTTCGTGAAAATTTTATTCCTGAAGTTCATAAAGGAAAACGAGATTTCAGTGGCTCAAAATAAGTTAATATTTACAATTCTGGTGTTGTTGCTCTCTTTGTCGTCAAATGCGGTTGAAATTCAGTTTCCGCAAGAAGAGTTGCCGAATGAATCATTTCCCCCTCAATTGGATTCTCCTCAGGCTGTAATTTCTCGAAAATTGACTTTTACTAAGAGGTTCGAGCCGCAAGTGTCTTATGGATGGCTTTTAGATGAACCCTTTTATCAAAGTGGATACGTGGCGGCGGGTTTAGGTTATTCGTGGTCCGAATTTCACAATATCACAGTCAGATATTTATCGTGGAATAAAGGGTTGTCCGATTATTCGAATCAGTTTGCGTCAACAAATGCGCGATTGCAGTTTGATCGTTCACATGGACCCGAGTCCGGATATTCTTTGGCTTATCATAACCGTTTTCTTTACGGTAAAGTCAGCTTTTCAAAAAATTGGATTACTCCGATTACACTATCCGCGATCTACGAAGGTGGAATGATCAATTATGGTGGAAAGACATTGCCATTTGGCGGCGTGGGACTTGGTAATGCCTGGTATTTTTCAAAAAACTGGAGCTTTGATATTGGGATTCGAATTTACTTACGTCAGGTGTTAGATCCACTTTCTGCAGACCTTAGAGCCGCTTTACCAGTGCCCGCTGAATCCAGTTTCGGCACAACGATGCGCGTGAGTACAAATTTAAATTTAGGAATTCAGTATTTGTTTTAGGTTTCAATTTGATTAAGAATTTGAATAAGGGTGGATTTTGATTTTTCTGAGATGTTTTTCATCATAGAATTCATTATTTTATAATATTTGGGTAAAACATCGTTAAGTCTTTTGCTTCCCTTGAGAGTGATTTTAACAATGGTAGCCCGTCCATCTATTTCATGAGGTTTGATTGTAATTAATCCATCTTCTTCCATAAAAGCAAGAAGGCGCGCCGTATTTTTTTTGGTCGTTCCCATTTTACGTGCGATTTCTACGGGCATCTGCTGTTTCATATTTTCTCGCTCAAGAATAATTAAAGCAAGGAATCTAGCTTGAGATAGGCCGTACTCAGAAAAATGCTTTTCTAAGTCTCGCAAGAGGAGGCTTGCAACTTTTAAAATTTTCAGACAGGCCATTGTCGTGTCGACTTCCATCTCGGGGAATTTTTTAGCAAAAGTTTTTAAAATGGCTTCGCTGGGCAGATCTTCAAGTAAAAACATAGGATGTTGACCTCCAGATAGTTCCCATGGTAACTATCTGCGTTTTGATGGTCAATAAATTTTCTGAAGGAGGCTCATTTATGACAGACAGAATACATGTAACAGCTCTTATTCAAGCTGAAGAAGGTAAAGACTTAGAACTGGTAAAAAAAGAACTTCAATTATTATGTGAAAAAACCAGACTGGAAAATGACTGTTACCGCTTTGATTGTTTTCAGGATAACAATGATCCTGCTCATTTTATTCTGCATGAAGAATTTAAAAATAAAGCCGCTTTAGATTTTCATTTTACTTTGCCACACACAAAGCATTATCTTGCGCAAAATTTAACTAGAGTGGTTAGAGCTTATTTTACAACTCCTGTTGGGGGTGAGTAGGGGGGCAAGAGATCTGGTGTTTCTTTTGAGATAGACAGTGGTCGAGTTTATCCCAGATTGGAACATTCCAAAGTATATTTGCAAAGAATTATATAAAGTTTTTGTTTAACAGTCCGATATATAAATCTATTAACTTCACTCATTTGATGTGTGTATAGATTTAAGGAGTCGGACAAGTGACTGTAGTAAAATTATTTTCGATAGGGCTTGTAAGTCTCATTTTTTCTAATACAACATTTGGTTCTCAGGA
>MEPU01000011.1:2665-4659 GCA_001771815.1 Bdellovibrionales bacterium RIFCSPHIGHO2_01_FULL_40_29 | reverse complement strand
GGGCCAAAAATCTATTCAGCGAAAGTTTCAAACACAACTACAACATCTACTGTTTTGAATCAATCAACGGCCGCAGTTCCAGGCTCAATTCTCATACAAAATGGGAACGGGAATGATATTCTTTTTGGAAACTGCGGTAATATGAGATTTTTTCGTAAGGTGCAATGTTTTATTAATAACGCTTCGTATTTTTTGAGAGGCATTATTGATAGACCTTCCTCTGTGACTGTAAAATGGAATGGTGTTGAAATTGTGAATAAAAAAATATTTCCTTGGACTCAAGGAAAATATTTAGTCTCAGTTTCTGTTTTGCCTTCAAATGTATTAGTGGTTTCGAGGCAAGGGGCTAATGGTTCGACTGTTACTGTCACTGTCAAAGCTGAATCCATTAATCAAAATCAATTGCCAATGGCTTCTTTTAGTTCAACTCCAAATAGTGGTATTGCTCCTGAGCTTTTATTTTTCAATGGAATGCTGTCATCGGATGCAGACGGGCAGATTGTATCTTACTCTTGGGACTTCGGCGACGGAGGAATGGGGTCTGGTTCAATGGTAAGTCACCAATATGTTGAAGCTGGAAATTATTCTGTGAAGTTAACAGTTACCGATGATAGATCAGGTCAAAGTTCTTATCAGCAATCAATTTCAATTTTAGAAAATTCAGCACCAATTCCTGCTTTTGATTATATAATAAATACTCAGTTATCTAATTACACCTATGAATTCAATTCGTCGCAATCTAGTGATTCAGATGGAAGTATAGTTAGCTATGAATGGCAATTTGGTAATCTGGGGACCTCGAGTGAGCCGAATCCATCTTTTCAATTTTTGCAACTGGGTGACTATGAAATTATTTTAACAATTATGGACAATAAGAATGCGATAAGTTCAATTTCGAAGACGCTCAGTATTCGTGATACCGTGTCTCCAGTAATTTCTTCAGAAGCGTTATCTAACTCAGTTATAAATATAAATCGAATTCACATTTCAGTTGCTGATGATTCAGCTGTCGAATCGATAGTTTCTCGAAATGGTATTCTGTTAAATACTTTTTTAGATAAGGAATTTGATATTGAGCTTACCGAGGGTGTAAATAACCTGGAGATTAATTCACGAGACCTTTCCGGAAACCAATCCCAGACTTTTATCTTGAATAATATCACTGTTGATGCAGTGTTGCCGGTATTAGATATTCAAGTGTTGCAGAATTATTTTATTCGCAGCGAAAGTGATCAAATTGAGTTTGATATTTTTACAAACGAACAGTTGGCGAATCTAACTGTGGACAATATTCCAGCAGTGAAAATTACTGACTATCAATATAAATATCAATTTGCAGCCGGGAATACTGGTGCTAGAAGTTTCAATATTGTAGCTTCGGACTTGGCGGGGAACCAAACAACATTAGTTGCATTAACTTCAATCGCAATCGATACCGAGCCTCCAGCGCTTGCAATCAGTGCTCCTCAGTATACAAAACTTAACGAGATTTTAGTCTCTGTTAATGTTGTCGATGAAGGAGAAACTTTAACTGAGATCCGTCTGGACAATGTCTTAATCGACTCAGTGTCTGAAAAGAATTTTATATACTTAGTTTCATTAGGAAGTGACGGAGTAAAAAATTTAGAGGTTCGAACAACAGATAGTGCTGGCAACTTTAAGGTTCAATCACTTCAAATCATTAAAGATAATTCGCCGCTATTGGTGCAAATTGTAGCTCCGCAGCCTGGTGGAGTATATTCGGATCAGGTTCTTGAAGTAAGACTAATATCAAATAAAGATCTAAAAACAGTCCATATTAATAATCTTTTGGTTGAGATAGGTCCTGATAAAAAAAGCATAAAGTATTTCACCCAACTTCAGTCAACTGGCATGTTTACAATATCTGTCGCGGCAACTGATGAATTCGGTGACTCATCGACTGTAAGTGTGAGCGCAGAGCTCAAGTTAAACAGTTTAGCATCGTGGACTTACGAAGAATGCGCGGCGGAGTA
>MEPU01000011.1:1155-2648 GCA_001771815.1 Bdellovibrionales bacterium RIFCSPHIGHO2_01_FULL_40_29 | reverse complement strand
GCACGATTATATTTGCAATAGTTATTGCTGCGAGTGTCGCGAGTGCCCAGGTTCGCACTTTAACTCCACCGTATATACCAGATTATGATGCTGAATTTAACACATGCCAATCCATTGCTTATCGCTATTTGAACGAACGTAATCAAGCAATAGCCAATGGTGGAGGTACGGTTCGATACAGTATGTGTTTACAAATTTTCGATTGGAGAAGGCTTAATGGTCAATTTGGTATTGTATACTGGGGCTGCCAAAATAATGTAATTGATGCTTTTGCTTATTCAATTCATGGTTGCGAACGCCGATTCAGCACAGCTGATGTGCAGCGAGCTTTAGATACAACAAGTGTCACTAATATTGTTCAGGGGAATCGCCAAATTTGTCCTGTAGCCGGAAGTGTAATAGATTATTCAAAAAAAGTTGTGTCTGAATCAATTCCAATTGTCGGCACTGAAGTCGATATTGTTTATGCCTCTGAGTTTAATCCAGGTCGTGAAACAAATAGAAGCGTTTACGAAGAATTTTCTGGTGGTGATAACTCTAAAAGGGTCTCAATTATCAATTCAAATGCACCGTTAGCAAGAATAATTCAAGTGAAAATACCGGGCCAGACAATCGTAAGGGCGCCATGGGATGAAACTACTGGGAATACAAGCTTACATCCGGCGATAAAGAAAGCAAAATTTACAGTTAATTTAGAATCTAGTATGAATGCTGATGTGCCAGGAATAGAAAATGAAATCTATCAACCAGGGACAGTTGTGTCGTTGTACTCAGTTTGCGTTGCTCGTGGAACATATGACGAATGTACTGATATGCTCACCAGCGGTTTCGAAGGGTGGATAGTCGAAAAATCATCAGTTCAAAATCTTGGGGTTTACCATCCTGAGGTATGGGGATTTCATGGTTGGACTTTGAGTAATCATCACTTTTTCGATCGCGATACGAAAATTGTTTATGATGGATCAGGTGTAAAGTACGGAATTCAAAAATTTTATACTAAAATAACTGAGCCATACGGCGAGGTTGATTTTGTCAGTGTCCATGAAAGTAATGAAGTGTTTCTATTTGATTCCAAGGGACAGCATTTAGAAACTCGTACTAAGCTTACAAATGCAGTAAAGTATAAATTTAGTTACGATGAGAGATACAGATTAGTTGGTTTTACGGATCTATTTGGAAAATTAACACAATTCATTCGCGATGAGCAAGGGATGCTGATTAAAGCAATTGCTCCTTATGGCCAGGAAACGAGTTTTACAACTTCAAGCTCACTCATTTCATCTTTAAAGACACCAGAAAGTCATGAATATGAAATACAGTACAATGCTAATAAATTGATGACATTATTTAAAAAACCGAATGGTGAGGAAACACTTTTTAATTATGACTCTTTTGGAGATTTCTATGTAGAATCAAAAAATTCTGGCAAAGTACAAAGTTTTCAAACCTATATTAGTGGAGTCGTAAAACAGTTTGAGATGAGTAATTCGAGT
>MEPU01000011.1:0-1137 GCA_001771815.1 Bdellovibrionales bacterium RIFCSPHIGHO2_01_FULL_40_29 | reverse complement strand
AAAAATATTTTCAAGTTTCAATACACGAGAAGTTTCCTCCGCTGGGAACGTAAAGCTCATACTTAAATCAGTTGATCCTATGTGGGGTGATTACTATGATTTTAAAAATCCGTATCAGTCGAACTATTCCGAAAATAGTCTTAACATTATAGAAAGACCTATTCAGAACAATTCATATGTCTATGGAAACAATTCAGATCCTGAAACACTTTTAAGCATGACTAATTCTCAAGGTTTTACAGCATGGTCGCAGACCAACAGGACTTTAGTAGATTTGTCCACAAAGACGATCACTTTAATAAATACACAAAATCGAACATCTAAGACTTATTTCAATGATAAAGAGCAGGTCACTAGAATTGAACCTTCGGTTGGAGCGCCATCGGATTTTAATTACAATACTGATGGAAAACTTCAAAAGATTCAACGTGGCGGCACTTTTACAAATTTTTCATATAATCAGTTTGGCTATATAAATTCAGTATCCAACTCAAAAAATCAAACTACGAGTTTTACAAGAAACTTGGAAGGTCAGATTCTCACAAAGACTCTTCCAAATAACGATACTATCAAATATGAATACACAAGTGGCGGAGAGATTAAAAAAATCACAACGCCTTCGAATCAGACACATATTTTTCAAATGGATATCGGTGACTATGTTAGTGCCTATCTGAATCCTGACAACAAGAACACATCGTTTACCTATGACCAGGATAAACGCTTAACCAATGTGGTTAAGCCTTCAGGTAGAAATATTCGTTTCGACTATAAAGTCGGAACTGATTCAATTGAAAAAATTGAAACAAATAATGGGAATTATTTGTATGAGGAAATTGATCCACAAGGTAGACCTAGAATCATTCGATCACCTGATGATATTAAACTTGCGATTAAATGGATAGGTGAAAAAATTCTCGAGCAAACTTGGTACGACACAGATGGTGCAGTAATTGGAACATTAACTAATTCCTTTGATGCAACAATACTACGATTAAATGGTGTAAAATTGAATGGTGGATTGATTTTTAATTATGCATACAATAGTGCCACAGGTCTAATGAGCGCGATGTCAATGAATAGTGCGAGTTATGAATACAGATATGCCTATACAAGTTTGAAAAAGCAAATAAACAT
>MEPU01000010.1 GCA_001771815.1 Bdellovibrionales bacterium RIFCSPHIGHO2_01_FULL_40_29 | reverse complement strand
TTGGGGGCATTTGGGGTTCCTTTTGTTAAAACGTCTTGTAGTAAAAACATTCTAACAGATTCCCTGACTGCCCCTGTCATTGATGGAGAACCACTTATTCTTTATCAAGTGCAACAGGTGGTCGAAAAATCATTGAAAGCGGTTTTGATTTTCGAAGAAAAGGCTGTGCCGTTAACTCACAGTCTTGAGTTATTAATTTCAGAGCTTGTAGAGTCAGATCAAAAAAAGTTTCCGGAAGCTATTGATGAGCCAATAAAAAACGCACTGTTTTTGAAGGGTTCTTTACGGTCTAGGGTTCTATTCTCTTTATAAAACCACCATCAACAGAGAAGAACCTTACTTATCCAGGTAATTTCGCTAGATTAGATTGGCTTGCAGACTGAAGTTCGATGACGAAACAAGTTTGACCGTTGCCGGAATCAAGGTAAAGTGATCCCCCTTGGCTTTCAACCAAACCCTTGCTGATACTTAAACCCAATCCAGTTCCTTTACCAATTTCTTTGGTTGTAAAAAAGGGCTGGAATATTTTCTTTGCAATATCTTGGGGAATTTCTGGTCCGCCATCGGTTACTTTTAATCGCACAATGTCTTTTTCGGCTTCAACGTCAATGCGAACAAAGCGTCGATCACTATCTTTAATTTCACAAACAGCATCAAAACCATTGTTGAGGATGTTTAATAGAACTTGATTGATTTGCACGCGCTGACATTTCACATCGTAGCTGAGAGAATTTTCCCCGGGATATTCCAGCATGACGTTGCTATTTGCAAATCGTTCGCGACAAAGACTAATAGTCTCTTCAATTAAGTCATGAGTGTTTCGCACTTCGAGTGCGTCTTGAGTCCCATCGCGAGCAAAAGAGCGCAGCCCCTTTATGATATTTGCAATACGAG
Source organism: Bdellovibrionales bacterium RIFCSPHIGHO2_01_FULL_40_29 (assembly GCA_001771815.1). Lineage (GTDB taxonomy): Bacteria > Bdellovibrionota > Bdellovibrionia > Bdellovibrionales > Bdellovibrionaceae > Pseudobdellovibrio. The sequence goes on along the minus strand of MEPU01000010.1, from coordinate 111,331 downwards.
TGACCGTAGTTTGGATGCGTTCGATAGTTTGATCAAATTGAGGTGTATCGACGAGCTGGTCCTCTTTCATCGACATCAAATTGGCCACCCTCATACTGATTGACGCCAGTGGAGTATTGATCTCATGGGCGATTCCGCCAGCCATTTCGCCAAGTGTAATCATCTTTGAGGAATGAACAATTAAGGTTCTTTGTTTTTCAAAAATTTCATTTTTAAAGTGCGTATCGATAACCAAGATCAGTGAATTGGAAATGGAGGATAAAAGCTCAAGTTTTAAGTTTTCCGAGATGGCAGAATCTTTCCGACTAAAAAATAGGTAGCCATAGCATATTTGGGCCGTTGCGAGCGGGTAGCGCAGAAACGTTTTATCATCGTATTTGTCTGGGGTGGATTTATCTTCACAGCCATAGATTTTTTTATAAACCCATTCGTCCTGTCCGGGGTCGCGCACAAAAAGAGCAATGGGAACATCACCGCGGCACCAGCTGATATTTTTGAACTCAGTCATAGTCATATCTAAAGTTTTAGTGAAATCTTTAGTATCAATCGTGGACTGCAGGAGTTTTGTTAAAAGTGATTTAGTTTCATTCGAGTAGATCAGATTCATAGTTAGTGCATAAACATGATATTTATAGATATAAATCATTATGCCCGTTACGAAGAACATAGAGAAAAACATTGTACCGTTGACATTGTTATTGTGATTAAAAAGTGTGGCAGAGCCAACAAGTCCAACAATAATCGTAATGACTGAAGCCCCAAGGGTGGGTATATTAAATCCAATTAAGCAGTAAGCAAGGAATGTCCCAATGGCATAAAGGAAGCTTAAATCGTTGATGTGGCTAAGATAAGTCACATGTATGAGGATCAGTGAGCAAGTTGCGGTGACTAAGTAAGTGGGGATCTTTCGACCGAAGCGATTACTTGTATATAGAAAATACGCCATGGATCCAAGAAATGCAGTTCCAAGTCGTCCCAATAAACCATGTTCGCTGTTTGGATCAATAAATATAAGTACAAAATAAAATGATGGATGAATGATTGTTGCTGCCAGAGCAAACAATTTAAGTTGCAAAATTGGCGCATTGGCTAAGTAAAGTTCGTCAGATTTGAACATTCGAAATAAAGACATATACACACATCCTATCAGTTAAATTAAGTATCGGTTAATTCTTTTGATCTTTATGAGTTTTTAAGGGCAAGTCTGTGTTAAATTTTTTCAAGCCAAACAGATCTCGTGTAGTTTTGAGACAGAAATCGTCAGTCCCGTGATAGCTTTAGATTTGAGTCCCAAAATAGTACACTTACAACTCATGTTAAGTCCTGTTATTCCGATAACATAATATGCTGACTCGCACAGTTTTTGCTAAAGCGATTCTTTCATCATTATTTGGGATTGCAATTTCAAGTTGTAACTCATCCGTGCAGTCAATTAGTAACCCTGCTGCCGTTAAAGCTGACAATTCGATTACTCCTCAGATTGTCGCGACACGAATTTCCGGGCCGGCTCCTTTAGCTGTGTTATTTAATGCAAGTGGAAGTACAGATAGTTCAGGCAGCGATTCTTTTAATAATCTGACGTATTCATTTGATGCCGGAGATAATAACTCTGCAACGTATACGGTCTCGGGCCAGCTTAAGAGAAGACACTCGGGTGGTCCCTTATTTGCCTATGTCTATGAAACTCCAAGTACGACTCCATATACGGTAAAAGTGCGAGTGCAAAATTCCGCTGGTCAATGGAGTGAAGCTCAAATTCAAATTACTGTGACAAATCCAGACACGGTTTTTTCTGGTAGCAATACAGTTTGTGTTGGAAATCCTATTCCAACTGCGGGTGCTGGAGGTTGTCCTTCTGGTGCGCTGGTAAGAACGTCGTTACTAGATGGAAATTCTTATTCTAATAAGCGCGTCTTATTAAAACGTGGTGAATCTTTTGGTTCGTTATCAATCGACAATGTCGCAACCGATGTCATCGTCGGAGCATTTGGGACGGGTACAGCGCCCATTGTTTCTTCGCTTTCCATTGGCGCAGGTGCGGGCGGTTCAACCCCAGCCCACCCAACAAGAGTGGCCGTCAGTGATTTGATAGTGAATGGTGATTATAGCGGTCCTGTTTCTGGCTCAGACGTTTTAGTGATGCGATTGCAGCACAATGCTTCGGGTAATAGTTTTTTTGATTTCGGCGCCACTTCAACAAGTTATTGGCGATCAAATCCACCAGGTGGGTGGAGCGCCAGTCATTTTCCTGAACCAAGACGTCTTTTTTACTTTGAAAATAATATTTCAGCTTCTGGGGCTTATGGTGCACTTCTAGATAGTGCATTGGTTGGAAATACATTCACGGCTCAAGCTCCGGCACAACATGCAGTCAGAATTTGGCGAGCTATGCGAACCTTTATTGGACATAATGATATGGGTAGAGTCGGGGATAATATCAGACACAGTCTTAAATTGCACTCTGGCGGAACAAGAGACTGTACGCAATTAGATACAAATACTTTGTTATATGGAGATTGCACAACTAGCAAAGTGGTCATCGCGAACAATTCTTTTGGCCACGTGAACAATTTGAATGATTGGACTGTCGCTATTCGACCAGAGAATACGACATCAGCACAGGGTATTGAAGATGTGATTACAGAAAATAATACTTTTATACGTGGAGGAAATACCTCTGTTGATTTACTTCTTGTCGGTAGAAGACTGTCTGACCGAGGGAACTTAACCAGCGCAAGCGGCAGCATTATTTCAAATACAAGCGGTACGGGAACTAACAGTTGTACTGGCTACTCACTAACAAATAGTTGGTGTGGTCCTTATTACTTAAATATGCCAGCACGAACACCAAATTGGCCGTAAAAGTTAGGTTCCTGCTAACCAGCAATGTTTCTTTTAGCTTTATTTTTTTCTGCATAAGTAACCAATATGTCGCGAATGAGTGTTTGATAGCGACCCTCGTAATGTTCATTGAGGGAGAGTTTTTTTAAGCTTTTAATCAAATTGAGTGGCAATCGAATTGAAATGTGAGCGGTTATATTCTGGTCATCAAAATCACTTACTGGTACGTTGATTGATCCTGTTTTGGTTTTTTTAGCCATGAAATTCCTTCCAACGTTCAAAAGAATACCATATATACTGTATATACAAAAGAGAAATTTTGATTCTATTTAAAATTACTTTGAATTTAGCTCTATTCAAATCATGCATATGGCGAGGCGTAGCAAAATCTAAACTGAACTCGTGTTCGTTACTAAGGGGCGGTGTCAGAAAGACCCAAATTTACTTTTTGAAGTAATTAACACCCAACCCAAAAAGAGCTAATAGTGCGAATATTAATACAACTGCTAAGAAGATCAAAAATATTTTTTTCCATAATGGAACTTTTTCGCCGGTATCAAAAGATTTTCCAAAAACAAGTCGCCCGAGACCGTGATAAGTTGTCGAGAATATAAAGTCTATGAGTACTTCCATTTTATTTCTTAGTCTCTTTCTTTTCTGTTTTCTTAAGGTTGGTATCTTTATTCACACTGACTCGCCCAGATTCGCGAAGGGCTTTTCGTAGCACATAGTCGAGTTGACCGTTTAGGCTACGAAGCTCATCATCGGACCATTTTTGATAAGCTTCTAGCAAATCAGCATTAACTCGTAATAAAAAAGGTTTTTTTTCTCCAGACATTACTTAGTAAATACTTCCAGTATTGATGATCGGTTGAGTTGTTCTGTCCCCGCATAATACGACAAGTAAATTGCTGACCATGGCGGCTTTGCGCTCCTCATCAAGAACTACTATGTTGTCTTGAGCCAGCCTCTTTAAAGCCAGTTCAACCATGCCCACGGCGCCATCAACAATTTTTGATCTTGCAGCAATGATAGCATTGGCTTGTTGTCTCTGAAGCATAGCCGATGCAATTTCTTGTGCGTAGGCTAAGTGGCTAATGCGTGCTTCGATGATTTGGACACCCGCATTTGTTAAACGTGCTTGAACCTCTTTCTGAAGCTCTTCTTTTATGACTTCAGGATTTCCATGCAGCGATATTTCACCAGATTTATGGGCATCATAAGGATACCTCATTGCTAAATTTCTAATTGCGGACTCAGATTGAACTCGTACATAATTTTCAAAATCATCAATTTGAAAAACAGCTTCAGCAGTATCGACAACTTGCCAAACAATAATTGAAGCAATTTCAACAGGATTTCCATCAAAATCATTGACCTTCAACTTAGGACTTTCAAAATTTCGAATTTTTGTTGAAATTTGTATTCTTGAAAAGAAAGGATTGATCCAATGAAGGCCGCTTTTTTTAAGTGTGCCGACATAATTTCCAAAAAATGATAAAACTTTCGCTTCGTTGGGATTGACTATGATGAGGCCTTTGTAACTTGAAATTGCGATGAACATTAAAAAAGTTATTAAAAAAACATTATTCGATTCTTTTGTTGCCAGCCAGAGTACGCAGAAACCAAGCACAGCTAAATTAGCAGCTATAAAAACTAAACCTGGTATTCCATTAACTTGTTTTTCTTTTGTCATTTCATTCATATATGTCTCCATTGGATACTATCAAAGTGATATCACTTTGATAGTATGGGGAGATGGGGATGTCAAAGACTATTTTTTATGCTTATTTGATCTCAATTCTAGTATATGCTTATTAGGCTAAGCATATACTAAGGATAAATCGGTATTTCTAATTCCTGGATGAATTTCCAAAAGCTATCAGATTTTAAATTTTCGCCAAATATGTAACGATTCAATTTTCGCGCTTTGATCGAATTTTTTTCGCCGAGCTTGGAAAAGTGTTCATAAATAATCTCGTGGGTCAGTAATCCCGCTTGATGCGATGGGGACAGATTTTTCCAAAGATCTTCTCGGATGAGAAAGTGTTTTTCGTCTTTTGCAGTTTGGGGCTTTCGAATAGCAATCTGCACCACTTCACAATTTGAATCCAATGGTTTAAAGAGGTGAAGCGAGTCAGAGACAGTCGTTAAGCTGATGTTATTTCGATAGTCAATATCTGCTTGCATTCCCGCTAGTCTTTGCAAGTACTGTGCGGCGAGTTTGGGAGCCACTATTTTTAGACGTTGCAATTGTTTTTCAGCAATTTTGAAGGCATCGCTTTCTGTTGTCTGAATTTTTGTGCTCACTTCATAAAAATCAAGAAGTTCGACAGAAGATGTTTTTTGAATTTTGCAGAGAACAACATTTCCACCATTACCAATTTTGTTGTTAGCAAGTGCCGTTGAACCGCTAAGTGTGAATACCAGCAATAGATTAAAGATCGATGTCATAAACTTCCTTTTGGCCATCAATGGTTTCTGTTTGAACCACCAATCGGTTGATTTTGGTGTTGGCGGGTTTGTTTAAAAGGACCCAGCGTCGCGCAAAGGTCTGGCCTGGAATCATAACAGAGTGGTTCAGGTGAGTATCGGGCACTTTATTAATTCCTTCTACTTTTTTGATCTGCATTCGGATGGTGTCTGCCACCACCCATGCGGATGTTGCAACCATCGTAACACCTGCGGCAGTTCCCACTGAATTATTTTTATTGGCACCGCCGACAAGAGCGCTTCCTATAATAAGTCCAGCTTGAAGCAGTTCTTTATTATGCTGTTCTTTTTTCTGACGAAGCTCAATTGCTGAGGCCCAATCAATTAAATCTTGACCAAGAACAACGCTGACTCGAGAGTCGGCGGGATTATCGATAATGACGCTATTCTTTGTGATGCGCAACCATTCATCTGAAGTGTTTTCAAAAGTCACTTCGATCAGTTGAAAGGGGTCTTTGGCATTTTCATCAAGGATCTCGGCACTGATCTTAATCGGCAAACGGGCTTTACCGTCTAGGGCATGGCCTTCTTTGCCAGGGTGGGTGCTAGCGCAGGAATATAGAAAAGCTGCAAGGCCGATTACTAATACTAATTTTGAATTCATTTTTCCTCCTTAAGGACTGTAACTGGGAATAGTTGGACATTTAAATTGTAAACTTCTTGGCCATCTTGCTTGTGTGAAAGCGCCATTGAGGCTGCCAAAAAATTATCAATTAATTTTTTAAAAGGTTCTAATTTTTCAGGATTAACAGGGATAGAAATCGACTGAAATTGGCGTTTTCTAGTTTCGATCAGCTCGATCTTTTCAATGGCCAAGTTTAAATTTTGAATATGGTACTTTCGAATAGCATGAGATGGAACTTCTGAAACCATTTCAATGGGGTCACTGATTTGTTTAAATGGCTTCATTTGAATTATTCCAAGTCGTTCAAGACGAAGTAATGCCTGGTGTGCTTGTGTGACACTAATACCAAGGCGATGCGCAATCCAACGGGGGTCAGCCTGAGATTTCTTTATACGAGTCAGGCTGAGTATCGCCATATGATACCAGTCGGCAATTAAATGAAACTGATCTTCACGTAGTCGGAGGACTTGTTTTTCATCGTTGTCATTCTGATTTTGCAACAGTGAGCCGGCAAGATCACTGCGTTCGTGTGGAGAAAGTCCCAGTCGCTCACTGATTTTTCTCATTGATTTTAAAGTAATCGGCCGTTTCCCGGTCATCATCTGAGACAGTTGTGCGGGGCTGACGCTCAACCACTTGGCAAAAGAGCGCATTGAAAAATTAGGGTTTATCTTTTTCCTTTTACTGAATTCGGTTATCAGCAGATCCTGAGCATTTTGCATACTCGTACTATAAATCTAGTTTTTTATAAAAATCTATACAATATTTGAAATACTGTTTCAGAATTTGAAACATGTAGGGGTTTTTGCTGATTTTTTACGATAACTTCCGGGGCAAGCACCACGAAATAAGAGGACCATTATTTTTTGCTTCGGTAGCCCATTTCTAGAAATAAATTTGATCCACAGAATAAACCTAATGATCGAAGTGAACCACCTTGAAGATCCGCACTACAAGGTGGCAGATGATACTATTGGCTAGTGCTACCATGACGGAGTTTATCTGCAAGAGACTCTTTTTAAAATTTTAGTAAAATAGGCGTCTTTTCCAAACTGACTCGTCAATTCAACAGTTTTGTAAACAGCACCTAGGAAGCAATTATTATTTTCGGTCAAATTGTGTTTGTCCGATGTTGTTACTAAGTCGCTATTTTCTGAAGATGAATTATCATATATTGTAATAACTTCCTTTGTATTCTTAATTTGGGCTTTGAAAACGCAGGCGTCACCAATAATATAGGAATCAATTTCGCCACAAAACCCTGGAGCCAGTGTTAAGTATAAAAACGTTTCTGATGGGTTTGTTCCATCAGCAGAGCCAATATCGCTAGTGCCGGCAGCGGCTGTTAGCGTAAAAAATAGTGCAGATAAAATTAAAATTGTTTTTTTCATATAGTTTCTTTCTTTGGTTTTTCAGTATTGTTATTTCAATGTGTTGCAAACGATTGTTTCAGTTGTTGGTACAGCCAAGTAATTATCAGAATCATTTCCTGAGACTAAAGCGATAGCGGAAACTAATTTATTATTCAAAATTTCAACAACAATAAAATAGTTTGTATCGGCATAATCATAAAATGGAAAACTGTATTCAGTGAGTCCATCGGCAGAAGTGCTGACAGGTGTCAGATTCTGGCCAGCGCCGAGTTCTCCATTTGTAACATATTTTATAATTCTATTATCAGTTACTGCTATTTTAATATTGTAATCTAAGAGTTTACATTCAAATCGCTTTGTTCCATCAGCAGAGCCAATGTCGCTGGTTCCAGCCGAAGCCGTCACTGTTAATAGCAATGCGGTTAGAGTTAAAATTATTTTTTTCATATAGTTTCTTTCTTTGGTTTTTCAGTATTATTATTTCAATGTGTTGCAGTAAAAATAAATCTAGCTATTGAATTCTGGTGTCTTTTATTTTACGAGTGATTGTTTTTTTAATTTGTAGCATGTTGCGTATGAACACCGGCCATCATAAGGATCTGTCATTAGGTCACAGTTCATACCACTTAATGAATCCTGTATAGATATGGAATAGGAACTTGCATCAGTTATTTTAACTGTAGGTTTTCTCTTTTTTTCTTTTTGAATATCTAACAAATCGACTAAATTTAAAAAAGTATCATAATCTTCTTTTAAATCTTTTATGTCACATAGTTCAAATCGATTTAAAGTTTTACGAATGACTTCAGAATCATCATATTCGTATTTTCTATTATTTACATCAGCAGAGCCAATGTCGCTAGTTCCAGCCGAAGCAGTCACCGTTAATAGCAATGTAGCGAGTGCTAAAATTATTTTTTTCATGTCTTCCTCTTTTTTTGGGTTTATAAAGGAATTCAAGATTTCTACCTCGAAGGGCGCCGTTGAACTTCCGCAGTGAGGCATTGCAACAAGTTATCCACAACTGGAATCAATATATTCATTTATAGGGCTTAGAGTGTAAAAAGCATGATCACTGGGCCGGCCACTGTTGCTCTGGGCTATAAAAAGCGAACAATTTTGCTCGCTTTTTATTTTATAAAGTAACTAACTCCCATAGTATGATATTAATCTATGTAATATCATATAGTTAACATTATTTATATAATACTAACATTTTTATGTTAATATCATATAAATAATGTTACTATTATGTATATGGAGCAAGAAGATCTTAAAAACTATTTAAATGAGTTAACAGGTATCTCAAACTTAATGAAGGGTTTTGAGAGCGTTAAGGTGGGTAAAGAAAAGCTACCTAGACTGGTGCATAATCATTACGATTTGAAATACGTTGATGTCATGAACAAGAAATTCGTATTGGCAGAAGTTAAGGGTATGGACATAGAAGCTAGAAAACTGACGACACATGAAGAAATCATTCATAAAGTCTTTAAACGGCCTGTAATTTTCTTTTTTAAAAGTTTAGGCTCTTATCATGCCAAGTATTTAACAGGGCATAGAATTAATTTTGTTGTGGCTCGCGGGGCAGTTTTTTTGCCAGATGTCTTGCTAGTAATGAACCACAATAAAGAGGAGAGTATTCAAGAGGTAGTTAGGTTAACTCCCTGGGCTATGTTGTTTTTGATTTATCAGCTTAACTATAGAACCCTTCAAAATAAAACGATCAGCGATTTAGCTATAGTTTTCAAAACTACAAAAATGCAAGCGAGTCGCGTAGTTGAGGAACTCAAAACAACAAAACTAGTAGATATTATTCAGAAGGGTACCTACAAGTATGTTCAGTTTGCAGAACAGAAAGAGCTTTGGGCTAAGTTGCGCCCGTACTTTCAAAGCCCAGTAATAAAAAAAATATATACAGATGATAATGTAGGGGCGGGTAAACTTGCTGGTTTCACAGCCTTAGATCGATTTTCAATGCTACATGATAGTGGTGTTAAGACTAAGGCTATTTATAAGAAAAAATTTGCAGAAATCGAAAGAAACAAAGATATTAAAACGGTACCAAAAGAATTTGCCAGGTACTGTTTTGAGATTTGGAGCTGGGATCCGAAAGCACTTGCTAAAGAAGATGTTATTGATCCGATTTCTTTGTATTTAAGTATGAAAGATCAGTCGGACGAGCGAACACAAATAGCTTTAGACACTCTGCTCAGGGAAATAGAGATTAAGTAATGGTTCACGGTTTAAAACACTTTGCAGAGAAATTGAGCGATTTTAAAGAGCATTATGTGCTTGTGGGTGGTGTTGCTGGTGATATGTTAATGGCTGCGATTGGAGGCGAGTTCCGGGCTACAAAAGATTTAGATATCGTCGTATTTATGAAGCCAGATCCAATTTTTTTATCGGCGCTCGCGACGTATATAAAAGATGGTAAGTATGAAAATAAAGAAAAGAGCGATGGCAGTCCTCAGTTTTTTAGATTCAACAAGCCCCGTATGGGTGAATTCCCCAAACAGATCGAACTTTTTTCTAAAAGGCCCGAAGATCTGCAGTTGCTTCAAGATCAACACATCATACCTATTCAAAAAGTTGAAGCCGGTTCACAGTTTTCAGGAATTTTACTAGAAGATGAATACTATGATCTAATCAAAAACAATGCTGAGGACGGCGAGTACTGTAAATATATTTCTGCAATAGCTCAGATACCGTTAAAGGCGCGCGCATTCAACGAGCTTCGAGATAGAGCAGCCAATGGAGTTCAAGTTGACGAGCGTGATATCAGAAAGCACCGAAATGATATTTTATTATTTTCGGGTGCGCTACCGACCAGTGGCAGTTTAAAGCTTTCGGGTCTGCCTAAGGATCATCTATCGGAGTATATTAAAATTGTATCTCAAATGAGTGCTGATGTGGGTATTAAGGAATTTTGCTCACAAAATAATCTTGGCAATCTCGCTGAAGTATTGGATGCGCTAAAAAGTTATTTTTTATAGTGTTGGGTCGAGCAACTCCTCCATCTGCACGTTGGTTTTGTCAAAACTGGACACCGCCAGGAAGTGTCACGTTCTTGCAGCGCTTATTGTTGATGTACATATCTCCATCATAGAAGAAAAAATTCACTTCTTGAATGGTATTTTCCATGAAAACAACCGTATGACCATTGCCACCCATGTCGATATTAATGGCGTCGTAAGTTGTGCCTAGATAATTCAACTTATATTTATAATCATTTGTAGGCTCAATCGAACTGGCTTGTAGAATCTGCATTGCTCTTTTGACCTGAGCCATCATGACAGTCTTGGTCTCTGAGTTTCTATATAATGCGCTTAGGCTACTGCCTTCTTCCTGCGAAATAAAATCAGAGCGGTGTTGGACAGCTTCAGCATCCGAACAATTTTTGATAACCTGAGTGGCAGAACCAATGTCGCTAGTTCCAGCCGAAGTCGTCACTGTTAATAGCAATATTGAGAGTGTCAAAATTATTTTTTTCATGTTTTCCTCTTTTTTATTTTGAATAGCGGTACTTCATACCGCTATGTCTCTATTTTTAAATATTCGCAAATTTTAAAAATATTCAGATTTAATTCTGTAAGTTTATTTTTTGTTGTGAGTTTAATACTTGTTGAGTCAAATCTGAAACAAGCATATATTTTTCTATTTTCTTAATTTACAGTTGAATACTTCCAAAGCATTATCTGCTGAAAACTGACCTGACTTAGCGCCTTCTTTCATCATAGATTTCGAAATTTTCATATAAACATCATGATTTAAATATTGAAAGTCCATTGTTTCTTGACCTTCATAATTTGCAGACCAGGTTGCAACTCTATCTCCAGATGTAATTGCAACTTCAGTCTTTGAAAGAACTGTAATAACACGATTTTTATTTCCAATACTTTGCTTACAATCGTACACATATGGGTATTCATATTTTTTACTGTTTTGGTCAGCAGAGCCAATGTCGCTAGTTCCAGCCGAAGCAGTCACTGTTAATAGCAATGTAGCAAGCGTTAAAATTATTTTTTTCATGTTTTCCTCTTTTTTTGTTTATAAAGGAATTCAAGATTTCTACCTCGAAGGGCGCCGTTGAACTTCCGCAGAGAGGCATTGCAACAAGTTATCCACAATAGGAATCAACGTATTCATTTATAAGGTTTTGAGTGTAAAAATCATGATCACTGAGCCGGCCACTGTTGCTCTGGGCTATAAAATGCGAACAATTTTGCTCGCTTGTCGAAGCGGAGTAAAAATGAAACCCTATTCATATGAAAACAAATGAAAAGCCGTCGATTTATAGTTTTTTAGATTTGATTCAATATTTAGAAGTTTATTTTAAATGGCGAAAGGCCACTGACCCTAAGTTTTCCTACTCGCAATGGACGACTGAGCTTAATATTGGGAACAAGACAACGATACGATTTATTTTACAACGAAAAAGGCGAATTTCTAAGATCACGGCACAGGCTATAAAAAAACACTTAAACTTAGATCATCAAGAAGAATTTTATTATGATTATTTACTCATTTATTCACAGCCAAAATCAGAAGCCGAGCGAAATGCTGCAGGATCAAAGTTAATCGAAATTCAAAGACATTTATTCAAAGCGGAAGAGTTCGAAGAATCTGTTGCCTGTCGAAATGTTTATGGTCCTATTGTATTGACCTTGATTATGTTTAAGGACTTCATAGCAAATGAAGCCAATATTGTAAAATTAATCAAAATAAATCCGTCGCAGTTAAAGGACTTGTTAAACTTTTATGTCGAAAACAATGTCTTAACTAAATCGGCCGATAATATTTATTCAATTCTCACTGATTCTATAAAAGTTAATGATAAGCCAAACGCTAAAAGTTTGCGCGAGTACCATGAGTTTTGGTTAGCAGAAGGTGCAAAAGCATTGAATTTAGATTTTAGCCTAAGAAGATTTCGATCGCTTAATTTTGCGCTTTCTGAGAATGAGTTTAATGATTTGGTGGATCGCATAAATGATTTTGCAATTGGTTTGCTCAGTAAATACAGCACGGATCGGTTGTCAGATCGACGGATGTATATGTTGGAAACAGCTCTATTTCCGATTTCAGAAAAGTTGAGTCCGAGTAAGCAGGTAGATTTGAATGAGTCGAGAAGTGACTCTAGCCAGCCGTAGCGTGGTTCGAATTAAGCAATATACTAAGGATAAATTCTCGCAGGTCAGCCACCATCAGAGGCTAGAACAACGCCCTTTGATATTAGTTATCATGAGTAAAAACAATACTTTACGCAATAGTTAACCATTTGGTTGACTATTGCGTATGTGAAGAGTAATCTTAACTTATGGTGAACACATTATCCTCTGAACTTGATTTGCTTTTTTACGCTCTTTCGGACCCCACGCGTCGTCAAATATTGAAAATGTTGAATGAGGGAGTCAGGCCAATTGGAGAGCTTGCTGATCCTTTTAAAATGTCGCTCGCGGCTATTTCAAAACATATTAAAATTCTTGAAAAAGCAAAGTTAATCAATCGAAAAAAAATGGGTCGGGTTCACGAGTGCTCAATCAATCCCGCGGCACTTAAAACGGTCGAAGAATACATCCAGTTTTACACCCAATTCTGGGATCAAAATTTAGATATTTTAGCTGCGAATCTAGAATCCGAAATTAAAACTAAAAAAAAGGAGTAATCACATGTCGTATCAAGTTAAAGTTGAAAAAATAATTGGAAGATCAACAAGCGATGTTTTTCATGCGCTCAAGCAGGGTCGGCTTTTCATGAATTGTGGTTCGGATGCCAGTTCGATGAAAATTGATTTTCGAGTTGGTGGAAAGTATCATATTAATTTTAGAAATCACAATGTTTCAAATTTTGGAGAATTTTTAGAGATTATTCCTGACAGAAAAATTGTTTTCAGTTGGTGCCAAAGTTTTGGTGATGATCAAAAACCAGATTCGCAAGTGACCATCGAGCTTTTTGAAGATGGTTCAAAAACTCGATTGGTTTTGGTTCACTCCGGGTTTAAGACAAAAGAAATTGCAGATATTCACCAGACTGGTTGGAATGGTATTGTTCCTGACTTTGGTTCTGAAGTTCAGGAAGGTCGTCTTCGGATGGTCAGGAAATTTGAGACTTCGGTTGAAAAGCTTTTTGATGTCTGTAGAAATCCAGACCATTTTAATGGTGAGTTCTTAGAGATTATTCCCAATAAACGAATGGTCTTTAAGAAATTTTCCGAAGGCAGCACTGTTGCTTTGACGTGTACTCAAAAAGATGACGGAACATCCTCACTTGAGCTTGTTCAAGAAGGTCTGGTGATCACGGAGGATCAAAAATCCCATCGTCTGGGCTGGGAAGTCGTATTTCAAAAAATATCCGAAGTCTTATCCGTAGCGCACTGAGAAGTTCTTGGATATCATCAAGAAAATGGAAGTGTGAAATAAAATTGAGAGCCCTCATTTTCTTGAGACTCAACCCACAAGCGGCCTCCGTGGTTTTCGACGATTTTTTGACAAATCGCTAAACCTAAGCCGGTCCCTGGGTATTCGTGTTTTCCATGCAGTCGCTGAAAGGCTTGAAATATTTTTTCATAAAATCTTTCGGCAATTCCAATTCCGTTGTCAGTCACGCAGAACTGCCATTGCTGTGGTTGTCGCTCCACGCGGATATGAATTTCTGGTGCCATGCTTGGTTTGCGAAATTTTATGGCGTTAAGGACTAAGTTTTGAAGAAGTTGACGAAGCTGTCCTTCGTCTCCCATCACTGAAGGCAGGGATTCGTTGGTGATCAGAGCTTTTGATTCCGCAATCGAGGCGGCAAGATCGCTTAAGATATGAGTCAATATGACCTCGGTATTCACGGGTTTAAAAACTTTTTTATGAGTTCCTAAGCGAGACAGCACCAACAGATCCACAATCATGGTTTGCATGCGACCTGTTGCTGCGTTGATTCGTGTGATGTAGTCATCAGCTTCGGGGCTCAGGTTTCCGGCATAGCGTTGTTGCAAGCGCTCGGTAAATCCCGTAATTGTTCGCAGTGGGGCTTGAAGATCATGGGCTGCTAATGCCGCAAACTGCTCTAATTTTGCATTTGAAAGGGCTAGTTCGCGCGCCATTTTTTCAAGAGCAATTTCGGTATTTAAAATTTTTGTGATATCGCGTATGACTGCCGATAGATAATGAACTTTTTCAAATGGAACTTCGCTGAAAGTCAAACTGATAGGAACAAGGTTGCCATCTTTTTTTAAGGCTTCGATGCGTCGACCAACTCCGATAAAGTCAGATTCAAGTCCAGCCAAGTAATTGCGACGGTTGTTCTGATAGTCTTGTTGATATATTTCTGCCAAGAAAAAGTAAAATGGTTTGCCGATCATTTCGGCGGGTTCGTACCCTAATATTTTCATTGCTGTTTTGTTGCAACTGTAAATCAAGCCCTCTTCGTCAATTGTCATGATTAAGTCTGAGGCTGTTTGAATGACGGCTTCTAAGAATTTGGATTGGTCGATTTCCATATTGGCGCTAAAAATTGCAAACCAGAAGCCAATGGAAATTAGCTTATGAGCGGTCTAGTTTTGTGATGAGCCAGTAGTTGTGACAGAACGTCACAGGCACTGCTATTTTACTGTGACAGAGAGTCCGCATGAAGATATAAAATAGCATCTAGTTGATTTTTTTTATGGAGTGTAAATGGCTCAATCAAAGTTTCTTTTTGTGTTTGGCACGCGACCTGAGTCGATAAAAATGGCCCCACTTGTATTAGAGGCCGCTCGACGTGGTTTAGATTATGAAGTTTGTTTTACGGGGCAGCATATGGAAATGGCTTTGCCAATTCTGAAGTATTTTAAAATAACGCCGACTTATAATTTAGAAATTATGAAACCAGGGCAGTCCTTGAATGATATTTCTAAAGCCCTTTTTGAAAAATTAACTGAAGTCATTGCCAAGAACCGTCCCACTCATTTGATCGTTCAAGGTGACACTACAACTGCCGCTGTGGCCGCACTCATAGGATTCTATGAAAAAATAAAAATTGTGCATATCGAAGCAGGTCTTCGAACCTATGATATGCAATCACCATGGCCTGAAGAATTCAATCGACGAATGATTGCCTTAGCTGCGGATTGGCACTTTGCTCCGACAGAAACCGCTCGCGATGTGCTTCTTAAAGAGGGGCTTCTAGAATCTCGAGTATTTCATGTAGGGAATACGGGGATTGATGCTTTAAGAATTGTGACGGAATCAAGTGGACGAGCGGTCAAACCTTCGGCTGAAAAATCGAATCTGTTTAGAATTCTTGTGACTCTTCATCGTCGAGAAAGCTTCGGTGATGAAATGATTTCGGTGATGGAAGCCTTAAAGACTGTGATGATTCAACGCCCCAACATTTTGATATCGTGGCCGTTGCATCAAAACCCACAAGTAAAGTTGGCATTTGCTCAAGTCTTTAAAAATATTCCCTTGCAATTGCAGTTGCTGGAGCCACTTGGGTATTTGGAGTTTATTGCCGAAATGGAAAAGGCAGACTTGATTGTTACTGATTCTGGTGGAATCCAAGAGGAAGCTCCCTTTTTAGCTAAGCCGATTCTAATTTGTCGAAATAATACCGAGCGGCCCGAAGCCGTAGCGTGTGGTGCAGCCAAACTTGTCGGAACAAACAGAGATCGCATTATCAAAGAGATCGAAGAGCTTTATGAAAGACAAGATAGCTATCATCAGATGGCGCAGAAGCGTATTCCCTTTGGAGACGGTTATGCCTCCAAAAAAGTGTTTGATGTGCTTTTAAAATCCTAGGGCAGAATGCCTCATGGTATTTCACTGATGTGATTTGTGACCGTGTCTCAGCACAAAAAATAATTTTTAAACTCAATAGCTTATCAAAGGCGCAAAGTTGCCGTTTGGTATATCAATTGCCATACAATGAGGTTGGGTCTTTATACTTTTTCTAACTGTGGAGAAGGGAAGTTTTTATGGCGATTTCAGATAACTATCAGTACTCATCACAACAGCCAACAAACAGAGAAGCCCGGCAACCCCACTCGGAACGTGCCTATAGCAGTGTTTTGAATGAGGTCATAGCTAGTGCTAAAGATGTTGTGCGTAGTGAAGTGAATTTATTTATGACTGAGTTTCGTCAGTTTCAGCCGCATCTCACCAAGCATATTTCACAGGTGGTGATTTTTGGAACTTTGTTGGTCATGAGCGTCTTGCCATTTTTAGCCTTTATGGTGATTGGATTAGGGGAGTTGTTGGATGGTCGCTACTGGCTGAGTTCATTGATTGTCAGTGCTGTTTGCGCAATGATTGGTGGCCCACTGGCACTATCCGCATTTAGAAAAATTAAGATCGAAGATATTAATTTTAGTCAGACAAGGCGCAGTTTATACGAGGCTGTTGAGTCAACCAAACAGAAATTAGAAAAAATCAAAACGTCATCGAAAGGAAGCGCAAATGGATCAAAATCGTATAACTAATTCGTTCTTGGAAGAGCAAGAAATCACAGCAGCTAAAACCGGTTTAGAAATGAGCGTTCAGAGATTTGGAATGGCTTTAGACAATTTAGCAAACCGAGTGGGGGTGACTGCGGATTCCATTCATCAAGTCCAAGAAATGGTGGGAGCCCCTAAGCGAATGATTTTGAATGCAAAAGGAACGATACAGGACTATTCAGAGCGAGCTATAACGAAAGTTCGCGAAAATCCGCGACCATTTTTAATGGTCGCAGTTGGCGTTATTGGTTTAGGAGCCCTATTGTATTATGGTGTTCGAAGGCCGGATTCACTGAAGCGTTTGGCGCGTTACTTATAGTTGGTTTGTTTTTTAAAATACTTGTCCAAGCTTCTGAGGATCGAATGAAAGCCAAGCTCTTTCATTTCAGCGTAAGCTTCGCGAGCCGTCCATTTATCAACACGATAGCGGTACAAGCCCATGATCATTCCGGTGCGATCTTGGCCATGCTTGCAGTGCAGAAAGACAGGCTGTTTTGTCGGATCCTGAAGAGCTTCTAAAATCATATTCACTTGATCATCTTTAGGTGTACTAAATGATGAAAGAGGGCTGCTGATATAATCGATTCCTAATTTCTTAGCCTCTGCGAGTTCCGTTTTTAAAGCTGAATCACTATCGTCAATATTGATAATAGTTTTTACGCCTTGTTTTTTAAGCATGGCCAAATCGCCTTTTTGCGGGCGACCACCTCGAATGATGCCATCGTTAACAATATGGTATTCCGGAATAACTTTCGAATAGAAGTCATCCACATAGGCGTTGTACTGTGTTTCAAATATTTGATCTGCAAATGCTGTTGAGGTTAATGACAGAGTTACTAAGAGTATCAACGAAAGTGATCTTTTCAAAGTCATGGTGATTGTCTCCTTTCTCTATATTAACTGGAGCTATCTATGGACGATATTCTTTCAAAGTTTAAGAGCTTAAATCTAGTCATTAGAATGAGACCAAATTTGCCGAGTCAGGACGAAAGGAGTGCGTTGACCAAGTCCAGAATAAAAATATAAATTCTAACGAGTGTCTCATTTGAATATTGTTGAGTGTGGCATTTAAGTCGTCAGCGTATAAATTATTTCCAATTTCGAAGATTATTTTTCTTAAATAGAGACGTCTAGGGTATTTCAAAAATTTATCTTCAATGCAGAGCTAGACCACCCGAAAAGTAGAGATCACTTCAGTATCACTTACAGGAGGTTTGTTTGAAGCAATGGATTGTTAAGCTCGTTGAGCAGTTGGATATTGGATTTATTAAACCCGACACCAGCGAACCCGCAAAATCATTACCGACAATCAGCGAAGATAAAGCCACATTGTTGTATATGATTGATGTGTATAATAAAAACTTATTCGAAGTTGAAAAGCATTCGATTCGAAAAGTGCGCGAAAAATTGGATTGCCTTTCAAAAGCATTGATTGAAGACAATCCCAAAAAAATGGAAAAAACACTTTTTGATATTCGTCAGTTCTTTTCAAGTTACCGAATAGATGAATACTCCTATATTCAGAATACGTTCGATGATTTCAAGCGCATCGTTTGGGATTTTGCAGATCAACTGAGTGAAGATATCGAGTTTGAAAACTCAAAGGATAAGACCTTAGCCAGTCAATTGCAGGATTTAAAAGAAGCTGTCGAAGCCAACTCCATTGAAAGCCTGCGATTGCGATCGCGTGAATTCATCAATTCATATATGCAGTATCAATCGCAAAAAAATGAAATGCGTCAGAAGCGCATGGTGTCTGTTAAAAAAAATCTTGAGACCATCAAGAAGCAATTGGTGGTTGCGAATACAAACTTAGCCAGGGATCATCTGACGTCAGCTCATAATCGAAAAAGCTGTGACGAGTATATCAATAAGTTGATTCAACTGTCGCCAATCAGTCAATCCCCAACAAGTCTTATTCTGATGGACATTGATTTTTTCAAAAAAATCAATGACTCCTATGGGCACGATATCGGGGATTATGTTTTGAAAGAGTGTGTTCGAATTCTTCAAGAAGTTTTTAATCGGGAAGGCGAAATGGTTGCACGCATCGGAGGCGAAGAATTCGTGGTTATTCTGCCGACGCATTCATTAGAGCTTGCTGTGCAGCGTGCAGATATTGTTCAAAAGAGAATTCGTGAAGAGTCTTTTATTCAAGATAAATTTGAAATTCGGTTCACTGTTTCAATGGGAATTGCTCAGTTAATTGAAAGTGAAAGTGCTGCAGATTGGTTAAAGCGCGCGGATACAGCGTTGTATCAATCTAAAAACTCAGGACGCAACAAATACACCATTGCTTCAAATTCGATTAAGGTCATCAAGGTGGCATAACTGACTTAATAGCTGAAGTGACTCATACTAAAACACCTGTTATATTTCTAGAGCTGTCTATGGATTTCCATACAGGTTACACCTTAGACAGGTGTCACAATCATTGAGCGCTAGCTTCGAGCTGGCGCACCGATTGCTTTATAAACTCTTACTGCAGTTTAAATAAAATCTAAAAAAAACATTCTAATGGGGAGAGTTTCAGTGAAAATTAATTTCATTATAGGTATTGCTTTGTTCACAGTCAGCGCACAAGGAGCCATTTTAAAAAATAAATTTCAATTTCGATCACCTCGTCCAACGATCGTTGCAATTATTGATACGGGAGTTGATATCTATCACAAAGATTTAAAAGATGCGATCTGGATCAATGAAGGTGAAAGTGGTTTAGACCATTTTGGAAATCACAAAGAGAATAATAAAATAGATGATGATGGCAATGGATTTGTCGATGATGTCCATGGATGGAATTTTGTTGATAATAGTCACGATGTTAGTGATGAGAATGGACATGGCACGCATATCAGCGGGATTGTTCAGCGCGAGTTTAAAAAACAAATCATGGGAAAATCTCATGCGTCGTCGTTAAAAATCATGGTTCTAAAATACTACAGTGCCAATTCGAAGAATGAAAAAAATTTGGCTGATTCAAATCGTGCCATTCAATATGCCAACAAAATGAATGCCCATGTGATAAATTACTCTGGCGGTGGTTATCAAAGCAGCGGGCCTGAGCTGCGGGCCATCCAAGACAGTCTTAAACGTGGAATCCCTTTTATTGCCGCAGCAGGGAATAGCCAAACTAATAATGATTTTAAAAGCTACTATCCATCAAGTTACTGTCTCAAGAATATGATTTCGGTCGCAGCAAGCGACCAGCGCGGGCGTTTAATGACCTTTAGTAATTTTGGTTTGCAGACGGTGGATATTGCGGCTCCTGGAAAAAGAATTTTATCAACACTGCCGCAGAACACTTATGGTGTGATGAGCGGAACATCTCAGGCCACGGCATTTGTGACGGGCTTGGTGGCCGGACTGCACGCGACGCAATCATGGTCAAGATTTGCACAGTTGCGCGAGCTTATTTTAAGCCGTGGAAAATTCCACGCCACTTTATCCGGAAAGACCAAAACACAAATGGCTATCCTGACGTCAGAACGTTTTTGACCTGGTCGGTCTCATGCCGTAGGCTCATTTTTCATGAGTTTATTACAAGTTCAGAAAATTTCAAAATCATTCGGTGGACGAACTTTATTCGAAGGAGCCAGTCTTTCTGTCAATGAAAACGAGCATATTGGAGTCATTGGTCCGAATGGTGCTGGCAAAACCACATTGTTTAAAATAATCACAGGACTTGAAAGTTATGATTCCGGTGAGGTTGTTAAACGGCAAGGACTTCGAATTGGTTATCTCGAACAAGAATCTGAATGGAACTTAACTGATTTAGCAGAGGATTATCTTGAGTCTCATTGTCTTAAACCGATTTGGGATTTGAAACAATTGGGTCTTTCATTAGGATTAACTCAGGATCACTTCCAACAGCCGCTCTCGAGTCTCAGTGGTGGATACCGTATGCGGATGAAGCTGTTGTACTTGATCGGACAAGAGCCTGATCTGATGCTTCTGGATGAACCCACAAATTTTTTGGATTTAGAAAGCATCATGGCTTTAGAAAACTTTTTGCAGGAATATAAAGGTTCCTTTCTTCTGATTTCACATGATCGTGAATTTCTCAAGCGCACGACCGAAGCAACAGTTGAGGTCGAAGCTGGTGATATTTCCAAATTTCCGGGGCATATCGAAGATTATTTTGAACAGAAACGTCAATTGGCTGAAGTGCTTCAGGCGCAAGCTGCTAATTTGGATTTAAAACGAAAGCACATGCAAGACTTTGTGGATCGTTTTCGTTCAAAGGCGACTAAAGCGCGCCAAGCACAGAGTCGCATCAAGCAAATCGAAAAAATGGAAAAAATCGAGATCAAAGAGCTGCCTGTGAAATCTCGGATTAAAATTCCAGATGTGATTCAAACCGGAAAAGACGTGCTGACATTAGATAAAGCCATGTTGGGTTACGGAGACAAAGCCATCTTATCCCAGGTAAGCATACGGCTGAATCGAGGCATGAAAGTTGGTGTTGTAGGCTTTAATGGTGCGGGTAAATCCACGCTATTAAAAAGTTTAGCAGGTCGGATTCCATTAATAGCTGGAACTCGTGACGAGGGCATTCATGTCAAAATCTCGTACTTTGCACAGCATGTCTCTGAAGATTTAATTGGTGATGACACTGTTTTGGATAGTTTACAACGGAAAGCCAAAGGCGATACCACGGCTCAAGAAATTTTAAATATGGCGGGTTCGTTGCTTTTTTCGGGTGATGATGTGCGAAAGAAAATAAAAGTTCTTTCGGGCGGTGAAAAATCACGCGTGGCCTTGGGACAAATTCTACTGCAACGCAATCCTGTTTTGATTATGGATGAGCCGACGAATCATCTTGATTTTGACACAGTCGAAGCTTTAGCTACAGCATTGGATCATTTCCAAGGGACTTTGATTGTGGTCAGTCATGATCGTAGTTTTCTGAAAAGGATTTCTAAGCAAATTTTGGAAATCCGGGATGGACAGGTGTATGTCTATCCCGGAACGTACGATGATTATTTATGGAGTCTTGAAAAAGGGGCTCTCAAAGACCAATTTGCAAAGGCTGACGAGGACAAACGCAGCGCCAAGGTTGATGTGATTCCAGATCGGAAGTTGAAGTTTAACTATAAAGAAGAAACCAAGCGTCTTCAAAGTGAGATCAAAGAGTTGCAGCGAAAAATTTTAAAATGTGAAGAACTCGTAAATCAGTTTCAAAAAAAACGAGACCAACTCAACCAGGAATTACTGACAACTCAAGGCACGGCAGCTGCAAATTTAGCCAAAGAGCTTTCGGTTTTGACCCAAGAAATTGACCGCACCGAAGAGAGCTTGCTGGAACACATGGAAAATTGCGAAATCAAAGAAAAAAAGCTCATAGAATTCAAACAAAATGCTTAGTGGAATGTCAGTCGATAAACTGATGATGCAATTTCTGAACGACGGTTGCGCCATCATCTTCTTTCACTAAAAAGCAAAAATTGTGTTTACTAGCTCCTAAGCAAATCATGCGCACATTGATGTCCGAGATGGTTTCAAAAATTTTATTGGCCAGGCCCGGTGTGTGATTGATATTGTTCCCAATCAAGCTGACCAGTGCCAGACCATCTTCGATTTGCACATCGGCTGATTTTGAAAGATCTTCGATGAGCTTTGTATTCACCAAGGTGCTGTCATCTAAGGTCACAGAAACACTGATTTCACTGGTTGTGATGGCATCAATACTGACTTTGTGATCATTAAAGATTTTAAAAATTCCAAATAAAAATCCATGAGTGTGCAGCATCTCAGGCGTGGACAATGTGACAAGTGTTTGCTTTTTGCGAAGAGCGAGAGCTCGCACCAGAGGCCATTCTGAGACATTCTTTAAAACCCAAGTGCCTTTTTGATCTGAATCAAAACTGCTACCGACAAAGACGGGGATATTTTTTCGAATAGCTGGGATCAGAGTTGCAGGATGCAAAACTTTCGCTCCAAAGGTTGCCAGTTCGGAAGCCTCTTTGAATGAAATTTCTTTCAGAGATTTTGCAGAGGAGCAAATTCGCGGATCTGTCGTTGCAATTCCGGGAACGTCAGTCCAAATTTCAAGAGTTTCTGCAGCAATGGCTTCAGCAAAGATGGCCGCTGAATAGTCACTGCCACCTCGTCCTAGAGTGGTGGTTTTGCCATCCAGTGTTTCGCCAATAAAGCCCTGAGTCACAAAAACGGTGCCCTGTTCTATTTGTGGAATCAAATCGCTCTGAGCGATTTGAATAATTAGATCAGTTAAGGGGCGGGCTTTGCTAAATTGATCATCTGTTTTTAGAATTGTGCGGGCATCGAGCCACTTAATGAGATGTGGCTGACCACTTTTTTTAGCTTCCTGAGTCAAGGCATCCGTGAAAAGAAGGGATGATAATCGTTCTCCGAAACTTTGAATGTAATCAAACGCTTTGGCCGAGCAATCTTTTAATAAATGGATACCTCGAGTGAGTGATTCAAGTTCATGAATCAATGAGTGCAGGGCCTGCTGAGTTTGTTCTGATGATTTTAATTCAGCGGCTATTTTCAGATGGTTGGTTTCAATTTTTCGAAGAATGGTTTCAGCTTCAGGCCATGATTTTTTTTCAGCCGTGAGTGAAAGTTCTATCAACAGATTTGTTGTGCCGGAGGTGGCTGAAACCACAATCAGATTGGATTTTTGTTTAAGACAAACCTGAGCACTGCGGATCATGCACTCGGCATTTCCCATGGAGGTTCCACCAAATTTTGAGACAATTCGTTTTTTCATGATCTCAGACGCTAATAGAGGACTGTAATGTTTTCAATGGGTAAACATAAGTGGATAGAATCACCTGCTTTTTCCCAATGGTTAAGCATTTTTCAGATGACTTTTAAGTGTTTGAACTTTAAAACAATTTAATACAGAGCGTCATTGATGTTTTGGTTGAAACTTAACAGTGTTTGAGGTGATTGTTGTCCCACATTTAAAGGTTTTGTTCCGAATATATGCTGACAATAGGGGTCAGCGTTTCTACCAGGCACCGTAAAGGCCTGACTACTTGGAGAGAAAATGATCGTAAAGACACTTGTTCTGCGCTCGCTGTTTGTTCTTAGCTTTTTATTTCAAACCTTGGCACTGGCCTCGTCATCATATCCTGATGGCCCAGAGCTGACCAAGACACCTGGCGCTCTTTGCGAACAAGGTACGAAGCGATACCAAGAAAATATCACCTACTGTGAACGAGATGTCCCACCTGAATTGAAAAAAGAAATAATCCGCGAATATGACGAAGAGTTTGGATTTAATATTCGTCGTATGCCGCGAAATGATTTTAAAATTGATCACTTTATTCCACTGAGCATTGGTGGAGCAAATTCTAAAACAAACTTATGGCCCCAGCACAAATCAGTTTATAAAATAACCGATCCTATTGAGCATTTAGTGGCTCAAAAAATCAAAGAATCTCGGATCAAGCAAGCAGACGCTGTGCGAGTGATTCGCGAAGTAAAACTGAATTTATCAAAAGCTCCGGAAGTGATTCGTTATCTAGAAAGTCTTTAAAAAATAATTTAAGAAATTCGAAGTATAATATGAAAGCCGAATCGGGAACGAATCGGCTTTTTTGTTATTTCTCCAGGTTTAAGCTGAAGAGCGGCCTCTTCAAAATTTGGATCGGCTTTACCGAGAGCTATGGGTCCCAAATCACCATGATTTGCAGATGACGAGCAGGTTGAAAATTTTTTGGCCAGCTCTTGTAATGTTTTGCCTTCGGTCAGTTTTTTTAACAGATCCTCGGCTTCGAAGCGGTGATTCACCAGGATATGGTGGACGTGATAGAATTTCATTTTAAGCGCGGAGCTTTTTCTAAACAGGCTTCATATTCAGAGACTAGTTTTTCCATGATTTCACGGCATGATAGAATGTCTTCGATTAAACCGACGGATTGACCGGCGCTCCAGACAGTTTTCCAGCTGGGGGCTGTGGCGGCTTGCTCTAAAGATTTCGAACCTAAATAGTGAATCAACGGCACCACATATTTTTTAGTTAACTTTTTGTCTTTGAGGACTTTCAGATACCAAGGCAGATCCAGGCCAATTTTTTTAACATAGTCCGTGTTGATCACGGAAGCCGGTGTTCCCGAGACTCGTGTTGTCATCACAATATCTTCGGGAGTGCTTCGGACCACAGCGTCTTTGTAAGCTTGTTCTATCGTGGCCTCTTTGCACGCAATAAATCGTGTACCGATTGAAACCGCTGCGGCCCCCAGAGTCAGCATCGAAGCCATTGTTGCTCCATCGGCAACACCGCCGGCGGCAATCACAGGGATAGAGAGTTTTTTTTGTAACCAGTCGATTAAAACGATGGGTGAAATTGGGCCGGCATGGCCGCCGGCTCCGGTGCTGACAGCAATAACTCCGTCGGCTCCCAGATCTTGGACTTTTTTAGCATGCTCTAAATTCACAACATCACAAATGACTTTAGCTCCATTTTTATGAGCCTCGATGATCACTTCTTTGGGAGATCCCAAGGAAGTGATGAAAAGCTCAACGCCATGCTTAAGAGCAATTCGCACATCATCTTGAGCGCGTGTGTTGCTTTTGTTTACAATGATATTCACACCAATGGGTTTCTGAGTTCGGGATTTCATTTCCTTGATTGCGGCGTCGTAATTCTCGATCGGTCGATAATTCAAGGCTGGGAATGTTCCGATGCCACCGGCTTCACTGATTTCGGTCACCATATCGACATTTGAAACTAAAAACATCGGGGCCCCGATGATGGGGTACTGAATATTGAGCATTCGCGTAAAGGGTGTTTCGATTGTTTTCATAGATACAGTTTGCGCTTAAATGAAGGACTAAGCTAGAATTTTTTCTATGAGTAAAATGCAATCATTTAAAGATAATCTTCTTCTGTCGCTATATGCTTGGTCGAAAATCCCACTGATCGGTTTTTGTTCGCCTCGAGTGGTCGAGGCCACAAACGAACGCACAGTCCTGAAAATAAAATTGGGATTTCGAACAAAAAATCATTTAGGCGCTATGTACTTTGGTGCCTTAGCCATTGGGTCTGAACTTTGTATTGCCATGTTGGCCGTTAAAAAAATTAAAGAATCAGGCGAGCGCATTGATTTTCTTTTTAAAGACTACAAAGCTGAGTTTTTAAAACGGGCTGAAGGGGATGTGCTTTTCATCTGTGAAGAGGCGCAAACTGTTGTTGATCAAATTGAAGAGGCTAAAAATTCAACAGAACGGATCAACCGGACAATGACTGCCTATGCCATAGTCCCGTCTGTCAGTGAAACCGAAAAGGTGGCGACTTTTGCCCTGACTTTGTCTGTAAAACGCCGTAAGGTAAGCACTTAATTTACTCTAAGGAAATGACCATGTCTAAACGCGATATTTTTGGTGACGAACTTAATGTCAAAGCCGCAACTGATTTTGCATCCATGTTCGAGGATTCAGCTAAAATCATAGGTGGAAAATTAAAAAATGGAGACGGCTTTACGGCAGAAATACTTTCCATCGGAAAAGAAGAAGCCTTTTTGACAACTCCAGTATCCAGCGATGCCGTCATTTTAAAAAATGAACTTTTGGATGAAAATAAAGAATTGAAATACAAAGTTGGCGATCGCATTGATGTCGTGGTTGTGAACACCAAGGGCGGAGAAATTCGCGTCGTGAAAAAAGGCTCAAAAAAAGCCAGCCAAGATATGGATTCTTTGGAAGATGCTTTTGATATGGAAATGCCCGTTGAAGGCCGCGTGACTGAGGTTTGCAATGGCGGATTTCGAGTCAACATTCAGGGTAAAACAGCGTTTTGTCCTGTGAGCCAAATGGACTATCGCATCACGGATCATCAAAGTTATGTCGAAAAGAAGTTTGATTTCATTATTACAAAGTATGAACCCAAGGGGCGCAATATTGTTGTGTCTCGGAGACAGCTTTTGGATTTAAATAAAGCTGAAAAAGAGGGTTCTTTTTTAGCCACGACAAAATCCGGTGATATTGTTTCAGGAAAGATCACGCGTCTTGAAAAATTTGGTGCGTTTGTCGATATCGGCGAAGGCGTTGAAGGTTTAGTACATATTTCTGAAATTGGTTGGTCTCGCCTTCAAGATCCAAGTGAAGCTGTTTCTGTCGGACAAACGGTTTCTGTGATGATTTTAAAAGTGGATGATGTGGATGGTCGCTTGAAAATTTCTTTATCTATCAAGCAAGCCGGTGGCGAAGGTGATCCATGGATGAAAGTGCCTCAGAATTTTCCAGTGGGCTCTATTCACAAGGGAACTGTCGAAAAGAAAGAGCAATATGGTTTATTTGTTAATATTGCTCCTGGGGTAACAGGTCTATTGCCAAAATCAAAATGGCGGGATTCTGTTGATGCTCAAGGCTATGAAATGAAGAAAAAAGGCGATGTGATTTCTGTCCAAATTGATGAAATTCTTTTTGAACAGAAACGGATTTCATTGGGATTGCCAACCGAAGCCGAAGATCTTTCCTGGAAGTCGCACAATGCAAAATCTGGATTTACAAATAGCGGCCTCGGTAATTTAGCTGATCTTTTAAAGAAGAAGTAAGGCTTCTTCTTTTTTTATTCAGTGAAATCGCACGCTCCAACTCAATAGTGAACCTTTGTCGATGGCAGCTAAATCTTGAATGCTGAGTTTATATATTCCAGCAGTGCTGATACGGCCTAATTGGCTGGTGACTTCAAAGCTTTTATTTAGGTCTCGGGTGTTCCCGCCAGCCCGTTCGTGCAGTACCGCCACTTTTCCATCAGGAGCCATCACTTTCACTGAAAGATCACCAATATAAGTGTGACTGATTTTCACAGAGATCGTGACCTTTCGGCCATTCGGAAGACCTGTGACGTTTAACGAACTGGAAACACCGATTCGATTATTATCTGGGATACTTAAGACCAGGCTCGAGGTAAAGACTTCGTCCTGTAAAGCAGGTGGTGAGGGTTCGGCAGGTGTTTGCGATGACGGGAGATGTGCGCGAATAACTGAAATTTTTGTCACATCTTCTCCGCGACAAGCGCCATCGGCACAGACTTTAGAAACAGTGCAGTTGCCCCGAGATTCAAAATCTTCTTCTCCGCGAACAAGGACGCCTTCGATAAGCCCCGTACTGGCATTGAATACGGCTGAACCAGAATTGCCTCCATAGGTATCTAAATTGGCTTGGAAGAAGTCGCTATTGGAAATAGTTCTCACGCGTCCACCGGTGGCGATCTTTGTGGGAAGTCCAACGGGATGTCCAATGACCACTAAGGAATCATTGAGGCCTGCATCGCCGGTGGGGCGAACTTGAAGCGGTGTGTGATTTAAAACTGTTCTATCCAGACGAATAATAGCAAAATCGGCACCGGTATTCACGCGAACAGTTTTAATAATCTCTCGACAGCGATAGACTTCGCCAGCAGATGCTGTTTGCGGCTGAACTCCAGCAGATTGAACAGCGAAACCAAATACAAAGGCCGTATTGTCGCAGCTGGATTGAGTTTCAATACAATGGCCAGCGGTCAGAATAACATCTGGAGCAACCAAAGTTCCTGAACAAAAAGCAGCTGTGTCTTGCTCGCGGTATCTTTCGCTGGGGCACAGATTCAGTTCAGTTCCAAAATTTTTACCTTTAATGGTCACAGTGCTGCCGCTGAGGCTCAGATCAGAAGTTCTCATTAATGCGACTGTTGAATCAGCTAAAGCTTTGAGACGATCATCAGTTACTTGATATAAATCCAAGCGGCCATCAGAGCCATAGATAACATTGGCAGCAATCTTGGTGTTGAATTCATTCGAGTCGGGACTTTGTTCTGGCGCGCACGCACAGAGTAGGCCAGTTATCGCCACTAAATTTAACGTCGTCTTGACGTCTGTTTTTGAAATCCATTTCATGAAACCTCCGATAGCCTGGACGTTGTGTGACATAGAAAAGGTTAAAGTGTTCGACAATTTTCAAAAAAAAAAGAAAAATAAGAAGCGTTGTTAGTTTTCAGTGATGGAAGAAAAAGGGGTTGAAATGAATTCATGGTTGAAGATTTTAAGTTTCGTGTGTCTGGTGTCCACGGTCGTTAATGCTCAATATAAAGGTCATGGTGTTGATTCTGTAACACCTGAGACTTTGAAAAAATATGCACCTCCGGCATTGTCATCAGAAATGGCTAATAAACTAAAGAAGATGTTTGATATTTCTTCACCAGGAATGGGAATGCTTTCTCCAGATAAAAAAACAATGTATTTCTCGTGGCGAGTCACGGGTCAATCTCATGTTTGGAAAATTGATGGACCAAAATCATTTCCAGTGCAATTGACCAGCGGAACTGACGCTGTTTCAATTAATGAGATTGCACCCAATGGAAAGTTTTTAATTATATCAAAAGATGTGAATGGTCAGGAGAATCCCGGTCTTTTTAAGTTAGATCTGAAAACGGGTCTTATAGAGGAGCTTTATCGAAAGCCACAGGTTCAGGTCGGGTTTGACTTTATTACAGATGATTCTGAATACATATACTTTACGGCAAATGATAAGAAACCGGATTCGTATTCAGTTTATAAAATGAAATTGGCGGATAAATCCGTTGAAACCATTTTTGATGGTGAAGGGTATTGGGGAGTCGCGGATCAGTTGAAAAATGGACAAAGTTTGCTCTTGATGAAGCTTAATGGAGCAAGACAAAGTGAGTTTTTTGATTTTGATACAAAAACTAAAAAAATGACTCCGGTGATAGGTCAAGGCGAGAAGGAAGAATATGAAGTTTCATACAGCGCAACGGCTGGGAGCTATCTGGTTTTAACGAATAAATTCGGTGATTTTAAAAAATTGTATCAGTTGAAATGGAAAGATGGAAAGTCTGATCTCAAGCCAATCACTGCCGAGTTGGGCCACGATGTGTCGGGATTCACAATTGATGAAACACGCACACGCATCATCTATAATATTAATCGCGATGGCTATACAGAACTGCGCGCGATGAATGCCAAGAGTTTTAAAACGATTTCGATTCCTCAATTTCCAGGAGCAGATCACGTATTCACGGGTAAAACCACTCGCGATGGAAAAGTAACCATGGTTGGAATTGTGACATCAAAAGCTCCGCGGGTGAGTTATTCGTACAATTGGGCGACGCAAAAACTAACTCAATGGGTTGTGCCGTCTGCGCCAGAAGTCGATTTGTCCAAATTTGTGATCTCTGAGTTGATGCATTATGAGACTAGGGATCATGTAAAGATTCCGATGTTTGTACGTTTTCCTGAGGGTTGCAAACCAACTGCGGCTAAGAAAACAAGGGATTGTCCGGTGGTGGTTCATTTTCATGGTGGCCCAGAGGCTCAAAGTGAACCTGGATTTAGTACAGTGGCTCAGGCGTTTATAAATGAAGGATTTGTTTTTGTAGAGCCCAATGTGCGCGGAAGTGATGGTTACGGTAAATCGTGGCTGAATTTGGATAATGGCCCACTTCGTGAGAATGTCATCAGTGATATTGAAGACGCTTCCATTTGGATCAAGAAAAACTGGAAAAAATCAGATGGCCAGATTTCGAAAATTGGCGTGATGGGCTGGAGTTACGGTGGTTACTCAACGTTATTGGCTATGACTCGTTATGCGGGCGCTTATGATGCCGGAGTCGCGTTGGTAGGGATGAGTAATTTGGTTTCATTTTTAAACAACACGGCTCCATATCGTCGGGCCCTACGTGTTTCCGAGTACGGCGATCCTGAAAAAGACAAAGAATCTTTATTAAGATTGTCTCCGGTGACTTATGTGAAAAATGTGAAATCACCTTTGATGATTATTCAAGGAGCGAATGATCCTAGGGTTCCGGTTGGGGAAGCTGTTCAAATGCAGCAGATTTTTGATAAAAAGGGGATCCCAAGCCAATTGATTATTTTTGCGGATGAGGGGCATGGCTCAAGTAAAAAAGAAAATCAAATTTTAGAAATTGGTAATATGATCGAGTTTTTTAAAAAACACTTGAAGTAGAGTCTCAATTTAAGACTCGTTTGATGTTCTATTTGTTAAGTAATTTCAATTATTTATGAAAAATCAAACGATTGATTAAATTTCAAATGACATTCGCTCCGCCTGCGTTTAGATTGGTAGCTATCCAGGCGGTTAAATGGCTGATGAACAGCACTCAAAAAAATGTATTCTCGGAGTTGCGGCAAGATTGTTTGCCAAGCTCGGCTTAGATAAATGCAGCACACGAGAAATTGCCAAAGAATCCAATGCGAATATTTCTTTGATTTCTTATTATTTTGGCGGCAAAGAAGGTCTGTACCGCGAAGTGATGCTCAAGTTTGCACTCGAAATCAAAGAGTATGTTCAAATTCAAGGCGATGAATTTAAAAAGTTGCCGATGACAAAAGAATTCTTCAATCAGAAGTTGCATGAAGTCATTGAAACCATCGTTTTATTTCGCAAGAAGTATCCCGAAGTGGCTCAGATTTTTGCCCGTGAAAAATTAACGGGATTTGAGTATTCAAAAGATATCCATGAAGAAATATTTTTTCCGTTGGCACAGAATTTTTTCGAACTGATTCGAAGTGCGCAAGATGCGGGTGTTGTTCGTTCGGATATTAATCCAGCATTGTATTTTACACTGTTGACCGAGGGAATATGGGGTTATTTTTTAATAGAATCTTGTCCGATTCCAATTTCCAAAGAGTTTTTGCACTTTAAAAATGACACCGAAGAATTAAAAAAACAATTTTTTAGAATTTATATTGAAGGAGTTCTCTTATGAATCGAAAAACCTCGAGTATTATTGCTCTTGCAATGACATTGTCAACCACCACATTTGCGTTAACTCTGGATGAGTACATGCTTGTTGTGAAAACAAAGAACAAAGTATTTCGAGCTTATGAGGCCTCGTTAGAGGCCTCTCATTCAAAGTTTGTTGCGGGTGATTTGACACTCTCTCCGGTTTTTACAGCAGGATATTCATTGGCTACGGATATGTCACAGCCAAGCACTTTAGGAACAAAGCGAGAAATTCAAGAGTATTCTTTGGGTATTGCTAAAAAATTCTCGACAGGAACAGCAGTAAGTCTATCTGCTCAAACAGATCAATTTAAAAATGAAACGGCGGCTCCATCAGATCAATTTTCAACAGGCGGTTTGGGAATCAGTTTGACCCAATCGTTGTGGAAAGATTTTTTCGGACACGGGACACGACTTCGCCAGCAACGTGAGTCTTTGGTGAATCAATTTGAAAGTTTAGGAATTGATTTGAAGTTACGGGCGACGGCCTTTGATGCCGAATCTGCTTATTGGGATTATGCTTTTGCTCAAGAAGATTTGAAATTAAAAAAAGAAAATCTTGATCGAGCAAAAAAAATGGAGAAGTGGACTTCGAATCGCGTCAGCAATGGAATTAGTGACCGAGCGGACTTGATGAATGTGCGAGCTCTTGCGGCGCTTCGTGAGGTTCAGTTTGCTACGGCTGAAGATGATTTAAAAACTCAAGAGATTCGAATTCGCGAGTATCTTGTTTTGGATGAGACTGAGAAAACTCCTGACGTGACTGCTGATTTAGTTATGGCTCGATTGGATGTGGCTCAATTGGCAAAAAGCAATAAGGATATAGTCAAAATTGATTTGTATCTTTCGAGTCTTGAAGCTCAGTCAAAGCAAATGATTGCTTCAGAAATCAAAGATTCATTGCGACCTGATCTGTCTTTGGTGGGGTCCTATGGGACGACAGCCTATAATCGAGAGTATTCAGAGGTAACGGCCAATATTGCTGATACGGATAAACCCAAAACATTTATTGGTCTGAATTTTTCATGGATGTTTGATACAGATGCAAAAACATCACAACTTTCTGCAGCCAGCAAAGATGCTTTGGCATCGCAGTACATCGCGGAAAGAAATTTAGTCCTCGGTCGCATAGCTTGGAAAGAGCTTTTACGAAAATATGAACTCACTAAAAAGAATATTGTCACACTCGAAAAAGTGGCCCAGTTTCAACGGGAGCGGGCAAAAGCCGAGCAGGATAAGTTCAACAAAGGCCGCACTGTGACGGCTAATGTGGTGACTGCTGAAACAGATGCTGCGGAAGCCGAAGTTAGCTTACTCAGAGCCAAGTCTGGACTTCGTAAACTGGAAGCATCAAGTCTACTTTTTATTGCATTATAAATTTTAATCAGTTGAAGGAATTTTATGAATTTAGCAGAACTATCAATTAAGCGTCCGATTTTTATCACGTGTCTTGTTATTTTGATGATTGTATTGGGTTATACATCTTATAAAAAGATGCCAGTCGATCAGTTTCCAGATGTGACGTTTCCAGTCGTATTTATTGAGATTATCTATCCAGGAGCTTCACCAATCGATATTGAACGACAGGTCACAAAGGTTATTGAGGATCAACTGTCTTCATTACCAGGGTTAGAAGATTTGTCTTCTAATAATTTTGACTCGGCGGCATTCGTGGTCGTTAAATTTCGCTTGGGAACCGATATCAAAGAAGCGGAACAGCAAGTGCGTAACCGGGTTTCCAATGTTCGCAATAAATTACCAATGGATGTTCAAGAGCCAGTGATTCGACGTTTTGATCCTGCGGATCAGCCGATTATCAGTTTGGCAGTTAGTTCAGAAATGGATGCCGGAGATTTATATGATGTGGTTGATGAAACAATCAAACCCTATTTCGAGCGAGTCCAAGATGTGGGATTGGTGCGAATTATTGGTGGTCGTAAGAAGGAAATTCAAGTTTTAGTTGATAAGAATAAATTGCAAGATCGTCAAATTTCAATGCTCCAGGTGGCTAAAAAAATTGAAGACTCATCTAAAGATATTCCTTTAGGAAAAATCGAAAATCAATCTGATGAAACATTGCTGCGCACGGTGGGCGAATTTAGCAATTTGGATCAACTTAAGAATGTTTCAGTGAATTTTGTTGGGTCAGATCGTCCAGTTTTACTATCTGAAATTGCCACAATCACGCGTGGATTAGAGACAGCAACGCGATTTTCATCTATTGATGGAAAAACATCCCTTTTTCTAGAAGTGTACAAGCAGTCTGGATCCAATACTGTAGCCGTGGCTGATCGCGTGAAAGAACGTCTGTCCACAGTCAATGATCTTTTAAAAGAGAAAAAAATCAACGCAGACATTATGATGGTGCGTGATGGTTCTATCCCTATTCGTTTGAATGTTTTAGATGTTAAAGAAAGTATTACATTTGGTATTTTGCTTTGTATCATTGTGGTGTTTTTCTTTTTGGGATCTGTCAAATCAACATTTATCACAGGCTTGGCATTACCTAATTCGTTATTAGGTGGATTCATTCTGATGTATGCCATGGGTTATTCGATCAACATCATGACGTTGTTGGCATTGTCATTGGCTGTTGGTCTTTTGATCGATGATGCGATCGTTGTGCGTGAGAATATTTTTCGACATTTGGAAATGGGAAAAAGTCCGCGGCAAGCAGCTTTGGATGGGACTAAGGAAGTCACATTAGCGGTTGTTGCAACAACTCTTGTGGTGATTGCAGTATTTGGTCCGATTTCATTTGTTCCTGGGATTGTTGGCCAATTTTTCAAACAGTTTGGTATGACTGTTGTGTTTACAATGATTATTTCACTATTTGATGCCTTAACTGTGGCTCCGATGTTGTCTGCCTATATGGCAAAAAATACGGATCATATTAAGGGTCAAGGTCCTATCGGGCGCATGTTAACAAGTTTCGACCGATTTCAAACACGACTTGAGGATTTTTATGAAGCTGCATTAAAGTGGACCGTCGGCCACCGTAAGACCGTGTTGGTATCAGCTTTCGCATTCTTTGTTGCAACTCTTTTCCTGGGTGCCTTTGTTCCGAAAACATTTTTACCTCCGAATGATATTGGGGAATTCGGTGTGACTGTTGAATTGCCAACAGGAACATCGCTTGCGGGCACCTTGGAATTTTCTAAAAAAGTAGAAGATATTATCCGAGGAACAAAAGGTGTTAACTTGGTATCAATGACTGTGGGTTCTAATTCTGCTGAAGCGAATAAATCCAGCTTTTTTGTGGGCTTAGTTCCGGCAAAAGATCGTGATCAAACAACAACTGAAGTCAAAGCAGTCGTGCGTGAAGCCTTGGCTTCATTTTCTGATCAAGCTGTTATTGCGGTCAGTGAAATTGATATTTCTGGCGGTGGACAAAAACCATTGAATTTGTATCTCGTGGGCGATGATTTAAATGTGCTCTCGGAATTCACTTTGAAGTTGCAAGAGCGTGTGAAAAAGATCCCGGGTCTAGTGGATGTGGATACTAATTTCAGAGCGGGTAAGCCGGAATTTCATGTTGTGTTTGATCGACTTCGCTCTGAAGTTTTAGGAGTCTCGACATCACAAGCTGGAATGGAACTTCGTTACCGCACGGAAGGTTATACTCCTGCGATCTTTCGTGAAAATGGAATTGAGTACGATATTCGAGTTCGATTTCCAGATAACAGTAAAGATCTTCGTAAAGAATTTGCGACGACTTTTGTTCCCAATCAAAATATGAATATGGTCCCTCTCAGTCGGGTCGCTGTTTCTGAAGAGAAGCAAGGATTCTCGCAGATTAATCGGCAGAATAAGGCTCGTTATATCGCTTTGACAGCGAACTTAGGGCCAGACGGAAACTTGGGAAGTGCCTCTTCGGAAATTGAACGTGTTTTAAAAACGGAAATGAAACCACCAGTCGGGGTGACATACAAATTCGAAGGTCAGGCTAAAGATTTTCAGGATTTATTAGTCAATATGCTGGTCGCATTAGGATTGGGAGTTCTATTTATTTATTTAGTGCTGTCATCGTTATATGAAAGTTTCATCACTCCGTTTGCAATTTTACTGGCATTGCCATTGGCGATCTCGGGTGCTTTTTTAGGATTATTTATTTTCAATAAATCGATTGATATTTTTTCGATTATTGGCTTTATCCTGTTGATGGGTGTGGTGGCGAAAAATTCAATTTTATTGGTCGATTATGCCAATCAAATGTTGAAGTCTGGCCTGAGCATGAATGAATCCTTAATCCGAGCGGGGCGAACACGACTTCGTCCCATTTTGATGACGTCATTGGCATTGATTGCGGGCACATTGCCAATTGCAATTGGTATTACAGAACTCGGGACTCAACGACAATCCATGGGTGTGGCTATTATTGGTGGCGTTCTCAGTTCTACATTCTTAACACTATTGGTTGTGCCAGCAGCTTATGGATACATCGATCAATTTCGACTTTGGTTGCATAAATTAATCGTTAAAGTTCAAGGTGACTCGGCCATTGATCAAGCGGAAGAGACTGCGCCACAGGCCGAAGCGATTCACTCGTAAAGACCACGAAAAGTTCGGATCGATTGGAGTTTGTTATGAAATAAACTCCAATCATCTTTTTGATCAATAGCGGTCCAGATAGATTCGATCTCATCAATCAGTAAAGTTTCTGGACCTGTTCGTAGGAAGTAGGCATGACGGGCCTTGCTCAAGTCGGCCACTGAAAAACTTTTAAACTGATTCATCAGCAAATCAAAAAGTTTCCCCTGGTAGTATTGATTTTGAGGCGATGATTGAAGGCGTTTCAAATCAAGCGAATGGAAATCAAAAAAAGTTTGTTCAAAGAGCAGCTTATGGGCGCTCATCAATTGAAAAAAAGAAGCCATCACACTGGCAATATCGGAAGTGGTATCTGTAGATTTTAAATTCAAGCGCCGTAGAAACTGAGACTCTAAGGCGTGATGAAAATCGTCACTAAATCTTTCTAAAATAGTTTCAGAATGCAATTCTGGATGGGCCTCATCCAGTGATAACCCCAGTTGTTGCAAGTTCCAAAGAATGCTGTGGGGTTGGCGACCAAAGGCATACAATCCTTGATGATCAAAATAAGCCGCTGTAAAATCAGGATCATAGGTCGGTAGGAATCGATAGGGACCATAATCAAAAAGTTCGCCTGAGATATTGATGTTATCTGTATTCAGTACTCCATGAACAAATCCACTTGTCATAATCTGGGCAGCAAGTGCTGCATTCTTTTGACAGACAAGTTCTAAAAAATATTTGGCGGCGGCGGTGTCATCGGTCGAAGCTAAATTTTTATTCTGTTCTTCAAAGTAAAAATTCAGGCAGTAGCTCACTAATTTTTTTATATTTTCAGTCTGCTTCAGAAAGGCTAAACGCTGAAATGTGCCAATACGAATATGTCCCCGACTCAGGCGAGTGAGCACTGCGGATCTGGTTGGACTGGGTTCGTCACCACGCTCAAGACGTTCTCCGGTTTCAAAAAAACAAAGTGTTTTGGATGTATCCACACCCAACGATTCCAGCATCTCTGTGGCAAGAGCTTCGCGGACAGCGCCCTTTAGTGTGAGCCGTCCGTCGCCTCCTCTGGAGTAGGGAGTTTGTCCGCTGCCTTTGGTTCCCAAATCATACCATTGTTTATTTATTTGAAACTGAGCATACAAAAAACCCCGACCATCGCCAATCTGAGGATTGTAGTGCTGAAACTGATGACCATGGTAACGGAGTGCTAATGGGGCCTGAAGATTATTTTCTAATGGTTTGAAATTCCATAGATTTTTAGATTCGATTGGCAGTTGTATTTGTGGATTCCAGTAGCGTAATTTTTGATCTGGGAACACAGCCGGTGTCACCGGATCAAAAAAATCCGAGCCCAGTTGCAGGATAGGAATAGAGTTTTTATTCCAGTGAAAAGTCACAGATTAAGATCGTACGTTATTTTTTAATCTTTGGGCAGAAGGTCTTAATGCAAATTGTTAGATCTGGTTATTGAAAACTAAATGAAAATAGATAAAATCACATCATCTAATGAAAGAGGAGTTAAAATGAATCGTCGTGCATTTATTCAATCTGTAGCCGCATTAACAGGAGCAATTGCTGTGTTGCCAACATTGGCATCTGCTCAGGAGCGTCGTCGTGGCAGTCAAGCAGCCGCTGGTGCAACTCTGGTGGATCCTAAAGATCCAGCTGCAAAAGCTGTTAATTATGTTCATGTCACAAGCGAAATCAAAGATGCAGCACTCAAAGTTGAGCGCGCAGGTGTTAAATTTGAAGCGCAAAATTGTAAAAATTGTGCTTTCTACACAGCTGATAAGGAAACAACTGTTTCTGGAAAAAAAGCAGCTCCATGTCAAATGCCATTTGCAGCAGGTAAAGTGGTTGCAGCAACAGGATGGTGTTCAACTTGGGCTAAAAAAAGTTAAATTCTTTTTAAGATCTCCTTCCGATGGCTTAAGCCACGGAAGGAGCCTCGCGAAGAGCGCGTCGTAGAATTTTTCCAACATTTGTTTTTGGAAGTTCTTTTCGAAACTCAACATGTTTTGGAATTTTATAATTGGTCAGTGAAAGTCGAGCAAAATCAATCACTTCTTTTTCAGTCAGTGATTCATCTTTTTTAACAATAACAACTTTAACGACTTCGCCAGAGTGTTCATCCGAAACACCAATAGCAGCGACTTCTAAAATTTTTGGATGACGAGAAATTACATCTTCAATTTCATTGGGATACACATTAAAGCCAGATACTAAAATCATATCTTTTTTGCGATCAACAATTTTTGCAAAGCCATCCTCGTTCATAACGCCGATGTCACCAGTAAATAGCCAACCGTCTTTTAAGACTTTAGAAGTCTCGGCAGGTTGATTGTGGTATCCCTTCATGACTTGCGGACCACGAATGCAGATTTCTCCTGGTTCACCAAGGGCAACCTCTTTGCCACTGTCATCCACGAACTTTAATTCAGTGTCTGGTAGAGGTAATCCAATTGTTCCCACTTGATCCGTGCCATCTATGGGATTGCAGCATGCAACCGGCGACGTTTCAGTTAAACCATAACCTTCAATCACATTCGTGCCTGTTTTTGCAAACCAATTTTCTTTCACTGCTTTTTGTAGGGCCATGGCGCCCGCAACGCAGACTTTGGTTTTCGAGAAATCAACTTCAGAAATTTTAGGATGATTTGCCAGTGCATTAAAAAGTGTATTGACGCCTGTGAGGATCGTGAATTTGTATTTTTTCATATCCTTAATAAATGAGGCAAAATCGCGAGGGTTTGTGATCAAAACATTCTGTGTTCCATAAGTCATCAAGGCCAGGCTGCAAACAGTCAGTGAAAAAATATGATACAGCGGAAGCGGTGTGATGGCGATTTCTTGGCCTTCGACCAACTTTGGTTTCATCCAAGCGCGTATTTGTTGGCAATTGGCGATAATATTTCGGTGTGATAAAATAGCCCCTTTTGAAACACCTGTTGTGCCGCCTGTGTACTGGAGAAATGCCGTATCTTCTAAAGTCATATTGGGTTGCACGTATGTTTTTTGTGAGCCCTTTGTTAAAGCCTCTTCCCAGGTGTCATGTTTGAGGGTGTAAGCCGGAACCATTTTTTTAACTTTTTTAAGAACAAAGTTGATCAGGTGCTTTTTAACAAATGGCAGTTGGTCTCCGACCTGAGTGACGATGACATGTTCAATAGATGTTTCTGATTTAATTTTCTCTAAAAGATGAGCAAACTGCGCTAGAATCACAATCGCTTTAACGCCAGCATCATTAAACTGATATTTCATCTCAGGAGCCGTGTAGAGTGGATTGGTATTGACCACAATTAAACCAGCGCGAAAAGCACCAAAAAGAACGATAGGGTATTGCAATAAATTGGGTAATTGGATAGCGATGCGATCGCCTTTTTTTAATCCCAGATCATTTTGCAAATAAGACGCAAAATGGCCTGCTAAGATATCCAATTCATGGAATGTCATATCAATTCCAAAATTACTGAAGGCGGGACGATTTCGAAACTTACGAATCGCTTCGTCGGCAATCTCCAAGATATTCTTGTATTCGTTCATGTTGATTGAGGTGGGCACTGACTTCGGGTATTTTTTTGTCCAAATGTTTTCCATACGGTTATGGTGAACTATTTCTTGCTAAAGTGAAAGAGTATTTCACATAATGAAAGAGATGAAATGGATCTTATTTTTTGTTTTTATTTTAACAGGTTGTCCTCAGAAGCCAGAGAATACAGCTCCGGCAGCGATTAGCGTTCCTGCTATGCCTAAAATTGCAACAAAAGTGAAAAAAGATGAAAGTCTCCTCTCAAAAGAGCAGCGTGAGGCCATTTATTTTTCGGCCAGCTTAGAGCGCGAGGCCATGCGTCTGCTGACCAAGAATCCATCGTTTGATGAACTCACCTTATTTTCAACATTGAGTTATGCGATTGAGACTTATGCAGGAATTAAAAAGATGGCTCCTTCGAAATTGGATTGCAGTCGTTTTTCGTTGCGACCTGATGCCTCCAATAAAAAAATAGTCTCTGTTTTTAAAACGTGCAGCAAACCCGATAGCTTAATGGCTCAGATAAAAATGGGATTGGCTTCTTCTGAGCTTCAGGTGATTTTTTATATTCGGGAATGGGTATCTGTCATTGGATTGGCCGGAACTTTGACTGGATCTAATATTGTCTGTGATCTAAGAATTGATCATAAAAAATTAACTCGATTGAACTGTCAGAACTGGGTGAGGACACTAAGTTCTGACGAGGTTTCTGCAGAAGAATTGCGATTGACGACGTTTGCATTCGATCGCAATAATGCCAATCAATTTGTGCTGCAGGGTGGGGTATTTAAAGACCTTGTCGAGCGTCGAAAAGTTGAAATTAAAGTTCCACTGCAGGGGAAAATTAAGTTGATTGAAAAAGAAATTGAAGTGATAGATCAGTTTGCAGAAACAATTGAAGCCCCAGTCGCGCCACAAGAATCACGCAGCAGTCGTATTCAAATCCAAGGAGTCAGTGATGATAAAAAAAACCAAGAAATCCCCGATAGCCAAAACCAGCAAACGCAAAGCCAAGGTGAAAGCTACGACGAAGTCCTCGAGCAAAATCACGAGCAAGGTTTCGAGCAAGCTCCAGGTCAAAGCGACGGGGAAAACGGCGGAATCCCACCTGAACCGCAGCCTCGCAGTCGGTAGCCGGGTTCCTAACTTCACTTTACCGGGCGTTCCATCAGGACCATTTGAATTGGAAAAAATGAAGGGTCAAAAAGTTGTTTTGTATTTTTATCCCAAAGACAGCACTCCAGGATGCACCGTCGAGGGAATTGACTTCAATCGCTTAAAAGAAAAATTCGCTCGCCTAAATACTGTGGTTTTTGGAATTTCACGTGATTCATTAGCATCTCATCAAAAGTTTATTCATAAATTCCGGTTCCGATTTGATTTACTCAGTGATGCTGATGAAAAAATTTGCCAGCTTTTTGATGTGATTAAAGAAAAAAACATGTATGGAAAAAAAGTGATGGGTATCGAACGCAGCACCTTTGTGATCAATGAGGATCAAGTGCTCATCGGTGAATTTCGAAAGGTCAAGGCCGAGGGGCATGCTGAAGCCATTCTTGAATTTGTTAAAGAAAATAGTTAAACTTCCGCGAGAGAAAGTTCTTTAACCAGATCGATGAAAGCCGTGATCTCATTGTCTTGTGTATCCCAGCTGGTCATAAGTCGACATTCAAAAGTTTTTTCATCCCAAACATAAAAGAAAAACTGCTCGCGTAAAATTTTAATCCAAGGTTGCGGAATGCGAGCAAAAACCGCATTGCTTTGTCGCGGACGAGTGATTTGAATTTGGGGAATGGAACTTAAGCCATGGGCCAACTGTTCGGCCATCGTGCAAGCGTGTGTTGCAATTTCAAGATAGAGTTGAGTCGATAAATATTTCGAAAACTGGTATGCAATAAATCTGGTTTTTGACGGCAGTTGAGCGGCTTGTTTACGAAGGTACTTCAGGTCTTCACCCAGCTGAGGATTTAAAACAATGATGGCTTCGCCCATCATTAGTCCATTTTTCGTGCCGCCGAACGAAACCACATCAATACCACAATCCGTTGTCATTTTTTTAAATGTTGTTTGCAATGTATAAACAGCGTTAGAGAGTCGTGCGCCATCGATATGGACAAGCATATTATTTTGATGTGCCCACTCTGTTATGGCTTTTATTTCAGTCAGGGAATAGCAGGTCCCCAGCTCTGTGGGTTGTGTGAGACTGATTGCGCGGGGTTGAGAAAAATGCTGATCGCCTCGGCGAATCAAGGCATGTTTTAATGTTTCGAGTGCCAGTTTGCCATCAGTGTGAGGAAGTGGAATCAATTTTCCAGCAAAAAATTCTGGAGCTCCGCATTCGTCCATGTTCAAGTGACTGATGTCGGAACACAGGACGGATTCATGTCGTTTCATCATTGTTCGGAGAGATAATACATTGGATGCGGTTCCATTAAAAACAAAGAAAACTTTAGCCTGTTCACCAAATTGTTTCTTAAATTGGACAATGGCTTGTTCGCTGAAACTATCCGTGCCGTAGCTGGGAGCATGCTCTACATTGCATTCGATGAGTGCTTGAAGCAATTGAGGATGGACTCCGGAATGATTGTCGCTGCCAAAGCCCTTCATGCTTTCACTTTGTTTCGAACAAAAAATGATGGGCTAAAAGTGCCGCCGTTTTTGAAGTTTGATTGTCGCGGTCAAGCGGTGGCGAAACTTCGTAGATGCCAAGGCCACGCACATTGCTGCGTTTATATAGGGCTGCTAGAAAATTCAAGCAATCCACTGTTTTTAATCCGGTCACCCAAGCTTGACTGCAGCCACCAGCATCAGTTGCCGAAAGTGCATCAATGTCAAAACTCACAAATACAGGAGTCTCCAGGGTGAGGTTTTTAAAAGTGTCATTTTGCAATAATGATAAAAGACCATCTTGCTCGATCGTAGCTAAATCGAAAAGTTCGGCTCCGTGGTTTTGTGCCCATTCCAAATGTTTTCTGGAGTTGCATTGGGGTTGTAGACCAATCTCGACAAATTGAAACGATGAGCCAAATTCTGTGAGCAAGCGAAAAAAAGGTGTGCCGCTGCTGAATCCATTTGTTGTGGGCCGAACATCCAGGTGAGCGTCAAAATTAATAACAAGTGGTTTTTTACCATTCTGAGCATACTTTTTTAAAAAACCGGCAACATCGCTGTATCCATAGTCATGTCCACCTCCGAAAGAGATGACGCGAAGTTCACGAGCATGCAATTTTATCGCAATATCCAAAGCATCTTGGTGCCTTTTCGCAAGATCTCCATGGTGATGAAGATCACCAAAATCAAAAATGGGGACTGTTTTTACTGACTTGAGTGAGGGAGTCATTTTGTACAAAAATTGACGGATCATTTTTGGTGCTTCGCTCGCGCCAGTGCGACCGCCGCCAAGGCGAATACCTTCGTCATCCGGGTAGCCAATAACTGCAAAACTATTTTTGGAAAGGTCGTTGGATTCTAATTGTGCTGGTTTAGCATACTCGCCGAGTCGAGGATCTTCGGGGTCATTTTTAGAAAAGAAGTACTGAGGCAAGGTTGGGGTAAGCAGAGTTTTTTCTGACATCATGAGGTGGATTACTTTCTGAGTTTAATCGTTCTCAGAATATCTCCAGTATTGGAATCATACAAACTCATTTCAACAGAGTTGGAATTTTTTAGGATAAAATCAGCAACATAGTTTGCTTGGTTATCAGACAGGAGCAAAAGCCAATCATGTTCAGTGGGATTGATGGTGTAGGCATACTCGCGTCCAGCGACGATTTCCATTTTACAGTTCTTTTTCTGTGCAGGGAAGATAATCAAATGTGTGAAGGATTTAAACCGATAGCAGTAGTTGTCATCACCCTTCCAGTTGCCGATGAGATCATGAAGGCCAACATAGTGAATAGAGTCTACGCGAATGGTGGTCGATGTGGAGCTGCGAGCACCTTCAATTGAAATAAAATCGTGTTCTTTTAATTTTTTAAAAAGATTTTCTAACTGCAAGTTTTCAAAAACTAAAGTGAAAGTTTTCTGTAAGCGGGCTTCTTTGATGCGGTATTTTTTTAGGTCGCTGCGCGTGATCACGCCGGAATAGTTCATGGCCATTGCTGTGGAAACTAAGAAAGCAGAACTCAAGATAAAGCACCAGATGTATCGCATGACGTGACTAAAACCATGTTCTCTCCGAGGGGTCAAATTGAAAGCTCTGAACCAAGGGGTTATATAAAAACTACAAGACCTGAAATACCGAAGAAATAGGCCTGAGATGCGACATGACACAATACAGTAACCATTTGATATGTTTTATAAAACAGGTTGAAATAGAAGCATGTATCAAAATCGATGGAATGGATCTTTGTTTACTCTTGTTATTGTTATGTTTCTGTCAGTAACGGCTTGGGGTGCACGAGAAAAACCAGTTAAGTACAGCACGGCGGGAAGTCGCTCGGGTTTGCTTTTAGATATGGCTGTGTATTATGGACAAAGCGAAGCCTCAGCGAATCCTGCCGCAGGAAACGAGTGGCGAAATGTAACGTCTGTTTATGACTTTAAATTGGGTTATGTGACAGAATCTCACGTTTATTTGGGCGCTGAATACTCCACGCGCAGTGATTCAGAAACGCTCACGAGCACGACAGGTGGAACTGCTGGTGTTGGGTTGGGGTATTTGTGGGGTTCGGGTTATCATCTGCGCTCATTTTATCGCATCAATGAAACCTGGGGTGCTTTTTCAAATGGAACCGGATTTCAAGCCGATTTGGGATATATGGTTAATATGGCGGCCAGTTTTTATTTGGGTGTTTTGGTTTCACACCGACAAGTTACTTTTACAGAGAATAACACCATTTTAAATTTTAAATCCATGGCCAAGAAAGACACTCAACCTATGATCACTTTTGGATTTTTATTCAATTAAGAGCCTGAAGACACCAAGATGCTAACTCCGAGAAACGGGGATTCTCTAAGTGCAATTCAACTTCTGGACGGAGTTCTCTGAGTTTGCGGTTTGCAATAACGATAAGCGCATTTCGTTTTAATCCATTGCCTCCGGCCCGAGACAACGGTGATCCCTGGAATTCTTTTGCTATTTTTTTATTAGAACTGGTGAGCAAATTTCTAAAAAATAAAATCAATTCTTGAGTTTTCTCAGGACTCAGCTCGAGTTGAAGACGGGTGTCGCTCTCGGAACTCGGCGCCAGCTTCAGTGTGCGAAAAACTTTTTCGTTCCAAGGGCAAGTGGTTTGACATAAATCACAACCGAAAAACCAGTCGCCCATTTTTTCTCGCAACTCGATTGCGGGGATTGATTTTGACTCGATGGTTAAATACGAAATACACAGCTCGGCTTTTAAAGTCTTTGGAGC
This sequence comes from Bdellovibrionales bacterium RIFCSPHIGHO2_01_FULL_40_29, assembly GCA_001771815.1. GTDB lineage: Bacteria > Bdellovibrionota > Bdellovibrionia > Bdellovibrionales > Bdellovibrionaceae > Pseudobdellovibrio. Next base: position 66,405 of record MEPU01000010.1, on the reverse strand, counting down.
GATCAAGGCACCGGTGGGGCAAATGGTGATGCATTTTTGACAAGTTCCGCAAAAGTCTGGCACTTTTTCAATTTTTTGTGGGGGTGGCTCAAGAGTTGTGAGTATTTCAGCAATAAAAAACAAGCTGCCAAATTGAGGATGAATGAGACAGGTGTTTTTTCCGAACCAGCCAAGACCATTTTCAAAAGCCCAATTTCTTTCGAGGACGGGGCCAGAATCAACAAAAGGTAAAAATTCATGTTCGGGGTGTTGTTGTTTGAGAGCCTCAATGATGTGAGTTAATTTTTCTTTGAGCCAAAAATGATAATCTTGATTTTGGGCGTATGTCGCCGCACGAGCGGGAATGGGATTTGTGGTTGCATTAACAATTGGAAAATAGGGTTGAGTGATCGTTATAACAGATTTTAAGTCTTTAGGATGCAGTAACTGTGGAGATTTTTTAAGGCTGAGATGTTCTTTAAGATATGCCATATCTGCGTGAAAATCTTGAGTGAGCCATTTTTCATAGAATTCTATAGTTAGCGGCGTTGCCAGAGGGCCAATTTGAATTTGATTCAATCCGAGTTGATCTTTTAATTGATTGAGAATTGAGTTTAAATCTTTCATAATAAATTATGCCTGAGTCTTTGGTCGCAACAGCATTTAAAAAGCATCCTCTGTATCCTTCGTTTATTCAAGTTAAGAATAGACTGAGTGATGGCGGCTATGTGTGTTGGGTTGCAGGTGGTGCTGTTCGAGATTTTATTTTAAACAGGATACCTTTTGATTTGGATTTGGTTACGGATGCAACCACTGAGCAGATTATGATGATTTTTCCTGAGGCGATTCCAGTGGGCATTCAATTTGGTGTCGTGAAGATTCCTGTGGGTAATCATCATGTCTTTGATTTGGCGACTTTTCGACGTGAGTCAGATTATATTGATGGGCGCCGACCGTCGCATGTTGATTTTGCCACACCAGCCGAAGATGCGCTCCGACGGGATTTTACAATCAATGCTCTTTTTTGGGATGATCAAACCCAAAAAATTCAAGATTTTGTGGATGGAGTTCAAGATATTGAAAAACGAATGCTTCGCTGCGTGGGGGATGCGCAGGTGCGATTTGCCGAAGACCATTTGCGTATTTTGCGCCTGCTGCGATTTCAAGTTCAGCTGAAGTTTGAAATTGAGTCTGCGACTCGGGACGCGGCTCTTGAAAACGTTCAGCTTCTTCAGAAAATTAGTGGAGAGCGGATATGGACGGAATTTGAAAAAATGATTCCGGCAATAGAATACTCATCCTGGAATCGAGATATTTTAGCTCTCTCCATTTTGCGGACTCTTTTTCCGATTCAGAATCCTGTAACCATGGTTTTGCCTCAAACAGAAAATTTGGAATTAGCACTGGAATATTTTTTACTTTTTTTGATAAAAAGTACTTTTGACAGAGAGCAAATGCGAGAATGCTTGCGGGAGCGTATGAGAGCGTCTCGTGATGAACTGAAGGCTTACGATACTATTTTATTGTGTTCTGAAACTCTGATGTCACCAGTAGAGTTGGCTTTTGAGTCCGAAAAAAATGGTTTGATTGTGTCGGTCTGTAGGATGCTGGCGTCGATGGGGTTATTTTCAGAAGAGCGAAATGCAGAGCTTCAAAAACGAGTTGAAAAAAAACCACCAAAGCTAGTGGATGGAAATGATTTGATGGGTTTGGTGGCGCCAACAGAGATGGGTGCCATTTTGAAAAAAATCAGGCTGCGCCAATGGGAGCAGCCTGAGCTCAGTAAAACTGAATTATTAAAACCTTATCTCAGTACAAAATAAGTTCTACGTAACATAATGCTTGTTCCACTCGAAATGGGATAATCAAAAGCGTTTTTTCACCAACGATGGCGGGAAGATCTGCGCTTTGACAAGGATAAGGGGTGGACATATTTAGTTTAAATCCAATCGTGTTGAGTTTTGTTTTAGCTAAACCAAAGAAAATATTAGAAATTTCTCCAACGCCATCTAAAATCTCGTCCATTTTCATTTCTTCAACTTGGGGACCCAGCATTTTATCAATAATTCCACGAGCAACACTGCTGTCAAAATGAAATCGAACTTGACCATGGTAGGGGTCAGCATTGAGTTCTAAAAAGACGGCAATTTGGCAAGGAGTCTGCCACTCTTTAGCCACAAAAGGCTTCTCAAAATTTGCCACGGTTTGAGCCATTGTTTGTAATGTTTCAGTCACGCCATTGGCTAAGCTTAAGATAACATCGCGGTCCAAAAATGGGTGCTGAGGATTGAGCTTTGTTGCTGCACTCATAACTAGGCTGCTTTCTTTTCAGTTGAGACTTGAATTTTATTGTAGACTCGTTCAATTTTTGCTTTCAGAGTGGCCGCATTGAAAGGCTTAACAACATACTCAGAGACTCCAGCTTTGGCGGCTTCAATGATTTGAGTTTGTTCGCTTTCAGCAGTGACGAGCATAAAGGGAAGTGTTTTATAGTCAGGGTGGTCTTTGCAGGCTCTTAAAAGTTCGATACCTTGCATGTTGGGCATATTCCAGTCAGAAATAACAAACTGAATGGGTTGTCCTGATTTATAAGACTCGGCGATGACTTCAAGTGCATTTTTGCCATCAACGGCTTCAACGACATTTTTATAGCCAATTTCATCAAGAACCTTCTTGATGATTTTTCGCATCGTAGAAAAGTCATCAACCACCAAAAACTTCGTATTTGAATTGAACATGCTAGACTCCTATTGAGGATGTATCGGTTAAAAACCACAAAACTTAGATGAAAAATGAGAAATAATGCGGTCTAGTTTTTAAAAATAGTGTGGTCTAAAGTATTGCGTTTTCTTAAAAGTCTCGGCAGACTTAAATACAGGTTGTTGTGGTTCATTTCGAGACAACCACCTAGACAAAGGATAGTCTGGGTGCTGTTTCAAGGTGTCGCAAAAAGAGACTAAAAACAATTAAGCAGGAGGAGCAAGGATGCTCAGAGATGTATTAATACAAAAGGGTTTATCAAATCGCGAGGCTGAGGTTGCAGACCTAGTATCAAAGGGTCTTTCTAACAAGGAAGTTGCAAATCAGTTATTCGTAACAGAGAAAACTGTTAAGTTCCACTTAACAAATATCTACAAAAAAATGAACGTTAAATCACGAGCTCAATTAATCGTATGGTGTTTACCACACATTGGTTTTGTTGAAAGTGAATCACGTGCTGAAGTTTCTCAACCTGCTGGCGCATCTGCTTACAATACTCAAGCAACTCCGATCATTCCTGCTGGAAATACAACGATCACACTTCCTGGAACGGGTACTTTTGGTAACCGCAACGGGAATAATGACGCTGGAGTTTAATTGTTTTTAGCCATTTAAAATGGTTATTTTAAGTCTTAAAGAGGGGTCATTATAATGAAAAAGAGCAAATCAGTTCGCTCTTCCGAAGTTATAATGACTCAGCTTGTTTTACCCACCCATACAAATTCTTTAGATACAGTTTTCGGTGGAACTGTCATGTCCTGGATTGACGTCGCTGCAGCGATCGCTGCTCAAAGACATTCTAATAGTGAAGTTGTCACAGCAAGTATTGATCAATTAAATTTTGTAGCGCCTATCAAAAAAGGGTGGGTTGTGAATCTAATGGCCTCGGTCAATTATGTTTCTCGAACATCCATGGAAGTTGGGGTCCGAGTCATGGCAGAGAATCCCAAAACATCCGAATATTTTCATACGGCTTCAGCTTATTTGACCTTTGTGGCTATCGGGGCTGACGGAAAGCCATGTGAAGTTCCTGCATTGGCGCCAGAAACAGACATCGAGAAGCGTCGTTTTTTTGCTGCAGAAATGCGTCGCAAACAACGTTTAATGAATCGCTAAGTCCTTAGTTTTTTGTTCCATTATTTGCAAATAGATTGAATGACTTTTTCGATGACGTCGTTTTGCTCTTTGTCTTCGGGAGTGACATTCATTTGATTTGAATGGCGCGCTTCACGACAGGCGGCTTTATCAAACTTTGAATTGGCAAGCTGACGGAGTGGCTCAAGAAGTTCAAGATCCAGAGCCATTTGATTGCCCTCGACAGAGAGTTCTTCGGATTCAGAGGCTTTTAGTTTTTCATAAAGCGCCGTTAGTTGTGAATCTAGCTCTTTGAATTTTTTTGAAAAATCTTTTTGAGTCAATTTCATTGCTAAAAACTGATCTTTTGATCTCTGAAATTCTTCGTAGGTTGCATTCGTGGGCTCGGGTGATACAGCCAGGGCACTAAATGCAAAAAGTATTATGGCAATTAGTTTGTATTGACGCATGCGTTGGCTCCAGTTTTAGCGTACTCTGATTTAACAGGATCAATCAGTTTCGTAGTCAGTAAATTCTTTTGACGGCGTTCAATGCGATCTGTGTAGTACGTGAGATTTCCGCGCTTGGTGCGAAGTGGTTTTTTTATAGCCGCCAGAAATTTGTCTGGAGGTAAGCCTGATAATCGATCAATAGTGGCGCGAGCCTTAGCACGCCCTGGTCCATACGAGTTAAGTAATGCCATATTTTTAACTTCTTCGATTCGCGGGTGTCCAGCATGCTTAGCAATATATTTTCGAAGTTTAGGTTCAATATCATTTTTCCACGAACTTGCGAGGCCTAACATAGAATACAGAATATTGCGTTCTAAGCCTTCGCCAATGGTAACAAAGCTGCAGTTGTCAGAATGTCGGGGTTTATTCTGAAGATCCTTTTCGGCAATTATTTTTGCAGCTTGGCATTGGGAGTTATTTGAATTGGCCATGGCTTGAATGAATTTTCGTCCACGGTGGGCTTCATGCAGATCATTCACAAAAATAGATGTCAGCTGACCAAAACCCACTCCGCCTGGATAAGCGTAGTAAGGTTTGAAGGCTGATTCCAGCGTGAACATTTTAAATAGGTGAGCGGCATCCAAAGTTCTTATTCCACTGGCTTGGAGACAGTCTTGAAAATTGCTGACAACCGCATTTTGGTAGGCCAAAAGATCTTGATTGACGCAAAAATCAAATGAACCTTTGGTTCGTTTTCCTGAAGGGCAATGGATTTCAGAAGTTTCAGCTTTAAATTGAGCTCCAGCAATCACGCACTCCATTTTGAAAGCCATTTGTGGAGCTTTTAATACTTTTGTGGTGGCTTCGGAGATTCTTTTGAAGTCTGCCATTTCAGATTGTCTAAAACGACATTTGTCATCGGTGCAGAATTCAGAGGCAATAGCATTGCCTTCTGTGGATTGCCCCAGATTGTAGGCCTTAAAAATAGAATAGGTCGGAGACTGAGGATTTTGAGAGGCGGTTTTCATTTGATCTAATAAATGGGAAGAGGACTCTTTACCGCTAATGCACTTGTTCTGAGCTTGGATGTTTGGTGAAATTGTAACGGCAATTAAAAAGATAAGATAAAATTTTGTCATAGACTTATACTATAACTTATTTAACTAAAAAATCCCGCCATTTATTTAATAAAGTCGGGGTCATCATAGCGAAGCAAATTGTGCCTTCAGTGGCAGGTTCTTTGCGATTGATTTTAGCCTCGCGACTTAAATCATAGATACGGTATTCATTCGCACGATCAAAGTACAGCTCGACTTCGGTCTGCATTTCGTTGATCGAGTCAGACATTAATTTTTTAAGCTGATCAAACCCTTGGCCGGTCAGAGCGCTGACAAAAACGCGGGGAAAATGTTTCACGCGAAATTGGCGATCAACTGGAGCAATATCGACTTTGTTGAAGACATGAATAATTTTTTTATCTTCCCATTTGAATTCTTTCATCAGGCTTTCGATGACTTCAATTTGCCGTTCCATATTGGGTGAAGACAAATCCACAACGTGCAGTAAAATATCAGCCTCTGAAGATTCTTCGAGTGTGGCTTTAAAGGCTTCAATCAATTGTGGAGGTAATTTTCGGATAAAGCCCACGGTGTCTGTCACAACAGCAGGGGGGCCATCATCTAAAAAGACCTTACGAGTTGTCGGATCAAGTGTCGCAAAAACCATATTCTTGGCAACCACTTGAGCGCCAGTCAGGCGATTGAGCAACGAGCTTTTTCCTGAATTTGTATAGCCAATCAAAGCAAAGCTTGGGATCTCATTTCGTTTTCGAGATTGGCGATGCTGGGCGCGGTGTTGAGAAACTTCATCCAATTTTTTTTTGACCAAAGAAATTTTTTCTCGGATACGGCGGCGATCGTTTTCTAGTGCTGATTCTCCGGGGCCGCGCGTACCAATACCGCCACCCAGTCTTGAGAGTGATTCATTCCATGCGCCGATCATGCGGGGCATTTGATCCAATAACTGCGCCAACTCCACTTGAAGTTTTCCTTCATAGGTGCGAGCACGCTGGGCAAAAATATCCAGAATCAATTGCGAACGGTCTAATATTTTACAACCGATGGATTCTTGTAAATTTCGCGTTTGAATTCCCGAAAGTTGATGATCAAGTACAACTAAATTGCATTTGCTTTCTTCGACCATTTCTTTAATTTCTTGAACTTTTCCTGTGCCAATCAGCGTGCTTGGATTGAACTGCGGTAAAACCTGCACAGTCGATCCAATGACATCACCACCGGCGGCCATGACCAGCTCTTCGAGCTCGCAAAGATTTTCTTTGATTTCGGAAATAGGTTCTGATTTCAGACCTACTCCGACAACAATGACTTTATCTTTTTCGTTGATTCGGACGTGCTGACTCAATTTTTTTGACTTCTGTAATCAGTTATAAACTGAGCTTCGAGAGCAGTTAAAACAACAGAACTAAAAATAGTGCTTTCCGTTGTTGTCCGTTGCAAGACATTGGCAGCTCGTCGAACTCCCATCAAAAATGGTCCCAGAACTTCGACTTTACCCAATTGCTGAAGCAATTTGTAAGAGATATTAGCGCTTTCTAAATTTGGAAAAACCAAAATGTTGGCTTCGCCCTTCAGACCAGAGAATGGAAAAATTCGATCTTGAATTTCTTGATTCACGGCTGTATCGGCCTGCATGTCACCTTCAACCAAAATATCAGGTCGCAATTGGCGAACTATATCTGCGGCACGCTTCATTTTTGCAGGAGTTCCTTCGGCGCCACTGAAGTTTGAAAAACTCAACATGGCGATTCGAGGTTTTTGTCCAAAATGTTCGGCCACTTGGGCTGTTTGAATAGCAATCTGCGCCAGTTGTTCTGCCGTCGGATTAAAATTGACGGTCGTGTCCGTGAAAAATAAAAGCTTATTATCTGCTAGAACAATATTAAGTCCTGCAGGGACTGCGTTCTTAGTGATTCCAATTGTTTGTAAAATAGGACGCACGGCTTTGGCATAATCTGTTGTGGCGCCATTAATCATTCCATCGGCATCACCTTGATCCAGCATCATGGCCGCAAAATAACTGGGCTCCATCATCAGGCGTTCAGCCTCTTTGATATTGATGCCTTTACGTTGACGAGATTCAAAAAGTTTTTGAGCGTAAAGTCCTAATTTGGGATGTGTCGCCGGATTGATGATTTCAATTCCATTTAAATTCACATCATGGGATTTGGCTTTTTCTAAAATATGGTCAGGGTACCCCAAAATAATAGGTTGGCAGATTTTTTCTTCCTGGCAGGTTTTTAGAGCCTTAAGAATTTTTGAACTGGTGCCCTCTGGAAAAACAATTTTTGGCAAGAAGCCCTGACGTTTCGAATTTTCATGAACCCGGTGAACAGCTGAACGAACAAAAACTTTCTGTGGTCCTTGAATAGCTTCGAGCTTGTCGTGATAAAGATTCCAATCTGTGATTTCAATGCGGGCGACTTTGGTTTCGATTGCTGCTCTGGCGACGGCGGGAGCCACTCGTAAAAGCACGCGGGTATCAAAAGGTTTTGGAATGAGATACTCGCGGCCAAATTTAAACTTTTGCCCACCGTAAGATGCTGAAACATAATCCGGAACTTCTTCGCGCGCCAATTTTGCTAAAGCATGGCAAGCTGCCAGTTTCATGGCTTCGTTGATCTGAGTAGAGCGGGTATCAAGGGCGCCGCGAAAAATGGATGGAAAGCCAAGGACATTATTCACTTGATTGGCATAATCGGAGCGACCTGTAGCAATAATCGCATCAGGACGTGCTTTTCGAGCTTCTTCGGGTCTGATTTCAGGATCAGGATTTGCCATCGCAAAAATAATGGGATCCTTATTCATCAGTTGAAGCATTTCCCCAGTGACGGCTCCGGCGACCGAGAGACCTAAGAAAACATCAGCACCAGCAAGAGCTTCAGTTAATGTGCGCAGAGGAGTTTCTACCGCGAAGGCTTCTTTGTATTTATTCATGCCTTTTGTGCGGCCTTTGAATATCACGCCATTGCTGTCACACATAATGACGTTGTGCTTTTGCACACCAAGGCTCACAAAAATATTTGTGCAAGAAATCGAAGCGGCGCCCGCGCCATTAATAACCACGCGAATATCGCTGAGTTGTTTACCAATAATCTGACAGGCATTAAGCAAGGCTGCTCCGCTGACAATGGCTGTTCCATGTTGATCGTCATGAAAAACGGGAATATTCATTTCGCGCTTCAATGTTTCTTCAATTTCGAAACACTCAGGGGCTTTGATGTCTTCTAAGTTGATTCCGCCAAATGTTGGTTCCAATGTGCGTACGGCAGCGATGAATTCCGCAGGAGATGAAGATTTGACTTCGATATCAAAAACATCAATACCAGCAAACATTTTAAATAAAATACCTTTGCCTTCCATAACTGGCTTTGCCGCCAATGGACCAATATTTCCTAGACCCAAGACAGCTGTGCCGTCAGAAATGACCCCAACTAAATTTCCTTTAGTTGTGTAGTCATAAACAGTATCTGGATTTTTTGCGATTTCTTTGCAAGGGGCTGCAACTCCCGGAGAGTAGGCAAGGGAGAGTGCCTTTTCGGTATTGCAGTCTTTTGTCGAAACAACTTCGATTTTTCCGGGACGGCCTTTTTTGTGAAATTCTAACGCTTCTTTGTCGAAATTTTTTTCTGGTTTTGTATTTTCCAATTCAACCTCTTTAGAGTGTTTATTCTACGAATGTGTTCGGAAAAGCACAATTTGTTGGTCTGTATTGTTGAGTAGCGTCAATTGCCTCAAACCATTTTTTAAGGTTTAATAACGAGATTATACAGCGAATTAAAATGACCCAAACCAGGAGACTACACCATGAGTTCACTGCCTAAAAATGCACGAGATGTCGTCATTGTCGATGGAGTGCGTACACCCTTTGCAAAAGCAGGTACTAAGTTAAAAACAGTTCACGCCGCTCAACTTGGACAGGTGGCTTTGAAAGAGCTCATTGCTCGCACAAATTTAAATGTGAATTTAGTTGATGAAGTGATTTTGGGAAATACAGGGTCACCCTCTGATGCCGTTAATATCGCTCGTGTTGTGGCTTTGAACTCGGGATTTCCACTGTCAACGTCGGCCGTCACTGTGCATCGCAATTGTGCTTCAGCTATGGAGAGTATCAGTTCAGGTTTTGAGCGGATTCGTTCTGGAACAATGGATATTATTGTGGCTGGTGGAACCGAGAACATGTCGCAAATGCCATTCATTATGCCACCAGCTATCACCAGTATCATTGAACGATTAGGTTCTGCGCGTTCAGGCGGAGCAAAAATTTCAGCTCTTTGGGATTGGTTGATGGCGGATCTCAAGCAAATCAAAGAAATGGCAACGACAGCCCCTCTTGCAAAAACAAAGTATAAACCCATCATAGCATTGGCCGAAGGATTAACAGACCCATTTGTGGGAATGAATATGGGCATGACTGCTGAAGTGATTGCAAAAGAATTTGGAATCACTCGCCGCCAGCAAGATGAATATGCTCTGTTGTCGCATCAAAAAGCCACCGCAGCAAAATCAAAAATAAAAGAAGAAATGACGCCTTTGTATTTACCGCCTGATTTTAAAGAAACAATCACTGAAGATATTGGTCCGCGTGATAATCAAACCCTGGAAGCGCTTCAAAAGTTGAAACCATTTTTCGATAAAGTTACAGGAACTATTACAGCCGGAAATTCATGTCCCATCACAGATGGGGCCGCGATGGTATTATTAATGGCTCGCGAAAAAGCAGAAGCTTTAGGTTATAAGCCCGTGGCTCGTATTCGAGGTTATGGATATGTTGGACTTGAGCCCGAAAGAATGGGAATGGGACCGGCTTATTCGACACCACTCGCACTGAAACGAGCTGGGTTAACAATGAAGGATATCGGGCGAGTTGAATTGAATGAGGCTTTTGCGGCTCAGGTGTTGGCTTGTCAGAAAGCATTTGAATCCGATGAATTTGGAAAAAAATTGGGACTTGCTGGAAGAATTGGTGAGTTGCGCTCAGATATTTTGAATGTGAATGGCGGAGCCATTGCTTATGGTCACCCTGTTGGAGCAACTGGTTCACGAATCACACTCACGTTGATGAAAGAGATGCAACGCAGTCAAATTCAATTCGGTTTGGCCACATTATGTATTGGTGGTGGTCAAGGTGGGACAATAATTTTGGAAAACGAAGGGTAACTGTCATATGTCAGCAATTCAATTTACGACTAAAAATATTCAAGGAAACGATGTTGCGATATTAACTTTTGATCGACCCAATGAAAGGATCAACAAACTTTCAACACCCGTGATGAGAGAGCTCCGTGATCATCTAGAGAAGTTGAAAACTTCAAATTATAAAATGGTTCTTTTTCGCTCGGCAAAGCCAACTATTTTTATAGCCGGTGCAGATATTGAAGAAATTCGTCAGCTGAAAACGATTGAAGATGTGCAAACAGCTGTTCAAAGCGGACAAGAGATCATGAATTTGATTGAAGATTTGCCGATGCCGACAATGGCCTTGATTCATGGGGCTTGTGCCGGTGGCGGTTGTGAAATGGTTTTAGCTTGTGATTATAGAATCGCAACGGAAGATTCTTCAACGCGAATTGGATTGCCAGAGACAAAATTAGGAATCATACCCGGATTCGGTGGTTGCGTGCGGTTGCCGCGTGTGGTCGGTTTACAAGCTGCGCTGGATGTGATTTTAGCAGGTAAATTACTGAATGCGAAGAAAGCGCTTAAAATTGGATTGGTTGATTTTGTGGTGCATCCAAATTTACTTGAAAATTTTGCGGATGAACAAATTCAAAAAATAATTGCAGATGGTGGTCAGAAGCGTCGTAAAAAGTTTATGCCAAAAGGTATTGTTGCAGGTCTACTTGAAGGAGTTCTTTCGGGAGTGGTCTATAAAAAAGCAAAAGAAGGCGTGATGAAGGCCTCAAAAGGACATTATCCAGCGCCTTTAGCAGCACTAGAAGTTATTCGCAGAACCTATGGATCTGCTCATCGGACTCAAGCTTTAAAAACAGAATGCGAAGAATTTGCAAAATGTGCCCTGACAGATATTTCTAAAAATTTAATTCATGTTTTTTATCTGACAGAGATGGTCAAGAAACAAACTGGAGTGGCCAATGGAAGTATCAAAGCAAAACCAGTGAAGCACTTGGGTGTTCTTGGTGCTGGAACGATGGGTGGAGGAATAGCCTATGTTGCTGCGGACAAGGGCATTGATGTTCGCGTGAAAGATATTTCTTTTGATGCGAATTCAAAAGCATTGAAGCATGCGCGTGATTTATGGGCGCGATTGGCAAAAAAACGAGTGATCGATAACTACCAGTTCACTCAAAAAATGGCGTTGGTTTCAACCACAACTGATTTCTCGGGATTTAAGAATATAGATGTGACTGTCGAGGCTATTGTCGAAGACATGAGTATCAAAAAGAAAGTGATCGCACAGACAGCTTCAGAGATGCGATCAGATGCGATTATCGTGACCAATACAAGTTCACTTTCTGTAACCGAAATGTCTGAAGGCCATCCGCATCCCGAAAATTTTGCAGGAATGCACTTTTTCTCGCCTGTTCATAAAATGCCGTTAGTTGAGGTGATTCGATCTCCAAAATCATCTGATGAAACGATTGTGACTGTTTTCGAATTGGCAAAAAAAATGGGAAAAATGCCTGTCGTTGTTAAGGATGGGCCAGGATTTTTGGTGAATCGACTTTTACTACCCTATATGGCGGAAGCGGCTTTTTTATTAGCTGATGGAATGGATATTGAAAAAGTTGATAAAGCTTTTGTCTATGAGTTTGGAATGCCAATGGGGCCATTTGAATTAATGGATAGCGTTGGTTTGGATGTTTGCTTGAAAGTTTTGAAAATTTTTAAGTCTGCTTATCCTGATCGTATTGAAATACCTCCATTGATGGAGAAATTAGAGCAAAATAAAAAAAGACTGGGACAAAAAAGTAGTCTGGGTTTTTACAAGTACAGTCAAGATGGCCGAAAAACTGAATTTGATGGTTCAATCTATTCGGAATTGGGATTGCCGGCACCAACAAATCCGCTTTCAATTGCTGAATGCATCGAGCGTTGTGTGTTTTCGATGATCAATGAATGCGCGTTGGCTTTGGATGCAGATCGTATTGTTGAAACACCCCACGAGGTCGATTTAGCCATGATTATGGGAACCGGTTTTCCGCCATTTCGCGGGGGATTGTTGAAATATGCGGATTCAGTTGGAGCTGTTTACATTGTTGATCAATTGAATAAATACTCTGCCGAGCGAAAAGCAAATCGATTGAAGCCATCATCGAAAATGATGGAGCGAGCCAAGTCTCAAGCCACATTCTATAAACAGCAAGAGAGCCAATGACATTAAAATTTAAATTTATTGTCGTGGGTATTTTGCTTTTTTTATTGGTGGGGTTGGACCAAGCAACAAAGTATTGGGCTGTGAACACACTACAGGGGCAAGACCCATCAGTTTTCTTGGGTGGATTTTTCAGTTTTACCTATGCCGAAAATACGGGAGCCTTTTTGGGGTTCGGTGGGAGTTGGTCTCGCACGGTGCGGTTTTTGGTATTTGCAGTTGTTGTCGTGATAGGACTTGGGGGGATGCTTTGGTATCTCTTGAAAAATGAGACATCTCGACTGAATTTGTTGGCCTATACATTTATTATGGGCGGTGGTTTCGGAAATTTATGGGATCGAATGACTCGTGAAAATGGTGGGGTTATTGATTTTATGGTTTTTGATACAGGAGCACGATTGAATTTAGGTTTTATCGAAATCCCACTTCGTACAGGTGTTGTGAACGTGGCTGATATTGCCATTGTTGCTGGTGTTTTGCTGGCCATCTTGAGTGAATACTATTTTGACAAGCGTCGTTTGAATCGCGCAAAATAAGGCAATACCCTCAGAGTCGCATCTGTATTCGTTTTGAGCGTCTCATAATCATTCAATTAAAATGATAAGTGTCTCATCTTGAGCTGTTCACTTGGCCTCTGGATTGCGTAGTAGTCTTGTGAAAGAGTTTTTAGAACTTGGAGGTATTTATGAAAAAGTTATTACCGTTACTTATTCTGCCGCTGCTTGTGGTTGCCTGTAACCCAAAGAAAGATCCAGTTCGCGCAACGGTGAATACAACAAATACTTTAAATAATACCATCGGAAGTTTCTCGGGAACCACGACGTGTCCGCAAGGAACAACGGGTATTGGAACAATTTATGATAATGGTCAGCAGGCGCAAATGACTCTGGACTCAAGCTCTGGAACATTTGAAAGTCGTGTGAAAGCATTGCTTTCGGCAACAATTTCACCTGATGAAATTGGACAAATCAGCAGTTCTCCAACAGATTCGACGGGAGTGCGCTTTCAAGGAATGGTTCGTGTTGATGGCAATGGAATGGTTGTTGCGGCACAGTCAAAAATGCTTATTAAAGTTTATGATAGTTTTGTTTTGAATGCTCAGTTGGATCCAAATGGAACAGCCTATGAGCCGGTTGCCATAGAGTTTTTACCAACAAATGGTTCAACGATTACGGGACAGTTTAATTTACAAACGGGTGATGGCTACATGAGTTTTAAAGATAGCTATGGAGAAGTGCGATTTGATGGTCGTTTGGATGCGCAAACTTTCAGCGGTGTTGTTCGCTTTCAAAATACAAGAAATGTAAACGGCGGTGCTGCAGCTAGCGGAACATTGGGTCAGTTCTATGTTGCTCGATGTGGTATAATTCAATAGTCTAATGAGGAATGCTCAATAATCATTCCTCATTTTATTTTTTTGATCCTTCTTCTTTATCTGTGGTTGCTGGTGGTGCCTCAGCATTAGATCGACCATCTTTGCATATTCACAATCTTGAAGAGGCTGAAGCCTTTTTAAAAAGTTATGGATACCAAGTTTCTTCACCTACTGATTTAACAAGGTTGTGGTATTTTCACCGTCGCGCCTTGGTTTTAATGACAGAACGATTAAAAATTGATTTAGAATCCATTCCTGGCGCCATCCGAAATCGTGAAGAGCTCGGTGATATTCGTAATCTCTTGATCTATGCCTCACAAAATACAAATTCTGAAATGCAGAGATGGGCCTGTGCTTTTCTGCGATGCATGCATGTTTTCGTTCATGCCGAGACCGATTTGTTCAGTTTTTTTTCGGAAGAGATTCAAAAGCAAATTCTTATTCCTTTTGAGCAATCTGTGGTTCAAGACGGAAAACTTTTTTTAAAGTCATTTAAAAAAGAGGGCCATCCTTCGATCGAGCTCGCCAATTTTCATACAAAACCATATAAAACATCTGCCAGCACAGTGATTAAATTACTGGCGCGTCCGGAAGCGATTGCTATGAAAATTTATGATAAAATTGGAGTGCGGTTTGTAACGCGTTCCATTTTTGATTCGTTTCAAGTGGTTCGCTTTCTCATTGATGAAAATCTGATTAGTTTTCCACAAATTATGCCGGAACAGTCATCAAACAATATGTATCCCGTCAAAGAGTTTTTATCAGTCTGCGATAAATTGAATAAAAAGCATGGACATGAAAAAAACTTATCTTCTGAAAAAATTGACCGTCTTTTGAATCATAAATTGAAATCAAGCCAGAGTGCTTTTTTGGGATTATTTCGTAAAGAGAATCCATTTTCAGCAAAAGATTTCAAGTACATCAAATTTATTGCTCGAAAAATGGTTCATGTGCATGGACCTGATCCTGAAAAAAAGTTCAGTTTCTTTTATCCCTTTGAAGTGCAAATTTTAACAGAAGAGACCGATAAAAAAATGCAGGCGGGTGAATCGGAGCACTCGGCATATAAAGATCGCCAAATGGAAGCTGCGATTAAACGGCTTTTTCCGGATAATCGCTAACGTGAAACTCATCTCTTTTATTCGATCGACAGTCATGATTTTTGTTCTTCCAGTATCTGTTTTGATTATGGGTACATCGGCGATGTTGCTGCATCTTATTTTGGGAAATCGAAAAGTCGATGATTGGCATATCCGCACCTGGGGGAAAATCAATTATCGTGCTTTTGGAGTTCGCTTAAGTGTCCATGGAATCGAAAATATTCCTACTGAGGGATGCTTATTTCTTTTTAATCACTCGAGTTTTTTTGATATTTTTGCATTGTGTGGGGCTTTACCCAGTGTTCGCTTTGGCGCAAAGGCTGAGCTATTTAAGATTCCCGTTTTTTCTCAGGCAATGCGAATGATGGGCACATTGCCAATTGCCAGACAAAAGCGTGAAGAGGTTTATAAGGTCTATGAAGAGGCCAAGCTCAGATTAAAAACTGAAAAGTTTGCGCTTTCACCTGAGGGGGGGCGTTTTTATGGACCGCATCTGTCGCCTTTTAAAGCGGGTCCTTTTTTATTTGCGATTTCAGCAGAAGCTTTGGTTGTGCCGGTGGTCATTGTAGGAGCTTACGAGTGTTTGCCAAAGGGATCTATCATTCCAAATCAAGATAAATGGTCTCGGCAGATTGAAGTGCATATTTTAAAACCGATTTCATCGGTGGGGATAACTCCTGAAACACGGCAAAAGCTGCAAGCAGACGTGTACTCCGTCATGGATCCTGTCTGGTCCAAGAATTTTCCTCACTCCTCACTCGATTCATATTAACTTTTGATCACTCGCCAGCTTTGGGTGAAGAGAGGGCTTTGCAATTGAATGCGACGATGGCCAGTTTCGATTTCAATTTTTAGTTGATAATTTGGCAGAGTATTAATGCGTTTCACTTGCAAACGTTTTGGTAAAAATCCCAATTGATTTTGAATGGCCACAGTCAGGCGTTCCAGTTGAATGTAGTTTTCAAATGTTTTAGCTCCATCCAAACTGCGAAAGTTTCCAATAAAAATCATATGATCGCTGAAGTAATGTACGGGGCCATGAAAAGTTTTAAAATCAGGAAGCAGTCTCCATAAATATCCATCTTCAGTGATGTAGGCGCCTCGTGCGGAAACGATGGCTTTGAGGGGATTTGTGGGGTGAAAGGAAATCGAGGCAATTTCTTTTTTGAGTAATTCATCAATAGTATAGACTTTTTCAGGAGCTGCCATTTCCGATCTCCACCAAACATCACCATGACCTTTGATGCGACTTTGAATCCAGGTGGTTCCTTTGGTTGGTATCATAGCAACCCGGCTCCAGAGGGGAATTTTTTGGTTTTTTGATGCGATCAAACCGACTTTGTCAGGGGTAATCAGTCCCTTAATTTGATCGAAATGAAACTTTCTATTTTCAGCAGTGATAATATGATCAAAGTGGCGTTTTTTTACCAGATACCATTTTGCATTTGCAAAAACATAAGTAGCAAAATCAAACTTAGTGACAATTTCACTTACGGGAATAAAGCCAATGTAGGTTTTGTAGCTGACCTGTGCAAATCCGTTGGAATACTTTAAAACAGAAAACTTATGGCCCTGGGGGACTGTGGTCAATGTTTGTGCTTTCTCGCTGGGTTCTTTTTTAAGAAAAATATCTTTCAATGTCAGAGCGAATCCCAGATCGTAGGGATCCGGAGTCACATCTTGAATGCGAAATTGGTGAGTTTCCTTGGTGTTGGTGTCGTAAACCAACAGAGTTTCAACCTTAGCTTCGAGAACTGACCAGCGTCGTTTGGATTTTGGATCCAGAACAGATTGTGACATATGCATGGGAAAGATGGGTTTGAGGTCCTCTTTCTTGAAGTACTCATTCTGATAAACATACGCATTTTCGCTGTGAATAACCTGTTCAATTTGTTTCTTTTGCAGATTTGCCAATGAAGTGTAGCCCGAGGGAAATTGGCTTTGAGGAGACTTAAAAAAAGGCACCTGTTCCGAAGTCAGAGTGAGGATCTCCGACGCTTCAAAAGCGGGAATGGCTGCAAAAGCATTTAAATGTAGTAAAAACCCAATGACGAATAGCACTATGATCTATTTTCAGAGGGGAAATCGCTGCAATCAAGACCAGATCTTTGCTATATCTAGTTGGTTATTAACATTTTCAAAAGTGAGGTCTAAATGTCGAGTATTTCATCAATTAAAAAAATTGGAGTTGTGGGTGCTGGCCAAATGGGGAACGGTATTGCTCAAGTGGCGGCTCAATCGGGATTTGATGTGGTCATGTACGATATTCGTCAGGAATCTCTAGACGAAGGTCTGAGAATCATTTCCATCAGTTGTGAGCGATTGATTAAAAAAAACATGATGACCGAAGATCTAAGAAAAACAATTATCCGAGGGATCAGTTCAACAACTCGTATGAGTGATCTGAGTGACTGTGATTTTGTGATCGAAGCCGCAACTGAAAATGTCGAGTTGAAGTTAAATATTTTTCGCCAACTGGATGAAACTGTTCAGAAATCGGCGATTTTAACATCGAATACATCCTCTATTTCAATCACTCAAATTGCCGGAGTGACACGCCGACCGACTCAGGTGGCTGGAATGCACTTTATGAATCCCGTTCCTTTGATGCAGCTGGTAGAGGGTATCCGTGGTTTGCAAACATCACCAGAAACCTTTGCGCTCACAAAGGCTCTTGCCGAAAAAATGGGAAAGACCTTTGTTGAATCAACCAAAGATATGCCTGGATTTATTGTGAATCGAATCTTAATGCCGATGATTAATGAAGCTGTTTATACGTTGCACGAAGGGATTGCCTCTGTGGAATCAATTGATCAAGCCATGAAGTTGGGAACCAATCAGCCGATGGGACCACTGACTTTGGCGGATTTTATTGGATTGGACACATGCTTGGCCATTATGAATGTGCTTCATGATGGTTTAGGTGATTCTAAGTATCGTCCTTGCCCTCTATTAGTGAAGTATGTTCAAGCGGGTTGGTTAGGAAAAAAATCAGGTCGTGGTTTTTATAACTATGCTGCGGTAAAATAATAAAGGAAATCAGATGTCACTTTCATATCAAACAATTAAATTAGATGGGGCCGAGAACGGAATTTGGACTTTAATGATTCATCGTCCTGAGGCTTTGAATGCTTTGAATTTGCAGGTTCTCAATGAAATGTCCGAGGCCTTGCGCCAAATTTCTGAAATGGGCTTCGAGGACGTGAAAGCTCTGATTATTACAGGTGCCGGTGAAAAAGCTTTTGTAGCAGGTGCCGATATTCGTGAAATGAAAGATTTGAACGTGGATCAAGCGATGCAATTTGCAAAGCGGGGTCAGAGTATTTTGCATGAGTTGAGCTTGTTGAAAATTCCTGTCATTGCGGCTGTGAATGGTTTTGCCCTTGGTGGTGGTTGTGAATTGGCGTTAGGTTGTGATTTTATTATTGCCAGCGAGAACGCTAAATTTGGTCTACCAGAAGTGAGTTTGGGTTTGATTCCAGGGTTTGGTGGCACCGTTAAGCTGACGCGTGCTATTGGGATTCGTCGGGCGCGCGAGATGACGATGTCAGGTGAAATGATTTCTGCGGAGCAAGCCCTTCGGTATGGTCTTGTGAATGATGTTGTCCCTGCTGCGGAGTTAATGGCAACCGTTACAAAAAAAATAAATCTTATTCTAACTCGATCGCCGTTGGCTGTGGCTCGGGCGAAACAATCAATCAATGAATCCTTTGATTTAGAAACTGAAAAAGCTTTACTCAATGAAGCTGAAATTTTCTCGCAGTTATTCACATCTGAAGACACTCAAGAGGGAACCGCAGCATTCATCGAAAAAAGAAAGCCTGTTTTTAAGGGTAAATAAAAAAAGGAAACTCCGCGTGAAAGAAAAGCTTATTTTGAAAAATCCTGTGCGAATCGTTACCGCGGCCTCTTTGTTTGATGGGCACGATGCTTCGATCAATATTATGCGCCGTATTCTGCAAGACTGTGGCGCAGAGGTGATTCATTTGGGGCACAATCGATCTGTCCACGATGTAGCAAAAAGTGTTTTACAAGAAGGAGCGCAGGGCGTGTGTGTCTCATCCTATCAGGGTGGGCATATGGAGTATTTTAAATATTTAAGAGACTTGCTGGATCAGGCGGGAGCAAGTTATGTCAAAATTTATGGCGGTGGCGGTGGCGTCATCGTGCATGATGAAAAAAAGGAATTAGAAGATTACGGGATCTCCCAAATATTTCATCCGGATGATGGTCGAAAGCTAGGTCTGCAGGGGATGATTGAAATGATCGTCCAGGGTTGTGATTTTGATATTCTCGAAGCACAAAAAAAAATCGCACAAAAGAAAAATATTTTTGCTGGAGATCAAATCCCATCGATCAATATTGGATTAGCGCTGACGGCCATTGAAAACGGACACCAAGTCCATTCTTTAGATTCATTTGGATTGTCATCATTTGCATCCTCTCAAGGGAAAAAACCTCTTGTCTTGGGGATTACGGGAACGGGTGGTGCTGGTAAGTCGTCTTTAATTGATGAGCTGTCGCAGCGTTTTTTAAACGCTTATCCAGGTAAAAAATTGGGCATCGTCTGTGTGGATCCATCAAAACGTAAAACGGGTGGATCGCTTTTGGGTGATCGCATCCGTATGAATGCATTATCGCGACCCAATATATATATGCGCTCGGTTGCTTCTCGTGGTTCGGGTAAAGAAATAGCATCGACGTTGCCAGATATATTAAATTTTATGCGCAGTTTAGATTTTGATTTTATTATTGCGGAAACTTCCGGTATCGGCCAAGGAAATATGGCAATCACTGAAGTTAGTGATTTATCCATGTATGTGATGACTTCCGATTTTGGAGCCCAATCACAACTTGAAAAAATTGATATGATCGATTTTGCAGATTTTGTTGCCGTGAATAAAGCCGATCGCCGTGGGGCACAGGATGCCTTGCGTGATGTAACAAAACAATACAAGCGCTCGCGCAAAATATTCAATGATGATATTCAAGTTCCGGTATTTTTAACTCAGGCCAGCCAGTTTAATGATGGTGGCATGAATCAATTATTTTTTGCAGTGACAGACGTCTTAGCTGAAAAGAAAACATTGCCTGCTATAGATCCTGTTTTTAAAAACACGGTCTTGTCTGCCGATGAGCATGTGATTATTCCTGCGGATCGCCAAAATTATTTGGCTGAGATTGCGGCGAATGCGCGACGTTATAAAAATCGAACAGAACAATTGGCGATCAAGGCATCTCAATTGGGGGCCTTAGATATTCTAAAAAATGAAAGTTTAATTGATCCTGCTCAAATGGAAGAGAAAAAATCTGAGCTCAAAAAGGATTTCATAGCCGGAGAAATAGAATCCCTACAGAACTGGGATCAATTGGTTCAAACCTATGCTCAGGATGAATTGATTTTTAAAGTCCGGGACCGGGAAATCCGCCAATCTTTGGTTTCAAAGTCGCTCAGTGGCACCAAAATTCGAAAAGTTGTGCTTCCTAAACTATCTGATTGGGGAGACCGCTTTCGATTTTTTAGATATGAAAATATTCCCGGTGAATTTCCCTACACAGCGGGAGTTTTTCCACTCAAACGGGCAGACGAAGATCCTAAGCGAATGTTTGCCGGCGAGGGCACTCCTGAGCGAACGAATAAGCGTTTTCATTATTTGTGCAAAGGCGAAAAAGCTCATCGCCTTTCAACGGCATTTGATTCTGTGACATTGTACGGTCAAGATCCTGATCAGCGTCCTGATATTTTTGGCAAGGTCGGAGAATCCGGCGTCAGTATTTGCACTTTGAATGATATGAAAAAATTGTATGCGGGGTTTGATCTTTGTGATCCAAATACTTCGGTCAGCATGACAATCAATGGACCAGCTCCCATGATTTTGGCGTTTTATTTTAACACGGCAATTGATCAGCAAGTTGAAAAACGCGAAAAGGAACTAGGTCGTAAACTTTCGTCTGCAGAATTTGCTGAGACTGAAAAAAAGACAGTTCAGCTGGTTCGCGGCACCGTGCAAGCGGATATTCTTAAAGAAGACCAGGGACAGAATACGTGTATTTTCTCAATTAATTTTGCACTTAAAATGATGGGTGATATTCAACAGTACTTTACCCAAAATCAGATCAAAAATTTCTACTCTGTCAGTATTTCTGGCTATCATATTGCTGAAGCCGGTGCCAATCCAATCAGTCAATTGGCGTTTACCTTGTCGAATGGATTTACTTTCGTAGAGTATTATTTATCGCGTGGTCTTCAGATTGATGATTTTGCGCCCAATTTATCTTTCTTTTTTAGTAACGGCTTGGATCCTGAGTATGCGGTTCTGGGACGAGTCGCTCGTCGAATTTGGTCGGTAGCCATGCGTGATCTTTACAAGGGAAATGATCGTTCACAGAAGTTGAAGTATCATATTCAAACTTCAGGGCGTTCATTGCATGCTCAAGAAATTGATTTCAACGATATACGCACAACCTTGCAGGCTTTAATTGCGCTTCAGGATAATTGCAATTCGTTGCATACCAATGCCTATGATGAAGCCATTACAACTCCGACTGAGGACTCTGTTCGTCGTGCGATGGCGATTCAAATGATTATCAATCGTGAATTTGGCGTCAGTAAGAATGAAAATCCAACTCAAGGGAGCTATTTCATACAAGAACTCACTGATTTGGTAGAAGAGGCCGTATTAGAAGAGTTCAAACGGTTGAACGAGCGCGGTGGAGTTTTGGGTGCGATGGAGACCCAGTACCAGCGTTCAAAAATTCAAGAAGAGTCGATGTATTACGAACACCTTAAGCATTCTGGTGAGTTACCAATTATTGGAGTGAATACGTTTATCAATCCAAAAACTTTGGCGGCAGGGTACGTGCCTGAAAAGATCGAACTGGCGCGAGCGTCTCAAGAAGAAAAAAACACACAACTTAAAAATGTGCAGCAGTTTCAAATCGACCATCAATCCGATGCCGATCGTGAGCTCAAAAACCTCAAAGCAGCAGCCCTAAAAGGCGACAATATTTTTGCAGCTTTATTGAAAGCCTCCAGACACTGCTCTCTCTTCCAAATGTCTCAAGCTCTCTACGAAGTCGGCGGCCAATACCGACGAAATCTTTAGTTTTCAGCAAGATCCCCCTTAGTTAACGCGCATCCCCTTAAAAAGGTACCAGCTCACTTTTCGGTAACCGAAAAGTGAGCTGGTACCTTTTTAGGTAGGGTTTCTTTGGAAAATTTAACAATTTTGATAATAATGCGTGTCTTCTCGGCAATTTTTGGGTAGTTAATTGCAAAACGGTAAAAGTGTACTCACGGCTATTTATGTAGTGGCTCGAGTACCAAAACTCGAGTGCTTTGAAACTAGAAATATCAAAGTTCTCCATTACAAAAAGGAATAGTTATGAATACAGAAGTCACTTCTAGTGACGCATCTGATGCGTCATCCATCGAAACAGCAGTAGAGACAATCGAAACTGGTCGCACTCCTAAAACTCCAGTACACATCGAAGAAGATATGGAAATGATCAATGGTGATGATGAAGAGACCGAGACGGCTCCATTAGCCAATATTTTTGAATCTTGGAAACTATCAAAAGAAGTTTTAAAGGCCTTAACGGAGATGAAGTTTACAACTCCGACATCTATTCAAACTCAAGCCATTCCACTGCTTCTTCGACGCGAAAAAGATTTCGTGGGATTAGCGGCAACGGGTACTGGTAAAACAGGAGCCTTTGGTATTCCGTTGATTGAATCTATCGACGCCTCTTCAAAGCATGTTCAAGCATTGATCATGTGTCCAACTCGTGAGCTGGCTTCACAGGTCGAAGCGCAAATTCAAAAATTAGGAAAATGGAAGGGTTTAAATACTCTGACTGTTTTTGGTGGATCATCTTACGATCGTCAATTGACGGCATTAAAACGTGGAGTTCATATCGTTGTGGGAACTCCAGGCCGATTGATCGATTTAGTTGAGCGCAAAGCTTTAAAATTAGAAAACGTTCAAACATTGGTGCTGGATGAAGCGGATGAGATGATTTCAATGGGCTTCCAAGAAGATGTTGAAACTATTTTAAAAGCCATGGGTGATAATGAAACTAAACGTAAATGGTTATTCTCGGCGACGATGTCTCCGGAAATTCGCCGTGTGGTGTCTCGGTATTTGCCGGATTACGACAAAGTTGAAATTCACAAGCAAGATTCTGAAAAACCAGATATCGATCAAATTTATTATACCATTTATCCAGATCGTAAATTGCAGATGTTGTCTTCTGTTCTTTATATGAATCAAGATTTTTATGGTTTGATTTTTTGTCAAACCAAACGCGAAGTGATTGAAATCACCGAGTGGTTAAAGCGTAAATCATTTCCGGTAGATTGTATTCACGGAGATCGTCCACAGCGTGAACGCGAATTCATTTTAAATGATTTCCGCAAAGGTCGCGTAAAGATCCTTGTTGCAACGGATGTTGCGGCTCGTGGATTAGATATTAATGATTTAACTCATGTTATTAATTTCTCGTTACCACGTGAAGTTGAAAGCTATGTTCACCGGATTGGTCGAACAGGCCGTGCGGGTAAAAAAGGTTTGGCATTATCGATCGTGGCACCGCATGAAGTGCGAACATTGAAGCGCATTCAGCAGGTAACTAAAGCCATCATGACGAAAGGGCGCGCGCCTTCAAATGATGAGTTGAATCTTTACCGTGTTAAAGATGTGATTCAAGAAATGAACGAAGCGGATAAAAATGAAATGTACGGCCGCGCAGGTAAATTTTTAGAGCGTAAAATGGTCGAGATGAAAGAATTATTCAAATTTGAATTCACAGCTGAAGAATTTTTGACTCGTTACTTAGTGGTCGAGCATCCAGATATTTTTGAAAACCGCGACACCTCAATGGATTTCGTTGGTGATGGTGTTGTGCCTCGTGAAATGCAGGATTTCGGATCTCGTGAGCGTGGACCAGTTGGTCGCGATCGCAGTGGATCTCGTGAATCTTTTGGATCTCGGGATTCATTCCGGCCGCGTACTGGCGGTGGTGGATTTAACCGTGATCGTGGTGGCGATCGTGGATTTGCTCCACGAGAAGATCGTGGATTTGCACCCCGTGGTCCTCGCACGGAAGAACGTAGTGTTTCACGTCCTCGTCCAAATACAGATGCTCCTGCAGCTCGTACGTGGAATGCGGATGACAATGATTCGCGTCCAACACGCAGTTTTGATCGTGGTGAACGATCAGAGCGTCCCGAACAACGTCTTGTACGTCCGGCACCACGATCTCCGCAAGGATTTCGAAAGCAAGAGGGATTTGGTTTTGGTAGCGGTGGCGAAGCTCGTTCAGAATCTCGTGGCAACACCACGGGTGGCAGCGAGCGCCCACGTCGTTCACCAATAAGCGACAAACCTTTTCGTGAGCGCCGTGATCGCTAGTCGATCACGAGCCCACGTTATCAGGAACACAGTTTCCTAATTTTTTAATTCAGCAAAAATTTGATCTGCGCAATTGATTCCATCGCAGGCGGCAGAAGTGATTCCGCCTGCATAACCGGCGCCTTCGCCACAGGGGTATAAACCCTTGTGGCTAATACTTTGTAAAGAATCCGAGTGGCGAGTGACTCGCAGCGGACATGATGTTCTGGATTCCATTCCGTACAGTTGGGCATCTTCAGTGACAAAGCCCTTCATATTTAAATTAAATTTTTCTAGACCTTGTTTTATTTTTTCATACATAAATTGTGGCATCAGCTCGTCCAATCGGACAGCCTTTACCCCGGATGGTGATGATGTGCTTTTCAAAGTATTCTTCGTGGAGCGATTTAAAAAAGACATCATATTTTGGGCGGGAAGTTCTTTGGTTCCCTTGAGTTTTTGCACCGCTTGAAATGCATTTGTTTCTAATTCTCGGCGCAGTTTCATTCCACCTAAAATGTCGGAACCAAAAAGATCATCGTGGTTGATGCTCATCACGATGGCGGCATTTGCAAATGGCGAATTACGATTAAAGTTACTCATGCCGTTGCAAACGATGCCATCTTTTTCGGTGCCACTCGAGAGCACATATCCACCTGGGCACATGCAAAAACTGTAGACCCCAATTTCGGTTTGTTTGTCATGATGAACCAGTTTGTAATTGGCTGAACCCAATTTAGGATGGTCGGCATACTGGCGGTACTGGATTTCATTGATTTTTTTCTGAGAATGTTCAATTCGTAAACCCATGGCAAATGATTTTCCATCAATATGCACTCCGGAATCCATCAAATGATGGAGCATGTCCTCTGCGGAATGACCGGTCGCTAAAATCACATGATCCGAGAGATAACGATCTCCTTGTTCTGTGATGACACCTTCGATGCATTTTGTCCCATAAATCAGTTTGGTCACTTGTGAGTTGTAATGAATTTCACAACCATTTTTTAATAGAAACTCGCGCATTTTAGGAATCACGCGGCGAATTTTATCCGAGCCCACATGAGGATTGGAAAGCCATTGGATTTCTTTTGGGGCTCCAAACTGAACCAACCGATTGAGCACGTAGGGAATATGATCCGATTTGATGCGGGTGATGAGTTTGCCATCAGAATAAAGTCCTGCGCCACCTTCGCCGTAACAAACATTATTTCTAGGATCAAGCTGACCATACCGCCAAAATCGATTGATACCTTTGATGCGATCAGTGGATTCGCTGCCGCGTTCAAAAAGCACGCATGGAATTCCGCGTTCAACAAAGCGAAGTGCGGCAAACAGGCCCGCCGGTCCACTTCCGACAACTATTGGTTTTTTAAATTGAGATGTGTTTTTTGTCAGTCGCTCAAGCGAGAACTCTTCGAGTTTTAACTCTTCGCCTTTTTCTGCGACCTCGATGGAGTAGACAAAATGCGGAGAATGCTTTTGCCTGGCATCGACAGATTGTTTTAAGATGCGATAAGGACCATGATCAGGCATCAACCAACTCAAATGCTGTTCAAGGTCATCTTCTATTTTAATTTTTAAGTCTTTAAAAATCTTCGACATTTCAAATAGTTTATAGCAAAATTAGCCCATGTCAGCAATCACTCGATTTTTACCCAAAAACCATCTGAGTTACCTTATTGGAAAACTTGTTCACGTGCGTTTGCCACGTTTTCTGAGCACGTGGATTATAAAAACTTTTGCTAAGGCCTATCATATCGATCTGAATGAGGCCGAGTTGCCTGTTTCGGAATATCCTAGTTTGGGTGAATTTTTTATTCGAAAATTAAAACCTGGACTACGTCCTATTGGGACCACATGGGCTTTGCATCCTTCTGATTCTGTGGTGACCCAAGCAGGCCGTATTCAAAGTGGCAAATTGATCCAAGCAAAAAATAAGACCTATTCCGTCGTGGAATTTACGGCAGATCAAGGCGCATTGAAGAAATGGGATAACGGCGTCTTTTTGACGTACTATCTTTGTCCGACGGATTATCATCGCGTGCACTCTCCGGTCACGGGAGTGATTAAGAAAGTCACTCATATTCCTGGAGCCTTATGGCCGGTGAATGCATGGTCGACTGAAAATATTCACGAATTATTTTCAGTCAATGAGCGCGTTCTTGTGGAAATTGAAACGGATCGGGGTTTAGTTGGTGTGATGTTTGTTGCTGCAACAAACGTAGGACAAATTATTTTGTCCTTTGATTCAACAATTGTCGGGAATCAATTGCTCTCGTCAGCTAAAAAAATCAAAGACTATAACCAGACTATCACCAAGGGTGATGAGCTGGGAGCTTTTCGTATGGGAAGCACCATTGTGATGATGTATGCTCCAGGAGTTTTAACTGGCGAAAAAGTGGAAGCTCTTCTAGGGCAAGCCGTTCAAGTGAATTCTAATTTTATTTAAACTGGGTAACGGCATTCGGTTGCCGGAGTTTCCATAATTGTGACGGATTTTAAAATAGAGATTTTTAATTGAGCTTTCTCAAAAATCCATTTTGCTAATAATTCTGAGGTTGGGTTTTCCAACCCTGAGACATCATTAAGAATACGGTGATCTAGTTGTGCCAATAAGGGCTTCATGACTTCAGAGATTTCGTGATAATCCATAACCCAGCCTAATTTTGAATCGAGTGAGGATTGCAGGGTTAAAATAATCTTAAAACTGTGGCCGTGCATTCGAGAGCAGGGGTGTTCCGCAGGTAAATTCGGTAAAAATCTGGCCGATTCGATTTGAAAATGCTGCTTCAATTCAAAGTTCATGGTACCTTTCGTAAAGACATCAGAACCTGTTTTATAAAGGATTATTTATGGCTTTGACAACCCTTCATTTGGCGAAAGAGAATTTTAAGTTTTCGAGTGCTCATTTTCTTATTTTCGATGAAAAAAACGCAGAAATGCTACATGGTCATAATTATCAAGTTCGAATTGATATCAGTGGTTCCGAAAATTCGGCGCTGAGTCAGTTGGGATACCTTGTGGACTTCAAAGTTCTTAAAAAAATCATCAAAGCGCGTTTAGATCAGTGGGATGAGCATGTCTTACTTCCAGCCCAGCATCCCGATATGAAATACAAAGTCAGTTCAGATGGGAAAAATTACGAGATTCATTTTCGAGATCGATTTTATTCATTGCCTTTGAATGAGGTTATTTGGTTGGAAGTCAGCAATACCAGTGTCGAGCAATTATCACTTCTTTTAGCAAAAGAGTTTTTTCAAGCACTTAAAAAGTATCATATCAAAAAGATTTGTGTCGAGGTTGAAGAAACGCGTGGTCAAAGTGCATCGGCAACTATTGAATTGTAAATCCTGAGGCGACTTCGCTGGGTTTTAGTTCTTTACGAATGCGGTAGCTCCAAAAACAAATGCGTCCTGGGTTTTCAATCCAGGAATCAATCCGATCCTCAACAACCTGTGGCAGGCCATTGCACGAGGTACTTCCGATATCGGCAATATTGGTAACTTCACTGACAGACCATGACCAAAAACTTTTTTCTCGTTTAGACCAATTGCGGTTGTGGTTGCCGTGTCCTTTTTTCAACCGGGCAAAAAGAATTTTTTCAAGTGTCGGATTGGTGATTTGTTCGCGGGCTTTGGCAATCATTTCTGGATCCGTGATTTTGGCAATGAAACTGTCGCCGATATTATCTTGCGAGCGCACTTCAAAATAAGCAGCATCTTCGGAAACAAGAGTCGATTGTGGTGCAATGATGAAGGGGCCATCAGATCCATAAGACGTCAGATTGAAGGCTGCAAAACGTTGCTGGGACTGAACTCGAACATAAGACCAGTTTTGAGATTCGGAGATTAAAGGAATAACTTTAGTTTCTAAAGAAATTAATGCGATCGATGAATTTGACAGAACATTCATGCGGCGATCTAAAAATTCAAGTTCGATCTGATTATTTCCGGAGTATAAATTTTGGATCCATAATTTATTTTGTTTGAGATCGCTGCGGCGGTAGGAAAGAACTCCTCCTTCGAAAGAGTGGCTGGGGTAGGTCTTTATGATGTTATTATCGTTGCATATGAATTTAGCGTGAAGAGTGCCGGCTTTTTTAAAATGCAGCAAAGTGAAACTTTCGGAAACGGTTTCAGCAGATACAGGGATTAAAGTTACTTGCTGGCGAGCAAGACGAACTTCAGATTCTTCTAAAAGTTGTGACTTAAATTTTTGCAGCCAAGCACGTGTTTCTGAATCAGAATTATTCTGAACATGCAGTTCGCCGGTCAGGCATCCCTGAGGCCAGCGTAGAACTTCAGCAAAAGCAGATTTTGCAATGATCAGAACACACAAGAGGATCAGCAGGGTGGTATTGAGTCTATTCATAAGTCTGGGATCGGATAAACATTGAGCCGACTTAAGCACGGGATTAAAGTTCCTGCGGATTGATAGGAAAAACTGGACTTTGGTTTTGAGGTTTTCTAGAGTTGATGATCAAAATGAAATTCATTGTAATCTTCGCTCTTTTTTTAATAAGTTCTGCAACTCAAGCTGAGGAGGCCGAAGGCAAAACATTTTCTGCGCTGACAATTGGCGCCGAGGCAGTCCAATACCGTTACGTAGAGCCTGGTTTGATTGCGCATCAAGGGTATCTGATTGGGTTTTTTGCGGAATTACCATGGTCGAGGCCATCGGGATTTCAGGGATTATTCAAAGGTAATCTTTTATTTGGTCAGCTGGATTATGATGGTGGCCTCTGCGATGTGAACACGGGGCAATGTTCGGCTTATCAGGCTAAAACAACAGATGTAATTAGTCGAATCACACATCGATTTATTTTTCCAATGCCGCGCGGATTTGATTTTTTTGTGGGACCAGGTTTGCGGTATCTCTATGATCGGGGTGAGGGTTCAGGATTTTACACGCGCACAGGAATATATATTTTTGCGCCCATTGGATTAAGTTTTAAAAAAGATGATTATTCTTTGGACTTGGAGGCGGATATCTTTTTAAAGGGGTTGATGCATTCGAAACTTTCGGAAGCCAATTCAACTTATGGTGATGTAGATCATACTCAATCGGCTGGATTTGGTCATATATTGACAGTCAGTAAGAAAATAACAGATGCAAAATGGTTTCAGAATTTGATTGTGTCCATTTACTATGAAAGCTGGGATGTCTCCCATTCAGATGTGGTGGAATTGCAAGTGAATGGTTCTGCCAGTGGCAAGTTTTTTATTGAACCTAAAAATTTCACACAAGCTTTTGGATTTAAGCTGGGCGTTTTTTATTAATATTCGCTGATCGCAGATATTATCAATTCATGATCAACTAGACATTCAGTGTAAATTGTCATTTTCAGATTGTTTCTGAGTGAGGTACTTATTATCAAATGAAAACACAACAACCAATCACCATCGAATCTATAGAGGGACCTGAAGATATTGTGAAACGACTTTATGAACTGGGACTTTTTCCTTCACTTCAAATTGTCGTGCTTCATAAAATTTCTTTCAATTCAGTCACAGTGATTCAATTTAACGAAACTATACTGGCACTTAACGAAGAGGAGATGACATGTCTGCGTGGGTCTTAGTTGGTTCTCCGAATTCGGGGAAAACCACTCTTTATAATTGGTTAACAGGTTCAAAATTTAAAACAGTCAATTATCCTGGAGCAACGGTCGAGTACAGTGTCGGCTTGCTTCAAAATCATTTAAGTGGGGCTCATGCGGGTTATGCTCCGGTGGTGATTGATACGCCAGGAATCTACTCGCTGCAGGTTCAAAGTGAAGATGAACAGGTTACATTTTCGACATTATTTTTAAAAAAAGCAGAACAAAAAGAAATCACGGGTGTTGTTTGTGTGCTGGATGGAACTCAGTTGTCACGGCATTTGGTTTTGGCCGAGCAGTTGAGGCAGACAGGTTATCCGATTGTTTTTGTGGTCACGATGTCGGATCTTTTATATAAAAATAAAGTTCAATTGGATCTCGAAAAATTAGAAAAAGAACTGGGTTTTCCAATTGTGCTATTTGATGGTCTTTTGGGAGCAGGACTTGAAAAAGTGGTTTTGTCCATGAAGGCTTCCGAAGAGTTTTCAAAGGGACGAAATTTGGATGTGAAAGTGCCAGAATGGTCGATGGAAAATCAACAGGTGTTGATGAAGAAATCTGTTCAGTTGGCGGAGCGGGTGACATCGAAACAGAATCGAAATTTAGAGATCACCCGAATCACACGCCAAATTGACTCTTTGCTTCTGCATCCTGTGTTTGGATTTATTTTTTTCTTTATCTTTATGACATTGCTTTTTTCA
This sequence comes from Bdellovibrionales bacterium RIFCSPHIGHO2_01_FULL_40_29, assembly GCA_001771815.1. Lineage (GTDB taxonomy): Bacteria > Bdellovibrionota > Bdellovibrionia > Bdellovibrionales > Bdellovibrionaceae > Pseudobdellovibrio. The sequence continues at coordinate 35,558 of MEPU01000010.1, read as the reverse complement.
GCGATCTACTGGATGGCTGCGCCCGTGATGGATATCATTGATTCCGCATTTGGCTGGTTGGCAGATGTCGTAACCAACAGCGTTCCGGGTTTAGTGGGTAATTTTTTAGGTGCGGGTTTAATTGCTGCGATAGGTGGCGTGGTTATTTTTGTCCCACAAATTTTTATTTTATTTTTAGGTATTGGAATTCTTGAGTCTACGGGTTATTTAGCTCGTGTTGCGGCCTTGATAGATCGCCCACTTTCGTGGATAGGTTTAGGCGGCAGATCCTTTGTGCCGCTCTTGTCGGGTTTTGCCTGTGCTATTCCGGCGATTATGGCCACTCGAAATATCAGTTCAAAAAAAGAACGTCTGATCGCTCAAAGTGTAATTCCGTTTATGACGTGCTCTGCGCGATTACCCGTTTTCGCCCTGATGATTAGTTTTTTATTTTCAGAGAGTCAGCCATTGCTTGCAGGTGCTGTTATGGCGCTTTTGTATTTTTTTGCTATCTTTGTAGGAGCTGTTGCTTCGGGAATATTATCGCGTTTGATTGCTTCGACGCAAAAACCACGTCTGATGATGGAGCTTCCGCTTTATCGAAGACCGCGCTTTAAGGTTTTACTGACTCAATCTGTTCACAGATCAAAATCATTTTTAAGTAAGGCAGGCCCCATTATTTTGGTATTGGCTATTATTCTGTGGTTTGCAACGAATTTTCCACGACCGGATGTTGGTGTTGAAATGAGTGATTCTGAAATTTCTCAGCAAAGTTACGCAGCAAAAGTAGGGCAAAAAATTGAACCTCTATTTATTCCAATGGGATTAGACTGGCGTGCGGGTTTTGGGTTGATATCGGCATTTGCGGCGCGTGAAGTTTTTGTTTCAGCGTTGGCTCTTGTATTTAATATTGAAGGTGATGGCGAAGCCCAAACCGAAAGCTTACTGCAAGCGATGAGAACAGCAACTTTTGCCGATGGAAAACCCATTTTTACTGTGGCTTCCGTGGTGGGTATTTTAATTTTCTTTAGTATAGCTCTTCAATGTATTTCGACGGTGGGCATTTTAAAACGAGAATCCGGATCATGGAATTTAGCCCTGATGCAGTTGCTGATCAGCAACGTTGCGGCCTATATCTTGGCTGTGTCAGTGGTTCAGATTCTGAAAGCCATGGGGTACTGAAAAATTTATTTTTGGCGTTTACTAAAATAATATCGTCGATACCATGATGATGTTTTTTTAAAAAGACTGAGCCAGGTTTCATTTGGAAAAATGTTCACTCGAAATATTCTGTAGGGATCTTCTTCGTGAAGCAATCCGCCACTATCGGTATTGACCGCGTAGTCGTAACCTTCTTCAAAGGCCCAGTCCGCTGCCGCAGGATGAGTGTCGCCATAGGTGAAGGCATAGACGGGGATATCTCGTTTGAATTCTTTTTCTAAAGCCATTTTTGAATTTTTTAATTCAGCACGAGCTTCAGTCTCGGTCATGGACGAGATCTTTTGATGTTGAAATCCATGAGATCCAATTTCAAAAGCCGAATTCAACCAGTGCTGACGATCGATTCCGCTGACAATTTCATGGGGAGGTTCCGTTTCGGAATGATCCCAGATATTTGAATTCACGGTGGCATCGGCCAATAAAAAAAGCTGTGCTTTAAAATCGAATTCTTTAAGTAATGGCGAGGCTATTTCAAGATTGTCTTTATAGCCATCATCAAAGGTGATCACTAAAGGCTTTTTAGGAAATGATTTAAAATCAGTTTCTCCGGATTTAAATTTTTTCAGTTCATTGAAAGTCACGGTTTTGAACCCCCAAAATTTAAAAAACTGCAGATGCTTACAAAAGTTTTCGGCGGTTACAAATATTTTATGCTGAGATTTTAGTTCTGCTTTTGGAATTTTGTGATACATAAGAGTTGGTATCCACCGAGAATAATTCCTTAAAAAATAACTGGATTGATAAAGCCGTAAAATACGACGATAAATCATTTCGGAATTGAAATCTTTTTGAATTTGCAGAGAGATCTGTTGAATTTCTTCATTTTTTAATTCGTCAGAAAATAATGTATTTAAATCTTGTTTCAGTTTATCAGTTGGCAACAACGGACTTATTGAGTTCAGATCGATATCGCCAAAATTTGTTGCGTAATTTTCCTTGAGGTTACTTAGGCGAACAAGACCCATGTACTGAGCTTCGCCAAATGCCACTGTGGGAATGCCCGTGATCAAAGACTCTAGGGCGACACGGCCAGATCCTACAACCAAATCATATTCAGCATAATCAACACTGGTCAAAGCGGGGACTGATTTTTCAATGATTTGTAAAGATGACGTGTGGTTCAGATCGCTGGCTTTTCCACCAATCAAGTAAAATTGAACAGGCTTATTTAATTTTTCGAATAGCTGCGACAGAACCATCAGCACCTGTTCAGAACGTTTCCCTTTGGGGCCGGTCGTTCGACCAATGACAGCAATTTTAAATGGTTCGGTGGGATTCAAATTTGTGAAGCGAGACGTATGGGGTGAGTATTTAAAATCAGTCGAAGAGATTGGGTTTCGTAGCACTAGCAATCGTCGGGGATTGTAATTAAAATGAAAACGCAGTTGATAGTGGATGCTTTCGCAAACAGCGATTAAAAAATCTCCGTACTGATTAAATAGTTTTTTTGAAAATGAGGGGTGTTGGCGGCCGTGCAAAGTAGAAATCATACCAATTCTAAGACCCATGCGAGCCCAGTATCCCAACTTTGCTGCGGCCCGAGAGTGCGTGTGAATCACCTGAATGTGGTGTTTTTTCAAAAAATGACGAAGCCATAAAAAATTTTTTATGAAATGGACAAAGGACTTTGTCTCGACCTCAAGAGTTTGTTTTTTGGCTTTAGTTTCTGCAAAAAAACCATTGGATACTTGAAAGACGTTATGACCATTTCGTGATTGTTGATCAATCAGTTGCGTGGCATAGACTTCGGCGCCGGTCAGTTGATTTTGTGAAAGCAGATGCAGAATATTCATTACGGTTGCAGTGCTTCGCAGGTTTCAGGGGGCGTTTTCGGAAGACTGATTGTCTTGGACCAATCCAATTCGTAATGGGCTAAGATTTCCGTTTGTAATTTGGGATCGCGAAAGATAATTCCCAATTCGCGCGCTTTTAATAAACTATTCATCGAAAAATTTTCAGAGCCCAGAAAAACTGTTTTTGAATCAGCGATGATCACTTTGGCATGTATATAAGGAAGATCCTGCGTTCCCGGAAATGGCATCACTTGGACGGATACACCAAAACTCAACAGTTGGTTCAAATGAGCAAACGCTGTCGACGGCAACATGCCAAGTCCACATAGCGAAGTCATCACTCGGACTCGCACACCACGAATCACAGCCGCTCTGAGGGCGGTGTGAACAGCTTGGTTTCCCATATTTTCGATCCAGATATCAATCGTGGATTTTGCAGAATCAATCAGCTCCACTAATTTGCCTTCGGCATTGACGGGGCTCCAGACTAAATTGGGATGGGTTAGGGGTGGGGTAATCGCTGTGCTCTTTTTAGAATTTTCGATATCCGTATGAAAAACTGAAAGCACTTCGCGCAAAATAGAAGGGTTAGTGACGAAGACCCCTAAATCCCGCATTTGGTGATGCCGCGAGATAAAATTCATCGTTGAGATAAAAACCCGTGCATCATCGATCACAAACATCTTCCAGTGAGTGATCGAGAATCCGGGTGAGGCCATGTGAATGGTCACTCCGGCAGCCTTCAGCTGTTCCACTAAGGCCGCTCGTTTGTCATTGCTGACACAGTACTTGTCGCAAAGAATAGTAACAGAAACGCCGCGCTTTTGAGCAGCCTCGAGTCCATCAGCAATATGCTTTCCTGAAATTCCAAAAATTCCGACCTTGATAGAACGCTTAGCCTGGCTAAAAGCGTCCAACAGCGGCTGATGATCATTATTAGGGGTGGTAACAAGCTGAGGGCTTTGCAGAGCCTCCAGTTGATTTAAAAAGGAGGGTTTACCAAGCTCTAAAGCAAAAGCATAGTGACCGACTAGCACCAGTGAAATAATGAATTTTATCATGAGCCTATTGCCATATATTTTGAATGCTCATGCAACCCAAAATCAGCGTGTTAACATGGTTCTGGCAAATACCGTGTTGCACAAAATGCATGATAAAGCCCAAATTTCAGCAATTCCACTTGAGATGATTATCTTTTAGGTCTTTTGTTTCGAATAGTTGACAGAATCAGCCGATTCTTTTAGATTTTTAATCTTTCGAATGCGGGAGTAGCTCAGTTGATAGAGCGATGCCTTGCCAAGGCATAGGTCGCGGGTTTGAGTCCCGTCTCCCGCTCCAAATTTCCAACTTATCAAAGTGGATTTTGGGGCGGTTCATTGGTTCCGCAACAGAAAAATCAACAGTTCTAACTACTTAAAATCACTCAAATTCGAGATTCAGAAAAAAATTGCAAACCCCTCTAGATCCTTCTAGATGACTCATTTTCCCTGCCAAAACCCTGCCACAGCGGCCTCTTCTCAGAAATATTTCCTGAAGTTCAACTTTTTTGAACTTCAGACAAATTTTCCAAAGTTCAAATTTAAAAATTAAATTTCATTCGAGAAGAGGAGGTCCTTATGGACAACTACGGAGTCATCATCAGGCACTTACGTCAATTAAGTGGCCTGAGTGTTCAACAAGCAGCCCAACAAATTGGACGCAGCAAGGGCTGGCTAAGCGAGATAGAAAACGGCAAAGGCCGTTCTAGAGTTTCAGAAACTGAGTTCCAAAGAATCATTAAAATTCTTCATGGAACTCAGTTTGTACCTTTATTTAAAACGTGGGTTGCAAATTTTAAAAACAAACAGCGAATCAATAACACCTTTGATGGCGCTGTTCTAAAATTCATTCGTATTAAAAAAAACTTGAGCTTAGAAAATGCAAGCAAGCTTACAAAAATTTCTTCAGCACAGCTTTCAAAAATAGAAAACGGTATAAACCCAGTCACCCATGATCTTCGGAATCAGATCATGGTGGCTTATGGATATAGCCCCACCAGTTTTAAAAACCTGAGTTCTGATCCTGTCCGATCAAGGGTTGTTCCGTATAGCTACAAGCTAGCCATTGCTTTAAAAGCTCTTAATGAAAACCAAATTGAGAAAATTTTCTATTTTGCGCAAGAGCTTTTGCAGAATACTAAAGATTTAGAATCTTGTTTTACAAACCAAAGAGACAAGACTGGGGTTCGGTAAAACTACGCCCGATCACTTAAGATAGCAAAATGCACATTAAATAGGACCGTGGGTCATTTCAGTATAGGACAAACATGATTTAAGATTAATTTGAAGTGCAAATGAACGTCAGTTTTGATAAAAAAATCAAGTTTGTTAATATCAAATAAAAGGGAGTTTTATGAAAATTTTATTGATGACTGTGTCCTTATTGTTCTCATTTAGCGCTTCTGCTGAAGAGTGCCAATTTCAAAATGTCGTTAGTAGTAGTACCTGCACAGATGATGAGTTTTTTGTAGCGCTTTGGAATGGAAATATAGAAATTGTCGAGCAAAAGCTGCAAATTAATCCAAAATTAATTAATTCATGTCCTGAGAGCACTTCATATAAAAATGAGTTTGTAACCCCACTTATTTTCGCCTCTTGCCATTCAGTTTATAACAAAAGAGCTGAATTAGTTTCTATATTATTAAAAAGTGGAGCTGCAAACCAGATTAATTGCGAAAGTCGCTTTGCACGTATGACTGCATTGAAATGTGCAAATGCAATTCAGGATAATTCTGTTCGACAAACAGTCCTGAAACTTTTAAAGGCTGCTGGCGCTTCTAATTAATTTTATATTGCATCCATCGTATTCTTCGGAACAGGATATTTTTTATTTCGCAAAAGTCGTTTTCATTAGCTCGATTAGTAAAAAATATATATAGGGAACAAAAAAAGAAGCCACACAGTTTGGATGGCTTCGACTAATTTTAATTTTTTTTAATGAAGTGCTTTTATACAGTCTAGAATTTGTAAAACTTCAAACTTATTTCGCCTGTTGAAATATTTTGATCGGCACTTACATATTCATTTGTGTCAAAACGAGAAAAATAGAGCGTCAAGTAGCTACCTGTAGAAGTACTTTTAACTAAACTGGAATTTACCAGTTCATAAAACGAAAGATCCTTAAAAAGTCCTTTTGCTAGTTTTTGCCAACTTAAGTCTTGAAATGATACCAATCCATCCTGGGTGGCTAACAATACTGAGTACTGTTGTAATTTCAACGACGAAATTTCTGTTGAAAAAATCGTTTGTAATGAGGACGCATCTAATGATTTAAAGGTGATCCCATCATCTACTAAAAGCCTATTTGAAAATTGGAAAAACAAAATATTCTTAGCAGTTAGAGTTTCCTTTCCAGAAGTAATATCGATGATTTTGCTTTTTGAATCATTAAGCATTTTAATCAGAACCGTTTTATCAGCAACAAATTTCGCTTGAAACTCATTGAAAATAGTACCCTCTTTAACGAGATGAAAATCTAATTTCTTTTTAGATGTTAGATCCCACGAAAAATAAGCTACTCCTTCGCGGCCTTCTCCCATTGTCAAGCCACCAATAAGTTCAATTATTTTACCATCCAACGAAAATCTGAAATCATAATTTGGACAAGCTTTTAAAACAGAATATTTGCAGTAGAAATTGCTACCATCGCTGCCAATATATTGTTGTGAAATGCTAGATGCCTCTGGAATTGATTCAAGCTTTGTGGCTATCTTTGTAACAAGATCTAAGATAACGATGGCGTCTCCACAAAAAATAGCGACCTGCTTTTCATCATGACTAAATCGCACATTTGAAATACTTGGCTCAATAAATGTAGGTATCTTCGTTAAATCAATTTCTTCCTTCGTTTTGCTTTTTGCATCAATAAGTTCAAACTTATTAAGTGTTTGAGCTGAAGGTGCTTTTTGAATAATTGCATAACGACCTGATGGCGAATCAATTAGATTAATTATTGCAGGTTTACTTGAATTAATGCTCACCTTGTATGGTTGCGTTGATAAATTGTCTTTATCTAAAAAGACAAAATTGGTTGTATTAGAATACCCCTCATCAAAACGAAAATACTGAGATCCATTGTGAGTTGGCAAAACGGTAGCTCCAGTAAATATTGATGATTTAATAGTTACTGAATCTACCAAAATAGGAGCCGCCTGCAACACGCCAGCGCTTAAGAAATGCATAGTTAGAGTAAAAAAAGAAAATTTTAGCCATTGCTTCATTTGAACTCCTTAAATAGATATCACTAAATAACAAACTTTCGTTGTAATTTCATCAGTTATATTTCTGACAGTCGTGAAGTTTTTACTCAAACAAACTCAGACCTATTCGCGAATATATTACATCTGGCAGCAAAAAGCTTTTTGGGGCGATTGATTTGATATTTATTTTAATGAAGGGGGTTGGACTATTTAAAATCGATTTTGCAGCCATCGCTGCCTTTTTGATTACTGAGTGATCCATCACTATTATAACAGTATGCCATAACAGAATCGTTCTCAAAGTGAAGTTCACCACGTCGATCATCTGCGCAAGAAAATTGAAAGTCATATTCTCCGGACTTTGTTAAATCTTTAATTTCGCTTTTCGTGCACTCTGAAACAGACGCAATGGGTTTACCACAAGCCATTGCGTCACTTAAAAACACAAAGGACTTAAGGGGCATACCACTAAAGGCCCCACTTACTTCCAAGTGCTGTTTCTCGAAAGAGAAGATTAAATCAGTTTTCAAAGCACCTGTTTCGCTCGAGCAAATAATTGTCGTAGCAAAGCTCAAATTTGGTATTGCAAGAAACACTAGAAAAAATATTGAGATGACATTCATAAATATCTCCAATGGTTGAGCCTTTTTATAATATTTAAAATTGAAAATCCAGACAAATCCTAAATCGAATAAAAAGTATATTACATCTGGTAGCCGCGAGCCCTTTCGATAGATACAAGCCATGTTGATCGATACTCATATCCAAGTCTAATTTTCCCAAACCTGACCTCATTCAGAAATACTGCATCTTATTCAGAAATACTGAATGTGGTCTAAACCATTAAAAATACAGCAATAAGTTCAATATAAAATTCTAAACATTCAGTATTTCTGAATCATTTGATTTAAGGAAAGTGGGCTAGAATTTAGAAATTCAAAATTAATTTCAATAACATAAATCAAAAAACGCATTTTACTGGCATGCCTTGCTTTTTAAAAACTACAAAAGCCAAAGGGAAAAAAATGAATGACACTGAAACATCAAAATACATGAAAAAACCAGATTCAGAATGAAAAATAAGTGAGTCGTTATCGATTCGATGACTCACTTATTTTTGATTTAGATAAGTATGATTAAACTACTAAAGATCGAGAATGACTTAAGTAAACACCCCCGCCGCTTCAGTCGGAGTCCTTGTGCCGTTACTGACCACCCCCACTCTACGATTGAAGGTGGTCAGTAACTAGGACTAGACAGTACCGGCGGGGGCATATGTAAGAAAAGGAATAAAAATTAGGAATGAAATTAAAATAAACAAAGAGAGAAAATAAAACATGAGATTCTAGAAAAACAATAAAGAAAACTCAGAAACCCAAATCAGATGTTGTTCATTTGATGATTTCAAAACGTACGATCGAATTATTCACATCATAAAATTGTGGATAATTGAATGTTTGATTTAAAAAGAATATAAATCACTTGCGCGAATTCCTGACGTTATATGCCATCGTTCTCAGCCTTGCTGGGAACAAGATTCAGGAGTACAATCATGTCTGGATTAAAAATCCATAGCTCTAACAAGAAAAAGTTCTTTGAAAATTACATATGGTTAAATACAGAAGAGGCCGCTGAATACCTTAGAACCACCCCTAAACAACTGAGGAAGTGGGTCTATCAAGGCAAAGTTAAGGCGTACAAGCTTTTGAGTAAAAGTTTGCGATTTAAAAAAACTGAACTCGACTCACTCTTTCAAAGGGGGTCGTAATGGGAATAATCGCTTATAAAAAGAAACTTAACGCCGGTGTCGAAAAAGTTTTTTATATGGTGGTGGTTGAAGCCATCAATAAATACACTGGAAAAAGACATCAAAAGAAACGCAGAGGTATTCAGTCTAAACCCAAAGCTGAAACTGTCTACAGAGAGCTTTGGAGTGCGTGTCGAGAAGAAAGACCCGATGGTTTAGGATTTACTCACTGGGGGCCATTATTAGATTCTTATCTTGAACAACTTCATTTAAAAGTCAGATCAAATGAAAATCCAAATGGCTACAGTCCTCAAGTTGTAAAATCTAAAAAAAGCCGTCTAGCCTATGTTCGACATTGGGATACGATTCACTTAGACTTACTCACGCCTCAATTTGTAAATAATAAATTGGATGAGATGGAGTTAAAAGGTCTAAGTCGATCCATGACTTTTCATATTTTGAAAGAAATAAAATGTGTATTTACTTACGCTGTACATACAGGCTGTTTAAAACACAATTTATTTTCAGGAATTAAAATGCGAAAAGTTCCTAAAAAAAGAAAAGAAGCCTTAACTCACGAAGAGGTGGATCTTCTTCTAGGTGAAGCACAAAGGCGTGGTCACAATTACTATTATATTTGGCTACTGACAGTGACGTTGGGTCTTAGAAGAAGTGAATTAGCTGGTTTAAAATGGCTTGATATAGATTTTGAACAAGGGCTTATTTACCTTCGAAGACAATTAATTCCTAAAGAAGGAATTGTCCTATTTCTTAAAGACAAAGAAGAGCGAGTTGTCGCAATTCCAAACTACATAGTCCCGGTTTTTAAAGAACTGAAGCTAAAATCGAAATCAGAATTTGTCATTGATGTCGATTGTAGTCGCTGGAAAGATGGACATCAAGCTCGGGTCTTAAGAGAATTTTGCCAAGAAATTGGTATTAAGGAAATTACACATCACCAATTAAGAGCTACACATATAACGTTAGCTTTAATTGATGGTGTCCCCCTAGGAATCGTCAAAGAAAACGTCGGACACGCCAAACTAAGTACGACGGATGAGTATTTCAGATCAGCAGGCATTAATATGAAAGGCCAAACTGATGGATTGAAAATCAACGTACCACAAAATAAAGAGGGAAAGGTGATCTCGATGAACAAAGCGAGGTAAACCCTAAAATCCCTGCCAACCCCTGCCACCATATGATAAGTTATTGAAATTACACGAGCGGAATCTCCCGCTCCAAATTTCATTCTGGGATTTGGAGCTTGGTTCCGCAGATTTCTAAAATGTCATAAATCCTAAATAGTTGAAAATACACAAATGAAAAAATAAAAACCACGAGTTTTAATGTCTTTGTTTCATGAAATTTCAGCAGATTTCAAAGTCAGATGATAAATTGATGACCGAAAGATGACAGGGTTTTCTAGCTTTGTTATCTGAATGGACATTGATTTTATTTTCTGAATTTTGCAACAGGGAAACGGTGATCAAATCCGCGAACCTAATGATAACCATTCACACTGTTCGAGATTCACGATAATCATGCCAACAATGCTTAGTCGCCAGTGACTGAGTATTGTTGTTTCTATTCTTGAACTTGTTCTTTGATTTCAACGGCTCACAGCTATTGATCAAACCGAAAAATCAGAGTCAGTAAGATGATATATATATTATTTCTGTCTGTAAGTTGGAAATTCAGAAAGATATTTAAATTAATTACTGCATACAAAAAAATAAAATTTTGTTTCGAATGATGATACACAATTGTTACTAAATATCTAAATCCACTGATCATCAAAGTTCAGTGAATTTAGAATGTCTATTTCCAAAACCAAGGGGTTCGTTACATCTGCGCTTTAAAGCTGTGGCGCCATCTTGCTGACACCGCCTTTAAGTGAAACCGTCCTCAGTTTAAACTCTCAAGTAACTAATAGTCGCTAAGAGGTCCGCAACTATTACGGATTAGGTGCGCAGTATGTAATTTATCTTTTACAGATAAATTTCAGTTGGACGAAACCACCTTCAACTTCGCCTTCGACGCGCGCTAGTCCGCCGTAAGATCCGTCATTTAACTGGCGTCCACCGACTGTAAGAGATTCTTCTAAAATAAGCTGGCTACCGTATTTCAAATATTTCAAATTGCTCTTTGATTTGTAATTAGGATTTAATTTCCCGCCGATCTTGTCCCAGCTCTCGCCAATAATATCAGCTTTTGCAGATACTGTATCAGTTGTTAAAATCATGGTTTTATCGAAACTTGCATCGCCATTTCCAAAATAGCCATAGCAGGTATAGTTGAAAGTCGATGCCATGCTAATACTGCCAATTAAAGATAATCCCAAGAGCGTTGATAAAGTTTTCATAAAATCTCCTTTAGTGTGTTTAAATAAAATGTATAAAAAGTTAAAAGTTTTTGACGCTGTTACATCACAAAAATTATTCAGCTTCAGTCTGCAGGGTCACCTGGCAAACGGCCGTATTCTGGTAATGCAGGTATGTGTGGTCATCTTCACGTACAATTCTAACTTTCAAGTTGTAGTTCAAATTTTGAAACGAATCGTTTGATGATGCTTTTGCCAGAGATACAAACTGCAAATCAAGTTCTGTCCTTGTTCCATAGTGGGTGTAATAAGGCCCATCGCTTACTAAAGCTTCGATCTTTAGATCGCCATTTTGACTTTGATTTATTTGTAGAATATTAAAGAACCCATAAAATTCTTTTAGAGTGGCATCATTGACTGAAGTCAAAATAAAATGTTTCGTTTGTGGGTAGTAAATGAAATCCAAAAGTGTACAAGAAAATGATAGGGAAGTGCCCGAGGCTGGACGAATTATCAGTTCATCTTTTTTTGTTTTAGATATTTTGTTAAACGGAAATCCGGCTTCAGCAATATACTTAGCAGAAATTTTATAAGCACCAGTTCTTTCAATACCTAAAAGACTTGCAATTTCATGTATAGCTATTCCTTCTTTTAGATTCGTATCTGTAATGGCAGCCCATCTCGCACGTTGAATGTAAATAACTTTTGTTTTACGATCATTTACTGCAACTGAATTCTGAAGAGTATCCTTCGTTGCAATCACTTTTAAATCGTCTTCGACAACAATAAATTTTACTTTTTTTAACAGTTTGTTCAAACCTAAGTAATTCATTTTAATAAATGAATTAGGATCAGTGAATTCGAGTCGTTTTAATCCGCTGTAAAGACTCATCTCAAAGTCTACGCCTACTTCGTCTCCGCCCCCGCCAGCGACTCCGCCTCTTTTTGTTTGAATGCTTTGCCGGATAGAGCCCATTGTTTTCTCGAAGCGGACAGTTTGATTTGAACTTTGTCCATCCAATAAGTCGGGCTGCTTATTGGATGGAGGAGAGCTTTTAGTTAACTGAGGTAGGGATGATTTCTTCCCAATTTCAAAACCTTTTTTATCGAGATTTTCCACTCTTAAAGCTGTCAATGGTTTAGACGCTACTTCTGTGAATTGGGCGAAAACCGGTATCGATTTTGTTAATACCCCTATTAGAATGCATCCAAGTAACATATGCGTATTCATAAACTCTCCGTCCTTATCGTATTCAAATAAATGCAAGCATCGAACCGGATCAATGTTGCTTTTGTTGCGTTCACTTAAAACCTTTATAAACGCTTTGCGTTAACATCGCTATATCATTTTGGTATTAAATCACTGATTATTCTTACAAATAGTAATGAATAATCAATAAATACATGATATTATTAGTAATATGTCTATTTTTGAATATCTAGATTATCGTGCATTTTTGCGAAATTATATTGATCATCTTCCAAAAAAGGGAAGAGGTGAAATCAATAAAATGGCGCTGTTTCTTGCAGTTCACCCAAGTTTATTGAGCCAGATTTTAAGCGATCAAAAAAATATGAGCTTAGAGCAAGCTCAACTGATGGCGGAATATTTAGGTTTTACTTTTCAAGAGACGGAGTACTTTCTCTGCTCCGTTCAGTTTCAAAGGGCAGGAACCACAAAGCTTCGAGTTTACTTCAAAGAAAAATTGAATGTGCTACAGAAGTCTTCTTTGGAGTTGAGTGAGCGGGTTAGGCAGGATCGTCAGCTTAGCGAAGAAGAGAAATCTATTTTTTACTCGCACTGGCTTTACGCAAGCATTTGGCTACAAACATCGCTACTTGGCGGTCAAACTTTAGATCAAGTCGTCAAACGCTTTGAAATTTCGCGTGAACGCGCCGTTGAAATACTTCAATTTCTGGCAGAGACTCAACTTTGTGTTTTCGAAAATGGTTACTATGTAATGGGTCCGCAAAGCATTCATCTTCCACGAAACTCAGTCCATTTAACAAAACATCATACCAACTGGCGATTACGCGCCATTGAGGCAAGTGATAAAATTTCTCAAGAAGAATTGATGTACACAGCGCCGATTTCAGTTTCGAAGGCTGACTTTAAAAAAATACGAAATCGCTTAGCTGATGTCATAAAAGAAGTGACGGACATCGCGATTAAATCTGAAGCCGAGGAGCTTGCTTCCTTTAATTTAGATTTTTTTCGGATTAGAAAGTAATCAAAATGGCAGAGAGGCACTATTCATTAAGTTCGATTTTATTCGACTTGACTACTTTTTTTGTAAAAGCGGTCTTTGACAAGAAGGCTCTGAATTGTAACCGGATCAGGAAGGTTGCCTTCTTAGGTTGTTCGCACCTACGGACAGAACACAAGTATCTGAGGCTTCAAAAAGCTCAGGCGCTATAGATTTAGAACCCCAAGATGAAGGGTTATAAACTGCGCCCCTCCGGTCAGACAGTGCTCTAAATAAGCGCGGTCGGGGATTCGAATGTAAACGCAATTACTCAAGAGAGTAAAAAATCCGATCATACGACAGGATCAACGAATATTTCCACCGAAGGTACGACAGCGGTTTTAGATCCCAAATACACATCTAATGTTTTAGATCAAATACTCAGTCGACCTCATCGTTTGGTGAGTGCGATATGTTTGCGCTCATAGAAAGAAAGAAACAGCGGAAATTTTTTTTCGAGCAGAATAGAGATCAAATAAAAAATAAAGTGGCCCATGGGCGTGGCGATCATTTAGAAATTCTATCATGGTTTTCAATGTGTGAAGATCAAGTTCAAAATAGTTTTAATCATACGTTGAAAAAAATTTCGACACTAATTTCACAAAAAACAGCAGCGCTGTTTCAAATGTCGAGCAAATCGATACGTTGCTGCAGAGGGATCGGACGTGAGAAATAGATGCTTTAACTTATCTGCACTTTAATGATTCTTTGACGACCCAGGTAGTCATTTGCTATTTCGCGGTAAGTCTTTGCATTCCAGTTGAATTCCATGAATCAATAAATATAACATGTTGAGATCTTCGAAGATTAGAATCTGTAACAACAACTTTAAATAGGGAGTCTATATGAAAAAAAATATTTTGGTTTTAATAGGATTTTTAGCAGGATCATGCGCATGGGCGGTGGGTGGTATGATTGGTGGTGGCGATGTAGACCTTAAGTCAATTATGACTTGTAGCGCGCAGGGTATGGACCCCATTCATGAGGGGACATCTTTCGTTGAGGTCGCAAAAGAAGTGGATTACTACGGTGAAGTTATTCCTGATTCAACGTTAAGAGTTGTGACTTTGAATAAAAACCATAAGCCGATTAGTTATTATGTCACTCATGTCACTGAACTTCTTCAAGATTCTAACTTGAAATGGTCATTTAATATTTGGCAATACGATATTGGTTCGCAAGGAAATAAAAAAATCGGACTTTTTGTTTGGGACGAATCCGTTCAGCGCGGACATCTTAGTGTATTATCTCAGAATAGTACCAAAGATATTATGCTTTATAACTGTCATCAGTAATAAGCTCTTTACGCTTTTTTCGGAGGGTTCATTCTTAGCCCTCCGACTGGTTTATCGAATCAAAAAGACATCAATTGAAATCATCACAGTTTTTGAAGGCCATCGACAACTCAATAAAAAGATTTAAAAAAAATAAACTAGCCTAACTCTTTAATAAGATACAGTCATGCGTACCACAACGGCGCGCATTTTTATTTTCAGCGGACGGTGAAATTAAACTGCGTCAAACTTTACTTATATCTGAATTAAACCAGATATAAGGAGGTCTTAAATGAACAAAGTTGTCGCAGTCTTTATTTTTAGAAAAAAATGTCAGCATTTATACCATGATGACAAAGCTACCCAAAGCCCTTCAGAAAGGGCCATTTACGTATAAGCAAGCCTTGGCCTCTGGACTCAATTTGAGAACGGTTAGAAAACTTGTCGCCGAAAGATAAGTTTTTAAAACAGCTTTTAGAAACACACGGACACTAAAGGAGCCACTTTTGTTATTGAAAAGAGCAAAAAGGACTATAATGAAAAAACTGCTAGTGGAAGTAAGGCTGTTGTCGTAGGTGGCGCTGTTGGGGCCTTAGCGCCAGTTGGCGGAGAAATTTCTCTTTCAATCGTTAATAGTATCAGGCAGTTTTTTTATCTGCACATATAGATTTAGTCCTGATCTTTTAATCTGATCTCTAACTGTACACTCAACTGCCATCGCTTCCGACAGGCCACATTTTTTTGCGATTTTATAAGCTAGTTCAATACTTACAAATTGGCGTCCTTTTTCTATATCGCAAAGCGTGCTTTTTGAAACTCCCAAATACTCAGCCATTTCTTTTTGAGTTAAGTTTTTCATTGTTCTAGAGGATCGTAAAAATCCACCAAATGAGATGGGTCCCATTTCTTTTTCTAAAATTTTTGTTAAAGACTTAGTATTCATGTTTATTGACCTCAATAGTTGTGATCTCTATGGATTCATTCGTTTCAATATATATTACTCGATAAGCCTTATTGAGTCGAATAGAGCGCTGACCTGTGCGATATCCCTTGAGTGGCTCGTCATGATATCCAGTGAGTTTTCTGACTTCTCTAATTCCTATTCTTTCAATCGTTTCGGGCCAATATCTTAAAGCCTCTTTTATATTCTTTGGAAGCTTCGTCAGCTGTTTCACTGCAAATTTAGTTAATACGACGTTGGTTTTGCTTTTCAAGCTATCCCATATAGTACGGCAATATACCGTACTTACAATAAGTTGTCAATAGGTGTAAGCAAGACTATTTTTATGCTAGAATTAGCTTTGATGGAGTATGGGGTAATCATTCGCGCGGGCTTCGGATGATTAAAAGCTAGATGACACGCTGATGACATCAGGTAAGTTTGATTAATAAAATCTACAGTTTTAAGTAATTAAAAACACATGCCAGAAAAATGATTATTCACGTCGATATTTCAGGCTTATTTATAAGTAAAATTATCTTTTTGAATCCCATGACATATGCTTGCATAATTTTGGCTATCGACAGGCAAAAGTTAGATAAGTTCCTTCGTCCTCAGATAGAACGCCTGGTTTTCTCAGGTGATTTAGTTACTTTTGAAACTTTCGTTGTTGAAGCGCAGCCCTGAAAAAATATAGCCGCTATAATTATTGAAGTTTTAATGATTGGATGCGAAGTCTTCATAGGTGAACCCTTTCAAATATAGTACTTGGGATTGTTATATATAATCTGAGGCTTCTTCACGAAAACACAGGGCTTACTGACAAGAATACCGTTCGACTAATTCCCAAATTCTATTGTCCATTGTCATTCGAGTGATTCCATTTTCAGAGTGAGGCCATTCCGTGACGGAATACTCTAGCTCCCATGGTCCTGTAGTAAATCCACTACTTGTGATTTTTTTGACCCAGTCGCCTTTTGATTCTGAGTGAACGTTGCCTATAAGAAAGTGAGTGCCGAAATCACTAGTCTTATCAAAGGCTCCTGAACAGTAAATATTCATCACTTCGAAATTGTAACTCTTCCAACTTCCAACAAGTCCGCTTTTTTCAATTGAGGCGCGGTCGACTGAGGCGCAGGCTGAAAGAACAACCATCATACCGATATAAACTACCGCCTCTGCGATCAATTCCAGCTTTTTCATAGTTTATTAAAATCCTCTTTTTTGTAATTCACTTTGAATGATCGTGAAGCCATGTTTACTTTGATTTGAATTTGTTCTTATTCCCAAACTTCGAATATATTCAATAAAATTTTCATTACCGCTTAAGCCATAGGTGCTGGCCACGGTTTCGGCATCGGATCTTGATTTATCAATCATTCTTAAAATAGACAAACTGGGAATTCTCGAGGCGTGGGTGTCCCAGGCCTTAAAGACTTCGCAGTAAAATTCGGCCTGTAAATTTTCTGATCCCAAAGTTGTTGTCGAAGAGGGGAATCCAACTTCTTCAATATGAATAGGCTTTGCTGTGAAGCTCACTAAACTTTGAAACAAAGTTGAGACTAATGAATTGGCTTTCACTTGAAAGCTTGAATCCAGGGGATAATAAGTAATGCCGACTAAATCCACAACCGCAGCCCACCCGGTGTCATCGAAAACATCAGGAGCCAAGCGCCCACCCGAAGAGGGCAATACTTTAGTAGAATCTGTGGCGCCAGAAGCCGTGATCACAAAACCAAGTTTTACAGTGGGATGGGTGGTTTGAAGATAGGCATTCAAATCAAATAAAAAATCAGGATAATCATCCCAAAAATTAGTATCCGCACCAGGATCATAGCCATCGATTTCATTGCCAATAATTAAATGGGTGACATGGGTAGGGCTTATTTGAGTAAAAACATAATCCAGCATGGCGCGTGCCCGAGTTTTCATAGTCGCCGTATTAAAACGAGTCGCAGTAAGATCCGAGGGTACAAATTTTCCAGGTACATCCACGGGATGAATTCGTAAAGTGACTTTTATGCCATCAGAAATAGCTAAAGCATTTAAAGCCGCCAATGCGCCAAACGGATCAGTGAATGCACCCGATGTTACACCAGATCCGGCACCTTCAATATCACTCCAATTAAGATGTAATGTTTGAAATTGGCCGCCTAAACTTTTTAAATGATTCAAATTATCTGTGTAGTTGCCAACGGAAGGCACATCCAGAATATCCATACCGAATTGACGGGTGCCTTTATCTATAGGCGTTGAATCGCAACTAAAAACTGTGCTGCCATCAGTATCCGCAGGATTCGAAGTGCTGGGTTTACAGCCGAAGAGTATACCGACAAGTGCAAAATTAATAAGTGTTAATTTTATGAAAGAATTATTTTTCATCACAAAATTATTTTGCGTTTAAATACTTAAAAAGTCATCAATGATCTTGTGGCTGATAGACTGTTTTAATACCCTAGTGTTTGAATATGACATTTTAATGAAATCGTTTTGTTTGTCTGTGTTTTAAGATCAGTTAAAACTACAAACGGACTGGATTGGTTATCGTGGATCAATTTCAAATAAAAATCAGAAGTTAATAATTGTAAATTGCCGCTGCTGACCAGTGGAGTGAACATTTTATTTTTCTGAGCGTTGCTTTTTGGAAGTGCGAAAAGCAGCTGATGATTCATTAAGTAGTTGGGAGTTTCTTGATTCGTGTTTGTTAAAAACTCATTTTTATAGGTATTCCATGTAAACTTTTGAGTATTGACTTGAATTAAGAAATCATCAGCGCTCTCAACCTGAGATGTTCTGACTGAAGGTGATGTTTTAGTGATGCTTGGGCCGGTGGCTTCAATTGTGATATTTTCTTCGGCGTTGGTGCAGAACAGACTGCTGTATAAGCCAGATTCTTTTGGTCCTTGCTCAGATGAATTTGCAAAGCTGGTGTTATTGAAAATCATGAGCATCGATAAAATAAATACTTGTCTTTTATTAATTTTTTTCATAGGCATCCTTATAAGTCCATTTCGTTGTTTAATCAATTTCTAATGGATTCTCTCATCATAAATTGGCTCAAACAGTGCAATATATACAGATGTCATGAGGGCTCCTTCATTGAATAGAGTTCCCTGGGTTCACCAAATAAGCAATTTTAAATATATTAGTTCCTACTTATAAACTAACCACAGGTTTGAACCCACCATAAATCATGCGTTTCCCATCGAAGGGCATCATCTCGGGTCCCATGTCTTTTAGTTTTGGATCGGCCATGACTTTTTTCATGACTTTGTCGCGGTGGGCGCGCGACTTGTAGACAATCCACGAGAAGAAAACAACTTCGTTGGGTTTGAGTTTCACGCTCTGAGGAAATGAAGTGTATTTTCCAGTTTTGACATCGTCCGCAAGACATTCTTTGTATTCTAGAGCGCCATGTTTTTTCCAAACTCGGCCGGCAATTTTAGCGACGTGTTCATATTTTTTAATGTTCTTTTTTGGAACGGGAACAACAAAGCCATCGACGTAGAGAGCCATTTAAATCCTCCTGTGTTTTATTTGATGACAGCGATTAATGAATCGCTGTGGGTTCTGGTTTAAGATCCATAAGAGCTTTATTGGTTTCCATATCGACAGGAACAGAAATTTGTTCATGCACGATCATCCAAGCTCCGTTTATTTTTCTAAAACCGCCCGTGTAGCGCACCCAACTATCGATGGATTGATTATCACTGGTTGTGCCGATCATATGTGAAAGACAATGAACAAATGCCAAATCTCCGTTTACGTGAATTTTAACATCTTGCATTTCAAATAGATCAGTGGATTTCATCATGGGCATCATTTTTTCCCAGGATTTTCGGTACGAGGCTTTTCCTACAAATTGCAATGGAGGAGTCATATCAAAAGCGACAACATCGTCAGCGTAGAATGACATGATTTTATTGATGTTCATGGATTTAAAGGCTTCCGCAAAATCTGACATACGCTGGCGCACTTCAGCCTCGAGGTGAGCGGAAATTCCGCGTTTGCTTTCTGTGAACTCTGCAGGTTGCTGTTGGGTCATAAAAAATCCTCCTGTTGTAAGTAGCAGTGGGAAAGGGAAATCTTCCCCAAAACTCATATTTTCTAATGACATCGCAAAATAGGCGCCACATGTTAACGGTGCATTACATGTCGTCACCAAAAAATGGCAAAAAATGATTTTGTCTCATTTTGAAACAGTTGAATTCAAATGAAGTTGGATAAAAGCTTAGTAGAGAGCTTCTGAGATTTATTTTTACGGTATAAAAAGTGCTACTTCTTTATTTGTTGAACTTATTTAATTTTAAACCAGGAGGCCTTTTTGAACTTAAAAGCAAAATCACATTTTAAATTATTCTTGACGGGATTAATTGTCGCTGGATTTTTAATCTCTTCAGTGAAGGCTTCAGCTGCTGACTGCCAAGATATCCAAAGATCACAAGTGCAAGCTGATATTGAGCTGTATCGTTATGCCCAGAAACATAAACCCGGGGCAGAACAGTTTTTTATTGGCAGAGCTTTACAGCATGAATTGGATAATCTTTCTGGTGAAGATCTGGACAGTTTAATTCAGCAGATTGAAGGAAGCATCGTGAAAGCTGAAATATTCGAAGGTTGCAGTACAGAATACACGAGAGAACAAGCCGAAGCTCTTAAAATGGAAAAAGAACAAATTAAAAAGTTATCCGATCCGTATCAATTAAACTAAATTGCCAGCAATTTTTATATCATTTTTACACCCGGCGGTCCTACCCTAGGAATACCGCCGGAGGTTTTTTATGGATTTCATCATTGCAGGGATTGTTGGCTTAGGTGTTTTAAGTTATTTGACCTATGCCCTTTTCAATCCAGAGAAGTTTTGAGGACATCATGGAAGCAAATGATGTTATTCAACTGATCGTCTATATCGCTGTTTTTCTACTTTTAACACCCATTCTAGGTGCTTTTATCGCTTCTGTTCTGATGGGTAAGAAAACATTTCTAACACCCATTCTGGGATGGTTAGAAAAAGCTATCTATAAATTTTCTGGAGTTAACCCCTCTGATGAAATGAATTGGAAGAGCTACGCCAAATCCCTTTTGGTGTTTAACTTTCTTGGGTTTCTATTTGTATTTCTTTTGCAGCTGACGCAAAAATATTTGCCACTGAATCCGCAGAGTCTTTCCAATATCAGTTGGGATCAAAGTTTTAATACAGCAGTAAGTTTTATGACGAATACGAATTGGCAATCTTATGGTGGTGAAGGCGCATTATCATATTTGACGCAAATGCTGGGATTAACAGTACAAAATTTCGTTAGTGCGGCAACGGGTATAGCTGTTTTTGCGGCACTGGTGCGGGGAATTAAAGTTAAACAGACTTCAAAGATTGGGAATTTTTGGGTCGATTTAACACGCTCAACTGTGTACATACTTCTTCCGTTGTCTCTTGTTTTTTCTGTTGTTCTTGTGGGGCAAGGTGTGATTCAAAATTTTTCGAGTTATCAAGTTGTCACCACGTTAGAGGGAGCGACACAGTCCATTCCCGGAGGTTTGGCCGCTTCGCAAGTTGCCATCAAGCAACTTGGAACCAATGGTGGTGGTTTTTTCAACACAAACTCGGCGCATCCTTTCGAAAATCCGACTCCATTTTCTAATTTTTTACAAATGCTTGCTATTTTACTGATCCCCGGAGCACTTGTTTTTGCGTATGGAAAAATGGTTGGCTCCTTCCGGCAAGGGATCACTATTTTTTTAGTGATGTTTTCTGTTTGGATTGCAGGTCTTGGAGTTTCAATTGTCTCTGAGTATTCTCATAATTCTGTTCTGGGATACTCAGGAATTATGGAAGGAAAAGAAACTCGATTAGGCGTCATCAACAGTTTAATTTGGTCAACAGCAACAACTGTGGCTTCCAATGGATCTGTCAACTCGATGCATTCCAGTTTGTCACCATTGTCTGGTGGCGTGGCTCTATTTAATATGCTGATGGGCGAAGTTATATTTGGCGGAGTCGGTGCGGGAATGTACGGGATGCTTCTTTTTGTTTTACTGACAGTATTTCTTTCGGGTTTGATGGTCGGACGAAGTCCTGAATATTTGGGTAAAAAAATTGAATTTTACGAAATGAAGTGGACGCTCTTTGGTATTCTGGCTCCGTGTGCCATTATTCTATTGGGAACAGCGGTCTCGAGCGTGCTTCCGATGGCATTATCAAGTCTGACAAATAAGGGACCGCATGGGTTCACCGAGATTTTGTATGCATTCACATCAGCTGCGGCAAATAACGGAAGTGCCTTTGCAGGATTAAACGCGAATACGCCTTATTTTAATATTTTACTTGGTCTGAGCATGTTGATTGGACGATTTGTAGTGATCTTGCCAGTTCTTGCGATTGCGGGAAATTTAGCAACAAAAAAAATAACACCGACTTCGTCAGGAACTTTTGCAACGGACACTTTTACATTTGGTGTGTTGTTAGTCGGAGTGATTTTGATTGTTGGTGCATTGACTTTTCTTCCGGCACTTTTTCTGGGTCCTATTGTTGAACACTTTTTAATATTAAATGGACAAACATTTTAGTCGATTGAGGTCGTTATGGAATTATCAAAAAAACAAGAAAAACAGTGGCTCAATCCGAAAATTTTATTTCCGGCATTGAAAGAATCTTTTTATAAATTAGATCCTAGGATTCAGGCTAAGAATCCGGTCATGTTTGTGACCGAAATCGGAGCATTGTTGACGTTGCTGATTGTGCTTTTTGGAAAGAGCTCGTCACAATCCTTTGAAATACAAATTACGGTGTGGCTTTGGTTTACGGTGCTGTTTGCTAATTTTGCTGAAGCCATTGCTGAAGGGCGAGGTAAAGCACAAGCTGAAGAACTAAAAAAAACAAGAACGACCACCAAAGCTCGTTTACTTAAAGATGGAATTGAAACCACTGTTTCGGCGTCAGATCTCAGAAAACATGATGTCGTCATTTGCGAAGCGGGTGATCTTATTCCCGGAGATGGTGAAGTGATCGATGGTATTGCCAGTGTCGATGAGTCCGCAATCACCGGAGAATCCGCTCCTGTCATCAGAGAAAGTGGTGGTGACCGAAGTGCTGTGACGGGTGGAACTAAAGTATTAAGTGATCGCATCGAGATCGTCATTACTGCCGAAGCGGGAAATAGTTTTCTGGATCGCATGATCTCTTTAGTTGAAGGGGCTCAACGACAAAAAACTCCCAATGAAATAGCACTGAGTATTATTTTATCTGGACTGACGATCGTTTTTGTTCTGGGTGTGATGACATTGAAGCCTTTTGCTGATTATGCCAGTCAAGTCACGGGACAAAATTTGGATGAAATCATGACGGTTCCTGTATTGGTGGCTTTATTAGTTTGTTTGATTCCAACCACAATCGGTGGACTATTAAGTGCCATTGGTATCAGCGGGATGGATCGTCTGATTCGAAGAAACGTGATTGCGACCAGCGGTCGGGCTGTCGAAGCCGCCGGAGATATCGATGTGCTGTTGTTAGATAAAACAGGCACAATCACTCTTGGAAATCGAATGGCCTCTTCTTTTTTAGCGGTGTCTGGTGTGCGTGTTGAGCGATTGGCCGAATCCGCACAGTTGTCATCTATGGCGGATAGCACAGCGGAAGGGCGATCGATTGTTGTTCTTGCGAAAGAAAAATTTGAACTTCGCGCAGAAACACTGACGCCCCAAAATGCCGAATTTATCCCATTTGCTGCGCAGACACGTATGAGTGGCGTGAACTTTAAAGATCAAAATGGCAAAGACAGACAAATTCGAAAAGGGGCGTCTGATTCTATAAAAGACTTTGCTAAAGAATCCGGATTTAAAATTCCTCCAGATCTTGATGGTCTTGTTGAGCAAGTCGCCAAAGCAGGTGGGACGCCACTTGTGGTTATAGATAATGGAGACATTCTGGGAGTGATTCAACTTAAAGACGTCGTTAAAGGTGGGATCAAAGATCGGTTTGCTGAACTTCGAAAAATGGGAATTAGAACGGTTATGATTACAGGTGATAATCCATTGACGGCAGCAGCCATTGCTGCGGAAGCCGGTGTGGATGATTTTATGTCGCAAGCAACACCTGAGGCAAAGTTGAAAAGAATTCGTGAAGAGCAATCTCGGGGACATCTTGTTGCCATGACTGGTGATGGAACAAATGATGCTCCGGCCTTGGCGCAAGCTGATGTGGGGGTCGCCATGAATACAGGAACGCAGGCGGCTCGTGAAGCTGGTAATATGGTGGATCTGGATTCGAATCCAACAAAGCTGATTGAAATTGTTGAAATTGGAAAACAGCTTTTGATGACTCGTGGAAGTTTGACCACATTTAGTATTGCGAATGATATCGCAAAGTATTTTGCAATTCTTCCGGCCTTATTTGGAACATTGTATATCATCCAGGGGCAGTCCCAAGGTCCTTTGGGAGAATTGAATATCATGGGTCTTGAAAGTCCTCAAAGTGCGATACTGAGCGCTGTGATATTTAATGCACTTGTCATCGTGGCTTTGATTCCATTGGCTCTTAAAGGAGTTCAATATCAAGCTTTAGAGGCTTCAAAAATATTGCAAAGAAATTTATTTATTTACGGCTTCGGTGGATTAATCATTCCATTTGTAGGTATAAAAATCATTGATCTTATTATTAATCGTATCGGACTTATTTAAGAGGATGTTATGAAACAATTATTTATTGGTCTGAAAATGTTTGTGATCTTAAGTGTAGTAACAGGAATTGTATATCCTGCGTTTGTAACAGGTCTGAGTGGTGCTTTTTTTAAAGACCAAGCGCAAGGTCAGTTTATTTCTAGAGGTGGTCACATGGTTGGATCTATATTGATTTCACAGAACTTTGAAGATCCCAAGTATTTTTGGTCTCGACCGTCAGCGGTGAATCACAATCCGCTTTTATCAGGAGGGTCAAATTTGGGACAAATGAGTGCTGATCTTAAAAAACAGGTGAGCGAGAGAATCCAAAAGAATAAAATTCTGGATCATCCCGAGTTGCCTCCACAGGATCTTGTATTTGCTTCGGCAAGCGGTTTGGATCCGCATATTAGTCCCGAGGCTGCGTTATATCAAATCCAACGAATTGCAAAAGTTCGAGATCTGGCGGACACCACCCTGCGCCATCTTATCAATGAACTGACGGAACCACGACAGTTTGGTATTTTTGGTGAACCACGGGTGAATGTACTGAAGCTGAATTTAGCATTAGATCATTTAGCTTTATAAATAGAAATTGATCGGAGTTCGATTTGAATTCTAATGAACGCAGACTAGATCCAGATGCTTTACTCAAAATCATTGATGATGACGACAGAGCCACATCAAAGGGAAAGCTGCGTCTTTTTCTAGGAATGTCTGCAGGGGTTGGTAAAACTTTTGCCATGCTGAAAGCGGCTCATCAAAAAAAGAATGAAGGAGCTGATATTGTAATTGGTGTTGTGGAAACACATGGTCGTGTTGAAACAGCAGCGCTGGTTACTGGTTTAGAAGTTATTCCTCGAAAAAAGTTGCATTATCGAAAAACAGAAATCGAAGAAATGGATCTGGATGCGATTCTGCAACGTAAACCACAAGTTGTTGTTGTGGATGAGCTGGCTCACACCAATGGACCGGGTTCTCGGCATCCTAAAAGGTATCAAGATGTTCTCGAACTATTAGATGCGGGGATCGATGTTTATACGGCTTTAAATATTCAACATTTTGAGAGTCGCAAAGAAAGTGTTGAAGCTATTACAGGGATTTCGATTCGTGAATCTGTTCCAGATAGCCTCCTTGAGAAAACTCATCTTGTCGAACTGGTCGATATTGCTCCCTCGGAACTTTTGAAAAGATTAAAAGAAGGCAAAGTCTATCTGGGGGAGAAGGCAGAAGCCGCGACTCAGAATTTTTTTAAAGAGGATAAATTAACGGCCTTGCGGGAAATTGCTCTGAGAATGACGGCCGAAAGAGTCGATCAGGACTTGCAAAAATTTTCTGTCACTCGTGATGAAAGTCCATGGCAAACGAATGAGCGACTTTTGGTGGCCGTATCCCATAGCCCCTATTCAGAAAAAATCATCCGCGCAACTCGAAGGTTGGCCTATAATTTAGAAGCCCCTTGGATCGCTGTTCATGTGGATACTGGAATTACATTGAATGAAGAGGATCAAGCTCAACTGATTAAGAATTTGAATCTGGCGCGAGAGTTAAATGCTGAAGTGATCACGACGGCGGATGCGGATCTGGCTTCTGCTCTGAAGCGTATCTGTCGTCAGAAAAATGTGACACAAGTTGTGGTCGGACGTCCCAGCCGAAGATGGTTTAGAAATGTTATTGAAGGGGGATCTCTTTTAGACAGACTTGTGAAAGAGAGTCTAGAGGTCGATATTCATGTGATTCGTCAAGATAAGCCCGAACAAGCGACTGCTTCTTTCGCGGATGAGGTGTCTCTTTATCGAACTCAAAGCGGATGGATGAAGTATTACTACTCATTTTGGTATTTGATTTTTGTAAGTCTTTTGGGTGCTTTATTTGAACCACTTATTGGATATCGGGCGGTGGGTTTTATTTTTTTACTGGCTGTGATTATTGCGGGTCTTTCCGGAAGTATGGGGGCTGTGCTCTTTACTGCGACACTGAGTGCAGTTGTCTGGAATTTTGGATTTATTCCGCCACGGTTCACGTTTGTTATTTCTCAACCAGATGATGTTATTTTGTGTATTTCTTATTTCGTCGTGGCAATTATTACGGGATTTTTAACCAATCGTATTCGTGTTCATGAAAATTTAATTCGCGAGCGCGAAGAAAAAACAAATGTTTTGAATCTGGTTCTTCAAGATATTTCAAATAGCCAGAATAAAACCGAATTCATTAAAAAAGTAACGGAGCGGGTTTCTGATATTTTAAAAGGGCGAGCCATTGTTATTTTAAAATCAAAAGAAGGTGCTCTGCAGTTTGACAGAATTGATTTAGTCCAATTTGATCTGGATGAAAAAGAGCAAGCCGTAGCCATTTGGAGTTTTCAGAATCAAAAGCCTGCGGGGTGGTCGACAGATACCCTGGGGCAAGCCCGTTCCCTGTATATTCCACTTCAAGGTGTCAGCGAAATTGTGGGAGTTTTTCTATTTAGGCCCGAGAAAAAACTTAAAAAATTAAGTATCGATCAGCAGAATTTATTGAATTCAATCACAACTCAGTTAGGGATTTCTATCGAAAGGCATTTTTTAAGCCGAAGACTTGCGGAGTCTCAGCGCTTGAAAGATTCTGAAATGCTACATCAAACGCTGCTTAATTCAATTTCGCACGAAATGAGAACGCCATTGACTGCCATTTTAGGATCAGTCTCGGCCCTGGAAAGCCACTCCGCAAAGAGTCAAGAGATTGCCGGGATCGCCGAAAGCCTGGCCGATGCTGGCGAAAGACTGAACCGCGTGATTGAGAATCTTTTAGATATGAGCCGTCTTAATTCCGGAGTTTTAGGATTGAAGCTGGAATGGCATGATCTCAGTGATTTGATTGGTGTTGTTTTGAAAAAGTTAGAGAAAAATGTTGGCGAACAAAAAATGAGTTCATTTATTGCGGAAGATATCGGATTGATTGAAATTGATTTTAGACTTTTTGAACACGCGCTTTCAAATATTGTTCTTAATTCTATTCAGTACGCAGGTCCTCGTTCAAATATCGTGATCAAGGCGGAATTAAAAAATCAGAAAGTTCTTATTTCAGTCATCGATAATGGAGTCGGAGTTCCAGAAGAATTTGTTCCACTTCTTTTTGATAAATTTTTTCGTGTTCCTGGAACACCAGCGGGTGGGACAGGCTTAGGGCTTTCGATTGTTCAAGGAATTGTCGAACTTCATAAAGGTCGAATCTGGTACGAGCCCAATACGCCGCAGGGGTCAAAATTTATGATTGAACTTCCGTATAAGAATCCACCGGTACTGCCGCAGGAAAGACATTGATGAAGCAAGCTCCACGAATATTAGTGATTGATGATGAAAAAGCGATTCGAGATGTATTAAAGCTTCATCTGAAAACGCAAAAGTATGAAATTGCTGAAGCCACCTCCGGCCATGAGGGCTTGCTTCTGGCTTCAGAATTTCATCCTCATTTGATTATATTGGATCTTGGTCTTTTAGATATGAATGGTTATGACGTTTTAAAAGAACTGCGTACTTGGACGACCGTGCCTGTTGTTGTGTTAACTGTTTCAGATGATGAGGCCACAAAAGTCAGATTGCTTGATGCCGGAGCGGATGATTATCTGACCAAGCCATTTGGGACTTCGGAATTATTGGCTCGTGTCCGTGTAGGTTTAAGAAATCATGGTTTAGTTGAAGCCACTCCTATTTTTGAATCAGATGATCTTCGAGTTGATCTTAGTCAAAGATTGGTCACGGTTTTAGATCAGATTATACGATTAACAAATACAGAGTATGAAGTTTTGGCTCGACTTGTTCGTAATCCGGGGCAGGTTGTGCCTCAAATCCAGTTGCTTAAAGAAATTTGGGGAGCTGGGGCGCAAGAGGAATCTCATTATTTAAGAATTTATATTAAACAACTGCGAAAGAAAATTGAAGTCAATCCCTCTGAACCCCGCCATATTATTACGGAGCCGGGTGTAGGTTATAGAATAGTTTGAAGCGGACTCAGTATTGACCCGCTTCAAAGATAAATTCTTTTGCATTTCCATAAATGCGAAAAAGTCTATCCGTCGCTTCGAATTTGACCTCACCCAGGTCATTCAATTGAAAGAGCTTCACTAATTGAGTTGCCGATTCGCCGGACACAGAATAGCTCATAGATTTTTTTGCAGAACGAATTTGAACATTTGCGGATTTTGCTAAAACAACTTGGCATTGCCCTTTGTACTGGCTACAAACCAAATTAAAATCACGAGCGGAGCTCATAATCGATTTTCCTTTTCCGAGCATAGAGTCTTGTTCGGGAACATTCATCATTTTATAAAGATCCGAAGAGTCAGAATCAGAATTTCCGTAACTGTCTGTAGGCGTGAGCAAAGCGATCGCATTCTGATCTCCGAAAAAAAACTGCAGACGAGTTGCCGCAAAACCTTGAATTGAAATAAGAGTCAGAATAATAAAAATACTTTGTAACATAAGTCATGCTCCAGTTGCCGTTAATGGACTTTAAAAAATCCTAGCATCTGAAAAGCTGATGTCAAGTCGTGGCTTGCAATTGGTTGGCGAGTAAGCCGGTGAGCGTGGCAATCATGTCTTTTCGACTGAAGGGCTTTTCAATAATGCCCGTCAATGGAAAGGGTTCGATATAGCTTTTATATAAACTGATATCTGCTCCGGTGAGCAGAAAAAAATCAATGTGCTCCAGATCGTTATTCTTTTTCACATAAGCTAAAAATTCTAAGCCATCTGTTGGACCCATCATGAGATCGGAAACAATAGCCAGAACATCATTGCGATTATTTTCAGACAAAAGATGAATCTGTGCTTCTTTGACAGATGCGAATGTAACAACCCTTAAGGGAGTCTTTTCAAGAAGCTCCGCGAATAAATTTCGCATTTCTAAATTGTCGTCGACCATCAGTATGATGTTCTTCATTTGGCCACCTTTTATAATGAGGTATGTAGACTCAAGTCTATCACGGTTGCTGCGGGTTCGAAATGGGTTGTTATACTTTGAGACTGCAAATGAGATCTCATCTTTTGCAACAGGAGCCTTCGTTCAACAGGCTTTGTTAAATAGTCGTCAAATCCTGCAGCTAAACAACGGTCACGATCATCTTTCATGGCATGAGCTGTCAGGGCAATTATCGGCGCAGTGAATTTTTTTTGACGTAGCAATTGGGTGGCTTGGATTCCATCCATAATGGGCATCTGAACATCCATAAAAATTAAATCAAAATGAGTGTGCGCAACTTTTTGCAATGCCTCTAAACCATCCTGAGCAACTTGCACGCGGACACCGCTGTTTTTTAAATATTTTGTAATTAAAAACTGACTGTCCGGATTATCTTCAACCACTAAGATGGAAAATACCTGGTTGAAGGAATAAGGCTTGATTGGGATTTCAACTGGGGGAATCAGTTCTGATTTTGTTTTTGCTAAAGAATCATGACTCAGCGGTAAATTAAAAACAAAACGACTGCCAACTCCAGGTTGGCTCCATGCTAAATAAAGATCGCCTCCCAATAGGCGTGCAAGTTGGCGAGAAAGGTTTAGACCAAGACCCGTTCCTCCGAACTTTCGTGTCACAGACGCATCAGCCTGACTGAAAGGCTTAAAGAGCCTACTTTTTTCAGTTGCAGACAGACCGGGGCCAGAATCTTGAACTTCAATGGTCATTAAAATATCATTGGTGTTTTTTCTTTCAGAGCAGTTCACGCGCACGTCGATAGATCCGACTTCACTGAATTTGACGGCGTTACCAAGCACATTCGTAATGATCTGACGCAATCGAGTGGGATCCGTACAGATGAGGCTTGGCAATTGTTTCTCGAGATGCAAATAAATAGGGAGACCTTTTTTTTGCGCGTCCAGGGTCAGTAGATCAACAACCTCTTGAATCACCAAAAGTGGATTGAAGACGACTTCTTCGAGTTCAATTTTTCCGGCTTCGACTTTTGTTAAATCCAACAGATCATTTACCAAATGCAAAAGCTGAGCGCCATTGTTTCGTATTGTTTTTATATAATCTGATTTTTCAGTATCAGGAGTAGATGAGTCCAGAGTTAAATCAGCATATCCTAAGATGGCGCCCAAGGGAGTTCTGAGTTCATGACTGATATTCGCTAGGAATGTGGATTTGGTGGCATTTGCAGTTTCTTCACGATTGAGATTCTTACGAGCGACTTCCAGATCGCGGTAGCGATTAAGTATTTCTTTAGCTAAGGTGCGCTCAGTTTTTAAAAATTCAGAGATGCAGACCATAAGTGCTGCCATCACCAGTGTATTGATGAGAAATGAGAATAAAACAGGGGGTTCGCTGCCAAAGCTACTGAGGCTCCAGGAATCAGCCATAAACCAAAAAACTAGATTCAGAAAAACAAAAAGCACCATGATCAGTGGTCGAACTTGAACCTGAAGAACAAGTCCGCTGACAAAAAGAAGAGAAAAGTAACTGCCGATAAATGGGCTGTGAATTCCGCCAGTTTCAAGAAGGCTGGTGGTGATGGCATACCAAAGAGCTGCATACAGTGGAATCCAAAGCCACCAAATGGGTTTTTCTTGGCGTGATTTATTTAAAGCTAGGCCCGTCCCCATCAAAAGAGCCCCATCGCCGGTTAAGACCAGCGGAGAGACTTGAAAATACAAATCAATCACAGTTGAAAAAGCAGAGAATATTACACCGTATTTTGCCAGAACATAAGTCACGCGCGAAGCGCGCTTGAGTTTCCAGTCAATTAAGAGATTTTCAATCCCACGTTTCTTTTTCATCAATTCCCCGAATAAATAGAACTATATTTATTACCCATAGTTGCGCAAAGTAAATTTACGACATTGAAAAAAATTAAGTGTTAAAAAATCTTATCAACTAACTCGCTTGAACTCAGATCCATTTAACTGCAGAAGGAGGATAGAATATTAGACCATCGTCTTGTGTCAGTTTGGTGGCCGTCTGCTATTATAAAGATTCCAAACAGGCGAAGGAGTTTTATACCATGAGAGTCGTGATTTTAGGTCTATTGATAGCATTCATCGCAGGCTGTGCCGCTGTTTCCACTCCATCAATCACAGGTGGTCGCGAACCTCAGCAGGTGACTGAGGACTCTGAAACTGCCATAGAGAATAGTTTTATGGCTTTAATGAATCAAACTTCTGATGGAGAACGATCGCGAGCTGTGGCTCAGTATCTGGATCGCCAACGCGATTTTTATTATATTGCTCATGGAATGATGAATACATTTGATAATGAACTCAATCTGTTGCATCAGCGAAAAGAATCGGGAACGGAACTCACGGCCGAAGATTTTCAGAAATTTAATCAGATTTCTTTTCAAATGCGTATCGCACGGGAATTCTCAGAAAGAAATCTGCACGAGATGCTTGGAATTTATGAACTGGCGCTCATTCACGCAAATGATCCACAAGCCACGGATCACCGAGCCAGTCTTTGGATTGTAACGAATGTTTCGGATTGGCTTCAAAAAAGCGCCCGTACCGGAGACCGATCTGCGGTGATTTCGCTTGCGGAGCATTTAGAAGATGTCAATCGAGCTCAACGTGAAAAGTTTGCTGAGAAAAAAATGAAACCGATTCGAATTCCATCTTTTGAAAAACATTACCGCGTGTCAAAGGATGTTTTATCTGCAGCCTATGAGCAAAGTTTAAAATTTGCCAAAGAGCGCAAAAAGACCTTATTTGATTCTTTCATCGGCCAAAAATGGAGCGAGTTCGAAAAAAATCGTTTAGCGCAAGCCGCTGACGAAATGATGCAGTGGAATGATGCGACCCGTAGTCCCCAGGCATTAGACGAACTGTATCCTGATTCTGGTGGAAAAGGTCATGTGACAGGGAATCGTTTTCCAAAAAATACGTGGGCAATAACTTTAGATGACGGGCCTCATCCGACTCACACACCAGGAATGTTTAAAGTTCTGACGGATGCGAAAATGACAGGAACTTTTTTTTGGCTCACAAAAAGTATCAAATCTTATCCGAAGTTGGTGGCACAGGCTGGAACTTTAGGGTTTAATCGCGGCAGTCATTCTTATACGCATGCCAATTTACCAAAGCTGAATCAAGCTGGATTAAATCATGAAATCAATGATGCTGCAGACGGATTTAAAGAAGCCGTGGGTGCGGACTTTACATTGTTTCGTTGTCCTTATGGTTCGTGCGGTCCGATGGGTTCAAAAATTCGACAGATGATCGCGGATCGAAAGGCTCTTCATATCGCGTGGAATGTGGACACGTTAGATTGGCAAGATAAGAATCCACAGAGCATTTATGAGCGAGCAAAAAAGCAAATGGATGTGCGTGGAAATGGAATTGTTCTGTTTCATGATATTCACTCCCAGTCGGTTGAGGCCTTGCGTTTATTGACGGGGTATATCCAGAAGAAGGGGTACAGTGTACGTGCTTTGCCAGATATTATTGGAGACGTTCGTGAGAAGTCATTCTCGTCACCGTAGTCAAAACAATAATCGCATCATGGGCCTCTTGTTTCTGATTCTGGTAGTCGCATTGCCGGTATCGGCTCAGACTTGGAGATTGCAAGAGCTTGGTCGCGCTTCAAATGCCTTGGTTTTTGCTATGGATCAGTTGCTGGCGCATAAAAAAGCCAGCTGTGGTTTGGATGCGGCCGGAGTTTCACAGGCGTCACAAAATTTAAAGGCGCTGATAGATCAACGGGTTCAAGAGCTTAGTGCTCCGATGGATAAAAGAGCCGAAGTGGCTCAACTTTTAAAGTCATGTGCTCAGGATTGCACTTGTGAAACATACGAGTATGCACTTGAAAAAATGACGGGCATTGAGCACAATTCATCACCCAAATTGACGGCGGAAAAACGCAAAGCGTGTGTCGCAAGGGCAACCAATTTTTGCCAGAGCAAAATTTTTAAAGCCATAAAATAAACAAGTATTCTGATCTTAAGAAAGATCAGAATACTTGACAGAAAAAATCAATGAGCTCGAACTTCAGAGGTCTTGCCGGGTTTTACAGAAGGATTTATAATGGAGTCATCCATCATAAATTCTCGGCGTAGTTCTTGATACTCATTGCCGATAACAATTCGAGTGTCGAGATCAAACGCTTTGCGCACAGCTTTAAAGAGCTCGTCTTCTTCTTCATTGAGATGATGCTCTACAAATTCCGCCAGGACTTTGCATCGAGCCATCCAAAGATCTTCATCACCAAAGGCGCGTTGAGTTTCATCAATCATGTGAGTGATTAAAGAGTGTTCGATGTCGCCTTCAAGACCCATTATTTTGAGTTTGTCTTCATTTTTAATTCGGACATAGAGACTTTGCTCTTCGGGTTTGGAATGAGCCATCAATAGCGGTACAAATTCATTGAAAGCATTTTCTTTCTCTGAAAAATCAGCTTGGTCGTCGATCATCACCGCAATGAGATTCTTTAGAGGCTTGTGATCCTGGGTAATCAGTTGAATAATATCACCCGAATTTTCGTGTCGAACCGCTGGTGATTTGGCTGCCGGTGAACGACTCGGTGCTGATTTTGATGAAGCCGCCTTTTTCACAGTTTTCATTTTTTTTCTCATTGGGGGTCCTTTCAAATAATTTGAGAACTTTTCCAATGCGCAGCAAATTAGGGACCGAGGTATTTTTTAGCGTTAATCACCCAGTAGGTTGCTGGTCGCCTAAGATAGGGAAAAAAACCACAGCAGTGGGGTGTTAGTGTCCCTTTAGAAAGGCTTCGATTTGAACCATCTCGAGGTCAAATTGCTGAACTGTGTTTGTGCGCCAGTGCTCATTAGTGGGGTAAAACATTTCGAGGTAAAGGGACTCGATACCGGGGATTGAATCCGGATCAGCACCATGATGGTGTTTTTGATTCTCGATCACAATCCGTCGCAGGGATTCGATCGAACCCAAAGTCTTTTGACTATCCAGTGTTCCAAATTCAAAAGCCACACCTAGAATTTTATGTTTGGGCGAAGTCGATGATTTGGCTTCGAGATAGCTGAGCATATCGCCGCGGACTTGGTAAAAATGAGTTTTGTCTCCGTAATCAATGCGCTCTTCACCAAAAATAGAATTCAATTCCTGCGCGCTGGGTTGAGTTTTGCTATTAGCTAAAAGATGCAATTTATTTTTAGCACCGTAGCCGGTGTGAATATCAACGATAAAAACCGTTTCATAATTAAGCATCACATCTTTATACAATTGATCCACAATTTGTTTTTGGTACTGATGAGTGGTCCCGCCATAAAAAATACCTTTCGGAAATTGATACTGACCCACTAAAATGGCTTGGCGCAAAGCCCCGATCGAATGCTGCGCAACTAATTTCAATGCCGAAAAAAGAAATCCAATCCGATGAAAAAAACCAAGCTGAGCTTCTGACGTGGGATTTAAAAAAGAATCCAGCTCCGCGTAAGCAGGATTAGCCGTCGAAAAATGACTTTCATTCAGCATAAAATTACGATTCAAGTCGATATTCTCGGCAGTTGCCCGTCGTTTGGCTTTAAACCCATAAGGATTGAGCGCATGCACCAGCAAGTAATCAGTAGAGGTCGCCTGTGTTAAAAGGCGCTGGCGAAGCAACCACGATTGCAGAGCCGATCCGGTGAAGCCCTCAATGCCATGCAGTCCAGAGAAAAGCACAATCAGATTTCGGCGCGCAGATTTGGCTTTTAGCCAAACCGCGTCTGTGATCAGGGTAGAGTCTTTGGGGTCAGAAAATTGAATTTGATTCACCGCAAACGAAGTCGAATTTTCAAACGCAGACGCAGCATCCAGAAACTGAGAGCGGGATTCGTCATAGCTGGATTTGAAAAAAGAGAGCTGATCCTGAGACGAATTCGCCCAGAGCGACAGAGAAAGCACCAGAGTAAAAAAAATGAGTTTCGACATAGTGGAAAGTGTATAAAGACTTCGTATAAAAAAGTAGTGCTAATTAGCAACAAATTAAGGCACATAAAAGACGTGACAATCTGTGAAGAAATGAATATCTTCAGCTTCACAAATATATCTGTCGCGGGGTGGAGCAGCCCGGTAGCTCGTCGGGCTCATAACCCGAAGGTCGTAGGTTCAAATCCTGCCCCCGCAACCAATTTTCGTAATGGTAAATGACAGAAAAATCAAAAACAATAAATGTTCTAAGTACTTAAAATAACACAAAAAGAGTTTCGTCAGTCAGGTCT
>MEPU01000009.1 GCA_001771815.1 Bdellovibrionales bacterium RIFCSPHIGHO2_01_FULL_40_29 | reverse complement strand
TGTGTAACAAAATGATTTCCCATTTTAATTCTTAGCACAAATCAAGCTTGCCTCCTAAAAAGGAGGAATCAATGGGAAGAGTGGGAAGACCGAGTAAGTACCCCGGCGTATTAAAGGAAGCCGTTTTAAAAGAATTTCGAGAGTCTGACTTAAATGATATCGAGGTTTGCGCCAAGCACGACGTAAATGTGCGCACGTTTCGTTGGTGGTGTTACGCAGATCCTGAGTTGCACAAATTACTAAGAATTCGAATGCGTACGCATCTCAAGAAGCATACGTATAGCGCAGAGGAGCGAATTTTAGCAGTTGAGTCGTTTAAAAAAAGTGGATTATCATTGGTCAATTTTTCAAAGGTGTTTGGTGTAAGTCAGGGATCGCTAAGTTCATGGCGTAATATATATGATAATTCGGGACCGCAGGGGCTATCCACAGAGCCTATAAGAAATAATCCTCGAGGACGGAAAGCCATTGACGACGGCCTAAAAGAAGAAATAAAAAAAGTAAAAAACGAAAACCCTTCGTTTGGACTAAGAAAAGTCCGAGATTTTTTAAAAAGGTTTAAGGGTGTTAAAGTATCGCACAAAACCGTCGGCAAAACTCTAAAAGAAAATAATATTCCGTTATTACCAGGGCCGAAAGCTCGTCGAAAAAGAGCTAAGATTCGTCGATTTGAGCGAGCAAAGCCAATGCAGCTCTGGCAAAGCGACATAACCAGTTACATGCTTACGAGGCATGCCAGGCGCGTTTATCTCACCGTATTTATGGACGATCATAGCCGCTATATTGTTGCTTGGAATCTACAACTGCGCCAAACAAATGAATTGGTAATGGATTGTTTATTGAATGGCATTCAAAACTTCGGAAAGCCTGAAGAGGTTTTAACAGATCAGGGCCGACAGTATTTTGCATGGAGAGGTAAAAGCGAATTTAAAAAAATATTGGACCGCGAAGGAATCGCACATGTGGTTTCAAGAAGTCATCACCCGCAAACATTGGGCAAGTGTGAGCGATTTTGGGAAACAGTAAAAAACGAGTTATGGGAAAGAGCTAAACCACAGGAACTTGGAGAAGCGCGCGAGCGGTTGAAACATTTCATAAATCATTACAATCATTTTAGACCTCATCAAGGGTTAGATGGCATGGTGCCAGCTGATCGCTTTTTCGGAGTTGAAAAAGAAGTTCGCGAAAGGATTGAAATGAGCATCGGTGAGAATGCGCTAAGAATGTCTTTGGGTGAATTACCAAGGGTCCCCGTATTTCTTGTTGGTCAAATTGGAGATCAATCAATTTCTTTACACGGAGAGAGTGGCCAACTTGTTATAAACACATCAGATGGGGTTACAAAAACAATTGATTATGAAAAATTTGGACATGGTAAGGAGCAGATAAGTGGAGCACGAAAAAAAGCAGAGGGGCCGCAAAAAAGGGAGTCTAACGAAGGTGCCGCCGATGGCGACTCCAGTGAAGGGGCTTTGGATGGGAGCAACGAAGGAACAGCAGGACAGAGCTCAGTTAATGGGGATGTATTTGATGGAATACTGGCTGGGCCGAAAAACAAAGAAACAAATTTCAGTGGCACTGGGGCTTCCACCAGTGAGAATTTGGCAGTTGTCACAGCAGGCGATATCGGGGATGTTAGCGGGGTTATTGAAGCAACCGAAACAGAGAGGAGTGGTTTTGACATCAGACGAGAATCCGAAAATACTATTGAAGAAGATTGCAGAACTGGAGAAGCATATAGCGATGCAGGACCGCTTGATCGTGATACTGCGGGAAATGCCGGGCTGCAAGGATGCAAAAATACCGATGGAACCAAAAACGAATCAGGGAGTGAAGCGTCGTGGTCCAAAGAAAAACCCGATACCGACGGGAGCTCGTCATGAGAGTGGGAGTGTGGCTCCTGGCGGAAAGAAATAAATTAAAAATCCAAGAGGTGGCAAATCTGCTTAACGTCAACAGGAGGACGTTAAGCAATTGGAAAAAAGAAGCTACTGGAAAACAAAAGCGAATCGGAAGACCAAGTCACAGCGATAGCGCAAAGTTTAGAGTGCTGATAAAAGTTGGCCGAGAATGGAAGAAGCAAGCGTGTCCTGGTTGGCGACCGGTCAAATACGCGCTTGGCAAAGAAGTCCCAACCCGTCTGCTTCAATTACAGATAAAAAAATTAAAATTTTTAAAAAGAAAACATCAGAATCAAAATCTTAGAAAAAACAGACTCTCTGTCAAAGTAAAGTACAAAAATGTCTACTGGTCACAAGATGGCGCGCACTTCAAACAGCGGAAATATCAAGTTATAAAAGACCGAGCCTCTCTTGTAAACATAGCAGTAAAACAAACGACAAAAGAGAACAGCGAGGAAGTAATCGCCAGTATCGAAGCCGCAAAGAAGAATCGAAAATTACCATTAGTTCTCAGCACCGATAATGGTAGTAACTATATTTCAAAAGAATTTGAAATATACTTGTCCGAAAACAAGATAATCCATCTTCGTTCGCTGCCAAGAACACCCCAACATAACGGTGCAGTTGAGTGCGCAATACGAGAAATCAAAGAAGCCGCACTTATAAATGACTGCAGCTTGGAAGTGGCTGCAGAAATAATTAATAAAAACAGATTAAGGGCGAGTTTTTTATTTAAGACTTCCATGGAAATAGACGAGACGATATCTGAAGTTTATCCTGAACTAAAGCGGGATGCTTTCTATGAAAAGTGCAAGCAAGAGCTTAAAAAGTCTTGTGCTGAGACGAAAAAAGGTCGAAGCAAGCGCATGATTGAAAGAAAGGTTATACTTGAAACGCTGGAGCAATTTGACTTAATAGAAATTAACCGAGGTGGGCTTGTTTGAACTTAGGAAATGGAAAATATTTTGTATACACCACAAGCGACAATAATGGCAAGTCCAGCGACGGAAGTATTAAAAAATCCTTTTGTTGAAATTTATTTAGATAACGGTTCTCAATTAAATGAGCGGTCTGTTTTATCTATTCAGCCATTAAAAATTGCTGAAAAACCAAGTTATATATTTGTGTACAAAGCATTTTTTGATGGAATAGAAAATAAAATATTACAATCAGGTAAGAAGTTTGTTTCTGAATCAACAAAATTAACCACAGGTCAGCATCAATGGATGGTCAGATCGTATTTAGTTGAAAAAAGATTATACAATTCATTTCAATCAAATATTAATTTATCAGAGACTAGTTTGTACAAATTAAAACGTGAATACGATCAAGAAACAGATATTGATAAAAAACAAATTATTCTAAATAAAATTATTAATTTAGAAAAGTTAATATCAAGTTTAAAATTTCAACAGTCAAATGCATTGAAAGAAGCTGGTTCATACGTTTATAAAAACTTTGGAGTATTATGAAAATTATTATTCTTGTTGCTAGTTTATTTATTTACCAAATTTCATTTTCATTTGGTGAACCGAACTACAATACAAGGGGTTGTGTAGAGGCGAGGCTTTCAGCGGAAAATATAGAAGATGACAAGGAAAATTGCTATGCACATTTTGTTGAAATTAAAAATAAAAAAAAATGGCGCTCAGTATCTAAAATTTGTCCGTTACCCAGTAAGAGAAAATTTATTTATATAGCATCCAATGGCTTTTTAAGCACGGATGATGAGGTTGAAATCACAAATAAAAAAAGTTGTGATATAAAATATGTCGATGGGGTTCATATTTATAAGGAACCTAAAGAATTCTCTGGTTATAAAATAAAAGACCTTCCCAAAGGCACACCTTTAAATCAAATTACAAAGCTGAATTTTTTCAAAATAAGATCGACAGATTTAGTATGGACTTACCATTTAACACCAGGAATTTCTGCAGATGTTGAAATTACTGGTGAAATGTGTGGTAAAAAAATATGCCTTGATGAAAGAAAGCAAAAAATCAGCAAAGTTTTAAAAATTTACAAAGACTTTATAATGATGGATGACAATGACAAAATTTACTATTCTTCTGCAATGGATAATGCTGATAAATAATTTAGAATCAACAAAGCTAACCTCAGGTCAACATCAATGGATGGTCAGATCGTATTTAGTTGAAAAAAGATTATACAATTCATTTCAATCAAATATTAATTTAGAAAAATTGATATCAAATTTAAAATTTCAACAATCAAATGTCTTAAAAGAAGCTGGTCCATACGTTTATAAAAACTTTGGAGTACTATGAAAATTATTATTCTTATTGCGAGTTTACTTTACTGTCAGTTTTCTTTTTCATTAGGTGAGCCTGATTACAATACATGGGGATGTATAGAGGCAAAGCTTTCAACAGAAAATATAGAGTTAAATGAAAAATATTGCACCGCATACTTTGTTGAAATAAAAAATAATAAAAAATGGAGATCTGCAACTAGAATTTGCCCATTAGCAAGCAAAAGGAAATTCATTTTTATAGCAACAACTGGCGTTGTAAGTCCCTACTTTGATGAAGTTGAAATCACAAATAAAAAAAGTTGTGATATAAAATATGTCGATGGGGTTCATATTTACAGAGAACCAAAAGACTTCACCGGTTATAAAATAAAAGATCTTCCCAAGGGCACGCCGCTAAAAGAATTAACCAAGCTCAATTTTTTCAAAATCAGATCAACTGGGTCAATATGGACTTACCACTTAACTCCAGGAATATCAGCAGATGTAGAAATTACCGGTGAAATGTGTGGAAAAGAAATTTGTCTTGATGAGAAAAAGCAAAAAATCAGTAAAGTATTAAAAATTTATAAAGACTTTATCATGATGGATGATAAGGATCAGATTTACTACTCCTCGGCATTGGATCCCATAGAAAAATATGGAAACTAATCTGTCCGCCACAGTTTTTAATTTTGAGGTCACATGAGTAAACTATATAAGTGATAGGTAAAATCGTATTTGGTTGAAAAAAGAGTATTTAATTCATTTCAATCAAATATCAAGTTTGAAATTTCAACAGTCAAATATTATAAAAGAAGTCGCCCCATATGTTTATAAAAATTTGGAGTGTTATGAGAGGTTTGTTAGTCTTTTATTTTTTTTACACATTATGTGTTGCTGGCTTAAATGCTGAGGCTGTTGAGAATGAAACATGCTTAGATGTGAAGTCAGCTGAAATTGTAAAGTTTGAAAAAAAGAAATCTAAGATTATTTTGCACGATAAGATTTTTGGTAGGTTAAGCGAAGAAGTTCATTGCGGATACTTATTGAAAACTAAAGATAATTTCGACAATATGTACTTACTTGCTCATTTGTGTCCTAAATTGACTGGAAAAATTGAATATATTCGAAAGAGGTACCCAGCAGATCAATTGACAGTTTTTGGAAGTGGAGCGCTTTCTGGGCGTAAAAATAGATCGCGATTAAGTTTTATTTGGCAAAAAAGCGAGTGTAGTGAGGCGTCTGAAATTTTATTTAATGCACATATGCTTAAATTATCACCTGAGGAATTGATGAAAAATAAATTCCATTTGGTCTTCGACGATAAAGAGTACCAAACCTATTATGCAAATCCAGGGTTTGTGGTGAGGTTGGAAAAAAACGAAAAACTTTGTAAAAAAAATAAAAATTGCAAACTTAACATTGTATTAAAAAAGAGATTGTCTTCGGCAATTTTGGATGCAGAAGGAAAGCTGCACACTGATGAGTCATTATAGTAGTATGGATTTTAAAAACTTTGGAGTTTTATGAAAACAATTTTGTTTCTTGTTTTGCTTGGCTCACTAAATGTCCAGAGCTTTGGTAGACCGAGGGGGACT
The DNA here is from genome assembly GCA_001771815.1 of Bdellovibrionales bacterium RIFCSPHIGHO2_01_FULL_40_29. GTDB lineage: Bacteria > Bdellovibrionota > Bdellovibrionia > Bdellovibrionales > Bdellovibrionaceae > Pseudobdellovibrio. Next base: position 80,629 of record MEPU01000009.1, on the reverse strand, counting down.
GAAAAATGTGTATTGGCCACACTTACGAAGGATCAGCTTCATCAAAAAAATGAAAACTTATGCGAAGTGACTGATATATTACTAAATAAGAAAAAAATAGATTACGCGAAATTTAATCCATGCCCTCGGCCATTTAAAAATAAATATGTATTTATTAAGTCAAATTTTATGCACGTAGATGAAAATAATAAATTAATGTCTGACAATATTGAAATTACAAATAAAAAAACGTGCGCTACAAAAGAGCTTAGTGAAATTTTGAGCGGCAATAGTTTTCATAATAAATTCCAACGAACAATATTAAATATTAATAAAGATACGCCGTTAATAAGATTAACCAATCTCAATTTTTTCAAAATCAGATCGACTGGCTTAGTATGGACATACCATTTAACTCCGGGAATATCAGCAGATGTTGAAATTACAGGTGTGATGTGCGGTAAAAAAGTTTGCCTTGACGAGAAAAAGCAAAAAATCAGCAATGTTTTAAAAATTTATAAAGACTTTATCATGATGGATGATAAGGATCAGATTTACTATTCCTCGGCATTGGATAATGTGGATAAATAAACTCTTTTGTATAAGACTACTAATTCTCAACAACAACCCCGCGCCCCTTAAGAGTCTGATGCAGTTTAAGCTGATATAACTTCAGAAGTTCCTGTTGAACATGTAAACCTTCGATAATCCCTAATGCATAGGCGATCGCTTGCAGTGTCGCCATTCCTTCAACCATATGCTCAGCTCGCAAATGATGAGCAGAAGTATTGATTCCTCCAAGTTTGACTCGTACAGCCGATTGAAGTTCGGGGTGACGTATGCTGACCTTGCTGGCTTGTCGCCAATTTCCATCGGGGACTATCAGCATAATAGGGCGAGGATCTTGTGCGATGAGTTCAGGGGTCAACTCGATGGCGTCATCAGAGGGGTAAAATAAAAGTGTGCGATGAGTTGGATTCATAAGATCAGATAAATCCAGAGGTTGGCGATTTTGATCCCCTCGAATTCGCATCTCACTATTGGTTAAAGCCTTCAGTGCCAGCATGCCGGTATTGGTTGTGCGTTTCATTTCTCGGCGATGAATAATCAATGAGACTCTTGTTTTTAAATCCAGTTTTGGAATTTGACTGCAAATGCAAAGATCATGATGAAGGCCACATCCCGCGCACGGGTTTTTTGTTTTTCTTTTACGAAGAGTGTTTGTGGATTTTTCTTTTGTCATTTCGTGTTGAAGCCTAGCATTATCGAAACGAATGTCGAGAAAAAATAATTATCATTTCAGATGCAAGTCCTGATAGGCTGAATCAATGAAAAAAGGACTCTTTTTTGTTTTAGCGGTGGTATTGGGTTTCGAGGTCTCGGCAGCTATTTCGACGGAACGTCTAACGGATGGTCATGATGTGATATGGGCATTAGCGCCTATTTCAAAGACAGAAATTCTTTTTACTACTCGTGGTGGAAAATTTAAAATACTGGATTTGAAGAATCGAAAAGTTTCAGAAGTTAAATCAGAGTTAAAGGTATTGAATCAGGGGCAGGGTGGTCTTTTGGATGTTGTCACACATCCAGATTTTGTGAATTCGCGGAAAATATATTTTACTTATTCTTGCGAGCGCCCTGGAAATTTAAACTCAACATGTTTAGCATTTGCGACATTAACAAAAGATTTGAGATCTCTTGTAAACCTAACGGAAATTTTTTCTGCAAAGCCCGCAAGCAATTCAAAGCAGCACTTTGGTTCGCGTTTGGCTTGGGATTCAACTGGTCATCTTTTTATGACTATGGGGGATCGGTATATTCTCAGGGATTCTGCACAAAGTTTACAAACGCATTTGGGAAAAGTGCTTCGTTTGGATCAAAATGGAAAAGCCGTAAAGGGGAATCCATTTTTGGATCAGCCGGAGGCTCTTTCTGAAATTTATAGCTATGGTCACCGAAATCCACAGGGTTTATTTTTTGATAAAGCTCAGAACGCCTTATGGGAGAGCGAACACGGCGCGCGAGGCGGCGATGAACTCAATAAAATTGAAGCGGGAAAAAATTATGGTTGGCCGGTGATCACTCATGGGGTTGATTACGATGGATCAAAAATTGGCGAAGGAAAAGAAAAACCAGGAATGGAGCAACCATATTATTTTTATGTTCCTTCGATTGCGCCATCTGGATTACTTAAATACTCTGGTAAAAAATTCCCCCAATATAAGGATTCGTTTTTTTTAGGTGCGCTTGTGCTGACCCATTTAAATCGTGTGGATAGTAACCGCAATGAAGAGCGTTTATTTGCTAACTTGAATGAGCGTATTCGATCTGTAATTGAATCCAGCGATGGAGATATTTTTTTCTCGACGGATTCCGGGCGGATTTATCGAATTAAGTGATAATAACTATTATAAAAAGGAGATTTGTTTATGAACATAGGCATTATTATGGGAAGCACTCGTCCCGGTCGAATTGGTGAAGGTGTTGCAAAATGGGTGTTTGAACAAGCCCAAACACGATCAGAGGTAAACTATCATTTAATCGATTTATTGGATTACAATTTACCACTGTTGGATGAACCCAATCCGCCGATGATGGGAAATTACACGAAAGAACATACAAAAAAATGGGCGGCAGCGATTGCAAAATTGGATGGTTTTGTTTTTGTAACCCCAGAGTACAATCACTCGACGTCTGCTGCATTGAAAAATGCATTTGATTACTTGTACAAAGAGTGGAACAACAAAGCCTGTGGATTTGTCAGTTACGGAAGCGCCATGGGGGCCCGAGCCGTTGAGAATTTGCGTCTTGTTGCCGGAGAGTTGAAGATGGCTGATGTTCGCAACCAGCTGATGCTATCGCTACACTCGGATTTCGAGAATTACAAAGTTTTTAAGCCTTCAAGCCATCATGAAAAAAGTTTAAAAGCCGTTTTTGATGATGTCGAGAGCTGGTCAGGCGCTTTAAAAACGATTCGTAAGAATATAGCTTAAGGCCTTATTCTAAACTTCTCTATTCAGGGTATTTGAGGTATGAACCTGGATATGGGAAAAAAAGAAATATTGCGGTTGATGGCGGGTTTTCGTAAATTTCGCGACAAGTATTTTGCGAATGAGCATCCATTGTATCAACGCTTAACAACAGGCAATGGACAATCTCCTAAAACACTAATTATTGGGTGCAGTGATTCACGAGTCGATCCTGCAATTATTACTTCGGCATCACCAGGCGAATTATTCATTATACGAAATGTTGCTAATTTGGTTCCGCCCTATGAAACGGGTGGGCTTTATCATGGTGTGAGTGCGGCGATTGAATTTGCAGTGATTAACTTGTCTGTAGAGAATATTATTATACTGGGGCATCGGCAGTGTGGTGGTATACGAGCTCTGATGACAAACGATTCCATTCGTCCAAATGGGTTTGTGGAGCAATGGGTTCGAATCGCACAAGATGCCAAGGATCGTGTGTTAGCAAAGTTTCAGGGAGATTCTGACGAGGTTCTTTGTCGACATTGCGAACTTGAATCCATCATCACATCCATTAAAAATATAAAAACATTTCCATTTGTGGTGTCAGCCATTCAAAATCGTGGTCTTGCAGTGATGGGAATTTATTTTGATTTAGAATCAGGTCAACTTCTGGAGTTTGATGAAGAAGCCAATTCTTTTAAGAATATCGATCTCTAAAAAAACAGATGTCCTAGTTTCTTGCTAGACAATGGTCTAAATCACTTGTTTTGTTTAGGCCTTAAATCTTAATTACAGTTCAAATTCTAAATATTATTAAAGAATCTCCGACACGACAGTACGGAACGGAGAATCTTCATGAGAATCACAATTCTATTTCTTTTTCATCTATTGCTGGTGTGTAGTTCAGCATTCGCTGAAAGTCTCGATAGAGAGCGATTCAAGCCCGTATTGGATCAAGCGTTCAGTGCACAAAAAACTGGAAATCATAAGACGGCTATTAAGTTGTTCAAAAAGGTTTACTTTAAGTCTGAAGACTTAAAACGCGATGCTCTGTTAGGACTTATCACAAGTTTTAAAGATTCTAAAAAGTGGGATGATGCTGCGGAGACACTTAATCTTGAGATAAAAAAAAGCCCATTTGTTGGTGAATATCGTCTTTGGCTTGCTGAAGTCTACCTGGCCGCAGGAAAATTCAATGAGGCCCTTGTCGAAATTGATTTTACTGAGAAAATTTTAGGGCAAGCAAAGACAGTTCTTCACATCAAGTCTGTTGTTCAGCAAAAACTTGGAAAGCACCGTGAAGCAATTGAAACTTTGACAGTTTATCTGAGCAGAGACAAAAAAAATTACAGCGCTCTTGCTGATCGCGCAGAATCCTATTTTCAACTGAAACTGTATGTTGATGCTTATAAAGACTTCCAAAAAGCCTACGGAATAAGACCGTTCGATGAACGAATTATTTCTTCATATGTTCGATCAGCATATTTCAGTCACTATCACCAAGATGTTAAAAAAATTGGTCAAAAATGTATTCAATTATTCCCTAAGAACGGATCATGTTTTGAGTATCTCGGTAGATCCGCTTTTTTCAAAAAAGATTTTTCAAAGGCTACGAAATTTTTTGACTCAGCGGTGACGTTAGCTCCAAGCCATGTCGAAATTCGTCAGTTGCTTGCTGAATCTTTAGTTTTTAGTGGAAACATCGCAGAGAGCGATATTCAGTTTGAAACGATTCTAAATCAACGTCCTGAATTCGAGCCTGCAATGAGAAGTTGGTCTGCCTTTTTATTTCAGAGAAAAAATATTGAAAAATTGGGGATAGCGCTTAAGTTATTTAACAAGAATAATCCTAACAATATTTGGGCTTCAGTTGAGCTGTCAAAACTGCTGTGGCTTGTAGGAGATAGTGAAGGTGCGCTTGAGCGTATGGAAATTATCACTAAAAAAAACAAATCAAGTATCTCTAAATTTTACTATGCTTATTTTCTTGATCTTTCTAAAAAATATGAAAAATCAAGACTTATGCTTTCAGAGGTGACTGAACCCTCACTAGAGATAGATTTTCATGCTGCCATTTCATTTTTCAAAGAAAATAAATTGTCAGAGGCCATTCAGCATTGGCTAAAAGTTCCTGCTGATTCGCCTCTTTATTCTAAAGCCCGAGTTAATGCGGCACTTGCTTTGGAGCAACAAAAAAATATGGAAGACCGTAAGCCTGCGACGACGTCTTCAAGTAAGATTTCTTATTTCATCAACTGGAGCACTCCTCAGTTATGAAAATTTTATTTATAACCACGTTGCTTGTATTCGCCAGTTTTTTAGCTCACGCACAGGGAGTCGGAAAGGGAAGATATATTGGTCTTCAATCTGGGTATGGAATTCTTTCGTCAGGCCTTTCGGGATCAGGATTCAATTCCGATTTGCCTGGCCGGGGTGGTCTGCTTTATGGAATTGATTTTTCGTATCAAAACCCTGACAGCGAAACTCAGTATGACTTTAAGTATGACAAGGCTTCGGTTGATCAGACGGCGCCATTAGGGGTGACTCCAGCCAGTCTCTCCATTTTTCGTGAAGAATTCAGATTTATCATTTCAATTTTACCTTGGGATTTTGGAAGATTTGAAAACTTACGTATTGGTTTTGGATATAGTATTTTACAAACAGGTGCCACAGATACTTTGCCGAATAATATTTTAACAAAACAGTCGAGCCAAGGTCTTCTGCTCAATGCGACTTACAGAATGGAACTGGAGTTTGATTGGTCGATGCAATCTGAGTTTCTGATTTACCTTCCTCACCAGATCACAGAGTCGCAGCAGATCACGGGTTATAATCCAAAATTTATTGGCGCTGAATTTAAATTTTTACTGGAGACTCCATTGTCGGATGATATCATTGGATTTTTTGGAACCAGTTATCGAATAGATCAAGTCTCCTATGATGGTTTCGTCAGCCGAGGTGTGACATCCGGACAAGATACGAGAACTCAGATTGCGATTCCTATTGGAATCAAGATTGGCTACTGAAATGAGGATATTTATGAAGAAAGATATATTTGCATATCTGCTTTTTGTTGTCTTGCTTGTCGCAAGCACAGGCTGTAATAAAGACGCGAGCGTAACAAATCTCAACACGGAACCGATAGAAATCCCAGCCCCAGTCAGCTCTACAAATGTTTGCTCTTCTTCCGACACTTCAGTTATTTGGCGCGGAGAAAGAGCAACAGCAACAACTGTGGCACTGCGCGGGCTCTGGTCAGATATCGAACTTATCCCGACAACCAATTATCCAGCATCAGTTTATACGGATGCAGGATGCGCATGTATTCGCTATACATTTTGGAATGGGACGAATTGGAATACTGAAATTGTGTCTTCAGCAAGTACGACTTCTTTCACTCACATTCGACTTGTATTTCTGAGCACGGGCATTCCGATAGTTGTGTGGTCTAATTCGACAACGACTTTGCAGCTTGCAATTCGAAATACAGCAAACCTAGCGACAGAGGGCGCCTGGACAATTAAAAATTTAGATACTGGTGGTACTGTCATTCGAGCGATTGAAATGAAAGTGAATCCTTCAGATCAAGTTGCAATAGTTTATGCAAGAAATACGGCTGGAAGCTCTCATTTAATTCTTTGCACTTCGGATTGTTCGTCAGGTGCAAGCTATTCGTCTCCATCGACAACATTGGGAACGGTTGGAACATTTCCGCATTCGCTGGGGCTTGGCTGGTGTTACTCTGGAACAACTTATTATCCTGTTGTTTCTATTACAGGTGCTGCGAATTCAAGCTATGCAATCTGTCGTCAGTCGAATCTTTCAAGTTGTTTAACTGGTATTGCCAGCTGGGCCGGAGGAGCACTTCAAACTTTAACGGGGACTGGCACAAACCGAGTCACTGTCCAGCTTGCAGTGGATGATTCGATTGTTGATGCTCCAGTTCGAGCCATTGCTCACAATGGCTCTGGCCTTGCTATTTACCAGTCGGCCTTTGCGGGCGGTGGTTGCTCAGCTGGAACAGTTGGGGCTATCGCATCAAGTGGTACAATTTCAGGAACCACTGCAAATAGTGGGAACGCTTTTTTAAATTTGGAGCGAGTTACTGGCAATAACTATCACCTGATCGCAAACGAAACGACAACAAGTGTTCGGTATTACAATACGACGGGTGGATCATTCACATCTTGGAATGCTCAGGGGACTGTTTCGACATCTACTCTTGCAGCCGCAGGAACAACGCGTGGTGGAATTGCTGTCGATTCAACGCTCTCGCAAGCGTATACAACTTTTGCAAAAACAGCAGCTGCGGCACCGTTAAATGGAAATTTAGTTTTTGGATGGATTGAAAATTCTACGGTTGCCTCAAACAGCGCGACTGCTGAATTTTATGAAACACCTTTGGCAATTGACGGACAGCTTCAGATGACTGCGAGTCAAGTTCCAAATTTGGCAGCAGCGGCAACTTCAAATGGCACCCCAGCGGCAGTGTTTGTGGACTATTCAGCTAATGTAGCAACAGCAGGTATTCTTAAATACGGTCTACGGAATGGAACTTTGTCGTCAGATGCTTGGAATATTCGAACAGTTCCAATAGTTGGTCAGCCACAAGCCGTCTCTCTGGCATTCGATAGTCATGATAAACCATGGATCGGTTTCTACGATCTTCAAACGTTAAGATTTAGAATTGCAACAAATACAGAAACAGATGGCACGGGTGTGTGGTCGACATACTATTTTCCCTTTAGGACCGCTGTGACTGCGGCAACAGCTCCTGCCTTTCATAGTGTCGCGGTGGCAATGGACAGAACAGCGACTTCAGTCACGCCGGTGATGATTGTCGGTGTGGCAAATCATGGAACCGTTGCAAATACTGGAATTTGGTCGGCAAGACTTAATCCTGCAACGGGAGACTGGTCGAACGTTTCACAGATCGAATCTACAAATTTAGCGAATTCAAATTCAAATCTCACAGCAGATTTTGATACGAATGGAAATATCGTTGTCGCCTACTATGATCGCAGCGCGAATAACCGTGTTGAATATTCTCAAAGCACTAATGGCGGGGCAACATGGTCAACGGCAACAAATGTAACAGCATTTACCGCTAGTGGTATGGGTGCAAAAGTAAAATTGAATCCATCAAACTCACGTCCAGCGATTACATATTATGATCGAGCAAATAATAGAATTCACTACGCCTATTGCACGACAACACTGGCGAGTTGCACAAATCTTGCGAATTGGTCCTATTCATTTGTTGAAAATCTCACCGCTGGGGTCAGCGGCTTGGCAGCGACTTCCGAGGGTCTACTGAGCACAGGACTCTCATTCACAGAGGAAGGCACCGCATACGTTGTATATCCTATTGGTGCTGGAAACTCAGGGGTTCTGGCATTGAATAATAACAGTTCTGGAAGTTTTCCATTGTCGTCAACTCTTGTTGCTGCAAAAAATTCGAATACAATTTTAAATACTGCAATTTCAGCAATGAATTTTGGTCAACCTGGTTGGGGTGTAGATTCAGTACGAACCTCAACGGGGTCACTGCATTCTATTTATATTGGACCTGGGAATTGGCTTTATGGGACGAGCTGTGGGGATTAGGCTAGACCTCGGTCCAGGAGCATATGACTTTCGGCAAGGTTCAAGTTAGCGTTAACTTCAGCACAACTAACTGAAGGGATTTTCTCATGTTGAATTTTAAGAAATATTTATTACAGGCTCAGTCATTTTCTAACTTCCAGGCGACAGCACTTTTGTTGCTTCGAGTTGTGGTTGGAGTTGCCTTTATTCTGCATGGATCACCAAAGATTCAGAGTCCAATGGCGTGGATGCCTGAAACAGCAGGGCTTCCTGGAATCCTTCAACTGTTGGCAGCCGTTTCTGAATTCGGTGGCGGTATTGCAATTCTTTTTGGTTTATTGACTCGAGTGGCTTCACTGGGATTAGGTTTTACGATGATCGTCGCAACAGCAATGCATGCGTTTGTTATGAAAGATCCATTTGTAAATATGACTGGCGGTTCTTCTTATGAACTGGCTTTAGGTTATGCCGTTATTGCTTTATTATTTTTAGCAATGGGGCCGGGACAGTATTCATTGGATAAAAAATTATTTGGCGAGCGTTAGTCAAAAAAAAAGCCGCATGTTTCCATGCGGCTTTTTTGTATTCTGAAATAAAATACTAGTAACGGCTGTTACGGCCACCGAAAAATCCGCCACCACCACTGCGTCCGCCGCCAGCGCTGTTATCACGAGGAGCCATTGGCTTCGCTTCGTTCACAGTCATTGCGCGACCTTCATAGTCAGCACCATTGAATTTTTCAATAGCAGACATTGCTTCAGCATCAGTTGACATTTCAACAAAGCCGAAACCTTTTGAACGACCAGAATCACGGTCAGTGATGATTTTAACAGATGCAACAGTTCCGCATTCTGCAAAAGAATCATTTAAAATTTGTTCAGTTGCTGAGAAGGGCAAATTGCCCACGTATAATTTCTTACCCATAGTAAACCTCCTAAAGGCTTTGGGGCCGGCTCGGAGACTAAAGGCGAAATACCTAAAAAAACTCAAAACAGACAGTTAACTTTGATGACAGTACAGGTATCGGTCAGAAAAAGATAGTTCAATAGTCCTTTGGGTTAAAGATGGCCTTATCTTAACCTTCAAATCGAAGACAAGCTTTCTCAATGGTAAAAAGTCTTTCATTTGCCACTTTTTTACGTTGCGGCATCATTGCCTTTTTCTGACATAAGCGACGATAATGAATTTTGAAAGACCAAAGAGGACCCCATGAAATCAGAAGCCAATCCCGTTTTTGTCTTAGGCAGTGCACGAATTCCCTTCGCTAAAAGTCAAACCACCTATGCTGAAATCAATCGCAAAGATCTGATGACGGCTTCATTGAATGCATTGGTCAGTCATTATAATTTAAAAGGCCAATTTATTGGGGATATTGCTCTGGGAGCTATTATGAATAGCTCCGCAGATTTTAATTTAGCTCGGGAGTGCGCTTTAGAGACCTCCCTTGATCCTAACTCACCAGCTTATAATGTACAGCGTGCTTGCGGAAATGGCCTTGAAGTTTCGTGGCAAATTGCGCTGAAGGCTCATACAGGTGCAATTGATTTGGGAATTGCTGGTGGTGTCGATACGAATAGTGATTTGCCGATTGAAGTTTCAGCTCGGTTTCAGCGCGCTCTTTTAAATTTGAACAAAGCCAAAACGATTGGTGAAAGAATAAAAATTTTGAGTGGGATTTCGTTGAAAGATTTGAAACCAAAAATTCCGGGTGTGAACGAACCACGCACAAAACTGTCCATGGGTGACCACACGGAGTTGATGGTCAAGGAATGGAAGATATCTCGTGAAGCCCAAGATGAGGTGGCTTTTGCCAGTCATGTAAATGGTTTCAAAGCCTATGAAGAAGGTTTTTTTAATGATTTGGTATTTCCATTTGGTGGAATAAAACGGGATGGAACATTACGAGGCGATACAACAATTGAAAAATTATCAAAACTCAAACCTGCTTTTGATAAAACGAACGGAACATTAACAGCTGGGAACAGCTCTCCGCTGACGGATGGTTCAGCGTGTGTGCTGATTGGAAATCTAAAAGGCGCCGAAAAGGTAAACGCTAAACCACTGGCAAAATTTGTTGATGTTCAAGTTGCAGCCGTTGATTTTGCGCATGGTGCTGGATTATTAATGGCACCGACTAAAGCGGTTGCTCAATTATTAACGCGGAATAATCTGACATTTCAGGATTTTGATTTTTTTGAAATTCATGAGGCTTTTGCGGGGCAAGTTCTTTGTAATTTAAAAGCATGGGAAACTGAAAGCTATTGTCGTGATGTATTAAAACTATCATCTGCATTAGGGACAATTGATCGAAAGAAAATGAATGTGGTTGGAAGCAGTCTGGCCATGGGACATCCTTTTGCAGCGACGGGTGCTCGAATCACAGGAACATTGGCTAAGCTCTTATCGCAGTCTGGAAAAAAGCGTGGTTTGATTTCGATTTGTACGGCGGGTGGAATGGGTATCGCGGCCATTTTAGAATCCGTATAAGAGGATTGATTTTTTACAGATTTACACTCATCGTAGGTTATGGAAATAAAAAATTTATTAGTGCAATCATCGCCATTTTTATTTGATGTCGCGGCTCTTGTTTTGCGACTTTTTATGGGAATCTGTTTTGTCGTTCATGGACTGGGTAAGCTGGGAGTCGTCGGTATTGGAAATATGGCCGGTTTTGAAAGTTGGCTGGGTTCGCTGGGATTACCATTTCCGCGATTTCAAGCAAGAGCCGCCATGGCTTTTGAAATTAGTGGTGGAATCATGATGACTATTGGTTTATTCACCCGGATCGGTGCCGTGATGTGTTTAACCACAATGATCGTGGCAGCCCTTGTTGGGCATAAGGGTGGCGGGTACTTGATTACGAATAATCCTCCGGGTAATGAATATGCGATTAATTTGGGTGTGGTTTTGGTGGCCATGATTTTAATTGGACCAGGAATCTATTCGCTCGATGCGTATTTATTCTGATCTCAGTCATTAGAGGTTTTTAATGCAAAATTTGATTGAGCAAGCTCTCATCTTTATCAGTGCAGCAGTGATTGTTGTGCCTTTTTTTCAGCGATTTGGATTTGGATCTGTGCTTGGCTATTTGATTGCGGGAGTTTTGATTGGACCATTTGGTCTGAGTCTGATTAAAGATCCAGAAAATATTGTTCATTTTTCTGAAACTGGAATTTTCTTTTTGCTATTTATAATTGGTCTTGAAATCCAACCTCGAAAACTTTGGTCGATGAGATCTCAATTGTTAGGTTTAGGCGGCATACAAATTCTTATTTGCACTTTGATTTTCACAGGGATCGGTCTTTTCTTTGAACTTTCTTTGGCCGTGGCTTCAGTGATTGGTTTTGCACTATCACTGTCATCAACGGCATTTGCGGTGCAAACACTCATTGATAAAAATGTATTCAATACTGAATTTGGACGCGGAAGTTTTTCCATTTTATTAATGCAAGATTTAGTCGCTATTCCAGCTTTGGCGATTATTCCCTTTCTCATTGCTCAGTCTGGCTCAACCATGAAGATCGAGAATATGGGTGTAGGTCTTGCGATCATTGGATTTCTCATTTTTGCTAGTCGATATCTTCTGCGGCCTATTTTTAGATTAATTGCTAAAACGCGAATGCGTGATGTTTTTACGGCATTTACGTTACTGATTGTTATTGGAGTTTCAGCATTGATGCAAAAGGTGGGTCTTTCGGCGGGTCTGGGAACTTTTATTGCGGGAGTTCTTTTGGCAGATTCAGAGTATCGACATGAGCTAGAAATAAATCTTGAGCCATTTAAGGGTTTGCTCATGGGATTATTTTTTATATCAGTCGGCATGAGCGTGAGCATTGACATTGTTTTAGATCAACCATTAAGAATTTTAGCGATGAGCCTGGGTTATATTTTGATTAAGTCAGTAGTTATTTATTTGATTGGGCGATTTTTTGGAATGAATCATCGCAATTCTAAACTGATGGGCATAAATATTTCACAGGGCGGAGAATTTGCTTTTGTTATTTTTGGTTTGTTTACAAATTTTTCGGTAGTTTCAAATCAACAAATAGCATTTTTAACGGCAGTTATTACATTGTCGATGGCAATCAATCCCTTGCTATCAGTAATCGATGAAAAACTCAGTCGACGATTGATGAAAAAAACAGAACCCAAGTACGATGAAGTCGAAGATCAATCGCCTCAAATAATCATTGCCGGTGTTGGTCGCTTTGGTCAAACTTTTGGACGTATTCTGAGAGCTCAAAATATTCCATTTGTAGCTATTGATCATGACTCTGATCAAATTGAATTACTTCGAAAGTTTGGAAATAAGGTTGTTTATGGAGACGCGGCTCGTCCAGATTTACTGGAGGCGGCCGGAGCTTCAACAGCCAAGTATTTTATTTTAGCTGTTGATGATATAGAAATTTCGATGAAGATTGCAAAAATTGTAAAATCTCATTTTCCAAATCTTAAAATTTTTGCTCGAGCTCGAAATCGAGGTCATGTGTTTGATCTTATGGAACTTGGAGTGACCTCAATCAAACGTGAAGTTTTTGATTCCAGTGTTAATTTTGTTCAAGAACTTTTTATCGATATGGGATATTCGCAAGAAAAAGCAACCTGGCTGATTGAAAAATTTAAGCAGCACGATGAGATGATGGTGATTGAACAATCTAAAGTGCGTTCAGATGATAAAACTTTTATGAGTGTATCCCATCAAGGAACAGCTCAATTGGCGCAAGTTCTCAGTGACGAAAGTCTACAATCTCGAATAAATCCTCAGGCTAATTCATCAGGAACATGATTTTAATTTATTCTATTCGTGAGTTATTTTCAATTTCTTGAATTCGATTTAATTGTTGTTGATATTCATTTTCAGCCTGTTTGACTTGTGCATCCAATCCTGAAAGTCGCCCACGGCTTTGTCGATATTCATTTTGAAGTCGCGCAATTTCATTTCGCAAAGAATAAATGTAATCTTGAATTTCGACTTGATTCGTCGCAAGTTGATTTTTTTCTTGTTGAACTAGTGAGGCAATAGCCTGTGATTGTTCAATTACTGATGACGAGATTGCAATACTTTGATTTTGGAGACTCGCGAGCTGAGTAGACAGAGTAATGAAATTCTCTTCGAGAGCTTGCAATCGGGTTTGCTTTTCAATGGGTGTGATATACGTTGCTGAGTGCCAAAAATTAATTTGTTCTTGGATTTGTTGGACTTGATTTTCAAGATTTCGGATGATCGGCTCAATTTGATCTTGACCAAGACGCGCTAAATTTTGCTGCTGACTCAGGATTGAGTTTGCCAATTGATCTAATCGCGATTCTTCATTTCGTTGGGCCTCAAGCAAATCATTAAGATTTGCGATTTCTACAGAACTTCTGGAGATAAGATCTGGGTACTCCACAGTGATTGTATCAATGTCTTTTTCTCGTTGTGCCCTTAAGATATCTAAGCGTTGTTTTTTTTCGGAAAGAGTTTCTTTTTCTATTTCAATGAGGTCGATTGATGGTGTTGGTGGCGGGGCAGGAAGGCGAACATTCAGTTGAGTCGTAGAAGGTTTTGTCAGTATGGATGTAGAGGTTTTTTGTTGTAAATCACGTGTCGGAGGTGCGGGGGGCGTGATTTCGACTTCAGTTTGATTTTGATAAATCCAAAATCCAAATACAAAAATTAAGGTCATTAATGATACTAGAAAGACAGCATTCTTAGACATCATTTAAACTTCAAGCAAATCTCATTCCGGTTAATTTGTTGAGATTTTTACGATGTTGCATTAAGGTGCCATTATGGTTAGTGAGTCATAATTATGAAAGTTACAGTTCATGTTAAACCCCATGCTCGCAAAGAATCTGTCGAAAAATCAGCTGATGGATCCTATATCATGAAGGTCAATGTCCCTCCGATTGAGGGTCGGGCTAACGAGCGAGTTATCGAAATTTTGTCTCAGGAGCTAAAAATTCCAAAATCGAGAATTAAACTGGTTACTGGTCACAAAAGTAAACGAAAAGTCTTTTTAATTAGTACCGACTAAGGTCTAAAACCAACTAGACTGGCCGTCAATGGTCCAATGAAAATACCGATAAATCAATAGTGAATAAGAACCGTTCGGATCGGCGATGGATCCTTTTTATTTTAGTGCTGTTGTCTTTTGAAATCACGTGGTTGCTTGCGGATTTGCAATGGATTGATTTGCCTTTCCTCAAGAGACAAACGATTCAAACTGGTTTGGTAGAAGCCGGCCATGTTATGAAGGCCAATGATAATCTCAAGCGACGTGGCGCTAATAGTCTTATTTGGGATTCAACTCAAGAAAATGATATTCTTTATTACAAAGATTCGATTCTGACATTATCCCAGAGTACGGCAAAGCTTTATTTAAAAGATCAAACAGAACTACAGCTTGCGGAAAATACATTGGTAACACTTGAAGAGCCCGACAAAAATTCCAACTCAGAAATTCGCTTGCGTTTTTCAAAGGGCGATCTCAAGGCGCGCAATCCGGTCTCGCGAACTCAAATTTTTGGTGATGATTGGGTTGTGAATTTAGAAAAAGGCTCCGAAGTGGCCCTTCGAAAAGATAAAAACTCATATGAATTTGAAGTGATCGCGGGACAAGCCAGGCTCGAGACTGAAAAAGGTTCGCAGATTCTAGATCAGAGCAAGGTTTTAACACTCGGAAATGACCAACAGGTTTTGAGTACATTAAAAAATCAAAACCTACAGTGGAGCACAAAAGACTTTACTCGCATTTACACATTTGAAGAGAGTGCAAAAGTGCCTTTGAAGTGGCAGGGATCTGCTCAGAAAATTTCAGTTCAAAAAACAGGCGCTACTGATTCTCAAATTGAAATTTCGGAACAGACACGATCAACAGATGTCACATTAACTCCTGGAAATTATAAAGTGCGACTTGTAGGAGTTGATGGTATTTCAGATTCAAAAAGTATAGAAGTCTGGCCGGCACCCAGGATATTTTTAAAAAAACCTCTGCCACGGGATCGTTTACCTGCGGGTAAGGCTTTGGAGTTTGTATGGACTCATGATCAGGGAATCAAGAAATACAAAATCACATTTGAAAATGGAGAAAGCATTATTCGAAATGAATTATCAGGTGATAATTTTGGAATGTTTACCTTTGATAAAGAGCAAGATATCAAATGGAAAGTCGAAGGGGTTGACTCTGATGGGGTTTTGATACCGTCATTTTATGATCTCCAACTTTTTATTCGAGAACAACCGTTGCAAGCGCCGAAGCTCAAGGTACCAGACATCAAAAACTCAGAAAATCAAAAAGCAGATGGCGCCTTTTTTAAATTTCAATTTATTTGGAGTCTTTTTTTAAAAACGGCGCATGCTATTGAAACTGCAGCGAGTGATGATTATGAAGTTTCTTTTGAATGGGAATCTGTTCCTGGCGCTGATATGTATGTTCTAGAGGTTTCGTCACGCGCAGATTTTCAGAAGCCAGAGCTGATTCAAATTTTAAAATCGACTCAGTTTACTTGGAAGAATGTAAAGTATAAAAAATATTTTTGGCGCGTGGCTGCCGGAAATTCAAAGGGCCGCATGGGATTTTTTTCGGAAGCAATGGAGCTGCAGTTGGAGGCCCTTCATAAAGTTCAGACTGCATCTGTGCCGGCAAAGCAAGAGCCACTATCTGTTGAAGTCCCAAAAGTTGTTGAGAAATTAAATACTGAAGCTCCAGTCGCTTTTGCTCAGCAAGAGCCCGTCGAAATTCCAAAGAAACCATGGGCTTATGGCATCGCCTGGGCACCTCTTTATAAAGTAACACAATTAGAAGGTGAGCGAGATTCAAAACTCAAGTTAAATGGTGGTTCATTGCAGGCCGCGCAATTATTTATCAGAACAAAGACTTATGGAGAAACGTATTTTCAGCTTTCAGCGCAATTTTCGCAACAGCGGTGGAAGCCCAACCCCATCGAAGATTATCCTTTTCAGAAAGATTTACAAACAAATGAATCATGGATTCAGATTGATTATGCGCGTTTGGATCAAAGGCATCAATTTGGATTAAGTGCTCACGAAAGTTTTTATCCCATAAGAAATAGTCAAGAAACCATCGATATTCAAAGTATAAAGACAGTTGGGCCTCGCTACACTTATGTCAAAGACTCTTTGTATCGCACTCAGCAGTTTACATTTTCTATGGGAGCATTTTTTGGTGACCAAACACAAGAAGTGGTCATGGATTTTAGAAACAAATTTTATTTTTCAAATCATGATTTCGGTTTTAAACCTTATTTGGGAATTTCTGGAGAGTTTTTATATCAAAAGTTTCAAACCGGACAGGGCAGCCAAGGAAACTTTCATTTTCTATTGGGATTTGATCATTTTTAATTTTTTTGTCAGTAAAAGCGGTAACAAAGTCATTACTAAAATAAACCAAATTGAGAGCAGATTTCCGCCACCTGTTGAATTTGTTTTTACAGTTCCACACCCTTTAAAAGTAAATTCTTCCTTTAGACCAGAATCGTAGTTAATAATAACACTATCCATTTCTAATGGTGAAGTGGCGCTGGTATTATTCAGTGTAGCCTTGAATTTAACAAAACGTTTTCCATCCAGTTGCGAGAACTGAGATGCGGAAATCCAGCCTGTATCATCGGTACTGAAATCATCATTGCTTCCAGCCACTTCAAATGTGATACCCGTTGCCGTTGGAAAAGCTGAAATGGAATTAAATTTTGCTAAAGTTGATCCTGTGTCATAGCTTTTTGAGACAATTGATTCAGCCACTTGCGAGTATTCGACAACGCCTTCATTAGCCAGAAGAGTCACGTGACTTTCGGTGCCTGGCCCGGTGAATACAAAGGGTAGCAACCATGTTCGTCCATTAGTGCCAGCCCCACCATCTCCGGCGTTACCCAACGTGGGAATGGCTCCAGCGCCCCCACTGACATCGATCACCACGGCAGCGGGAACTAAAACCAATTGCCCCGGGGAAAATATTTGCACAGAGCCACCGCCGCCACCACCACCGCCGCCGCCGGTGTTTGCATTTCCACCATTACCACCTCGGGCTAAAATATTTCCAGTTGCTGAAATGGTGACATCACCAACGGCATGAATCACAACGGTTCCACCGCCACCACCACCGCCACCACCGCCTTCGGTATCGGATCCTGAGCCGCCACCACCGCCTGGGCTACCACTTAATGATGAAAAATCAGCATCGCCACCGAGATTTCCATTTCCGCCAGCACCAGCTAAGTTAGTTGAGGGTGTTGAATTTTGACCGGCATTTCCATCGCTTCCATAAAAACTTCCAGCGCCCCCGCCGCCAGCTCCGGGGGCAATAGAAACATAGTTTCCGCCACCACCACCACTGACTAATCCTGTCGACGGAAGACCCGTGCTTCCTGATGACGTCGAATTTCCACCAGCACCGCCGGTATTTCCATCGCAGCGCCCCAGTCCCCCGGCACCACCGATAGTACCAATAGCATCTTCACCATTTAATCCATCGCAAAGAATTGTTCCATCAATGATAACATCAGATAAACTAAAAATAACGAGTGGGCCATTAATACTCGTCAATGTATAACCACTCGCCAAATGAAAATGGGTCAAATTCAAAACGGGAAATAGGGACGCATCGATGGTAATGACATTGCCAGCAACAGTACCAAAATTGGAATACGTTGAAATATTAAAAGCCCCATCATGTCCATCACCAACAAGGGCTGGTTTCGAATCGGGAAGCGATGGAGGGTCTTCGAAATTATTTATAAGCAGAGTGGGATGAACTTTTCCAAGAACGGTATTCCAAACAGCTGTGGAACCAGCGCCTTGGTAAGTTAGTGTCGTGAATTCTTCAATAATTGTATCAGCAAATAGATTTAAGCTGAAAGTGATCCAAGTTAAAAAAAGAAATGATCTGCAGCAGAAATTCATGATACTTTTGATGAATCCTCATATAATTTTAATGCTTGCATCACTTTTTCTTTTAAAACTTCAGCGCGGAACGGTTTGATAATGTAGCAATCAACAGCATGACGTTTTGCATGTGTAATCTTTAATTTTTCCTGAGATTGCTGACTCGTCACCATAATAAATGGTGTGCTATGTCGAGCTGGATGTTTGCGAACAGCTCGAAGTAAGGTCAATCCATCAGTACGAGGCATTTCCCAGTCTGAAATAATAAGATCAATGCGCTGAACAGAATCAAGAATAAAGCGATAAGCCTCAGCGCCATCTTTGGCTTCAATAAAACTTCTAAAACCAAAAATGGTCAGATAATCTTTCATGATTGATCGAATTTCATTGTCGTCATCAACAATAAGAATAACCATGCGATCCATACTAACTTCTTTCATCGGATACCTCTTGCTTTTCAGGAAGGCGAATCACAATTTCTAAACCCTTTGAAGGGTGATTACCGATATGGAATTCACCTTGATGTTCTGATTGAATTATTTCTTTACATATACCAAGACCCAAACCTGTTCCTTGTTGTCCCTTAGTTGTGAAAAAAGCATCTAAAACCAAGGGTAGTATTTCTTCGGGGATACCAGGACCATGATCCCGAATTCGAATTTCAACCATTCCTGAATTTGGAAGTTCACCATGCATGATCCGAGTTACAGAAATGTCAATCTGGCCACCATGAGGCATGGCATGCGAGGCATTGATAAATAAATTCATAAAAACTTGAACTAAAGAATGGTGATTGGCTTCAAGGACACACTTGTGAAAAATGGGACGGGTCACTTGAATCATCCTTTTTTTGAATTCGTGACCCATTAAATCGACGGCTTCATCAATACTCTGATTGATGCTGATTTCAGTAAACTCGATACTTTGATCTGAATTGTGCATTTTTTTAAACTTTTTTAAAACAGATGCGGCGGTATCTCCGGCTTTTAAAATTGTCGCCAAAGATTGTTGCATGGTTGTAACATCGGATTTGATCAGTGCAATTTCTGCATGTCCAATAATATGCATCAGCAAGTTACCAAATTCGTGGGCCACACTTCGGCCAACAGCCGCGACAGTGTTTGCTCTTTCACCTTGAAGCAATAAGTTGGCAGCTTCCGCTAATTGTTCTTCTTGGTGTTTTTTTTGCTCTTTTAAATTCCACATTGAAACGGCATTACGAGCCTTCTGTAAGATAGATCCATCAGTAAAAGGTTTATTCATGTAATCCCATCGATCCGCTTTATCAGGACCGAGTATTTGATTTATAGAATCAACAGTGCGGTCATGATAAGCCGTAACAAATACAGCATACATACGGGGATCAATCTGATGAATTTGGCGAACCAATTCTATACCATCAATGGAGCTCCCTAAGAGAACGTCAAAAAATCCCATCGCAAAGGGTTTGTTTTGCGCAATAGAATCTTGCACGAATTTTAAGGCTTCTGTTGGATTTTTTGCCCAGACGACTTCAAATTGATCTTTCTGAGCTGATGGAGATGAATTTCCGTTCGCTGGATTAGGGCGTTGTCGACTGGATCGATGAATAGGGATAACACTGGTCGGTGGCGCAATAATGTTCTGTATCCCTTCAGCAATTGCGGGCTCGTCTTCGACGATAAGTACTCGCCAGTTGTAGTGACCATTGATCCGGTTGGAAACGGCTTCTGCAAAAGAAGTCGGTGTTATTTTTTTTGCGACTGAACTCATGCGGCACCTTCTGTAAGAGACGTACTGTTAATGGATTTTAAGGGTAAAATAATTCGAAATACTGTTTGAGAAAATGGCTCAGAGCTAACAAATTCAATATCTCCACCATGGGCACGAATAAATCGTCTGCTGATTCCTAAACCTAAGCCAGTGCCCTCGTCTGCTGATTTTGTAGTGAATTGCTTTTCAAATAATAATTTTTGATGTTCATTGGAAATTCCTGATCCATTGTCTGAGATGACAACATGAATGTGCCCATCAATTAATTGAGTAGAAAGTTTCAAAAAATAGGAACCTGGATGAGAGACCGGCATGGCTTGAAGTGAGTTGCGCATAAGATTTGTTACGGCTTGAATAAACTCATCACGGTCAATTTCAACGTCATCAATGTCTACTTGATAATCTTCACGTATCTGAATATGTTGCTCTATAAAAAGATCGGCCATAATATTTTTACAATCCGTAAGTAATTTTTTAACTGAATAAGTTTGAACATCAGAGTTAAGTCGACTTAATGTGCGCATTCCGCCGATTATTTTACTGATGCGGCGACTTTCCTGTTGTAAAAATTGTGTATCAACTTCCATTGTTTTCATAAGATCTTCAAAACTTTGCTGAACATAATTTAAATTTTTCATATCTTCATCCCAAAGGGTTTGGGTTGAATCAACCTGTGATGACTGTTGCCAGGCTTGTAACAGGGCTGGGAAACCTCCCGAATGATGATCGTCTTTCCAACTTTGAAAAATATCTTTCATAAGATTAATCTGCGGTGCAATTTGGTTTTGCACTTTCTTTTCAATGGCACTGAGGCGAGTTAGAATTCCAGTTAATGGATTCAAAACCTCATGTGCTGCGCGGCCTGCAATTTCACCTGCAGAGGCCAGCCGAGTTGTTTTTAAAAGCGCTTCCTGAGCCTCTTTTACAGCTTGATTTTGTATTTCTAATTGAAGTGTTCGTTCTTTGACTTTTTTATCTAACTCGCGATTGATTTCTTGCAATTCATCGCGGGATTGTTTGAGATCTTGGATCATTTTATTAAATGACGAGGCCAGTATCTGAGTTTCATCTTTTGATGTGACATTGATTTGTGTGGATAAATCTCCACCAGAAACTTTTTCCATACCATCAACAAGTATTGAAATAGGTCTCGTCAAAGAACGCGAAAGTAAGAAGGCAAAGAATAGCGAAAGTGTGATAACAATAAGTGCAAAAGATATGGATCGAGAGACCAGCTCATAGACCGCCGAGAAGGCTTGATTTTTTGAAGCTCGCGCCAGTACAAATATTTGACCTTGATAGGCCTTGGCGTAAGCGCCTAGGAATTCTCCGGAATCATCTTTAAGCGAAGCCACGCTGATATTGACTTTTGAGTTTAGGGCCGCAGAAAAAAGTGGACTGTGCTGTAATGTCTTCGTTGCTTTCATCACATTGTAGTCAGGGTGAATAAGTACGGTTCCATTTCCATCGACAATAGATATTTCACTCAGTTTGACGAAGCTTAAAACTTTTAATATTTTATCTAATTTAATATAGCTGATGACAGCCAGATGATCTGAAGGAATACCATTTTGATCTTCGATGATGACGTTGCGGCCAAAACCAATCAGTGGTGTTCCTCCATCAATAGAAGCATTCCAAAAATGTTCCCCATTCTTTAAGATTTCAGAAAAGGGGACCGGACGATTCGAAAGCAGAGTTGATTCGAAAAAATTTGTATCAAGACCATAAGTTTCTAAGTATTTTTTATCGATATAATTTTTGACAGACTTATTTTGATCTTGGCGATAAAGCGAAGCATAGACAACAGACGAGTTTTCTCCAAAAACATTTTCGGATTCAAATTGAGCGGCTGGGTTATTGGATAGCAAAGCAAAAAGGCGTAACTTGTCGGAGACCCCGTCGAACTCGGTTTCGAGCTCTGTAGAAAGATTGGATACCATGCTGCGATTAAGATCAAAAACCAATTCTGTTTTATCTGTTTTAAACACTTCAACAGCAATCAACAGGTAAACAACCAAACAGGCCACAAGCAACGCGCTCATGACTCCCAAAAATTTGGCTCGGATAGAAAAAAACCCCTTCATTTAAACCTCATTGATTGACTCTTACTTATCGTCAGTCAAGGAGGCGAACCTGAGGGGAAAGTGTTGAAATTATTCAAGATCTGGCTTTTTTAACGTGCCGTTCTTACGATCTTTTCATCGCTAACAGCCATTTGGCCACCAGGTGTTCTAGAGATAGCTCTGATGGCATATCGGGTCAGCGGCACCAGGCCGGTTATTGTTAAACGATGGACCTGGACTAAAGTACCGTCTTCTGCAGTTTGAACATAAGGATTGCTGGCCAGCGCAGTGTCTTTGTATTCACCCTGACTGGTTGCCGCAATATTTGTAGTCCAAGTTAATGTGACCTGATCTCGACCAAGGGCTTCAAAATTAAAATTGGTAATAGCCAGTGGTTCTTCTGCTGGAACACAAGGGTTTTCGGATTGTTCTGGAAAAAAGTAATTTTCATTTTCAAGGACTTTCCAATTTCTTTCGAGTAAATCATAAAAAGCAGATTGAGACGTCACGGGATCTTGGGTGGAGTCAAAAAATAAACTGTTACCTTGTTGGCCGCAGAGTGGATCATTGACATCGACTTCATTCGCCGGCCAAGGGCGCCACATAGCCACCATCGCAATATGAAAGCGAGGCCCCTGGTAATACTCAAGAGTCATTGGTAATTTTGCATCTCGAGTCATATAAACGGGTTCTGTGGCACACATAAATTTTGTTGGATGAGTGCCATCATTATTAACAATAATTTTTTGGCCACCTAATCCATCAGGAATTTTCAGTAGAGCCCCATCATCCGCTAAGAGAGCCAGTTGATAAGCACCAGGTTCTTCATTTGCAGTCAATTGAAGTTGTCCACTCATGCGCAATCCGAAATATTCGTAAAGAGTATCGCCATTAATGCTTGTGACTAAATCACCGGATTGCATGTAAAAGCCGCGATCAAAAGGGCGCGTTGGAACAAATAATCGGTCCAAGTAAATGGTCGCATCAGCAACAACAGCATTATTCATATAGTCAGTGATATTGGAGTAACGAGGTTGATCATCTGTCAGATAAAGCAGACTTCCAACAAGACCTCGATCTCGGGCTTGTGGCGAGTTGGTTAAAAATGGATCACAGATCGTTCGAGTCGGATCCACAGTCGGAGACTCGTTAGGTTCGGTGACGACAGTGCTGCCACTTTCAGTTCCTGTTCCAGCTTCAGTTAAGCAACCGGATTGAAATAAAAAGATACCAGCTACGAATATTTTCAGAAGTACGTGCAGTTTATTCATACTTTTAAGCATAACAATTTTTTTAAAAAAGCGTGAAATTTTTGAAGTGTTATCAAATCAAGCCACTTGAGTGTCTCAGAAAGAAACAGTTCGTTTACAAAAAATCATTTTGTTGATTTTTCTCGACACTGAAGGTGCTAGCTGCGTCTATTCTATCACGTTCAGAAAGTTTCCACTATATTGCTAGGTGTATGCCTATTCAAGAAAACTCAGAGCTACATATTCTGATCGTTGAAGACAATGAGATGGATCAGCTCTTGATCAAGCGTGAACTGTCAAAATCTGACATTTTATGTGCTGTAGAAGTGACCGACAATAAAGTTGAGTTCATTAAAAAACTCGAAGAGTTCAAGCCAGATTTAATTTTGTGTGATTTTTCAATGCCCCAGTTTGGTGCATTGGCTGCACTTGAAATTTTAAAAGTTAAAAATTTGAATATTCCGGTCATCATTGTTACGGGCACTTTGACAGATGAAATGGCGGTGGAGTGTCTTAAAAAGGGCGCAATTGATTATATTTTAAAAGAAAAAATTATTCGTCTGCCTTCAGCTATTAAGATCGCATTGGATTTAACACGCTCAAAATTTGAAAAGATTGTTGCTGAAGATCGACTTCGTCAGAATGAAAAACAACTGCAAGTTATCACAGCCGTATTGCCGGCATCACTGGCTTATATTTCCCGACAGTTAAAATTCATTTTTTGTAATAAGGTCAATGAAGAATGGTTTGGCAAAGATATAACAGGCCATCATATCCAAGAAATCTTAGGTGAATCAGTAGCTAAAATCATTGAAAGCAAAATGCCAACGCTATTGACTGGGGGACAATTTAATTTTGAGAGCCGATTGCCTCATGCTGTTCAAGATATTTTTGCAAGTATCAGTGTTGTGCCAGATGTTGAGAAAGATAGTGGCGTTAAGGGATTCGTCATTTTGATTACCAATATCACGGATCGAAAAAAATACGAAGAGGAATTAAAAGCAGCAAAAAAGCAAGCAGACGCTGCCAATGAAGCAAAAAGCCAATTTCTAGCAAATATGAGTCATGAAATTCGAACTCCACTTAACGCCATAATGGGATTATCTGAATTGCTTTTGACAGCTGAACAGACAACTGAGGAAAAAAATCAATGGGCTGAAAAAATTCTTCGAAACAGTGAACACCTTAAAAGTGTCATTGACGAGGTCTTAGATCTATCCAAAGTAGAATCAGGAAAAATGAGTGTCCAGATCAGTTCATTTTCAGTTCCCAAAGTTATTGCGCAGATAAAATCAATGCTCAGCCCATTGGCACATGAGAAAAAAATTGAAATGACTCTTCAAATTGAGGGAAGTATTCCCGAATTCATTACTTCGGACATAGAAAAACTAAGACATATACTATTAAATATATTAGGAAATGCGATCAAGTTCAGTGCGAAAGGACCGATCACTTTAACTGTGAGGTTGGATGAATCCCATGAAAAACCTCAGCTTGAATTTAGAATTCGTGATCGGGGTGTTGGAGTTTCTGAAGATGAAAGAGAAAACTTATTCAAACCATTCACACAAATTGATAATTCCATGACAAGAAAGTTTGGAGGCACTGGTTTGGGACTTTCGTTAGCTCGGAAGTTGGCGCAGGCGTTGGGGGGCGATGTTCAATTGATAGAGAGCATTCCTGGTCAAGGCAGTACATTTGGTATTCGTATTGATACAGGTCCAATTCAAAACGTGCCACGAATCACTCGATTTGAAACGCTTTTTCAGGCAGAGCCATTGGTCAGTAAAGCCACGACAGCATCCTCAAAAACAGATGGAACAGATTTTAGTGTTTTATTAGTTGAGGACTCTGAAGACAATCAATATCTCGTGAAACGATTTTTAGAGATCGAGGGTATTCATGTTGACGTGGCGTCCGATGGTCAAGAGGGGGTTGCGAGTGCTTTGGCAGGAAAGCATGACTTGGTATTGATGGATATTCAAATGCCCGTACTCGATGGATACAATGCAACTTCTCGATTGCGCCAGCAAGGGTACAAGACCCCGATTTTAGCTTTTACAGCACATGCATTTCAGTCTGAGCGGGAACGCTGTCTCAGAATTGGATTCAGCGATTTTTTAGCTAAACCAATTAAAAAATCAGAGCTTATGTCATTTATTGAAAAATATAAAAGATCAAAAAGAACAGCAGAGTTATCAAATAGTAAAGTCATTCTTTGAAATTCCAAATGTGAAGTAAAATGTTGCTCCTCGTTCAACGGCGGCATCAACCCAGATTTTGCCTTGATGGCGGTGAATAATTCGTTGAACTGTCGCTAAACCAACTCCTGATCCAGAAAATTCACTGTCTCGGTGCAGTCGCTGAAAGGCTCCAAATAATTTTTGTGCATAGGCCATATCAAATCCGGCACCATCGTCTTTGATATAAAATGTCTTCTTGCCATCAATGGTGGTTGCTCCAAGTTCAATGCGAGCTGTTGGATGTTTCGATGTGTACTTGACGGAGTTGCCAATCAAATTTTCAAGAACTATACGTGCCAGGGCATAATCTGCATAGCAAGTCAGGTCACCCGTGACAATAAAATCGATTGTTCTATCTTTGGCTTGCTGCTCTTTGATGTCATGATAAACAAGATGTGCCAACTCGCCGAGGTTAACTTGTTCTAAATTCATTTCAGTTCGATTGATACGTGAAAGCTTCAGAATATCATCAATCAATGCGCCCATTTTTTGAATAGCTATCCGAATTCGACTTAAGTAACGTTTGGCTTCGTCATCCAGCGTATTGCTGTAATCTTCTACTAGAGCTTGACTAAAACCATCAACGGCTCGTAGCGGCGCTCGAAGATCATGAGATACGGAATAGCTAAAACTTTCCAATTCGCGATTCGCGTTGGCCAACAGAATATTTTTTTCCCGCAGATCTTCTTCGGCAGCACGAATATCACTGATATCTTTGATGATGCAGACGCGTGTTTTGAGACCTTCCCCTAAATTTTGAAGAGGTGATACTGAAAGGATGACAGGTGTTTTTGTGCCATCTTTTTTCAAACAGGTTGTTTCAATATTTTTAGACTGACTGATGGATGTGAGGTCTTCAGAAAAAAGGCTTTGTATGGAGCGATTCAGTAATTCGTGACTGTCATATCCAAGAATATCTGTTGTGGCCGGATTGATTCGAAGTATGGTTCCGTCTTCGCTAAAAACCAAAAGACAATCCAACATAGAATTAATAATATTTTCTATATGATGTTTTGAAACAGTTGTCTCCTGCAGATTTGAAGTCATGGCATTAAAGGCGTGGGTTAAACGACCAATTTCATCATGCTCTAGAAGCGGAGCTCGATAGTCTAAGTTTCCTCCGGAAATGATATTGATGGCATTCACAAGACTTCCGGTCGAGTGTTGTAATTTTGCTGAAATACGCAAACCCAGAATGAGCGCCATTATCAAAAAAACAATCGCCAGAGTAACACTTGAGATTAGGGGGCGAAGTCGAATCGCATAAAGCCGATCAAAGACAACACTTGATTTTTCAGTCAAAGATATTTGACTTTTAGTTAAGATTTCATTCCATTCCAAAACGAGTTGTTCAACAACGAGCTGTTTGGCAATTGATTTGTCATTACTTAGAAAAATTTCGAGACTGGATTTTTTTAGTTGAGCCAGATGCTTAATGGCTTCTTCAATGAGAGGATAGACATCACTGTTTCGTCCAACAAAAGACAGACACAGTTTCAATTGCTCCAGAGCTTTGGATTCTGCAACAAAGTATAACGTATTGGCATCTGAACGATCTGGCGTCAATCGAATCTGTTCCAACGAATCATGAAGCGAGGGGCTGAGTTGTTTTGCTTTTCGAATAGCTTCATCGGCTTTGATAATGGATCGCAATTCAGAAAGACCACCTAAAAAATCCTGACTGGTAACAAATAGAACTCCAAGTTCAACTATAAAAAATGTTGAAATTGCAAGAATC
The DNA here is from genome assembly GCA_001771815.1 of Bdellovibrionales bacterium RIFCSPHIGHO2_01_FULL_40_29. Lineage (GTDB taxonomy): Bacteria > Bdellovibrionota > Bdellovibrionia > Bdellovibrionales > Bdellovibrionaceae > Pseudobdellovibrio. Next base: position 53,160 of record MEPU01000009.1, on the reverse strand, counting down.
GTCAAAGTCAGTCGACGAGCAATAGATTTAGTTTGGATAAATTCTTTAATTTTTATACTCCTATGAATTACCGTACTTGTATAATCTTGATCCCCTCGGCGTCGAAAGCGGCCTGCTCTGGAACAAAAGAAATGGCACCTTTAAAAGATTTAACAAATTGAAGCGCCATGGAATCCGAGCTTTCTTTAAGCGGAGCGCTATCGCCAGAATAGAGTTTTTGGCCAATCCAGAAAAGTTCAACATCCTCAGAAGATTTATTAAGGTACTCTGATAAAAAAACTTTGCGTACCAGGGAATCATTTTTTCGATCCAGAAATCGCACACTGGTGCCGTCGGGCCATTTCCTTTTTTTCTTGAAAAAATAATCGACCAGTTCGGCTCGACTGATGCTTGTTGCGGGGTTGTTTTCATTGACAATGAAAGTGATATCATCCGCTCGGGCCAGCGATAAACACGAGTAAAACAGAATAAAAAAAGCTGAGATTAAAAAGTAACGCTGCATGATAGGTCCCAACTTAAATAGTCACGGTCTTGTGTTATCAATGTGGCAGATTGCCCTATATAATCATGTGAAAGAAATCCAAGCCGTAGCCGTGTTGCTGAAAAGGGCAACCAGTTGATGCCACCTCCGAACTGCCATTTGTGAAATCCATTATCAATTCCGGCCCCTTCAACCAGATTGGGCTGACTGAGATAATCAATAACACCATAAATAACCCAAGAGCCGCCAGTAAATGTATAATAGGGTTCGACATAGTAAGACTCTGGGGTGGAGTCATCCGTTGAATCTAAATTGCGGGCATACTCTGCGGTGATTCCAAATTGTCGAATGGAATAGTCCACATCAAAACCATAAGTCCAATAAGTGCTATTTGAGTTTTGACCTGATTGCAGCGAAGTTCCTAAAAAAAGGCCTTCTATTGGACGCATCCATAATCGTGTTCCCATTCCAAGAGTTTTGGGATTTGATTGTGGCGAAAAGGTATAAGCATTATAACCCCAGCGAAACTTTTTTTGATCAATACTTCCAGAAGCATGCAACCCCATCCAAAGTGGGAATGCCAGCGCAATAGCCGTTGACCCTGTTGGATTTGCTAATTGGGGACCGCCCCGTCTCCGAAATAAGACAAACTCGCGTTGCTGCATGGATTTTCCAAATGGGATGTAACCTAAACCTGTTTGAATTCTGAATGCCGGCGAGTTTTCATATTCGAGATACGCTTGTGTGATGAGTGAGCCAATTCCAAATCCCAAATACTGTCGCGAAGAGGGAGTTAAAGATGGATTATTGTGAGCATTTACAAGTGGATAACTTAATCCTGTAATGAATTGAGCAACAAAATCTAAACTATCACTAAAATCGGTTGAGAAATTCAATCCAAAAATATTTGAAGAAGCGGAAAATTGCGTTTCGGTGTCTGGCCCTGAGACAGAAGTGATAGCTCCGTCGTAAAAACCCCCTAGAGAAAAATTATTATTCAAGAACGTCGTCACACGACCACTGCCTTCAACTTGGCGCGAGTATAATTCTTGAATACGATTTTCCAGCTCTTGGATGCGCTCTTCAGTTGATTTTTTTGAAAGTCTTTGAGCTTCGCTCAAGGTGGTTATCAGAATTAAGATAAAAAATAAAATCCATCGCATATGATTCTCACTTTATTTCAACTGGGAGGGGTTTCGTTAAGGACTAACCAATAAAGACCCAAATTGCGTACAGCTTCTGTAAATTCGTTAAAGTCGACAGGTTTTCGAATATAACTGTTAGCACCTAAATCATATCCTTGAATGAGATCTTGTTCTTCTTTTGAAGATGTCAGAATAACAACCGGAAGAAGTCTAGTTTTTACATTGCTTCGTATTTTTCGAAGAACAGCTAAGCCATCCATTTTTGGAAGCTTTAAATCCAGCAGGATGACTTGTGGCAGAGCTTTTGGGTCTCGACCAGCGTACTTGCCAGTTCCTTCGAGGTATTCAATAGCTTCTAACCCATCTCGAGCAACAACAATTTCATTGCGAATATTATTTTTCTTGAGTGCTCTGAGGGTTAATTCTTCATCATCAGGATTATCTTCAACGAGCAGTATGATTTTGGTACTCACTGGGAACTCCTTCTCATGGAATTTACTTTAGCAGGAGCCAGGGCCTTGAGCATTTCTGATTCGATATATTGAGGTTTTTTAATAAATAGGGCATACTTCATCTTGGAATATTTAGATTTTCGAAATAGTTGCTAAATCTGGTTAAAAAAAAGGAATAGACATGAATTGTCCCTGTGGATCGAATCAAGTTTTTGAACTCTGTTGTGAACCGTATCTTAAGGGGAAAGCCTTTCCTGAGACAGCTGAAAAATTAATGCGTTCTCGGTATACAGCGTATACTCAGGCAAATATCGAATATCTAAGATCAACTTTGGCGCCAGAATCCCGATCTGATTTTGATCCAGCAACAACTCAGCAATGGGCTCAACAAGCCAAGTGGAAAGGACTTAAAATTTTATCCACTTCGGATGGAGGACCACAGGATAAAAAAGGAGTTGTCGAGTTCATTGCAACTTATGAGCAGGGTGGCGAAGGTTTGGACCACCACGAGATTTCGCAATTTCGTAAAGGTGATAATGGTCGTTGGCTTTTTATTGATGGAGAGGCCCATACTCATAAAGAAGGCGAAGATCATCACCATGCGAAACCTCAGACTGTTGTTCGAGATCAACCCAAGATTGGTCGAAATGATCCATGTCATTGTGGCAGCGGCAAGAAATTTAAAAAATGCTGTGGTACTGAGGATTAATGAAAAAGCTACCAACTTTTTTTATTTCTCATGGTGGGGGCCCTTGGCCGTATGTTCCGGAAATGAAGACGCAATTTCAAAAGACGGCTCAGTGGTTGCAACAGCTGCCACAAACTTTGTCTGAAACGCCAAAAGCAATATTATCAATTTCTGGACATTGGGAAGAATCTGCATTTACTGTTTCAACGACAGCGGCTCCGGAAATGATTTTTGATTATACAGGGTTTCCTAGTCATACTTATCAAATCAAATATCCCGTCATGGGGCATCCGACCATTGCCAATGACGTTTTAAATTTACTTTCTAAGGCCGGTATTGAAAATCATTCAGATCCCAATCATGGAATTGATCATGGCACATTTGTACCGCTCGTGATGATGTACCCCAATGCGAATATTCCTGTGGTATCCATGTCCATAAAACAAAACTATGACACTGAAGAGCACTTACAAGCCGGAAGGGCCTTGGAATCATTACGCAGTCAGGGAGTCCTTATTATTGGCAGTGGTCTTAGCTATCACAATATGCGTGGTTTTGGATCCGCAGGTGCTACTGCAGTTTCTAAAAATTTTGGGGCTTGGCTTGAAAGCACAGTGACGGAAAAAGATATTCAGCAAAGGTCAGAAAAGTTAAGATCTTGGGCATTAGCGCCATCTGCTCGCGAAGCACATCCGTATGAAGATCATTTGGTGCCCTTGATGATTGTCGCCGGTGCTGCAGGTCAGGATTTAGGACATGCTGAGTTTGTTGATCATGTGATGGGCGTCGATATGGCGTCGTATCGGTTTGGAACTTAAGCTTTTACTTTTTTGGCAATTTTCCAAATTTTTCTTGAATTAAATAACGAATTCCCAACATCAATCCATAGTGATCAGATTTTTCTTTTTCTTTGCTGGTTACGGACAGGGAATAACGCGTTTCTGCAATGACAGCCATTTTATCATTGCTCCAAATATCACCCTGAACGGCCCAGTCAAAACCATACTCAGTGGTGTCGCGTGCCGAAGTATCAATTTCAGCACCAGCAGCAAAGGTGCTGTGAATAATTTTAGGATCTCCCATTGAGTATGATGAATAGAATGAAAGGGATGTTGAAAAATACGGGTTGATCCAGTAGCGGTATCCCATAGTAATGTGGATAATTTCTTTTTCTTCAACAATCGAGTTCGAAGCTTGTTCGCGAAAGTAAAGTTTATGAAGTTTGAACATGGCTATTTCTAAACTGCCGGTGGCATTTAAGTCCCCGAGAGCTATCAATCCGACACCACCCAAGTTCGGAGAATTTGCTCCGGTATCCGTGGATTCAAAATTTGTTTTATAAAGAAAAGGACCCAAAGTCGCCGTGACATTACCTTCTTGCGGAGTATAAGCTAAAGCTGAAGATATCAGTAGTGAGTTCAAAAGAAACAATTTTAATATGGATAACATAGAAAGAGATTAGGATTGATGTTCAATAGAGTTCAACCAAAATCTTTTTGCTATCTGGTGTTAGTCTGCTTTTTTTTAAATGGACAACTTGCCTTTGCTGAAGAAGTTAAAGAAAAATCTTTTTTTAAAAAATTCGAAGAGAAGTTTATTTCTTCGAATATCGCTATTTCCGAGTATATCGATGGTATTGCTGAAAATATTGATAATTTTATAGTTTATAAAAAGTATCAACGAAAGAACGAAACCAGTATTCGTGTTGAAAATATCAGTAGTTCTTCTGAAGGGCAGACTGTTGAAAATGTAACCCATCTGAATATCAATCTTAAATTGCCCAACGTTGAAGATTATTTTCAATTAAAGTTCACCACATATGATCAAAATGAGGAACGTGGCTCACGGAAGCGTTATGCCCAACCTCTTGTGCGCGAGCAAAATTTTGGGGCAGCATTAGGATTATTCCGAAACTTAGGAGCTGTGAAAACTTCATTTCAACCTCGGATTGATTTGCAAGATCCTCTTAAGGTATCTCATTCATTAAGTTTTTCAAGCACGTCAGATATGACCACCTATGAGGTTAATCCCAAGATCGAATTTTTTGCAAATCCTGACAAGGGAACCGGGGTGTTTTTAGGTATGAATCTTTCGTTTTTTTTAAATGATACGTACACATTGAACCTCATTAACGAGGGTGAATATGAAGAAAAAAGAAACTTGTTTTCGACAACAATCGGAACATCACTAGTGCAATCAATCACAAAGAATTCTTTTTTTGCGTACAGTGTATTTACTTTTTCAAATAGTCGACCGGCATATCATCTGCATGGATACAGTTTTTCTGTTTCGTGGAATCATCTGCTCTATAAGAAAATTCTTGATTATCAAGTGGTGCCCCATTTGGATTTTTCGCAGGATAGCTCATTCAAAGGTATTGCCGGGATTGCCCTCGGTGTGAGTCTTAATTTCTAATTTGAAAAGACATCTATCACTGATTTATTAAAATCAACCAGACTTGGGCGTGCTGATGAAAAAAGCTGTTCTGGGTTTGAATCCCCCAATTGGTTTAAATCAGAACAGGATATATGAAATGGGTTGGAATCAAGACTCTGGTGCAATACTGTTCCGATAGAAATAGCCGAGTTTAAAATTTGACCTTCATATGGAGCGGTCTTTGTTGAATCCGTCAGGACAATGCCGTCCATATTGTGAAAATCCTGATCACCGGAAAAGACCGATTGCCCGAGATTTTTTAAAGCATTCTCAGTTTTGGCGATGACCATTCGACCATTCTTTTTTCCAGCAGCAAACATGCGGAAACAGCCAAATTCATTCGAGCCATTTCGTTGCTGTTCGATAAGGACGACTTGTGTTGTAACTTCAGATGTTTCTGCATTGAAATTGACGGCTCCATAGATGGCGGCATCACCGCGATATGAGGTTGCACTTTTTAATGGATTTGTCAGGTAGCGACCGCTGGACGAAAAATCCGCATGAAAAAGTTTAACCACTTGGTTGGTGGGATCTGTAAGATCCCATTGCGTGTAAGCGGCTCTACTTCCGGCAAGTCCTTGATCAACAAAACCTTCGATCATGAAACCTTTTGAGCGGTTGTTCTGTCCACCCCAGTAAAGAACCATATAGAGGGAGCCATTTACTGTGACGCTGCCTTTGGCTTGATAACCTTGGTCAAGGGCCCAATTCTCGGTGGGAAACGTCACAGTAACATGCACTGTGACAGGTCCAAAAACTTTTTGAGCTGTTAAGGGAAGCGAGTTCAAATCTACTTTGACACCGAGTGATTTTCTAAAATGACAAAGAACATTTTCAACGCCAGCCGTTGTTTCATTATTTAATCGACAAAGTGTTCCATTGAAAAAATTAAGTGCTCCGTGTCGATAGTCGATCCAGGCATTCGCACAGCGATCTCTGGCAGCTTGGGGGATTTGTTCGCATGATAAATCGATAGATCCCTCATTGGCCTCCAGGGTATTGACGCCTGGGTTGACCATGCGAATCCATTTTGTAATGGGCAGCTCACCACTTTGCAGAAGCGAAAACAACTGATGAACATCTTGGAAGGCATAAGGACTTATACCTTTTGGTATTTGGAGGGTTATCGAGGTTAGGCTTGTTGCTAAAAATAGAACTGTTGAAATGATCAGGTGCTGAAGTGAGTTCATACTAGAAGACATCCGTTGAAATTTGTGAGGGCAGATCTCCATAGCTAATTTCTTCAGAAGATTCTATTTCTTCAAGCGGTGGTTTCGCGCAAGCAATGAATAAAAAAACTGAAAGTAGCATTGTCATCAGAAATAGAAATTTCGAGTGGGATCTATTATTCATCACTATACTATTCGGATGAAGACAATTGAACTTAATGGCTTTAGTTGATGCTTAAATGATTTCAAAAAAAATATATTTTTCGAGGAAAAAGTTTTAAAGATGCTGTTAAAGGGCGATTGAGTTTCAAATAAATTTGATCAAGAAATTTTAACTCCTTCTCTGATTGAAACGATGCTAAATAGAATTTCATTTGACTCAAAAGACTCATAAAAAAGACTTTGCCCAGCTTCCATTATTGCTTATAGACTTTAAAAAAAGCGAAAGGATGAGTTATGAAAAATTTGCTATCTGTATTGGTATTTGTTTTCGGGGTTTCGGCACAAGCTTCTGAGACCGTCGAGGGTGTAAAGAAGGATTATGAAACTTTTAAGCAAGAAATGTCAGTTCGTCTTGATAAAGTGGAGCAAGAGCTTGTCACTTTGAAGGCAAAGGCCAAAGAAAAAGGCAGCGTTGCTCAAGAGGAGGCCATCGTTGAGCTCGAGAAGACACAAGCTAAGTTGAAATCTGAACTGAATGAAGCGAAAGAGTCTGGATCTGCGGGTTGGAAAAAATTTAAAACTAAATTTGCAGCCTCAGTAGATAATTTGAATTCTAAAATTCAAAAGAAATTAAAAGACTAATCATCTATTTAAAGTATTAGATTGGTCTCATTGAATGATGAAACCAATCTAATAAGTTAAGTGCTAAATTCCTATAATTTGTTGGATCCATGCTGAGGTGATTCTTTGATTGTTGGATTTACACCGCGCGGGGCTCAGAGGCACCCATACAAAATCTGGATTTGATGAGATCCAACTTCCACCAATGGGTTGACCACTCGAGTTTGTCGTTAAATTGTATTTATAGATCCGTGTGTAACGAGGGGCAATGCCAACACTGCTTGTGTTGCTTTTATCATAGCGATGAAATGACATGGTTGCTGTTACGATGAAGCGATTTGCTCCATTTTGCTGTATGTTCATGGAGTATCCGGAAACAACATGATTATCCACAGATGGATCCTGTCGGTAATCCATCACTACAGGTTTTTTTAAGTTTCCTATATAATAAAGAACAGTTTTGTGAAAAAGTTCTGGTCTGATATCTCCATTATTTCCACCGCCATTGTTTCTTTTTCCAAAGAAGGCTGTGCTGACACAGTAATCCAGTTCGGAAAGCATTCCTTTTTGATCGCCCACTGAAAATGTGACTCCACTTATTGGATCGTGTCGAGTGGATCGCGGTTCAGATCGAATAATGGCTGCGGCAGCCCAACCATTGCAGTGACCGCTCCAGGAAACTCCATGGTATCCGTGATGTGCCTGCTCATAGGCAGCAGCGCCGGGATTGCCGCCACCGCGAGCAGCAACATAAGAATCATACTTACGCAAAGGAGTCAGCATCGGCATATTCTTACGTGGCCACCAGTAACCCCGCCAAGGCAATCGATTTGCAGTTGCAGAGGGTTGCAACTGATAAATATCAAGTGATGCCGGTGCGGAGTCGCTCATTTTAAAAATGTCGAGCACTTCATTTGCAGATTCCGCAAAATCTGAAAATTCATTTGCTGTCAGTGCGATTCGTTGCTCATCCGAAGGTTCACTTAGGGGGATCGAGTAGGGATTAAAGTCTTTTGCATTCACGCGATGCACGGTTACTCGGCCACCTGCCAGAGACCCATGTGTTAAAATTCCATTTTTGTCGACCAGCATCGCCAGTTCGGGATTCACTTTTGCATTATCGACATTATAAATATATATATCATTATTATCCATATTGCGGCGGTAGCACCACTTTTCAAATCGAGATTGGTGGTGATCGACACTGTCGGTTACATTTGAATCAATGAGAAATCTATAGCAAGACGTTTGCTCAGCAGCATTAATGTTGGCTCCAGTCAGTAACAGGGTTGTAAGGCAAGGAAAGAATAAAAATTGAATCGTTTGCTGAATTTTCTGAAGACCAGACATGGCTACCTCCCAGTAGATAGTTCTATCCATCGCAAGACAGAGGCCATCGCTAGTACAAGATCAATTTGAACTGCAAGAAATAACCATTGATATTTGCCCCACTTCTTAATAAAAATTCCGAATTTCCTCAAAAAAATACTATCTGTCTTGAGACGGGAGATTGGTATCAACTGAAAGTTCATTTTGAAAATCACGCATTCCGGGAATTTGATCAAGTGCTTCTTCGGTCAGTCGTTTCATCGCTTCCGATTCAACAGTGCCCGTCAAGCGCACGACTCCTTTTTCAACTTTAACCTCAATATGTCGGGCATCAATTCCACCATGACAAAGCAATGTTTCGCAAACATCTTCGAAAATTCGCTCATCAGAGCGTTGATAGCCTATTGGACCTTTTCCAAAGTGTTCTCCACGGGGAATCGATCGACGTAGAGAACCCGAAATGCCCCCATCAAAATTAGGACGTCGCGCTTCTTGGTGAAAATCAGCCATATGACCGATATCTAATTCGTAATTTTCTGGTGGCATGAAAATCCCCCTCTTCTGTTACTGAGGCCTCAGCAAACTTGGGACCGATTGATTTTCGAGGGGGATATCTTTTAATTTGTCATGAGGCCCTGGATGGTCCATTTTGCCTCATAAAATTTAGTGCGGAAGAACTCCGATAACATTTTCTAATCCATCTTTATCAATTTTTTCTACAATCATTTCAATTTGAGTCAGTAATTGTTGAAGACCGACTTGGTCTTTTATCGCGATAAAACCAGCATAAGTTCCTAATATGTACTTTGGAGTTAACGCCTCAATCAGTGTCACTTGCTCTGTTTGTTCTAAAACTTTTTGAAAAATCGCATTGGCTTGTTTATTTTTGTATTCAGTTGCACCATTGCGACGGCCAGAAACAATCACTTCAAATTCTGCACCATAAGATGTCGTTCCGCGAGGCGCCTCCAGAGGAACCAAGCTGAGCTTCAGGTTATCTATTTTATCATAATCGTTACCGGATTTAATTTCTATTCTAAAACTATAAATTCTGACTCCGTTGTCTTCTGTATCGATTGAAATATCCCAAAGTGGGTGATCATATCCAATTGAATTCATAACACCTTCAACTATTTCAACCGGTGTTTCCATTATTTCTTTAGTGGACCCGAGGGCCAGGCTAAAACTCAGTAAGATTCCAACACCTAATAACAACTTCTTTTTCATGTGATCTCCTTTTTTATAATACAAAAATGGTGTTCATAAAAAATACTATGCAGAGACAATTCGTCGAGACAATGCGGGAACAAGTTGAATTGTGACTTGCAAAAGCAAAGGTCCTAATAGCAGTCCTGGTAAACCAAAAACAATAATAGAACCAATAATACCTAAAAGTGAAACCAAAGGGTGAAGACTTTTTTCAGCATGTGAAAAAATCAAAGGCTTCAGGATATTATCAATGCTGCCAGTAATTCCGGCCACCACAATTAACCCCACGCCATCTCCAGAGTTTCCCAATAAAAATGAAATCAAGGCCAATAAAACCGCAACAGGTGCAGCCCCCACAACTGGAATGAATGAAAGAAAAAAAGTTACTGAAAAGATCAGAAAAAACTCATGATAACCAAATATGGAAGATCCAAGAGCAACTAAAAAAGCTTGAAGAGTGCCAATCATAACAGTCGAAATAAGAATCATAGAACAGCTGGCTTGTAATTTTTTGGCAATCAAGTTGATTTCGTATTCTGGCAAGAGGGAGCTTTCTATAAAAAACTTTTTCAACATCGCCGCATTTAGAATAAAAAGAAAAAGCATACAAAAAAAGACAATCAAAGCCATGATCAAATCGGGTAATGATCCTAAAAACAAAGTGGCTTTATCCAGAATAACCGGAGTGTATTTAGCGATCATTTCGTCTTTCCCGGGAAGGATCTCAATCTCAAGGCCGATAGAATCTATTCCACGAGTCAATAGGGTTTGACCCTTTTCCCACAGATTAACAAGCGATTGAAAAAATTGTGAATTCTGCATGGATTCTGCCGACAATGATCTGAGGCCCTTCAGGATGCGAAGTATAAAAACAGTCAATGGAACCAAGATAACCAAAAGCAAAGTGATAAACAGACCAAGAATAAAAAAATTGCGTCTTTTAGAATTAAAATGCTGTTGAAAATTAATTTTTTGAATGAATGGTTCACTTCCAAAAGCAACAAATGCTGCCAGTAGGATTGGAACGATAAACGGCGTAAAAATCAGTAAAAAAAGCCCGCTTAGGGCTAAAACCAGCGCCAGGCGAAGAATAAAATGAAATTTTTCAATTTTAATGATCATGCCGGAACATTATCGCATCTCCTATCGAAAGGCTATGGTTGAATTCATGACCAGTCGTGCTTATACTTTGTGAATGGAAAAACCAATTTGCACCATCTGTCAAAAACCGAAAGCAACGCTTGAGTGCGGCATTTGTCATGAATCTATTTGTAAAAATTGCACTCAATTTGTGGATCACGATTTTTTTTCATTTGCGGCACAGACACGCCAAGATTTAAAAGCCTCAACATTCTGCGGCACCTGTTTTTATAATCAGGTTCAACCAGCCATTGAAATTCATGAAAACTTGATGAATCAAGCCCGACAAGTTGCCGTTTTTTATAAAGATCAAGGTAAAGAAACCCGTCTGATGAGTCGAGCCGAGAAACCATTTCGAGTTGTGGATTGTCTAGATAAAGATGAAACGATTTTGCGACTGGCCTTTCAAGCTGTTGAAAAGGGATTTAATACATTGATTGATGTGGATTTAACATTTACCAAAGTAAAGCAGGGAAATTACCAGCACCTTATTTGGAAGGGAACAGCCGTTCCGGTGGATTTGGGATCCGATAAGCTCAAGCGAAAATGAAATATTTGATTATTCTCATTTTTATGTGCAACTATGTTTTGGCTCAGGAAAATACAGAAGCCTTATGGGAGCTTGGTGTTGGTTTCGGATATGTCCATTTTGAACACTATCCTGCTGCAGATCAGTATGCCTCTTTGGCATTACCCTTTCCAACTTTTCAGTATCGCGGCGAAATTCTTCGTGCAGATGATCGCGAGGGGACAAGAGCTTATTTGCTAAAAAATAATGTGTGGTCACTTGAGTTTTCGGGTGGCGGAGTTTTTGCGCTTGATGCCTCAGATAATGAAGCTCGTCGAGATATGCCGAATCTTCCGTGGATGATTCATTTGGGACCGCAAGTTGTCGGAGAGTTTTCTGATAATATGGAATTGCGTGTTGGTTTTTTTCAGGCTGTTTCTACAGATTTTAGTTATACAAAAACCAATGGCGGTGTTCTGGATTCAAAGCTGATGTATCAGTGGGATTCAGAATTCATTGGAAAAAGAAATCACACATTTATTGCTTCAATTCTTCGTTTTGCAACAAAGGATTACTTGGAAACATATTTCCAAGTACCACATCAGTATGTCACACCATCACGTCCTTACTTCGAGGCAAAAAATGGTTTTCTTGGTCATGAGATTCAATTTTTTCATGCGATCAAGTTTGGTCGAACGGCTGTGTATGCGGGGGCATCGATGACGGATTATTCAGCTTCAGTGAATCGAGGTAGTCCTTTGCATAAATCAAATATGACAGTGGGATATCTGGTTGGAATTACCTATCTATTGCATCAATCACAACGAAATTCTGTTCCGCTGCAAAGTACCGAAGGAATTATAAACAAACAACGCGACAAACATTAAAAAGTAGTGATATTTTTTAAAAAAGGGGAAATCTTATGAAGACGCTTTCTAGAATTATATTTTTAACAGTCGCATTAGTTTCAATTTCGGGATGGGCATCACTTCAGCCCAAAAGTCTGGAATTTGCTTGTGTGACTCAGTTCCCGACAACATCATTTATAGCTGATATGGATAATGGCCGAGTCAAAGTGAATATGATCAATCATAATGGCATTAAGTTTATGCCAATTCATTCGGGACTTGTGACAATCAATGATTTAAAAATTTTAACGGAACGTGCAGAAATTTTAGCTAACATTGGTGAGCAGGCTCAGTTTTTCTTTGATTTAGAAAACTGTGAACTTCACGACGATACAACCTTTTCTTGCTATAGAGGCGGTACCATTAACGGTATCGATGGGAAACCAATCGAAATATTTGCACTCAGTTCATCTTTGCATCAACTAAAATTTAGTGATCTGGTATTCAATCAAACAACCATTCTTATGGGATTGTTAATCGATCAAAAAACTTATTATGTGCAAATGGAATATCAGTATGATGAGTGTGGTTTTTCAACGACTCGACGCTAGTTACCAAAGGGGCTCTTACGAATATTCAAAAGTATTTGCTAAATCGTCAGTTGCGACTTGAGGCACAGCCAAAGTATCGAATTCTGTGTTCAGCATGTGCTCAGCCAGGATTTAGTTGCTTTTGCGCGCAAATTAAAACGTTTGATCCCCGTATTAAGTTTGTTATTCTTATTCATCCCATTGAAGCCAAGCGACGAATTGCGACAGGTCGGATGTCACATCTCTGTTTGCAAAATTCTGTTCTTATCAAAGGAAAAGATTACACTTCGGATTCTCAGGTCAATGCATTACTTGCAGATCCAAAGAGCCACTCAGTAATGCTGTATCCAGGAAAGAGCTCGATTAACATTTCTGATTTTGACGAAAATCAAAAGAAAAATTTATTCCCTACAAATAAAAATCTTCAGGTTTTTGTTATCGATGGCACTTGGGCAACGGCACGAAAAATGGTGCGGCAAAGTCTTAACTTGCAAAATTTGCCACGAATTAGTTTTATACCAAAATCTCCATCCAACTTTCGTGTGCGAAAGCAGCCGAATGAGAAGTGTTTCTCAACGATTGAGGCCATTCATCAAACAATAGAATTATTGGGCTTAAGCCAAGGCTTCGATACGCCATCGCGAAAACACGACAACCTTTTACAGACATTTAATTATTTAGTGGAAAATCAGCTTAAATTCATTCGACAAGTGAATTTAAATCCGCGTGAAACTACATATCGACGTTCTGGACAAATGAAAATCGCTTAGTGAGGCAAAAAAAACACCAAGCAAGAGGCTTGGTGTTTAGATTTTTTTGAAACTGAAAAGTAGAATTATTTTTTTGCAGCAGCTGCGGCAGCCGAAGCTTTCTTTTTAGCAGCAATTTCTTCAGGAGATGCGCCCCACGGAGAAGATTTTGCGCCACCACCTTGTTGTCCACCTTTACGAGGGCCACCACGACCAAATTTTGAAGGTGCAGCAACTTCTTTTGGTTTCATTGGTTCAAGAGTTTCGACAAGATAATAATTATCTTCAACTTTTTGGTATTTTGCTGGAGGTGTTTCACCGTCGGCAATGCTTGCTACAAGCACACGTCGAACAGCCGTTTTACCAGCGGCTAAATCAGCTGCAGCCATGGCAAATTTTAACTTGTCGCCTTCCATCTTTAAGGACTCGCCCATAGCCGTTGTAATTTCTTCAGGTGTTTTACCTTCAGTTGTAAGAGCTGATTTTGCAGCTAGAACTTTTAGCAGAGTGGATTGTGGAAATTCAGTTATTGATTTCATATAGGCCTCGTTTGGTAAAAATCGACAAAGCGATTGTGTGTTAAGAGTACATAGCGAAACAGACAGTTTTTGACAAGGTTTACTTCTTGTAGGGCAACTTTCCAAGGTCGTCATTTCACCAGTTTTATCCCCATAGTGGCGTAAAATGGAGATAATACTATGTGATTCAGTTTGGAACGACTGTCGTGTGATTTAAACTTTAGATATGGGGTCTTTTTTCCGATAGATGAATGTTGGTGAAATCATTCCCGAAGGGATTTTTTCTGTTCAAAAAGTTCTATAAGTCTATTAATGTGCAGATCTTGTTGGCAGTTCTTGTGGTCAGCAGTTGCGTCACATTTCTCATCACATTGTCTCAGCTCTACTTTGATTATCGCGAAGAGATCAATGATATTCAAAAAAGTTTCAGTTTAGTCGAACGAACCTATAAAGAAGGCTTAGAAACAGCCTTGTGGAATTTTGATTACAACTTATTAGGAATTCAAACAGCGGGCATATTGAATATTCCTGGTATTATGTATATTGAAGTTTCCGAGCATGGAAAAATAATTTATAAAAATGGGAAGATTTCAGAAAACAATTCATTGTCTTATACGCTAGACTTAGTCCGTCAAAAAACGGCTTTTACAAACGAAACAAAAATCGGCGAACTGAAATTATGGGGAGACTTAGACAAAGTTTATATGCGCGTTTGGAAAAAAGCAGGCATGACGTTACTGGTGCAGTTTTTAAAAACATTTTTGGTATCAAGTGCCATATTGATTATTCTGAATCAAATTCTTGCAAGACATCTCTCGGTTATTCGCAGGCATTTGATTGAAAATATGGATTTAGCTAAATCCTATACTCCTCTTCGTTTGAAGAGATCAGAAAAATTTACTGACGAAATTTACAGTCTCGAACAGTCTATCAATGGACTTTTAGAAGCGTCTCATCGTAATTTTCAAGATTTGAACGAGTTGAACTTGAATCTTGAGTATCAAGTTCAGGAACGGTCCCAGATTATTGCAGATCAGCAGCACCAATTGGTGCTGGCGGCGAAACTTTCGTCATTGGGTGAAATGGCGGGTGGTATTGCGCATGAAATTAATACACCATTAACAGTTATTTCATTACTTGCTGAACAAACAAAAGAAGTCACTGATCTTAAAAAAGTTGAAAGTTTACAAAACAGAATTTTAGCAACTGTACAAAGAATCGGAAAAATTATTTCGAGCTTGAAATTTTTGGTCAGAGACAGCGTCAGGGAAGGGATCGAAGAGGTCAGCTTAAAATTCTTAATTGATGAAACCGTTGCGCTTTGTTCGTATAAGCTTGAACAGACGAAAGTAAAACTAATTGTTGAGCCCTACGAAGAGCGACTTATAAAATGCCGTGCCGTGCAGATCTCATTGGTTTTGGTTAATTTGATTCGAAACTCGATTGATGCCGTTGAAAATCTTCCTGATAGATGGATTCGCATTTCCATTGATTCCAAGGGAAGTCGTATTCGCTTTTCAGTTCAAGACAGTGGTCCCGGCATTCCGCCGGAAGTTGCTGAAAAAATGTTTCTGCCTTTTTATACCACGAAAGGCATTGGTAAGGGCACGGGGTTAGGTTTAAGTATATCCTATAATGTCGTTGCCAATCATCAAGGAACTTTGTCCTACAACAACTCATCAGGTCATACCGAGTTTATTGTCGAAATCCCACAGGCTTCTTAAGGCTAGGGCAAATCACGAACAGAATCTAAGATCTCTATTCTTTGAGAAATCGAAAAATACTTTTTCCATGGATCTTTTTTGGGATTCCAGTTTTTTGAGAAATTTTTAACAGTAAACTCGTTAGGGGCTTTTAACGTTTTCAGATCCGTCCAACTGATCGGCATGGCAATTGAGGCTTGCGGAGTATTTCGAACAGAAAAAGGGACTATCGCAGTGGCCCCGCGCCCATTTCTGAGGTAATCCAAGAAAATTTTATTCTTTCTATTTTTTTTGAGAATATTGACAGTTAGAGTGGTTGGATTTTGTTCAACCATTTTTGCGCAAACGCTCTTAGCAAAATTTTTAACATCACTCCAACTGTAACGATTATCAATGGGAACGTGAATATGAACCCCTTTATTTCCGCTGACATTAATAAAACTTTTGAGATTCAACTTATTCAATAAAGAATTCAAATCAAATGCAGCTTGTTTGACTTGTTTCCAATTCACTGACGGGTCAGGATCCAGATCAAAAACAATTTTATCTGGATTATCGATGGAATTCATATGGCAATTCCAAGCATGAAGTTCCAGAGTATTGAGTTGCACCAAATTTAAAAGATCACTCAAATTTTGAACAGTGATCATCAGCTTGTTTTTTTCAAGATGTTTTTGAAAAAAACAAGCTTGTCCTTGTCCATCGGGACATCGCAAAAGGGCCAAGGGGCGGTTTTTTATATGAGGCAATATCCATTTTTCTATTTTTTGATAATAATTCACAAGATCCATCTTTGAGATCTTTTGTTGAGGGAAAATTATTTTTTCTGGATGAGTCACAACTTCATGAGCGGGTTTATCTTCGCGCATTCCTTTGAAGGCTGCATGTCGCAGGATGTGATCTTCTGTCCAGGCACCAAACTGAATTTGCGCAACAAGGATTGGCTTAGTCCAGAATATATTTTTAGACTGTGGCACTTTCTCTGTAAATGGTGAATTTTTAGAGTGTGCTTTTTTGATTTTCTTCATGAGTAAAGGAAGATTATTTTGATTAAATCCTGTACCCACTCGTCCCACATAGTGCAGATTTCGATTGATGTCATATTCACCCAGGATAAGTGCGGCTAGGCTGGATCCATTTTCTTGAACGGTATAACCACAGATCACAAACTCTTGCACATTCGTGCATTTGGTTTTAACCCACGAGGAGCCTCGTCCCGAGCTATAAGGCGCATCGGAACGTTTAGAAATAATACCTTCAAGACCTAAGTGACACGCTGATTTAAAAACCTTTGATCCCGAGGCGGTTTGATATTCGCTCAACAGAATATGAGCCGTTTTTGAATTTTTGATTAATTTCTTAAGAAGTTGCTTGCGCTGCAGAAGCGGCATCTCGCGAAGATCTTTGCCATCTAAAAAAAGCAAATCAAACACATAGTATCTCAGCTCATCACTGGAATTATTTTCCAAACTGCGCTGAAGCTGACTGAAATGAGTTACTCCATTTTTATCCAACCAAACAACCTCGCCATCGATAATATAAGATTTTGCCTTCAACTTAAGACAATCTTTTTCAATCGATTGGTATTTTTTTGTCCAATCTAAACCATTTCGAGTCTGTAAGATAACGGATTTGTTTTCCATACGCGCTAGTGTTCGGTAGCCATCAAATTTAATCTCATGAATCCACTCCGAGTTTTCCGGCGCCGATGTAACTAAGGTGCATAACTGGGGTTCAATAAATTTTGGAATTTTTGTAACAGACGCCATTTCTGTCCGTTTTATAAGAAGCCAATTGGCTTTTTTAGCAATTTGCTTTGTTCGGATCAGCATCCATTTTCCAGAAAGCTTTGCCCCTTTCAGTTCAAATTCTAAATGGCCTTTTGCAAGTTGTGCCTGAGGATCTTTCGAAGTTTTCCAAGTGCCATGATCCCAAATTTCAACTTCACCGGCTCCGTATTCCCCCTGGGGAATGGTCCCTTCGAATGTGGCATAGCTAACAGGATGATCTTCGACTTCAACGGCCAGGCGCTTTTGATGAGGGTCTGTCGATGGCCCCTTTGGAACAGCCCAACTTTTAAGAACACCATCCAGTTCCAAGCGAAAATCATAATGCAAATGAGACGCATAATGCTTTTGAACAACAAAAATATGATTCCCAGTGGATGATTTTTTCGCCGAGGGCTCCTTTGTTTTTCGAAAATTTCGTTTATGGTGATACTCGGTTAAACTCATGCATGTACCCGTGGACTTCGAGGTTTTGTTTTTTTGGTCTCTAAGCTTTTTGTCAATAAAGGCATCAAATCCACAAGATTTGTATTTGTGACTTCTTCTTTTTCAATTCTTTCTGAAAACTCGACATCACCTCGTTTAATTTTATTTTTTATATATTTAAGAAGTTCATCTTGATACGTATTTTTATATTGTTCGGGTTTCCACTCTGCCGTCATCCCGGCAACCAGATCCTGAGCTAATTTTAATTCTTTGGCAGAAACTTTGACTCGATTCAGATCCGCGTGGTTTAGTAAATCGACTTCGTGGACTTCATTTATTTCATGTGCAAAGCGAAGTACTTCTAATATCAGATAATCACCTTTTGGTATAATGGCAGCTAAATGCTGACTGTTGTGCAAAATAAATTTTGCGATAGCCACTTTTTTTGTTTGTTCTAAGACTTTTCGCAGCAGAACATATCCTTTTTCCCCATTCTTTCCGGGTACTAAATAATAGGGTTTTTCAAAAAGCAAAAAATCAAGATCTTCCAGTTCAATAAAGTCTTCAATATCAATAGTCTGTGTGGCTTTGGGATTTGCTTTGACGAAATCTTTTTCTTCAAGCAAGACATACTGATTTTTTTCGTATTCATAACCTTTGATAATATTTTTCTTATCAAGTTCTTTCCCTGTGACCTTATTGTACTGTTTGTATCCGATGGGTGAGTTGTCTCGTTTGTCCAACAGGTGAAAACTCAGGCGTTTTTCCTGACTGGCCGACATCAGCTCTATAGGAATATTAAGTAAACCAAAGCTGACCGCGCCTTTCCATAGACTTCTGGCCATAGACACTCCTTTTGGGGAAATTGTCCCCAAGGCAAGGTTCTATGGTTGGTGTTGCAAGATCAGTGCAGAGGTTTCTTTATTTCAAGGTACTCATCATAGGTGATGCTGTTGTCATAAGTAATTGTCTGTTCAATCTCAATCACGCGGTTTGCAACAGTTTGTATAAACTCGTGATCATGTGAAGTGAATATCACACAGCCCTTAAAGCGTTTAATGCCTTCATTGACGGCGGTGATAGATTCTAAGTCCAAATGGCTTGTTGGTCCGTCTAGTAGCAAGACATTGGCGCCTGAGAGCATCAGCTTTGAAAACATACAGCGGACTTTTTCTCCACCCGAAAGGACGTTTGGTTTTTTTAGCGCATCGTTTCCGCTAAAAAGCATTTTTCCTAAAAACCCACGGATGAAAGATTCATCTTTCACATCTGAATACTGGCTTAACCAATCGACAATGGAATTTTCATCACCCGAGAAATATTTTGAATTGTCTGTTGGAAAATAATTTCGAACAGTTGTGCCACCCCAATTAAATTTTCCGGAATCTGCGGTTGATTCTCCGGCCAAAATATCCAATAGGGCTGTTTTTGCTAAATCATTTCGACCAACAAGGACAATCTTGTCGTTCTTGCGCATCGAAAAACTGATATTCTTCAGAACCTGTTCGCCATCAATGGATTTACAAATATTTTCAACAGTCAGAATATCATTTCCTAATTCCCGTTTAGATTCAAAACCAATGAACGGCTGTTTGCGTGAAGATTTTGGCATATCCGCAAATTCTAATTTTTCCAGTTGTTTTTGACGTGAAGATGCCTGACGAGATTTTGATGCATTGGCGCTGAAGCGTTGAATAAAACTTTTCAATTCTTCGGCTTTGTCTGAACTTTTCTTGTTCTGATCAGATAAAAGTCGTTGGCTTAATTCGCTGGCTTCACGCCAGAAATCATAATTGCCAGAAAAAGTTGTTACTTTTGAAAAATCAATGTCCGCAATATGTGTGCAGACTTTGTTTAAAAAATGACGATCATGGGAAATGACGATAACGGTATTCTGAAAATTGGACAGAAAGTTTTCCAGCCACTGAATAGCATAGATATCCAAATGATTCGTTGGCTCATCCAGTAGTAAAATATCAGGCTGTCCAAAAAGTGCCTGCGCTAATAAAACCTTTACTTTTTCGCCGCCGGCCAGATCCTTCATTAGTTTTTGATGAGCGCCCTCGTTGATTCCTAGTTCTGCCAACATGGTGCTGGCCTCAGATTCGGCTTCCCAGCCATTCAGCTCAGCAAAAGTTTGTTCCAGTTCAGAGGCGCGAACACCATCGGCTTCAGAAAAATCAGGATTCGCGTACAGTTTGTCTTTTTCAACCATGACTTGATAAAGTTTTTGATTGCCCATCAAAACCGTTTGCAAAACGGTGTGCTCATCAAATGCATAGTGATCTTGTTTTAAAGTTGAAAGTCGAAGATTGGGATCAATAATGACTTCGCCAGTATTGGGTTCAATTTCTTTTGCTAAGATTTTTAGAAATGTGGTTTTCCCAGCGCCATTAGCACCAATAAGGCCATAGCAATTGCCAGGTGTAAACTTGACGTTAACGTCTTCGAATAATTTTTTTCCACCAAAACGTAAACTGACATTGGATGTGCTAATCATAGGAAATAGGTATCGTCTAAGATCAATTTAAAATCAAGTGAACAAACTTTAAATACCGAAGCTCATGGCAACTGTGTGGAAACGGGTGATCCGGGCCTTGTCCAGAGACACGTAATATTCGTCCCCGACGCTTCGACTGAGATAGGGATTCATTAATGATTTCAAAGAAATCCTCAAATGAAATATGGCTCGAACAAGAACTCACAGACAGCTGCCCACCAGCGCGGACTTTTTTTGCTACGGTTGCAAATAATTCAATGTATTTTACCTTGGCTCGCTCTTTGTGCTCTTCCGAGTGACCCATAGACGGGGGATCAACAATGATGTGATCCCAAACTTCGGTTGCTGAGTTTAAGTATTCAAACACATCAACACAAAGTCCTGTGTGCTTTGCAGGATCAAGTCCATTCAATTGCCAATTGCGCTCGGCCAATTCTATAGCGCCTTCGGCAACATCAAGACTTGCCACTTTTCGAGCGCCACCCAAGCCGGCATAGACTGAAAAGCCTCCTGAATAACTAAAAAGATTCAGAACAGATTTATCCCGACTCACAGATTGAATGTAATTTCGATTTTCACGTTGATCTAAGAAAAATCCAGTTTTTTGGCCTTTTTCTAAATTCACCATGAATTTCACGCCATGCTCAGTGGCAATGACTTCATTTTCGCAATCTTCACCGGCAAGTTTTAAAATTCCACCCTGTGTTTGTCGGCGTAATTTTTCAACAACCGTTTTGCAGATGCCATTTTGGATAATCCAGTCAGCAATTTGTTGTTTATTCCAGAATTCATTTGCGCCTTGGCCGTCGAATTGTAAAACAGCAATATCATTGTAAATATCACATATCAATCCAGGCAACAGATCACCTTCGCCATTGAAAAGACGATAGCTGTTTGTCTGGGGATCAATCACTGATTTTCGAATTTCAAATGCTGTTTGAAAACGAGCTTCATAGGTTTCAAAAGTCGGTGGCTTCTTATCTAAACTTAAAATTCGTAAACACAAGGGGCTGTGAGGATCGAAGTAAGCCCAAGCTAAAAACTCGTTTTTACCATCCATCACTTGGCATATTTGTGCTATTTTTGCTTTGACTGGAACAACGGCATCTTTGTAGATCCAAGGATGTCCACGAAGCACAGTTCGGCGCAAATTCCGATGCAAATTTATTTGAAGTTTTGACATGAGGCGACCATAGACCTAGACCAAAGACTCGTCAAGAAGCCCCCTTGTGAAACCGAAAAACAGATATGAAAATAATTCCACAATTTCTAATGGCAATTCTAATTGCTGGTTCGGTTCAGGCTCAATCCGTGAGGCCAAATCGAGAATTACGATTAGGCAAAAAAGTATATGAGGCCAATTGCACATCCTGCCACGGAGTCACCGGAGATGGAAAGGGTCCTGCGGCACGTGCCATTGCCAGTACAAAACCTCGAAATTTTCTAGAAGAAGACTTTCGCTTTGGAGCGACACCTAAAGAAGTTCTTAAAACTGTTTCCGAAGGCATTCCGGGATCGGCGATGCCTCCATGGAAAGACGCTCTTTCGTTAAAAGAGCGCGAGGCTGTTATTCAATATATTTTGAGTCTTAAAAAAATTACTCGACGGTAACTTTTAATTTCATGTTTGTATGAATCGCGCATTCAACATCCGTTGTACCTGGTTCTTTAAATTCAACAGTACTGGCTGTTCCAGGGGCCTGGGTTTTCAGTTCAAATGCATTTTTTGGTCCTAATGAAAACACATTGTGTGTGATATCTTTTTCATTGTTTTTAAATACAATTTTATCACCTTTTTTAATTTTAATAGCTGCTTTATCGAATTTTTTGTCTTTTTGTGAAATCATAACTTCAGCAGCTGTGGCATTCGAAACAAGCGCCATTACTATCGCATAAAATAAGTATTTCATATATCCTTTATCCTCTTCTTATCTTGGTAAAATGGGTAAGGTGACGGGTTTGTCATCACCAGTTAATGTCAGTAAGAACTCTTTTAGATCCATTTTTTCTGAAGCTGTTAAGCTGAGTGGTTTAATCTCTCCAGCTAAGCTTTCCCGCTTCACATCACCACCTCGGTCGTAAAAATCAATCACATCATCAAGTGTCTTCTCACTTCCATTGTGCATATAGGGGCTGCGTAAGGCAATACTTCGTAGACCGGGGGTCTTGAAGGCATGTTGCTGAGATGTCATTTTTAAAAATTTGCCTCGCCCAAGATCGGTGTCGTTGACTCCAATATCGCGAAAACTATCATCCGTAAAGTTCCATCCGGAGTGGCAAGCAACGCAAGAAGCTTTCGTGTTGAATAAGACAAAGCCACGTTTCGCGCTTTCACTGATCGCTTTTTCATTTCCTTTAATCCATTTATCAAAAGGGGCTATGCCTGAAACCACGCCTCGCTCGTAAACACCGATGGCTTTTCCGATCAGCTCATTTGTGATTTCTTCTTTGGGATAGGCTTTTTCAAATAGAACTCGATAACCTGCGATTCCTTTAATTTTATCAGAAAGATTGCCCTCGCCTTCCATTTTCATATTCATTTCGGCTTCGCTGCCGATGGGTCCAAGTGCTTGGCCTTCAAGATGTGTAAAGCGACCATCCCACATTAATTTTTCAGTCCACGCTAAGTTTAAAATAGTCGGGGATTTGCGCACGAGTTCTTTGTGTCCATGACCAACACCTTTGGCTAAGCCATCACCCCAGGCAAAGGACGGATTATGGCAGGTTGCACACGAAATGGAGTTGGATCCAGAAACTCGTGGATCAAAAAATAGCATTTTCCCTAAGATTTCACGTTCTGTTGAATACTTATTGTCATCCAAATAAGGGATGCTTTTTGGTCGGGTAAAGTTTTTTTTCAAACTTTTCAGATCAAGTTTTTCAGCAAACGCAAAATGTGAAATGGATAAAGCAAAAAGAATAATTTGAGCAATTCTCATGAATGAGCCTCTCGTTAAAAAATTGGGATTTTTAAATCTAAAAATAGTTAAATTCTTTTTTAAATCAGTCACAAGTCCTGTTTGTAATTGGTCTAGAAATTGTTAATTCTCAGTCCAACTCAAAGTGATTCATGGAATAAACCATGACAGTTTATTCAGTCCATGTTCATAATTTGTAAATATGAAATTGAGTTTAAAATACAAAATTTTTCTAGCAAGTGGAATTTGGGCATTACTGTGTTTAGCTGTCAGTTTGATAGTGGCTTTCAATCTTAAAAGCACTGAAGCCGCTCAAACTCAGGTTGGTAATGATACAAAGGTCATTCAAGGATTTTCTAATTTACTGACGATCATGGTTGATATGGAAACTGGAATCCGAGGCTACTTACTCAGCGGAGAAGATGTCTATTTGGAACCGTTCAATGCGGCCGAGGGCAAATTCGAACAACAGGGGCGTGATCTCGACGCTATGTTGCTGAATGAACCTATTTTGCAGGAGCGTTTAAAAAAGATTCGCGAGCTGAAGGCTGAGTGGATTGAAGGTCCAGTGGTAGAAACTATGTTAAATCGTAAAAAACTCACCCGAGCTTTGATCACTCAAGAACAATTTGTACAGGGATTCAAGTCCAGCAAAAGCATGAGTATTGCCAATCAAATTCGCAGTCTTGTTGATCAATCTTTGCTTGAACTGAACCAGTCCTTAGAGAAATCTCTTTCGATTCAATCGCGTTCATCGCGCGCAACATTTTACTCGGCTAGTGGTGGTTTGCCTTTGGGTGTGATTATCGGTTTTGGACTTTTGACTTTTATTATGATCCAGGTCGATCGACAAATTCGAGTTGTTGTAAAAAGTCTTGAAAATTCGTGTCAGAAAGTTTTTGGAACAAGCCAAACCTTGATGTCCTCTGGATCAGAGTTATCAGAAAATTCAAAAACAATCACATCAAGACTTGTGGCCACTGCCGAATCAGTAAGGAATCTTATTGGAATGACGTCTCAGAATACTGAACACGCCAAGGTGGCCTTGCAGTTCACCCAAGAAAGCACTCGAACTGCACAGCGTGGCGGACAAGAGATCAGCGACCTAACCCATGCTATGGGTGAAATTAGAAATAGTGCCAGCAAAATTAATGAAATTAGTCAGTTGATTGACGATATTGCATTTCAAACAAATCTATTGGCGCTGAATGCCGCAGTCGAAGCGGCTCGAGCTGGTGAACATGGAAAAGGATTTGCTGTCGTTGCCGAGGCCGTCCGTAGTCTGGCTCAACGATCTGCAACCGCAACTAATGAGATTCATGTTTTGATTAAAGAGAATGTTGAATCAGCTGAAAAAGGAGCCGGATTAGCAGATAAAGCTGCCGTTGTATTCAAAGATATTATTGCATCGGTCAACAAAGTGAATGATTTGGTCAATGATGTTTCAAGCAGTTCAGAAAAACAGTCAACTGAAATTCAGCAAATTTCCACCGCAGTTCAAGAAGTTGAATCAGAATGCAAATCCAACTTAAAAATATCTGATCAACTCGGAACGTACAGTGAAGATTTGGATTTGCATTCCAGCAGTCTTCAACAGGCCGTCGCCCAACTCTCACAAGCAATTCAAGGACAGGGGCAGCTAGTTTCTAAATAACAAATCAATCTGTTCAAGACGGGATCGATTTTTCCCAAAGTCTTTTCGACCAAGGCGAGATGCGGATCTAAAGTGGATTTTCTTTTCATCCTTTGAAAAGTAAAACTCTACATCATCCACATACTTCATCAGACGTGTGGTGAATTCGTAGCGTAGATAGTCCTCGGTCTCTTCAATAAGTTTTGATTCTGGTTGCTGTAAAATCACCTGCTTGAGACGAGCTTTTGCCTCGGCAACCGAACCAGTCATGGGAAACGCATTCATTTGAGCATATTCTGTGTCGTACTCTGAATTCGAGTGCAAATGGGCTTGACTGGAAACACTGTTCGGAGTTTTAGAAGGTGGTTTCAACTTTCCATCACGAACACCGAGGTCTTTTGGTACTCGGCCCGAAAGCAATCCAAGTTGACCAATGATGATGGCTATTGATGGGATCAAAAGAATGATAATAACAAGTGTTTTTTTCATGAGGTTATTGAGCTAAAAAAATGCTGAACTGTCAAGGGACTCGACAGTTTGAACTTTTAAAATGCCCACAGTAATCAATGGATTGGTATCAAAGTTGAAATGGCAGTGGATATGAAAAAATTAGTTTTATCATTTTTTGTAGCTACTTCAGTACTGTCTCAAGTGTCTCTAGCTGGTAACCTCAATACACTTGCTGAAATTTCTCAGCGTTGCTCCGTTCAGACAGATAAACAAGAGATTCTTTATGAAAATGATTTTCATTGGGATATGTCTTTAGCAGATGTCATGAAGGCTTTCCAATCAGTTTACTTGGGTCAAAAACGATTAGACAAAAGAGCCTACTATGATGCTCAATCAGAAAGAATAAAGCTTCCGTACACGGAATACAATGGGGGCGATGTTGTTGTTTCTATGAGTTTCATACATGCAATACAAGCTCATATTGAACAAGCATTAAAACACAAATATGCTGATGCTATTATTTTCCCGGATATGGGTCATTCGCACTATTTGATACCGACAAAAAAGTATAAAGAAAAATACAGCAAGTTTCCAGTCACAAATTTTTCACAAATGTACAGCGAGATTTTTCAAGATCCAACAGTTAAAATAGTTTATCATACAGCCGAACAACTTAAGCTGAGCAATAAAGACAAATCTTTGGTGAGTGATCCCTATTTGCAATGGCGACATTTTACCCGAAACCTGATCGGTGATATTAAGGTGCCCTATACTGCGAATGTGTACTATGCAAAAGATCAAAATTACGCCAATACTTTAGGAGAGGTTCCTGGATATTTTTGGTGGGGAGCTGGATTTAATATCAGTGCGAATAAGGATGGATGTTTTAAGTACCAATACCAGGGAAAAACATTTTACTTCGATATGAGTCTTTTTGATCTAACAACCAATCCTAAAATTCATTAATGTCATGACCTTCATAAGTTTTTAAAGTATTTTAATGATTAGAAACAATCATTTTTAAAGACAGGATTTATTTATGAAATTTGCACTCATGCTATTCATGTTCTCATCTGTAACGTATGCGCAATCGTTATCTCCTATTGGAATTTGGTTGGTAGCAGATGAATCTGCAAAAGTTGAAATTTATCAGGCCGGCGAAACGTTAGAAGGTAAACTTGTGTGGCTGAAAGAACCGAACGATAAAGCTGGTGTGGCAGTGCGTGATGATAAAAACCCTGACGAATCGTTACAGTCGCGCCCATTGCTGAATCTTGTTTTTTTAAAGGGATTTGTGAAGCATAAAAATGAAAACAAATGGGTTGATGGAACTGTTTATGATGCCAAATCCGGAAAAACATACAGCGGCTGGATCAAGCTTGTTGATGAAAACAAAATGAAATTGCGTGGGTATGTCGGTTTTTCACTTCTCGGTCGAACAGAAGAATGGACTCGAACGACTCCTTAATTAGGCAGCGTGAATCAGTTTTGAATTTTCATCGGTTTCATTCCTGAAAACACGATTAACCTCAATCAATGAATGAAAAGTCAGAATATTGACTTGGGGAATGGGGTTTTTTACATTTGCCTGATTGTAGGCTTCAATTCTTTTATTTAGATGGCTTGAGATCTCAACCATTTCTTTTATATGTCTCAGTATGGAGATTTCATTTTTGAAGTCGGTACCCATGAAATCTTCTTTACCAATATGGGAATCATCTTTTTGATTCTCTTTTTTTGATTCAGGACTTTCAGAAGCGCGCTCGGCGATAAGCAGTGAATTTATGCGTTTTGAAAGATCAAAATAACGTTGAAAATCTTCACCGGTATCTAGATTCAGATTGATCAAATCATTCAGAGCGATATCGACAGGATCGCCAGAGGTCACAGTTGTTTTGAAAAGTGCTCGATATCTATAGGATTTTGTTTTAATTTTTGCTTTTAAAGACATTCGTATCATCGAGAGCTTGGCATTTAAGTTCAAAATTTGATTCTTTTGTCCGGATTTTTTTCTCAATTGTAAGAACTTAAAACAAAAATGCGCAGCAGCGCCAAGTAAGGTCAGATTAAAAATATATCCAAGTAATATGTATATTGCGTCCACGGGTAACTTGTCGGAGTGAAGTGAGGTGATGTTAAATAAATTTGTCTCCAAAAGCAAAAGAAGAGCAAATAGTCCTATTTTGAAACAAATTTTGAACGGTGTAAAAAACTTCGACACTTTGAAATGCTTCAAATCCAATACAAAAGAATATGGTTTTAAAATCACTTGGCTCTATTTCTGCTGTAACACTGATCGGAGTATTTTATTTCGTTACCCGAGGAGTGCGCTATGAAAACAAAATTATCTCAAGTTGTTATTACTGCAATGATGTTGGTGCTGTCAGCATGTGATGGTGGCGGAGGCGATGGTGGCAAGAAAGAAGTCATCGCAAATCCAGTGGGAGTTCCACAAGGTCGGGTGAATGCCCAAAGCTTTAATGGTGTTGATCAGAATAATTATTGCGATATCACTGCCAATTCCATGACCTGCTTTTCAATCGGATGGAATAACCAGCAATGTGCTTCAACGCCGATTCAGTTTACAGATATAACAACAATGTGTCAGAACGTTCGTGCTGCATTGAACTCTTTTGAAAGATGTGGCCAACAGGGAATGAATGCTGTTTTACAGCAGCGCTGTCAGGGTGTCGGTCAAAATGTATTACCAGGTCAACCGCTGAACCCAATTACTCAGCAACCGCTGGATCCAAACTTTCGCGAGGTTCAATGTGAATTCGAAGCATCTCGTGTAAAACAAGGAAAATGGATTCAAACACATCGTGGTACGGGCGCAATTACGGCATCTGCGATCGTAGATTCGCGCACAAAATCGACAATTTCATTGCGAAGTATTTTTTCGCATATTTTTGATATTGGACATTTTGGTGACACAAAAATGACATTTACTCCTGCAAGTCTCAAGGGCACTGCAGACACGATTACTCTTTCGAATCGAGGATTAAATAAAGAAATTGAAATGAAGAAGTCCGGATTTGCGGGTCAGATCGTGCGTTTGGAAGCCGATAGCGACGATGGAGTGACAACAATGAGATATAAAGTTGCTTGTAAAGGTCTAGGAGAATTTAAACGAATTGCTTCTGCAAGACCAGTTTCTAAGTATGTGTGTAAAGGGACTTCAAATTTAGGATTTTATAAGGAAGATATTGATCTCTCATTGCCGTACAACATGGATCTTGTTGGAGACGACGTAGAATTGGCTAGTCAATTGATGATGACTATCCAAAATGATCGAGTCCAAATCACTGCGACGGGTGTTGCTGGTGATGTGACTGTGCAGGCCTCTGGTTACTTGAAGGAAAAAGTTCAGTTAGTGATCAGCGATTATGGAAATAATGTTGATGTCACCTGCTCACCAAGATAGCTCTTATAAATTTTCGCAAGCTGATTATTGTCAGCTTGCGTTAAATATCTGCATTGACGAGGTAATTCATAATTCTCTAGTATTTTAGTACATGAGTTTTTTCGATAAATTTGCCGACTACTTTTCTAATGATATCGCGATTGACCTGGGCACAGCAAATACGCTGGTTTATGTTAAAGGCCGCGGTATTATCCTAGACGAACCATCTGTTGTTGCTGTTCAAAAAAATTATCGTGGTATGCAAAATCGTGTTTTAGCTGTTGGTAAAGAGGCCAAAGAAATGCTCGGTCGGACTCCTGGCAGTATCGTCGCCATTCGTCCAATCAAAGATGGTGTTATTGCTGACTTTGAAGTGACCTCGTCTATGCTGAAGTACTTTATCACTAAAGCCATGGGCGAGAAAAAAGCACTTGTTCGTCCTCGGATTATTATTTGCGTTCCTTATGGAATCACCCAAGTTGAAAAACGCGCTGTTAAAGAGGCTGCTCAATCGGCAGGTGCTCGTGAAGTTCATTTGATTGAAGAGCCAATGGCTGCAGCGATTGGCGCAGGATTACCCATCACAGAGCCATCAGGCAATATGGTTGTTGATATGGGTGGTGGTACAACTGGAGTTGCCGTCATCTCATTGGGTGGAATTGTTTACTGTAAATCTATTAAAGTGGCCGGCGATAAATTTGACGAAGCTATTGTTAACTATGTTCGTCGTCAATTTAACTTACTCATCGGAGAACGTACTGCTGAAGCGATCAAGCTTAAAATTGGTAATGCCTACCCATTTGATCAAGAACGCACAATGGAAGTTAAAGGTCGGGATCTTGTAGCTGGGGCCCCTAAAACTATCGAGATCACAAGCACTCAAATTAATGATGCTTTAATGGACCCGCTTTCAGAGGTTGTCGATGCTGTGCGTACGGCTTTAGAAAAAACCCCACCAGAATTGGCCTCTGATATCGTTGACAATGGTATTGTTCTTACTGGCGGCGGTGCTTTATTAGCAAATCTAGATGTGTTGTTGCGAGAGCGAACTGGTCTACCAGTTTCGATTGCTGAAGATCCATTGACCTGTGTCGTTATGGGCTCAGGTAAGGTTCTGGACCAGCTGGATCTTCTCAGCCAGCTCACAATTGATTAGTATATTTAAATGATAAAAATAACTGACCAGCGACTTTGGATAGCAACACATTTGCTGTATCCAAATTCATCACAAGCCTCTGATATTTATCATATCACTTTGTCGGAAGTGCCTCGAAAAAATACCGATGACTATGCAGAAAATGTTTTCTTAAAATTAGAAAGTCTATTTCTTAAAACGCGGGCTGTTCGTTCAGGCCAACCCTTTGGTAGCTTTGAAAACTACAGCTTAGACAATTGGGATCAGTTTTATCAAAAATCATTGAAGCAACACTTACTTGTTATTATTGGGTTAATTATTTTTGAACTCACGATTGATGAAATTGCAAAATTACTTAGAATCTCAACAGAGAGAGTGCGATTTCTGATAAACCAAGCATTTAAGAATGTGGCTCAAGCAGATGTTAAAAATCCTGAGCCACAAGTTGAGTTTAAATTTCGAAAAGTGGTCGACAAAAAAGTTTCTTACTTTTTTACAAATGAAAATTTAGTCGAGTATTGTTTGAATATTTTGTCCAAGAAAGACCATGATTCTGTACAGGAAGGTTTGGCTCTTTATCCGCAGCTCGTGCAACTTCAGAAAAGATACTTGAAAATAATCGATGAACTGCGTGGATTGCTTCAAATGGATTTGAAGCCAACCGAGCCTTTTCAATTTGTCAGTGAGATGCCTCGTCAAGATGCGGTGGTTTCTATTTTAGTGGCTCCATTTTTACAAAATAAAAAAATAATGTATTCTTTAACAGCGGCATCAATTCTGGTTTTGATTTTTGTAACGGTTCGGCCCATATCCTTTTCTAGGTCACCTTTAAAGTGGGGCGACAACTCCATCAAGATGATAGAGGTTAATAGCCAGCCGCACCTTGTTGAAAATACCATGACTATTGAAGAAAATGGCACTCCAGCAATAAATCTCAATGAAATGCCGGTTGGTGCGACGAAAGAAAAACCAAAGGCGGAATTGCCGTCGTCTGTGAGTACACAAAAACCAACAAAAAGTTTAGCTGTTGTCAGCCCTGAAAAAATGGAACGTCATGGTGGGCTTTATCGGGCGTCGATTGCTGTTTCTGATATTGATACTGTGACTGGTCGAATAACCGAGAAGATTGTTTCTTTGGGTGGGAAAAAAGCCGGAGAAGTCGAACTGGGTTGGAGAAAATCGACAAAAGTATCTTATTATCATGTGACTATACCGACTGAAAATGTGGATGAAGTTAAAAACTTCTTATCCAAGTTTGGGCCGCTCAGTATTCAATTTGAAAATCATCCGCGAATTATGCCGAATGGCTTCAAGCGAATGATTCTTGAGGTTAAAGAAGGTGACTGATTCAAAGGGCAAGGCGAAGCCGTTTCGATCCCTGAGATCTATTCTAGTTATCTGGTTTTTTCTATTTTCGATTATTCCTCTGGCCTTTGTTGCCTGGTACTCCTTGCTTAAATTTGAAAAAGCAATCAATAACGAACTGGCTCAGCGCCTTAGTGGCAATGGTCGTGAAATTGAAGTGATGATTTCTGATTATTTCACTCAGTTTATGTTGAGTCGTGATGGTTACGTTCGCAATCCACATTTAATCTATAATCTTTCGGTGTCCGATAGCACAGCTATACGAGAGATGTCGATGGCTTGGATTGAAAAAGGTATCGCCACGTCGTTGTCATTTTATGATCGTGATGGAAGACTTGTTTCGTCGGTCTTTAAGGATTATAAAAATGTTATTCGCTCGTTCACTCAAGTCGGAAAAATTTTGTTAAATGAAAAATACCTGAATCACCTGAAAGAAAAACCCAATCTGGGGTTGGCTGATTATCCAGAAGGCAAAAAAGTATCACTTATTCTTTTTTCAAAGATTGTTTCAAATAGCGGTAAAGTTGTTGGTTACGTTGAACAAACGTTAGATCTAAAAGACCCTTTTTTAATGAAAGTCAAAAATCGTCTGAAATTGGAAGCTTTTTTAGTACGTGATACGGGTCAGGTTATTGCTGCCACACAAAAAGAATTTAAATCGATTCCAAAAGATTATATCAATTCTATTCTTAAGGCGACCGAATCTGAACGATTCTTTGAAGTGTCTACACCTGTTCAACCGTATGGATTTGTTCTCTATCCAATCACATGGGATCGTTCCAATTTTTATGTCGCGTTAGGGACAACAAAAAAAGAAGCGCAGGCAGTTCTTAAAAATGTTAACATCGCATTCTTGACTGTGATTTCGGTTGTTATACTTTTTTTGATCGTCACGATTCTTGTCAGCGCAGATTGGTTTTTAAAACCCATTCATGAGCTTATTCAAAGTTTAAAATCCTTTGAGAAAACAGAAAGCCTTGTTCAATTGCCAGTTAAAAATAATACAGAAATTGGCCAGCTGACTGTTGCTTTTAATGAGATGAGTCTGAAAATTTTCCAAACGCGAAATGATTTGAAGAAAAAATTCAAAGAACTTGAATTATCAAACAGCGAGTTAAAAGAAGCTCAAACAAAACTCGTTCATTCTGCTAAAATGACCAGCCTAGGACAATTGGTTGCCGGAGTGGCTCATGAGTTGAACAATCCGATCGGATTTATTTATAGCAACACAACATATCTCCGAGAATACACAGAAAAACTCTTCACCCTCATTGAAGAAGCAGAAAAAAATCCAAGCGAAATTCAACAACTAAAAAAACGTCTCGACTATGAGTTTATAAAAACGGACTTGCCTCGCTTGATTAAATCCTGTCAAGAGGGTGCTCAACGAACAAAAGATATTGTGCTAGGGCTTAGAAATTTTTCTCGTCTTGAAGAAGCACAGCTTAAAGAAATTGATTTGCGCGAATCGCTGGATACAACTTTGGAATTGCTGCAAGGTGAAATTAAGAATCGAATTCAGATTACTAAACAGTATGAGCCTATTCCTAAAGTTTTATGTTTTGCTTCGCAGATCAATCAGGTTCTAATGAATATTTTATCGAATGCTGTTCAGGCAATCAATGGAACAGGTCAGATTTGGATATCCACTTTGCCAATTAAAGCGTCGAATGATCGATCTGGTCGGGTACAAATTTCGATTCAAGATAGTGGAGCAGGAATGGATAGTGAAGTTTTAGAAAAAATTTTTGAACCATTCTTTACAACAAAAGGCATTGGTCAGGGAACGGGGCTGGGTCTGAGCATATCCTATGGAATTATTCAGAATCATGGTGGTGAAATACAAGTTCGTTCACAAAAAGGCATTGGTACTGAGTTTACATTGATAATTCCAGTTCATCCCCTGAAAAAGTAGGCCGTTTGTCTCAGAATGAGATGAAAATGACAAAAGACACTCAAAATAACACTGTGAACAGCCGATACTGTGACTGTGTTAAAGAAAATCAGTGAGTATTTAAATTTAGTTATTTTCGCTGTGTTGGTTGTCTACGCAGGGATTTATTTCTTTGAATTAAAATCACGAAAGCCAACAGCAGTTGTTGAGTCCAGGACAGTCGATGTTGATCAAGTTGTTAATAAATTTATTAAACAGACTTCTGCACAGGCGTTGCGGGATGAGATGGCGTATAAGCGCGCGCTGCAAACCCAATTGAATAAGCCTTTGGAGATCAAGCGCGATGAGCCGAAAATTCGTCCCGAAGATATTCCTCGAGAACAGCAAATTTGGAAAGATAAAGTCAGTGCCACACCTGCAGAGAGCATTCAATCTGAGTTGTATCAACAGCAACTGGATCAGCACTTAGAAGAAATGGATAAGGCAGAATATGCGCGACAGTTTATTGAAAATGCCCGTAATAGTGGGTTTCATGTTGTGTTATCACCTGATAACAAAGTGATCAGTGTGACGCCGATTCGAAAACCAAGTCAAAACGAAGATTCTGTTGATTTATTTCCAGCTGATTGAGTTGTTCTCTCGTAAGCTGAAGTAATTTTTGTCGGTAAAAATAATGTGATCGGCCATGGGTATTTCTAAAATTTTAGAGATTCTAAATAATCGTTGCGTTAGTTTTGTATCCTCTGGAGATGGAGTGACATCCAAGCTGGGGTGATTGTGAGCAATAATAAAGGTAAAAGCATTTGCTTTTATGCACTCACGAAATAGATCTCGTGGATGAACTGGACAATGGTTTAATGTGCCTTTGGAAATCAAAATAGTTTGAGTCAGTTCCAGGACGGAGTTGAGCGTTAAAAGCCAAAACTCTTCGGCCGTCGGATTGAATTTTGATTTTAGGAGATTGAAGGCGGAATGACTGTTGTGAATTTGTGACATCTCTTGCACCTCAGCAATATGCTGGGCTGTCCATTGAATATCATATCTGAGAAGATGGTCCTGATCCGGATCTGTTTTCGAATTTCGATCTGAGCTTGAAACCAATCATTTAAATGTTAAGATAATCCTCATTAAGGAGAACTTATGAAAAAGGTGCTTTTAACGACAGTCGTGGTTTCTATTTTTGGTTTATCAGCTTGTGGACCGAAAGCTTTTGTAAAGGGTCAGTATGATGATGTAACAAAAGAAAATTTATTGAATGATCAATGGTCCGAAACCGATATGCAGGTTGTGGTTAAAGCAATGGTGGATTCATTGGTTCAACATCCCTCCATCTCGAATGCTAAAAAATTACCAATCGTTATCGTTACGAATTTGCAAAATAAAACTTCAGAGCATATCGATACTCAAAGTATTATGGATATGGTTCGAGTTGAATTAACAAATTCAGGTAAAGTGGCTTTTATTGACAAAGAAGCCCGCCAAGATATTTCTGATGAGTATGATTATCAGAATACAGGAACAGTTTCTGCAGAAACTAAAAAAACTCCGGGTGGCCAAATTGGCGCGGACTTTATTATTAATGGCCGATTGGATGCGATCGTCCAAGAAGTCGGTAAAGATAAGTCTGTATTTTATAAAATCACATTGAATTTAACAAACTTGAAAACCAGCGTTATCACTTGGACAAATCACAAACAAATTCGAAAGACATTTAAGAAGAAATCGATTGGTCTCTAAAGCCTAAATGCGAATTATTTCTGCCATTGTATTTTTGTTTCTTTCGGGCTGCGCAACTTATCAAAGCAAGGTCGCGCCAGCTCGGGATCTATTGGTGAATCGCCAATGTGATGCCGCCCTAGTCAGTCTGGAGGAATTAAGCCTCAAAGAAGACGGCGATCAGTTGATTCACCTTTTAGATTATGCAGGAGCTCTGCAAATTTGTGGTGATTTTAAAAAAAGTAATCTTATTTTTTTAAAAGCTGAAAAGCTTGCAGATGCTGTCGATTATCACTCGGTATCGCGAATAGCCGGAGCAACACTTTTAAATGAAGAAATGGTTCAGTACAAGGGTGATACCTTCGAGAAATTATTTTTAAATGCC
The DNA here is from genome assembly GCA_001771815.1 of Bdellovibrionales bacterium RIFCSPHIGHO2_01_FULL_40_29. Lineage (GTDB taxonomy): Bacteria > Bdellovibrionota > Bdellovibrionia > Bdellovibrionales > Bdellovibrionaceae > Pseudobdellovibrio. The sequence continues at coordinate 17,801 of MEPU01000009.1, read as the reverse complement.
TCTCTGGCTTTGAACTTTATGCAACTGGGCCAATTTGAAAGCGCTCTTGTTGAAGTTCGAAAAATCAATCAAAAATTTTTAAAGTATAAAGCAGAAGAGAAGAAAAATTTTGAATTGAGTCCCTTTTCAAAATACTTGGCAGCGCTTATTTGGGAAGCTGATAAAAAGTATGATGATGCTTGCATTGATTATAAAGAAGCTTTTCTTTTAGATCCTCTGTATCGTAAAATTGGTGTGGATATGTTGCGTGGGTGTTTAAAAGCAAATCGTCAGCAGGAGTTCAAACAGCTTGCTGAAAAAATGAATGCCACGGACGAAGAGATTAAGGCTGCTAAGAATTTTGAAAAAACTGAATTGATTTTGGTTTTTCTACAGGGCTGGGGTCCTCGAAAACAACCTCGCTTTGATGCTCCAGCATTTCCACAATTGGTGGGTGTAAACAGCGACACGCATTTTTTGCGCGCTGATGTTCTTGACCAGAAACAGAATATTTTGAATAGCTTCCAAAGCGAAGCGGTCTATAGTGTCGAAAAAGCAGCTATTGCTACTTTAAATGCGGATTACAACTCGCTTGTTGCTCGACGAGTTGGAGCTCGTGTCGCCAAAGAAGTGGTTGCTGATCAACTGAGACAACGGGACAATGCTCTGGGTGCTTTAGCTTGGGTTGTTATGGTTGGCTCCGAGCGAGCTGATTTAAGGCAGTGGTCAATCTATCCAAAAACTGTTCATATCGTTCGAATTCCATTGAAGCCCGGTCAGCATACAATTCGACTGACAGGAATGGATCTTTATTTAAATGATTCTGAGAAATTACCTGATTTAAATGTCACTATTCGTGCCGGTGAAAAGAAGTTCCAACTTGTACGGAGCTTAAAGTAGGGTTTTTTCAGATTGCGAATAAAAAAAAGCTCATGATTTCTCATGAGCTTTTTTTATTCAAAATCAGATTTTTAAATTACTGATTGAAGTTTTGATTATTATTTGGAAGCGGTAAATTTGGAGTTTCGTCCTCTTGATTTACACCCGGTAAAACAGTTGCTTTGTCGGCAACAGCTTTTGACGTTGAATCTGTATTCAACCGAGCAGCTGAAGCAACACGATTTTCCAAGTTCTGCTTAAGATCATCAGTAGAAACACGGTCAATGTTTACATTTACTGCAGCTTGTTTAGTCATATAATCAATTGGAAAAGCTCCCAATTTAGCTAAGTAGCTGGAAATGCTGCCGTTTGCATTCTGGATGATTTCTCTTAAAGTAAAAAGTGGAGCGTACTGGGAAGCTTTTTTCTCGGATTCAAAAATAATCTGAGTCAATGTTGCTGCTGTGATATCGTTTTTAGACTTATTATCGATAACCATAACTTCTTCATTTGAGCGGATCATTTTGGCAATATCATCCAGAGTCACATAACAGCTCTGTTGAGTGTCATACAGCTTTCGATTTTGGTAGCGCTTGATTATTTTTATTTTTGCGCTCGGCTTAATGCTTAAACTATCCATTTGATTCATCACAATGGCCTCCATGTAAGGCTTAGTTTCTTCTGCTTTAAACACCAGAACGGAGCTTAAAACTGAAGCTATTTCGCCTGTTTATTCTTGCGCAAAGTAGCTCTGCCGCCACCCCTTGTCAAGTAAGTCGACACTCCTTAAGTATTTCTAGGTTAACTGACTTTGACTTGTATTGGATCTCAAGTGAAAACCTTGAAAAGAAGATCCATTTGTTTCAAATAAATCCAATTATTTCATTAGGTTATTGGAATCATTAATATTTTTGTAGATTTGCTCTAAACCATTAAAAAAAGTCCAGTTTTTAGAAAAATGATGTGTTTTTGGCCAGAATTGGACTCGAGTAAATGGCCATTTCTAGCCGATGAGACCCCATATGGGAGCTCGTATGATGACTCAATCAAAGATGATTTTAACGCTAAGTTTTTTGTGGCTTGTGGGATGCGCAACGGGTGGTTCGCAGTTTTATGACTCCGCAATGAATGACCACAATCGAGCACCGGCCTCTTTGCAATTGCCAAAAGAGTATGATGAAAAAGTACCCGTGATTGATGAGATTCATAATCAGGCAGAGGCAGATTTTTTATTTCTTCGTGCAGATTTGCAATCTCAACAAGGTCATGCTGTAGAATCCATCGAAGATTTAAAATCAGCTTTAGTTTATGACCCTCAATCCGCAACTCTGATGCAACGTCTTTCTATCGAGTACTTTCGTCGTGGTCAGTTGCGAGACTCATTATACTGGGCACAGCGTGCAAAAAGCATTTCGGCCGATCGTCGCGATTTAAATCTGCTTTTGGCAGGGCTTTACAGCGCGACCAAAGATTATGAAAAAGCAGCGGCAACCTATAAAGGTCTGTTAAAAAAAGAACCGACTGACTCCGAGCTAATGCTTTATTTGGGTGCTGTTTATTCAGAACAAAAAATGTATAAAAAAGCTATCGAGCAATTCATCAAAGTAACTCAGGATAAAAATTCAAGTTCGCGCCACTTGGCTTTTTATTACATCGCACGTCTTTTGCTGGATCAAGATGAAAAAAAACATTCCCTAGAGGCTCAAATCAATTTAAGGAAAGCCTTAACCGAGAAAGCTGATTTTTTTGAAGCGATTTCTCTGTTGGGACAGACGATCCAAAAAGAAAAAGGGCTGGTTGCTTCAATAAAATTCTACGCAGATCACCAGGCGAAAAAAGGACCACAGGCTCGATTGGCCGAAGTTCTTTCGCAGTATTATATTGAAAAGGGTGATTATGATAAGGCCTATGAACAGTTAGAAATTTTAGATGCTCATGCTGAAGACCAAGTGCAAATAAAATTAAAAATGGCTTTAATTTTGATTGATAAAAAAGTTTTTGATTTAGCCATCGAAAAATTAGAAGAAATTCTTGCTATCGCTCCAGAGTCCGAAAAAGTTCGCTTTTATCTTTCAGCAGTCTATGAAGAAAAAAAACAATTTGATTTGGCTTATCAAGAGTACATGAAAATTGGTAAATCCAGCAGCTATTTTGAAGAGGCTCGGGTGCATGCGGCGTACTTGTCCCGAATTCTTGGAAATGCAGAGAATGGACAAAAAATATTAGCAGAGGTTGAAAAAATTACGAATGTTCAAACTTATTTTTTACAGGCTCAGTTTCATGAAGATAAAAAGGAAATCGAACAAGCGATTGTCATTGCGCAAAAAGCACAGAAAGCTTTTCCTAAAAATGCTCAAGCTTTTTTCTACGAAGGAACTTTGCACGATAAGTTGAATAAAAAACGTGAAATGCTAGGCAGCATGGAGAAAGCACTCGAATTGGATCCTGAAAATATTCAAACCATGAATTATATTGCGTTCTCATTGGCAGAATTGAATGAAGAGCTTGAGAAGGCCGAAAAGCTAGCTCGAATTGCAGCGAAAAAAGATAAAGAGGATGGTTTTATTTTAGATACATTAGGATGGATTCTTTTTAAAAAGGGAGAATACAGAGAGGCCACTGTCATACTTGAAAAAGCACATCAAATTCAACCCACTGTTGGGGTTATTGCGGAACATCTTGGAGATGCGTATATCAAATTGCAAAAATTGGATAAAGCACGCCTACTTTTTTTGAAAGCGACAGAGTTGGAAAACGATATTTCGCGCAAAAAAGAAATTGAGACTAAATTAACTATTCTAGAAACAGATCTTAACGGTCAGCTGCGAAAACCTGCGGCAACTGTCGGCGACTGATATATAAGTGGGTTGCCGTTATTGCGAAGACAATCTTCCATTCGGCGGCAAGTGCCGGAATAAGTGAAAAAACAAATAAAATAGAGCTGATTTTAAAAAAATCAAAACGACTTGTCTGAATAGCTTTATAGCTCATTCTGAGTGTGCGGATGGCTTGATATTCTGCAGATTCACCCACCTTAAAAACGAAGACAAAGTAAATGGATCCAATCAGGCAAAGAACCAGGCTGAGCAATCCTGCTCCAAGGGTCATCGACCAAAGATTTTCTTTCTGATAAATGAACAAAAAAGAATGAATGCTACCCCAGAAAAAAATAAATGGAATCGACAGGAAAAATAATTTAGTCGCCCAGATTTGAGTTGTTCGAGTAAACATCGGTTGTGTCCAAAGAGTGTAAATCTGTAGCCAAGCAAAGATCGCAATAAGTGAACCACCGGGCAGATCTGCCAGAATCAATAGGACGCATGAAACAAAATATAAAATAAGATGTCGTAACTTCATTGTTGCCTTTTGCATGTATCGTATCTTTAATAAAAGGACCGTGACAATAAAAGATCTGCTTTTGCATTTAACTATTTCAATATTTGCCCTTGGCTGTGTCACGGCTCCAAAGCCATTATTGCCCGGGTACAGTCCTGTATTGATTGAAACAAAAGCTCAAATTAAAGATTTCAAAAAAGATGAAAGTCATAGCGCGAAAATCGAGATCGTGCTTTTACCGAATCAGGCAGTTCGGATGGAAGTTTCCGCTTTATTTGGATATCCAATTGCAACAATCGTTATGACGCCTCTGAAAATACAGTATGCATTGCACACAACAAAACAGTTCGTTGAGGGCTCTTTTTCAGCTCGAACTCTTTATCCCGTTTTTAAACAGAATATTGACCCCAGAATTTTATGGAATTCGATTCATGATCGTACCCCTGCAGGAAGTGATTTGAAGTGCACAGTTAACGCTAGTGAAAAACCTTTAAACTGTATTGGCATGCAAGGTGTGACTATCCAGTACACTTATGAAAACCCTGTTAAGCGTCGAATCGAAATTAAAAACCATCAGTTCCAGATGATTTGGGTTTTTAAAGATCAAAGCCCCTTTGTGGTGACTCAAAACGAGACCTTCGTCCTGAAAAAACCCGAAGAGTACCAGCAAATTCAAATAAAATAGTTTATAGTCGCTAACCTTTTTGCCTGGGTTTATAATCATATACAGTTAAGATCCACCCGATTCTCAACTTGATTTTCATTCAAGTGGAAGGAGTCTCGATGTCGTCATCTATTAACTTCAAGAACATTGTTGAAAAATGGCAAAGCAATAGTCCGTCGGTTGCTGCTCATTGGTCAGGAACATTTCAGGACTATTTAGATCTGGTTAAGGCCAATCCTAAAATTTCAAGAAATGCATATCAGCGCTTGTTTGATATGGTTGTTGAGTCGGGTACCGAAGAGTATATCGATTTTAAAAAACAAATCATACGTTACAAGTTTTTTGATGATGCTGATAATGGCGGGAAAGACGCCGTTTTTGGTTTGGATGTTCAGCTGATGAAGTTGGTTAATGTTTTGAAAGCTGCGGCTCTTGGGTATGGAACTGAAAAGCGGGTGATCTTGTTGCACGGGCCAGTTGGTTCGGCAAAATCCACAATCTGTCGTCGTTTAAAAAAAGGTTTAGAAAATTACTCAAGAACCGATCAGGGAGCGCTTTTTACATTTGAGTGGGTGGACGAAACAGGTAAGACCGATCATTTGTTGGGTAAAGATGTGAAGGTATTCCCGTCGCCGATGAACGAAGAGCCATTGTTACTGATTCCGGAAGAAATGCGCCAACAAATTTGTGATGAAATTAATCGATCTCAAGAAGGAGATTTCCGCGTTAAAATTGTCGGAGAATTGTGTCCGCCATCTCGTTTTATTTTTAAAGGTCTGATGGAGCGTTACAATGGCGATTTGATGAAGGTGTTGTCCCATGTCCGAGTGAAGCGATTATTTATTTCAGAGGCAGATCGTGTTGGAATAGGCACATTCCAGCCAAAAGATGAAAAAAATCAAGATTCCACAGAATTAACTGGTGATATCAATTACCGCAAGATCGCAGAGTATGGTTCAGATTCTGATCCTCGGGCCTTTAATTTTGATGGTGAATTTAATGTTGCCAATCGAGGCTTAATTGAATTTGTCGAAGTTTTAAAACTGGATGTGGCTTTTTTGTATGATCTTTTAGGAGCTTCTCAAGAACATCGCGTAAAACCTAAGAAGTTTGCGCAAACGCATATTGATGAGGTGATTATTGGGCACACGAATGAGCCCGAGTATCGCAAATTGCAAGACAATGAATTTATGGAAGCACTTCGCGACCGAACTGTAAAAATTGATATTCCTTATATCACAAGACTTAAAGAAGAAATTAATATTTATAAGAAAGATTTTAATTCCCAGCGGTTGCGTGGAATATCAATTGCACCTCATACAATTGAAGTTGCGGCGATGTGGGCTATTTTAACACGATTGGAAAAACCTAAAAAAGCCAATTTAACGCGGCTTCAGAAGTTAAAACTATACAATGGAAAGACATTGGCAAACTTCACTGAAGACAATGTAAAAGAGCTTCGCAAAGAAACCACTCGTGAAGGTCTTGATGGTATTTCACCACGGTATATTCAAGATAAGCTTTCGAATGCACTTGTGATGGCGCAGCAGATGAATAAAGGTTCAGTGAATCCATTTATGGTTATGAACGAACTTGAAAGTGGATTGAAGCATCACTCGCTTATTTCGAATGAAGAGCTCAAACAAGAGTACAAAGAACTGCTGAGTGTTGTGAAACAGGAGTACGAAGAAATTATTAAATCCGAAGTCCAACGTGCTATCAGCGCGGACGAAGGTGCTTTGCAGCGACTCTGTGGAAACTATATTGATAATGTCAAAGCCTACACTCAAAAGGAAAAAGTTCGAAATCCTTATACGGGCTACGACGAAGAACCCGACGAGCGTTTAATGCGTGCCATTGAAGAAAAAATAGAAATTCCAGAATCTCGTAAAGATGATTTTCGTCGCGAGGTGATGAATTATATTGGGGCTTTGGCAATTGACGGGAAAAAGTTTAATTACAAAATGAACGAGCGCTTGCATAAGGCTTTAGAGTTGAAATTATTCGAAGATCAAAAGGATAGTATTAAGCTGACGTCATTGGTCAGTTCGGTAGCGGACAAGGATACTCAAGAAAAAATTGATATCGTTAAGTCTCGTTTAATTAAGGATTTTGGTTATGATGAAATTTCAGCTACAGATGTGTTGCATTATGTAGCCAGCATTTTCGCCCGAGGCGATGTAAAGAATAAGTAATGGCAATAAGAGAAGATCAGAACCGATTCAAAACGATCATCAAAGGTAAAGTTCGAGAGGACTTTAAACGGTATGTGACAAACGGAGAACTGATCGGTCGTCGCGAGGGTGAGCTTGTTAAAATTCCGCTTCCCCGAATTGATATACCAACATTTCGATATGGTCCAAAGCAAAACGAGCAAGGGGTTGGGCAAGGTGATGGTGAACCCGGAGATGGTCCTGGACAACCAGGACAAGGCGCGGGGAAAGCCGGCGAGAATCCTGGTGAGCACATGCTTGAAGTCGAAATTTCTATGGAAGAGTTGGCTGACATTTTAGGCGAGAAATTACAGCTTCCTAATATTCAGCCTAAGGGTTCAAAAAATTTAATGACCGAGAAGAATAAGTACTCGGGCATTGCTCCTGTTGGATCTGAAGGCCTGCGTAAGTTTAAACAAACTTATAAAAAGGCGCTGACCCGGTATATTTCATCGGGGACCTATGTTCCTGAAGATCCGGTTATTATTCCGATTCGTCGTGACTATCAGTATCGTTCCGTTAAAAAAACTCAAACGCCCCACACCAAGGCGGTTGTTATATACATGATGGATGTGTCTGGTTCGATGGGAGATGAGCAAAAAGAAATTGTTCGTCTGGAGTCATTTTGGATCAATACCTGGTTGAAGAAACACTACAAGGGATTGGAGACTCGTTTTATCATTCATGATGCAGCCGCAAAAGAAGTTGATGAAGAGACTTTTTTTAAAACCAGCGAATCGGGCGGAACTCTCATCAGTTCAGCCTATAAGCTTTGTCAGCAAATTATTCAGCAAGATTATCCGTTTAGCGAATGGAATGTGTATCCATTTCATTTTAGTGATGGCGATAATTGGAGTGGTGAAGACACGCGAATTTGTGTAAATTTATTAAAAGAATTCTTTTTGCCAAATGTGAACGTCTTTTCATATGGACAGGTTGAAAGCAAATATGGCAGTGGTCAATTTTTAAAAGATTTACAAAAAGAGTTCCCATCAGACGAGCGTGTGACACTCAGTCAAATCGAAAATCGCGATAAAATTTTGGATTCAATCAAAGATTTTCTAGGTAAAGGAAAATAGTAATGGCTAATTTAACTTCAGAACTTGAAATAGAGAGAAAGAAAATTTGCCAGATTGCTAAAAACTGTGGACTGGATTTCTTTGAAACTGTTTTCGAGTTGATCAATTATGATCAAATTAGCCAAATTGCCTCTTATGGGGGTTTTCCAGTAAGATATCCACATTGGAAATTCGGTATGGAGTACGAGCAACTTTCGAAATCATACGAATACGGACTTTCAAAAATTTATGAAATGGTTATCAATACAAATCCTTGTTACGCCTACCTGATGGAAGGCAATTCAATGATGGATCAAAAATTAGTAATGGCCCACGTTTACGGTCATTGTGATTTTTTTAAGAATAATATTTGGTTTTCAAAAACCAATCGTAAAATGATGGATCAAATGGCAAATCATGCGACAAGAATTCGGACTTATATTGATCGTCATGGGTACGACACGGTCGAAAGATTTATTGATTCTTGTTTGAGTTTGGAAAATTTAATTGATCGTCACAGTATTTTGAATGGTCCACCGAAATTTATAGATACGAAACCAATGCCAGCAAATGAACAATACCTTTTTAGGGTTGATAAAAGCTATATGAAAGATTACATCAATCCGCCATCTTATGTTGAGCAAGAAAAAAAGAAGCAACACGAGAAGCAGCAACAGGGTTTGCGGTTTCCGAACGAGCCAGTTCGAGATGTGTTATCTTTTTTAATTCACTATGCACCACTTGAGGATTGGCAACAGGATATTCTAACTATTGTTCGGGATGAATCCTATTACTTTGCGCCCCAGGGAATGACAAAAACATTAAATGAGGGTTGGGCTTCGTATTGGCATTCGCACATGATGACTCGGCATATTCTGAATGATTCTGAAATCATTGATTTCGCAGATCATCACTCGGGAACAACATTCATGCAAATGGGTGGATACAATCCCTATAAAGTCGGTATTGAGCTTTTTCGCGATATTGAGGAGCGATGGAATAAGGGACGTTTTGGTCGAGAGTGGGAAGATTGTGACGATGTGCGTGAACGAAAAAACTGGGATAAGAAAACCGGATTAGGTCGGGATAAGATTTTTGAAATTCGAAAAGTATATAACGATGTTAATTTTATTGATGAATTTTTAACGGAAGATTTTTGTGTTCAAAACAAAATGTTTGTTTATAAATTGAATAAGGAGACAAACCGCTTCGAAGTGGACACGAAGGATTTTAAAGCTATCAAAGCCCAGTTGTTGTTCCAGCTGGCTAATTTTGGACAACCGATTATTAAGATTGAGGATGCCAACTTTGAGAACCGTGGAGAACTATTGCTTCAGCACGTGCATGAGGGTCTAGACCTTCAACCGAATTACATGGACGCCACGATGAAAAATCTGTTTTTACTTTGGAAACGTCCAGTAAACTTGGTTACTATAATGGATAACGAACCGCAGCTTTTCAGATTCGACGGAAGTGATTATACAAAGCACAGTCTGCAGAATGAAAAATTAGCCGGTGGTGACGGGCTGGGGAGCGTAGCGGCAAGCGCAACGACCAACACTCCGTAGGACAGTTCTTTCTTAGAAAGGAATACGCGGGTGTCTTCACAGTCAAATAGCTCAAAAGATCGTATTCTGGTGTATTCGACAGACCCTAAAGATCAGGCCATCATTTCTGGTCAAGCCGAGAAAGACAAATTAGCAGCTCAAAGTCGTCAGTTGGTGGATACAAAAAAATTTACCGTTGTTTTTCGTCTAGAAAAAAATGGCCGAGGCGGAAAAACAGTAACGATTTTGGATCAGCTTCCCAATCATGAAACTTTTGTTAAAGAACTAACAAAAGAGTTAAAAATAAAATGTGGTGTTGGTGGGTCCTATAAAGTAGAGTCTGGTGTTGCACAGATTGAAATTCAGGGTGATAAGCGTGATGCCATTAAAAAAATTTTGGATTTAAAACAAATTAAGTACAAAGGAATGTAGAAATGCAGAAAATCGCCATAATCGATGATTTTGAAGAAAGTTGCCAACTGATGGCGGAAATTTTAAGTCCGCATTTTGAGTGTCGGTATATTTGCCAAGCCGAAAAAGCTTTAGACTTTGTAAAAACATTCAATCCCGATCTGATATTAATGGATTTTAAAATGCCCTATGTCACCGGTGTTGAACTTTGTAAAATCATAAAAGAAACTCCAGAAATCAAGAATACGCCGATTATTTTCGTTTCAGGCGCGGTCACTTCAGATGAAAGAATTGAAACTTTAGAATCTGGCGGAGACGATTTTTTAGCAAAACCTTTTCATCCCAAAGAGCTTTTGCTGCGTGTGAAAAAACGTCTTAGCGATTATAGCAAAGAGCAAAATTCTGAACTGCTTGCGGCAAACTTGAAAATGAATTTACATTCTCGTCAAGTCTACGTGGAAACCAAAGAGGTAACCCTGACTCCAAAGCAATTTGAAATTTTAAAACTACTTATCGAAAATAAGAATAATTTGGTTTCGCGAAATCAGTTTATGACCGAAGTTTGGGGTCATTTTGACGTGACTCCGCGAAATGTAGATTCTCAAATCAATTATCTTAAAAAGAAGCTCGAAGGTTTTGTCGGAGTGATAACAGCAGTCCCCAGCTTTGGTTACCGCCTAGACGTTAAATAAAAGGTTACTGCTCACTTTTTGCAGGGCGCCGCGCCAAAAGTTGAGCAGGTATTTATTAAGCCAAGATGCGAATTGTAAGTCTATTTGGTTTTTCTTTTTTTCTTAAAAAAATCTTTTAAAATTTTTCCACACTCTTCTGAGCGAACTCCGCTTGTGACAGTAAAATTATGATTTAACCGAGCATCGCATGATAAATTCGACAAGCTTCCTAATGCGCCACCCTTTGGGTCATAGGCTCCAAATACCACCCGAGCGATTCGCGATTGCACTAAAGCACCGGCACACATGAAGCAGGGTTCAAGGGTCACATAAAGTGTGCAACCCGTGAGTCTCCAGCTTTTTCTTTTTTTGCAGGCGCGATGAAGCGCTATAATTTCAGCATGTCCGATAACTGTGGTGTTCTTCTCGCGTAGATTTGTTGCCATCGACAGAATCTGGCCATTTTCATCAACAATAAGGGCCCCAATGGGGACTTCCCCGATGGCTTCACTCCGCAAAGCCAGGTCTAGAGCCTGGCTCATAAAGTCTAGATCTTGTTGATGCGCAATGTTATTTGGTCTGTCCATAGGTGTTTTCGGGTGTTTTATAAAAGGTCCTTTGCTATACATGCTTAATTGATTTTCACTCTAAAGTCCACCTCGGAAGGTCGGTGATTACTGTGGCATTAGTTAAAGTTCGTGATGGAGAAAGTTTCGAAGGCGCATTTCGTAAGTTCAAAAAATCTTGCGAGAAAGCGGGTATTCTTTCTGAAGTTAAAAAACGTGAACATTTTGAAAAACCAAGCGTATCTGGCAAAAAGAAATCGATAGCCGCTCGCAAACGTGCAAACAAAAAAGTTCGTCGCAGCTGGGGAGATTAATTTCTTCCATTCTGCTTTCTTTATATTTTATATAAAGAACACTATAAGGATTTATTCATGGAAATACGTGAAAAAATATTAGCCGACATCAAGTCGGCTATGGTGTCTAAGGACACAGTTAAATTAAACACACTTCGTTTTTTAAACTCAGCTATTAAAAATAAAGAAATCGATTCACGCCCGAATCCAATTACGGCTGATGATATCATGCAAGTGATTAAAAAATTAGTTAAGCAGCGTAAAGAATCTATTGAGCAATTTGCATCTGCAGGGCGCACTGATTTAGTTGATCAGGAAGCCGCAGAATTAAAAGTTTTAGAAGCTTATATGCCTTCACAAATGACCAAAGAGCAAATCGAGAAAATGGTTGCTGAAGTCATTGCCGCCACCGGAGCTACGACCATCAAGGACATGGGAGCAGTTATGAAGGAAGCCATGGCTCGGTCGGCAGGTTCTGCAGACGGCAAGCTTCTGAGTGAAGCTATTAAATCAAAATTGAATTAATCATTAAAAAATTTCAGTCATTGCGGAGGCTTTTTGCGTTATCCACCCGAATTTGTTGATCGAGTGTCAGAGGCCAATAATGTTGTCGACATTATTTCGCAATACACTCAATTAAAACAAAGTGGTGGTGGATACATGGGGCGTTGTCCATTCCCGGATCACGCAGAAAAAACCGCTAGTTTTTCTGTGTCTGAATCAAAACAAGTTTATCACTGCTTTGGTTGTAAAAAGAGCGGAAATATTTTTTCTTTTTTAAAAGATTACAATGGCATGAGTTTCCCCGAGGCTATCGAGTATTTGGCTGAAAGAGCCTCGATACCACTTCCGGAAACCCAGCGCGATGATAATGATCAGTATGCCGTGGCTCAAGATAAGAAAAAGCAAATGCTTCGTGCTAATAAAATTGCCGATGATTTTTATCGTGAAACGTTAAAGCGCGCCTCATCCACTCATCCGATCAAAACATATGTTCAAAAGCGAAAACTCAGTATTGAAACAATTGAGGAATTTCATATTGGTTATGCTCCGTCAGAATGGGATATGTTGGCCAATCACTTGGACAAAAAGAATATTTCAGCAAGCCTTGCAGATGAGGCTCGACTGACGAAGCCTCGGAAAGAGGGAAACGGTTCGTACGATATTTTTCGTGACCGCTTGATGTTTCCGATTTTATCACCTTCGGGCGAAGTATTGGCTTTTGGCGGCCGGATTCATGACCAAGGGGAACCTAAGTATTTAAATTCCCCAGAGACTTTGGTGTTTAACAAATCCAAAGTTCTTTATGGATTAGCCCATACGGCTCGTTATATTCGACCCGAAGATCTTGTCGTTGTTGTCGAAGGTTATATGGATTTGGTTTCGCTGTTTCAGGCTGGAATACGAAATGTGGCCGCAACAATGGGGACAGCATTAACCCCAGAGCATGCAAAACTCATCAAACGAATGACGAACAATGTGGTTGTCTTGTTTGATAGTGACGAAGCTGGGCAACGAGCAGCTGAAAGAAGTTTGCCATTGCTGTTGGCGGCGGGATTGTATCCCCGAGGTCTAATTTTGACCGAGGCAAAAGATCCTGATGAATTTGTCACTCAGTTTGGAGTTGAGGCTTTGCAAAAAAAGATTCACTCGGCGCCGGAGCTTTTTAATGTCGTTTTACAAATGTGGATGGTCGACTATCGTGGTGAGGCCTCGCAAAAGGTAAAGGTTATGGACCAAGCGAGGCCAGTTTTTGATGTTATTCCTGATCCAAGACTGAAAAGTCTATATGCGCAAGAGATTGCTGCACGCATGAACGTGGGCTTGGATTGGGTCCGATCAGCACTGACTTCCACCCAGGGTCGGCAAAATTATCGCGAGATCACGCCAGCCCAAGTGACGTCTAACCAGCCAAAACCAGCGGCAGAAGCTCCTAAGAAGCCGTTATTTTCGATTACAGGGGCTTCTTCTGCAGAAATACTATTGCTTCAACTTGCACTCAAGAGCCGTGCCAATTTTGAAGTGATGTTGAATCAGCAAATCTTAAGCCAAATCAATCATTTAGGCGTGAAATCCATACTCGAAAAAGCTGAGCAAGTTTATAGACAAGACCCAAACAAATTTGATAAGTTACTCAGTCTGCTGATCGAGAATTTGGACAAGCCAGAACTTTTATTTTCAAGCTCTATGTCATCAACTTCAGAGTTTGATGAAGAAAAAGAAAATAAAATGCTAAGTGATTGTTTCAAACGCATTCAGCAAACGTTTTTAAAAGAGCAAGCGAAGAAATTAGGAATGGCATTGAAACAAAATGTTGATCCTGAAAAGTTGAAAGAGATCGAAGATCTCCAGCGCAATCGTTTATCTCTGAATAAAAACGAAAAGTAAATTTGAGAAATTAAATACGTAATATGTAATTCGTGAAATACGGTGGTGATATGGCTGGTAAGAATCAAAGCGGAAAAGAAGAATTGAAAGCGCTTTCAATTCCTGAACAAGAGGCTTTAGCCAATGAAGAAATTCAAAAATTAGTTAAGCTTTCAAAAGAAAAAGGCCGAGTCACGATCGAAGAGATCAACGAAAGCCTGCCGCAAGAAATCAACTCAGTTGTTGTGTTGGATGCATTTATGCAATCTCTTGAAGCCAATGGCGTGGTGATCACAGAGCATTCTGAAGCGGCTAAGGCTGAAGAAAAAGAAGAATTTTTATCTGAAGCTAAAGATGAAGAGGAAGAGGACGAGGATGAACCAAAGGCTGCCGAAGACGCTAAGGGCAGTGATCCAGTTCGTTTGTACTTACGTAAAATGGGATCGGTATCTCTTCTGACTCGTGAGGGTGAAGTTGAGATTGCTCGTCGTATTGAAAAAGGGGAGCGCGAAATCGTTCGTTCGATGTTGTTGTCTCCGCTGGGAACATTTGAAATTATCAATTTGGGTAAACGACTTGATCAGGGTCGTATTAAAGTAAAAGCAATCTTCCGCGGTCTTGAAGATGAAGACACGCAGTATGACGAAAAAGAGTATATCGAAAAAATTCACCAATTGATTGGTATTGTTACTGAATACCAAGGTGCGACTGAAAAGCATTTTACTCAATTGCGTGATGAAAATTTAAATCAGAATCTTCGCATCAAAACAATGGAAGAAGTTAAAGTTATCAATGAAAAATTGATGGCGAATTTTGAATCCATCAATTTCAATCGTAAGACAATCAACCGTGTGGTGATCAAGTTTAAAAACTTGGTGAACCGCATGGGAACATTACGTCGTCGTATCAAAGACGGAATTGAAAAAACATTTTCAAAAGATGTGACTTCATTATCTGAGCGTATGAAGTTGATTGAAACAAACGAAAAAGAATTAGCAAAGATGACTCGGGATACGGGATTATCATTTGGTCGATTCCGTTCGTATGCGCTTCAGGCTCAAGAAGCTGAAGTTCGTTTAAAGCGATTGCATGTTGATACGGAAATGAATTTCAAATGGGTGCAAGAAACCTATACAGCAATTTGGAAGGGTGAGCGCGAAGCTGACTTAGCAAAATCTGAATTGGTCGAGGCTAATTTGCGTCTCGTTGTTTCTATTGCAAAGAAGTATACAAACCGTGGTTTACAATTCTTGGATCTGATTCAAGAGGGTAATATTGGTTTGATGAAGGCCGTTGATAAATTTGAATACCGTCGAGGTTACAAGTTTTCAACTTACGCGACATGGTGGATTCGCCAAGCGATCACACGTGCCATTGCGGATCAGGCCCGTACAATTCGTATTCCTGTTCATATGATCGAAACGATCAACAAGCTGGTTCGTACGCAGCGTTTATTAATTCAAGAGTTAGGTCGCGAGGCCACTCCGGAAGAAATCGCAGCAAAAATGGACATGCCAGTTGATAAAGTTCGCAAAGTTTTGAAAATTGCAAAAGAACCAATCAGCTTAGAAACGCCAGTGGGTGAAGAAGAAGATTCTCATCTGGGCGATTTTATCGAAGATAAAAAAGTTATCAATCCAGCAGAAGCTATTGTGAATCTGAACTTAGCCGAGCAAACGCGTCGGGTGTTATCAACACTGACTCCGCGCGAGGAAAAGGTTCTGCGCATGCGTTTTGGTATTGGTGAAGAATCAGATCATACTTTGGAAGAAGTGGGTCAGGATTTTAACGTGACACGTGAGCGTATTCGTCAGATCGAAGCGAAAGCCCTCAGAAAGCTTCGTCACCCAAGTCGTTCGAATAAGCTAAAAACGTTTGTTGACGGATAGTTCGCATAAAACAAATTTAACGCAGTTAAAAAGGAGATCAGTTGATCTCCTTTTTTGTTTTTGCTAGCTTAATACCACCAATTGCATCCGAGGGGGTGTAGCTTAGTTGGTTAAAGCAATCGGCTCATAACCGATGGATCCGGGGTTCGAGTCCCTGCGCCCCTACCATTTTCGCTAGGCGAAAATGACCACAGTATTCAGAATACTGTTAACTGCATTCCGAATACTGTACCGAATACAGAGGGCCGTATAATTAAAATCATAAATAGTTGTAGCTATCAGTTTGCATACAATGCACTCAGGAGCAATTATGCAAAAAAAATTCAGAACCCTAGATTTAGCAATTCAATTTTACGAAATGACAGAAGATTTAAAGTTGAAAGGAAATCTAAAGGATCAACTGACTAGAGCATCATCTTCCATTGCGCTTAACTTATCAGAAGGAAATGCAAAGCCTTCGGAAAAAGATAAGAAGCGCTACTATCAGACTGCTTATGCTTCGCTGAAAGAATGTGAAACAATTTTTCAGCTCGCAAAAGTTAGCAATGAAAAACTAATTGAGCGCGCAGACCACTTGGGGTTCTACTCACTCGATGGTGGAAGTGTATCTAAAATCCAAGACATTCTATACATTTAGCATCCGAAGTCTGTAGTTAGTAAAGTTGCGAACTCCAAAAGCTGAGTATTGTTCGCCCTTTGCGAGCCTGTTGTAACCTTCAGTTCTTGCATTGGTCAATCCTGTTTTAAAATAATTTAATATTTCCACACGCCATTTCATTAAAGTTTTTCTGAGTTTTTTTATTTCATCTAAACTAGATAATGCCATTTGATCTGTTAAATTTATGAGGGCCCGCGATGCTTTTTCAAAACCTTTGGTGCGATAAAATTTATATAGCGCTTCTTTGTACCAATAAATTTCTTTCATTTTGGGATAATGATCAAGCCATTGATCTAAGGCTTTAGTTTCAAAATATTTTAATCGATGACGATTTCGTTGTAGTAGAACGCGAACGGGATTTGATCTTTGATCACCCGTAATTTCAGTTCTGGCGCGATTTATCATAGGATTTGCTAGTCGAAGAACATGGAACTTATCTGCTGTTAATTTTGCGTTGGGAAAAAATTCACGAACAAATTTTTTAAAGGGATCACACATGTCGATTGTCACATCACGAACGCGTTCACGTCCTGGTATATAATCTAATTGTGATTTTAGATCATGAACAGTTTTTCCTTTTACAACTTCAGCAATGCGTCCGCGATCATAATCAACTATTAAAGATGCAAATTCAGTTTGTCTGATTTTTCCACGGCGTTTTTTCCAGGTATGTTCATCAACGCCTAGGGTTGTACCCCAAGGATCGTTCATTTTTTCACGCTGTTTTAATTCAAGCTGTTCATAAAAGACTTTATATATCAAACCCGCGGAACAAGCATAGGCCAGTTGAACACGTTTTAAGTTTTTAAAATTATCACAAGCCCATCTTACGCCGCGCCTAAAGCGTTCTGTTGTTTTAAAACCTTTGCGGACGCCAGAAAGCGGTTCAGTGAAGACTTTTTTGCAATTGGGACATCTGAACCTACGTTTTAAAATTTGTAGCTTTACACCCATTCCGCGAACAGGTTGATCTTTCACATTGATCCATCTTCGGTCATGAACGGAATAGGATTTTGTGGCACATTTTGGACAAACTTCAAACTCAGAAACTTTTTCACATTGGTAATTATATCTAAACTTATTGCTTTGGCCGTGTGTTAAAATATTTAGCTCTGGTAAAACGATTAATCGATTGTTAGATTGCCAGTTGGGATCCATCAAATACTCCTTTTTAAATTTCAGCTTCGTAACTAAAATTCTAAGAAGTTCTTGAATTTGATTGGATCCCTTTATCCATTCATGACACTTTGCATTCCACTATCAACTGAGA
>MEPU01000008.1 GCA_001771815.1 Bdellovibrionales bacterium RIFCSPHIGHO2_01_FULL_40_29 | reverse complement strand
TTCCTCCTTTTTAGGAGGCAAGCTTGATTTGTGCTAAGAATTAAAATGGGAAATCATTTTGTTACACACTACAGGTATGACTCAACACATTTAGCTGGCGTGCTTGATGCGAACAAAGTTTATAAGCAGCTCTTCATCTATGGACCGGAATCATCGTCACCAGTTATTTTAATAAAATCAGGAAAATTATATCGTATTATTTCCGATCCCGCTTTAGGATCAATTCGTTATGTTATTGATGCGAACTCAGCACAAGTTGCTCAGGAAATTGAGTACGATGAATTTGGGAATATGATGAAGAATACCAATCCTGGATTTCAGACGCTGGGTTTTGCTGGTGGGTTGTATGATGGGGATACTAAGTTGGTGAGATTTGGGGCGAGGGATTATGATTCAACTGTTGGAAGATGGACTACGAAGGATCCGATTGGGTTTGCGGGTGGGGATACGAACTTGTATGCTTATGTGGGTGGGAATCCGATGTCATATAATGATCCGAGCGGGTTGGCTACAAACCTCACTTGCCGAGCTGTTGGTGGTTCGGGAGGTTCTGCTGGCGGTATGCATTGCTATTTAAGAATTACCCCTGAAGCTGGAAGTTCTTTAGGTACTAACCCCATTACTCTGAGCTTATTAACTCCAGATATGAGAGTCGGAAATAGATATATAAATGCGCCAGAAGATTCTGGAAATGGTAGTTTTAACACAGCGGTTGATAACGGCAGATGTAACACTTCAAGTGGACAGGATAAAATTGATAAGGAGATCTTAGCTTCGTTCTATAATCAGCCTAACGGCACACCGTATAATCCGATTCCAAATCCATTTCAAACAGGGACAAATAGCAATACCTTCATTCATAATGTTTTAAGAGGTGCTGGATTAGATGTTATTCCAAATGCACCAGCAGGAGCAGTAGGATGGTAGGTTCAAATTTGAATAAAATTAAACCCGTAATGCTTTTGGCCGTTGTGCAGATCGCAGCATTAGTCACTTTAGATTTATTTTTTACTTGGTTATATTGGGGCATGGGTGCAACTGCGGATGCTCCGAAATGGTCTATTCAAAGTGGATTTGGTCATCTAGAGATAATGCCCTATGTTTTAATTAGCGTAAGTATAGCAACACTATTTTTTCTCTTGCGCCTGACGCTTTTTAAAGATCGTCAAAGTGTAAGCTCTGGATATATTTTTCTGTTCTCGTTTATTTCTTCAGTGACCTTTTTTGCTATGCTCTTAACTCGACTTACTGACTCTCGCTTTGTTTTAATCGTTGTTATGTTTGTAGTGGCATTGCTGATTACTGAAGTTGTAACAGTGGCCATAAATAAAGTTAAAAAAACTAAGTAAGTTTACCTAAATAAAGTCCGACACCTTTACTCGCAACTTTTAACAAAGAGGAGAGCAAATGAACGTCTTACAAGTTAATGGGTATCATCAACGCTGGGTTGAAGTAGAGTGGGAGATTGAAAAAAAAGATAAGCCTCTCATATCTAAGGGATTTCTTGATAACATTGACGATGAGAACATTACAATAGCAGATTACGACTCAAGAGAACATTCAGAGGGAAGAACCGAAAGCTCCACTCATACCATTCCAATAGCATCAATTAAAAAGATCAAGGGTCAGAGTACTCCTGTAGATTATGTGGACCCTATTTAAGGTGGCATTATGAAAGAAGTAATTGAAAGTCTTTCAGAAGTAGGTTTTTTAGAGATAAAGGACTTCAAAAGCACAATAAGCGATAAGCAAATTTCTGCTGAAACTATTATTGGCAAATTCAAAGAAAGAAAAGAAGTTCCAGCAGATGTATTGGAAGCAATAAATAAAATCGAAGACCCCATAGAAAAAAAGAAAGCAGCAGTTCATATACTAAGAATAAGTATTTACGCCAAATCCATTCCGAGTGTTCAGGGAAACATAAAAAAATGGTTTGAGACTGGAAAAGTGACAGACATGCGAGATGGAACTAAAATAGCAGTTACCTCTATTAAAACAGCCGCAGCATCTTTTATGAAATCCACTACGAACAAGAGTAAAATCTCTGACCGAGCCGATGAACTTCAGCGAAAAGAAGGAACATTGACAAGGCTTCAACAATTATCCTTAGACAAAGCGGATGCCAAAGCAAAAGCATTAGAATTTCAAGTTAAGGATGATCTGCAACAGTTCTTACAAGCCCTTGATCTAATTTACATGTCTTTAGCAAGTGAACGAAAATGAAAATATATAGAAGTATTGAGTTTAGCAAATTGATATTTCTTTTAAAAGAAGAAGGTCAATTCGTTTGGGATGAATACCAAGCAGAACGAGAAAAAATAAATGATGAAAAGTTACATCATAACTGGTGGATGAACTCCAACTTTGATAAGAAACGACGAGAAATTATTGCTTCGATCATCAAAGAATCAAGCGACAGTTTTTTCAAAAAATCACTAGAATTTAATGCAATGTCTGGAGGTAGGTTTAATCCAGAACGCAGTTTTGGGGTTCTATACGCTGCGAATAACCCAGTTATTTCTGCCCTAGAAGTTTTGTATCATAAATATATTGATCTAGCTCCAGTTTATGCCGCAATTCAATCTAAGCAATCTCAGTTTTCTTCAGGGTTGGATATGTCTTTACCTAAGAATCTTGAAGTTTTCATTGTTACGTTTGAAATTGAAATTGAAAATTCTGATAAACTTCTCAAAATCAATGAAAGCGATGCCGAACTTAGAAACATCTGTAATAAAATCGGCTTTCAAAGGTACACAATCACGAACTTCAATCGTGAGTTTATTTTTGGTAATGACTACGAAATATCTAGGCATTTGGGAACCTATGTCCACTCTCAGAATAAAATTGGATTTACTGTACCCTCGGCTAGAGTGAAGTTTGAAATTCAAGATGATCTTTCTTTAAGAAACTTGATTCTTTTAGAAGCCAAGCGGGATGCTACCAATCCCAAATTAACAGGGAAATTTGTCGAGTACAGAGCAAGCATAGATATGACTCAGACTGATCATTACGGATTGGATGTTGCAGTACAAGCGTATGGGGAAACTGTGCATAAAACTATGTTTAAGCTCCAAAAAATTCCTCCCAAGAAAGCTCCTCATCCACAGATAATTAGCTATTTTGCCGAATATCCAAACGGAAAAAAATAGGTCAAGAGATGTTCATATACAAAAGTATCTAGTGCCGCCACCACCGCCGCCTAAGGATGATGAGGATTAACTGGTAACTTAGCATTGGCCGTTAGCGACCGTATTATGGGGATACTAAGCTTATCAGGTTTGGTGTTAGGGATTATGATCCTACGGTAGGACGTTGGACTACGAAGGATCCGATTGGGTTTGCAGGATGGATAAGAATTTGTATGCTATGTGGGTGGAATCTAATGAGTTATGTGGATCGAGTGGACTTTTAAAAAGTGTTCAGTTTTTTGCGGGAACTGGAATAGTAAATGGCGGAGTGCTGATGACGAGGCCCCAATGTCAATAATCGAAATTATATTTTTATCAGGAAATGCTTTGATTTGTGTCGGGGCGACTGTTTATCTCGTTTTTAACTCATTCAAGCTGAGGGGTCTCGAAAAAGCTATTATTCAAATTGTTTCAGCAGCTCACTACAATACCGCAAAACAAAAAATTCCGATACATGTTGAGAAGCGGATGCAATATCTCGCAATTGAAGGAAAAATAAAAGATAGCCAAGATGCTTCCATGTTTATATCGACAGCTAAAAATAATGCCATCGCTTTACGATTTTTAGTCGTTACGGAACTGATTGTTCTGATTTGGAAACTTCTAGGGCGTCTGTAATAATCCCTCCCACCAGTTAACACCACATATCAAGCAAAGCTTCTTGCTAAGGCTCGGTTCGATAAAGCATAATTTTTCAATCTGTTATTCTTAAATATGGGGAATCATTATGCACAAAAGCCATGGACCAGTTTATTACAGTCACTACTTAATGCTCGATAAGTTATTAGGTGCTCAAGAGCCTTTAAGTCGCAAGTACGCCAGTCCTGAGAATCCGGAATCCCATGAAGAGACCCTGTTTATTGTAGTTCACCAAGCCTATGAATTGTGGTTCAAGCAGATCTTGCATGATTTGGATTCGGTATTGGTTATTTTTAATAAGTCTGTGGTTGAAGATAGTGATTTTGGCATCATCATTCAGCGTTTGGATCGTATTACAAAAATTCAGACGATGATTTTATCGTATATGGATATTTTAGAGACAATGTCTCCGATGGATTTTTTAGAATTTCGTAGCCTTTTGGTTCCGGCGTCGGGGTTTCAAAGCACTCAGTTTCGGGAAATTGAAATCAAGCTGGGGCTCAATACGAATAATCGGGAAAGCATCGACCGCGAATTCTTTTTAGGACGCTTGACCGAAGGCGATCGTGATCGACTCACCCAACTTGAGAATGCACCATCGCTTCTTCGGTTGGTTGAAAAGTGGCTCGAGCGCATGCCATTTACGGTTTCAGGTCAATTTAATTTTTGGGATGAATATAAAAAATCGATCGCAGATTTTTTGGCGGAAGACGAAGCCACCATTATGTCCAATATGGCAGGGCTTTCAGATAAAGATTTGCAGGGGCAATTAGAGAACTTAAAAATCACTCGCGAAACTTTTTCAAGTTTATTTGATGTCGAGCTTCATCAAAAAATTATTGAACTGGGGCAGCGCAAGTTATCACAGAAGGCGATTTTAAATGCGTTATTTATTCTGTTGTATCGTCATGAACCCATGCTGACTTTGCCGCAACAGATGATCACGTTGATGATGAATATCGACGAGAATTTCACGACATGGCGTCAAAGGCATGCTTTGATGGCGCACCGAATGTTGGGTACAAAAATTGGTACCGGGGGTTCGTCGGGACATCAATATTTGAAACGGGCAGCTGATTCAAATCGTGTGTTTATGGATTTATTTAATTTATCAACTTATTTACTGCCTAGTTCAAGGTTGCCGGTTATTCCAACTGAAGTGCGACGGCAATTGAATTTTCATGTATAAAAAGTTTTATTCGAGATTTATTGCGGCCAATCCAGATGTTCAGCACTATGCTTCGCACAGTCATCATTATTGGCCGGATGTCACATATGATGCCAGTATAGAATATTGGAATGATTCTGCGCGCTTGGTGGATGATAAATGGGATTATATTTTTTCTCAAAAAATTCCCCGGGCTCAAAATTTAATTGCTTCGATATTATCAGTCCCTATGCCGCAACAGATTGCCTTTGCGCCGAATACTCATGAATTTGTGACTCGAATACTATCGTGTTTTGATCCTCGGAAAAAAATTCGTATTTTGACTACGGATTCCGAGTTTTATAGTTTTGATCGCCAAGTGAATCGCTTGATCGAGGCTCAGCTTGTGGACGTCGTGTGTGTTCAGACTCAGCCGTTTCATGATTTTGAGGATCGATTTTTAGCTGCTATTTCTGCGGCAGAGTATGATTTGATTTTTCTGAGTCATGTTTTTTTTAATTCTGGTGTGGTGGTGCGTGATCTTGAGCGCATTGTGAATGCTGTTTCGAATCCTAAAACTCAGATTGTTATTGATGGTTATCATGGATTTATGGCTGTCCCCACGGATTTAAGTCGACTTTGTAAGCGGGCCTTTTATTTGGCTGGGTCATATAAGTACGCTCAAGGTGGCGAAGGGTGCTGTTTTTTGGTTGTGCCCGAGAACTGTGATTTGCGTCCGCTGAATACAGGTTGGTTTGCAGGATTTGCAGATTTGGCATCTTCGATGACGACTCGTGGTCAAGTTAGCTTTTCTCAAGATGGATTTCGATTTGCGGGATCAACGCTGGATTTTTCGGCACTGTATCGGTTGATTTCTGTTTTAGAGCTGTTTGCTCGTGAAAAGATCACGGTTGAAGTCATTCACCAGCACGTTTTGAAGCGACAACAGGCTTTCTTGGCGGACTTACCAAGTTCGGGTGATTTGGGATTATCCGTGGAAGCCATTTTGAATAATGGATTTGAAAAGCATGGACATTTTTTTGCTTTTGAAATGGGTGATCTTGAACGCACAAAGACTATTTCTGCCGAATTGCGGCGGCGAAAAATAATAACAGATTCTAGGCAAACGCGATTGCGTTTTGGCTTTGGCCTATATCAGGATGCACGGATAAAATTCTAGACTTCACCTGAGCCGAAGGGTAGTTTCTAGTGATGAAAATCATGGCCTTCACGCGGTATCAAAAATTTGTTATCGCACTATTATCTTTTTTGCAATTTACAATCGTTTTAGATTTTATGATCATGTCGCCACTGGGTGCGATGTTGATGCCGGCGTTAAAAATTTCGCCTCAGCAGTTTGGTGTGGTGGTTTCGGTGTATGCATTCAGTGCCGGGATTTCGGGGATTTTAGCATCCGGTTTTGCAGATCGGTTTGATCGTAAAAAAATACTTTTGTTTTTTTATGTGGGTTTTGTTCTAGGAACATTTTTTTGCGCGATGGCTCCGACATATCCTTTACTTTTAGCCGCTCGAACAGTGACGGGTTTATTCGGTGGAGTGATCGGCTCCATCGTTTTTGCGATCACAACAGATTTGTTTCCGTATGAACAGCGGGGACGTGTGATGGGATTTGTACAGACATCATTTGCAGCCAGTCAAATTTTAGGAATTCCTGCCGGGTTGTATTTTTCAAATCTTTGGGGATGGCATGCGCCTTTTTTGATGATTGTTGCTGTCAGTGTGTTCGTGGGAGTTATTATTTTGATGTATTTAAAGCCTATCGACGCCCATCTTAAAATGCAGAAAGATCACAATGCCTTCGAGCATCTTCGTCGAACCATTACGACCCCTCGGTATGCGTTTGCATTTGCGACAACGGCGTTGTTGTCGACAGGTGGATTTATGCTGATGCCATTCGGAAGTGCTTTTACAGTTCACAATTTGGGGATTGCTGTTGAAAAATTGCCGATGATTTATTTAATCACAGGTTTGTGCGCTATTGTAACGGGGCCTTTAGTGGGACGTTTCAGTGATTTAGTTGGCAAATTCAAAGTCTTTACTTTTGGGACAGTTGTTTCGATGATTTTGGTCGTGATCTACACCAACATGGGAGTATCGCCTTTGTGGATGGTTGTTTTGGTGAATGCTGTTTTATTTGTGGGGATATTCTCTCGAATGATTCCTTCTCAGGCATTGATGTCGGCGATTCCTACTCCGGATAGCCGTGGTGCTTTTATGGCAATCAGTTCATCATTGCAACAGATTGCCGGTGGATTTGCAGCCGTGATTGCGGGCTCTGTTGTTAGCGAGCGACCGGGTGGATATCTGGAGCACTTTGATACTCTAGGATATATTTTGGTTTTAACCACAACTTTTACGTGGGTGATGATGTGGTTTATTAATAAATCTCATCAATCCACCAAATAATCGGAGAATTGGATCATGATGAATTCCACAACACTTTATTTTTATGAATGGAAAAGCCCCATTGGGAAATTATTTTTATATGCCACCGAAACCCATTTGGTGGGTTTGCTTTTTCAGGGTGATAAAGAGTATTTTTTAAAGCGCCCGGATCATCCGGTAATTCTTCAGCAAACCAATGCCGTGATTGACTTGGCGTTGCAGCAATTGAGCGAGTATTTTTCAGGGAAAAGAAAAGTTTTTGATTTGCCATGTCAGCTTTTGGGAACAGAATTCCAACAGAAAGTTTGGGCAGAGCTTGAGAAAATCCCTTATGGAAAAACCATCACCTACAAAACTCAAGCTGAAAAAATCCAAGCACCAAAGGCTGTGCGGGCTGTTGGTGCAGCCAATGGAAAAAATCCCATTGGTATTATCATTCCCTGCCACCGTGTGGTGGGGACAAATGGTAAATTAGTAGGCTATGCAGGTGGCTTTGAACTTAAGGCTAAGCTTCTTCAAATTGAAGGTATTTCGAACATCCATTGATCCCTGTGTTTTTTCCGTTTGACTTAATCTCTATCAACAAAAAGAATAAGGCACAGACAACTACGCATTAACAAACACCACAAAGGATCAAAAAATGAAGCGTTTACTCTTGCTTGTTATCATTGGATTTGCAGCAACTCAGGCCCATGCCATCGGAAATTTAAACTTTGATTTTCGAGCAGATATGTTGAGCCAAACTTTTAATGACGATGCCGAATTGGCTGCTGCTGGTAAGGATAACTATCGTTTTTATATCAACACGGCACGTTTAGATTACAAAGGGAATTTAAATGAAGACGTGAGCTACCGCGCTCGTATGCGTTTGGCTGGAAAAGCTCAAGGAGCTTTGGAGATTCGCGATAATTCAAACCCAACATTGGACTTTGCATATGCGACTCATAAAATGTCTGACATGTTTAAATTGACTGTGGGTAAATTGGCTCATGACGTGGGTGGATTTGAGGGCGCTACTGCGGGTGCAGATATGTACTTTGTTTCTGAAGCGTATGCAGGAACTGGAACCAGCCTAGGAGCTTTTGGTGGTCTTTCTTTTAAAGGTTACACACAAGTTTTATACGGAACTGGCGCGAAGGGAACTCTGACATTTGGATCCCATGAATTGAATTTAATGGCCACTAATTTAGATACCAATGTCGGTCGCGCATCTGTTGCCAATGCTACTGCGGGTTTATCTGACCAAAATAAAAACATGTGGGGCTTAGTTTATAAAGGCTTTATGATGGAAAAAGTCTTGGGCTTGATGGCTTCATACCACACTGAAACGACAAAAGAAGATTACAAAGCTGACTGGGCAGCTGTTGGATTTCAATGGCAAGCTCAACCTATTTTATTTCAATTGGATTATGCTTTAAATACAGCGACTTCATTAACGGGCACAACAGTTTTAAAAGACACATTAAGCTCAATTATTGGTAAAGTTGTCTACAGCTTTGATGAAAACACTGCTGTCGGAGCTAAAGTTGCATCTTCTGAAGAATTATTTGATGGAGTTACAACATCTAAGAATAAGTACATGTCTTACGGTTTGCAGGCTGAGTACAAGCCAGCAACTGCTGATTTGTATCGCTATCATGTGGCTTTCAATAGCCGTGAAGAAACTCCTGAGACCGGCAATAAACGTAGCCTTCAAGAAGTGATTGTTGGTATGCGTATTTTGGGTGACTTTTTAAAGTAATTTAACCGAATTTTAAAGAGTTCGAAAAGCCGTGGGTAAATCCCGCGGCTTTTTTTTTGAAATTTTTCTAAGTTTATCCCTATTCTTGTTGGCATTGGCCATCGAAGGCGCTAACTGTAGCCGTTCAAATGACTATCTAAAAAAGGAAAAAATGATGAAAAAGATTCTTGTTATGATCACTGTATTTGCTTCGATTGCTCAGGCACAAATTCTTCCAGGTTTTACTGATTTATTTGATCTGGCTAAAATAGGTCAAGGTGTTTTGATGGTTGCTGATGGGATCAATGAAGGGCTCGAGAAAATCCATGTGATTCAGAAAGAAAAAGTAGATGTAGAACAGCAATGGAATGACATCTGTACTGTGACAGTCAGCTTAAATAAAAGTGTCGAAGCTTTTTCAAGCTTGCTGGCTAAATATGATGTGGATGCTAAAGTTTGTGCGCCGTTATCTCGGGTATTGACTCTTCAATATGAAATTATCAATCACTGCCAAGATTACTATACAGATACAGTTTCGATGAATTCTGATTTTGTATTGGGAGCTTTCAGCAAGACTTTGGAAGAATCTACAAAGATTTTAACTCAGTGCTATCCATTTTTGAACAGCTTGCCATTCGCTCAACAACGATAGGGTTCATTGGGTGAGGCATGGGGCCTCAAAATGGTGAAACTCAGTAAAAATGGTTAAAACAAAAGCAAACGATAGGGACGTAAATTGGAAAAACAAAAGAAAACAGCTAAAATCCTTTCAAAGTCCCAAAAATATGCTACAACAATTTCACAAATCAAATAAAGAGGTTATCACATGAGTTCTGGTACGGTTAAGTTTTTTAATGGCGAAAAAGGTTTTGGATTTATCACGCAAGATGGCGGCGGAGATTTATTTTTCCACATCTCGGAAGTAAAAGGTCAACAACCTAAAGATGGCGATAAAGTAGAATTCGAAGTTGGACAAGGTAAAAAAGGTCCTTGCGCAGTTAACGTAAACGTTAAAGGCTAATTTTAAATTCAAAGTTATCATCAAAAAAAACTCGCTTGTAAAAGCGAGTTTTTTTTTATTTAAAATGCATCTTTTGAATGGTGCTTTAATGAGTTTTCGATTCACTTGTTGCTGAAACATCCTTTGCACCGGATGTTTCCAATAATTCTTTGGCTTTTCGTGTCCATTCATTATCGTCACAATGGACGGACAGTAAGATTCCACCTTCTTTGACAGTTCCTTCGTAGCGCTTGGCTTCAAATTCTGGAATTCCCATTCCCACTAAAGCTCCACTGACTCCACCGACGGCACCACCCACACCAGCACCAGCAATGGATGCAACGATTGGCCCTGCTGCGACTAAAGGTCCAATTCCGGGAATGGCCAGTGCTCCTGCGCCAACAAGCCATCCTAATGTTCCACCCAGTACGGCGCCGGTTCCAGCACCAGCAGCAGCCCCTTCAGGAGCTTTCGTATGCTTTTCATGAATAAAATCTTGTGTGGATTCTTTATCCGGCATCAGAACAGAAATATCTGAATTGCGAAAACCAGAGTATTTCAATTGGTCCACGGCATTTTCAATTGAAGTGCGGTTTTTGTAAATTCCAAAAACCGCAATGTTTTTAGATTTCTTGGGGGTGTCTGTTGCAAATGGTTTCATGTAAGTTCCTTTCCTCAAAAAATAAAGGCTCGAGCAGATCACTGTCCGAGCCTTATGAAAATCTAGTACCAGTAACGAACAACACCGTTGACGGAAAGGGCATCTGGATCATCGCCATCAACGAATAAGTACTTGGCATTGGCGCCAAGAGAAACTGAAGCTTGATCCAATGCATTTCTGAGTGGAATATCAAAACCAACCATAGGTGCGGATGCAAATTGAGATTCGCTTTCGTCTTCAACAAAGACGGCACCGGCCCCCGCGCCAATATAACTGTCGCGAATAATTGGTATTGATCCACCAAAATTATAAAGGACTTTTGCTAGAACACTGGTGCGCTTGAGCTTTTCCCCAGTCAATTCAGATTCAGGTTCCGAGTACATAGCCTCGAGTCCTATTCCAAATGGGATGTAAGGTTGAAAAACCAAATCAATTCCGATTTCGCCTGAGCTTTCAAAACTTCCCTCTGGTGTTGACGATCCAATCAGCAGTCCAATATTTGGCATGCGTTCATCCATGCTGCTGACGGGGCGAACGGCTGGAAATGTTGATGTTTCAGTTTGTCGAAAATCGGCGCCGTATGCAGTTGATGCCGACAACAGCAGGGCAGCCAAAACTCCTAGAACTTTATTTTTTGTCATAAATACTCCCTTTAAATGTGATTGCCATACCTAAATCTCTCAAGTTAAAAAGGGTGCAAAATAAAATCCATATTTCAGTCGCAATGAATGCGCACTCGCTGGAGTGCTCGTGGTTAAATTCCCCATTGCGTGGCATTAAAGCAAAAAAAATCGGAAATAAAATGAGGGCTATGATATTTTCAACGTCATCATGTCAGACCTTTTTGAAATACAGTTAAATGATCGTTTAAAGCCTCTGGCTGAGCGTTTGCGTCCAAAAATTGTGACTGATGTCATTGGACAAGATCATGTGTTGTCTTCCAAGTTACCTGTTGGAAAATTGCTGGCATCGGGACATTTACTCAATCTTATTATCAGTGGTCCGCCGGGTACTGGCAAAACCAGTTTTGCTCGGGCTTTAGCAACAACTGCAAAAGCTTTTTTTGTGTCTCTGAATGCGATTGATGCCGGAGTCAAAGATTTAAAATCAGTGGGCGAGGCCAGCAAATCAAGACTCCTTGAAAATTCAGAGAAGACATTGTTATTTGTTGATGAGATTCATCGATTCAATAAATCCCAGCAAGATGTTTTACTTCCCTATGTTGAAAAAGGTTTTTTGTATCTGATTGGAGCAACAACTGAACATCCAAGTTATGAGTTGAATCGGGCTTTGCTCAGTCGTTGCCAAGTGGTGTATTTTAAACGTCTTGAAACCCATCATTTTTATGAACTTTTAAAAAAAGCAGAACACGCCGAAGATATTCCATTGCAAGAGTTGGTGAGCACAGAACAAATTGAAAAATTGATTTTACTTGCAGATGGTGATGGACGTCGATTTTTAAATACGTTGGAATCTGTCATTGAGCTTTACAAGTTGGATCCAAAGTCGTTTCAGTTGCTCGATTCAGATATTGAAAATTTAGTCGGCAAAAAAATGATTGCCTATGACAAGTCTGCAGATCAGCACTACGATTGTATATCTGCATTTATTAAATCAATCCGAGGTAGCGATGCCAATGCGGCTTTATATTATATGGTTCGAATGCTGGCCGGCGGAGAGGATCCAGTTTTTATTGCGCGACGTCTTATTATTTTAGCCAGTGAGGATATTGGCAATGCAGAGCCTCGGGCTTTGCCTCTGGCCATAGCGGGTCTTCATGCTGTGGAGGCGATTGGATTGCCAGAGTGCAAAATTAATTTAGCACATGTGGTGACTTTCTTGGCCAGTTGTCCAAAATCAAATCGCTCGTATCTGGCACTGGGTAAAGCGGAAACTTTTTTATCTGAAACGGGTAGTGTTGATATTCCCGAAGCTTTGAAGTCGTCTCAAAAGGCTTCTGGTCAGTACATTTATCCACAAGATGCAGCAAAAGGTTGGGTTGATCAAAACTATTGGCCACCCAGTTTAAAACCGCAATCATTTTATGAGCCCGTACCTCGGGGCCAAGAAAAAAATATTATTGAGTATATGAAGTGGCTACGTGACAAGTGAGCTGGAAAAAACAGTTTGAAGCGTGTGCCATTTTTCTGTGAGAGGAGAATTCCATGTCATGGTTTTCTCAAGAGTGGGATGGATTAAAGTGATCGAGCTGGCTCTCAGGCAGAGTCCTTCAACGGCCAAAGATTCTCTGAAAAAACGATTGTGTCTGGAATCACCATGTTCGCGATCACCAATAATGGGGTGTGAAACGCGATTCATGTGGCGGCGTATTTGATGCCATCGACCTGTATGGGGTCTGACTTCTATCATCGAGTAACGGGAAGTTGGAAACTGGGGATTTACTTGGTGATTAAATTCTTGTTGAGACAGCGTGGTATAGCCCGTTAGGCAAGCGACAAGTTCACCGGTCGAGTCCAATTCCAGTGGCAAATCAATCTGCCCCTGTGGTTCTTTGAACCAGCCGCGCACAACGGCATGATAGATTTTTTTTGCAGTTTGATTTTGAAACTGCAAATTCAATTTTTTTGAGGCTGGTGTGTTTTTAGCAAAAACAAGAACACCTTCTGTTGGGACATCCAAGCGATGCACGGGATTGGCTTTAATTTGATGAACATCCATAAGCCACTGCACACACGTGCGCCTTTTTAAACCACGACGATGTTTTGGGTTTTCAGGTGGGTGGACAAACCAGGTGCTGGGTTTAAAGAGCACCAAAAGATCCTCATCCTGAAAAAGAATTTCTGGATAAACTTCAAGTTGTTCTTCAGTCAGTTGAATCATGCGGAAGGCTTTGGAATTTTTTTTATAAGATCAGAAAGTTTTTGTGATTCAAGGTATTTTAAAATGGATTTTTGAGTTCCGTCAGAAATAGTTGTCATGATGGAATGCATCGAGCAACTGACAGGGCATTCCTTAGTTGGGTTTTTGGTTCGGGGGCTAATCGATTCAGCGGGGTTAATCGCTAAATAAACATCCTTTAAGGTGATGGTTTGTGGTTCTCGGGACAATCGCACTCCACCAGATTTTCCGCGAAGTGTTGTGACCAGCTGAGATTTTGTAAGTAGTGAAAGTAAGCGACGGATAACAACAGGATTTGTACTGACACTGGCTGCCAGTGTTTCTGAATTCAAAAGTTTCTTTTTATTAAATGCCAGCGCCGTCAGTATATGAACGGCTGTTGCAAATTGTTGATTTACCATAAGGACACAGTACTAATCTAACCCTAATGCGGCAGTCAATTTGATGTTCAGTGGAGAATAGCGACCAGCGGAAAGAGCCTGCTCATTTAGAGCTGAGCCATCTTCAAAAATACATAGTTTCAAAGGTTTTTTTTCTAAATCCAAATAGGTGAGAAATTGTCCATAGGGTTCGCAAGTCTGAATAAAGTTTCGATAAGTGATAATGGAACCGACGGTATCCTGGCTGTCTAATTGACGTACTAAATCCATGGCGCCGATGATGGCCTCGTCAAACTTGCAAAAACCAAACTGATCTTGGCGGGATTCAGCAACTAAAAACTCTCCACCCAAACGGTGACATTCGCGAATTTGCGGGTTCGAGGTTGCGAAAGAAGAGGTGGCAAGGAGTGTCAGTCCTAAAACTGTCAGCGTAACTGTTGCTTCGATGAAGGTCGCTTTAAATGATTTCATTGGAATCCTTGTTTCATAAAATATATAGATGATGCTGATTTCAATACCAAGACTTTCAAATACCGAGCAAGCATTATTAAGAAGAATCAAAGAAAAGAGATGCAATCGAAGCATAACTTAGGCAAAATTTGTTTATGAATAAGAAGATTCTGTCATGGGCTCTTTATGACTCAGCCAATAGTGTTTTTTTTACAACCGTTATGGCAGGATTCTTCCCTGTTTTTTTTAAACAGTATTGGAGTGGCGGGGCCAGTGCCATCGACAGCACCGAGCGTCTAGCCTGGGTTTTGGCAGTTTCTGGATTTTTATTAGCCATCTTATCACCCATACTCGGTGTGATTTCGGATAAACGCCGTTCAAAGAAAAAATTTCTCACGATAACAATGCTCGCGGGAGCCATTGGTTCCGCAGGACTTTTTTTTGTGCCCCAGGGCGGGTGGCAAGCCGCTGCCGCTCTGTATGGATTTGCTCTTTTTATGTGTTCAGCAAGTTGCGTTTTTTATGATTCGCTAATGCCTTCAGTTGTTGAGCCGAAGCAGTATGATTTTGTTTCCTCATTGGGATACTCAGCTGGCTATTTGGGTGGTGGAATTATTTTTCTGATCAATGTGTTGATGTATCTGAAGCCTCAACTTTTTGGAATCAGTTCAGATGTTTTAGCTGTGCGCATTTCATTTTTAGTTGTGGCCATTGTTTGGATTCTTTTGTCGTGGCCATTGCTCAAGTGGGTGCCAGAACCTGAAACCCATGAATCAACCTCGGGGTTATGGACGTTATCTCAGGAAACGTTCAAAGAATTAAAATTCACAGTGATGTCAATTTTTAAAAATAAGAACCTATTCTATTTTGTTTTGGCGTACTGGTTTTATATTGATGGTGTTTTTACGGTGATGACAATGGCGGTGGATTTTGGATTGTCATTGGGGCTTGAGGCGTCCGATTTGATCAAGGCCCTTTTAATCACCCAGTTCGTCGGATTTCCAAGTGCCTATCTTTTTGGAGTGCTGGCCACTCGGTGGAGCAATCGAAACTTAATCTTGCTGTGTTTATTGATTTATATGATCGTCATTATTGGAGCCTCACTGATGAGTACGGGAAATCATTTTTTTATTTTAGCAACAGTGATTGGATTGGCTCAAGGTGGTGTTCAAGCGCTATCTCGATCTTTATTTGCGCAGCTCAGTCCACCTGAAAAATCCGGTGAATACTTTGGCTTTTTTAATTTATTAGGAAAATTTGCATCGGTTTTAGGGCCCATTTTAATTGCGCTATTTGCCCGGGTTACGGGGGATTCTCGACAAACAATTTTAAGCTTGTTGATTCTGGTTGGAGCCGGTGGAGCTCTCTTGCTGCGAGTTCAGAAACCAAAACTTTAGTTCTTATCTTTGTCTTCTTCGTGATGACGCTGAATTTCTTTGGCCTTATTGCCTGTGATTCCAAGCAGTTCTGGGAAAAAGAAACCAACAATGATAAATACAATTGTAATCAATATAAAAAATGCAAACATAACCCAAATTAAATCCATAGCTAGTGTTAAAACAACCTGTGACAGAAGACAAGGTATTTGGTAAGTGCTTGTCTCATGTCCTATAATCCCAAAGATCACTATTTTAAAAAAGCCAAAGAGCAAAATTTTGCTGCACGTTCGGTATTTAAATTAGAAGAAATTGATCAAAAATTTAAAATCATTCATCCTCATCAGAAAGTACTGGATCTGGGGGCAGCGCCGGGGTCTTGGTCACAGTACTGCTCCAAAAAAATTGGTCCAAAGGGCCGCGTGTTAGGAATAGATCTGACCCGAGTTGAAATCAAATTGCCAAATGCGGTTTTTATTCAGGCCGATATGCTCGATATCAATTTGGATGAAATTATAGTTGAAAATGGATTTGAACCTATTTTTGACATTGTGGTTTCCGATATGGCTCCTCGAACGACGGGGATTCGCACGACGGATCAAGCCCGCTCGTTTGAATTGTGTGAGTTGGCGCTTGAAATGGCCAAGAAATATCTTAAGAAAGACGGGCATTTTGTTTGTAAGCTTTTTCATTCCGATGATTTTTCGACGTTGCGTGATTTGATGAAAAAAGAGTTCTCTCGTGTTGAAGCTGTGAAGCCGGATTCGACTCGTAAAATTTCTAAAGAAATATTTTTAGTCGGACTCAAAAAACTCAATGATTGAGATTCTCTTTCAAAATGAAAATTTTGTTGTTTGTCATAAACCAGCAGGAGTGTTATCGGTGCCATCACGTGATCGTCATGACCCTAGGCCCTGTCTTGGAATTGATTTGCAACACCAATTGCGCACTCAGGTGCTACCAGTGCATCGTTTGGATTTAGAAGTCAGCGGATTGATTTTGTTTGCCCTGAGTGCAAAATCTCACAAGATTGCTCAGGGTTGGTTCGAGAAAAAAACAATTTCCAAGATGTATCGAGCGTCGACCAGTTTACAGAATTTTTCCCATTGGCCCCTTGATATTAAAACAGATCGTAGTGTGCTGGAGATCTCATCGGGAAAAGAGTTTTATTGGAAGACGCGAATCCAGCGTGGCAAGAGGCGTTCCTTCGAATCTGATCACGGAGAATGGGCTGAGACTAGAGCGCGAGTGATGGAAATCGACGCTTATAAAATAGGCTGGCAAATGTTTCCATTAACGGGAAAGCCTCATCAGCTTCGATTGGAACTTTCTCGTCGAGGTTTTCCGATACAGGGGGATACGCTTTATGGTTCAAAAGAGAAAAATCCCTGGGGAACGGGCATTGCACTGCAGGCTATCAGCTTAGATTTAAGTTATGTGTCTGATCGGTTGGGTCTGCCAGAAAAAATAAGTCTCAAGTGATTTTTTTCTACCCCCTGGTTCCAAAGTGGGTTATTTGTTTTTTGGAATTCGGAGGGTCTGACTGTGAAGCTAATTCTTATATCTCTTCTTTTGCTGACAGCCGTTGCGGGGTATTCCGCGGACATCGAAAAAATTATCGGTAAGAATGACTTTATTGCAGTGAATGATGACGGAACCAATATCCCACTTCGATACCGCAAAGTATTGGATGCTTTTGGGATAATGACGACGGGTTGTACGGTGACGCATTTAGGAAATGGAATTGTTTTAACAGCTGGGCACTGTTTCTGGGCGCCTCCCACTTTGGTTGAACACACCGGGTGTGCTGATACAGAAATAATCTGGGGAGTACGAGGGAATAAACAAGGATATTTAAAATCTCAATGCCAAGAAGTAATTGCTGCGCAATACACAAGTGGATTGGACTTTGCGATTATAAAAGTTTCTCCGGCGCCGGATGTTTTTATTGCTCCAGATTTGAAGCGTCGAGCAATCATGGGTGATTCACTCACTCTGTTTTCTCATCCGGATGATCTTCCACTTCATTGGTCGCAAAATTGTGGTGTTGAGCGAAATCAGAATCCTCTTTTTCCTGCGGATTCATTACAGCATCAGTGTGATACAAATCCAGGAAGCAGTGGCGCGACATTATTGAGTTTGGTCAATTTAAAAGTTGTTGGTATTCATGATGGTGGTTATCTAGATATTGACGGTAGCGGTATGAACTACGGCACCTTTGTTATGAATTCTCCGATTTATGGAATCCTTAAAGATTTAGGTTTTAATTGATCTTAAAGATGGTCATGACAGTGGTGTTGGTTTTGTGCTACACCCTTTGAATGCAAAATTTCACAGTTACAAAATCGACTCTGTTAAAGCCCATGCCCGATGTGAAAAATCTGGGATTTGGAAAATACTTTAGCGACCATATGTTTCAGTTAAACTATGCGACCTCCAAAGGCTGGCATAATGGTCGTATCACTCCCTATCAGCCTCTGGCTATTGATCCTGCGGCAACAGTTCTGCATTATGGCCAAGCTTTGTTCGAGGGCATGAAATGCTTTCGCCAAACTCAGGGGGATTTGGTTTTATTTCGTCCCGAGTACAATGCCATGCGATTACAAAATGGCGCGGACCGCTTGTGTATGGAAGCTCCTCCGGTTGAAATCATGATCGAGGGTATTCGCCAACTGGTTCGCGTGGATCAGGCATGGGTTCCTAAGGAACGCGGATCTTCTTTGTATTTGCGGCCAACATTAATTGGAATGGAAGCTTTTTTAGGTGTTCGTCCAGCGTCAGAGTATCTCTTTTTTGTGATTTGTTCTCCGGTTTCATCTTATTATTCTGAAGGCGCAGACCCGATTAAAATTTGGGTGGAAGATACTTTTATTCGTGCGGCTCCAGGTGGCCTTGGTGCGACTAAGGCCGGAGCCAATTACGCAGCCAGTTTGAAAGCCGCATTAGTTGCTAAAGAAAAAGGTTACGCTCAGGTCTTATGGCAAAATGTGACTCATCAATCCATCGAAGAGGTTGGTACCATGAACGTGTTTTTTGTTTTTGAAAATGAAATTGTCACCCCCGCGTTGAATGGTTCTATTTTGCCAGGTGGGGTGCGAGACTGTGTATTGAAGTTATTAAAGCATATGGGGCTTCCGGTGACAGAGCGCGAGCTATCAATGGATGAGGTTCGAGCGGCTTATCAAAAAGGAACCTTAAAAGAAGTTTTTGGCACAGGGACTGCCGCTGTGATTTCGCCAGTAGGCGAGCTCAGTTCAAATTCTTATAAAATGGTTATTAATGAGGGTGTTCGTGGTCCTATCGCTACAGAGCTCTACAATCATATTACGGGGATTCAGTACGGCGAAAAAGAAGATATTTTTGGTTGGGTTCAAAAGGTTTAAACTAAACAAAAAGTGGTGCCTCGGGCCGGACTCGAACCGGCACGTGCGTGAGCACACAAGATTTTGAGTCTAGCAAGTCTACCAATTTCATCACCGAGGCACTTTTGTTGTGCTCTACTTATACGTGTATATCCCACCTTGGTTCAAGAAAATTTTGCAGGGTTGTTAACAAGAATCGACACTTTTTAAGCCCTATCTGCAAAAACCAAATTCCTTCTGAAACTTAAATTGGCATGAGAAATCAACATGTTGCATTTTTTTTCCACACCCGCCGCATCTTGGCACTCAGGTTGCTCAAGTAAGAAGTGTTCAAAACTTTAAATGGGGAGACCTACTATGAAAAAGTACATGTTGTTTTTAACTCTGGTGATGGTATCAGCTCAGGCGCTGGCGCAAGTCGAAAGCCAAAGCATTGATATTGATGTCGATTCTGAAATCGATCAATTGTATGTGCAGCCAGAGAGCACAACAAAAAAATCGAATAAGGCCACTTCATTTGTCAGTCAGACAGTCGTTGTTCCACAAAATCAGCAGGTTCAGCAGCAGCCAACAACTTTTATTGAAGCCTCGCCGTTATCAGATTCGAAAGCAGATGCTATTCGTAAATACCGTCAGGATGAAGAGATGCGAACAGAGTCTCGCATTGTCGAGAAGCTCGAACAAAGCCGTATGGAAGACGAAAAAAAACGTGCCGCCGTACTGTTTGGAGATAAGTTTGAAACGATCCAAAGTGGTGCTCCCGCACAGGCTACAGTACAAGCTCCGGTTCAAGCAGCTCCAGTTGTCCAACAGCAGGTTCAGCCGATTGTTATTGAAGAGAATGAGGAGTTAACTCGGGATGCAATCCGCGAAGAAGTTCGTGCGGCATTGGAAGATGATGCAACAGCCATAGTAGCTCCGGTTGAGACTCGATATTTTTCAGGTATTGCAGGGATTGGTTATTATCCAGATGTTAAAAACGTAAAAGGCAATTACTCTTTGGGTGCTGCTTTTGGAACACGTTTTGATTATTTCATGGTTGAAGGTTCCTTTTTGATGTCGAACTATGGTGTTGATGTGAATAATTATAGTGCTGTTGGTTATGGTGGTTATTATCAGGTTGATAGCTATGATGTGAATCAATACCAAGGTGCCATGACTGCAAAATATCAGTTGATGAGTGGAATGGTTCGTCCGGTTTTAGGTGGTTTGATTTCATACTCTTACCGTAAGTATGCTTTGACTAATTCTTATATGGGATCTAGCGAGGACACAGGTAATTCACATGCGATCGACTTGGGTGTTAATGCGGGTGTGGATTTGGAATTCAGTCCTAAGTTTTCAATCGGATTTGACTTCAAGTATATGTTTAATATGTCAAGCCGTGTGAATTCGAACTATCCAAATTCATCTTATGGTTATGTTGGAACTCCGCTTGAGAAGTTACAATACTCGATTTCAAGCATCGTAGCTCGTGTGAATTTCTAGTCTCCGAAGACGTATCCATTTAAAAGAACAAAAAAAAGTCCTTTTGCGCAAGTAAAGGGACTTTTTTATTTGTAGGGTCTGTGGTTAACTAGTTCTATGAAATGGACTCCAATTTTTCTTGTCTCTTTTTTGCTTACGATCACAGTTTCTGTGAAGGCTCAGTCTGTTGCAATCAATCAAGTGCTTTTTTCAGAAGGTGGACAGTCTTGGACTGCGCGAGACATGAGTCTGTATGCCAAACTCGTCAAAGTTGCTACGGGGTCTGAAAAGCTCACCCTGTTTTCTGAGGGGTTGGTGGATGATTTTTTGTTGTCGCGAATTTTAAAACGCGAGGCTTTGCTTTTTGAGATCAAGCCACAGAAATTTGAGCTTTCAGCCAGTGCAAAAGCTGAATTGAATGAATTTTCAAAGCGCGAAATTGAAACAGAAATGGTGATGATTTCATATGCCTTGGCATTGCTTGAGTTTAAACAAACGCAGGTCAGTCAAAAGCTTCGATTTGCAGCCTGGATGGATGTGTTGAAGCGTAAGTACTCTGTTAAAATGAAAAATCATGGAACCTAAAGATCTTGATGTCATCGAGTTAGACCTCTCAGCCCGTATGGAGTTGGCGCAGTTGTATCATCGTTTGGGAGAGAGGTTTCCAAATTACTTTAATTGGAGCTCGGAAACAGCATTGCAAGAGTTTGAAAAATCCAAAACATTTTTGGTGCGAGAGGCTGCGAGAATTGCTGCATTTATAACCTTTCGTGAGTACGACGATCGTCTTGAGATTATGGCAATTGGCACCAATCCAGATTTCTTTATGCGAGGGTATGGATCACGAACCCTATCCTTTCTGCAGAATTTCGCTATGCGGCGTGGGCTGCCTATTTTGCTAGAAGTGCATGAAAACAATCAGTCGGCTGTTAAATTTTATAAAAAAAATGGATTTCAGGTGCTGGGTGCTCGGAAATCCTATTATTCCGATGGGGGAACGGCTCTGGTTATGAAATATCTGTGATCTGATAAACAAAGTTGCTTGCGGGCTCTAAGTTTGCTAGGGTGAAAAGTAATTGGGCCCAAAGCCCAATTTTTTTTTGTGTAAACTGCAAGCAAGATAGGTTAGTGTATTTGGATCTTAAAAAAGCGGACTGGTTAGTAAAAATTGAAGAGATGGCTACAGATGTGGCCCAGCGTGAGGGTTGTGTCCTTTACGATTTGGAACTGGTTGGGACTGGAAACGGTCGAATACTTCGCATTTATATTGATAAGGACGCCGGAGTTGGCGTGGAAGATTGTTCCAGTGTTTCCAAAGGTTTAAATCTATTACTTGATGCAAATGAAGACGCTGTTCCTGGTGGCAATTACACACTCGAAGTCTCTACTCCAGGTTTAGACCGCATCCTGACTAAGCCGTGGCACTTTGAAAAAGTTATTGGTAAAAAGATTTATATCAAATTGACAAGTTCACTGAGCACTTTGGGTGTTACGGAAAAGGGCATCGCTTCAATGAAGCAGTTTGATGAAGTTTTGGCGGCCGTCGAGGGGGATCAATTGGTTTTTGATATCCGAGGCGTGAACGTGAAGATTCCGTTTTCTAAAATTGAAAAATCAAAACTTGTTTTTGAGATGAAGACAAATTCTATAAAAAAGAAGAAATAATTGGGGGTTCTACATGGCAGAAAATTTATTTACCGATTTAGCTAAGGTTATCGATCAGGTTGGTCGCGACAAAGGTATCGATAAAGAAGTCATCATTGATGCTGTGAAACAAGCCATGCTCGTAGCGGCTCGTAAAAAGTATGGAACTTATCGTGAAATTGAAGCTCAGTATAATGAAGCCACTGGTGAAGTTGAGTTGTATGAATTTAAAGAAGTTGTTGAAAAAGAAAAATTTGTCGACGAAGAGGTCGAAATCACTCTAGAAGACGCTTTATTGCTAGATCCGGGAGCATCATTAAATGACTCTATCGGTATCAAATTAGTTTCAAATGATTTAGGTCGGATTGCCGCGCAAACGGCAAAGCAGATCATCTTACAAAAAGTTCGTGATGCGGAACGCGAGATTATTTTTTCTGAATTTGAACAGCGTAAAGGTGAAATTGCATCGGGAATTGCTCGCCGAGTTGAGCGCGGAGCGATTATCGTGGATTTGGGTCGTACAGAAGCCCACATTCCACCTCGCGAACAAATCCCAGGCGAAGTGTACAAGCCAGGTGATCGCATTCAGGGTTATTTGTCAGAAGTTCGTCAAACAACGCGCGGACCACAGATCATTATGTCTCGTGCAGATGAGCGTTATTTGGTTAAATTATTTGAAATGGAAGTTCCTGAAATTTATGACGGTGTTGTTGAGATTATGTCAGCAGCTCGTGAGCCAGGACAGCGAGCAAAGATTGCCGTTCGTACAAAAGACAACTCAGTAGATCCAGTTGGAGCTTGTGTTGGTATGAAGGGTTCTCGTGTTCAGAATATCGTTCAAGAGTTAAAGGGTGAAAAAATTGATATCGTGATGTGGGATGAAGATATCACACGTTTTGCATGTAATGCTTTAGCTCCAGCTGAGATTTCAAAAGTATTCTTAGATGAAGAAAATAAAGAGATGGAAATTGTTGTTCCAGATTCTCAACTGAGTTTGGCCATTGGACGTAAGGGTCAGAATGTGCGTTTGGCAGCCAAGTTGACTACGTGGAAGTTGGATATTATGTCGGATACGGCAGCTTCGGCTCGAACTGCGGAATCTATTTTCAACTTGATGTTGATTCCAGGTATGAATGAGACGATGGCTCAAAATATTTTCCAATCTGGATTTGGATCGATCCAATCCATTGCCGCTGCAAAGGTTGAAGATATCATGACAATTCCTGGTTACGATGATCCAGAGAAAGCGCAAAAGTTAATTACGGATGCGACTGTTTTAATTAAGAGTTACAAAGATCAAGGCCTTGCCGTTCCAAAATCTCCTCAAGCAGCCGTGATTGATAAGGGTTCATCAGCAAAACAACGTGCTGAAGAACAATTAAAAGCTGAGCTATCAAAGCTTGGAACAAATACTTAGTTTTTTAGAAATAGAATGGGATGAAGGGATATAACGCGTGAGTAATCCAAAAGTTTTCGAATTTGCAAAAGAAATTGGTATGACACCACTTGCTTTAATGGATAAAATTAAAGAATGGAATCTTCCAATCAAAAATCATATGGCTGAAGTGGAGCCAGAGGTTTTAGAGCAAATTAAAATCAAGTTAGCTGGGGCTGATAAACCAGCTGAAGAGAAGCCAAAGAAAACCACGGCGCGAAAAGCAGCAGGTACTGCGACTGCTAAAAAAGTTGCTGCTCCCAAGGCCGCATCCAAAGCCACTAAGACTTCGACAAAAACAGGGACTGAATCGGTGTCAGACACGGCCCCCAAAGCAGCACCTGTTATTCGTCGTAAAATGAAGGAAGTCGAACCAATCGTCGATGAGCCTAAAGTGATGGCTCCAAAAGTTGAAACTGTTCCAGAAGTAGCCGCTAGTGTGAAATCGGAAGCTCCTGTGATTGAAAAAATAGAATCAGCTCCAACAACAGTGTCGGTAGCACCTGCCGTCACAGCAACACCAACTGCGACTTCAGTAGCAACTCCTCCAACGCCGGCAGCACCAGCTGCAGTGGCAACAGTTGTGACACCAACTCCAATAACAACTCCAGCCGCAGCAACTCCAGAGCATAAACCATCGCCGATCATTTCTCGTAAAAAAGAAGTCGCAATAGGCGACAGTGGTGTTTCCAGTTCTGCCAATGTGGCCAATCCACGACGTAATATTATTGGTAAGATGGATTTGAGTCGCGTTCAGGCTCCTCCGGGTTCTGGCTATCAAGGTGGTGGCCCGCGTCCGTTAAGTGGACCTCGAAGCCAAGGTCATCCTGGTGGAACATCAGCCGGTGGTCAGGGTGGGTTTAATGCTCGTCCGGGTACAGGTGGAATTCAGCCTCGTATGGGTGGCGGAATGGGTGCTCGAAATATTCGACCAGGATTTGTGGCGCAGATGCCAGATGTTCCGGTCTTTACAAATACAATTGATACTAAGCGAGACTATGACAAGAAATCTAAAAAATTCGGAGCAGTAGCTACTCCGACGGGAGGCTTGTCCGCTAAAGAAAAAGAAGCTGAGACCATTTTGAACAGCTTCAACCCGAATGAATTTAAGAAACGTGAATTGGTATTTCAACCACGTAAGAAAATGGACATCTTGAATCGAGCTGCAATGAAGACCGAAATCACGCAGCCAAAGGCCTCAAAGCGTGTTCTTAAAGTGAATAATAAAATGAAAGTCAGTGATGTGGCTCAGGAGATGGGTATCAAAGCCACTCAAATGGTCAAAGCTTTGATGAAACAAGGCGTGATGGCAACAATGAATACCGACTTGGATTTCGATACCATTGCCTTGATTGTTCCTGAGTTTGGTTGGGAAGCGCAGAATGTTTTCAAAACAGCAGATGAAATAGTTGTGGAGATGGCATTTGGAGATTTAGAAGCTGAAAAAATAACTCGTCCACCAGTGGTGACAGTTATGGGACACGTCGATCACGGTAAAACTTCTTTATTGGATGCCATTCGAAATGAGAAAGTAGCTGCTGGCGAAGCTGGTGGCATCACACAGCATATTGGAGCCTATACAGTTAAGGCAGATGACGGATCTATCACAACATTTCTAGATACTCCGGGCCACGAAGCGTTCACAGCTATGCGTTCGCGCGGAGCTAATGCGACGGATATAGCAATCATAGTTGTTGCTGCAGATGATGGGATGATGCCGCAAACAGCGGAAGCCATTAATCATGCAAAAGCTGCGGGAGTTCCCATTATCGTAGCCGTCAATAAAATGGATAAGCCTGGAGCCAATCCAGATCGTATCAAACAGCAATTAACTGAATTACAAATCGTTCCTGAAGAGTGGGGTGGAACAACAATTTTCGTTGAAGTTTCAGCTCTTAAGCACACGGGAATTGATAAGTTACTCGAAAGTATTAAATTATTAGCCGAAGTGGCTGAGTTAAAAGCCAATCCGTCACGTTCGGGAACAGGTATCGTTATCGAGGCTAAACTTGAAAAAGGTCGTGGAGCTGTAGCCACAATCTTAGTAAAAGATGGAACTGTCTCTATTGGCCAGCATATTGTTGCTGGTTCCATGAAGGGTAAAGTAAAATCTTTAATGAACGATAAAGGTCAGCGTGTTGATAAGATGGGACCAGGAATGCCCGTAGAGGTTCTGGGTCTTGAAGGCGTGCCTTCATCAGGAGATCGTTTTGACGTTGTGGCCGATGAAAAAACAGCTGAACAAGTTGTTAATAATCGAAAACAAGTCACTGCCGCAGATGCAGCGGTCAAGGGTAAGATCTCAATGGAGGATATTTTCTCGAAAGTCACTCAAGGTGATGTGAAAGAATTCAATATCGTTCTGAAATCTGATGTGCATGGATCACTAGAAGCTATTCAAGGAATGTTGAATAAAATTGCTTCAGCAGAAGTTAAAAATAGAATTATTCATGCTGGTGTTGGTGGAATCACAGAGAATGATGTCCTTCTTGCGCATACGGCAAAAGGTGTTGTGATCGGATTTAATGTTCGTCCAGATGGAAATGCGCAAGCAAAAGCCAAGCAAATTGGTGTTGATATTCGAACATACTCGATTGTTTACGAGATGATCGATGAAATCAAAAAAGCAATGGCTGGGGTATTGGCTCCACAAGTTGTTGAGAAAGTTACCGGTTCTGCCGAAGTTCGAAATATTTTCAGTGTTCCGAAGATGGGCGTTATTGCAGGTTGTTTTGTAACTTCCGGCAAAGTACAGCGGTCAAATATGTTGCGTTTAGTGCGTGATGGAAAAATTATTTTCGAAGGTAAAGTAGGATCATTAAAGCGATTTAAAGATGATGCTAAAGAAGTCGCTGAAGGCTTTGAGTGTGGTATCGGAATCGAAGGTTTTAATGATATCAAACCAGGCGATGTGATTGAGTCATATTTAAAAGAAGAAATTGTACGTGAATTGACTCCGTTAAATCCTTAATGGGACTGGTTCGATAGAATATTAAGGATTTAGACATTATGAAAAATACGGGTGATGGGCGTCGAAAAGAGCGAGTTGAAAAAGAA
This sequence comes from Bdellovibrionales bacterium RIFCSPHIGHO2_01_FULL_40_29, assembly GCA_001771815.1. Lineage (GTDB taxonomy): Bacteria > Bdellovibrionota > Bdellovibrionia > Bdellovibrionales > Bdellovibrionaceae > Pseudobdellovibrio. The sequence continues at coordinate 209,009 of MEPU01000008.1, read as the reverse complement.
GTTCAACAGATCGTTTCGACTTATATGATCAATCATTTACAAAGCGAGTTGGGTGGCTTGGTCACTGTAACTCGAGTCATGATGCCAGCCGATTTTCGCTCGGCAAAAGTATTTGTGACTTTTTTTTCAACTGAAAATGAAGTCATAGATTTGGTGAAGGTTTTGCAGCCGTGGACCAAGGATATTCAAAATGAAATCAATACCAAATTGAAAATGCGCTACTGTCCAAAAATTTCATTCTATAAAGATGAATCCACTGAAAATATTTTAAAAATTGAGAAAATTATTTCCGGAATTTCAGCGCAAAAAAAACCAATCGAGGAAAATTAATGCACGGTTTATTATTGATCAATAAACCTGTTGGCCTGACAAGCCATGATGTGGTTGCTCGTGTGCGCCGCCTATTGGGGACTCGAGAGGTCGGTCATTCCGGAACATTGGATCCTTTAGCAAGTGGTTTGATGGTGCTTTTGATTGGCGAGGCGACAAAGTTAAGTCAATATGTCACCGAAGGAAATAAATCCTATCAAGTTGGTTTAAGATTAGGTGTAACGACGGACACCTTGGATATAACGGGGACTGTGCTCAGTGAGAAACCAGTATCTGTTTCACCAGAGAAGATCTTAGATGTGGCTCTGCATCTCAGTGGCGAGCTTTCATTACCAGTGCCAATATTCTCGGCAAAGAAAATTGATGGTAAAAAATTATATGAGTATGCGCGTGCCGGAGAGGCCGTTGAGATCCCACAGAAGGTGATGAAATTTTGGAATATTCTAGCGCTCACTAGTGAAAAATCTTTTGAACATGAGTTTGTTCTGAGCTGCTCGAAAGGCAGCTTTATTCGATCATGGGTTAGTCATCTAGGAGATATTCTAGAATGTGGTGCAACAATGGTTAGTTTGATTCGTACAGAATCTCACCATTTTCATATCAATCAGTCAGTAACCCTTGAGCAGCTTGAGGCCTTGGCGCCACTGGAGCGTCAGCAGCGCCTGGTTCCTTTAGATCAGGCCTTGCCTCTAGTGAAACGTATTCGAATCAAAGGGCAGGACCAGGCATTAATGAGAAATGGACAAATTAGCCATGGTCTTAAATCCCAGCTGATCTCGCAGTTTAATCCTGAAGAAGATCAGATTATCCAAATTTTACCCGAACAAAAGGGGCATGTTTTGGCTTTGGTTGGCCTTGAGCCCGGTCAAGGTTTCAGAATAAAAAGAGTCTTTAACTGCTGAAAACCCTTGAACAATTTCCCCTGGATTGCTAAATCTTGAGGACTCTGAAATTGCCGTCAGCCATGACGCTTTATTCGGAATTACTAACCGCTGAGAAATCAGCAATAACCAGGAGAACGTTAATGGCCGTTACTAAAGAAAAAAAAGCAGACATCTTAAAAAAATTTAAAAAATCTGAATTGGATACAGGTTCACCAGAAGTGCAAGTGGCTTTGATCACAGCACGTTTGAATGATATGGCTGTTCACTTTGCAGTTCACAAAAAAGACAATCATGGTCGTCATGGTTTGATCAAAATCGTAAATCGCCGTCGTAAACTTTTAGATTATTTAAAATCTAAAGATCAGAAACGCTACGAGCAACTGATCAGCTCACTCGACATCCGTAAGTAATCGAAAATTAGAAAATCATGACTTAAGGCCCAAAGATGGGCCTTAATAATTTAAGGAGACATTAAGAATGATCACAACAGTGACAACATCAGTTGCAGGACAACAAATAAAAATTGAAACAGGCCGTATGGCTAAACAGGCCGACGGATCCGTCGTTGTTACTTCAGGTAATAATATGGTCCTTGTCACTGCAGTTTCTGCAAAGCAAGCAAAACCAGATCAAGGTTATTTCCCTTTGATGGTTGAATACATTGAAAAATTTTATGCCGTTGGAAAAATTCCCGGTGGTTACTTTAAACGTGAAGGTAAGCCTTCAACAGAATCAGTATTGAGTGCACGTATTATCGATCGTCCTATCCGTCCCTTATTTCCAGAAGGATATTTGAACGACACACAAGTTGTGGCCTCTGTATTGAGTTCTGATGGCGCATTTCCAATTGATATTCTGGCTTCATTGGGTGCATCGGCGGCATTGCATATTTCTGACATTCCATTTTTCGGACCCACAGCGGCGTGCCAAGTGGCGCGTGTGGATGGGCAATTTATTGCCAATCCAAATCAAGAACAATTGGCAAAATCAGACATGGATATCATTGTTTCTGGAACCAAAAATGGTTTATTGATGGTTGAGGGTGAAGCTCAGTTTATCACTGAGGCGGATGCTTTAGCTGCTTTGAAATTTGGTCATCAATCTTTGATGCCACTTTTACAAATCCAAGATGAACTGCGTGAAAAAACAGGTTCAAAAGCAAAACGTTCGTTTACAGCAGCAAAAATTGACAGCGACTTCCGACAATCAGCTGAATCAACATTGCAACCATTGATTGAAAAGGCGTTGTCTTTGCGTGTGAAGCAAGATCGCTATGCTTCTTTTGATGAAGCTAAGGCTGCGGCAAAAGAAAAACTAGTCGCAACAATCACTGACGATAAATTACGTTCTCAGCGCGATAAAGAATTGTCCGCAATCGTTGAAGATGTAAAATACAAAGTAGCTCGCGCGATGATTTTAGATAAAGGTGCTCGTATTGACGGTCGCGATTTAAAAACAGTTCGTCCGATTTCATGTGAAGTGGGTATTTTACCACGGGCTCACGGTTCTGGATTATTCACTCGTGGTGAAACACAGTGTTTGGGGACAGCAACATTGGGAACTGCTGATGATGAGCAAAATATTGAATCATTGCGTGGTCAGCTGAAGAAAAAATTCTTATTGCATTACAATTTCCCTCCATTTTCAGTGGGTGAAGTAGGACGTTTTGGTGGTCAAGGTCGTCGTGAGATTGGTCATGGGAACTTGGCTGAGCGTGCGGTGAAATCAATTATTCCTGATCATGTTGATTTCCCATACACAATTCGTATTGTGGGTGAAGTTTTGGAATCGAATGGTTCGAGCTCTATGGGAACAGTTTGTGCGGCAGTTTTATCTATGCTTGATGCCGGTGTTAAGCTCAAACATAATGTCGCGGGTATTGCTATGGGTTTGATTAAAGAGGGCGACCGAGTTGCTGTCTTGTCAGATATCTTGGGTGATGAGGATCACTTGGGTGATATGGATTTCAAAGTTGCTGGAACAGCAACGGGAATTACGGCTTTACAAATGGATATCAAAATTGATTCAGTGAGCTTCCAAGTGATGGAAACAGCATTGAATCAGGCACGTGATGGTCGTTTGCACATCTTGGCTGAGATGGAAAAAGTAATGAAAAACCCACGGGGTCAGATCTCTGAATTTGCTCCGCGAATTGTAACGATCAAAATTAAAGTGGATAAGATCCGTGAAGTTATTGGTTCTGGTGGTAAAGTTATTCGTGGAATCACAGAGCAAACTGGAGTGAAAATCGAAATTCAAGATGATGGAACAATTAATATCGCTTCAGCTGATCCAGAAGCTGTTAAAAAAGCGATTGCGATCATCGAAGGAATTTGTGCAGAAGCTGAAGTTGGAAAGACCTACAGCGGAAAAGTCATGAAGATTGCTGAATTCGGAGCTTTTGTTGAGATCCTTCCAAATACTCAAGGTCTTTTGCACATTTCTGAAATTGCTAACGAGCGCGTTCGTCAAGTCACTGATGTTTTAAAAGAAGGTGAAATGATTGATGTTAAAGTTCTTGAGGTTGACCGCGCTGGTCGAATCAAGCTTTCTCGTAAAGCCTTGTTGCAGTAGTAAAGCCTTGCGGCCGTGAACTCATTTAAAAAATCAATATTACCAAATGGAGTGCGGGTGGTTACTGAAAACCATCCGTTTTCTAAGTCTGTGTCTATTGGTGTTTGGGTTTTGACCGGAACACGAGATGAAGCTGAGGAAGAGGTGGGGATATCTCATTTCTTGGAGCACTTGGTTTTCAAAGGAACAAAAAAAAGAAATGCCTATCAAATTGCGAAATCTCTAGAATCTTTAGGTGGTGATTTGAACGCGTACACCACTCGTGAATACACCAATTATCATTGTTTGGTATTGCGTGAAGATTGGAAGCTGGGCTTAGATGTTCTGTCTGATCTTGTTTGTAATATGGCATTAACAAAAAAAGATTTTGATCTGGAAAAAAAAGTCATCCTGCAAGAAATTGCAATGTGTGATGATGCTGATGAAGAAATTATTTATGATTACTTCTATAGCGAGGTTTATAAAAATCATCCACTCAGTCGTCAGATCCTTGGAAAAAGTGAAACCATTCAAAAAATGACTCAAAAGAAAGTTTTGGAATTCTATAAAAAGTATTACCAAGGCAGTAATTTGATCGTGAGTGCCGCTGGACCAATTGATCATGATGAATTGGTAATAGAATCGCAAAAATTATTTCGAACGCGAAAGAGTTTTAATGTGCCGCAAACTCGTCGCGCACCCCGTTGGAAAGTTTCAAGAAAAATTTACGAAAAAGAGATGGAACAGGCGCATATCCTACTGGGATTCCCTGCGACTTCTTTTCATGACAAATACCGCTTTGAGGCTTTCATTGTGAACTCGCTTTTAGGTGGGGGAATGACCTCCCGTTTGTACCAGGCAGTTCGCGAGAAACAGGGACTGGCGTACAGTATCTTTTCATCCATTAATACGAATGTTGATTCCGGAAACATTACAATTCATGCAGGTACAGATTCATCTAAGGTGAAAAAAGTCATGCATATTATTGCTGATGAACTTTTGAAGTTAAAACGAGAGGGTTTCAAAAAATCGGATATCGATTTATTTAAGACCCAGGTCCGCGGGCAGCTTTTGATGGGTTCGGATGATATCGAAAATCGTATGACATCGTTGGGTGTGAATGAAATGATATTTAATGGCTATCGTTCTGTTGAGACTGTTATTCAGCAGGTTGAAGCTGTTACAGAAAAATCCATTCGAGCTTATATGCGGGAGCACTTTGATTTATCAAAAGTATCAGTGGCCCTCATGGGGCCAAAATTGAAAGACCATAAAGAGTGGTTACAGAATTATGATTTTACGCGTAAGCGAAATTCATAAAGAGAGAGGCAGTTATGAAATTAAAAGTTAAAACATGGGCTCATTTTAAAGGCGAACTTCCTGCGTACCAATCTCAGGGAGCCAGTGGATTCGATGTTCGGGCCCAGTTGACACAGCCTTTGATCTTGAAAAAAGGTGAGCGTGCTATGGTGCCAACGGGATTATCATTTGAGATTCCTGTAGGTTTTGAAATTCAAGCGCGTCCACGCAGCGGATGGGCTGCAAAACAAGGTCTGACTGTGCTGAATACTCCGGGTACCATTGATGCAGACTATAGAGGCGAAGTGAAAATTATTTTAATTAATTTAGGCCAGGAAGATGTCGTGATCCAAGATCAAGACCGTTGTGCTCAATTGGTTGTTGCTCCGGTTATTTTTGCAGAATTTGAATTAGCAGATGAATTGAGTGATACAGAGCGTGGTGTAGGTGGTTTTGGTTCAACGGGAAAAGTCTAAAAACTGCGATTTGAAATCCATGTTACCAAAACGATAGCAAACAGCACTCCAACAACAGTGTAGGCGCGTTTTTTCTCGACTCCGAAATTTTCACATAAACCTATCACAGCTAATATGGCTGTGAAACCAAAACCAATCAGTGAAATGGGCGCAAAATAGGCCGATGCGATTTGGAAAATATAAAACGGAATCGACGAGAGAATAATGAGAATCAAGATTTTTCGAAAACTTTCAGACCGATTTTCAAAAAATTGAAAATAGTAATATACAAAAAATGTTAAAAGCAGGGCCATCAGGGTTGTTACAATTGGCATGGCGATAATTGTTCTGGCAATAAACCAAAATCCAAAATCCATTTTAATAATACTGGCTAAAATGCCTGAAGCAATGGCGACCAAAATTTGCACTATGAATAAAGAAGACCAGTTCCAATCAGGAAGGATTCGAATTCGTTGAACTGGATTTTTTATAAATTCAATCAGGTCATGAATTAAAGCTTTAAGATCAATTGAGTTTTGGTCCGGAGTTACGTCACGCATAAATTTCATTCTCAGCAAGTTTTATGCAATGGTCAAGAATTCGATCATAATTGATGGCATTGAATTTGGAATAGGTGCTGTCATAGGTGGGGACCGATTCACCATACAGATGACTTATTAATTGGTGTAAGCGATAGGACAAAGGGGTTCGAAATTTTACAGAAGGTAATATGGCAGGGGTGTCGCTGGAGTCTTTATCCAAAAAAGTTAAGCTTTCCATTTTTTCTGGTTCGATGAGATCCTTCAGTTCTTGATAGGTCACTGGGGACATAAAAAAGTGAAACCGATACTCAGCTTGCAGATGGAGCCATTTTTTAAAAGCCTGTCTTCGTCGTGAAAGGCCACGAAATGGTAATGGAGCCAAGGCGATACGATAGCCGTGTTCATAAAGAAATGTGGGTAATAAACCAAATGGGCGTTGATAAAAAAACAGACTTCGAGGTCCAGGAACGAACACCAAAGAGCTTTTGGTCAGTAAACAGTTAGGTCTAAGGACGAGGTTCTGTATATCCATCTATATCAGCATAGAAATAAAGCCGCCATTTTGGCAAACTGTACGTATGTTAAAACAACGAACGTCTTGTTACTGTGCATTCTGTAAAACTCCCCGAAAAGTGTACAAGCATAAGAATCTATCTTATATCGAAGTGCTGAGCTTGATATTTTTAGGAGTGCTATTCACATTCGTTATTTACAAGTCCTTGGATCCCCGTGGATTGTTGATCGTCGGTGGGCTTCTGATTGTGGGAGAGATATTCACCCAAGTGAAATGGCGAAGCGCCATGGTCTGTCAAAACTGTGGATTTGATCCCATATTGTATCTTAGAGATCATGAGCTGGCTGGGCTTAAAATTAAAGCATTTTTGGAGAAACGTGCCGATTCTCCGGCTCATTTGCTGAGACCTCCGGTTATTTTACCCAAAGTCAAAGCCGATACATCATTAAAGCCCCGCGCCACATCTCAAAATCTTTCTTTAAAAGTTTAAATTTATACATCTATAATCAGCGTTGAAATGAAAACATGGTTTCTGATTTTTTATTTTTTTTGTATGAATGTGATGGCGGCGCAAAAGGCGACCATAAATGTAACGTCGGCTGATGTTTATGCGGATGAAAGTTTTGATTCCGATATTATTGATTCCGTGAACTATGGCGAGACCTATTTGATTTCAAACAAAATTTATGGTGCTTTCTACAAGATCAAATTAAAATCTGGAAAGATAGGATACATTCCTGATCACGAAGTGACAGTGAATGGAAAAATTTTTGAAGAAAAACCATACCGAGAAGATGTTGAGTCTGTAAAACCGAGTTTGAAGAAAAACAGTTCAAAAGCAACAATGCCCGAGGACGAAGACGATCCTGACGAGGACATGTCTTTTATGACAAATTACCGTGGTGTCACAGCTCAATTGATTAATTATCATGAAGAAACTATGGGAACCCTGCAGGTCGATAATTTATATGCATTTGGTTATAAAAGTATTGCAATGGCTTCAATATGGGAAGTCTTTGGCTCATTTCAGGCTCCAAGGTATTATGCTGAAAAAACGGGTGGTTCAGCAGAGGGGTTTAATATTTGGGGAAGCTCAGGCTTCAATACAATAATTCCAGTGAATTCCTTTTCAGGTTTTCGCTATGGAGGATCCTTAGTGGCTCATCTTTCGCGCATTAAGGTCAGCACTCCTTTGAAAAACTATGATTTACAAGATGTGACTCTGGGAATCATCCTAGAGGGGGGCTATGTGGTGCAGTTCAAAAAAGTAGCGTTTGATCTTTCGGCGAAGTACTTTTTTGACCGAAATAACTATGGAGCTCTTGGGGTTTCGTTGCTTTTTTAAGTTCTGCACCCTATAAAATGTTATGTCTATTCAGGTTTTATCTGCTGATGTTATCAATCAAATTTCGGCTGGCGAAGTTGTTGAGCGCCCGGCTCATCTTGTTAAGGAATTAATCGAAAATAGTATTGATGCCAAAGCTTCGGAAGTGATTGTTGAATTTGCTCAGGGAGGGCGTTCTGTTCGTATCTCTGATAACGGAGAAGGCATCAGATCTGAAGATCTGACAAAAGCACTGCAGCGTCATGCCACCAGTAAAATAAGTGTGTCTGACGATCTTTGGAATTTAAATACATTTGGATTTCGCGGAGAGGCTCTTGCCAGTATTGCAGCGGTCTCAAAATTAACACTGCAGAGTTTTCACGTCGAAGAAAAAAAACCGAGTCAAATTGTTTCTGATTTTGGAAAAGTCTCAAAAGTTATTCCAAGTTCGCGAAGTTGTGGTACAGAAATCAAAATAGAAAATTTATTCGATAATGTTCCTGCGCGATTGAAGTTTTTGAAATCAGAGAGCTCGGAAACACAACAAATAAAAAATGTTGTTAAAGCGATGGCCTTGGCGCATCCCACGGTTGAGTTTAAACTGATCCAAGATGGTGATTTGCAGTTGTATTATCAACGACGTTCTTATTTGCTAGAGCGGGCTCGAGATGTTTTAGAAAGAAATCAGCTTTTTTCCGCAGTGTTCAAAAAGGGTTCATTTAGTGCGGATGTGGTTTTTTCTTCACCCCAAGATGTTGTTAAAACATCTAAACAAATTTGGATATTTGCACAGAATCGATTTATTCAAGATCGAGCTTTGCAGGCCGCTGTTATGGACTCCTACCGCAGTTTACTGATGCATGGGGAGTATCCGCTGGCGGTGATCAAGCTTCACTGTGATCCGCAAGAAATCGACGTCAATATTCACCCAACCAAAAGTCAGGTTAAGTTTCAGGATGCTTCGATGGCCTTTCGGACTGTCCATGGAGCTCTTCGCGAAGCTCTCGAAAAAGCACCTTGGATCGTAGCACCTAAAGAGTCTGCGGCAATACCGAGTGTTGCTGTCTCTCCGAGTCTTCGCCCAGACTATAGCGTTCAGGTTTCTCAAAACTTAAGTTTTCATGATCAGAGCTTTCAACAAACTCAATTTAAGAAAAAAGATTTTTCCATTGAAAGTTTATCATTACTTGCTGTGAATAATAGCCAGCCAACAGTTGGTTATTGGGGTTCTCTTCAGGTTCTAGGACAGGCCAATCTAACGTATATTGTCTGTCAAAAAAAGGATCATTTGGTGTACGTGGATCAACATGCGGCCCACGAACGGGTGGTTTTTGAATCCCTCATGAGATCGTGGAAACAAAAATCCTATGATATCCAAAACTATCTCTTTCCGTTTGTTATTGATTTAACAGAAGACAAGGTGGAGAGCCTTCTGGAATTACAGAATCAAATAGCTGAACTCGGAATTGAAATTGAGCGATTAGGCCCGATGAGTCTTGGGGTAAAATCAGCACCAAGTTTATTAAAGGATGGGGCTTTGCCTCAGCTTTTTGAAAAGATGGCCGTCGACGTTCAGGACCATGGCGGCAGTTATGCCATTGAAAAGAAGATTGGTGATTTATTTGCGACTATGGCATGCCACTCCGTGGTGCGTGCTGGTCAAAGTTTGAGTTTGCAGCAAATGCAAGAGCTACTGGTGTCGATGGATGAATTTGCTCTGTCCAGTTTTTGTCCGCACGGACGTCCAGTCTCTATAGAGATTCCATTTACAGAATTGGAAAAACAATTTGGTCGTATCAACTAAAGACAAAAAAAAATTTATTTTTGTTGTGGGTTCAACGGCTTCGGGAAAAAGCAGTTGGGCATTGAATCAGGCTCAGCGTTTGGGTGGAAGTATTGTCAATATTGATAGCGTTCAATTTTACAAGGGTCTTGAGGTGGGATCTGCCGCTCCAACTTTAGATGAAATGAATTTGGTGCCTCATTATTTGTATTCCTTTGTAGAGGCTCCTCATGAAATGACAGCAGGGGTGTTTCTTCGGCGTTTTTATGAGCTTATCGAAAAGGGAACATTGAGGTTTCCAGTATTTGTCGTGGGTGGGACTGGTTTTTATATTCAAGCTTTGGAAAAGGGAATGTACGATCTTGAACCAGCCAGTCTTGAATACCGCCAAGAAATTGAGCGCGAACTTAAGGAGCATGGGCCAGAAATGTTGCATGCAGAGCTCACAGCTGCTGATCCTGAGCATATTATTCATGTGAATGATCATTACCGTCTGGTGCGAGCTATCGAAATTCTGCGACAAAGCGGCGAGACTCCTGCGCAATTGAAGGCAAAGTCACAGATGCAGCAAAATAAAAATGCATTTCCATTTTCATATTTAAAAGTGGGATTTTCATTACCCAAAGAGCAGGCGCGCCACCGCGTTGAGACGCGCACAGTGCAAATGATTGAGAATGGAATAATTGAAGAAACGGAAAGTTTTTTAAAACGTGGATTTCAGGAATGGGCTCCGCTTTCCAGCGTAGGCTATAAAGATGTGGTGGATTTTCTGATACATAATAAATCAAAGCAAGAGCTGGTGAGCAATATCGTGACAAGCACCATGCAATTGATTAAAAAACAGAAAACCTGGTTTAAGCGGGATTCATCCATACTTTGGTCGGATCTATCGAATGAGAAGCTTCTCGAGATGCAACGACGCCTTGACCTATTTTTGACTGACATTGACCCCGCAACCCGAGCAAAGTGATAATAAAACGATGAAAAGCATGACAGGTTTTGGTGTGTTTCGAGTTCAAAGTAACGATCTGACGATTGAGGTCAGTCTTCGGGCTGTCAATGGCCGCTATTTAGAAACACGGTTTCATTCGCCACGATTGTATTATTCATTTGAAAGTGATCTTAAAAAACGACTGGCAGCGGTGCTTGTTCGTGGCACTGTGGATGTTTATATTTCCCGTAAAATCAAAGCGAGTGAAACGTCTGCAAAAGTTGTGGTGAATACAAAATTGGCTAACGAGTATCTGAAGGCTTTTCGGAAAGTGTCAGCAGACTTAAAAATGAAAGAATCTGTTCGCCTTGAGCAAATCACCAGAATGCCAGATGTGATTCAAGTCGAAGAAGCTGAAAACATTCAACTTAATGAGGCTGCTCTTTTGAAAAAAGTATTTGAAGGGGCACTTAAAAAAATTGATATCGAGCGCCAGCGCGAAGGCGCTGCTTTGAAAAAAGATCTTTCAAAAAATCTTAAAGATTTGCAAAAGCATGTTGTTAAAATTTCAAAACTTCGAGAAGAGGCCAATAAAATTTTACAAGAAAGATTTGAGTCTCGAATTAAGTTAAAACTCACCAAGGAAATTGCCAATAATACCATTGATACCCAAAGGATCTCGCAAGAAATTGTGATGCAACTTGAAAAGGCTGATATCAATGAAGAGATCACGAGACTGGCCGAGCATCTGAAAAATTTTGAAAAACTGATTGAGGATTCAGCTGTTGAGGGTAAAAAGTTAGATTTTTACACTCAAGAATTATTGCGTGAAGTGAATACGATTGGATCAAAAAGCCAAGTGGCCGGAATCACTGAAGCTGTTGTTGAATCTAAAACATTGATAGAGCGAATCCGAGAACAGGTGCAAAACATCGAATGAAGACACGGATGATTATTGTTGCGGCTCCGAGTGGCGCTGGAAAAAGTAGTTTTGTTGAGAGGATCGCTTCAGAAGATCCTCGGCTGCATGATATTATCACATACACCACCAGGCCAATGCGCCATCACGAGAGCGAAGGGAAGCCTTACTTTTTCACATCCAACGAGGATTTTCAGAAAAAAATAAAAGACGAGTTTTTTATCGAGTGGGCTCAGGTGCATACCAATTTTTATGGTACTTCATATGAGCAGATTCGTTTGGCCTGGGCCAAAGATAAAGTGGTCATTATGGATATTGATATCCAGGGCGTTGAGACATTCAAATCGAAGTTTCCAGATGCAAAAACAGTTTTTATCTTGCCGCCATCAATTGAAGAGCTTAAGCGACGCGTTATTAAGCGCGATGGGGCTCCGCCAGCGGATCTGGATATTCGCATGAAGAATGCTGAGAAAGAGATGGCCAAAGCCTCTGAGTTCGATGTTCAGATCATTAATGACGATTTCAATCGTTCTTACGCTGAATTTAAGAAAATAGTTGAGAATTGGATCACTTAGCCGTATAGTAAAAGACTTCCCTTTAATAAAAAAATGTTTCCTATGGAGGTTCTATGGCTCGTGTAACGGTAGAAGATTGTATGGATAAAGTTCCAAATCGTTTTGCATTGGTATTGTTGGTGGCAAAACGAGCAAAGCAGCTTCTAAAAGGTAGCGATTGCACCGTTGCAATGAGAAATAACAAGTACATTGTGAACTCACTTCGTGAAGTGGCAATGGGCAATGTGGGATTTGAATCTAAAATTGACCAAGCAACAGCAACAACAGATATGCTGTTTGATTTAAACAAATAACAGACTGATTTTGTTTTTCCACAGCTTTAGTCTGTAAAAAACTATAATTCGATCAAATAATGAATAACCCGCTTAAATAGCGGGTTTTTTTGTTTTAAAATAATCAGATGCTGCCAATTTTGATCGATGACAGACTTCCGCAAAAGCCAATAAAAACTGTTGAGGAACTTTGTGAAAAGATCAAAGGCTATCATCCCACAGCTCCATTTGATTTTATTAAACGTGTTTATGAGTTTTCTGAGAAGGCCCACCAAGGGCAATTGCGTCGCTCTGGAGAGCCTTATATTTCACATCCCCTCAATGTGGCTGGAATTCTTGCGGATTTGCGTTTGGATATGGATACGATTGCAACTGGTTTATTGCATGACACTGTCGAAGACACTCCAGCGACTCTGGATGAGATCAAAAAAGAATTTGGCGAAACCGTAACAGCTCTTGTTGATGGCGTGACAAAAATCGGTCAGATGAATTTCAGAAATAATTTTGATAAACAGGGCGAAAATATTCGCAAGATGATTGTTGCAATGGGGAAAGATGTTCGCGTTGTCTTAGTGAAGTTGGCTGATCGGCTTCACAATATGCGAACCTTGAATCACATGCCCTATGAAAAACAAGTTCGCATTGCTCAAGAGACGCTTGAGATTTATTGCCCCTTGGCTGGACGAATTGGTATCAGTGCGTTGAAAGTGGAACTTGAAGATCTGTGTTTTCGCTATTCGCGTCCGGATAAGTATTATGAATTGGTGCAGTTGATCGAGAAGAACGAGCACGAAACTGAAAAATATATCGAAGAAGTTCGTCGCAGTATTGGAGAAGTCTTAGGGAAATCACAGATTAAAAATTTTAAAGTCTATGGGCGATCAAAGCATCTTTGGTCTGTGTATCGTAAGATGACCAGTCGAAATTTAACTTACGATCAGATATATGATATATTGGCCTTTCGGATAACTGTTGGAACAGTGGTTGAATGCTATGAAGTACTGGGCTACATCCATTCAATTTGGAAACCAATTCCAGGACGTTTCAAAGATTTCATCGCCATGCCAAAGTCGAATCAGTATCAGTCTTTGCACACCACAGTGATTGGCCCAGGTGGTGATCGTATCGAAGTGCAAATACGAACGGAAGAGATGCATTTAATTGCTGAAAAGGGTATTGCAGCTCACTGGAATTATAAAGAGCGTGGTAAGTTAAACGATACTGAGCTCAAAAAAACAAATTGGATGCGGGATCTATTTTCGCTCAGTCAATCCGGAGCAGGCGCGCCGGATGAGTTTCTAGATATTGTAAAAACGGATTTGGTTGAACGAGATATTTATGTTTTTACTCCCAAGGGAGATGTGCAAGAGCTTCCGGATGGAGCCACACCAGTTGATTTGGCTTATGCGATTCATACTTCATTGGGAAATACGTGCACAGGGGCTCGAGTTAATGGAAAGATGGTCCCACTCAAGCATAAACTAGTGAATGGTGATCGTGTTGAAATCATCATATCAAAAACGCAAACTCCATCGAAAGATTGGCTCAAGTTTGCTGTGACGAATAAAGCCAAGGCAAAAATTCGTCAGTTTGTTAAAGAAGAACAGCGCCGAAATTCAATTTTGATTGGAAAAGATATTGTTGAAAAAGAATTTCGTAAGTTTGGCTTGGCTGCGGCCAAGTACTTAAAAGGCCCCGAGTTTGAAAAGTACATGAGTGAAAGTGGAATCGTAGATTTGGAAGAGCTGTATGCTCGCGTCGGATATGGCAAGTTTGAACCCAAGCTTTTGGTTGATAATTTAAGTCCTGAAGCCTTACAGAAAGAAATTGAAAAGAACGAGCAGCCCGAAGTCAGCACATTTCTGGAAAAAGTGGTCAAATCAGCTAAAGCAAAAATGCGAAAATCAAATTCACTGGTGACAGTGGATGGTATGGAAGATGTTCTGGTGCATTTTGCAAAATGTTGCGGTCCAATTCCTGGGGACTCAATTACGGGCTTTATCAGTCGAGGAAAAGGAATTATTGTTCATCAGGCAGATTGCCGCAAAGTTTTTGAAATGGACCAAATGCGCCGCGTGGATGTCACATGGAATTCTAAAACAGCGGGGGACGGGCAAGAGCGTCAAGTGAGACTTGAAGTGATCAGTCAAGACGTTCCAGGTTTATTGAAGCTGATGTCGGAATCTTTTGCTGTTCAAGGAATCAATATTGATTCCGCTCAAATTCGAACAACTCGCGATAAGAAAGCGGTCTGTATGTTTGAAATTTCTGTCAAAGATACAAAACAATTATCAGCGGCCGTGCTAGCTCTTCAAAAAATCAAGGGCGTTATTAATGTTCACCGCGTGATGGGTTGATTATTTTTTTGTTTTCAGTACGCCAAGCCGTATCCAACGCGAATCGATAGAAAATTGGCCTGAACAGTATCTGATTTAAAAAAATAGTGTTGCTCAATGGAAAACGGGATAAAATTTTTATTTGATATAAAATAATCAGCTCCCACAGCAAATCCATAGCTGGATGTCAGATTCAGATCGTTTGTGCGCAGTGCTGTTGAAACTTTCGTCGCAGGAAATCGTCCAGTAACACCAAATCCCACCCAAGTCAGAATTTGCTTTCGTGTATAAACGTTAAATCGCCCATAGCCACCACCAGCCAAATATCCAATATTGACACGGCAATCCCGCGAAGTTGCATTGTCGCAACCTGTGATACCTGATGTGCCAGAGGCAACAAATGGTTCATAACCTACAGTTCCTCGAAACTCAAACCAAGGCTTTACGGGATAATCGATAGTAGCTGTAACACCCAGTGAAATTCCTTTCATAAGAACATCTTCAACTTGAGGTGTTGGTGGTACACCATCAGATTCTTTAGCCGTCATTGAATTCGACATAAAGTTAAGAAGGAGGCTCACTCGGTTGCTGTTGGTGCGAAAAACTTTGATTGGACTTGAGATATCCGTATTTTCTAGATCTTCAAGTTCTGCAGAATTGTCCTCTGAACTATTTTGAGTGGTCTTAGCCTCTAACAATTGTTTGGGATAAACGCGTCCACGGGTTAAAATGGCTATGGATTTCCCCCCTTTGACGGCGGTCACGGTGATGAAGTTTCCAGTGCGTTTTTTATTATTTGAAAGAGCATAAAAAATCTGTCCGACTTCAACGTCTTCGTCCTCATTATCTAAAACGGCTTTGTTATCTTTGACCTGCAGGACAATGACTGCGTTGGCTATCAGAGGCGTCAGAATGAGGTTGAGAAAAAGAAGAGAACTAACTATTTTCAAAAGCACAGTAAACTCCGTTTAAATTGTCGGATTCAAAGTAGGACTCATCTCCAACACGGTATTCCCACAAGAAATGGCTTTCTGAGTTTGCTGATTGATAAATAGTAATTAATCGCGAAGATTGGGATTTGGAGCGCATGCTTGAGTTGGCACACCCCAGTTGCTTGAGGTTTTGAACAGTGAATCCCGGAGACTCAGATTCAAATTCTTTTCGTTCCGGAGAGCGGTAGATTGTGCAATTCGACAGTAAGAGGCCTGCTAAGATAATAAAAACCAGACTTAGGTATTTCATAGACCCTAATTTTGTCGAGAAATTACAAAAAAGAAAAGACCTTTGTCAGGTCTTTTCTAAGAATTCAGAATTTAAAGCATTTAAAGACTTAAAATGGAATGTCTTCGCTTTGGTTGAATGTTGGTTCTGGACCAAAGTCCCCAAAGTTGAAATCAGCACCAGAATTTTGATTCTGTGATGATGTGTTTGAGCGATCGCCAGCTCCGGCATCAGCATTTGCTGAACCTAAGAATTGTACGGTGCTTGCGACGATTTCGGTTGAATACTTTTTCTGACCGTTATCTTCCCAAGAGCGAGTTTGCAATTTTCCTTCAACGTAAACTTGGCGACCTTTAGCTAAGTATTTACCGCAGATCTCTGCAAGTTTTCCCCAGACAACGATGCGGTGCCACTCTGTGCGTTCTTGTTTTTGACCACTTTTGTCTAACCAGTTTTCGCTGGTCGCGACATTCAAACGGGTCACAGTTGCGCCCTGTCCGACGGCCTTCATTTCAGGATCTCCGCCTAAACGACCTACGATAATTACTTTATTTACTCCAGCCATAAACCCTCCGTTTATTGTTTTCCTTATCCGTGTCTAATGAGTCAATCAGGAACTTCTGATTTGCGGAAAGTATGTGCAGATATGAAGCCATGGCCAAAACTAACGCAGGCCTACGACATAAATATCAGAGGTTGTGTTTCGGATGAGTGCAAATAACTAACGGAGTGGAGTGAACTGTGGGGGCATTCCAGCTGCAGACGCTTGAATTTTAAATTTGTACTGAGTTCCATCAGCCAATTCAGTTTTGTAGCCGTCCAAGAATCCTAAAAAAAACTTTGCGCGCTCTTTAAAGCCTGCTGTGGCTTTTAAATTAAGATCAATATTGTATCCACCCATGACGGGGAAAACCTGCCCACCGGCATTCATGAACGTTAAGCCCAGGTTCCCTTTGACATCGCCATACAGTTCGTCAGCAGGGGTGCCGAGCTTTCCAGATTCAATCAGAAACTTGCCGCCCGCCAGCTTTCCTTTGAGCTCGATGTGTCCCATTTTTATTAGCGGAAGATTGACTCGCCCTAAATCTGCTAACGAAACAGATGTGCTGGGCATTTCAAATTTTGAGATAGTCAGATTTAAATCCATTTCGGGTTGCTCCTGAAACGTTAAATCAGCAATGGCTGTTGAGCTCAAGTTGATCTTTCCAAGAAGCGGAACAGGCAAGTTGGCGAGTTCTCGAATATCTTTTAAATTTAAATTCTTAGCGTGAGCCTCTATTCGTGAACGAGCATTCCCGGCTTCTGATTTTGTTGCCGATGAAATTGAAATCTGAAGATCGCCTTTTAAAAATCCTTCTGCAGAAAGTGTTCCTTCGGGTTGTTGGCTAACCAAGGCAGCTAAAGAGGGCTTCAGCGAAAGGGAATCAACAGTCAGAGTGGGTAGGTTCCCAGATTCAACGAAGATTTTCTCTAGCGTTAGTTTAGGTCCAAGTGGATTTAAGCTCATAGCATCGAATTGGATAAAAACTTTACGATTGGTCAATTTTGAAATTTGCGCCGTGATCAAATCATTCAAATCATTTATTGGAAAAAGCACCAGTAGAAAAACAAAAATAAATCCAAAAGTGACCATGACTTTAAATTTATGCCGAAAAATAAATCGGAAAGAATAAATAATAAAATTCATCATTATTCAGAATCCTCGCTCGTGCCTGCAGGGGTGCCGCTTTTTCGAGGACGTGTTTCAATTTCAGGAGGAGGTTCGGGAGCAACTTCAGGGACATTCAACGAGTACATTTTGTACGTGACGTCATAATAACGGGTATCGTGTGGATGTGCTGAGATTAAAAGATCTTTCATCTTAACACTTTCTGAAATGGCGGCAATTGATGTTCCAATATCCACAATTTGTTTTAAATTGAGTTTGGCTAACTTAATTTCTAAAACAGAGCTGACCAAGCTAGATGGAATCAAACGCCCTTCAACCGAAGATTGAATTACACCCACACGTTGTTCAGGAATTAAGTTGGCGCCAGAGAGAATGCTTTCTACGGCAGCTTTTAATGATTCGATTGATGGCGGAACAGAAATAATAGCGCGCCCGGAGGCCTCGCGGTAAGTCTTAAAAAGATCGCGAATGAGAGACCTTTTTTCTTCAAATGAAATGATCATATCTTGTGAAGTTGAAATCTGTGAAAGCGGATACGACAGAGTTAAAAAAAGAATCAGTGCCGCGCCCCCTAACCAAACTAATTTTTGTGAGTGAGGGTTCAGCGATTGATAGCGATCTTGCAATTTGGCATAGCTTTCAGATTCTTGAACCTTATCGTTGATTTGAGTGAATGAGGCTTTCAACTGGTCTTTCAATTCATCTAAACGACTCATTTGACAAGTCCTCGATCTGCTTTGAATGAGATATGAAAGGCCGTGCGATGAGGCATGGCTGATAAATTAGCTGGTTGACTTGTCACTTGACCATCCGATGTCATGGATTTGAGATTCTGACTCAAGAGATTGATTTCTTGTGGCGTGGTGGCATATCCAATAATTTGCACAAGATCGTCTTTGACTTGAAAATTCATAATGTCAATTTTGATGCGATCTCGTCCTGGTGCGGAATCACTGACTTTCTTTAAAATTTCCAATGCGGAATTCATCTGAGCCACTTGAGCGATAAGCTTAAGTTCAGACGCTTTCTTTTTATTTTCACGAATATATTTTTTAACTCCAGCCTCGTTCAGTTGCTTTCGTGGCAAACGTGCAACAGTTTTAGCTTGCGCTTTGAGGACTTCGTCTCCGCGTTCAACCAATGTTGTTGAAAACGTTTCGCGAAATGAAGACCAAATAAATAAAACAAAAAGGCACGCAGCAGCCACTTGAGCTACGGAGCCCCACTGTTGCCATAAAAAATGAAGGCGATTATTTTGTTTTGCAAATTCACCTTTCAGTAAATTTGCAGCAGGGTTGCGAGGTTTTTTATAGGCCTCAAGGGCAATACCCACGGCCATGTTGTAGCGTGCATCGACTCCTTGAGCCGCGTCTAAACCCAGGGACGCAAAAGAATCGACATAATTTTGTAAAAGCGGAATGGGATTACATTTGATTTCAAGATTCTGAGTCAAGAAACCACCCAAATTTTGAATCAAGCTTGTGCCACCAGTTAAGTAAATATCTGTCACTTCAGCATGATGCTCGCTTTGAAGTTCGAGCAATGACATCTGAAGATCGCGAACCAAATCACGCAGAGATTTACTCAGAATATCTGACAACTGAGACTGTTCAAAACTGGCCCCTTTTTTAGAGAGCAATAATTGTCCTTGAGTTTGTAAAGTGCGAACGGCATCTAGAGCAGGGACTTGATACCGTTTGATAATGTCTTGAATAAGTTGGTCGCCACCCCAAAAAAGACTGCGTGTAAATATCAAACGGTTATTATCAAAAGCTGTCAGCAAAGTTTTTTTGTGTCCAATATTCAGAATGATTTGAATCTTTTTTAAAGGCTTTTCAATTTCTTCAGCAACAAAATCATTAGGAGAATCAGGAACAGGCTGATCCCAATGTTCAATCAGGTTGGCAAAAGCTAAACCCTCAATAGTCACGGCATGCAATTCAATTCCAAAATCAGAAGCTAAAGAGATGATTCTTTCGATATTTTTCTTGGGAACAGCATTCGCTAAAATTTCGGCAGCTGAACCTTGGGTGCGAATGAGTTTGGATTCAAAAACACAAGAATCAGTATCAAAAGGGATGTCCTCTTCCATTTCAAAGGATAAGCTTTTTTGAATTTTAAGGCGATCTGAAAACGGAAATATCTTATGTCGTGATGTGACCTTGTCTTGGCGAACCATCATGATGATTCGTGTGCTAGAAAAATCTTGCGAACTCACAAGTCCGCGAATAAATTCGATCACTTCGAGTTCACGATCTTGATCTGATCCACTTAAATTCAAAACTTTTTCATGGACTTGGTTGATAGCAATATTTTTTTTATTTTGAATAAGTTCAACAACTTTAATTGAGTATTCACCGATATCAATACCGATTGATCTCATAATTGTTAAACTCCTCTATGCGGTGATGTGCTCAGTGTTGCTAGTTCTCGGACCAGTATACGACACGAGGGGAGCCTTTGGGAAGAGGAGTTTGTGCTGCGGGTGGGGACTTAGGTCCAGAGCCTCCGGGTGGTTGGTTTGGATTCTGGTTAGGATTTGCAGCCTCTTTTTCTTTATCAATAAATGTTTTTATTTGAGCGGCTGATTTATTTAAATCCACAACGATAGCCGTAATATCCTTCATAATAGCATGAGCTCCAGCACCATAAATACCTGTTGAACGAATTCTAAAATTGATGACCTTATCACAGAGCATTGGAATCTGATCAAATTCAGGTTCTAACCGAGCGCCGCGGCTCTCGACAAATTTTTTAAAATCAGCTAAACACTCTTCGGGTTTACTTCCGACAAATGGCCCCCCTAATTCGGGATCATTGCGACGAGCAATGGCCTCTTTGACGGCTTCGTCAGTCATGCCTTTATCTAAAGATTTTAAAACATTTTCTGAAGCCGTATTGGGATTGATGGATTTCATTCCATAAATAGTGATTTGATCTTTCAAAATATTAAAGAACTCTTCGCTCATCCCGGGAATCAGTCGGATTTCATCCAGTGTTCGAAATCCACGATTTGGTGGGTAGCCTTGTCCCAGCTCTGTGAAAAATCCTTGTTTTCCGCCGCCGCCGGCGCTTTCATTGACTTCGCTCATGAAGTCAATGATGCGATTAACAAGGTCATCAAAGCGAAAATTCTGATACTCTTGACGAAAAGTTTCATCGCTTTCCACTTTTCTTTCAAAAATAGTCAGCAATTGTTTTTTGGTTATTTCCCGCAATGTTTTCGAGGGTGAAATCAAATCATTCACATCAATTTTAGAGCCTTCGTCTTCAATCGTATGAGTGTAGGTGGCGTCCATAAAGGACTCTTTCATCATTTTATCCATGTTCTCGCGATCGACGGAATTCATTTCAGGGGGCGCGGGAAGAGGCCAAGCAAATGGAAATTTCCAAATTTGATCGATCTCTTGAGCAAAAGCAGGAGGCAGCGGAAACCGCGAGGCCTGCTGAAAAATTTTAATGCGTAAAAGCGCAATATCCATTCCATTGCGGGCCGCATAGTAGGCTTTTAGTCGATTCAATTCATGAGAATTCACGACATACTCTGTAAGTGAGTCGCGTGAAACCTCTTTGGCAATGTAAACCATAAAAAGTAAGGACGTGACTGCTAAGATCAAGGCTATGCCTTTATCCTTCACTGATCCTTTCAAGGGATTGTGCTTCATCCGAGAGATTATTTTTTTTAAATTCACTTTGCAGCTCCCGTCAAAGGCGGATTATTCGGAAAGTGGATGGGAACAGCATACTGTAAAGAGTAGGTGCGTTTTTTCTTGTCGATTTCGCGTTCAATACCCAATGAAACTTCAATAACCTCTGGAAATCGCAAACGAGTCGCGGCATCACTGCTGTTTTTTGTATTCCAAGTCGAAACCCAATCCTGCTTACCTTCACCGTTGTAGCGCACTTTAAATTCAACGACATTTTCAAGCAGGACAACTTCAGTGCCCCCTTCAGAGACTTCGTCATCAATGACCATCTGAGTTCGACGATACAGGCACTGACTCGATTTGCTTGAATCGGTCAAATTGCGACAGCCTTTTAAAGAATAACCCACTTCGATAAAATCAGCTTGCTGCTGATTGGCCGTGGTGCGGCCATTATTCATCGTGATAAAATCCAGTTGATTTTCAGTCCCGACAAAATGAGTGACCGGATCAGCGCGTTTATTTTGTCGTTGAGGGGTATTGGGTGCAGTTGGCATAACCGGTGTGGTGGGTAACCCTGGAACGGCTCCAGCTGGTTTTGAAACAAGATCCAAAATTTCTTTTTCAAAATCACGATGGTGAAAAGCTAAATTAATATCCGTGCGAATCATGCGCATGGTATCACGTAAAGCGGCAACATCATCAACTTCCGCTTGAATTTTAACTTTGGCTTTAAGTGCTCTGCTTAAAGCTTGCGTTGTTAAAACGGTCAGTGTTGATAAAATAGAGATCGCTAACACAACTTCAATCAAAGTAAAACCAGATGATTTCAACTTCATGTTCCAGCTCCAGGAATAGGAAGTGGTCGGTCGTAATCGATGATATAAAAAGTCACATCAGCAGTTAGGGGCTTCTTTTTATCCTGATAGATAACGGTGACTTTGACCTCGACAATACTTTTCGAAAGATGATCGGTGAACATCTTCATGATTATTAAAAAATTTTGGTTGGCACCATCATCACGACTGACCAGGCTTGAAGAAAGATCAGGAATTTCTAATTTTCGAGAGGTCATTTTCCATGAATAGCCAGCGACATCAGATCCAAAGTCATCTGATTTTTCTTCGGGAATAGAATCCAAGGACTTGCCTTTGAATTCACGTTCGATTTCGTTCACTTTGCGCTCGAGCAAAGAAACGATCTGAACTTGAATCTGA
The DNA here is from genome assembly GCA_001771815.1 of Bdellovibrionales bacterium RIFCSPHIGHO2_01_FULL_40_29. Lineage (GTDB taxonomy): Bacteria > Bdellovibrionota > Bdellovibrionia > Bdellovibrionales > Bdellovibrionaceae > Pseudobdellovibrio. Next base: position 186,541 of record MEPU01000008.1, on the reverse strand, counting down.
GTTTTTCGAAGCCGAGAGTAAGTGCCTGCCCAAGAATTTAAAAGAATAAATAAACCAGAGGCCATGATGATCAAAGCCAAAACCACTTCAATCAAGGTAAAGCCAGCTTGATGATGTTTTAAATTTTTAGACTCACTCCATGAGTTCAAATCTTTATTTCCTAACGAGTTAAATCCCGCAGGGTCTTTGCCTCAGGGATAATATCAGATTGACCTGTGATTGGATTAAAGACAAGCGTCCAAATATTCTTTTTGCTGTCCTCGAATTGAATGGCAGATGGTTCAATCATGCCCTGCGGAAAAAAATGAATATAGGCCGTGCCATCAGTCATGACAAGCTCTTGAGGTCCGCTTTCAATATGAATAAAACGCCAGCCTGCGGGCAATCGTTGTTCTTTTTTAAATATGGTCGTGTCTGGCGCGAATTCCGAAGCGGGTTTTTCATCTTCTTTGAAAGTGGACTGAGCATCGTCTCGGGCTTTTTCGAGTTTCTTTTTGTCCAGCAGGATGGTCCGAGAGGCCTTTTCAACCCACCAGGATTGATCATCCTTATCCAGTTTAAAAGCTAAGCGATAGGAGCTGTTGGCAAGCTTGGCGCGGTTTCGGATGTCCTTGCCGGCAATTGTGAATTCACGAAAGACTTTTCGAGTGTCTTGTTTTTTATCCATTAAACGGGGAAGAGCGATCGCCATGATCGCTCCGATAATGGATAAAACTATAATAATTTCGAGCAGCGAAAATCCGCGCGACGAGTTTTTACTCACCAGCGGCTGTTGACCCGTCAGAAAAAATGTCTTTCTCATAGCTGGATCCGCCTTCTTTTTTATCGGCGCCTAAAGATTTTAAATTATAGCCCGTGTCAGAGCCTTCAAAAACAAATTCTGTATTCCAGCCATCTTTTAAAAGATGCTTCATTTTTGGATTTGCCGACCAATTTTTGCAAGAGCTGTCATCTTCGGTGATAAAGCTAATAGATTTGGGATATTTTCCGCATTCTGAATTGTACTCATTAATTTTATTTTCAATTTCAGACATTTTCATTCGCGTGGAATTGACTTTAGACTTTGCATTTCCATCAGCAATTTTTGGAAGAATGATGGCCATGATGCCGCCAATAATAACCAAGACAATCAGAATCTCACCCAGCGAGAAACCTTTGTTATTTTGAATTTTCAGGGATGCATTTTTTTTCAGTTGAGTATCCTGTTGAGTATCCATAAGAAATCTCCTATCCACCTAATTTTGAGGTCAAATCAAACATTGGAACAATAATAGATAATACTATGACAAAAATCACGATACCAATCAACAAAGTCATAAAAGGATTCAATATTGTTGTGATCGTATCAACTTTAGATTTTACCTGAAAATCATAGGCATCCGCAACTAATGTGAGCATGTTTTCTAAATCGCCTGTTTTCTCTCCGATATTAACCATATGAACGACCAGCGGCGGAAAATGCCCTGATTTTTTTAAAGGTCCAGCAATGGATTCACCTTCAGAGATATTACTCTTGGCTTCATCAATAGCCAGAGCAATCACATGGTTGTCGACAACGTTGCGCACAATATCTAAGGCATTTAGCATAGGAACGCCACCATTCAGCAGTGTGGCTAAGGTTCGCGTGAATCGAGAGATTGCCACCATGCGAATAATTTCACCGGCAAGGGGAAGCTTAAGTGAAATGGCATCCCAGCTTTTGCGTCCTTCGGTCGAGTTCTTCCAATTGGTAAATAAAAGTATCGAGATCACGATAAAGCCCGCAAAAAAGTACCAATTGTTTATAAACACTTGGCTGGTTGCAGAAATAGCTTGCGTGTACCATGGCAAAGTCATGTCGGGAAATGATTCAAAAACAGCTAAGATTTCAGGAAGGACTTTCGTGAATAAACCAAAAATAACCAGAGTGATAACCACCAGCATGATGATCGGGTAGGTCATGGCACTTTGAATACGTTGACGAAGTTCGGCTTGGGATTCTGTAAACTCCGCCAGACGAATCAAGATGACATCTAATGTTCCAGACATCTCACCCGCTTCGGCCATGGATAAAAAAATCGGACTAAAAACAGCGGGATACTTTGCAAATGCTTTATGAAGGGACAAACCTTCGTTGACCATATTCTTACAATCAGCAAGGGCTTCGGAAAGAATAGGATTTTCAACTTGTTCGGAAACCGCCGTGAGAGCTTCAACCAATGGAACATTGGCTTTGATCAAGGTGGCTAATTGGCGCGTCATTAAAGAAAGATCTTTGACAGGGACTGAGCCGGAACGACCGCGTGCGCTTGATTTTTTTTGTGCGGTGGATTTTTTTTTATCTGCGATGGCAACAACGAAAATGCCATCTTTTTTTAATTTCATACGAGCGGTTCGTAAATTTTCAGAATCAATAACCCCTTTGGTATTATTGCCGTCACGTGTAAGTCCTTTGTATTCAAAAATAGGCATGACGTTAAATATCCATCTGAGTATTTGTTACGAGTTCTTCGATTGTGGTGATTCCTGCAAGAACTTTCTGGATACCGTGATCGCGGAAAGTTTTCATTCCGTTCGCAATGGCCTGTTTTTTAATGGTGCTACCATCTTTTCTTTGCATGATGAGTGAGCGAATATCATCTGTGACCGGTAAAATTTCAGCAATCAGAGTTCGCCCCAGATAACCTTTTTGTCCACAATGTTCGCAGCCCATTGGTTTGCAGATGTTGGTGCCTTGAATTTGCTGGCGTGTTAATCCCAGAGTGACCAGATCAAATTCAGAGGGAACATGCGGCAGTTTGCAATGGGGGCAAAGGACTCGAACCAAACGCTGAGCCAAAATTCCAAGAATTGAGGTGGCGATCAAAAAGGGTTCGGCTCCAATATCCATCAGACGTGGAAATGCGCCCGAGGCATCATTGGCATGGATGGTTGATAAAACCAAGTGACCCGTCAACGAGGAATTGATTGCAAGCTCTGCTGTTTCTAAGTCGCGAATCTCTCCGACCATAATAATATCTGGATCCTGACGAAGAAACGATCGAAGACCTGCGGCAAAAGTCAGTCCTATTTTGGCATTCACTTGAACTTGTCCAACGCCGTGGATTCGCTGCTCCACCGGATCTTCAACTGTTAAGATATTAATATCCGGTTTATTCAGCTTTGAAACACAACCATAAAGTGTCGTTGATTTACCAGATCCTGTTGGGCCTGTAACAATTAAAATTCCGTAAGAGCGAAGAATCAAATCATCTAAAACCTTCATGGTGTCTTCAGAAAAACCCATTTGATAAAGTTCACGCACTTGACTGGATTTGTCCTGAAGACGCATCACCAGACGTTCACCATGAGTTGTGGGCACTGTTGATAGACGGATATCAATATCTTTGCCGCCGACCTTCAGAGGAATGCGACCATCTTGAGGCAGCCGTTTCTCGGCGATATTCAAATTGGCCATGACTTTAATCCGCGATGTGATGGCATTTTGCAGTTTTTTAGGTGGTTTAAAAATATCAAATAAAATTCCATCAATGCGGTACCGAACAACCATGTCTTTTTCGTAGGGTTCGATATGAATATCAGAAGCTTTTTCTTTGACCGCGCGAAAGAGCAGTGAATTAACCAGTTTAATAACTGGAGCATCATCTTCGCCAGCTTCGAGTAAGTCGATAATTGGATCTTCTAGATCCATTTCATCTTCTTCAATTTCATCCATGCCGCTCATGTTAGTCGTGCTTTTTTCATAAACGCGATTGATCGCATCTTGCACGCGTTGAGACGTGCTGACGAGCGGACGTATACGTTTATTAAAAAGAATACGCAAATCATCGAGCGCTTTTGTATTGAGTGGATTCGAAGTCAAAGCAATGAGAGTATCACCATCAGCCCGGTAGGGTAAAATTCCCTGAGTTTTTGCATAATTAATTGGTAAATCTCGAATTAAATCTGCTGAGATATCATTAACAGGAATGTCTTTGATGAATTCCAGGCCGAGTTCGCGGCAAAGATCCGCGACTAAGTCATCTGCCGAGGAGTAATCTTTCTTAGAAAGTGTTTCACCAACAGAACGCGCTTGGGATACAGCAGGATTAGCCAGAACAGATTTTATCTGTTCTGCAGAAAGCGAAGTTGCTTTGGTCAGGACTCCTGATATATCCAGTTGAGCCATTATTCTTTCACCGGAATGCTTTGTGGCGCGCGAGTCTCTCGTTTTAAAACTTTATCTACGGTTGCTCCGAATGGATCTTTGCCACCTTGTTGTTTGATAAATCGAAGACGTTCATTGGTTTTATTCGTCAAGAGATTGCGTTGATCAGCAGGATTACGAATAATCTTTGGTGTCAAAAAGACCAACATGTTCACTTTCTTTTTATCACTCTTTTTGCCTTTAAATAACCATCCTAAAACAGGAAGGTCTCCTAAGAGAGGAACTTTTTTGACTGTTTCCAATTCTTCATCTTTTATTAAACCACCCAAAACAGCAGTATCGCCATTCTGAACAATGATCGTGGTTTTAATTTTACGACTTGAAAGAGGCTGAGCCAAACCTTCAAAATTTTTAGGAACGGTCAGGGTAGAAATTTGCCCAGCCGTTTGCTGTACTTCCATACGAACGCTTTCGCTATTCGGCGAAATGATGGGTTTGATTTTTAATGTGATCTTCGCTTCACCAAATATAGGCGTAGTCTGACCGGCGGCTCCATTTTGTCCAGGTGTAAAAGTCGCACCTGTGATGACCTGATCACCCACTTCGATTTCAGCATCTTGATTGTCCATGGCTAAAATCTGAGGAGTCGATAAAATATTTGTCTTACCAAAAGATTTTAATAAATTAATATAGCCAACAATGTCAGGAACTTGAATGGGCGGCTTTGTTGAATCTAAAAAATTTGGAATGGAAACTTTATTGCTGGAGGCAAAACCCAAAATGGCAGAACCACCAGAAAGTGGATTCAGGAAATCAGCGGCGCCAGAACTACTAGAAGTGAAGCCGGCTTTACCACCACCTTCATTGAATTTAATAAATCCAGCACTTTGCTCAAACCCATCATTGAGGGCCATTTCCATAATAATGCCTTCGACAAAAACTTGATCTCGAGGAATATCCAACTTTTGTAAGATACTGAGAACTTTTTCATAGTCTTGCTTGCTGGCGGAGATAACCAATGAGTTGGTATTTTTATCAGCCTTGATCTGTACATCACCACCAAAAAGACCTTCACGAATAGCGGCTTGGCCTTGTGGTGCTAAAATACTGGCGGCTCCGCCAGCGCCACCGGCTGGGGCTGCTGATTTCGGACCTGAATCTTTGGCCACTTCTTGTAGAGTTTGTGCAATTTTTTCGGCATCTCCATTTTTAACATAGTAAACATAAACGCCGCCTTGGTCTTCAGCCTTTACTTTGAAATCCAGTTGCGTGATTAATTTTTTGACTCGGTTGATGCCCGCGCGATTTCCAACAACAATCAAAGAATTTGTACGGTCTTCTGGGAAAACCATAAAGTAGCTGGCCCCTTGTTGGCCACCAGTGGTGCGATTGGCGGCTGAGGAAAAACGGGGAACGCCTGATGAAAATCCACCAGCTCCGGTTGTGGGTCTTTTTTCGCCCTTGTTGATAACTTTATCAATCAGTTCAGCAATATCTTTTGCACGTGCGTATTTAACTCCAATCACTTCAAGCTGCTCTTCAAATCCTGGAACATCCAGCTGATTTAAAATTTTCATGATCCGGTCTATATTGGCGCCGAAATCTGAAATAATCAGAGAGTTTGTTGAAGAGAATGGTGCCATTTCACCGTAGCTGGATGTCAGTAAACGCAACTGCTGCTGAATGGCTTCCGCTGTGATATGTTTTAAATGGACAATTTTAGTGATCATTTGATCGGTGTTTGGATAATAGGATCCAGAATAAGTATCAATATTGTCTCGTTGCGCGGAACGAGCATTTCGGATTTTTAAGAAACCACCGCTTGGAACAACGGTGAATCCGTTGATCGCCAGGGATGATAAAAAAGCTTTGTAAGCTTCGGCAACAGTGATTTTACTAGGAGCCACGATGGTGATTTTTCCACGCACTGTCGAATCGATAATAAAGTTTTTCCCAGTTAATTCACTGATTGCTTTAACAATATCCGTGATATCCACATTTGGAAAATCAAAGGATTCAATCGTCTCCGGAAAATTTTCAGCTGTGATGTCTTCGGGTGTTGCTTTTGCAAACTTTGCCCGCTGGGAGTCCGTCAGGACACCATTTTTATTTTTAGCCGGAGCGACGATTCGAGTTTCCACAACAGGCGGCGGTGGTGTTGCTGTCGGATTTGAAAATCCAGCAGAAGGTACAACCTCTGGAGGTGGTGCATACATTTCTTCCATCACGGGTGGTGGCGGTGGCGGAAAACTTTCCGTTTGCGCAAGTGTCACTGTCGATGCCAAAAATCCTGCAGACATAGCGACAGTTGTCATTTTTTTATTAAAGGTCATTCCTAAACCCCACTTTTTTTTGAAATGATGCTTACAAGATTACTGAGTAATTTCGTAAGTCATCACTTCGGTTTTTCCATTGCGCACAACGCCCAGCTCAATTTTATTACCATTTTTCATTGCGTTGTATGTTTCCATTGCTTTTTGAATGCTATCGATCCGCTCGCCATTAACACTTTGAAGAATATCCATTCGTGCTAAACCCAGCTGTCCGAAGATGCTATTCTCTTGTAAATCCAGCAGGCGAAATCCATTGATCTCGCCCGTGGCCGGATCGCGATTGGGCACCGCTCGGGCTTGCATCAAAACACTGGATAAATCATTCGTGTATTTTAAAAGATCGGATCGTTTGATTTGAAATCTATTGGGCGCAATAGCTTTCACATCTTTGCTGGCAGCGGGAGCAACTGCTGCAGCTTTTGAAGCATCAAAAGAAACTTTGCCCGCAGATTTGAGTTCGATATACTCAAGTGCATTTGTATTGTTATTGCGGATATAGGCGATCCCTCGCTCGATACGTTCAACTCGAGCCAGCCCCTCAACATCAGATCCTGGCGTAAAAGAGCCTGTTAAATTTTTGCTTTTGACTTCGATCGCTGCGATGGATTTAGAGGGATCAGAGTGAACCAGAGTTCCAATTAAATTCAGCGGCAAGGCTGACAAGATAGGGATGTCTTCTTTTTGAGTGTCATCTTGCTTTAGAGTAATGGCTTCGGGCATGATTCCGGTTGAAGAAAATAAATTGCGTGAACTGATTCCTGTGAATTGATTCCGATCGATAAACTGCTGTGGATTCATTTTTGCGGTTTTTTGCGGAGGAGCTTCTGAGGGAAGCATTAAATCACGAATATAAATAATCGTTAAATCCGCTATGGAAAAAGCCAAGAAGAGCAGAAACCCATATAAGGCAAACTGAGCCAATCGCTTCTGTCGTACTAAGTTGAATTTTCCTAATTTCATAGCCTGTACTCAAGATAACAATAGCCCTAGGTCTCGGGGAGTTCTAATCACGTCGATCCGCATAATCTGGACCTGGCTCTGGACCTTGGGCCAAATCAAAGCCTTTAGCCTAGGAAAAGTCTGGCCTTTTGAGCCTTTTGTCGGGTCTAATGAAAATAGCACAAAAGTAACCTGGATGTTACTTTGAGTTAAAAGGGACTATGACGGTCATTTACTTCACGGATGGAGCACTCATTGATGATTTACATATTCGTAAATCACTATTGCGTATTCCAGAAATCATTAAATGTTTGCGTGAGAATCAAAAAGAATTTTTGAACTGTGATCTGTTCATCGCCATGATGGATCAGAATGTTTTTAGCCTTCTGAATTACCATCAGAAATCCCGTTTAAAAATCATGTTACAGCAATCCCTTTTTCAAAGATGGCAAGCCCAAGGTGTCGAGCCTGATTTAATTATTCGTCGTCGAGATTATGAAGATTTCTCGCAACTGACATCCACATTTTTAAAACTTTCAACAATCGAGCAACTTAAGATCGTTACCATTGGGCCTGGTTTTGACGAGCTCGAAGCTTTTCTTCGTATTCAGCTCAAGCTCAATAGCGCTCCGCTCTATGATATGATTCATCAAGATCCCAATTTGAATTGGTTCTGGAGTGACGTTAAAAGCGGCCTTCATTTGCATTCATAATAAGCATTTTAACAGAAAATAAACTGAAACAAGTGTAAGTTCTGCAACATGGCGTCTTCCTCGTGACATCAATATTTGAACTGTGTTCTTCTCCTGCAGCATAAAAAAACTTACAGGAGATAAAAATGAAAAAAATACTTTTTACAATAGCCCTTGCGACTGGTTTATCTGCTCAAGCAGGTTTGATGACTTTTGAACAGGGTGCGCTTCAGATTGAAGGCGTTAATCTGAATAAAACAGCAACGATCAATGATTCACAAGGAAAACCTTCTGCATTTAAATTGGATTTATTGGGTGCGGGTCTGCGTAGCAAAACAGTCTTGTTTGTTCCTGCTAAAGCGTATGTGGCTCAATTATTTTCAGATAATAAAGGTGCTTTTTCACGTGATGACAAAGCCTTGACGTCATTGGTGACTCATTCAAAGCAAGTTTCTTTAAAAATGTCGATGATCCGTACGGTTGCGGCATCTGCGTTGGCGATTTCATTTCGTGAAGGACTTCAAGCCAATGGATATGCACTTGATGCTGAATTGCAGCAGATGTTATCCATGGTTGAAAAAAGTGCGGATGCGGTTCAGGGAAAATCATTAACATTGTTGATGGTTAAAGAAGGCGAAAAAACCAACGTTTACTATGAAGACGCAAGTGGTGTTCAGAAATCATTTCAAGGTTCGGCTCAGTTGATGACAAAAATTATGGCTATCTGGCTGGGAAAATCGTCTGACGATGGATTAGCAGCTTTGAAAAAACAATTATTAAATCCTGTTTACTAATCACTAAAATTCGATTTCAAAAAGGTAATTAAAATGATGAAAAAATTAGTATTGATAGCAGCAGCAGTGGCTCTTACGGCGTGTGGACAGATTAAAAATATTATGGATGGCACAGAGCATTTGCCAGATCAAATTGCCGAGACCAATCGAGGAATGGCGCAAACAAATGAAAGCATTCGCTTGCAAAAGTTGGCGGTATCTCTAGATCATTTAATGCAAGAAGAAAATCAAATGTTTTTATCCCCAATCCCAGGTGATATGATGGGCCCGGGAAAGCTTTTGGCTGAAACATTAACTGCTGAAGAAGCCGTGAAGTTGATTTACGTTAAAATGGTGAATATCAATGAAAACACGTATCGTGATCAGTATCCAGAAGATGAAGAACTGAAAAATGCAGAACAAATGCGTCGATTTGAGCGTTCAAAGTTGGCTCTGTTTTACTCGTTGCAAATCGTTGCTGGCTTCTTGCCGGATCATGTGGTTCAGGAGATCATTCATACAGAGGTTATGCGCGGTGGTCGGTACTTCGATACGGCTTTGCAAATCCTCAGTTTGCGTTCAAGTTTTTATGACAAGGTGATGTTGAAGGCCAGTCTATTAAAGGATAAGCTTAAAACTGTTGGAATGGTAACAACAGCCATTGAGTACAACGAAAAGATCGACTTCATTGCTAAATTGAAATTTGCACCTTGGATTGGGATTAAAATCACAGGTTTTATGAACCAAGAAATGAATGCAGCGATGTCTGTTGAGAAATTGGACATAGCCATAGCAAAAAACAATTGGGAAATAATATTGGACCGAGTGACTCCGATTGCGGACCATACTGGTGCGATGGTTAATCCTGTCGAGCTTGTTGGTGTTTCGGGTGATCCGGCTGCGGATGCTGCTGAAATGGCTCGTCAACAAGAAGTGTTGAGACAAAGTATTTTGAAAATTCAAAGTCATCTGACAACATGGGCGAACTAATTTAAAACCAAATTAAATCCAACCAAACGGGCTGATCATTATTTAAGGTCAGCTCGGTGAGGGCATCTCGATCGGGTGTTTCGATATTGTAAAGTCCATAGGGAATTTCAGCATAAATACTACCCCGAGGCGGACGTTTTACGTAATCACTTTTTTCATAAGCATAAATTAAAAATTCATTTTGTTTCGACGTGGTGTAAGCCGCTTGAAGCAATGCTTTTTGGACTTCGGCATGTTCGAACAGGAAAAAGTGCAGCATTCGAAAATGTAGGGCTTCTTGTTGCTTTGAGCGAGAATAGGGTTTTGTGAGTCTTCGGCCGATCTGTAGCCACTGCGCTACTTTTAAAAATTGTCGAAAATTATGGGCTTGTTGATCGTACTCCTGAGGTAAATAGTCCTGCAAGAGGCTGGAGCTGATCGGTTGAACACAGCCAATAATTTTCTTATCTCTTGAAAATGCAATTAAAAATTGGCTCCACGAATACAGAAATGAACGCTGAATATAAGCAGCGACATCTTCAGAGAGTTCTTTGGGAGCAAAGTCGTGGCCCTTGAGTTGTTTTGAAATAAATTGGATCAAGGCATCTTTGTCTGAGGAGTTGTAAGGTCTGACGGTTATGTTCTCATTCAGGCTGGGTTGCCATGGGTAACTTCCATGAATCGAGACCAGGTTGTATTTTCGAGCCAAGCTATAGGCTGGCTGTTCAGAACGCCGCATTTTGGGGCGAATAAAGGCATTCATGGATTGGGATTCTGTGTGATTGATCGAAGTGATAAATCCGTCACAGTGTTCGATCTGACGAATTTCTTCGAGCAGCGGCAGAAAAAATTTTGACCACGAAAGAATGGCTTTGCGGTTGGGCGCAATGCGAAGATCGCAACCTTGGGCAATCTTTAAAATTTTATCTTTAAATTTAAGTTCTCGAATCAGGAAACTGGCTGTGCCTAAAAGTTCATGACCATCTTCGAGCAGATAGGTTTTGTAGGGAAGTCCTAGGCGTTGATAAAATGAAAAAAATTGTTCTTCTCGAGCAATTTTAATTTGAATAGCGCCAGTGATTGGAATCGAGGTGAAAAAAGTGTTGAGACGTTGTGAATCTTCTGAAGTCGCCTCGCGGATATGCAAGGGGGACGAGTCACTCATCTTTTTTCCAAAGGGTTTCGGGAATATCCATTTTGAAGTTCACCCACCGTGCCCAAGTGAAAAGAAGATCGCTCAAGCGATTTAAATAAATCAAAACAAACTCATAGTGATCTTCTTTAACAGAAATCTCGGCAGCGCGGCGTTCGGCGCGCCGACAAGAAGTGCGGCTCAGATGAAGTTGGCTTGCGAGAGTGCTGCCGCTGGGTAAAATAAAATTTTTCAAATCGGGAAGCTCTATCGTGGCCTCGTCAATCCATTGTTCGAGCGTGTGAATATGATTTGGTGTTACAGCGGGAAGTTTTTCAAAGACGTCCTTTTTTTCAGTCGCTAAAAGTGAGCCCACATTAAAAAGGTGATTTTGAATCCGCTCAAGTCGTGGTTCAAGTGGGGTGAGTAAGGGATTATTTTTTTCTTTAAGAAGGCTTCGAATCAATCCAAGAATAGAATTCAATTCATCAACACAGCCGTAGGCTTCAACGCGAGGGTTGAATTTTTCGACACAAGAGCCATCGACCAAGCGAGTCGTACCTTTATCTCCAGTTTTTGTGTAAATTTTCATAACCTTATTTCAAACGAAGGCAGGGTATGAGTCAATTAACAACAACTGAAGTTCCAATTTTTATAAGTATTCCTCACTCCGGCGAGACTGTTCCAGAATTAGCACCATGGCTAAAGAATTTACCAGAGACTTTATTAATGTCGGATGTGGATCGGTATGTAGACCAGCTTTATATGCCAGCAATGAACGAATTGAATATTCCTTTTCAGACAACTTTATGGCACCGCTATGCTGTTGATTTAAATCGCATTCCAGAGGATGTTGATTGTGATTCTGTGATCGGCAGTCAGAACCCATCGGGCCGTCATAGTGATGGTTATCATTGGGTGCGAACAAAATCAGAACAGCAGTTGATGCCGGCGCCAATATCTCGAGAGGCTCATGAAAAGTTAACTCAATTAATTTACGAACCTTTTCATGAAGGTGTGCGAAATTATTATCGAATTTTTCAGAAAAGGCATAAAAATGTTTTTCATATAGATGCCCATTCAATGCCCTCTATGGGCACTCGAATGCATCGTGATCCAGGCGAACAACGTGCGGATATTGTTATCAGTGATTGCGGTGGGAAAAGTTGTAATAAAAAATTTCGCGATTTGGTGATTGCGGCCTATGTGACGGCAGGTTTTAAAGTAGGCTACAATTGGCCCTATTTGGGAGGCCGCGTCACAGAGACTTATGGCCGACCAGCATCTGGTCAGCACGCTATTCAAGTGGAACTCAATCGAAGTTTGTATATGGATGAAGAATCTAAGCAATTAAAAACCACTGCAGCTGAGCATGTTCAGAAGAAAATTCGGGCAGCACTCGAGTACATCAAATCAGAGCTACCCAATTTGGTAATCCAAGATTAATATTCCGATCACATCATGAGATTTGAAAACAAGTGGTTTAATAAATTCTGGAAATTCTCGACTTCATTTCAATTGGGTATTCCAATTCTGGTTTCAATTGCCATATTAATTGCCTACGGCACCATCGTTGAATCGCGGTATGATGCTTATGCTGCAAAACGAATTGTCTACGAAAGCTGGATGATGTTGGTCGCGATGGTATTGTTGATCTATAATCTGACTATCGTGATGGTGGATCGGATGCCCTGGCAGCTGAAGCACTATCCATTTATATTTGTTCATATTGGTATTATAGTTATTATTCTGGGTGGATTTGTGACCCAAAAATTTGGAGTTGATGGCTCGATGTCTGTTCCCATAGCGGGAAAGAATAATTTTGTTGCCATGCCTCAGACTGATTTGGTTGTTTACGCCACATTTGATGGTGATCGGTACTCTAAAATGTTTGAACAAGAAGTGGATTTTTTTAAAAAAAAGCCCTCCCTTGAGAGGCCATTTCGAGTTTCCCTGAATAACAACACAATCGAAGTGATTGATTACGTTCCCTATGCGCGGCTTGCTAAAAAAGTGAAACCCAGTTTGTCATCTCAGGCAGGGAGTTCTGTGCGATTTCAATTGATGAATTCAAATGTTAAGCAGGTTGAGACAATCACTCAGGTTCGAAAAAACAAAACAAATCAATTTAACTTTGGTCCTGCGCAAGTTTTTTTAGGTGAAGTGGATCGAAAAACTTTGGGTAAAAATGAAATTTATCTAACACCTAAGAATGATGAGTCGCTGACGTATTCTATTTTTAGGAAAGATCAGGCAAAAGTTTTTAAAACAGGCACTCTCAAAATTGGGGACGTGGTTGATACGGGTTGGATGGGGATGGAGTTGAGGCTTTTGGATTATATTCCTCGAGCTACCGAGGAGTGGGATGTGACGCGCTCGGAACGACCAACTCCACTGACCACTGCGGCCATTCAGATTCGACGAGCGGGTGATCTTCATTGGTTGGTTTTAAACGATATTCTTAAAATTTTTGGAACAAGTGAAGCTTATTTAATAACATACCAGAACCGGCGATTGGATTTGGGATTTCCGATAGCATTGAAGGGTTTTAAAGTTTCTCGTTATGAGGGGTCAATGAAGGCAATGGCTTATGAAAGCGAAGTCACGGTTGGTGTTGATGACGGAGTCGGTGGCCAAGCAAAATCAGCAGTGATTTCGATGAATGAGCCTTTGAAACATGCAGGGTATACAATTTATCAAGCGAGCTTTCAAGAGGATGAGGTCACTAAAGAACCTACCGCATCTGTTTTTTCAATTAATTATGATCCAGGAAGATGGATTAAATATTTTGGTTCTCTCATTATGTCTATCGGTATTGTTTGGCTTTTCTACCAAAAGCGAAAAAGGAGAACTGCTGTATGAATTTAAGAGTGAAATCGATTTTGATTTTTTTCTGTTTTTTGGTTTTAAGTTTTGGTGCCAATGCAAAATCTGGGGACCAGATAAGGTATTTACCAGTTCAAGATTCGGGACGTATTAAGCCTTTTGATACATTTGCTAAAGAAACCCTGGAAATCATTTATGGTAAAAAATCATATAAGCCCGATCAAAATGCAAAACCAATTGAGGCTCATTGGGTTGTTTTAACGTGGATGTTGGCGCCTGAGAGTTGGGTGAATCGTCCGCTATTTGAAGTGACCTATTTTGAAGTTCTAGAGAAATTAGATCTTGAGAAGGGGAAAAAATACTATACGGGCGAGGAGCTTTTTAAAACTGAAAAGTTTGGCAACCTCATGCAGGAATTGGCAAATAAAAAAGAATCCAAAGAAAAGCTAACACCTTATTTTCAAGCTCTGCAAAGACTGGAAAATCAATTCTATGTTTTTCGTGAGATTGCCAGTGGTCGTTTGCTAGCTGTATTGCCTCGGCCGGATGCGACTCAATGGTTTTCTGTTTCTGAGTTGCCGATAGAAATTCAGCCTTATTTTTTAGAGATCAGTAAAAATGTGGCTACTTTTTTGGGAGCCACCGCTGAGGGGAAAAATATTGAAGAGGCTGGTCAGAGTTTAGATCAAGCCGTGATTAAATTTCAAGATGCTGCCCGCAGGTTTAATCCAGAAAAATACGAAGCGGCTCGAAAAACAAAAACAGAGGTGATTTACAATAAAATTCACCCTTTTCGGTGGGCCTATGTTTTTTATCTTTTGGCTGTGTTGACGCTACTTTATATATGGATACGAAAGATGAGTGGCGGTATGGGGCTTGCGTGGACCTTTGTCTCTATTGGATTTTTGATTCACACTTTGGGTTTTGGATTTCGTGTTTACCTTGCGGAGCGACCACCTGTTTCAAATATGTACGAAACAGTTATTTGGGCATCATGGGGTGCGATACTTTTCTCGATGATATTAGAAAAAGTTTATAAATTTAGAATTCTTTTATTGGGGGGCAGCTTAGTTGGACTTGTGTCATTGATTGTTGCGGATGTTGCGCCAGCAGTTTTGGATCCAAGTATTCAACCGCTAGAGGCTGTTTTGCGAAGCAACTACTGGCTGATCGTGCATGTAATGACAATCACAATTTCTTATGCAGCCTTCATGCTGGCATTTGGTTTGGGTGACTTGGGGATGGTTTATTATGTTATGGGTCGTGAAAAACACGATGACACGATTCAGAAGCTGACAACAGGTGTGTACCGATCGATCCAGATTGGTGTGGCTTTTTTAGCACCAGGAATAATCTTGGGTGGAATCTGGGCGGATTACTCGTGGGGGCGTTTTTGGGGATGGGATCCAAAGGAAACTTGGGCTCTGATTGTTTTGTTAGGATATATTATTGTGCTGCATGCGCGTTTAGTTGGCTGGCTCAAGAACTTTGGAATGTTGGCTTCGGGGATTATCACATTTAGTTTGGTGATCATGGCATGGTACGGAGTTAACTTTGTCTTGGGTGCTGGGCTTCATTCTTATGGTTTTGGAGCGGGTGGAGTTGAGTATGTTTCTATCTTTGTTCTTCTTCATATGATGTTTGTCATATATGCCTATTTGTCGCAGAAATCTCAGAAAACAAATTCGTAAGATATTCTTTAAAAAGTTCTTTTTCGAGCTGCATTTGCTGAAACTAAATGCAGCTAACACAACGATTTTACTCTAAGATTCTCAATTACCTTTCAAAAACATTCGTGACAAATACCACGAGGTGCTTTTAAATTGTGGGATAGTTTTTAACACCATTTGAATATTTGTTATTTTTTAATAAACCAATGTTCATTGCAACACGATGAAGGACCTTTTTATGCGTCTTACAAATTTGCTGATCGTATTAACTGCGTTAGTACTTTCAGGTTGTTTATGGCAATCTCCCGATGCTGAACAACGCACACAAAAAAGTTTTGGATACAATAACGGTTATGCTCCTGAGCAACCACTCCCATTTAGTCATGAATTGCATGTGGGAACACATCAGATTCAGTGTCAGTACTGTCACAATCAGGTGGAGCGATCAAAAAATTCAAATATTCCAGCACTTTCAACGTGTATGAATTGTCACCAGCAGGTGGGAACTCAGCTCGAGAATATCAAGAAACTCCGCGATGCCTATGCGGACAATAAGCCGATTGAATGGGTCAAGGTTCACATGCTTCCAGATCACGTTCAATTTAATCATCAGGCGCACGTGTCGCGTGGTGTGAACTGTCAAACATGTCATGGACCTATCGAAAAGATGGCGAAAGTTTACCAATTCTCGGATCTATCCATGGGATGGTGTGTGAACTGTCATCGTCAACCAGAAAACAAAGCGCCTCTTAACTGTACGACTTGTCATCACTAACCAAAAAGAGTTGTCATGCAAAAATATAACGAAAATCAAAACGATACAGCTGAACAGAAAAATCCAAATCATCCTATCATCGAACGAGATCGAACCTACTGGCGGTCTTTTGATGATTTAAATAATACAGAAGAGTTTCAAAAATCTTTACAGACAGAGTTCATGTCTTCTCCACTTCGTGAAGAATCAGCAAGTGAAGGTGATTTTGATAACGATAATGGCTCGTCGACTGACAAATGGGCTCGTCGTGAATTTTTGAAATTAATGGGAGCTTCTATTGCGCTGACAACGGGTGCGGGTTGCATTCGACGTCCTGTTCAGAAAATTGTTCCTTATACAAAGCAACCCGAAGAGGTCACTCTGGGGGTTCCGAATTGGTACACATCAACATATTTTGATGGCACCGAAGGTTTTGGATTATTGATTAAATCTCGAGAGGGACGTCCTATTCATATTCAAGGAAATCCTTCGTATCCTTTGAATAAAAGTGCCGTGTCTTCTAGAGCTCAGGCATCGCTTTTAAGTCTTTATGATCCTGAGCGACTAAAAAACCCTTATCGCAATCTTTTCAACGAGAAAAAAACAAATAAAGAAACTGTTCAGACTTCTTGGGAAGATCTTGATAAAAAAGTTGTCGTGGCTCTGCAAAAGGGCTCTGTGCATGTTTTAACAGGAAATATTTCTTCACCAGCAACGAATGCTGTTGTTTCTGATTTCTGTAAAGCATTCAATGCCACTCATACTGTTTGGGAACCGCTTGCAACAGACGATATCAGCGAAGGTCAAAAACGATCTTATGGCGAAGCCCTTGTTCCACAATACCGCTTTGATCAGGCCAAAACTATTGTTTCGATTGATGCGGACTTCTTAGGGACATGGCTCACTCCCGTTGCATTCACTCGTCAATTTGCTGCTGGTCGCAAGAACCCTGCGAAAATGTCACGGATGTACTCGTTTGATTCGACATATTCTTTAACGGGTTCGAATGCAGATATTCGTTTTCGTATTAAGCCATCACAACAATTAGATGTTGTGATGGGTCTTATTCAAGAGCTTTCACTGATGGGGAAATCTGTTCCAGAATCAGTAAAAGAAGTCTTAGCTCCGTACAAGGGGATTTCTGAAAAACTTGGAATTTCAGCGGAGGCTTTTAAAAAAGTAGCCTCGGATTTATTAAAAACAGCTGGTGAATCATTAGTTGTTGCAGGTGGTTTGCAAACTCGCACTGAAGATTCTCTGCAATTACAAGTTGCGGTTAATTATTTAAACTCAATGCTAGGCAACGAAGGTCAAACAATTTCAGCCGCCGGTGGAAATCCAAATCTCCGTGCGGGCTACGGTTCATTGATTGAGTTGATTGCAAAGATGCAAAAGGGGTCTGTAAAAACTCTGATTATTTATCGCAGTAATCCTTTGTATGCTGTGGCAACAGATTTTGGTTTTGCAAAAGCTCTTAAAAATGTTGAAACGGTTATTTATGTTGGCGACAAAATGGATGAGACCGCTTCATTTGCTCATTGGGTTGCTGTTGATAATCACGCTCTTGAGACATGGAATGATTCTGAATTTTCTAAAGGCGTCTATGCTTTGCATCAGCCATTAATTCGCAGCATGTACGACACGCGCTCTTTTCAATTGTCATTGATGACATGGGCTTATTTGGCAAATCAGGGGCCTAAGCGTTTAACAACATATGAAACTTTTTATGATTATCTGCGCGCATTTTGGAAAGAAGAGATGGCTCCAAAGTTAGCTCGGGGCCAGGATTTTGAAGACTTCTGGAATGATCTTTTACAAAAGGGTGTTCATGGAGATGTTTCAACATCCGTTGCGGCACGTTCTTTTAAGACAGAGGCTATGTCTGCTATTCGTAAAAAAACAGCTACAACTGGATATGAGTTGGCCTTGTATTCTAAAGTACAAATTGGAGATGGCACATTGGCCAATAATGGCTGGTTGCAAGAAATTCCGGATCCTGTCACAAAAATCGTTTGGGATAATTACGCCAGTGTATCCATCAAAACAGCCGAGGCCTTAAAACTCAAAGAAGGCGATATCGTTGAAGTTTCAGTTGGAACTCAAAAATTAGAAGTTCCAGCGCATATTCAACCAGGTTTGCATGATGAAGTTGTTGCTATTGCTGTTGGTTATGGACGGACTCACGCTGGAAAAGTGGGTAATGGTGTTGGAAAGAATGCTTTTGCTTTGGTAATGAATAAAAACTCCGAAGCTCTTTTTGCCGGATTGCCAGTTCAGATTAAAAAAACTGGAGCTCGTTACACATTGGTCACAACTCAAGGGCATGACTCAATGGAAGGTCGCCAGTTGGTGGTTCAGGCGACAAATAAAGATTATCAAGCTTCTCAGGGAGCTAATATCAAACGCCATCACACATGGTCTATTTGGTCTGGTCACCAGTACAACGGACACAAATGGGGTATGGCGATAGATTTGAATTCATGCACAGGATGTTCCGCATGTATGACGGCATGTCAGTCTGAAAACAATATTCATGTTGTTGGTAAAAAATATGTGATGCAAGGTCGAGAAATGAATTGGATTCGAATCGATCGGTACTATGTGGGTGCGGTCGAGAATGCAGAAACTGTTTTTCAACCCATCATGTGTCAACATTGTGACAATGCTCCATGTGAAACAGTTTGTCCGGTTGCGGCCACTGTTCACAGTAGCGAAGGTTTAAATGAAATGGTTTACAACCGCTGTGTTGGAACCCGGTACTGCGCGAATAACTGTCCGTACAAAGTCCGTCGTTTCAACTGGTTCAATTATGCAAAACTGATTGAAAAACCAATGCATATGGCGTTGAACCCAGAAGTCACTGTTCGCCCTCGTGGTGTGATGGAAAAATGCACATTCTGTGTTCAGCGAATTAAAGATGGTAAAAACAAAGCTAAAACTGAAAATCGCCCATTAAAAGATGGCGATATCAAAACGGCGTGTGAAACAGCTTGTCCTGCTGAAGCCATTAGTTTTGGTGATTTGAATGATGAGAATTCAAGAGTTGCTAAAGCGTTCAAAGCCGAAGAGCGCTCGTATGCATTGCTCGAGGAATGGTATGCAAAACCATCGGTTCGTTACATGTCTAAAATTCGTAACAACGATAAAATCACAGAGAAGAAAGCCGATGGCCACGCATTCCAGTCGCAGTCTGCAGTTGAAGGGAGCCAAGTATGAGTGAAATGAAACGGACTCCTTTAGTTTTAGGAAATAAAACGTTAAAGGAAATCACAGACGATATTTGTGCTCCGGTTGAAACCATTCCTTCAAAAGAATGGGTGGCTTTATTTCTTGGAGCAAAGACACTATTTATATTTTATATTCTAACAATTGCTGTTGTCGTCTCGACAGGTATGGGATTGTTAGGGGTTAATTCGCCAGTGGCTTGGGGTACGATGATTATCACCTTCGTCTTCTGGGTGGGTATTGGTCATGCGGGGACATTGATCTCGGCTATTCTCTTTTTGTTTCGTCAAAAATGGAGAACATCAGTGGCTCGAACAGCAGAGGCCATGACGGTTTTTGCGGTCATGACTGCGGGTATTTTTCCATTGATTCATACCGGACGTCCTTGGTTGGATTTCTGGCTTTTTCCTTATCCTAATCAACGGGGCCCATTGTGGGTGAATTTCCGTTCTCCATTGTTGTGGGACGTTTTTGCGATTTCGACTTACGCCACTGTTTCCAGCGTATTTTGGTTTATCGGAATGATTCCAGATTTAGCGACACTCAAAGATCGTGCGAAGAATAAAATTCGTTATACAATTTATGGTGTTCTATCTATGGGCTGGAAAGGGACAGCAAAAAATTGGTCGCATTATGAAATGTTGTATTTGATTCTAGCAGGTCTATCAACACCACTTGTTTTGTCAGTTCATACGATTGTCTCGTTTGACTTCGCGGTTTCAAATTTACCTGGTTGGCATACGACGATTTTTCCACCGTACTTCGTTGCGGGCGCGATTTTCTCGGGCTTTGCAATGGTTATTACATTAATGAGCTTGGTTCGAATTGGTTTTCCAAAATTTAAGGATTACATCACAATTGATCATATGGAAGTCATGAATAAAATTATCATGATGACCGGTTTGATGGTGGGATATGCATACGGGACAGAGTTCTTAGTCGCCTGGTATTCTGGTAACGATTACGAGCGCTACGTATTTTTCGTCAGCCGTGCTTTTGGTCCCTATGCATGGTCTTACTGGACGATGATTTTCTGTAATGTGGTTGCGCCGCAGATTTTCTGGTTTAGAAAATTCCGCCGTTCGATTCCTGTGATGTTTGTGGTGTCTATATTCGTCAATATCGGTATGTGGTTTGAGCGTTTCGTGATTACGGTCACGTCGCTTCATCGTGATTTCTTGCCGTCATCATGGGGGCAGTACGCATGGTCAATGTATGATACGGCGATTTTAGTGGGATCATTTGGTATGTTTTTTACGATATTTCTACTTTATCTACGGGTATTTCCAGCGATTTCAATTGCTGAAATAAAACCTGTAATGAATGTTGGAAAAGACGAGGGAGGTCACTAATGGGAAATAAAAAATCTCTCGGTGGTATTGCGGGTATTTTTCTTGAGGAGTCTCAAGTGCTTCAGGCAGCACGAAAAGTTCGTGAGTCCGGATTTATTCATTTCGATGCGATCACTCCCTATCCAGTTCATGGAATGGAAGAGGCTTGCGGAATCAAACGATCTGGTTTGCCATATGTTACATTTATAGCGGGTGTTGTGGGTATGCTTGCGGGACTAGGATTGACTTATTACACGTCGGTATCAGACTGGCCTTTGAATATTGGTGGTAAACCACTTTTTTCATTACCGGCTTTTATTCCGATTATTTTTGAACTGACAATTTTATTTGCGGCTTTATGTTCTGTTGCGGCGCTTTTTGTTGTTTGCAAAATGCCAAAAGTAGATCCGCCGACCATAGATAAAGATTTAACATCACACAAGTTTGCGATCTTTATTCCTGAGAATGACGTTGGTTTCAGTCAGGACCGCGTTGAAAGACTTTTAAAAGACTTGGGTGCAAATGAAGTGAAGAAAGTGGCGGAGTACTAGTATGACAAAATTCATTTCAGTTTTAGCAGCATCACTGATTCTTCTGAGTGCTTGTGGAAAAGATTCTTCAAAACCAAACATTGAAGTGATTCAAGATATGATGGAGTCTCCCGCAATCAAGGCTCAAGAGTATGATGAAAGCTCTCCTAACCATTCGGGAATGCGTGTTCCACCAGAGGGGACTCAACCCGTTGGATTTACGCCGTACCGATATGGTGCTGATTTCGCAGCATCAGCAAAGAATAAGAATCCATTGAGCAATGATTTCTCAGAAGAGACTTTAAAAGTAGGATTGAAATTCTATCAGACCAATTGCATGTTGTGCCACGGAGCTCAGGGGGAGGGCGGAGCCAAATTATCTATGGGGCCAAAAATGCCATTGGTACCACCTCCGGTCATATCGGATCGTGTGACTCAATGGACGGATGGCCAAATTTATCATGTCATCACAATGGGACAAGGGGTGATGGGGCCATATGCGTCTCATATTCCTCAGAAGTATCGTTGGCAAGTTGTTAACTACATTCGTCACCTTCAAAAAGAATCGAAATAGGTAAAAATATGGCAGCACAAAATCACTCGCATGAATTAAAGTTATCTCCCTTCGAAGCTCCGCAGCGACTCAAGATCGCAAGCATGGCTTTTATGTTTATTGGATTTATTACCTTCGTCTTAGGATTTGTTAAAAATCCTGAGCGTTTGTGGACGTCGTATTTGACGTCGTATATTTTCTTTGTCTGTTTGGCAGTGGGTGCGATGTTTTTTATCGCTTTCAACTATGCCGCGAAGGCTGGATGGAGTGTATCTATTCGTCGTTTTGCGGAAGCGATGACGAGTTTTATGCCGACGATGTTGATTGCAAGCTTTGTCCTTATTTTAGGTTTCAAGTACCTTTACTCATGGGCAGATCCTGCTCAGGCGCACGCATTAACGGGTGGAAAAACACTTTATCTGGCGCAATGGTTTGTTGTTCTACGCTTTGTGATTTTCTGCTTGGGTTGTCTTTGGTTCCGACATCTAATTGTTGGAAATTCACTCAAACAAGATAAGTCCGGTGATCATGAATTGACTCATAAGAATCTGCGAAACTCGATTGGATTTATTGCTTTTTTTGCTATTTTCTTCACGATGTATTCCATTGATTTACTGATGTCCTTGTTGCCGACATGGTATTCGACTATTTTTGGGCTTTATGTTTTCTCGGGAGCTATTCAGGCAACAATGGCTGTATTGGCAATCATGATCGTGTGGCTTAAAAATTCGTCTTGGATCCAAGGTTATGTCACTGAAGAGCATCAGCATGATGTTGGAAAATTTTTGAAAGGCTTCACTATTTTTTGGGCCTACATTGCCTTTTCACAGTTTATGTTAATCTGGTATGCGAATATTCCTGAAGAGACTGAGTTCTATATCATGCGTTCATTGAACGGGTGGACGACGGTTTCCTTTGCACTTTTGATTTTTCGTTTTATTGTTCCATTTTTAACTTTGTTGCCACGTGCTGCAAAAAGAAATGATTCCGTACTTGTCGGTGTATCTGTGTTGGTTTTAGTGATGCAGTATGTGGATTTGTATTGGTTGGTGTATCCTAACTTTTATGATGGTGTTCCTCAGTTTAGTTTCTGGGAAATTGGTATTTTTATTGGTTTTGCAGGATTATTCTTAATGGGTATGATCAAGTTTTTCACAAAAAACAACATGGTCGCCATCAAAGATCCACGCATGCACGAAGCCCTTAAGCATCACGTGACTTACTAGGCACGTCCTGGATAGAGGTTATTGTTAAAGTATATTATTAAATTCCCCTAGCCTTAAAGCATAAATAAGGCTGGTGGAATACAGCAGAATGCAGAAAAGCCTTTAAAAAGGCTTAATTCAAAACAATTTTGTGGATTCTGGTGAATAATTTGAGTAGATTAGGACTATGTCTTTAAGAACACTTTCGTTCAACACCGTTTCCACAATCACTGTTACCACCACCGTAGCATGTTAAACATGACCTTTTAAAAAACTATGTCACAAATAAATATAATACTGCCGGATAAATCGGTACGCACATTCGATCATGAACCCACTGCGCTTGAAGTAGCAGCCAGCATAGGCCCTCGTTTAGCCAAAGATACTTTGGGTGCTAAAATAAATGGGGGTGCGGAAGTCATTGATTTTCGTCAGCCATTAAAAGATGGAACACTGTTAGAGCTGATCACCACGAAATCACCGCAAGCTGTTGAAGTGATTCGGCATTCGGCGGCTCATCTGATGGCTCAAGCTGTTCAGCAGATTTGGCCAGAAGTCAAAGTGACGATTGGTCCAGTGATCGATAATGGTTTCTTTTATGATTTCGATTCTCCGTTTAATTTTACGGAAGAGCATTTTGAAAAAATTGAAAAAAAGATGGACGAGATCGTTAAAAAAGATCTTCCGTTAATTCGTGAAAACTGGCCAATTGAAAAAGCGATCGAAGTTTTCAAGAAAATGAATGAGCGCTTTAAGGTCGAGTTGATCGAAGATTTAGCCAAAAAAGGTGAAACCGTTGTAGGTATTTATCATCAAGGGGACTGGTTTGATCTTTGTCGCGGTCCCCATGTGCAAAGTACGGGGCAGATCAAAGCGGTCAAGCTGATGTCTGTTGCTGGTGCTTATTGGCGTGGTGACGAAAAAAATCCAATGCTTCAGCGAATTTACGCGACAGCTTTTCAAGATAAAAAAGAATTAGACGCCTATATTGTGCAGCTTGAAGAAGCTAAAAAACGTGATCATCGTAAATTGGGAAAAGATTTGGGCCTCTTTATGTTTCATGATTTGGCACCGGCATCACCATTTTTTACGGGCCGTGGAACAATTATTTACAATGAATTGACGAAATATATTCGTGAACTTTATCAAAAATTTGATTACCAAGAGGTTATCACACCACAGATTTTTGATATTGAACTTTTTAAAACTTCGGGACATTACGGAAATTACAAAGAAAATATGTATTTTACAAATCCAGACGAGCGTGAATTTGGATTAAAACCCATGAACTGCCCAAGTCATTGCTTGCTGTTTGGATCAGAGAAGCATTCGTACCGTGAATTACCACTGCGAATGGCTGATTTTGGACGACTTCATCGCTATGAAAAATCAGGTTCACTGCATGGTTTGTCGCGCGTTCGAACTTTTTGTCAGGATGATGCACATATTTTTTGTACTCTAGATCAATTGAAATCTGAAATTTCAAAGTTTATTGATTTGCTCAATACCATTTACCAAACTTTAGGTATGCCCAATTACAAATTATTTTTGGCAACTCGTCCTGAAAAACGAATGGGTTCCGAGGAGTATTGGGATTTTGCTGAAAAGGCTTTGGCCGAGGCCATCACCGAGATGGGTTTGGAATATGCGATTTCTCCGGGTGAGGGCGCATTCTATGGTCCAAAATTAGAAATGCATTTCATTGATGCGATCGGGCGTTCTTGGCAAACAGGAACTATTCAGGTTGATCCTAATTTGCCTGAGGCATTCGATTTAAAATACACAGGCGAGGACAATAAAGAGCATCGTCCCGTGATGCTTCACCGGGCTGTATTGGGATCTTTGGAGCGATTCATCAGTGTCTACTTGGAACACACCATCGGGAATATGCCGACATGGCTGATGCCAACTCAGGTGATGATTTTAAATGTGACAGATCGGGTGAATGAGTTCTGTGAAATGATGGAAAAACAAATGAAAGACGCGACCATTCGTGTTGAGTTTGATCGTCGCAGTGAAAAACTTAATTTTAAAATTCGCGAAGCCCAGCTTCGAAAAGTTCCATTTATGTTGATTGTCGGTGATAAAGAAGCCGAGGCAAAAACTGTTTCAATTCGATTGCGTGATGGAACAATTCACAACAATATCGCTTGGGAAAAAGCATTTCATATGATTCAAGAAACAATTCAAACACGAAAACTAACTACGGAGGTTAGCCATTAACGCCATTGTACCACGCCCACCACGCCCGCCAGGAAAATTCGATCGCGATAAAAAACGAGAAAAAGACGGACTTCGCGTCAACCGCGAAATTCGCGCTCAACAAATTCGTCTGATTGATGAAAATGGGACGATGGTTGGAGTGATGACCGTACCTGAAGGCATTCGCATGGCCGAAGATAAAGGTCTTGATTTGATCGAGATTGCTCCGACAGCTCAGCCGCCCACTTGTAAAATCATGGACTACGGCAAATACAAATACGAAGAGAAAAAGAAAGCCGCTGCATCCAGAAAAAATCAAGTGATCGTGACAATCAAAGAAATTCAAATGCGTCCGCGAACGGATCAACATGATTTTGAAACCAAGATGAAACACGCCCGCCGCTTTATTTTGGATGGCGACAAAGTTAAAATTAATCTTCGCTTTATGGGTCGAGAGATGGCACACCAAGAAGCCGGTGTTGCTGTTATTCGTAAGGCCATTGATTACGTTAAAGATATTGCCTTGGTGGAGGCGCCGCCAAAGACCGAAGGTAAAAATCTTTTTACCTTGATTGCTCCGGATCCAGCAAAAGTAAAAGAATACATGAAACTTCACCCTTCTAAAAAAGAAGAAGTGCTCGAACCTATGAAGGACAATGAGCCGGATGAGGAATAAAATGACCATTGCCATTCTGGGGGCTGTTGTTTTGGGGTTGGTATCATGTGTTTCAAAAACTGTGACCCCAGGGGCCGAACGTATTCGTATTTTCGATGCAGAACCTAAAGGGTGTTTGTATATGGGCGAAGTTTCCAGCGTCCAAGAAAATGAAGATACAGTTGTGACTGCTGGCAAAGAACCAGAAATGACTTTAGATACTCGTATTGATCTTCGAAATAAGGCTTTTAAATTGAATGGTAATATTTTAGTTTTTATGTCAAAAAATAAGTCTAAAATGGCTACGACTCATTCTGCAATAGTTGATGTCACCAAAAAAGATGCAAAGGAAGCCCCTGAGCAAAAGGCCGAAGAGCAGACTGAAAAAATTCCTCAAACAGTCTTTTTAGGAACGACATTTCGATGTCCTCCAACCATCTTAAATCAGTAGTGAGCGTATTTTATTAACAATCAGCACGTATTTTAAGCAGTTCGTGCTGATCTAGACATCTAAGTTACTAAAATCCTTGATTTTTTCACCATAATTCCCTACATCTATAAGACTCAAATTAAGGCTGTCAGTTGGCTAACAAGTAGATCTTATTTCAAGATCTCGCCCTGTCGGAGGAAGGTCATTATGAAAACGCACTCTGGTGCAAAGAAACGCATGCGCGTTCTTAAAAGCGGAAAAGTGAAACGCAAACAAACAAAAATGCGCCACTTGAACTCTCACATGAGTTCGAAAACTAAACGTCATCTGGGACAAGTTATTTATGTCGCTGATGCAAACATGCTTCAAGTGAAGCGCCAATTCGGCTTTTAAGGAGTAAACGATGGCACGTGTAAAATCGGGGATGACTAATCGTCGTCGCCACAAAAAAGTTTTAAAAAGAGCTAAAGGTTACTACTCAGCGGGTTCGCGTTCATACACTCACGCGGTTGAAAAAAATGACCGTGGTATGGCGTATGCCTACAAACACAGAAAAATGAAAAAACGTTCTTTCCGTGCTTTGTGGACTCAACGAATTAATGCAGCAGCACGCATGAATGGCACGACTTACTCACGTTTAATCGGTGGTTTAATTAAAGCCGGTATCGAGTTGGATCGTAAAGTATTAGCAGACTTGGCAATTACGGATGCAACAGCATTCACATCACTTTGCCAACACGCTATTAAATAAAGGCCATATTAGTTATGCTTTGTTAAAGGCGAGTTGGAATACAGCTCGCCTTTTTTATTGAGGACAACTAGATAAGGGTAAAAATGAAAAACGATTTCGAACAAAGAAAGAAAGATCATATTCGCCTGGCATTATCCGAGCAATCTCAGCAATTGGCCGATAGTCAGTTTGCGAAAATAAAATTATCGCACAATGCGCTGCCTGAAATTCGTTTTAACGATATCCATCTTCAAACCCAGTTATTTGATTTCACATTTTCAACACCTCATTTTATTTCATCCATGACAGCGGGTCATGAAGATTCAAAATCTATCAATCTGCGATTGGCATTAGCAGCTCAAGAAAAGAATTGGCTGATGGCCATCGGATCTCAGCGAAAAGAGCTCACAGATCCTGATGCGGCTCATGAATGGAAAGAAATTCGCAAGTTGGCACCAGATGTCCGTTTTATTTCAAACGTGGGTATACTTGAAGTGATTCAGTATCCTGCCGAAGCCATATTGAAGCTGGCTGAAAATCTGGATGCGGTGGCTTTGTATATACACTTAAATCCACTTCAAGAAGTTTTTCAAAAAAATAGTCATGTGGATTTTACTCATGGATTGAAATCCATTGAAACCTTAGTCAAAAAATCGAAAATTCCTATTTTGGTGAAGGAAGTCGGTTTTGGAATTTCAGCAGATCTCGTTAAAAAACTAATCGATATCGGAGTTTATGCTGTTGATGTTGCAGGACATGGTGGAACTCATTGGGGTTATATTGAAGCCTTAAGACATGAGGATGATTCTACCGAGAAAATGGCTATTTCTGCTTTCAGTGATTGGGGAAGCAGTACGATTGATTGCCTTTTGCAGTGTCAAGAGTATGTGCTCTTTCATCCTATTTTTGCTTCGGGTGGAATACGAAGTGGTGTTGATACAGCAAAATGTTTGGCTTTAGGAGCAAGGGCCATTGGAATTGCTCAACCCTTGATGAAGGCAGCGATTGATTCTGAAATAGCAGTCATGAAGGTCATGGACGTTTTTGATTATCAACTCAAAGTATCCATGTTTTGTCTTGGGATAAAACGCACTGAAGAATTTTTACATAAAAAGGTTTGGCAGTATCAGGCATGAAAAATAATAAAAACGCCCTATTTAAAGGTTTTTCAAAGCTAAACTATGAACAGCGTTTGAAAACATTAACTGATGTTGATTTGATCTCGATCGAGGACGCTGAGTACTTGCGCAAAGGCGGATTAAAAGATGTCAGCTTGGCAGAAAAATTTGTTGAGAATGTGATTGGCTACTTTCAATTGCCAATGGGAGTTGCTACTAATTTTCGAATTGATGGGAAAGACTTTATAATTCCAATGGCCGTTGAGGAAACGTCCATTATTGCTGCGGCATCAAAAACAGCAAAATGGGTTCGAGAGAACGGATCCGTGACAACTGAAATTTTAGGAACTGAAATAATTGGCCAAATTCAGTTTGCTAAAGTGAATAATTTTGGAAACTTTGAAACACAAATCTTGCATCAGAAAAATTATTTGATCGAATTGGCTAATCGTGAAGTGGCATTTGGTTTAGTTGCCCGTGGCGGTGGCGTTCGTAACATAACTGTTCGACGGTTGGTTCGTGATGATGGTTTTGAGATGGGCGTTGTTCATATCTATATGGATCCGTGTGATGCCATGGGTGCCAACATCATGAATCAAGTTTGTGAGTTTTTAAAAGAGCCCCTAGAACTTTTTACGGGGGAAACAGTCAATATGTGTATTCTATCTAATTTGGTGGATACAAAACTGACGCGCGCGACAGTCGAACTTAAAAATATTGATCCTGATTTGGCTTTAAAAATTGAAGAGGCTTCGCGCTTTGCTGAACTTGACCCCTATCGTGCAGCAACCAACAATAAGGGTGTTTTGAATGGGATTGATCCGATACTCATTGCAACAGGTAATGATTGGCGCGCGGTCGAGGCCGGAGTCCATGCTTTTGCGACACAAGGTGGACAATATCGTTCGATCACAAAATGGCGTCAAACACCAAGCGGATTGATAGGAACACTAGAAGCTCCATTGGTTGTGGGAACTGTTGGCGGTGTGACAGCGCTACACCCATCTGCAAAAATTTCGATGAAGATATTAGGTGTTCTATCAGCGACTGAGTTGTCACGAGTTATTGCTGCTGTTGGATTGGTTCAAAACTTAGGTGCCTTACGAGCTCTGACAACTGTTGGAATTATCGAAGGTCACATGAAATTACATATTAAGAATTTATCACTGGGTGCAGGGGCAACTGAGAATGAAATGCCAACAATGGTTAAAAAATTAGAAGAAATTTTAGCTTTAAGAAAACGTATTTCTTTATCAAATGCTGTTGAAGTTCTTAAAGACCTCAGAAATAGCACCCATCACTAAATGACGTTCGTGATTCCTGGAAAAACATTTCTGGTCGGAGAGTATTCAGCATTGGTTGAGGGGTCTGTTCTGGGAGTCGCCACGACGCCTGGATTTTCGATGCAGACAATTTCCCAAGAGAATTTTTCGTTTCCATTTTCTGAGCAGAGTCCTGCGGGATTACTTTGGAGTGAATCCAAAAGGAAATTCCCTTTTCAATTTCAAGATCATATTGGATGGGGTGGATTCGGTAAATCCACAGCCGAGTACCTGAGTGTTTTAATTCCTACGTTAAAAGCCAATTCCAATTTTTCGGATATCCGACTTCAATATCAAAGTATAAGTGAAAAATGTGGAGCGCGAGTGAGTGGTTTGGATATGGCCATTCAGTATTTTGGACGCATCTTGCATTTTGATCAGGAGTCTCAGGTCTATCAATCTTTGGGTTGGAATTTCTCAGATTTTGAGTTTTTTATAGTTTCAACGGGATTGAAAGTGAAAACGCACGAGCATTTAGCGACATTGAATTTAGATCAAATCAGACATTTTCCCAGAATTTCGAATCCCATTGTGGAGTTGTATTTTAAAAAAAATGGCGAGGATTTCTGTCGAGGATTAAACGAGTGGTCTGATTTTTTAGTGAGGGAGCAGTTCATTCAGAAAGAATCTTTAGAGTTGAGCTTAAACCTTCGTAAATCCCCAGAAATTCTTTCTGCAAAACCGTGTGGCGCCATGGGCGCGGATGTGATTTTTGTGATGTGTCGAACGGAGAATTTTTCTCATGTGAAACATAAGATTTCAGAATTGAATTTAAATATTTGCGCGACAACACAGGATATTGCTATGGGGATTTTAGATCAATTGTCTCAGGTTCAAGGGAGTGCCTATGTGGATTGAAGCGTCGGCTCCATCTAATATTGCATTGATCAAATATATGGGAAAAACAGATCCTGTGAATAATCGACCATGCAATTCGTCACTGTCCTACACATTGGATCATTTACGAACATTTGTTCGATTGCAACCGGGACCTCAATTGCTTGAGGATCAATGGCGGCCTTTTGTTCGTTCGGATCTTCGGCCTATTGAACTTTCTGAAACGGGCAAGAAGAAATTTTTAAGTTTTTTTGCAAAATTAAAAAAAGAATTCAATCTGTCTGGATTTTACCATATTGAATCCGCAAATAATTTTCCGTCAGATTGTGGATTGGCCAGTTCGGCTTCAAGCTTTGCGGCACTGACACGAGCGGCTTATGCCTGTAGTACAACGATTCAAAAATCTGAATTGCAATTGGCACTGATTTCCAAATTGGGATCGGGGTCTTCCTGTCGATCTTTTTCAGGACCGTGGGTGAAGTGGACTTCAGAAAGTATCGAGCCCGTGGCTTTGCCGATTTCAAATCTTAAGCATCAAGTGATTTTATGTGATGAAAGCATTAAAGCTGTTTCATCAAGTCAGGCACATCAGTTGGTTCTAACCTCAGAGTTATTTTTAAATCGACCTGAAAGAGCTGAAAAAAGATTGCAGGATTTGTCTGAGTCTTTAAGCCGTGGGCACTGGGAAGAGGCTTTTCAAATTTGTTGGAATGAATTCTGGGATATGCATGTATTATTTCACACCTCAAAACCACCTTTTATGTATATGACGGCGGGATCTCAACAGGTTCTGCGACAGATTTTAGAATTGTGGAGATCTGAAAAAGACGGACCATTGGTCACTATGGATGCCGGAAGCAATATTCATTTGTTATACCGGCCGGATCAGACTGACACTTACAAAAAATACAAGTCCGTCTTTAATCCAAGTTTTCCAATGTGGACCGACGAGGGATATTGTGCAAAATCTTAATTCAGCACCTGCATTTTATCAGAAAATTCCGGGCAAGTGGATTCTTGCAGGAGAACACACCGTCCTTCGTGGTGGAAAGGCCTTGGTTTTTCCACTGACCAGTCAGTACCTTGAAATATTTTATTTCACGAGTGAAATGCCTTTTGAAATCACTCTGCGTGGCGAGAATTCTTTGGAAATCCAATCTGTGGTCAATGCTGTATTTGCCCGTGCTCTTGAGACTCTAAAGATTCAATCTGAAACATTAACGGGACAGGTGATTCTTCAGTCCAATATTCTTTTTGGAGCGGGTATGGGAGCTTCAGCCACACTTTGCGTGGCGGTGGCTGAGTTTTTTCACTTTTTGGGTTATGTATCTACGGATTCGCAGAAGGAGCCACAAACAGATTCTCTTTATGAATTTGCACGTCAATTAGAAAACTTATTTCATGGCGAAAGCAGTGGTGTCGATATTGCCGTTGTGCTGCGGAAGAAACCACTTTTGTTTTCTCGTGAACAAGGAATCCATGAAATTGAGAATTACCACATGCCACAACTTTATTTGTCGCACACCGGAGCACAAGGTATTACCAAGGACTGTGTAACGCGAGTGAAGAATCTGGGATTAGATCAACCCCAATTTGCAAAAGAAATTGATGAACGCATGATGTCTGCCGTGAGTCAATTTTCAGAACTATTAAATCATCAAAAAAACGAAGCGGGTTGGATAGATGCCATGAATAAAGCTCACAGTTGTTTTCGCGATTGGGGTTTAATGAATCAGAATGTTAAAAACCACGAGGAACTGCTTTTGAAACATGGTGCACTTGCAGTTAAGTTAACGGGATCTGGTGGTGGTGGGTTTATGTTGAGTCTTTGGAACCACAAGCCTATTCATTTACCTTTTAATCTGATTCCTTGTACGGAGAAATAAAAATGAAAAAATTAGTCATTGTTCCAACGTATAATGAGATTGAAAATATCAAACAATTGCTTCCGGCACTGATGCAATTACCGACAGAATTTGATGTGCTCGTTGTGGATGATTCGTCTCCGGATGGAACGGCGGACGAAGTTTTGAAGTTTCGTCAACATTCTCCACGAGTGAATTTACTCAAGCGAACTCAAAAAAATGGCTTAGGACAAGCCTACATCGCTGGATTTAAATGGGGACTTCAGAATAAGTATGATGCCATGATCGAGATGGATGCTGATTTTTCTCATTCTCCGCAAGATTTAATAAAAATTCTAGAAAAAATTGAAACTCATCCTGTTGTCCTTGGATCGAGATATGTATCAGGTGGGAAAACCGTCAATTGGGGTTTTTTACGAAAACTCATTTCACGGGGTGGAGGTGTGTATTCGCGGTTGATCTTGGGATATCCTATTCGGGATTGGACCGGAGGTTTCAATGGTTGGCAAACGAAAGTGCTTCAAGATATTGGTTTAGACACGATTCAATCAAATGGTTACAGTTTTCAAATTGAGCTGAAGTATAAAGCTCAAAAATATAATTATCCTGTCCTAGAAGTCCCGATCACTTTCGAGGATCGACGTGTCGGGCAAAGTAAAATGTCACTTAAAATAGTGCTCGAGGCTTTTTACCGAGTTTGGTTGATTCGTAAATATTAGTTTTTTGTTTGAACCGAGCTTTTTTTCCATTCCCAAATAGCTAGCGATGCCGAAACCATGGCATTCAATGATTCCACTCGTTGAGTGGGAATTGTCACCAGGGTCATTGCTTTTTTCTGCTGTGGGGTGAGCTTCAATCCAGGACCTTCTTCACCAACCCATAAGCGCAAATTCTGAGGCCATTTCACCGCCGAGATCACATGCCCATCTAAGTCCAAAGCCATATTATCACGAACAACTGGAATTTCATTGATGGCTAAATCGGTTTTTTTAAAATGAGCATAAAGCACAGCACCAGAGGACGCTTTAACAGACTGTGGTAAAAAGGGATGAGCCGATTCTTTTGTTAATATGAATTCGCGGGCACCAAGTCCAACTGCGGAGCGGATCAAGGCGCCAAGATTGCGTGGATCACCCAATGGACATACGACTTCAAGTTCTTGCGGAGATGATTGAAAATCTTTGGCTTCAAAAGCATTGAACTCAATAATCAACAGAGGCTCGCCAGTGCCGATGACGTCGAGTTCTTTGAAGGTGGCTTTTGGAATCACAAATTTTTGAGTCGTTTGAAGTTTCAAAATAGCCGGAGTCCAGTTTTCACTATCAAAAACAATGGCATGAAGCTTAAACCGCATCAGTTTTTGCGATAAAAACTCGTCCACTAACTTGCGGCCACTCAGAATAAACTGATGATGCTCTTTGATTCCCTTGGCGCTCAGAAGAGATTTAAAAATTTTTAATTTTTCATTGGATTCAGAAGTAATCACTTGGGTTTGCATTATTCAACTTCCTCGTCAGGATCGTCCGGTAGTGGAGCGTTTTTAATTTTTCTAAAAATCACGAGGCGGCGGTGATTTTCGGTGTGCTTTAAATCATAAGCGATGTCTTTTTCTAATGTGTAAAATTCCAAAAGTTCATCAGGAATCAATTTGAATTCAGGATCAACTCCGGGGCCTTTCATAAAATAAACAGCTCCGCCACATTGAAGACAACTCAAAACATTTCGTAGGGTATTTGGAATATCTTCAACAGCTCGGGTAATGACCCCATTGACCGGATAAACAAAAAATTCGTTCACATTGCGGCCAATGATGTCCAAATTTTTAAGATCCAGTTTTTCGCGGACTGTTTTTAAAAACTCGACTCGTTTTTGAACACCTTCGGCCAAAAGAATTTTTTGATCAGGGTATCGGATTTTTAGCGGAATTCCTGGAAATCCAGGTCCGGTTCCTAAATCAAGCAAAGGAAACTGCAAATCGCAAAGCTCGGTGATGATCAGTGAGTCAATAAAGTGCTTGATGGCAATGTCTTTGATTTTAAGGAGGCGGGTAAAGTTTTGATGTTCTTGGTTTTGCATCAGGACTGAATAAAAAAGGGCCAGCTTCTGCCTTTCTTCATGGGAGCATTTAAAGTCATGATTGCGAAAAATATCAGCTAAGCGATCATTGGCTTCTTCGGGGGAATAGATCTTTTCAGCTTTAAAGCTGCGATTTGAAGCTTTTTGAACAGGATTAATGCCGGCCTTTTCAAGCCTGGCCTTATAAGGAGAATAATTTTGCTTATTTTTATGCGCCACAAAAGGAACTTATCATAGGGCTAAATACTTGAAAAGACTTAAATTATTCTGGATACTAATCCCATGTCACAAACTCAATTAAACGATATAAAACAAAAGGCTTTGAAAGCTTTTCAAGCGGCTCAGAATTCCACCGAACTTTACAACGCTAAAGTTCAGTATTTAGGAAAAAGCGGAGCTTTAACGGAAACCATGAAATTAATGGCCACACTTCCCAAAGAGGAAAAACCTCAATTCGGAAAACTGGTGAATGATGTTAAAACCGAGCTGGAAGCTTTTTATTCAAAGGCCGAAGATGAGCTTAAAAATAAAGAGATCAACTCTCAAATGGAAAGTGAGAAGTTGGATCTGACTTTACCCATAGATATTCAGCCACTGGGAAGTGAACATCCTATTTACAAAGTGACGAATGAAATTTTTGGAATTATGGCGCGCCTTGGATATGCTTTGCGTACGGGGCCCATGATTGAAAAAGATTATTATAATTTTGAAGCCCTCAATATTCCCAAGAATCATCCTGCCAGAGATATGCAGGATACATTCTTTATTGATGAAACCCATGTGCTTCGCACGCACACGTCTCCGATTCAGATTCACTCGTTAGAGAATGAAAAACCACCCTTGCGTGTGATTGGCACGGGGCCTGTATTTCGATGCGACAGTGACATTTCGCATTTGCCGAATTTTCATCAAATAGAAGGCATGTGCGTGGATGAGAAAGTTTCCATGGCTGACTTAAAGGGAACCATTTCCTTTTTTGTTAAAGAATTTTTTGGTCCCGGATTAAAAACTCGTTTTCGTCCTAGTTTTTTTCCATTCACAGAACCGTCTGCGGAAGTCGATTGCTCTTGTCCTATTTGCAAAGGGAAAGGCTGTTCACTGTGTAAACATACGGGGTGGATCGAAATTGGTGGATGCGGTTTGATCAATCCAAAGGTATTTGAATTTGCCAAAGTGGAGTATCCAAAATGGCAAGGATTTGCATTTGGATTTGGTGTCGAGCGGATGGCCATTATTAAGTATGGCGTGGATGATATTCGTTTATTTCCACAGAATGATGTGCGTTTTTTAAAACAATTTTAATTTAGGTAAACAAAATGAAAATTTCGTTAAAATGGATTAATGAGTTCGTCGATATCAGTAGCTTTTTGGCAGAACCGCAAGCCTTGGCAGATCTTTTAACAAAGGCCGGCTTAGAGGTTGAGGAAATCCAGAATAAAGCCAAAGATTTTCAAAATGTTGTCGTTGGTCTTGTCACGGTCAAGGACAAGCATCCCAATGCGGATAAGCTTTCACTGTGTCAGGTTGAAATTGCACCGGGGCAAGTGGCACAAATTGTTTGTGGTGCGCAAAATCACAAAGCAGGCGATAAAGTGATTGTGGCGCTGCCAGGTGCAGTGCTTCCGGGAAACTTTGCTATTAAAAAATCAAAGATTCGTGATGTGGAAAGTTTAGGGATGTTGTGCTCCTACAAAGAATTAGGAATGGCTGACACCAGCGATGGAATTGTTATTCTTGATCCGACGGCTCCTGTTGGGAAAAACTTTGCTGAATTTGCTGGTCATGATGATGTGACATTTGAATTGAAGGTCACTCCAAACCGTGCGGATTGTTTGAGTCATTATGGTTTAGCTCGCGAAATTGGGTGTTTGTTGAATAAGCCGGTGAAGAAACCCGAAATTCAAAAACAGTTTGTTAGTCTCTCGACAAAAAATAAAGTGTCTTTGAAAATTGAAAATGCGGATCTTTGCCCACGGTATTGTGGTCGCTATATCGCCAAAGTAAAAATTGGACCAAGCCCCGCATGGCTTGTTCAAAAATTGCAGTCCATCGGGCAGAATTCCATCAACAATGTGGTGGATGTTACAAATTATGTGATGCTTGAAATGGGACAACCGCTTCATGCATTTGATGCAGACCTTTTGATGGGTAACAGCATTGTGGTTCGAACAGCTAAAAAAGATGAAAAATTTAAAACCCTCAAAGAACAAGAAATTGTGATGACAGGAGATGAGTTATTAATTTGTGATTCCGAAAAAGCAGTGGCGTTAGCTGGAGTTATTGGCGGACTTAATTCAGGAGTTTCTGAGAAGACCCAAAATATCTTTTTAGAAAGTGCCTACTTCCAACCGATGAGCGCCAGAAAATCATCCAGAGCTCATGGAATTGAAACAGATTCGGCATATCGCTTTTCGCGCGGAGTTGATCCCAGCTCTACTTTTGAAATTATGGACCGTGCGGTTTACTTGATTCAACAAGTTGCAGGTGGAGAAGCTTATGGTGATCACCATGATGTGTATCCGATGCCCGTTGTTAAAAATCCCATTTCAATTTCTATTCAAACGGTTTCAGATCGCTTGGGCTATGTGGCTGATGAAAAATTATTTATCCAGTATCTTCAGGGCTTGCAATGCAAGATCGACTCTGCAGGAGCCGGGAATTTTAAAATCACGCCACCTCTTTTTCGATTCGATCTGAATTCGGATATGGATTTAGTAGAAGAGTATGCGCGGCTTCATGGGTATGAACATCTGGGAGAAACAATTCCCGTTTTAAAAACGGAACCTGTGGCTCATGATTTTCAATATATGGAGGTGCAAAAAGTGTCATCACTTTTTCGCGCACAAGGATTTTCTCAGGCGTTTAATTATGCTTTTGTGAATGAAAAAGAAGAGTCTCAATTTTTAGGATCAACTGCTGTTTTACAAAAAACAGGGTTGATGACTGACGAGAAATCCATTCCGTTGATGAATCCATTAAGTGAAGAATTAAATGGAATGCGACGAACGCTTTCGTTTGGATTGGCGCAGAATGTTTTATCTAATGTTCATGCGGGAAATAGTTATGGAAAACTGTTCGAAAGTGGAGGCATTTTCTTTCGCTCTGGAAATGAGTATAAAGAAACACTTCGCACATCCCTCATCAGTTGGGGTGATCCTATTGGAGTGTTTAAAACGACGGCGCCACATTTATTTCAAGTGAAAGCGGCTGTTGAAAAGTTATTGCAAGCGTATCAAATCAATTCATTCACCTGGTTGCAAAGCACGGATGCTCCGGCATTTTTGCATCGTGGGCAGTTTGCTTCATTGGTCGTTGAAGGTAAAAATATTGGATTTGTGGGCTCAGTTCATCCGGGTTGGCTGAATCAAAAGAAAATTCGCTGCGATGTGGCTGTTGCTGAAATCGACTTGCAGCAATTATTAGTGGGTCAACCTCGTCCCCGAAAATTCAAATCTCTTTCTAGTTTTCAACCTGTCGAACGGGATTTTGCATTTGTTATGGACTCGGGAAAACCCGTTGGCGATTTGATCAAAG
This sequence comes from Bdellovibrionales bacterium RIFCSPHIGHO2_01_FULL_40_29, assembly GCA_001771815.1. Taxonomy (GTDB): domain Bacteria; phylum Bdellovibrionota; class Bdellovibrionia; order Bdellovibrionales; family Bdellovibrionaceae; genus Pseudobdellovibrio. The sequence continues at coordinate 148,714 of MEPU01000008.1, read as the reverse complement.
AAATTAAGAAAGCCGCTGGAGCCAACTTAAAGCAGATTCATGTTTTTGATATTTATGAAGGCGATAAGTTGCCTCATGGCAAAAAATCAGTGGCTTTGAAGGTCGAGTTGCACAGTTTCACGACTCCATTGAGTGAAAGTGAAATTCAAAATCTGTCTCAAAAGGTCATTGAAGGTGCACAAAAGTCATTAGGAGCGACATTACGCCAATAGCCGCAATGTGTTAGGTATTTTATTTCAAAAACTTGATTCATTTCAAATACTTGCTACGATTTTTATATAAGGGTGGTTTAATCATGGCTGGGCAAAATGTGGGACATTCAACAGTAACTAAAGCAGATATTGTTGAAAAAGTTTATGAAAAAATTGGGTTCTCTAAAAAAGAAGCCAGTGAACTTGTTGAAATGGTATTCAATTCATTAAAGAACACATTGCAAAATGGCGACAAAGTTAAAATTTCTGGTTTTGGAAATTTTATGGTGCGTGGAAAAAATGAACGCGTTGGTCGCAACCCCCAAACTGGCGAGCAGATTACAATTTCTGCACGTCGTGTGTTAACATTCCGACCGAGTCAGGTTTTAAAAGCCATGCTGAACGGTGAGGAATACGCACACTTAAAGGATGACGATGACGACGAATGAAACTGAATCCGTGATCATAGGCACTGATGCCGACGAAATCTTGTCTTTAGAGGATAAATTTGTTCCTGCTGAAGCAAAATCCGAAGTTAAATCAGAGCCTGAGCTAAAGGCAGAATCAGCATCTATGCCTCATGTTTTAGTTGATGAAGAACTGATGGCAGAAATAGCAACAATTCCAGATCGCTTTGGTTTTAAAATTGGAGATGTAGCTGATTTATTGGGTATCAAACAGTATGTGCTGAGATACTGGGAACAAGAGTTTGAAATTTTAAAGCCAAAAAAAGCATCTAACAATCAGCGACTTTATACTAAAAAAGATGTTGAGAATGCCTTTTTGATTCGTAAACTTTTGTACCGAGATAAATTTTCCATCGAAGGTGCTCGTCAGGCATTGAAAGATGTGAAATTTGCCTTCAAAAAAGAAAAAGAACACAGCAAAGACATGATTCAAGTCGTCCAAAAAATGGATCAGATGACAACATTGGTGCGTCAATTTGTAGACGATATTCGTAAAACCAAAGCGATGCTGAATTAGTTTGGTCTGTTTGACCAAATTCAAAGCACTTTGAAGATTTATGAGTTGCCAAAGTAGTTGATCATCCCGTTGTTTCAAGGCAATTTTAACCCATGAAATTAATTCCCATTGTCTTGAGTGGCGGAAGTGGCACCCGATTGTGGCCCATCTCCCGAGCGAGTCACCCGAAACAGTTTTCCCATCTGTTGAAGGATTCCTTACAAACTTTGACTTTACGTCGCTTACAGATGTTTGAATCACCCTTAATTATTACTTCTGAAAAGTTAAAAGTATTAACTGAAAAAGAAATCAGCGACCATCAATTTATCATTCGTAAAATTATTTATGAAAGTGAAGGAAAAAACACAGCACCAGCAGTTGCCGTCGCTTGTCGGTACTTGGAGCTGCTTGGTTTGCAAGGTCAAGTTTGTGGCGTATTCTCTTCAGATGCGCTGATCACTAAAACTGCTGCATTTGAAAAAGCAATTGAGATGGCCACTGAAGAAGCAACCAAGGGTAAGGTTGTGGTGCTGGGAATTCGTCCTGATCGCATTGAAACTGGTTTTGGATACATACAGGTGCCAAAAAATTTCAATTTGAATCAAGCATCAGAAGTTTTGAAATTTCATGAAAAGCCAAATCACTCAACGGCTGAAAAATTTATTCAAGATGGAAGTTTTTTTTGGAATGCCGGAATTTTTATTTTTAAAGTATCAGAAATGATTCATTATTTTAAATTACATCAGCCGGAGATGTGGTCTTTGATTTCGGAATTGCACACTGACTTTGATAATTTAAAAGAAATTTACTCTAAAGTTAAAAATATTTCCTTCGATTATGCCATTGTGGAAAAACTTAAAAGTGAACAATTAAGTTGTGTTCCATGTGATATTGGTTGGAGTGATCTGGGCTCTTGGGATGTTTTGGATCAAATAAATTCAGACAGTAAGGAAAAGCTAGATATTTTTAAACAACCCATCCAAGTGGATGCTTCTAGGAATACAATTTTTTCAAAAGAAAAAAAAGTATATAGTCTCGTCGGTGTAGATGACATCATGGTTGTTGATACAACAGATGCCATGCTGATTTGCAAAAAAGGCCAATCTCAAAAAGTCAAAGATGTCGTTAATTTGGTTAAAGAACAAAACAATAAATTACTCGAAGAACATCCGTTTGAAATGAGACCATGGGGCGAATTTGAGATTTTAAAGGATGAGACTTATTTTAAGTCAAAAATAATCAAAGTGGCACCTGGGCAAAAAATTTCATATCAATCGCATCAATATCGCTCAGAACATTGGATTATCGTACGCGGGACGGCAACGGTAGTTTTGAATGATACAAATCATAAATTAGTACAAGGTCAGCATATTCATATTCCTCAAGGTGCAAAACACCGAATTATTAACACGGGCTCAGAGATGGTTGAATTTATTGAGGTTCAAGTTGGGTCTTATTTTGGTGAAGATGACATCATCCGCTATCAAGATGATTATGGTCGCTAGTGAAGACTGAATTTTCAACTCCTCACAGCACTAAACGTCGCTTTCGAGTATTGAAAGAATTTCTAATCAAAGCATTTTTGTTTATTTGTGCTGCCAGTTCAGTGCTTGTTACAGTTGGTGTTGTTTGGACTTTGGTGGTTGAGGCCTTGCCTTTTTTTGATGATGTTTCGTTGAGTCAGTTTTTATTTGATCGAGAGTGGACACCACTTTTTGAAAATGCACAGTATGGAATAATGACTTTAGTGTGCGGAACTTTACTAACTACAGTAATAGCTCTCTTAGTTGCAATTCCATTAGGTACGATAACGGCTGTTTTTCTGAGTGAGTATTCTTCTGAAAAAATGCGCGAAATATTCAAGCCAATTTTGGAACTCTTAGCTGCAATACCTACGGTTGTGTATGGGTATTTTGCGATGCTGTTTGTAACGCCACTTTTGCAAAAAATTATTCCTGGGATATCGAGCTTTAATGCCTTAAGTGCAGGACTTGTTATGGGTGTGATGATCATACCCTACATCAGTAGTTTGTCAGAGGATGCCATGCGGGCTGTTCCTTTGCATCTTCGCGAAGGGAGTTTGGCCTTGGGAGCCTCGAAGTTTCAGACTTCATTTCGAGTGATTTTGCCTGCGGCCTTTTCTGGAGTGGCGTCAGCATATATATTGGGAATATCCCGAGCATTAGGTGAAACTATGGTTGTGGCAATTGCTGCTGGTTTACAACCGCGTCTATCATTTAATCCTTTGGAATCAACGCAAACAATAACTGCATTTATTGTGCAAGTGAGTCTTGGTGATTTGCCTCAGGGGTCAATTGGCTATCGTTCAATTTATGTTTCAGGTTTGGTTCTTCTTATTTTTACATTAGTATTTAATCTTATTGGCCAGCTTATTCGCTCCAATATGGAAAAGAAATTCAAATGAAAAAACTAATTGAGCAACTCAAGCGGCAAGACAAATATTTTTGGTTTATAGGACTAATTACGATGATCGTCGCATTGGTGATTTTGCTGAGCTTGATTATTGATATGGCTATGACGGGAATGCCCCGAATTTCCAGTCATTTTTTCACCAGTTTTCCATCACGTTTTCCAGAGCGTGCCGGTATTTTATCGGCATGGGTGGGTAGCTTTTGTGTGGTTTTAGTGACGGCATTGATGGCTATTCCACTTGGGATTGCGTCTGGAATTTATTTAGAAGAGTACGCACCTAAAAATATTTTTACAAAAATTATTGAAATTAATATTTTAAATCTTGCAGGCATTCCATCAATCACTTTTGGATTAATGGCTCTTGGAATTTTTGTCTATCGCTTTGGATTAGGGCAAACAATTATTACGGCGGGAATGACTTTGGGATTATTGGTTCTTCCGATTATTATTGTTACAACTCGAGAGGCCATTCGAACAATTCCATCGCATATTCGAGAAGCTTCCTATTCCTTGGGTGCAACAAAATGGCAAACAATTTGGAATCATATTCTGCCGTATTCATCTGGAGGGATTATGACGGGAGTCGTAATTGCGCTTTCGCGAGCTATTGGAGAGACAGCGCCGTTAATTACAGTTGGCGCATTGACGTTTATTGCATTTTTGCCGACAGCACCCGTTTCAGATATTGCTCCCTACCTGAGTATGAAGTGGCTTACCGACCCGTATACCGTTATGCCTATTCAAATGTTTAATTGGGTATCACGTCCCCAAGAGGAATTTCATATAAATGCAGCAGCAGCAGGTTTAGTTCTTTTAACAATGACACTTCTATTGAATGCCGTAGCGATTTATATTCGCTATCGCTTTCGAAAGAAGTATAAATGGTAGCGCAAATAAAAATTTGCAGGATTATCTATGAATAGAAAAGCAGAAGTGAAGAATTTAAATTTTAGCTATAGTCATTCAGCATTGGTTTTAAAATCAGTCAGTCTGCCTATTTTTGAAAATAAAATTACGGCACTGATTGGTCCATCAGGTTGTGGCAAAACAACATTGTTACGATGTTTTAACCGTATGCATGATTTGTACGGAAATGTTAAGTACGATGGAAGTATTCTTTTGTTACCTGATCAGGTGAATATTTTATCAACTGATATTGATCCGATTGAAGTTCGCATGAAAATAGGTATGGTTTTCCAAAAACCCAATCCATTTCCAAAAAGTATCTACGAGAATATTGCGTATGGATTAAGAATCCGAGGGATTAAAAAGAAATCCTACATCGATGAAAAGGTTGAAGATTCATTGAAGATGGCCGGTTTGTGGCAAGAGGTTTCAGATCGATTGCATACCGGAGCCAATTCATTATCTGGTGGGCAACAGCAACGTCTTTGTATTGCGCGTGCTTTGGCGACAGAGCCTGATATTTTATTATTGGATGAACCCACATCCGCTTTGGATCCGATTTCAACAGCTCACATCGAAGAGCTTGTAGCTAGTTTGAAAAAAAAGGTGACCATTTTAATGGTTACGCATAATTTGCATCAAGCCGCTAGGACTGCAGATTACACAGCATTTATGTATTTAGGAGAGCTCATTGAATTTGGGGAAAGCTCACAAATATTTACAAACCCCAAAGAGCAAAAAACTGAAAACTATATAACAGGGAGATTCGGTTAATGAAAAAAGTAACTAAGGCTGTTATTCCTGCTGCTGGATTGGGGACTCGATTTTTTCCTGCAACCAAGACAATCCCCAAAGAAATGTTACCTATTGTGGACAAACCTACAATTCTTTATGTCATTGAAGAGGCGGTTCAAGCTGGAATCGAAGATATTGTATTAATTCAAGGTCGCGGGAAAACAGCAATCGAAGATTTTTTTGATATCAGTTATGAATTGGAAGATAAATTAATAAAAGATGGCAAGGGCCATTTAATTGATGAAATAAATAAGATTCGTAATTCAGTTAATATTATTTCTATTCGGCAAAAAAGTCCTTTGGGTCTTGGTCATGCAGTCAAGTGCGCAGCGACCGTAACTGGTTCTGATCCATTTGCAGTTCTGCTGGGGGATGAGATTACAATTCCATCGGGCCCAGAAAAAAATATCACAAAATTTTTAACTGAACGATCAATAGAGTCAGGTGCTAGCAGCGTGTGGGTATTGCCTGTAGCTCAGGCTGATACGCATAGATATGGTATTGTTGATCTGAAAGATAAAAGTATAAAAGACCTAAGTGGTGGAAAAAAAGTTTTTGGTGTTGTTGAAAAGCCAAATGCTGAGATGGCACCATCATTTTGGGCGTTACCTGGTCGCTATGTCTTTACGTCTGATATTATAAATCATCTCAATCAGATTAGCCCGGGCGTAAATGGTGAGTATCAATTGAGTGATGCTATGAATCGTTTGGCGCAAGTCGATGAATTAAATGCTTATAGTTTTAATGCTCGTCGTTTTGATGCGGGGGATAAGCTTGGATTCTTATTGGCAAATATTGAAGTGGCCTTGGACAGGGATGATTTGCGTGAAGGGATTTTGAATTATATTCGTGGTAAATGTAAGGATGCTTTATAAAGACACTCATCCTTGGAGCTAGTGGCCAACTGGCCAATGAATTTAAGCAACTATTTAGAGATGATAAAGAAGTCTATCAGATTGGTCGACCCAGTATTGATTTTCTAAATCCAGATTCTGTAGTGAAGCTGATTCGAGAGTATAAGCCTAAGTGTATTATAAATACGGCTGCTTATACGGCTGTTGATAAAGCCGAATCTGAAAAAGATGTTTCCTTACAAACAAATGGTCAAATAATGGGCATAATAGGTGAGGTCGCAAAAAAAATTGATGCTTCAGTTATTCATTATTCGACGGATTATGTTTTTAATGGTGCGAGTCGTATTCCTTATACTGAAGATGATCATGTTGATCCAATTAACCATTACGGGAAAACAAAGCTTTTAGGCGAAAAGTATCTTTTGGATACGGGCTGTCAGGCCTATATTTTTCGAGTGAGTTGGGTCTATGGAAAATATGGGAATAATTTTTTAAAAACTATTTTAAAACTCATGCAAGAACGACCTGAGCTTAAGATTGTCAGTGATCAAATAGGTGCTCCGACATTTAGTTATGACATCGCAAAGGCAACGGTGCAGATTTTATCTAATTCTCAATTACGAGATAAAACTGGTATTTATCATATGCCTGCGCAAGGGCAGACAACATGGTATGATTTTACTCAATTGATTGTCGATTTTGCAAAACAGAAGTCTGATAAGTATAAAGTTATCACAGAGTCTGTGGTGGCTATAAGCTCTGATCAATTTATAACGCCTGCTGTGAGGCCAAGGTACTCCTTAATGTCTGGAGTAAAGCTAAAAACCAATTTTCAAATTACGTTGCCAGAGTGGGATTATAGTGTCAAAAAAGTCCTAGCTGAAATGTAGGATCACTTATATCGGCGTTGACTTTAAGTATTTGATATTTTTATATAAGTCATGATTTTTGTCACTGGCGGTGCCGGATTTATTGGTTCAAATTTTATACTGAACTGGCTTCAGAATTCCAATGAGCAAGTGGTCAATATTGATAAGTTAACTTATGCTGGGAATCTTAGCAATTTAGAATCAGTTTCTAAAAATGAATCCTATCAATTTTCAAGAACAGACATTGCAGATAAGGAAAAAATTTTACAATTATTTCGTGAATTCCAGCCACGAGCGATTCTTAATTTTGCTGCCGAAAGTCACGTGGATCGTTCCATAGATGGGCCTTCTGAATTTATTCAAACGAATATTGTCGGAACCTTTAATCTCCTCGAGTGCGCTAAGAGCTATTGGCAAACGTTAACTGAATCTCAAAAAAAAGAGTTTCGATTTTTGCATATTTCGACAGATGAAGTTTATGGAAGTTTGGATGTTGAAGATCCAGCGTTTAAAGAGACAACGCCTTTTGCTCCGAATAGCCCGTACTCTGCATCAAAGGCATCAAGTGATCATTTAGTACGAGCCTATCATCATACTTATGGTTTGCCGGTGTTAACCACAAATTGTTCAAATAATTATGGTCCCTTTCAATTCCCAGAAAAATTAATTCCTTTAGTTCTGCATAATGCACTAAAGTATAAAGATTTACCCATTTACGGTGATGGATCAAATATTCGAGATTGGCTATATGTCACTGATCACTGTGAGGCGATCACGTGTGTTTTAAAAAATGGTCGCATTGGTGAGACTTACAATATTGGTGGATGGAATGAGAAAAAGAATTTAGATGTTGTAGATACTATTTGTATGAAATTGGACCAGCTCCGACCACGCAGTGATGGGAAAAGTTATTTAACTCAAAAGAAGTTTGTTACTGATCGTCTGGGTCATGATAAGCGCTATGCTATTGATGCCACAAAAATTCAACATGAGCTTGGTTGGAAACCTAAAGAATCTTTTGAGTCAGGCATCGCAAAAACAATTGAGTGGTACTTAGAAAATACAAAATGGGTTGAAGCCGTATTGGCAAAGGATAGTCAATGAAGGGTATTATATTAGCTGGAGGGTCTGGATCACGTCTTTTTCCTGCCACAATTTCCGTAAGCAAACAGCTTCTTCCTGTCTATGATAAGCCAATGATTTATTATCCGTTATCAACTCTTATGTTGGCTGGAATAAAAGATATTTTAATTATTTCAACCCCACAAGACACGCCAAGATTTGAGCAGTTGCTTGGTGATGGGGCAAGGTGGGGGATTAAAATATCCTATGCCGTGCAGCCATCTCCGGATGGTTTGGCTCAGGCATTTATTATTGGAGAGAAGTTTATTAATAATGAAAAATGCGCATTAATTTTGGGCGACAACATTTTTTATGGCCAAGGTTTTAGTAAGCTTTTGCAAGAGGCTGCTGCAAGTGATGTTGGAACCACTGTATTTGCCTATAAAGTTCAAGATCCAGAGCGATATGGTGTTGTTGAAATGACTTCGGATTTGAAGGTCATTAGTATTGAGGAAAAGCCAAGTTTACCAAAATCGAATTATGCAGTAACGGGGCTTTATTTTTATGATCAAAATGTTGTTGCCTACGCGAAATCTTTAAAACCATCTAAACGGGGCGAGTTGGAGATTACTGATTTAAATAAAATATATTTAGAAAAGCAGATGTTATCTGTAAAAACCTTAGGCAGAGGTTTTGCGTGGTTGGACACAGGCACCCACGACAGTCTATTGGAAGCTAGTTTATTTATTCAGACAATAGAACATCGACAGGGACTTAAGGTGGCATCGCCTGAAGAGATTGCCTATCGGATGGGCTACATTGATTCAGCTCAATTACGTGAGTTGGCATTGCCGTTTATTAAGAATAGTTATGGACATTATTTAATGCAGGTTTCGAAAGAGACGTTACCGTGAAATTGACAGAAACTCCGTTGAAGGATTGCTTTATTCTAGAACCAATTGTTTTTGGCGATCATCGTGGTTTTTTTCTTGAGAGCTTCAATCAGAGAGTTTTTAATGATTTAACGGGGACTGAATACATATTTGTTCAAGATAATCATTCCAAGTCAAAAAAAGGCGTTTTGCGGGGAATTCATTACCAGTTGAATAATCCACAGGGAAAGTTAGTTCGTGTTCTGCATGGCGAGATTTACGATGTTGCTGTTGATTTGCGAAAATCCTCCCCAACCTTTGGAAAATGGTTTGGCCTATTGCTGAATGATGTTGAGAAAAAGTTATTATGGGTGCCGCCTGGATTTGGACATGGTTTTCTTGTGTTGTCTGAACAAGCTGAAGTTTTTTATAAGACAACTGAATATTATCAGCCAGAGGATGAAAAGTGCATTATATGGGATGATTCAGATTTGAAAATTGATTGGCGATTGGATTCGCAACCAACGCTTTCCGAAAAAGATATTAAGGGTGAGCGTTTTAAAGATGCCCCGAAGTATGAATGATTGAGTTGAGATTTCTCCTATTATTAGTTGAAAATAATTTGTTTAAGGGTAGTTTGTCTGGGTAAGGAAAATCACATGAAAAAAGCTTTAATTACAGGTGTTACAGGACAAGATGGTGCTTATTTGGCGGAGCTTTTATTAAGTAAAGGCTATGAGGTTCACGGCATCAAGCGCAGAACGTCGTTATTTAATACAGATCGGATTGATCATTTGTTTAGTGATCCTCATGTGCAGGGGTTAAAGTTCTTTTTGCATCATGGTGATTTGACGGATTCGTCGTCATTAATTCGCATTATTCAACAGGTTCAGCCTGACGAAATATATAATTTAGCTGCCCAAAGTCACGTTGCTGTTTCTTTTGAAGAACCTGAGTACACAGCAAATAGTGATGCATTGGGAGCTTTGCGGATTTTAGAAGCTATACGTATTTTAAATCTCACTAAAAAAACAAAATTCTATCAAGCGTCAACCTCAGAGCTCTATGGTTTGGTACAAGAAACACCACAAAAAGAAACAACTCCATTTTATCCGCGAAGTCCTTATGCTGTGGCAAAATTATATTCCTATTGGATCACGATTAACTATCGTGAAGCTTATGGAATTTATGCGTGCAATGGAATTTTATTTAATCATGAAAGTCCATTGCGTGGAGAAACTTTTGTAACTCGAAAAATTACTCGCGCTTTATCACGTATTAAACTTGGAACCCAGGACTGTTTGTTTTTGGGGAATTTGGATGCGCGGCGCGATTGGGGTCATGCAAAAGATTACGTTGAAATGCAATGGATGATGTTGCAGCAAGAAGTCCCTGAAGATTTTGTAATCGCTACAGGAATGCAGAAAAGCGTGCGTGAGTTTGTTGAAGTTGCAGCATCCGAGCTTGGTATGAAAGTAAAATGGGACGGCAAGGGTGTTGATGAAAAGGGCTATGATGAAAGTGGCAAGTGCATCGTTGCTGTAGATAAGATGTATTTCCGTCCAGCAGAAGTGGAAACTCTATTAGGTGATGCGACTAAGGCCAGAACAAAACTTGGTTGGACGCCAAAAATTTCTTTTTCTGAATTGGTCAAAGAGATGGTTAAGGCAGATTTTATTATGGCTGAACACGAGGCTAAAACAGGTGTTAGTCAAAAAGTAATGCGAGTGAATCAGTGAAAGTATTAATCACAGGTGCAAATGGAATGGTCGGGAAGAATATTCTTGAGCATTCTGCTATTCAAAAGTGGCAGATATTAGCTCCATCGCGCAGTGAAATGAATCTTTCAGATCGAAAAGCTACAGAAGATTATTTAAAGAAAAATAAGCCAGATTTTGTTATTCATACAGCTGGTCGGGTGGGCGGGATTCAAGCCAACATAAAGCATCCAGTGGCTTTTTTATCAGAGAATGTTGATATCAATCAAAATTTAATTTTAAGCTGTCAATCTGTGGGTATTAAAAAAATTCTAAATCTAGGTAGCTCTTGCATGTACCCTTGTCGTGCGCAAAACCCATTGAAGGAATCTATGATTCTTCAAGGTGAATTAGAACCTACGAACGAAGGTTACGCATTGGCAAAAATTATGGCTCAACGACTTTGTGAATACATCATGCGTGAAGATTCTGAATTTCAGTATAAGACGTTGATTCCCTGTAATTTATATGGTCGTCATGACAAATTTGCAGCAGAGCATTCACACTTGGTTCCTGCAATCATAAGTAAGGTCTTTCAGGCTAAGAAAAATAATTTAAGTGACGTTGAGATCTGGGGAACAGGCGAAGCACGACGTGAATTTATGTATGCCGGTGATTTGGCGGATTGTATCATTAAATGCATCAATGACTTTAGTGCTATTCCTAATTTGATGAATGTTGGTCTTGGTCATGACTATTCTGTGAATGAGTACTACAGAGCCGTAGCCGAGGTCGTGGGCTATCAAGGGCAATTTAAGCATGATTTGACAAAACCTGTAGGCATGCAACAAAAGTTGGTTTCTATTGAAAAATTAAATAACTGGGGTTGGAAAAGTCAGACCTCATTGCATGCAGGAATCGAAAAAGCCTATCACTATTTTTTAAGTTTACAGGAGAGATAATGAATCCATTTTACCCATTAGCAACCACCAGCTGGGATCATGTTGAAGTCGATGCCATTCAAAAAGTTATTAAGACTGGAATGTACACGATGGGGAGCCACGTTGCTGAATGCGAAAAGAAGTTCGCTGAATTTTTAGGAAGCCCCTATTGCGTTATGGTTAGTTCGGGTTCAACAGCCAATTTAATTATGGTGGCGGCCTTGTTTTATCGCAAAGAAAATCCACTCAAGCGTGGTGATGAAGTTATTGTTCCAGCGGTATCCTGGAGCACAACGTATTATCCACTGTATCAGTATGGATTAAAATTAAAGTTTGTGGATATAGATTTAAACACTTTAAACTTTGATTTAAATGCGCTTGAAAAAGCAATCACCCCCAACACAAGATTAATCATGACTGTGAATTTATTGGGTAACCCAAATGAATTCGAACAGATCCAACGATTAATAAATGGTAAAAATATTGAATTGATCGAAGACAATTGCGAATCAATGGGGGCAGTTTATAAAAATAAACAGTCTGGAACATTTGGTTCTATGGGAACATTTAGCAGTTTTTTCAGTCATCATATTTCGACCATGGAAGGCGGTTTTGTCACAACTCATGATGAAGAGCTTTACCATATTTTGCTTTGCTTAAGAGCCCATGGTTGGACGCGGAATTTACCTAAACACAATAAAATAACAGGAACTAAAAGTGATAATGCCTTTGAAGAGTCTTTTAAATTTGTATTACCAGGTTATAATGTTCGACCACTTGAAATGAGCGGAGCCATTGGTATCGAGCAGATTAAAAAATTACCAAATTTTGTTGATGTTCGTCGGCAAAATGCACAGGTGTTTGTTGATTTATTCAATAATGATTCTGATTTGATGATTCAAAAGGAAATTGGCGAAAGTTCATGGTTTGGATTTAGTTTTGTTATTCGTCCAGAATCTAAGTTAAATCGTTTGAAGTTGATTGATTCGTTAACCTCAGCAGGTGTTGAGTGCCGCCCAATTGTTACAGGAAATTTTGCTAAGAATGAAGTTGTTAAATGGTTTGATTACGAGATCAGTGGTGATCTGAAAAATGCGGACCGTATTGATCAGCATGGATTTTTCGTCGGTAATCATCATGTGCCTATGACAGATCAGATTAAAAAATTACGTCAAACAATGAGCGATGCTATTAAGGCGCAAAAATAAGTGAAAATACTGTTCGTCGATTTACAGTATGATTATGGAATGAAAGATCGGGGAATCAATCAGATCGGTGAGATTGGTTTTCATCAATCATTTTTGAAATTAGGCCATCAGGTTGAATGTTTTTATTACGATGACTATTTGAAAAATTTAGAAGCATTGCAAGAGGCCGTGCAATTTAAGGCTGATCAGGTAAAGCCGGATTTGATCTACTTTGTTTTATTTGGAGAGCAGTTTAAGCCTGAAACACTTAAGGCCCTGAGCTCTAAATACAAAACAATCAATTGGTTTGGTGACGATCAATGGCGTTTTGAGAATTTTACTAAAAAGTATGCGCCATTGTTTACCTGGTCGGTTACAACGGATCCATTTGCGGTGTCAAAATATCGTAAGCTTGGAATTAAGAATGTCATACTCAGCCAGTGGGCCGCTTTGAATTTGAATATCCCGGTGCAGGCACCGTCTCAGTATAAGTACGACGTCAGTTTTATTGGATCTTCTCATTCTGTTCGTCGTTGGTTTATTGATACTTTTCGAAAAAAAGGGATTAATGTCGCGACATTTGGTTATGGTTGGCCATCAGGTCCTATTTCTTTAGAACAAATGATGAGTGTTTTTCAAGAAAGTAAAATTAATTTAAATTTAGGAAATAGTGTGCATTTAGATATGCGATATCTTTTGCATAATTTAAAAAATCCAATTGTTGCTTGGAAGAGTTCTAAAGCGTCTAGTCAAATTAAAGCAAGAAATTTTGAAATTCCCTATTATGGAGGCTTTCAGTTGACGGAGTATGTTCCAACAATTGAATCTTACTTTAACTTAGGTCAAGAGCTAGTTTGTTTTTCAAACGTTGATGAGGCCCTTATGCTGACGCAGCACTATCTTGAAAATGATTCAGAACGAGAAATTATTAAGAATGCCGGTATTAAGAAGGCTCGTGAATTTCATACCTATTTTAATCGTCAAAAAGAAATATTTTTGCAGCTATGAAAAAAGCCTGTTTGGTAGTTACAGCGCCATATGACAAGGGTGAAATATTTAATCCTAGAAGTCGGCTTAATCGAGACAATTGTCTGCAGTTTTTTTACGATTTAAAGCTTTGTTTGGCTAAAAATGGTATCGACTTGAATACTCAGGACATCCATTCACCTGAAGTGTGTGATTTTATTATTTTTAATGAAATGCCAAAATATTCAGTGCCGGAGTCTTTAAAGAATAAAGCTGTTTTGCTATTGTTTGAAAGTGAGCTTATTAGGCCCGACAATTGGGATTTGAAAAAGCACAATCAGTTCAAGCAAATATTTACATGGAATGATTCATTTGTAGATAATAGGAAGTACTTCAAATTTAATTTTACACATGCTGGGGGTGTCGATTTTGTTTCTTTTAAAAAGAAAACTGGTTTTTGTACGCTCATCGCAGGTGCAAAATCAGTAAAACATCCCTTAGAGCTTTACTCGAAACGGATCGAAGCTATTCGGTGGTTTGAGGAGCATGATCCTGCAAATTTTCAATTCTTTGGGATGGGTTGGAGCATGCATACATTTAATGTTCCAGTGCTATCGAAGATTCTCAATCGGTTACAATTCTTAAGACGAGCATTTGCAAAGCAATGGCCATCTTATCATGGATCGGTTGTTGATAAGTTGACGACCCTTAAAAAGTATAAGTTTTCAATATGCTATGAAAATGCTTATGGAATACCTGGGTATATTACCGAAAAAATATTTGATTCCTTAACGGCAGGCTGTATCCCCATTTATTGGGGAGCACCAAATGTAACAGATTTTATTCCACAGGCATGCTTTATTGATCGAACACAATTTTCTTCATACGAAGAATTAAATACTTTTTTACATGGGATGACTGAGTCCGAATATGAAAACCGTTTAAATGATATCAATAAGTTTCTAAAAAGTGACCGCCATAAATGGTTTGAACCATTATTTGTTGCGCAAAAAGTGACTGAGGATATGCTGAAGATCAATGAAGGTAGATAAGAATTTTTTATTCATATTGATTGGACGAGTGTTGCAGGCGGGGATATCGATCCTCACTATTCGAATTATGACAACAGTGTTGGCTAAAGACGAAATTGGCAGTCAGTATTTAATTCAATCAATTATATTATGGTTTAGTTTAGTTTTGATTAATCCATTTGGAATGTTTATTAATCGCCATGTTCATGAGTGGTTTCAGAGCAATCAATTAGTTAGTGCCCTTAAGAAAATGAATGCTTATTTTCTTGGTGTTGGAATTGTCAGTATTCCAATTGTTTATTTTGCAAAAGAAGTTCTATCAATTGGGGCAAATCAAAGCACAGTTTCTGTTATGGTGTTGGTGTTTCTTTACATTTATTTGAGCACTTGGTTTCAAACTTTGACTTCATTTTTTAATCTATTCAACTATCAGAAGCATTTTGTGTTCTTGAATATCAGTTCGCAAGCTCTAGGATTGATATTCGCTTACGGTCTAACCATTGAGTTTCAGATGAGTGCATTTTATTGGATGCTTGGATTATTGGTAGGGCAGTTTGCATCCTTATTGATGGCTTTTTTATTTCTGAGACAAAATCAGTATTTTAATTCGAAAACTCAGATCAATGCTAAGTTAAATATATTTACCAAAGAGACGTTGCATTTTTGTTTACCGGTTGCATTAGCTACTGTTTTTATGTGGTTTCAAACGCAAGGGTATCGATTGATTATAGAAAAGTCTTCTGGCGTTGAATTGCTGGCAATTTTGGGTGTTAGTCTTGGAGTTGCCGCAAGTCTTGCCAGCATTGTCGAGTCTTTGGCAACTCAGTATTTATACCCGAAGTATTATGCGCAAATTTCTAATGTCAGTTTAGATTCACGAAAGCAGGCGTGGCAATTAATTTGGCGAGCAGCAATCAGTATATATATTCCATCGGCAATTGCAGTTATGGCAGTTTCTTCGATTGTTTTGAAAATTTTAACGGGTCCTGTATTTCACATGTACGGTTCTTTTGTTGCGGCAGGGGCTTGTCTTGAGCTTTTCCGTCAGTTGACAAATATTGTTTATTTGGTTTCGCATTCTGAGAAAAAGACAGCTGGTAATATTTTACCTTACTTTGCTGGGTCTTTGATTTTGTTATTGGGTTTGATATATAGGTACTACTTTTCTGTTATATCATTGAATTGGATTATACTTTTACTTATATCAGCCTACTTTATTACATTACTGCTGAACAGCTTTGTGGCTTTTAGATTAGCGAGTATTCGTTTTTACTTTTTTCAAATGTTGCAAATCACTATGATGTGCATTCCAGTTCTTTTGCTGAGACCTTATTTGGAAAGCATCAGTATAACATCTGTAGTGCTAAGCTGTTTGATTGGTCTATATTCATTAGGTGTGATGTTTTATTTCTTAAAAAAAATTGATTTTAAATAAAGCAAAAAACTTTTGAATATAAAAATAGATAATCGCCAGTAGCCAGTGTGATATCGATTTAAAATAAATTTTGCTAATGAAAAGATATCCTTCATGTTGATTGAACCTGAATCGTTATGACTATGACGACGATAAAGTGCTAAGGGTTCAGCCAACCAAAAGAGTGGACTTTTTTCTACGACTTGACATAAAAAAGACAAATCACAATGTTTTCCACCTTGGGTTTTATCCATAATCAACAGTTGAGTGGCTTTCGAATTATAAATATAAAATGGAAATGGTATATGGCTTAAATTAGGATTCAAATAATGCTGAATCAACTGTTTGGGTGTTGAGATCATCAAGTTTTCTGTTAAATTTGGATTGAAAATTTTAGATGAATCAATCTGTGTTTTAATGAAGGCATTGCATCCGACAGCAGAAATACCGTCATGAGATTTAATCACGGCCATCATTTTTTCAATACATCCATTTAACATCAGATCATCATCATGAAACATCATAAAGTGGGGATATTTCTGGGCTTCGGAAAGGACACAATTAAAATGATCGATATTATTTAGCGATGGTGAACGACGAATCACTGAAACTCGAGAATTTGTTGCAAATTCAGAAAGAGAGTTCTGGACATCATCTGTCGTGGAGTTGTCAGAAATTATAATTTTGAAATGCGGATACGACTGCTGCAAAATAGATTCAATTGCTGCTTTTAAATATTCAGCTCTGTTGTAACTTAAGATAAAAACAGCAAGATCTATCATGTCGTACAGTGCTTTGTGACATGCTCAAGTTGCTCTAGCATATAATTCATTTTTTGTTTATCTAGAGCCGGGTGGACACCAATCCAAAATAATGAGTTCATGACTTTATTAGTAGTGCTTAAATCACCATGAATCCGGTAATTTGTATTTTTATAGGCTGGTTGTTTTGTCAAATTACCCGCAAAAAAGAGACGAGTTCCTACTTTACGCTGTTCAAGTGTGGCAACAATTTTTTCACGGTTCAGGCGTGGATGGGCATACATTGGGAAACCAAACCAGCTGGGGTTGGTTTCGGCAGTTGCTAGAATTGGTTTGAAATTTTCTTTTAAAATAGCTGATGATTGGATGCCATCAAAAAGATATTGCCAGTTTGCACGTCGCACTGAAACAAAGTGATCTACTTTTGCTAATTGAGAAACGCCAAGGGCAGCCTGCATATCAGTGACTTTTAAATTGTAACCTATATGCGAGTAGACATACTTGTGGTCGTATCCCGGCGGCAAATCACCTAAAGTCCAACCAAATCGTTTTTTGCAAGTGTTATCGACACCGGGTTCACACCAGCAGTCGCGACCCCAATCGCGAATACTTTCGGCAATTTTTTTAAAGCGTCCATCTTTTGACATGACGGCTCCGCCTTCACCCATTGTAATATGGTGTGCTGGATAAAAGCTACTGGTTGAATATTCACCAAAGCTACCAACGGGCTTATTTTTGATTGTGGCACCAAGAGCATCACAGCAATCTTCGATTAAAAATAATCCTTCTTTTTTACACCAGTCAGCAATGATGTCAGCACGGTATGGATTTCCCAAGCTGTGTGCCAAGACAACCGCTCGCGTTCGAGGTGTTTTTGCTGCCATAATTTTTTCAGGAAGTGCATTTAAAGTGGTCTCATCGATATCAACAAAGACAGGTACCCAACCGTTTTGAAGAATTGGGTTTACTGTTGTTGGAAATCCGGCTGCAACAGTGATAATTTCATCACCAGGGAGAAGTGGTTGCAGGCCTTCAATTTTTGCCAACTCTGGAGAGCCTAGAGAGCTAATGGCTACTAAGTTAGCACTAGAGCCGCTATTGACTAAAAGGGACTTGGTGGATCTGCCAAAATACTTGCCGAATTCACTCTCAAACTGTCGCGCATAACGACCTGCTGTGAGCCACATGTCGAGCGATGCGTCAATCAGCAACGATAAGTCTGCTTCATCTACAACTTTTGCTGTTACGGGAATATAGGTTTCACCAGGAGTAAATATTTTGGGTGGATTTTCTTTTTTGAAAACCTCGCGTGCAGCAGCCAGTAAGGCCAATCGAGATTCGCTTACACTTTGAGTATCATTTGACATATTTTACCTCCAAAAAAACAAAAATATATCAGTTAATCAAAATGGTTGTCACTAGGAAGTAAATTTCATAAAATTTCCGTTTAGTAAGGATAAACTATGAAGGTCTTATTATTAGCTGGCGGATTCGGCACGCGTATTAGTGAAGAGAGCCATTTAAAACCTAAACCGATGATTGAGGTCGGTGGTAAGCCAATTTTGTGGCATATCATGAAAATCTATTCACATTATGGGTTGAATGAGTTTGTGATTCTTTGTGGTTATAAGGGTTATGTCATCAAAGAATACTTTGCGAATTATTTTTTACATAATTCTGATGTGACTTTTGATTTGAAAGATAACTCGATGCAAGTTCACCAAAATTCGTCGGAGCCTTGGAAAGTGACTTTGGTTGATACGGGTGAAGGAACGATGACAGGTGGTCGCATTAAGCGCGTTAAAGAACATATTGGTAACGATGATTTCTGTCTTACTTATGGCGATGGTGTAGCTGATGTGAATATAAAAGAATTAATTGAATTTCATAAATCACATGGCGGTCTGGCTACTATGACAGCGACACAACCACCGGGCAGATTTGGTGCTTTAGGGCTAAATGGCACTGTGATTGAATCATTCAAAGAAAAACCAGCCGGAGACGGTAATTGGATTAATGGTGGATTTTTCGTTCTTAATTCTAAAGTTCTAGAATTAATTGCGAATGACCAAACGATTTTCGAAAAAGAACCACTTGAAAAATTGGCCACTCAAAAGCAATTGCATTCTTTTTTCCATAATGGCTTTTGGCAACCTATGGACACGCTACGAGACAAAAATTTTCTTGAAGAAAGTTGGCAGTCAGGACGTGCTCCATGGAAAGTTTGGTAGGAACTAGCATGGCAAAAAATGTAGTGAACCCCAATTTTTGGTCAGGGAAAAAAGTCTTTCTTACGGGGCACACGGGATTCAAGGGAAGCTGGACTTCGCTTTGGTTAACAAAGGCGGGTGCCAATGTTACGGGGTATGCGTTAGCTGCGCCAACTAATCCATCTTTATTTGAAGAAGCTGGGGTGGCAAAGAATATGGATTCCCGGGTTGGTGATATTCGCGATTTAGAAAATTTGAAAAAAGTAGTTTGCGAAGTAAAACCAGAAATCGTCATTCACATGGCGGCTCAACCATTGGTTCGTTATTCATACAACAATCCAGTTGAAACATACATGACGAATGTTATGGGAACGGTTCATCTTTTTGAGGCTGTTCGGGCTGCAAAAAGTGTAAAAACCGTTTTGAATGTGACTAGTGATAAATGCTACGAGAATCACGAACGTTTAGCGGGGTATCGTGAAGATGAAGCCATGGGTGGTCACGATCCTTATAGTAACAGCAAAGGGTGCTCAGAGTTAATCACCTCGGCTTATCGAAAATCTTTTTTTGCTAAAGAAGATGTTTTAGTTGCAAGTGGACGGGCCGGAAATGTTATCGGCGGCGGAGATTGGGCTGAAGACAGATTAGTTCCTGATATCGTTCGATCGGTGTTAAATAACAAAAAACTAATTATTCGAAATCCAAAATCGTTAAGACCATGGCAGCATGTATTAGAGCCTGTGGGTGGCTATTTGTCTTTAACTGAACATCTGTTCAACCACGGTGATAAGTTTGCAGAAGGTTTTAATTTTGGTCCCCATGTCGACGAAAGTTGTGATGTTGAAAATATAATTATTAAAATGAATTCTTACTGGAATCAGAAAATTCAGTATGAAATTATTAGATCTGAAACTCAGTTGCATGAAGCGCACTTTTTAAAACTGGACTGTGCTAAGGCAAATTCAACTTTAGGGTGGAATCCTTGCTGGAGTGTTGAGCAAGCATTAGAAAAAACAGTACAGTGGCATTTACAACGTATAGATGGGCGACCTGTTCAAGAAATTTGTTTGGAACAGATACTACAATACGAGAAAGCTTAAGCGCACGGTATAGCTAGCGATGCAGATTAACTTGACCTTAACCGCTTGAAATAGGAACATTCGCCGAATGGAAAAAATGAAAATAGCTATTATTGGTAGCGGTAATATTGGTACAGATCTTTTGATAAAAGTGCTTCGCTCAAAACAACTTGTATGTGGTGCTTTTATCGGTCGAAACTTAGGTTCTCAGGGAATTCAAAAAGCACTTTCATTAGGTGTTCGCGTTTCTGCCGATGGAATTGATTTCATCAAAAACAACCCTGATTGCTGTGATATCGTATTCGATGCAACATCTGCGGCAAGTCACTTTGAGCATGCTCCGATTTTACGAGCCTTGGGTAAATTTGTAATTGATTTGACTCCGGCTAAAATTGGCACAATGTGTGTTCCGGCAGTTAATCTTAAAGAAAGCTTAGATCATCAGAACGTTAATATGATCACATGTGGTGGACAAGCTTCTATTCCAGTGGCCTATGCTATTGGGCAAACTCAAAAAGATATCGACTATATCGAAGTTGTTTCAGCTATTGCTTCTAAAAGTGCTGGTCCTGCAACGCGATCAAATTTGGATGAGTATATTCATACGACTGAAGAAGGCATTAAAAGATTCTCTGGAGCAAAAAGAACAAAGGCTATCTTAAATTTAAATCCCGCGGTTCCTTGTATCAATATGCAAACTACAATTATGGCTAAAGTGGCTACTCCAGATATTGAAGCCTTAAAACCAGTTTTAGATCACTTAGTTACATCGGTAAAACGTTATGTTCCCGGCTATGAAATCTTAGTCGGTCCTGTAGTAGAAGATGGTCGTATTTTTATAACTATCAGAGTTAAAGGCCTTGGAGATTTTCTGCCTGAATATGCAGGAAACTTAGATATTATTAATTGTGCGGCAGTAGCTATGGCAGAAGAATATGCTACAATGAAGAACAAATAAACTTCTGTAACGATAAATAAGGAACGTGTATGAAAAAGGTTTTAATCAGTGATCCCACGCTTCGCGACGGAAACCACGCTATTCGTCACCAACTTAAGGCTGATCAGATTGCCGCTTATTGCAAAGCTGCTGACAATGCGGGAATCCCAATTGTTGAAGTCGGGCACGGTAATGGAATTGGTGCTTCATCATTGCAATTAGGTGAATCGGCTTGTTCTGATGAATTAACTTTAAAAACAGCACGCGAAAATTTAAAAAAATCAAAATTAGGAATTCATATGATTCCTGGGTTTGCGACAATTGATAAAGATATGAAAAAAGCCATCGATCTTGGTGTTGATGTCTTTCGCGTGGCTTCACATTGTACAGAAGCAGATGTAACCCAAAGGCATATTGAATACGCCAGAAATCAAAATAAAACCGTTTATGGCGTGCTGATGATGTCTCATATGGCAAGTAAAGAAATATTAGCTGAAGAAGCTAAGAAAATGGAATCTTACGGAGCCCAAGGTTTGATAATTATGGATTCTGCTGGAAATTACTTGCCGACAGATGTGACTCAAAGAATTTCTGCATTAGTAAATAGTTTAACAATTCCTGTTGGTTTCCATGCTCATAATAATTTAGGTATGGCGATTGCCAATTCAATAGCTGCGCTTGAAGCTGGCGCTGAGATGTTGGACGGCTGTGCACGCGGCTTTGGTGCTGGCGCTGGAAATGCACAACTTGAAGTGTTGGTCGCAGTTCTTCATCGTATGGGTTACGAAACAGGAATTGATTTCTATAAAATGCTGGATTGCTCTGATTTAGCAGAAAAAGAATTAATGCCGGCGCCACCAACGATTAATTCACTTAGTATCGTAAGTGGTTTGTCTGGCGTGTTCTCGGGGTTCATGAAACCAGTTAGCCGTATTGCAAAAGAATTGAATTTAGATGCTCGTGATATTTTCTTTGAACTGGGAAAACGAAAAATTGTTGCCGGCCAAGAAGATTTTATTATGGAAGTCGCAAAAGACTTGCAAAAGAAAAATGGGATTAATGCATGAGCTTAAAACAAGTTCAATTTATTGAAGAAGATCTAAAAAAATTATTTTCAAAAGCAGGCATTAGCAAATTGAATCATTTAAAAAAAACAAATGTCTGCATTACTGGGGGATCAGGCTTTGTTGGAACTTGGATTTTGGAATTGATCAATTTTCTAAATGTTCATCACAAATTTGAGACTACTGTTACGGTTATTGACCGTGACTTTGAAAAATTAAAAAAAAATTCTCCGCACTTGTCCGAATCGACTGCCTTTAAATTACAGCGTACCGACATCAGATACCTTGTTGAGCTACCGCGGGAAACAAATTATATCATTCATTGTGCTGGCAGCCCCGATAACCGAACACATGCCATTAATCCAGTGGATGTTATGTCGACGTGTTCTGCGGGAACCGAGTGCATTTTAAAAGCCACTGATCGTCTTTCTGACTTAAGAATGTTTGCAAATTTAACATCGTGTTTGGTTTATGGAAACTTTAATACAATTTCTAAACCCGTCAAAGAAAGTGATTTGTTATTAGTTAATAATGAATTAAGTCCTTACATTGCGGGAAAAATCTATTCTGAAGTATTGACTTCGGCATACCGTCAGCAGTACCGAACTCCAAGCATTGTGATTAGGCCTTTTACTTTTATTGGCCCCCATCAAACGTTAACAAGCCCATGGGCTTTGAATAATTTTATTCATGATGCTATCAAAGGGACTACGATTAAAGTTCTTGGAACTGGTAAAACAGTGCGAAGTTTTCTTTATGGAGCTGATGTGGCTTACCAAGTTTTAACATTGGTTTTAAATGGCGAAAGCGGAGCGACTTATAATTTAGGCAATTCAGAAGCTTTCGAATTAGCAGATGTTGCTAAAATGGTAACGGAATCATTTGTGTCACCTAAAGAAATTTTATATGTAGGCGGTCATGCTAATGCGGATAAGGTTAACTTTATGGTCCCAGACACATCGTTTGTAGAATCTAAATTTTCGTTAAAACCAGTTTTTTCAACAGCCGAAGCAATCAAGCGAAGTATAGAGTGGTACACGCTTTAATTCAGTAAGGATTTATTTTTGAAAAATTATTTGAAGGAAAAAATCAATTCAGGAAAGCCTACTTTTGGAATTTGGAATATTATTCCGTCTGCAACTGTAGTAGAAATTATCGCTGCTGCTGGATTTGATTTTCAGATCTTTGATTTGGAACACGGACTTTTTGATTTTGAGTCGTTAGAAAATGCTATCCGAACTAGTGAAACTGCTGGCTGTTCTGCCTTAGTTCGCATCGGCGAGCTAAACTCGGTTAGCAGTCAGCGCGCCTTAGATATGGGAGCTCATGGTTTGATATTTCCGCAAATTCAAAATGCAAGTGATAGTGAGCGAGCCGTACATCTTTGTAATTATCCGCCTAACGGATGTCGTGGCTATAATCCATTTACCAGAGCGAATGCTTTCGGTTTTCAAGACCAAGCAGCAGTAAAAAGGAATACTAGCGATTTCGCACTAACTAGTGTTATTATTGAAAACCTTTCTGCACAGAAAAATTTGGATGAAATATTAAAAACAGAAAATTTAGATATTGTTTATTTGGGTGCTTACGATATGTCGGTGGCATTAGGTAAACCAGGCGATATGGAAAACCCCGAGCTTGTTGATTTTTTAGAATCCAGTGTTAAAAAAATCAGAGACAATGGTAAAGCGGCTGGTGTTATGGCAAGAAGTTCTGCCGAAGTAAGTCAGTATTCAAAACTTGGAGCTAATTTATTAGTAGTAGGCGTTGACAGTTTTCTAATTGGAAACGGCATGAAAAACGTATTGAAAGAATTATCTTCTTCAGTACAGCGATAGGAATCCCCATGAGAGTAGCCGATTACATAGCTGAGCATTTAGAAAAAATTGGCGTTCGCGCTGTTTTCCTTTTATCAGGTGGCGGAATGATGCATTTGTTGGATGCTGCCAGCCGAAAAGATACTTTAAAATATATTTGCAATCATCATGAACAGTGCAGCGGTATGGCTGCAGACGCCTATGCCCGCGTAACTTCTCAACTGGGAGTGTGTTATGCGACTAGTGGGCCTGGCGGAACAAATACTCTGACAGCAGTTGTTGGCGCGTATCAAGATTCGTCACCAGTACTTTTTATTTCAGGACAAAGTAAATTATCCCAAACAATTGAAGGCACAGGTTCGCAAGGCTTGCGTCAGTTCGGAACTTTTGAAGTTGATGTGATTCCAACAATGAAATCAGTTACCAAGTATGCCGAGATGGTAACTTCAGCAACTGATATTCGCTATCATTTAGAAAAAGCTATCTATCTTGCAATGGAAGGTCGTCCGGGACCTGTCTTTTTGGATATTCCATTAGATATACAAGGAGCTCCGATAGAGGTTGAAAAATTGCGTGGATTTGATCCAGCAGAGATAAAAAAAGCTTCTGTTGAAATCTCATCTGATCAAATCAAAAAAATTGTTCAGAGATTAACAACTGCAAAAAAGCCTTTGATTTTGGCCGGATACGGAGTGCGCGCCTCGAATAGTGTTAATCAGTTGCTGAATATTGTGCGAATGTTAAACATTCCAGTCGTAACAACAAGTTTTGGTTCAGACGTTGTAGCTTATGATAATCCGTTATTTGTTGGACATCCGGGATTAAAAGGAGATCGTCCTGGTAATTTTGCAATTCAAACAGCCGATGTTATTTTATCTGTTGGTTGCAGTTTGCATGTGACAACAACGGGGTATGAGTTAGATAAGTTTGCTCCAGATGCTTATAAAATTTTAGTCGATCCAGATCCATTTGTATTGAAGCGCGAGCAAGTTAATGTGAATGAAAAAGTTCAAATGGATGTAAAATTATTTTTAAATAAGTTGGAGTCAATTTCAGAAACTTTGAAAATTTCTAAGACAAGTGAAGCGTGGATTGATAAATGCCGAGAATGGAAAAATAACTATAGCACTTACAAAGAACCGCATAAACACGAAGATGATAAAATTAATTTTTATGATTTTTCGGAAAAATTAGATCAAGCCGCCGATGCTAATGACATTATTGTCACAGATGCGGGATCTGCATTTTATATATTTGGTCAAGCATTTCGATACAAACAAGGTCAACGACTAATCAATTCAGGCTCATTAGGAGCCATGGGGTTTGCATTACCGGCAGCTACTGGTGCAGCTCTGGGTGATCCCAATAGACGTATTTTATGTGTGACAGGTGATGGTTCATTGCAGACAAACTTGCATGAACTGGCTGTATATAAGAAAAATAAATTGAATATTAAATTATTTGTTATTAACAACGATGGTTATGTTTGTATTCGGAATACTCAAACGTCTTTTTTTAGCGGTCATTTAGCTGGAACGAGCGAATCGTCTGGTGTTTGGATTCCAAACTTGAAAAAAACTGCTGACGCCTTTGAACTGCCATTTTTCACTGTGGATAATAATACAGATTTAGCGCTAACCATTGAAAAAGTATTTGCAACACCAGGCCCTGTGTTTTGTGAAATCATCACACCGAATACTCAAGAAATTATTCCGACGGTGTCATCAGTCAGGTTGCCGAATGGTTCGATGAAATCAAAACCATTGCATGAAATGTTTCCGTTTATGAGCGAAGAAGAGGCTAGTAAAACTTTAATTTTTGAACAGTAAGATTTCTCCGTCTATTTTGTGGAGTTTTAAAAAAAAACTTATACTTTGTCTATAAAAAGTGGTCTTATGCAAACTGGTATGTCCAAATAACTCTTTTTAAAAGATCTCTTTTCAGAGCTGTGGTTTAAACAATGAAAAAAATTAGCATAGTCAGCCCATGTTATAATGAAGAACAAAATGTCGAATTACTTTATGAAAAGGTTAAACAGCAGTTTGCAGTTAATTTGAAAAATTATGAGTACGAGCACATTTTTATCGATAATTTTTCGGATGACGAAACTCCGTCAATTTTAAGAAAAATTGCATCAAAAGATAAAAACGTAAAGGTTATATTTAATTCCCGTAATTTTGGACATATCAGGTCTCCTTTCTACGGTTTGTTGCAGGCAACGGGAGATGCCACCATGTTGTTAGTTTCAGATCTTCAGGATCCACCTGAGTTGATACCAGAATTTGTTAAAAAATGGGAGCAGGGGTATAAGATCGTCGCTGGTGTTAAAAACCAATCAGAAGAATCGCGTTTGTTCTTTTTTATTCGAAGACTATATTATAAATTGTTGGATAGTTTGTCGGAAGTACGGATGATTCGAAATTATACCGGTTTTGGGATTTATGACAGAAGTATTATAGAACTATTAAAATCGTTGGATGATCCCTATCCTTTTTTTCGTGGATTGATTTGCGAATTTGGTTTTGATAAAGCAACGATTAGTTATATTCAACCGATTAGAAAGCGTGGATTTACTAAAAACAATCTATACACGCTTTATGACATAGGAATACTGGGGTTGACTAGCCATTCAAAAAAACTACTTCGACTTGTTACTTTAACTGGATTTATGCTTGGAACCATAAGTTTACTTGTTTCAATTTTTTATTTTTCTTACAAGTTGATATATTGGGATAGCTTTACAATAGGCATAGCTCCGGTAGTATTCGGTCTTTTCTTTTTTTCTTCGGTTCAACTATTCTTTCTAGGAATTATTGGCGAATATATCGGAAATATCTATACTAAAATTATGAATAGGCCAATTGTTGTAGAGCGAGAAAGAGTAAATTTTTGAAAAAAAGTTTTACTTTGTTTTATGCAACATTGTGTTTTTTATTTGTGGCAGTATTCTTTCACAAAAGTTTCTTGAGGGAGTACTATACAGGTTGGGATAGTTTCGACGCCTATGCCGTTAATTTTGTTTATTTTTCAGATGCGCTTAAGTCAGGAACCTTTCCACTGTGGAATCATTTTGTGCTATCGGGAACTCCAACTTTTCCTAATTTATTTACAGCTACGTTATTTTCGCCGATTGATATTTTCTTTTTGTTGCTAAGTCTGTTTATCCATCCAATTTATGCTGTTGAATTGTCGCTTTTGTTCGGCGTTTTTATTGGATCTTTCGGATTTTTTCTAATATTTCATTCTGAAAGTTCTAAAAATTCTGAAACGGGAAATTTTTTCTACTTCGCAATGTCTACGTGTTATGCAGCAGTAATGTTTCCACAGATTATGGGGCAAATCGCATTTATTTATTCCTTTGCAGTGCTGCCCTGGTTTTTTGTTTTTGTAAATACGCTGTTAAAAGACCCCAATTATAGCTTAAGAAATTCATTTATATTTGGAGTTCTGGTGTCATTTGTTTTTGCGAAAGGCTACTTTTATCTCAATGTTATAAGCTGCCTTTGCTTTGCCTCTTGGGTTGTTTTGATACTTTTTCAGCGCCGAAAAGAATGTCAAAAAACCATAATGCAAGTGACATTTTTTTTATTACCAATACTCTTTTTATACTTAGTATTGTTTTTTGAAGCTAGCTTAGATCTCGCGGCTATTTATTCAGGATTGCGGGGCGATTTGGTGGTGCCTGAACCACGAATTCGGCAGTTAGCGTCCGGTATTCATTACTATTATTCTAATTTCAAAGAGACATTCACATTGTTTGTTTGGAAGGATTTAATTAAGAATATCACGTGGCTAACCGGAATAATACATTTATTTCCATTGTTGGTACTTTCAGTTGTTTTTGTACGTATAAAATCCTTGAGGAGACCACTTTTCTTACTTGGGATAATGTTACTTTTCTTTGGGATATTTTCGTCTTATGAAAATCCGTTTTCTCAATTTGTAAACAAGTATGTTCCTATTTTGAAATCAAATCGCTGGTCCTTCATAAACTTATATTTTTCCGAAGCCGGCGCCTTTCTTATAATAACAGAGCTATTGAAATCCCAGTTTGCATTCGCAAAAAACAAATTTTCCAAAGCAATAAAGTATTTTGCATGTCTTTTAATTATCTTTGGTAATTTTTATGTCATGCGATATTATATAAATTATGGGAACTCGGGAGATCCAAATCAAAAATTTGGATTTTTGAATACAAAAATCGCTACGACTTATATCAGTTTAGAAGAAAAATCAAATTTTTCAAAACGAACCCAAAATATTTCGATTACTAAAAATATTCGTACTTTAGGTCTTGCTCATGATTTTAAGTTCGATGATATTTCATGGCTTACGACAAAAGTTCCATTTAGTCATGGTTACTTAAACTCGGTACATTTTCTCTATTGGTATATGAAAGATGCCGATTTTTTAAAAAAAATTGCACGATTCGATACAGACTATCGAATTGAGTCTGTGCATGATATAAAAATGTTCGCAAGTGATAATGACTTTGTAAAAAACCAACTAGCAGAAGTTGATTTTACGGGGTCAAAGTACATTCTAACTAATAAGAGTCTTCCGTTTCCTTCGAGAAAAGTTGGTGGTAGCTTTGCGATAGACCATATTCTCGTTAATCCAAATGAAGCCCTTTTTAAAGTAACGAATGATTCTCAGGGGGTTTTTACATTTCTCAATCAATGGAATAAAAATTGGACCGTAACTGTAAATGATGAAAGAGCTGACTTAATCAAAGTAAATCTATTATTTACAGGCGTTGTTTTAAATCCAGGCGAAAATAAAATTGTATTCCAGTATAGATGGCCCATATCACTGATGTTGTTAGTTTGTTATTATATTGGGCTATTGTTTTTTGTGCTATTTTGTCTGCATACTTGCTGCAAGCGACTTTTGTTAAACCGGTACATTGAATCGTAGACCATTATTTTTTCGCACTTAATATGATAGCAGATTGTAAGTCTGTCCAAACATCAAGATTTAAATCGCTTTTAGCTTTTTCAATATTTGGTACATACTGTTCAATAGGTGTTGATGGATCGTGCTTTTTTAAGACTTTTATTTCTAGATTAGAATTTAAGTTCAATGCGATTAGATTTGCCAACTCTAATATAGATATACTTTGATCTGATCCCACATTGTAAGGTTCCATATTTTTTCCAGAGAATAGTATTTTTAATAACCAAACAATCAAGTCATCGCTATAGAGATAAGAGCGCTTAGGTGTACCATCTCCAGATATTGTAATTGGCTCATTTTTGCAGGCATCATTGATAAAATTACCAATAGCAAAAGATCCCGTTTGATCCAGGTGGGGGCCAACAAAAGCAAAGCAGCGTGCTATTTTGAATTGAAATTCATACTTTTTGGAGTACTCACATCCCATCAATTCAGCCATCCGTTTGGCTTCTCCATAAGCTGAACCAGCTCTATGTGTTAAGGGCGCGCCATTATAGGTTTCAGGAATATGGGTTAAGTAGGTGGGTTGGCGACCATAAACAGCACCTGAACTTGCAAATAAGACATTTTTTGCTCCACTAGATCTTGCAAACTCAAGAATTCGCCTTGTGCCATTGATAATAACATCGATCATATATAAAGGATCGGTAAGATTCAAAGATGCACTGGCGGGTGTTGCAAAATGGATGATATGATCGAATTTTTCTTGAGGAAACTTGAAATCTTGTATGTCTCCAGTTATGAAGTGAAGATTCTTCATTTTTTTAAAATGACCATATTTTGATAGAAATAAATTTGGATTCCGAGCTAAAACTGTAATGTCAGCGTCTAAAATACCATTTGCTATTAAAAAATCTAAAAGTGAGCGACCAAAAAAGCCCGTGGCACCAGTGATAAAAAAAGTATCTGTATGAAAGTATGTTTTCAGTTGGTCTATATATGCAGTTGGTATTGATGACACGCGAATCCTACTTTAGTAATTAGCAATTGGAAAATATGCCATATTCTAAGGTGTGGTGTAAGGCGTTTTCAAGGTTTCATAAGTTAGGTGGCTATTTTGCTAATTATTTAGCCAATCAAGTTTTCTTTCGGCTGCTTGCCACCATGGCCTCCGATATGCGAATATGGTACGTTGAAAAAAATAAAGCCAAATATATTATTAATATTGTTCAGTAGTTATCACGTGTTGTTATCACTATTAGGTTTTGCGTACTATCCTGGATCAAATATTCTTTTTGGGATTTTTTCTCTTTCGATGTTTGGTCTTATCATTCTTAATAACAAGAAAACGAGTTCACCATCGATTGTATTTTTAAGTTGGATGTTGTGGCTTGGTTTTTTTCAAAAAATAGTCTTTCATTTGTTTACAAAATTTCAATTTATAACCGAACTTATTGGTCGTTTTAGTGGAACCAATGAACAATGGGATCAAGTTTTACTCGTTGCGATTCTTGCTGCCCTTGGAGTAACGCTAACATCCATTGCAATAGATCATTTCAAGTCCAGAGAAAATTATTTTTCATTGGTTTTAGGTCGTTATCCAAAGAATACTGTGAGCCGATTTATACCATGGTTTGCAGCCGCAGTTTGTTTACTGGTTTTGGGGATTGGTGTTTTGAATGTTATGCTTGGAATTAATTTAAGCGGAATAGTAGCTATGACTGTTTTAGTTTGGCCTTTGAATGCAGTTATTGGATGGCTACTGTATTTAGGGTTTGCTATTGTATTTGTTTTCTTAGTGGACTGGGAAATTTCAGTAAATAAAAAAATTACCTATTCATTTTTATTTTTTGCAGTAGGTGCTTTCTTTTGCTCAGTTTCAATAATTAGTCGGGGTCTGTTTGTTTTCCATATAGCTCCCATTTTATACCTTTTGTACCGCAACCAAAAACAATATCAAATTCCAAGATCAGTTCTGACAATGGCATCAACAATAGTTCTTTTGCTATTTTTGGTAAACACATCGGCTGTAACAATATTGAGGAATTATTTCTATGATAATGATTTTTCAAGAAATGAGTGGATTGAAAAAGAAGTTATTTTACAAGGACAAAAACCTACTGTTCGCACATCAAGTAATCAAGTGACTAAGCTATTTTCAGTGTTTGAAAATAAACCCGCACTAAGTCAAGTTGCAGGATTAGTGGTTAATCGCTGGATAGGCGCCGAGGGTGTAATGGCAGTTGTGTCTTACCCTGAAAAAGGATTTCATTTGGTGGTGCAGACGCTTTTGCGAAAACCTGCCGTCGGTGAATTTGATCTTTATGAAAAAATAATCAATACCCAATATACACCTAGTCAAAAATTTAGTTTTGCTAATATTCCAGGTCCAGCGGCATTTTTGTTTTACTCAGGATCTTTTGTTTTTGTATTCCTTGGATTTGTCTTTTTTTCAGCGCTATTACATTTTTTTGATTACTTAGTGTGGAAGAGCTTTAACAACTCTTTTTTGTCGGCACTAATAGGATTTTACTTAGCGATCAGTATTGCACAATTTGGTATTAGCCCGCGTCCTTTATTCATATCTATGTTTATGACTTTTGTAGGGCTTTTTATTATCTATTTAATTTTTAGTCTTCTTAAGTTTAAAAATTGGAAAACTTTATCCATTAAATAAATGATGATCACATTGCCAATTATAGTTCCAAAAAGCAGGTAGCTTTGGGATGGAACATAACCAAAATGCACATAGCGATAAGCTACCATTTGCGCCATGACCGCACATAAAATTAAGTTTGCACCACTAAGGCGATAAGTTAATAATTCGATCGCCGCAGCAAAGAGTCCGATTAGCATTAAAGCTAAAAATAAAAATGCATAGGATCCTGGATAAAACATAAAGGCTAGAATTCCAGGTAAAGAAACAAAGTGGTTTAATTCGTTAGTTGTTGTTCGGTACGGAGAATTGACTGCAATTTTCATATCGTAAAAACTTGTTCCTGAAAGGTAATATTTTTCACCGATTGCAGTTTTAAATAAATCCCACCCTAATCCAGGATGATTGCTAATTGCCAGCACTCCCTCGATACCCACAATGCGGTCAATAAAAAGCACAGCCATGTTGTGGGTCATATTTTTTTTTATGTCTTTTTGGTCTAATATTTCTTGAGATGCTTTTATTTTTGCAGCTTGCACAGGGTCTACAACGATAGGTGCTGTAGGAGCATTTTTTGGTTCAGAATTGTGTGTTAGTGCAGAAATGGGATTGGCAACGGCAGCAGGCAAATACAACAGTGTCCGCACGTAATTGACACCTAAAGCAGAACATACAAATAAACCGCCAAATAAGGCTATAGTGATAATTTTATATGTCCAAGTTAGCTTCAGTGGCTTTTTTTTCGAAGCTTCGTTTAAACCATGGATTAGAGTCGCGCCATTAATTATCATCCCACGGCTAAGCATAGAAACATTTGATAGGAAGGTTTCAAAAATAGCCAAAAAGGTAACGATATAAGGAGACCTATTTGTTTTTATTTCGATATTTAGCATCACGGCTGATAATGAGGAAAATCCAAAAAATAAAAGCCATGTATAAATTCCGCCCAAACCAAATGGAAGTTGTGTGCGAGGCGCTTGGCCACGCTGGTAAATGCCATAGTAAGCATTTGAGACCGCAAACCCAATCACAAGTATCAGGAAAATGCTCAAAAATAAGACCCTGTATTTCGAATACGTAGATTCTGTGGCAGTATGATTTTTGACTATGGGTGCATTTGAGTATGAAAAAATAAATTTTTGTCGCAAATAACTGGCAACTAGTAATCCAGCAACCCCACAGGTCACCACTAATAAGGCTGTGTCATAATGACCGGCTGAGCGGTTAAAAGTTCCAACTGGATCAACAAAGACTCCATCAAAAAAAGTAACACGAATTGACAGCTTTAACCAAAAGCCCACCCAAAAGAAAATTCCAATGAAGGTGTCAAAGAAGATACGATTCGTTCTAAAGCCCGCAAGAAAAAGTGCATTCAGCATGACTGTGAAAGCAAGATAAACGAACCCATTTCCAGGGTACTTTTGTAATGTAAAGTAAGTAAAAATTGAAACAGTTAATAGAAAAACAGCCAGTGCTAATTTTATGAATTTTGAAGTCATATGAAAAAATCGCAATTAATGTACGATCTGTCTATCAGACAAGCTTGCGCAAGGCGTTAACAATAGGGCTCCACAAGTTAGGGGGCGTGGTATAAAAATGGATCTCTTTACTTTATATGATCAATAAGGAAAGCCAGCTGTGAAAGCGTATCTTTTTTCAATTTGTATTCGTGGCTTCATCGCATTTAGTGGTTTTCTTGTTTTTATTGTGACAGCTCGTTTTTTTGGCGCTGAAGGGCGTGGTACTATTGCCTTCGGAAGTTCACTTTTTGCATCGATCGGTATTTTACTATCATTTAATTTAGGTCGCGTTTTTTTGGGAAACACCCTGAAAGACGAAAACCGCAAAAAAGAAATACTACCCACATTCCTGTTTTTTAATTTCATACTTAGCCTAATTACAATGA
Organism: Bdellovibrionales bacterium RIFCSPHIGHO2_01_FULL_40_29; assembly: GCA_001771815.1. GTDB lineage: Bacteria > Bdellovibrionota > Bdellovibrionia > Bdellovibrionales > Bdellovibrionaceae > Pseudobdellovibrio. The sequence continues at coordinate 115,207 of MEPU01000008.1, read as the reverse complement.
TCGCAGGAATTATTTACTGGAGTTTATCAAGCTCGGCACAAGCGATGCTAACGTTTCCACAAATAGTTGGATTTTCTTTTTTAAGTTTTTTCTATGTTTGGTTTCATAATGGACATCCATTTTTTTCTTCTTTCTCTCAGACGAAGTTACAAGATACGATTATTTTTGGAGCCCGATTTTTGTTATTAGTTTTTCTTCTGTCTATTTGGTTGTTAGATGTTCACAATATAACATTTTTCATTTGGGGCTACGCATTTATTTTATTTACAGCTTCATTGGTCGAACTATTTTTCTTAATGCGAATGAGTCAGATTTCATTTCGAAAAACCATTCGATTAAGTGAGTGGAAATCCATCCTAGCTAGTTCGTGGTGGCCACATATAGATTATGTCATTTTTAACATATTCCCACTGATACTTACAGTTTTGTCAGCTGGCTATTTGACTAAAACAGACTTAGGACGTTTCAATTTCGCCATTCAAATTGTAAATCTTATTTTCCTACTGTCGACAACAGCTAATATGCGAATTGCAAATTATGTTTCTAGTGTTGGTTTTATGCAAAGATTAGCTCAGCTTAGGAATTTATTTTGGTTCACCACTGTAGCATCTATTGCCGCTGTGGTTATCGTTTTTGCTGTGCTGACTGAAGCAACCTCGAGACCTGAATTTGCCTCGTTCGCTGGGGCGTCATCGTTATTTTTAATAGCAGCATTTGCAATTCCTGGGTATTTATCTTATCAATTTTTAAATCCCATCTGGATTGAGATTCGCCAATTGAAATCCACTGCATTACTCAATCTAGGCTCGGCAGTTATCAGCTTTGCATTGTATCCATTGTTCATTAAACATTTAGACGGCGTTGTTGGGCTTATGTGTATTTTTTCAATTTTTTACTTTTTAGTTTTGTGTGGCAATCTGTATATGTATTTTACTTTTATTCGAAATGGAAAAAAGTAAAATGATAATAATAAATGCATATAATGTACATTCTGGCGGTGGTAAAGTTCTTCTAGAAGCGTTGCTCAAGGCAATCGATAGTAAATGCCTATTATATTGCGATACCAGGCTTAATATTGCTACGAATTCACATATAACCCAAGTGTCAGTTCCTCCTACGATTTTTCGTCGTATTTTTGCTGAATTTAAGCTTTGTAGAAGTTCAAAAACTGACGATCAGATTATTTGTTTTGGAAATTTACCTTTGCTGTTTCCATGCCGAGGTAAAAGTTATTTATTTTTTCAAAATATGGTCTTATTGAAAAAAAATGCTTATCTTAAGTTTCCCTGGAAAGAAAAGTTAAAACATCAGATAGAACGGTTTTGGTTGCATCTTGGGATTTCAGCTGTAGAAAAAGTTTTGGTTCAATCAGAAACTGTTCGTCAGGAATTTCTTTGTGAGTTTCCTTTTGCAAAAGTCAGCGTGGTGCCATTTGTGGAAGAATTGCCACCGATTCCTAAAATAGAGTCGAAAGAATTTGATTTTGTTTATGTTTCGTCGGGTGATCCTCATAAGAATCATAAACGGTTATTTGAAGCGTGGCAGATTTTAGCGAGCCAAAATATATTTCCATCTTTGGTCGTTACCGTTAATGATTGTCATCCGCAGGTACTCGAACAAGTTAGAGTTTTACAAACTCAAAATATTAAACTGCATAATAAACCTGGCTTAAGCCATTCTCAAGTGTTGTCCTTGTATGGGCACGCAAAAGCTTTAATTTTCCCTTCTTTAACTGAATCTTTCGGATTGCCATTAATCGAAGCCGATCACGCTGGAATTCCAATTGTAGCTTCGGAGTTAGACTATGTGCGCGAATGTGTCACGCCAGCTGAAAGTTTTGATCCGAATTCAGCAAAATCGATTGCTAGGGCTGTAAAACGTTTTATGAAAATTCAGGATAAGCCACAAAAAATATACTCACCAAAAGATTTTTTAGAAATTGCGTTGAATAAATGAAAATTTTAATTGTAACACAGTATTTTTATCCCGAATTTTTTATTGTGAATAGTTTCGCTGAAGAACTTCATAAAAAAGGTCACCAAGTTGAAGTGCTTACTGGTTTGCCTAACTATCCAAAAGGTGAAATTTACCCTAAGTATAGTTTTTTTAAGGGGCCTTGGACTGAGGACTATCATGGCGTTCGAGTAGCTCGAGTTCCGCTGCTACCCAGAAAAAAAGGATTTGTTAACTTATTTATAAACTATGTATCATTTGTATTTTTTGCTACATTTCTAGGGCTCTTCAGAATTAAGAATAAACCAGATGTCATTTTTTGTTTTGGATTATCTCCAGTGACTTCGTGTTTGCCAGCTATTTTTTTTAAATGGTTTTATAGAAAACCATTGTCTTTTTGGGTGCAAGATTTATGGCCTGAATCTTTAGCTGCTGTCGGTGTGACACAGTCAAAAATTATTCTGAACATGGTTGGGGTAATTGTCCGGTTTATATATTCACAGTGCGATCATATTCTTATTCAATCACAAGCATTTAAAGAAAGTGTTTTGTGTTGGGGTGCCCGAGAATCTCAATTGCATTATGTACCGAACTGGGCGGCTAAATTATCTATGGTTACGCAAGAGCCTAAATGGCTAAGCGACTTACCAAAAGGATTTCGAGTTATATTTGCTGGCAATATTGGTAAAGCCCAAGATATGCCAACTCTTTTAGAAGCCGCATCGTATTTGCAAAGAAATTTTCCTGAAATCACTGATATTCACTGGATAATAGTAGGCGAGGGCAGTGAGCGGTTGTTCCTTGAAAATGAGGCTAAAAAAAGGTCTTTAAATAGGATTCATACATATGGGCAAAAGCCTAATGCAGATATGCCTTTTCTGTTTTCGGAGGCAGACGTTTTATTAGTAATATTAAAAAATGAGCCCATTTTTTCATTAACAGTTCCTTCTAAAATCCAAAGTTATATGTCTGGCGGGCGCCCTATACTAGCATCTGTTAATGGAGAGGGTGCGCGAATTGTTGCAGAGGCCGGTGTCGGCCTATCTTGTCCCGCCGAAGATCCTGTGGCCTTAGCCAATGCCATTTTAAAACTATATCGAATGAGTCCCGAAGATAAAGTTAAAATGGGAAATGCGGGTAAAGCTTATTTTGAAAAAAATTATGACCAAGAATTGGTTGTCGATAAAATCATTCATCTTTTTAAAACATTAACTTAAAGTTCTTTATTGGACCCTAGGAGTGAAATGAAAATTTTAATTTTTGGTGCAAGCGGTATGATTGGTCATAAAATGTATTTGCATCTGCAAGAGTGTGGGCATGATGTTTACGGAACTCTTCATCATGACCTTAAGAATTACCAGGCCTGCTCTTTTTTTAAAACCCATACCATGTTTCCCCACGTTGATGTTACTGACCGACAAAAAGTAACTGATGTTTTAGAAGGCTTAAAACCTGATGTTATTCTTAACTGTGTGGGTATAACTTTAAGAAAACCTGAAATAAAAAATTTAGAATATTGCACCAATGTGAATTCTGAGTTTCCACACTTTTTAAAAAATTGGGCCATTCAAAATGATTCCTACATGGTTCATTTTAGCACAGATTGTGTTTTTAATGGCTCTAAAGAATTTTATACTGAAGAATCAAAGCCTGACGCTGACGATATTTATGGACGTACAAAGGCTTTGGGTGAAGTTTTTGGTGAAAATGTCATCACATTCCGCGGAAGCCAATTGGGATCTGAAGTGTTTGGAAAGTCCGAACTTTTTGAATGGGCCTTGGCGCAAAAAGGAAAAACCATCAAAGGTTATGCAAATGCTATCTACTCGGGCGTGACTACTAACGTCATGGCTGAATTAGTGGCAAAAACAATAGCTTCTACAAAAAAAATAACAGGGCTTTATCATGTCAGTTCTGAACCAATCTCTAAGTTAGAACTTTTAAAGAAAATCAATTTGATTTTTAAGTTAGAAATGACCGTTTTGCCGGATGATGGTTACCACACTCGTAAAGTTTTACGAAGTCAAAAAATAGCTGCTGAAACTGGGTTTTATTGTCTTTCCTGGGATGCCATGATAAACCAATTACTTTCAGATCGACAAAAAAATACCGACCTTTACGGAGGATAAATGTATTTTCAAGACAAAGTCATTTTAGTGACTGGTGGAACGGGTTCCATGGGGAAAACTTTTGTTCGTCGCGTATTAAGCGGTGAATTGGGGATTCCTAAAAAATTGATTGTTATGTCTCGTGATGAAGGCAAGCAACACGAGATGCGTGTTTCTTATTTGCATGCAGGTCATTCAACCGACGAGATAATTTATCGTAATTTTTTAAACACATTAGAATTTCGCATTGGTGACGTACGTGATTACGCAGATGTGGTTTCTGCCATTCGCGGTGTGGATATTATTGTTAATGCCGCTGCTTTAAAACAAGTTCCAGTATGTGAATATTTTCCAGCACAAGCTGTGATGACAAACTGTATGGGTGCCGCAAATATAGTGCGCGCAGTGCAAGAGCATGGCTCCAGTGTGCACACAGTTATTGGAATCAGTACGGATAAAGCTTGTAAACCTGTGAATGCAATGGGTATGACGAAGGCTCTTCAGGAGCGGATTTTTATTTCCGCAAATGTATTAACGCCTAAGACTCGCTTTTTATGTGTTCGTTATGGGAATGTTTTGGCATCTCGTGGATCTGTTATTCCATTATTTCATGAACAAATTAAAAGTGGTGGTCCGGTAACAATTACAGATCCATTAATGACCCGATTTTTACTTACGTTGAATCAAGCTGTCGATACAGTTTTTACGGCACTTCAGCATGGTAAGGCTGGAGAAATATTTATCCCGCGTGCCCCAGCAAGCTTTATGACAGATGTTGCTAAAGCTTTAATCGGAGATAAGAAAATTGAAATCAAGAATACGGGAATCCGTCCCGGTGAGAAGATGTACGAAATTATGGTTTCAGATGAAGAAGCACCGCATGTGGTCGCTCGGGCTGGATATTATGTTATTCAATCTATGTTGCCGGAGCTTGCGACTCATCGTGAATTCGTACCTAAGCCACTTCTGCAGAAAGAGTATTCTTCGGCAGATGAAGTTTTAGACTATCAAGGGACTCTTCAGTTATTAAAGAAGAATAATTTATTAGATATTCAATCCACTGCCAATTCTTCTGCTGAAGAATTATTACGATAGGATTTTTTCATGAAAGTTATGACAATTGTAGGGACTAGACCTGAAATTATAAAATTAAGCCGCGTGATGTCTGCTTTAGATAAGTACACGGAGCATACATTGGTTCATACGGGTCAGAATTATGATTACGAATTGAATGAAGTTTTTTTCAAAGATTTAGAAATTAGAAAACCAGACTATTATTTAGAATCTGCGGGTAATACAGCGATTGAGACCATTGCTAATGTTTTAGTTAAAGCAGATCAGCTTTTTGAAAAGGTTCAACCAGATGCGCTTTTGCTGTATGGTGACACAAATTCATGTTTATCAGTCATTCCTGCTAAAAAAAGAAAAATCCCTATTTTTCATATGGAAGCCGGAAATCGTTGTTTTGATCAGCGTGTTCCAGAAGAGATCAATCGTAAAATTGTAGATCATTTAAGTGATATTAATTTACCACTTACTGAACACGCACGCCGCTATTTGATTGCAGAGGGTATCCCTTCTGAGCAAGTTATTAAATCAGGGTCATGTATGAAAGAAGTTTTAGAGTATTATGCCCCTAAAATAAATAATTCTAAAGTGTTGGAAGAACTAAAATTAAAAGAAGGTCAATTCTTTATAGTTTCGGCTCACCGAGAAGAAAATATCGATTCTGAAAAGAATTTTAAAGATCTTTTGCACACTTTAAATACCTTGGCAGATAAATATAAATATCGCATTTTGATATCAACTCATCCTAGGACTCGTAAAAAATTGGAACAATTAGGAAATCAAGATTTTAATCCTCTGATTGAATTTATGAAGCCTTTTGGCTTTAGTGATTTCATCCGTCTGCAAAAAGCGGCCTTTTGTGTTATATCCGACAGTGGAACAATCACTGAAGAAGGTTCTTTACTGGCTATTCCTGCTGTTATGATTCGCCAAGCTCACGAGCGACCAGAAGGTATGGATCAAGGCGTGGTTATCATGTCGGGTTTGACATCAGCTGATGTCTTACAAGCTGTTGATGTTGCTACAAAAATGAAACGGCCAGAATTGATTCATGATTTCAACGTCGATAATGTGTCTGAAAAAATTGTTAAAATTATTTTAAGTTATGTTCATTATATCAACAGAACAACCTGGTATAAAAACCTATGATTAAAAGAGTATTAGATATTGTTTTGAGTTTAATACTTTTTATAATTTTACTCGTTCCAATGCTAATTATTTCTATCATTATTCGCATCACTTCGCCAGGACCTGCGGTGTATTGGTCAAAGCGTATTGGAAAGAATAATAAAATCTTTTTGATGCCAAAGTTTCGTTCTATGTATGTAGAAACGCCCCAGGTCGCCACCCATTTACTTAAAGAAACTAAAAGCTATATAACCCCGGTAGGAAAATTTATTCGAGCAACAAGTTTAGATGAACTTCCGCAGCTATGGTCAGTTATTTGTGGCGATATGAGCTTAGTTGGTCCAAGACCAGCATTATTTAATCAAGATGACCTGCGTTCATTACGTACTGAATTTAATGTTCATACTTTGAGGCCGGGAGTAACGGGCTGGGCGCAAATCAATGGTCGTGATGACTTGCCAATTCCGGTAAAAGTTAAATTCGATCTGGAATACTTGCAAAAACAATCGGTAGTTTTTGATATTAAAATATTATTTTTGACTGTTTTTAAGGTGCTAAAATCGGAAGGTGTGCAACACTAATGAGCTTTAAAAAAATTAATTTCCAGCATTTGTTGACTGACATTATTCTAAGTATTGTATCAGTCTATTTAAGTCTTTTCTTACGGGTTAATCTTTTTGAAATAAATTATTTTATAAATGATGTGCATCGGATATTACCCATTATCATCTGTGCCAGGGCATTAGCCTTTATATATTTTGAAACCTATAACATTATTTGGCGTTATGTTAGTGCTGTAGATGCATTTCGATTGGGTAAAGCAATCGCGACGTCCTCTTTGGTCATCGTTTCAGCTACGTATCTGTTCCAACTTGGTGTCGTGCCTCGGTCATTATTCTTTATTGATAGTTTTTTATTACTGTCTTTGCTGACGGGTGTTCGTTTGTCGCGGCGATTATTTCATGAGCACAAAGATGCTAAGATTTTGAAAAAATTCGGTGAACGAACTTTGATCATTGGTGCCGGTGCCACTGGTCAGGGTATTTTGAAACGCTTGTTGGCCGATAAGGAATTAAAATTAAATGTTATTGGTTTTGTGGACGATGATAAGCATAAAATTGGTAAAAATATTTCCGGTTATCGGGTTTTTAGTAGTGTAGAAAACTTAGAAAATATTATTGTTAATTATAATATAAAACGGGTTGTTATCGGAATTCCACATCCAAGCTCTGCTTTTTTGACTCGGGTGTTGTCGATAACTTCACCTTTTGGAATTAAACCACTTCTATTTGGAACCTCTGATAAAGGTGGCCAACAGCAACCTGAGCTTCGTGAAATTGAATTAAAAGATTTACTAACCCGGGCTCCACATGAAATCGATATCAAGTCTACCATACAAATGATTAAGGGACGGCGGGTTCTGGTTACAGGATGTGGTGGGTCTATAGGTAGTGAAATTGTGAGGCAGACTTTGCAATTTTCGCCGTCGAGATTGATTATTTTGGATCATTCGGAATTTAATCTTTATTCTATTGATCAAGAATTAAGAGAATTTAGTAGCTATCACGAAATTATTGTCCCGGCATTGGTTGATGTTCGTGATAAAAATTGTTTAAAAGATGTCTTTGATAAATACCGGCCAGAAATTGTAATTCATGCAGCTGCTTATAAGCATGTGCATTTGGTTGAATCAAATCCGTATTCTTCAATTATAAATAATATTGAAGGCACTAAGAATTTATTGCAACTGTGTGAGGAATTTGAAGTAACGAATTTTGTTTTAGTTTCTTCGGATAAGGCTGTAAATCCGGCTGGTATAATGGGTGCTACCAAGCGAGTTTGTGAAATTCTAACGTCTCAAATGGGTTTTAAAACCAAACGGGCTTATTGCTCTGTGCGATTTGGAAATGTACTTGGAAGTAGCGGAAGTCTAATTCCACTTTTAAAAAAGCAAATTGAATCCAATCAATCCTTAACGATCACCCATAAAGATATAACTAGGTATTTTATGTTGATTGAAGAGGCCGTTTCCTTGGTTCTTAAAGCGGCTTCAATTTCTTCACCTGGTGATATCAATGTTTTAAAGATGGGTGAACCAGTAAGAATTATTGATATCGCAGAAAGCTTAATTAAGTTAATGGGCCGGGATCCTCAAACGGTCGATATAAAATTTACTGGGCTTCGTCCTGGTGAAAAAATGTTTGAAGAACTTTATATTTCTGGAAATGAACTAAATACATCTCATCCCGATATTTTAGTTATGCCAAAAGGTGATGTTTTAGCTACTGACGCCCAGGCGTTGAATCCTGATGAATGGATTAATGAAATCATTTCGTTAGCGCAGCAATCGGATGCTAAATCTGTAGTTAAGCTAAAGTCTTTTATTAATTCGAAGTATTTTGCCTAAATGGAGATTTATAAATTTGATGTGACTGATGATGTAGCATTTTTTTTCCCAACTAAGGCAAGTGGTATAATTAAAAGAATTGATTCGTAACTGCTGAATGAGGAATAGAAAATTGATACAATTAAGTTATATATAATTCCAGCTAAGAAAAGGCGGCTGTAGGTGTCTTTTGTTGAAAAATACTTCTTTAGTTGAGTTAGGAAAATTATTAAAATTCCTCCCCAACAATAAATAAAGAAAAAGATCCCCATTTGAATTAAGATATTTAAATAGCTGGAATGTTGATCATTATAGCTAAATTCTGCCTTCGTGTATTTTTCTGTATATTCAGGACCCATTTTTTCTAGAAAATTTTCTAATGGAACTTTTGTATTTTCAAATCCTGTTCCAAATAGAGGCTGTTCTTTGTAAAAGTCAAAAGCCACTTTCCACATATCTAGTCGACTCGCATTCGATTGATTGGTGGAAGTTAGTTTTTCTGTATTCAGATTGACTGAGAAAATACTTCGAATGCGTTCACTAAAGGAATCATTGGCGATAAAAAAAGTAAATAAAATAGAAAACATGATTAGTGCATTCTTAAGGATTCTTTTATCTGTAAAAGACAGAAGGGATAAAATAATTATCAAGGCAGCAAGGGGGCCGCGCGTGTTGGATAGTAAAAATGAAAACGAGGTCATACCGAGTAAGACTGTTAAATAATTCTTAAGCTTGGGTTTTACATTTTCATGAAGAATTAAAAATAACGTGAGTACAGAAAAACCAGAAAAGACTCCCCAACGCCCAATGTTCCAAAAACTACCAATTCGAAAATTTTCTGTCATAAATGAATTGGCTGAATTATGGATCAGATTTTCGTACAAAAGATAAAGTGAATAAACATTAGAAAGAAGTAATCCAGCAGCTAAAGCAAACGCCAATATTTTACGCGCTCTTAAATCGTTAAATATTATTAAAGTAGGTGCCGCAAATAATGGCCAAGACCAAGATGTGATCACCTTCAGTGAGCTTGAATAGCCCATCACAGAGAATAAATTTAAAATTATTGCTATTGGAAATAATGAAACTAAAAAAAGTATTTTTTTATCTTTTGTCCATACAGCGCGTTGGGTGGGGTCAAAAAATGCCCACAGAATGAGTATAGTGCTTGTAAATGTTAAGGCGCTTTTAGAAGTTAGTAATGACAAACCAAATAAAAAAACAAATGAAAGCCAAATTTGAAGCCGATTTATTTTAAATTTAGAAAGTGGTTCCACTAGCTAATATTTGTTCAAAATAGACTTATTTGCAATGTCTAATTGATTAGGCATGATTTGCCACTTCATTAATATTTGTTCAAGTTGTCCGCTTATGTAATAGTTCAAAGGATGGTGGATGCAGTTAGAATTTTGATTACTGGTGGGGCAGGTTATATTGGCTCCTGCTTAACTCATTTTCTTTGCAACCAGGGGTATTCAGTTACAGTGTTTGATGATTTATCAACAGGCTTTAAGGATGCTGTCCATGAAAATGCACAGTTTGTTCATGGTACCATCTGTGAACCTGAGTCGCTTAGTCAGACATTGAATAAATACCAAATTAACTTTGTGATTCATCTTGCCGCTAAACTTAATGTTGCCGAATCATTTAACCAAGAAGCTACTTATCACCAGATTAATGTTCAGGGTACAAAGAATGTTATTCAGTGCTGTTTAGATAATGATATTGCTAAAATTATTTTTTCGTCATCTTCGACAATTTATGGTGATTTAAGGAATGGTCAATTCTGTTTTGAAAATGAGATTGTTCAGCCGATAAGTCCTTATGGTGCGAGTAAGAGACTATGTGAAGAGCTTTTCGCAACAGCATTCGTAGAATATGGTCTAAGTTCAATTTGCTTTCGCTATTTCAATGTTGCAGGAGCCATGGAAAATTTGGTGTGCGGGCAGCGAACCGCTTTTCCATACCATTTAGTTCATGTGGTGTCACAGGCAGCTTTTGGTAAAACACGTGAAGTTTCAATTTATGGGAAAGATTATCCGACGGTTGATGGCACCTGTGTACGTGATTATATTCATATTGATGATGTGATCCAAGCGAATATACAGGGGATTGAGTACTTGTTAAACAATAATTCTGCGACCATTTTGAATTGCGGAAGTGGTATTGGGACATCTGTTCAGCAGGTCATTTCACAGGTTATGGTTAATTCGTTATCTGCTTTTGATGTGCAAATTAAAGAGAGGCGACCAGGCGATCCAGCTTATCTTATCTCTAGTAATGAAAAAATAATATCCACTTTAAAGTGGTCTCCGCAATTTTCGGAGATTTCTAAAATTTGCCAATCCGCCATAGACTGGGAAGCTAAGCTAAATACAAAGGTCTAGCTCACGTGGTATGTGGGTAATCCTGTATTAAAAGTCATTAAAATTAATGTTTAATATGGTAGTATATAATTAAATAGATTTACATGATTTATGGAGACTGTCATGAAGAAGATGCTTATTTGGGGAGTGTTTACTGCTTTAGTAATTGTTTTTACTTTTCAAAATTGCTCTCCAAAAAAATCTGTCAGCTTTAATCTTGCTGAAGAGTTTGTTCCAAATTCAGATTTAGTTTTTTATGCATCTAAAGAGATGAATATTGGAACAACAGTCGCCCCTTTGTATAAATCCTATCATTATAGCCTAGCTGTTTCTGAAGGAAAATTTACTAGATTTGAATATTTCATTGATACAGAAGGCAGGCAGAGAAAGGCTAACAGAGTTTGTAACATTGCTGGAGAAGAAACTTTTTCTATTTTTAAAAATGCATTATTTTCAATCCACATCTGTCGTTATGTTTCTAATGGATTTGAGCCTGAGAAATGTTCTTTCGCAGTCCCAGCTAACTCGGAAACACTATATTATTCAATCATGATTTCGGAAAATCAAGTTCATCCAGCGATTCAACTTTCCATGAGCTCATATAAGCGTGATCCAAAATGCTTGCAGGAGTACTATGATTATTGTTCAGGAACTGCTGTCGCAGAAATCACACAATTTGCAAATAATTTGATTGATAAATTTGAGAGTTTTTCAAACTGTGCAGATGTCATTGATTAAGTGCGGAAAAATAAAGTTATTTTTCTTAAAAGAAGTCTGCTGTGAAATAAGGATTTAACCAACTATTTAGATGACTCGTTGTGGATGTAGTATCTGTAGAACTCTTTTTAGAGAAGCTCTAATTTTTCCAACGCCAGTTTTTTACCCAGCGCAACAGCCGGTTGGTCATAGGGGTTGATCTCGTAATAGTGTCCCAAGGCTGCTGTTAAAACCTCGAACCAAACAAATAGAAACCCAATGGCTTGATCGTCATATTTTTCAAAAAGCATTTCGGATACCGGGATTTGATATTGTTTCAGGGCTTGCGCGGTAGCCATGCGCTCGGCACCCAGAATTTCTGAAATGGGGAAACCTTTGTCCTTAAAAAAAGCTAAGCCTGGTTTGGTAAAGCTTAATGAAGAATAAGATTCCAAAGACTGAGTCATTAAAATATATTTCTTTTGTTCACCTTCTAGAATGTGCTGATACACGGAATGCTGATCTGAACAGCCAGTTGCCGAGAAAATCCAGGGTATTCGTGGAGCTTTTTTTCCGGAATGGGTTTGCTTTTTACCCAAGGATTCGGCCCACAGCTGATTCAGCCATTGATTGAACCAACGCAGTTGGGATGAGTAGGACCAAAATATAAATAAATCCGTTTGCTTGTCCGTGTATTGAATGAGATCTGAAGCCAAGGCCAAGAGCTTATCTTTTTGGTTGAATACATCCTGGCCGCCAGCTCGGATTTGTTTCAGATCAAAACCCATAAAACTAGCTAGTACCATTCCAACCGGAGTCAGCACTGAAAAGCGTCCACCCACATCTGTTGGCATCGGAATAAGGGGAATATTCTTTTGAGTGGCAAGATCGGTCAGGATGCTTTTTTTGTTTTCAGTAATAATAAAGGCATTTTTAAAAAAATCAAAATGGGCCTGGGTTGATAGTTCTGAAATCATTTCAATTAATGCCGTGATCTCGAGGGATTCACCACTTTTTGAAATGATAATCCATCCCGTCTGAGGTAGGTCGTGTTTGACACGATCCCAGATATTCTGAATTTCGCTGGGGTCAATATTATCTAAAAAATGGACTGTCTCAGAGTAGCGATAGTTCGCTAAAGCGCGACCACCCATAGAGCTTCCGCCGATACCAATAACAACCAGTTGCTTAAACTTGGCCTTAAGCTGCTGGCCCCATTTTTCTGAAAGTGTCCAATTTTCATCATCCTGTAAAATCCGAATGAAGCCAGGTTTTTTTTCATGTTCAAGATCCGCTAAAATAGGAAGCAATCGAGTAGGTGCAGTTTTTGGTGCTAAAATATTAAGTTTAAGTTGCATAAGATGAAACTCCTTTGATGTGTTGAATGGTCCGAAGAACTCCCTCTTGAAGGGGAACCGTTGGCTTCCAGGGCATTAGCATCTGGTAAGCTTTTTTCAGCTCAGGCTGTCGTTTGATCGGGTCATCTCTTCTTTTATTTGAAAACTGAATTTTTGACGAGCACGGAATCAACTGTTGAATTAATTCAGCCAGAGCCACAATGGTTATCTCGTGATCATTTCCCAGATTTAGCGGATCTGAAATTTTACTTTGTGCGTACATTATTATCCCGGAAATCAAATCATCCACATAGCAAAAGCTGCGTGTTTGAGTGCCGTCTCCGTAGATTAAGAAATCTTTGTTTTCCAGCGCATTCTTGATGAACTGCTGCACGACGCGTTCGTCCGTTGGATTCATGCGGGGGCCGTATGTATTAAAAATGCGAACCACGCCGTGCTGGGTGTTGTTGACAAGATTTGAAGAGTAGATCAAAGCTTCGCCAAAACGTTTGGCCTCATCGTAACAGCTTCGCGGTCCAAATGAATTCACATAGCCCCAATTGTTCTCGTTCAGGGGTTGGGTGGAACTTCCGTAGATCTCGCTTGTAGATGCAAAAATAACCTGAGCCTTATGCTGGTCAGCAAAGGCAATGGCATTTTTTAAACCCTGTGAATTGGCCGCTAAAATTTCTAAACTGCATTTATCAAATAAATGGGGCGAAGCCACCGAAGCAAAATGAAAAACAGAGACCAACGAGGTGAAGCATTCCGTTGGGATAGAATTCTGCCAATTCTGCCATACTTCCCAGGGTGTGCTGACATCGTGATTGGCGAAATAAAACTTTTCGGGATAGGCATTTTTTAAATCAGAAATATTTTGGGGTGACCCAGTTATAAAATTATCTAGACCGATGACATAATAGTGTTCTTTTAATAACTGAGCGCAAATATGATAGCCCAAAAATCCAGCGGCACCAGTGACAAGGGCCGACTTCATAATGGGCGACCAACCGAATGGTATTCGAATCCCATTTTTTTCATTTTCAAGGGATCAAAAATATTGCGCCCATCAAAGAGGATCGGCTTTTTCATCGTGGATTTTATTTTTTTAAGATTTGCTGAAGTGAATTGGGGCCACTCCGTCAGTATCAATAAAAGTTCAGAGCCTTTAAGGCTGGTATAGATGTCGTGGTGGAATTCAATCCCACGTGACCATTTTAATTTTTCAAAGGGCTTTTTGGCCACAGAATCGCAGACCTTGATATTCAAATCTAAACTCATTATTTTTTGAAGTAATGCCAAAGCCGGGGATTCGCGAAGATCATCTGTTTTGGGTTTGAATGACAGACCCCATACAGTTACGGATTTGATCTTATTTTTTTGAACGATGGTCTTAATTTTTTGGAATGAGTTCTTCAATTGAATCTGATTTGTTTTTTTTACGGCACGAATCAGATGAAGCGTTTCGCCGGATGCTTTGGCTGCATGATCAAGTGCTAAAATATCTTTTGGTAAACAGCTGCCCCCATAGCCAATTCCAGCATTTAAAAACTGTAAACCGATTCGGGGATCTGTGCCAATACCCCTTTTGATCAAATCAATATTGCCGCCAGTTAATTCACACAGTCTAGAAATTTCATTGATAAAAGAAACTCGAGTCGCCAGCATCGCATTTGCGGAATGCTTCGTCAGTTCGGCACTGACGGCGTCCATGATGATAATTTGTGAAGTCGATTTAACTAATGGTGAATAGATTCGAGTCAGAATAGAGGCATCTTTTTTTTGTGATGTCCCAATGATAACACGATGGGGCTTCATAAAATCTTTGATAGCTTGACCTTCGCTGAGAAATTCTGGATTTGTAACCAATCGCAAGTTTGGAAATTTTTTCTGGATCAACTGATGAGTGCCAATAGGAGCGGTGGATTTTAAAACGATGAGTTTGTTCTTTGATGCCTCAGAGATGGACTTGATCAGGGTCATTAATCCAGCCGTTTGGGCGCGCAGTGTTTTTTCTTCTGTTAAGCCAATGCAAAAAAATAAAATATTTGCATGAGTGATCGCTGTCGCGAGGTTTGATGTGAAATGAATTCTTTTGTTGAGATGCTTTAAAAGAACTTTTTCAGTCTGTGCTTCATAAAAGGGCACAATACCGTTCTTTAAGGATTCAATCTTGAGATTGTCATGATCATAACACAAGACATGGTGACCCAGCTCGGCAAAACCAAGCCCTGTAACTAGCCCCACATAACCTGTACCAATCACAGTTATTTTCATACTTAGTATTTACTGAAATTGCACCTTTATGTCATGCTGGAAAAGAAGAAATGCGAGGTTTCAGATGAAAATATACTCAGATATCACAAAGACAGTTGGCAACACTCCGCTGGTAAAAATGCAAAAACTTTCGAAGGGCTTGGCCGCAGAAATTTATTTGAAACTTGAATTTTTTAATCCATTGAGCTCGGTCAAAGATCGCATTGGCCTGAATATGATTGAAGCCGGTGAAGCGGCGGGTGCTTTGAAGTCCGGTATGGAAATCATCGAACCGACATCTGGAAATACGGGAATAGCCCTGGCATTTGTAGCTGCTGCAAAAGGATATAAAATAACCCTCGTGATGCCAGAGACTGTGTCTTCTGAACGTAAAACACTCCTACTTTTACTCGGGGCAGAATTGATTTTGACTCCTGGTGCAAATGGAATGCGTGGGGCTGTGGCGAAAGCTATGGAATTGGTGTCCATAAATAAAAATGCATTTTATCCGTCTCAGTTTATGAATCCGAATAATCCCGAAATTCACAGAAGAACCACGGCTGAGGAAATTTGGCGTGATACAGATGGAACTGTGGACATCGTGGTCAGTGGGGTTGGTACAGCTGGGACAATAACTGGTGTCGGGCAAATTTTAAAACAGAGAAAGCCCAGCGTGAAAATGGTTGCCGTTGAGCCCAGCGAATCACCCGTATTGAGTGGAGGAAAACCTGGGCCACATAAAATTCAAGGTCTAGGTGCTGGATTTATTCCAACTGTTTTAGACCGAACAGTTATGGATCAAGTGGAACAGATTAGCTTTGAAGATTCCTTAAAAATAGCCCGTGAAGTGATTAAAAAAGAGGGCATTCCTGTAGGGATTTCATCGGGAGCTGCGATTGGTGTGGGGCTGCGTTTGGCGGCCTTACCTGAAAACAAAGGAAAAATTATTGTCGTGATTGTTCCAAGCAACACCGAACGTTATTTATCGACTCTTTTAGCGCAAGAAGAGCGTGATAAAGCAGCGGCTTTAACGGTTCAATCAGTCAGTGAGGAGTGGTTGAAAAAGATTGATCAAGTCTATCCCGGTATTTAATCTGCGCATGCATTATCTTTTGGCAAACAATTTCTACAAATTGACTTAACTCAGTGATAACTCTAGATTTTTGGTGTTCAAAACCACAAGGAGAATCACTGTATGAATTTGACGTATTTGTATGCGCCATCGATAGCTGGCTTAGTTGGTCTGGTTATCGCGATCGGTCTGTATTTCCGAGTTAAGGCTCAGCCAGCAGGAAATGAAACTATGAACCGTATTGCCGGTTATATTCGTGAAGGTGCGATGGCATTTTTATTTCGCGAATACAAAGTGCTTGCAGTTTATTGTGCAATTGTTGGAATTCTTTTATTTTTTGCGCTTGGATCCCAAGCCGCACTTTGGTTTATTCTGGGTGCTTTTCTTTCTTTGTTAGCAGGATTCATCGGAATGAAGGCTGCTACATTTGCCAATGTTCGAACAACTCAAGCGGCTGCAACCTCGACTAAAGGAAATGCCTTATTAGTTGCTCTTGATGGCGGAGCCGTCATGGGTCTTTGTGTTGCTGGTCTGGGCTTATTGGGGCTTGGCGTTTTATACACAGTTTATCAAAACTCTTCGGATCTGGGCACAATTCTGCATTCATTTGCAGTGGGTGCTTCTTCGATTGCACTCTTCGCACGAATCGGTGGTGGTATTTACACAAAAGCCGCTGACGTTGGTGCGGATATCGCCGGTAAAGTAATTGAAAATATTCCCGAAGATGATCCACGTAACCCAGGTGTTATTGCGGATAACGTGGGTGACAATGTGGGCGACGTTGCGGGTATGGGCGCAGATATTTATGAATCCATGGTTGCAGCAATTGTTTCAGCAATGGCGATAGCATTAACGATTGATGCTGAACAATTGCCTTCAATTTTATCTTCTGCTGAGCCTGTTGAAAGTCGTTTTATGGCTGTTGCTTTGCCATTGTTGCTTTCAGCATTGGGCCTTATTATTTCAATTGCAGTGATTTTTGTTGCGCGACTTTTAAAAAATCAACGTCCAGCGACAGTGCTTCGCAGTTCATTGATGTTGCCTCCCGTTTTGTTAACGGCTGTTTGTTATTTTATTTTACCAGGCTTTGGTGTGACTCAAAATGTAACTTGGGCATTAGCTGCCGGCGCATTTGGTGGAGCATTGATTGGTTTGATTACTGAATACTACACAGCAATGAAACCAATTCGTTTAATTGCTGAATCAGCAAAGACCGGAGCGGGAACAGTTGTGATTCGAGGTTTAGCAGTTGGTATGGAATCAGTAGCTATTCCCACATTGATTGTTGTGGTCGCAGCTTACGTTGCGGATCAAATGTTAGGTCTTTATGGTATTGCGATGGCGGCTGTTGGTATGTTGGCTGGAACGGCTATCGTGATGACAGTTGATGCGTACGGACCGATTGCCGATAACGCGGGTGGAATTTCTGAAATGTCTGGGTTACCTGCAAATGTTCGTGAAATCACAGATGAATTAGATGCTGTTGGAAATACAACTGCAGCCATCGGAAAAGGTTTTGCGATTGGTTCTGCCATCTTGACAGTTCTGGCGTTATTCAGTGCATTCAATATGGAAGTGAATCATGTTCGCAAAGCTGCAAATATGGCAGCAATGCAGTTGGATTTAACATCTTCAGGTGTTTTGATTGGTATTTTATTAGGATCCATTTTGCCTTTCCTAGTAGGAGCAACGACGATGACAGCCGTTGGTCGTGCAGCAGGAAAAATTGTAGAAGAAATTGCTCGTCAATTCAAAGAGATCCCAGGATTATTGCAAGGTAAAGCAGAACCGCAGCCAGCAAAGATCGTTGATATCGCAACGACAGCAGCATTGTGGGAAATGATTTTACCAGGATGTATTGCTGTGGTTGCACCGGTTGCTGTTGGATTTATGATGGGACCTCAAGCACTTGCGGGATTATTAGCAGGTGGTTTAGCAGTAGGTGCTTCGATGAGTTTATTCATGGCAAATGCTGGTGGCGCTTGGGATAATGCCAAAAAGTATATTGAAAAAGGCGGATTGGTTGGACACAAAAAAGGTTCAGACGCTCATAAAGCTGCCGTTGTTGGTGACACTGTTGGTGACCCATTCAAAGACACTTCAGGTCCAGGCATCGCCATTTTGATTAAAGTGATGTCGGTTGTTTCTTTGTTGATTGCTCAGTTGATTGCACTTCGATAAGAAATCTTAACGCATAGTTTTATTAATTAAACCCGGCCTAAAAACCGGGTTTTTTTATTTCTTTAAACCATAAGCATTAACTATAACATAATCTATTTTTTCAAGAGATACTGGATTTCTGAATTTTTCGTTTTAGTATAGTAACTATCCGAGGTGATTATGAAAAAAGTAGCGCGCATTAAAGAAGTCAAAAAACACAGTGCCATTGAACTTGGAATTCCGGATAAGCAACGAAAAAATATTGCATCCGGCTTATCGATGGTTCTTGCGGATAGTTACATGCTTTATATTAAAACCCATAATTTTCATTGGAATGTTGAAGGTCCAATGTTTTCGACTCTTCATAACTTGTTTATGGTTCAGTACACAGAACTTTGGAATTCTTTAGATCTGATTGCAGAGCGCATTCGAGCATTAGGAGAGTACGCTCCAGGGACTTATAAACAATTTGCAAAACTGACATCCATCGAAGAATCAGACAAGATTCCAAAAGCAGATCATATGATTTTAGAACTTCTGAAAGGTCATGAGACCGTGGCACAAACTGTACGTCGTTTGTTTCCCATTGCCGAAGACGGTGAAGATCAAGCCACCATGGATTTGCTGACTCAACGATTACAGCTTCATGAGAAAACGGCGTGGATGTTGAGATCTCTATTGTCATAATAATCATCTCATCCCTTGGATAAAAAAGCATTTTTCCGATTAAGTCTACTGGAAGCCTTCTTCACAAGTTTTGTTGTAGGGCTTGCAGAAACCTATTTTCCGGCATTCTCTTTATCTAAGGGCGCATCCAGTATCGAGGCCGGTGTGTTGGTTTCAGCACCGTTGATCATTGCCTTATTGATGAAGTGGGTGCTTCTTAAAAAATTTAAGAGTGTCACCGTTTCAGTTTGGGTGCCTGCTTTAGCAGTGATCCAGTTGTTGGCTTTGGTTTTCTTGGCGTTCAGCAGTCATTTTGCAATTCCGGGAATATTTATTGTTTTGCTTCTGGTGTATTCTGTTTATTGGTTGGGTCATTTTGCATCGCTCCCTGCCTGGAATCGTTGGGTGTTTGATCTGATATCCATGGAGCAAAGTCAGAGATATTTCTCATTAAGAACTCGTATTGTTCAAATGGGTATTGTGACGGGTCTTATTCTGGGCGGTTATGGATTGCACTTGAATATTCTGCATTGGCCTATTGCGGATCTCTTTTTCGCGATGTTTCTGATCAGTGCGCTGTTAAAATTTTTTTCCTACAAACTATTCTCGCAGCATCCGCAAGTTTCAACACCCATTCGACTTGATATTGTGCACGCCAGACACTTGCTTCTGAAGTACAAACCATTTTTGAGCAGTTTTAGTTTTTTTAATTTATCTGTATTTTTGTCGGCATCTTATGTTGTTTCATTTTTACTGGTGGAACGTCATTTGACCTATGAGCAATTTATGTGGGTTATGGCGGGCTTATTTTTTGGAAAAATTGCGATGACGATCATCATTCCGCGCATTGAATCCAATATATCTCCGTATAAGTTGCTTTATTATGGTGGTCTTTTTGCGGCACCACTTCCGATTTTATGGCCATTTTGCAACGAAGTTTGGATGCTTTTTGTTGTTCATGTTTTTTCAGGCCTAGCTTGGGGCGCCTGGGAGGTCGGACTATCGCTTTGTTTTTTTAAAAATCTGCCGAGTCATGAAAAAATGGAAATGATATCGATTTACAATATGGTGGGAATATCCACACAAGTGGTTGGGACTTTGGTGGGGGCTTTTTTATTAAAGTATATCATCGGTGAAAATTATGAAATTTTATTTGTGATGTCCGGAGTGATTCGTTTGCTTTGTGTTTTGCAACTTCGAAAAAAAACGTTCGGTGTTTTATAATCCCCATTGCCTATTAAATTTTCGATGCAGTTCTTTATCCTGATAGGTATCTTCAGCTGATTGTAAATCCTGTTCGCTATAGCCAGAGCGAATGCCAACAACTCCGACGGTATCCTCAGTGATCAAAAAATCAATGCGCCACGTGCGATACGAAAGAGTCCAAAAATGCGAATTTAAGGCGACTCGTTTTTTGTTTGAATTTATAGGATCAAATTCAAGCTGCCTTAAAATAAAAGGGCGCAGCTCTTTAAGACCATTGATTTCAAGAAAATCCAATTCTTCGGTCACTGACGGAGAAAAACTAATATTCATTCGGGGATGAATTGATTCTCCAAGCCAGGCAACGGATGTATTTTCTAGACGATCAGATTCTGCCAAATAGGGTTTGATATCGTAGATGGGCGTGCCATCCAATAAATCATTTGGCCCTAATTGCAATTCGGTACCATGAACTGAAAGTAGTTGAACACAGGTCAATCCCAATGGATTGGGTCTGTATGGAGCACGGGTGGCAAAAACGCCGATCTTTCGATCTGAACGTGGAGTTTGGACAAGAGGTTTCCAGTTTTGATTATGGTGGAATCCAAAAATCAACCAAACGTGAGAACAGCCGGACAAGTCTTGAACGGCTTGAATAAAGTTTGGTCCTTGTAACATAAGAGTTGCAGATTCGCTGAGTTCATCAGGTTGCCTGGCCGCTTGATAGGGCTCGATTTGAGATGATTTAATAAATCCAATAGGTTTAAGAACTAATTCCAAGGGATTCATTCCACTGCCTTCGCCATTCATATCCGGCAATGGCTGCAGCAACGGCTGCGTTCAAAGAGTTTTTAATTCCATACATTTCAATTTTTCGAACCTCATCACAAAGCTCGAGTTGATCGGCATCCAGACCGAAGCGTTCATTTCCAATTAAAAAGGCGGTCGGAGTTTGTTCTGCAAATGGAGCCGACAAAACGATGGATTTAGAGGATGTTTCAAGTCCAATAATTCGGAAACCCTGTGATTTTAATTTTTTAATGGCTTCCGCAAAGGGGATCATTTCCCATTCCAGAACAAGTGTGGCACCAAGAGCTGCTTTTTCAACCTGCAATTGGTGGGGCGTCGGAGTGTATCCACAAAGCCAAATTTTTTGAGCACCAAGCGTGTCAGCTGTTCGGAAAACCGAACCCACATTAAATGCGGAACGCATGTTATCTATAATGAAATGCAAGGGAACTCGAGGCGTGACCAAGTGATCGCGATCTGTGGATGAAATCAAAAAATCATCATCTTGAATGGATTTTTTAAGAGCTCGTTCAAAAGGGACAGCAATTGTTGAAAAATGCTTCAAAGTCATTTGTGGATTGAGATGCATTTTATAAGTCGATAATTTTTTTAAAATCGGATCCGTAGAAGTGCTGAGATCAGATATGAAAAATATCAATTGCTCTAAGAGTTGCTGATCAAAAAAAGCATCGGCAGAGTCTTTTTCAAGTCCACTAAAAAGTTGATAGATTTCTTCAAGTTTTTTTTTCTCGGAGGCATCCATCACTTCACTCGGCTTCCAGCTTTGGCACCAGGGTCAGGCGACAAGACGAACAGATCTTGTCCGCCATCTCCTGCAGCCAGGATCATGCCCTCGCTCATACCAAATTTCATCTTGCGAGGTTTTAGGTTGGCACAAATCAGCACATGACGTCCTAAAAGTTTTTCCGCAGCATAGGCCGATTTGATTCCAGCAATGATTTGTTTGGTTTCGCCACTGGCGAGCTCGACTTTAACTCGTAATAATTTGTCGGCCTCTTTGATTTCTTCGGCTTCAATGATGCGAGCTATTCGCAAATCCACTTTCATAAAATCTTCGAATTCAATTTCCAGTGGCTTTTGCTCGGCCACTTGGGCTTGTTTCACTGATTGCGAGACTTTGGGTTTTGCAAGGGATGCATAGATTTGTTTTTGCTCTTCGACCATGGCATTGATTTTATCCATTTCAACACGATTGGCTAAATGAACGTAGTCATTTATTTTATGATTTTTGAGTGTTCGAGAAAGATCAGACCATTGATAAGGTTGCTCATTTAAAAGCTGTGCCACTTGTTCTGCCATTTTAGGAAGGATGGGTTTCAGATAAATCGCCAGCAATCGAAAAGCATTCAAAGTTGTCGTCAAAACTTTCTTGGTTTCAACTGGATTGGGTTCTAATGTTTTCCAAGGAGCCTTTTCATCAAAATACCGATTCACTTCATCTGCTAGTTCACGAATAAGCGTTGTCGCCTTAGAGAAATCCCGCTGATCATAGTGGTTGGCAATGGTTTCGTTCTGGGCGCGAATATTTTCTAGGATCTGTTGCCCTGCGGGATCAAGATCAGATAATACGCCATCCATTTTTTTCGATAACATCTGGGCACCCCGAGATGCTAAATTCACAATTTTTCCAACCAGATCTGAATTCACTCGTGATGCAAAATCTGCAAAATTCAAATCCAGATCATTCACAGTGCCATTGATTTTAGTTGCATAATAGTACCGTAGAAATTGTGGATCTAAGTGATTCAAATAAACGCGTGTCGAAATGAAAGTTCCACGTGATTTACTCATGCGCTCGCCATTGACCATAACATGGCCATGCACCAATACTTTGTTGGGTGTTTTGAAATCAGCACTTTTTAGTAAAGCTGGCCAAAATAGCGTGTGAAAATAGACGATATCTTTTCCGATGAAATGATAGATTTCAGTGGAAGAATTTTCAGACCAAAATTCTTCCAGTTTTCGATTGTTCTTTTTAGCCCACTGATCTGTTGCAGAAACATATCCCATCGGGGCATCAACCCAGACATAAAAGTATTTTCCGGGTTCACCAGGAATGCCAAATCCAAAATAGGGGTCATCCCGAGAAATATCCCAATCTCTAAGATCTTCATTAAACCATTCCATCATTTTTTTAGAAACTTCAGGACTGGTGTGTTTTGGAAGCCATTCCGCAAGATAAGATTTGAAATGATTGAGGCGAAAGAAAATATGATCCGAAGCTTTTTTGATAGGCTTTGTGCCACAGAGCGAGCAACCCGCATCGATCAGGTCTTCAGGGGTATAGGTCGCGCTGCACACATCACAGGAATCACCATATTGATCTGGTGATTTGCATTTCGGACACGTTCCTTTGACAAAGCGGTCAGGAAGAAACATTTTATCATGTTCACAATACAGTTGCTGGATAGGCTTTTTGTGAATGTGATTTTTAGCTTTCATACGCTCATAAAAAAGTTCGCAAAGCTTTTTATTTTCTTCCGAGTTAGTAGATCCATAGTGATCAAAGCCAATCGAAAAATCTTTAAAATCTGCGGTATGATCTTGGAAAGATTGAGCAATGAGCGCTTCGGGAGTAATACCTTGTTCTCGGGCTTTGATCATAATCGGAGTGCCATGAGTGTCATCGGCGCAAATAAAAATGCATTCATGGCCCCGCATTTTTTGAAAACGCGAGAACACATCGGCTTCGATATGTTCCAACATGTGTCCCAAGTGAATGGGGCCATTGGCATAGGGGAGTGCACAAGTCATTAGTATTTGTCTTTTCATGGGTCATCTTCCTTTAAACTTCGAGCTGAATTTTATCCAACAGATCCGGATCGGACAGTACAATTTCACCGCCCAGAGCAATTGTTGTCAGAGGATTCTCAGCAATGCGAACGGGGATGCGAACTTCCATTTCAATTTTAGCACAAATTTCAGTGATCAAAGCACCGCCGCCGGCTAAAACAATTCCATTATCAATAATATCTGAAACCAATTCAGGAGGTGTTTTTTCGATTGCATTCAGGATTCCATGCACAATCACTTGGATAGAATCTGATAAGGCCAGACCAATTTCTTCAGACGTGATGACTTGTTTGCGCGGGAAGCCAGATTCTAAATCACGCGCTTCAATTTCCACCGATCGAATATTCTTTTTTGGTAATGCTGTACCCAGGTCCAATTTTATTTTTTCAGCTAATTCATCTGTGATAACAATATTTTTAGTCTCTTTTAAATAGCGAATGATAGCTTCATCAAATTTATGTCCACCCATTTTAAGTGGCTCGCAATAAACAATATCTGAAAGGGCAATAACAGCAATCTCGGTGGTGCCACCGCCGATATCAATAATCATTTGACCGGAAGCTTCTTTGATCGGTAGTCCCGCACCAATAGCTGCAGCCATGGGCTCATCAATCAAATAAGTTTTGCTAGCACCTGCGGAGCGACAGGCTTCGATGACTGCTTTTTTTTCGACTTCGGTTACACCATAGGGAAGCGAGACCACAATTCGTGGTCGTGATATGGGGACAGACTTTAATACTTTAGCGATGAAATATTTCATCATCATCTTGGTGGCATCAAAATCGGCAATAACTCCATCTTTGACAGGTTTAATTGTCAGAATGTGGCCAGGATTTCTTTTAAAGACTTCAACGCCTTCTAAACCAATTCCTAAAACTTTTCGTTTTTTGGGATTGGTTTCTGAGACCATAACCTGGCTGGGTTCATTCAGAATGATCCCTTTTCCACGAACGGCAATTAATGTATTTGCAGTGCCAAGATCGACATATAAATCTGCACCAGCACCTGAAGATGATCCGAACAGCCAGTTGAACATATATTATTTCTTATATCCGGTGGCGCTATCAAATGGAAAACTGATGAATGCTGAAATTGCAGAGAACGATCGTCCCAAATTCAGATCCAATTCAAGACCATAATTGACATCGGCATAAAACCACTCGGCACCGATGGCAAGTTGTGTGCCTGTTGTGTTATTGACTTTGGTGTCAATAACAGGGATCGAGATCGGAAGTGCGATAAAGGGAATCATTTCTCCATAGCGCGTATCGGCTTTTTTACTGATGATAGGAGCAATCAGTAAATGGTACAAATCAGCTCCGCTATCACGAGCGTAACTGAAGCCTCCGCGAATACCAACAGCAGGTTGCTTATCGACATCTGGAATCGGAACCCATTTCACAGTTCCTGCTGTCCAGAATTCTGTTTCACCGCCACCGATTTCGATTCGACCATTAATGCCATCCTCCAGATAAGTATCGAGGTAGACGCCCATATTGAAACCGCTGCCATCAGAAATAACGGCCTGAGGTTGCAATCCCAATTTATAATATCCTTCTGGAAGGACTTCTGCGGTTTCGCCAACAGTTAAGTACGCCATTGATGTGCGACTTAAAATAAGAGCGGTTAGAAAGACAAAGCTGACTTTAATTATTTTGATCATGTTGTTTTTTTTCATAGATCCTCATGGTAGCGGTCTAGACTTTAGTTTGACAAGAAAGATGAAAGGTTGTGACACTATTTTTGTGAAAAAAATGAATCTGAGCGTTGTTATCGTTGCATTGAATGAAGAAAGCAATATCGAGAGATGTATAAAGTCTGTTCAGTGGGCGAGTGAGATTTTAGTTTATGATTCGGGTTCAAAGGACAGCACAGTTGCCATTGCGCAAAAACTAGGCGCCAAAGTGATCACGGGACCCTGGCTCGGATTTGGACCAACTAAGAATGAAGCTGCCAACATGGCGACTTATGATTGGATTTTATCTCTTGATGCCGACGAAGAGGTCTCGCCGAAATTGGCAAACGAAATTGTAAAGATAGATCTCAACGAAAATGTCGCCTATCAAATTCCAAGACTTTCATTTTATTTAAAGCATTGGGTTCGTCATGGCGGCTGGTATCCCGATTATCAAGTTCGACTTTTTCATCGCGGGTTCAGTCATTGGAGTTTGGATTTGGTGCACGAAAGCGTCAAAGCCAAGTTCTATGTAAAGCTCGCAAATCATTTAAATCATTATGTATTTAAAAACATTGAGCATCATATTCAAACGAATAATCGTTATTCTGGTTTATTAGCCCAAAAACTTTTTGAACAGGGAAAAAGATTTTCATGGTTTCATTTTTTTGTAAAACCATGGGTTAAGTTCATCGAGTGTTATTTTATTAAGTTGGGCTTTTTAGATGGTTGGGTGGGCTTTTTTATTGCCTGTGGTGCGGCTTACTCCGTTTTATTGAAATGGGCCAAATTACGAGAATTGGAGTTGGGATGAGATTCATTATTTTATCGATGGGATTCTTTTTTTCTCTGTCTGTATTAGGTCTTCCGACAACATTTCCAGAGATTCTTGAATGGAAAAAATCACCAATTATTGAACTTGAAAATCAAAAAGTGGCTGTATTGAAAAAGAACGGACAATTGAAAAATGCTTTTGTCGTGGTGACAGCTAATGAGGATGAGGTGATTTTAAAATTTTCAGGTGGCGAAGTGGTCACAATCATGCCGCGCTCGAAGGTTCAGGTTCCTCAGGTCAGTCCAGAGTCAGGTGATGTTGGAGAATTATTTATCCATGATGGAACAATTCGCTATAAGGCCGGTCTCGAAAGCTCTAAACTGCGAGTGAAAAGTGCTTTTTTTGATTTGAAAATTCCCGCGGGAGTTGACCTGTTTTTGGCGGTCATCAAGAAGCAACCTTCGACTAAATTGCAAGTGATCTCGGGTGAAATGACGGCTCAGTTTTTGGATTTTGAGAAGACTCAAAAACTGAAAGCCGGCGATGGGGTCTTGTTTGTCGGTGAGTTTGATGGTGAAAATATCAAGTATGATTTTTTGTTGAATTCAAGAAAAGCGCCACACGGTGTATTAGGACCTCTGGAAAAATTTGATTTTGAAAGTTTCACTAGGGCTGAAAAAATAAAGCATGATGAGGTTAAGAAAAAGCTGGAAGCCAAGAAAAAAGCGGAGTTAATAAGGCAAAAAAAACAGAAAGCCTATGAAGATTCTTTTTTGTGCCGAGAGCCATTTGGTCAAAGAGATCAATGTTACTGGCAAATTGAAAAAGAACAGTGTTTTCGTTTTCGATGTAATGTCAGCGGACAATGGGGAGCAAAAACAGAGCGCCCAATGGACAAGAGCCAATGCCACCCTGAGCCACATGTTGGAGAGTGTGACTATTGACAATAATGAAACTGAGTTATCTGATTAAGGAATGATAAATTCAATACTCTCTTTATTTTTAACCGTTGTACCAAGCGCTAATAATTACGACAAAGTGACAGCGACTCTGACACAGATTCAGCAATCTAATCCTGGAACAAGCCAGGTTATAAATATTGGAACTTCTGACAAAGGTGTCCCTATTTATGCTTTGCAAGTTGGATCCGGGCAGGTTCATTCATTGATTGTGGCAACCCATCATGGAAATGAATATGGATCCACAGCAGTGGCTCTTGGAGTTGCTGAGAATTTGGCAAAGAATCCGATCCCAGGGCAAACAGTGTTTATTGTTCCAGTTCTGAATATTGCTGGCTACAATTCTGGAAATCGTTATGAGTCTGGAGTGAATGGTTCTTATGATGCCAATCGTGATTATCCCGGACCTTGTCGAACGGGAAAGACATTCAACTTAAAATCAACTAAAGCTTTGGCTGATTTTTTGGTGGAAAAAGATATTCAAATCTCGGCAACACTTCATACATTTTGGCCGGCCGTAGTTTACCCGTGGGGTATTTCAACTCGAGAATTATCGACACCTTATGATTCAAAGTATATTGAAATAGTTAAAGCCGCGACAGAAGAAAGCCGTTATCAAATCGGAAATAATACCGAAGTCCTTTATGCAGCCGACGGAACATTTGAAGATTATGCCTACTGGAAGCATGGAATCTGGTCGCTATTATTTGAATTGGGTTTTTCACACAATCCGGATCAGACAGCAATTAAGAACATGGTTGATGTGAACATTCCTGGAATACGTCGATTCTTAACTGTGTCCCCGCAGGCGCGAGTGGCCAACCATACTTTTACGGGACGATGTGATGCTCGGGTTATGCAGCGTCTTTGGCTCGAGTAGTTTAAATTTCTTTAGACGACGTAAAGGGCCAGACAGACAAATTGACAAATGCTTCCCGCTAAAACAAATAAATGCCAAATACCGTGGAAGTGTTTGAATTTTTCATCCAGCAAGAAAAAAATAATTCCAATAGTGTAAGATAGTCCACCGGCAGCTAACCACCACATTCCTGCGGCTGAAAGACTTTTTAAAAGTGGCTGTATGGCAATCACAATCATCCAGCCCATCGCAGGATAAATAATCAAAGAATAGAGCCTGGTTTTTTTTCCAATATAAATTTCTTGAATAATACCGATCACAGCAAGGCCCCAAATAATTCCAAAAAGACTCCAGCCCCATGGTCCGTTTAAGGTGACCAACGTGAATGGAGTATAAGTTCCCGCAATCATCAAATAGATCGAGATATAATCCAATTGTCTAAAAATTTCTTTAAGTCGTCCGCGAGTGCTATGATAAACAGTTGAAACAGTATAAAGCAAAATGAGCATAAGGCCATAAATGGAAAAACCAACAATTTTCCAAATGTCCCCTTTGGTGATGGAGACTCCCACTAAATAAAAAGCGCCGATGGTGGCTAATAAAAAACCAATAAGATGGGTGATGCTGTTAAAGCGTTCGCCTTTGTACATAAATGAAGAATAGTGGACTGCGAAATCAGAAGCAATCAGGAACTACTTTGTGCTGTCACTGCGGAGAAGTTTTTGTGGCAAATTTTGAAAGCGAACCAGTTGGCCATTTTCAAAATCCAAAACCCAGTAGCGATCAAAAATATCACCACCCCAGTGGCGAGGAGCCATAGAGGCTCCTAGGCGTTCAGCAATTTCAGCCAGTGTTAGATGCTGCCAAGCAATCACCACTTTTTTTCCCTGAACTGAGGGGGCGTGAGCCAAAAACTGAATGAGTTCAGAAATTTCATCACGGGTAAATGGTGAATAGAGCTTGATGCCTAGTTTTTGCGAAAGGGGCTGCAGAGTTTGAATCGATCGAATAGAGCCATTTTTCTTATGTGGTTTTAGTGCAATAAGAATATCAGGCTTTTTATTTTCAAAAAGCGAAGGTAGAGCTAAAGCTCGGCGGAATCCTTTTTCAGAAAGAAATTGGCCTTCTGCTTTGGAGGGTTCTTCGGCATGACGTAAAAGAATGATCTGGCTCGGCATTGCGAGTCCTGCATGGGATGCGAAAAAAAGAGTGATCAAGATAAATAAGCGCATAGAGTAAATCCAACTGCACAAAAAGTTCCAGTTTAGATCTGATAAGAACGCCTCTGACTGTTGATGAAATTGACAAGTTACAATTCATGGGTGGCCCAATCATTGCTTAAACAAAGGTGGGGGGAAACACTATGAATTACAAAACAGCTGCGTGCGGAATGTATTCCACTCGAGTTGATGCGCAAAAAGCTGTGGATCAGCTGCGTGCTGAAGGATTTCAGGCTAAAGATATTGTCATTTTGGGAAAGAAAAATAACTCACCCCATGATTTTGTGCATGCGCAACCCAGCAGTATTCGTAAGGGAGCGCTGATTGGGGCTTTGGTGGGAAGTCTTTTGGTGGGATTTTTCATGTTCTTTTCAGGTGCGAATTCATCTGGCTCAACAGCAACGGCATTGAGTGGTGCTGTGATGGGAGCTTTCTTGGGGTTGGTTGCGGGAGCTTTGTGCGGAATTGGAATTCCGATGTTGGCTAAGCGCCGATATGGTTTTTATCTTCGCGAGGGTGGGCTATTGTTGGCTGTTCACACAGAGAATCCCGATGAAAGACAAAAGGCAATCCAAGTATTGAATACCAATGGAGCTCAGGATGTAAGCGACTTGTATGATGCTCAAGTTTGGGAATTAGGCCTTCAGGTTTAATAAGTTTATTTTTTTATTAAAAAAAAGAAAGAACTCGAACAGCAAATTTTAAGTTTCATCGATGAACTTTGACATTCAATAACACAACTTTTTATTCGCCATTCGAGTTCCAAATAAGTCAGATTCAGTCAATTAACTCTGCGGTTGAGGGCGTCAACCGCATGTTAATCATACAATCTGATATTGCAATCACATGGCCAACAAGGGATTGCGGGTACCTTTGAGATGAGCATAGCTTCTGTCATTTGAAAGTGGAAAAATTTCTAGACAGGGCTTTTTGCCACGTCTTTACGCACCATATTGAGTCCTTAGAGCAGGTAAAGCGTTTTAATTTAGTACGAAGATATTTGTTTCTTAACAAGCCCAAGGTCTTGGAATTGATTTTTTAATTAGTATTGCGTGATAAAGCGATGCGGTATATATTAAAGAAGTCGATATATAATAAAATAGAAGAGAAGGCATGTGATGAGCAATATTAATAAAGATCTAGGACAACTTGTTCGTGAGTACAGAACCAAAGCCAATATGACCCAGCTTGAGTTGGCAAATAAGTTAGGCTATGAATCAATGCAATTCGTTTCATTATTTGAACGCGGCCTTTCTAAAATTCCTTTAAAAGTCATTGGTAAGCTGGTTATTATTTTAGGGATTCCTGAAAAGAAGATCACGAAAACCTTAGTTGAAGTGTATGTTAATGATTTAACTGAACAAATTGACGAAGGTAAGCGCAGCGTTTCTTAAGAAACAGTCATGAAATCAATAAAAATTTTACAACAAAATCCCCTCAGAAGCAGGGGTTTTTGTTTAAATTGTTTATATTTTTTTGGAATTCGTATATAAACAAGGTCTATGAATTTAGAAATCATCTCACATACACCAGAATCACTTCTTTTGTTGCCTCAGAATCGACAAGAGATCTTAATTAAACTAGCCACCCTTATTTCTGCCCTAGAGTCAGATAAGCCATTTCGTAATAAGCAAAGTCTTATGAACATCATGAGTCAGTGCGGTTTGCATCTGGATTCAGAGGTTTTTGAGAAGCTTGAAGACGGCGATTCTATAGAAGCTTGGACCTCAGATCCTCGATTTTTATTTGCTATGGGTGATTTTATTCATAGAACAAATTACTCGTACCATGATTTGGCCACAAATGACTGGGCTGAGCTATTTCACCGTGATGAGTTGATTCAAAAACGTATCTTACGCAGTTTGCAGACGTGTATTGCAACTAATAAGATTCAAGAAAATATTGCTGATTGGCATTTAGTATCTGAAATGAAAACTGAAGAGCGAGCCAGTTGTTATATTAAAATTAAAATGCTTGCGCCATTTCATGGCGAAAATATTTCTGGAGTTATAGCCATTGTTAAAAGCAAAGAAGTTCCAGGAATCAGGCAGAAGTTAATCCGCTTTGCAAATTCAATCAAGACCACTAAAAGTGCTCGTGCTCTTAAAAAGACTTTAGATCAATCGCTATAAATTAAGCTGCAGCTTTGTGGGGCGCTTCAATTTGACAACGGCTTGCAATAAGTATTTCTTGGAGCATCTCTCGATATGCGATTTGTGTCATATGAAAATTACTCAGCACCATTTGTTGGATTTCAGTGGGTAATGTCGCGAGGACTTGCTGGGCAGATTTAATATGGCCTTCATCTTCATTGCCATGAAGTTTGAGAAATGAAATTGCTTTTTTATTAGGAACTCGTTCCATTATTTCTGGGCAATATGCTGGTGCCAACAATTCTAAGAAAAAAATGTACCCAAGAAAATTAAGCGGGTTTTTCATGGTGATTTGATAGTGTTGGGGTTGATAGATCAGCATTGTTGAAGGCAGTTCTCGGGACATTGGAATTCCAAGGTTTTTCAGATCAGCCTCGATGAGCTTTTCATGGTTCAGTTCTTCGCGGATATGTTCATAACATCTTTTCTGAAAATCAGGATAATTCACCGAATGATAAACAGTCAGGCCTAGGTAGGGAACGCTTGTTTTAACAATATGATGAATTTGTGAAAGCCATGTGGCGTAGACGGAAGGATTTTCCCACTCCATTTGTCTGATAAGTGGATGTAACTCTTTGATAGCTTTGTCCATGGTTTGTATCATGCTGCCAATCTCCTTGTGTTTTGAGAAGTAAGTCCTGTATAGGTGAAGTCCAAGCGCTCACCATAAAGATCATCAATTGTTTCTTGAATACTTTTGTCTGGATGGGGCTTGAGATTTTCTTTTTTGAGAAGCATGACTCCGCATTCAATTCCATGCCGTATAATTAAATCTAGTTTTTGCGTTCCGAATTTTTCAGCCACTTTATCAGCCTTATAATCCGTGCGTGAGAAGCCCATTGCGGCAGTACATTCTGAATCGCTTAAAAATGAAAAAGCTAATCCCATTATAATATCAGCGCATTTTTGACGGACCGAATCAGGATGAACAGCAACCCACTCAACAGTTAAGATTCGCTCTGATCTTTTTTTGAGCTGTGCTTTGAGGATTTGATTAACGGGATCTAGATAGGAGAGTTCTGAGACTCCTTTTGCTTGCAAATCCAGAACATTGTGTAGACACATGGCAATGACCTTTGTGTCATCATATAATACCGAGATGTATTTAGAGCGATAAAAATAATCTGGAGTAAGCTTTTCTCCGGCCTCATCAAGAATGCTGACAAAACGGGAATGCCACATTTCGTAGGCACGGTTAGCAATAGCAAGGGATTCTGGGTTCAAACGAGCTAAATCTATAATAGCATACATACGAATCACCCTCCTTGAGGTTGTTGGATCGCGTAGGATGTTATCGGAATATTTTTAGAATGCTAAACAGATGTACTTCATTTAATCAATCTGATACGTTTTAATTTGCGACATGTTTTGCTTTAGCTTTAAATCGCTTATCAGATGAAAAAAACGCTTGTCATGTCGCTTCAACTAAAGTAATACGCTTTAGTTAGAGAGTGGGGTTTAGCTTGGTGCGTATTTTGGTTTTAGAGGATGATTTGAATTTGCTAGAAATTTTCTCTGATTATTTATCGGGAATTGGTTTTCATGTAACCCCATTGAGCGAGGGAGCTCAGTTTGTGCCAACAGTATTGCAATCCTCGTTTGATTTGCTGATTTGCGATCTTATTTTGCCCGGATTCAATTTTGCTAAAGAGATCAATGCAATTGAAAAATTAAAGAAGCCGCCTGGAATAATTATTATGAGCGGGGATTTTGACGAAGCCACCAAATTTGTCGGACAGTATCGAGTTCTGGCAAAACCATTTGAACTGGATACAATGAAAAAAACCATTCACGAGGCCTTGTCTCGTCGCGAGCAGCTGCTTTAGATATTTCAGACCATTCATGCCAATAAAAATTAGCTCATCTTTGTCACGTGTCTCATAATTAGACACCACATCAATAAAGAAAGTGGGCTGGATTTGCTCTGGCGAAGGCTAGGTGATTGCACTGACTTCGCTTATGCGGAATGTGATTTTGATTTTTACTCTTACTTTTTCAATCGTTTCTCAAGCCTATGATATGGATACTCATTTTTATGGAACTTATGCGATGGCCCGATTTACGGGGATTCGCCATGAAGTGTCTTTAAAGATTGCGACAGCGGCCCAATGGGTTGATGAGTCCTATATTTCAGATCCTTTGACCATGATTATTTTTGCAAATACAGGTGTTAAAAAACGTCGTTTGTTGCATTTTCCAGGATCTCGAGTTGCCAATAAGGTGACTGTTAATACACTTCCGACATTTTTAGATCCATCAACGGGTGAAAAGTTACGTAGCTTTACAGAAACCGAAGCGGACCACGAATTTGGAACAGAACTTTTTAATGAAGGGCTTATGCGGGGCGATTTGATGATGGCCGCCGCAGGTTTACACACGCTTGAAGATTCGTTTGCTCATGCTGGAACAATTGTTGAAATTGGACATTCTCACTTCTGGCATCATCCGGATCGTCCTTATATTGATGAACCCAGCATTGAAAAATATCTTCGCATGAGCCAGTCTGTGATTAAAGCCTTGGTTGCTATGAGGTCCTTGCTTCCTATGTCGGCGCTGGATACAGATCTTCAGGTTGGTGATAAGCCGAACTATCAAATGAATGGCGAGGCATTGGGAAAATTGTATGTGAGTCTTCCGCAGGTCCGAGCGGCAATCAGTCGTAAAATATTAAACGATCCTGGCTATGTGCGATTTGCTATTGACTATGTTTTTAAGAAAGCATTTTCAGTGAAGTATCTCCGGGATGGCTATCAAAAATTTATTGACCAATTTGAGCCTGGACAAGATTCCTATGAAGCGGCAGCTACGATCGCAGCAAAAATGCCAATGGAGCTGATCAACTTGAAAGATATTATGAAGGATCAAGGCCGACCCGATATGAGTCGAGACTATATTGTGTCCATGGGCGGAGAGGCGACATTAATTTCTAAAGTGATTCGAGATTTAGTGACAGACATCGTGCCGCGTCCATTGACCGTTTATCACCGCTTTGAAAAAGAAGAAGACGGGCCGGTTTGGATCAAAGAAATGGATTTGCGCATCGCTAATATGCGGGCCTTGATTTATGATCTTTATGGGAAGAACATTCAGTTCATTGCCAGTTCAACTGGTGATGAGCGCGGTTACTTATTAGAAATGTCCCGGCATCAGAGTGCTCAACCTCAAATTCCAAAATCAACAGATGGTCGCGAGTTTGTGACCTACTCGCTACAGGAAAAATATAAATTCAATCAGATGATATTTGAGTTTATGTTTCCGCAGTTGTCGCATTATCTCAATGGTGATTTTAAGCAGATAGCCGAGATGGCTCAGCTAATTGTTAAAATTAGACTGCTTCCACCAGAGCAGCGGACCATGTTGCAGCAATTAAATAATGTGTATAACACGACACTCAGCTCGGTAAAGGGGCTAACAACATTATTGAAAAATTTCACAACAAAGTACAGATTGGCTAGCTCGGATATCATGGTTGGCCGGGTTGTACCTCATGTGATGAATCGCTATTTTACATCACCAGGGCTTTTGCGAAGAAATATTTCTCAGGGAATTTATAAACCCTTGATGTCTCCAGAACAGGTGGATTCACTCGTTCTGAGTCATCAGCAAAGTTTAAAGTAAAAAAAAGGAACCTTGAAAACGGATGCGTGCGCTTTCAAGATTCCGAAATTTTCTTAGTCTGAGAAAAAAAAGTAAAAAAATAATTAAGTGGCTAAAGGTCGTGTCGAACTAGCTGAGCGGCGCGAGGCTGAGAAGGCGCTTTCGTTTCGATTCACCCAGTTGTATAAGGACCCAAAAAGCGCACCGGTGATAAATGACATGATCATTGAGCCAATGAGTCCAGTGAAAAATGCCCCAACAGTAAACCTCATTATTTCAGTGGCTGGCACAGTCACCGAAGAAAATAGAGCGCTAATTCCGCCCAAACCACTTTGAGGCCATACAGCAAGTATTAAGGCGCTTAAAGAATAAATAAGACCCATTGTCAGTGCTAATGCAGTACCTAATCGCGTTGGTTTGATTGGTGACATAAAAAACTCCTTTTTTTGTTTTGTTGTCCACCTGAGGTGTATCAAAAAAAGGGCCAACGGCAATGATGTTGATTAACAGAACCTACGGAAAGTAGTAACGAGCTCCAAGGCCACCTTGGAAAACAACTGCTGTTGAGGGGATAATGCTCATCCCTGGGACCAGTTCTGCAAATATGCCAATTGAAGGTTCTGCGGGTTTCCACTCGACGCCAAAAGGAACACGTACTGAAAATCCAGCGGAACCTGATTTTTTACCAAGATAATAGTCATTGGTATCGCGATCTTTTGTGGTTACGACAATGTTTGCGCCAAGTCCATAGTAAAAATCTAATTCTGAAGTGAATTGGTTTTGATTGCCAAACAGACGCGATTTATGAATCAAGTAATCACCATAAACTAAGACATAGTCACTCAGGGAAAATGAGAGGCCTCCATCGATTGCATTCTGGGAATCAAGCCAATACTTTGCGGTGATCCCAGTCGGGGCCCCTAGGATAATTCCTAATCCAAAATCAGAAGCCGCCCGAGATTTTGCAGCAGCCGTTGAGGTTAAAATGGACGTGACGGCAAAAAAGGTAATCAATAATATTTTCTTCATAGAGAATATACTACAGATTAAGCGGCCTTGTTGTAAAGGGCATTACTATACTTCATATCAATTCCGGCAATATGCGCGGTCAGCCAGACTTTTAGAAAGACAAAGAAATCCGGAGGGAATGTTCCTGTTTTCTCGAATGTAGCTGCGTATGTTTTTAATTTTGCAATAAGATCTTCATGAATTTTGACATGCGCATTTTTAAAAGAATAGTTCGGGATTTTTTTAAAAAGTTCTTCTTCATCTTTAAAATGTTTGAGGGTGTAGTTAAACAAATCAGTCAGTGATTTTTGTAGGATAGCCTTGCTGGCCTTGTTCTCGACGTTAGTGTGGAGTTGATTCATATATTCAACCAACTGTTTATGTTCTGCGTCCATCGTTGCGATATTAACGCCGTATAAATTAGGATCCCATTTTAAAAAATTTTCAGCCATGATGATGCTCCTTGTGGAGCTCTTATCGGCAGGGCAGTGATGTTTAATAAGAGATAGGGGGTGTTTTTTTACACTAGACTGACTGGACCTTGATGCAGTTGTACCGTATTTCTAAATCACTCTTTATTTGTAAAAGGAAAAAGCTGAATTCCTAAACGATACACGGCATCGGGATTCTCGGGTTCATGTAGAAATGAGGCCAGGGATCTTCGAAACTCTTTGATACGTCGAATAGCTTCAGTGATTTTTTCTTTACTGGTGGCAATGGTGACGCCAGTAAAATCAGATATATCATGATCTTCTTGAGTCAAAAGAACTTCGATTGATTTTGAAAGAGTTTGTTTGTGGGCTTCACGAACGATCTCCACAAACTTTCCAGGACTAGTTGTGATCTGTACGCCGGTGGCTGTGTAGCGATTATTTTTTAAGGTGATCAGATTTAATTTCTTTAAGACTCCAAGTATATAAGTTGCATTTTCGACAGAGGTCCCAATTTTTTTCGCAATCCAGATGGGATCATCTTCAAAGGTCTTAAATTCAGCTAAGCTTAAAACAGTATAAAATTCCCAGTACGATGAAGAGCTACCCGCAGAATCTTCAAGAACATCGAAATCAGTATCTGTGGGAAGGATAGAGCGAGGATTGAAAATAGAAAGCAGCAAGGTGTTTTTCATAGCCCAGTCTATTTGAAGCTGTTCTAAAATTTTCACCGCAGTTGTGGGCTTAATGGGACGAGTGCCACTTAAAATTTTAGACAAAGTCGACGATTCAATTTTTAAATCTTGGGCAAACTTTCTTATAGAGTATTTTTGTTTTTTTAGCTTACGTTTTTCAAATTCAGTGATCAGAAAATTTTTTAGCATTTCTTTTATGAAAACACAGTTTCATAAAAATCTGTAGGAAATTGATGTTAAAATCGAAAGAAAATGCGGCAATTTTGCCGCATTTTCCAGAGAAAAATCAAGGGGTTATGACTTTTTTTGTCGGCAAAATGACACTGATTTACAGTCCAAATTCTACTAGGTTCAATATAAGTGTTTCTGAACTATTTTAAAAACTTGGCACGGCTTGCATTAAATACTACTGATAAACCAAACAAAGGAAAAAATATGAAAAAGTTAGCAGTTTTAATAGGTTTAGTTTTAATGGGATCATTCGCACAAGCAAATCTATTTGATAACGAAGTGACAGTGGTTGAAGCTTCTCAGGCGCTTTTAAAATGCCGTGGAGCCGCAGGGGAGCTTGACCGAATTCGCGATCAATACATTTCAAGTGTCGTCGGTGAACATCAAAATATTTCAGACGGTGTTGATCAAAAAACATATACGTTCACCAGTCAAACGGGTGGATCATTCGGTGGCCCCCCAGCTGAAACAGTAGCAACTCTAATTGTTACAGCAAAGGTGACGCAATCTAAACATGCTGTTCCGGCATCAGTAACTTGGACTTGTGATATTAAGTAATTTTTGTTCCGAATACAGTACAGAATTCAGAATACAGTTAACCGTATTCTGAATTCTTGAATTTTAGAATGTCCTGGGCTTGTAATTTTTTTTCGAATAAGAATCAATCAACTTTTGAATTGATGTGTGTTTGTGAATAGTCCAATCAGGTTCGCAATCAGCAATAAATTCAATCCACTCGTCGCCAGTTATAATTAAATACTGGGGAATATCTTTATACTTCGGGCGCTTATAATCTGATAGCGAATGATTTGTATTAATCTCTTTAATATATTTTGTGGACCATAGTTTCCATGTTCTGATGGGGTATCCTTTTTTATTATGTGGAAATTTATTATTCTTTGAGTCTGTTTCAAAATATTTACCAATGCAACCTACAGCATGAGCTTCTTCAGTAAACCTGATGGGCCAGCGACGATTGAGGGTTAAGACATACTTTACATTAGGAGTGCCTTTTCCTTGTTCAAAAATAAGATGCAGACAGCTTGCTGACATAACCGCTTTGCTTAACCAAAGGGATTGTACTTGATCTAAGGGGGTTGACCATTGCTCGAAGTAAACTGATTTTCCAGCATTTGATTTAATTTTCATTAAGGATACCTCACCTTTACTCGTTCATTAGGAGTTCTATTAATAAGTTCATTTTTAGGTGGCTGTGCTTCCAAAGTTGGAGTTGGACTTTTTTTAGTTGGTGGACGGTTTATTATGCGTGTCCCATTAGGGCGTGTTTTAACCAGGAAGTTTGTCTACAAGGGGAAATTCGCTTTGACTAGGCGGGTAAATGGGCTCATTCGATGAATAAATTTCGTTAATTTGCGGGAGTGTTTTTTGAATAAGAACTTTAATAGCTTCTTTTTTATTAACTGAATTAACGGAAGAAAGATTTTTACAACTGCTGATTTGAGTAATAACTAATAAATAAATAATTAAATTATGGAATTTGTAGAAAATAAATAGCTCCTTATATAAAAAAGAGAATTTATTATATAAGAGTATTCAGTTCAAGGCGGGTCTAGTCGATCCAGTTCTCCATCAATAACAGGGGTATCTTAAGTAATCTTGTAAATTTGATTCAGCTGGTTAATAAGTATGGGTCCCATCGTGACGTTGCTTGGTGAATTCGTGATTCTGAAGCATTTTTTTTGACAAAAGATCCTTAAGCTTCAATAAAATAGCCTAAAATAAGTATTTACATCGTAATAACAATGTTGTACTGTGAGCTATGGAATTTGAGTGGGATGACTCCAAAGCTGAGAGCAACTTTAAAAAGCACGGCATCAGATTTTCAGAAGCTGTAACTATTTGGTTAGATGATTCTTCTGTCGAAATACCTGACGTTGAACACTCTTCGCATGAAGAACGCTGGATCAGATTAGGAATATCAAGAAAAGCAAACTTGCTTGTCGTCGTTTATTGTGAAAAAAATGAAGACAGCCGGATTAGAATTATTTCCGCAAGGGCTGCAACTAAAAATGAATCGAAACAATATAATTCGAGGTGATTTATGAAAAGTGAATATGATTTTTCAAAAGCAAAAAAAGCCAAAAAGACAAAAAATATCAAAGTCATCAAGACTTTCAGGCTTGATCCCGAAGTGATCGCTTGGCTTGAGTCTGAAGGCGACAAACAAGGTATGGGATATCAAACTTTTTTAAATTGGTTTTTAAAAAAGTCTATGGACGACAATGAGTCATTTGAAGACCGGCTAGAAAAACTTGAGCATACTGTTTTTCGAAAGAAGGCTTGATAAATGCGTGCCTTCGATTCCGCTTTTAGCTCGCATTGCGGCCCGTCAAACACTTTTTAGCAGTTCAATAATTTCTTCGATCATATACTGAGTCTTGGGCTGAATCAGCTTGGGATCATAAAATGACGTCAAAATTGATAGCACATCTTGAACACTTGTCAGTCGAAGGTATTTGATCAAAAATTCAATATCTCCCTCGTCTTTGGTTCCTACTCTGGAAGCCAAACACTTCATTGCCAGCATGTATTTGGCTGAAGGTGCAAAAATTTTAAGATTCGACATATTTAAGACTTCGACCTGTTCAATTTTTTCGTTAATATAGCCTTTGGCGGAATCGTTGAGCCAATCTGGTGGAAGACTTTGTTCCTGAGCCACTTTTTTTGCCAGATCATAAACCTTCGCTTTTGGATGAAAAATAGCATCCACGTCTTTTGTTTGCTCACGAGAATTGAACACTAGGCACATGACGGCTCCGCCAACAATGCAGATTTCGGCGCTTGAACCATCGGCCTTCAAGTGCTCGTTCAATTTTTTAAATGCCAATAAAATTTCATTCTTTTTCATACTTAAGCCCTCTTAAGAAAGTCTTCACCTACAAAAATATTATTTCGTTTAAAAAAAACAGGACTCTGAACAAGGCAAATGGCTCGCAAGCTTTTAAACTTTGTAATAAACCAAGGTTCATCCAGCTCCAAGCTAAGCTTTGCCCACTCTGGTGATTGAACTTTATTTTCTTCACAAAGTTGCATTACTATCGAACAGATCAGAGCTAAAGATTTCAAATTCAGTCCGTCAACAGGTCTTTGGTTGACCAAAAGCTGACTTTTTGCAAATAAAAATGAATCCACAAAATCAAAATAGGCAATCTGCCAGCTTTCTCCCGAAGCCACTCTTTCGGTGGCTTCACGTGCACTGGTCAGTCCACTCAAACTTTTTCTCTCAATGATCTCTACTGCCGTCGTGACTTTCTCAAAATTTTCTAGAGAGTAATCGCGCTCGCCGTGGACATAGCGAAAGATCGTACTTTTGTTTAAACCCGACTGCTTGGCCACAGGTATGATACCTAATTGTGTAACTTTACGATTCAGGATCTTGGCTTTTTGCATAATTTATTATATACACATATGGTTGCCATTTGGCAACCATAATCGCAGTGAGCAGTACCGCATTTTTCCTCTGTAAGAAATTGTCGTCTCATAGTGGTAAAGAAGTTTGTTCTCCGGATGACCAGCCCTTGATCTGGGACGCCCTAGTACTTGTCTTCTTTGGAAAAGTTGAAGTTATCTACGGTTAAGTGAGGAGAGCCAGAAGAGCCACGGAATTCAGGTATACATGTTAACGGGTATACCGGGATTCCGGTAAAAGAAAAAAAATTGGTGCGCGATAGGGGACTTGAACCCCTACACCTCTCGGCTTACGCACCTCAAGCGTACGTGTCTACCAGTTCCACCAACCGCGCACATGGAAAAAAAATCTGAAAAAATCAGTGAGGTTCTAAATTTTTGTCATGAAGCAGGCTTAGGGTCAAACCAAATCAAACCCAGACCTAGGGCTGCCTGTTTGTGCGCATAATTTTAAGTTATGGGTGTTATTTTTCACATTTCTTAACCATTCTGTAAGCAGATTTAGTCTTATTTTTAAGAGCACGGAAGCTCTTAGCGGACGAAGAACATGGAGCAGCTAAGGATGGTTGTTCTTCTCGTCTCCCCCTAACGACTAAGGATGGTAATTATGGGTGAACTGAATGTGGTTTTTATGTTTTGTGCGTTCTACTCGGGAGTTGTCATTTACTCCCTCTGGATGACGGTTCTTGGCCGGGTAGAAAACGATTTATAGGATTTAAGCAAAACGGTCTTTGGGTTCTTGGTGGTTCCCCATGGGCGTTTTTCAGCGGAAGCGATGAGCTTCCGCTTTTTTTTTGCTATTTCAAATATTTTTTAAGATCGCTATAGCCGCCGATCAGGACACCTTTGTGAAAAATTTGTGGGAATGTGGGCCAACCTGACCAGAGTTTGATGGCTAATCTTTGTTTCCATTTTGAGAAGTAACTTCCGTATTCGATGTAATGAAAAGGAATTTGTTTTTCATTTAAAAATTTTTTTGCACTGGTAACCACAGGATTTTGTTTCATACCCACGACCACCCATTCATAAGTGTGAGTGGCTTTCTCGACCTCTTGAACAATTTCATTGTGAAAAGAGGCCATGGCTTCTTTGGCAATTTGATGGGTTTTTTCAGACGTGAGTATTTTTCTCATAGATATCCTTTATGTTTGTGAAATGAACTGGCGTTGTAACAATTGAAAATAAATTCCATCCGTGATCTTGGTCAGTTGATCATGGGTACCTTGTTGCACAAGCTCTCCGTGATCAATTACAAAAATTTGGTCAGCATCCTTTATTGTGGCTAGACGGTGAGCAATAACCAGTGTGGTGCGACCTTGCATCAGGCGTTGCAGGGCTTCTTGGACTAGGTGCTCACTAGCGGTGTCGAGATTGCTGGTGGCTTCATCAAGAATCAGAATTTTCGGATTTTTAAGCAGGGCTCTGGCGATAGCAACACGTTGCTTTTGTCCACCAGAGAGTTGGATTCCTCGTTCGCCGACTTGCGTGCGAAAACCTTCTGGAAAATTTTGAATGAATTCAAATGCGTTGGCCGATTTTGCAGCCGCAATAACATCATCATGACTGGCGGTGGGTCGTGCATACTTGATATTGTCTTCAATGGTACTTGAAATAAGAATGGGCTCTTGAGAAACAATACCAATTTGATCTCGGAGCCAACTGAGTTTTAATTTTTGAAGAGAAATTCCATCAATTAAAATATCACCATCAGTGGGGTCATAAAAGCGCGGAATCAGACTGGATACGGTTGTTTTTCCGCCACCCGAGCTACCGACTAAGGCGATGATTTGTCCAGGCTTAATTTTAAAGTTTAAGTTTTTAAGGACTGGGGTATCTGTTCGAGTGGGGTAGCTAAAGCTCACATTGCGAAACTCTATTTGACCAGCAAAGGGTTGAATAATCGCTCCAGTTTCTGTTGCA
The DNA here is from genome assembly GCA_001771815.1 of Bdellovibrionales bacterium RIFCSPHIGHO2_01_FULL_40_29. GTDB lineage: Bacteria > Bdellovibrionota > Bdellovibrionia > Bdellovibrionales > Bdellovibrionaceae > Pseudobdellovibrio. Next base: position 72,253 of record MEPU01000008.1, on the reverse strand, counting down.
ATTGTTTCTTTTTCTAAAATTTCAAAAACACGCTGACTGGCGCCCACCCCAGCCATGATGTCTCCCCAAAGACTGCCTAAGCTGCCAACCCCAATAGCGACGATCATGAGGTAGAGTAAAAATTGAGTCAGATCACCGATCGTCATTTTATCCATAACAACTTCGCGGCCTCCGTACCATAAGACAAAGCAAACAGCGGTGAATCCCATCACCATGGCCAACGTCATGAATTCACCAATAGAGCGAATCTTTTTTTGAGCCGTCAGTAATGCAATATCCAGTGATTTTCGATAGCGATGTGTTTCCGTGATTTCTTGAACAAAGGACTTAACGGTGCGAACTCCAGAGATTGTTTCTTCAGCCACAATGCTGGCATCAGCCAGAGTGGATTGAAAATCTTTAGAATACTTGCGGATGCGTTTTCCAAAAAGAAACGCTGATAGAGCTACCGGCGGAATTAAGATGAGCATCATCGCCGAGAGTTTCCATGAGGTGTAAAACATAAAAGCAAAACCGCCGATAACTTGACCTAAATTGCGAAGCCCTTGTGAGACATTTACGCTGACTGTATTTTGTAAGGTTGTGCAATCGGATGCCAATCGCGACATCAATTCGCCGGTGCGATTGAAATCAAAAAAAGAGATCTCTTGTTTTAAGATATGTTCGTACAATCGCTGGCGAAGTCGAAGCACAATGCGCTCACCAGAAAGCGTAAATAAATAATAGCGTAAACTTCCCGTGATGGCCTGGACAACAAAAGCAACCAAAAGCACCAAGACCACTTTTGTTAAGAGATCAAAATTTTTTGGTTGCAAGACATGATCGACCATCCAGCGCACCAACTGCGGATAAATGAGTCCAGCACCACTTGAAAGCACTAAAAAAAAGAGTCCCCAAAGCAGAGTTTTCTGTTCGGGGCGAGCAATGCTGTAAAACCGTTTCCAGGTGGTTTCATTCAATTTTGGGCTTTGGGTCTGGGGTTTTTCAGTCTTCATGAGGTTATTAATTTAGTCCTGCTGGGAAATCGTGTCTACTGCGATCTTTTGACGTTGGATGTCTTAAAACGAGACATGGAACATTTCAAATCAGCTTCAAGACGCTAGCCATTGATTCCGATAAAAAGCAGAGGAGTTTTAAGGGTTTGAGTTCGATAAAAAAACGAATTTTCATTTCATTTTGCGCATCGGTCGGCGGAGTTGTGGCGACGTGGTACTATTTTACTCACCACTACACGACATTGAGATTTCATATCAATGAAAAACCTATGGCTCAGGTTGAAAAATTAGAAAATATTTCTCGCAAAAAATTATCCCAACATCGGACATGGCAAGTGATTGAATTCGGAGAATCACTTTACTCGGGAGAAACGATTAAAACATCATCAGACAGTGATTTGCAAATTCGATTTTTGGAAACGGATGCTCTTTTGAATCTTGAACCCGATTCGCTCATTACCATTTCGAAAAATAAGAATTCGATCTCGTTGAATCTGCTGGAAGGAAATCTTTTTGTAGATTCTTCGAGCAATGACAGTGGTTCCGCATTAACTCTAGAAACAAGCGAGGGGGCGATCACTTTAACAAAAGCCTCTGCGAGCTTTTCAAAAACGAAAGATTCTGCAGTGAGTGTGAATGTGATCAGTGGTAAGGCCTCTGTTCTGACCAAAGATGGCATTATTAAAGATCTGAAAAGAACGTCTGTTCAGATGGTGATCGCTGAACCAAAGAACTGGTCTGTCATTAAGTCAAAAGTTCCAGAAATTAAACTCAACTGGCTTGGAAATCCGAACATTCCTTGGAAAGAACTTGTTTTTAAAGTGGGTCAAAAAAGAAATGATCTTACTCCCGTCAATCCCGTGAGCTTGAAAGACGGTGAAGCCATCTTGCCAGTTCGATTTGGTAAAAATATTGTTCAGGTCGAGCACCTAGAAAAACATCTGGTCACATCCGTGCGTTTTGAAGTGCTGCCGATTGTTGAACAAATTGCTCAGGTCGAAGTCCTTTCAAAAGAGCCATCTGTCGAAGTCAGTTGGGAAAACAAACTGACAGAAGAAACGCAAGTCTATACCACCCAGCCGCAACTTGATTTGAAGTGGCAGGTCAAGAATCCTTTGAAAGCTAAAAATTTAGTGATCAAAATTTTTGATGGTGAAAGTATCATTCTCACGGAATTTGTTAAAATCAGTGAGACGGAATTTAAAGTTCCTGTGGAAAAACCAGGTCGTTATTTGGCTTCAATCGAAGCTGTTGATGAGTACAGTCAAAAATTGGCAACCACTCAAAAAACAATTATTTCTCAAGAGCTTCCGTTTTTACCAAAACCAGATTGGGATTTAGAGACAACAACGCATCAGGCAGCACCCAATGGATCTTATCAAACTCAATGGGTTCCTGTTGAAAGTGCTACCCAGTACAAACTCATTTTGAGGAATAAAGATGGAAAAGTCATCAAAGAGTGGGTGCAGCAAAAAACTTCCATGAAACTCAATGGAATGCTTCCTGGCGAATATTCTTTATCACTCTCAGCGGTGGATCAGTATCAGCGAGTCAGCCCGAACAGCGTTATGAAATCTGTGATTGTTTCAGAGACCAGTGAGATCTTGGCCCCACGGTTAAAAACCCTGAGGTTTAAATGATAAAAACTCTGGGCTTTGTGATTGTATTTTTTTTTCAAACAGTCGTTTTTTCACAAACGCGAGTTCTGGAAATGGAATTCGATCAGGTTGAAGATGCTTCGCTTTATGAGTTTGAGTTTAGAATACAAGGTGAGTCTAAACTGATTAAAGTGCTGAGTTTGAAAAATCCTGTGGTGGAGATGGAGTTACCTTATAACCATTATGAATTTCGTCAGCGAACGCGCGATCAACGAAAAGTGCCTGGGCCATGGAGTGCATGGGAAAAATTTACGGTCACAGTTCCCGAGATCAAGATAACAAATCCTGCAGAAAAAATGAGAATTGAAACAGACAGTTTTGATTTTGAAAAAATAAGCATCAATTGGAATCCAAATCCAGGGATTGCAACCTATCAAATCACGGCTATGGATATCCGAACAAATCAAGAAGTCCTGACACAGATTTCACGAACAAATCAGGTTGAGCTGGAATTGCCTGTGGCCTCAGAATATAAAGTTTCAGTGAAAACAATCCTTGATGAAAATGTGGCTTCTGATTTGGAACAAACAGCGAGTGTTCAATTTTCTGTTATTGCGGAGGCATTAGAAAAGCCAGATATTATTTCTGTGAAGTCCGAGTATTCTCGGAAAATCAGTTGGGAAAAAAATAATCTTGCAGAAAGTTATCAAGTTTTACTAGAGCGGTATGACCGCGTTCAGAAACGCTGGCGTCCGCTGATGGTTGCAAATGATTTCAAAGGAACAGAGTTGAAATTTAATCCCCAATGGGGTGGTGGTCAGTACAGACTTAAGGTGGGAGCGAAAGCACCGTTTCGTAAGCAAAGTGATTTCGAAGTGGATAATTTTGAATTGGCATCAGTTCGAACACCAGCGGCTGAGTACAATGCCTCGGTGACAAAATCCATTGATCGAATCAATGGATTTTACGCTCAAGCCAGTTGGCTGATCACTCAGTTCAGCATGAGTTCGTTGGTTCATGAATCGCACACCACAACCCGAGTGAAACCTTTGGGTGGGACGCTGCGAGTAGGCACTGGGTATTTTAAATCGAACTATTCTTGGGGATTCAGTGGCTTTCTAAATTCAAGTCATGTGATTTTAAATGATCAAAATAAGGCCTTTAATAGTTTGGATTTGAATGCGCTTTATCGCTATAAATTTACATATCGCGATGAGCTTCGTTTATCACTGGGATTAAGTCACAAAGAATTGCCAGTCCTCTATGGAGATGAGCAGATGAATCAATCAGGATTTCACAAGGCGAATGTTTCTGGCCCTCGTTTAGCCATGGAGTATTGGTATTCACTAGGTCCACAAGTGGGGTTGCAAATGAATTACAGTCAGAATTTTTACAGTTTTTTTGAGAATCAATCTGCCCCCAACGGTCGTCGGGTAAAAGTTCCGACTTCCTTTCAACTTGGAATGATGATGAGTTATAAGTTCAATGATACTGTGACAGCTTTAATCGGTGTGACACATCAAGAAGAATCATATGAGTATGAGGCTACCGAAAGATCTGGCGCGGATCCCATTGTGGCAGGAACTTTAAATAATGGATTTTTAAAAGCAGATTATATTGGCCTGATGGTCGAGATAGGATTGTAGCATGAGCTTCAAAATACCCATTTGGATTAAGCTTTTTTTGATGACGGTGATTATTTTGTTATCGGCAATGATTCCAACGGCCTATACCAATCATGCCCGCATCAGCAGTGAGAGCATTGACCGCGAGTGGCAGATTGTCTCGCAGCAGGCAGAATCTCGTGCGCAGGAAACGCGTCTGATCATTTCTCATTTAATGGAGAAATCTCAGTTTCTTGCGACCCAGTTTTTAACATTGCACCTTCGAAATGAAAAACCATCCGAGAAAGATCTATCGATGTTCACATCAGATCCTTACTTACTGAATATTGAAGTGATTAAAGTGAAAGATTTAAAACCTGAGGTGGTTTTTCGAGAGACTCAGCCAAAAGCTTTTTCAGAATACAAGCTGCATCCGTCGTATTTTATATATCTGCGGGAACGCTCTCAGTTTAATTTAAGTGATATTTTCGAAGGACAAGTGGTCCTTCGAAATGTTACAGGATATATTGCGACTTCAGATCCTCACTTCGGTCTGTTTACTATTGGACTGCCTTTTTCTAAAGATCAAAATGGAAAAATCGACATGATATTGATTGCTGATATTCATTTATCGGCGTTACAAAAACCATTTTTGCAACGCAGTGAAAGCTTGTCCTATTTGACGGATGATAAAGGGGTTTTGCTGGCCCACGCGGATGCTAGTTTAGTTTTCAGAAGACAGTCTTTCAGCAAGGAGCCTTTGTTGGTTCATGCCCTTGAAAATTTAAAGACGAATCAATTTCAGAGCAAGTTCGCTGATCTTAAAGATAAAAGTGAGAACATTGGTGTGTACTCGCGCACAGGTTTTGGACCAATCGTTGTTTTTCAAACGCCGTTGAGTGAGGTTTTGGCGCCTGCAGAATCCGTGAAACGGGAATTTATTAAAAATTTGGCGTATGCTTTTTTTGCTTCGATTGTGATGATTTCGCTTTTTTCAATTTCATTAACGAAGCCCCTTGAACGATTAGCCGGATTGATTCATCTGGTTTCAAAGGGTCAGTTCGATTTGAATGCCAGAGAATTGGTGAATTCAAATGATGAGGTCGGAGACCTTGCTGTGGCTTTTGATCAAATGACGGTGGGCCTCAAAGAGCGCGATAAAGTGAAAAATCTATTGAGTAAGTTTCATGGATCATCTATTGCCGAAAGTTTAATAAATTCGGATTTGGTGCTGGGTGGAAAATCCAAAGATGTGATTGTGTTTTTTAGTGATATCCGTGGATTCACAGCTTTTTCTGAAAGTCGTGATGCTCAAGAAGTTGTCGACATGTTGAATGAGTATTTTGGAATTATGGTAGGAATTATAAATAGAAATGGTGGTGTCGTCGACAAGTTTATTGGTGATGCTATTATGGCGGTATGGGGCGCTCCGGAGACAAGTTCGAATGACGCGCGAAATGCAGTGAGGGCTTGTCTTGAAATGCGAGAAGCGTTAAATGAGCTTAATCAGATCCGGTTGGGGCGGGGGCAGAACGCGATTCAAATAGGTATGGGGCTGCATGCGGGCGAAGCCATTTCGGGAACAATTGGTTCCAGCGAACGAATGGAGTACACAGTGATAGGAAACACAGTCAATACAGCCTCGCGAGTGGAGGCCTCGACAAAATCTTTTGGAACAGATTTATTAATCACTGAACAAGTTATTGAAAAATTAGCAGATCAATTTTTAGTCGAACGTGCTGGTGCTGCAGAAGTCAAAGGGCGAGCCGAACCGATTACGATGTTTAAAGTCCGAGGTTATAAAAATGAAAATGGGTTGAATGTTGAGGTTAAAACACCGTACTCTGATTATGAAGCGGCAGATTCTGAAAAAATCAAACGAGTGTCCTAAATGAAACGTTCTGAATTAAATTATGATTATCCTGAATCCTTGATCGCCACAGAGCCGTCGCGTCCGTCTCGCGTGATGTATGTTGACGGTCGTCGGCCGGCGGAGCAATTAACAATTCCAGAATTAATTGCCAAAATACCTCAGGGAGATGTCTTTGTTATTAATAACACGCAAGTTTTAAAGCGTCGCGTTTTTGCGAAGGAGCTTGAAATTTTATTTCTGGATCAACTGGAATCAAACACTCCATCTGCGAACACCTGGAGTGTTTTATTTCCCTCGAAGAAATTTTCTATAGGGGATCAAATTGAATTGCCACAGGGATTCAAGATGACTCTTCTTGAAAAAGGTCGCCCACAAAAAGTTTCTGTTCGGCCAGCCATCAACCAAAGTGATTTTGATCAGATTGCTGAATTGCCATTGCCACCGTATATTCAACGAGCTCGTGGTGATAGACATAATATCACAGCCGATGATTCTTGGTACCAAACAGCATGGGCGGTAAAACCCGGAAGCTTTGCCGCACCGACGGCAAGTTTGCATTTTTCAGAAACAGACATTCAAACATTGCGAAATCAAGGTGTCCTTGTGATTGATCTGACTTTGCATGTGGGCTTAGGGACATTCTTGCCTGTACTGACCGAGGATTTATCTGATCATAAGATGCATGAAGAGATTTATGAATTGAATGAGGACGCTTGGAATCAGATTCAAAAAGCCGTTTTGGAAAAACGGGGTATTTGGAGTTTGGGAACAACGACAACTCGGGTATTAGAAAGTGTGGCTCGAACCGGAAAATTATCCGGCAGCACAGATATCCTTTTGCAAGTTGGGAGTGATTTTAAAATTGTTAATCGACTGCTGACGAACTTTCATCAACCAGAGTCAACATTGCTGGCGTTAGTTGCGGGTTTTGCAGGGCTTGAGGTTGTGAAACATAATTATTCTTGGGCGGTGGATCGAGGATTTAAGCTTTTTAGCTATGGTGATTTGAGTGTATGGATCAAGCCATAAAATGTTTGTGGTGTGCGAGCTCTCTGGTAACCAAGACTCTTTTTGGTTTACCGTATCATCAGTGCCAAAGCTGTGAATTCATCTGGCTTGATCCCAGTCAGCGTTTGGATTTAGCTCAAGAAAAAGCTCGTTATGAAAAGCATCAAAACATTGTCACCGATCTTGGCTATCAAGATTTTGTTCGCCCCTTAGAAAAGGCAATTCTTAAAAAATACAATTCGCAGCATTTGGGTTTAGATTATGGATCTGGTAAAGATTCTGCGATTCATTATCTTTTAAAACAAAGGCAGTATCAGTTGGAAAAGTATGATCCATTTTTCGTGAATCATCCAGAGCGCCTTCAAACAGAGAAATATGATTATATTGTGGTGTGCGAAGTGGCCGAACATTTTTATGATCCTTGTGCAGAGTTTGAAAAGTTAAAATCTCTATTAAAGTCAGGAGGCACTCTTTTTGTGATGACGTCATTGTGGAGTCAGGATGTTGATTTTATCAATTGGAGCTATCGTCGAGACAGCACGCATGTGTGCTTCTATTCGGTGAAGACCTTTTCAACTCAATTTACTGTCGAAGTCGAGGCTCCTAACCTGATTATTTTGCATGACAACCGGGTCACTTAATCAGTAAGACAGTACCCCTATGTCACAAATATTAAAACGCGGTGAATTTAAGCTTCGCAAAAAAATAGGAAACGCCCGTAGGGCCACATTCATGACAAATCATGGTTCGTTTGAGACCCCTTGCTTTATGGCGGTGGGGACAAAAGCAACTGTTAAGGCCATGTCCCCCGAGGAGCTCACTCAGTGTGGGACTCAGGTTGTTTTGGGAAACACCTACCATTTGCATCTTCGACCTGGCGAAAAACTGATCAAAAAGATGGGTGGACTTCATCAATTCATGAATTGGCATGGGCCGATTTTGACAGACTCTGGTGGATTTCAAGTTTTTTCTTTAAATTCTCTGCGACAAATGACTGAAGAGGGTGTTGAATTTAGATCTCATTTGGATGGTGCGAAACATTTTATTTCTCCTGAAAAAAGTATGGAGATTCAAATGGATTTAGGATCTGACATCATCATGGCTTTTGATGAGTGTTTGCAGTATCCAGCAACGGATGATGATGTTAAACGATCTATGGATTTAACGTACCGTTGGTTGGTGCGATCAGAAAAAGCAATGGTGCGTCCAGAAAGCCTTCTTTTTGGGATTGTACAGGGCGGCTTGAGTCTGGAACATCGAAAGTATTCGCTTCAGCAGGTAACGAGTGTGGATTTACCGGGCTATGCATTAGGTGGTTTTTCTGTCGGTGAACCGATTCATTTGATGCATGAGTTATTGCCTGAGATTGCGCCGCGGATGCCTGAAAATAAACCACGTTATTTGATGGGTGTTGGAACACCTCTGGATTTGATTATTTCGATTGATGCGGGTGTGGATATGTTTGATTGCGTATTGCCAACTCGAGTAGCACGGAATGGAACCTTATTTACGTGGCAAGGCAAACTGAGTATTAAACGCCAACAGTACCGTGAAGATGCTGGCCCACTTGATCCAGAATGTGATTGTTATACATGCAAAAACTATTCGAGAGCTTACCTGCGCCACTTGTTCTTGAGTGGTGAAATTTTAGGCTCAAGACTCAATACGATTCACAATGTTTATTTTTATATGAAGCTGATGGAGCGTGCTCGCACAGCGATCGAAAGTGATCAGTGGGCCAAGTTTCGTGATGACTGCCTAACGCGATTCGTAAGATCTGATAAGGATAATCCATCATAGTAGTTGATCAAAAACCCGTTTAAGTGTTCAATTTTATTTCGACATTTTAAATTTTACGTCGATTTGGAAGGAACACCATGGATCTGATTGTGAATCTATTTTTATTTGGTCAAACTGTTTTGGCTCAAACCACCGAGGTAGCAACAGCAACTGCCGCTCAACCGGCGCCTCCTGCTTACATGCAGTTTGTCCCGTTTGTGATTATTATTGGAGTCTTTTATTTTTTCTTGATTCGCCCTCAAGCAAAAAAACAAAAAGAGACGCAAACTTTTTTATCAGGTTTGAAAGTCGGAGATCAAGTGATCACTCAATCTGGAATTTTAGGACGGATTGCTGCACTCACAGATAAGTTAGTAACTTTAGAAGTAGCTAATAATGTTCAAATCAAAGTGATGCGGTCTCAAGTTTTAACATCACAAGCTGTTCTTCAAGATAAGAAAGAAGGAAAGTAATCATGGAAGGAATACGATCTCGCACGTGGATTGCGGCACTGGGAGTTTTGCTCGCCGTATTTTTGATAGTCCCTAATTTTATGGATGTTTCTAAACTCACATGGTGGCCATCTAAGAAATTGAATTATGGTTTGGATATTCAAGGTGGACTTCATCTTGTGATGGGTGTGGACGTGGACAGTGTTGTATCAACAACTGTTGTTCGTCAGACATTGGCACTCAAAGCTGAATTGGCTAAAGAATCAGTTGCTGTTAAGGATTTTAGTATAGCAAATGCCAAAGCAGGCGAATTTGATATTCTTGTATCAAGTGCTGATGATGCAAAAAAAGTGGAAACGTTAATTCAAAAAAATTATCCAGGTAGTCTTCAGGTTATTTCAAAAGATGCTGAAAAAGTCGAAGTGAAGTATTTCGACGCGTATTTGATGGAGCAAAAGCAGAATGTGATTCGTCAAGCGATCGAGACACTTCGTAATCGTATTGATGAGTTTGGTGTAGCTGAACCATCTATCACTCAGCAAGGTGCGGACCGTATTTTAGTGCAGTTGCCTGGAATGGCTGATGCTGAAAAGGCGAAGCAGTTGATCAATACCACTGCAAAATTAGATTTCATGATTGTTTCTTATGAGAAATCTCAGGACGAATTACGCCAGATGATCGCTGACGCTGAAAAAGCGGGTGGTTATACAATGGGGACAATTAAATACACGGAATACATCAATCGATTGAATGCTGATTTGCAAACAAAGTTACCACCGAAAACAACGGTCTTTTTTGAGAAAATGCAGAATGCTAAAACCATGGAAGCCGGAAATACTCCGTATTTGTTAAAAACAGATACAGACTTAACGGGTGATTATTTGGATAATGCAACGATTACATTTGGTCAGTATGGAGAGCCCGAAGTTTCTATCCGATTTAATCCAGCAGGTGCTGTGAAGTTTGGTGAATTGACGGAAAAGCATATCAACGAACAAATGGCTGTTGTCTTGGATAAAGTTGTTAAAACAGCTCCTAAAATCAATACTAAAATTCCAAATGGTCAAGCGGTTATCACTTTAGGAAGCTCACGAAATCGTGAGGAATCCATGAATGAAGCCAAACTCATTTCAACAGCACTTCGTGCTGGTGCTTTACCTGCAGCCCTTGAACAATTAGAAGAGCGTCGTGTTGGACCATCATTGGGAAAAGATGCTTTGGACAAAGCAAAAATGGCTTCTTATGTTGGGTCTATTTTAATTATTCTTTTTATGTTGTTTTACTATAAATCAATGGGAGTGGTTTCATCCCTATCGTTAATAGTTAATATTGTTTGTGTGATTGCACTTTTGGCATCGCTGGGAGCGACACTAACTTTACCTGGAATTGCGGGTATGGCATTAACAGTTGCCTTTGCAGTGGATGCGAATGTTTTGATTAACGAGCGAATTCGCGAAGAATTTCATAAAGGATCCTCTGCCAAAGCAGCTATTGCTGAAGGGTATTCAAAAGCCATGTCAGCTATTTTAGATGCCAATGTCACTCTTGCCGCTACAGCCATTATTTTATTATACTTTGGAACAGGTCCGGTTCGAGGATTTGCTGTCACATTATTAGTGGGCATTGTGACCACATTGTTTTCAAATGTTTTCGTTTCAAAAGTTATTGTTGATAATTTAGTTCACCGTTTCGGTGTTCAGAAAATTTCGGTGTAGGATGGGAAATATGTCACGTACAGAAACACAAGAATCCTTTGGTCGTTTTGATTTCGTTGGAAAAATTGGCTTGATGGGTGGTTTTTCACTTTTGATGGTTGTGGCCTCGCTTATTTTTATTGCTTTTAAAGGAATTTCTTACGGAATTGACTTTAAGGGTGGTACAGAAATTCAGGTGAAATTTGCAAATCCCGTTAGTATTGATCAGGTGCGAACTTCAGTGGGATCTCTGGGCCTAGGTGATGTGGGAGTGCAAGCTTTTGGAGAAGGTAATGAATTCATTATCCGCTTCCAGGGTGAAAAAGGCGCCACAGATAAAGAGACAAATGAAAAATTAAATGAATCTATCGCAAAGGTTCGGGATCATATCAATACTGATTTTTCGGCAGCTGGGGCTGATATCAGACGTGTTGATACAGTTGGTCCTCAGGTTGGAGCCGAACTGAAGCGAAATGGATTCTTGGCTGTATTTTATTGTTTATTAGTCATTCTCATCTATGTAGCGATTCGTTTTGATTACAAATATTCACCCGGTGCAGTTGTGTGTTTGATCCATGACGTGATCATCACTCTGGCTATTTTTATTTTAGTCGGCAAAGAAGTGAATGTTCCAATTTTGGCTGCGATGCTAACACTTATAGGTTACTCATTGAATGACACAATTGTGGTTTTTGACCGAATTCGTGAAACGGAAACGGCATATAAAACTAAAGGAATGGCTTTTATTATTAATAAAGCTATTAACGATATGTTTATTCGCACATTGATCACTTCAGGTACCGTTTTTATATCCGCATTGTGCTTGTATATTTTTGCAGGCGGAGTTGTTTCAGATATCGCCTTTGCTATTTGCGTGGGAGTTCTTTTTGGAACATATTCTTCGATCTATGTGGCATCACCGTTTATTATGATTGTTGAAAAATTATCTTTAGCACCGCGTAAAGTTTAATTTTAATTGGTCACAGAACTGTAGGAAAGGTCTTATGCAAATTTGGAAACAGAGGCAAACTCAGACTCCAAAACCCCAAGGACCTTTCCCGGATCTTATCGCGCGAGTTTTAGCCTCGCGTGAAATTTCTCAAGATAATCTGGATTTTTTATTACAACCTAAATTGAGCGAATTGAAAGATCCACTGTTGATGCTGGGAATGCAGAAAGCTGTTGATCGATTGGTTCAGGCTTATAAAAATAATGAAAAAATCTGTGTTTATGCGGACTTTGATTTAGATGGAACCAGCGGACTGGCTATTTTGAAAGTTGGTTTGGAGAAGCTTGGCTTTCAAGATGTGGCCTATTATCAGCCTAAACGCCTGAGTGAAGGTTATGGTTTTCATGCCGATGCCGTGACAGAACTACATCACTTGGGAATTTCATTGATTATCACAGTTGATGTGGGAATTACTTCATTTAAGGCCTTCGAGAGAGCTCGAGAACTGGGATTGGATGTGATCTTGACGGATCATCATTTGCCAGCGGAGAAATTGCCAGATGCCTTTGTCGTTGTGAATCCAAACCAGAAAGACTGTACATCTGGATTAGGGTATTTGTGTGGTGCCGGTGTTGCATTTTATCTTTTGCGAGCAGCCAAAAGGGCTTTTTTTTCTGATCCTGATTTGCCACACAACGAATGGGATTTAAAGGAAGTTCTTGAATTTTTCTGCATCGGAACACTGACGGATATGGTTCCATTGATTCAAGATAATCGAGTCCTAGTTAAGCACGGCCTATTGGCATTAGCGCAAACACAGAAGCCAGGCCTCCGGGCTTTGTTATCAGCTTTAAAATTAGATTCGCGTGAGCTCACGTCGCAGGACGTGGCGATTCGGTTTGCTCCTAAGCTCAATGCGCTTTCACGTTTAGAGAATAATATTTTACCTGCGCAAATTTATCTCGAGACCAATATGCAAAAAGCCAATCAAATGGTGTCGCTGATCTTAGAGAATAATCAGACACGACAAAATTTGCAGGGTGATGCAGAAAAAAAAGCCTTTGAAATTTTGCAGAACTGGCCAGACAAAGATTTTGTTTTTGTAAGTTCTGAATTTTTTCATCGAGGAGTTGTGGGATTGATCGCAACAAAGTTAAGTCAGCATTTCAACTGTCCCGCGTTTGTGGGATCAAAGAATTCCGAAGGCATGATTGTGGGAAGTGGACGTGCCCCCAATGGATCGGACGTGAGTTTAGTCGAAGTACTGAAGTCATGTGAATCTGTATTGAATCGATTTGGTGGACATGCAGCAGCGGCAGGGTTTGAGTTGCATGGCGCGAAGGAATCTCAAATGGTTGAGTTTCTACGTGAGTATTTTGTGTTGTCAAAATCGGAGCCCAAGCCCATTCAAATTGATTTTGATACCATGGCCGAGGTTTCTGAAATTAATGCTCAAGCGATGAAATGGCATGATTTCATCGGCCCATTTGGTATGGGGTTCCAAGTTCCATTGATTCAAATTGCCCATGTTAAACTTTCGGGAAAAAAAGAACTCAAAGGCGGGCATTTGAAATTAAGCTTGTCGACAAATGCGGGAGACGCCACTTTAGAAGCACTGCTTTTTTCACCATCGCCTGCGCAGGTTAGTCAAGTTCATGTCGGAAAAATCTACCAGGTCTTGGTGGAGCTGCAATGGAATTATTTTAATGGAAATAAAACAATCCAACTTTTGATAAAGGATTTTAAAGCGAATGATCAATAGGGCTGTCGTGTTATTATCAGCAGGATTAGATTCAACTGTAAATTTATATGCGGCTCGCCGCGAATTTGATATCGCATTAGCATTGACATTTAATTACGGTCAAAAATCAGCAGAGAAAGAAATCGCTCGTTCAAAAATATTAGCGAGTTCACTAGGTGTAGAGCATTTGGTTGTGGAGCTGCCTTGGTTGAAAAACTTGGGAAAATCAGGACTAACCAATGATCGCGGAATTATTCCACAAGGACGACAAGTCGCTATGGATAATAAGGCGACTTCAGAGAAAACAGCCAAGGCGGTATGGGTGCCTAATCGGAATGGAATTTTTTTGAATATTGCTGCTGGCTTTGCTGAAAGCCTTCACTCAAAATTTGTTATTCCTGGTTTTAATGCTGAAGAGGCTTCAACATTTCCAGATAACAGTTTTGACTTTATTCGTGCAACTCGAAAATCATTTACTTTTTCTACGGCTAATCAGGTTGAGGTTAAATGTTTTACAATCAGTATGACAAAACCCGAAATTGCAAAACTGGGAATGGATTTGCAAGTTCCATTTAAAGACCTTTGGCCATGTTATTTAGATCAAGAAAAATGGTGTGGTCGCTGTGAATCTTGTCAGCGTGCCAAGCGGGCTTTTAAAATTTCGCATGTGGATGCGATGGGATACTTTGCGGAATAAAGGATTTTATGAAGAAGAAATTTGTCACAAAAAGAATAGACTATGATGGATCTCAACTGAAGCCTTTGTATTCCTATATGCACCATAAGATGGCAGGGGACTCTGTTGTGGGTTTTATAGGATCATGCTCTGTCCATTTTGAAAAAATGATTGATGCTGAGGATCTTGTTGCTGAAGCTAAAATTGAAGGCGATAAAATGTTGCATTTTATTGTCGAAATATTTAATCAAACTCTGACAACAGCTGTGACATTGCAACGGTTGATGGTATCCATGGCTCAAGGAATTTTGAATCAAAAGTCAGCGGTTCTTAAAAAGCAACCTTTGCGACGCGATGGGGATGATTTGTATTATGATCTCCATGGAAAAACTCATAAATTGACGATATCAATCGCTTCAAATTCGGCTGTTTCAGCGATGATTCATTTTGCAATCAATGTGACTAATCAAGGCACGCCCGTTAGAACATGTGCGCTTGAAGATTTTAAAATCTCTCCACAAGATTTTGCAGAAGAGTTTATGAAAAAACTGAGTGAAGAGTATGAGTCAATTCTTGCGGCTACTCAAAAGGTGCGACCGCTTTCATAGTCCACGAAATACAAAGTACACAGCACCTAAAAGGCATAATGAAGCCCACAGGTAATCTAACTTCAGAGGTTCGTTCATATACCAATAACTGAAACCAGCGAATACGGCGATGGTAATAACTTCTTGCAGAATTTTTAGTTGTGGAAGTGTGAAATATTGAGCTCCAAGGCGATTTGCTGGAACTTGAAAACAGTATTCAAAAAATGCGATACCCCAGCTGATAAGAATCACATAAAGTAGTGGAGTTTCACGCAGATTTTTTAGATGCCCGTACCAAGCAAATGTCATGAATACATTTGCAACCAACAACAATCCAATCGGAAGAATCACGACAGATCTTCCTGCGTTCCTGAGGTGGGTTTAACTTTGGTCGTTGCGTAGGCATGATTGCAAATCAAGCTGGCAATTCGACGGTATTCGCTGAGAAGGTCTAAATGGATCGAACTGGTATTGATCGATTCGCGCAGGCCACGATTTAATCGTGAGATATGATTTTCACGTAAAGAAATTTCTAATTTTGCTAACTCGCGTTTAAGCTGAATAGCATGTTCACACATTTGGGGATTATCATAGGCATTGATTCCCATCGAGGCCACTTTGACCACGTGCTGATGCATAGTTTGAATTTCGCTCCAGCCTTCGACAGAAAATTCTAACTTTAAAGCATTTTTCTTAATTGCCAGAGCTCTTATATTAATATCAATAGAGTCAGCCGCACGCTCTAAATCACTGACAAACATAATCATATTCATGATATTTTGATGCACCACTGTTGAGCTTTTGTTGGCATGATCCAGCAAGAACATTTTGATTTCGCGGTAGAGAAAATCAACCTGATTATCTCGGTCTTTGATCGACTGGATCAATACAGGATCTTCTTGCTCAAAAAGAACAACGGAATCCTTAATCATGCCGATAACAATATCTGCCATGCGCATGATTTCTCGTTGTGAGTAGGAAATAGCTAATGCGGAATTTTGATATGTGTTCAAACTTAAAAACTCGGCACCGAATTCATCTGCAGCTGTTTTGGGATACATCTTCTCAATAAGTTCAGCACCTTTTTTTATAAAGGGTATAAAAATAATAGCCGAGGCAATATTAAAGAAAAAATGAGAATTTGCGATCATGCGCGAAGGAGTTGTATTGAATTGCTCAAGCACTTCTAAAAAGTATTTTGTTAAGGGATAGAAAATCACAACACTCAGGACTTTGTAGAAAAAATGAGCCCAGGCCACTTGCTTTCCAATATAGTTACTGCCGGCAGCAGCAAAAAGAGCCGTAGAAGTTGTTCCAATATTTGCTCCATAAACCCAAAGAACAGCATCATGAACTGAAATGACTCCGGCTGATGCCAATCCCATAGCTAGTCCAATGGTGACAGCGCTGCTATGAACAAAAGCACAAAAAATCATCGCTGCCAGAAAAGAATAAAAAGAATTATCCTGGAGGGATTTGAAAAAATCAGCTAGCAATTCAATTTTTGAAAAGTAATGGGCGCTATCGGAAATCATTTTGATTCCCATAAATATTAGAGCAAAACCAATCAGCACTGTCGCCATATTTTTGATAGAGGGCTTTTTAGTCAGAAATAGAGCACAGAATGCCAAAATAAAAACAGGCAGGGCATAGGCGGTTAAATCAAAGGAAATCAATTGTACGGTTAATGTCGAGCCGATAGCTGTTCCAATGATAATACCCATCACTTGCGGAAGTTTAATCACGCGTGCTGTTCCAAGCCCAACCAGCATGGATGTCACAGCTCCAGAACTTTGCAAAATTGTTGTCAGTGCGACACCTACAGATATGGCCAATAGGGATGATTTTGATACGCGATTCATCAAAGAAGTGATGCGAGCGGCCAATAGTTTTTCCAAACTATTGGAAGCCATCGTGCTACCAAAAAGAAAAAAACAGACTCCGGCTAATAAAATAATGAGATATGAGTTTTGAAAATCTAGCATAGGTCTGATAACGTTATCAAACCGGAGTGCTTATGTCATCTGTCATCGAAGTTGTTGCTTTAGCTTTACAAAGACAATCAGACTTGAAGTTCATGATTGCTAGACGTGGTCCAGGTCAAAATGGTGCTGGAGACTGGGAGTTTCCTGGTGGTAAAATAGAGCCTCAAGAAACCCAGACTGAGTCGTTGATTCGTGAAATCAACGAAGAGTTCGCTTTTCAACTTGATGAACAGAAGTTGGTTTTTGTCGGTACAAGAGAGCATAACTACCCTGAAAGAGTTATTCGGTTGCATTTGTGGAGAGCTCTTATTGCGGTGGAGCCTGTATTTGTGCTTTCGGAGCATGATCAAGTGACTTGGTGTTATCCTCAGGAAATGCAAGGGTATCCAATGAGCGCGGCGGATATTCCTTTTATTGAAAAATTAATCTAAAAATAAAGATCGTTCTTCTGAAGAAGGCAATCGACAAGTTTCGTATTTTCCGAAAACACGATAGCGGTTTTTGGCGATAATATCATAAAAAAAATCGCGGAGCGGGCGGGGGATTATGGAGGCAATGATACAGAGAGGTGTCCAATATCCCCCCAGTTGGAAAAGCACTCGAAGGACAGCTGTTGATTTCATATAAATCTGAGAATTTTCCAAAAGAACAACACTATCTAGACTTAAGTTCTGCTCGGGCAGGTTTGTTTTTGCAAAGTCAGATTGAAGAGAGGCGTACTGAAAATGTCTTTTGGAATCCTTTTTTAAGACAAAATCAACAAAACCATTGCACAAAGGGCAGATGCCATCAAAAAAGATAATTCTTTTCATCTCTTTAATGTACACTAGTTTTAAAGGAGTGCTATTCGTGCCGCGCCAAAAATCAGTCTTTTTTTTATTTCCTCTGATTAATGTGAACTTATTTCCGAGCACGACTAAGCCACTGCAGATTTTTGAGGAACGCTATATTCAAATGATACAAGATGCGATGGCAAATAAAACAGCCATTGCATTATGTTTTGTTCCCGAGGGTTCACATGAGATCCAGCCCATTGCAGGCTATGGTCATCCTCAAATTATTGAAACTCGTCCCGATGGAACACTTTTAATTTTTATAAACTGTATTGGAAAAGCTCATTTGGATTTACAGAATCTTAAATCCATCGATCCTTATATCGTGGCGGAAGGTCAAATTATCGATGAGGATCTGGCCGTTGAGGACAAATGCCAGGAAATGTATGTCAAGCTTAGCCATGTTCTAGTGAGGTGGATTAAGCAACATGTTCCCAATATGGCACAGCAAGAAATTTTTATGCGCAGTTTGATTGGCCCCCGAGAAGTGGTTTCTGCATTTTCAGCCTACTTGGTCAGTGATTATGATCTTCAATATGAATTGATTCAGATCCATTCATTGACCAACCAAATTCAATTTCTTTATCGATTATTAGAGTCTGGTGAGCTGACAAATAAGTAAATAAGTCGTGCCCAGAGGAGATGAGCCACTAATAAATGTGTCATCTTTAAAGCAACAGGCGAAAGGGTGACAAGTGTCATTATGCCAATAGCTATTGCCAATAAGAATTCAAGACCGGCTCGATGATGGTTCCGGATGAACAACCAAATCATTAAACCACCGCCAAGAGTTAGGGCTAATGTCGGGTGTACAATGCGAAGTCGAACAAAGACATGTGAATCCGTAGCAAAATCTTGAAGAATCCCTTCCAGCAATGAAATTGTTGGAAAGAGTGTCACGGATAAGGCTGCTATAGCCCCTGATATTGGCAATAAAATAAAAAGCGCCAGTGGTTTCCAGCTCAGCATGCGAAGTGTTTGCGGTTCATTTTTTAAACTGAGATAGAATAAATAAGTTACACCTGTTAGTAAAAAGCTATTGAGCTGGTGAAAAAGCATAGCAATTAATCGCATGACTGAGTCATCGGTGGTTACCAATTGACCTTTTACAAGAATAGCTCCGAGAAGGGCTTCTGTGATCATAAGGACCAATAGTGAGACATTGAGCCGTTGACTCAAAAGTGATGTTGTCCAGTTTCGAATTTTAAAAAAAAGAAATAAAACAAAAAGGCCATAGATACCGGTCATCAATCGATGAGCATACTCAATCCAAGTTTTCTGAAGCTTAAATTCTGGAATAAATTCACCAGCGCAAAGCGGCCAATGGTCACCACAGCCATCTCCGGAATGAGAGATTCGTACCCAAGCACCCCAAAGAATAACAAGCAAAGTGTAGATCCAGAAATAGAATAAAATTCTTGAGTAAAGCCTAAGCTGTGATGATTGTGTCACGAAGCGCCTTCCACCAAAATCGAAGATTGGTTGATTTGTTTGATTCAGATAAAATTCGTAAAAGTAATTTCAACATATCAAAATAAAAATGAATGTAAAAATGAAACTCAGACTGGCCGTGAATTTTTAAAACCCGCTGCCGATTTCGCTGAAAAAGATAAAGAGTATAAAACCGATGTTTGTGGCAGGTTTTTCCAATTCGGTGTTTCACTTCAAAATCAGGCTCAGTCCCAATTCTTAGACCCAGATGATGAGCTCGAAGGCTCATGTCGACATCTTCCCAATAGGTGTGAAAGGATTCATTAAAACCTTTTAATGTTAAAAAAGCCGTTTTTTTGATTCCAAATGCTGTTCCTGGAATATACCAGGCGCAATTTTTTTTAAGGGGACTATTTATTTCACGAATATGGCGAAGTTGTCCGGTCTTCAAATTGATTTCACCAATGATGGAATCAATCGTGTTGGTGTTTCGTTTCCAAATCTTGATCGAGAAATAATCAAGATTTTTGGGGAATGACGGTGGCAAAGTGATAACTTCGGTATCGTTTGTTAAAAAAAGTATTTCAGAATGAGTGTTGAATGCGGCTGTTAAACCAGCATTGGCTCCGCCGGTGAAGCCTTGATTGAACTGTATTTCATGATGATTGATATCTGGGAATTGAGTGGTGAGCATTTGTCGATGCTTGAGATCACTTCCATTATGAACCAGTAGAATTTTATTTTTTGGGAAATGGAATTGCAAAACGGATCGGACAGTTTTTGCAGTCAGTTCAGGGTGGTTGTAGCTGAGAATAACGATACCATAATCAAACACATCCTTTTTTAAACTTTAGATAAAAAAGGTTCAATGATTTTTCGTGCGTTAATTTCAGCGCCCAGAACAGATAGAAAAATAAAAACACCGCCTGTTTTTCGATCAAGAAATAAGATTTCCTGGGGTGGAGATCTTAAGTCAAAGTTTTTGAATTGCCATGCTCGTTGAACGACACGGCCTGGTAAATCAGTTTGCTTCCAATTGTACAAATTGTCGGCCTTGACTTTACCCTTGGTGTTGCGAGGATCATCCGTGGTCCAAAATGGCTCGACTGTTTCATAACAAAAAGTGGAAAAGGTTTGAATGTATTCCGGAGAATCTGAATCAATGACAAACCCTAAATCGCGAGCTGCGGCCAAGAACACAGCCTCGTTGTGTTCAACAGAGCCTTTGATCATGCGTCGATAAGCGCTAATGAAAAGTTCTGAAAAATTTGAAACAGCTCCAAAATCCAAAAGCACCAATTGATCCTGACCAAGGGGATCAATATGGATTTTGTAATTACCAAGATGGGGATCAGTTTGAACCAGGTTCCACTCGAAAATTTCTCGTAAATAAAGTTGTAAGAAATTTTCAGACAATTGATTGCGTCGTTTTTGGCTTAAACTTTGAACCAAGGGGTGATCCGCCTTAAATCCCTCTAAAAACTCAGTGGCTAGAACTTTGGGACCTGAATAATTATCATAAACTTTAGGAACCCGAAAACGACTGTCCCCAGAAAGCTTATCCGCATACTGTTTTGTCAATCTCGCTTCAGCAATATAGTCGAGTTCCTGCAAAAGCATCTTTTTAACTTCACGAAAAACGGGATCCAAATCAATCCCTTCAGGCAAGAGTCGCGAAATTTTTAAGAGTGTCTTTAGGGTTTTCAAGTCAGAATCAATGGCTTTATCAACATGAGGGTACTGGATCTTCAGCACGATCCATTCACCCGTACTACGAATTTTTGCTTTATGGACTTGCCCCAGGGACGCACATCCGATGGCCACTGGGTCAATATCGAGTTCGGAGAGCTTATCCTCTGATAAGTAGAGTTCGAGATGCTGACGCATAACAGACCAATCCAGAGCCGGAGAATCAGACTGCAGTGATTTGAGAATTTGATTTGCGGCGGGTGGAAAAAAGTATTCTCCGTACATTGAAAGCATCTGACCCGCTTTCATCAGACTGCCTTTGAGTTCACCGAATTCTTTGCTGAAAAGAACGGCTTGATCTGTTAAGAAATCATCCATCGATGAGCTGGATATTTTTGTGCTGGCATACTTTAATCCGGCGCCGACGCCCAATCGAGCAACGCTGAGTCCTCGCGAAAAGAGTGAGGTCCGAATCGATTTTAATGTTAATTTTTTGCTCTCAGACATACGTTAAGAGATATTCTAGTCGCTTTTTAGAAAGGATGTAAGCTAATATGTTAAAATGAAAATTCTTATTACAGGTGCAACTGGTTTTGTGGGTAAAGCAGTCACTCAGTCCTTGTTAAAAGCTGGACACCACGTTTGTGTTCTGACTCGAAGCATGCCACAGGCACAGGAAAAATTTGGGAAAACCGTTGATATTATCGAATGGAATTTAAATCAAGAACCCCTTCCCAAGAGGTATTTTGAAAATTTAAATGCAATTGTTCATTTGGCAGGTGAAAGCATTGATGCCCGTTGGACAAAGAGAAAGAAAGAAAATATCTTAAGTTCAAGAGTTGTATCAACTCAAAATTTGCTGGCGAATATTCCACGGGAGGGTTTGGTTTTTATTTCCACATCAGCCCAAGGAATTTATGGGGACCAAGGTGAATCCTTGGTAGATGAATCCAGTAGCTATGGTCACGACTTTTTGGCTGAGGTTTGTCAGCAATGGGAAGCGCCGGTTCATGAGATGCGACGCCAAGCAAAAAACCGAGTTCTTATTTTACGTTTGGGAATGGTGCTGAGCTCTCAAGGTGGGGCTTTGAAGAAAATGCTTTCGATTTATAAAAGTAATTTAGGAGCTGTTGTGGGTTCAGGTGATCAATGGATCAGTTGGATTCATCGAGATGATGTTGTTGGAATTATCACTGAGGCCCTGCAAAATAAAACCTATGAGGGCGTTTTTAATATCTCCACAGAGAATCCGGTTCAGAACAAGCAGTGGACAAAGCAATTGTGCAAGGAGCTGAGGGTGATGCAATGGCCACGTATACCAGCGTTTGCATTAAAGTTGATTTTGGGAGAAATGGCTTCAATTGTTTTAAATTCAGTCCGAATGAAGCCAGCAGCTTTGCTGCGATGTCATTATCAATATAAGTATCCGAATCTGTCGGATGTCTTTAAAGCTGAGCTGAGCTAGACTTGCGCACCTTCTTGAATATCCGTAAGATAGAAAAATGGAAATCACTTGTAAAAGCAAGTTTCAATCTGAAATCACATTGCGCCAAGGATCTCTTCATATAGTGGGTTCTTTTGAGCTCATTCATAAAATGAATGAGCTCAAAGAAAAGTATGGTTCCAACCCTGTCAAATGGCCGGAGCTCGAAAAAATAAAATCAGCAGATGAATTGTTGATTAATGAATTCATTCTTAAATGCCAATCGCGATTTCAGTTGGCTTATGAGCATGCTGAACTTTGTCATTGTCGAATGGTTCCTGCTGAACGAGTGTATGATGCCATCAAGCAGGGATGTCGCACAGTGAATGATATTGGTCGCACAACTTTAGCTGGAACGGGTTGTGGTTCCTGCCGGCCGGATATTGAAAAATTACTTAAACAGTTCCAGTTTTCTTAAAGGTCAGGGTTGTCATCAGTTCTTTGATGATCAGATCAATTTCGGCCATCGTTTTTGGAACCCATGCCCCTGATGAGAGAGCATGTCCACCCCCATCAAAAGCGCGAGCCCAATCCAAAGCTTCCGACGAATGACGACTTCTGAAACTCATTTTATGGAACTGGTGTGAATCTTCACGGATTACGATAGCCATAGATAAGGTTTGAATTTGCATAAATAAATCAACCAGGTCGCTGACTTGCTCAACGTCCAGATGAAAACGCTCTAAATCAGTTTTGAGTATTTTGATAATAGCGATCGTGTTGTCATGATAATATTTAACTTGAGTGACTAAGTATGAGAGATAATTCATTTTTTCAATATTCCAATTGGCGAACATTTGATTTTGAATGCGCTCATAATTAATGCCTGAAGCCAGGAGCTCGCTGGCCATTAGAAAAGGTTTTTGATGGTCACGGATGAGCTTAAAATTTTGTGTATCAAAAATAAGACTGGCATAAAGGGCTGAGGCCATGAGTGGATTTAAGGGGACTTGAAGTTTTTTAATTAATCCAAAAACAATTTCTCCAGTGCAGGATGCGGATTCATCAATCAGCATCTTTGTTGTGGGGCTGACAGGATATTCCGTGGGTACATGGTGATCTATGAAAAACAAGGGGATATGTTGTTTCGTTAATATTTCATAAAGTGGCGAGCAAAGTTTTGGGTCATGAGTGTCGAAAATTAGTGCTAAATCAACGGAATCGCTTTGGAGATCTTGAGTGCTGCAAAAAGCTTCTTTTGGAATTTTTTCGATCAGGAAGTGGTACCGAGTGGGGATGGCGTCAGAATGAACAAAGCGTACATTTTTACCTAAGCTTTTTAGAGCATAATACATGGAGATTTCGCTGCCGAGTCCATCGCCGTCGGAACTTTTATGAGTAGAGAGGATTATCGACTTTGCTTTTGATATGGCTTCAATAATTAGCATTAGATTAGCTTACTTTGACGCAGCATGGTCTGTCCTCAGTGATTGTTCCATACGGGAAATTTTGGTATAAAATAGGGCTTTCGTAGAGTTTAAAATTAGTGCTTAGATTGCAACCTGAAAGGTCAAACATGGCTCAAGATGTATTACCAATTACCCTTCGCGGTAAACAAATGATGGAAACTGAACTGAAGAAGCTCATGCTTGAGGAAAGACCCGCAGTTATCCGTGCGATTGAAGAGGCTCGTGCGCACGGAGATATCAGTGAAAATGCCGAGTATGATGCGGCCAAAGAACGTCAATCTATGATTGAGGGGCGAATTGGCGAACTTCAGGGTAAATTGGCTGGTGCTGAAGTTGTTGTGCCTTCAGAAATTAAATCAGATCGCATTGTTTTTGGAGCCACTGTTGATATTGTCGATACAGAGACGGATGAAAAATCGACGTATCAAATTGTTGGGGTTGATGAGGCTGATGTAAAACAAAATATGATTTCTGTTATGTCACCCATTGCACGCTCAATGATTGGAAAAAAAGTTGGTGACCTTGTTACTGTGCAAAGTCCTCGAGGAGATAAAGAGTACGAAATTCTGGCATTTCGATTTGTGTAAAGTGATTTCATGAGTCGAGCCGTCATTGATCAAGCAGGTTTTCGAGTTTGCTTTATTGGTCTGGTGCTTTCGCTCGTGTTTGGTTTGGCTCTTAAGAGCCAAATCGCACCCCGGCGGATTCAATCTATTCTTCAAGTATCAATCAGTCGTTTAGATAAAGATTTTATTATTGATTTCAAATCAGCAGAAGTTCGTCTTTCGAACTGGGGGCTACCGCTTCCGTATCTTGAAATTTCTCAAATTCGGATGAGTCCTAAGAAAGCCAGTTGTCAAGATTCACAAGTTTATATTGAAAGTTTAAAAGTTCCATTGAGTATTATTTCATTGGTGACATCTCGAAGTTTGATCACTGAAATTTCAGCTTCAAATATTGAGCTTCGAATTGCTGAGATGAAAGGTTGCCTAACTGGCTCTTCGCCTCAGTTTGCAAACAAAAGAGTTCAGGGTGGAGCAGCTCATCATATGGCGATGGCTCAAACCCGAACGGAAGTTCCTGAAAAAAAATCTATTTTTGAAGTTCATTCCTCTGCGTTGCTCGAGAAAATAAAAATCGATCAATTGAAAGTGATTTATAAAAACTTCCCTTCACAGGCATTGGATTTTAGACAGGTACAAATTGATTTATCATACGCAGATAAACGACTTGAAAAAATTCAACTTAATTCTCAGATATATGCCTTAAAAGATCCTCTCAGTAATGTTCTCTATTTTAAAGGGGATATGATGATGGTTTTCACGTCATCACAGAACAGTCAAAATATTGAGGCCGAGGCAAAGCTGAATGGCCGGCTCCTTGATGGTGAATTGCAGGTATATGCCTTATTTAATTCGTTAGAGCAGAGTTTGAAATTGGATTTCTCAGCTAAGAATATTGCCTTAAAGCCATTGACTCAGTTGAATAGGGTTGAGTCCACCTGGTTGAATTTTCCAGTGGCTTTAAATTTTCACGGTTTTAGTCAGCATCAATTGAGTGGCGCCCAAATGAATTTAATCAGTCTGAAAGATATTCAAATCGTAGGAGATCAGACTTTGGTTCGTATTCCTGAGGTGCAGTACAAATCGGAAAAAAAGGGTGCTTATCTTTCTGATTTTGAGGCTGAAATTGAAAAATTGAATTTGAATAAATTAGCAAATTTGGACCAGATAAAAAGCATTTCACAAAGTATTGAAAATTTTGGCGAGATGAATGGCATATTTAAGTTTAAAGATAACGAGCATATGTCTCTGGTAGGGAAAATATCTGGTGTTGGATTTATTTTTTCAAATCGAGGGCGTCGAGAGATTCAGCATTTAGATTCTTTTAATCTGAAGGGGGATATTGTTCGTGATTTGGTGACATTGAATATTTCAGAATTTTCAATTGATGAAAAACCAGTTCAAGGAGTCGCTAAAATTCAGCATCATTTGAATAATTCTTATACAGAGGCTGAGGCCCGGTTGTCTGGTAAATTGCTGAACCCTAAAATTTGGACATTGCTGACACAGGTTTCGCAAGAGCCAATAGTGAATTTGCATTGGATATTTAAAAAAACCAGTGAAGAACGTCATCAATTGGATTTTTCTGCGGATGCTATTGAAACTCATGGAGTTCAGTTTATTCAACCTGCTATTCAGATGTTGCAATCCCATAGCGATGGAATCAGTCAGGCTTTAGCCCTTTCGCTGAAAGCCAGTTCGGTGAAGATTGATCCCGAGTCGTTACGAGTTGAGGCGCTTACCCAAATATTTAATCCAACAGCCCATCTGAACGAAAAACGATATTCAGCGGATGCTTTGAATTTAAATCTTAAAGGTGCTGATTGGAAAAATATGAGTTTCGAAATAGAAACTCGCCTGAGGCCAGATCATTTGCCTAAAGATATTCAAATGGTTAAGGGGCGTGGAGATTGGCAGGAGAATGAGGTTTTTGCGGGATCTTTGTCTTTTGCAAGTCCTACAGGAATTAAAAAATTTGAACTGGTGAAAAAGGAAAACACACCTTTTTCAATCTCGCCGTTATGATGTGGGAAATTCGAAAAGATCTGCGATCCTGGTTGCCTCGGTTGCAATCCCATCGTGGTTATTGGGTTAAGGGATTGCCCGAGAATACGCTGGCTTCCATTCAAGAGGCTGCACGCCTAGGTTATCAGATGGTTGAGTTTGATGTCCGACTGACTTCCGATGATCAGGTTGTATTATTTCATGACGAGAGCATTACAAGTTATCAAATCCGTCATACTCCCTATTCTGAATTGGTGACAGTCGTTCAGATGAATACATTGGAACAAATTTTTGAATGGGCACAAAAAAATTCTGACATTCAAATAAAATTTAATATTGAACTTAAAACTGCTGAAAAAAAAGATGCAACACTTGAAAAATGGGTTGTTGCACTTATCGAAAAATATCATTTTGAAGGACGCGTTCTGGTATCAAGCTTTAATCCGCTGGCCTTGATGCGTGTTCGAAAATTGAATTCCAAAATATTTCGAGCATTGCTGCTGACTCTAGAATCCCATCCATTTAATAAATGGTACTTACGAGGAATGGTTTTAAATTTTTTAGCAAAGCCTCATATGCTGAACTTGAGATATGTCGATTGGTCGAATCGACGAATGCAACGGATCGCAAAAAAAATTCCAGTGATTTTATGGACGTTCAATAGTGTGAAAGATGTGAAATATATTCTGACAAAAGTTCACGGTGTTATTTCAGATGAAATAACACCAGAGCAAATAGGGTAATCGTTATTTCTTTTCAACCTTAGAATCAACTTTGTTCTCTTGATTCATAGCTTGTTGGCTTTGATTCAGTTGATTTTGTGGACTGACATCTTTAACTTCAGCATCGATTTCAGATAAACCTTGTTTGAAGCCTTTGATCGCTTTACCGATCGATTGGCCTAATGCAGGAAGACGACTTGGTCCAAAGAAAATCAAAAGAATGACTGTTAAAATCAGTAAATGTGCAATGCTAAACTCACCCATAAAACACCCCTTTAAGGCAGATCCTACTACTCTTGAGTAGGGAGTTCAACTATTTCAAGATCATCCGAACTGGTGTCGTCTCTAACGATTTGAGGTTGTTCTTCTACGGGTTGGTTTTCAGTTGTATTGATCTGAGAATCTGTTGTGGGAGTCGTGAAATCGATCACTGTAGCAGTGGTCTTTTTTTGTGGCAGACTGCGAGCACCTGAAACACGTGTTTTTGTTTTGGTTTCTGCTTTTTTGACTTCAGCGTTAGCCTTTGATTTTGTATTCACTGAAGGAGCCAGTTCTTTCAGTTGTTTGTCATAGTGGTTCTTTAAATCAGAGAGCTTTTCTTTGTAGTCCTTGCGGATCTGTTCAATTTGAGTTTGTCGACCCTCGGTGATACAGCCTTTATAGGTTTCAGCGGCGATTTCTTTGGCCTTTACGCGACAGCTGAGTTCAAGCGACTGCTGGGCCGAAGACGTATGAGCAACAAGCAAAGAGGCGATGAATGCCATCAGAATAAATACAATATTGGTGGATGTTAATGTGAGTCGTTGTTCCATAGAACCCCCTGCTAAAGTTAGCGATAGGAATTTCTATTCCAAAACAAGTGCCAGATTCAAATCGCGAATACGCAAGAGCGGCGCAATTCACCGCCATCAAAGCAGGTAAAAATAACAAAGGTGAACAGTATTTTGACTATGACCTAGCGGCGAATAGCTTTTGGATCGATCGCGTCCTGCAAACCATCACCTAAATAATTGAAACTGATTGTAACAGCAAAAATTAAAAGACCCGGTAAAATAGCTAAATAAGGAGCCTGGTAAATTAACTCCTGGGCATTAAATAGCATATTGCCCCAGCTTGGAGTCGGAGGCTGTATTCCCAAACCTAAGAAGCTCAGGGCGGCCTCAAACAGTATTGATTCGCCAACACCTAAAGTGACAGAGACTAATAGCGGTGCAATCACATTGGGGAACATATGTCGAAAAATAATGGTGCGATCTCGAGCCCCCAGAGTACGAGCAGCTAAGACAAACTCACGTTCACGCAAGGACAAAATACTACCACGAACCAAACGGGCTACTGTCATCCATGAAAAAAGACAAAAGATGAAAACCAGCTTAAGGATGCTTTCATTACCTGTGGAAATTAGAGCTTGCATCACAGGGATTTTTTGTAAATCAATAGCTGCGACCACGATAAGGACTGGCATTAACGGAAGAGAAAGCAAAGCATCTGTGATGCGCATTAATAATGTATCAATAATGCCCCCATAGAAACCTGCCACCGAACCAATAATTAAACCAATCAACGCCGAGAATACGGCAACTAAAATTCCAACACCCATAGAAACACGTGTGCCGTAAATAAGGCGCATCAAGACATCGCGTCCCAATTCATCAGTGCCCAGAATATGAAATGTTTCAAAACTTTTAATCATCTTTTTTAAATCAGATTTTTTAGGTGTTTCAATTTGATCGACAATTCCAATGGCTTTGAGTTTATCCATTTGGGCCCAGTCATACAGAGTGTCTTCGGGACGAATTGGATTGATTAAATTTTTATCAAGAATCTGTTTTTGAATTTCAGCAGCATCACTGGGATTGATGTTAATAAATTTTTGAATGGCACTTTCTTTGGTATCGCTGCTGGCTTGAATGCGGGACATCGGGGGTTTGTAACGATTGAAAACATTCTGAGAATCCGCATCTAAACCCAAAGCCATTTCAATGAGGGGGGCAGAGAGGGCTACAATAACAAAGAATAAAATTGTGTAAGCTCCGATGACGGCGGCCTTGTGGTCCTTGAACTGGGTGTAAACAATTTGCCAAAGACTTTGCGCTTTTTCCATTTGCGCAATTTGAGTTTTATTAGGGCCAATTTCGGTTGTCATAGTGCTTTCTGTTTGAAGAGGGCTTTGTGGTGCTGTCATTTTTGAATCCTTACTTGTAAGAGATACGTGGATCCACCACGCCGTAAAGAATATCGGCCACCAAATTCATGATTAAAACCATACTGACTGAAATCACAAACGAAATCATAGCCACATTGAAATCATTTCCCATAATTGATGAATAGATCAAACGACCAACACCCGGATAGGCAAACAGGGTTTCCGTGATCAGGGCTCCTGAAAAAATGGAAGAAAAACTAATGGCAATGATTGTCACTAGGGGAATCAAAGCATTTCTAAAAGCATGGCGCCAAATAACAACCCGAGCACTCATGCCCTTGGCGCGCGCAGTACGAATAAAATCATTGCGTAATGATTCCAGCATCGAGGATCGAACAAATCGTGAAAAACGTCCAATGGATTGGATAGACAAAGAAACGACCGGTAAAATCAAATATTTACCTTTATCAAGAACCTCATTCCACCAGGATGGGTAAGACATTCCCGTTGTTTGATAACCACCGGCTGGGAGCCACCCCAGTTTGACGGCAAAAATAATAATAAGAACAATGCCCAACCAAAAAGAAGGAAGCGAAATGCCTGCAAAGTTAAAAAGATTGATGGTGTAATCTAACTTTGAATTTGGTTTTAAAGCGCATGCAATTCCAAGGGGAATGGCAACAAGCAAAGAAAAAACTAACGAAGTCACAGATAAAATGAAAGTCGCCCGTAAAGAAGGCCCCATCATTTCAGTGACCGGAATCCGGTAAGTTCTAGAATATCCAAGATCACCGCTGGTGATATCGGATACCCATGTCAGATACCGTTTGTAAACAGGTTGATCTAAACCATAAAATTCTCGAAGACGAACAATGTCTTCAGTAGAGATTTTAGGATTTGCAGAAATCATCATTTCCACAGGATCTCCTGGCATTAAGGTCATTAAGCCAAAACACACATATGATAAAATCACGATCACTACGAGTGTTTGAAGAAGTCTGCGTAAAATAAATGTCGTCATGCAAATCCCAAATTCCTAAATGAGTTAACTATTCAACAGTCCACTTTTCAACTTCGTTGGTTTCAGGAAACTGATGACCAGTTAACTTGTAGCCCTTCATTTGAGTTGGGATAACAGCGACATCGGAACGGTAGTACAAAGGTAAAACCGGAACTTCATCAGTGTAGGCTTTTAAAACTTCATGAATAATTTCAACGCGTTTTTCAGGTTTGAATTCTGTATCTAAACTTTCAAGCAATGTGTCGACTTTGGCATTCTTCCAGCCCATGTAGTTTTGACCAGACCAGCCTGTTTTAGCTGTAGGAATATTTTTGCTAGAGAACGTTGATTTCGGAGATGATTCCGGAGACGAAATCCATGCAAACAATGCCATTGAATCAAAATTACGCTTTTTAGTGGTTTCACCAAAGAACACGCGAGCGGGTTCATTTTTTGAATTCACTTCGACGCCAACTTGTTTCCATTGGTTTTGTAAGTAAACTTGAACCAATTCACGAGTTTTGTTTCCAGCTGTTGTCATCAATGTGAAAGATAATTTTTTACCGTCTTTTGTGCGGATACCATCTGTACCCATTTTCCAGCCAGCTTCATCTAATAAACGATCCGCTTCGCGCTTTGAATACTTGTAGGTGACAATCTTGCTTGAGTCAGCCGTGTACCAAGGATCATTAGGTGTGATGTTATGTAAAGCAGGTTGCTGTTTGCCTTCAAATAAAGCGTTAACAAGATCTTCCTTGTTGATTGCAAAGTGCAAAGCTTTACGAACACGGATATCTTTCAGTGCGGGATGGTCCAAGTTTAAATCAATATGTTCATAAACGGCTGATGGTTGGAATAAAACAGTGTATCCCAATTTTTCTTCTTTAATTTTTTTATCAAAAGCTAAAGCTTGATCTAAAGCTAAACCCAGAACGGAAATCAAATCAATTGTTCCAGAACGTAAATTAGCTTCTAAAGTTCCGGTATTTGGAATCAATTTTACGATAATTTTTTTAATTTTGGCTTGTTCACCATAGAATTTTGGATTCGGTGTGAATGTGACATGGTCACCCAATTGGATTTCTGTTAAAACGTAAGGTCCATTGTAAAGGCCAACATTTGTGGGCTCTTTTGAGTAAATTGAATTTTTCTCATAACCTTCTTTTTGGCCACCGAATTTTTTAAATACGGGCTCTTCAAGATGTTTTGGTAATGGAAAAAGTGTGCCTAATTGATAGAAATCCCATTTAACTTTATCGTAAGTAAAAGTACATTTTTTAGGATTCTTTGAATCAATGACCATGCTTTTTACTTGAGTGTAAGTTTCTTTTTCGCCAACACCAACGTTTGGAGAAGAAGCCACTTTGATAGCGAATTCAAAATCTTCACAAATCACAGGTTTTCCATCACCCCAAACTGCATTTTCCAGAATTTCCCAATCAGCTGTTAAGATTTTTTTGCCACCTTTTTCAGTGATTTTAGCTCCGCCATTTTCCAATGTTGGAATTTGCTTTGCTAACTGCGGAACCCATTTTCCATCAGCATCAATAACCACCAAAGTGCGGTTAACCATACGCTGCATGTAAGTTGTCGCCATCATGCTGGCAATCAGTGGGTTAAAGTTTTCGAACTCTTGTGAGATTCCAACTTTAAGCTCATTGTTTGTAAGCGTTGTTGTCGTTGTACTTGGTGCTTCCGCTGTTGTCGTGGCATCTTTTTTTGTGCAACCCACAAATAAAGACAATGCGAGAACGGTGGTAACTAGACCGATTTTTTTCATAACAACTCCTTTTGTGTTGTTGTATTTGTTTTGAACTTCGATTCCATATTTGAATCCAGGTGGCAGGATCGCAAGTGATCAGGTGTGCCACGAAGAGCTGGAGTCGTATTCACGCAGATGTCCATCTTGTACGGACAGCGTGGATGAAACGTGCATCCAGATGGGGGATTAATCGGAGAAGGTATTTCTCCAGTTAATATCTTAGACATTTTCTTTTTTCCAAGTCCAATTGCCGGAATGGATTGCATCAATGCCTGAGTGTAAGGGTGTTGAGGATTCTTAAAAAGTTCATCTCGACTTGTGATTTCAACGATACGACCAAGATACATAACCGCAATACGATCACAAACATGCTCGATGACTGACAAATCATGAGAGATAAAAACATAAGTCAGCTTCAAACGGGCCTGAAGATCTTTTAATAAATTTAGAATCTGAGCTTGAATTGAAACATCCAGAGCGCTGACGGGTTCATCGCAAATAATGAGTTTGGGATCTAAGGCAATGGCTCTGGCAATTGAAATGCGTTGACGTTGTCCGCCTGAAAATTCATGCGGATAACGATTCACGTGAGAGGCTTTCAGCCCGACAAGTTCCAAAAGCTGTTTCACACGCTGACGGCGCTCTGTTTGATTAAGCATATTGTGGATATGAAAAGGCTGCTCGATAATTTGTCCCACAGTCATTCGCGGATCCAGCGAGGCATAGGGGTCCTGGAAGATCATTTGCAAGTCTTTGCGGGATTTTCTAAGGGTTTCACCTTTAGCGTGAAGAAAATCAGCGCCATCAAATTGAATAGTGCCTGCTGTGGGTTCATACAGTCGGATCAAGGCGCGACCCAGGGTGGATTTTCCACAACCTGATTCTCCGACTAAACCTAAAGTTTCGCCCCGATAAACGGTTAAATCGATATCATCAACAGCTTTGACTGATCCCACTTCACGCAGAAAAAATCCCTTTTTTATCGGGAAATGTTTTTTAAGACCTTTTGTTTCTAAAATGATATCGCTCATTTGTTTCAAAGCCTTTTCTTAAAGTGGATTAAAGCACGCAATTTTTCGGGTCGGCGTGATGTTGACAAAAGCGGGTTTAATAGTCCAGCACTCCGATTTGACTCGTGAGCAGCGATTTGAAAACGGGCAACCTACCGGAAGCTCATGGGGAGCCGGAACGCTGCCTTCAATTGTTTTAAGGCGGTCAATACGGTGACCCATTTGTGGTCGAGATTCAATCAATGCGGCGGTGTAAGGATGTCGAGGTGAAGTGAGGACTTCTTGAGTGGGGCCGGTCTCGCACATTTGTCCCGCATACATCACAAGCACTTTGTCCGAAAC
Organism: Bdellovibrionales bacterium RIFCSPHIGHO2_01_FULL_40_29; assembly: GCA_001771815.1. Lineage (GTDB taxonomy): Bacteria > Bdellovibrionota > Bdellovibrionia > Bdellovibrionales > Bdellovibrionaceae > Pseudobdellovibrio. The sequence continues at coordinate 38,918 of MEPU01000008.1, read as the reverse complement.
TTCAGAAATAACACCCAGATCATGTGTGATAAACTGAACGGACATTTTCAATTTTTCTTGGAGGTTCTGAAAGAGCTCTAAAATTTGAGCTTGAATCGTGACATCCAAAGCGGTGGTGGGCTCATCAGCAATCAGAAATTGTGGGTTGCATGAAAGTGCCATAGCAATCATAGCGCGCTGGCGCATACCACCTGATAATTGATGGGAGTAATTGTCATATCGTTCCGCAGCGGATGGAATGCCAACAAGTTGAAGCATCTCGATGGCGCGATCTTTGGCATCTTTTTTTGTGAGTTTTAAGTGCTTCTCAATTTGCTCATTCATTTGAAAGCCAATTGTGAGCACTGGGTTTAAAGCAGTCATGGGCTCTTGAAAGATCATAGCCATTTGACCACCACGAACGGATTCGATCTCGGGTTCACTTAATTTAAACAAATCTTTGCCATTTAAAAGAGCTTGCCCATGGGTGACTTTGCCTGGGCGGTCAATCAGGCGCATCAAAGAAAAAGAAGTGACTGACTTTCCACAGCCAGATTCACCAACAATGCCCAAAGTTTCAGCTTGATTGATGGAATAAGAAATTCGATTTACGGCGCGAAAGGGCCCCGATTTTAAAAAGAAAGTTGTCTCTAAATCTTTAACGTCAACCACTGGGTTCAATAGTTACCTCGTCAGTAAAGAATGTTTACAAGACTGCGTGGAAAAATGGAAGAAAGCCCACCATTTAGCTAACAGCGTCACAGTTATTTTACAAGTGTATTTTGATCAGCCAATTTACGAATGGCTAAACTGATTCCCTTGGAGATTGCTCCTGAAATACCTTCTGAAATTTTCTCCATCAAAGTGGGTTTGTGTTCAAAAGAGATTTTCACGACATGATGATCTTTTGATAAGGTCAGTAAGTACTCGTCACTTGTTTTAATTTCATCAATAAGTCCTAGGGATATAGCAGTTTCACCATACCAAAACTCACCGGTGGCAACTTTGTTCAGATCAAGCTGTGGTCGAAATCGAGAGACAAATGACTTAAATAACTGATGGGTGAGTTCTAATTGCTCTTTGAATTTGGCTTCCCCTTTTTCTGTGATTTCTCCAAAAATACTGACGGTGCGTTTGTAATCACCAGCAGTGTATTCTTTGTAATCGACATCATGTTTTTTAAGCAAACGGTTGAAATTAGGGACTTGTGCAACAACGCCAATCGAGCCAATCAATGCAAAAGGGGCCGCAATGACCTTGCTTCCTACGCAAGCCATCAAATAACCACCACTGGCAGCGACTTGATCCACACAGACAGTCAGTGGAATTCCGGCATCGCGAACACGAATTAACTGAGCTGCGGCATAGCCGTAACTGTGAACTAGGCCTCCGGGGCTTTCGACTTTAACAACAACTTCGTCATCTTTTGTGGCAACGCCCAGAATCGTATTGATCTCTTCTTTTAAATTTTCAGAATCTGAGGCCTTGATATCGCCCGTTAAAAAATGAACAACAAAAATACGACGCTGTTTTTTGTCTGAATCTTCTTTTTGCTTTTGTTTGGCTTCTTTTTTAAGACGCTTGTGTTCTTTTTTAATCTCTTGGTCCGTTAAAAAAGATTCCTTCAGGGCTTGAGTTTGATCTTCAAATCTTTCATGCAACAGTTCGATTTCAAAAGAATCTTTATGTCGGTTCTTAAGAGCAAGACTGGCCAGAGTGAGCAGGATTGCAATAATAGCCAGAACGATGATAAAAGTTTGCGCAAAAAATATTCCAATTGTTTCTAACATTTCCATAAGTCCGAGAACGTTATCTGATTACGGGACGAAGGTAAAGACAAAGGTCGAGTATTTTTAAAATGGAATGTCTAAAGACGATTTTCCAAACTAAACTTGACTGGTGAAGTCTGAGGTTAAAAGTTTAGATCTATTCTTTATTGTGATTTTACTGACAACTCAGTTTGCAGCCTCGATGGTTTTTGGTGCTGAAAGCGTGGACGAACAATTATTGCAATCGCTCAATTCTGAGGCAAAGCACGATTTAAATCGTCGTCAAAGTTTCAAGAAAGACAAGTCTTCAAAAAAAATATTCGAAGACGAGCGTGAAAAGGATCTCTCTCTGTTTTTAGAGGATCAAGAAAAATGGGAGCTCATTCGTGAGCGCGGTTTGATCGAGCACCGACGTCAAAAAAAAGTGCAATCTCCATCAGATGATGGACCTGAATTTAAGGCTGATTTAAAAGCTAAATTAGATATTGAAAAGAAACGTGAATCCGCTCGAATTCAGGTGGTGCGGACCCGGGAAAGAATCGCTCAAAAGTTTGATCCAAATCGTGATGCCAATGAAATGGAAGAATTGGATTTGGTGCAAAAGCGCCCTCGGTTTGAAACTCGAAAACGGGGACAAAGCAAATGGGCAAAAGGGGCTACATCGACTGGCTCTCAGAGCAGCAGTGGGAGCAGTAGTAGTGGAAGTGGATTTTCCCCGCCTCCACCAGCTGCATTTGATGAATTTCCTCCGCAACCTGATTTTCAACCACCGGCTACCGATGGTTTTGAGGAAATTCCACCACCACCTCCGCCAATAAATTATGATAGTTCACCAGGGTATAGTTCACCGGGGTATGGAATTGATTCGGGTTTTGGTGATATTCCACCACCACCTCCGCCTCCATCATTAGATGGGGATTTTTAAAGCGGAAAATGTTTACGATTTAATAATGAGTTCTTCGGTGGTAAGTCCGGTCAATTGATGAATCCGTCGGAATGTATAGAACATGATTCCACCCAAAAATAAAATAGACGGAACTAAAATAACAACCAGCGAATAAAGTGTCATTTGACCGAGTTGCTGATTCAAGAGTTCTTGTTTTTGGCTGTCCGTTAAGGATTCGGCCAGAGGTTCAAATATTTTTAGAGCCAAGCCAAAGTTTAAGAGAGCGCTCATTAAAAATGAAACAGAAAGCAGTTGGGTTGTATGTTTCATCAGTTGGTGAAATCGCTGGCGATTGGTTTCGGTTTCAAGTTTGGATTCAATTTTGGCGATGTCAAATGTAGATGGATTCATGAACAATGTTTTAAAAAATGGTTTTGTCGTCCAGCTCGAGATCAGGACAAAGACTCCAATTAAAAGAGGAAAAGCAGCCTCTTTTATAGCAAACCAAATGCCTCCTAAGGCCAGCAAAGTCAGCGCGCCTGAGACCAAAACATTCATCAAGCCTAGTACAGCAATGAAGTTGATTTTTTTTGTTTCTCGAAGAGATTGCACCGAGAAATAGACGGGGAATGCCAAAGCAATAATGACCGCGTAGTGGGGTTCAAGTCCGAGTTTATGACCTTTGTTTAAGATGAGAACAGGAATTAAGATATTAAATAAAATATTGCTGAAGCTGTCGTTTTTTTGCATGCATTATCCTAGTGCGAAATGAGGTCAATAGCCAAATGCAAAATACAGTTTGGCAAAGACTATGGATTTCGGTACTGTTTATCTTCAACCAATTTAATATATGAAAGAGGTCTTTTATGAAAAAAATCACGGTTACAGCTGTGTTGTTGTCACTTTGCTTTGCAACAGGATTTACATGTTCAAAGAACGCTCCTCAACAAGAAGCGGCTCCAACTGAAGCTGCAGCTCCTGCTGAGATGGCTGCTCCAACTGAAGGTGCTCCAGTAGCAGCTCCAACTGAAGCTCCAGCAACTGAAACAAAATAAAGAGTTAAAGTATTTGCTCTATATGTTTCAAATTAACCCAGGCGGAAAGACCTGGGTTTTTTTTATTCTTCTAAGGCTCTGTGATGAGCTCTATCCCCTCTGTTGCGTCTAGAGTTTTCGCTCTTCTTGCCAACATGGATCCAAGCATGATCCAATTATTGATAGAGATATTTCATCAAGGAGTTCAACTGTGGAATCTATATTTGGATCGTGCTACGGGTACCTCACTCAGTCATTGCCGCTTTGGCAATCGCTCATAGGCTCGCTCATCATACTACTTTTCGTCGGATTTTTTGGATCGCCTCTGATAGTTTGGGGGATCGTCGGTGGTTTGTTGTTGATAGGCTTTGCAGCCCCGCAAGGCTTAATAATTGCTTTTGTGGCGTTGGTTGTTTTCTTCCTCATAAAGCCACTCCGAACAGTGTTGGTTTCGGCGCCTCTGATGAAGATCATGCAGAAGATGGGATTTATTCCCAAGATTTCAGCGACAGAGCGTGTGGCTCTAGAGGCCGGAGTTGTTTGGATCGAAAAAGATCTTTATTCTGGAAAACCCAATTTTACAAAAATCATGCAAGAGCCTTACGGTAAACTCACTGCAGAAGAGGAAGCCTTTTTAAAAGGGCCTGTTGAAGAGCTTTGTAAAATGTGTGAACCATGGAAAATTTGGAAAAATCGTCATATTCCTGATGATGTGATCGCTTTTTTAAAACAAAAAGGATTCTTGGGGATGATTATTCCCAAAGAGTATGGCGGGTTAGGTTTTTCGGCGATGGCACATTCTGAAGTGGTCATGAAAGTGGCCTCTCGTTCGTTGCCATTATCAATTACCGTGATGGTTCCCAATTCTTTGGGGCCTGCGGAGTTATTGGCTCATTACGGAACTGATAAGCAAAAAAAATACTGGTTGCCACGTTTGTCGTCAGGACAAGAAGTTCCTTGTTTTGGTTTGACCGAGCCAACTGCGGGATCGGATGCTGGTTCTATCACTTCAAGTGGTGTTGTTTTTAAAAATGCAGCGGGTCAGTTGGCTATTCGGGTTAGTTGGAATAAACGATGGATTACATTGGCATCAATTTCCACAGTTCTTGGATTGGCGTTCAGATTACGTGATCCAGATAAATTATTAGGAAATACAGAGGACTTAGGCATCACGTGCGCTTTGGTTCCAGCTTCAACTCCAGGAGTTGAGATTGGTCGTCGTCATGATCCATTAACAATTCCATTTCATAATTGTCCTACGACTGGAAAAGATGTCGAACTTGTCCTTGAAGATGCTGTTGTAGGTGGTTTGTCAGGCGTTGGTAATGGCTGGACCATGTTGATGGAGTGTTTAGCAGCAGGCCGCGGGGTTTCTTTGCCAGCTCAGGCAACCGGCGGAGTGAAGCTGGCGTATCGAACAGTTTCTTCTCATGCATTGGTGCGCAAACAGTTTGGTGTCAGTATCGGAAAGTTTGAAGGAGTTGAAGAACCCATGGCCCGCATTGGCGCAACAGCTTACGGAATTGAGGCAGTTCGTCGATTCACTTTAGGAGCTTTAGATAAAGGTCTGAAACCACCAGTTGTCACTGCAATTGCTAAATATCAATGTACGGAAGCTGGGCGACGCACAGTCAATGACGCCATGGATGTGATGGGTGGCGCTGGAATCTCATTAGGACAACGTAATTTAATTGCCGAAGGTTATGTTGCCACTCCGATTGGAATTACAGTTGAGGGTGCAAACATCATGACTCGAACATTGATTATCTTTGGTCAAGGAGCCCTTCGATGTCATCCTTTTGCATTTGAAGAAGTGGCTGCCGTTGAAAGCGGCAATGCAAAACGTTTTGATACAGCATTCTGGGGACATATCGGACACGTTGTCAGAAATTTATGTCGTTCTATTTTATTATCAGTCACACGCGGTTATTTGGCTTCAGCTCCGGCGGGAACTCATCCTAAGATTCGTATTCACTACCGTCGCCTGTCATGGGCCTCTGCGACTTTTGCAATTTTAGCGGATTTAGCAATGGGTGGCTTGGGTGGTCAGTTGAAAATGAAGGAAAAAATCACAGGCCGTTTTGCTGATATTTTTTCTCATATGTATATGGTGACCTGTGCTCTTCGTCGTTTCAAAGAAGATGGTCAACCCAAAGAAGATCTGCCGTACTTGCAGTTTTACGTTAAAAATTCCATGTGTGAAATTCAAAAGGGTTTTGATGGTTTGTTTGATAATTTGAAAATTTTTGGCCCTGTTCGTTGGATTATTAAAGGATTTTTTGGAGCCTGGTCACGAATCAACTCGATCGAATCCCAAGCGACGGATGGCTGGTCTCACTTGATTTCATCAAGCATGATGACAGCTGGTGCTCAGCGGGATCGTTTAACAAGTGGTATTTATTGGGTGATGGATTCAACCCATGGTACCGCTGCTGTCAAAGCCCGCGCTGAAGTGGGGGATCAAACAGCTCGTTTGGAAAATGCATTCAACGTTGTGACAAAAGCAGAAATAGCCGAGAAAAAAATTAGATCTGCGATTAAATCAGGGGTTATTCCAAAGAAAAAAGGTCCTGCAAGCTGGGATGATGCTTTGGCGAAAAAAGTAATCAGCGATGACGAGCATCAATTGCTTCGGGAAGCCGATAAGGTGCGATACGATGCGATTTTAGTCGATGATTTTACAGAAACAGCTTATCAAGAAAAGTTAAAGTAATCTTAAAAGTATTCGTCATTAGTGATTCTCAAGATGAGACATGCTAATGACGAATCGAATCTCATTTCATCTAGACTAAATAGCTTCTTATTGTACTTGCGCACTTTTTAACAGTGAGTCATTCTAATATGAGAATGCTGGGGGATTCATGTGGTTAACAAAACTGAAAAATAGTAAAGGTTTCAGTTTGATTGAAGTCTTGATCTCCGCCGGTTTAATGGCTTTAGTGGCATCCGGTATGATTGGATTAGTCACCTCCATGAATAAGGAACAAAATAATCAGTATCGGTTATCTGCCTTACGAGAACTCAAAACACGGTTTCAATTTTTAATTTCAGATCAGGGCTCTTGGAATAAAACTCTGGAGCGGATGTATTCGGCAGGGGATCCCTTGGCTGTATGTATTCGCGATCAAGTAACCTGTGCGGCATTGATTGGTGTGGTCAGCGATTTAACTCTGCATGATAATGCGGGAAATCCGTATTTTGTGCCTCCGGCGAATACATTAGTCAGTCCTTCTTGGCCGGGAAATAGTGCGGGTTTTTCAGATAAAGGTTCACCATGCACGGGTTTTAATGGCAACACGGGAGCCGGTGTTGATACGTGCCCTTTTACTTATAAAGTTGTTTGGGAGCCAATCTGTACAGGAACTTGTATTAATCCACTGATTCGAGTCACAGTTCGTTTGATTTACAATCCGGGATCAAAAGCACCGGCTTTACCACTGGGATCAGGAAATTTAACGACCAGCGCTTTTGATACTGATGATTCTGTCGCGGATAATACTGGAAAATATGACGTGGTGATGAAGCGTTCTGCGAAGGCGATTAATAAGTCGTTCACACTGAATATGACAAATAATTATAGCGTACTTCCCACAGGCGAAGCCACTCCTGGGGGTAATTGCCAGCAATCCCCAACATTTGGGGTTCGAGGTAAAACCTCAGCTCCGGAGTCCGGAACAAGTTGGAATGAAGTGGATGATAGTTTTGATTTGGTCACAGTGGATATAGCCACTGGCGAGATTTCCATCATGCCAGGAACTTACAGTTGTCGAATTACAGCTGTAGGATGGGCTGTGAATACTTTTACTATTCAACTTCGAGCGGTATCGCCATCGGTAGTTGTTCCAGGTTCTATAGCCACAGGTACGGCGGCTCAAGCCAGTTTGGTTCAAGCAACAGCAACAAGCACTCCGATTGTGAGCGTTGGAGGATCTGTGCCAGCGGTCTACGTGGTGGAGCAAACATGTCAGACAGCGACAGGCTTGATCGCTCCTGGTCCAACGTTTACAATGGGTATGCCAACACCTAACTATGATCAGCCCAGCGTATATGGTACATTTTCATGCACTCAGACAAATTAAAGTTTTCTTTTTTTATAAACAAACTTAAGTGCCAAAAAGGCATGAGTTTGATTCAAGTTTTAGGGGCTGCAGCTCTGATGTTTTTAATGATCTACGTAATGATCACGCTTTTGATTTATTCGGCCAGACAGCAACAAATGCAAACGATGTTGGCTAACGCTGTTGAAATTCAAAAAAAATTATCTAACTTATTAACAGATCCGTCTTCATGGGCGCAAACATTAGGGGATGCGGTCAATAATACCACGATGAATTGTTTGCGAGCAAAAACAACATGCAGTGCACTGGATGGTTTGCAAAATAGAATTCATACTATTTATGATGCTGGCGGAGGCGGGGCTAGTAATATTTTAATTACCAATACACCCGAGTGGTTGTCGCCAACATATCCCTCTGGTGGTTTTACTCCGAGTGGGCAGCCCTGTTCGACTTTTAATGGTGCGGATTCAAGCGGTGTGGATGCATGCCCTTTTTCATATAAAATCAGTTGGGAGCCTTATTGTGCAGCATCTCCGCCATCGTGTATTGATCCTGCAATTCGAATCACAGCGCGGTTTATTTACAATCCATCGACCAATCCGCTGAGTAAAACGCCGATTCGATTGGGAAATCCTGATGTTGTATTAGCCATAGCTTCAGATGATTCCACGAAATCACCAGTGAACGCGACGGCCACATCAAATATTCCACCGGATCCGGATCGACAGATCCATGATCCCAATAATGGAAAGCATGATGTGGTAGTTTGGCGAACGGCTTCATCGAACATGCAGGCCTTTCGAGCCGTTATTTCCACGACGGTTAGTCCCGGAAATTGTGTGGTGGGGACAATGACCGCACGAGTATCCTGGTCAGAAGCCACCAGCGTTGGAGGCAGTGATCCCTTTGACCTGATTTCTGTTTCTGCAGATCGAATCACCTTCAGAAAAAAAGGAACCTATGTCTGTGACGTTTCCGCCGTGGGGAAGTCTGTTAAAGGATTTAATGTTTCTTTAAAGGGTGTTGGGGATGCAAATGCTGTTGGAAGTGCAACAGGCTATGCCCCTGTGGGTATTCAAAGTACTGCTGAGTTTGACACCAGTTTTACAACATCAATCGTCGATAAAGAATTTGAAGTTTTACAGTCCTGCGAGGAAACAGGGACTGGTGATGGGTTGGGTGGCGTGGCGACTACGGGGGACTCCACTGTATTGGCTTCAGTATCTTGTCATTTAGTGGATTAGTTTCTAGTTTAATTGCTCCGAGCTGAAAATCAGAATCGGAGGCGCCCAATTCGTATTTTCAATGGCGAGATCTTTTTTAATTCGTTCATGAATAAAAAGATTTGGTCCAGCGGCATGGTATTGATATTTTCCCAGTGTTGAAAAATCAAAACCCAAAGTCATCAATCGATTGGTAACAATGATAGCGTCGGCAGTTCCTGCTTTGATAAATTGAAGACACGCTTGATTGGAAAGATCATCTTCCGGAGAGACAAAGCAACCCACGTTTTTCCCAGTGGGAAGAACTCCCATTCCATCTAAATAAGTCAGATTGTTTTCTGTGATGATCTTTGACAGAGCGCTAATAGTTTCAAATTGCTGTTGGTTCGTTGTCAGAATGCGATAGTGTTTTTGAGCTAAATAGAGATTGTAAAAGGACATCCCTACAACTGTAGTGATGAAAATTCTGCGGGGAATCAACTGAGTGTCTTTTAAGTAATGAATAAAAAATAGTCCATTTAGGTAAATAAGCGGCAGAAAGCTGGCAATGAAAAAGGGAAACTTTTGAGGATGGATCACAATGATCAGTAGGCTTACGCATTGTATCTTCCATAGGATTGAAAGGCCCTTGTTCTTTAAATACTTTCGAAAAGGTGCAATGAAAAAGGGGATCAAGGATAAGTAAATAAAAAACCATTCTGTTTTTAACCAAACCAAAGGTCCACGAAAATTCAAATCTGAGCGCAGAATCGCTAAAAAATAACTCAAGGATGGAATCCCTAAAAAAATCCCCCATACAAGAGCGTTTGCAAAAAGCAAAATAATAATGAAGCGTTTGAAAAAAGAAAGCGTTTTAAAATAATCAAAAGTTGATTTCAGAGGAATAAAAAAAAGCACTAGAATAGAAAAATAAATATGTTTGAAACCAATCAAAGGAAAAATCATCAGGAAAGCGAAGTGATACCGAAATTGGACGGAGGGGCGTGAATAAATGAAATAAAGATAAAAAAGCATAACTGTTAAAGCCAGTTGATCACTGCGAATTCTATCAAAGTGAGTCAAAATCAGTGGTGATAAAAAAAGAAATGCAGTTAAAAGGAGATTCAAGAACGAGGATTTTTTAAAAAGCTGATTCAGTAGGAAGTAAACCAAGAAGAATTGGGCAATACCATTTAATGTGAATAATAATTTTGCAAAATAAATATGATTGGTGTCGCTGAATTCAAGCAGATGAATCAGAGCCAAAACACTATGAAAAATGGGCTTCATAAAAACAGATGGCCAAACATCTTGGAATGGCAGCAGGTGTTGCGATAAAAAGATCGACCAAAACTCTGACGATGTAATAAATGACGACATGCCCTTTAGGAAAAGTAAAACAGTTGCAACCCCAAACATTATATAAAGGCTGTAAGATCTGAGTTTGAAACTCTTAAAAAAATCCGAGATCATTTTTTTTGACCAAAAAGCATAAATCGCGAGAACTCTTTATTCGTGTAGTGAAAATCCAATTGCGACAGTTCAAAGATATCGACCAGCGCGTGGTATCTCTTTCTAAAATCTTCGAGGCTTTGAGAACAATTCAGATGCTCGTCATGGGTCATATTGGTGGATTGAAGTAAGACATAGGAATCTTTTGGAATAAGCTTCAGCCAATTATCACTGGTAAAATGCTCGCAGGCCGTATTAATAAATAATTGGTGGGGGTCTTGAGCGGGAATATGGGTATTAACGTCTTTAGAATCTCCATGAACACGGTTTTGGATAAACCAATGATTGAGTACCATCAACGAAGTTTTTAAAGATGTCGGATCTTGGTCAAAGACATTGATCTGGTTAAAATGAACTGTCGTCGATGACAGTAAAAGCAAAGGACCAATTCCAACCCAGGAGCCATACCAATTGAGTGTCAGCCTTACTTCTGGATTTAAATGCTTTGCTGCCCACGAATTGAAGCTGTGCGTGAGCCACATTTTAGATCGAACTTGTCCATCAGAAAAAGCGTCGCTGGGAATGGTTAATTGCATACAAAAGTATACTTTCATCTCTGTTAGAAGCACGCAATATTTTTTTCAATTTATTTACTTCTGAAGTGAATTTGGACATGATGGATGAGTGAATACTCTTGATCTTATATATCATCGTGACCCAAAGACTCCTGAAGCCGTTTTTCTGCAGAAAACAGGAGTGTCCTTTGCTGTTGTTGATACTTTTGAAGCTCAGAATGCTTTGGTTATAAAGATCAATCATTTTGGCCGCATCCAAGAGATCCAAGTCGAAAATTCACTAGAGCGGATATCTCAGAATCATCAGGTGCGAGGTTTTTTGTATTTTATCAAGGCTTCTAGTCAGAATCTTTTTGAGTTGAAGCAGAAGATGGACCAAGACCTGCAATTTCGAATTTATCTGATTTGCCATTATTTTTTTAATGTTTTTGATGAATTTAAAAAACTGAGGGATCACGATATGGATCTATCTCGTGTGACTTTTATTGTGGGGGCGGATTTCGATCGAAGTGCTCTGCATTCTAAAGAGTATTTAAAGGCTAAAATTTCTGAGATTAAGTACAATGAAGTGTTCTATTCAAAATCTGAATTTAAAATCAAAAAACAGAGTTCACGTCAACGAACGTGGTTTCAGGCTTATTTTTTGATTCAGGTTTTAAAAATTATTCTATCGCCTCTTTCTTATGTGAAACATATTTATCAAAAGGCTAAAATTTCAAACTTTGTTTGGTTTTTACGGTTTAAAGAATTGATCTCTGTTGTACTTTATTTTTTAAATGAACTTTTTCAGGTGCGATTTTTTATTCGACACATTGTTTTGATGAGTGGGTTTAAATCGTTTGGTCTGATTGTGGATAGTTATCAGTTTCTGAAGAGAAACGCGATGCGATTGGGTTATTTTATTCGGCACATTGTTTTGATGAGCGGATTTAAATCGTTTGGTCTGATTGTGGATAGTTATCAGTTTCTGAAGAGAAACGCAATTCAGGCGTTAGTAGCGGGTTATTTTATTCGGCACATTGTTTTGATGAGTCTATATAAAAGTCATGGTTGGAGTATTCGCATTTTTTATTTCAGTTGTCATTTGATGTGGAATTATTTGGCCTATCCGCTTCGAAAAGTATTCTGGTTTCTGCAGTTTCAATACAATAAGCGAATAAAGAAGTTCAGATGACATATTCTATTACTGTCATTATCCCGACATTGGGTGAGCTTAAAAAAATTAAAATACTGTTGGATTCTTTGCAAAATCAAAAAGTGAAATCTGATTTTGAAGTGGTTATCATCGATAACTCATGTGATGAAAACAAACATTCGCAGTTGCAGAAATTGGTGTCTGGATACCGCTTATTCCTGAGATTGGTTAAGACTGAAAAAAAAGGTGTGAATATCGCACGAAATAAAGGCCTTGATTTGAGTCTATCAAATCTTTGCCTTTTTATTGACGATGACTGTTGGCTTCATGATTCGCTTCTGCTCGAAAAACATATTTCATGGCATCAGCAAGATAAAGCTGTTTTTGGTATTGGGGGGTATTATGCTTTACCAGAAAATGCGGGATACTTTGATAAATCCTATCATACCAATCAGATGCGCTGGTTGCTGCGTGGAACCTATGGTTTATCTGGTAATGAAACGCGGTATCTAATCGGCGGACATTTCTCGGTAAAAAAGGATCTGGTGACAACTCATCAATTGCGGTTTGATGAACAAATTGTCTATGGAGGAAGTGAGCTGGGATTATTTTTATTGGCCTATCATTTGGGTCTAAAAATGCGTCTCGAAAATTTAACAGTGATACATAATACTTCTGAAAGTTTAAGTTCACTAACAAAAAAATTATATAAACAGGGGCGGGGTAAGGCTAAAATAAGGGATGATATCGATTATGGAAGCATCGGGATTTCGAAAGAAGGTGCTAGTCTGGATTATTGGTATCGAGCTTTAGATGTGTATTTAAGTTTAGTCTTTTGGTTTGGATATCACCGTGAGCGTAAAAAAGTAAAAGATTTCTTTTTGCATGTTACAAGAATCACTCTGAATACGTTTCAGTATTATAGACATCAGTGGCTTACGAAGGCGGATGAGATTTTAAAAAATAAACGTGATCGTGGTGACCGGTTATAATAATAAATTTTTAAAAGAATCAATAAGGCTGCGTTCAAAACGATAAAAATTACCCAGAGTCTGGTGAATTTCGGAATCTAAGTGTTGTAGATAAAAAAGAGCTGCCGTTTTCCGAAGAAGCTGAGTCCGCTTGAATTGAGAATTTTTATACTGCATATGATTATAGGCTGTTAGATGCAAGAGCGGCGTTTTTACCAATTTAAAAGTTTTATTTAAGCGGTGAAATTCGTAACCTAAGTCTGTGTCTTCAAATCCATAAGAAACATAATATTTCTTGAAGCGGCCAATGCTCAGAAAATCTGACTTCTTCATTCCAAGAGCATAGGTGCAGGTGTATTTCCAATGCTGGGGAAGATCTTGCCAGTGAGGAGACTGGAAAAGTTGATTCCAATAACTGTGCTCTTCGATGTAGGTTTGCTTCTTGATTTGAACTTGTGCGTAACTGGGATTTTTTAAACTCAACTCTTGCTGAATATGGAATCTTTGAAATTGAATCAAATCGCTGGTCTTTAATTCTTGTAAACAAATTTCTAGAAAATCAGGGGGAACAAGGATATCAGAATCTAAAAAAATCAGATGATCAGAACTAGAAAATTGAACACCTAAATTACGCGCCAAACCAGCGCGAAAGAAATTTTGATCTCCACGTGTGGGATGAGATTTGCTCCAGTAAATAAACTTCAAATTGAGACTCTGGGAATAGTTTGCAAAAAGGGTTTGAATAACTTCGCTTGAATTGTCAGTGCCGCCATCTTCGACAACAATGATCTCATAGAATTCCGGATCAAGAGTTTGTTTAACAAGATGTTCAATAACATTGGCTAAAAATGGGCTGTTATTAAAGCTGGGGATGACAATACTGATTTTTAATTTCTTTTCTGAAGTTGAAAATTCCCAGGCTGGAGTGGTCACGGCCTCTAATTCATGACGAGTTGGAATGGCATCGTTCCAGATTTCTAGCTGTCGACAATGTCCAAATTGAAAAATTTTAAGAATGGACCAGGATTTTTGAAATTGAAGTGCGTGATGAATATCATTGATGGTGAGGCTTCTTTTAAGGGCTGGATTGAAAACTCGAAAGTCCCAAAAATAATGTTGATAATTGAAAAATCGGGGTTGAAAAGGCATCTTCAGACTGGCTATGTCATCTTGGGTGCGTGGTGAAAAATGAATCGAGACGGACCACTTGGGTGAATCATCCATCTGAGAAAGTGCGAAATCAAGTGCGATGAGGTTTTCACTATTGCGGATTTGAAAATGAACAGGACGAGGAGATTCAGTCAGGTGTTTTAATTGCGACAGCTGAATGAAAGATGTCAGCAAGTGTTCTGTTTTATATCCTGAGAATAGCGCCCAAATCCCATCATAAACAGGCAATGGGTTTTGGCAGTCCGTCCAATCAAAGAGAATGGATTGCGCATGGCTTTGAGATATTTTTTTCAGTCGTCGATGAACCGTTGCGGGATAGAGATCCTCAGCAGTCATTATTTGATAGCGATAGTAATTCGGGCTAGACACTTTTTGCATCAGCGAATAGGCTACATCTGTATGGCTGAAAAATCTAGTTTTGCACTTATCATCCCATGTTATAACGAAGAAAAGGCAATTCCACCATTTCAGCGGGAGCTCTTACAATTTAGGGATCAGTTCCAGGCTCAATTTCCTGAAATTGAATTGGGTGTGATATTTGTGAATAATAATTCAACAGATCAATCAGCATCACTCCTACACAAAATGGTAAAAGAGAGTGTTGGTATTCAAGTTATAAATTGTCCAAAACAAGGATACGGAGCGGCTCTCAAAGCAGGATTTTCCAGTGTGAATGCCACGTGGTATAGTTTTGCTGATCTGGATAATACCTATCCGCTTCAGGATATCATTACTATGTTTACCCTTTTGCGTGATCAGAATCTGGATATTGTGTATGCCAATCGCTTGCGTTTACAAACGGGAATGCCATTTCTTCGACGGTTAGGTAATCTTTTTTATTCAGGATTGTCTCAGTTATTTTTTCAAAACTCAATCCATGACATGTGTTCAGGATTACGAGTTTTTACGGCTCAGAGACTACCGCAAATTTTAAAGCTGAAATCAGAGGGATTGAACTTTTCGATTGAATTCACTGCCGTGTGTTTGAAACAAAAATGGCCCAGGTCCGAGTTCAATATTCAGTACCGCGAAAGAATTGGGCCTTCAAAACTGTCAGTGATTCAAGATGGATTTGCATTTCTATTTGTATTGATTCGAGTGCGACTTATTAAATGAAACCAAGAATATTTGTTTTTTCTGCAAATCTGAGTGACTACCAAAGATGTCAAAGGCTTCTGGCGGAAAATATTTTAGATGTTGAAATGAAGTACTGTCAGTCAACTGAAAATCGAATGCACTATTTAAAGAAAAATACAGGCTGGGTTATTTTTATAGACAGTGATTGTTATATTTCAAGTGAAGTTTTTAAATTAATGTGTCAGCGCATCCAGTCTCAGCAATGGGTAAAATCCCATGTTTATACAGGAACGTACATGGATCCAGAGGATACCAGTTATCTTCAAAAAGTTCATAATTTTATTGCCAATACTTGGTTGCGATCTCATTTTCAATTCAGTCAGTCCGAAAAAACTCTATTGGGTGGGGCCTTTGCTATGTATTGCGATCCTCAGAGATTAGAAAAAATTGAGTCCGGAGCTTTATTTTGGGGAGGCGAAGATTCATTTTTAGCTCGTCAGTTGGTTCAAAATCAGTACGAGATTCAGTTTGATTCTGATTTTGTTGTCACGCATGCCACTCAAAAAACATGGTCTCACTTTTTAAGACGGGCATTTAAACAGGGACAGAATTCAAATTTCAGTCGTGGACGTTCGTCACGAAAATCTATCGAGAACTCGAAGTATTGGTTTTCAGAACTTGCGAAGCTAAATCGTGGTTTAGTGCCTGCAGTGCTGCTTCATTTTTTAGTTCTGTGGTTGGGGAGAGGATTTCAAAAAATTCGCCCAAGGAATAACTTAAGAAGGTTAAAATAAATCCTAAAAAACCAATATTTAAAAAACCAATCATAAAAGCAATAAACATAAAGAGATAAAATAAATCAGTCCATAAGATAGAGAATCCAACAAGCCCTAACAGGCAGACTAAGGGAAGAAGGCGATAATACCGAAGTCCTTTTGAATGATTTTTCTTTTGAACAGCAATTTGAACTTTGCCAAACAAAAAAACTTTATAAAGCCACTTATCAAATCCAAAATTTTGATAGTGAATGGCTTGTGAAGTCGGTAAAAAAGAAAACCGATAGTTTTCATTATAAGCGCGGTGACTGAAATCCAAGTCCTCGCCGACCTTCGAAAAAAGAGGTGAAAACCCACCAATTTTCAAGGCATCATTTTTTTTTAAAAGAATATGACATGAAGGAATATGGTCAACTTTTTCTAAGCCAGAGTGTTGTTGAGTTTGAAAAGCGAATGGAATATTTTTTGAAATTTTCAAAATGACATCATAGGTATTTTGTAAGAACGAGTTGTTTGATTTATGAAGCAGAGTTCCACTGTAACCAATAATTGGGGGCTGGTTTTTTAAAATATCATCGGATTCTGCCAGATGTATAAGTTGGTTTAAACTGCCTGGAATTAATTCTATGTCTGGATCCGTCATGTAGATGTAATCTAGGCTGGCCTGTTCTAAAACCAATTGGCGGGCATATCCGAGATTATTGGAGGGATTCTCTAAACAAATAGCTTCTGGCAAATTCTGGAGAATCCAGGTTTTTATCCACTGACGAATTTCAGATTCTTCGTGATTTAAAATAAAGACCCATTCCACTTGAATCTGTGACAATTCGGATTTCAAAAGGGGGATTAAGCGTTTGATATCGCTGATTTCATCATAAATCACAACCCCGCAGCTTATTTTTGAAATCATCGACTGGCGTGTTTTCCTGAGGTGCTTTCAGAGGCAATGGATTCTCGAACAACGACAACTTTGATTTGACCAGGATACTGCATTTCATCTTCAATTGTTTTTGCAATCTGTTCGGAAAGTTTTAATGCCGTCATATCATCAACAACTTTTGAATTCACAAGAACGCGGCACTCACGACCACCATTGAGAACAAAAACATCCGTCACGCCCTGGTAGCGTTTTGAAATTTCTTGCAACCCAGAAACTTTTTGTGTGTAGGTTTCCATCGTGCTGCGACGAGCACCAGGACGACCACCTGAAATAGCATCTGCGGCAATCACTAAGAAATCCAATTCATTTTCGGGCTGCACATCATAGTGATGGGCGCGGACAGCATGAATGGTATCAACATCTTCATTACGCGCGCTGATAAAATCAGCTCCAATGATAGCATGACTTCCATCCAACTCATGATCCAAGGCCTTACCTAAATCATGAAGCATACCGACACGACGAGCGCGTTTAACATCCACTCCAATTTCAGCACCAAGTAAACCTGCAAACCAACCCACTTCTGCGCAGTGAAAATACTGATTTTGTGTGTAAGAGTATCGAAAACGCAGAGACCCCATGACCTGACGAACTTCAGGATGCAGATTCTGAAGGCCAAGTTCTTTTGCAATCAAATCGCCATCGCGTTTGATCTGTCGAAGTAATTCCGTTTTGATATTCTCGGCAGTTCGCTGCAAATCAACGGGATTTGGACAGCGTTTTGTTTTCTCGATGTCTTTAAAAATTTTCTCAAAAATACGACGCGTGAGTTCGCGACGAACTGGATCGTATCCAATAATTTGAATGTAATGCCAACGATCAGGCTCTGGATTCTCTTCGATATGAATATCACAACCACTTGTTGTTTGAATGACAGTAACAATTTCTTTTAATTTTTGGCAAAAAATAGCGCGCACATCTTCTGAAGGGAAATAACTAGCTGAAATACCGCGTTCAGTACTCATCTCTTTGGCGAAGCGATCAATACATAGCCCTAAGATACGTTTCGCCTTTTGTTCGGCAAATTCTTTTGTTTCTGATTCCACAGATGAAATCAGCTGATCCCGATCGGTTTCAGCAGTCTGGATGAGTTTTGCAGCCAGGGATTGTAAAACTTCGGGTTCTTCCAGTTGAGTTTTTTGAAGAAGAAGTCCCTTGTAGTGTTGCTCTTGGGTTAGCTTTTCATCTTGGATTTTTTTAAAAGCAGCTTGCGCTTGGTTGAGTTTGATTGAGTGGTCGCGAAGTTCATTTTCTTTTTGAATCAAGGCCGCACGAGCAGCTTTAGCCGTTTCGTCTTGGGTGGCTTTTCGAGTTTGTACCAGTGCCTCAAGATCTTCGCACTTCTGTTCAATGAGTAAATGGGCTTCTTCGACCTTTGACCAAAGATCGAGCTCCATTTCTTCTGTTTTTTGAAGGCGTTCTTGTTCATCAAGATTGAATTGCTCTTGCGCCTCTTGCACCATTTCAGCGGCCTCAGTTTGAGCCTCTTTAACAATATGTCGACGCACGAAAAAAAACAGGCCGGCAATCACTGAGGCGCCAATAAAAAAACCAATCAAAATATAAATTAAAATAATCATTTCATTCCTAAAGTAAGTCTTTTCAGTCTATCGACCCAGGTCTCCTGCGACAATAGAGAAACCACTATACAAGCTGCGTTAGTAATATTATAAAGTTTCATATGACATATATAAATTTATTAAAAAAATGGATATTGCCTACAGTCGTTGTGGCTCTTTTGGGATGGTTTTTTTTCGCCAATTGGTCTTTTGTTTTTAAATCAAAAATCATCGGCGAGGTTGTGGCTTCTGAGAGAGTCGCTGGACCTCTGGCTATTGTCGGCAGCGGCAATCAGGTTTTAAATCCTCAAATTTTTTCATTTTCAGTGGCTGTTAAGGATTTGAAAACGGGTGAAATTCATATGGCTTCTAGCGAGGATCGCCAGTGGGCCGCCGTTAGCAAAGGGAACTGCGTGGTGGCTGCATTCTTTCCTTACCCACCTTGGAGAATGCTAGATAAAGGTATGACCAATCACAATGCGCGACTTTTGCGAAATTTTTCATCCTGTGATCAGGTTCCTAAAGAAGATGGATTTGTTGAAAAATTGAAGTTCTTTTTTTTAATGAACTAATTCATCAATTGCGTGGCAAAAAACCAAGGTAGAATCAGGTATAAAAAAGAATCTCGAATCAGATAGTAAAAGAAAAAGGCGATAAAAAGTTTAAACCCATATTTTCGGTAAAGACCTTTGAGTCCATCTTTTTTCCAGGTAGTTTTCATTTCTACAAAGAGCGTTTTGAACCAAAAAAAGTGACGTTTGATTGCTATCATTGTTTAGAAGGGCTTTACCGGATAAGGGTCATCGCTGGAAGCGAAGCCCGATATGACATTTTGTGAGAGGCATTTGTTTTTTGCTGAATCAAATACACAACGGTCAGCATAAGAAAAATTAAAAACCAATTTCGCATTTGCATATAAAACAACATGTTATTCCCGTTTATGAAGCTGGGGTTTTGGCTTTTTGCATGCCTTGTTGATAAACTCTGCAATAGTCAAAACCGCTTTTCAAACTCAATAATACACTGAGCCATAGAAGTCCATAACCAATATTTCGATTTGGAAAGCTAGAATGTAAATCGTTCAGTATAATTAACGGAATAGCGACCATTTGTAAGGCCGCTTTCCATTTGCCAGTGGTTTGGGCATCAATAACCACTCCGTTTGCGGATGCTGCAGCTCGAACTCCACCGATGATCGTATCACGAGCAACAAAGAGAATAACCATCCATGGATCAATGATATGTTGAACAACAAGCATAATTAAGACGCTACTGACTAAAATTTTGTCAGCAACAGGATCTAAAAATTTACCAAGATTGGAGACAGCATTTAATTTTCGAGCGTAATAGCCGTCATAGTAATCTGTAATCGAGGCAACAATAAACAAAAAAGTCGCAAACGCGCGCCCCCAATTTGTATCCCAAGTCATAAAATAAATAGTGGGGACAACCAAAATAATGCGAGAAATAGTAAGATAGAGTGGTAAAGTGCTCATGCGATTCATAAAGTGTTGTTTGCGTCCCCTAGCTCTGTCAAGATATCTTGGTGTTTCAAATTAAACGTTCTGTACATGTCTATGAAACGGATTTGATGGGCATCGTGCACCATTCAAACTATTTACGCTACTGTGAAGAGGCCCGTATTGCGTGGTTTCGATCTCAGGATAGCTTTGATACCAGTGTCGAGTCAGTATTTGCGCTGACTGTTTATGAAACTCAAGTTCGCCATTTAGCTCCAGCTAAATATGGTGACGAGCTTCGCATCGAACTGCAGGTCCGAGTTCATTTGGCAAAATTATTTTTTCAGTATCGACTTTCTGCAGGGGATCAACGGATTGCTTTGGTTAAAACAGTGCATTGTCGACTGGACACAAATTTTAAAGTAAAACGTTTAGATAAAAATTTAACGGCAATTGTGGAGAAAGAACTATGGACCGAAACCTGGCTTTAGAATTTGTACGTATCACCGAAGCGGCAGCACTTTCATCGGCTAAATGGATGGGGCGGGGAGACGAAAAATCCGCGGACCAAGCCGCTGTTGATGCCATGAGGAAAGCTTTTGATTCTGTGAGAATCGATGGAACAGTTGTGATTGGAGAGGGCGAGCGCGACGAAGCGCCCATGTTATTTATTGGCGAAAAAGTGGGTTTGAAGACGGAAGACTCTCCGGCAGTGGATATTGCTTTGGATCCTCTTGAGGGCACAACAATTTGTGCGACAGGTGGCGTGGGTGCCATTTCAGTTATTGCAGCAGCTCAGCACGGTGGATTTTTACATGCTCCTGACACTTATATGGACAAAATTGCAACAGGTCCTATGGCAAAAGGCTTGATTGATATCGATCTTTCACCCCGTGAAAATGTTCACCGCGTGGCCGAGGGAAATCGAAAACCTGTTGGCGATGTGACAGTGGTGATTTTAGATCGCCCTCGACACAAGGATTTGATTGCCGAAGTTCGTAAGACAGGCGCGCGTATTCATTTGATTGGAGATGGTGATGTTTCAGCAGCTGTTGCCACAGCCTGGGCAGAATCTGGAATAGATCTGCTTATTGGTATTGGTGGTGCACCTGAGGGTGTGATATCCGCAGCAGCGATGCGGTGTTTAGGCGGCGATTTTCAAGGTCGACTCAAATTTCGAAACGAGAATGAAAAAGAACGCGCCAAGAAAATGGGAATTATGGATTTAGATAAAAAATTCGCCATGGAAGATTTAGCAAAAGGACATGTTATTTTTTGTGCGACAGGAATTACGGATGGTCCCTTATTAAAGGGTGTTAAGCTTCTGGCTGGCGGTCGTGCACAAACACAATCTATTGTTATGCGCTCACAAACCGGAACAATTCGAACAGTGGATGCGTATCATAATTTTTCTTTAAAAAAGGCATTGTCTTAGCTATGAAAGTAACCTGTTTTCATTGTAAAAAAACATCCACATTTGAAAGCAAAATTGGCTTTCGCGAGGAATGCAGTCATTGTCGTTCTGATTTGCATGTTTGCAAAAACTGCGAATTTTACGATCCCAAAGTTTACAATGAATGCCGGGAAACAGCGGCGGATATTGTTCGCGACAAAGAGCGCTCTCAATTTTGTGATTTTTTTAGTCCCCATCAAAATGAGAATTCTGTGACAGATAAGGCGGCTCAATTAAGAGCTGCGGCTGAAGCGTTATTTAAAAAATCATAAACTGACGAAAGGATTTTCAAATGGCAAATGCAGTGGCTGAAACCAAAGAGACATTTAATTGTTCCCAGGCCGAATTTTTTGCAATCGTCTCGGACTATGAAAAGTATTCTGAGTTTTTACCTGAGGTCAAAGCTATTAAAATTTTAAAATCATCTGGTAATGAGAAGGAAATGGAGTACTCGATCTCCTTGATTAAAACATTTAAATACACGTTAAAGGTGAAAGAAACTCCAATGACGCAAGTGGATTTTACCTTTGTTAAGGGAGACGTGTTTAAAACGATGTCTGGGTGTTGGAAACTTAGCGAAAAGAATGGCAAATGCCATGTCGAGTACAAAGTGGAAGCTTCATTTGGTATGTTGGTCCCGAGTGCTATGGCAAAAACATTGGTTTCTGTTAATTTACCCATCATGATGGCCAACTTTAAAAAGAGAGTTAAAGAAGTTTATGGCAAATGATAAAAACGATAAAAAAGATTCCACATCGTCTCAGTTGTCGGATACCATTCGAAAAATTATCACAGCGGGCTCGCCGACAGATATCTCAAAAGAGCTTATTGGAACAGTGTTCAATCAAGCCTTAAAAGCCAAAGACGATGTCACATTAAGGGTCACAAATGAAATGATCGCTTTGGTCAGGAAAATTGACTTCGTAAATGAGTTTTCAAAATTTGCAGAGAATCACAAGTTTAAAGTCAGTGCTGAAATTGAAATCATCAAGAAAGACATGACCCCGGCGGGTGATACTGAAAAAAAATGAAAATGGAGACCTGATGGCTTGGAATGAGTTCGAACATTCCATTTGGAAACGTCTGAAGGATCTAGAATTAGATAAGAAGAGCCATTTTATATTGGCGGTCTCTGGCGGAGTGGATTCGGTCTGTCTTTTTCAGATCATGCGACGATTGAAACCTCAAGCACAGCTGACTGTTTGCTATTTTCATCATGGACCAGCATTGGATCCAGAACAGGTGAATTACCGCAATCAATGTCGTGACTTAGTCCAGACGCTCTGTTTGAAAAATAATGTTGAATTTAAAACCGCTGAAAGCCTGAAGTTATTGAGTTCAGAAGATCAAATGCGACAGGCGCGGTGGGAATTTTTAAGATCCTGCCAAAAGAGTGCATCGCCTATTCTTACGGCACATCACTTGGATGATTGGGTCGAGACGGTGACGTTAAAGATGATTCGAGGGGTCGCTGCGGATGGGTTTCAAGCCTTTAAAATGTGGGACAGGGAAATCCTGAGGCCATTTTTGGAAACATCAAAAGATATACTGCTTGCCTATGCTCAAGAGAACCAATTGCAGTGGTTGGAAGATCCATCTAATCAATCAGCGGATTATCTTCGCAATTGGGTCCGTCATCATTGGTTTGCGCAATTGGATGAGAAAGTCCCAGCTGGGTATCAAAATTACTCGCGTTCTTTACTGAGACTGTGTCAGGAGTTGAATCAAACCCAGCCTTTAGAACTGCGGTTTTTTGGCGACAGTCCTGTGTTAGGGCTCGACCGTCAGTGGTATTCAAGTTTAACCGACAAGTTGCAATTAAAAGCATTGGCTCTGTATATGAGGCATCACAGCATTTTTGAGTATTCTTCTGGTCAGCTTGCGGAAATACAAAAGCGCCTCGACAAAAATCAAAAAGATATCACATTTACGGTAGCCCATGTAAAATGGGTTATAAATGAGACTCAGATTATGTTAGTCTGACATCTGATACAGTATTCTGGAATGATTCTGGAAGAAAGGGTTCTAAGTACATGAAAGCTAACCAAAAAACGTTTGCGTTGTGGTTCTTCCTGCTCGTGATGGCTATTTTCTTTTTTCGAGCATGGGATATGAAGCATCAAAAAGTGATTGCTGATTTCAATTATCCTAAATTCTTGCAAGCCGTGGAGATGGAAGAGGTTGTACCTGACAAGGTGGTCTTCGTTCAAGATCGTGGTGAGATTCGCGGCGAAATTAAACCTGAGTTTGAAAAGAAGTATAGTGGAACGCAGTTTGTGATTCCAGGTAACATCTCTGATAAAGGCTATGAAGAACTGAAATCAAAAGGGATCACGCCAAGCTATGAAACGGCTGAAGCGAATAATATGATGTCGTCTTTTCTGATCAATTGGTTGCCGTTGATTTTAATCGTCGGGATGTTTATTTTTATCATGCGCCAAGTTCAAGCTGGTGGTGGTAAAGCCATGAGTTTTGGTAAATCAAAACACAAGCTTGTCGAGAATAAAAATCGCATCACGTTTAAAGAAGTGGCTGGGGTCGATGAAGCCAAAGAAGATTTACAAGAGATCGTTCATTTTTTAAAAGATCCAAAAAAATTCACCAAATTAGGTGGTCGTATTCCTAAGGGTGTTTTATTGGTGGGTCCTCCGGGAACTGGTAAAACATTATTGGCTCGTGCTGTTGCAGGTGAAGCTGGTGCTCCGTTCTTTACTATTTCGGGCTCTGATTTTGTTGAGATGTTTGTTGGGGTTGGTGCCAGTCGAGTTCGAGATTTATTTGAGCAAGGGAAAAAGAATGCACCTTGTTTAATCTTTATCGATGAGATTGATGCCGTTGGACGTCATCGTGGTGCAGGCATGGGTGGTGGTCACGATGAGCGTGAACAGACATTGAATCAATTATTAGTTGAAATGGATGGTTTTGAATCCACAGAAGGTGTGATTCTTATTGCGGCCACAAATCGTCCAGATGTTCTGGATCCCGCATTGCTTCGACCAGGTCGTTTTGATCGACGGGTTGTAGTTGGAAAGCCTGATTTAAAGGGACGCGAGCATATTTTAAATGTGCATATTCGAAAAACTCCGATTGGACCAGATGTTGAGATTTCAAAAATTGCACGAGGTACTCCAGGGTTTTCTGGAGCGGATTTAGAAAACTTAGTGAATGAAGCGGCTCTTGTCGCCGCTCGTGCGGATAAAAAGTATCTTGAGATGGAAGACTTTGAAAAAGCCAAAGACAAAGTCCTGATGGGTGCTGAACGTAAATCAATGGTCATCAGCGATGAAGATAAACGTATAACAGCTTATCATGAAGCGGGTCATACCCTAGTTGGTAAAAAGTTAGCAGGTCTTGATCCTATTCACAAAGTGACTATTATTCCTCGGGGGATGGCTTTGGGTGTGACTCAAACATTGCCTGAAAAAGAAATGTTGAATTTATCAAAAAGCAAAGCTGAAAATATGATCGCCTTTTTATTCGGAGGGCGAGCAGCTGAAGAGATTATTTACAAAGATTTCACAACAGGTGCTGGTAACGACATCGAGCGCGCGACCGCATTAGCTCGAAGTATGGTGACCGAATGGGGTATGAGTGAAAAACTAGGACCTCAAGCTTACGAGAAAAGCGAAGGCCCCGTATTTTTAGGTATGGGATATGGTCAAAAATCAAAAAATTACTCGGATGCGAAAGCTTTGGAAATTGATGCTGAAGTAACCCGTTTTATTGATGAAGGCTATAAAAAGGCTTTGAATATTTTGAATACTCACAAAGATGCACTCGAGCGTTTAACACAAGCTTTGGTTGAGTTTGAAACAATCGATAGCAATGAAGTTGAGATGTTGGTGAATGGTGCAGAAGTCAGTGAAGTTGCAAAAATTCGGGCTAATAAGGTGTCATCAGGTGGTGGTGGACTAGCTGCGAAGGCAACAGACTCTGGAGAGGCAGCAACTCCGGTGGGCTCTAAAACGGCTCCGGTAACGTAACCGTTAATGTCATCTGTGTTTTCACAATTTTTAGAGAATACGCTTTTCATCATCACTCATTTGCGATGGCAGGACTTGGTCGATATCACGCTAGTCTGGCTGATTGTTTACCGGGTTCTGAATCTTATTCGTCGAACGGGTACCATACAAATGCTATCCGGATTGGGTATTTTGGCGATCGCCTATGTTGGAAGTCAGTGGTTTGAGTTCTACACATTGAATTGGTTGCTTGAGAAATTCTTCTCCAATTTATTTGTCATTGTGGTTGTATTATTTCAGGGAGAAATCCGTCGTGCATTAGCTCATATTGGGAGCCACCCTTTATTTGCTGATGTGTCCTCCGTCATGGAAACTCATATTATCGAAGAAATTGCAAAAGGTGTCATTGCTGCTGCTCAAAAAGGTTATGGAGCTTTGATCGTTATTGAAAAAGATATTTTAGTGGATTACCATATTGAAACTGGAACAGAATTGGAATCAAAGATTTCTGCAGAAATCATTGAGTCTATTTTTCATCCCCAAGCTCCGATGCATGATGGAGCTGTTGTTATTCGCGGATCAAAAATTGTTTCGGCTGGATCATTTTTACCACTCAGTAAGAATCCAGCATTGGATAAAAACTTGGGAACGCGTCATCGTGCTGCGATTGGTTTAACCGAAGAAACAGATGCCCTTGTTCTTGTTGTCTCTGAAGAAACAAAATCGATCAGTATAGTATTAGGTGGACATATGCATCCTCATGTTGAACTGTCAGAGGTTCGGCAGGCGCTGTATGAGGTTTTTGGATTTAAATACAAGAATTATCAGCAAGAGGCGCAACTAAAATGAAGCAAAGAATTGGTTACTTTGGAAAAGGTCTGTTTGAGAATGGATCTTATAAACTGGTGGCATTATTTATCTCATTGATTCTTTGGTTAACAATTCTGGGGCGACGCGAGTTTGTCGTTAACAAAGAGATCGAAGTGGAGTTTACAGTTTCATCATCTGTTCTGATTGCAGGACAGTCATCAGATAAAATTCGAGTTAAACTATCAGGCTCGCAGCCTGTTTTGAAAAAGTATAAAGAATCCCAGCAGGTTTTGCAGATCAATTTGTCGGATCGAGCGCCAGGATTGTATGAAATTGATATGAACTCGTCACGAATTGATGTCCCTCCGGGGGTTAAAATTTTAGGTGTAAAACCCAGTCAAATTCGAGTAGAAATAACAGCAGTTAAAAACTAAGGAAAATCATCATGGCAGAAATCACCACACAAACACGTAAGTTATTTGGCACAGATGGAATTCGCGGAACTTCGAATCAGTTCCCTATGATTCCTGATGTTGTGGTTCGAATTGGACAGGCGATTGGATACCTTATTCGAACCAAAAGAATATCATCGCCATCACTTACAAACAAAGTCGTTATTGGAAAAGACACGCGCTTATCAGGCTATATGATTGAACAGGCTCTCTCGAGTGGTTTAAATTCGATGGGAATTACTGTTCAATTAGTTGGACCACTGCCAACTCCGGGAATTGGATATTTAACCCGAACAATGCGGGCGGCAACAGGCATCGTTATTTCGGCATCTCATAATGCTTATCAGGATAATGGAATAAAAATTTTTGGCCCAGATGGTTTTAAGTTAGATGATATTTTAGAACAAGAAATCGAACGATTAGTTGCGGATGAAGATTTAACAAAGTTATTGCCACCGGCAAAAGATATCGGAAGAACCAAGCGAATTGAAGATGCTCAAAGTCGCTATGTAGTTTATGCAAAAAGTGCATTTCCATTGGAACATACTTTGGATGGGCTTCGCATTGTGTTGGATACCGCACATGGTGCTGCGTACAAGGTGGCTCCCGCTATTTTTGAAGAGCTGGGTGCTGAAGTCATTCATGTCGGCAATCAACCCAATGGAACGAATATCAATGATAAAGTGGGCGCTTTGCACCCCAGTCTTTTGTCTCAGGCGGTTGTTCAGTATCGTGCTGACGTGGGCATTGGTTTAGATGGAGATGCTGATCGAGTGATTATGGTGGATGAAAAAGGTAAAATGGTTAATGGCGATCATATCATTGCCATTTGCGCAATTCACATGAAGCAGAAAAAACAGCTGAGTCATAATACAGTTGTTGTGACGCAAATGAGTAATTTTGGTTTAGAGAAATCAATGAAATCCCATGGAATCAATGTGATCAAAACAAATGTTGGAGATAAGTATGTGGTCGAAGCTATGCGAAAAGGTGGATTCAACCTGGGTGGTGAGCAATCAGGTCATGTGATCTTTTTGGATTACTCCACAACGGGTGATGGTACAGTCGCCGCATTGAACGTTTTGTCCGTGATGCGTGAAACACGTAAAAAAATCAGCGAGTTAACAAATACATTCGAAGAAGTTCCACAAGTTTTAATCAATTGCCGGGTGCGGAGTCGGGTTGAGTTAGAAAATATTAAAGGATATTCTGAGCTTTTAACGAAAAATGAAGCTGATTTAAATGGTGAAGGTCGCATTTTTATTCGCTACTCAGGAACTGAGCCTTTGATTCGGATTCTTGTTGAAGGATCAAGCAAGCAAAAGATTTCTGCAATAGCTGAACAGATGGCTTCATTTTTAGAAAAAGAAATTTCTTAGAGCAAAGGGAATAGGAATTGAAACATAAGATTTCACTTGGAGTAAATATCGATCACGTAGCTACATTGCGGCAAGTGCGTGGGAATACAACTGCATATCCGAGTCTTTTAGAAATGGTTCAGTTGTCAAAACAAGGTGGAGCAAGCCAAATCACCATTCATTTGAGGGAAGACCGTCGCCATATTCAGGATCACGATGTTGTCCAGCTCTGTGCAAAATCAAAATTACCAATTAATCTTGAAATTGCAGTGGATTCTAAGATGGTGAATATGGCCTTAAAAAATAAGCCTCATTGGGTTTGTTTTGTACCGGAAAAGCGACAAGAACTCACCACTGAGGGTGGCTTGGATATCGAGCGTTGTTTTCAACAGATCAAGAAATTAACATTGAGGCTTCAGAGCGCTGGAATTAAAGTTTCCTTTTTTATTGAGCCATCGCTCAAACAGGTTGAACTTTCAGCCTTAGCGGGTGCAGATGCAATTGAGTTTCATACCGGGCAATGGGTGTTGAGCCAAGGAGTGCAAAAGAAAAAAGTTTGGAATCATCTTGTTGAAGCGGCCCAATGGGGCCATCATCTGGGGATGCGAGTTCATGCTGGACACGGTTTGGATTACTCTCACGCAAAAAGCATCGTTAAACTTCCGCATCTTCGAGAAGTGAATATCGGACATTCATTGATTTGTTATGCACTGACAGATGGAATCAAGTTAGCTGTTCAAAAAATGCGTCGGCAAATCAGATAGCATGTCCGATAAAAAATCACTTTTTCAGTTTGAAGTTGATCAGATCTCCGATTATCAAAAAATTATTCATGCGATGAAAGCATTTTTATCAGTCAAAACATGCGTGTTGCTTCATGGAGATTTAGCTGCGGGAAAGACAACTTTTGTGCAAGAGTTCTGCAGAAGTTTTGCAATAGAAAATGTATCATCTCCAACATTTTCTATTCATCAGAGCTATAAAAATACTCAGATTCAAATTGATCACTTTGATCTTTATCGACTGGAGAATGCAGAAGACATTGAAACATCGGGCCTTTGGGATGTCTTTGCGAAAGATCGAGGTTTGATCTTTATCGAGTGGCCTTCTCGAATTGAAATTCAAGATTTACCATTGGACTGGAAATTATTTGATGTGCAGTTTCAAGTGGTGAGTGGTGAAAAACGAATTGTAACTGTGAATTTGTTGAACTAAATTGAATTAGGCTGACTCTTTTGCCAGATCTTCTAATAAAGTCTGATCATTTTCTGCAAGTTGATTGGATTTAAGTCCCACAAGGAATCCAACAGTTATCGATCCACGCTTCAGAGCGGTGATACAAATATATTTATAATCTAAAATTTCAGTGTGCATTTGCGAAATGTTGAACGACTCAGAAGCCCCGGTTTCAAAGATTCTTTTAAAAGGACTTTCATCATTGAGATCATACTCAAAAAGAGATGGATTCTTTAGTTTCTTTTCTAAGTCGGAATCCATTTTAAAAACTGTGGTTTTATGATTGATAATCTTAAGAACAACAAAGGCGCTAAACTGTTTTTTAGCTTCAAAAGTATACTCGTCATGGCGTTCCGTCAGATAATCCCAAATTCCATTTGAATTGGATTCAGGTGTTAGTTTTACCAAAGTTGTATTTGAAAAATCAAAATCGGGGGCTGATATATCAAAATCGATTCCATCAAGCATTGATGGTTCTTCTTTTAAACCAGGTGATGATAAATGGTCTTGGTCGATTTGACTCGACTCCGTATCTGAAAAAATTTGTTCACCTATAAAAGTCAGAATAAAAGGTTCGGCTAAAATAAAAATGCAACCTGGAATTTTAGCTAATTTTTCATTGTAAGCAAGTCCAACGACAATCAAATGATCATCCCAAACTTGCAGGGGGATGAGATCTTCATTCCAAAAATCATGGTTCTTATATGTTTCAAATGTGTTCTGTGCCTGTTCGCGAAGTTGGCTTAACTGAGATGATGTGATCTTTGGATTGATGCTGGGGCAGCCCATTTGAGTTGAAACCCAAGACTGGTATTTGCTCCAATTGAGAATATTATTCTCGAGTGAAATGCGAAGTCGGGATTTTTTATAGTCTTCTAAATGAAGAGATATCATTTTTTCTTCAAGATCGATAGATTCTTGCAGAAAGACTTCTTCCCAGTTGAGATTGATATTTTCATAATTCATTAAGGAACTCTTCGGTTTACTGGAGATAGTTCTTGAAAAAACTATAAGGCGATTAACCGCCCATACTGAAATTTGTTTCTTATTGGTATGGAACTAGAAAACTGTGATAGAAAGTTGCCTATACTGCTAATAATACTCACGATTTTGGTATTTTCAGTCATTAGGGTCGATGACCCTCAACAGGCTCTAACGCTTCCAAGTGAGTCCGAGTACCGTAAAATGCAGCCCAAAGGTCCAGTTTGCCCTCCGCTCCGAGAACGTCCCTATCAGAAAAAAACCTTTAAAGCCTAAGCTAACACCTTAAAACTTTTCAAATATTTCAATTTCGTGTACATAGAGACGCTATGCAAAATGAATTTGAAAATACACCTCCACAGCGCATTTATTTAGATCATAATGCGACGACTCCGCTTTCAAGTTCGCTCAAAGAAAAGTGGATGGAATTATTTGAACTCTGGGGAAATCCATCTTCCATTCACGCCAGCAGTCGTCCTGGAAAAAAACACCTGCGTGAATCTCGTCAAAAGTTTGCCGAGTTTTTAGGGTGTTCGCCACTTGAAATTATTTTTAATTCTGGTGCGAGTGAAGGAAACAACACCATTTTAAAATCAGTTTGGTTAGAACGGGGCTTAGATCGATCCGAAATTATGATCAGTCAAATTGAACATCCAAGTGTTATGAAATCTGCAGAGTATCTGAAATCACTGGGAGCTGTTTTAAAATTGATTCCCGTATCTAGGGATGGTGCTTTAGACTTAAATTTTGTTCGCGCAGAAATTTCCAATCGAACGGCTCTTATTTCAGTGATGATTGCAAACAATGAAACGGGCACAGTGTTTCCAATTCAAGAATTAAGTCAGATCGCACATGCTCATGGCGCCTTGATGCACTCGGACTGTGTTCAAATGCCCGGAAAAATGAAATTAGATTTTAATTCATTAGGTGTCGATTATGCTACGTTCTCGGCTCACAAGTTTTATGCTCTTAAGGGAACTGGAATTGTTTTTGCTAAAAAAAGCGCTCCCTGGATTCCTCTGATTCATGGTGGCGGTCAAGAGCGATCACGGCGCGGAGGAACGGAAAATATTCTGGGTATTGCAAGTTTAGGTATTGTGTTGGATTCATTTGGACAGGCAGATCGGAAAATTTTAGAAATGACACGTCTTCGTGATCTCATGGAAAAAATGATTCTTGAAAAAATTCCGAGAGTGACTGTGACAGCTCAAAAATCACCTCGATTAAGTAATACATCCAGTTTGATTATTGATGATGCTGACGGTGAAACGATGTTGATGAGTTTGGATTTAAAAGGCTTCTCAGTCAGTACTGGAGCTGCTTGCAGTAGCGGAAATCCTGAGCCAAGCCCTGTATTGCTGGCGTTGGGATTAACCCGTGCTGAAGCGCAACATTCGCTGCGTATCAGCTTGGGATGGGGGACAGATGAATCACAGATTCAAAAATTTGTCAGCACACTGACTGAAGTTGTTGAAAAATTAAGAGCTCTTAAAAAAGAAGAAAAACAATATGCCATTAGTTAAGAAAAATTCAAAAGGTCGAGTTCTAGTTGCCATGAGCGGCGGAGTGGATAGCTCTGTTGCGGCAAGCCTTCTGGTGGACCAAGGGTACGATGTCATTGGTGCGACCATGCAGGTTTGGGATTACTCGAGTTGTGATATTACAGAAGGTAGCGGAACTTGTTGCTCCAGCGTTGATGTTGACGACGCACGAAGTGTTGCCGATCTTCTGGGTATTCCATTTTATGTTTTAAACTGTGAAGCTAAGTTTAAAGCCAGTGTGATTGATCCATTTTTGAATGCGTACTTGCAGGGGCAAACGCCGCTTCCTTGCGTGAATTGCAATACGTATTTAAAATTTGATCATCTGATTCAAAAAATGAAAGAACTGGATTGCGATTATTTAGCGACGGGGCACTATGCTCAGATCGTAACGGACTCAAATCAAAAATCTCACATCATGACTTCAACTGATGACTGGAAAGATCAAACGTATTTCCTTTTCACGATTGATCCGGAAATTGTACCCAAGTTGTTGTTTCCAATTGGTCACCTGAAGAAACCACAAGTGCGCGAGATCGCGCAAGCAAAGCAATTGGTTGTAGCTAAGAAGAAAGACTCGCAAGGGATCTGCTTTGTTGGCAACAAGGGATACGATGTGTTTATCAAGGAAAATGTCTCCAGTGAGATTTTAGCGACGAAGAAAGGTTTATTAAAGCGATTTCCTGATGGTGAGATCATGGCACCTCATGATGGAATTCATCTTTACACGATTGGACAAAGTAAAGGTCTAGGGATGACGTATCACGAGAAATTATTTGTGATCAAGATTGATGCTCAAGATAATTCCGTTTGGGTTGGTGAGGAAAAGTATCTTTACAAAAATGAAGTTCAAATTATTGAAGCTCATTTGCTTTCAGATTTGTCTGAAGATGCGGACTATCAAGTGAAGGTCCGATATCAGCATCAAGGTGCACCCGCAAAAATTAAGAAAAATGAAAGTGGATTTACAATTCACTTTGCAGAGCCACAGCGAGCGATAACTCCTGGGCAGGCGGCAGTGATTTATCAAAATCAAAAACTTATTGGTGGTGGATGGATAACTCTCACATGAATACTCAATCTGGTGATTTCATTATGCATACTTTCGGTTGTAAGGTGAATACTTACGACACGGGGTTGATTCAAAAAAATCTCAGTCAGAATTTGACCTCGAGAAAGACTCAAATACACGTTTTGAATACATGTGCAGTGACAGCTGAGGCCACTCAGCAGGCTGTCCGTATGATTCGAAAAATAAAAGCTGAGTATCCACTCGCAACCATTGTGGTTACTGGATGTGCAGCACAGGTGGATACCGATGCTTTTAAAAATTTACCAGGTGCCGATTTGGTTGTTGCGAATTCTCACAAGGGTTTGCTGCCACAGATTATGGACCAGTACTTCAAGGGTGAAGTGAAGGAAAAGGTTTTCAAGTCAAATATTTTTCATAAAGATGATTTGGAAGCGGGTGGAGGAACAGAAACACTTCACACGCGAAGTTTTTTAAAGATTCAAGATGGTTGCAATAGCTTCTGTACGTTTTGCATTATTCCCTATGCACGCGGGAAAAGTCGATCAATTCCAATGGATTTGATCGTCCAGAAAATTCGCGAACTGGAAACACAACAGATTAAAGAAGTAGTTCTGACGGGTGTCCATATTGGGGATTACGAGGATCTCGTATTCGGAAATAAAAAAAATCTAGAGGATCTGGTTGAGAATGTTTTGAAAAAAACTAAAATTCAGAGGATTCGGTTGTCTTCTCTAGAGCCCATCGAGCTGAGTGATCGATTATTGCAATTGTATCAGGATCCTCGACTCTGCGCTCATTTTCATATGAGTATTCAAAGTGCAGATACGGAAGTTTTGCACCAGATGAAACGGAAGTACACGTCTCTTGAAGTTCAGAATTCTTTGGAACAGATACAAAAGCATGTGCCAAATGCTTTTGTAGGTATGGATGTTATTGCAGGGTTCCCAACAGAGAGCGATGAGCAATTTGAAAACACGTACCGTGTGTTATCGGATTCTCCATGGACACGATTGCATGTCTTTCCCTACAGCGAGCGGTCAGGGACTCGAGCTGTGCAGATGAAACAGATTCCATTTCATATTCGTAAACAACGTGGAGCTCGTCTGCGTGAGTTGAGTTTACACCGTCATCAAAGTGAAGCACTCAAGCAGCGGGGGCAAATCAAATCCATTTTAACATTAAATAGCGAGAGTAAAAGGTATGATGGACTGTCGGCAGATTACTGGTCTGTAAAGTTTAATTCGTTGTCAGTTGAAAAAAATGAAATTCGCCAGGTTTTAATTCGCGATGTTCAGGTATTGAATAATTCAGATGTGATTCTTTTAGGAGATCTTCATGTTTGATGTGTTGAAAAGTCCCGTTGAGAAAAATATTGGATATGCGTTCAAGAACAAGCAGTTCCTTATTGAAGCGATGACTCATAAAAGTTTTTGCGTGGATTCAAATCAAGGGATTCCAGATTTTGAACGTCTTGAATTTTTAGGGGATTCTATTCTTAATTTCATTATCGCAGAAGACTTATTCAAGATTTATCCGCAGGATAACGAGGGCTTGCTCAGTAAAAAGCGTGCCAGCCTGGTTAATCAAAACACCTTGAATCAGTTGGCACTGAATTGTCATCTGGAAGATGAAATCATTCTGGGTTCCGGCGAACGCAAACAAAATTCTCATTTAAAACCGCGCGTTCTGGCCTCGTGCTTTGAAGCCATTGTTGGTGCTGTTTATTTGGATTCAAACTATCAAGTCACTCAAAGTTTTGTAATGAGTCATTTCAAAAAGTTAAATTTTAAGTTGGATCAGGAAAGTGGTTTTGAAACGGATTATAAAACACGACTTCAAGAAATCACTCAAAAGTATAAAATGGGAACACCGACCTACGAGATCGTGATGACGATGGGACCACCGCATCAGCCCAGTTTTTTAGTGGCACTGAAATTAAATAACGAAGAAAAAACCCGCGCTGAAGGAAGCAGCAAAAAGCGCGCAGAACAGTTAGCTGCTGAGTTTTACTTAACAATATTAAAAAACGAAAAGAAATCGTGATAGGAAAATAAATGAGTTACAAAGCTGGATATGTAGGTTTAATCGGGCAGCCGAATGCTGGAAAAAGTTCTCTGATGAACTACATTATAAAAGAAAAAGTATCTATTGTTACCAATAAACCTCAAACCACCCGCCGTCGTATTTTGGGAATTCATACGGCAGAGCAGGCCCAGATTGTTTTCATTGATGCCCCTGGAGTGATCAAGGCAACAAAAGGATTGAATTCATTCCTTGAAAAAGAAGCCATGGATGTCATTCGAGAGAGCGATGCCCTTGTTGCGGTACTCAGTTTAGACCAAGGAACAGCCGAAGAGGCTGAGCAGATTCTCGAGATGGTGAAAAGTTCAAGAAAACCATGGGTTGCGGTTATTAACAAAATTGATTTGGATGAGAAATTTCATCGCGTTTTGATTTTAAAAGAAATGATCCAAAAATTCGGTGGAAAAGCTATTTTGATTTCAACACAGAAGCCAGAAGATGATTACCGAACAGACTTTCTGAAAGCGATCGAAGACATTTTGCCTGAGGCCACTCATCCGCTTTATGAGGATGATATTTATACAACTGAAAATATGCGCGAGCTTGTGGCTGAGATTGTTCGAGAGCAGTGTTTTGAAAATTTAAACTATGAAATTCCTTATCAGTTGGCTGTTCAGGTTCGGAAGTATGATGAAGAAGCAAAACCATGTCCCAAGATATATGTGGATGTATTGGTCGCTAAGGACAGTCAGAAGCCTATTCTTATCGGCAAGGGCGCAGAATTAATTAAGAAGATTTCACAAAAGAGCCGTCAAGAACTTGAAAAAATTATTGGTGAAAAAATATTTCTAGAAGTTAATGTGGTCGTCAAAGATAACTGGTTTGAACATTTACAAACCATGAAGGAACTCGGTTATGTCATCGAACGAAAATAATATGATTTTAGATTATGATGCGCAGTTTGCTACAAAGGTTGCCATTATTGGGCGACCCAATGTAGGTAAGTCGACGCTCTTTAATATTTTAACAAATTCTCGAAAATCAGTCGTGAAGAATCAACCTGGAGTGACTCGGGATATCTTGATTGAACCCGTCGATGTGTGGGGGAAGAAGTTTGATTTGATCGATACGGGTGGATTGACTGAGTCGCAAGATCTTTTCTCGAAGCTCATCAAAGAGCAGGTGACTGATTTTTTATTCACAGTGGATTTTATATTGCTTGTGATGGATGGCCGAGCAGGGTTGGTGCCTGAAGACCGTGATATCATTAAAATTGCCAAGCAAACAGGTAAGCCTATGTTATTGATTATCAATAAGGTCGATAAACAGCACGAGCAAGATATTGCAAAAGCCGATTTTTATGAATTTGGACTGGATATCGTTGCGGCGTCTTTTGAACAACGTGGGGGTTTGGCAGAGATCATGGAATGGCTGCACAAGAATATTCCAGAGCAAACGGCACACATGAAAGAGGGAATGCGTATTGCTATGGTGGGAAAGCCCAATGTTGGAAAAAGCTCGTTGTGCAACCGTCTTTTAGGTGTTCATCGTATGCTGGTTTCAGAAGTTGCTGGAACCACAGTTGATTCTGTGGATTCTCCATTTATTTATAATAACAGAAATTATGTGATTGTGGATACTGCGGGACTTCGTCGACAATCAAAACGGGAAGAAGATGTTGAAATTATTTCGGCATTTAAATCCAAAGAATCCATCCGCCGAGCGGATATGGTGCTTTTGGTTATTGATGGCGTGACTGGACCATCAGAGCAAGATGCTAAAATTATGGAAGCTATCTTAGATGACCATAAAGGTGTTATTATTGTTGCCAATAAATCAGATCTGGCAGGTCATGAGGTTGAAAACTATCGAGAAACCTTTAGAGCGCAAGTTGAAAAAGTATTTCACTTCTTTACGGATGTGAATATTGTTTTCACTTCGGCTGAAACAGGTGCTGGCATTCCAGATCTTTTTAAAATGATCGAAAAAGTCACTGACAATGTGAATTTCCGCATTTCAACGAATGAATTGAATATTTTCTTTTTTGATACGATTCGTAAAACACCGGCTCCAGTTTGGGGTGTAAAGAATGTGAAGTTCTATTATGTCACTCAAACATATCAAAAACCACCGGCATTCATTGCTTTTGCCAATCATCCTGATGGCGTGAGTCCATCTTATCGACGATTCTTAATCAAGCACTTGAAGCAAGAATACAATCTTCACGGAACACCGATTCGAATTTTCTGTATGAAAACTCGAAGTGGTGGCAAGGCGCCAGACTGATGTCTCGAAAATCTTCGTGGCGGAATCGGCTGTCATTTTATCTTTTAGCTATTGGTAGCGCCTGTGGCCTAGGTAATTTATGGCGATTTCCGTATATTGTTGGAGAAAATGGTGGTGGTGCCTTCTTGCTGCTTTACGTTTTTTTAGCATTCACGGTGGGACTAACATTGTTGATCGCAGAATTGATGATTGGGCACTTTACGGGTGTCAGCATTTTAAAAGCATCTAAACGTGTGGCATTGCAGTACAAGAGACCTATTCATCTTTTTGGATGGCTGAGTGTTTTTATCAGTGCTGTGACTTTGGCCTATTACTCGGTCATTTGCGGATGGGTTCTTCATTACTTGACGCAGTTTTTATTGAGTTTATTTCAGGCTCAACCCATTTCATATCTGAGTCAAACATCTATGATGACTCTCTATCAAAACTCTTGGTTGCAGTTTCTGTTGGCGAGTGTGCATTTGCTGATTTCAATTGTTATTGTTGTAAAAGGATTTGCCGAAGGTGTGGAGCGCTGGATTGCTTCGATTCTTCCGTTATTTGGAATTCTTGTTATTATTCTTTTAGTCAAATCATTGTCCTTAGATTCCACGCCCGATGTTTTAAGATTTTTATTTTATCCCGATTTTTCTAAACTGACATGGGCATCGATTGGTCATGCTGTGGGACATGTGTTTTTTACGCTTTCTTTAGGATTTGGAACCATGGTTACATTTGGATCCTATTTTAAAAAAGATGAAAAACTGCCGGTTATTGGCTTTCGAGTAACTTTTGTAGACACGTTGATATCCATTCTAGCCGTGTTACTTATTTTTCCGATTGCTTTTTCAAGTTCAAAGAAGCCGCTGACAGATCCGAGTTTGCTTTTCGAAGTGCTTCCTCAGTTTTTAGCTAGGGAAAAGGGTGGCGTTTTTTTTGGACTGATTTTTTTTCTTTGTTTGTGGTTAGCAGCCCTGAATGCCAGTATTGGATTGCTAGAAACAGTGACGGCGAACTTAGTTGAAAAAAAACCGGAATTAAAAAGATCTCTTTCCGCGTGGATAGCGGGTTTTTTCATTTTGGGATTAACAGTGATCCCAGCTTTTTCAGGCACGCTTTTTAAGAGTTTCAAAGTTCATGGACAGGGATTTATCGAGACTATGGATTCATTCCTTATTAATGGTCTGTTACCTATTGCAGGCTTAGGAATGGTTATTATAGCTCTTTTATCTCTGACAGAAGCTGATCGGAAAAAACTTTTTGTTCAAGATGCTAGTCCAACAAGTTACAATATGTACACGCATTGGAGATTTGCATTAAAATGGGTCGTCCCTATTGTTATTTTGCTGGGGCTTGGGTTTCAATTATTTGAGTTCGTTTCATATTAGGACATCCGAAAATCTTCAGAGATTTTTTATTTTACCGATAAGTCACTATGACAAAGGCCTACAGAGATCAGCCACAGATTGAATCGATGGTTCAGGATGTGAGTGTGGTTTATAAAAATGAGAGTCTTCTGAACCAAAAACAACATCTGATGGCTGCCTTATTTGCGTTTTTGATTTTAGGGCTTGGAATTTTTTTGGGTTCTATGAACCAAGCTCCATCGCGCGAGATAGCCTCAGTTCCACAATCTAAAAAGTAGAAACTGCCCCACATGAGTGGGTCTTCCAGACACGAAAAAAACTGAGCCCTATCCGCATTCCACTTGCGCATTGCAGTTATAATCTTAATAAATAATTGAGATTTCTATTCACGCAAC
>MEPU01000007.1 GCA_001771815.1 Bdellovibrionales bacterium RIFCSPHIGHO2_01_FULL_40_29 | reverse complement strand
ACGGAATGCATAATTTCAATAATTATCGTCTAAGAGTAAAAGCCTATTGCGGCTAGCAGAAACACTGACTGCCCCTACCTTTGGAGAAGAACCATTTGAATTTATTCATGTGAGAAATGGCGGGGTGGACGGGACTCGAACCCGCGGCCTTCCGCGTGACAGGCGGACGTTATAACCAACTTAACTACCACCCCGTGGTAGAAATTTCGAAGTTCTAAATATAAGGAATTTCGAGGCAATTTCAAGGGTTATATTTATTTTGCGTATTTTAAATGCAGATTTTTAGAACAAGGTCTTCTAAAAGACTGCCCTGTTCCGAAAAATGGGGCTATCCTTTTAAAGAATCAATACATTCTTACCTAAGGGGGCTCTGTATGCGTCTATTCTTGGTTACTTTCATCGTTTCAGTATTTATGGGATCAACAGTGGTTTGGTCTGAAGAGACCACGCTAACGGTCGAAGGCATGCACTGCTCGGGTTGCAAACATATGATTTCAAAAAATGTTTGCGAGAACAAAGAGCTTTCTGCCACATTCGAAAAATGCAACGTTGAACTTGTCGATGCGAAAAAACAAATTGGACGCGTGATCTTGGTTCCCAAAGCCGATCAAAAAATTGATTTAATCAAAGTTGAAGCAGCCATTAAAAGTGCTGGTGACGATTACAAAGTTATTAAAAAAGAATTGAAATAAAATGGCCTACGAAAAAGTTGAGAATTTATTATGGCTCGATATGGAAATGTCCGGGCTTGATGTGAATAAAGAAGTCATCATTGAAGCTGCTTGTATTGTGACGGATATGAATTTTCGCGAACTGGATTCTTTTGAAACTGTCGTCAAGCAACCACAAAGCTATTTAGACAATATGGACGCTTGGAACAAAGAAACCCATACCAAATCAGGATTAGCTGCAAAAGTCCAAAACGGTATGGATCCTGAAATGGTTGAGGCTAAATTGATTGATCTGATCAACAAGCATTTCCCACATTCAAAAACAGATCCTAAAAAACGTCCCATGCTGGCTGGAAACTCTATCATGCAGGATCGATTGTTTATTGATAAATATTTTCAAAAGCTTTCGGCGCGATTGCATTATCGCATGATTGATGTCAGCTCATGGAAAGTGATCGTGAATAATAAATTTAATATTGAATACAAGAAACAAAATGCTCATCGAGCCCTAGATGATATCCGTGAAAGCATTGGTGAATTGCGATTTTATCTGGAAAAAATGAATTTAGCGAAATAATTTTTTGCGGCCCGCAACCTTATTCTGCGGGTGTCAGATTATATCCAGTTAGAATTTTTTTTATTGAGCCATCTTTTTTCATCTTATTGAGAACTTTATTAAATTCAACAATATCACCTTCATCCATCTTTTTCTTCACAAATGAAATCACCAGTGGTTT
This sequence comes from Bdellovibrionales bacterium RIFCSPHIGHO2_01_FULL_40_29, assembly GCA_001771815.1. Classification (GTDB taxonomy): domain Bacteria; phylum Bdellovibrionota; class Bdellovibrionia; order Bdellovibrionales; family Bdellovibrionaceae; genus Pseudobdellovibrio. Next base: position 250,844 of record MEPU01000007.1, on the reverse strand, counting down.
CTCAGCAATGGTGTATAGCGTCACCAATTCAATTCCATTTTTTTGAGAAATACTCTTAAGAACTTCTTCCGTTGAGGCAATCAAGACATTGGCTTCGTACTTTCCATTTATAAATTTAGAAATCATAGTAGCGCTATCGACGTCTTCTAACACTTTGAGATCTTTGATCTGCTCTGCATGCTTCTGAATTAGTTTTTGAGTGGCTGTTCCCCTGGTAACCAATACCGTGCGGCCCACCAACTCTTGTGGACTTGCAATCGGCTTAGCACCAGAAACTTTTAGCCCCATATACACCAATGTTGTCTTTATAATTTCAGGAGAATCCGCATAGTTGATGGCTCGCTCTGGAATTTTATGCAGACTCAAAACGCCGTGGATTTCTTTATTTTCCGCCATTTTAAAAGCCCGCGCCAAAGGATGAATTTCAACTCGGCATTTATGGCCCAATTGCTTGCAAGCCATTTGCAAAACATCAATCATTCCACCAGCAGCAGAACTGTCTTTTAAAAAGCTAATAGGTGGAAACTCGTGTGCTACAAAAAAGAACTCTTTTGCCACCACAAGCTGCGAATAAAAAATGAGGTACACCAGTAGCGCGCTGCTTTTTTTAAACATGATGCCCCCGATTATTCAGAACCTAGTAACGGTAATGCTCTGGTTTAAATGGACCTGTCACACTGGTATGCAAGTACTTGGCCTGCTTGCCAGATAACTTTGTTAATTTAACACCCAATTGTCCCAAATGAAGAGCCGCAACTTTTTCATCTAAATGCTTAGGTAAACGGTAGATGGCGATTTGTTTGTATTTTTCAACATTGGTAAACAGCTCGATTTGCGCAAGAACTTGATTTGTAAATGAATTGCTCATCACAAATGAAGGGTGACCAGTTGCACACCCCAAGTTGACCAAACGGCCTTTTGCGAGAACTACGATCTCGCGGCCATTTTTTAAAGTATGAATATCCACCTGTGGTTTTACTTCGCGCATTTTTGAATTTTTATTCAACCAGGCCATGTCAATTTCGATATCAAAGTGACCAATATTACAAACGATCGCGTTATCCTTCATCATCATAAAATGTTTTTCTGTGATAATATCGCAACATCCCGTAGCCGTTACAAAAATATCAGCTATAGAAGCCGCCTCGTCCATGGTTACAACTTGAAAACCCTCCATCGCCGCTTGCAATGCGCAAATTGGATCAATTTCAGTTACCAATACACGAGCGCCCAAGCCCTTTACCGAGTGAGCTGAACCTTTACCAACATCTCCGTAGCCAGCAACAACAACAATTTTACCCGCCATCATCACATCTGTTGCGCGCTTGATTCCATCAGCCAAAGATTCGCGGCAACCATAAAGATTATCAAACTTTGATTTTGTTACAGAATCATTCACATTGATTGCCGGAACTTTTAATTGCTTAGCTCGTAATTTGATTTCTAAATTATGAACTCCTGTTGTCGTTTCCTCAGATAATCCAATGATCTTTTTCAATTCTTTAGCAAAGCGTGGTTCATGCATCATATTCGTCAAATCGCCACCATCATCTAAAATCAAATTGTAACCTTGTGGCCCCCAACCTGTGATGGTTTGTTCAATACACCAGTTGAAATCCACTTCGCTCAAACCCTTCCATGCAAATACCGGAATACCAGCTGCTGCAATGGCAACAGCCGCATGGTCTTGAGTAGAAAAAATATTGCATGATGACCAACGAACCTCAGCACCCAAATGAATCAGTGTCTCAATCAATACCGCTGTTTGAATTGTCATATGAAGACATCCCGCAATGCGAGCCCCACTTAAGGGTTTTGATTTTCCAAACTCTTTTCGTAATGCCATTAATCCTGGCATTTCTTTTTCTGCGATTTTAATTTCTTCACGACCCCAGCGAGCCAACTCAGCAAAAACTTTGGGATCATTCATAGCTTCTTTGCAAACGGCATAATCCAACTTTGTAGATTTTGTAGCTGTCTTACCCGCTGCTTTGACAGCAATTCTTCCAGTAGATTTAGTTTTTAATGTTGTTGATTTTACTTTTGTCATTTTTGCCATTTTTGAATCCGTTCGTTTTTCAGTTGTCGTTCGCATGTTATTCCTTAAGTTTTGTTAATTTATATTAAAGTTAAAATTTCATATCCGGTATCGGTCATCAAAATCGTGTGTTCGAATTGTGCTGATAATTTCTTATCTGATGTGGTGTAGTACTTGATACTTGAGCCCGGAATCGAGTGCTCTTCGAAATCCTCAGTCCCCTGGTTCACCATTGGCTCGACAGTAAAGCAAGTCCATGGAATAAACCGTTCGCCTTTTCCCTTTTTCCCAAATGCCGGAACGAATGGATCCATATGAAACTCGCGTCCAATTCCATGACCACCAATTTCTTTAACTGTCGAATACCCTTTGCGTGTGACAAACTTATTGGTCTCAAATCCAACATCACCCGTCCAACCGCCTGCCGTAATTGCCCCTATACCAATCATCATGGCCTGATAGGCTGTCTCAACAAGATCCGCAGCGGCATTGGAAACTTGGCCCACTTTGATCGTTTTCGAAGTGTCGCCAAAGAAGCCCTCTTTTTTAACCGTCACATCAATATTTAATATGTCGCCCTCTTTGATGACGTAAGAGCCCGGCAAACCATGACAAACCACTTCATTCACCGAAATACATGTTGAGAAAGGATATCCATGATAACCGATACACGCCGATGTGGCGCCAATGGAATTGGTGTAATCATCTGCGATTTTATCCAGCTCGAGTGTTGTGATACCTGGCTTGGCGAATTTTTCAGTGTATTGAAGAACTTGGGCCGCCAGCTTACAAGCCTGTTTCATTTTAATAATTTCAGATTTATCCATTGGGCGATTCGACATAATGTTTAAGAATATAAATGAAAAAACCCCTTAAAGCTAGGCCTTAAGGGGTTGTTTATTATCTAATAGATAAAGTTAAGCTTACGTGAGTAAGACTTACTTTAAGTGCTTAGAAACAAGTTTTGTCATTTCGAACATAGAAACTTGGTTCTTACCGAAAATTGGCTTCAATTTGTCGTCAGCGTTGATGTTACGACGGTTTTTAGAATCTTGAAGATTGAACTTCTTGATGTAAGCCCATAATTTTTTAACAACTTCAGTACGTGGAATTGGTGTAGCACCGATAACAGCTGCTAAAGTAGCAGAAGGTGTTAATGCTTTCATGAATGCTGCGTTTGGCTTGCGTTTTCCAGCAGCTTTTTTAGGAGCAGCTTTCTTTGCAGTTGCTTTTTTAGCAGGAGCAGCTTTTTTAGGAGCAGCTTTCTTCGGCGCGGCTTTCTTAGTCGCTTTTTTTGCTTTTGCCATTGTGTATCCTCCGTAGGGTTGGCTAATTGTTTCTTTATTACTTTAGTCTCAAGACTAAAATCTAATGACCTCAGTCTAAGGCCAAAAATTTTACTTTGTCCAATAGAAAAAACACAAATCTTCGTTTTTTTGACGTTTTCAGAGGGGAAATGACATTTTTCCCTCTGAAATCAGCTCGAAACCTTCACCAAAAGTTGATTTCAACCGATGAGTCTCCTATGAAATCAGAGCGTGGCTTCTCGGAAATTCTAGAATCCTTCACTGAAACTTTCGAGTCTTATCCAGGCTCTTCAACTTATTCTGAGTGGGAAACGGCACTGGATCCCCTGGGACTTGCGCAAATGATTGGCCAAATTCCCGTCTATAAATCCGGCTACAAGAAATACGTCACCAGCTTCAAACGTACCCCTCACTCCTTTACACCCGAGCAATCCGAGGCCTTTGAAAGTTTATCAAAGTGGTCTTCGACACTGACAAATAGCTTCAACAAGATCGAACTGAAATCAGCTTACCGCCAGGCCTTGCTGAAAACCCATCCAGACCACGGTGGCAGCAGCGAATCTTTTCTACTGACAAAAAAAAGCTATGAAATCCTGCGATCGTTAGTTAAAAGCTAAAGGTTCATGCAACAAACACCTATCTTACTCTGCACTTTGAATTCGACCTATCAGCATGCTTCATTTGGGCTTCGCTATCTTCTGGCTAACTTGGGACCTCTACAATCTCAAGCCACCTTGCTGGAATGGACCATCAAAGAAAACCCTCGCGTGATAGTCGAAAAAATCCTGTTGCATACCCCTCGAATTGTTGGATTCAGTGTCTATATTTGGAATACAACCGAAACCCTTCAAATCATCTCGACCCTTAAAAAGATCGCTCCTCAAATTACAATCGTCCTCGGTGGCCCTGAGATTTCCCATGAAACCCAAACCCAAGAACACCTTAAATGGTGTGATTATGTGATCACCGGCGAAGCTGATTTTTCGTTTCGGCAATTCTGCGAAAACCTGATCTATCGCAACCAACTGCCTGATCAAAAAATTCTGACATCCGAGCTGCCCGATATTAAAAGTATACAGCTCCCCTATGATCTGTATTCGACCGAGGACATCAAAAATCGAATCATTTATGTGGAGGCCTCGCGGGGATGTCCCTACAAATGCGAGTACTGCTTATCTTCATTGGATAAATCTGTACGCAGCTTTGATTTAAACCTATTCCTTACTGAACTTAAAAAATTGATGGAACGTGGTGCTCGAACATTCAAGTTTGTTGATCGCACTTTTAATCTTTCACCCACCTCCTCTTGTCAGATACTTCAGTTTTTTTTAGAACACATCTCTTTGGGTCTTTTTTTACATTTTGAGATGGTCCCCGACCGCCTTCCACCCGAAATTCGCGAACTCATCGAGAAGTTTCCAACAGGCTCATTACAGTTCGAAGTGGGCATACAAACTCTGAATCCCCAAGTGGCCATCAACGTTTCACGAAAAAACGATCTGCTCAAAGTAGAACAGAATTTTCACTATTTAAGAACCTCGACTCATGTTCATACCCATGCCGATCTTATTGCGGGCCTTCCCGGAGAAACTCTAGAAAGCTTTGCCGCGGGATTTGATCGTTTGGTACACATGGGACCTGATGAAATACAAGTGGGCATACTCAAACGACTCAAGGGAACACCCATTGCGCGACATGAAAAAAACTTTCAAATGATCTATTCAGAGTTTCCACCGTTTCAGATTTTGAGCACATCAACGATGGACTATATCACCCTTCAGAAAATGAATCGCTTTGCCAAGTTCTGGGATCTGTATGCTAACAGCGGACAGTTTAAAAATTTTATGACATGGTTCACTCAACGCGCTCAGGGACAATCTTTTTTTGACGCCTTTTTTACCTTTACAGAATTTTTGTCGCAGCGATTTACCGAAACTCACAGTCTTTCGTTAATGAGTCTGGCTGAGCAAGCCTGGCTGTATTTAAAGACACAGAATGTTTCAGATATCGATGCGGCCACTATTATTGAAAAAGACTATTGCCACGGCTTCAAACGTCGCGATCTTCCTGTATTTTTAAAACCCGCCATCCCAGCTGATCCCACTACTGCCGCCGCAAAGAATCATCGCCAAATGCATCACCTGACATGAGTCCTCCGGTCACTGGCGCAGGCCTTGCTATTTGATGATACCGAATCTCTAAACGTCCGAGGAGAACTTTTATATGATGGCCCATGTGTTTTTTACAAGAGCGTCTAAGATATTATCATCACTTATGGCCATCGGTCTCACAGGATTTTCTTTTGCCACTCAAGCCCAAATCATCAGTCCCCAGGCCACCGAAGTTAAGTTCAGCTATCAGGCCACTTTTGAAGCGCCTTTAGATGCTGATGAAGAATCCTATGACGAACTGATGCATTTGCATGCGTCGCATATTTTTGGAATTTTTCATTCTCCGGAATTAGTTACCAAATTCAAAATAGATCCCGAATTATCCGAAGGCATTGGCGCGCCCAGGTCGCAGATGAAATTCAAATTGCTGGCATCTGAAATCAGCGGTCAAAATTTTCGAATCACCTACAAAAACTCTGGAAAAATGATTTTGCATAACAAGGTTGCCAAACGACTTTTAAAAACAGGGTCTCTTGATTTGCCTTTACCTGTGAATCCCTATGAAATCTATGATCCGGCCTGCACGGACGAATACTATTCCGGTTTTTCAGATTATTGGTATTTCTATAATCCTTTTCGCAAGGGCTGCGAGTATTTGAGTGCACCACCAAAAGCTGCAAATGTTCGCATCGCCATCACAGCGACTGAATACAAAAAAATGGACCAAACACCAAAGCTTCCCTATTTACGAGGCAACAATGGCAATGGGGATTTATTTTCAATCTATGCGATTCACGGTTATGCCGAAGAAAATATCGCTGACGATCCAGGTCGCGTGAACTTCAAAGAACTCAATACTTATCTTTTAGAAAACGGCTTCACGGAAACTCGCGAACACCAAAGCCGTGTCATTCCTATGTATGTTTATAGAAAAGATATTCGTCTGGATAACGGTAAAAAAATTCAAGTCGAAATCAAGCATCTTCTTGTCGAAACTTCACAGAGTTCAAAATCAAAAGTTTTTGCCACATTTTTTAAAGAAGCTGTCGAGAATGCTGATGTCATACTTTATGGCGGTCACTCTGGATTAGGTGGAAATTTAGATATTTCTTCACTTGAAGAAAAAGCGGGTGCTTTTCAGTTTAACCCAAAGAAAAAACAAGTCTTCTTTTTTGATTCTTGTGCGAGCTACTCGTATTATCTCGAACATTTTCGCGTTGAAAAAACCAAGGCTAAAATTGATATTATCTCGAATGGTCTTTCCAGTTATTTTCACACATCGAACGCGGTGTTGACGAAACTGTTAGACCATCTTCTGACGCCTCAGAATAGTGACCCCACATGGCATGATATTTTGAGTGATATGGAAACCCCACTTGACGGAGCAACTTATTTATTAAATGTCGGCGGCATCTAAAACAAACTATCTAACCGCCGCCATTTCTAATTGAAGCTTACGCTTCAATCATTCTATAACGAATGCGCTTCGGAGTTGAATCTTCGCCCATTCTCTTTTTGCGGTCTTCTTCGTACTCAGAGAAACTTCCTGGATACATATAGACCTTTGAATCACCTTCAAATGCCATCGTATGAGTGCAAACACGGTCCAAGAACCAACGATCATGAGAGATCACAATCGCAGAACCACCGAATTCATTCAGGGCCTCTTCGAGCGCTCGCATGGTGTTCACATCCAAATCATTTGTCGGCTCATCCAGTAATAACAGATTGGCGCCCTCTTTTAAGATCTTTGCCAAGTTAACTCGGTTTCGCTCTCCACCGGACAAGGTTCCAACTTTTTTCTGTTGATCACTGCCTGAAAAATTAAACCAGCTGACATACTGACGAGCGTTGATTTCTCGTCCACCCAACGCAATCACATCTTGGCCACCAGATAGCTCTTCAAAAATTGTTTTATTGGGATCTAAAGTTTCGCGCGATTGATCCACATATGCAATTTTCACGGTCTCGCCGACTTTGAAAGTACCGCTGTCAGGTTTTTCTTTACCGGTGATCATTTTAAACAATGTTGACTTACCCGCACCATTCGGTCCAATAACCCCAACAATTGCGCCACGTGGGATTGTGAAATCCACGTTGTCTAAAAGAATTTTCTTTCCATAACCCTTTGTAACACCCTGAGCTTCGATGACAATATTTCCCAATCGAGGTCCTGGCGGAATGTAAATCGACATCTCTTGTAATTTATCGGCTGAGGGTTCTTTCAATAAATTCTCGTAAGCGGCCAAGCGGGCTTTTCCTTTGGATTGACGGCCTTTTGCACCCTGACGGATCCAATCCAATTCGCGCTCTAAGGTCTTTGCTTTTTTACTATCCGATTTTTGCTCTTGAGCCAAACGTTTATCTTTTTGCTCGAGCCAAGATGAATAGTTCCCTTTCCAAGGAATGCCTTCACCGCGATCAAGTTCTAAAATCCATCCCGCTACATTATCTAAAAAATAGCGATCATGCGTGACCGCAATAACAGTTCCAGGAAATTTAGCCAAATACTGCTCGAGCCATCCGACAGATTCCGCGTCCAAATGATTCGTTGGTTCATCCAGCAATAAAATATCTGGATTACTCATGATTAATTTTGTTAAAGCGACCCGGCGTTTTTCTCCGCCTGATAACGGACCAACCAACATATCCCCTTCGGGACAACGAAGTGCTTCCATGGCCATTTCAATTTTTTGATCGACTTCCCATCCATCAAGCGCTTCAATTTTTTCTTGAAGCTCTCCTTGCTTTTCAATCAATTTATTCATTTCGTCTGGATCCAAATCAGGGTCCGCAAATTTTTCATTGATGGCGTTGTAATCCTTCATCAATTGAGGCAGCTCACCCATCCCTGAGAATATATTTTCTTTAACAGTCATTGTTTCGTCGAGTTTTGGTTCTTGTTCTAAGTAACCAACCTTCATTTTTTTTGCAGGAAAGGCTTCACCAATAAACTCGTTGTCGACTCCCGCCATAATTCTAAGCAGAGATGATTTGCCGGAACCATTCAATCCCAACACGCCAATTTTAGCTCCATAAAAGTAAGACAGATAAATATTCTTTAGAACATATCTGTTCGGAGGGTAAACTTTGGAAACACCCTTCATTGTATAGATAATATCTTGAGACATAAAAAAACCTCTTTTATTTAATCAATTAGGTTGAATCTAAGAATGATGGACAGTAGCATTACACTCATTGATGAGCAACACGAACAGCAGCAGAAACAAAGACACCAAGACCTCAAACCCTGGTGGCCAGAATCCAGCAACGAATCTTCCGAAACGCTGGAGTTTTATTCAAAATGACTTGGAAAAGGCCCTAAATACGTGGGAAGAGCTCGAGAAATCACAACCTGCACTCAGTCAAGAAGAAGAGCAATTGGTTAAAATTAAATCAATCATCAATCAGCTCAAAGACAAGCTCGATCATTTTTAAAATATTATGCAGAGTCTACTACTGTTTTTCTCCAGGAACCCGGGTTTTTATTTCTAAAGCATGCAAACCATTGGCGAACTCGTCTTTGAGTAAATCCATCACCATGCGTTGACGATCAATACGAGAGGTTCCCAAAAAAACCGGACTTTCGATCACCAACTTATAATGGGTTTCACCCGTGAAGCCAGCGCTGCCTAAATGCTCAACGTGGCCCGCATGCTTTTGTGAATCATTTTTTAATTCCAAATATGTTGGATTTAAAGTTTTCATTCGCTCTAAGATACGATTTTCCCGATTCATGATTCTTAAATCTTCTTTTTCAGATCATCGATTTTTGATTTGGCAACTTCGAATCCCATTTTAGCCAAACTGATGACACCTTTTTCTTCGAGCTTTTTTTCAACCTGCTTTGCTTTTTGCAAGGCTGTTGTAGCCATTAAATCTGCGACAGGATGTGGCAATCCTAGATTAGAAAAGTCACCTTCATTTTTCCAATGATGCTTCACTTCGGTGGCCACGTTTTCTGCTGTTTCAAAAACTTTGGGAATCTGAGCACGAACAACGTCGCTAAATGGAAAATCGATTTTTACTTTTACTTTTTCTTCAGAAGGCTCAACTTTGGGTTCAGTGGATTCGTCCTGCTCATCTTGTTCATTTAATTCGACATTGATCATAATTACCTCTATAAGATCAGTGTACCATGATTCAAATCCTACAGGAAAATGATTTTTTTATTGTCCTTAATAAGCCCCCTGGGGTCAGTGTTCATAATGAAAAGCCCTCTTTGCTTGATTTTCTGCAAAGTCAAAAGCGCCCGCCTCATTTTGTCAGTCGCCTGGACCGAGAAACTTCCGGATTAATGATTGTCGCTAAAACAGCCCTTTTGCACGAGACGCTGTCAGAAGCCCTCCAGCAAGGAACAAAAACATACCGAGCTTTGCTGCGAAATCAATGGCGCGAATCCGAATCCAATCAATGGGCATGGCCACTGACCGACAAAGCCGAAGGCCGTGACAATCCTCAGGGAAAAACCGCTGAACGCCTGCCTTGCGAAAGTCATGTTCAAGTTATTCGCAGCAATAAATTTTTTACTGAAGCTGCGATCACAATTTTGACTGGCCGGCAGCACCAAATTCGGAAGCACTCTGCTCTGGCAAAACATCCCATCGTCGGTGATGGTCGCTACAACGACAAAAAGTACAATGATATGATTGCTGATCGCTACAAAATTTCAAGGATGTGGCTTCATGCCGAATGCCTTCAATTTAAACTTCAAGATCAAGACTTCAAGTTTGAAAATAAAATCAATTTAGATACATATTTCAGTTAATTAAATTTGGGATGCTGTTTATTATTAGCCACTTCAATTTTTTTGACTAGATTCTTTAACAGAGCTTTTAACCAAATAGGATTTTGAGCCAAGACATCAAATATTTTATCCGCATCAATTTGAATCAATTCCGAATCAACGGCAGCAACAATCGATGCCGAATGCGCTTTGACAGATCCCAAATGAGCCATTTCACCCACAAAATCACCTGGATTTAACTGAGCGATAACTTGAGTTTGTCGACCATGACTTTTGATCGCGTTCAATGTCCCACTTTTTATAATATAGATATAAGGTTCTAACGTTCCCTCGGTCAGCACAACATCATTGGCTTGTTTTTTTATCAGTGAATACATTCAAAGACCCCGATTCTATTTTTTCAATTAGGTGTTCTTCTGAGTATTGCCTAATTTACTTAAAAAATCACTGACTAGACTGTCCCTGGCTTGACCCGACACCGGTCTAGCTCCCATTTCATAAAACGAATACAGTGATTTTGAAGTCTCACTTAAAAATCGCGAGGCAAAAACTGGTTTTATGACTCCCATTTTTTTTCGCTGACGACAGTATGTCAGGACCAATTTTTTTTGGGCTCTGGTGATGCCCACATAAAATAACCTTCGCTCTTCATCGATATCAGAACCCAAACGCTTATGTGGAATCAGATCTTCTTCAACTCCAACCAACATCACAGCTGGAAACTCCAGACCTTTGCTCGCATGAAATGTCATCAACTGCACCTGGTCCTTACGGGCATCATCTCCCACGTCATCTCGAAGCAACATGGCATCGATAAATTCTTTGATGGCTGCAATTGTGTATTCACGTTTTGTCAAAAAAGATTCCAGAATTCGACTCACGATTTCAACCACTTGCCATTTTTTATCAAAGATAACCCCGTCGTTGGCGGACTTTGAAAGATAATCTCGGTAGCCAATCTCACGCATCAAATTTTGAAAACGTTCAGAAACGGTAGCTCCCAAACTGGTGTCATCCAAGATTCGTTGTGGAAAAACCCAAAGCCATTGAAAAAATTGATCTAATGTTTCTCCGGCCTTTTCGCCCACATCGGCTTCACGCCAATTTTTACATGCTGTTTGCAAATCCATTTTTTTTGACTGTGCATAAGCTGAAAGTGATTCGATGGTGGTTTCACCAATTCCTCGAGGAGGCATATTAATAATGCGACGAAGACTGACCTCATCGGGTAATAATGATTGCTTCACATAGGCTAAACAGTCTTTGGCTTCTTTGCGCTCAAAGATGGATGTTCCACCGGAAATTTCATAAGGAATATGAGCTCTACGAAGCGAACTTTCAATAAATGCGCCTTGAGTATTCGAACGGTACAGAATGGCGATATCTGAGAATTTATAATTCTGTGATTTTAAATTTTGAATTTCACGTAGAACAAAATCAGCCTCTTCATCCTCATTTTCCAAAACAAAAACTTCTGGTTTTTCATTGCTCACAGCCTCTTTTGTTGATTGCAACACTTTACCATGACGTTTTTGATTTTTAGAGATCACTTCATTTCCAAGATCTAAAATACTGGTCACCGAGCGGTAATTCTTCTCGAGCTTAACCACTTTGCAATTCTTATGGTCATGAGGGAAATTTAAAATATTCTGAATCTGAGCGCCCCGCCAGCCATAAATAGACTGATCATCATCTCCGACAACTGTTAAGTTTTGATGTTCACTGGATAGGTACTCGATCAATTTCATTTGTTCAGAGTTGGTGTCTTGAAATTCATCCACCATAATTTGTGTGAACTGACTTTGTGTTTTTTGTAATACATCCGGATACTTTTTAAATAATTTGATGGGCTCAAGCAAAAGACCTTCAAAATCGGTGACACCCAACAAGATCAAGCGTTTTTCATATTTTGGCATCAGCACTTCAGCCAATTCATGATACTCATCCAAATAACCTGGTGGGATTTTTTTCCCGGCACGCAAAATATTGATTAAATTAAGAAGCTTATCCGCATCGAATTTTTCTTTGGTCGCATTTTTAACTTCTTTAACGAGCTCTTTGATAATGGACTGCGAATCCGATTGATCCAACACACCAAAATGAGGCGACAACCCCAAGTACTGATAATTTTTTCGAAGCAGTTGTAAACCAAACGAGTGAAATGTACCCGCCCACAGGCCTTTTGCTAAAGGCCCCACCTTGTCTTGCACACGATGCTTCAATTCGCGAGCGGCCTTATTCGTGAATGTTAGAACACAGATTTGTCCGGCATAGGCCACTTTCTCATCGATCAGCCGTCCTGTGCGAGAAACCAAAACTGTGGTTTTGCCCGAACCCGCACCCGCCAGAATCAACAATGGCCCATGGTTGTGGTTAACAGCTTCACCTTGTTCAAAATTTAAGCCTGTTAGCCATTTGCTCATGAGTTCACCGAAACTTATTTATCAGAATTAAACTTTATTGTGCATCAAGGTTTTAACTTCGCCTTCGAACATCACATCGATACGATCTAATTGAGCTGTTTTCACGTAACCCGATCCAAATGTCGGGTGATCAATTTTTTGATTCACTTCAAATTTAGTTTTAATGCTAAATGGAATTCCTTTTTCAGTGCCGCGATTTGTTTGCAATGCTTGAAAATCATCCGCGTGACTTGTTTTGCGAACTCGCCCTGTTTTCGTTTTTGTTCCTGGAACTGCTTTTTTAGCCATCGAGCCCGCCTTTGGTAAGGTATATGTTTTATTACTTTTACAAACTTCACATTGAATTTTAGCCGACGTCGAAGATGTGTGCGTGAGGACAGTATGATATCGGTCCGCTCCACATTTCTTGCATGCTGTAAAAAAAGATTTCGCCACGGGTGGTAATGTTATCTGTGCCATTTTTTAACTTATCCTTGTTTTAATTTATAGATGTGAAGTGGGTCACGCAGACCTTTGTGAGCAATGTCACCGGCATTTAAAAAAAACGGACCTTCATTATTTTGAATGCGCTCTTGCATACGAATCATAGATTCCACGTTGTTGGGTTCAATCATATAATCCGTTTTTCCGTACCGTTCTAAAAATGCCAAATCAGGTTCCTTAGAGAAAAACTTTTCCCAGTTATTTACAGTCACTTCGCATCGGTACGTCATGGTTTTCGCATGGGTATGAAGCGGAGCATATGCTCCAATCATTTCAATGGGACCATAGTGCGAATGCAACTTCAGCGACGGACTTCCCCATTGGGTCATTCCCGAACACTGACCAACATTAGCATACCACAAAGCAAAGGCTTTCGATAAGAAACCCAGACCATAAAATTGCTCTTCTTTGGGTAACAAGGAGTTCACGGAACACAAATCATAAGCAACCCATTCGCCCTTATGCATTGTTGGAATGATGATAAATAATGACAAAGGGCACCATTCATTCTCTTCTGAGTAATTTAACAAATTTAGGATTTTTTTAGGTATTATCTTCGTGCGGCCAGCATAACCGGCGATAAAACCAGGCATTGCGGCACAGTCATAAAAAACCCAACGCGGAATAGCTAAATCTTGATGACCAAAACTTTTCCACTCTATTTGATAGATCGCTTCAGCAAATGGCAACTCTTCAATATTAAGTGGGTTTTTATAAATAGGTTCATGCTTAAACCAATCAATATTGTGTCGAGTTCCCGGATTTGCAATCATGTTTTCAGGACGAACGAAAACATAAGGACGAATATCCCCGGAATTTAACCAATCTGCTCGTGATGAGAAAGGATTCCCTGTCAAAATTATTTTCCCAACGGTGACGTCATTGTTTCTGGACGCACCACCTGATCAAATTTTTCAGCTGTCAGTAATCCCAAATTAACAGCCTCTTCCTTTAAAGTTGTTCCATTCTTATGAGCCGTTTTAGCAATCTTTGCCGCATTATCGTAGCCGATATGAGGATTCAACGCCGTCACCAGCATCAATGAATTATCTAAATGTTTTTTTATTTGAACTGTATTGGCTGTGATTCCATCCACACAATGATCACAAAAACTTTCACACGCATCTGCCAGCAGTCGAATGGAATTTAGACAATTAAATACAATCACAGGTTTAAAAACATTCAATTCAAAATGTCCCATACAACCACCCACATTGACGGCCACATCGTTACCCATGACTTGCGCGCAAACCATAGTCATAGCTTCACTTTGAGTCGGGTTGACTTTTCCTGGCATAATCGATGATCCAGGTTCATTTTCTGGTAAATTCAATTCCGCAAATCCACAGCGCGGGCCACTTCCCAATAGACGAATATCATTCGCTATCTTCATCAGAGACACAGCCACTGTTTTTAAAGCTCCGTGAACTTCCACCAAAGCATCATGAGTGGCCAATGCTTCAAATTTATTCGGTGACGTTACAAATGGTATTTTTGTTTCTTTAGCGATCGCGGCCGCTGCTTTAACTGGAAATTCAATATGTGTGTTTAATCCTGTCCCAACAGCCGTTCCGCCCAACGCCAGTTCATGCAAATGCGGAAGCGTATTTTTAACTCGCTGAATAGAATTTTTCAATTGCGTCGTATAACCTGAAAACTCTTGCCCCAGTGTCAAAGGTGTCGCATCCATCAAATGAGTGCGACCAATTTTTACGATTTTATCAAATTCTTTTGTTTTTTTATCTAAAGAGGTCTGCAATTTCTCAAGCATGGGAATCAGACGATTATAAATCTGATCTGCGACAGCAATATGCATTGCAGTTGGAAATGTGTCGTTTGAACTTTGCCCTTTATTTACATCATCATTGGGGTGAATTTCTTTTGACGGTAATGTTAAATTCATCATTGTCATCGCTCGATTTGCAATGACTTCATTTGTATTCATGTTGGATTGCGTGCCCGAACCCGTTTGCCAAACAACCAATGGAAAATGAGCATCTAAATCACCACTGATCACTTCGTCTGCTGCGCGCACAATCAATTCAGTTTTTTTAGAATCTAATAATCCTAGTTGCGCATTTGTCAGTGCCGCACATTTTTTTAAAATTCCAAGGGCCCGGATCATTTCACGAGGAAAACGGTCTCCTCCAATTTTAAAATTTTGAATGGATCGCTGAGTCTGGGCTCCCCAAAGTGCTGATTGAGGAACTTGAACATCACCCATAGTGTCTTTTTCAATGCGAAAATTTTGCGACATTTTTATTTTCCTTTTCTGACGACTTGTCCAACCGATGCCTGATCCGTTGGGTAAATAACAAGTTCCTGAATATTAACATGTGAAGGACGTTGTAAACACCACAAAATGGTCTCGGAAATATCTTCGGCAGATAGCGGCGTCATGTCATCGTAGACTGCCTTGGCTTTTTGCTGATTTCCTAAGCGAACAAGTGAAAATTCTGTGTTGACCATTCCAGGCTCAATATTGGTCACGCGCACATTGGTCCCTTTTAGATCCATACGAAGCCCATCCGAAATGGCGCGCACAGCAAATTTACTGGCACAATAGACGCTGCCACCTTCATAAACCAATCGCCCTGCAACAGACCCCATATTCACGATATGACCTTGGTTTTTAATCAAAGGTGCGATCAGTCCACGGGTTAAATACAGCAAGCCACGGACATTGGTGTCCAACATTTGATCCCAATCATCGGGTTGAGCATCTTGAAATCGCTCAGTTCCCTTGGCCAGACCTGCATTATTAATCAAAATATCCACGGTTTTTAATATTTTTTTATTCGTCTTACAAAAGTTCTGAATCTCTTTTGTATCTTGCACATCCAGTTTAAAAATTTGAACAGATTGAGCCCCCAATTGAAGGCATTTTTTTTGAATGGATTTCAGCCGATCAACTCGCCTGGCCACCAAAATCAAATGAGCTTGTAACTTGCTGCAATCAAAAGCCACAGCTTGACCAATTCCCGCAGATGCTCCGGTAATTAATACAGTTTTGTTTTTCATAGTGAAAGCACAGTACCAGCCAGACTTCATTCGCGCAATGAACCCTTGACTCTGCTCATCTCTTTTTCGATTATGCGCATGTATGAAAACTCAGCAGAATCACACTCCGAAATATTGGCTGATGAAATCCGAACCCGATGTGTTTGGAATTGATCACCTTAAAAAAGATAAAACCACATGGTGGGAAGGTGTTCGTAATTACTTGGCACGCAACTATATGATGAATGAAATGCACGTCGGTGATCAGATTTTATTCTATCATTCGAATGCTAAACCTTCAGGGATTGCAGGTTTAGCTGTCGTCAGTCACAATGCCGAACCTGATCAATTGCAATTTAATAAAAAATCGGCTTCTTTTGAAAAACGCGCTACGCGTGAAAAACCTGTTTGGTTTTGTGTCCAAGTCGCTTTTCAGCATAAATTTAAAAACTTTATTTCTCTTGAAGAAATCAAACAGGATCCGCAGTGCTCCAATATGTTGGTGATCAGAAAAGGCCAACGCTTGTCGATTCAACCCGTTTCTGAAAAAGATTTCCTCTACCTTAAGAAAAAAGGACTTTAGTTGTCTGCCAAAAGACCTCAACTTTTTCTAGCACCTATGGAGGGTGTCACTGATTGGGTGATGCGCGACTTACTGACCTCCTTGGGTGGCATCGATTTTTGCGTCACCGAATTTCTTCGCGTGACGGATCAGTTGCTTCCTGATTCTGTTTTTGAAAAAAATTGCCCCGAATTAAAAACAGGATCACGCACACGCGCAGGGACTCCTGTATTTATTCAGCTGTTGGGCGGTCAGGTTGCACCACTTGCTGAAAATGCAGCACGCGCTGTCGAATTGGGCGCACTTGGAATTGATTTGAATTTTGGCTGTCCCGCTAAAACGGTCAATCGACATGATGGCGGCGCCAGTTTATTGAAATCAACTGATCGCATTTTCAATATTGTCTCGGCGGTTCGCACAAAAGTTCCCCCGCACATCCCCGTCACGGCCAAAATACGTTTGGGTTTTGATCATCCCGAAGCCTGCTTAGAAAATGCCAAAGCCATTACTGCTGCCGGAGCCTCTTGGCTAACTGTGCATTGTCGAACTAAAACAGATGGTTATAAACCGCCTGCATTTTGGGAATGGATTCCAAAAATCAGAGCGGTGACACCCATTGAAATCGTCACTAACGGAGAGATCTGGAATACTGCTGATTTTCAAAAATGCCACTCTATTGCCCAAACAAACAATTACATGATTGGTCGCGGCGCTATTCGAGACCCCTTTATATTCACAAAAATCAAAAATGCTCTGAACCCAAATCTTGAACCGAATGAAAAAATTCCGGGCCACTTGATACTGAATTTTTACCAAGCCAGCTGCCTGCATGTTAATGACCACTTTGCCGTGACGCGCACGAAAGGCTGGCTCAAACAATTGTCATTCGTTCAACCTCACATCAAAGATATGTTTGATGAAATAAAAATTCTCGAAAAGCCTACCGATTTTCGAAGGCACCTTGAGTCCTATTTCACAAACTGATAGTCTCATTTTTTAACACCGGAGATCCGAATGAAGCAAATTGCCAAAATCAAAATGATTAAAAAAAATCCATGCCCTTACTGCGATCGCGCCAAAACTCTTTTAGACAATAAAGGTTTCAGCTACGAAGTGATTGATCTGACAGACAATCAAGACGAACTCGATGCTTGGAAAACAAAAACAGGATGGAAAACAGTCCCTATGATTTTCATCAACGACACTCTTGTTGGTGGATATACAGATCTTAAAACTTTGGCCGACGAGGGAAAACTAGACGCCATGGTCATGGGTTAGTCTCCACCTCGATGTCATCTGTTAATACACTCAAGCTGGTTTTTCTAGCGGCCCTTTGGGGTTTTTCATTTTTATTTATTCGCATTGTTGCCCCAAGCCTGGGGCCTATCGTCATGACTTTTTTTCGAGTTTTAATCGCAAGCCTTGTCATGATGGCCTATTTCAAATTTATAAAGTTTGATCTGGAATGGAAAAAATACTGGCGAAAATATGTCATGGTGGGGTTTATTAATTCTGCATTGCCATTTTGTTTGTACTCATTCGCAGGACTTTACATCCCAGCTTCTTACTCGGTGATCCTTAATTCCACATCTCCTTTTTTTGGCGCACTTTTTTCATGGATCATGTTCAAAGAACAATTCTCTCCAAAACAGATTGGCGGCCTGATTCTGGGTGTTGTCGGCGTCTCCATGGTGGTGAAAATTGCAGCCGTTCAGAATGATTCTTTTTTTTATTTTGCAGTATTGGCGTGTTTGGCGGCAGCAGCCAGTTACGGATTTTCTGGAAACTTCGTCAAAAAAATAGCCCATGAAGTCCCTGCTTTGGGGATCGCAGCCGGCAGCCAAATTGGCGCCAGTTTTATTTTATTTGGTCCGAGTCTTTTTCAACCAACACCACATCATGTGACAACGGGAGTTTTGCTGGCCCTTTTTGGTCTAGCTATTCTGTGCAGTGCAGTCGCTTATATTATCTATTATCCTTTGATGGCCGAAGTTGGGGCGACCAAAGCATTAACTGTCACTTTACTGATGCCGCCATTTGGTATGCTTTGGGGATATTTATTTTTAGGTGAGATTATCACATTTCAAATGATTTTTGGCACAGGACTCATCCTGATTGGAACCTGGGGTGTTGTTAATGTTAAAGCTTCTTAAGTCAATCTAAAAGGTTTCGGTTTTTCATCAAGTAATGATTAAACTTTTGTGAGATCTAAAACCTTTCACAAAAGGATCAAAAATGAAATACCTATCATTCATTCTCGTTCCCGCATTATTTCTAGGTATTAGCTGCTCCAGTCATTACAACAAAACACTCAAAGGTAATGGACTCAGTACAATAGAAAATCGAATGGACAAGCAAGCTCGTGAATTAGATAAAATAGCTGATACCAAACGCACTGAAAAGGGTTTAATAACCACCCTCAACGGTGATACTCTATTCGACACAGGCAAAACCGAATTAAAATCCGAAGCCAAAGACAACCTTCAAAAAATAGCAGATATCATGAAAAAGTATCCTGAAAATATTTTGACGATTCGGGGTTACACAGATGCGACGGGGCCGGACTCCATTAATGATATCCTCTCAGAGCGCCGAGCCTCTGCCGTCAAAGAAATTTTAATTCAAAATAATTTTCCCTCAACAACAATCAAAACAATTGGCTACGGCGAAGACTATCCCATCGCGGATAACACCACTAAAAAAGGACGACTTCAAAATCGTCGAATTGAAATTGAAATCGCAATGGATGCATCACGAATTACTGATTCACTCCCCAAGTAAGCCTGATGGTATAAATATCGGAGGTTTCTCCGGCATTGAGCCGTCGTCGAGTTTCGCGGTACCGAGTACTATCAGGATTTAATACGATGGCACGATCCAACATCACTCGTGCATTTTCTAAGTCTCCGCTTTTAAAATAAAGCGACGATAATCCATAGGCTGCAATCGAAGAGTCCGGATTTTCATTTTGAACTTTTAATATCAAGGCCCGCTTTTCATCTTGAGACAGACTCATTTGTCGGACAAATAAATACTCTTGTAATTTCTCGTCATAAGGACGCTCTTGTAATTTCTCATTCAGCAGTTGATCAAATTCAGGCGAAAAATCAGAAGCAGTGACTTGATCTAGGCCATTTAAAAATGGAATCATCTCACTTTGCAGAAATGCATCTTGATATTGTGGATCAGCGGGGTTTCTTTTTAACATTTCTTCTGCGATCAACTTCATCTTTTCAGAATCTATTTTCCGATTCATATCTGAATTTTGAGCATCAAACTGTGCTAAAAATTTGACTATCAATTGCTGCTCAGTCAAATCATGAAGTGGCGTCAACAATGTGATGTGATCCAAAAGTTTGGCTCTAAAAAAAATAGCCGCTTGTTGACAATCCGGAGCACTGAGATCCTTGAGACAAAGTTCAATCACGCGCTTCTTATTGAAACTTCCCGTTGTGAAAGTAGCATTTTCAAAACAGCTGTCTTTCTGAAGTGCTGCCACCAATTGATCGATATTGGCACTGTAATCCCCTTTGAGTAATTCAGAAAAGTGGGCTTGGCATTTTTGTTCCGCTTCTGTTTTCTGCGGCACTGTCGCCAGATCAATTCGACTCTCGAGAGGACCTCTTAATTTTTCGTTAAAATCATAAATTTTAGGATTGTATCTTTTTAGGGAAACATCTGGGATATTCAGTTGTGGTCGAGACTCGAAAGCTCGCGCCAGAATCATAACGGCAATAACTGCGGCAATCACGCAACCACCCAGAAAAACCACTACAAATTTTGAACCATTCATTTTCATAAATCTCCCTATCTATTGTCGAAGTTCCGTTTTTTGCATCATGCGCTGTTCAGACTCAAAAAAACGCCGCACATTTTCGCGCAATTCTGTTAAATTTTTTGCAACACTGACTGCTGACATCAGCGCATGACCAAACTCTAACCAAACATGTGTGGTCCGCACAAAAAATGAAACCTTTCGCAAGGTTAAATTTTCGCTGCTACCGGCTTGTTGCATAAAATAATACTCGCAATAATCAATAAACCGTAACAAGGCGCGGCCGTATTCAGCGCCTTCAGCTTCTGGTGATTGGGGAGCATGTAAATTCTGAAACATTTCAGGTGATTCCATCCCCAACTTTTCTCCGAGCTGCCACATCATCCAAGGTCTGGCGGCTAAAGCACGCCCAGCCATGACTTTATCACAACCGGTTTTATCCATCATATCCAAGACATCACCCACAACCTGAATGTCGCCATTTCCGATAATAGGAACTTTGCAATTCTTTTTAAGCTCTGTGATCTGAGTCCAGTCCGCATGACCGCGACGCTTTTGTTCAGCCGTTCGGGGATGCAATGTGATCCAATCGGCTCCCGCCTCTACCAAAGTATTCACAAAAAGTATTAATTCCGGCACGGAATGAGAACTGCCAACAGCTCGTAACTTGACAGAGACAGGGACTGTTGAGTTTTTCTTAGTGACCTCAACGACGCGCGCGGCATACTGCACATCACCCATCAAGGAAACTCCATAATTGTGCTTCAATGCCTTTTGTACGGGACACCCCATATTGATATCAATACCCGATGCCCCCCACTCATTGACTAAACGCCGAACGGACTCTGCAATGGGCTTCTCTTCATTACCTAAAATTTGTGGGACAAGATGGGATTCAAATTCGTCGCGCAAGGTTTCAGGCGTGAACTTTAGATTTTCACCTGGAATTCGTCTTGAATTGAGCATCTCTGTCGGCCAGTGGGTTGTTGCCTGCTTAGGCAGGTAATCATGGATCAAGCGCCGTAAAGCCACATGACTTAGCCCAACCATAGGGGCCAAAGTCAGAGGAAAATTCAAATCTGTTACGTTACGCATATAACAAGCCTTTTACCCTTTATTTTCTAATAATAAAAGGGAACAATACGCTATGCCTATACATGCAAAATCTATTGGTATCCTGGGTGGTGGTCAATTGGCCCGGATGCTGGCTCTCAAAGCAACCCAAATGGGTTTATCGACTGTCGTGCTTTCAGAAAAACTGGATGATCCTGCCCGTCCTGTGGCCACTCGGTGGATCCAAGGCAGTCTTAAATCTCCGCAAGATATTTCAAGACTCATCGCCAATGTGGACTATGTGACTTTTGAAAGTGAATTTATTTCTGCAGATTTGCTGAAGGCTTGCACCAAAAATAAAAATCGAAAAAAAATAGAACCCAACCTAACTGTATTGGCACACATTCAAGACAGGCTTTTACAAAAAGAATGGATTTATGATTTCGATCTTCCCACCTTAGACTACGTCAAAGTCAGTTCACGAGATGATTTAGAGTTAGCCTTCAAGGCTTTTAATTCCAAAATGGTTTGCAAGCGCCGTTATGGTGGTTATGATGGCTACGGAACCTTTGTTATAAAAAATAAGGCCGAGCTAGTTGCTTTTAAAAATACTTTTAAAGGTCAGGAAAGTCAGTTTATCGCAGAACGTTTCACGCCTTTTAAATCAGAACGATCTTTGATATTTGCACGCAATTCAAAAGGGCAGATGATTCACTTGCCGATGGTGCAATCTGTTCAAACGAAAAATCAATGTGATTACGTCATTGGACCTGCTCGTCATCCAAAGGAATCAAAGCTTATTCAAAAAATTTCAAATTTTTTAACTCAGATTAATTATGTTGGAGTCATCGCTTTTGAATTGTTCGAGGTTGATGGGAAATTACTGATCAACGAGATTGCTCCTCGAGTTCACAACACCGGACATTACTCTCAAGATGCCCTGAATGTGGATCAATTCGAATTGCATTTGCGTTGCGTACTGGGGCTTCCACTTCCAAAGCCACAACTGAAACAACCTGTTTTTATCATGGTGAATTTATTGGGCACGAGCACGCGTCAACCCACGCTTGCTAAAATGCCGACGGGCTCAATGCATTGGTATGATAAAACTGAGAATCGTCCAAAACGAAAAATGGGACATATCAATTACATCGGTAAAAATAAGAAAGCACTTTTAAAAAAAGCACTTCTGGAACGTAAGGGGATTCTGCTATGAGCCTATCTAAAAAACCACTCGTTGCCATTATCATGGGAAGCAAAACGGATTTGAAAGTGATGCAAGCCGCTGAAGACGCTCTGACCGAGTTTAAGATTTCTTTTATTACGAAAATAGTTTCGGCACATCGCACTCCCGAAGAGATGTTTGATTTTTCAAAAAAAGCTCATTTGCAAGGAATTGAAGTGATTATTGCTGGCGCTGGTGGTGCGGCTCACTTACCAGGAATGGTTGCGTGCTTGACACCATTGCCTGTTATTGGAGTTCCCGTGACGGTTGGCGGGCTTAAGGGAATTGATGCTCTTTTGTCGATCGCTCAAATGCCTAAGGGTGTTCCCGTAGCGACTGTCGCCGTCGACAATGCCTACAATGCTGGATTATTAGCTGTGCGCATTCTGGGTTTAAAGAATATTAATTTATCTAAAAAAATTGAGTCCCATCAAAAAAAACAAAAACTCAAAGTCAAATCCATGAATGCAGAATTGAAGAAAAAAAAGAAGTAGTACCCGACAGGTACTACGCCATGATGATATTTGAAATAACTAAAACAACTAAAAACGTACTTAAAATAATATTTGTTGCGTTCATAAGTTCTCCTTTGTGTGACTTGTTCATACCACAAGCACTTTAGGAATTAAAATTTTAAGCACCCTTTTCGCAACAATTCTGTTTTTGATGTACATTCTACTGACCAGAGAGTTGACAGTACCCATTTTGAGCGCACGAAAATTTACAACCCGTGTGACCATTTTTGTGCTAAATTAATCGTATGAAGTCTTATTCGTTTCTATTGATAATAGCTCTTTTATTTGCCTCGGGATGCAATGTGGATTTGCAAGATGGAATTGTCACAAAAAAAGATGTTCAAGATTATTCTTATAACTTTACAGTCAATGGATGCACAACGGGAGATCAAGCTTTTTCATCTCTTGATAGCATGTGCGAGGGGCTAAAAAATGATTCGCTTAATAATTATTGCGCCTATGATTTACGACGATCAAAATTTGATACGGACTGCTTCGGGCGCGGCACTTGGTAATTTAATGGCTTTTGCCACCTCAAATAATGCCACTGTAAAAATAATATCTGAAATCAACTGATTTCTAAAAAATGGTATAGCCATAGTATAGGATTGGATCAATCCATCAAACGTCAGTGGATAAAGAACTCCATTCATCCAAACAGCAAAATTTGTGATGAGAAAAAATAGACATGCGCCCAACAGAGTCGCGCCAAAGGTTTTTGTACGAGGTGATTTCACAGTCAGAAAAAAACCAACTGCAGAAACGATGGCATATGCAAAATAGACTTCAAACATCTGATCATAAAATCCAATGACGAAATCAGAAATTAAAAGACCTGCAAATACTGTCGCCACAGCAAAATACTTTCGCGAGAAATAGGCTCCTGCAAATAAAGCCACTCCCCCAACAACTGTAAAGTTCCAGAAGTGCGCCGTTAATCGCGACAAGACGATGAATCCAATTAAACTGATAGCAACTAATATTTCGATTTTTTGCGATTTCATTTCCATTTTTTGATCCTAATTCTGATTTCTATTCTGGACAAGATCTTTTACCACCCCAGGATCGGCCAGCGTTGAGATATCGCCCAAGTTTTGGAAATCTCCCTCAGCCACTTTGCGTAAAATTCGCCGCATGATCTTTCCAGAGCGTGTTTTGGGCAATCCTGGGGCCCACTGGATGGCGTCCGGTGTTGCAATTGGACCGATCATTTTTCGAACATGAGCAATCAATTCTTTTTTAAGTGCATCTGTGCCTTCAAACCCTGATTTCAAAGTCACATAGGCATAAATTCCTTGCCCCTTGATGTCATGCGGAAACCCCACCACGGCGGCTTCGGCCACATGATGATGCGCAACCAATGCTGATTCTACTTCTGCAGTCCCTAAGCGATGACCTGACACATTAATCACATCATCGACACGTCCGGTGATCCAGTAAAATCCATCTTCGTCTCGACGACAGCCATCTCCAGTAAAGTAATATCCTGGATAGGCTGAAAAATAGGTTTCTTCAAAACGCGCATGATCATTGTAAACTGTGCGCATTTGTCCGGGCCAAGAGGACTTCAAAACAAGTACACCTTCACATTCACCTTCAAGGACTTTCCCATCGCTAGATAAAACTTCTGGAAAGATCCCCGGCAAGGGCTCGCTGGCCGATCCCGGTTTTAGCACATCTGATTTTGCAGTTGCTGAAATTAAAATTCCGCCGGTCTCTGTTTGCCACCAAGTGTCCACCACCGGACACCGACTATCACCCACAACACGGTGATACCAATTCCAAACATCTGGATTGATGGGCTCGCCCACAGTTCCCAGAACACGTAACGATTTTCGCGACGTCCTTGTGACAGGTTCATCGCCCTCTTTCATCAACGCACGAATGGCCGTTGGTGCTGTGTAAAAAATATTAACTTTGTATTTATCGATCACATCCCAAAAACGTGAAAAATTCGGATAGCTTGGTATGCCTTCAAATAAAATACTTGTTGCCCCGTTAGCCAACGGACCATAAACGCTATAGCTATGACCAGTGATCCAACCAATATCCGCTGTGCACCAATACACATCACCTGGCTTGTAATCAAAAACCAATTCATGAGTATAACTGGCATAAACTAAGTAGCCGCCCGTTGTATGCAGAACTCCTTTTGGTTTTCCGGTAGAACCTGACGTGTACAACATGAACAAAGGATCCTCAGAGTTCATTCTTTCGGGTTCACAAATGGCGTCCACTTTACAAAGCTCATCGTGATACCAATGATCAGTGTCTTTATTCCATGTTGTGATTCCACCCGTTCGCTTCACAACCAGAACACTGCGAATGGTATTCTTATTTCCTAATTTTTCGATGGCCTCATCCATGGTGTTTTTAAGTGGAACTTTTTTCCCACCGCGAAATCCTTCATCAGCAGTGATCACAAAATTGGATTCACAATCTAAAATACGATTTGCAATGGACTCAGCAGAAAATCCCGCAAAAATTACCGAATGCACAGCTCCAATTCGAGCGCAAGCCAGCATCGCATAAGCAGCCTCGGGTATCATCGGCATATAGATCGTGACTCGGTCACCTTTTTGAACTCCATGGGCTTTCAAAATATTGGCCATCCGGCAAACAGAATCATGCAAATCTTGATAGGAAATTTTCAAAGACTCTTCATCTGGGCTATCAGGTTCCCAAATAAAAGCCACTTGCTTTGCACGCTGGGGCAAATGCCGATCTATGCAGTTATAGCTAGCATTTAATTCGGCATCTATAAACCATTTGATACTGATTGGCTTAGTAAAATGACAGTCACTTGTTTTCGCCCAGGGCTTGTACCAAGAAATTCTTTTTGCAATTTGATCCCAATTTGCTTCCATAAATAAAGCGTACCCGCTAATTCATTTTTTGCAAGGAATTGAAGCATCGCCGCACTGAGGAACTGTTTTACTGATCGCTGCTTGAGGGAATAATAAATATCAAATTATCAAAATTCTTGGGACGCTTAATGGCTGTGGTTCCGTCATGTTCTTTTGTCAGTTCACCCACCAAAATGCGAGTTTCCGACTTATCCAAAATTTGAAAAAACATTTGATTGATTTTAGGCTGCTGATACCCGTCACAGTCGCGTCCAACAACACTGATAGGCAAATCTTTTTTCCATAAGGTAGAACCACAGTAGCGCACCTGTTTCAATGAAGTAGCCGCCTCGGCTGTTCTTGCTGTGTAGGTGACTTCAGTGGTCTCTAAATCAAAATTTTTATCTTTTGAATTTTTAATTCTGTAATTTCTCGTGATTTCTAAATAGGGATTCTCACACTTTTCATCTTCAAATGCGATCCAGCGTTGAGTCAGCTCTGACTGAGATAGCGAAATACTACTGATCAAATAATCATCGTCATTGGCAACAAAACATTGAGTTTGAGCAGATACGACTGAAGCCATTACAGCTTCAGTCGCCAATATAAAAAAGAAAACCGCTATTTTTCCGAAAGCAATCACAGACATCTCCCCAATACCATTCAGCCTTCACCGAAACGACTCGTCGCATCCTAAAAAGTGAGCTGGTACCTTTTAGTTGACGTCTTTGAAGTCGGCGTCGATGACGTCGTCACCTTTTTTGCCGGATCCATTTTCGCCTGTGGCACCATCAGTAGACTCGGCTCCAGCTGCAGCATCTGCACCTGGTTGCGCTCCAGCTTTGTAAAGCTCTTCAGTCACTTTGTGAGAAATGGCTTGAAGCTTGTCAAATTCGGCTTTGAGTTCTGCTGTTGTCGCCTCTTTATTTTCTAAAACTTTTTTAGCGTCAGCAATTGCAGCTTTTGCAGAATCCACTTCTGTCGCTGCAATCTTAGACCCTGATTCTGTTAAAAGTTTTTCTGTTTGGTAAACCAAATTGTCTAAGTTGTTGCGGTTCTGAATCGCTTCCACTTTAATTTTATCGGCTTCGGCTTGCAGTTCGGCGTCTTTTACTAATTTTTTAATCTCTTCTTCTGAAAGACCTGATTGAGCCGTGATCTTGATATTCTGTGTTTTTCCAGACGCTGTGTCTTTTGCAGAAACATTCAAGATTCCGTTGGCATCCATATCAAAGATCACCTCAATCTGTGGCACACCACGCGGTGCTGCAGGAATTCCAGACAATTCAAAGCGTCCCAATGACTTGTTGTCTGCTGCCATTTTACGTTCGCCTTGAAGAACATGAATATCCACACCCGGTTGATTATCTGCCGCAGTTGAAAACACCTGAGTTTTCTTTGATGGAATTGTTGTGTTCCGCTCGATCAAAGTTGTCATCACGCCACCCAATGTTTCAATACCCAAAGATAGCGGCGTCACATCCAACAATAAAATATCTTTCACATCACCAGCTAAAACTCCACCCTGAACTGCCGCTCCAATAGCAACAACTTCATCGGGGTTGACCGTACGATTTGGCTCTTTACCAAAGTAATCTTTAACGGCTTTTTGAATCGCCGGAATACGAGTCGAACCACCCACTAATACGATTTCATCAATATCAGTCAGTTTATAACCCGAATCAGCCAAAGCTTTTTTACAAGGTTCAATAGAGCGCTTAACCAAAGACTCTGTCATCTGATCAAATTTTGATCGAGATAATTTAATCTGCAAATGTTTTGGACCAGATTGATCTGCAGTAATAAACGGAAGATTGATATCTGACTCTTGCGCCGAAGATAATTCAATCTTCGCTTTCTCAGCAGCCTCTTTAAGACGCTGTAAAGCCATCTTATCGTTCTTTAAATCAATTCCTTGGTCTTTTTTAAATTCTGCAATCAACCACTCCAAGATGATAGTATCAAAGTTATCACCACCCAAGTGCGTGTCACCATTTGTTGATTTCACTTCAACAACGCCTTCGCCCACTTCAAGGATAGACACGTCAAATGTACCACCACCGAAATCATAAATAACAATTTTTTGGTCTTTCTTTTTATCCAACCCATAAGCCAAAGCTGCAGCTGTTGGTTCATTGATAATACGTCGGACATTCAACCCGGCGATACGGCCTGCATCTTTAGTTGCTTGTCGTTGAGCATCGTTGAAATAAGCTGGCACTGTAATCACAGCATCAGTCACTTCGGCACCCAAATAATCTTCAGCCACTTTTTTGAGTTTTGATAAAACACCCGCACCGATTTCTTCTGGTGACATCACTTTGTCTCCGCCCACCTTGAAACCACAGTCCGTTCCACCGTTTTTAGATACCACCGTATAAGGCACAAGTTTAATTTCTTCTTGCACTTCTTCGAACTTACGTCCGATAAAACGCTTTGATGAGTAAATGGTATTTTCTGGATTGGTCACCGCCTGGCGTTTGGCAATTTGCCCCACAAGACGTTCGCCGTCTTTGGTGTAAGCCACAACCGAAGGAGTTGTACGCGCACCCTCTTCATTAACAAGAACTTTAGGTTCGCCACCCTCCATGATTGATACACATGAATTTGTAGTTCCTAAGTCGATACCGATAATTTTTCCCATACTGAGACTCCTCATTTATTTCTGTCATTAAGCTTTTAAAGCTTTAAATTTTGATGTTCATATAACAACTTAAAACTGGGGTCTAATGGTAAACCGTCAAGGCCCAGACCTGCTAAATATCACAAACTGATGATGTTTTTTGAAAAGGACTTACTTTTTACGACCGAAAAGGCCTTTTTTTTCAGCTAAGACCTTGACCTGATTTATTTCTGCAATTTGTCTCAGCAGTTTATCCTCGTCTTCTGTCAATTTTTCAGGAAACTCAACATTCAACGTGTAGTACAAATCACCACGCCGAGATCCACGAAGGGATGGAATTCCTCGTCCCGCAATTTTGATTCGCTCGCCGGGTTTTGTACCCCGCGGTATAGTGATCTCAACATCGCCATCTAAGGCCTCCGAGGTGACTTCTCCGCCTAATAAAAACTGCACATAAGGCACATCTAAATCAGCAAATAAATGGTCCTCTTCACGAGTGAAGACCTCGTGATCTTTCACACGCACCTCAACAAACAAATCTCCGTTCGGACCGCCCTTGTAGCCGCCCTCACCCTCGTTAGAAATTCGCAAACGAGTGCCGTTATCAACTCCGGCAGGAATTGTGACCTTGATTTTTCGCGCCGATTTAACTCGGCCTTGCCCCTTGCAGGGCTTGCAAGGAGTTTCGATTGTTTCACCAGTTCCACCGCACTTGGAACAGGTGGTGGCCATCGTGAAAAAACCTTGCTGTCGGACAACTTGACCAGATCCCGCGCAGGTCTTGCAAGTCACGGGAGATGAACCTTTTTCAGCACCCGAGCCATTGCAGGATGTGCAATTCGTATTGGTTTCAAATTCAATCTGTTGTTCTTTGCCTTTTAAAACATCGACCAGCTCAATTTCAGTAATATAGCGCAAATCATTTCCACGCCGAGGAGCATTTCTTTGTCGTGCCGATTGGCGTCCGCCACCGAAGCCTCCAGCCGCACCAAAAATATCTCCGAAAACATCCCCGAACTGAGAGAAAATATCATTCATATCCTGAAAACCGCCACCGCCAAATCCACCGCCGCCACCACCAAAAGCCTGGTGACCAAAACGATCATACTGAGCGCGTTTTTCAGGATTGCTTAAAATATCATACGCTTCTGCGGCTTCTTTGAATTTATCTTCGGAAGCCTTATCTCCAGGATTTCGATCTGGATGAAATTGCATTGCTAATTTTCGATAAGCTTTCTTAAGCTCATCGTTATCGGCTGATTTACCCACACCTAAAATTTCATAAAAATCACGTTTTGCAGACATGCGCCTAAATATGAGCGATTTTGAAAAAAGGTCAAGTGGTGATCTATTCGTTCGTTGATTTTAAATCACTTAGCTTTTTCTTTAAGCGTTCCACCAGCTTCGGATCATCACTGGTCTGAATCAATTGCTGTAATATGCGCTCGGATGTTTCCGTATCGCCGCCTTCTTTAGCAAGACGGCCAGCGGTTACCTTTAACCATTCCGGCGCTCCATTTTCTGCTGCTTGAAAAAATAAATTGGCGGCTTTGACCTTATTTTTCTCTTCAAAATAAGCATGGTATCCAGCCGCATACAGAAATCCCCATTTTTTAGGATACAAGGGAACACCTTTGTCAAAAATTTTAGAGGCCCCTTCATAATCAGAAATCACGACAGTCAGATCTAATCCACCAGCATAAAACGCATAGTAAAATCGAGGATCCAAATCTGTTGCTAAATCCAAAACATGAAATAACCACGACTTCCCCTGGCACTCGCGATCGTTAATAGGAGCACTACAAAAATCAAAATCTTGAATAGCGCGCAACCAAAAAGAATCAGATGAGGCGACTTTTAATCCCGAAGAAAGCTTTTCAATCACTTTGGGTGGAGCCAAATAATCTGAACGCGCCAATGGCTTTGGCTCACTTAAGAAATGGCTTATGGCAAAGCTCACCACCGAAATAAGACCTAGAAAGTAAAATGAATTCGAATGCCATGCGATTCTCATACGACTATTAAACGTGATAAAAAATAAAAAAGGCAGGAAAAAATTCCTGCCTTTTTATATCCATCAAACTGAGGAGATTCATTTTAGTACAATGTCACTGTATTCGTTAAAACCTTGGCCTGAGACATCCGCCATGTATCAGAACCTGTTGTTAAAGCCGCAGGAGTATTTCTTGGATCACCCAATGCCATTGCCAAAAATGATGTTGTTGTGCAATCAGCCGATGCAGTAACAAAAACACCAGCCGCAATGGGTGTTCCATCAGTACCCACTGTTGCATTCCATCCAGCAACACCCGCTGTATAAACTCCTGTTGAAATGGACTGCGTTCTAGTTGTTGTTTCTGTTGGCATACCAGGGGCTGTTGCATTGCACGTTTGAGCTGTTTGGAATCCTGTCACGTATCTTAAACCCGTGCCTTCCACAGCAAAACCCACATTGTTCAAATCAACTGTGTACCCATTCCATTCTAGCTGAAATGCTTTTTCCGCTTGATATAATGCGGATAAAGCAACTTTAGCCTCGGATGTCCGCGCCTTGGCTTGAAATTTCGCATACTGTGGAATTCCGATGGCTGACAAAATTCCGATGATCGCAACGACCACCATCAGCTCGATCAATGAAAAACCCGCTTGGTTGTTTTTAAAATGCTTCATGCAAAAAATCTCCTTTTATAACGTCTCTTATTTGTATTTATTTACCGACCTCATTAGGGTATCAGAAATGTCTCATCACGCAATCCTGTTTGTGCCACGTCCAATCAAAATAATTTAATGATCTCATCCTGAGAATTGATCTATACTTGAGACATGAGTCATAACAAATCACAAAACCCAGACTTTGATCTGGATATAGAAAATGAGACGCAAGAACCGGAACAATATAAAGTATTATTATTAAATGATGATTACACTCCTATGGATTATGTGATTTTTGTTTTAAAAAAATTCTTTGGAAAAAATGAAACAGATGCACATGCCATCATGCTGGATGTTCACAACAAAGGCGCTGGGGTGGCGGGAATTTACTCATTCGAAGTGGCAGAAACAAAGGTTGCTCAGGTGAATCAATTTTCAAAAAATAATCAGTATCCATTAAAGTCAACGCTGGAAGAAGTTTAGTTACCGTCTCAAGAAAAGCGAAAGGAAACAGACCAATGCTTTCAAAAGAATTAGATAAGCGTCTTGGCAAATCAATTGATTTAGCAGCAAAAAAAAGTCATGAGTTTGTCACACTCGAGCATTTTGTTTATTGCCTGATCGAAGCTCCCTTGGTTGTTGAAATTTTAGAAAAACTAGACGTTGAGATACCTGCACTTAAGAAAGAGTTGTTAAGTTACATTCAAAAAAATCCAACATTAAGTGCTGATCAAAAAAAATTAACAGCAGATGACACGATTGAAAACTGGAAACCCGAGCTGGCTCTTTCCGTGCATCGTGTTTTTGAACGCGCGGCTCTTCAGCTGCATGCTGCTGGAAAAAATAAAGTTCACGAAGGGCATGTTTTAATTTCTATCTTTGAAGAGAAAAAATCAAATGCTGTGTATTGTCTAGAAAAATTTGGCGTGAAACAGTTTGATGTGATTTCCATCGTCAGTCACAGCCTGGACAGTCACCCTGGCGCTCCTTCTGAAGCGGGTGCTCGTCCTGAGGAATCTACTGAAAGTCCCACCAATAAGAAATCGGCTCTCGAAGATTTTGCACTCAATTTGAACGATTATGTTCTATCCGGGAAAAAAGATCCTTTGGTCGGCCGTCAGGATCTGATTGAGAAAATGATTCAAACATTAGGGCGACGAACAAAAAATAATCCCCTTTTGATTGGAGATTCTGGCGTTGGCAAAACGGCCATTGCTGAAGGACTTGCTGAAAAGATTGTCTCCGGAGATGTCCCCGAGTTTTTAAAAGATAAAATTATTTATTCAATCGATTTGGGATCTATTTTAGCAGGAGCCAAATACCGAGGTGATTTTGAAAGTCGTCTTAAAAATATTTTAAAAGAAGTGGTTGAACGAAAAAATATTATTCTTTTTATTGATGAGATTCACACAATCGTTGGCGCAGGGTCGACCTCTGGTGGTTCGATGGATGCTTCCAATTTACTAAAACCAGCCTTAACCAAAGGAGATTTGACGTGCATTGGCGCCACAACTTTTCAAGAGTACCGCCAGCATTTTGAAAAAGACAAAGCACTGACTCGACGTTTTCAACGTTTGGATGTTTCCGAGCCGACGGCTGAGGACACACTTATTATTTTAAGAGGCATTAAAAGTAAATTCGAAAGCTTTCACCACGTAATGTATTCTGAAGAAGCTCTAAAGGCGTGCGTGGATTTATCTTTGAAATACTTAACTCAGGCAAAAATGCCCGACAAGGCCATCGATTTATTAGATGAAGTGGGCAGTTTTAAAAAACTCAAATCATCACCGAATAGCACAGCCATTATTCAAATTGAACCCACCGATGTCATGGATGTTGTCAGTCGTTTGGCGGGAGTTCCCATCAGCGACATGAGTCAAAACGATCTCAAAGAACTGAAAGACTTAGATAAAAAATTAAAATCCGTTGTCTTCGGACAAGACGAAGCCATTGATGTCTTGGTGCGATCCATAAAATTTGCGCGTAGTGGTCTTGAAAACAAAGAAAAACCTTGGGGCTCGTATCTGTTTGCAGGCCCTACAGGTGTTGGTAAAACTGAAGTTTGCAAACAATTGGCGCGACTGCTGGGAATTCATTTTCAGCGTTTTGATATGAGCGAGTACATGGAAAAACATGCGGTGTCTCGTTTGGTTGGCGCCCCTCCGGGATATGTGGGGTTTGAACAAGGTGGACAACTGACTGAAGTCATCAGCAAGAATCCCTATTCATTGATCTTATTAGATGAAATTGAAAAAGCCCATGCCGATATTTATGCGATCTTACTGCAAGTCATGGATGGCGGCCGCTTGACCGATGGCAATGGACGCACCGTGAATTTTAAAAACACGCTGGTGGTGATGACTTCAAATGCCGGAGCCCAAGATGTCGCCAAAGGCACAATTGGCTTGGGTCTTAATGATCGTACGGGCGTCAGCCAGGAAGCCATCAAAAAAACGTTTGCTCCAGAATTTCTGAATCGGTTGGATCAGGTTGTGTATTTCAACTCTTTATCCAAAGAATTGATCCAGAATGTTGTTGAAAAGTTTTTAACTGAACTCCGAATGAGTCTGGCTCAGAAAAATATTGAACTTGAGTACACTGATGATGTTGTTGCCTACTTGGCTACCGAAGGTTTTGATCCAATTTATGGAGCACGCCCTATTTCTCGCACCATTGATCAACGTGTTAAATCACAACTTGTCGATGAGATTTTATTTGGCAAACTTAAAGACGGCGGAAAAGTTTCAGTGACTCTTGTAAAAGAAAATTCAAAGAATCGACTGCAATTTGAGTTTCTATCGTCCTCCAAAAAGACTTTGGGGAAATCAAAAAAGGAATTGGCAACATGAAGCGATACCTGAGCTATTTTTGTTTGGTCCTTATTGCTTGCAGCACTCAGCCCACAGCAAAAACTATATCCATTCCCGGACCAATCCCCTTGGCCACTGATGATATGATCAGCGAAAGCTCTTTAGCGCCCGATCCGATATCCTCAGAGCCCACTGGGAAACTTTCAAACTGGGCATGTGATGTGCTTATTGAGCGCGCTGAAGATACAAATTTTTCCTTAAACAATCTGGCCGCACTTGTTGCAAAAAAAAGATGCGCCAACTTTACATTTGATGTGCAAAAACTATCTGACGTTGAAAAAAGAATTTATGCAGAAAGAATTGCGGAATTTGATCCAACCTCCGCGCCGACTTCACTGGGAAGTCTTAGTATCGATGACCTTAAGCTGCGCCTGCAACTGGCAAAAACACCTGCTGAAAAATACAAAGCCTACAAACAACTTCGCGCGAAACAGAAAAACAATGGACGCCGTCATGATTTTATAAAAACAACAACCGCCATGCACATCTGGGCCAGGACCAATTTCAAAAACAAAAAGAATATAGAAAATAGAATCATTTACTATGAAGCCTCGCAGCTTTATGCCAGAACTTTTTGGACCGAAGACAAACTTTCAAAAGCCCAAACAGTCCTTGAAGAAGCACTTACTCTGTTAAAAGACGACTCAACTGTTGGTGAAATTTATTTTTTGCAAGCCCGCATGGCTGAAGAAAAATTGGATATGGACCACGCCGTGGCGCTGTATGATTTAGCCGCCGCTGATATTCAAACATATAAACCAAAACCTTTGTCCTTCAATATGGATCGCATTTTGTGGCTGAAATCCTGGATTTTACTGAAGGAAAAAAAATGGCCCGAGGCTGAAAAATCTTTTCAATTGCTGGCCGAGACAACAACTGATATCAGCGAGAAATCTCGGGCTAATTTCTTTAGATCGCGAACTTTAAGTCAACAGGATAAAAAAGAAGAAGCCCGCAAGATACTTGAATCCATCACTCAAGATGATTTTTTTGGTTATTACGGACTGGTTGCTTACCACGAATTAGGACGCAAGCTTCCTGCGATTTCAAAAATCAAATTTGAAAAAAAGTTCCCCTTTGATTTGGAATTGGGATTCTTAAATCCCATTGAAAAAAATATTTTTCAAGATCTCATCCGATTTCAAGAATTAGATCTTGCAGAACGATCCGTTTCCATTTTAGGCAAATCCCCCGAAGACAATATCAATCTTGGACTCTATTTGGCCGAGCACGGCCTGCGCTATTTGCCCTTGTTTGCCGCTTTTGGAAAGCTTGATAATAACGGTCGAATTGAAGTTCTTGTAACTTATGCCAATTTGGTCTACCCACAACCTCACCAGGATCAAGTGAAGATCATGTCCGAAAAGACATCGATTCCATCGTCGCTCATTTATTCAATCATGAAACAAGAATCCGCATTTAATGAAAAAACACGTAGCCCCGCAGATGCCTTGGGGTTGATGCAAATGATTCCTCGTCTGGCAAAACAACTCTCGAAAAAATTCGACATCAGCTACCGAGAGCCCCACGATCTGTATGATCCCGAGATCAATATCCAATTGGGTGCACTGGAACTTATGGAACAAATCAAAAAACAATCTGGCCAATTGACCTTCGTTGCAGCCGCCTACAACGCTGGACCCAATGCACTGAGTGGCTGGCTTCGCACCCGCAACAGGGCTGATATGTTGGAGTTCATCGAGGAAATTCCCTATGAGGAAACTAGAACCTACGTGAAGTTGATTGCCCGCAACAAATTATTCTATGAACGCATCTCAAAACGAGACGAAGAGCATCTGTTTCCTGCGGAATTTTTAGAATGGACTGACTCAAAAAAGAACACGGCCGCAAATAATTAGTTCTCAATTACAAGTCTTCTATTGAGGTCATTTAAGTTACAGAATCACCTGTAACCATCCGACACGTTGAGTATATGAAAAAACTCAACGGGACACTGACAACAGCAGGCATTTTCTTTATATTTTGCGCATCGCTATTGACCTATCAATTTTTCATCTCCGAGAACCCCAGTCGACAAACTCAATCCACTAAAAAGAAAAATAAGTTTGATGAAGGACGCGATCTTGAGCTTGGCCAGGTCAAAGACCAAACCACGCAGGTCATTGATGAGCCCTCAGCACTATTTAATGATCCGGCAATCAAACAAGCCTGGGGATTAAAAAAATCCGATGCGGCTCGTGCTTGGTCCGTGACTCAAGGCAGTCGTGATGTATTGATTGCCGTGATTGACACGGGAATCGATGAAAACCACGAAGATCTTAAAGCAAATATTTGGACCAATCCCGGAGAAACCGGAACCGACAATAAAGGAAAAAACAAATCCACAAATGGCATTGATGATGATGAAAATGGATTTGTCGATGATGTGCATGGCTGGAATTTTGTCTCGAATAACAATCGCTTAGATGACAATCATGGACACGGAACCCACATCGCTGGAATCATTGGCGCAGAAGCCGAGAATAGAAAAGGAATCAGCGGTATTGCACCAAAGGTCAGTATCATGGTTCTGAAATATTTTGATCCAAAAGTTCCTAACACAGATAATTTAAAAAACACGATTGCCTCTATTCAGTATGCCGTCAAAATGGGGGCGCACATTATCAATTACTCCGGTGGTGGTACGGATTACTCTCAAGATGAGTTTGAAGCGGTCTCCTTGGCCGAACAAAAGGGGATTTTATTTGTCGCTGCTGCTGGAAATGAGCGATCCAACTCGGATCAACATCACTACTACCCCGCAGATTATAAATTAAAAAATATTATTTCTGTCACGGCCATTGATCAAACAACCGAAGTTCTGGCGTCTTCAAATTACGGAACAGAAACTGTTGATATCGCAGCTCCTGGACAAAATATTCTTTCGTGCTTACCCAATAACTCTTATGGACTCATGACAGGAACGTCCCAAGCCACCGCCTTTGTAACCGGAGCGGCGGCCTTGGTTATGTCCCACAAAGGACAGTACTATCAAGCTGTGGATGTGAAAAAATATATTTTGGCTACCGGCGACACCTCGCAATCTTTGTTTGCAAAAACTCGGACCGCACGTCAGCTGAATCTTTTTAAATCACTTACTATTCTGAGTGGCGCAAAGGCCTTCTCTGGTGCTGACAAATCTGAGGTGGTTCAGGATAAATTTTATTCTGATCCCAAACAGAATAAACGACAGCATGAAGACCCAAACTTGAAAGCCACAAAGAATGTAGCGCGCTTTGGAAAAAGTTTACTCGATGCTGTTCAACAGCCTCAGCTTAAGCAAAAGCAACCAGTGCGCTTGGGAACAGAACAAAGCACCGAAGACCAATAGCCTACTTTTAAGCCGAAGTTTTTAGAGAGTGTTATTATTTTTTTGAGATGAAAAAAGCCATAATCCAAATGACAACAATGTGATTGCCACAACAAGACCTGTCAAATTAGGATATGTCGGTCGGATCTTATTAAAAATTAAAAGTGCAAGTCCCACAAAACCAATTCCAGCAAAAATCCATTGGCTCATGGCTTTTCCAGTGGTTTTTTCCGTCGTCATGTCCTTGCGCATTTTTGCGATAAACTGCTGTTCAAGACGCACTTCAATTTGTTTCAAATACTTTTCGCAAAGCAGATCATAGCCCATGGTTTTACGAAGATCGTCGTACTTCTGAAATGCAAAATTCAAAGCCATTTTTTTCTGACAAAGAGTTAAAAAGTTTTGATGATTTTGATCGTTGTTAAAGTTTTCAAGTACCGCTGCCCATAATTGATTGATTTCATAAAGCGCAGGACTTTCTTTTTGCTCCATTTTTTGCTGAAACTTCTCAATAAAAATGCCGCATGATGGGCATTCTTTTGCGGCATTGGGCATCAAATGCGTGCACTTCGGACAGGTTAAAAAATTTGAATCTCGTGTTTTGGTTTCAAAAAGGCCAAAAGAGTTCAAAGTGCGCGTCAGGGCAAAGGTCTTTTGGCACCCTTCACAATCAAATTCAGGTTCTGGCTCTGCGTCCGCAAAGACATCTGCTTGAGTGCGATAAAGTTTTTCACAACTTGGACAACGGAATCGAATTTCATTTGAAGTGTTTAAAATGTCCAATTGCTGCTACCCCCTACCCGCAAGGATATGATAACACTTTAGGGATGTCGAATATTTTTCGTAACTTAAAACAGATTCCTCGACCCTATTTGTGGTCGATTTTCAGTGGCATTTTAGTAGGAACTTCTTACATTCCATTCCCTGGATGGGCCATTTTGTTTTGCTACATTCCATTTTGGATCGCCGCTTTGCAGTTACTTCAAGAAAATAGCCCACTCACTCGTGTTTTTTTAGCGGGTTGGCTCACCCAATTTATCCTCACATTGATTGGATTTAACTGGGTTTATTACACAGCCAGTGAGTTTGGTGGCTTCAACGCCTTCTTATCTTTGATGGGGCTTTTACTCTTTGCCGCAACTGTGCATGTTTATATTCCAATCGCCGCTGTTATTGCTGCCTTTTTGATTCGCCGGCGACAGATCAAGTCTCGCTTATCACAATTTTTTCTGATGGCCCTGACCTTGGCGCTTGTTGAACGCGTTTGGCCCAGCATTTTCGAGTGGAATTTGGGATACACCCTTTTGTGGATGAAGATTCCGCTGTATCAGTGGGCGGATATGGTTGGTTTTTGGGGATTATCGACATGGATACTTTTGGCTCAGGCCGTATTGGGATACTGCTGGGTCAAACGGCGCGAAGACCGACGTTTTGCAGTTCTTATTTTTACACTGTTAATTGGCGTCCTGGGCGCCCTCACGGCAGTTGGAGTTGTTAAAGAAAAATACTGGTCAAAAACAGATAGTTCGATCCAATTCGCAGTTGTTCAAGGCAATATTGGGAATTCTGAAAAAATTCAATCCGAAAAAAAAGAACGGTTTCAATTATTTATCCTAGAGATCTTTGCTAATTTAACGGATCAGCATCTACAAACTCATCCTGAAACTGAAATTATTCTTTGGCCAGAAACAGCCCTGCCCTTTGCTCTTGATCCCTACTTTCACACGCGCCATCTTCAGCAAGTACTTTTACAGAAAGTCCACCAGTGGTCTATTCCGCTTGTCACCGGAGCTTACTCACAACATCTTGATCGCCGAGATCTTCTGGGATATCCACTGACAAGCAACTCTGTTTTTTTCTTAAGTCCTCAAAAAACTCTCGCTGCTAAAACCTACAATAAATCAGCACTTTTAGCCTTTGGCGAGTACATGCCCTTTGGGGAATATATCCCCTTCTTGTATAAACTTTTTCCTTTTGTTGGCGTCTATGAACGAGGTCCGGGCCCCAGCCCTCAGCAGATCGAACTTAAAAATCAAAAGAATATTATTTTAGGACCTCAAATTTGCTATGAATCATTGGATTCTGCATTTTCTCGAGGATTAGCACTCAAAGGGTCACAAGTTTTGTTTAATGTCACAAACGATTCATGGTTTGGCTGGTGGGGTGAACCTTTTCAGCATAATATCATGACATTGGCACGGGCGATTGAAGTGCGAAGACCCTTGGTTCGCGCAACCAATACAGGAATCTCGAGTGCTATTTTAGCCAATGGGACAATCCTGAAAACTTCGGAAATGAATACGCCGTGGACCCATACTTTTGAAGTTCCTTATCTTAAAAATCCAAGGCAAAGTTTTTACACACGCTTTGGGCATTGGGATTGGATTCTTTGGGGTATGCTTTTTATATTTTTTGTTTTTAAAGGAAAATATGTTCGAGATTAAAAACTTAGACTGGGCTGAAATTCTAGAAAAAATCAAATTCTTTGCCACCAGCGAGTCAGGTCGCAATTTGATTTCTCAAGTAAAACCTTTACCGACTGCTGATGTTGCCGAGAAAAGCTTCTTTGAAATAGAAAGTGCGACATCCATTGTCCTGAGTGGCGTTCGGCCACACATGGAAAGCTTAGATTTTTTTGATATCTGGTTCGGGCGGTTGAAAAAGAAGGCTGTTCTTAAAAATTTAGAATTAAAAGACATCCGCCATTTTTGTCTCGAGATTCTCGCTCTGGATGAAACTTTAAAAACTCAAAACACTCCGTGGTCTGTCGCTTGTACCGAGAATTTAATGAACGCCGACGAGCCCCTGTCAGCAATTGACCAACTGATGACTCCCGGTGGAGACATCCGAATGGATGCTTCGGAAAAGCTCTATAGTCTTTCGAAAGAAAAAGACAATCTGGCGCGACAGATACACAGCCATATGGATCGCCTGGTTCGCGATCACAAGATCGAACACATGTTACAAGAAAAGTACGTGACAACTCGCGAGGGTCGCTGGGTCATTCCCGTCAAAGGTGGAATGCAACATTTTGTTGATGGCGTGATTCATGGCAGCTCTCAAACAAAACAAACTGTATTTATGGAACCCGAAGCGATTATTCCAATGAATAATCGTGTTCGACAGATTGAAGTTGAGATCGAGATTGAAATTGAACGCTTGCTTATGGAAATTTCTGAATACATGGCTGGACAAGTTTCAAACTTTGAACGCGCTCATGCCGTACTTTTAGAATGTGATGTGCTGTTAGCCAAAGCTCAATTAGCCTGCCTTCTGGAAGCGCGACCCTGCCGTTTTGATGAGAAACAAATTCATCTGAAAGATTTATCTCACCCCCTTTTAAAAATGTCTGGAAAAAAATTGATCAGCAACACTGTGCAATTGACTCCAGAAAAAAGCATTCTGATTCTGTCTGGCCCCAATGCCGGAGGAAAAACAGTGCTTCTTAAATCGATTGGACTTGCTGCCCAGATGGCACGCTGTGGCCTGTTGATTTGCGCCGCTGAAACTTCTGTGATGCCGTTTTTTTCTGAAATTGTGACAGGCATTGGTGATGCACAAAGTGTTGATGAAGACTTAAGTACATTTGCAGCTCATTTAAAAATATTAGACCAAGCCTCAAAACTCAGCGGCTATCAAAATTTAATTCTTATCGATGAAATTTGTGGCTCCACCGATCCCGAAGAAGGCAGTGCTTTGGCTCGAGCCTTTATCGAACGCTACGCCAGTCACAAAGTATTTGCCGTGGTTACATCTCACTTAAGTCCTCTGAAAATGGGCTGGAATGACAGCGACGTTGTTTTGAATGGCAGTCTTGAATATGATTCGAAAAATGGAAAACCCACCTATCAATTTTTATCCGGCATTGCTGGTGATTCATTGGCTTTACAGACTGCAAGACGCGTGGGAATTTCCACAGATATTATTGATGCGGCTGTTCAAAACCTTTCTCCAGCAGCGCGAGCGCGACAAAATCAATTGAGTGAATTTGAAAATTTAAAAAAAGATATTCACACCTTGCAAGATCAACTCAAAAAACAAATCAAAACGGCTGAAAAAGTTCAAAATGAATACGAAACAAAACTGCAAGAATTTGAAAATGAAAAACAACGAAAGCTTGCGCACGCATTGAAAAAAGCCGGCGAAAAAGTGGATGATGCTATTGCCACAGTCAAAGCCTCTGATGTTTTAAATAAACACCGCCAGCTTCAAGAAATAAAATACAACTTGCCAGAAATTGTAAAAGCAAAACCCATCAACACCGGAAGTCCTTATCAAATTCAAACGTCTGATGAATTTGCTGAAAAATTCCCTCCTGGCAGTAAAATATTTGTATCAACACTGAATCAAGATGGCATTGTTCAATCCACACCGAACGCCAAAGGTGAGGTCTTGGTTTTATCTCAATCCATTCGATTACAAATCCACTGGAGCGAGCTGAAACCACCACTGAAGTCTGCAAACCCAACCCAATCCTTGGCACGCAAGAGCGGTTCATCACGAGCCACATTTGTAGATCAAGATCGCACACTGGATCTTCGCGGAAAAACTGTCGCCGAGGCCCTGAGCGAGCTGGAAATTGCACTGGATCTGGCGACCAACCACAATGAAGATCGCATCAAAATAATTCATGGCCATGGAACTGAAACTTTAAAAAAATCGGTGAGGACTTATCTTTCAAGATCTGTTTATGTGAAAAAATGGAAAGCTGGTTCTGCAGAAAGTGGTGGCGATGGAATTACCTGGGCCGAGATTGGCCTCAGCTAACTCTAAATTAAGCCTGTCCATTTTCATGACACCTGCTTAGTGAATATCAACAGGTGCTCTAGAATGATATTTGCTCTTAAACCCAGTTCTCACAATAGCACAGCCATCTCCTCGAAAAGCAGTATACCCAGCAAGCGTCCCATTTCGAAATATGGCCGCTGGATTGCTTTATACCTGTAGTAACCAGGGGGCTTCGATGAAACAACAAGCTACAAACCATACTCAAAAAAATACGACACTGAAGGTGGTTCTGATTTTAGCGGTTGTGGGATTATTAACAGCCTGCGGAAATTCAAAAGCAAATGATCCCATCGAAGACACCTCACTTCGCATTGATGTGAATGCGCAAAAGCCATTGGCACATTGTAATAAATCTGCGAATGGAAGTTTTTCATTC
Organism: Bdellovibrionales bacterium RIFCSPHIGHO2_01_FULL_40_29; assembly: GCA_001771815.1. Classification (GTDB taxonomy): domain Bacteria; phylum Bdellovibrionota; class Bdellovibrionia; order Bdellovibrionales; family Bdellovibrionaceae; genus Pseudobdellovibrio. The sequence continues at coordinate 208,140 of MEPU01000007.1, read as the reverse complement.
AATACATCTATTGTTTCGGACCAAAATGGACAGATCAGCAACGAATGGATTAAACTCAAGTTTAATTTTATCAGCGCCGCAATCACTCAATCCGGAAATACCATTAGACTTTTCAAATGGCGCGTTGCCAATGGCCAATCGGTTTTAAGCGAAACACCACTGCAAGTTTCTGCCTATGATTTTTCTACCGGACAAACAGTTTCAAGCCCGGTCTCAGCTCTTGCTGCAGATCAAATCACCGGAAGCCATGGCTATTATGTGAATCTAGCTGATCCCAATGCTCTTTTTCAGGTGATTAAAATAGTAGCCTACGACAGCACTGGGAAAAATATTGGAGAGTTAAATTCTTTGATCCCGGCGTTTAATTCAAATCCTGCCGATTATCAATACAATGCGGATGGCACAGCACGCGCGACACTCTTGCAACAGATGCATGCGTTGTACGGAGTCACAACAACTGGTTGGACATCCGATCAATTCACTCAAGCATTTTCACAGTATTGCTTCTAGTGACTGGATTCTGTTGAAACTTCATCCGCCTCTAGATTTTCACCTTGTCGATACCGATCCACCAATGTGGTGTCATTTGTTGGAAAAGAAAATAATAAGGTGTTGATCTGCGATTCGGCGTCTTCTTCAGTGACCACCAAATAATGCAAATCCTCAACTCCATTATCTGGAAATTCTTTAATAAATGTCACCAACACATGGCCAGTTGAATCCACCTTGCGCCAAATCTCATCCGGAGAATCAATGGCTGATTCTCGCAACTCGGCATAATCCTGGAATTTATCTGTTGCAATATCTTTTTCAGAACGAATTTTGATCATCGATTCCAAAAGCCCAATGGCTAAGTAATCACCCTCAAGCAATGAATCCCCATCAATCGCGGCAAATTCAATGGCCTCGAGTTTACGGTGAAAAACAATTTCATTTTCGCGAAAGGTCTCGAGCATTTCGACGTCTTTCGTCGGAAAATGCATAAACACAAATGTCGGATAATTTTCTTCACTATTGATATAAACCACAGCCACGTAATAAAATGTTTGCTGAACAGTCTCTATCGTTTTAATCAAAGTATGAACTTTCAAATCCTCAAAGGACACATCATTGATCCAGATCTCATCGGGATCGTCTAAGGTATCTTCCAATAAATATTCAAGTTCAGCCTGTTCTGTAATTGAAAAATCTCGATCAGCTCGATACTGTTTTTGATATTTATTTTCATAGTCTTTAATAGCTTCAGAAAAAAAACCAAACATGGTTTTTTCATTTTCAAAGATCAAGCCCTGTTTTTCATCAATGATAATTAATTCTTTTTCTTGCATCTTCTTGGTGGCTTTATGAGTTTTAGCCTTGCGGTGCGAAGTGGGTGCTTTACGCATCTTAATTTTTATTTGCTTATTCTTCTTAACCTTACTGGCTTTGCTTAATGTTTTGTTCAATTTGCTGGCAACTTTATTCACAAGATGACTCTCCAATGCTCACAAATCATTCTAAATACTTCGATCCGCGTTGCAAGGCTTTTGACGAAAATAGTCAAAAGCTTAAGTTCGTAGACAAACTCCCACAGACATATACGCTAATGATAACGAGGTGATTTTGTCCAAGGTGGAAGTGTACCTAGATCAATCGCAAGTCCAAAGCTTGCAAAAAATTCTGAATCAGTCAGAACTCGGAATTCATGTTCTGTTTGATAATGATCTTATCACCGACGTTTTCAAACAACCCTATGATGAAGATGAATTCTTCACTCCTGAAAATATCAAAAAAGTTCAAGACGAAGTGATGAAACTTTTGCAGTTCAAAACTCTGGCACAAAAACAAGATTTTATCAGCTCCCTAGATCCAGAGTCCAAGCAGCGTATTGTACGTGCTTACTTCTATATTATTGAAAACAATATCCGTTCGCATTCGAAACAAACTCATTAATCACAGCTTTCGTTTGCCTTAAGATTTCAATCTGATCAACCGATATGGCAGTATGAATCGTGTCTTCGCAACAATCCTGATGCTCATAACAAACTCAGCTGGGGCTGAGTACCGCGTGTTTCAAATTCAAATCACAGATTCAAAAACCCAAAATGTTCGCCAAGTTCAATCCACCTTAGATCCCGAGCAATTTCAAATGGTCTATCCGATCGGCATTAACGAATACGTGACTTACGTCCAGACGTGGCGCTGTCAAGGCAACACAAACCACCATAAACCTTATTGCCAAAGCCCAGAATTGAATCGCTAGATTCAATTTTTTACTCCGACGTTTCTCATTTTGATACAATGAAGCCATGGCTGAATCTATACAAAACCGACGTGCCCAACAAACGCAACTTCGCGCCACACAACAAGAGCAAGCGAAACGCAAACGTGAACTCGCCGCTCAACAAAAAGAAGATCTGCAATCTATGAAGCAGTACTACGCCGATAAAAGCCGCGAAATCGATGGCGAATCAGCGGCTGCTGTCAGTCACATCAGATCCAGTTCGCGTGAGCCTGCAGGCGTTGATGGAAATCCCCGCTTAGAAAAAAAATCAATTTATAATCGCAAAGCCCAAACCGAGCCCGCTGTTCAAAATTATGAGACCAAAGAAACCGATAAATTTTACCAAGTTTTAGATCGTGGCAGTCGCGTCAGTGACAACGGAAATAATTACGTGATTGAAGCCTATGCTCCCGAACACGAACAAAATAATTTAAGAGTTTCCATTCAAAAAAATAAAGCTGTTATTTCGGGACAACGAAAACATGCTGATGAAGTCGACGACGGCACCAAAAAAATGCGCACAAATAATTTTCAAACATTTCGCGAAGAGTTCAAATTTGATCGTCCCGTCAGCCACGAGGGCATGACCCGAGAAAGAGTGGGAGATTTTGTTCGATTTTCAATTCCCAAACTGGAAGCGATTGCGACCCCAGACGACGAAAGCACTATTTAGAAAAATAATTCATAATCTCGCGAGTTAAAAACTGACGTCGGTCCGACATCTCTTGCAGTTGCTTCATCTGACCTTGAATTTGCGTAAGTAAATTCATTCGCACCGAAGTTTGATCTGCCATTTCATTGTAAACCACGACGTCATTCCAAGCGAGTGAACCGGCTGATTCGGTTTCCATTTGCTGAGTATTTTCGATTTTCGTATTTACATTTTTCATTTTCATTCCTTCATTATTTACTTTTTTAATTGTATTCACAACGAACAGCATTTTGATCCGATGCTGCCAACTGTGTCCTATTTGCAAACGCCGCCAAGTGTGTGGCCATCACAGTGCCAGTACCCTCACGATGTTTTAATCCCAAGAAGTGGCCCATCTCATGAAGCACAAGTGCTTCAAAGCTGTAACCGTCAGCGGTCTTTTCTTGCTTATTCACAAGATTGTACGATCCGATTAGTACGCTAGGATTTTTATCATAGTAGCTAAAGTTAGCTGCATTGATCCGTATGTCTGCTTCTTGAATCTCATCACCCGCCCAGTAGACAGATGTGCGACCTTGCTCAGAAACTCTATCTGACTCCCATTTTTCTAAGAAGTAAATAGCATTTTTTTGATCTCTGGTCGGCACTCCGCTCACTTTTGAAGAATCTTCAGAGATTTCAAATACTTTACGTCCAGCCTGGACTTCCCATGTTGCAGCGGCCCGATAGATAGCCGGACGCAAAGCTTCTGGAATAGAATGATGAATAGTTAATGGAATAATTTTTTGCGACTTCCAAGAAATTCGTTGTCCATAGATGTTCTGAACAAAGCCGCAGTCATCTTGATTTTGCGGTGAACAGCTTGACAGCAATGCCACCAACAGAAGACTCACGCCATAAGAATAAGATTTAGACCAAATTGCCATCACACGAATTCATTTCAATAAGATGACCAATTTATAAGCTTTATAGTGATTTTAAACGCTTCATTTCAAGACTGCTTTTTGCGGAAAGACTATTCACGACACCACGCTGTCAAAGTTTTGATAATACTTAATATTAGCGTAACTCCCGTGCTGTTTCGCCCCGCTTTTTTCCACGATCCTCATCATAGAAAGTTCCAACATGGCACCACTTAGTTTAACTTATTGAAATAACTCGCAAAACAGAATTGGCAAAGCCTTTGCTATTGTCTCATATCAAGACAAGCCTTCGCTTCACCACAATCGTGGTACCCTACAAGCGAAACCCATCCCATCATAAAATTCCTTCGCTGGTAGGGGCTCACCCCCCGGTCTCCAGCTGCGCGCAAAATGCAACGCAGCTTATTTACAACTTTCTTAACACTCAATTTCAGTTAGGATTTGAGAAAGAAATATTTCTACTGCGGTAGAAGGAGGATTCGTGAAAACTCAAATAACTTTAGCCCTTTTGGCTGCCAGCTTAATACTTTCGTCATGTGCTACAAATAAAAATAAAGCTGAGAAAATAGATACCAAGGTTGAAAATGGAACAGCCTTAAATGCAGAAACAACCTTGGGAATAAAAGATGGAAACATGGTTGTTCAACGCAAAGTTGAAATGAATGAAGAACTCCGAAAAATCCAATACGAAGTTTATGAACTTGAAGACCGAGTCTATGGAAATCGCAAGTACGGATCCCTTGGCCTGTATGGCGTCTTACGTGAATGCAAATTACAACTTTCAGACCCTCGCAATGGTGGCGACGGAAAAATGATGTGGACCGAACCTATTGAACGCATCACCGACAAAGAAGACGAGTTAAAAATTGGTCTTGATGAAAATAAAAAACTTGTGGGGGTCACCGAAGAATTTTTGCATGACCGCATTGTGCGCTTCAAAGGTTACAAAAATTTATTGAACAAACGTCAAGATGAGTACGAAGAAAAAACGGCTATCTGCAAAACAGAGCTGAATGCACGCAAAGGCAAAACAGTTCAGTAATTTGAAAACACTTCAGATGGCCAACTAGGCCATCTGATATCTCACGCTCACAAAATTTAATTTGTTTCGTTCTTAATTTCAGTGGCCTTCGTCTCGATAGCATCAGCAGCATTCTTTGCTTTATGCTTTATTTTCTTAGCAACACATTCCATTTTTCCATTAACCATCTCACACGTCTTATCTTTGACTTTGCGATAGGCCTTTTTAACTGAATCTCCAGCCTTGTCTGCACTGGTCTCAATCTTTTCAGTCGCCGTGACTTCGGCATGCACGCTCATTCCGAATAATGAAACGAAACAAAGACACATTAAAAAATTTGTTTTCACAAAACCTCCCATTAGGTTAGGAGATTTACACACTGTCTATTGGAAAACGCAAGATCGGCAGACTTCTTATTAAAGTCTACGCGTTATCTTAACAAACGAGTTCACAAAATCTTAACTGCACTAAAGTAAAACAGTACCAGAAACAAATAGACAATCCCGTCGAATTCGTTAAAAATTATTTAAAGTGTTCGACATACTTTCAAGACAGGATGTTTTATGATAAAGTCACATTTGTATTTCGCCTTCATTTCCGCAATTATTTTAACAGTCGTATCGTGCTCTAAGTCTGAGGACGAAGCCTCGGGCGGAGTGAGCACAAATTCAGCCTTCTTAGGACGACTGACTTCTTTAAGTGCAAGCTCATTCGATGGCACTATTGGTACCTACACCACAAAAACCATCACACATGTGATGGCTATTTCCCCGGCCACAGCAAACTCTGAAAGATATATCTCAGAAGTGGGAGCAGATGGCTCATTTAGTTTAGGTGTCAACTCAGGCAAACCCTATATCATTGTTTTTGTATCAAAAGATGGCGTCTTAACAGGACCAGATATGATCGTATCGACAGTGAAAATATCCAGCAATGATTTAGATTCATTAGCGATCGTCAATCCAGCAACTATAGATCTTGGAGATGTCTCTGCGAATGCGACAACCACAAATGCAAGTGTTTCAACATCTGTGGATACCCTGCTAACGAGCCTAGGATTGTCTGCTGATGAAGGAACTTATCTTGGCGCTGTTGATGATTTAACCCTGCGACTTGCAAATCCTGATATTGATATGAACGGAGAAATTGATGCTTTAGAAAATAAAACATTTGGCCTGGATTGGCATGTCCGAGCAGATTCAAAACTAAGCGGTTCCACTTTATTATTAACCGACGTACAGAATACTTTTGCAGATGAAAACAACGTGACATTAGATTGGACTTTAGCGTCGGCCTACGCCGTTTATCCAAAATCTTATGATGATATTGATTACATCGTTAATTCTGGCGTCAGCACGGCTCTGCAAAATGGAGGGGCCTTAGCTGTAACAGGAACAGCTATCACACACACCTCGGCCAGTGGTGGTACTTTTTCAGATTCAAGACAATGGGGGCCAGATTACGATATGTCTACGCAAGAAATTGCTGGGTCCGACACTCCTGCTGTGCTCACATTTACTTTGGGGTCTGTAGCAAAACAGCTTCGCTTTAATAACGTTAAAACAAAAACAAAAGCACAATTAAACTCTAACGGAGTCTTACTGCCTTTTGTAAAAATAAATACATCATCCAATATAATCACTGGATTAGACTATAAATGGATGAAAAAATCGGGATCCACATGGATACAAGCGACAGCGACCGAGGTCAGTCTGATGGTACAATCCTCTGGAGCCTACATGACACTGTACACGCAAAAAAGTAGCGAAACTTCTGCAGGATTAAGCTTTACAATTCCATCAACATCAGCAACCGGAACAATCACTGTCGGAGGAGATGGTTTTAGCAGTACAGGAGTTGCCAGCCCCACAAATGTTGCGCTGTCTGCAATTTGCAACGTCGCACTTTCTTATGATGATAAAATGGGGTTACGACTTTTCGCAGGAGCTCCATTGCCGGCATCAGTCACCTGCCCGTAACAAATCCCTCAACATCAGTGCATTGAGTTTTTTCGAAGCTCTTCACGGATCGTGACAACTTCATCCAACGTGAAGTGATAGGGCTTGCCACACATCTGACACGTGATTTCGGGTTGTTCTTTTTTATCGATCATATCTTGAAGATCAGCCTCTCCCAAAACCTCGAGCGCTGCAATCACCCGATCTTTTGTACACGGACAAAAATATTTGGCCTGATAGGGGTGATCCAAATTGGTGTACTCCATCCCTGAAAAGTAGGGCTTCACCAAATCCAAAGCTGTTCCACCGTCTCTTAATATTTTTGAAATATGGGGTTGTGCTGCTGCATTTTTTTCCAGAAGCTCGACAATCGTGTCTTCAACTCCTGGCATGACCTCGATGATGACTCCACCGGCTTTAACAACTTTACCATTTTGATCTAAATAAATTCCCAAACCCACGATCGAACGGATTTGATGGGATTGATGCAAGTAATGAGCAATATCATCACCAATTTCTGAGGTGACCAGCTCCACAGTTCCGTGAAAGGGTTGTTTTTGAAATGGTTGATGTCTAGAAACGGATAAAGTTCCATGCCCCAAAGCCTCTGCTAATGTCAGCCCTCGCTCGTAACTAGGAGGTTGATATTCAGGATTGGGAGTATAAGCCCGAACATGCCCCTCGAAATCGGCTTCGGCATAAATACTCTTCAAAGCCCCATTGCCACGAAATAACAAACCTACTTTTTGCTGATCTTTTAATTGGCTAGCTAAAAGCAAGGCACCAATCATGGCCTTTCCGACCCCAACGGTTGCTAATGGAAAAGCCTTATGCAAGCGCTGCATTTCAGCCACAACATCAGTGGCATCAAGACTTGCGGCGCGAACTGTTAAATCATTTGTTACAAAACGTTCAATTTTAGCCATAGCAGTTAAAGTAACAAATCCCTAACCGGGACTCAACTTTTTAGGTAAAGTAACGACATGAATATCGTCTTGTTTCGACATGCTAAAAAAGGTTTTGCTCCGTTTGAGGATCCGCATCTTTCTGAAGAGGGGTTCAAGCAGGCGCTGATGTTACCAGGGACTGTGGAATTACAAAAAATCCCCAAGGCCACAGAGCTATGGGTTTCTGAAAAAATTCGAACCCATCAAACCTTTCAAGGATTTGCAAAATCCTGGAGCCTTTCCCTGACCGTAAAGCCCGAATTAAATCTGCGTAGCGAATACGAAACAGGAAAAACTTTTCAACAACGAGTTCAGAAATTAATTGATGAATTGTCTGTAAGTGCAGGCAATGACTCAGCTAAAAAAACTATTTATCTCTGCTCTCACTACGATTGGATCGAAGATGCCATGGCCCTCATTCCCTGCGATCGCGACCTGACTGGTTTTGAATTTTCACACTGGGCCCCCGCACAATTCATTCACTTTCAAATTGAATCTGAAACCTCTTGGAAATTAATAACCAAAGGACAACAACCATGAGTCTTCATTTAACACAAAATATTTGGGCTGTTGGAAGAAACTACGCTGATCATGCCAAAGAAATGAATGCCGAAACCCCAACAGTTCCCTTTTTTTTTCTAAAATCAGGAAATTGTTTGAACCCCGGATCTGTGATTCATTTACCAAAATGGTCACAAGATGTTCATTATGAACTGGAGCTTGCTTTTCGTATTGATGAAAATTTAAGCTTTTCTCACGCAACCCTGGCGCTGGATCTGACTGCCCGCGATGCCCAATCCCATGCAAAAAAAAGCGGCCAACCCTGGACTCTGGCAAAGTCTTTTATTGGCGCCTGCCCCATTGGCTCTTGGATTTCCGTGCTGGAACTCAAAGAGTTCGAAAACATTACTTTTGAGCTCAAGAAAAATCACCAGATTGTCCAATCAGGACAAACGCGGGATATGGTTTTTAAACCCGCACAGCTCCTGGAATTCATCAAAGACCATTACCCCTTATCCGAGCATGATCTCATTTTAACAGGCACTCCGGCAGGAGTCGGACCTTTACATTCAGGCGATCTATTAACGGCTGAATTGCGGGTTGAAAATCAGACGCTTTTGACTTGCCATTGGGATGTGATTTAGAGAGACTTCACCTCGAAATTTAAGAGGTAAATATGTCCGAATCCACTCTGCAATCAAAAATCATCACTCGAGGCGAAGAGATTCTCAAAAAAATGGAATCTCAATCCAAAGTTTCACTTTTTTCCAAAGATTTTTGGTATGGCTCCATTATGGACTGGAGCATGAAAAATGAAAAATTTAAAACCAATATGTTTCGCTTTGTCGACGTTCTGCCATCATTGAATTCCGGCGATGAGGTGGCGACTCACTTAAAAGAATATTTTTCCGAAGGTGGCAAGTCAGAATTACCCAGCGTCTTTAATGTGGGTTTAGGGTTGGGTTCTTTAGCTCCGGGCTTAATGGCTGGAGCTATTAAAAAAAATGTCATGTCGATGGCCAAAATGTTTATCACTGGTGAAGACGCCAAAGAGGCCCTCAGCGTGCTTAAGAAGGCCCGCAAAAATAATCTGACATTTACAGTTGATATTTTAGGTGAAGCCACTTTATCAGAAAAAGAAGCTCTTGATTATCAACGCCGCTATTTGGAACTCATTGAATGGCTCGCACATGATGCTCAAAGCTGGGATGAGCACCCGCTTCTGGACCGAGATGCCGAAGGTTCCATCCCCAAAGTGAATGTCTCTGTCAAAATGACGGCGCTGTATTCGCAAATCAGTGACAAAGCATGGGAAGAATCAAAAACCAAAGTCAAAGATCGCTTGCGCCCTATTTTCAAAAAAGGAATGGAGCTGGGTGTATTTATCAATTTGGATATGGAACATTATGCTGTGAAGCATATGACTCTGGAAGTTTTCCAGGAACTGATCAGTGAACCTGAATTCCGGGCGTATCGATTTTTTGGTTGCGTGATTCAAGCCTACCTTCGCGACTCTTACGCCGATATTCAAGATATGATTTCATTTGCAAAAAAACGCGAAGTTCCATTCACCATCCGCCTTGTCAAAGGGGCCTACTGGGATTCGGAAACAATCGATGCTCAACAACGCGGATGGGACACACCGGTTTACACTGTTAAAGCCGAAAGTGATGCCAACTACGAACGTTGTGCTTATTTACTTTTAGAAAATTATCGTTTTATCCGCGTCGCCTTAGCCTCACATAATGTGCGCACGCTGGCTGCGGCATTAGTCAAAGCGGAACAGCTTGGCTTAGCCAAGAATGCTTACGAAATTCAAATGCTCTACGGAATGGCTGAACCCATTAAAAAAACTTTGTCCGATATGGGTTATCGCGTGCGCGAGTATGCCCCAGTTGGTGAATTGATTCCAGGAATGGCCTATTTGGTGCGTCGCCTCTTAGAAAACACATCCAATGAGTCTTGGCTTCGCGGAAAATTTGCAGAATCAAAAACGCCAGCAGAACTTCTGAAAGATCCCGCTGAAAATCTGCGACCAACAGATGCCAGCTACATCAAAAAACCAAATGTTTTTCACAACGAGCCTTACTTAGATTTTGCGATTAAAAGTGTTCGCGACAACACTCAGCAGGCACTTCATAAATTAAAATCAGAATTACCAAAAACTGTTCAACCCATCGTCGGTCACGAAGCTATTTCGTCAACCACTGTTTATGAACGACCAAATCCGTCAAACACATCTGAAACAGTTGCCAAAGTTCAAATGGCAACTGTTGCGATCGCTGAAAAAGCCATCCAGCAAGCGCATGCCGCATTTGCGACTTGGCGCAAAGTTCCAGCAACGGAACGTGCCACTTACTTGGACCGTGTTGCAGACCTGATGGTGCAAAAGAAATATCAATTGATGGCTGACCAAATCCTGGAAGTTGGAAAACCCTGGGCCGAAGCTGATGCTGATGTTGCTGAAGCCATAGATTTTTGCCGTTACTACGCCAATCACATGCGCTCATTAGCCAATCCACTTCGGGTGGGTCATGCGCCTGGTGAAATCAGTCAATACATTTACAAACCTCGTGGAGTTGTCACAGTGATTTCTCCGTGGAATTTTCCACTGGCTATTTTAGCAGGACAAGTGGCCGCCGCCGTTGTCACAGGAAATACCGTTGTCATGAAACCTGCAGAGCAAAGTTCTCTGATTGCGCAGGGCCTGATGAAATTATTTATGGAAGCAGGAATTCCAAAAAATGTGGTTCAATTTGTTCCGGGTTATGGCGAAGACGTTGGTGATTATTTAGTGAAACATGCTCACACGACAACAATTGCCTTCACCGGATCTAAAGCCGTTGGTTTGTTGATCGCAAAAAATGCAGCTGTTGTTCAGCCAGGACAACAGCATGTCAAACGATGCATCATTGAAATGGGCGGGAAAAATGCGCTTATCATCGATAACGATGCCGATTTAGATGAAGCTGTGGACGGCGTTCTGTATTCAGCCTTTGGATTTGCAGGTCAAAAATGTTCTGCAGCGTCACGGGTCATTGTTCTTGAAGATGTCTATTCTAAATTTGCAGACCGATTGAAAGAAGCTGCCGCCAGCATCGAAGTGCTCTCTGCAGAAAATCCAAAATCCTACTACGGCCCTGTTGTTGATAGCGAAGCTCACCAGCGCCTACTTGGTGTCATCAGGGATTACTCGCAAAAGCACACCGTTATTTTTACGGGCACAGCACCACAAACGGGATACTACGTCCCAGCCACTGTTTTTGGCGATGTGAAACCAACGGATGACGTCGCCCAGACTGAATTTTTTGGTCCTGTGATTGCGCTGATCAAAGCCAAAAATTTGGATGAAGCTATTGCTTTTGCAAACTCAACTGAATATGCCCTCACCGGAGGAGTTTTCACTCGTTCTCCGGCCAATATCCAAAAAATTAAAAATGAATTGGAAGTCGGCAACCTGTACATTAATCGTGGCATCACCGGAGCGATGGTGGATCGCCATCCTTTTGGCGGATACAAAATGTCGGGAATCGGTTCAAAAACTGGCGGACCTGATTATTTAAAACAGTTCGTCGAACCCATCGTGATTACGGAAAATACCATGAGACGCGGCTTTGCGCCGGAAGAAAGCCTGAATTAAAAAAAGAGAACCCAACCCAAGACCCACAAGAGTCCCACCAATATGGGCCGAGTGGGCGATGGCCGTGACCTGCAGTGGTTCGTTCAGCATCGTCGTAAAATCAGCAATTAAATAAATTGGAAAAATAAGAAATGCAGGCAGATATATTTGCCCATAGCCACGTGGTACGGGGGCAAAAAAATAAACCCAGGGAATATTTTTATTTTTTTTCACGACCATCAAGAAAGCTAACAAGGCACAAACAGATCCGCTGGCCCCGATCACCGACAAGTCACCCTCTGTATTAAAAAACAGAAAACTAACTCCTCCGCCGATTCCACCTAAAAGATAAATGGCACCAATCCACCCAGCGGAAACTTGTTTCTCTAGATAAGTGATGATCAGAAATAAAAACACCAAGTTACTCAAGAGATGAAGCACCGAATGGTGGGTGAATTGATACGTCACCCACGCCCACGGCGATGTGTGATTCGGCCCTAATCCCAATTGATGCTGAACCGAATTTTGATAGTCTTTGTTCAAGTTTCCGAGCAATGATTTGACAGCCTCAATTTGAACAGCATCACCTTGAAATGGAAAATAAGCCGCACGCATCCAAAATCGCTGATCACGAATGGCTACTGTAGCCACTTTTCCAGGATTTAAATGCTCCAATGTCCGTCGTTCTGTAGCATCTAATGTTTGCAAATACATTTGGCTGAGAGACTGATCGAAACTCTTGGCCTGTAGCTCTTTAAAATTTTTAGGGTTTGGCCAGTTTTCAAAAAATAAATTTGCAAAAATAAAAACAAAAAAATTCAAAATAACAACGACAACAGCTAATGATAGCTTCAGACTTAAATCTGATTTTTGCATTGTTCCTGGAAAAATCACAAATCACGCAACAATTTCTGTGCGTAGTCTCTATCGACACTTTGCTTTTTTTCTGCTGAAGCCGGTTGTCGATTCTGATTTTGTCTTTCAGAATTTTTCAACATCAGTTCTGAGATCAAGTATTTTTTCACTATTTTCTGATCATCAAAAGACTTGAGCTTTTCAAAATGGGCTTGACGAAATTCGCCTTGGTCTAACAAAAGACCTAGCTCATAGCGCAATGTTGATCGCAAAAAATTCTCATCTGTATTGCTATTTAGAGTTTGATAAAACTCTTGCAACCGATCGCTATCTGAAAAAGCTGAGGCCACTTGACAGCCCCATGCGCGCTCATCCACACCCACGCAAGCTTGCTTCAAATAAATGGCCTCTTCGGCATCATCTTCAGCCGTGATTGATTTGGCGTAATAAGCCAAACTTTTCACATCAGACTCGGTTGATTTCCACAAAACAAAATCAGCCTCTTGATCAACACAGGCATCTGCAATATGACCGACCAAATTTAAGGCAATGACCATCTGAAGCCGCTCTTTTAACGGAACGGATTTCATTTCGGCACAAAAATGATTTTCCTTCTGCAGTTTTTCAAAAGCAATGCCACCATTTTTTAACTGTTGATGGTTTTGCCAAAATGAAGCCGCAAAAAGAAATCCCAAAAAAAGAGTCAATGTTGCCAATAATGATCGCCAATACTTTTGCTCGGATTCAAATCCAAACCTTTTTTCTGATGTCTTGAGCGTCACCAGGCGACACTCAGCCATTCGGTCATAAAAGGTCTGCCCCTGCGGATGAGCCAAAACGGCCAACCAGGGAATTCCCCCAAATAGCGGTGAAATCCAAAATCCAATCTGACGAAAAAATATTCGAAATAACAATAAACCTGGCGTCTTAGAAAATTGCATTTGCAGTTTTAAATAGTACTGTCCTGGCGTGGCTTTCCAGTAGTAAATAAATACAGTTTGCAACCCACTAAAAAGAATCACAAAAAGAATAAATAAGTTTAAAAAAATAGAAACTGTTTCTGCGCCCAATGGAGTTTTTTTCCAAATTTGAATCTCATCATAAAAAAGCAACAGACTGATAAAACTCACCACCGGAGCAAAAATCAAATAATCCAGAAAAAAAGAAAGTGCACGATCTAAAATCGCGGGCTTAGAACTGAGGGGTGACTGAGACCCTTGTGGAGGCCGGGATATATCCTGATAAACCATACTGATTTATCGGCCATTTTTAAAAAGCCCTACACTAAAAATAATTTTATTTTTTTTGAACTGATTCTATTGCACTTCGATAGACAACACTCGACCTTTGTCATCACGTTGAATGGTCATATTCCCAACGACTTCACCATTTTTTCCTTTTAACCGGATCGAGTCATTCTGTGGAGATGTTGTTGAAACTTCATAGGTGTCGAATTCTTTCATCACATCGGCGTATTCTTTCATGAAATCGCTGGTGTTGATTTCGAGCGGCGACTGGTGCGGAAGAAGAGCAATGCGATTGACTTTCCCTTGATTGAGCTGAGCCTCATAACGGCCTTCAAAAATCTCGAACAGCATTTTATCCTGCGGATTGGGCTTGATCCCGATCACTGTTTTTGCTTTGTCATCTTTAGAAATGGCAGTTGCAAGTTCTTGCTCCCACTTGATCTGATTGGGTTCAAATCGCTCACCAAAACTAGCCACAGCTCGATCCTGATCCGCAGAACCTGATTTCAGAACAAACTCATTGACCATCACGGCACCGAAGACAACTAAACTCATGGATAAAATAGTCACTGTTTTTTGATTCATAAATTCATTATGCCAGGATTTTTAAAAAAGAACAGGCACCTCGATTTATGTCGAGATGCCCCATTAAATTTAAAATGTTATTGCGTCAGAACTAAGCTGCAACCTTACGACGGCGCGCTTGCGACGGATCAATGTGGTACTGCTTCACTTTACGGTAAAGTGTTGCCCGGCCAATTCCCAAAGCCTTAGCGGCTTCTGTTAAGTTGCCTTTAAACTGAGTGATTGCAGACTCGATGGCTTTAGCTTCAAGATCATCCATCTTTTGAACTTTATTTTCAGATTGATTTGGAAATGAAACAACATTCCCCATATGAGGAGTTGATTCAGCTGTCAGCGGATTAAGACCCGTTGAAAGCGCCGGCACACCATTAACTAATTGAGAACGAAAGAAAGGATTATCTAAGCCTTCACGCCATTGGTGTCCAGAGTACGTATAATAACTCACGTCTTCTGCTTCATGTGATTTTTTGATTTTTTCAATCACTTCTGGATTTTCACTCACGATGTACACAAACGAACGAGCCATGCGGCCTCCCCTATTCTAGTTTAATGAAGTCAAACGACTCACAATGAATGTATCGGATTGAAATGAAAAAACTTAAAGGGGGTAAATAAAAAAAATGTTTTTACAAAAAATCAAAAATAGCCTGGTATCTGAATCAGTATGAGACACATTAAAAAGAAACGTAGAGTCCTGCACCCAGACTATCGTTGTGAAAAACAGGGTAAACCATCATAGCCGTTGAGGTTGCTGAATTCTCATCAAAATCGTAGGTACTTGCTCGGGCTGTCAAAAATCCCACAACCGCACCTCCTACCAAATCACTGGCCCAGTGGGCATCATCCGCTAAGCGCGACAGTCCAACAAAAATAGCAATTGGATAGGTTACCAGAGCACCTTTCCAGCCATAGGTGTACGTCATCGCCGTTGCCGTCGCAAAAATTGTGGATGTATGCCCTGACGGAAAGGAGTGCGGACTTTGACTTCCACCCGGTCTCCGACGTCCAAAAGAATACTTCAAGGCATATGTGGCTAATGTCGAGTAAGTCAAAGCTCGAACATGTGATTGATAGTGATTTGGGTTTTCATCCCACAAATACTGACCGGCTGTTATAAGAACTCCCAAACCACCCGTTCCAATATAATCCCCCACAGAGGCCTGACTTGAGCTCATTTTTTGATGGGCCTTCCAGTCTTCTCGAATAGAATCATCATGTGGGTTAACTGCAGCAACTGTCGCCCCACCTGCCAAGAGAATTGTCAGTGACGTTCGATCGATCAAGCGAGCTGCAAAGGGATCAAAATGTTTTTCTTTAAATGTCGTAGCAAGGCTCACTGCGGACATCAGATAGATTAAAAAAAATAAGCGCATATTTCATTATGCGCTTATTTCAAAATCGAATTCAATTTAAACCAAAGAAAAATTATCTTCGTCCAGATTTTATTTTCACCTGAAGCTTAGATATAAGATGCACAGCCATTTTTTCTTGAACACGACACATTTTCAATTCATCACGGCGATATGAACGCTGTGATGGAGTTAATGTTCCTGTTTCCAATTCCATTTCATAGTCCAATTTGCTGGAACGAATGCCTTCCAACTCCTTGGACTGTTGTTTGAATAATTTAGCCACTCCACTGACTGGAGCCACTTCGATCCATTCTTCCTTTTGACGGTACCAAGACACCATACGTAAAAAGCGCGCCTTATTCTTCGCCAATGTGAATTTTGGAAATTCATTGTCTGGAAGATCTAAGATGTTCTCAACAGCATCAAAGTTGAACTCTTCTTCATCTTCATTAAAAATACCTGGATTGGCCTGCATGGCCTCCTGGATTTCCTGAGCTTCAATTTCTTCTTTTGTTAAGCCTTTTTCGCTCAAATCGTCGTCAAGGTCATCGTCCTCGTCACGACTTATGGTGCGAGCTTTTTTCTCAATTTCAGTGTTTTTAGTCTCGATTTTATCAGTATTCAAAATACGATCAGCATCTGTCAAAGATTGGATATCAGACATTCAATTTCCCCCATGTGATTCAAACTCAGATCTTATACCTCACTTCAACCAATGTCGCAACATGTCAAACACGTTTTAATTGAATATAATGAAATAATTGTAAAATCACATTGAACCGGGCATCCAACATTTTGCGTCTAAGATCTGAGTATTCATGCAAAACTCTCGTTTCCCTCGCCAAATTTAAGAGACCATGTTTGTATAAATACAGAGTGAAATCACCTAAGGAGATGGGATGAAATTGATACCAGCTTTATACGCCATGATAGCGTTAACTTTTCTCATAACGACGACAGGATGCTCTTCGTTCAAAAGAAATCCAGCCAGCGATACTGTTGGAAAACACTACATCATGACCTTGCATGGAGTTCGAGGAAACGAACAGTCTTATGGTCAATTTCACGAAGTCATTGAAGCCCATCTTGAAAAAATTGATCCCGCTTATGATGTTGTCCCTTTAAATATCACCTATAAAACGGGGCAACCGGATTACACTCCGACAAAGGCTGCCGCTGAAATCAATGCAAAACTAGATTCGCTTATTCCCGATTTTGGACCGCATGATAAAATCTCAGTTGTCGCGTACTCTATGGGTGGCCAAGTTGGGTTGGCTTGGTACTTTAATTCACTCCGAGATGAAGCTCATAAAAAATATCCTCTTCAAACGGCAAAATTTATCAGCTTAGGAGCCGCTTACTGGGGAGCCCAAGAGCCCGCCCTGCTGACTTCTGATATTGATCTCATGAAACGAACTATTAAAGCCTCTATTCTTGAAATCAATCTACTCAGCCAGCAATTGATCCGCGACAATGTCAGCACCCTCGGCTCAAAGACTTTAGCGACAGTGCAAAACTATTTAAATACCAATTACATTTTTCCGGTCGTGGATAAATTAAAATCAATCGAGCAAATTCAAGATTTCTATGACAATCGCAAAGTGAAAGATTTTGCAAAATATGATCTGGGAAAAAGCTTGGACTCTATTGAAGCCCTCCGATCACTTCGCCACTCAACCATAAAAGATTTATCCAAAATCAGTTTTGCAGAGCTACAAGCCCTTTCTATCGCTGGATCTGTTGAAACAGAATTGCGCTTGAATATGATGAACCACGCCAATCGCACCAAGTGGGTCAGTATTTCCACATTGGTACAATGTTTTGAAACGGACTTAGGCACAAAGTCTCCGGGTTGTGACGACTTTCAATATAATTCTTTTTCCAAACTGAATAAAGCCTTTGCGAAATACACCTTTGGTTTGGTCCGACGTGAAACAGATAATGCCGTCATCACACCGTCGTCAAACGTCCAATTTCTGTATGCTGCTGAAACAAATGCCGATTATACGGATGGCCACATGACTCCGTCGACAGCTTTTCGCTATTCTGTGAAACCTGAAAATCACAAGATTATTTTTGCAGAAACACTACATGCAACATTGGTAACTGAAAGTATTTATCAGAAAGCTCTGGGGTACTTAGGAAAACTTGGTCAATCATGGACACGTTTAGCAGATGATGTCGTCATTGTTCACAAAAACAAATGCGAAACACCAGATAAATGCGATCATCCAGTTTATAAGTTTGAATTGGAAGAATTGGCTGATTGTGATCGACCGGATTCAACGTGCGATCAGAACCAATTTGAAAAGCTTGTTGGCACGTTTCAAATGGCTCCCGCAGACGAGAAAAAACTTCAAGATAAACTAACCTCCGAACTGCATGGTTTCAGCCTAGAATTGAATATTCGACTACCAAAGGGATACGATCAACGATTGATCACAGAGACCAATATTATGGATTATATCCGCATGCAGTTTGAAAAAGAATCCCAAGGTGATCGTGTTTTAACGGGCTCAGCCGATCAACCCTACAAAATCCAAATTGGTCGAAAATTGGAATTGAATTCTATTTTGATCAAGAAAATGTCATTCGCCAATCAAGACCAGTTGAAAGTTAATTTCACTGGCTTGATCGTTCCAAAACCAGGCACCACTTTAGATTATGAAAGTTTAAAATCGGGAACGACACTCCAATTTGCAGTGACTCTACCCGGATTAAAAACGCGCCGTGTGGATGCCCTCGTTCGACCTTATCATTCGACATATGTCGATTTAATGATGGCCAAAAAATAATTTTCAAATATTGAGGGGATCAAATATGAAAATCGTTTCACTATTATTTATCACATTGATTTCATTCCAGGCTCGTTCCAACGAGGTTCTGGTTTTGGTCCCAGGTTTTTTCAATTCCTTTACACCCGAGTATTTTTCCAATGATGTGGTTTCTGCCTTTACCAAAAAAGGAATGAAAACCTATGTTGCCAAAGGACTCAACCCCATCGGCACAATTGCTGATAATGGCTCTCGACTAGAAATTATTCTGGATCAAATTAAAGCCCTCGAAGGCCAAAAAGTTCAGTTTAACATTGTGGCCCACAGTGCCGGTGGATTTTACTCACTCTGGGTGGCTCACCGCCAAAAGTTTACCATCAAAAACTTATACACCATCAGCACACCGTACAAAGGGGTGGAATTTATCCAAACCTGGATCGACAAGTCATTTTTATTCCGAACACTGACTGAATTGGCCTATTTAGAAGGGCTAAAAGAATTAAGTGCCTCGGGTGTGCAATCCTTTTTAAATACGGTCCGGGTTTCACCGGAAACAAAAATCATCGCCTTTGGTGGCTTTCAAGAAGAGGGCCTTGATATTACAGATGCTCGAAATATTTCAGTCCCCTTGCGCGTCACCAGTCATTTTATCTCATCAAAGTCTGATGGAATTGTCGCTTATTCGTCTGCATTAGGCCTAGGCTCAATCAAAACAACTGAGTCTAAACAAGCTCAGCAGTTCTTAGTCAGCAACATCGCCATCAAGCTCGAGCACTGGGAGCAGGTTTTAGAGCCTAATGCTTTTATCTTTTTAGGCGTTCGTAATATTGGTTATATCCAGCGAGAACAAATCAGGTTCTATTCAAGCCTGGCAGACTACGTCTTGAAATCCGGAAAAAATTGAAGTTTTTAGTGTCTAAAATAATAACAGTTACAATTATTTTTTGAATCAGGTAAATCTTGTGCCCTATCGCTAAAGGGGCACTCATGAAAAGTTTATTACTTGCAGTTGTTATGGTTCTTTCAGTTACGGCCACCACACAAGCTCAGTCTATTGAACAGATCCTTTGGGAATCTGTTCAAGCCCTAGGTAAGCTTGGCCACAGCTGCAGCCTGGATGACACCACAAGCGCTTCAACAGCAGATGAATTCACTCTTCATTGCACAACACCTGTTGGCTCCTTAAAATTAAAAGATATTCAATTCATTATTGATCGCAAGAATCAATCTATCGAAAGTCAGGTTGTGACCGTGGGTTCACGATATCCCTACCAGTGGACATGCTCACTGGCTGGGAAATTAGATGTTCTTTTTCAACAAGGATTAACTTTAGAGCAGAAATGCGACACAAGTCGCATTGCAGATTAAAAATCAGTAATACTCTTTACTAACTCAGGGTGATCGACAAATGGATTTCGATTGCCTTGGATTTTATAAATTTCATCATTACGAAGAGACTCTTCAGCATCTACCGGAAACTGCTCCGCCCAAGTCTTTAAAATAACTTCTTCTGCGGGGGCAATAGGAATATCATAACGTACTGAAAAATAAAATATAGCTCGAGCGACATGACCTTTGTGGTTATTCGGTGGCTCAAAAATTGTTGCACCACCTGCTGAACCCTGACCCGTACGAGACGCTGAGCATTTGGTGTGTTGCCCATCTCGCTCAACTTCACCAAACATATGGTTTCCGCGAATCGAATTCATTTGCGAATCTGTAGGATACAAGTGATGCAAATCTGATTTTTGCATCTCTTTAGAGTATTTACCGGTAAATTTTGACTGAGGCCATGTGTGCTCTACGTTGATTACATTATTATCTGGAACAAGTCCGGGACCTGGGCGCTGACCGCTACCAAAATCAGAGTTCTGATAAACGCGGTCACAGTAAAATTCTTTGATCCCATAATTTCCACTATCCACTTTAACGAGATAGAATTTTCCAAATAAGAACTTCCGAGCGTTACTATAACCAATTGAGTTCTGAGAGGAGCAGTTCTTTATGGAATCGCACGATTCCACCAACTGATCGGGCCGACCTGGAGCGCGAATATGACCTGACTTGAGTATCTTTTTAAGTCCCAACTTAAGCTTTTCATCTTTGGCCTGATTTAATATAGACGAGTAAAACTCAGAACCATAATAAGACTGCTGTGATTGTTGAAGTGCTTGGGCAGTATAAGAAACCGTGAGAACAAAAAACGCTATAAAAATAGACGTTTGCTTCATTAAAATCCCCTTTGTAGTCAGGCCTGTTACGGTGCCCGGTAGAAACGCTGAACCCTATCTCCAGCATATACTTAGGTAACTGAAATGAAGAATTGCATTTGGAAATACTCCAATCAACAAAAAATCTGTTAAGATTTAGTTTTGACGTGCTGAATAATCGATCGACTATGCAGATTGAGCCAATCGAACCTTTTCAATTTGAGTTTTTGGCAGAACCACAACCAGTTTTGTATTTTTAGATTGGTGATCAAAGAAAATTTCACCACGATGACTATCAATAATCCCTTTTGAAAGGCTCATCCCCAAGCCCGTTCCATTTCCGGCTTCCTTGGTTGTAAAAAATGGCAACATCACTTTAGCTTGAATAGCCTCTGGAATTCCACCGCCACTATCTGTAATCTCAACTCGAACTTTAGAGCCCTCATCAACCACTTCAATTTGAATCCACTTTTCTTTCAATGTCGTTATAGCATCGAAAGAATTATTAAAAGCATTCAGAAGCACCTGAGAGATCTGGGTTGGAAGGCACTCAACTCGAATATCTTCATCAAGGCCTCGCTTACTGATATGGGCTTCGTACTTGGTTGATCGAATTTCACACAAAGAAACAGTTTCATTAATAATATCTGTCAGACTGGCCTCTTCAAAACTATCAGTAGACGTGTCCCGCGCGAATAATTTCAGAGATTTAATAATTTTAGAAATTCGATACGTCATATTCATGATCGTCTCAACGGACTTGATGGATTTATCCTTATTGAAAAGTCCTGATTCAAACTCACCTTGCAGAATTTGAGCCCGCGCAGAAATAACAGCCAATGGATTATTAATTTCATGCGCCAGACCACTGGACATCTCACCCAACGAGGCCATTTTAGCGTTGTATTCCATTTTTGTACGTTGAAGCTCTAAATCCTTCTGTGCATTCTTCAGATCTTCAATATCAAATGTCGAAATAATAATTTTTGATGAAACGTCAGCGGAATCTACTTTTTGAAAGATCACATAATGAGTTCTGTCCCCTAGAGCTGTGGGCAAAATAAATTCTCGCTGCGAACGAATCAAATCCGACTCAGAAAATAAAATCAGAGCTTTTGTGAAATCTGACTTCGTATTCAACAGCTCAATAGGACACCCCTTCAACTCGCGCTCTTCGAAGCTGAGAGATTCTTTAAAATAAGAATTCATTTTTGAATAGCAGCCATTCTTAACAACGCTTAATCCACCAGGAATAGAGTCAATGATGCTCTGTAATTCTGTATTATAAATCTGTAACTTAGACCACGTTGCATTCCAATTTTCTTGAGCAGCACTTGTATGAAACCAGAAAATGACCACCGTAAAAATTCCCAAGTGAGCACTTGGAGTATTGCCAAATATCAAACCAAAAGAAATCACAAGACCCACCATCATCGGAGTTTGAAAAAGAAGTGAATTCATCCGCGAAAGTGTCATCGTTAAAAGTGACCCTGCACAAAGAGCCACCGGCCCCAAAAAAGAAAATAACAACAAAGACATGTCCGACTGACTGGACACGGCCAAATTTGTAAAGAAAACTGCCCACAAAACAGAGGTTAGGCTTAATAATACTGAAAAAATTCGCATCCAGTGCGATTGTTCCATTTGAGTCTGGAAAGAATAAATAAATCGAATGCTACTGACTGCAATAATTCCTATAATACTGATGATTTTGAACTGATGTTGGAAGAAATTATCACGAAAAAAAGACATAATCCCTAACGCAACTAACAGATGCGTTACAGTCGAAAAACGAGATGCTTTAACAAATTCTTTATAGACTGACTGAGATAGTTTTTTATTTTGTAGACTCAAAATATATCCTTTCGACTCAAAATAGTCATCGGATTGTTCCTGACTAAACATAAATCAATTAAACTGTCTCACTTTAGTACAGTCTGGTAAATACAGCTTACATCGTTGTATTTGATTATTTTTTTGTTAAACTCTTAGACACATGAAGAAAAATATTCTGGTTATTGATGACCAACTGGACCTGGCTGAATCGGTCGGATCCTTTTTGGCGACAAATGGATACCAATCACACTACTGTATTTCCACCGCTGAAGCCCAAACTCTTCTTAAAAAAGAACACTTTGATTTGATTATTTCTGATGTGGTTATGCCTGAACAAAGTGGAATTGATTTTTTTATGTCCATCAAAGAGGATCTCCGTAAAAACCAAACCTCATTCATACTCATGACTGGAGATTTGGATTCTATATCGATGCAAAAAGCCTATGACCTGGGTGTCGACGAATTTATATCTAAGCCATTTGATTTAGATGATTTGAAGAATGTAGTTGGTCTTGTCTTACGACAAGCTGACCCCACAATTGATCAGCAGAAATTTTTTCGTGTCTCTTTGACTGAATTTATTCAATCTTCAGCAAATCGGTTTGATATTTTTTTACAAATCGATTCCAATTTCATGTGTCTGGCCAGAAAAGGGCAAGAGCTCTCGGATGCGCGACTTCAAAATTATGCAAAAAAAGGCCTTAAGTATGTCTATTTAACGGCCGCTGATTACACGAAATATATTGATATCCAATTTTCTATTTCGACTCTGGTCCAGTCTAAGCCCTTGGAACAAGTCAAAAAACAAAAACTGTTCACGCATTTGACCAAGACCATTTCAACAAGTGCTTATTGTGAGCATATGAATTCAGAAATTTTTAAAAAAGCTCTGACGAGTTTTGAAAATTATAGCCAAATTGCATTTAGTCACGAAGATATTTTTAAAATACTGGAGAGCATGTCTTCTGAGGGCCATGACCTGGCCGATCATGGTGCGCAGGTCTCATTTCTTTCAACAGCCATCGCTATTCATTGGAAATGGACTCATCCTAAAATTCTCAGTAAAATTGCTATGGCAGGGTTACTTTGTGATGTTGGACTGCGTGTGACTCCGGAACTTTTTGTCAGAAACAGAACTCAATTTGACCCCCAACATGTGAAGCAATTTGAGAATCATCCGTATCTCAGTTATGAAATTTTATCCACAATTAAGGACATCCCCGAAGAAGTCCTATTGGTTGCTCAACAACACCACGAAAATGAAGGCGGCTTTGGATTCCCTCAACGCCTCATGAAGGAAAAACTTCATCCGTATTCGCGCTTGATTCATGGAGTCTCCGAATTTTTTGATCACTTAGATTCTGCGGGATCCAAAAGTGATATCCAAAAAGCACTCGAACAACTCTATTCCTTTCAACGCAAAACGATCAGTTTGCAAGTGATTAAAACTCTATTTATCATTTTTGGTATTGACGTGCCTAAAGACATGACGGGAATATTGCTTCCCTATGAAACATCAAGAATGATTTAATTCACTTTTTTTTACGACGTTTCGATCTTTCTTGTTTTTAAATCAAACACTTCATTCTCAATCAGGATATGAAGTCTAACATCATGAATCGACATGGCTTTATCAGCCGAAGCTTCGGCAATATTTGTGTAACTCACATGATGCCCATCGATCACATAGACAGCGTTACTGCCGACGACGCGAAAGTTTGATTCTTCAATAATAATCGCTGTGTCTTCGTCGACTCCAATTCCCAACACACCCGGATTTAATGCCACAGCTCTGATCAGTCTTCCAATACGACCACGCTGAGCAAAATGTTGATCGATCACCATATTTTCAACCAAACCCAATCCTGGTGCCATCATCCAGTTTCCCACCTTATGAGATTCGACACCACTTGAACCACCACCCATCAGCATGGTTTCTCCCATCATGGAAGCTCCGGCAGATGTTCCTGCGATGGTTCCTCCGGCTTCATAAATTTCAAAGATACAATCCATGACTGGCGTCCCCCCCAGTTTTGTGGTGATCCGCAGTTGATCGCCACCGGTAAAAAAAACAGTGCGAGCCTCTTTTAAAATCAAAATTTTCTCAAGAGAATGACCGTCATTCTGGTCTTGAATCAAAAGATGTTCTATTCTTTTAACACCCAAATCACTAAAAATTCGTCTGTAATCCCGCCAGTGATCCAGCGGAACTTCACTGGCAGCTGTGACAATCACCAATGAGCCCTGACTTGAACGTTGTGCGACCTCGCGCAGAATGATTCGCATGTGTTCTTTATCTTCAGCACCACCAATAATAATCAAGGAGCCTGGTCCCTTCTTTTTTCTGGCAACTTTTCGAATGCGTTTATATTTACTATTGGTCATTGGATACCATGTGAATAAGATTTTAAATCTTCTTGAGCGCGAGCACGGCGAGCACTTTTATCCCGACGTCGATGATGATTAGGAATCCCCTCTAGCGGAATCGGATCAAATTCTTTTAAACACTCCATGGTCGTCGCAAGATTGTCGTAAAAAATGATGACCAACTCATTTACATCAATCGTTCTTAACGCTTTTGTGATCGCTTCTTTCTCATCGAGTACTATGTCACAGTTTATTCTTGGATTTTTATCGTGCACTGCCCGGGCTAAAATTCGCCCCACTTCACCAGGCTGCCGCCCTCGCAAATCATTGTCTTCTTTGATCAGAATTGTATTAAAGTTTTTTGCAATGACTTCAGCACTTTGAATAAGAAGATCATCTGTGCGATCCCCCGGCAATCCCAGTACAGCTGTTTTTTTACCACCTTGCCAGTGCTTCATAAAACGACTGACCGCAGATAAAGCCTCGGGGTTATGACCATAATCGACGATCACGTGGCCACCACGCACCTGATAAAGACTAAATCGCCCTGGATTGTCGTGCACCGGTCTGAAACTCATCAGTCCTTTCACTATAACTGCCGCATCAATTTTTAAACCACTGCAAACAGCAATTGCAGCTAATACATTTGATACTTGAAAGGTAACTGTTCCATTTAAAGTTAACGGAATAGCTTCAATAGCCATCAGTCGAGAAACACCTTCCCCGTTTTTTATAAAAATACTTCCAGCTTCGGCCCAAACACCACTGCCACCCTGTAAAAGATGCTCTCGAAAACAGGGCGTCTGCCGATCCATCGAATATAAAAATACTTTTCGTGAAATGCTCTTTATCCGTGGATGCTCTTTCAAACCACTCGAGGCCTCATCATTTGCATTGAGCACCAACACTCCGCCTTCACGAACACGTTCAGCCACCAACGATTTAATCCAGATCAAATCCTTGATATTTTCAATTCCATCTTGCCCGATGTGATCGGGGCAAATATTTGTAATCACACCCACATCAGACCAATCATAGGCCAATCCTCCACGAACCAGCCCCCCGCGGGCCACTTCCAAAACAGCACAGTCCACTTGAGGATCAGCTAAAACAGTTTCAGAGGACTGTGGTCCAGTGGTGTCACCGCTTGCAATTTTTTCTGAGCCGATCCAGATACCATCTGTTGTCGTCAAACCAACATTGAATCCATTTTCTGAAAGAATTTTTTGTATCAACCGCGAAACAGTGGTTTTACCATTTGTCCCCGTAACTGAAATAATTGGAATGCGTGCGCTTTGATGACGTGGGAAAAGCATATCCACAATGGTTCCACCCACATCGCGTGGTGATCCATCAAACGCCGTCAAATGCATGCGTAAACCAGGAACGGCATTAACTTCAATGACTTTTGTTTGCTCATTGACTGCCGCTGAGATATCCGTATGAATCAGATCAATTCCACAAATATCTAAATTAAAAAGACGTGCCACTCGTTCGCTTAAACTTTTGATTTCAGGATGAACAATTCCTGTGACATCAATGGCCGTACCTCCGCATGAAATATTCGCATTCCCCCGCAACACGACCACAACATCTGCAGCAGGAACTGTTTTTAAAGTCAGTTGCTGTTTGTCTAAAAAACTCAAGAGAACTTCATCGATCTGAACTTTTGTCAAAAGAGCTTCATGGCCTTCACCTCGAGCGGGATCACTATTCAATGCCTCGATCAGTTCTTGGATCGTGGACTCACCATCACCAATAACTTTGGGGGGATTTCTCATCGCCGCAGCCACCATTTTTCCACCCACAACTAATATTCGAAAATCATCCCCAAAACACATCTCCTCGATCAATACTGACGAAGAAGTTTTTTGAGCAAAATGAAAAGCACTTTCCAATTCAACGGGAGAGGTTAAATTCAAGGTCACACCCTTGCCTTGATTTCCGTTGAATGGTTTCACCACAAGTGGCGGCCTTAATCGCTTAGAAATAGTTTTTAACTCATCAACTGATCGAATGATCAGTCCGTCAGGGGTTGGTAAAAAATAATGCTTAAGTAAATTCTTAGTTAGAAATTTATCTTGAACAACATCTGCAGCAATCAAACTGGTTTGATTGCTGCTAGCCGCTTGTATAAAGCGTCGCGCTTTTCCAAAACCCAGTTGATAAAGGCTACTTAACGAATCTATTCGACGAACTGGAATATTGCGTTCTTGAGCCGCATTCAGAATGGCCAATGTGCTGGGACCAAGTCCGGTATCACGAACCAAAACTTGAATCCCTAACACAGCTTTTTTCACATCGTAATATTCATTTTTAAGCAAAGCTTGTATACAAGTAAAAGCTTCCTCAAGACATCGGCACATACCTTTTTCATTCTTGAATGTAACTGCAATTTCATAATGGCCCGTTTTTCCAACGTGCCTTGTCTTTCCGAAGCGAACCCCAATTCCGCTCAATTGACTCAGCTCAATGGCAACATGCTCTGTGATATGAGCCAAATAAGTTCCGGATTGGAGCCTTTGGGCAAATCCACCTCGTGTCCCGAGCGAACATGTGTGCTCCATTAAGCCTGGAAACAAATCCAGCAAACGTTGATTAAACCCAGGGATTTCTAAACTTGAAACTTCTGTCAGCGCATTCAAACTGACCTTCATAATAACAATAGGTTGTGAATGATAAACATTAGGTCCAAAGACTGTCTTTATCCAGAGTAATTCCATAGCGTGACCTTTCGGGGCAAAAAATCCTGGTTTACAGGTCCCGACAAGGAAAAAGCAATACCCACGCCATGGGCAGGGTGACTAGCGCGCCAAATCTTGGAATATTTTCTTCTCGCTGAGAAAACCGTCATGGCCCGAGTTAGGAAAAATTGTATAGTTCACTAACTTTCCGAGCTGTTTTACCTCTTGAATAAAGAGCTCTTTAGGAATCAAACTGTCAAGTCCACCAGAGTATAAGAAAAAAGGAATTTTATAACTTGTTAAACTTTTTTTGATATCTTCAATCTGCACAAAATCAAAGTTCTGATTCGAAAGTCTAGCTTTGATTTGCGAATAAATTTGATCTCTGTATTGAAACTGAATCGGAGCTTTGCATTCATCTAGTAAAATATTCTGTAAATTAACCTTGTAGACTGCTTGCATCTTTTCATAAATGGCCAAGCACTTACTGGAATCTATGGGTGTGGTGTTAGAATCATAAACACCAATAAAATTAAGAGCAATCGTGCTGTATTCCATATAATAATCATCAATAGCTGACAACCCATGATAAACAAACAGCTGTGTCTTCTGACTTTCAATAAACTCACGAATGCCTATTTCATTGATTGATTGTTGTGGAACTATCTTCTGAAGCCAGGAATGAAGAGCGTCCCAACTGCCCTTAAAAGCTAAGAAGTAAACCAGCGGAGTCAGAACTTCAAAACCACAATATTCCCTTGTTCCGCTACGAAAACAATTTTTACTATTTGATAAGTACTGATTGAGTTCAAACAATCGCTGACGATCCATTGGGTACTTTTTAAAATACACTTCAGCAATTACCATTTGAGAAGCAACTCGTGCAAAACTGAACTCAAAATCTGTCGGTCCAACGGGGTATCCATGAGCATATGCTTTTGCAATTGATGCAGGATACATTTTTAAATAGCGATGAACTGCATACGAACCAAAGCTTTGTCCAAAAATTTTCCATTTTCGAGTTCCAATTAATTTTTGACGAATCTCTTCGGCATCATTAACAATTCCAGCCGTTCCATACCACTTGAGACGTTCAATAGAGTCAGGATTAGCTCCAATCGGAAATGGAGAAGAACATCCCGTCCCGCGCTGATCCATAAATATGAAGTCAATGCCTCCATTGCCTGTTTTCACCTTGTTCATTTCAAGATCTGTTGCAACACCATGACTGGTGGACCCAGGTCCTCCATTAAAAAAAATCACCGGGTTTTTTAAATTATTGGTCTTGCGGAAATAGTAAAATACCGAAATTGTCTTACTTGCTCCCGGGATCTCGGAAACTTTCAACCAGTCATACTGATATTTCGCCTCGATCGAATCGATAAACTGACGGCATTCGCTGTTTAATTCAATAGGCGCATTTGAACCAATCGCCATCCCCACCGAACTGACTAACAGAATCAAGAGGACAATAATATTATTCATTTGATTTGATATCCTATAAATCCATCTTTAATCTTTTCACCCTGCTTGGCGACATCTGCCAGCTCCTGTCCGCAAGCTCCACGCAAAAACCCTTGCAAATATCCCATCGACGCTTTCAGTGAATCATAATAATCGATTGTATCAGCAGATAGAACCAGTCGTTGTTTCGGATTTGCTTTAAGCAAATCCGTATAAAAATGTTTTCTTGAATAACATGAGAAAAAAGTCATCACACTGTCTTTGTTAGGACCATTTCGAATCAAATCAAGCACACGACGAATCCCAGGACGCTTCACTTGATAATAGCCCCGATAGTTCACGTGCAAAGATTTATCCAGAATTGGAGGATTAAAATCTGGTCCACCACCATCGCGCGAGTGCCCATTGTAAATCACAATATCCGCATGGCCAATCCCACCAAAATAATTTTTTTCGGACTGTTCCGCCAAAAATTTTTGACGCTCACTAAGCTCGCCTTGATTCAACACAAAGGACTCTGATGCCGAGGCATATGTCAGTGTCATTCGCGCCAGTACAGATGCACCACCCGCTAAGACAACTGGTTTTTCCAATACCGAAATTCCAAGACCTTCCGAAGCCACTTTGAATCCACAAAGATCTGCCTGTTCGCTGTTCGAGCATGGCTCAGTCAAAGCGCGACGAATACTGTTGTACATTCCAATATCCAAACTAGGAGAAATCCCATAATTCACGCCATCCCACATGACGTCAGTCCCTTGAGAATCATCAAAGTATCCCAGAGCATAGCGAATATCTAAAACTCCGTTTGCGATCGCATTCTTATAAACAGGCAGACACTTATTAGGATCCGAACTGATGGTCTCGAGTGTGCCCGAAGCAGCAATTTGTGCCGTATATTTGCGAATGATCTCATGACCCCAGTAGTTGTAGTCATAAATATTGTCCGAAGCTACGGCTGAAAGCGCAGACATCAAAGACAATGTGAAAATCATACTGTGCAAAATCATTTTTTTCATAGAGTTCGGTCCCTTTTCAAACAGAGTTGTTTTTCAAGGCTATACTAGCGAATATAAAGCCACCGCGAAATCTCATAGAATGATTTAAAAAATGAAATGATGTCTAGCCCATTCACAAAGAGTCACAGGTCGTCACTGTCAAAAAGTTCTACAGCTTATTCATCCCACAGCCAAAGAAACAATCTTTGCAATCAGATCTTCGTACTCTAGGCCACTCTTACTAGCAGATAGAGCGTAATCCTCCTGCTTCGCAATGGATGGATTGGGATTGGCTTCAATAAAATAGATTTCATCCTGAGCGTCAATGCGAAGGTCAATACGACCATATCCTTGAATATGCAACAATCGATAAATTTTTTTACAAATTTCATTGAGCTTTTTTTGCGTCGAAGTCGGCATTGGTGCTGCCCAGCCGGTATCAATACCCCATTTTTTTCGATAGTCTTTATCCCATTTACTTCGATACGTCGCAAATTTGGGCTCGTCATCGGGAACCTGCTTAAAGAAAAGTTCTCGCGGTGGAAAAACATTTAATTTTTCATTTCCCAGCAGACTGACATAAACTTCGCGACCATCGATAAATTCTTCGATGATGGCATCCGCCTCAAGGCGCTCATGAATAAACTTCACTCGGGCCAAAGCATCTTTTTCATTTTCAACATAAGAAACCTGAGAGATTCCCTCGGAAGATTCCAATTGAAGTGGTTTAATAAAAGCCGGAAACTTAAATTTTTTAAGGGACTCCACAGGTTTGGATTTTTTAGCCACCACAAATTTGGGTGTGCGAATCCGGTGATGGCCCAGTAAAATTTTAGTAAGACCCTTGTCTTTGCATAAATGCAAACTTAACGGACCTGAGCCGGTGAACGGCACATCTACCAATTGCATCAAAGCCGTTAAATTGGGTTCAAACTCTCTTTTATTATTAAAAGCTTCGCTCATATTAAAAACAAGATCAGGCTTTTGTTCATGAACAATTTTTAAAAATGGATTTATGCTGTTAAAAATTCCAAGAGGAATCACTTCATGCCCTAGTTTGGTCAGTGTATTTTTGATATCTTTTTCAGGTTTCCAATCCGGAGTATTCCAGTGATCTGCGTATTCCTCTGGTGGCAGTTCTATCGCCAAGTCAAACAATAGAAGAATTTTTAATGGCTTCATATTGGTTATGCCTCTCGCTTAAATTTTCCAGTAAAAAGATAATTTTTAACTAGACTTGTTAGAAAGCTGGCGACTTCCATGGTGGTTTGGATTTCCGTTTTCCCTAATCGCAGTTCTAACTTATCACATCGTAAAATCAAACGTTTCACCAATGCATCAATAGTAAATTTTCTTTCACTTGTCGCCCAGGCGACAGTGGCGACAATAGACTTGCGGTTGCGATTCATAAATCGTCCCGCAGAAAATTCACGTTTAGCTAAACTGCTATCACCATTAAAAATTCGCCGCAAATCACTGTCATAAAAATCAGGATAATCATCCGCCTGTTCACGAGTTCGTCTTTGATAGTACTTCTCCAATGTTGATGTTAATCGCGAAACATCGCTTGGGAATCGCCCGGTCTCAGCCACAATTTTCAGTTTTTTACTTTTAAATGCGAGCATGTCCATAAATTCTAATTTCGCTAAGGCCACGGGCCAACGACTGTAATCTTTTTTCCAATCAGAAGTGGGTGTTAACCAAACTGCAAAAGTTTCTGCAAAATCCTCATCTGGATGCGCTTGCGCATACCAGCGATCCAGATGCTTAACAAAACTTTTGCTATACGGCTGAGGTCGATATGTTTCTGGCTGATACTCTAAGTTGGGAGAACCAAAAACCTGGCTCCAATTTTTACGCTTTGAAAACCGATAGCAATGATCAAAACAATGACCCGCTTCGTGTCGAAGCAGCTTCATAAACCATTCCGAATCACCACCTTCGACCTCTAGCATCAATGATTTTTCTAAATTTTTAAGTCGTGTGTTGGCAAGATAAAATGGAATTGAAATCGCATTCATCCCTTCGGGACTAAACCACTCATCACCAAAAAAAAACTGCGGTCGAAAAACCAAACCTTTGGCCTCGAGTTCTGAATACAACTGCTGAATTCGCGCTTCGACTTCAGTCCCCGGAAGTGTCAAAACAATATCTTTAAAACGAAGTTTTAAGATTTCCGCATCAGATAAACCTGCTAGATCTTCGGCTTGTATCATCTGTGACGACATCTTTTAAGGTTTTTCATCATAGTTTAAATTATTCAAGACCCAAGACATGAAGTAAAGCGGAAACTGTCATCTCACAGCTGAAATGTCGAGTTCCTCACAACAACTGCAAATATTATTGCAGCCATTATTCAAAAAGGGCCAAATCCATTCGTAACCATTCAAAATGTTTTGAATGTCACCTTTTGGGAGGAAGAATACTTTATGCGAACAAAAAGTTATTTTATGAAATCATGGATTATGATCCCTGTACTGATGACCTTTGTTGCCTGTGCGTCGAATATCAAGAAGGCCGATATTCCAAGCACAGCTAATCCACAAGAAGAAATTTCAAAACTAGATAGCGATTTAAATTCTGCAATACTAAAAAATGTCGACGTCCTTGCAAAAGATGAATTCGACAATGCTGTTAAATGGCACCGCGAAGCAAAATCTGATTTAGCTGCAAATCAAAAGCAAGATGAGGTTTTGAATGACTTGCGAATTGCTCGTGGATATTTGGAAAAATCTTATGAACTTTCCGCCACCCGCGGCGCAAAAGCCGGAACCCTTTTCGATGCCCGACAAACCGCATTGACTGCTGGGGCTGGAACATATTCTGAACTTCGTGATGAGCTCAAAGATATCGATTCCGATGTGAGCAACCAATCAAAAAATTTAGAAAAAATAAGCGCTGAAAAAATGGTAAAACTTCAGGATCGCTATATTGATCTTGAACGAAAAGCCACTGTATTAACCCATCTCGGAGAAGCTAAGGCAAATATCAATGGTGCCAAAAAAGATGGCGCTGACCGCTATGCACCCAACACCTTAAGAAAAGCGGAACTTTCGTTAAAAACAGCAGAATCTCTTATATCAGCGAATGTGCGCAATCCAAGCGGTTTTGCAGCCCCCGTTGCAACTGCAAAAAATGACGCCATGATGTTGAACGAGGTGATGCAGGTTATCTCTAAGAATGGTGGAAAACTTCCAGAATCAACAGCTGTCACGATGGTGAATCAGAATCGTCAAATTAAAAATCTAGAATCAGATTTATCCGTGACATCATCGGAAGCCACAGCAAAAGAAAAAGATCTTGCGCTGACAAAAGAAAATCTTGATTCAGCCAAGAGCTCTATCGAAATTCAGCGAGCTATTGAAGAGGCTCGCGCGCAGTTTTCTCCTGATGAAGCTGAAACATTTCAACAAGGAAATAGCTTGCTGATTCGCTTAAAAAAAATG
Organism: Bdellovibrionales bacterium RIFCSPHIGHO2_01_FULL_40_29; assembly: GCA_001771815.1. Taxonomy (GTDB): domain Bacteria; phylum Bdellovibrionota; class Bdellovibrionia; order Bdellovibrionales; family Bdellovibrionaceae; genus Pseudobdellovibrio. Next base: position 174,438 of record MEPU01000007.1, on the reverse strand, counting down.
AACTTTGCAAGTGGCCAAGCTTCTGTCCCTGGCCCATCTCTTGAATTGCTTTCTAAGGTGACTGATGTGGCACGAGCACTTCAAGCTGCAGAAATCAAAGTCGAAGGCCACACAGATTCAACGGGCACAGTGGCTCAGAACAAATCTATTTCAACGGAAAGAGCCGATGCTGTCGCAACTTACTTTAAAACAAATGGTTTTGATGACATCAATATCGAAGCCGAAGGCTATGGTTTTGAAAAGCCCATCGCAACAAATAAATCCAAAGAAGGGCGCGCTCAAAACCGCCGCGTAGATATTATTATCACTCCGGACGAAACAGCCATTCATTAAAGTATTGATTCTCTGAAAAATCCCGCATCAGGCATATCACTGCCCCTCTCTTAGTGATGCGGGATTTTCGACTTACGACGATCCATAATGACTGAAACAACAATGGATGATCCGATAAGAAATGCAATAATAGCCAATGACCACGATATTGGAAACTTTCCACCAAATACCTCATTCAAATAGACCATCTTTGATCCGACAAAAATCAAAACTCCTGCTAAGCCATACTTAATGTAAACAAATTTTTCCATCACTCCGCCCAACATAAAATACATCGAACGCAAACCCAAGATCGCAAAAATATTACTGGTAAATACAATCAGAGGCTCCTTGGTCAGTGCAAATATTGCGGGGACAGAATCCACTGCAAAAATAATATCGGTCAATTCGATAAAAATAAGTCCTAAGAAAAGTGGTGTGACATAGATCAGGCCATTTTTTTTCCAAAAAAAATGATCTTTTTCAATAAATGGATGTATTCGAAATACTTTTTTAAGTTGTCTAACAAAGAAATTATTTTCAAGATTCTGCTTTTCAGTTCCTGCAAAAAACATTTTAATCCCAGTAGCAATGAGAAGCACACCAAAGAAAATAACAACAACTTTATACTGCATCAAAACGGAGCCCATCGCGATAAAAAGAGCCCGAAAAATCAACGCCCCAAGAATTCCCCAGAATAAAACGCGGTGCTGATAAATGCGCGGAATTGCAAAATAGGAAAAGACGACTGCAAAAATAAATATATTATCAATTGCCAGAGATTTTTCGACCAAGTAGCCCGTTAAAAATTCTAAGGCCGATTGCTTAGCGGCTTCATTGGGATCAAAGCCAGGGATAGCCATCAGCCGTACATCGAGCGCAAAGCGATACTGTGCAAACTTATAAAATAAAACATTAAAAACCAAGGCAATAGAAATCCAAACGGTTGTCCAAAGGGATGCTTCCTTGAAAGAAACCTCATGAGCATCCTTATGAAATATTCCTAAATCCAATGCCAGTATGGTCATCACCAGCAGAATAAAACCCATATAAAAAGTCCAATACTCTGCAAACGGAAAAAGAGTCATAATTTGGCGTCCTTTGTTTTAAGTAAATATCCATTCTTTAAGTACATTGCTCAAATAGATAAATACATTGATTTGTATCGTAATTATCAATACAAAGATTCCTTGGGGTGCCGAATGGAAAAATGGATCAACTATCACCACCTTTACTATTTTAAAACTATTGCCGAGGAACAAAGCGTTTCAAAGGCAGCTATCAAGCTACGCCTTGGGCAGCCTACTCTTTCTGCCCAACTTAAAATCTTCGAAGATTCATTGGGTGTACAGCTCTTTGAACGACATCATAAAAAATTAACACTCACTGAACACGGGAAAGTGGCATTGACTTATTCCCATCAGATTTTCGCCTTGGGCACGGAAATGAGCGAGACCTTACAGAATAAGTTTAAGCCAGCAAAACCTGATCTCCGCATTGCAGCACTTGATAGCATTCCAAAACAAATCGTGCTGAAGCTCGTTCACGCAGCCCTGAAAATCTCGCCCTGTCAAATCACTCTGCTCGAGGGCAAATCGGATGAACTGATTCGAGACCTGCGCCATCACCGCATTGATTTGCTGATTACCAATTTTATCCCCTCGTCCACTGAGACCAAAGGCATATTTTATCGTTCAATCATGACGAATTCGATCTCATTTTATGGCGCTCCGCAGTTTAAGCATTTAAAAAAGAAATTTCCAGAATCCTTAACAGGTCAACCCGTCTTACTTCCGACTTACGACAGTAAACTTCGTTTTGACTTAGATCACTGGCGTACTCGACATGCCATTGACTTTGAAATTCTCAGTGAAACTCAAGACATTGCCGTCAAAGAATTGATGGCAATCAGTGGTCTTGGACTGCTACCCGCAGCGGCCCATTCACTAAGCCGTCAATTGCAATCCAAAGAGCTCATCGAGATTGGAAAACTTGATCACATTCGCGAAGAAATATTTTTAGTTACAGCAGATCGAAAAATTGAAAATAAAATAACCAAAGAACTCATGCGCAGTTTCGAGTTTTAAACAAATGCTAGAAACAAAGCCCAGCCACACACCATACACCACCTTTTTGAGTCTTTTTTACCTTTAATTTATGCGACAAGCCCCAATGCACTCCTACAGGCATTTCCTTCAGCCCCGCATCGATGGTCTTTTAATTGCAATCATCAAAAAATGGTGAACTTTGTGATGAGTTAAGTTCCTTAAAGTTTTTTGTGGCAACACATATGCTTTAATTCGAAAAAAGGAAGCAGGCGCTTGTTGAAAGAAGATATCTCTGGCTGGACATTATTGACTTTGCGTGGGGTGGCCATAAGACTGCACATCAGCCTTCTTTTCCTTTTGTTCTACGTCGCCCTCGTTGCCATGATCCAATTTCCAGTCGTTATTCAACTTTCTAAAGCCAACATCAATGACGTATCAGGAACCCCCTTTATTTGGGCTGTTATTTTTTCTTTGGCCTTAGTCTTATCCATTTTTATTCATGAATTTGGCCATGTCCTTATGGCACAGGCTAAAGGCCTCAAAGTCAGAGCGATTACTTTAATGATGTTGGGCGGCGCTTCCCAAATAGAAGAAATTCCTGAAGAACCCTCCATTGAATTTAAAGTTGCCATCATTGGTCCTTTGGTGAGCTTAGGCATTGCTGCAACTCTTTTCGGGATACGAGAACTCTCAAACTCTGCAAACATCGATTTTTTTTGCTATTGGGTGGGACAAACCAATTTAGCTCTTGGTATCTTTAATCTTTTACCCGCCTTTCCAATGGATGGGGGAAGAGTCCTGAGAGCGTTTCTTGTAACAAAGCAAGGATACCTTCTGGGAACATGGACTGCTGTCAAGGTCAGCCAAGTGTTTGTCTGGATTTTTGGAGTCATTGGTTTTCTGCAATTTAATTTCCTTTTGATGTTGATTGCATTTTTTCTTTATGCCGCTGCAAAAAGTGAGTACTTTGTCGTCATGAGCCAGGCTTTGCTCAAAGGTCTGCGAGCCAGAGACCTGATGATTTCACTTCCTTCAATTTCAGAAAATACCACAATTTCAGAAGCCGTTTTTCAAATGGCACATTCCAAAACACTTCTTTTGCCTGTCATCCGAGAGGCGGGACAACCATCACTCATAACAGCAAATTTATTGAAACAAATTCCTAAAAAAACATGGGATACTATGCGCATCAAGGATATCAGTGTTGAGCTTCTAAAAGTCATTCATCCCGATGATCCCATCGAAGATATTATGATTTTAACTTTAAAGACCATAATGGGTGGCGTTCCCGTTGTGCAGGACAATCAACTGGTCGGTGTTGTTCGAGCCTCTGATATTTTAGATGCCATTGCGCTTCGCCAGTTAACAGAAGAAGAATCCATACTAAAACCCTGGTCACTGAGAATCCGTCATGCGCACTCCAGATGATATTTTTATAAACCATATTTTCCTGGCAGATGCGGTTATTTTTTATTTTTCAAAAACATCTGCGGCCAACATTAAAGCATGCTTCCCAATGTCTTTCGGCCAATCAGAAATAAGTTCAATAAACTTCTTTCGATCAGATCGGTACAAATATCGAATGGCTTCCTCAAAGTTTGGCAAATCACCGGCCATAACGGTTAAAAACTTATACACCACCTCTTGAGATTTTTTTACCTTTTGTTTATCCGATACACCCAACTTCATTTTTTCATCAATCAATAACCTTATTGTCGCTGAAGAACCGCCCGTTTGATTGTTCAGCCACTCCCAATGACTTGGCAGCAATGATATTTCCCGGGGAACGACACCTAGCCTTGGACGACCAACACCAGATTGAGGCGAAGCCATTTGAGCGGTATAGATTTTATGTCGTTCAATAACGTCCGCGTCTGTTCCACTCAGATCAAAATCCATCTGCTTCCCCGTGGAATCACTAAATATCAGTATACTGGCGTCACGATTTGACTTGAGTCTTTTCTTAACGGTTAAAAGAACTTTTTCAAGATCAGAGCTGATTAATTTTTGAGAACTCTCGAAGGCTGTATAGGTATTCATTTTTAACTCCTGAGTTCAATTATACCCGGGTAATATTCGATTGTCAATATTACCCGGGTATAATTCTAAAGAGCTAAAACATGATAACGGCACTCAATCCATCTTTTCGACGTCAATGACTTCTTTCCCTTTAACTTTAGTCAAATAAACTTGGTTTTGACCGAACTGAGAACCAGCAAAATTTATTTTGACTCCACCAATATCAGAGTTGAGCTTACGTAAAGCATTTTGAAACGACTCGCGAGTTAAATCTTTACCCGCGGCCTGTAAAGCCTCAATTAATACCAACGCGCTGACATAGCCTTCAATGCTGGTGTAATCATAGTTTTTATTTCCCGAGGCATCCATGTTTTTACGATAGTCTTGTGCAACTTTAAAAGAACTTTTCCATGGGTTCGGCATCACTTGGGAAATATAAGTCCCTTCGCCATCCGCACCCATTTCAGCAACCAGACTTCGAGTTCCCACGAACGAAATATTTGCAATTCGAATTTTCAAACCATCCGCTTTAGCTTTTTTAATAAATGCCGCACAGGCTTTATAGGCACCGACTAAAATTACAGCCTCCGGCGCCGCCTGCTTGATACTTTCGTATCCGGCCTCGATTTTAATAGTATTTCTTTCATAAGCACCACCAGCTGCCAATTTTAATCCGCGTGATTCCAAGGCCGCAACCACACCATCGCGACCCGCAGCTCCGTAAGCATCCTGTTGCATGAACACCGCAATTTTTTTCAGCTTAAGATCTTCCGTAAAATGCTTAACCAGCTTTTCCGTTTCTTGATAATAGGAAGCTCTGACATGAAAGAGCAACGGATTCACAGGCTTTCGAAAAATCTCGGCCCCCGTAAACATACCCAATAGTGGAACTTTATTTTCAACGATCAAAGGCACCGACGCTTGAGTTGTCGGAGTCCCCACATACCCGAACAAACTAAAAACTTTATCTGCAGTGATCAGGGTTTTTGTATTTGCATTTGAAACAATGGGCTCATACTTGTCGTCCTTCACAATCAATTTAATTTTTCTACCATGAATTCCACCCGCGGCATTCACTTTATTAATAACCAGATCATACCCGTTTTTAAAACCTTGCCCCAAATCTTGGGTTGGACCCGACAAAACCAGATTCGAACCAATGATGATTTCAGTATCTGTTACACCGTCAACGGCGTGGGCTGAGTAAGTTGACAAGACAATCAATGAAAGACCTAAAATTTTTAAATGCAATTTCATTTTCAAATTCCTTTTTGAGTTAACGTGCTTTAAAAACTATGAAGTGTCCGGTTCAAACTTGCAAATAATCTTGCTCGTCTGACTTAATACGAGACGCATTCAACTTAACTTGTAAAGCTTTAAACAAAATGGATATGTCGAACTACATGCCGATATAAATAAACTTATTAGGATTTGAGAAGGCAGTGTTACGAGAAAAATGGTGAGCCCAGCTTGAGGAGTTTCGAACTTTGTGCGTGAACTCTCTCATTATTTCACAAAAGGCATTTTCATCACCTTGATAAATTCATTGCTACGGGGGTAACTTTCTTCGTCGAACACACCCAATCTCGCTGGCAAGTCAGGGTGGTAATAAAATGTACCAAAAGCAATATCCCAAAAACTTGTAAGAACACCATAGTTTTTTGCCTCTTTAGGGTCAGCGCTATGATGAAATCGATGCAACTCTGTTCCAACTAAAATGTAATTAAGAAATCCCACTTTGATTTCAACATTAAAATGTGAAACCAACCCTTGCAGCCCTAAAAGTGCATTAAAAAGAAAAATGACTTCTGGTTTTGATTCCAATAAAACCAAAGGTGCTTGAACAATAAAAAGTGTAATTAAGAAATTGATCGGATGCCCGGCCGGGTGCATAAGTAAATAAACTTTATCAGGCAGATGATGGGCTGCATGAACTTTCCAAAACCAAAAGCCATGTGGACCTAGATTTTCGTGGCTGTACCGATGATACCAATACTGAAAAAACTCATAGATAAGTATCGTAATAACTAATTCAAGCCATACTGGGACGTCCTGAAATATTCCCGTATTAAATCGACTGTAATCAATCGCAAGCCAAACACCCATTAAATTTAGTAACCCTAAAATTGCGCCGCCGCTCATCATGTACTTTAGATCTCTAAGAAATGATCCCCACGATATCATCCATTCTTTTTTTGCTGGGAATAAAAATTCTGTAGCTAGTAAAACGACAATTCTGACACCGGCCATAATTGCGAACGTCATTTTCAAATCCCACCCATACGTTTGCGCAGCATAAAATAAACCAAAGATTGAAAATAGCAAGACCGGGTACAAAGTATAGGTAATTAATCTTTTCACGAGTTATCTCCCTTTAAAAACTTTTTACATTTCGAACATGTTGTTTGATATAATACATTATGTTTGATAAATAAAATGGACACAAGAGACAGCTTGGGGGCAATTGTTCGATACAGAACAAAACCATGCCATTTGTTTTATAAAAAGAGGTTTAATGAAAAATAAAAAAGTGGACCGTCGAATTTTGAGAACTCAAGGATTGATACGAAAAGCATTGATTCCTTTAATTGTCTCCAAAGGATACGATGCCGTCACTATCCAAGATGTTTTAGATCATGCAAACGTGGGTAGATCGACTTTTTATGCGCACTTCAGAGATAAAGATGACCTGCTCTTAAGCGGTTTTGACGAGTTAATGAATGAACTCACCGCACATGTAAAAAATGAAAGTCTAGAATCTCAGAGTAAAAAAAAGACTGTATTTAAATTTTCGCTCCCGCTGCTTGATCATGCCAATCAAAATAGACTTTTATTTAAAGCCCTACTCGGAAATCGTGGTGGAGTTCTTGTTCAGAAAAGAGCTTTTGAAATGGTTGTCGAGTTAGTTAAACATGAGCTTCAAGCTGATGAGCGAAGTTCAAAACTAAGCGCCATCGAACTTGAGATAAAATCTCACTTCTATGCCGGAGCCTTTTTTTCAATACTTAAACAATGGCTCGAGGGGAGAATAAAAGCACTTCCGCATGAGCTCGATCTGCACTTTCAGAATCTTTGTAGAATTTAAAATACCAGTTCCTCATGAACTAGGAAAATTTCAAAAATTCTTGAAGGTAACGGTATCTGACCCCGTAAGACTAGGAATTACCGTCCTTAAGCTATTTCTTTTTTTAAAGTTTTAAAAATGCCTTCCATCATTTTTTTCATCATAAATTGTAACACTAAAATATCCATGATTTTTCCGAAAACACCAAATTTAGGTGTGTAAGAAACTTTCATGTAAAGCTCGCTTAAGTTTTCAGCTAGTTCATTAATTCCGATTGTGGCTCGAGCGGACTTCATAGGCATTGAGGTCTCGATGAGTTCTATTGTAAAAAACCTACCTTCTTCCCACTCTACCACTTGTTCTTTCATAAAATTCTTTCCGGGCATTTCACAAACTCTGATAGCACCTACTCCACACTGTTTGTCACCTACGATGTATGAGTGAGTTAGTGCTGGGTGAATTCGATGAATATTTCCATAATCGGAAATCCACTTCCAAATAATTTTTTGATCTCGGTTTATTTTTTCAGTTAAACTAATAATTCTCATTTGAGCTCCTTTAATAAAAACAACATCCCAAAGAAAAATCTTTGGGATGTGAAAACTAAGCTTTTAAAAGTTCTAATAATTCTTTATTAGGTTCTGATTTAACTAAATAATTAATATAGTTAGATAAAGTTTTTATAGAGACCATAAGTATAGATTCTAAAACTTGCTGTTTTGTGAAGCCAGCATTTAAAAATTGTTCGACATCTTTTTCCGTTGGTTTTCCTTTTGTTTTAACAACTGTTCGAACAAAATGAGCTAACGCCTTATCTTTTGGGTCTGTTACTTCTTTATTTTCTGCGATGGCAGTTAAGCTTTCTACATTAGCTTTTTTCATTTTACCGATAGCTCGGTGTGCAATCACACAAAAGCCACATTCATTTTCTACGCTCACCGCAAGCAAAGCGACTTGTTGCTGAGAAACCGTAAACGAAGTCTTTGCGACAAGCTCATTCAGTTGCAGATAGGCTTGGATTGTTGTTGGCGCTTCTGCCATGTATGCAAACATGTTAGGAATAAATCCAAAATTGCTTTTAATTCCTAAAAGTAATTCTTTTGATTCACCCTGCGCTGCTTCTGCGGTGTAGAATTTAAATTGATTCATATGTTCTCCTTTTTTGAGTGGTTTTAAGCCTTCTTGACTTAATTTATACTAAGGTGTTTAAGTCGAATTATGAATGCTATAAAACCCAATAAAACTGCGAGTAAGTACGGAACTGATGCTTTTTCTCATATCCTTTGGTTATTAAAGATGAATGTTAGCATTTATCAAAATGCGAAAATTTGCGGAAATTGGCAGGTCGCGGAAAGAGAAATTGGCTCGACTTGCTTTCATATTGTAACGGCTCATGAGTGTTACCTTAAGATACCGAAAATTTTTGATGGAATTATTAAATACGGAGATATGGTTATATTCCCCAAAGAAGTTCCTCATACTATGGGAAATACTAAGAAAGAAAAAGCGAAAACAGAGGTTTTTAGCTTTCAACTAAATAAAACTTCTAACGACACAGGGTTGCTTTGCGGTGAAATTATTTTTAACCACAGAGGAAGTGACGAAATATTAAAGGCATTACCTACTGCGATTATTATTCCTTATGAAGACTCAAAAGAATGGCTGACACCTGTTTTAGATTTAATAATTAAAGAGAACCTTGGCGAGTCCCCTGCAAAACAGGTTATTCTTAATTCTCTTTCCGAACTACTATTTATATACGCTCTCAGGTATTACATTCAAGTTAACCAAAACAAACAGGGACTTTTATCAATTTATGCAAATCCTCAGATAGCTCGGGCGATGAATCAAGTGCATTTGAATCTTGAAAAGAATTGGTCTTTAGAAAGTTTGGCAAAAGAGGCTGGTTTATCTCGAACGACTTTTGCTCAAAAGTTTAAACAATTGAGCGGGCAAACACCTTTCGAATATTTAACGTGGTTAAGAATGCAACTGGCATGGTCTCTTTTATCTCAAGGAGAACTAGTTTCTGAAGTGGCTTCTCAGGTTGGGTATCAATCAGAATCCGCATTTTCTCATGTTTTTAAAAAGCAATTTTCAATTTCTGCCGGAAAAATAAAGCCTATTTAAATGGATTAACCGTAGCCTATTGATTTAAGCCCAAAAAAAAGTGGTGCAGTCGGCAGGACTCGAACCTGCAACCTACCGGTTCGAAGCCGGGAATTCTATCCATTGAACTACGACTGCACGGATTATTGATTCAAAAAAGATATGCTAAACGTCCCACCAAATCAACTTATTCGCATAGTGATTTTGTGAAGATTGCTGGGTTTGGGGGTACTTTGTAGCTAGTTCGGTCTTTAAAAACTGGATTGCATCTAAAAAGCCCTGCTCATAGCGCCCGTTTTTGAAGTCAGCTTGAATAATTTTAAGCATTTTGCTTTGCAAAGCATCTAAACCCGGCAATTGCATTCCAGGGTCTGGAAAAATAACGATTCGACGCTCCATCAAAGATACAAACAGCAATAGGGCCTGACGGCTCTTATGGGCCTCGTTACGCTTTAATAAAAAGATACGTTGAGCCTTTTCCCAGACTTGGCGTTCACGCTCTTTTTTAGAAATAAAGAAACGATCTACTAGATCAGATTTATCCAGCAAAAAACCTAAAATAATGGCAAGAACCGGAGCTGTTGCATAATAAACTGTCTTTGATTGCCAAGAATCTTGAAATAACAAATCGATAATCCCAATAAATAGAATCAGTAACAATAGCGATATCACCCAAGCAATATGCTCGACGTAACTAGAATGCCGAGTGATCACGGGAATCAATTCACAATCGACATGATTTTCAAAATCATCTATGGCTTTTTCAATTTTAGGGGAATCTATTTTCATTTTCATTTTACCATCCCCCCGAAGCGCCGCCACCGGATGATCGACCACCACCACCGGACCAACTGCCGCCCGATCGACCGCCACCGCCACCACCACCACCACGGGCTAATGCAAACAATAAAATATTCAGCGCCATTCCTGGATTGATCAAAAATAACAGCAACCAAATTCCTAGCAGAATAAAGAATCCATATTTTTTAGCTTTGCCTTCGACACCACCACGATCTTTAGAATCTTGAAGTTTCTGCTGAAGTTGTGCCTTCTGCTCTGGCGAAGCATTTAAATACCCTTGAAGTGCTGCCACACCCTGGGCCACGCCAAAATCGTATTCACCCCGTTTGAAAAACGGAGTCACAATATCGGCAATGATCCGCTTGGCGATCACATCGGGAATATCACCCTCGAGGCCTTGGCCGACTTCGATACGCATGCGGCGCTCTTCGGCGGCAATAAAAAATAAAATCCCGTTATCTTTTTTCTCGTCGCCCAATTTCCATTGATCAAAAATTTGAATGGTGACACTTTCCAAAGACTCATCTTGCAATGACTTGGCAATATAGACTTGAATTTGAGCGCCACCGGATTGTTTGAATTGATACAGGGATTGTTCGATCTGCTGGCGGGCTGAATTCGATAACATTCCGGCCTCGTCTATCACGGGGCCAGTTAATGACGGAACTTTAAAAGCCCAAGCTGTTAGGCTTAGGCTCAAAATAAAACTCAATACGAGAAAGCGTTCAAAAAATTTCAAAATAGCCTAACTCTTAAAACTTAACTTCGGGAGCAGCCTCATTTTTTTCTTTTTCAGCTGCGGCAACATCCCACTGTGGCATTTTGTCATTTTTGTAAAACAATGAATTTGTCCAGCTCGTTGGAGGAACAGTCACCAAATTATTAAATCCTTTCACAGATTCAATGTAGCGGTTACGTGCAACCGTTATGCGATTTTCAGTTCCTTCAATTTGCGCCTGCAAATCACGAAAGGTGGTGTCGGCCTTAAGATTAGGATAATTTTCACTTAAAACCATTAAACGACCTAATGCTTGTGATAATTGACCTTGAGCCGCCTGAAACTGAGCCAACTTTTCTGGTGTGACCTTCGTTGGATCAATCGTGATTTGCGTGGCTTTAGAGCGCGCTTCAATGACGCCTTCTAAAGTGCTTTTTTCATGAGACGCATAGCCTTTCACAACATTCACCAAATTAGGAATAAGATCAGCGCGCCGCTTGTACTGATTTGTGATTTCAGCTAGTGAAGCCTCAACATCATTCTTACTTTGGGGAATGCTTTGAATTCCACATGATGTTAAAAATAAAACTGTAATTAATAAAAGAATACCTTTGAACATGACAACCTCCATGGGATGTACTTTTTATTTAAAAAATTCAAGCTATCGTATCGAAGATTGGGGTGACCCACAATACCAACCGTGTTTATATTAAACGATGCAGCTTCGCTTTCAGGATTTTGATGATTTTGTAGTCTTTTTTAAACCAAATGGTATTCGCATGCATCAAGTTGATGATGGCCACTTTGGTTTTGTTGAGGCCGTTAGTCAAAAACTAGCCGCCCCGCTATATATCGTGCATCGCTTAGATAAAGAAACCTCTGGATTAGTCCTTTTCGCCAAAAACAAAGACTCAGCCAGCCTCCTCAGCGAACTTTTTGAAGATCACTTGATTCAGAAAACTTACTTTTTCTTAACAGATCGCAAGCCTGATGAAAAATTTTATCTGGTAAAATCCCATATTGAAAAAAAACAAAATCGCTTCGTCAATACACCAGGCTTGCCACCCAACAGCGAGACTTTACTAGAATATGTTCAACCCGCCGGAGATTTTCATTTATGGAAGGCCATTCCTAAATCAGGGAAACCCCACCAGATTCGATTGCATGCAGAATCCATGAACATCCCGATCCTCGGAGACCCCGAGCATGGTGGCGCGCCTTGGTTTAGACTGTGCCTGCACGCCAGTCGGTTGAATTTTACTCTTCATGGAAAATCCTATTCTTTTGAGTCGGAAATACCTCCTAGTTTTAAAAAACCTGATCCGTTGATGATTCGAAATTTACTGGATGATGCCTTTTTCAATCGATCTGAACTTTTTCATTTAGAAAAACATGATTCGTTTCGACTTTTGCATTTAGAATTCAAGGATCTACGAGTTGATATTTTTAACGATCACCTTTGGGTTTATGATTATTCTGCAAATGGCCTAACTCATTTGCAACAGACCCAAATTCAAAACTTTGCCAATGACCAGCACTTACACTCTGTTATTCGGCATATGCTGGATCGCGGTCAGGGGGTTGGCGGTTTGGAACAAACAACTCTGCAGCAATCAACTCCAGAAACCACCTGGCATGCTTTTGAAGAAAAGATTCAGTATGTTTTAAAAACCAACTCTGGATTCTCGCCTGGACTCTTTTTAGATCAGCGTGAAAATCGACAGTGGATTCGAAAAATGGCTCTGGATAAGAATGTTCTTAATTTATTCAGCTACACCTCGGGATTTTCTGTGGCCGCCGCTTTAGGCGGAGCTCAGCAAGTGACGTCCGTGGATGCCAGTAAGAAATTTTTAGAGTGGTCCAAAGAAAACTTTAAAGCCAATGCACTTTCTTCTGAAAAATATGAATTCTTTGCTCAAGATTGCATGCTGTTCCTCAAGGGGGCCCAGAAACGTCATCGCACCTGGAATCTTATTATCTGTGATCCACCTTCCTTCGGACGCAGCCAAGATTCCATTTGGAAGATTGAAAAAAATCTTGGCGAACTGGCTCATCTCATTTGGAATTGCTTGGCTGTGAATGGGCAGTTGCTCTTCACCTGCAACTATGAAAAATGGACACGCCATGAGTTGATCGCCGAATTTTCAAAAAATCTACCCCATGGAAAATTTAAATTGGATCGATTGCCACTTCTCAGTTTGGATTTTGGTGAAACAGACGACACCCAAAATTTGATGAAAGGGTTTTTACTAACCCGGTTAAGTTGATTTCTATTTTTGAAGTTTATTATTCAAAATATCAACCGCCGAATCCAAAGTGCGCAAAGCATACTGAGCATTCAGTATTTGAATTTGCTCTTCGGTCACATCAGCATTTTTTCCCAATGTGCGCAGTCGATTTTGATAAATCTGATATAAACACAGGGCACCCGCGACCGAAATATTAAAGCTCTGCACAAATCCCGGCATTGGAATAATCACCCGTTCATCAGCGGCCTCGAGAATTTCTTTAGAAATTCCACTTTTCTCATTTCCTAAGACCAAGGCGATGGGTGTTGAAAAATCCACCTCATGAATGGGTTTAGCGGCCTCGAGCGAGGTCACACAAATTCGAATTTTATTTTTCTTAAAATGCTCAATAGCCTCGGCTGTGGATTTCCATTTTTTAACTTCAACCCATTTGTCGGCACCCTGAGTAACCCGATTGGATTCTTTAAATTTATCAAAGGTTTCTATCACATGAAAATCTGCAAAACCCAATCCCTCGCCCGTTCTCATCACAGCACTGGTGTTCCCACGATCATAAATATTCTCCAGAACAACACTGACGTCAAAACAACGCTCGCGGGTCACTTGCAATATTTTCTTCTGCCTCTCCGGTGTCAAAATAGGGAAAATATGCTCCATAATAGCAGCCACATCGGCTTCTTTCTTGGGTGCATACTCGATGGGGTTTTTCAGTCTAAACATTAAAACCCGGCTTTAATAAAATCTTTTGATAAATCGCGAGTGATATTTTTCTGATGGGCCTCGATAGTCCCGCCACCAATTTCTAATAACTTCGAATCGCGCCACAAACGCTCAACCACGTATTCTCCGACATACCCATAACCACCCAACACTTGAATTGCTCGATCAGCAACATTCTTTGCCATCGTGGTGGCCACTAACTTAACACCATCTGAATCCAAGCGATTTCCCTCTTTGGTTAAATCCATGCGACGAGCGGTCTCATAGACATAGGATTGCGCCGCTTTGTATTCAGCATAAGAGTCCGCAATATACTTTTGAATTTGACCATAAGCATTCAATGATTTTCCGAAGGCATGGCGTTCGATCGCATACTTATTCATAATGGAAATGGAACGGCGAGCAATTCCCAAGCTCATGGCGGCTAATCCGACGCGCTCAATTTCAAGATTTCTCATCATATGGTGAATGCTATCGCCCTCCTTGCCCACCAAGCGATTCCCTGGAATTTTACAATTCTCGAAAACCAATTCTGCGGTATTTGAAGCTCGCATTCCCAACTTGTCCGTGATTTTTTGACCGACATAAAATCCCATATCAGATTTTTCCACAATAAAAGTGGATAGCAAGGCGCGTCCATTTTTCTCGCCGGTTTTGGCATAAACCCATACGAAATCACAAGCCGTTTTTTGATCATCAATGGATCCATTAGTGATCCACATTTTGCGACCATTCAAAACATAATGATCACCTTGTTTCACTGCCGTCGTCTGCATTCCCAACACATCAGTTCCATAATCGGGTTCTGACATCGCCATCGCACCGATATGCTCGCCAGAGCTCAGCTTTGGCAAATACTTTTGTTTCTGCTCTTCGGAACCATTCACGGCCAAATTATTCACCGCCAAAAGGGCGTGAGCCAAATAGGCCAAACAAAAACCAGGATCACTGGCCGACAGTTCCTCATGGGTCAACACAACTGCTGTCGCATCCATTCCGACGCCACCAAATTTTTCAGGAACAGTGATCCCATGCAAACCCAGTTCACCTAATTTTTTAAAGAGTGGTAAATTGAATTTTTCATGGCGATCAAATTCGTGAGCTTGAGGTTCAACTTCAGTTTCAACGAAAGATTTTAAAGTGTCGCGTAACATGCGGTGTTCATCAGTGGGGTTCAATAAATCAAAATCTTTCCAAGTAGACATCGTGACCTCGGCGTTTAGAGTATTTTTTCGAGCCTTGACTCTAACAGTTTTGTTCGTTCTTATAAAGTTCTTTAAAGGCGCTTTGCCATTGAATTTTAAGGAATCTTGCTTATGAAAGCATCAATATTGGCAGTCGGAACTGAAATCACAACAGGCCAAATCATCAACCAGAATGCCTCTTGGATATCACAAAAATTGATCCCCTTAGGATTAAAAATTCCATTTCACCTTACGGTTCCTGATGATCGAACTTTGATTTTGAAGGCCTTAGACTTTTTAGCCAAAGACTCGGAATGGCTTTTTGTTACCGGTGGCCTGGGGCCAACTTCTGACGATTTCACGCGTGATCTGATCAGTCAGTGGAGTGGACAAGATTTAAAATTTCATGAACCTTCTTGGGAATATGTTCAGCGACGATTATCGTCCCGAGGTTACCCCGTGCGCGAGTCTCAAAAACAACAGTGTTTTTTTCCTGAGGGATCCCTTGTTTTAGAGAACGCCAATGGCACCGCCAATGGATTTTATTTAAAAGTTGAAACGCCAACTAACTCCCTTCATGTTTTTGTTTTACCAGGACCTCCAAAAGAAATCGAAGGCCTTTGGAATGATCGTCTTCTAGAAATCATCTCGCCACTTGCTGAAAATTTAATAAAAACCATCACAAAGTCTTGGGATACCTTGGGCGTTGGTGAATCTGAAGTCGCCCATATAGTCGAAGGCTTTGCTCAAAAGTTTCCCCACAAAGATAAACTTGAAATCGGCTACCGTGTTCATCTGCCTTATGTTGAAGTGAAAATAAGTTACACCGCGAACAATGGCCTGTTGGTGAATCCCTTGGTTCAAGACATCGATCGCGCACTGGCTCATATTACGGTCGCAAAAGATTTTGTGGATTTAGCTCAAATCACGTCTCAGTTGCTGAAAGATATTGATTTTACATTCTATGATTACATCACCGGCGGCCTCCTGCACCGACGCCTTCAGCCCTTTTTAAAAAATCACAGTCGCTGGAGCTGGAAACAATCCCCTGACGCCCCTTTTGCAGATCTCTTTGAAGGTGAGGAGAATTTTATGGCGCTACTACCACACGACGATGGTCGAAAAATGCTTTTTATCTATGACTACTTAGGCACCCGCAAGCAATTCCTTGTTGATTCTGCTTACACCTCACCACAAATGCAGGATCGCAATAAATACTATTTTACAGAAATGGCCCTTGTTCATTTTAATCAAACATAATGAGCTCGTGTCTCATCCTGAAACATTAAAATTCAAAATCAAGTTTCCATCTTTCGCGTCCGATGAGAAAGCGTCGAATCAAAACGTTAAAGAAGGATATTACTCTATGTTTGATTTTTCTACTTGGTCATTGATGAAGAGAAGTTTATTTGGTTTAAATATCATCTCTAGTTCTCTTATTTTATGCGCTTCAACTTTAGCCTATAACTATCAAGGACAAGTGGGCAAGCAAGCTCTCAATCAGAAAATATCTTCCCTTTTTGACTACGTTAAACATGCGTCTTCTCAGGCCATTTGGAATTTCGATGTGGCCCTTTTAAATACATATGCCCAACAACTGATTGTCGATGAAGACATTGTGGCCGTTGAGTTTAAAGACAAATCAAACAAAGTTATTTCAAATGCTGAAAAACAACCCTTTGCAGGATTTCCATCTTTAGAACGCACGGTGGCTTCGCCAAGCAAAGCCGATGATATTATTGGATCGGTGACAGTCTATTACAGTTACGAGAGTGTTGATTCCGCACTTCGTAAAACACTTTATACTGTGATTGGTGCCTCTGTATTTTTTCAAGGATTACTTTCATTAGCGATGTTTTTCTTTTTAGGACGCGCCTCGAAGCGCTTAGAAATTTCTGTGGGCATGTTAAAAGAAACAGCCACCCAAGCGCGCAACTCGGGCTCAACTTTGAAAGATCTGTCAGCAGATCTTTCAAAAAAGGGCTCCACTCAAGCCGCTGCCATTGAACAAACATCGTCCACTCTCAATGAATTGAGCTCAATCTTATCAAAAACTGTGGAATCCTCTGAAAAAGCATTTCAGATGGCAACTGCAAGTTATGATTTTGCATCCAAAGGACAATCTGAAAATCAGGGCCTTCAGATTGCGATGGCTGAAATTTCAGAAGGTGCTTCTAAAATTCAAGAAATCATATCAGTGGTTGAAGATATTGCTTTTCAAACAAATATTTTAGCCTTGAATGCAGCCGTTGAAGCCGCCCGCGCAGGCGAACAAGGCAAAGGTTTTGCCGTGGTTGCCGATGCCGTCAGAACCTTGGCTCAAAAAAGTACTGTTGCCGCTAAAGATATCAGCTCGTTGATTTTAGAAAGCACAAATCGCGTTGAAAAAGGCAAAAAACTTGTTGAATCGAATCTTGAAATATTCGAAGGGATCTTGAAATCAGCTCAGGAAGTCAAAACAATCAACCAAGAGCTTCTAGCCAATACTCAAGAACAATCTGTAGGCATCAATCAAATCACAAAAGCCATGTTAGAAATTGATCAAGTTGTTTCTGACTCGTCGCAATCGACAGCTGAAACGGCAAACCATGCCGATACCATGGCCCAGCAATCTGAGTTTCTGTCTGAAGTGGTGCAAAACTTTGAAAATGAAATCAAAGGAAAAGTCGCTGCCTAAACAAGGATTTTAAGACACAGAGCCCCCTCTAAAAAAGGTTCCCATTGACGGAATCTCTGGATTTCTTCTATGATTTAAATACGGTTTTAAAGAGCTCACATTGTGAATTCTATTAAGACCGCGACAACCCATACTTCGCACGAGTTATCATTGATAATTCACCGAGGTCAAAATGAAGGAGTTCCACTATGGATTCAACTCAGAAACTGAGTTCGACCAATCCGCGTCGTCATGCTTTTCAGGCGGCAATCGATCAACCCATTCGTAAAATTGAACGCGTCAAAGATTCTTTTGGCAAAGACGCGCCAGTTTCTGAATATTTTGGCTGCATGACATTTGGCTTGGCCCAGATGCGAGAAAAATTACCCAAAGATTCTTATACCAATCTTCTTAAGACATTGGATCAAGGTAAAAAATTACCCAAAGAAACTGCAGAAGCTATCGCCAGTGCCGTTAAAGAATGGTCTGTTTCTAAAGGTGTGACACATTTCTGTCACTGGTTTCAACCGATGACAGGTTCGACGGCTGAAAAACACGATGCCTTTATTTCCATTCAACACGCTCATCATTCAGAACTGCGAGTGATCGAACGCTTTACAGGATCGCAGTTGATTCAAGGTGAACCCGATGCATCTTCATTTCCATCTGGCGGAATGCGCTCCACTTTCGAAGCTCGTGGCTACACAGCTTGGGATCCCACATCGCCTCTTTTTATTATTGAAGAAGAAAATGGAAAAACCCTTTGCATACCGACTGTTTTTTTCGGCTATCACGGGCAAGCTTTAGATAATAAAACACCGCTGCTACGCTCGATTGACTCACTGTCGAATGAAGCTGTTGAATTTTTAAAATTAATCGGTGACGTGGATGCTAAAAAAGTTCAAACAACTTTAGGTGCCGAACAAGAGTATTTCTTGGTTGATAAAAATTTTGTAGCCCTGCGCCCCGATTTAATCATGACCGGCCGCAGTTTATTAGGATCATCTTCTGCCCGAGGTCAACAATTAGAAGATCACTATTTTGGATCGATCCCCACGCGAATTAAAGCCTTTATGCAAGAAGCTGAGTTCGAATTGTACAAATTGGGAATCCCCGTCAAAACTCGTCATAACGAGGTTGCACCAAGCCAATTTGAATTGGCTCCCATCTTTGAAGATATGAATATCGCTTCAGATCACAATCTCTTAACCATGGAGGTTTTAAAACGTGTTGCTTTAAAGCATGGTATGGTTTGCTTACTTCATGAAAAACCATTTGCCGGAGTCAATGGCTCTGGAAAACACAACAACTGGTCTATGGCCAATGATAAAGGCGAAAATCTTTTAGAACCCGGACACACACCACATCAAAATTTGCGATTTTTAGCGTGCCTGTCTGTTATTTTAAAAGCTGTTAATGACAATTCTGCAGTTCTGCGCGCTTCTATTGCCAGCCCGGGCAATGATCATCGCCTAGGCGCTAATGAAGCGCCACCTGCGATTATTTCTGTATTTCTTGGAAGCTTGCTTGAAAATATTTTAAATACTATTGAAGCCGGCAAAGTTCATAAAGCTACAGATGAGCAAATTATTGATCTCGGCGTCAGTCAGATCCCCAATATTTCAAAAGATTACACGGATCGAAATCGCACCAGTCCATTTGCTTTTACAGGAAACAAGTTTGAATTCCGAGCCGTTGGTTCA
The DNA here is from genome assembly GCA_001771815.1 of Bdellovibrionales bacterium RIFCSPHIGHO2_01_FULL_40_29. Taxonomy (GTDB): domain Bacteria; phylum Bdellovibrionota; class Bdellovibrionia; order Bdellovibrionales; family Bdellovibrionaceae; genus Pseudobdellovibrio. The sequence continues at coordinate 154,855 of MEPU01000007.1, read as the reverse complement.
TCACAGAATGTAGCTGTTCCGATGTCATTTTTAAATGCAGCCGTGGCCATGGCATTTAAAGAGTGCTCTTTAAAACTGAAAGAACTTTTGAAAAAGAAAAAACGCGACGATGCGGTTTTAGAATTGATTCGCGGCCTAGTCAAAGAAACAAAAGCCATTCGCTTTTCGGGAAATGGTTATTCTGACGAATGGAAAGCGGAAGCCAAAAAACGTGGGTTGCCAATACTCAATACCACTCCGGAAGCCTTAGACATTTTAAAAGACAAAAATAAAACTCAATTTTTAATCGATTCAAAAGTGCTCTCGCGAGAAGAAATTGAATCCCGTTATCACATTGCCGTTGAACGCTATGTTAAAACGCTGGATCTCGAGCATTCAAGTTTACTTGAGATCACCAGCACATACATTATTCCGGCATTAGAAAAACAAATGACCCTACTCGGCAGTGCTCATCAGGCTATGTCTAGCGCACCACTTAAGAAACTTCATAAGGATCGCTCGACGGAATTTGAAACTATTTTTGCAGCTGTGTTGAAAAATTTTGATTCTTTCAAATCAGCAGTTGAGAAATCTCGAAAATCCCATGATGAACACAAACGCATGTGGAACATCATGGAAGACCTGCAACCGGCTGCCCTGAAATTGCGTGATGCAATTGATACATCGGAGCTCTTGGTCGCTGACGAGTTATGGCCGCTACCAAAGTATCGTGAAATGCTTTTGGCCCACACGCTTCTTTAAGCGTGATGGATCTTAGTCAATTTCGCCAACCTAACTCTAAAAAGGCACTTGCGGTGGTATTAACATCGCTTGTGCCTTTTTTATTTTTAATGGCACTTAGCTATTGGCTTTATGATTATTCCTACTGGTGGGTGATTGCTTTAGCCATTCCAGCACATTGGTTTCATGCTCGTCTTTTTATAATCATGCATGACTCAGGTCACAATTCATTTACTAAAAATGCGACCCTCAATACTCTTTTAGGACATATTTCGGGATTTTTCTTTTACACCCCTTTTTTAATGTGGCGCCAATTGCACAATCGCCATCACACCAATCAAGGAAATCTTGATCGTCGGCACCACAGTTTGGATATTTGGCTACTCACCACCTCTGAATACCAGCAAGCTCATTTTTTTAAAAAAGCACTTTATCGCTTTTATCGAAATCCATTCGTATTTTGTATGCTGGGCCCCTTTGTTCTTTTCTTAGGAGTCTTTCGATTTCCATTCGAACACTTTCATAAAAAAATTGTCTCTAATATTTTATTTTTGAATTTACTCATTATGGGGATTTTCTATTTTGCCTATAAAAATGAAATTCTGTTGAAGTTGATTCTGGTGCAAGCTCCAACTTTTTCTTTGAGCTTTATCTTAGCGATATGGCTGTTCTATGCTCAGCATCAGTTTGAAGATACCGTTTGGTTTCGAGAAGATTCTTATGATTTTGAAAAAGTAGGACTCTACGGAAGTTCGTACTATCAAACCTCACCCTTTGTGAACTGGTGGACTGGAAATATTGGATTTCATCATGTTCATCACCTGGATGCACGTATTCCCATGTATCGTCTACCCGAGGCTCACCTACACCTGACTCAGTTTTATAAAATAAAAGGTCTGCACATCTCGCAGACCTTTCAATTGATGAAACTCAAACTTTGGGATGAAGCTCTTCAAAAGATGGTGGGCTTTTAGTTATAACATCCCAATTCATTCATACGAACAAGCACTTGATCAACAAAAGCCTTTGGCGAACGATTAAAGTATAAAACTTCCGTCTCAGGGCGTTTTGAAGACGCATCACTTCGCCCTGCCAGACGGTATCGCAATTGATTCAGCTTTGAATCTTCACGATCACTTATCGGCATACAGTAGGCCTTCAGTTTTTTAGAAACATCAGGCTCATGCATAACATTCTTAATCATTTCACACATACCATAGGTGCTCATCATATGATCGGTCGCCTTTAAGTATTCACTCACCACTAGTTTTGCTTGTGAACAAACTTGCGTATGCCCAGATGTCCCCTTAACTAAAAACTTTGTGGTCATATGATCCATGGCAAACGCATTTTTCTCGCGTGCCGCAAAGTACTCGTCAAAAGTTTTCTTTACCGGACTGTTTTTCTTGGCCTGTATGGCTGCCGGCAAAAACTGATCTTCATAGCGTTGCAAATAAATCATAGCTCGATTCATTTTATCGTAAGATTCATTGAAATACTTCTCATTGTTAAGCACCAATTCATACACTGGTCCTTGATTACGATACTCTTGATAAAAGGCTTTTGCGATTCCAGCAACACCATCAACCACTCCACATTTTTCTTCTTTAGCTCGTGTCGCGCATTCCGAAACCACTTTATCCGGACCTGCAAAAAGATACTTATGCATTCCTTTGGCTCTTTTTTCCATTTCACTGGATTCAAAAGAAGCATAATTCAACATGGTCTTTAAATTTTTGTAATCCGACTCGATGGCTTGCAATTTTTCAGCATCTTTGGCCAATTTCTTTTGTTTGATCAAATAAGCTTCGCCGTTGAGCTCAATCAGTTGAACTTCATACTGAGCCACCATCTGTCGACCCAAAATAAATATCTGATCGACCTTGCGCAACCAATCCTGTCCGAACTGAGTGCACAACGAACGACTGCCATTGGCGATGACCTTCTGAAGCTCGCTTTGGTATTCGGCGATAATATCCAATTCAGTTTCTATGTTATAATTAATTTTTGCACTTTCAGAGAAATCTTTTAAATCCACTAGGAATTCTTGTAAACTGGTGGATTTCAAACTGGTCTTGATCACCTGACACTGAGTGATCTCTGAAAAATTATCCTTTTTTGCATCATCAAAATCAGACAGGGCTTTTTGGATTTTACTTTGCTCCGCAGGGCCAGACACTTTCAATTTTTCAAATAACACCAAAGCCCTATCACCAACAACACGAGAATCATTCCCCGCTACAAACATTGGAAATTTTCGAGAACCTGCAGGCAAGGCTTCACTGCGATTGACATTTGCGATGCGAACTTTTGATTGAATCTCAGAAATTTCAGTTTGAAACTTCTGATGTATAGACTGAACTTGACCCAAACGCGAAAGACGCAAATAGGTCAACCGATTGTAAAGTTTCATAAATTGACACGTGTTTTTTACCGTGTTGATGCGGTTGTCTTTATCAGTCATATCAAATTGAATAGAGTCTTTTGCAATCTGTTCGATCAGCGACAATCCTTTGGAAATCGCATCGGCACCCGCCAGTATTTTTAAAGCAGGTCCCAGCGTTTGTCCAATAGCCGGATTTTGAGTGGCAATATCCAAGATCAACGGAGATAAACTTTGAAACGTATCATTAATCGAAAAAATAACACTTCGAAATTGTGCCTCAGAGCGATAACACGCTTTGGTCTGAGCCTGAGACATACTGACCAAGGATTGCTGCAAAACGCGAGTTAAATCAACAATCGTATTTGCAGATAACGACAGTTTATAGGTTTGACCATTTTTTTGAAATGTCTGAGCTTCGAGGACTTTCTTATGAAGCTTATCTGATGTTTCATTCAGCTTCACATGATTGGCTTTGTTTTCACATTGTGGAAACACTTGATTGAGATTGTCTTGCATCTTATCTAAAGAATTCAACATGTCCGTATAGGGAGAATTCGAAAAAAGAGGACAATTGTATTCGGCAGGCATCTCAAAGGCCGACATCTTCACCGCAATACTCGCACTGGCCAAATCCGCAGACTTAGCAAAACCCGGTTGAGCCAATAACAAACCCATAGACAACAGACTCATTTTTTTCAAAATCACGATGTACCTACTCTTTCAAAAACGATAGTTCTCGCTTCAAAGAGTAAACCTATGCGATTTGAGGTCCAAATCAACTGCAATAGATTGGATTTAATACGCTCTGGGTATCTAAAAGTTCAACACCACGACATTATTTGGAATTACTCATCACGACGCACAGGCCGTTGTCGTTCCGCAATTCAAACAACGGTAGCAACCCGATTCCAAAACGGTCTGGCTGCCGCACTCGGAACATTTGGGATAGGAAAATTCATTTTTATTTTTTTTACTGCTTCCAGATAACGGTTGTACAAACTTGCTGCCATCTCGATAAACGGAAATCGACTTGAGTTTCAGATCCCAGGCTTGTTGATAGATATTGCCGATATCCTTCAGTGTGGCTTCCGCTGGCAAGTTCACCGTTTTTGAAATGGCACCGCTGATAAATGGTTGAACTGCAGCCATCATTTGGATGTGCGATTCGGGACTTAAATACATGTCCCCTGTTGCCGTTGAAAAAATGGCTAAATGCTCAGGTCGTACTGCTGATCCTTTTAATGTTTCATGTTGCAACAAGTGGGCTTTGATCATTTCAATCTGATCATCAAAATATCCCAAGTGTTGAAGAGCATAATCTACCGACTGATTCACAATTTTCAGAACTCCACCACCCGAAAGTTTTTTATACTTAATCAAAGAATAATCAGGTTCGATACCCGTTGTGTCGCAATCCATAACAAGCCCGATTGTCCCCGTTGGTGCAATCACTGTGGCTTGCGCATTTCGAAAGCCATGCTTGTTACCCAACTGGATGACTTCGTTCCAAATATTGAGAGTTAATTTTTGAAATTCTTCTGGTAATAATTGCCATTGAATATTTTTATTGGCTTGCTGATGTTTTTTCATCACCTTCAGCATCGGAATTTTATTTTTTTTAAATCCAGAAAATGGTTTTAATCGCGATGCCATTTCAGCGCTGGTCTTATAGGCCATTCCCGTCATCAGGGATGTGATAAATCCGGCCCACGCGCGGCCCTCATCAGAATCATAGGGCAAACCCATGCGCATCAACAATGAACCTAAATTGGCGTATCCTAAACCCAAGGGACGAAAATCCACTGACTGCTGTGCAATTTTCTCTGTTGGATAACTGGCAAAATTCACCAGAGATTCTTGAGCTATAAATAATGTGCGCACAGTATGTAGAAAATCGTTCATCTTAAAGTTATTTGATGAATCTAAAAATTGCACCAAGTTGATAGAGGCTAAATTACAGGCCGAATCGTCTAGAAACATATACTCCGAACAGGGATTGCTGGCTCGAATTCGTCCCGACTCTCTGCATGTGTGCATGTCATTGATGGTATCATCAAATTGTAAGCCTGGATCAGCACATGACCAAGCCGCACGACAAATTTTTTGCCACAATTCAGAGGCTTTGAGATTTTTTAAATTTTTTCCATCTTTTGTTTTTAAAAACCAATCTTGATTCTTTTTCAAGGACTGCATAAAACGATCTGGAATACGAACAGAATTATTGGCATTCTGTCCTGCCACTGTTCGAAATGCTTCGCCATCCAAATCTCCGGAATAGCCCGCTTCAATTAAGACGCGGGCTTTTTTTTCTTCGTGCATTTTCCAATCAATAAACTCTTCAATTTCTGGATGATCCAGATCAACGCAAACCATTTTTGCAGCCCGACGAGTTGTTCCACCTGATTTGATGGCACCGGCCGAACGATCCAGCACCTCAAGAAAAGAAATTAATCCCGAGCTGGTCCCACCCGAAGACAGATGTTCATATTTTGATCTCAATGTTGAAAAATTAGTTCCTGTTCCCGAACCATATTTAAATAACTTGGCTTCATTCTTAATCAGCTCAAAAATACCTTCGATAGAATCGTCCAGTGATTGAATAAAACATGCTGAAATTTGCGGGCGCAAATAGGCATCATTTATTTTTTTGACTTTTTTTGATTTTGAATCAAATGCAAAATGAGTGCTTTTCGAAGAACACCCATAGGCCTCTTTTAATCCCAAGTTAAACCATACCGGAGAATTAAAAGCCGCTTTTTGCGAGTACATTAAATACTTTAATTCTTCAACAAATCCGTCGACAGATTTTTTATCTGGGAATAGACCGCTTCCCTTGGCGGCGCCTGCTAATCCCATTCCAATGCGTTCGATAAGTGCTTCGATTGAATTTTCTTTTTGAACTGTTTTCCGAAAATACTTACTGGCGGCAATATCAATTGCCGTCGATGACCACTTGACCGGAGATTTGACATGGCTTTTTTTAAAATAGACATGGCCTTGCTGATCTTGAATTAAGGAATCCACTCTTTTCCATTTAAAAAGGGCAATGGCTTTTTGCTTGGGTTTTACAAAATAGTTCACAAATAGAGGTTGATTCAGGGTCTTCTTTTGACTCATAAGTGAATATAGAATAATCCTGGATTCTGAGGACGTAAATCATGAAACCCATCTACCTGGACTATAACGCAACGACACCCACTGATCCCGAAGTTGTCGCAACAATGTTGCCTTATTTCACCGAAAAATTTGGCAATCCGGCAAATACATTGAATGCCTATGGCTGGACCGCAGAATCAGCAGTCAAAACAGCAACTGGGCAGGTGGCAAAACTCATTCACTGCAAGTCGAATGAAATCATTTGGAATGCTGGGGCTACCGAAGGAAATAACTCTGTTGTTTTTGGCTTGATTCGAAAATTGCGTGCCGAAAATCCAAATGAAAAAATACATTTCTTAACTTCTGCCACCGAACATCTCAGCGTTATCAATTCTTTTCTTGCTGCTAAGAAATACGAAGGTATTGACGTGGACTTCATGCCTGTTCAAAAAGATGGAACCATCACGCCAGAAATACTCCAGAAATGGATCAAACCCCATACAAAATTAGTCAGTATAATGTGGGTTAATAACGAAATCGGCAGCATCAATCCCATTTCTGAATTGGCCCCAATCTGTAATGATCAGCAAATTTATTTTCACACCGATGCCACCCAAGCTGTTGGCAAGATTGATGTGAATTTAGAAAAAACACCCGTGCATTTTTTAACATTTTCAGCTCATAAGCTGTATGGCCCGAAGGGGGTCGGATGCCTATTCACCCGTTCGGCCAATCCTCATGTTGAAATCGTTCCCTATCTTTTTGGTGGTGGCCATCAACATGGCCAACGCTCTGGCACATTGAATGTCCCTGGTATTGTTGGTGCGGGCAAAGCATGTGAAATGGCAAATGAAAAATGGCTTCAAGAATCCCAACAAACTCAGAAAATGCTCCAAAAGTTCTATGAACAGCTCAAAGAGTTCATTCCGACGGTATCTTTAAATGGCCCTGAATTGGAACGACGCTCCCCAATCAACCTGAGTTTAACAATGAACAGCCCTATTGAACTGGCGCTCCCTCAATTAACTGGCTTGGCCTTCAGTCAAGGGTCTGCCTGCAGCACCACCGAGGTCACCAGCAGCCATGTTTTAAAAGCTATTGGATTAAGCCTAAATCAGGCTCAAAATACGATCCGTTTGTCTATTGGAAGATGGACAACAGAAGCTGAGATGAATCAAGCCTTGGAAGTGCTGATTAAGGTATTTAAATCTCAATAAAAATCAGGTATACTGGTCCGCATATGATACAGATTTCAGAAACAGCATCAAAAAAAATTACAGCTTTAAAGGCTGAAGACAATAAACCCGCAGAAGCCTTTTTACGTGTTGAAGTCAAAAAAGGTGGTTGCTCGGGTCTGTCTTATAAAATGGATTTTGATACTGCACTACGGGATGGGGATAAATCTTTTGAAGCCTTTGGCGAAAAGATTGTTGTCGATGGACAAAGCTTTCTTTATTTAATTGGTATGACTTTGGATTATTCCGGCGGCCTAAATGGAAAAGGGTTTGTTTTCAACAACCCCAATGCCACTAAAAATTGTGGCTGTGGCTCCAGTTTCAACGTCTAGATTCAATCAATCACTTTTGCTTCAATCCGAGACTCCTGTTTCAGGTTGAAACAGGACTATTAAAAATAATTCACTGATATATTAATAAAGTTTAACACTTCACTAAAGTATGACGATATAGTTTTTGCACCCTAAGGAAGTAAAAATGCAAAAATCTAGGAATTATTTAGATCACTTACTAAAACTGGGAACTCAAACAACCCCCCAAGATCATCAGTGCTATATCAAACAAATCAATTTAAATGGGATGATTTTTTTTATCATCAATTTAGCATTGGCCCTTGTTTTCTACATCACGATACAGGACCTTCCTATTACCCTAGGATTCATGGTCGCTAGTTTTTCTTTCTTGATAGCCTCGCTGGGATTTAATTCTATGGGGTGGACAACACTCTCTAGACTCAGCACCATTACAATCGCCTCCTTGCTGGTCATGTCGTGTGGTTTCTACTTAGGTTCAAATTCTTTCGCGGCAGGGGCATTGCTTCTTGGAGCTATTTTTCCATTTGTTCATTTCTCTATGGATGAAAAAAAATCAATCGCTTTCTGTATTTTGATACCACTGCTTTGCTACACAGTATTGACCGTTATGGACTACAATTTAGGGCCCCAGTTCGGCCCGCTATCCGCAAATGCTCTTTTAACTTTGCGACTAACATTCTTTTTGATCCCTTTTATTGCTATCGCAGCTAACACTTATATCGCAGTAAGTGAACGTGAACAAAAAACAAAGATCTCTAATGAATCACAAAAACTACTCTCAACAATATTCTTTGCTTTGTCCCATGATTTAGCTAATCCCCTGCAAACAATTTCAATGATCTCTCAGTTGGGTGAACGCAATGGCGGACTTCCGCCAGAAAAACTGAATAAAATCATTGTGAGTTCCAAGCAAATGCTTCGTATTTTTAAAAATCTAAATACAATTGCACACACATTTACAACCGGAAAAATCACTTTAAAAATGAATCATTGGTCTATAAAAGATCTCATCAAAGATGCCATTGGCTTCACTCATGAGCAAGCCAGTGCTAAAAATATTAATATTGATTTCAACACGCTTAACTTAACCGATGATTTTTACATTAATGTTGATAAAGATGTTTTTATTTTTCAAGTGCTCACTAATTTTCTAACAAACTCTTTAAAATTTTCGGAACCTGGTCAAAAAATTTCAATCACAGCAGAACTCATGAATTCATCAAAAGTCTTTGTCACCATTCGCGATTGGGGGCAGGGCATTGAATCTGAAAAACTTGAGCGGCTGTTCTCTATTGAAGAGCGAACGAGCTCTCTGGGAACTCAAGGCGAAAAGGGCACTGGCTTAGGACTTCCGGTAGCTATGCGATTTTTAAAAGAGATGAATGGAGAACTCAGCTTATCTAGCAAACATCATTCCGTATCTGATCCCGAATCTCGAGGCACCGTTGTAACGATTAAACTGCCCTTGAGCATGCCTGATTTAGATATGGTTACCTAATAACTACTTTTTTTCAGTTGCAATTACTTTTTTGCAGGTTCCACTTTATTAAGAATCATCGTATCTTGTACGGCCGAAAGCTCTTTCTGATCTTTTTGTTTGAATCCGCGGACTTTCTTTTGGGTATCGACCTTATTCACTTGCTCAGTCAAATCCACAGTGACTGGACCAAAACATCGAACCTGGCAGCTCAAACGACGACCATCCAAATAATAACTTGAACCAATCAAACTGAGTTCCGCCTTACCCGGCTCTGGAATCGAGTTATCTCCAGCAACAATTTTAACTCGGCATTCCGCACACGACGGCACACCATTACAAACTGATTTAATTTTCAATCCGTTTTCCGTGGCAATCTGCAAAAGCGATTTGGAGGGATCGACATCACATTCAACATTTTGAGGTAAAAATTTAATCTTCATACTATTTCACAACAACTTTCATAAACTTTTTCTTACCCGCCTTGATCACCAGCTCATCACCGGATTTCAAATCGAGCTTCAACTTACTATCTGAAATTTTTTGTTGATCAATCTGAACACCACCACCCGTGATTAACCGAACGGCTTCACCATTGCTGGCTGTTAATCCACACAACGTCATCAACGGGGCTAACCCTATGGATTGAGGCGTTGTCTGAAACTCTTCAATTGTATCTGGCATTCCTTTATCAACAAAAATCCGGTTAAACTCGTCTTCAGCATCTTGAGCTGCCGCTACCGAGTGAAATCGCTTCACTAAAAACTTTGCCAGATCAACTTTCACTTGGCGTGGATGCTTTTTTCCGCTTTCAATTTCTGATTTCAGAGTGGTGATTTCAGCGGGTTTCATATCCGTGAGCAATTCGAAATAGCGAAACATCAGCTCATCTGAAATACGCATTGTTTTTCCGAACATATCTTTCGGAGATTCATTAACACCAATATAATTATCCAAAGACTTCGACATCTTGTGAACACCGTCTAAGCCTTCTAAAATGGGCATCGTCAAAACACACTGAGGCTCTTGACCATAATTCGACTGCAAATGCCGCCCTACCAATAAATTGAACTTTTGGTCTGTTCCACCCAATTCTAAATCAGAACACATGGCAACGCTGTCATAGCCCTGACATAAGGGATACAAAAACTCATGGATTGAAATGGGTATATTTGATTTATAACGTTTTGTAAAATCATCACGCTCTAACATTTGGGCGACAGTGTACTGAGCCGTTAATTTCACAAAATCAATTGCTGTCAGCTTCAAAAGCCAAGCTGAATTGTAAACTGTTTCCGTTTTTTCAGGATCTAAAATTTTGAATATTTGCTCGGCATAAGATTTTGCATTCTCATCAATTTCTTCCCGCGACAAAATTGGACGGGTTGTGTTTTTACCCGTCGGATCACCGATCAATGCCGTAAAATCTCCAATTAAGAACTGGATATGATGTCCCAAATCCTGCAAAACTTTTAACTTATTGATCACCACCGTGTGGCCTAAATGAATATCCGGTCGATTGGGATCTGCACCAAATTTAATTCTCAAGGGCTTTTTTGAATCGTAACTTCGTTTGAGTTTTTTAATAAAATCTTTTTCGCTGATAAAATCAACAGCGCCAAACTGAATTCGTTCTAATTGCTCTTCGGGGGATAAAAACGTTTTCATTCTATTTTAACGAGCCATTTCTACCGAGCGGCTTTCGCGCACCACAGTGACTTTAACTTGCCCCGCGTAAGCCATTTCTCGCTCGATCTTTTTCACAATATCACGCGCAAGCATCATGCTTTGATCATCAGTGACTCGAGAGCTTTCGACCAACACACGCACTTCACGTCCCGCTTGCAACGCTACAGCTTTGATAACGCCATCAAAAGAATTAGCAATGCTTTCAAGATCTTTTAAGCGATTAATAAAATTATCCATTTGATTGCGTCTTGCACCCGGGCGCGCATTCGATAACACATTCGCAGCATGAACAATCCAAGCAATAGATGAAGCTGGTTTCTCGTCTTCATGATGACAACGAATCGCATTCACCACTTCTTCAGATTCACCATATTTTTTAGCAAGATCTGCCCCTACGTACGCATGATTTCCCTCGAAGGTATGATCTGCAGCTAAACCAATATCATGCAATAATCCCGCACGTTTTGCGACCTTCACATTAGCACCAATTTCAGCCGCCAATAATCCCGAGATATGCGCCACTTCCAACGAGTGGTTTAATGCATTCTGCGCATGGGTTGATCGATATTTCAAACTGCCAACCATTTTGGTTAATTCTCCATGCAATGATCCAATACCCAGCTCGGCGATCACTTTATCGCCCTCTTCTTTCATAGACTTGGTCAGCTCGGCTTTTTGTTTTTCTACAACTTCTTCGATACGTGCCGGATGAACGCGACCGTCTTCCATTAATTTATCAATTGTTCGACGAGCAAGTTCACGACGGATGGGATCAAATCCAGAAATAACAATTGTTTCTGGGGTGTCATCCACGATCAAATCGACTCCACACATGGATTCCAATGTTCGAATATTACGGCCTTCACGACCAATAATTTTACCCTTCATCTCGTCCGATGTTAAGCTCATCACAGAAACAGTTCTCTCAGATGTGTACTCCGAAGCAAATCGTGCCATGGCCCGCGCCAAGATATTTCGTGACTTCTTATCAGATTCTTTGATGGCCTCTTCTTCAATTTCTGCAATACGCTTGCTGGCTTCAACTTTTGCAGTCTCTTCCAATACTTGAAAAAGCTCTCGTTTCGCTTGTTCCTGAGACATTTGAGCAATATTTTCCAATTTCTTTTGTAAAAATTGAATTTGCTCTTGAGTTGCTTTTTCGGCCTCTTTCAAACGAGATTCAGCAATCGAGGTTTTTTCTTCACGGTCTTTTAACTGATTCGCAAAACGGTCATTCTCATCTTGTTTGTTTTTATTTTGATCTTCAATTTCCTTCAAACGTCGCTCAAGTTGAGTCTCTTTATTTTTTAAAGTGACTTTTTGCTTATTGATTTCAGTTTCAATCGTCTTACGAGCCTTGACTTCAAAATCCTTCGCTTTCGTTTCAGAGTCTTTTTTGATTTTTAAAGACTCTGACTTGGCCTTGTTGATAATTTTTTCAGCTTCGCTATGAGCTGATTTTTTGGTGTTTTGGTCTTGAATTCGCTTGTAAGCAAAAACAACAAAAGCTCCAATTATAAATCCAACCAAAACAAATAATACTAATTCCATGATGTGATCCCTTCAACTGCTACAGAAGTTTCTTCTGTTAAAATGAGTTGGCATTTCAGATCATGCTCTTCGTGAGGAACAAAATCTTTTAATGCCGTATGAAAACAGACTCCAACGGTAGAGCCCTTATAATTTTTTAATGTACGATCATAATATCCCTGGCCGCGACCCAGGCGAATCCCCTGACGATCAAAAGCCAACCCTGGAATAATCAAACCCTGAATAGCACTCAGAGGGATAATTTCCCCATCACTCGGCTCCAGAAATCCCAATGTGTTTTTTTGAAATAAACTGACTGAGCCTTTAAAGACCAACTGATTTTCCTGAATCAATGGAAAACACCACTGAATCGCAGAGGATACTAATCTCCAATCCAATTGAGGTTCTGAGGCTAGCGGGATAAATGAGGCCCAAATACCCGATTTTTGAACCAGCACTTGCTGTAGCTTCTGTTGAATACGAGTTGATTTTTGCAGACGCTCAGACTGCGTAAGCTGCTTTAGATCATGAGCAACAGCACGACGCATTTCCATTTTATTAAGATTTATACTCGATACCGATTGCAAACTAACTCCAAATTTAATAAGCCGCGACTGGATTAGTTCCAGTTCACTTTGCTTGCTTTGGAATTTTCGAGTTCATGGGCCATTTTTAAAGCTTTCGCTTCCAATTTATCTAATTCAGCCCCAGCTCGTTTTTTGAGAAGAATCATCTCTTCAGCGATATTAAGCGCTGCCAGTACGGCGGCGTTCTGAAAAGATGAGTTTTTTGTAGCGGACATTGCTTCAGTCACTTTTTTGTTAACAAACTCAACCAGTTCATTAACTGTATTTTCATCGTGAGATGTTTTAATTTTGTATGAAACACCGGCTATCTTAAAATCGAAGGTTTGTTTTTTTTGTGCCTTGTGTGTTTCAGCCATGACTGTCTTTGTTCCTATAACTTCTTTAAAAAATCCAAAGTTAACAATAACTTACATAAATAGTATAGACAGTAGGAAAAGCCTGGCAAGCATCTTTTAACGGCGGCACAAACAAATATCGGATAGTTCAATAAGTGAACACTCTAAAGTCTCTTTTGCTCCAATTTTTTTGAAACTCAGGGCTGTCATTTTACCATGCTGTCGGCTGTACTGCAGCACACTTTGACCCGAACGTATCTCACGCGCTTTCAGCCAGTCCTCCTGGATATCAGCACCAACAAGCAGATCATTGATAGAAGACTCTTCGGTTAAACCTTTTTGACGCACGTCATTATTCATAAGCTTTAATGATTTGTCCTCGAGCACTTTATATAGAGCCAATTTGCCATTCTCAAATTTGAGTTTTTGCAGGTTTGAATGCTTTTTAAATAGAACCTCGCGGTACAGAATTTCAGTTGTTCTTAAAGGAAATTTTTTTTCCAAGACCCGATACAAACCATCCAGATTTTTAATACCCACAACATCAACCTGGTTTTTCAAACAAGCTGAGATATTTTTTTGAAAAGGTGTGATCGCTGCCAAAGCCGTATGAAACCACAGAAGACCAGCTAAAAATAAAAGCATCATTGTTTGCATGACTTAAGCTTATTACTTTCTAAATCGCAAATCCAGTTTCATTTCTTCACATTGCTGGGCCAAAGCTCGGGAGCATCCGTCTAATCCATCATGCGTGCAATAAGATCGTTTTTCAGTACGCCAAACTGAGGCCTCACCACAACGACCTGTTGAGATCGCTCCAGAATCAACAGTCGTCTCGAGATCAATATCATCCACTTCGCCATGACTCTTCGAATTGCCAAATGTACGGGTCAAATCGCCATACGTTTCTGTTAATGCAGTTGTTGTTGCCCGCATGTTTTGACGTCCTGTTTCCCCCTCAATGCGGTAAACTCCCGGCATCACCGCCACGAAATCTGTCGCCATCATCGGCGTGCCCACTAAATACCGATAATGACGCTTCGGAATAATATCACCTGGATAATCGGCAGCGGCCTCTTGGAAAGTTCCATTATTTGCAAACTTATAAAGATCTGCGTAATCCATCATTGTCCGAGCTCGGTTGAAAGACTCACAAACAAACTTAGCATGTTCGCGGATATTTGAAACCAAACGCAGTTGATCAATTCTGTTCTCCGAACAATAAGAAAAGTTGGCCTGCGGTGCCGCATCGATATCCGTCATTCCGGCCAAGTAAAAATCACCAAATTTGCGAACCGCTTGACGGAAAATATTTTTTCCATAATAAAATTTTTCAAATAATACTTTCTTCTGCTCAACCTGAGATGAAAAATCGCGGTAAATTTTTACGGCTTTATCTTGTGCAAAAGATGGGGGAATAGAAATTTTTTGAAGCTGAATTGTTGCCACTCGACCCTCAATCACATCCACAAACCCTGGATGAATCGTATTTTCAAAGGCCACAATATACTTTCCTGCAGGTAATGACTGATTCCTATTTAATGAGAAAGTTACCGGCTGATCACAAAGTCGATTGATGGTGCGCATTTGCGTTCGAGGGTTAACTCCAAAACGAGGTTCATCACAACGAATCGCAACAACTTCAGCAAATTGCTGAGTCGAACCGGCTTGACCAATCACTTTTAAACCTGTGGTGACCGAAGTTGATGCGATAGATTCGTTTTTACTTTTTCTCGACTGACGAAGATTCGCCGCCATAACTGCTGCAACGATTCGACGATCATGCAAATAAGCATCTTTCATAAAGCGCGCATGACCTGATTTTGTTTTTTCGACTGTCAATGGCACCGTATAAACAGCGCGATAATCTGATTCTGGCAACATCACAGATTTATCCGTTTGAAAAACCTCACCAGGAATACCCTTAGCAATTAAACTTTGAATAGAAGCCTCATCATAGCCAGGAACATTCTTCAGTAAATAACCTGCCAACCACTGCGCCTGTTCTAAACGGATACAACCCGAACTCAGATGACGCGCGAGAGGACGCTTGAAAAATTCTGGATCATCCGTGTAATGCATAAAGATATCATCTGTATTGGAAACTGTGGGCTTGGTTGGATCTGGAACCAATGGAAACTTAAATGTTCCCAAAGCATTTTTTGGACCTGGATCCATCACAAAAACATGACGACGCGCAATTCCGTGACCATCACGATTCCAATCCAATGTTGTTGGATCAACCAAAGTTTTATCTTTACGAGAATACATTTTCATTCGAACGGTCTCTAAGTATCTTGGATTTTTCTGAATCGCTGGAAGCTTATCCTGCAAAACAATGCTATCTGTTGCCGTCCAACGGGGATTAAAGATCACGCGCGTGATCCACGTTTTCATCATTGGTGTTCGACGAAGGACACGTCCATTGATGGATCGAAATTGATTCACAATCTGATTATTTTCAAAAACTCGAACTTCAGTGGCATTGGTATTTACAAAAATCATGTTGGATTCCAATTGCTTTGGCAACCAGCGAAGTTTCTCTAAAGTGGCTTCAGTCTGAGTGATCCGCTGATCCAAAGGCACCATCATAATATTCCAAAATCCAGAATCTGATTTTAAATCCGCATTAACTTCATAACCATGTTCTGCCTGAATTTCCTGAATAATATCGGAAAGCTCCTGATCATAAGTATCGCCAACACCAACAAGATTATATCCATACTGCTGCACGCGCTCGCGGATAGCCGGAACCAATGCGTTTTTTTGCCCCAGTTTAATGGTATTCGTTGATTTCCGCAGAACTGTGTATCCGCCATTTGATTTGGTGAATTGCAAATGTGCCAAAATCTCAAGTGTGTCTTTGTAATATCGATGTTGTGGAGCTAAAGTTTCTAAAATATCAGCCATCATTCCTGGAGTTCCAGCAACTGACTGAGCCACAACCAAGTGATCATTAAAAATTCGTTTATTAAATCGCACATCATTATCAATAGTTGATGGATCCACGCGACCATCCGAAAGATGGCTCGCCAATGTCACCCAAGCATGGGTTGCTGCCAACTCAAAGGCCATGGCACTTTGTGGACTCAAATGAACAAGATATCCCTCTAATTCAGAAGTCCAATAATCCGATGCAATCAGTCCGTGCTTTAAAGTAAGTTTAGAGATCGCCGCTTTCAGATTCAAAGCAAATGGACTGGCTTTTCCATTTGACGTCCAGATTGGTAAATTATTTCTCTGTTCATAAACCTTTTCCAAGTCATCAGTTTCAAATAAGGAACTTCCCGCTCGGATAAATAAATTGTTTGCCGTTATATTCTGAATTTCCCCTGAGGCATCCATACTTTGAGCCGTCACACTCTGCGAAGCCAAAGCCAATGATAAAAATGTGGATACGATAGTCTGTGGTAACTTCGGCAACAACATACGTGTTCTCCTAAAATGGCTATTTACTTTTAGCCATTACAAAGAGTTACAAAAATGCGACCACCTTAAACCATGAATAAATGACACTACGAGTGTCTAAAACTAAGACACTGCCAAAAAAAAGGCTCTTTTATTTAATAAAATCAAAAGGAACCTCGACTACAAGCCCAGTATAGAATTGACGTATTCGGTGTGTTTAAACAATCTCAGATCAGTAATTTTTTCGCCAATTCCAATCAATTTAATGGGTATTTGCAATTGATCGACAAGCCCCAAGGCCACTCCACCTTTTGCTGTGCCATCCATTTTTGTTAACACCACTCCGCTTAACGTCAGGGCCTGATGAAATTCTTTGGCTTGCATCAAAGCATTTTGACCAGAATTTGCATCCAAGACGATCCATGTTTCATGAGGAGCTTCTGCAATGACTTTGGCCATAACCCGCTTCACTTTTTTTAACTCATCCATCAAATTGACCTGCGTGTGCAGGCGGCCAGCCGTATCTAAAATCACGTAATCAAAATTTTGAGCTTTGGCTTTCTGAACAGCATCAAAAGCAACTGCACTGGGATCTGTTGTATTCGTTGGCCAAAAAATCTCGACTTCACCTTTACCAGACTCAGCTGTTGCTTGGGCCCGGTCGGTCCACATTTTAAGTTGATTCCCCGCTGCCGCTCGAAATGTATCACCAGCAGCGACCAAAACCTTTTGCCCATCCTGAGCCAATTGAGATGTGATTTTTCCAATTGAAGTTGTTTTTCCCGCTCCGTTAACTCCAACAATCATCAACACCGTGGGCCCCGTCGCCGCCTGATGAATTTGTTGTTGCAGTTTTATATGACCTTCAAAACCAGCTTGGATCGGTTCTAAAATTTCAGTCATTTCCCTTTGGAGCGCCTGCTTCACCGAAGAAATATCTCCGAGCTCTTTTGATGAGAGTTCGGATTTGACCACATCCAATAGTTTTTCAACTGTCTGTGGACCAAGATCACTGGTGTATAAGATTTCTTCGATATCATCGATCACTTTGGCTTTATCTGAATTTGAAAAAGCTTTTCGAATTCGACCAAAAAAACTGGCTTCGGTATTCACCAAGGCTTCTGCGATTGAAATTTCTTTTTCAATCGCCGGTGCCGCCACAGGAACATCAATCACTTTAATGTTCTGATACGGCAATCCCTTTTCAATTTCAGATTTTAAATGATCTAACCGAGCTTCATCTGGAGCTTTTTCTTTTAAAGCCGAAGTTTCTTTTTTTAGTTTTCGCTTCTGGATAATTGAAAAGGCTATGGTGCCAATGATCACGAGCACTAAAAGAAAAATAAATCCCATCAAGTACGTCATTTGATCAAAGTGCGATTCAGACATTTTCGTTTCCATTCCCTATGCGTTCATCGGACATCTATTCGTAGAGTATAAAAACTATTGAATATCTGCTAATGAAACCGAAACCATTGTCGAAACTCCACGTTCCTGCATGGTCACGCCGTAAAGCTTTTGAGCCACTTCCATTGTGTGCTTATTATGAGTCACAACAATAATCTGGGATCGTTTCGCCATTTCTTTAACCAAGTCATTGAAACGGTAAACATTGGCATCATCCAGTGGTGCATCAACCTCATCCAGCAAACAATACGGAGACGGTTTCACCAAGAAAATTGAGAATACCAAGGCCACGGCCGTCAGGGCTTTTTCTCCACCTGACATCAATGTGACATTCTGCATTTTCTTACCTGGAGGCTTCGCAATAATTTCGATACCCATTTCGCTCTTCTCAGTATCTTCTACGAGCTGAAGCATGGCTTCACCGCCACCGAACAAGACTGGGAAAACTTTTTGGAATCGTTCATTCACCAGATCAAATGTATCCTTAAAACGTTTTGAACAAATCTTATTAATGCGATCAATCACTTTTCGAAGTTGATCCTTCGCTTCGGTCAAATCCGCATGCTGCTGAGTTAAAAAGGCATAGCGCTCTTGAGTTTCAGAAAATTCCGTAATTGCCGAAAGATTCACTTCTCCAATTTTTGCTAATTTTTCACGAAGGTCCTTCAGTTCGCCATCAGCAGCCGCAGGGTCCCCTTCACGATTCTCATATTTTGAAACAACATCTGACAAGATCAGCATGTATTTTTCGCGGACCTGATCCACCAAGTACTGCTCTTTCATTTTGGCCTGTTCGAGTTTCAACTGAGCCTCGTTCATTTTTGATAAGCGATCATTGCGTTCTCGTTGAGTTGTTATCACTTTAGTTTCGAGTTCGCGAATATGAGTTGTTTCCATCTCAAATTGATTTTTAAACTGAGACATTTCTAAACGTTTTGTCTCGACATCTGCCATCATCTTTTCAAAATCAATCTTAGCTTGCTCTAGAGTGTACTGACCTTCACTCATCTGAGATGAATAGCCTTCTGCTTCTTCACTCATTCGTGACAACTGCAAATTGAGATCGTTCACTTGTTTTTGAACCATTTCCAATTGACGAACAATACCACTGTATTCTTGATTCTTAGTCGCCGCACGAACTTGCAGATCCATAACATTGGCTTGCATCTCTTCAAAGCCATCTTTCATTGAATTATACTCATTCAATAAAGCATCGACAGTTTGCTCCAGCTCCGCTTTCTGGGTACGTGTCTCTGTTAAGTGCGTGGTCATTTCTGATAATTTTTGATTCATCACTTCAAGCGAATCTTGCAATCGACGCACTTCGCGCTCTTGACGCTCGACGGCCGTTGCCGCCTGGGACAATTCATTTTCAGAACGTTCTAAATCTTTTCTGAGTTCGGCCACTTTGATTTCTTGTTCAATACGACGTTTTTGTGCGCCCTCAAAATCCGTCAGCACATTGGCCAATTGCTCTTCTACTTTTTTCAATGCCGCTGTTGCGAGTGCTAATTTTCCAGCCCATTCATTTTTCTTGTCTGATAATTCTTTGATTTCGCGACGACGTTTCAACACGCCAGACTCCGCAGATTCTTTAGATCCCCCGGTCAAAACCCCCTCAGAAGACAGCGTGTCACCATCCGTTGTAACGAATGTCCATCCTTTGTACTGAGGCCGCAATGTTAATGCCGTGCGAATTGAATCAACAATCGCCACGCCATCCAAAATTTCAGCCACCTTGGTTGCGTATTCAGGTTGATAAGTGACTAAATCTTTTAATAAACCATGAACACCCGGCTCTGCCTTTGGATTGCCTTGCAATGATTTTTCAAAATGCTCATCGTTGGAATAAAAACTTGATCGTCCTGATTTTTGCTCTTTTAAATAATCAACAGCTTCAACAGCCTGTTCTGATTTGTCAGATAAAAGCATCTGTAATTTCGATCCCAGAGCGGCTTCCATTGCAATTTCATAATCAGCAGGAACCTCGATGGCTTCAGCGACTGGTTTAAAAAACTCGCTCACAGTTCCATCGGCATGCATTTGCGCCGTTTTTGCTTTGCTCCAAAGCATCACTTGCTTAACGCCCTCTTCAAAACCTTCAAAATTTGCATGAAGATTTTCTAAACCGTACAAACGAGATGCTGTCTCATTTAAATTGTCTTTGAATTCCTGCACTTCGATTTGCTTACGCTGCAAGGACTCTGTTAATACTTTTTTATTCACTTCAAATGATTCTGCATCATTTGATAAATCCAAATGCAATTGGCGCTCTTGGTCCAAAGTGGTAGCAACTTTGCGACGACGTGTTTCAAACTCGTGATGCTTCTCGCGAAGTTCGCTGAGAGTCACCTCTTCGTCAGCAATTGTGGATTCTAAATCTGTCTTTTGAGTCGTTAAAGATTGGACTCGTGCATCCAAAGATGATTCTGTTTGGCCCAAAGCAATTTGCTCACGACGTTTAATAGTTAATTCATCATCAATTGTTGAATAGCGCACTTGCGACGTTGAGAAAGCTTCTGACTTTTGAGCTGACTCTAAAGTCAATTCTTCGGATTCTGTTTTTAAAATATCCTCTTGCTCAATGAGAGCTGTCAAATCACGTGATAAAAGCTCATGACGAGCCTTTTGCTCATTCAGAATATTTCCAGTCATTTGCTCATTGCGCTTGGCTTGTTCTAGCTCAAATCGCAATTCTTGAATTTCCATTTCTTTTTTCTGAACTGAACTCTGAAAATTAAAAAAATCATTTTGCTTGGTCTCGACAGCTTTTTCTTGCTCTAGAATAGATAACTTTAAAGTCTCTAGTTCTGATTGCATGGTCGCCAAAGAAGATTCGCTCCCCATTTCGATGCTTTGTGCATCGTCAAAAATACGCTGAGCTTCGTCAGCTGTTTTTTTCAAGTCCACAAACTGTAAAGTGGATAACCAAAGTTCTAAATCTTCGATTTGATTCTTTATCGTGCGGTACCGTTCTGCCCGCTGTGCTTGGCGCTGCAATGAATCGATCTGGCGTTTTAATTCACCGATGATATCTTGTAATCGAACCAAGTTCTGATCTGTTGAAATCAATTTTCTTTGAGATTCTTTTTTACGAGCTTTAAATTTTGTAATTCCAGCGGCCTCTTCGATCAACATGCGGCGGTCTTCTGGTTTTGCTGTGATGATTTTTCCAATCATCCCCTGCGCTATAATCGAGAATCCTTTTGAACCTGCGCCCGTGTCCATGAAAATCTCTTGGACATCTTTTAAACGCGCGACTTCTTTGTTGATAAAATACTCGCCTTCACCATTACGGTGCAATCGGCGAGTCACCATAATTTCAGAATGTTTCAAATACTTTACGGGAAATGGGCCACCATCATTTTCAAGTGTTAATGAAACTTCACACAAACCCAATGGCGCATAATTTTCTGCGCCCGCAAAGATCACATCCGTCATCGCTGACGCTCGCAAATCTTTAGCTGACTGATCTCCCATTACCCACATCAAGGCATCAACGATATTGGATTTTCCACAACCATTCGGTCCAACAATTCCCGTGATTCCTGCATCAAAATGAATAACTGTTTTATCTTTAAAAGATTTAAAACCAATCAGTTCTAATTTTTTAATTCTCAAAGTAATTCCCCTAGTTTAGCTAACAACCTTAAGGCAGCGCACAATGTCCAATGCGCCAGACCAAAGGCTAAGTG
This sequence comes from Bdellovibrionales bacterium RIFCSPHIGHO2_01_FULL_40_29, assembly GCA_001771815.1. Lineage (GTDB taxonomy): Bacteria > Bdellovibrionota > Bdellovibrionia > Bdellovibrionales > Bdellovibrionaceae > Pseudobdellovibrio. The sequence goes on along the minus strand of MEPU01000007.1, from coordinate 132,976 downwards.
TCATATAAATTAATTCTAAGGACCCCACCCCCCATGTCAACATTCCTAAAGGTACCAGCTCACTTTTGGGAATGCGGCGCATCTATAGAGAGATGCGCGGCCCTGCCTAATTATTAGATATGCTTGATTTTTGATGCCCTTTTTATGATAAGGCTATTTTTTATTCCGCTTTAGAGTGGCTCGCGCTGCAGCTAAACGAGCAATGGGAACTCGGAATGGTGAACAGCTGACATAATCCAAGTTTACATTCTCAAAAAACTCGATGGAATCTGGATCTCCACCGTGCTCTCCACAAACGCCAACCTTTAAATTACCCTTTGTCTGCCGACCCAAATCCACACCCGTTTTCACAAGCGTGCCCACTCCAACCTGATCAATACTCACAAAAGGATCTTTTGCGAAGATTCCCTGAGAAACATAAGTGCCCAAGAATCGCCCGGCATCGTCACGGGACAGTCCCAATGTTGTTTGAGTTAAATCATTTGTACCAAAGCTAAAGAAATCGGCATGATGTGCAATTTCGTGAGCTGTCACAGCAGCTCGCGGAAGTTCAATCATTGTTCCGACCTGATAGTCGAACTTGATACCTTTTTCTTTTTGCACCTTTTCAACAATTGCAATGGTCTGAGCACGAAGCATTTCAAGTTCTTTGGCCGTGCTGACCAATGGAATCATAATTTCAGGAATTAATTTGAACCCTTCTGAAACTAATTGTGAAGCGGCTTCCGCAATCGCTCGCGATTGCATTTCATAAATTTCTGGGAAAGTGATCGCCAATCGGCAGCCACGATGTCCTAGCATAGGATTAAATTCGTGCAATGATGCAATTTTATTTTTCAATCGATTCACGTCGTACTTAATTCGCTTTGCAAGTTCAACAATCTCGTCTTCAGCGTGGGGAACAAACTCATGCAATGGAGGATCTAGCAAACGAATGGTTACTGGAAAACCATCCATGATTTTAAACAGTTGATAAAAATCATCTCGTTGCATTGGTAAAAGTTTGGCCAACGCGCGCTCGCGCTCGGGCTTGGTGTCCGAAACAATCATTTCGCGAACGGAATCGATGCGATCAGCGCCAAAAAACATATGCTCTGTTCGACACAACCCAATTCCTTCGGCTCCAAATTCACGGGCAATTTTTGCATCTGCTGGAGTATCTGCATTCGCGCGCACCTTCATACGACGAATTTTATCTGCCATCTTCATCAAGCGATCAAAATTTCCATCCAACTTAGGTTCGATTGTCTTCACCTCGCCTAAAAAAACTTCGCCGGTTGAGCCATCCAGAGTGATTAGATCACCTTTTTTAAGAATGTATCCCTTTGCCTTAAGAGTTTCTGCTTCATGATTGACGTCGATCTCGCTGCAACCCGCAACACAACATTTCCCCATACCACGAGCAACAACCGCCGCATGCGACGTCATTCCACCTCGGGACGTCAAAATACCCTGAGCAGCAATCATTCCAGCAATATCTTCGGGAGAAGTCTCGACACGAACAAGAATTACTTTTTGACCTTTTTCACGAAGCTCGACAGCTTCTTCAGGAGTAAAAACAATGTGACCACAAACACCACCCGGACTGGCTGGCAGACCTTTTGCTAAAACTGTTTTGACTGCCTTTGGATCCAAAGTGGGATGCAACAATTGGTCTAATGACGCTGGATCAACACGCAAAATCGCTTCGTCCTCAGTTAACATTTTTTCGTCGATCATGTCACAAGCAATCTGAAGTGCGGCTTTAGCCGTTCTTTTTCCAGTTCGAGTTTGCAACATCCATAATTTATTTTTTTCAATCGTAAATTCAATATCCTGCATGTCTTTAAAATAAAGCTCTAATTTTTGATATGCGGCTTCTAAATCTTTGTAAGGACCAGGCATTGTTTCTTGCAACAAATGAATAGGCTGTGGAGTGCGAATTCCCGCAACCACGTCTTCACCCTGAGCGTTGATCAAATATTCTCCGTAGAATTTTCTCTCGCCCGTACTGGGATCACGAGTGAATGCAACTCCGGTTGCTGAGTCTTCACCCAAGTTCCCAAAGACCATCGATTGAACGTTGACTGCGGTACCCCAACTGGCTGGGATGGAATGAAGATCACGGTATGTGATTGCTCGTGGAGTATTCCAGCTTTTAAAAACAGCTGTGATTGCACCCCAAAGTTGATCTACGGGATCAGCAGGAAAACTTTGTCCCGTCATTTGTTGAACTAAGGCTTTAAACTTTCCCACTAATTTTTTCAAATCATCAGCTGTCAAATCAGTATCAAAATGAATACCCTTTTCAGCTTTCATGTCCTCGAGAGTAACCTCAAGAAGTGATGAATTCATCCCCATCACAACATCCGAGTACATCTGAATAAATCGACGATAGGAATCCCATGCAAAACGAGGGTTATTCGAAGTCGCCGAAAGTCCTTCGACGGTTTGATCATTTAATCCTAAATTTAAAATAGTATCCATCATGCCAGGCATCGAAGCACGAGCCCCCGAGCGCACACTGACCAAAAGCGGATTCTTTACATCCCCAAATTTTTTACCTATACGAGTCTCGACTTTGGCTAAGGCCTCCATCACTTTTGGGCGAACCCACTCTGGCAATTTTCCGCCATTATCATAAAAAGCCGTGCAAATATCTGTTGAGATTGTGAATCCAGGAGGAACCGGTAGGCCAATTGCCGTCATTTCTGCTAAATTTGCACCCTTGCCACCAAGGATACCCTTCATTGAGGCATTGCCCTCAGCATCGCCAGCGGCAAAGTAGTAAACAAATTTATTTGGCATCTGGGATTTCGTCGTGTTTACAGTTTCCATTCACAACTCTCCTTATTTTTAGGGTTAATTAATAAAGTTACGTATTAAAATTTCGCAAACCATTCGCAACGTAAGTATTTAATTGCGAAATTTGAATTCGATCTTGAGTCATTTTATCGCGGTGACGAACAGTGACGGCACCATCATTGGCCGTTTCAAAATCTACTGTCACACAGAATGGCGTTCCGATTTCATCAGCCCGTCTGTAGCGCTTTCCAATCGATGCCGTCTCGTCATACTGCACGTCGAACTCTTCGGCCAATTGATCTCGAATCTTCATTGCGGGAACAGTGAGCTCTTCTTTTTTCGAAAGAGGTAAAACGCAAACTTTAATTGGAGCAATCTCTGGATGAAAACCCATCACGATACGAATATCCTCGGATTCTTTTCCCGTTGTTTCATCTTTCTGAACAGTGACTTCTTCGCGATAGGCATCACACATGAATGCCAAAATCAAACGATCACACCCGACGGCTGTTTCAATCACGTAAGGAATATATTTTTCTTTTGTTGCTTCATTGAAATACTCTAATGATTTACCAGAAAACTTCATGTGCTGAGTTAAATCAAAATCAGAGCGATTATGAATGCCTTCTAATTCTGAATATCCCATTGGAAATTTGTACTCAACATCAGTTGCAGCACGCGCGTAGTGAGCTAACTTTTCGTGATCATGAAACTTGAGGTTGTCTTTTTTAATTCCAAATTTTAAATAGAAATTAAGGCGACGCTCTTTCCATTCATTGAAGAAACCCTCATCTGTTCCGGGCTTCACAAAGTATTGCATTTCCATTTGTTCAAACTCGCGCGTTCGGAAAATAAAATTACCCGGAGTGATCTCGTTGCGAAAAGATTTTCCGATCGCCGCAATACCAAATGGAATTTTATACCGCGAGCTTTGCTGGCAATTGATAAAATTCACAAAGTGTCCTTGAGCTGTTTCTGGACGAAGATAAACGACACTTCCCGTGTCTTCCAATGGACCCATGTGAGTTTTAAACATCAAGTTGAAATTGCGCTCTTCGGATAAATTTTTAGAACCACACTGAGGACATTGCTTTTTTGTTAAATAAGATTCGGTGTTGTCTGCGCGAAAACGTGTTTTACAATCTTTGCAATCTACAAGCGGATCCGAAAATCCATCGACATGACCAGAAGCCTTCCAAACTGTAGGGTGCATCAAAATAGCGGCATCAAGACCCACGATATCACTTCGACGAGTCATAGCATTCCACCAAGCCCGCTTCACATTCATTTTGAGAATGGATCCAATAGGACCATAATCCCAACAACTTCCTAAACCACCATAAATTTCTGAGCTTTGAAAAACAAAACCGCGACGCTTGGAAAGACTGACCAAAGTATTCAAATCTTGCAGAGTTTTAACGACCACAAAGCCTCCGGCTTTTCCTAAAGAAATCAGAAAAAAATATCTCTAGAAAACGTAGCATTTGTGATAAAGCACAGTCAAATTCGGAGGTATTTGGTTTACAGTCGCGTTAGAATGATGTGCTAAGTTCTTTAGCTGATTTGGTCGTACGAACCAACTGAAGCGTCCCCAAACCATAGTGCACAAATGCAACCATCGTCACCACCGGCGAAAACACAATAGCGAACGGCACATAATTTAAAATTGTGGTGAACACACCCAGAGCAAAGCTTTGCCCAAAAAAATTGACTTTAATTTGCTCCCATTCCTCAGGAGAGGCAAAATCAGCAAGCGCATCAAATAAACAAATCCGTCGATTCAACCAAGCTGTTAATATTGTCGGCAAAATAATTTGTGCGCCTGGTATCAACCAAAGCGGTAACGTGACAAGCCATGCCAGAATAAACAAAATACACGACGTGATCGTATTCCAAATCCCACGAATGAAGGCGCCCGAGCCTTTCTCTTCAAGAGCTGGATACTCGCGACGTTTTAAAAAATGAACCAAATAAGTGCTGGCCAAAACAGAAGTGATCGCCAAATTTAAAACAATTATCAGTGGAAATGCCAAAGCAAATAAAAACAAGAATAAAAGAAATGATGTGATCGGCCCTAATCCATTCAAAATCTCATTTAAAAAGACCGGCAATTTCCCTAACATCTCCTGCCACCAAGGATTAATCAGCACCAACCCGTCTTGTAGCATTCCACTCCAAAACCCCCAGGTTAGCCAAAAAGATCCAAAAACAAAAAAAGCTGACGTCAGGATTGGGATAACAATGAGCAACATCACCTGAGGATATAAAAAACTGCCACTGGTTTTCTTCACAACTTGCAACAATGGAATTTTCTCAGCAGCCTGATTTTCTAAACTCATAATCGATCTCTCCACCGGGACAAAATACCTTGATAAGCGGACTCATAGAATTGAAAAGTACTCGGGTCACTGGTTTTTATTAATTGTTGATAAGATTCAGTAACTACGGGAAGCGATGCCCCCTGAGGCACTCCCAAAACCTCATGACATTCCCATTCGTGCCCATTGTAAACGAAGTAGATACCCAAATTTTTTGCTGGACGCACTTTTATTGAAATCACAGTCTGCGAGATGACCTCAGGTTCTAGAACTGTCACTTTTTTCGATTCAGAAAATCGAGCTTCCAATGGCGGTGGCAGATCCTGCGTCTTAACGATGCTTTTCGTGAAGTCCTCTTTGGCTTTCACATTCAATTTTGTTGGTTGCTGCGGCTTCCCGCGAAAAAAAAGAAAATAGGCAACGAACAGGATGCCGATCACAATGTTGAGGTACAAAAACAGTTGGCTATTCACCATTTTATTATTAAGGTACGAATCATTTTTGTAAAGAGGTGTTCATGGCAGCGAATCCATTTGATCAACAGCAACCCATTTCAGGCGTTAAAAAGATTATAGCCGTGGCTTCCGGCAAAGGTGGCGTTGGCAAAAGCACCGTCGCTACAAATTTAGCCCTTGCCCTGCGTGAATTCGGGACAGTTGGCCTGCTGGATGCCGATATCTATGGCCCCAGCTTGCCGCGCATGATGGGAGCTCTCAACCAAAAACCCACCATCGCAGACGGTAATAAAATTATCCCTATCACCCGCTACGGAATTAAAATCATGAGTATTGGATTTATGGTCGAGGAAGGTGCTGCGGTCGTTTGGCGAGGACCGATGCTTTTTAAAGCCATGGATCAGTTTTTTCGTGATGTTCAATGGGGCGAGCTGGATTATTTGATTATCGACCTTCCTCCTGGTACAGGCGATGTGCAACTTTCATTGGTACAAAAAGTCCCAACTTGGGGTGCTGTCATTGTATCCACCCCACAAAATATTTCCCTAGTTGATGCCAAAAAAGCCATTGATATGTTTGAACGCACCGGAGTTAAAATTGCCGGCATGGTCGAAAATATGTCCTACATGCTGAATCCCACAAACCAAGAGAAAATTCAGCTCTATCCCAAAGGTGAAATGAATTCGTATTTGAATTCTAAAAAAATTCCAAAACTGGTTGAAATTCCATTTAATCCATCCGTCAGTTTAGCCTCAGAAGCCGGCATTCCGATTGTCGAGAGCAACCCCACTGGAACGGAAGGATTGGTCTTCAAAGATTTGGCAAAAAAAATAAGTACTATGGTCTAGCCCTGTGATGATTAAGTGGACGCTCGCTTGGATTTAAATTCCAAGTAATGAGCATAATCACCATCGATAATATGCAGCTCATTCTTATCAATTTCAAAAACCTTGGTTGTGATTTCTTTTAAGAAGTACCGATCATGGGATACCATCATCACAGTTCCTGGAAAATTTTTGATGGCATTCAATAAAACTTCTCGTGATTTGATGTCCAAGTGATTGGTGGGCTCATCCAAAACAAGAAAATTCACAGGATGAGATAAAATACACGCCAAGAGAACGCGGGATTTTTCGCCCCCCGAAAGGACGGATACTTTTTTCTCGACCTCTTCTCCAGAGAATAAAAAAGAACCCAACAAATTTCGAATAAATCCTAAACCCGCATTGGGAACTCGGCCCTCAACCTCTTGCAAGATTGTTTTCTTAGGATCCAGCAAATCCAAAGAATTTTGCGAAAAATAGCCATATGAAATACTTGGTCCCACGTTACATGTGCCGGCCGTGGCATCGGTTTGTCCCGTAATGATTTTTAAAAGAGTTGATTTCCCAGCTCCATTTACACCGACGACAGCCACGCGATCTTGGCGTTTCACCAATCCCGTTGCATTTGAAAAAACATTTTTACGACGACCATCTTCTAAATCATAAACTTTTGATAGGTTCTGAAATTTTACGACTTCTTCTCCACCGCGCGGAGGAGTTGGCCATTCAAAATTCATCACGCGATCTTCAGGTGGAATTTCAATACGATCAATTTTATCAATTTTTTTCACGCGCGATTGCACTTGTGCCGCATGCGAAGCCCGGGCTGCAAAACGTGCGATAAATTCTTCTTCTTTGGCCAGCATATCTTCTTGGCGTGAAGCTGCAGCTAAAAGTTGCTCACGACGAATGGCTTTTTCACGATCATAAAAGTCATAATTGCCACCATAAACAGTCAGCGCCTTATTGGCGACTTCGATGGTTTTTGTACAGAGACGATTCATAAATTCGCGGTCATGCGACGTCATTAAAAGAGCGCCTTTGTACTCTTTGAGCCATTGCTCTAACCAAACGATGGACTCCACATCCAAGTGATTCGTTGGCTCGTCCATCAAAAGCATATCGGGCATCAGCAATAAAATTTTAGCTAAGGACACTCGCATTTTCCATCCACCAGAAAATTTACCGACATCCAATCGCATATCCTCGTTTGAATATCCCAATCCGCCTAAAATTTCTTGAGCTTTGCTTTCTAGGTCATAACCACCAACAGCTTCAAACTGAGATTGCAATTCACCATAGCGCTCAACCGTGACAATCATATCTGCTTCGGTCAAATCAGGATCGGACAACTTGGTTTCTAAGGCTTGAATTTCTTTGTTGAGACTTTCCAAGTTTCCTGCAGACAAAACTTCTTCCAAAACACTGCGTCCGCGCATCTCTTCAATATTTTGTGAAAAATAACCTAATCGCAATTTTTCAGGAACACTGACTGATCCCGCATCTGGAGATTCTTCTTTCATCAACAAACGAAACAATGTGGTTTTGCCAGCACCATTGGGCCCTACCAATCCGACCTTATCTCCGGGATTAATTTGAAATGAAGCGTTGGCGTAGAGAATTCGTGTACCGTGTTGTTTTGTAACTGCATTGAATGAAACCATGCCGGAAGTATCCTTGAAACGACAAAAAATGTCAAAATTTGATTAGAGCCATTTTACCCATGAGGCAGCATACATAACTTCGACACTTTCATGTTTTCCCTGTCAAAATCATTACAGTTGTGGAAAGCATACGCTTTACGCTACATTCGTCCAATGCCAATTCTCAGATTTTTACTGCCGATACTGATCCTGATTGCCATGGGAAGTGCCCATGGCCAAGGTTTGTCTTGTACGGAACTCTTTGAAAAAACATTTAAAACAACTGAGTTTATCATTTCGATCACTGGAAAAAAACAATCCCAGCAATTCTTGACAATGGCCCACAATAATTTAACCAGCGATTTTGAAATTTCAAAACTGCATTCCATTTTATCATTCATTAAGGATAATGGTCTTGAAGAGCTCCCCTCTGACGAACGAAAATTTATTATCAAGCTCCGCCAAAGTTCTTCATTCTTGCGGTCTATTTTTCAAACCTCGGATGAAAGACACAAAAGTCCTAAGGAATTCGCTGAATTTGTACGAGATTTTGGAGTGCTCAAAGATTACTTACTGATGGTGGACTCTGAAGGTGCTCAAAAGATGGCGAAAAGAATCCTCAAACGACATGATGAGCTTGATTTTGATGCTCTTTTAAAAAGCTCACAACCAGCAAAGAAAAAATCAGTCAAAAAATATTTTAAATCGCTTCTTAAAGACACTAAAGCCCTCATGGCCAAAACCAACTTAACCGTCGACGAAGTTCATGATGTGCGAAAAAATTTACGTGATATTTTGAGATTCATGCAAATGCAGAATGCTGTCAACTTGACTGACCAAGATACCCCAGAAATTGAATTCCTTAAAAAAACAAATCTAAAATTAGGCGAGATCTGTGACGATTATGCCAGCCAAATTTTACGTCAAGAAATTGATGAATTCACCGTAGTTAGCTTTCCTGAAAAAATCCGCCCACGTGTAGAACATTTTCTAGATCACTATGAAATTCGAGTTGCAGACTAGTTCTACTGAATTTGATCTCAAATCGAGACGACAAATATTTAGTCAGAGTCGAGCGTAAATCCGTTCTAACACCAGACCTGATTTAAATCCACCCACTCATTACCCTTTAAAATCGTTCTCATACTCAAGAAAAGGGCATCTATTTTGTACCTCATTGATTGAAGAGGACTATTCCATGAAAAGCATGTTCCAAGCACTATTTGCCATTGTTTATCTGACTAGCGCCATAGCGCAGGCCAATCTGTGCATGGACTTATTTAGCTCAACTGCGGATCGCTTAGAAGTCATTGCGCTTAAAGCCGACGAGACCAATGCTAAACTGTTTATAGAAAAAATGCCTTTTTCCAACGATGTCAATAAAGCCATTATTGAAATGGTTCGCCTTCTGGTTCAAAACTCATCCTATAAACTTGAAGATAAAAATGTTCTGATCAAGAATAAATTTACATTGGCCATCCCCGTCAAAGATGGATATGTTTTAGAACTCACATATGAATCCCGCTCCTCATTTGAGCCTCGCTTTATCCTGCAAGATAAAATAGTTTTACTAACTCCACACTCCGTTCAAGAATTTAAAGTGACCAATGAATTGGTTCATCCACTAACTGGTGATTTGATTAAAAGCGAATTTGATCTAAAAGATATGCTCCCTTTAAATTCACATTTGAAATTAAAAATTCCAACAGTTATTCAGGGACCGCTTATTCGCAAGTTTGCCAAGATGGCAGATTACTTTGAATTCTTTGAAAAAGAACAGCTAGCCAAAATTTTCAAATCCGATAATTTATTTAAAATAGAATCGACATTAAAACTCGGTCGAGCAAAAAAAGTGTTCTTTGATGTTCTCATTAAAGAACCGTTTAAAATGATCATCGGCGGTACTTTGATGTTTGCCGTTTTCAACTCGGCATTGATTTTTCCAGATAAGCCTGTCACTCCAATCGAATTGACAGCGCCAACAGTTAACGTCACAAAAATCTTGGACCGCTTTCCATTGATTGCACAAAACAGCGTCGTGCGCCAGCAATTTGAAGAGATTCGAATTCAAGCGATGCGCGAGACCAAAGCGCGTTCTTTTTCCAATCTGACAGCACTTGATGTTGCCATTGATCCAGCCAATGTCTTCTCAAGAGATAATGGTCTTTTTGTTTTCGACAAGTTCAATGAAAATACAGGATCAAAGCACACCTATCTTGCTTTTACCGAGGAATTTTCGAATGACGGCAATGTTGGAATCACTTATTTTTTAATTGAAGTGAATGCGATAAAATACAAAAACTTAATTGATTATATTAAGAACCAGGGCCACTCCTTAGAACAGCCTATAGAGAAAACAAAATGAGTTTAATTTTTAAACGATTTCTTCCGGGTGTATTGGCTTTAATGCTACTTCTGCCGACAACAGGGTGGGCCGAACCACTTTGCAAATCACTCTTTATTCAGCCCATTGAAAATATTGTTGTTCATGACAAAATTTTTTCTCAAAAAATCAAAAACCTTCGAAACACTCTATCTGGAAAGTTAGCAACAGTTTGGCGCAGCGAATGGAAAACAAAATTATCTGTTGCTGAATCCAATCGGTATACTTTTGATTTGATTAATCATTTCCTAACCGTGGAGAGTCGTGCTTTTGTTCTTGACGGATTGGATCTCGGACACGAGGGCTTTACTCGACAAGTACACCAACGCATGTATGAGTTACAAACATCTCAAAAAAACCATCCTGAAGATCAAATTTCTGTTCGCGACAAACCTGCCCCGCGCGGTGCCCGAGACACCACCTTTACTTATTACACGAAACCCATCAAAAATGCTTCTGGCGACGGTAAACACCAGGTGCGCATTCGAACTTACTTGCGTGAAATTGAATGGCGCGAAATTCCTGTTGGCAGCTCTGTCACAGCATTTGATTCAAAAAGTAATTTAGTGACCATCACACGAGAAAATGTCAGTCAATATTTAGTTGTTAGTGGAGATAAGCCAACAACCACAACGCAAGAATCGCTGTCATTAGAACAAATGCGATCCCGCTATGGCTGGACTCCTCGATTCTATGCGCCTCACGGTAAAACATTTAAACTTGAAATCAAAAGTGTTCTGAGTGACACCATCTCCGGAGAAAAATACCCTCTTCTTGCTGGAAATCATATGGTTCAGAAACTAGATGTCACTCTGACGCCAGCCCAAGTTTCAAAATTTTTTGCACCGCTAAAAACCGATACGATAGATAAAAAACAATCTGAATCCTTGAGTCGCGTGGATTCTATCATTCGTGAATTGACCAAAAAATTCCCGGAGAATCAATCACGTATTGAAGCCGTTTTTGACATCATTCGAGAAGGAATTCTGGAAAATCCGGATTTTTTAATGATCGAAGGCGCCACGACTTATCACCGCACAGCCTTTGAAAGCAAAGGTGGATTGCAAACAACGATCGATCGCGATCAAGGCCTGTACTTGGATCACATGTACACAGCTCGGTATTTAAAAAATCCACTCACGGTCATTAAATCCAATAGTGTGATTAAAACTGGTGTCTCAGATGCTCGGCATGTGGAATTAAAAGTGCCTGTGACATCAATGAAAATGGCTGTTGGAATTGACTTTGCCGATAAAAAATCTGCACCGGAACCACAAGTAACAAAATACGATGATAAAATTACCGAGATGGTGGGGATTTACTACCGTTACGTTAAAAATGCCGCTCATGCCGGTAAGTTTAATTACATTCGAAAGACTGGCGATGAAGACGCGTCTAATTGAGACAAAATTCTGATCTATTTTGATAAATAAAAATATAAATTGGAAACTTTTTTTTCCAAGAGCTATTCTTTTATGTATGCGGATGACAATCGACGTAAGCCTGAGTAGGTCACTCGGGACAGTTGTCGGGAAAATGGGGGACGTGTGAGAAGAATATATAATCACAATGACAAATCACCAAAGTGAAGTAGCTCCAATAAAATGATTCACCTTTTATAAGTAAAAGAAGAGTTCTGTGCACTATTAAACAATTTAATTAATAGGAGGCGCTTAGCGGACTTTAAAATACGGGTGACCGTATCCTTCTTTTGCCTCAAGGCAAACCTCGGGAAACTGGGGGACGCAAAGCTAGAGGGGCTTCGAAAGACTGCCAGCCAGCTGCCAAAGGATAGAAAAGCCTGCGGTGAAAATCGCAATGGAAGGAAAAATCTGTTCTAAACATTATATCATGGATTGGTTTCATTCCCCTTAGTGCAAGCTTGTCATTGGATGGTAAGCTTGCATTTTTTTTTGCTTAATCAAGCTTCTAATCGCGAGCAATCTTTCGGGATTTTTTATTGGAAACGATACGCTTTTTAGATTTTGCTTTTTTATAAGTGGAATTGTTCTTATTATCAAGCTTAGCTTCTTTATTTTCAGGAATAATCAGTCTTGAACCTGATTTCAATTTACTTTTTCGAGTGATATTATTCAGTCTTTGTAAACTCAGCATCGATACTTTGTATTTATCTGCGATAGACCACAACGAATCCCCTGGTTGTACAATATAAAATTTTTCAGATCCTGATCGTGCGCTAGCTGCTTTTGTTTTTGCGATCACTTCTGGACGTTTTTCAACCAATGGAGTGCGATCTGGAACTAAAATCAATCGACCTGCACGCAACTTTTTCTTACGAGGAAAATCATTCAAATCACGTAAAAAAGCCACATTGGTTCGGAATCGACGTGCGATTCCAGAAAAGGTATCTCCACGGCGCACACGATAATTTTGAACTTCATTATGATCAGCGACGTATTCAATTTTATCGACAATACTTTCTTGTGCGGCCTTCATCGCCACTTCGTATCCCCCAACTGGAATACGCAATCCCAAAATATTTTCTGAATCTAGGGGAGCAACCTCTCCTTTAAACTTGGGATTCAAAGCTTTGAATTCTTCGTAATTGTAATTCATTTTTTCAGCCATCACGCGCAAATTGACGGGCTGATTTAAGGTCACATGATCAAATTCAATGGGCGCCATATAATCAATTCCATCAAACCCGTACTTGTCTGGATTCTTTGCAATCAACTTGGCTGCAATATACTTAGGAACATAGTCATCTGTTTCTCGTGGTAAGGCCCGCTTATTTCGTGATAATTCCCAAAAATCATTTGTTTTGTACTTGCGCATGGCCCTAAGAATACGCCCTTCGCCGACATTGTACGAAGCCATCGACAAGTACCAAGAGTTCGTCAATTTATAGAGATCTTTAAAATAATCTGCTGCGGCTTGAGTCGAAAGAACAGGATCGCGGCGCTCATCAACCAACTGATTAATTCTTAATTTATAACGTTTCCCCGTTCCACGAATAAATTGCCAATAACCAACAGCTGACGCATGACTAAATGCCGATGAACTAAATCCTGATTCAATGAGTGCAATGTAAAAAAGATCTTCTGGCAATTTATTATCACGCAAAACCTTTTTCATAAGAGCTTCATACCGTGTGGAACGCAACAAGTAGCGTTCCATATGTGGACGGCCACGACCTTGAAAATAATTAATCCATTTTTCAACCTTTGAATTAATTTCAGTCGGTATAATTTCTAATTCAACAGCTGGCTCAGCACTTGTTTTATTTAAATCAGCCACTCGAAATTGAGTTGGCTCTTCAGAAGATTCTGCTGAATTTTCAGAAGAATTTGGATTCGTCGAGTGAGCACAGCCGGACATCAAGCCCACGGCTGCAACAGCAGATACAACAAGCAATAATTTGAACTTCACTGAAACTCCAACGTTAGACTGTTAGAGTATAAAGCTCTGGAGATAATTTCAATTTTAATCAAAACTTTCGACCGAAAAAAAAGTACTCACTTTTTTCGAACCTGGACCTTTGTCACTAAGATTCGGTCTCGTTCTTTTTCAATTCATCTGAGATCTGAATAGCCACTTTTTTTAGCTTTTCAATTTCGTTTTCCGTCTTGTTCGCTGACACAATTTGAGCATGCACGGCGTCTGGAGCAAAGCCCAGCAGTTGAAAAAAATCAAATGAGCTCGCTAATGACGGAAGAAACTTTTCTTTCAACTTAATGGGAATATTCTCAGTCAGCTGCAGCCACTCTTGGTTCGCTGTTTTTTCACCAGATAGATATGCGGCTAAAGCATAAACTAGATTCACGCCCTCGGCTCCCACTTGGCGAAAATTATTTGTATTGAGATTCTGTTGAATCAATTGCAGTTTTCTTTGAACAATTAAATCCAAAATAGGATCTTGCTTCAGCGCTTGAAACTGACGAAAAAAGGAGCCTGCAATACCAAAAAGTGAAAGCACAAACAATCCCAAGTAAATTCCCCAACGCATTGGTAACGTGATCATTGAAGCTTCGGGCATTTCCAAAATGGGCCGTGCTGCGGACAGAGTGCGCGAATCCGTTGTTGCACCCGATGGACCACCCGGCTTGAGGTTGGTTGCACCTGGTGTCCCGGGGGTGATTGTTAAAACCAAGGGCTCCGTTGAAGATGAAATATATTTTTTTTGCTCTGGATCAAAGTGTGAAAACTCGATGGCCGGAATGGTGACCGTTCCTTCTTGGCGGGGCACCAATAAAATTTCAAATTCTTTATAGCTCTGTCCATTTTTAAAAAATCGAGATTCACTTTTTGTGTCAAAAACTTCTAACGAAGCTGGCCAATTAATAACAGGTAAATCAATCAGTTTAGCATTGCCCGAACCTTCAAAACGAACCTTCAATAAAAAAGGTTGATGCGCCGGAAATTGCAAGCCCTCCGTTTTTAAGTTCACTTGAAATGATCCCACGGCTCCAGAAAAATTCAGTGGTTTTCCTTCGGTCGGTAACGCTAAAACCTGAATGGGCTGACGTTTTGATACTTTTGTAAAATCATGGGGCTTTCCAAGGCCAAACTGCGTTGGCGTACGTGTGCGCGCCTTGATTTTAAATTCATCAATCACAGCGACACCAGGCTTAATGGGAAACAGTGCATGACTTGCTAACAGAGCTTTCTGATAAGTTACTCCATTCACAATCTCAGGAAAAAACTGAAGGCTTGGAACTTCTTCCACGATCTCTTTCCAAAAACCTTTTAAGTCTGGAAATTTTGTCCGATCCAAAGATTCAATCTGACCGCGAACATAAATATACCAATTGGCAGTAATTTGCTGCCCCTCATAGGCCTCTGTGCGATCCACATCCAAATGGATAAAAAAAGCCTCATTTGTATTGATGTTTAATTTTCGCTCTGGGATTGGAGCTCCGGATCCGCCACCACCCAAAGGATTGGCCCCACCACCGCGCCGCAACTGATCAAATATTTTTTCACGCTGCTTCATCAACTGATTAAAAATATCATCTTCTGCAAAAGGATCTTCTTCATCAAAACCTGGTACCAGTTGTGGTCGAACTCCACGCTGAGACTGGGGTTTGGGTCTTGCTCCGCGGTACTCTTCAGCTACAGAAATTGTTAACGGCTGAGTCTTATATGTTTGACCATTGATTTCAACATCAATCACCGGAATGACCAATCGTCCTTCTTTTTGCGGCGACAACATAAAATGAAACTGTTGCGATACTGTTTTTGAATACTCTGATTTTCCATTAATAAAGGTCATACGTGTCGATGAGGATTTTCCATCCGCCCACGAATTTAAAACTTCGATTCCATTTAAGGTCGGAAGCTTGGGCTCACTTTCAAAGTCTTCATTTGAAACCACTTCTACCGAAAGCGTGAATGAATCCCCAATTCCCATTTGATCTCGATCAACAGAGGCTCGAACAGTGGATTGATTTGCCGCCATGGCATAGGATGCGCCCATAAAAAAGATAAACAAAAAAAAGCTCAAATTAAGTTTTAAATTATAATTACCAGTCTTTATCATTTTTCTTTTCTTTTCTTTCTTTCTTTTCAAAATTTGCACGAATGCGTTGCTCTTGATTTTTTAATTCACCTAAAATTTTCTTCACATCCCCCTCAGAGAGCTCTTCGCCTTGAAATGGTCGGGGTTTGTACTTCGCGTTTGGTTCATAACCTTGTTTTTGATCTTTTTTATCTTTCTCGTCTTCAGAATCTTTATTGTCTTTGTTTTTATCTTTGTCTTTTTGATCTTGATCGCCCTGACCCTCTTTATTGTCTTGGTTTTCTTGATTTTCTTGGCCTTGACCGTCTTTATTTTTTTCTTTTTGCTGTTGATCACCAGATTTGCTGCCCGAATTATTTTGAATCAATAATTCAATATTGTGTTTAACCATCACTGAAGTGGGATTTATTTCCAATGCGGCTTGATACTGTTCTAAGGCTTCGGAAACTTTTTTTTGTTGACCAAATAGTACGCCCAAGTTGTAGCGAATAATGGCTTCAGACGCTGAATCTTTTTGTATTTGTGCCAATCGCAAAGCCTGATTCAAACTTTTTTCGGACTCTTCATTTTTTTCCTCAAGCATAAACAAAACACCCAGATTGGAGTGCATGGCTGGCAAATCAGGATTCGATTCAAGTGTTTTAAAAAATAAGGCTTTTGCCGATTCTTCATTTTTCTTCTCGAGATACTTCCCCGCCTTATAGCTATTCCAGAATGCAGTTAGCGAAGGCTCTTGCTGAGCCTGGCAGCCCATCAAACTCACCATACAGAAACTGAAAAATAGTCCCTGCAAATAGAAATTAAGAAGAGACTTCATAGCGCCCCTTCCAATCAGCAGCTGTTCTGCCGCTGATTTTTTTTCGATCTGAAATCAAAATACTGAATACCAATAAAATCAGTCCCATCAATAATGGATAAGTGAATTTTTCATCATACTGGGTTGTCAAATTAGATTGAAATTGAGATTTTTCAAGCTCTGACAATTGATCGACAAACTGGCGCAAATGGTCTCCACCAAAAGAGGCAAAATAGAATTGCCCCTTCCCCGTATCTGCCAATTGTTTTAAAAAATCACCATGAACTTGGGTCACCACTGTTTGACCAGTACTGTCTTTTTTAAATCCAATTTGATTTCCACGCATATCACGCATTGGGATTGCAGCACCCTTAGCCGTGCCATAGGCCATAGAAAAAATTCGAACCCCTTGCTCTGTTAACTTTTGCGCGATCTCGAGGGCTCCTTTTTCTAAGTCCTCACCATCAGAAACTATTAAAATAGCTCGAGTGGTTTTCGTGGTTTGATCTTGAGTGACACCACCTTTTTCAAAAGCTTCTTTGGCATAGCTCAGAGCAGATTCAAAGTTTGTACCTTGTGAACTGACCGAAGTGGTATCTAGAGAATCAATATACATTTTAAGAGCATTGGGATCTGTCGTTAAAGGCGATAAAAGCGCGCTGCTTCCCGCAAAAGCAATAACACCCACTTTATTGCCAGGCATAAGATCCAATAATTTTGAAAGTTCAACACGCATCTGAGCTAATCGGGAAGGCCGCACATCTTCAGCCAGCATGCTGTCCGAGACATCCGCTAAAATTAAAAGTTCAATTCCTTCACTGCGAATTTCTTGCTGACTTATGCCCATCTGCGGGCGTGCCAAAGCCAACACAACAAAAAATAATCCCAGAATTTGCAATAGCAAACGCCATCGGCGCATCCCATAAGACACATTTTGAGTTAAAAATAATGCATTTTTCTCGCCAAAATTCAGACTCATTTTTTTTGCAGATATTTTTTCGAAAATAAAAAAGATCACAGCCAATAAAGCGACAAAAATAAAATAATAAAATGCGCTGGAATTTCCCCATCTTAAAACTTCATTCATCTATGGACCCACCCGTAACCACGTTAAACTCAACAGCTGTGATAGTAAAAATAAAAATAATCCCGCTGTGGCAAAGATATGAAAATACTCTTGGTACTGAACATACTTGTTGTCTTCGATTTTTGTGGTTTCCAGAGTATTGATTTCATTAAAAACCCCGGTCAAAGAATCTTCCTTCGTGGCACGAAAATACTTGCCGCCCGTTTCCGAAGCCATACGAGCCAATAATTCGTCATTCACCGTACTTTCAAACGGTTGATACCTTTTCACAGGATTACCAAACATATCCTGCGTGACCACTGGGATTTTTGTAGGACCACTGCGCCCAACTCCAATCGAATAAATTTTAATTCCGTAACCCTTAGCAATTTCTAAACCCGTTTCAGGATCAATCGTACCAGAATTGTTTTCACCGTCCGTCATAAAAATCATCACCCGAGATTTGGCCTGAGAATCTTTCAATCGAGCAGCGCCACTGGCAATCCCCACACCAATTGCTGTTCCATCCTTAATTCGCGCTCTGGCGGCGGTGGTGATTTTTGAAACACGCTCCATAATCAAATCATAATCCAAAGTCGGCGGAACCAACGTAAAGGCTTCCCCTGCAAAAATAACGACTCCGATACGATCCGATGAACGCATTTTGACAAATTTATTTAAGGTGTCCTTGGCTGATTCCATCCGATTAAAAGGTTTCATGTCTTCGATCAACATTGAATCTGAAATATCCAAGACAACCACAATATCTAAACCTTCGATATTGCGTTTGACCTTAGAATCTGAACGCTGTGGTCGCGCCAATGCTAAAATCAGCAACAACAATGACAACAGCATGACAAAGCGGTTCAACTTAACAAAAAACACACGCCCACGCCCAGCCCAAGATTTAAATGAAATCAAAGAACTCATCTGCAGCGTTGACGATTGGCGTTTGTTATAAACTAAAAGATAATAGACCAACCCCATCCAAGGTAAAATAAGCAGTAAGAACCAAGGTTGTCCCCACAAATAACTATCCAGTGAACTCCAAGATTTTAAAAAGGAACTCATAGGCTTCCCTTTTTTAATAACTCTTCGGCGCGATCTACAAAATGATAAATCTTTTGTAGTAAAAGTTTTTTATCGTCACCAGCGTCTTTAGCCACCGCGAAGTCCTCAAGAATTTTCTTCAATTCAAGACGTTCTTTTTTAAGCCACGGATGAGTTTTTTTAAAAAATCGAATAACTGATGCTGGCTTCAAATCAAACATCGGAATTTGAAATCGACGAAGCACATACATCCTAAATGCTTGATTTAAATCTTTCAGTGGCATTCCCGTCGGCTCGGATTTACGAATCGCTTTATAAAATTGCAAATCCGGGTCCATCGAAGATTCATAGTCCTTCAATTTTGCTATCAATTGGCGATAACGATAACGCCGGCGCAAAGAATAGACTGCCAGCCCCACCATCAACACCAACACAGTTACACCTATAAGAGTGTAGGCCATCGGCCAAGCCAATGGCATCGGCACAACTGGTCCAAATGGTTCCGGAGGTTTGCCATCTTCAGTGGGCTTAACCACAGTTTGCACTGTCAGGTTTTGCTCACCCAATGAAAGTTCAATCACGCCATCGGTTAAAATCATATCCGGAAATTTGAATTCACCTGCAGAGTAAAAAACCAAATCCACGTCAAAAATTGTTGCCGAACGAGCTTCAGCTTTGATCACTTTGACTTTCAATTTATTTTGTTCATCGGACTTTATTGAGGCAGATTCAAATTTAAAAGCACGATCCCAATCACCAGTACATTCTATAAAAACATGCCGACCAACTGTGATTTCTTGGTCTTTAAGTCCTTTAACCTGTGGAATTTGTCGAACACACGCCAGAGCCATGATTTACTTGGTCCTTTTGCGTTTAAAAAATGCCAGAAGCGCTTTGTGGTAATCATCATTGGCTTCAAAACGAAATGAATCCACACCTGCTTTTTTAAGATTTTTTTGAAATGATTCAAAATCTTTGTTGAATCGGGTCTTCATTTGTTCGCGAAAGGCCGGATTCGACGAATCCAACATCAACGTTTCTCCGGTTTCGGAGTCTTGCAATTCGATCAAACCCACATCCGGAAAATTAAACTCGGCTTCATCCTGAACAAGGCCAGCAATGACTTCATGTTTGCGTTCCAATAGTTTTAATGAAGCATCATAATTTTGATCTTGAAAATCACTCAGTAAAAAAATCGTGGCGCGCTTTTTTAAAATTCCACGTAAAAAATCAAGTCCTACTGAAATTTTAGTTTTACTTTTTTTAGGCTTAAAATAAAGAAGCTCTCGCAGAATCCGAAAAACTTGTGCGCGGCCTTTTTTTGCTGGAATATACAATTCCACTTCGTCTGAAAAAAGAACCAATCCCACTTGGTCATTGTTTTTAATAGCACTAAAAGCCAATGTCGCCGCAACATAAGTCAAGGTTTCACCTTTTAAGTAAGTCTTGGAACCAAAATCTTGCGAACCACTGACATCCACACACAACATGATCGTTAGCTCGCGTTCTTCTTCAAATGTTTTGATATAGGGTTTGCCAGCTCGCGCGGTGAGTGCCCAAGAAATGGCACGCACATCATCACCAGCAACGTACTCGCGAAAATCAGAAAAAGTCATCCCTTGCCCTTTGAAGGCTGTGTGATACTCGCCAGAGAATATATTATTCACCAGCTTTCGCGTGTCGATTTCGACACGTTTTACCTTTTTTAGAATTTCCGCAGGAACGGTCATTCAACATCCTTCTGAACTGAATTCAAAAAAATTAAGCCGTCACTTCAATCGCTGAAATGATTTCCTTAATGATATCGTCTTGTTTTAAACCTTCTGCTTCGGCCTCATAAGTTAATATCAATCGGTGCCGCAACACTTTGTAAATAATCGCTTTGATGTCTTCGACTGTCACAAAACCACGACCACGAATAAAAGCATGTGCTTTTGAAGCGCGAATTAAACTCAAACTAGCGCGCGGTGATCCGCCCACAGCAATCAATTTTTCTAAACGACCCAAGCCATACAATTTGGGTTCGCGAGAGGCCATAATTAAATCCACAATGTAATTCTTTACTTTTTGATCGACATAAATTTGATCCACAATCGAAATCGTTTTCAAAAGTTGTTCTTTTGAAATCACCGTCTGAATTTGCGGCTTTTCTAATGAGCCCATCCGAGAAATAATTTCAAGCTCTTCGGATTTGCTGGGATAAGAAACATTGATTTTAAACATGAATCGATCCATTTGCGCTTCAGGCAATGGATAAGTGCCTTCTTGCTCCAGGGGATTCTGTGTCGCTAAAACCAGAAATGGACTATCCAATTTATACGATTGATCGCCAATGGTGACTTGTTTCTCGGCCATGGCTTCCAACAGAGCTGATTGAACTTTTGCTGGTGCTCGATTGATCTCATCCGCCAAAACAATATTGGAAAATACCGGACCTTTCTTGGCCGTGAATTCTCCTGATTTGGGATTAAAGATCATGGTACCAATCAAATCTGTCGGCAAAAGATCCGGAGTGAACTGGATCCGTTGAAACTGCAATGAAATCGTTTGAGCCATGGTTGAAATTGTTAATGTTTTCGCAAGCCCTGGAACGCCCTCAAGCAGGATATGGCCCCCGGTCAATAGCCCCATGGTCATGCCCTCGATCATTTCCCGCTGACCGACAATCATTTTGCTCATTTCATTCATCATTTGGGTTACAAAAAGGCTCTGGTCTTTGACGGCTTGGTTCAAAGCTAGAAAATCGTTTTCTGCCATGTATTTCTCCATATTTAAGATCTGATTATTGTGTCACAACCTGTCTTGATTTCAATATAATCTAAATGCAAAATAAGAGGCTATGCGAACCTTGACTCAAGTCTGGGTATTTTTTGTTACCCTGACGATCACATTATTAGTTATTGGTTTTCAGCTGCGCGGCCGCTTGGGCCTATTTTTGAGTTTTTTATTCAGCCTCTTTTTAATTTATATTATTCTGCATCGAGGCGTATTGCTGTTTAAAAACCAGCTCTCATACAAAGAACAGCTGGGATCAGACCCCACAGGATTTGTGAAATTACTCAACACCTTGAATATTCAGTATACGGGTGGTCAGCACATGGACTTGCACTTGTTTTTTGCAAAAGACAATACCCCACCACTAGTCTGGAAAGATTATCCCAACAAAGGTTTTATCGTGATTCATGAATCTTTGCTTGAGCATTTGACTGAAAATGAAAAAAAAATTCTTGCCCATTTTTTGCTTTCACATTTAAAAATGCACCCCACGTTTCGGCCCCGACTATTTTCAGTTTTTGAAATGGGATTTTTACATTTACAATTTTTATTTTCACCCATTATCAGTTTAGTGGCCACCCTATTCAGATCACCGCAATACTACTTGCAATCTGATTTGATGAGTTTGCAAAATAGCCATGCTTCAAGTTATGAGTTTGGTTACTTTTTAAAGAAGTTGCATGATTTTAAATTTCACTCCTCTCAAAAATTACACGGAGCGGAGTATTTCTCGGTTCTCACATCACGCAAGCATTCATTTCTTAAAAACTATGGCCAACCCCGTCTCCGAACACGTTTTTTAACAGTGATGGGTTTTGTGCCGTAAAACTTAACAACGAGGTCAACACTATGAACACACCCAATGAAAATTCTCCACAAACTGGACATGAAAAATTAGAGGCTTCTTTTTCTATGCTGATCATGTCCATTGCCTCCAGCGCTTTGATGTCCCTGGGCTTATCGCCAGATCCTCATACTGGAAAAATGCAACCCGACAAAAACGTGGCCCGTTTTAATATTGATTTGCTCGCTATCCTCAAGGAAAAAACGAAAACTAATTTAACTGCAGAAGAACAAGACCTTTTGACACATATACTTCAAGATTTACAAATGAAGTTCTTGCAGATGAAATAATCGGACTCTTATTTCTGGTAAACTCATAAAACTTTCTGTGAAAGGGTTTCTCATGATGAAAAAATGGTTCACTCGAAAACTATCTTTAACTCTACCCATCGCATTTACTTTTGTCCTGGTGTCGTGTTTTTTTGGCGCGCCTGATAGTGATGCGCAAAACAAGGTGCCAACAACCACAAACACGGCCTCCAATTTAACAAAGACTCTTCCGACTTTGAAACTTTCCGATCCACTGCCAGCCAATTTATTTGTTGAACTGGCTAAGGCCGTTAATCCAGCTGTTGTGAATATTTCGACTTCCGTCATTCCACAAGGACGTCAAGGATATCAACGCGACCCCATGCTAGAAATGCTAGAACAATTTTATGGCCGAAAGATGGCTCCGGACTTTACACCGGGAAAACCTCAACGCATGGGCCTAGGAACAGGATTCATTATTCGCGAAGACGGATTGATCATCACCAATAATCATGTGATTCAAGGGGCTGATCTGATTGAAGTGCAGGTGTCTGAAGGTGATTCAAAACCCTATAAGGCCACTGTGATCGGTAGTGATCTGCGAACAGATATTGCTTTGATTAAAATTGTGCCTAAAGAAAAATTAGTTGTAGCCAGCCTTGGATCTAGCGCTGATGTTGAAGTTGGTGAATGGGTGGCCGCTTTTGGAAATCCGTATGGTCATGGACACTCTATGACCAAAGGAATTATTTCTTCAAAAGGTCGTGCTATTGAAGAAATAAATAAAATCCCACTATTACAAACCGATGCCAGCATCAACCCTGGAAATTCAGGTGGTCCACTAGTCAACAGCAAAGGACAAGTCATCGGTGTGAATTCCGCCATTGATGCCCGTGCTCAAGGGATTGGTTTTGCAATTCCTATTGATGAGGTTAAAACCATCATTCCGCAATTAGAACAACGAGGCAGCATCCGCAAAGGTTTCCTAGGAATCAATCCTGGCGATCTGGATGATCAAGCCGCCAGCTACTTGGGTTTGGATGAACACCGCGGTTCCGTAGTTATGGGAATTGGCGATGGTCCTGGCCGAAAAGGTGGTCTTAAAATTTATGATGTGATCACCGAAGTCGATGGAAAAAAAATTAAACACTCAACAGATTTGGTCGATACTATTTCTGATATCGAACCCGGAAAAAAAGTTAAACTCAAAATTATTCGCAATGAAAAACCACAAACACTGACGGTCACTATTGGCGAACGCCCGTCGGAGCGCCCAACCCAAGTGGCTTACACTGAACCAAAAAAATATTCCGGACAAAAAGCACCGTTCAATTTGGGTTTTGTTGTTGCTGACTTAACGGATGACATTCGCAAAGAATGGAAAATCACGGCCGAAGTCAATAAACCTATTGTCATCGAAACAGAGCGCAACTCGGCTGCTAGCCGACAGGGTATACGCACTGGCGACTTAATTTTAGAGATCAATAAAACCGAAATCAAATCAGCGAAAGATGTTTTAAAAAATCTGAAAAAAGGGACCAACACATTGAAAGTCGCACGTCCTTCGGGAGTCAGCATGCTCGAAGTCGAAGTCCGCTAAAGAATAGTCCGAAACAGAAATCATGACGACTCCTTCAAAAAAAGTGAATACGATTTTTTTAATTGTCTTACTCGTGCCTTTGATCACGATGATTGTTTTAAGAGCCGTCATGATTTTACCAGAAATTTTAGATGTTCAGCTATATTACACAGGTGCTGCTGCACGAAATTTTTTAAAAGCACTCAATGAGAATGACCTCCGACTCTATAAAACTATTGCCACATTGGATTTGATTTTTTTATCGACTTACACATGGGGAGTATTTTTCTTCACAAAGAAATATTTTGCAAAAATACCGATTATCTTGACACTCTTACCTGGTATTTTTGACCTGATCGAGACCACGGCTATTCTTTATGCCCTTAAAACTACGGTTCAACAAAATTATTTCGATTGGCTAGGATTGATCACTTGTGGCAAATGGGTTGCTAGTGGTGTCTTGATCGCGACACTGGCTTCTATTTTTATAAAGCGCCTGACCACGCGTCGTTAAAAAAACTCAACCTGCGTTTCAAAGTGATACGGCCACCACTTATGTAGGCAAAACATTAAACAAACTAAAGTCCAGTCCAGCAGTCCCCGATAAAGACACTAACAACATGACGATATGCGAAAGCCTTAGGCTTACGCATAATTTTGAATGACAGCACGAAGACGACAACATGAAACGAGGCACGACAGTGAAAATCACCGAAGTTAAGATCTTCCCGGTCAACGAAGAGCGCTTAAAAGCGTATGTCACCATAACAATCGAAGGCAGCTTTGTTGTCAGAGATCTTAAGGTTATCCAAGGTCCTCAAGGTCTTTTTATCGCCATGCCGAGTAAAAAGCGCAAAGATGGACAATTTCGTGATATTGCTCATCCACTGAATCAGGAAACCAGACAAATGATTGAAGATATGGTTTTCGAGGCTTATGAAAAAGAGCTGAAAAGCATGGGTGAAACTTTGGTCAACTTAAAGCGCCAGAAGGCCCCTGCAATGTCCGGTTCAGACGATTACTAGTTGGCAAAGCCAGCAAGCAATCAACTTATGTATAGATTTTTAGCAACATGTACGACCAAAAGTGTTTGATCATGGAAAGACCCTGCGAAGAAAATTTTTTCCTAAAATCAAACACCCACTTTCAAAGCCCAGATTGCTAGCTATTTTCAGCAAAGCAGGCTGGGCTTTCTTTCTTTCAAAGGTATTTTTTGTTGCCCTTTGGCTTAAAATCTCATAATTTTTCTATTCACAAGTTCTGTTGGGGTATCGCCAAGTTGGTAAGGCAATAGATTTTGATTCTATCATTCGCAGGTTCGAGTCCTGCTACCCCATCCAATTTTCCTCCTAAAAAATTTAGACCTAAAAAAACTTAGTAAAGTCGCGGTAGCGGCTTAATTTCATTTAGAAAATCGAGTGGATCAGTATTTCACGATATTTCGAAGCATTTCCGAAGTTTGGTAACAGAATGGTAACACGCTGGTAACACTGTTCCGAACGCAACTTTTGTTGGCCCACATCAGGTTTGAGAACCCTTTCTAGAATTGGAAATTCCAAATTCTAGAAATCGGATTCTTAATTTTAGGACGAAATCCCTCGTCCCTCAAAGTTCCAAGGCTCAAAACCAAACCAACAAAGGAGGCCCCATGGGACTCGATAAACTTATTCAATCAATTGCGATCGTTGCGGTCTTGGTGGTCGGAAGTGGCCACTTACCCAAAGCCCTTAAGCTCGTCCGACAGGCGCAACTACAACTCATCCAAGATTCCAAGGCATCCAAGTGGGGGCAGGCATTTTTGCTGCCTCCATCGAAATAGTGAACAGTTATTTATCCAATTTAAAAACTTGAGATGGTGTTAGAAGGTTTGTAGTTTATTTTATTAGGCAAATACTATACCCTAATCAAGGATGACTTACACTAAGCCTAAACCAGTTCAAAATGCTATTTTGCTCACGCTTATTTCTACAGTATTTTCATTGATCTTTGAAATTTGGAGACTATCGTTGACTTCAAAACTTCTAGATTTTGATAATATTTTTGGCATGACTTTCTCTAGCATCTTAATACTTTTTCTCATTTCGATGGTATCAAAAAGAAAAAAGTGGGCATGGATACTTTTTTGTATAATAAATGCAGCGACAATTATAACAACGCCGTTCTCGCGGCTATTGGTCGACGTACTTCAAGGTGTACTTACTCTTAATTTTTTTTCGGTGTTAATAAATGCAACATTAATTTTTATCAATGGGTATTGTTTATACTTGTTGTTAAAATCTGAATCGAGATCTTGGTTTAACAAATCGGAATAGACTTAGATTGTCTTGTAAGTATTGTTCAGTAACTTCACGCCCAGTGTCTTGGAAATATTGGCCAATATTGTTCTTCTTTTTTGAGCTAAATTTTAAAGAATCGAGAATGTGCACTTGTTTCATGGAGGGGCGAGGTCTGACACTTCGCCGTTCTTTCCGAGAAGGCTTCTCCAAAAAGCTAGGTAGCAGTTGATCGAGCAGCGTATAAAAGCATTTGGTTCTGGACCGTTTTGAACGAGTTCCACTAGAATTCTGTTAATGAGAAAATTTATTTACGTAATTCCTATTATATTTTTGATTCTCTCTGCATTCTACTTTTACGAATATATACGCATCGGTCTCGTGAAGGATCAAACAATCATCGAGTCCTATCATTTCGGAGATGAACCAATGGTTGCAGCTGGAGGATGGCCTTATTTATCGGCGGAGGCGTATGCTGGATCGAGTTTACTCAATGGTTCTCTTCTTTTTCTTTCTGCTATCATGTTCGGCATCGGAATAAACAAAAGTGTTAGGTCGGTATGGCTTGTAGCTCTTGTTCCGATTGTTGTTTATGCAATCCACTGGATCTTGTCTATTATGAATCCACCCAATATTTAGCGATTACCAAACACCGGCTATTTCTCACTTCATGAACAAAGAGACTGAACCTTCATGACCAGACGATGGCGGAAATAACTCCGCCATTTACCTGAAAAACCAAAGCAATAGATTGGGTTTATGGCCCAAAATAACTTAATAGCTGACCCACAAGTTTGGTTTGATTTTTTATTAGCACGGAACAAAACATCCCATACCTATGCTGAAGAAGTTGCAAAAGCAGTTTACCTTGAGGCTGAAAAACTAATTCCTGAACTTGAACAACTTATTTTGAAACTACAAAAAATTTAATGAAATTCGGTTTAAGTGACTCTGATTTAGAATTCTTATTTGACAAAGTCGTTGAACCGCTGAAAAAAAGTGGGGCGCGAGTATTTATATTTGGTTCACGAGCAAATGGGAAATATAAACCCTTTTCCGATATCGATTTGACATATAAACTTCCCAAAAATATTCAGCTTGCAACAGGAATAGTTTCTAAAATTCACTTTGAACTCGAAGAGTCCCGGTTTTCATTTAAGATAGAACTCGTAAATTATGACGAGCTCGCACAAAGCTACAAGACGAATATTGACCGCGAGATGATTGAGCTTTGAAGGTGTAAGATTGTCTCAGACTGAGAAGACGATTTTTATCTTAACATTTCCACAAAAACTTCCGAAACCTTGAGGTGATTAAGAACCTCAAAAAATCCATTTTTGTAACTTGTTTTGCAATCTGGGCAGTCGTCTGTTTAGGTATCGTTTCTGTTATGCACAGTAGCCATGTGGTGAGCTTTTTACCGCACGTTGGCCTGATACAAACTTCGAATTCAAAAGGTTGGTCGATGACTCATGTGTTGAGTGTTGATTGTAAATGCTCGGAAACGGTGGCGAAATATTTGATCGAACGCAAAGCTCAGATCGGAACTTCAGAGACCATAATTCTCTTAGGGAAATCACCTGAGTTAATAAAAAAATTCTTGGCCAGTGGATTTATGGCCGAAGAGCGCGATCCTAATCTATTGAAAGATGACGAATTCTCGGTGGGCGTACCTTTTTTAATTATTACAAAGCCGGGCTCCGATATCGTGTACGCGGGTGGGTACGGAGATCGGAAGATCATTCAAGGTTCTCCGATTCAGGATTTAGCCATTTTTGCATCACTCCAGGGCGGACGCGCGCCAGCGAGTTTTCCGATTTTTGGATGCGCAGCAAGCTCTCGATTTCAGAAACTAATTGATCCCTTTAAAACCAAATACGCAGGAGACGTGAAGTGAATATTCGGGAAAAATACAATCGCCAGATCAGTTTCTATTTTTTGATTGCCTTGGCTCTTCATGTACCGGTTATAATTTTTATGGCACTGGGGAATGACAAAGATCTATTGAGCTCTTTAGCATTAGGGGTTTTCTTGCTTGCGGGTCCCGTGGTCCTTTATGCTATGGGGGTAACATCGGCTTTACTTCCCTCAGTCATTGCATTTAGTACGATTGGATTTTCTGGCTTGCTGATTCATTTAGGGGGCGGGCTCATCGAGCTGCATTTTCATATTTTTATAATGTTAGCTGCCTTTATCGCTTTTGGTTTGAAAACTCCGATAGTGGTCGGTGTCGCAACAACAGCTGTGCATCACGTTGCGTTGTTTTTTCTACTTCCGACAAGTGTTTTCAATTATCAAGCTTCGTTCAATATCGTTTTATTGCACGCTTTTTTTGTGATTCTTGAAGCTGTACCGGCGCTTTACATCGCAACGAAAATACAGCGGCTCATTAAATTACAGGACACGACAGTTGGTGAAATTGAAGGAATTGGGAACAAAATGACAGCCACTGTTTTCTCGATGGCGGCATCAGGTCGGGAATTATCAAATTCGTCATCACAATCTGCTAAAACGCTAGAAGAAACAGTTACCGCTCTCGAGGAGCTTAATGCCATCGTTAAATTAAACGCTGAAAATGCGTTGGTCGCTTCAAAATTATCACAGCAATCACAGACGAGTGCTGAAAACGGTGATGCCGAAGTCCGTTCTTTGATCGCGTCCATGGATCGAATTTCATCGTCATCAAAAAAGATCGAAGAAATCATCAACGTGATTGACGATATTGCATTTCAGACAAATTTATTGGCGTTGAATGCAGCTGTTGAAGCAGCGCGGGCTGGTGAACAAGGGCGGGGCTTTGCCGTAGTTGCTGATGCCGTTCGCTCTTTGGCCCAGCGGAGCGCTTCGGCCGCTAAAGATATTAATTTGTTAATCAAAGAAAGCACCGGTACAATTGAATCCGGCGTGAAAGTAGCGGATCGAAGCGGCGAAGTGCTTCAGGCCATCGTTGCTTCTGTCAAAAAAGTTGCGGAGATCAATAGCGAGATCGCACACGCAAGCCAAGAACAATCAAATGGAATTTCACAGATCAGCAGATCCATGAACTCGCTGGATGCTTCAACGCAGGAAAACGCATCAAGTTCGAACGTCGTAGCTGATTCGGTTTCTGAAATTCAGGGCTACTCCGAGCGGATGAAGCATTTGGTGAATGATTTCAATAAAGAACTAGGATTTAAGTCGAAGGCAGCTTGATTGATAATCTTGATCATTTCAATTTCAAAGCGTCCGCAGACGGCAGAACTTCGTCAGCCAGCAATACATCACGTCGGTCAAAGTCCAAAAGAGGGCATTGATTCGTTTTTAAAAAAACATACTTCTAAAATCAAAATTGTACATCAAGAGTATCAAGTTATCGTGAAAAAAATCGACGAGTAATTCGCAGCTTAATGAGATATATTAAAGTCCTTAACCTATTATAAATTAATGTTAAGAAATATGGACTTTCTAATTTTCTCAAAATGAGCCCTACTGTTCCACTTTTGCTGGACCATGAAACCTCGAGTTGTAAATTAAAGTGCTGTGCAAGATCTATAATGGCTTGTGGATTATGAAAACTAAGCAAGCTTGAAAGACTATTTTTACTCGATCGATAATAACCCGCATGTTCACTGAAATAAGAATCGGCCGTCAAATTAAGATTCTTTGATGAAAGAAAATCGATGTAGATAAGACCATTTTCTTTTAACACGGCTGAAAAAATTTTGAAATACCAATAAAAATCGTACAAATTTAAATGAATAAAAACAGCATGTGAGTAAATGGCATCAAGCGTGCCTGGTTCTATAAAATCCAAGTCAAAACTTTGTAAATGGTGAAAGCTAACATGAGACCATTTTTCGCATTTTTTCTGAGCAATTTCTAAAAAGGAGAGACTGATATCGGCGCAATACAGTCTTTCAAGTTGAGGCGCTAAACGAGCAGCCATGTCACCAGAACCAGATCCAATTTCTAACACATGATCAGTGGATTTTAATTGAAGGTAGCTAGAAATAGCTTTTCCGATTTTGACACGGTCCTGATCAATATTAGCGCTTATGTTTTCAGGATTTGCGCCATAGTGCTTACCGACAAGCAAATTATACATTTCAGTTTTGCTATCAAATTCCCAAGACATGGTTTATCCCATTCTAGTGAGTGGGTTTTGTCAAGACAACCCTATTGAATCACCTTATAGGTAACAGAATCAGCAGCGCCAATTTTAACATCTGTATCAAATCCATCTGTTCCGTCGTTTAATGGAATTTGGACATACATGTTAGTCGTTAGGATGCTTTTTCGATTCTTATAGGGAACCACTTGCGTGTTATCAAACTTAGTTAAATCAGATTTCAGTGTAGATTGATATCCCCAGGCATTAGTCGGCGAATTACCTTCATAATTAACTCGGCCAATTTTAAGTTTAGCACTTGCGACTGGTTTGCCATAAATTCTTGAGGTTATCGTTAAGGTAGAATTACTTCCCTTATACTGGCAGTTTCTATCTTTCGACTGCGACTTTACAATCACAAGA
Source organism: Bdellovibrionales bacterium RIFCSPHIGHO2_01_FULL_40_29 (assembly GCA_001771815.1). GTDB lineage: Bacteria > Bdellovibrionota > Bdellovibrionia > Bdellovibrionales > Bdellovibrionaceae > Pseudobdellovibrio. The sequence goes on along the minus strand of MEPU01000007.1, from coordinate 101,949 downwards.
ACATCTTTAAACGAGGTGATTTCATTCACAGATTTAAGAATAGTTTGAATATATTCCTTATCAGTTTGCTCTTCACCTTGTTTATAAATCTTTTCAATCGCGATTTCGTTTTCAGCAGAAATAGATTTCAAACCTTTTACCGCGACCTGAATAATTTGCGGACATTCTGCAGCCATAGTTTGTGAAGCCATAAAAAGTGCAAACAATAGACTAACTTTTTTCATATAATCTCCTTAATGAAAAGATACCGTTCCAAAGTTTGTGGGATTAATTTCCCTTTAATCAAACTTACATAATTTCAAAGACTATATATTCAAAAAAACTAATTTTCTCCTGTAAGTATTTTTACAGGCAAAAAATACCTGTCAAAAAACCTGACATCTATCTGCGGGCCAAATAATCAAGTAGGCTGATCCTGTTTAATTTTAATCAAAAAGCGAGGAAATCTATATGAATAAGTTATTAATAGTAGCCCTTTTAACATCTGTTTCTTTAACTTCAATGGCGACAGGCATCGAACGAGTCGAACCGAACTCGGGTGGGGATTCTTTTATCTGTATCAATGATTACTCACAGATTAAAACTGACGGTTACTTTCACTACGTTTTTCCATCAAAAATTCAAGAAGGTGCAACTATCCAAGTCACTGATTACGCAAATGATTACAATAAAATTGAAGTTAAAGTTGTTATGGCTGGTAACGAAGGTTTCATTCTGGCGTCAGAAGACGAATCATTTGTATTAGGCGTAAATAAAATTGAAGGATCCGGCACACTTGATCATCGAGGAAAAGAAAATTATCTTCTTTCTTGCCAGCTTTCTGGACCAATTCTTCTAGAGTAAATTCAAGAGGTTCTGAAGTTCCAAAAAACTAGTTAAATTTCTGGTCTAACTTATCGGAGTAAAATAATAATGCTCCGTTATAGTCTTTAATCGAAGTGTCCGATGTCGTAGCTGCTTTATCAAAAACGTCCTTGGATTTTGTGTATTCTCCAATTGTACGATAAGTACTACCGAGGCCAAGATAGGCGTCACTTAGATCTTGCCCCTGCAAGCCCATGCTGATTGCTTTCTCATATGCAGGGATAGCATCATGTTCTTTTCCAAGCGCATCGTGCGTCCAAGCAACTTGTAAATGTACGACTGAGTTTTCTGGATTTTTCGCAACCTCTTCATTCAGTATTGCCATCGTTTTTTCAAAAGAGCCTTCAGCTCGCGCCGCCTTCACTTTTTCCAGCAAATCCATTTTCACCTCTTAAATTGAAGCTTAGCGTTTAGCACTAAGCGGGATTTATTTGCATGAGATAGTGAGTCTCGGTTTCACTGTAGAGTTGAAATCCAAGAGAACTATATAAACTCTTTGCACGCGTATTGACCTTAAAAACACCAAGCCTCAGCATGAGGCGCGCAGCAATAGCCGTAGAGATTAAATCTTTGATAATTGATGCCCCAAACTTCTGGTTTTGGAACTCTGGTAGAATCAAAATATTTACAATATAAATTGCGACATCATCTTGCTTCAACTGAAGATAGCCAACAGGGCCATTCGACGAATTAATGATTTGAATTTGACCTGACTCAAAATCTTCATTGAATAAATTGTCTTGAGTTGTCTCGTCCCATCCCCAAATTTTTGCCACGTGTTCTTTTAAAGTAATGTGGTAAACAGTCTTCAGGAATTCATAGTTTTCGGCTTTTGGTTGATCAAGTTGATAAGGAGTCATGCTTACTTGCTGATTGAGTCGAGAGCAAAACATTTGGGTGGTGTATTCCATTTTGACTAGTCCATCCTGTTGGTTTTCATCAAAAATTTCTTTCACTTTCTGAACCATCTCAGAAAATATTGGGTCGCCTTCTTTGGGCGCATATGAGGATGACTTCACTCGCCCGAGAAGTCCTTCGAAATCAAATTCTTGGTAATTTGAAAAATAGAAATCCTCGTATTGTCCCATAAATTCTCGAAGCCGTTTTTGGCTGACATTCTTGTGATTCACATCCTTGTAATCAGTTCCGAAGCTATTCAGCATGGCCTCGTATTGAATCGCAAAATTTGATCCCATAGTCTTTCTGTCATTGAATAGTACAACGGCGCATCCGTCAGCTTTCAGGATACGGCGAAATTCTTCCTGAGTCGGTTTTGGTGAAAACCAGTGAAACGCCTGAGCAGCAATCACAAAGTCTGCGCATCTAGAGGGTAATGTAGTCACTTCGGCCGTTCCTGAAACACTTTGAAAATTTTTATAGTTCTTGAGTAACGATTCAGCCGCTTTGCGCATAGGTTCGTTTGGCTCGACTCCATAAACAATATTTCCATTTTTTAAAAAAAGTTCAGAGGAAATCCCCGTGCCTGAGCCGACATCGACAACTGTAGATGAAGAACTTAGGCCGAACTTTGATTTCAAGGTGCTTAAGACCTCGGACGGATAGCTCGGTCGAAATTTTACATAGTCGTCGACTCTATTACTGAATCTTTGAGTAGAGTCACTTTGCATTCTTTGATTCTACTTCAAGGCAGGTCTTTGATCATCAAAGAAATCATTGTCAGGTGTTGGCTCCAACTATTCCGGGCGGGATATTGCTGAAATTCGCATAGTTCAATCCAATTGAAGGCCAGCGCCAACCTATTCACTTTAGCATTTTTATATTCCTTTATAGACATACTTTTGTATATCTAAAAGTATACATAAGATTGACATTTGTAGCTTTATAAGTATACAGTAAAAGCCGATATGAATACTTTAAAGTATACAGATTGGGGAGCAAATGAAAACCGATAAAAAGAAGAAGAGCTACCAAAAGCGGATCGTACAACAGAAGCTCGATCAACTCTCAAAGTTGAACGAACCAATGCCACCGTCCGGCTGGGTCAAGGCTATTCGAGGCTCTCTCGGGCTATCTATTCGACAGCTCGCCGAGAGAGTCGGTGTCGGTCATGGATCGATCAATCAGCTTGAAAAACGTGAACCCAAAAAAAGAGTGACTCTCGAATCACTGGAAAATGCCGCGCGAGCCATGGATTGTAAAGTTGTTTATGGCATTGTACCCCTAGAGAGCGGAGCAACACTCGACGATATCATTAGAAATAAAGCGACCGCAGCTGCATCGAAAATTCTAAAGGAAGTTTCCCATACAATGAGACTCGAGGCACAAGGTACTTCAGACAAGCAAGTAAGGGACGAAATCAAGCGCATCGCGAATGAACTCATCGAATCTGGAGACAATAGAATTTGGGACATAGAAACAAAAAGGAAAAAGAATGTCTAAATTCAAAGTCACGTACCCAAGCGGTGCTACTCCGATTGAGCCAGATGGTCTTAGGGATTTAATTCCCGACTATATTTCTACAATGAGCGAACTTAACCAAGCTGAACAATCCAATATTGCAGATGGATTTGTCTGGGCAGAAAAGCAAATTCAAGCGGATCTCTTAAGCGCATCCTTCATCATTAAATTGCATCAAAAAATGTTCGACCAAGTGTGGACGTGGGCCGGCAAGATGAGGAGATCAAATACAAATATCGGCGTCGGTAAAGAGCACATCATGAATGAATTGGGTCAGCTTCTCGGAAACACCCAATACTGGATTAAGAACAACACATACAATATTGATGAGACCGCGGCACGCTTTCATCATCGGCTCGTCCAAATACATGTGTTTCCAAACGGCAATGGTCGTCATGCTCGCCTAATGACAGATTTGATTTTAATGAAAAATGGAGCTTCCAGGTTCAGTTGGGGAACAAATGGAACTTACACCCCACTTGAAGCCGAAGGCAGAACTCGTTCCGACTATCTCGCGGCACTTAAGAAGGCTGATAAAAATGATTTTAATCCTCTGATTGCGTTCGCTAGAAGCTAAAGGAAATTTTTAAGTTGGTACCTACCCTACTCCACCCCACTGATTTTACTCGCTATCTTAATAAACGATTGGATCTTAGGCGAAATGTATCTTTGTGGTGGATAGACGAAGGAAAAATGTCCTTTGGATCCAAATCCGAAATCTAGCGTCCATTCTGGCAAAATTTTGATGAGCTTTCCACTTTTCAATTCTGGCTCGCAAATAAGTGACGGCATAACACCCAGACCGTCGCTGTCCATGACAAAAACTTTTACGGCTTCCATATCATCTACAATGATTCGCGGTTGATAGGGAACTTTCACAGCCTTTCGGTCTTTTATAAAACTTAAAGGATTCGGAAAAGATTTAAGCGCTATCAAAGAATGATTCTTGAGATCTTGAGGCTCTCGAGGAAAACCATTTTTTTTAATATAAGCACTGCTTGCAAATAAGAAGACTTCCACATCAAAAAATTTTTTTGCGATCAAAGTGGAGTCTTTCAATTTGCCAGTGCGGATGGCCAGATCGATGCCTTCTCCGACCAGATCGACAACTCGGCTGGTCAGTATCAATTCAATTTGAGTTTTCGGAAAAGCCCTCAGATAGTTTCGAATAATTGGCGGTAATAACAAGTGGCCAATATCCGGTGTCGCAGAAATTCGTAAAAGACCCTCGGGTTCGGCTTTTGTTGTGTGAAGCTTTCTTTCTGCGGCATCCACTTCCTCAAGCGCCCGCACGCAATGGGAAAAATACGCTTCACCAGATTGAGTGATATTTAACTTTCTTGTCGTTCGATGCAGCAGCGTCACACCAAGCCTTTTTTCTAAGGCCGCGACTTTTCCGCTGACTGTGGTCACAGGCATTCCCAGAAGCCTTGCGGCGGCGCTAAAACTTCCACATTGCACGACTTTAACAAAGACTTCGATTCCATCAAGTTGACTCATCAGTAGATTATACGGTTATCCGTAAAGTAATTCCAGATTTTACTATCTAGTAGTCTAGTCCTTTTAGCTCGATACTAAGTGGGTTGAATTTTCATAACGGAGGAAAACAAATATGGCATCAAACGAAAGAATTTTAGTTACCGGAGCGTCTGGACACCTGGGGCAATTGGTCTTGGAAAATTTATTAAAGTCCGGCCAAAAGGATTTAATTGGAACAACTCGAAGTCCGGATAAACTGGCCCACTTGACCCAAAAGGGCGTCGAAATCAGAGCCGCAGATTTTAATAATATCTCTAGCCTGGTTGAAGCCTTCAGAGGCGCGACTCGTCTGCTTCTGATTAGCACAGCAGACATCGGCCAACGAATTGAACAGCATAAAAATGCCATTGATGCGGCCAAGAAAGCTGGCGTGAAACACATCTTCTACACGTCGTGGCCCAATACTGAAACATCACCGGCATTGGTCGCACCGGATCATGCAGCAACTGAAAATCTTATCAAAGAAAGCGGATTGAAATATACATTTTTACGAAACAACCCTTATACACAAAATCTTTTCTACTCCCTACCGAACGCCATCGAGTCGGGAAAACTATTTGGTTGCGCGGGCGATGGAAAAGTCTCATATGTGATGCGTGAAGATTGTGCCGCTGCTGCCGCAGGCGCTCTTATCAACGCCGAGAAATATGAAAATACTTATTTCGATATTACAGGCCCCAAAGCGTACTCGTATCCAGAACTCTTGAATGTTCTGAATGAAGTGACCGGAAAAAAAGTAACCTACATTGATATCTCACCAGAAGATTTTAAAGCCGGTGCGATAAGTTCGGGGCTTCCAGAATTATACGCACAACTTTTTGTAAGCTTTGATCTTGCGGCTAAACAAGGTGACTCTGGGCTTGTGACTGATGCTGTTCAGAAACTCTCTGGCAAGCCAGCCGCTGACATTCATGCTTTTCTAAAAGCGAATTTCAGCTCTAAAGTTCTCTAATTTTTGCTTTATTTCATCTCTTGCAATACGAAAGGCTTCTGCCTTTTGGCTTTCGGGGACCTTCGCAGGGTCCTTGACTGGCCAATGGAGCCTTGTGGCTTTAGAGATCATCGCTGGACAGACTTCTTCCGCACAAAGTGTGATGACATAATCCAGTTCAGCCAAAAACTTAGAAGATAATTGATCGTAGGATTTCGAAGAATTCTTGCTGATGTCGATTCCAATTTCATTCAAGACTGTGATTGCCCAAGGTTGCACGGTGCCCGAGGGTTCTGATCCTGCACTTTGTATTTCAGCATTTGCACCAAACAATGATTTAGCCAATCCCTCAGCCAGTTGACTTCGCGCAGAGTTTGCCACACATAAAAATAAAATCTTCAATTTCATAATTAAGCTCCCAAAAAAGTGCGTTTAATAACCTTAGGGTAAAGACTGGGCGAGTGCACCACATTCAGCGATTGAAAACACTCCCACGTGCAATGGCATTTATCCTCGATCAACTTACTGATATGTGCTTGAGCTGTGGGTGTTTCTAAAAGTTTTCCTATATCAAAATCATGCTCTCGAATATTTCCAAGACTGGTACCTAAAATCTCGCAAAGTAGAATTTCCCCGTCGGCTTTCAATACAATCCCCTTGCGTCCCGCCTTGCAGGGAACAGTCATCTGATTATGAGAGACACTTTTTTCTGCAATATCCAAAACCGTCATTTGCACCCCAGCCACCAACTGCTCAAAAGAAAGATGACTCAACGGCTTCCTCAGGGAAATATTCTTTTTATGCAAATGTCGAGCGATTCTAAAATAATGACTTGGATCAAATGAACGAAGCTGTTCCTCTGGAATACTTTGGCCACGAAGTAAATTAATGGTAAACGGAACACCCAGTTGATCGATCACCCATTCACCAAAGCGCTCCATCTGATTTGCATTTTTCGCATTGTAAACTGAGTTCACACCCACTTCGAAGTTGCTGGTCACCAGCTGTTTTAATTGATGGATGAGCGAGACACACTTTTGAAAGCTGCCGTCCTTTCTACGAATCTGGTCATGCTCTTCTTGAAATCCATCCAATGAAATGTTGATCGTGAGCTGCACTTGGGGGTGCATCTTTAAAAAACCACGACTAAATTCAAGTATACGTTCCTCAAACCAGCCGTTCGTTACAATATTCAACTGCTGAAGATCATTTTGCTGGATAAAGACAGTGGCCAACTGAAGAAGATCACTGCGAAGGAAGGGTTCTCCCCCAGCGAAAGTGATATATTTAATGTGACCAAAAGACTGTGAAATTTTCTGAACCTCATCTAAACTTAATTGATGACTCCTGCGTTGATTCTCTTCGTGATTGAAACAATGCTCACAGGTGAAATTGCAGGCCTGTGACACCCAATAAATCAAATACGATGGCTTCTGTTCCCATAAAAATTTTAGCTTTCTAATCACGTCTTCTCCTCCAATTGCGAATGAGTGTGCTTCCATGAAAGATCGCGCCCAAACCAGCCGTGAAATACTCCAAGAATAAAAAAAATGGGCTCAACAATAGGAGCCATAAGCCGCCTCGATCAAAAATATATCGCGCATAACGACCTCCATCCGCCACCAAGAAGCCCAGATACGCTAGGCCAATCAAAGTGATCCCGAATGAAAAATCTAGGAATAAAACAGCGGCACCAAAAAACATGAGCACTGATAATAGAAGACGAGCACCGGCGGCTAGCTTAAGAGCCAATGAGAATCTAGGATTAAGCGCAGCTGTTTTTGTGTAGTGCTTGCTTCGATGCCATATTTTTCGAATTCGCACCCCCATATTGTCATAGTCATGCTGCACTTCGATGAGAAAACTTTGGTAAATAGAACGAAAAGGAATTCGACTCAGAATCTCAAACTCCTCCCCTCCACTGGCAGTAAATTTTTCTTCAAAATATCCGATCTCCTCCCAAAAATCTTTTGTGCTCATAAAGCAGCCAGAACAAAGAAATTCTGCATAATCACCTGAACGATAGATGGAGGCATCAGCAAAATTAACGATCGATAGGTATTTTTGAAACCTTGATGCTCCTGTTTTTTCCAGAACAATCCCCTGAATAATTGGCTCGTGACCATGAAGCTGGCGCACTTTCTTAACTTTTTCAAAAAAATCCACTGGTACAAAAGTGTCGGAATCAAGGCAAAAGAAACAGTTAAATGTGGCCGCTTTAATGCCGACATTTCGAGTAGCACCGACCCCACGATTCACTGCCAGATCAATACGCCTCAATGGCAAGATAAGCGATTCTCGTGGGGAGCACGGGCTTGAATCATTCACAATAATAATTTCTATATTTTTTTGGTCAGAAACGCATAAGGAAGAAAAACTTTGTTCGAGCGATAGCAGAAGTGGCGACAGATCCGAGCTATGCGAATAAAATGGAATAACAACACTCAAACCAGCATCTGTCATACCATTAAGTTAGGGCAATAGACCGAGCTATTCAAGTCTAAAGACGACAACATCAGTCAAGCAATCGCGTCTCAATATTCAATATTCCGATTTGGAATATTGAATATTGTTATAGAATCTTTATATGATTAGTTAGTTTTTTCTTCGAGTTTTTCGATCTCGTCATTGCCTGGAAGATCTGACAAATCAGGAACTATAACTATAGCAATACGGCGATTTAACTTTCTACCCTCAGGTGTCGCATTATCTGCTGTGGGTTGAGTATCAGCATACGATGAACCACTGATTTGATCCGCTGGTAAACCTGCATCGATCATTGTTTTTAAAACGGTCAATGATCTGGCTGAAGCTAGCTCCCAATTTGATGGATAAAGCTCGCTCTTGATAGGTACATTATCCGTGTGACCTTCGATTTGATATTTTCTGTTCGGTAAGGTTTTTAGTAAATTTGAAACTTCTTTGATGGCCTTTACACCCTCGGCTGATAATTTTGCTGAACCTGATGAAAATAAAATATCCGTAGACACATCGACTGTCATGCGGCCATTAACCATTTTAACACTGAGCTTTCCCGAATTCACAAGCTTGCTGAATTTAGATGTGAGCTCTTTGTATTCTTTTAATCTTTTTTCTGATTCTGCTCTTCTTTGTTTCATCTGATCCATTGCGGCTTTCATTTCATTCAATGAATCCTGCATCTGAGAGTTTTGCGTATCCGCGATTCCAAGTTTTTTGCTGAGCTCGGACACTTTATTTTGTGAAGCTCCGTATTCTAATTTTAAAGTTTCATTCTCTTTATTTGTTTTTGCTTCTAGATCAGCTAAGGTTTTATATTTTCCTGAACTCACACAACCTGAAAAAACCAATACTGATGCAAAAAAAACACAACTCTTTAACATTTTTTCTCCTTCGGTTTGAGTTTTCAATATGGAAGAATCATTCTGGAGATACAATAAAATATGACCTATTTTGATTGAACACAGACTAAAGTTGCGTCGAGATTTTCTGTAAAAAATTTAATTTTTTATTTCTTTAAAAAGGATTCTTGATTTCCACAAGTAGAAAACAACTGGATAGATCAACAACTCCAAAAGAAATGATGTGGCTAGGCCACCAATCATTGGAGCTGCAATTCTTTTCATAACATCAGCTCCGGCTCCAGTTGACCACATGATCGGAAGAAGTCCCATAAAAAGTGCAGCCACTGTCATCAACTTTGGTCGCACACGATGAACAGCTCCTTCAACAACAGCGGCTTTCAGATCCGAAGGTGTTTGCATCTCACCCCGACGAACACGATCATCAAATGCAAGATCCAAGTACATCAACATAAAAACACCCGTCTCGGCATCAAGTCCAAGAAGAGCTATCATCCCAACCCAGGTTGCAATCGAAAGATTATATCCCAATAAGACCAATAGCCACACAGCCCCAATCAACGAGAAAGGAACAGCCAAAAGTACAATTGCCGTTTTCACCCACGATCTTGTATTGAAAAAAAGAAGAAATACAATCAGCAACAGTGTGATTGGAATCACAAACTTAAGACGTTCTTTGATACGCTCCATATTTTCAAACTGGCCACTCCACGCAATGACATAACCACTTGGTATTGAAATTTTTTCTTCGACTAGTTTTTTGGCGCGCTCAACATAGGTTCCGATATCGACTTTTGATAAATCCATATCCACATACACATAACCAACAAGCTGCGCATTCTCATCACGAATCATCGAAGGTCCATTTCGAAAATGAACTTGAGCTATTTCACTCAATGGAATCTGAGCCCCCGTGGATGTGGTCATCAGTAATCGTTTGATAGCGCTCTCATCCTGTCGAAAAGCTGGGGCCATGCGAACTTGAATGGGATATCGCTCTCGACCGGCTAAAATCTGCGAGACATTTTCACCGCCCACAGAAATCATCGCTTGATCTTGAGCCTCTTTCAGCGAAAGACCATAAATTTTTAATTTCTCACGATCAAAATCAATATCAAGAAAGTATCCTCCGGCAATGCGTTCAGCAATAACTGATCGCGTTCCGTCCAATTTTTTAATTTCACGCTCAATATCTTGTCCGATGGATTGAATTATTTTTAAATCCGGACCAAAAATTTTAACTCCAACGGGACTTCTAATGCCCGTGGAAAGCATATCAATTCTATTCTTAATCGGCATCGTCCAGATGTTCGGCATTCCAAGAAAGCTGAGTTTCTCATTCATCTCATCAATAAGCTGATCTTCGCTGATTGTTTCAGGCCAAATCCGCTGAAAGGGTCCTTTCATAAACGCCGGAAAAAAAGAGTACCAACGCTCTGTTTGACGCCATTCTGCTTTAGGTTTTAAAACAATTGTTGTCTCAAACATGCTTAAGGGTGCCGTATCCGTAGATGTTTCTGCACGTCCAGCTTTTCCAAATACCGTATCGACTTCCGGAAATGATTTTAAAATTTTATCTTGCACCGAAAGCAAACGTTGCGCTTCTGTCACGGACACACCCGGAAGAGCAGTTGGCATATAAAGAAGACTGCCCTCATGTAAAGTAGGCATAAATTCCGAACCAAGAAATAAAAAACCAGGAATAACAGAAAGTAATCCCACAAATGCCAAAGCAAGCGTTGCCTTCTTGTATTTTAGAACCCAATCTAACACGGGCTCATAAATTTGAAATAGTCTGCGACTGATCGGATGCTTATGTTCGGAGTAATAAGTCCCAACCAGAGTCGCATTTCCAATCCGATTAAGCCAAGGACTTTTAGTTTGAAAGGGCTCACTTCGCGCAAAGAGCATTCTCATCGCAGGATCAAGAGTAATTGCCAAAAGCGCTGCTATCGCCATGGCAAAGTTTTTTGAGTACGCCAGTGGTTTAAAAAGTCGCCCCTCTTGATCAACAAGCGTGAATATTGGCAAAAAAGCTACCGCAATCACAAGTAAAGAGAAAAAAACTGATGGCCCGACTTCCATAAGAGCACTTAAACGAACTTTAAAAAAATCTTCTTTGCGACCGCCCTCTTGCCAAAGATAAATTTTACGATAAGCATTCTCGACTTCGACAATGGCACCATCAACCAAAACACCAATTGAAATCGCAATCCCTGATAGCGACATAATATTCGACGAAAGCCCCATAAAATAAAGCGGTATGAATGCTAAAAGAACTGAAATTGGAATCGTCACAATCGGCACCAAAGCCGAAGGAATATGCCAAAGAAACAAAAGAACAATAAGACTCACAATCACCAGCTCTTCAATTAAAGTTCCCTTTAAAGTATCAATGGCACGCGCAATAAGATCAGAGCGGTCATAGACCGGAATTATCTTTACCCCCTCTGGAAGCGCTTTTTGAATTGACACTATTCTTTCTTTAATGCGGTCAATGACAGCCGGAACGTTTTCTCCTTGCCGCATCACCACGATCCCACCAACGGTGTCTCCGAGCCCATTAAAATCTGTGATCCCTCGTCGCATTTCAGGTCCTACAGACACTGTCGCCACTTGCTTCACTAAAATCGGAGCACGACTTCGAGGATTATCCAGGATAACAGCATTTTCAATATCTTCGACTCGCTCCACAAGACCACGGCTTCTGACCATGGCCTCAGTTCCAGAAAATTCAATGGTACGCCCTCCGCTTTCTTGATTGGATAGCCTGACCGCATCCATGACTTGCTTCATCGTCAATTGAAATAACGCCAGCTTGGTGGGATCAACTTTTATCTGATACTGTTTAACAAAACCACCCACCGCAGCAACTTCAGCAACACCCTGAACAGACTGAAGCTGAAAGCGAACAAGCCAATCCTGCATGGAACGCAAATCGGCAGCATTGAAGCGTCCGGACTCATCCCTTAAAACATACTGGTAAACCCAACCCACACTCGTCGCGTCAGGACCAATCTCTGTTTTTACACCATCCGGAATTTGCGATGAAATTCGATTTATACTTTCAAGAACACGACTTCGGGCCCAGTAAAGATCCACACCATCTTCAAAAATAATATAAACATATGAAAAGCCATAGTCTGAAAATCCGCGAACAGATTTTACTCGAGGAGCACCCAACATTGCCGAGACAATCGGATACGTCACTTGATTCTCGACAATATCGGGGGATCGATCCCAGCGCGAGTATATAATAACTTGCGTATCTGAAAGATCTGGAATGGCATCAAGTGGAATATGCTTCACAGAATAAATACCCACAAGTGAAATGAGAAAAACCACGATCAGAACAAGAACACGATTATGTGCAGAAAAAGAAATAATCTTACGAATCATGAGCTACCCCTTGCCAGGCATGCACATGGACATTGGTATATCCCAATGCTGACCTTTAGGACAACTTGGCACTGAGGATTTCTCTGGCCCACCCATTTCATCCGTTGTGGGCATAGAAATCGCTCTGATCTTACTTTCAGAGTCTATAAGAAAATTAGGACCAGAACTCATTATTTCACCAGGTTGAACTCCTGCTAAGACATCATAAAAACCTTCAGTCTTGATTCCTAAAGAAACTTTTCTGGGAATCAGTTCATTGTCTTTCACAAAGATATAGACAAAATCACCCGCTCCTGTGTGCAATACCGAACTTTCGGGAATAGAAATTCTATCTTTCAATTCAACAATAATATCTCCACGGAAACTAGTCTCAGATGGTATTTTTGAAAAACCATTCTTTATGGAACCCACCACACGAATGGTTCGACTTGTTGGATCTACGATCGAATCAACCACCGTAATAATTCCTGAAATTTCATTGTCTGGTGAAAAGTGACTCACACCTTTAAACACAAGTCCCCGTTTTACATACTTAAGATCACTTTCATAAATTTGAAAGGCCACAGACGTTGATGAAATAAAACGTCCAGAAATAGGTATTTTCATTTTAAGCGTCATCTTTTCCACTTCGGCGCGTTGCACGCCCAGCAAAGTCATTTGCTCAGAATTAATCTGAACTGAGCCTTTTTTTTCGGATGCCGTCGGATCTGAATCTTGAGGATCGACTTTGACTTGCACAAGTTTCATATGACAAATCGGACACTCACCCGCATGATCCTGATGAATTTGAGGATGCATCGGACACGTCCAATAAGTTTGCTCACTGAGTTCTGCTGTGGATTCATCTTTTGAAGAGATCATTTTTGGAGAATACTTTTGTGTCATCCAAAATCCAAAAATTGTTGCGACGACAATAATAATGATTCCTATTTTTTTCATTGTGAGCGACTCCTTGAAAATTTAAGAAGTTCTGAAATAGCTTCCTCATATTGAAAACGAACATCAAGAACTTTGATTTTCAGATCAGGAAAAGCCTCCATTGCCTCACGATGATCCTGAAGTGATTCTAAATCTCGCGGCGCTAAATTGCGAACAAGTTTCATACGTCTCTCGGCCCGCGGAAGCAAATTGTGATTCAAATTATCGAGTTGCTTTCTTAAAAAAGTAGCTCGAGCCACTAAAGTTTCTTTTTCTGAATCAACGCGACGTTTTTCTTGTTCAAGAATATACTCTGCTTGAAGCCTCTGCGCCGTTGCTTGGTCAGCACTGGCCGAAGCATCCCATGGAAACAAGAATGGAAGACTCACTCCAATCATGATTTCAGAAATTTTAGGCATCATTTCTGTTTTACCAATCTCTTGATAGCGAAGATACAAGTCTGGAAACCAAGACGAGCGCTCTTCTTGTTCGCGGGCTTTAAAACTTTCTAAAATTAATTTTGTGGATTCAATTTGTGCAGGAGCTGAAAGGCTTTTTTGAGTCGGAAGCTGAATAAGACCGGGGTCCTCCGCCTTTGGATGAAAATCGATGGGATCAATATTTGCAAACTTGGCGGCTCGGATTTGCCTCTCGAGCAGATCTTGCTCGGCTGACATCATATCATTTTCCAAAAGATCCAAATCCGACTCAGTCTTCAGCAAGTGAATTTTCAAGAAACTATCCGACCTCGCCCCGGCCCGTGCCAGCTGAAGATGAGATTTGATGACATCTTTTTTTTCCTTTAATGCATCAATCTTGGCCTGTCCTTGCCAAATAGAAAAATAAATCAATCGCGCTTTTGCATGAATTTCAGATTCCATGCCCACAATCACTTCTTTTTGCGAGTCTGCTTCAAATTTTCTTGAAGCTCGACCCGCTGAAACTTTTGACGGAAATGGAATCATTTGAGAAACCTCAAATCCATTCGCGCTTCCGCTTTCATCAGTCATTCTCATGTAGCCAATCATCGGTGGTGGAATATTTAGTTTTTTGGTCTGGGATTCTGCCGCGTCCAGCTTGGCTGACTCTATTTTGAGATCAAGATTTTTCTCGAAAACCATCTTAAGAAAGTGCTCATAAGTCAGCAGTTCTTCGGCAGAAGAATTGCTCGAAAAAGCGAGTCCCATAATGATACAGAAGGCCGTAAAAAGCTTCACGTCCCTTACTACGACAGATGCACTTGATTTGTGACAAGAATTTTTAAATATTTAAAATTTTTATCATTTTAAACCCTAGTTAAAAAGTTTTTTACAACTCATTACTGAATTTTTAGAACTTCCATTTTTTTGAACAATTTTATCAATGACAACGACCTTACCCTTCTGAATTTGTCTGCTATTCATACCCGATTTAAAACCTTCTAAGTAGATTCGGAATTGTTCTCCGGTAAGACTTTGGTTTTTTACTAGCTGCGCAGTTAAAAATCTTAAGAGTCCAATATGAGCTGTTAAGTATTCACGGGTTTGATCTTGTGCTTTCGTAATTTCAGCAATAATGAGTTGATGAAAATACTCTTGCTGAGCACTTGTTCCGACAAGACGATTTTCTTTGTCAAAACTTGTTCCCCAAAGCTTTGGATCAAGTCCCGAAGTGACGTAAAAACTTGAGATCAGTTTGACCATTTTATTATAATCAGACTGCCAGCCACGATCTGGTTGAAATCCTGCAACTTCTTGAGCAACGCGTCCCGCAACAATTCTCATTAAATTTCTGCGAAGTTCAGTAAGACCTGTATTCTTCTTTTTAACATCATCGTAAGCGGCGTAGCCTAAATACCTTGAACCGTCACCAGATGAACCTGGTTTTATTGTTACAAAACGAAGTCTTTGACCAGAAACATTTTCATCGTTAAGCATTGCATGACCTATCTCGTGAAAGGAGACCTTAACCAATTCAGAAGCATCCGGTTTGCTTAAATCAACTTTACTAGCAAGATCGTTGGAAACTTTTTGTAAAGTTTCACCTTTTCTATTTTTAACAACTACTTCTACAAGAAAATATTGTTGCAACCCTTTGATGGCATAATGTTTTTTAGAACGCCCATCTACGATCTTCACTTCAAATACACGATCCTGAGCATTCTCCGGTGTCGTGTCTGTCAACAGAATTGATTCCGAGATAAGACCTTGAATTTCGCTTTCGAATTTATTGCGTATTGAACGTCCACCTTGATCATGGTTAAAGAAAACTTCATTGGCAGTTTTAATTGTTGCTTCAGAAATTATAACTTCAGCTCCAGGGAAATTTTTTCTAATATTTTCAACAGATTTATTCACAACCCGCTGAGAAATTCCAAGAGTGTGCTGAGTTAAAAGGGGCTTTGTATGAACAACCAATTGGGCACGTCCCAAAATAGCTTCGGGAAATCCACGCTTACGAAGTTCAGATCTGACATTATTTTCGTCCTTGATTCGATTGTAAATGGACTCACGCATATCATCACTGGAAACACCATAGTAGTAATCTTGCATATCATTACCCGTCATCCAAAAAATAACTTTTGATAAATCATAACGACGCCCCGTATTCGGAGAAATCCAAAATCCTTCTTCAATGATATTATAAAATTTAAACATAATTTCTTGACGCTGATTTTTATCAGTACCACCAGCATTTGAAATTTCATCAAGAACTAAAAATCCGCCACTCATAACTTGAAGTAATGCTTTTTCAAAAGTCCCCATTTGATTCGATTTTACAAAACCTGGATCTGAACCAAAAATTTTATTCAAGTTTTCAATTCGTCCAACATCACCCATTGCAACGATTGGAGCCTTTGCTTCTGAGCCATAAAGTTCTTTTGCTAGTACTTTGGCCGTTTCAGTTTTACCTGTTCCCGTTGATCCCACAGCAATAATGGTTAATGGCTTTCCTGAAGGCAAGACTCTCCAGTTTCGAACAACATTGATTACTTTTTGAATCATTTCGTCTTGACCATAAATTTCATTATTCACACGATTCGTTAAAGTTTTTAAATCTTTTAATTCTTCTATAGATGCAGCATTTTGAGCTTTTTTAAATGGATGATCTGTAATTTTAATTTGTTCTTTCCCGTTAGAAACTAAAAAGCTCCAATTATTTTTTGATCCTTGTCTATCCATTTTAATTTGAATCACACCTGACGTTATTCTTTTTGTGACTATGTTAAAAAAGGATTCAATGGATCTTGATAAATCGCGAACACCATCTTCTCGGTTAAAAACTTGATCGGTCAAGAATTGAATAACGTCGTCTTCGATTTTGAATTGGAGGTTATTTCTTTCACTATAAATTTTAATTCTTTTTGCAAATTCAAGTTTAGAAATTCGAAAAGCCTCTTGATTTGTAATTGGATTCGCAAAAATATACGTGCCGATTCGATTGACGATTTCGCGTGGCCACTTAAAATCACTATCGGCTTCAGTGGGCTGAATGAATAGATTTTTCAAATCTTTTTGATCAAAGTCAGCAATTCTTTTTCTAAGCTCCTCTTCAGACCAGTTTTGATAACCTTCAGGAAGAACTTGATTAACTGCATGATTTGTCGTTCCCATAATTAAAAGGTTCGGAACTTTTATTTTTTTCCCATTTCCCGCAGAAACTTCTCCTTTATCAAATAAATTCATCGCAAGTTCTTTAAGCGTATCCGGATGCATCTTTTCAATCTCGTCAATCAGCAAGACACCTCCGAAACGCCCTTTACCAGGATTACTCATCCATTCAATAAGGCTACCAGTGGTTTCTTTATATCCAACTGTACCCGGCTTAGGCCCCAGCAAACTGGATAATGGCGAAGAGCCATTTACTTTGGTTGCATAGGCTGATCCATCAATTTTAAAGAATCGATGCTCACCACCAAATAATGCCTGCGCTACGCTTTCAGCTAAATATGTTTTACCAACACCTGTTGATCCCATTAACATGATCACTTGAGGTTTATCACCACCCGACAAGAGTAAATTGCGATAAACTGAAAGTGTCGATTCAACCATACGGTCTTGTCCAAGTATTCTCGACTTAAGAATACTTTCCTTTTCTTTCATGAACGAGTTGATTTCATTTAAATCTTGTGGATTTGCTGGAATTTTGGTTCGATCTTTTACAAATTTAAAAAAATCAGCAGTCGCAATTTTTTTAACTGTATGTCGGTGCGCCTGAACTGCCAAATCCACCAGCACTTTTATCGGCCCATCAGGACGTGCGACATCAGGAAGAATTTTTTTATAATTCTTAACCACTTGCTTAATCAATTCATCTGAAATTTCAACATCATATCTTTTTTCAATTTGTGATTTCCATGAGCCTGATAAAATTTCAATGGACCGTTCTTCAGTAAATTCGGCAACTCCAACTGGAGCAAATCGTCGTAGCATGGCTTCTTCATTTCCAAACTTCAACTGAAACTCACGCTCAGTTGTCGCACCGATAAGCCGGATACCATCTTTAGCATCCATTGCTGTTTTTAAAACATCCCACATATCTGAATCAAGACTGTGTATCTCATCAATAAATAAAATAACTGGCACTCCAGTGTCTTTTTCTATTTGTTTTAAATGATTTACTAATGCCAACGCAGCATCCTCTGGTCTTTTACCCAACTGTTTTACACTTGATGCTTCTAATTGAATAATTTCTGCATTTAAAATTTCCTTCGAGAAAACCTTAGCTCGAGGGACACTTCCCAGAGCAATCATTTGCGATACTTTTTCAACAACTGCCGTTTTCCCAACTCCGGCTTCACCTAATAGAACAGGATTTGTGCCTTTAATTCGCACCAAAGTATCAATGACTTGATTGGCTTCGGCCTCTCTATCTGTAATCAAATTTAATATTCCCTTAGCCCGTTCAATTTTAGCTTGATCGGTTAATAACTTTGGCATCAACTTCAGGATAGCAGCCCCTGATTCAGATTGAGACAGTTGCTGTTTAAATTTTTGCGCCAATGAAACGCATGTCATGAGCTGGACTATTAAAATAATAACTATTGAACTTCTCATTGGAACCACCTTCGAAACTAAGAAAAGCAAAACTAAATCCAGTCAAATACTTTATATTTCGTTTGGAGATTTCAAATGAAGTCATTTGTGCGAAAAAACCATTAACGCTAAACAGCTGTCAATTTGCTTTACACGCCTCTACTTCATTCTCACATGATCAAGATTAAACTGAAGAGTGTAATTATCAGTTTCTATTCCCGATCCTAAGTCGGAATAATGACCTGCTGGATTTTTAGATTTATAGACAGTCATTTGGCCTTTTGTAGAACCAGAAATTTTTTCAATCATTTCTTTAACAATTTCAATATGCTGGCTTATCATAAATTCAATGTCTGGATGAGTCTGAGAATAACCGGATTCAATAGCGATTCCAGCTTTTTTTGATTTATCCATTTTTCCAAGTTTAATCATATTTCTTAAATATCCTTTATCCAATTGGCGGCTTGTAATGACTTCATTTTCAAATGTAAATGTGACAACTTTTAGATTTCCATCAAACTTAACTTTTAATTTAACTCCTGAATTTTTGACCCAATTCTTAACCTTAGAAAAATCCTGAACGGAATCAAAAGTAGAGCTGTTTAATTCAAAACTTAGTAAGGCTTGAACATTGGCATCAATCACATAGCCCGGTAATGTCCGAATAACAGTTCCCTCTCTAAAATTTTGACAAGATGCTGCATTAACGCAATCACCAATTGTAAGTAACAACTTGGGATCACTGGATTTAACAGATAAAATTAATCTGTTCGAATCGCTATTTAATTTTTGAATAGATTCATGAATATCTTTTAATTGAGTTAACAATGCCGCATTAACTTCTTCGTTTTGAAATTTAACTCCATTATGTAAATTCCATCTCACAATTGAAAGCAATTGCTTATACTCAAATTGACCGTTCTTCGAATTCATCAATTCATCTACAGCATAAAATAGTATTTTAACCTGATCTATAATTTCAGGCACATTCTGTACTTTAAAAAATTCATTCGGATTTCCTTTATACGAAATAATTCTACTGATCCATTGATTTCTAATTTGTGTAATTTTATTGTCAACTTTATACCCACTTCGTTCTACTTCATGCAAAAAAATGTTCTTAAGAATTTCAATTTTTTCTCTTAAAGGCTGTATTTCAGCTTGATTTGCTTTTGGAAAAGCAACTTTAGCTATAGGGGTCTCCCAGACTATTTGATCAGCAGGAGTCAGCATACTCATCTGCTTTTTTGAAAGGGATTTCTCTTCTGCAGTCCTTCCAGAAAACTTGTACTCATGAAACTTACCACTGAGTTCTTGTTTAATAATTTCTCGTAAGACATCAACTTCTTTGTTTTCCAACCTACTACTAAGAACAAATAGAACTTCTAAATCACCCCATTTATCAATTAGCTCTGACATATGTTTTTCTGAGATTTTAAAGTTTTCGTCTGAAATAATTTCTTTAAACTCTTTCAAAAGTTGCGCTCTATATTTTTCTAATTCAGCATCTCTGTTGTGCAGACTAATTCTAGTTTTTACCAATTGCGATTTGATCCTGACTTTAGTATCTGATTCTAGCTCAATCAAAGAATAAAACTGAATAAGTTCCAACGTTTTCTTAATATTTTCTTTAGAGTAAAGCTCTGCATCGATTCTTTTAAAAATTTCAAGCTTAGAGCTATTATCTGATAATCTTTTAATAAGGTTTAGAAAATAATTTTTAGTCATTTCAGACATAGATTGAAAATCATTTGCATTGATATTAACCGCATAAAGTTTTTTTAGAAACTCTATACTATTTTCTGATTTTTGAAATAAATTTTGCCGACCAGCAATAGTATTCAAAAGCCAATTTACAATAATTTCTTGCTGAGACATCTCAAATATATTGTTTAATTTCTTAAAATTAGACGAAACATGAGCCTGTATTTTCCAATTAAAACTTGAAAATATTTCCCAAAAGCTATTCAATGATTCCAAATGAATCATTTTAACTAATTTTGGTTCAAGAGCCTTAAGATACGGAATCATTTCGACAATAACAGCTTCAGAAGCAGAAACCGGGATCACAATTCCTTTATTTTCTAAATCGACGAGCTCACTTATAATTTTTAGTCGATCCTCATAAGACATGTTTTTTAATTTCGATACATTAAAATCAAATTTTAATGCTTCAGATTTAACTCGCAAAACTTCTTCTTTGAGATTAAATGGACCCTCAATCTTTTGATTATAAAAATGCTCATAGATTTTATTTGCAAAAATACTAGATTCATCTGTTTTTTGAGAAATTTTAAATAAACTATCTAAACTTTCTTGATAATTTTCAGAACGATTTGAAGTGAATTCAGTGAAAACATAAAATCCATTTCTAATATGAAGATCCAAATAATCTATTGACAGGAGTTTACTGGTAAGTTGGTAATTTTTAACAAAATGCTGCTGAAGCACTTTTGTCTTTAATAGTGGTAATGTAGAAAATATAACAAGCTGATCTTTTTTATCAAAGTGAACTTCAATAAATTGAATAACCTGATCATCAATGCCACTTTTTTTTGCTTTATTTTTTAAGATGCCTAATTGACGAATATCGGAATAATATTTTAACTTAAAAAAATACTCTTTATCTATTTCATAAAAATCACTATCTTCTAATCTTTTAAGAATATCCTTACTGTTGATAATGTTTCTAAACTCTGATTCGGTTGAAACTTTTCTAACAATATAAAGAAAGTTTTTTAATTCAATTGTTGAGAACTCAGCTACAATTGGCGAAAAAAAACCGAAATGCACATGGTCTAGAATATTCTTGACTATATAGTGCCTGCTTTCAAAATCTTCAAAGTGAGCCTGATTTTTAAGACCTTGTCTTCTGAAAAAAGAAACAAGACTTTGCTGAAACTCTTTAAGCTCTTTAGATGGTGGTGCACCTGTATTATACCCTGTGAATCTTATCTTATTTGATACTGCCCTGTGAAATTCATCATTCTTAATTCTTTCATATTGTGGATTATCAAATGTGAAATTTTCATACAATTTAATTGCAGTATCAAAATTTTCAAAATTCTTATGAATAAACCTTCTGTAAATTTCAAACTTATTCTCTAAAGAAAAAACATTTTTCTTAAAAAATCCAGATAATATTAAATCTTGGTATATTTTAAAAAAAGCGTCAGGTGTGTTATCTTTTGCGTCTTTTAATAGTATCTCATAAAATTGTTTTGTTTCTTTTGCGCTTATTTTTACAACTTCATTGATTTTTTTTTCATTTATTTGAAATAGTTTTTCACATTTGACTGCAGCAAAAACAACATTCGACATAAATAAACTGAATACAGCCAAAATAAGTATTTTCATTAATCCCTCTAAAATGAGCATTAGCAAGCCATACACCTATCAAATGCCATATAGTTTACTTGATTGTATCAAACCGAGACTGTTTGAAAAAACGCCGAAAATTGGCGACAGTAGTTCAATGTGTTTACTATAGAGAATTTCAATTCGAATACTTTATCATGATTTCTAGGACAGATTGGGTTATCTCAAGCTCATTTGAAATACTCATCAGTAGGTTATTTGGAATTCCAATAGGATTTTGGAAGACGTTCTCAATACTTAGAGCTGCATTTTGTAGTAGATCATTCAACCGCCCTCTCTTCTCGGCTGAAGCGGAAGCAAAAGCCGAACGAAAGCACTCTCCAAGATTTAAATTCATATTTTTCAAATCATTTACCATCATACACCAATCCCCAAATGTTAAGACCAATCATAATATGTGCATAAGATCTTACGCACATTAAACCCCAAAAAAGCGAGAAAATCAATCGCATAAGATCATACGCATCATGATTTGGAGGCAAATGGGGCTTAAAAAAGGAACTACACTGGTATCCGCACAGGACAGAAAGCTTTTAAAAGCTTTGGGAAATCGAATTCGAGAGATTCGAAACAAGAAAAAATTATCTGTTTACGATGTCACCGGAGAAGATTTGCCGATCAGATCCCGTCAGCATTGGCAAAAAATCGAGGCCGGCCAACTCAGTCTTACATTTATTACTCTTTATAAAATAGCCCAGTCACTCGATGTACCTGTGAACGATCTTGTAAAGAGTATTAATGAATAAAAAAATCTATTTATCTGGACCAAATTTTTTTTGCATTACTCGGCTGGTGTGAATATAAAAACATGAACTAATCTTTACTCTTAAATTTCTTCATTTTTTCGATAATCTGATTTTCGAGATAGGCAACTCGACTGACATCTATTTTCGTGGTCTCTCGGTACATCCGTTTTAATTCACCCACGATGGCGCCAATTTGCTTTGAATAAGACGCGCAGTGCTTACACATCAATAAGTGGAAACGAAGTTCAATTCTCTGTCGAAACGAGAGCTCTTTGTCTGATGATAAGATGAGAACAGTCTCTTTGCAGGATAACATTAGTTTTGACCCACTTTTCTTTCAATGCATTCCCTCAGACGATTCTTCGCACGATACAGAAGGACACCTAAGTTAGTGTTGGTCACGTCCAAGATCTTACAGATTTCTGGCATTTCAAGATCATCAACTTCTCGGAAACAAAAAGCAGCGCGTTGATTCACTGGTAAATGTTCGATACAATCTTGAATGACTTTCAGATTTTGAAGGGATTCAATAAAACGATCTGGCGAAATGGGTGGCCTCGTCCAATGGCCACGCTGATCAAAACGCTCCTCCATCACCTCTTCAATTGGGTCGTGGTTGTCATTTTTTTTAGTCTCGCGCCTCAGCTCGCGAGACTTATTGATCAAAATACCATATAAAAAAGTCTTCACCTGCGAGCGACCTTCAAAGGTTGAAACAACTTCGAAAAAAGTCATCCACACCGACTGAACCAGGTCGTCAGCTTGTTGATCTCGAAATCCAAGACTCAAAGCCCCTTTTAGCAACATCTCGGTATACTGCTGAACGAGACCTTCCAAAGCCACCCAATTTTGGGCGCGAAAAGCAGCTATTATTTCAGATGTCGTTAATAGCTGAGTCAAATAGCTCCTTCGAGAACACCCAGCACACCGATTCGCGAAAATAGACTTTGTACCGATTCTGGTGTCAATTCACCGTACAGATTCTGATAGCTAGCAACGGCCTCATCAATTGACCGAGGGGTCTCAAACTGTTGTAGCAATCGCAATTCTGACTCCTCTAAATAGTTCATGCGGACCTTGCCCTCTAATTTGCGACACAAAATAAATTCTGGCAACTCCAAATCAATATCATTTAGTGCTGCTATATCCCCATCCCTTTGCTTCCAGATTTCATAGATAGAAAAATTGGATCTCCACAAAATAGTCGACGGCAAAAGTCGAAGCTTCATTTCTGGATTCTGGCTCAAACGACTTAAAAAATTCTCTTTGTTTGGAACATCTGCTGAATGAAATAAAATCTTAAAAACCCACTCAAACCGAGAAAGTTCGGAAATAAATGGAATTTCACTGACAACCACTGACGATTTTAAAAAATCAGGGAACTCTTTGCCGTAATCAGAAAGATCAAAACTTCGTGAAGGCGTGCTTGCTACAAACTCCTCCGCTAACTTCAGATAGTCATCATCCCCCAGAACCCACCATGTTGCAGAATAGGTTTCACCTAAACTCTCGACCAAACGGGCTTTGTAACCACGCTTGTAAATATCAGCACACGATCGAACTGGTAACTCATTCATGGAAGTCGCCTCATTCAGAAAGTTCTGCTCAATTCCTAAAATGTAACTCAAAAAATGGACTTGCCACTTCTCTAAGGATTCATTTTTCAAAGTGGCATCCTTCATAAATGCAACTCCATAGCCATTACAATTTGACGTGCTTTTTCAACCTCATCTTCGAGAACTTCAAATGACGGAATATTTTCATCCCATTCAACAATAACAGGAACATCTTTTTTTAAATCAGAAAACTGACGGTAAAGCTCCCATACTGAATCAGGCACCGGAGTCGAATGAGTATCAAAAATAAACCCATCCTCCTGTGAAGGACCGGCCAAATGAATCTGTTTCACTCGATTAAAATCAATCTCTTTGATAAAATCAATAGCTTGAAATCCATGATTCTTTGCATTCACATCCACATTATTTAAATCTAAAAGAAGCCCGCAACCTGTTCTTCGACAGACTTCATTAATCAGTTGAGATTCAGACATTTCATCATTTTGAGATTTTAAATAATACGAAATATTCTCGAGACAAATTTGACGACCCAAGAAATTTTGAACCTCTTCAACATTTTGACAAATTGTATTGAGAGTTTCCAAATTAAATGGAAATGGCAGCAGATCATGCGAATAGTGCCCACCACGGCTTGACCAACAAAAGTGATCCGAAACCAATACAGGATCGACTCGCTCGATAAGAGTTTTCAACTTGTTCAAATAAATGGGAGATACCCCATCATGCGAAGCAATGGAAAGACCTACCCCATGCAAAGCCATGGGGTAATCTTGACGGACTTGAAGGAGCATCTTTAAAGGACGCCCTTCCGTATTCATATAGTTCTCAGAAATGGCCTCAAACCAATCAACCTTGGTTTCTCGACCGGTTTCTAGTTCTGGATAGTGAGTAGATCGAAGACCAACACCAACCATCGGATTTTTGCTGTTCATACGACTCGCTTCCTGTCCACAATCTTACATGCCTTTAAATGTTCCGCCCTTTGCTTCACAATCTGCTTTTGAAAGTTTAACCCAACCTTTTCCTTTGCATGAATTTTTACCGGCACACGAGTGCCCTGCACCACCGCATTCACCGGTCCCTTTGCATGAATTCATACCATGACATTCGCCCTGAGCAACAGTGCCTGAAGCATCCGGAGTGGCTGCAACTCCATAGGCACAACCCGCCATCATAAGACCTGTTAGCGCTGCAGATAAGAGTGCTGTTTTATTCATTTTTCGTTCTCCTTTTTGAGTGTTTGTTTGAGAGCTTCTCCCTCAATTAAAATCTTAACTTCATCAGCAATCATGACTCCGCCTTTATCAAGATTCTTATTCCACTTGAGTCCAAAGTCTTTGCGATTCACTTGAGTCGAGGCTTCAAAAGCAATTCGTTCATTGCCCCAAGGATCAATTGTGGACCCCTTATAGTCAACGACTAACGTGACAGGTTTTTGAACACCATGAATAGTTAGATCACCTTCAATTTTTGTTGGTTTGTTTTCTTTTGTGATTGTTTTTTTAGATACAAATGTGATCTTCGGAAATTTTTCAACATCAAAAAAATCAGCACTCCTCAAATGCTTGTCGCGATCAAGCTCATTGGTATCAATGGAAGACGTTTCAATTTCAACGCTAAGCCCCGTCACTTCACCTTTTTTAGGATCAAAATCAAAATCTCCAGAAAATTTATTAAAACGCCCCGATACCGTTGAAATAACCAAATGCTTGATTTTAAAACCCACCTGAGTATGCGATTCATCAATCTTATATCGCCCAGCCCAGACGTTAGAACTGATGACTAGAGACGCCGCCATTAATAGAACCCTTCTGATTTTCATTTTTCCTCCGAAATGATGATTTTATTCATTCAGTTGTATAAGTGCAAATCCAGTTCAATTTCTTACAGTTATTTTTTCTTAAAGCTTCTAAACCCAAAGGACAGGTTCTAGCTGGGCGCTAGCCAAATGATCAAATCCTAGATACCTTAAACTATGGGAAAAATTTTAATTGTTGATAATGAAGAACAGGTCCTGACATCGTATTCTGATGCACTTAAAATGGATGCCCACAGTATTGTCACATCACTTGATGTTATGGATGCTTTGAAAAAGTTAAAGCTTGATAAAGTTGATGTCATTATCACCGATCTGAATATGGAAAAAATAACAGGATCTAAATTTATCGAACTCTTACAAGCTGAACGTGGCGTTTTGCCCTGTCCCGTTATTATTTCAAGTGGTTTTATCGACAATCAAGTCATTGATAGCTTTGCTGGAAACACGCGCATTCATTTTCTTCCAAAACCCACATCATTGACCGAATTACGAGAAAAAGTGAAGGATGTTATCCTTCACCCCCTTGCCATCTCTAAAATTGATGTGCGCTTTATCAACCCTATTCTCAACGCAACCATTGATGTTATTTCAAAAATGACAGAATTTACCGTCACAGCTGGAAAACCCTATGTCAAAAAAAAGGGCGAGTGCAGTGGCGATATCAGCGGAGTTGTTGGTGTTGTGAGCTCTGGATTTAAAGGAACAGTTTCACTTTCATTTCCTGAAGCTGGATTCTTAGCGATCGTCTCAAAAATGCTCGGCGAAGAATATAAAACAATCAACGAAGAGAACAAAGATGCCGTGGCCGAATTATTGAATATTATTTTTGGTGCCGCGAAGAAAGTTCTCAATGAAGGTGGCATGAATATCAAACCTGCCATTCCCATCATCGTGCAAGGAAACGGACACTCCCTTTCTCATCACTCACAACATCAGACCATTGTTATCCCATTTGTCTGTCCAGAATTAGGAGACTTCCGATCCGAAGTCTCCTCGATGGGATAAGTAAAAAAACTACTTAGCCATATAGCGAACTAGAACTTTTAAATTAAATTCCGCTGGGCAAGCTGTCGCGTCCACAGAGTTTAAATAGTTAACATCTAAAATCTTAACTGCTTTTTTATTTTGATTGATATAATCAACGACTTCAGTCAGCGCAGCATAAGCCGGAACACATCGTCCCTCATTTGCCACTGAGCTCTCTGTTGTTGTTGCAATTGTTAATTCGGTTTCTTTCACTTGCAGAGCGACATCACTCGTTTCTGAGATAGCAGCAAATGTATTTAAAGCGCAGACGATTGTTAGAATAAAAAGATTCATTTTGTTCATGGATGGATTCCCCTTTTCGACCATTATTAAATGTCTGAATAATTTCAGATTCAATATAAAATTAAACTATTCTTAATAAAAATGTCTCTCATTTCATTTTCATTCGCATTACGTTTTCAGTTATTGATAACCATTATCAATAACTTGTTTTCACCAACAAATCAGATCACTATCTAAAGAACACGGATGTGATGATGAGCAACAGAACATATTTTTTAATGACTCTGCTTCAAGATAAAAAAAAGATATCTGCGACGGATCTTTGTAGACTTCGGATTTGTCCAGTTATCCTTATTCGCTTAACCAAAGGTGTTTATGAACCCCAAAAATAAAATTCCACGATTTAAACTTCAACGCCGATTAATGGTTGAACTTCCAGGCCTTGGCAAAGCTGGCGCACTTGATCGAAAACCATACCCTCCGGGGCAGCACGGTCAGCGCAGAATAAAATATTCTGAACACCGACTTCAACTCGAAGAAAAACAAAAAATTAGAATTCATTATGGTCTTCGCGAAGAACAGCTCATTCGTCTCGTTAAAAAAGCAAAAAAATCTGACAGCAGATGGTGCCATGCACTGATTAACTCACTTGAAAAACGCTTAGATAATATTATTTTCAGAGGTGGATTTGCTCAAAGCATTGCGTCTGCGAATCAGTTGATTTCACATGGTAAAATTTTAATTAATGGAAAGAAAGTCACCATCAGATCATACACCGTAAAACAGCGCGATCTTGTTTCATTAAAAGCATCGGCGCTACAGAATCAAGCCTATCTTTTCGCAAAGCATTCACCACGACTGCCATTACCCGATTGGCTCACAAAAACAGAATCAGACACGGAAGCAACACTCAGAATAAATGCTGAACCTGCTTTTGATGCGGTTCCATTTGCATTAGATGAATCCTTGGTTACATCGTATTATTCTAAAACTTAAATCCTTAAGAAGTGTTGGAGTCTATTTCAAGGAATCATTTCAATAGCACCAAAAATGATATGACTTTGATTTTGAAATTTATAATCGGCTTTAATTTCCGCATCTGTTTTGACTGTATTGAAAATTCTAATTTCATCAAGTTCCCCGTCAAATTCAGTGGGTGTTCCACCCGTGTCCGCGATGATTCCAATTTGACTAAATGCCGTTGTAACATCTCCAGCGCCACAATTTGAAGATCCATTCAGAACGCCATTTACATAAAACGAACAAATGCCTGTGGTTGAATGACGACTGACCGTTATGTGCCGCCAAGCATTGTTATTGACAATAAAATTTGATAGCGCGCCTGCAGAGTTGCCAACAGTCATCCCTAAATAGCCACCACCATTGATCCAACCAAAAAATATATCATTGGCTCCACCGGCTTGTTCAACGCCGGTTATTCCAGGGGCCAGCCAATTGGTATTGTTTCCGATCTGTGAAGTCTTCATCCAAAAGCTCATGGTTGTTGTTGTTCCCAAAACAGGCGCTAAATTACCAACGTCGAACGAGTCAGAATCTCCATTAAGATTGATTCCAGATCCTATAACTCCATAAGAAGATGTTGGTGCATTTTGCAAAGTTCCGTGTCGATTTGAAGAAGATGAGTCCAGTATTTGAGCCGCCGGCATACTCAGATCTTCATTTAAATGCCATACAGAATTGTATTGAATCCAAACGTCATTTTTATTTTGAATATCTCCTGCGGATAAATTTCCAAAATAGAGGTAAATAAAATCAGACTGACTGCTTGCCGAGATGAGAGGTATACGAACCCAAACATAGGATTCGCCGACCGGGTTCCATTTTTCAATTTCATAACTTAATTCAGTCAGATCATCAGTGTTCAAAATACGAAGATCGGTCCCATCAGATTTCATAGCGGAGTAATTTATTTTAGAACTATCTAATTTAATAAGGACGGCTTGGTTATTAAATGCGACATTTTGATCTAAATTATTCAGATTGAGCTTAAATCGATAGGGCCAGTTTGGATTCCACCAACTCAGCTGATCAACAAAATTAATATTAAGCTGAGTACTTGATATTGTTATATCCGTTGCTGCAACGCTAATATTCGCATTTCCTGTTAACGTCGAATTTTTAATATAAAAACGTTTGGAGGAACTATAAGTTTCGATTGTTATTGCATTGATTGTTGATAAGCAGTTTGAATCACTAAAAATAGTCACTTGACTGTCATGTGCAATATTAATAATCAGTGGCGCATCATCATAAACTTGATAGCCAGAGGCATCTAATCGCGCGACATCAATTTGGCGACAAACTCCTAGTTTTATTTGAGAATCACCAGTTAAACTTAACTGTGATGTGATATTTGAAATCGAATTTGATTTTTGTGCGGAGGTTAATCCCATAGCTGTTGCAATTAAAGTCAAATCTTGAGGAGCGCTGGAACTTTTAAAATAAACCAGTGTGGATTTTTGATCGGCACTAATGACTGTTGAAGATATCACATTTAAGCAATCAGCATTGTCGTAAAATAGGCCCGTTCCATTGTTAACAAGTAAATTTATTGTTGTACCAGAAGTGACTACAGATTCTATATTAAGATCAGTGACTGTGGAAACTTGAATTGGATAGCATTTATTAATAGTAAAACCATTTATTGATGAAATAGACAGATGAGTTGGCGATGTCATCAATCCTGTTCCTAAAAGCTGTATTGTTGCTGTGGATTCTGTGATTCCACTTAAGTAGTTAATAGTTAAAGGCTCCTGAGATACATCACCACTTGTCGGATTGAAAACAACAGATACTTGACAAGTCGAACCAACACCGAGTGAGCTTGTACAGTTTCCTCCCAACCCTGGGTATGATCCGCCTTTGAATTTAAATGGTTGATTCACCGAGGCAGATATCTGAGAGGCCGCTGAAGTACCTGTATTCGAAATATTTAATACAGCTTCAGATACAGAACCAGCATTTACATCACCGAAGTCATAGTCTGGCGACTCTAGTAAAATAATTTGAGCAGAAGACACCGGACTGTCTATGGGCTCCTCTATAGGTGCTGCAGGCAGAGTGACTGCTTCTTCAGAGTCTGATGAACTGCTGCACGCCCCAATAAAGACCGTCAAAAGAACTAAGCATGTCAGTACCTTTAAGTGGTTGCGCATACATAGACTTATCGACAAAAATGTAAAATACTTAAACATTTTATGAGACTTTCATATGTCTCGAAGAAGCTATTTCATCTTTAAACAAATATGAAACGATTCAAAATGGTGCAAAAAAACTAAAGCCCGCTCTTGGCGCGGTTAAAAAACTGAGTCACTTGCTGACCAGCCACCTGCTTTGAAATCAAAATCGCTTGTCTGAAGTTTGAAAGACCACCCGCTCCAGCCAAACCCAAGAAAGCACTATTTAAAACAATGCCTTCTTTAGATTCATCGACTTTTGATTTTCGAAAAACTTGATCATCATAACTAGGCGAGGCTAAATGCGCCTGCAATGCTTTTTTATATTCAACTTGTGACTGATAAAGCGAAAGCCCTGACAATCCTATTCCAGCTGTCAATAGAGCTGTGGCTGGCACCTTCAAATAACTTGCACCGATAAATAAAACCATCGATCCATAGGACACATACATGTTTTTTAATTTTTGATACTCAACTAAAGATTGCGCCACCGAGCAGAACTGTCCATTAGATCGCAGAACCTCTTCTGTCGAAGCATAATTTAAAATAAAAAGATCATCCTCTGTAATGATTTTTTTATCCGATAGAACTAATTTGTTTTGATGTGCTCTGATGTTATCGATTTCTTTTTCGATGCTTTGAATAGCTTTATCGTAGGCTGACTCAAATTCTTTTTCAGTGGGCTCACTTGATTTTAAAAACTGAATCAGTGGATACTGAGTCATTTCAATATGATAATTCAGAAGAGCCTTTTGGCGAACCTGTTGTATTAAATTTTTCTTGTACTCGTCAGCACCAGACATAAAACCACTGTTGCTTGGCTTCATATCCATTGATGCTTTTTTCTCAATGATGCTTAATAATTCGGTCCACTCTTGTGAAAGCCTGTTTTTTTCATCCTTTGACAAGGGCATCCATTTTTCAACTTTAAATGTATTCACAGGTACATTTAAATTCGTATTTAATGTTTTGTACTGCAAGGGTGTTAATTCTGATGATGATGGCAGAGCCATTGCCAGTTGCAAACGGGCTCGGTAAATCGACGCCGATGTTTGCATAATCTGAACATAAACATCCTGGCAAAATGTCGTTAAG
Organism: Bdellovibrionales bacterium RIFCSPHIGHO2_01_FULL_40_29; assembly: GCA_001771815.1. GTDB lineage: Bacteria > Bdellovibrionota > Bdellovibrionia > Bdellovibrionales > Bdellovibrionaceae > Pseudobdellovibrio. The sequence continues at coordinate 70,443 of MEPU01000007.1, read as the reverse complement.
TTTTTAAACTCAGTACTAAACACAGCCTTTAAACATTTTTTAGATTCTTTTGTTTTTTCTAAATTCTGTTTGAGCATTTTATCTGTGTGCTTGTAAGCAGCATTCACTAAATCAAACGCTTGCACTCCATTTTGATCTTTTTGAACAAGCGCGGGAATGCCCAAATGATTTGGATTTATCGCCGAAATCTGCCCCTTTGAATTGAGTGATTTCGATTTTTGACATGAATCAAAATAGACATCATAGTCTGCCATTTTCGGAAGCTTACTCTGAGAAGGCGAACTGATCACTTTTTTTTGCTCTACACCAGCTCGTTGAGCATCAGAAGCCAATGCCATAGCTCCTAAAAAATACACTCCAAGAAATAAAGTCATCTCTCTATTAATCCAGTTTTCTGACAGCACGGCAATCCTATTTTTCCATACTAAAAACAAGCCACACCCCTGTCGATAGATTGATCGCCTGTCAATTTTAAAATTCCAATCCTTTTTTAAAAACTGTCTCATTTTTAAAAAAGGATATAAATTGATCCACTTATCGTTTCAACTTAAATCAAACCAAGCTTAGTTTTTTTGGCACAATGTATGAACTCCATATTTCAACAACTAAAAAATGGAGTCTCACTATGAAACAAATGAATTTTGCTCAGCGACTGAGTATCACTTTTGGTACCTTGTTGATTTCGACATGTGCATTTGCTCAAGTATCAATTGAAACAAAGTCCTTAGAAGAACTCCAAAAAGTTCAATCGCAAAAAGTAAATTTGGAAACTCAACGAGAGGCTTTGAAAAAAGAATGGCTCCGCTCTGGCGGTAGAACCGACAGTCCTCTCAGACAGCAAATCCTTAATCTGACAGATACTATTGCTGATAAGAACAGATATATTCTAAATAGTCTTGACCAGAATCGCGCAGCTAAAACACAACTCCAACAGGAAAAATTTGAAATGAGTGATCGACAAGCTACTGTTGCAAAAAGAAATGCACCGTGGGCTTATTCTGGAAAAATCAGCACTCAGTTGCTAGGTCCTGCCGCTTTGATTGGGCTTGGGACAGCCGTTTTCGTCAATTCGAGTGAGGCTTCAACAAATGCAGAAGAACTGGTTAAATTTAATAAGTACGAACTTCGATCAACACGTTCTAACTATAATCCCACAGCACAAACGCCAAGTGCAGACACTGTCCAAAAGATAATAGACTCAAAAAATGCTCAGTAATCAACACTCTGAGTTTTTGAGTATAATACTATAGCCTTTGCCGTAAACAGTTTTGAGCTCGCCTTGCGATTTTTGAATTTTCTTACGCAGTGACGTGATATGCGGATCCAATGCTCGATCCGATGGGAGCTCTTGACCCCAAATTGAATCATTCAGTTCTTGTCTTGAAACAAGCTCGCCACTTTTTTTCAAAAGCACATTTAATATTTTATATTCTACTTGTCCCAGCTCGCACCTTGTGCCATCAATTTCAACACTCAGATCATTGAACTGAAGTTTTAAATTTCCAAAACGCACCTCGGAATCCCCAAAGATGGCTCGCTTGGCCGAAGTACGTTCTAGTTTACGGTTAATTCTGGCAACCAACTCCTCAACCAGAAATGGCTTTACTATATAATCATCAATCCCCGCATTGAATGCGTTGATTCGTTGCTCCGAATCATCAATGGCTGTCATCATAATAATTGGAGTCTCTTTTAATTCGGGTTGTTCACGGAGAATTTTGCAAACTTCAATTCCATTTTTTCCAGGCATAATCATATCCAGAATAATAAGCGCCGGCTTTATAAGTCTTGCGTCCTCAAGGACTTCATCGCCATCTTTTGCCAGTGCAATTTGAAAATTCTCAGAAAGAATTTGGGCTAGTAATTCTCTGATATAAGAGTCGTCATCAACAATCAAAACTATGGGTCGCTTCATTTTAAACCTCGAAGCTTTAGTTTAGATTGTTCAGACAAATTAATAAAGTTCAGAAATCAAGTGACTCCATTTACTGGACGTAAGATCTTACTCTAATCTCTTCTTTTTATTTCAAAAAATCGCTGACGTCGCAATCAAATATTATGGCGAGTCTCTGAAGAGTAAAGAGATTTAGCGAATGCGTCCCCGACTCAAGTCGTTGGTAATATCGCAGTTCAAAGCCAAATTCCGTCATATCTGCTTGAGATAAGTCTTTGGATTTCCTGGCTTTCTTTAAATTTGCTCCGATGGCGCGGATCAATTTATTGTATTTATCTTCAGTCGAACTCATGACTCTATTGTATAGAGTCGGTTTGATTAAGCCGTCGGTATAGTTCTACCGTCCAGGACTATGCAAATTAAATATTAATGCTGATACTATTTATTATGACAAAAAATATTTTAATTGTTGAAGATGATGAAAATTTGAGATCACTACTCCGAGAACTTATTTTTATGGCTAATTACAACATTCTCGAGGCGGCAAATGGCCAGGTTGCCTTGGAAATTATTGCCGATCAGCAAGTCGATTTAATAATTACCGATATTGATATGCCAATCAAAAATGGCTTAGAACTTCTTGCAGAGATCAGACAGTCAGGCAAAACAATGCCAATCGTCATTCTGACCGGAGGAAACTATAACGAAAAAGTCATTTTAGCCGCAGGCGCCAATGCCTTTGTTCAAAAACCTTACATCTCAGATATCAGTACTTTAGTTCATAAAATGGCCGCAGCCTAAAAATTATTATCAATTATTTTTCTAAATTCACTCACCACTTAAGTCTTGTTTTTACAACAAACTATTTAAATATTTTTAGATTTGACCGATCACACAGTATGGATGGAAAAACAAAATTTAGATTTCTTTTAGTTCTGTTAATTGGCCTTTCCTTTTGTACAGGTTGTTCAAAACCCACTGAAGATGACGTCACTGTGACAAATGTCAGTTCGCGCTATTTGTATGTGGCTTCTGGTGCCTGCTATTCCGGCGGTGGAAACACGACTTTTTCCAATACCACATCGTCTAACGTTGTTTATCGAATTGATCTATCTACCGGCGAAAAAGACGCAACTATCGCGGACTATAATTCGTCCCCATCACAAGCCGGAGACTCCCCTGTTGGAATCGCCAGTATTGACTCCAACGATATCTATGTGCTGATTGAAAATACCACTGCTGGTGCTCGAAGAATTGAAAAAGTTGAGAAAAAATCTGCTGGTACCAGAATTCTTTTTAGTAATAATACAACGGCTCTGAATGTGACACTGCGTGGATTACACATGCTCGACGGTGGAGATCTTTTAATTAATAAAAACACAGCGATTGAAAAAATAACATCGGCCAATGTCCGCGTAACCAAAGGCGCAAGTCCTTACGTCAATGCTCCCGCGGCCCCGTGTGCCACATCCACAACGCTGATGTCTAAGGTTTCTACCCTCAGCAATCAGTTTATTGTCTTTTTACATGCCGCCACTTCTCAAAATAGATTTGGATTTGTTGCTCCTGCAGGATACGGATCTGCCGGAGACTGTACTCCCGCACAAGCAGCACCAAATGCAGCATCCTTCCCTGTTGCTACAGCCTACGATGCTGTAAATTCAAAACTCATCGTGGCCTACGCCGGAAATACCACCAACGATAATATCAACAGTATCTATGCCTACGACATCACAGAAACAATATCCTCGGTGACTGTCGGAGCCGCTAATAAAATCTATGATGCCAATCAGTATCCAACAACCTATCCCTATCTCCTTTATGGTATTTCGGAAATGGTTCTCGATCCAGCGGACAACTCACTTTATATTGCGACAGCTATCAATACCACAACCACCATTGCGAACTATGCCATCGAAAAATTTTCATATGATCCCACGCAAATTGGCGTTTCAAATTCAAGTGTGCTGACCCGAAGTGGACCCACTCCATTTTATAACTATGGTGGCGATACAAAATGCATATCTGATATGACGATCGCTGAATGATGATCTGACAGATCATCATCAACGCATAGGTTATATTAAATCCAACACTCGTTTTTCAGAAACAGTCCCCTCTGAACAGATTCCTTTTTTTGACAGCCGAATATTATTTCAATAAGACGTGCAGCTCAAGATTCGAAATCAAGACATCATAAGTTGAATTTGTGTCATCACCATCAATACTGATCCAAATAGCCACAATTTCAATGGGTTTTTCAAATTGAATATCATACAAATAGGGCCCTGAAGATTTGACTTCAGCAAAAAACTCTTCTTGAAATAAATCTGTTGCGGGATGCAATCTTTTGCGCCCGATCTGTTGTGGATTTTGAGTGACATTAAAAAATCGAACTGAATCAATTCCAGTCCCCTCGGGGGCTTGTTCATAAAGTCGCTTCACCCAGTTTGCAGCAAATGCTTTTTTCAAACCCGTTAGTGTTTTCTCACCTGATAAAACAAAACCAACTCGCAATGAATAATCATCAAATCCTTTTTCTCCCTGTGATGATGCTTTTGCAAATTGTGGTAATCCCAAAAAATGACCGCTAATTTTAAATCCGGTGATTTTGGTTATGGCCTTCAACGGATGAATCAATGGCCCTGCTGATTTGTCCACATGAACTCGGATTCCCTTTTCCGATGCCGTGACTTCATTTTTTGGAACACCTGAAAACTGCTCGACCTTCCAATCAGTTAAATTGGTGGTGGGAATAAGCATCACCGCAAAAAGAAATGTATTTATTCTGTCACTAAATCTCATTTACTGACCTCGTCCATTCTATCAATGCGGCCTGCTCTGGCAGCAGTCTTATGCGACAACGACTTAAACTTCGCAAATCTTCAATAGTATCAATATCAAATGTTTTTTGAATTTTCTCGACACAGCCAAACTGTGCTAACTGAGATTCTAACTGTTTTGCGGTGTGCTCCGAGCTGTACTCAACACTTAACCAAACCTCTTTGGGAAGTGTTTTTCCTCCTCCAAAAAAATAAAATCCACCATCATCCGTTTCACCAATGACAAAGCCGTCTTGTCGTATTTTTTCAATGAGTCTCAATGCCTGCATCAGTTCATCGCTGGCAAGATGCGGTGAATCCGCCCCCATGAACGCCACAAAATCATATCGCTGAAGAAGCTCTTCATAAACTGTGTGCAGTCTCTGCCCCAAGCTTCCCTCTTTTTGAAAAACAGTATTAAATTTTTTCCACCGAGTTGATTTCATACCCTCTGCTTCAGCAACTGCCCACATCACGTCTAAATTATGCAGTTCAGATTTTACCTGCTGGGCCAACGCCGTCGTTGCCACAAGAGAATGATTGTAAAACTGAAGCGCATTCCTCAAACCTATACCTGTCGCAAGACGAGTTTTAACTGGTGAATATTCTGGAGTTTTAACAAAAATGGCCAGTACTCCTCGAATGCTCATGATGGTCTCCGATCGCGAAGCCAAAGTTTTAATTCTGGAAGAGCCTGTCGAATAGTTAGCGTGACATGCCAAAAAGTTGTCTTTATCCAACCTTGATTTGCATATTTTCTGGCACTTGTCTTCAACCCGCCACCAATACATTTCATGGGAACCCCACTCTGATGGGCTTTCCATATCAGAAGGTGATCCTCTCCATAAGAAGCCTTCTCATCAAACCCACCTAAACTTAAAAATACTTCCCGAGACATACAGAAACCTTGATCCCCAAACGGCAATCGCAAAATTCGAGATCGAATCCAGGCACCAATTTTATTTATAAAAATCATGCGAGGCCCATCCATTAAAAAATCCAGGTCAAAGAATAAAATATGCTTCGGGTTCATAGCACTCATGCGTTTAAGTTTTCTAATTCCAGCGTTAGATACTCTTGAATCACAATGCAAAAACCACAAGACGCTATTCAAAGAATTTTTCACACCCCAATTAAACTGTTTAGCGCGTCCTTCCTCTGAAGTCATCCACTGACAAGAACGAGCAAGACCCACGCGGGCCACCTCGGATGCCAAATCAGCTTCTTTTGATTTCGGAGACACAAAAATAATTTCGTCCACGAAATCAAGTGCCACAAGATCCGGAAGTAGATTTCGCCACGTTTCATCGCCTTTCGCTACTGGAATAATCACTGACAGTTTGATAGAAATCTCCTAACAGCACGCGCCGATAGCGGAGTCTTTTGAATTTATACTATTCGTTGATTCACACTCAAAAAGTCCAAAATGCTTTGTCATGTCTCCAATAATATTAAAATATTCTGCATAGCGCGTCCCCTGAAGCATCATTGCCGTATTTCCACAAACCGCCATTGGCTTTCCTTTTTCAAAGATATGATGATCATCCAGAACAAAAAAATGAGGACAGTCCGGAATGCCGCCTTTGTAAATAGCAACTTGTCCATAATCCTCACAACGATCTTCAAGATTTAGTTTAAAGGCCCTTACCGTCATCGAGTAAAAATCAATCATTCCAGCTGCGCGCTCGATATCGGCATTGTGAAGCTCTATTTGAGATCGACTCATCAAACGATAATCCAGAGACCCCAGTTTTGCCATCATACGCCTAAAATCTTCTGTATAAAGAGCACCCCCAAGGCATTCACCAACCAACACCGAATCCCGAGCCAGATCTTGAGGAATTCGTCGACCTGCAAAGACATCAGAAAAATAAAGTTCCCCACCCGGCTTCAAAACACGAAAGATCTCTGAAAAAACACGTTCCTTACTGGGCGACAGATTGATGACACAATTGGAAACAACAAGATCTATCGAGGAGTTTTTTATTCCTGCCGTTTCAAGATCTTCGATATAGCCTTTGATGAATTTCACATTTGGTACTGAGTACCCAAATTTTTTGGTGTGATAATCCAAATGTTTTTGAGCAACAGCAATTTGCTCATCCGTCATATCGATACCAATAACTTGCCCCCGAGGGCCAACAAGTTTCGAAAGAATATAGCAATCCCTTCCGGTTCCACTGCCAAGATCAAGAACGGTCTTGCCTTCAAGCGCATGAGGAATTGGTGACCCACAACCGTAGAATTTATCTTTCACTTCATCATGAACATCGCGAAGAATATCTCGCAAATGCGCAGGCATCGCTTCAGCCGTACAGCAGGCACTGGTTTTAAGATCCTGATTGGATTTAAGGACCTTGCCATAGTACTCTTTAACACTTTCAAGACCCTGAAGAGGTTGTTCCATTTTTTTCTCCTTACACCAATGCCCCACCGCACGAGCTACCAGCCCCTGCTGTGCAGGCATAACAGTGATTTGCAAAAGTTATTGGTTTATTTTCTAATTCATCAAAAGATGTTAAATCCCAAAGTGTTTTTCGACCAGCCCCCAACGGAAGCTCTAGCATCTGATTAAAATCACAATCAAAAACATCGCCATTCCAACTGACAGATACCAAATTGCGACACATGATTCCCTTTGCCGCTGTTGGATTAAAGCTATTTGCTAACAGCTCCATATACTCGGTCCACTTCCCAGAACGTTCTAGATCGTTAAGAAATCGTTTGATCGGCATATTTGTTATTGTGAAAAGCTCATTAAACTCAATATCAAAAAGCTCTTTCAATTCGATCTTGTAATCATGTTGTAATTTTTCTTGTGCTGGTGGCAAAAATGGACCCGTCGGGTTATACACAAGATCCATTTTTAAATTTGAATCAAATTTTCCATATCCCAGTTTATTAAATAACTTCAGCGCTTCGATGCTTTTATCAAAAACACCACGACCTCGTTGCTGCTCAACATTCTTTTTAGAATAACATGGAAGTGACGCCACAATATGAACATTATTTTCCTTAAGAAAAAAAGCGGTCTCTTCCTGACCAGGTTCATAAAGAACTGTTAAGTTGCACCGATCAATAACAGTCTTCTTCAATTCTCGTGCGGAGGTCACCAAACGGCGAAAGTGAGGATTCAACTCAGGAGCACCACCCGTCAAATCAACTGTTTGAATGGTCTTAGATTCTGCAAGCAGCTCAATAATTTTATCAACAGTTGCCGAATCCATATTCTCAGTACGCTTGGGTCCTGCCTCGACGTGACAGTGATGACAAGCCAAATTACAAAGTCGTCCGATATTGATTTGCAAAATTTCAACAGGTTTTCGGTTCAACTTTAAATTCGAATCCGTTATTGAATCCATAAATGTTTTCATTAAAAAGCTCCTCTAAAAACAGCGAAGGCCAAAAAACCAAATACGCAAGCCACAGGAAGCGTGATCAACCAGGCCAGAACAATTTTTAAGATGGATCCCCAGTGCGCCGTTTTTGTGACGGCACCGATACCAAATAGCGAACCGCAAGACACATGTGTCGTCGATACTGGAACACCTAATTGCGAAGCGCCAATGACCACAAGACTTGTGACAAGATTTGCTGACAAGCCTTGTCCATCATTCAGTTCCGTAATCTGATACGACATTGTTTCAGCAATTTTTTTTGCTGAAACAAAACCACCAACACCCATGATGACTGCAACAGCAAAAATAGAAATAAGTGGATCCACAAAATTTCCAACAAGTAAAATGGCTGCAATTTTTGGAGTGTCATTAAGTCCTCGTGCAAAACCCACCAGACCTGCACTTAAAAAATGAACAGCGTCGATAACAGATTTTGCGCTCAAACCCCAAACATGCCCCAAATATCTTTCTTCACAACTGACAGTAGTTCCAACTGAAATTTGAGGACAGCACTCAACTTGAATTTGAGCAGCTGCTGATCCCACAGCTAAATTTTTTGGAGCCTTCATGATCACTTCATTTCCAATACAGATACAGCTTTCTCGGCTCACACCCAGTTTTCGACGAAGGTGACTGAAAGCTGGATAAAGTCCGTAGGCTCCAATAATTGCAATCACTGGACTGATCAAGAGTGGTAAAAAAAATGTTGATGCTAAATTACCAAGATTGATATTCCCCGCAGAAGCCAATGTTCCAGCACCGACAAGTGCTCCTGTGATCGCATGAGTTGTTGATATTGGAAATCCAAACTGAGTGGCTAAAAACACAGTCAGTGCCGCAGCACAAGCAACAGAAATAGAAAATGAAGACAACTGAACAATCTGATCAGGAACCAAACCCTTTCCTGAAAAGTTTATCATAAGTTTTTGAGCTAAAAAAAATGCAGCCATTGAACCTGCAAAAGTTGTCAAAGAAGCCCATATCAACGCCGTTTTATAATTCGTTGTGCGACTGCCGAGAAGCGTTGCAACCCCTTTAAAATTATCATTAGCTCCATTAGCAAATGCCAAAAATAGTCCGGCTATCAAAATGACGACAACCATCTTTATTGCCTGCGCCAGTCATGAAATTGTTTCAGAATTCTCAGTGCAAACTGAGGTGCATTCTGTTTTTTCCAAACACCTGCCGCATATTTATTCGCTTCGCTGAGTGTGGGATAAATATGTATTGTTCCCAGTATTTTATTCAGTCCCAATCCGTATTTCATAGCGGTTACGTACTCGGAAATAATATCCCCGGCGTGATGACCAACAATGGTCACTCCAAGAATTTTATCACGTCCTGGCACCGTGAGAACTTTGACAAATCCGTGGGCTTCACTATCCGCAATGGCGCGATCCAGATCATCAATTCCATACTTAGTCACATGATACTTGATTCCTTTTTCATTCGCTTCGGCTTCATTCAAACCAACGCGTGCGACTTCAGGATCACTAAAAGTACACCATGGAATCACGCGATAATCGACTTTGAATGATTTGAATGGACTAAATAATGCATTCACCGCCACATACCAAGCCTGGTGGGCTGCCGTGTGAGTAAATTGATAAGGGCCTGTGACATCACCGCATGTATAAATATTGGGAAAATTTGTTGTTTGTAAAAATTCATTGGCCACAACTGTTCCGCGATTTGAAATCTCGACGCCCAACTCTTCTAAACCAAAACCAGTGACATTGGCTCGACGACCAAGCGCCAATAGAATTTGATCAAATTCTATCACAACCTCTTGTCCGGAACATTCACAAATAAGACGTGCGCCATTTTCGTTCTTCTCAATACGAAGTGCCTTATGTGATGTTAAAATACGGACACCTTCGCTTTTGAAAGACGTCGTAACAACGTCTGAAACATCTTCATCTTCTCGGATCATAATTCGATTCGACATTTCCACCAGCGTCACGTGTGACCCTAATCTGGCAAATGATTGCGCCAGTTCACAGCCAATAGGACCACCACCCAAAACAACTAATTTTGAGGGACGCTCTCGAAGATTCCAAATAGTATCTGAAGTCAGGGGATTTACCAACTCCAACCCTGGAATTTTTGGTACAAGAGGCCGCGCTCCTGTTGCAATCACAATATTTTTTGTCGTCAGGATTTGACCATTTACTTGAACTTCATATGGTGAAATTATTTTTGCTTCACCGGTAACGCACTCGACACCTAACTGCGTGTAACGCTCAATAGAATCATGGGGTTCAATTTCATGAATCACCCGTTGAACCCGCTCCATCACTTTTGAAAAATTAATCTGAGGATTTGTGGTGGTCTCTAAACCAAATTCATTCGCTCGGCGAAAATAGTTAAAAATCTTAGCGGATCGAATCAAGGCCTTGCTGGGCACACATCCGGTATTTAAACAGTCTCCACCCATTTTGTGTTTTTCAATCAAAGCCACTTTGGCTTTCACCGCCGAAGCAATATATGCCGAAACAAGCCCCGCAGAACCACCACCAATAACAATCATATTGTAATCAAATTTTTTCGGTTTTTTGTAATTACGAAGATGCTTCCTTGATCGAAAATAACTGACCATCCATTTTGAAACAAGTGGCATCATTCCCAGTAACGCGAACGAAAGCAAAAGACCTGGGCTCAGAATTCCCCGAAGTGTCTCAATCTTTGAAAGCTCTGTTCCTGCATTGACATAAACCAAAGTCCCCGGAAGCATTCCTAATTGACTGATGAGAAAAAATCTTAAAGCTGGAAAATTTGTAAGCCCCATCACCAGATTCACTAAAAAAAATGGGAAAATGGGAATCAACCGCAGTGTGAAAAGATAAAAAGAACCCTCTTTCTGAATCCCTTGATTAATAGCTATCATGCGTTCGTGAAATTTTTTTTCTGCTGATTCTCGAAATAAATATCGTGCTCCTAGAAAAGATAACGTCGCCCCAACAGTGGAGGCCAGCGAAGCGATGATCGTCCCATAAAATACACCGAAAATGGCACCGGCTGCCAATGTTAAAACTGTTGCCCCTGGAATCGATAATGCTGTTGTGACAATATAAATAAATCCAAACCCAAGACTGACGGCAATCGGATAATTTGTAAAATAAGTCACCAGGGCATCACGATTCTGTTTGAGACTTGCCAATGTCAGATACGATCCCACTCCGGTCGTGAAATAAATAATAACCAACAGGAGAACTAGGGCTACCACAAAGTATCTCCAATCAAACCGTCTCTGCATAAACTCTCCTTGATATCATAAGTGACATCAGATCATGAAAACTTACACTTTGCCTTGATTTTATTATTATGTAAATATTTTGAGCGGATTCATGGTATGAAATAAATGGGAGATCCCGATGAAACGAAAAACCATCATTCTGGCTGGCAGCGGGCATGCTCATCTAGAAGTCCTGAAATTATTTTCTAAAAATGAATTTGCAACTCATCGATTTATGATGATTTCACCACATCGACAAAGTTATTACTCGGGACTCATTCCACGATTAATCTCCGGTGAAGTTGAGCCCTCTCAACTGACAATCCATTCCGCTGATTATGCCGAAAAAAAAGGTGTTGAGTTTATTCAAGATTCAATTCAGGCATTCAATCCACAAGAAAGTACTGTGACACTTGCTGGAGGGGCAACAGAGCATTTTGATATTCTTTCATTAAATGTTGGCGGTGATACCCTAAAAATTCCATCGCAGTCCCCCTTCAACACTATTTACTTAAAACCCTTTGATGAATTTATTCAAAACTGGCGCGATGTTCAAAGAATTTGTAGCGCGTGCATGAATCCTCGATTTGTTGTCATTGGCGGTGGCGCCGCTGCCGTCGAAGTGGCGACCGCTCTACGAATACGACTGAATCGAAATCAAGCACAAAAAAGCGAAGTGCACCTTGTCACTCAAGGTAATCGTCTTTGCGAAAGCTATTCCAAAAAAATTTCAGCGGCTATTCACGCTTCGGCCATAGCCTTTGGAATTCAGGTGCACCTTCAGGAACCCCTCACCCAAATCTTAGAAAAACACATTCTTCTTCAGAATGGAAAAAAACTAAAATTCGATTCTATTTTTGTAGCCACAGCAACAAAAAAACCAGACTTAATCCCAGGTCCAGTGGATGCCACCTTGCGATTAACACCAAATATTTTTGCTGTTGGCGACTGCACATCTATAAAAAATCAACCAACGTTGCCTCGATCGGGAGTCACCGCCGTTCATCAAGGACGTCACTTAGCGAACTGTCTTCGCTCTGTTCTGAATGGAGCCTCTCCCGTTGACTTTAAAATCAGAAAACACTCACTGAATATTCTGATAACCAGCGATCAGACAGCTCGACTCGTTTGGGGTCAGCAAAGCTTTGAAGGCGCACTGGCTTTGAAAATTAAAAACTGGATCGATCAACGCTATTTATCTAGTTTTCAAGATTAACTTTTTTATCATTATGAGATCATTCTCTCGTCTCAATCTAATACGCATGTAAAAAAAATGATTATAAATTTTTAGACAGTGTCTAATTATTTGCGACTTGGCCCAAATACGGCCCATTTGGTCTGGTCTCGGTATTGCTCTTCCTAACTAAAGTAGGAATAATAAATAAGAACGTCTTGGGGGACTTATGAAAAGAATTCGTGCCGTGTATATTTACTGGATCGTAGCGGCTTTCGCTGGGGTCATTCTATTTCAAAACTGTTCAAAGGTTCACTTTGGACAAACTCTTTCTGAAGGACTCAGTAAAACTGCAGATCCTGGCGGTGGCGATCCAATTTGTGAAAACATGCCACAGAAAATGAATGCCCAACAACAAATCTGGGATTGGCAAGATCAGTTTGCTTTAAGTCCTGATCATCAGTATCCCGATTTCAACCTCGTCGCGGCAACACCACAAGTGGCTGATCTGGATGCCACTTCTCATCCTAAAATTGTTTTTGTCACAGACTCAGAAAAAAATAAAGTCAACGGCGTGCTCCGAATTGTTGATGGCAGCACAGGTATTAACTTAAAATCTATAGGCGCTTTAGAAATGGCCCCCCAAATTTCGTCTGGCGTTTTATTGATTGATCTTGATGCAGACTTAAAAATTGAAATTGTTTATGTTCATCATCTTGGCAAATCACTGATTGCCTTAAATCATGATGGCACCTTGCGATGGACATTCCCATTCCCTAAAAATGTGGTTGCCCAGAATTGGAAACTCAGCCCATTGGATATGGATCAAGATGGTCGACTCGAGATCGCTGCCGGTGATTTCGTTATCAGCGAAGTCGACATGTTACCGACTCTAAAAACAACTCAACAAAACCCACACCATTCTGTGGCTGTCAGTAAGCCATCCCCAATTTTTGCCGATGTTGATGGAAATGGTAACGCTGAAATTTTAATGGTCTCTGAAGGCTCTGTTGCTGGAAAAACTGCTGCCAGTGTTCGTGCGTTCAAATCAGATTCATCATGTGTTGCTCCTCCGGCATGTGTTCCCAACAACGAAACAGATTGTGAAAATAATAATGGCCAAGGGGCACTAGTATGTTCTGAAGGTTACTCAAATGTGGGTGGTGTTTGTACACTGAACCCTCCTCCACCAGGCCCTCAAGGTCCGCCTCCGTCACAGCCGCCTCCGCCAGGACCTGGCCCTGGACCAGGCCCTGAAACCCTTAACGATGCTGAGCCAGAGTGCCCAGTTGGAACTTACAAATCAGGAGCCGCGTGTATTCCATTTCTGTGCACTCCGAATTCGACACAATCGTGTTCTGTACCAAATGGAACAGGGTCTCAAACATGTAATGCCGAAGGAACTGCTTGGGGATCTTGTAATACAACGGCTTGTAATGCCGGTTATGCCAATGTTGGTGGAGTTTGTACACTGATTCAAGCTTGTACACCCTATGCAAATCGATCTTGTACTGGAATTTATGGTCCAGGAGATCAGTATTGTAACGGAGCCGGTACCGCATGGGGAAATTGCTATGCTGGAGTTCCTGTCAACAATGCACCTTGCACTGTACCCGGTGCTATACGAACAAATCCTGCACGCGGAAATCGTGGAGAATGGTGTAATGGAAATCAATGGCACACCATGGGTTCAGACTCCGTGGCTGTAGGTCCTGCATTACCGGCTCCGGTGACGGTCGATGGCTGGGTCTTTAAACCACTTGCCGCTTCAGGAATGTCTGTTTTGAAACCAAGTTCAGCCGGTCCATTTATTTATTCAGCCAATCGCACCGGGGCCATCGTGGGTCACAGTGGCGACAAGGCAAAACTGTTCAATAGCGTGATGTGGTTGTACGACAGTCATAAAACAACAGAGCATAAAATTAGTTTTAAAAAACCACTCATGAATGGAACGTATCAACTTTATTTTTATCAGAGCGAGCTGACGCAAGCGCGAAGCCGAACTCTGAACTATATCGTTGAAGGGACTACGATCGCCACTGGACGTTCATATCTGCCACTTAATAATGGTGAAGTTTCAGGTCCATACAATGTCAAAGTTTCCGATGGAGAATTAAATCTCACCATTTATAATGCCAAAAATCCTTATCAAGCTACAGGATGCGATCCGCATCTCAGTGGTTTGATCATCAAGCAATTGAATGCGGATTAAGATCTAAACTCTGACTTCACGTAAAAATAAAAACCCGATGAGAATTCTCATCGGGTTTTTTGTATTTTAAGCAGAATTTTTTCAAGCGGACAAAAATGCGTAAAACTAGACTGTAAAAGATTCGCTCCAACAAAGGCTGTAAACCACAACCAATTCACAGAGTGATAATGTGCTAGCATAAGACTGAGTAAAATAAATGATCCTGCAAAAGCTCGGATTTGATTTTCGATCGACATACTACTCTCCTCCATTGTTTATTTCGGCCCGAATGGCACTCACACGACTTTTTCCAACAAACCAATAATAAAGAACCGGAACGGCAAAACGACTTAATATCGTCGCCGCAATTTCTCCGAAGATCAAACTGACTGCTAAACCTTGAAAAATAGGATCAGCCAACATCACAGAACTTCCAACCACAACAGCCGCCGCTGTCAACAGCATTGGACGAAATCTGAGTACACCCGCACTGACAACGGCTTTCTTTAAACTCATACCCAACCCTAGTTGATGCTCGATAAAGTCGACCAGGATAATCGAATTTCGTACGATAATACCAGCACCCGCAATAAAACCGATCATCGAGGTGGCTGTAAAATACGATCCCATAATGGCGTGCCCAGGCAGAATACCAATCAAACTGATCGGAATGGGAGCCATAATTATCAACGGAACTGTAAAGCTTTTAAACCACCCCAGAACCAGAATATAAATTAAAACCATGACCACCGCAAAAGCTCCGCCTAAATCTCGGAAAACTTCGTAAGTGATAAACCACTCGCCGTCCCACTTCACAACCGGTGAAACTGTATTCCATGGAACGTCTGCTGTTTGCAATGGATACTTAATTTGCGGAGCCAGCTTGAAAATTCCATAAACCGGCGCTTCCTCGCTTCCGGACAGTTCACTCATCACATAGGATACTGGTTTTAAATTTTTTCTATACAAAGCCTTAGTCGTGATCTCGTGTACCGGTTTCAAAACTTGATTAGCTTCGACTGTTCCTGTTTCAAATGAAGGGATTCGAAGTCCTACAAATGGATGCTCACTCGAACGCGCAGATTGTGCCAATGACAAATCGACACTCACATCTTCCGGAGAATTCACGTTCGCCAAAGTCGTCACAGGAGTTTCAGAAAATGCCAAACGCCCTAAGGCCATCAACTCACTCGAATTGGTGCCGAAAAGACCACCTTGAGCTTGGTCATACTCATAGACCTTACGAGATCGTCCCAATCTTAACGTTGTATCCAGATCGACAACGCTGGGCTCGTTTGCAAAAATAGCTTCAATTTCCTTTGTGACTTTTTCCCGCGTGTGAACATCGGGTCCATAAATCTCAGCCATCATGGTTGCTAATACTGGCGGCCCCGGTGGAATTTCCAGAACTTTTGTGATGGCTTTTTTCTCAATCGCAAAATTCTTAATCAATGGTCGTAAGCTTTCGATAATTTCATGACTTGAAATTTTTCGATTTCCTTTTTCTGTCAATACGATTTGCAGATCATTCTGATAATCAGAACCTCGCAGGAACGTGTGCTTAACCATTCCAGAAAAAGAATATGGCGAGGCCTCTCCGGCAAAAACCTGAACCGATTCAACCTCTTTATTTTTCAAAATTTCACGAGCAAGCTCAATCGACCAGTCCTTACCGATCAAAAGCGGTGTTGCCACCGGATAATCAATCAGCACTTGAAATTCTTGCTTATTATCAAATGGAAGCATTTTAACTTTGACTGACTTGAAGTAAACCAAACTGCTGGCTGCCAAAAGTAACGTGATGGTAAAAGCTCCCAGCAAAAGTGCATATTTTTTTGTTCCCAATAACGTTTCCATCACTTTTTGATAAAGCTGGTCAAGACGACTAACTTTTGCTTCCGTTTGAGAATCATCATGATGATGGGCCTTTAATAATTTAACAGCAGCCCACGGAGTCACAATAAACGCGACAAAAAGTGAAAGCATCATAGCAAAACTGGCACCGACAGGAATCGGTTTCATGTAAGGCCCCATCAATCCACGAACAAATGCCATTGGCAGAATAGCCGCGATCACTGTGAACGTGGCTAATATGGTGGGATTACCAACCTCGTTGACAGCTTTGATAGTGGCTCGAAGCAAACCGTCCTTCATATTTTCTTTAAGATGCCGTTCGATATTTTCTACAACAACAATGGCATCATCAACCAGAATACCAATAGAAAATATCAACGCGAATAATGTCACACGATTCAGCGTGTAACCCATGAAATAATAGATGGCCAGGGTCAACGCCAACGTCACCGGAATAGCTGTTGCCACAACAAGCGAGGCTCGGATTCCCATAAATAATGCGATCAAAGCGGATACCGACAAAGTGGCTAGCAGAAGATGCTCGATCAATTCATTTGATTTATCAGCTGCAGTTGATCCGTAATCCCTGACGACAGTCATTCGTAGATCGTTTCCCTCGGATTGTTTTTTCAAAAAAGTATCTGCTCGCTCAAGAATTTCACGCGACAAAGTTACAACATTTGTCCCTTTGCGTTTTGAAAAAACAATTGATACCGCTTTTTCGGGTTCTTGATTCTTTTCGAGTAAAACGGAGCTGCGAACAATTTCTTCAGGACCGTCCAAAACCTGAGCGACATCTTTTATAAAAACAACTCGACCAGCCCGTTGACCAATAGCTAAATTTCCGACTTCATCTCCAGAATGTAAACGTCCACCAACTTCGACATCAAAGATTTCTGTCTGACTCCAATTTTTACCCGAAGGTGCTAATGCATCATTTGTTTTCAGTGACTGCATAAGTGCCAACAATGACACTCCATGAGCTTGCATTTTCTGTGGGTCTGCGATCACACGAATGGCTCTTTTTTGCCCACCCAGTAATTCAACCTTAGATAGATCCGGAGTACTGGAAAGCTCACGCGCTAGTGGGGCCACTGCACTTCTCAGTGCAAATTCATCCATTTTTTTTGAGGTGAACGTCAGAACTAAAAAGGGAACATCATCAATTGAAAATGATTTTACCTGGGACGGTAAAACATTCCCTGGCAATTCATTCTGAATCGTCATCAATTTATGATGAATTTTAACTAGGCTTGGCTCCATGGGTTCGCCCACTTTAAATCTGACTGTCACCAAGCTACCATGCGGTTGACTGGTTGAATAAACATACTCGACGCCATCAAGACCCCAAACGGCGCGCTCGATAGGTTCGGTAACCTTTCTCTCAGCCTCTTCGGCTGTAAATCCCGGAGCTGCTGTTCGGATATCAATCATGGGTACGGAAATCTGTGGCTCTTCTTCTTTTGGTGTTAAATAGACAGCCATCAATCCCAATAGCAGACTCGAAATCGCAATGACTGGCGTCAGTTTTGAATGCACAAATGTTTGCGCCAGTTTTCCGGCAAAACCTAGTTTATTGTTTTTCATTTTTAACTCCTGCTTGGATAGGTGCTTCAACATCAAACTTTTGCTTTGTCACGATCTGCGAAGCCGTCTTGATCAAACCCAACTCAGCCTCGCCCTGTTGTGAAATAAGATCTGCACGACGACTTAAGATTTCAACAATTTGCAGTGCATTGATCGAACCATTTTTAAAAAGAGTCTCGGTCATCTTGGATTGCTCTGCCAATAATTTGTAACTATCATTCAACAAATCAATATTTTGCTTCAATGATTTGAATTGCTCGCTCAATGCTGATCGCTCAGCCCGTTCTTGCTGATCTAATGCTTCGGAATATTTTGTAGCAGACATCGATTTCAGTTTGGCTTCTTTAAGACTACCATACGCAGAAGGATCAAAAAGATTCCATTGCAAATAAAGTCCTGCAGTATAGGCATTTGCCGTATCACGCGATCCATTAAAAACAGCGGTTTCCGCAAAAGCCCCGACTCGAGGTAAAAATTTTGCTTTTTCCATATTGGCCATCTCTGCACTGGCTTTCACATTTTCTTTTGCAGATTCGATTTTGTAAGATGACGAAATGGCTTCTGGTTGATCAGATACTGGAAAGTAACGACTTACAAAAAGACTTGAATCTATAATTTCGGGCGACCACTGTTGATCCTTTAAACCCATTTCGCTGAGAGCTGCATAGTAAGACCGACTTTGAGCCTCGTGCTGACTGATCAGACCACTCAGACGATTCGCTAGTGATTTCATGCCGAGCAATCCCGAGTAGCCCACCGGATTAGACTTGCTACCCAACTGATAGCCTTTGATCATACGAGATACTTCTGAACTCAAGGCTTGAAGTTTATTTTTTTGTTGTTCCAAAACGGAAATAGATCCATAAGAAAGACCTACACTGGAATACTGCTCAATTTGAACCTGTGACGTTGCATTTTTTTGCGCGGCTACAGAATGCTTAAACAAATCGACTTGCGAGGATTTCATTCCTCCCTCATAAAGAGGCAAATCAATTCCTAATGCGCCTCTGGCGTAGCTTTTCGCTTCAGGTTGATTGATCAAGTCCGGATTAAAATCACTTGCCTGCACAGCACGTTGCTCAAGAAGTCCAAAAAAAGAGGCCCCTGGAGCATTCGTTTGATACGTCTTTGCATCAATATAGATCTTCGGCAACCAATGATGGGAAGCTTTCTTTTGAGATTCTGTCAGCGATTCCGTTTGCAAACGTGAAGATTCCTGAGCCGCAGAATCTTGGTTGATTTTATTCCATACTGACGCAAATGAAAGCATCGGCCCTTGACTCTCAACGGCCTCACTGGTGATGATGAAAGAAAGAACTGTTATGATAATCGCTATTTTTTTCATTTTTACCTCTGTGCTCGTAGTTCTTTAATCAATTCAGCGTTGTGTTTTTCTTCCATAGCAATTCTATCGCGAAGGACAGATCGTACTAGAGCACACGCCTCTTTAATTTTGGGAATTGATAAACTCATGTACTGAAACAATCCCTCTTTACGTGCATGAATAATACCTGCATCTTTAAGGACCGCTAAATGTTGCGAAAGATTGGCTTTGGGAATTGACAACACATCCAGTAGTTCAGTTGCGGTTTTTTCACTTTCAGAAATCAGGTCTAGAATCTGCAAGCGAACAGGACTGGCTAAGGCCGAGCAAATTTCCGCCTGCATGTCATATATTGTCTTAGTTTGAGGCGATTTTTTATCTTTCTTCTTTGACATAGCGTACGCTCCATTTAGTTAGATAAACTTATAAGTTTATATATTTATATACTAATACAATTATATTTTAATTGCAAGATGAATTATAAAAGCCTAAGATGAAGTCATAAGGCTAAACCACGCAGGAGGTCTAAATGAGAGTCGTCATTCTAGGAGCCGGCATATCTGGTCACACCGCAGCTTTGTTGCTGCGGCGCAAACTTTCCCGCAAGCACGAAGTGATCGTCATCAGTCCAAATAGTCTATGGAATTGGATCCCCTCGAATATCTGGGTCGGCGTGGGCAAAATGATGCCCGCAGATGTCACATTCAATTTAAGGGCCGTCTATAATAGGGCCCGAATTAAATTTCACCAGGCAAAAGCCACTGAAATTTACCCCGAAGGTTCTTCAGATTTGCCCCGCCCCCATGTTCTTATCGAATCAACGAGCGATTCCAATCCTGATGCAAAACTCGGAACCAAAATAAAAATTGAATACGATTACCTGATCAACGCAACAGGCCCGCGCTTAAACTTTGGAGCAACGCCTGGGCTTGGCCCAGACGGTTTCACTCACTCCGTCTGCACCGTTGATCACGCACGCGACACCGCACTTGAGCTGGATCAATTGATTCTGGAAATGAAGGCTGGCGCTCAAAAAACCCTTGTCGTTGGCACAGGTCACGGCCTATGCACATGCGAAGGCGCCGCCTTCGAATATATTTTTAATCTTGAATTTGAACTTCAACAAAAAGGAGTCCGTGACAAAGCCCGACTTATCTTTTTAACCAACGAAGCTGAACTCGGTGATTTTGGCGTAGGCGGTCTTCAATTAAAAAATGGCGGCTTTGTCACCCCAAGCAAAGTATTTGCCGAATCCATGTTTGTTGAACGCGATGTCAACTGGATCACGGGTGCCCATGTTCACAGAGTTGAAAAAAACAAACTTGAGTACGAAACACTTGATGGCGAGCACAGCTTCCTTGATTTTGATTTTGCAATGCTGCTTCCTCCATTCACTGGAGTGCCTTTAAAAGCCTTCAATAAGACTGGAGAAGACATCTCCACCCAACTTTTTAATCCGGCTGGGTTTATGAAGGTGGATGCGGATTACACTGCAAAAACTTATGAACAGTGGTCGCCCGAGGATTGGCCGCAAACATATCAAACCACCTATCCCAATATTTTTGCCATCGGAATTGCCTTTGCACCTCCTCATCAAATTTCAAAACCAAGAAAAAGTAAAAACGGAACACCCATAGCTCCGGCACCTCCAAGAACGGGAATGCCCTCGGCCATAATGGGTCGAGTCGTTGCCAATTCAATTGTTGATATGATTAATGGTGTTTCCAGTCACCCCACAAATGCCGCATCGATGACTGAGATTGGCGCTGCTTGCGTTGCTTCTGCGGGTGCAAATGCATTTGCTGGAAGTGCTGTCTCAATGACAATGTATCCTATTGTTCCAAATTTTAAAACGTACCCAAAAACTGGTCGAAGCCTTGTTCATACTACCGGAGAACTTGGAATCGCCGGGCATTGGATTAAAAAGTTACTTCATTATGCGTTTATTTATAAAGCTAAAGCTCTGCCATTTTGGTGGATTATTCCAGAATAATTAAATGGAGGAAATATGTCAGTCACCGAAGCAAAATCTTATTTAGCGCCAGTTCCGACAAAGATGACGCTATTCCTGCGCTCGTTTCTGCCGTGGCAAATTCTGAGATTTCTAATTATTAATCTAAGAATGACCGTGATGATTGCAAAATCTCACGGTCGACATCTTGAAACGAAAAGGCCAGTCGATCAAAAGTCAACAAGCCCATCGTAATGATTTACTTTTTACCGATATTACAAGTATTGATACCCAACATTGCATATGGCGGACACCAGCCGATAAGACCAGTTAAAAGTGGAATCAACCCAAGAAGAAACCACAAATTTGCAGGCCCCACAAATGCAAGTGAGACGAGTCCCAACCCAAGAACAACTCTGATTATGCGCTCAATTGGATGAATATTTTTTTTCATAAATCCTCTTTCTGGTTAGAAACTGTAATCATTTTGAAGCATAATAATCTGTTAAAATAGAGGTGTAAAGAGCAAAAACTGACAATGATCTGACTAGCGCTTAAATAAAGATATTAATCTTTGATGCTTCTTTGCATGAACTTTTTGGGCCTTGTAAATTCCTTGATGACCTGAAAAATAATAACTCATGAAACATGCCACCAAAGCATAAGGACCTATTTGCGGGCCAAAAATTTCCATAGCCATCAGCGTGCAGGCAATGGGTGTATTCGCAGCTCCCGCAAACACAGCGGCAAAACCCACGGCAGCTAAAAGTTGAAATGAAATCGGAATAATAATAGAAAGAGCACTTCCCAAAGTTGTTCCGATAAAAACTAGCGGAATAAATTCTCCACCCTTAAATCCAGACCCTACCGTTAACGACGTAAAAAACATTTTCAAAATAGGATCGCGAAATGAATCTGGTGCCCGCAATGCTTCGCCAATAAATGGAATCCCTAGCCCCGCATACCGATACGTGCCTTCAATATAGAAAAGAATAACCAAAATAACTCCACCAATAAAAGGTCTTAATGGAGGATATGAAACAAATCGAGCATGAAGTTGCTCAACTCCATGAGTCAACATAGTGAAAAGTTTTGCAACAAGACCAAACGCAACTCCCGCAAGTGCCATCCAAAAAAGAATTTTAATACTAAAACCTTCGAACTCAATTTTCGGGAATTGAGAATGAGGCGCGCTCAAAAAAACGGTTGTGTAATATCCAACGAAAGACGCCACAAGACATTCAAACCAAGCAAACAACCGAATTCTTCCGATAGAGATAACTTCCATTCCAAAAATAGCCCCAGCCCACGGAGTCCCAATAGCGGCACCAAAACCAGCACCCGCGCCTGCAGCCAAAAGAATTTTTCTTTCGTCACTTGTGATGTGAAATAAACGAGAAATTTGATCTGACAGTGACGCGCCCATTTGCACGGCTGTTCCCTCACGACCGGCAGATCCGCCAAAAAGATGAGTGATCAGCGTCCCCACCAAAATAAATGGAGACATTCTTAATGGAATAACATTTTGAGGATTATGAAGCTCATCTAAAATTAAATTGTGCCCATGCACCGCTGCTCCACCCCAACGGTGATAAATCCACCCGATCAAAAGACCCGCCAAAGGCAAGGCCCAAATGATAATTTGATTTTCATCTCTGAGTTGAGTTACCCATTGAAGAGAAATCAGAAATACCGCTGCTGCCACCCCGGCGAAGAGACCACTCAACGAGCTTAAACCAGTCCACTTCAGATAGCGTTTAATCATAAAAACCAAAAACAAAGTCCCGCAATAAGCGTTGGAACCAAAGCACTTCGAAATAATAATGCCGGACTAATTCCGTCCTCACCAAACGAAAAATTAAGCGTGCTGTATCCCGCTGGATTGGGCGCATTGGCAATCACCGTTAATCCACCCCCAACAACACTTCCTGCAACTAAGGCATACTTTGAAATATCTGATAATCCTGCGACCTGACTACCCAGATACGTAATCGCCGCGTTGTCCGTAAATGCTGTTAAAGTCATGGAGCCCAAATAAAGCGGCAATGCTGTCAGTCGGCTGAGTATGGGTTCTAACCACCACGCCTGGTAACCACCTAAAATAACCAACCCACCCAAGAAAAAACCCACCAATAGGGATTCTTTAATCTTAAGGCTCTCTTGATACTCTTTTGTTACTGAGGCCATTCCCAGAAATAGTAAAAATATTCCTGTAAATAAAACGATGTAATGAGCTGCCGCCACAATGGCGACCAGAACAAGAAGATGAAGTCCCGTCACCCATTTTGGAATATCCAAAACACCGGCATCGGCAATCTCTTCTTTTTCAATCAGCGCCAATTCTTCGCGAAAACGATAAGCTACAATGGCTGTTGAAAGAACCACGGCAATCAATGCTTTCCAACCAAAATGAGTCAGCATAAACATCAAATCCCAATTCCACTTGGGCGCCACCATCAAAACCGGTGGCGCCGCATAGGGAGTCAATGTTCCACCAATTGAAATATTAACAAATAAAAGTCCAATCGTTGCATACTTCAATTTCTCTGAAATATCTTTCTGATAAAAATTATTCAGCAGAATAATCGCTGTCACTGTCATTGCCGCAGGTTCCGTAATAAAACTTCCCAACAGTGGGCCAACAATAAGCGTCGCCGCATAAAATCCAATATTTTTATTGATCGGCAAGATTTTTCCAACCAACCGAATGGCTTTTTCACAAAGAGATAAAATTGGACGAGACGCACAGATAACCATAATCACAAAAACAAACATCGGCTCTGTGAAATTTCTTCCTTCAAGATAGGTAATAGCAGGTTGAGTTCCTGCGAATAACATAAAAAAGGCGATAAAAATTCCCGCCCAAATACCAAATACGACTTCCACTTCTCCTAATAAATGAAAAAGGTTTTCTCCAACAGTTCCTTCATCATATTTATGAGACCACCCCTGAAAAATTTTAACAGAGAATGTATGAAGAATAGCTAAAGCAAAACACAAGGTCGCCGCATACTGAATAGTTGTGTCAGAAATCATGAGTTATGCTAGCATCGTTCAAATTACGGAGCAACTTTAATAAGTCTTGCAATCTTAGCATGAACATCTGCAAGTGTTCCAACTGCTAGAAATACTTTAAATGAACGCTTGCCATTGACGATGCAACGATTATTCGCTGAATCATAGGCCGCCATATTCCATTTATTTGTACCAGCGCCCTTGGGCCCACTACCACCCAAATTAAAATGAAAAATACCATAACCAAAATCACTGCCACAGGCTGTGATTTGACCTGGAGAAATGTAAGCCCCCATAGCATGACTTCCTGATGGATTCGATAAAATAACAGGATCAAATTTTTGTTTGCGTGGAGATTGGCCAAGATATGAACCTGCCGGAAATCCATTTCCAGAAATGTCTCGCAATTCCGAACCAAGATACTCATTGAGCTTTCCTGTTTTCTGAGTCACGAAGAAAAATCTTTTGAATTCACTGTTTAAGTAACCTGTTAATAATTCATAAATAACCTGACTGGTTGCATCCCCTTTGGCGTAGGCAATGCTGATGCTGTAGTCCACAATTTGCGGATCTCCAAAAGCCCCTATTGTTATTTTTTTACTTAAAATAGTATTTGAAAGCGGAGACTTTATACGCGGGTCTAAACCCTTTTGACAGGCTCCTGTGACTTTACCATAAGACCAGTATGCCATTTGAATTTGGTTCGACAGTTGTGATGCTGATGTTTTTGATTGCGATAGCAATCGCGATGTACTTTTTGATCGATCATGCGAAGAACCCGCTTCTGTCGGGTTGTTGCACTCAGCATATCCATCGTACTGAACTGCAGTTTGCAATTGTCGACCGTGATCATGCGAATTGATAAATTCAACATTATTCCATCTTAAGCTGGCAACTGCACCCCCAAATCGATCCGAATCTACAGAAATTTGAACTGGATTTCCACCCGGACCAACTATTGTATTCTCTGATCCAGATGGCACTGGCGATGGAGATGGTGATGATGGAGGAGCCGGTGAAACGGGTTGCGAGTGTCCTGGCGGAGCACTACCAATTGGTGGCGGTGTCATCCCTCGACAATCAGGAATCCGACCTTCTTTATGACCATACTGCATCCAATGGTCATAAGCTGATTTACCTTTTTGAACCCATCCCGTAACAACATCGGGGTTGCGCTGAAGATAACACCCTTCATGAAATGCCGTGCCGTCACACCCTGGAATTCTTCCTTCTTTTTGACCGTATTGAATCCAGTGATCATATGCTGATTTACCTTTTTGAACCCATCCCGTAACAACATCGGGGTTGCGCTGAAGATAACAAGACTCATTATATAGAGCAGCCGCTTGAGCCATCACTGGTTGAATAAATAAAATTGGCAACAACACTCTGAGTAATAATCTTGATGTCGTACTGTTCATAAATTTTTCTCCTGCATTTATCCTATCGTAATAAAATGACTGGGTCTTAAGATAAATCACATCAGATACACTATGAATCAGATTTGTGCATTTACATTGATATTTTTTATTTTTAGAACTGGAATTCAACATATTTGTGTAAATGTATTGAACAGTTTAAAGAAGATTTAAATCCATCACACGGGATTTAAATCGCTGCTCCACGCCTTGTGCAAACTGATGGGTCCCAATTAAACTAAAAAAATGCCAGTTCCTGTAAAACATAAGAAGTTTAAAAAAGCCTTGATCATCACCAGAAACCGCGACATCTCATCCTTGTCTCGATTGGTTCTTAAAGATAAAATATTTTGCCTCGTTATGAATTCAGCGCCGGATGCAAAAGTCATTTTCAAATCCAGTGAAGCCACTCAAATCCTTATTTTGGATTGGAGCTTACAAGATAAGTACAATTCTCTTTATAAATGTCTGGTTGAAGCCAAGGCCCGAAAAAAAGTTTTGATTGTAAATATTTTTAGCTCAAAATCTGAAAAAAGCTTTCTCTTAAAAAAAATTCCAAATCTCAAGAGTAATAACAAAGTTTATTTTGTCTCTAGCGAATTGCTTTCCATTTCCTTGTTGATTGTTTTGCTAAAAATCCGAAAGCGCCTAGCCTCACTAGAGGGGTAAAGCCACCCGCACAACTCCGACATGAGTTCCCACCCAATTTGTTATCAAGGGAGACAAGGCCATCTCCAGGCCACCAAATGCATGAACCAAATAATCAAATGCACTTTGAGCGCCGCGATGCGAGCCATCACTGGACTTTACCAAAATGGAAATTTTCTTTTCCGGAATAATGCCAGCAACAATTCCTTCGGCGCCACCCTTTGATAAAATTCGTCCAGAATTTTTCACCATAACTTGTGTGTAGTATTGATCTTTTCCAGATGTCAGCTCTGGAAATCGCGCAAAGGCTTGAAATACCATTCCCGCCGCAGAGTTGGAATCAGCATAAGCCCTCCCCGCCATTTTGGCAAAAGCACGACTCATTTGATGAAAACTCATGTAAAAGGCCGGAATCGAACACCCGTCAATTCCAAAATGCTTAAGCTCACATTCTAATTCATTTTCTAAAACTTGTTTCAACTTTTGCTGCAAAGGATGCTCGATATGATGATAGTTCTCGATGGGAAACTTCAAATGCTTACAAACTGAAAGAAATCCGGTGTGTTTTCCAGAACAGTTGTTATGAATAGCTCGTGGTTGTTGATTATTCTGACGCAGCAAAAAAGAACTGTCCGCATCTCCTGGCGCATGAGCACCACAGCGCAATGCAGCCTGATCCAATTCTAATTTTTCAAGCCAAGACAATACCAAATCGGTGTGCTGCTTTTCTCCGATATGGGACGATGAGGCCAATGCCAGATGACGTAAATCTAAATTAAGCCCTTCATAAGCGCCGGACTTCAGTAATAAGTAGGATTGAATGGGCTTGATGGCGGATCGTGGGAAAAAATCAAAATCCTTAGAAGTATTCAGCAGCACTGTGCCATTTGCGGATTCGACACGAGCATGCACTTGATGCGTGCTTTCAACATAGTCACCCCGAGTGATTTCAACTTTAAGCATAAATTACAAACTCCGTCTTTTTCAGAACTGCTACCTCTATGTAACATCGAAAATCCGCGGATATCAAATAGACATTCCTTAACTATCTCGATGATTTCACTTTAGATTGAGTGGCCGTAGGAATAGACGAGGTTTGAGCATCTCTTGCTTTTCGATTTAAAATGAGATCATGCGCACTGGATTCAATGTACTTTGAACTCAATTCATTTTTATACTGATAACAAAGTCGATGTGAATCATAAACCTGATCCATGGTTTTCATAAGTCCATCCATATTATGAGATGGCTTCTGAGTTGTCCGATTAGTAAAGTGCGACCCGACAAACCGCCCCATTAAACTTCGACCAGAGTGCGTGTTTAAAAGTCGCGAATTCAATTCATCTAACTCGTTGTCATTGATGTTCGCATGTTTTGAAAACTCCTGATTCACACGAGTGAGTTTATTAAATGTTTCATTATTCACTTCCAATTTTGCTAAATTGGGTTCAGAAAAGTTCTTTGCAAAACTAGCCGTAAAGGCCTGACAAGCTTTAGGAGTTGCTACGATACAAGATGTGTCCTGAGTCCGTTTATAAACAGACACGACAACCAAAGTTCTGAGCTCTTCGTACTGGGCCTTAGAACTGCATTCAACAACAGATTTTAAGTCTTGATTTGAATCAAAAAAGAAATGAGTTATTTTCAAATCCCGATTAAGCACATCACGAAGTTTATTCTTTTCATCAAAAACTTCTGTTTGTTTTTCTATAACTGAAAGGGCTAAATCGCCATTTTCATTCGTTTTAGAAACCTTAAAGGTCAAATTTCCCTTGCCAACAAGACCCTCTTTTTTATCAAAAGAATATCCATTCGCAGAAAGTGCTGCTGTATCGGTAATAAGCCCGTCTGAACTGAGTTTGACTTCTTTTGGCAAGTAATCGCTGATTTTTGCCATTGAAACTGTCGGTACGAATAAAATGCCCAGCATGATTTTTAAGTAAAAACTCTTTTTCATACTGTCCTTTCGGTCAGTGTGAATTCAATATTAAAATAAAAAACACAATTCTAAGAGTTGTCTCAAAATAGAACAGATGACCAAACTACCAACTCAAACTCATTTGCAATCCCATATAGCCACTTTGAGTTTTGGATAAACCTTGCGATCTTTGTTTTTTCAAAACAATCTCAGATTTTGCGTTCTTAATAGCAGGTTTGTTTAAAAATTTATTTATTTTTTTTGACAATTCACCCGCGGGATTCATCATCACCAGTGCGATCCGTCCTAATTTTTTTGAACCCCACAGTTTTTTATCATTGTCATGAATTTTTAAAGACCACTGATAGAAAAACTCTCCTAGAATAGAACCTAAGATGGGAGTGCTCAATAAATCTTGAATAGAAGGTTTTTCTGCCAAAGCCTCAAAGCCATATTCCCAGAAAAATGTCGACATGATGACTGAGTACCCAAACGATTGGAGTTTTGAATAACCCAAATTCCTTGAAATCATATAATAAGCCGCACCCGAAACTGGATGACCAACATAATTAACAAAAGCGTCGTCTTTATCAACAACAGCGCCACCTTTGATATTGTTCTTCCATTTATTAAAGCCTTCTTCTTTCATGCTTTTGCGATCCCAATGACTAAATGATTCCGGCGTCGCCAGCAAAAAAAGCATTCCACCCACCATAGAATACGTTAAATTCCGAGTCTCATTGATCAAACTCATTTCGGTACTTTTAAAATTTTTATGACTAAACTCTGTAATATAAGATTCAGAAGTTGGTGATAAAACAGTAATCGTTTTGTACCGATCTTCAACTTGACCGGAGGCTTCACACAACTGATCAATGGGGGACGATTTTTCGGACCTCTGAATTGAAGAATTTTTAATAGACTCAATAACGTTCTGACACGCTTCACGATCCTGAGTGTCCACAACTATTTTTTGACCTTTCAAATGCAAAACATTCTGATCATTGATTTTGCTCATGTTGTTGATGATCTCAAAATGCAGATACTGTTCACTTTCTTTCGTTGTCAGTTGATGAACATGTCTCTCGGATTTGACACCATAATATGAAATTTCGAATGTTCTTTCATTATTATTTAATCGAGCCACATCGATAAGTGTTTTAAAGTGATATTTCGCTTGAAGCTCTTGGTAATTAAACCGTGAAGTGATCAATGGATTTGATTCCAGACAGATTAGCTCTTCTTGTCGCTGAAAGTGATCTTTCAACTGATTGCAAACAGTTGTTTTCTCTGAAAAATTCATATTTTTATAATCTATAAAGTGAATAACGATTGGTTTTGAAGTCTCCGCAAATAAAGAAACACTCAAAATCATCAAAGTCCCAAAGATCATGGTCTTCATAAAATACCTCGAATTTTGTAATTCAACTTGAGTGCCATTTTAATGTGAATCTGAATGATTGCAGGCGTCTCAAAACGAGACCAAACGTCCATCTGATAGACAGCTGACTGACGATCTACTTATAAACTCATCAGCTAAATGATCTAAGTGCAATCACATTCAGATTTGGGCCGTTTTTTGTGGCACTGGCTTTGATAAAGAACACTCAGAGGTCAAAATGAATCTATTCTTAGTTTCTACCGTCGTTCTTTTTTTATCCAGTTTTCAGGCTGACGCCTCAGGTATGACAACAGTCAAGTTTGAAGGTATTGGGCACCTCGGGCAGGCCTGCCAGGTTGCATTTCAGATGGATCAACTTGGCATCTTAGTAGATTTTCAATTAACAGGAACTGTTCTTCATTCACGACACTACCGTAAAAATAATCGCACTGAATACGAACAGATATTTGTGACCGAAAAGGAAAGCTCTTTTAAACAATTGATGACGCTTGCTAACGACAACTACAAACCCTATTTGCTTAAAACATCAAGTGAAGATCCCAATGAAGAGGTCTATACTTTTTATAGACACGTCAGACCACTGGTGAAGAACGGGCCTTCTCAAAAACTTAATTTTAATATGAATATTCTATATCATGATAAAAATATTCAGGAGGTTTTTATGGATTTAAACTCGTATGGTTATACCGAGAATGAATCCGATCAATTAAGATTCCACTGCTATCTGCACAAGGGACCCTAAAAACTTTTAAATACTAATCGTTGTCACCTTGTTGCAACGGTGGAGCTCGTAATGACAGCGCCGTGAGCACTTCAGTTTTAAAAATAAAAGCCACATCTCGAATATCCGCATGTACCGCACAAATCTCAACTAACCGACGATCACTGGTTGATTCTTTGCAATCCATCGGATTCATGTTTTCAATTTGATCTTTAAGATGACCATTATTTTGAGCATTCTTGATTGAAGCGATGGCTTTATCTAAAGCCAAATCCATTCTTGTCACGACATCCTGTCGGCCATGTTGAATCAGCATGTCATCAAATCCAAATGCTTTGGCACTCGAACTGGAAGAACCAAAAAAAATGGCTTTAAAACCCAGTAACTGAGCTTCACCCGCCTGAAGCGAGAATCCCGAATAAATATGCTCCACATCTTTAGCGCAACTGACATCATCACAGTCCTTATGGCGTCCCAATGGACGTCCTAATTTCAGGTCTTTCAATTTTTCGATATTTGAAAGCGCATCCGTGATGGCATTAAGAGCTTCTTTTTCATTTGTAAAAATTTGAGCTGAAACCATTTGTGCTGTGTAATGGCCTCCACTGGTGGACCAATCGGAATACAAGATTTTTGCTTTTTCATCAATATCTGTCATCAGCTGTAAGCTCCACTCACAGCGTTGGCGTTTTTTCTGGGCGGTTGTCTGATTATTCCACTGCTGCATCTGAGGCTGTGCCACGATATTGCAACGACTCATCAAGGAGTCTTCGAAAAGAAGATACTCAATCGCAGCAAGACCGCGTAAATTATAAAATAATTCTTGTGCCTTGGGTTTTTGTTGATGGAACCAACTGTAAACATTCTGATCGATTCCGCAGGTATTCAGAAATGGCCACGAATATAAATAATCCGCAATAAAACGCCCCCGATTAATATAAGGACCAAATGGTGCGCCCTCAATAGTGTGCAATGCAATCATAACCCGTTGCCAGTCACGCACAACATCAGATTTTTGAGGGACTGCTTCTTCACCACTTTCCAGAGCTGTACAGTAGGCCTCTAGTGAGTACTTCAATGCCGGAACTTGCACTGCAAGGTTTTGTGCCTGTTTTGCAAAAACATTCAATCCCAAATTCGCCAGTAATTTTTTCTCGGAAAACTCACCTTCGTTTGGATGGAGTAAATCCTCGGGTAAACTTTGTCCGCTGGGAGCGCTTGGAGTCTGTGGAGAATTTGATGTCTTATCCGAACTGAAAAAATCACTGCACCCTGTAAAAAAAAGAATGGCCGTCGATATCAGAATCACAATTTGAAATCTTAGAGTCATCTTAATCTCCTAGTTTGAAAATTCTTTTTAATGAAGAACCCAAGAGCTGACAAGTTTCCATTAGAAATAGGGGCAAAATGAAAGCGAATTGATAATTTTGCAAAAATCATAGCCGATCCAGCGAAGAATGGTTATGTTGCATTTTATGAACCCGTTTTTAAAAAGTTTTGATTTTCTATTTCAGTTTGATGAGCCCACATCCCGCTTGTATCATATTAATATTCTATCGAACCTGCTGGTTCTATTTATTTTTGCTTTTCTATCGCGCTCTCCAGGCCGCCCAACATGGGCTTTAATAAAATCCTGGATTTTTAAAAAAAACTATTGGTGGAATCGCTCAACCAAACAAGACTATTTTATTTATATTTTTAATGGTGTCTTTAAAACGGTTTTAGTGGTTCCGTTAATTGAATGCAGCTTTCTGATTTCACGATGGACATCTCAAACCTTATTCAAAAGCACAGATGACTATTCATCTCAGTATTTTTCAACCGGCTACTGGAGTATTCTTATTTTCTCAGTAGCGGCCTTTATTTTTGATGATCTTTTACGATTTCTACAACATCTTCTGATGCACCGGATTCCCTTATTGTGGAAATTCCATCAGACTCATCACAGTGCTCGCATTCTGACCCCCATCACGCTTTATCGAGCCCATCCTGTCGAATCAGTTTTAGCCGTTCTCAGAAATAGTCTTAGTTTAGGAATTTCTTCTGGAGTTTTTATTTTTTTATTTGGCAGTGTTATGAGTATTTGGACAATTCTGGGTGTGAATGGCTTGGGGTTCACTTTTAACTTGATCGGCGCCAATTTACGACACAGTCATATTCGTTTAGGCTTTGGTTGGCTAGAACACATCGTTATAAGCCCCTTGCAACATCAGATTCATCACTCAAAGAAAAGCGAACATTATGATAAAAATTTTGGTGTGACCTTGGCTATTTGGGATCAGCTTGGGGGGACTTTGATGCTGTCAAAAAATATCCCGAATCTGAAATTTGGCCTAAGTGATCCTTTTAATAAATCATTTCTAAAGATGCTGTCCCATCCATTTCAACGATCACGTTAAAAACTGTGCTTAATTCCCACTTGAAAGGATCTCTCTTTTCCGGGACGAGCTCCAAAGGGGCGCAGTGAAACCAGATACTGACGATTCAATATATTATCAATTCGGGCATAAATCTGACTGTTGACTTGGAATTGAAATTTTCCAGACCAATCCACAACACCCTGCGAAGGTATCATCTGACGATTTGCTTCAACCGACTGATCATACATTTCTCCGGTCCAGTTGAAAATAAACTCTTGTGAATAACGCTTGTACTGAGTTCCCAAACTAAAACTGTAATTGGCTTTGGGAACATAAGGCAGTGGATCCCCTTTTTTTATTGTTCCAATTCCCCACTCTGGATTTGCTGAAACTGATTCCGAATCAAAGTTAGCCCGAGTGACTGTCCAATTAAAAGCCAACGGAAAATGAATGTTGTCCCACGAGTATAATTTAGCTAAGCGACTTTCAAAACCAGAAACTTTTGCTCGGCCACCGTCAAATTCCGAATCCAATTGCAAAGAATTACATCCTGATGAAAAAGAACACGTCCCTTTAATATTTTCATAGTCCGATTGAAAATAGATCAGCTCTGCAAAAAAGTCCTGATCGTTATTTTGATGACGAAGTCCAACTTCCAGATTGATGGATTTTTCTGGTATTTGACTTTCTTGATCATTGGGTCCAACCAAAGTTACACCTTGATTCAAACCACTGAATACTGAATATCGATCTGAAATCTGATGAAAATATCCAATGCCGGGTACAAATGCTGATTCACTTCGTTGGGTTTGGATATCGGTCACCTCATCCCAGGTTTTATAGCTAACATTTTCATACCGAAAGGCAATCTTGACCTTGGAATCACCACGGCTAATTTCATCTTCAAAGGTCAGTGTCTGAGCCGTTGATGTATCGGTATTGGTTGTGGATGCCGCAGAACCATTTCCATCTGAAATCATTTTTCCAGAACGCATTAAAAATCGATCCTCAGTGTGCCGCCGCTTGATTTGATCTTCATGCAACCGAAATCCAGGCTTGATTTGATGGGACCAATTTTTAGTCTCTGAAAACCACACGGACCCCACTTGCAATCCCGTTGAATAAAAATAACGATTGTTATTGGCTCGAATCAGATCATCCGCCCCTGACGAATCTGCTTGGCCAGTTAGAACACCATAATACAATTGATTAGCCGGAGTTTCAGTGTTTTGC
Organism: Bdellovibrionales bacterium RIFCSPHIGHO2_01_FULL_40_29; assembly: GCA_001771815.1. GTDB lineage: Bacteria > Bdellovibrionota > Bdellovibrionia > Bdellovibrionales > Bdellovibrionaceae > Pseudobdellovibrio. The sequence continues at coordinate 36,298 of MEPU01000007.1, read as the reverse complement.
AAAACATCGGAAATACTAGGCGCTCCCGCCCCTGCAAATTGATTTAATCTGGACCAATTACGATGAAACGAATGGTAATACAATGTCGTCCACAAACCCAAATTATCAGAAGGGTTGAGCTGATAGGTCAATTCGACCTGCTTGTGATCCCAAACCATATTGTCTTTTTGCGACGCTGCATAACGCCGATAGGGATTTATTTCAAAATCTTCTAGCGATAATCCCAAGTACGTTTCATCTGAATTTTCATCAGCAAAACTGATCTTCCAACTGAGTTGCTGCTGAAGATGATCGCTTAGAATATGTTTTCCTTTGAATAGAATATCATTTTTCTTAAAACCACTGGAATCGCCAAAATCAATTTTTTTAAACCCTTCTGTTCGAATCGATGTGGCATCCAACAAAAATGAATTACCTGTCCATACTTGGCTGATAAGCGCTCGTATTTTTTTAAAATCAAAAGTTCCCACTGAAAATTCAAATTCTCGAGAAGAATCGGCCGGAATGCTGCGCGTGATGTAATTGATCGCTCCACCAATAGAATTCGGTCCATAAGAGACGCTGGCTAATCCTTTAAAAATTTCTAATGATTCTATTTTACTCATAAATGGAGTGTAGTACGCTGCAGGTGCCGAGTACGGAGCTGGACCAATCAACACACCATCTTCCAGAATGACAACCTTACGACTGCGATGGGGATGAGTTCCCCGAAGACCAATATTAGGACGTAATCCTAACCCGTCTTCTTCTTGAACATAAACGCCAGGAACTTGTTTCAGAACCCGATTCACATCCGTTTGCTGCTGCTGCTCGACTGTATCCTTCGAAACAATATGAGCGGAATGGGGCTTTGAAATTTCATTCTGTGAGGTTGTTCCCAGAATGCGCACAGTATCCATTTCAGTTTGTGCAAAACTATAAATCCCGGTAAAAAAAATAATTGTCAAATACAACTGATAAAACATGGAAGCCTCTTAGTGAAGGGAATACTCTATAGGAACAGAAATCTTCCACGTCAATTTACTGATTTCGGTTGGGAACGGTTTTTGACCATCAATGGCTCGAATCAAATCCAAGGCCGCCTTATTCAACAATGGATGCGATGTTTTAAGCAACTCGTGACTTAGAATTTTTCCAGCGCGATCTATCACAAACTGCACCTGAACTACTCCCTGATGTCCCATGGATTTTGCCATTTGCGGATACATCTTTTTTCGCTCCAGCATTTTTTTCAATTCATAAATATATCGAACCTCAGCAGTGACTTCGATGCCGTTAGCAACACCTTCACGCCCTGTCACCACTTGTTCACTGGTCCTTGCGACTTGATTTTGTTCTGCGGGTGTGGGTACTACGACCTTCTCTGATTCTATTTTTTTCACCTTTTGAATGTGACGATCCGGTTTCTGCTGAACTTCAAAAATAGGATTTGACTCTTGGGGAAAGAAAACTTCGATACCAATCGGTAATTCAGATTGCTGAGATGTCTGATGAATCTGAAAAATAAAAAAAGCAAAAAGACCTCCATGCAAAAGCACTGAGGTCAAAATAGATTTGCTAAAATTAAAATTCGTTCGCAGGGAACTAGAGGTATCCAACTTCTTTTACCAATTTCTTTGCTTTTTCAGCTTCTAAACCAATTTCAGTCCAGTTTGCTTTATCCGACTTGAATGTTCCCCACTCTTTAATTAAAGATGTTGGCAACAAGTGCGTCGCTGCGGGATACTCAAAGTGAGCTTCTGATAAATAAATTTGCACGCTATCCGTCATCAACAATTCAATAAACTTCTGAGAAGCTGCCACGCTCTTTGATGTTTTTGCAATACCAACTCCAGAACCATTCACATGAACGCCACGACCATTTTGATCCAAGAACTTCAAGCGCACTGGAAAATTTGGTTTTTGAGCAACCAATTGCGCTAAATAATAGTGATTCGCCAAACCCACATCACAAATACCATTAGCAATATTCTCTAACAGAGCCGTATCACTCTTGCTCACATCAGTCGCTAAATTCGCAACCATACCTGTCAACACCGATCGCGCTTCGTTATAGCCTAAACGATGAATAAAGCTCGCCACCAAAGTCTCATTGTAGCTATTATTCGATGTGCGAAGGCACAGTCGCCCAGCCCACTCGGGTTTTGCCAAATCTTCATATTTTTCAATCGAACTAACGTCTGTCACATTGGGATCATATACCAATGTCCGCGCCCGGAATGTCACGGCAGTCCAAAGGTTATTGGTGTCTCGCATAGAACGATCCACAACAGAAGAAATCTTATTCATATTCATCGGTTGATAAAAACCCAACTTAGCCAATTCAGCCTGATACACGATATCTTTTGTAAAAATCACATCCGCCGGTGATGAATCCCCCTCGGTCTTCAATTTTTGTAAAAGATCCTTATAAGGCAATTCTACTATTACTGAACTTAATCCTGTTTGAGCCTTAAACAGATCTGCTACATGTTGTACACGAGCTGTTGGACGATCCGTATAAATCGTAAATGTTGCCGCTTGAGCCAATGCCGAAACAAAAACCAATGCTGCTAGAGTCATTATTTTTTTCATGTCTATTCTTCCTCACCTGTTAATGGTTAATCAATTGCAGCGAATCTAATTTTTCGACAAAAAATTGTAAAGCAAGTTGATTTTTTTTGTTCTGAATGAAAATCAGATGAAGATGAAAACGAAATGAGAATGTTTACGAGCTAAATAACTATTTTTTTTTCAGAGACTGAATAACCTGATCCAGCTTGCCTAAAAATTGCGAGCGAGCTTTTTTATCCATCGCTGCCGGGCCGCCTCGTACATCACCTGTATATCTTAAGTTTTGCATCAGTTCGCGATTTGAAACAGCTGATCCAATATTATCTTCAGTAAACTCGGTGCCTTTGGGGCTAATAACTCGTGCCTGTTTATTTACACAACGTTCAGCCAATAAAATATCAGTGGTGATCACAATATCCCTGTTCGTGACCTGACTTACAATCCAATCATCAGTGGCATCGAAGTCATTAGACACGACTTTCATTTCAACCAAAGAATCAAGGGGTACTTTTTGATATTGGTTAGCGACAACATAGGTTTTAATTTGGTAACGAGCAGCCACCTTATAGGTTTCTTCTTTCACCGGGCAGGCGTCAGCATCTATGTAAATTTGAATCATATGATGAGAATGACTAGAGTTTTCATAAAATCTATTACATACTTTCAATGACATGCAGTCAATAGTTGTACCCGCTTAACGGAGAATTAATGAACTTTCTGAGGTTACCAGATCCTCTGCTTTCGATTCTGTTTGAAGATGATGATATTATTGCTATTGATAAATGCTATGGATTTAATGCTCATACCAATGACTCTAAAATAGAACATTCTACGGCTATTCAAGATGGACTTATTGAAATATTTGAAAAACAACTCAATAGAAAATTACATATCATTCATCGATTAGATCAAACGACCACCGGAGTTATGATTTTTGGAAAATCTGTCCAATCTGCAAAAAAATATGCAGAGTATTTTTTCAACAGACAAGTCTTTAAAACATATTGGTTTATTACAAAATCTAAATCTAAAAAAGATTCCTTTTATATTGATAAAACGATCATTCATAAGGGGAAGGAATTAGAAGCTTCTACTGATTTGGTATTTTCGAAAAAAAGAAGTCATTTTGAGCTCTGGATTGCAAAACCTCATACGGGTCGAAATCATCAAATTCGAATTCATGCAAAACAAGCAGAAATTCCCATTCTCGGCGATAGTTTGTATGAGGGCGCTGGATACCCATTTCTATGCCTTCATAATAGATCCATTGAATTTCCAAATGGAACCATAATTGAATCAAAACCCCCAATTTACTTTGAAAATTTAGAAATTCTTGAAGACAGTCAACTGGCACGCGTTTTTTTTGAATGGGATCGCAGAATGCGATTATTTTCAAATGCGGATAGGCACCAATGTTTTAGACTCGCCAACGTGCTGGATGAAAAAAACAAATTAGACTACAGCATTGATAAATATGGAGACATTCTCGTTTTAAATTGGTTTAAAGATAATTGGGATCAAGAAAAACTCAAAAGGTTCACAAGGCTTTCAGAAATATACAATAAGCCCTTAGTTATCAATTTAAATGGAGCAAACAAACAACAACTCTGTATTAATATAAAAATACCAAGCATCGAAAATGAAGCCAGGGAAGGTAACATTCAGTTTGCATTAACCCTGAACGAAAAAATCATTCCTACTGTTCATTTAAATCAAAGACTTCAAAGAAATTGGATTTTAAAAAACACAGATGCCAAAAATGTTTTAATTTTGTTCGCAGGCTATTCTAGTGCCGCATTATCATCTGTTTCGGGGAACGCTAATCAAGTGACAATTGTAGAGAATAATCAAAAGCAACTCAAAATAGCTAAAATTAATTTTGATTTAAACGCTCTGGACACTCGCAATACGAAATTTCTATGTCGCGATAGCCCTCATTTTATTGAACAATCCGTCAGCAAAAACATAAAGTATGACTTAATTATTTGCGATATTCCTTCTTTTTACAGAAGAGAAAAATCTGTTTTTAAAATTGAAAATGATTTAACAGATTTTTTGAATAATTGCGTTCAATGCTTAAGCCCGAACGGTGAAATTTTATTTTCCACCATTGCAGAAAATATTCGTATTGGGGATATTCATACTATTTTAACAACTATTCAGAAAAAAAATCCAAGAATAAAATTAGGTGTAAATTGTATCCTGCCATCATTAGATTTCGAACTACCTAATGAAACAGCACAGTTGAAGTCCTTTTTAATAACTACTGTACGCATTTCGACATTGACCAGGTCATGAAATACACTGAACATCAAAGCAGAGGATTGAACATCTATGACAACACCAAATGAAAAATTCAAAGTCCGTGCCCGAAACATTATAACTGGAAAAGTAACCGAAGAAATGGTGACCAAACAACAGATTGCCGAGGGGCTTGATGGCAAAGATTTGAATATCGAAGATATTGGTATCGCCCTGTTGAATGATCTGCGTCAGCAAATGGGTTTGGAATTAATTGAGCCCGTGATGGATGACGACGATGATATGGATGAACCTCCTCCAAAACAACTCAAACACCGACGGTAAATGCATTTTATGAAAACTCGGGCTCGCCTTTATTTATGTATTTTGGTGATGTGTCTCGGTGCTTGTAAAAATGCCGATACGGAGACCACAGGGACTGATAACAGCAATTCAACTCTGTTTTGGTTTGAACCCACAACCAGCACTCTGATTGGCGTCGGTCAGACAATTAATATTTTTACTGCATTGAAGGCCTCAACCTCTGATCTCTTCCCCAGTTATGTTGCCCCGACAGCTATCACATGGACATCATCGCAATCTTCAGTGGCCACGGTGAGCAATGCCACAGTTGTTGGAGTTTCTGAAGGCGCGACAGTTATTACTGGAACGTATTTGACCCACTCAAGTCAAATAACAGTTCAAGTCAGTGGAACGATGATCAACAGAAGCTTAACCGTCAGTGGTCAGGGCACCCGAAGTTATGGTTTGTACACTCCTAATTTTGGCTCAACCACTGGTCCACACCCTGTGGTTCTGGCTTTTCATGGCGGTGGTGGATCAGCCATGAATCATGCATCGATCAGCATGTTAAATAAGCTGGCGCAAGCTCAAAAATTTTATGTGGCTTACCCCGAAGGCAGTGGCGTTATTCAAACATTTAATGGCGGCGCTTGCTGTGGGGCTGCTAAAACCAATAACACGGACGATGTTTATTTCACCCGCCATGTTTTGGATGATTTAGAAGCTAACTTTTCAATTGATACCTCAAAAATATTTGCCACCGGTTTTTCAAACGGTGGAATTATGTCTCATCGTTTAGCCTGCGCTTTATCTGATCGCATTGATGGAATTGCCGCTGTGGGCGGAGCCTCCGGAGAATTTGATTCCAACTCGAATCAGTATTATACATGCTCGCCAACCAATCCCATCCCGATATTGCATATTCATATTAACAATGATCGTAATTATCCCATTGGCGGTGGGCTTGGTACCGGAATATCAGAGACTCCATTCTATTCTGTCGCTTCCACCATTTCAGATTGGCTAGCGAGAAATAATTTAACAGCTGCAGCAACAACCGAAATTGTGACGCCAACGACGACATGTTACAAGTACACAACGGTTTCAAATGGGGGCAATCCTAGTGCTCCAGTTACTAATTGCGTGGTGTCTCCAATAGATATTTTTGATTCTGTAAATGAAATTGTTTTTGGTGGTGGTCACTCCTGGCCCGGTGGAGTTCGATCGCTCTCTACGGCCAGTGACACACCACCCACTGATTTTGATGCCAATTCTTATATGTGGTCATTTTGGAATTAACTGAGGTTGTTACCTACTTGAATATCTAATGAACTGGAATTTGCTTTGCTTGTGCGATATCCGTTCGGGGAACCACAACAGTCAGAACTCCATTTTCAAATTTAGCATCAATTTGTTTTTCATCAACCAATCCCGGCAAATTAAAACTGCGTGTGTACGATCCATAGTAAACTTCTGAAAGATACTTTTTCTTAGATTCTGATTTTTTTTCTTCTTTACGCTCAGCATGAATCGTTAGTATGTCCTTATCCGCTTCGACACGAATCTGATCCCGCGTCACTCCGGGCATATCAAATTTCATGATAAACTTATTTCCATCTTCTGTGATATCACAAGAAGGAACAAACGACATGCTCGGCATTCCACTAGATCGCTTCAAATTGGACACTTCTGAAAACAGCCGATCAAAAGATTCTTGAATATCAGAAAAATCACGAAATGGACCCACACTTTTTCGATCGAACCAACGCTCTATTGCATTAGACATAATATCCTCCTTATTTTTGGATTGTCTTTTTCTTCTGCTATCCTCGATAGCAACAGCAATGCCAGTTAAACTAAAAGTCTAGTCTGCCAAGCTTATACAATGAAATTGTTCGGTTAAAATAAAATGACATTTTCCATTTCACCCCAAAGTTCTATTTTTTTTGGGGCTAAAATTCAACGCGAACGAACGCCACACATGGCGTAACCGCGGCCTTTTTCAAGGCATACTTGAAGAGTTTTATCGAAACTTTTTCGATGCGATTCGATAAGATTCCGAAGATCAGACCCTTTTTTTGAGGTTAGGTTTTTACAAGGCCCAGCCCGCACTTTCTCAATCAAAGATAACTGACCTTTCCGCAGTAACTGCACACCTCTGTCAAGGGCACGATAACTGACCTCTTCTTTAGTGAGTTTGTTCTTCTGCTGAAGAAGCTCATTCGCGAATTGCTCTCCGTGTCGATTATTTGTAAAATCCATCGCATCATCTCGAGTTAATGTGTGTCCGCCCTTGATCTCGTGAGCCATCAAAAATTGAGATCCCTTTTCACCGTGAAAATACACGGCCAATGTTGAAAATACAAAATGCCTCAAAGCATCGGCTTCTGAATTTTCAAGATCAGATTTATTTTTACGAAGTCGCGGTTGACAAAAAATATGGGCATGAGCACTTGAAATTTCACCAAATTCTTTTAACTCTTTGGCAATTTGCGGATGATTCGCAATAAACTTGGCCTCCTGAACACTGATACCTTTTGGTTCAAAAAACCAATGAACTACTTTTTCATACATATTCAAATTACGAGCAGGATCATTTCGAGAGCTGCAGATATCATCTGGTATCGACGAAGTGGCCACTGACATATTTGTAATTATAAGAAGTGTAAAAAAAATCAGTCGACGCATAAAACACTATCGGTTAAGCCCCAATCCATCTGAAACAAATGTCTTAAAACGAGACATTTTCCCCCATCTTTTTTTAGTTTCAGTGAATCAAATGCAATTCACGGGATGCTGGCAATAAATAACAAGGTCTATTTATTGCTAAATCAAAATTTAACGACAACGGAGGAACTCATGTTAGTAAAAGAATGCATGTCCCAAAACGTAGAGCTTGGTAATCCAACAATGACGTTAACTGAAATCGCAAAAAGAATGCGGGATAGAGATTTTGGTATGATGCCTATTGCCGAGAATGATCGCTTGATCGGTATGGTGACTGATCGTGATATTGCCGTGCGCGCCACAGCAGAAGGAAAAAATCCAAACACCACTTATGCTCGTGATGTCATGTCAAAAGATGTTCTGTATTGCTACGAAGACCAATCCACGGACGAGGTCAGTCACAACTTGGGCGAGAATCAAGTGCGCAGGCTTCCCGTACTGAATCGACAAAAACGCTTGGTGGGAATTCTTTCACTGGGGGATTTAGCTCAATCCAGCGCCAATCCGATTCAAATTGAAAAAGCTCTCTCTGATATTTCTAAACCAGCCAATGAGCGCGAAGCGATTCACCCTCATTAAAGGATTTCCTTCCATGGAGGGCTAATCGCAAATGCTCCTAAAATTTGACCAACATGCGAATACGCTTGTGGAAAATTTCCACTTTGCGTATTTGTTCGTGGGCAAAAATGTTCAGAATACAACCCCAAATTATTGGCTGATTTTTGCAAATCTGCCATGACCTGTTTGGCTTTTTCGAGTTCACCAACTTCGACAAATGCTTGCACCAACCAAAAAGAACAAATTAGAAATGAGGACTTGGGTTCACCAAAATCATCCTTGCGGGAATACCTATATAAAAATGATGGAAACTCCTCGTCTTTAGATTTAAAAATTAAACTTTCAGAAACTGAATGAACAGTCTTCAAGGCAAGCTCTTTATCAGGAAAACGAATAAGAGGAAGCTGAAGCAATGCAGAGTCAAAACTCGAATCCTTGGGTCCATTTCGCAATGAACCATCAACCACGGATGCATAAATTGATTTTTCAGCTCGATCAAGATGCTCTTGAAATGGAAATGTCGAGTCTTTTAAATAACCCAAATTTTGAATGCGTGTAATGCGCTCAAGTCCCGCCCAAGACATTAAGTTTGTAAAAGAATGCTCCTTCCAACCGTTGCGCAATTCCCATAAGCCAGCATCTGGTTTACTGATGCTGGCTGCAGCTAATGCCGCCAAGCGTATCATTAAATTTTGCGTTTCTTGAGTTCGTAAATGATCAAAACGCTCATCAAAAAATATAGGTGCCAATGTCAAAATCATTTCACCATAAACGTCGTTCTGCACATGCTCCGCCGCCTGATTCCCTTGTCGAACAGGTTTTGAGTTTCGATACCCCTCCCAATTCTCTAAGCTCTCTTCAGGAAGTGACCATGACTGATCCAATTTATACACCGGCCGCAATCGATCATCTTCAGGTGAAATTTTGAGAGCCAATTGAGTCAAATACTTTAAAAACCCTTCCATCTCTTCAAAATGACCCAGCTGATGAAATGCCGATAAAACAAAATAGGAGTCTCTAAGCCAACACAATCGATAATCCCAATTGCGCTCGCCCCCGAACTCTTCAGGTAAACTGGTTGTAAGACCTGCCAGGATCGCTCCGGTATCTTCATAGCAATGCAATTTTAAAATAAGTGCTGAACGAATGGTTTGTTTCTGATTCAAAGTCGGAATAGAGCAGTGCTGCACCCAATGCCGCCAGTACTGTAAAGTATTTCTATAAAAGCGTTCGCTGACTTCACTCAGATCTTCGTCAATACCTCCGCCCCAAGTCAGAGCAAAATAAATTTTTTCGCTGACTGGAATTGAAATTTGATCAATCAAATAAGTCAGCGACATATTTGTTGTCAGGCGTAAACTCTCACCACGAATATCAAAACGCAAATGACTATTCCCTCGCACCATTCGAGCTGCTTGCTTATCCCATCCAGAGATCGGAACACATCGCACTTTAAGCATTGCCGTCCCTAATAGCGGTTCAACAATTCGAAATAAAGATTGTGGGCGAAAGGTCCTGCCATACTGCGAAAATCTCGGACAAAAATCCAAAATTCGTACGGAAGCTCCTGATTGATCCTTCAAAATAGTTTCTAAAATATTTGTATTCGGCAAGTATCGTTGCTCAGCACTTTGTTGATTATCCAACGTCAGCGAGAACTCTCCACCATCGGGATCAAGCAATTTTCCAAATACCGGAGGGCTATCTGGACGCGGCAAGCAAAGCCAATCGATCGAGGCACTTTTGTTAACTAAAGCAGCGATTTGACAGTTTCCGATAAGTCCATAATTATACATTAAAACATTCTAGCGGAATTTAGTTTAATATCAAAGTTGTTTCTGCTATGTTGTTGCCATGCGATTATCATTACGTTTTATTTTGCCCTTAATTCTAACCCTGAGTTTTGTTGCCTATTTCACAGTGCCTCTTATAGATAAATTAACCCTTAAATGGTTTTCACGAGATTTGGAAATTCGCTCCTCTTTAGTCGCCAATACTCTCAGCGAAGCAGTCCTCTCAACAGAAATACAAAACTCAGCGCAGCAAAAGTTACGCTTAAAGGACTTATTTTCGCGAGCAACACAAGATGAACGACTTTTTGCCATTGCGTATTGTGGTGCTAATAATTCAGAAATGATTGCTTCTCCACAAATGCCTACAACTATCCGCTGTGTTACTTTGGTACAAACATCAGAACTCCGTCCAAAAATTTTAGAATTCGCCTCTGGTCCGCTGCATGTTTCATATGCCTTGATTGGCTCTCAAGGGTCCTATCTTATTTTAGTTCATGACATGAGTTTTGTACAACGACGAACCGCAGATACCAAGAACTACGTGTTTCTATTTTTTATTCTTCTTGCTTTAGTGATCTCAGTCCTAACAGTTCTTATTGCACAACTGAGTTGGTTGGGGTGGATCAAAGGAATTCGTTCTATGCTCACAATACATCGACCAGATATTCGAAATGTTGCACCCGAACTACGCCCCATTGTTCGCGAAATTCGTACATTATTTCGTGATCGTGAACACTTCAGTCGCGATGAAGCCCAAATCAGTTGGTCAGCTCAAACACTGCGTGACGTTCTAAAAAATGATCTTGCCGGCGAAGAAGTCATTATTGTTTCAAACCGAGAACCCTATATTCACATGCATCACGACAACAAAATTGAAATTCAAAGTCCCGCAAGCGGTTTAGTCACAGCACTTGAACCCGTCATGCGCGCTTGCAGCGGAACATGGGTTGCGCATGGCAGTGGCACTGCTGACGCTGACGTCGTAGACAGTTCGCAAATTGTTCAAGTGCCTCCCGAAAATCCATCTTATAATTTAAAGCGAGTTTGGCTAACTAAAGAAGAAGAGCTTGGCTACTATTATGGTTTTTCAAATGAAGGTCTATGGCCACTTTGTCACATCGCTCACACACGTCCTATTTTTCGGAGCGATGATTGGAAATGTTATTTAGCAGTTAATGAAAAATTTGCCAATGCCGTCATCGAAGAGTGTAAAACAGAAGACCCTGTCATTTTGGTCCAAGACTACCACCTAGCAATGGTTCCTCGCCTCATCAAAGAAAAATTACCCAATGCAACAGTCATTACTTTTTGGCATATTCCCTGGCCTAATCCCGAAGCCTTTGGAATTTGTCCATGGCGAGAACGTATTCTAGATGGACTTCTTGGAAGCGATATTCTGGGATTTCACACTCGTTTTCATTGCAATAATTTTACTGACACAGTTGATCGTTTCTTAGAAAGTCGAATTGATCGCGACACTTCAACTATTTCTTATAACGGTTCAAAAACAGCTGTTCGCAATTACCCCATCTCTATCGAATGGCCGCTTAAAGATTTAAACAAACAACCCACTATACCACTTTGCCGCCTGCAGGTCTGCCAAGACAATCAACTGCCCTTTGATGCTAAAATTGGAATCGGTGTTGATCGTTTGGATTACACAAAAGGTATTCTTGAGCGATTTTATGCTGTGGAACGACTTTTAGAAATTGATTCAACACTCCTCGGGAAACTCTGCTTTGTTCAAATTGGTGCCCCGTCTCGTTCGTCGATTGCTGAGTACCAAAATTTCGAAAACATTGTTCGAAAAGAAGCCGCTCGAATCAATCAAAAATTTGGCAGCAAAACATACAAGCCGATTACCCTTCGCGTGCGACATCATCAACCTTTCGAAGTTACAACCTACTTCAGAGCTGCTGATTTTTGCTTTGTCAGCAGCCTTCACGATGGAATGAATCTTGTCGCTAAAGAATTTATTGCTGCAAGAGATGATAACAATGGCGTTCTTATTCTCAGTCAATTTGCTGGCGCTGCAAAAGAGCTTGTTGAATCCATTGTGGTCAATCCTTATAATATTGATCAATGTGCTGAAGCAATTCGACTGGCCTTAGTGATGCCTGTACCTGAACAAGTGGCTCGCATGAAAAGCATGCGATTCTATATTCAAGAGTACAATGTCTTTCGCTGGGCTGGACGCATGCTGCTTGATGCCGCTCGTATGCGCAAGCGCGGAAAATTCTCTAACCCATTATTCCCCTCGCTATGAAACATTTTTTAGGAACAACACCACTTAAACTTTTAGAAGCTCTTTCATTCACAAAGACTCTTTATGCTTTTGATTTTGATGGGACACTGGCAAAGATTGTTCGAGATCCGGGTGCCGCAAACATGAATTCACAGACTGAAAGTCTATTGAAAAAAATTTGCGCACTAGTCCCTGTTGCTGTTATTTCTGGCCGAAGCCGTGATGATTTGAATACACGACTTCCCGATTCAGTGAAGTTTACTGTCGGAAACCATGGACTCGAAGGATTAAAATCTCAAGCCAACAGAATAAAAAAAGCTCAAGGAATTACCGCCCAATGGAAAGAGCATTTTGAATCAATACTTGAAAGCAACCCTATCGATGGAATTGAAGTTGAGGATAAAATATTTTCTTTAGCCCTTCACTATCGTAAGTGTCGACGCAAAAAAGAAGCCAAAAGTCAGCTCCTTCAAATAGTCAGCACACTCGAGAATTCACCGCGACTAATTATGGGTAAATCGGTATTGAATTTGATTCCCATGGGAGCACCTCATAAGGGTATTGCATTAATGGAATTGATGCTTGAAACCGGCGCCACTCGAGCATTGTATGTTGGCGATGATGATACTGATGAAGATATTTTTAGTTTGCCTGATGAACGTATTTTTAGTGTTCGAATTGGAAAAAAGAAACTTTCACATGCAAAGTATTTTTTAGAACGTCAAAGTGAAATCACTTTGCTATTAAAAAAAATAGTCCAACTCAATGCGGAGAAAAACAAGTGAACTTTGACTCAACCGGCCTGTCTAATTTGATTTCGATTGCACGCAAACTTCAAGATCTTAACCTAGAGTTTGAAAAAGATTATGATCTGAGTTTAATGCAGTGGGTGGTATTGGGAAAGCTCAAAGATCTTCCAGGGTGTACAGCTCAGACTTTAGCCAATTCTCTTTCGATGCAACCAAGCTCGCTGACTCAAATACTAAAGCGACTAGAAAAAAAGAAGTGTATTTTTATTGCATCAGATCCCAAGGATCTTAGAAAAAAAATTCTGATGCTCTCGCGTGAAGGAAAAAAACGCTTGGATAATTTGATTCCCATTTTAGAAAAAAATTTTGGAGGACTTAATTTTGGACCATTAGTTGAGATTTATGAAAGTCTCAACCAAACGCACAATGAAAGCTCTTTTAATGCAGACTCTTTGTTTTGATATTGGTGGCACAAAAATTCAAGCTGCAGTCATTGATGCCACAGGAACCCTCCTAAATCAAAAAACTGTTCCAACACCAACAAGTTCTTGGAACCATGGGAAAGCCGCTTTGGAAATTTTGGCGAACGATTATCTTCGTCTCTATCCTAATATTCAGTCTTGCGGAATTGCTTGCGCTGGACCGCTAGACACCCAATCTGGAAAACTTCAAAATCCAACAAATTTAAATTGGGGCCATGCTCCCATTCAAGAAGAAATGAGCAAACTTCTGAATATTCCAGTCGCTCTAGAAAATGATGCCGCAAGTGCCGTGATGGGCGAATTCAAAGTCGGTCAATTCAAAGGCAAACAATCACTTGCTATGATTGCTCTGGGCACAGGTTTAGGTGTTGGAATTATTAATAATGGAAAAATATTTCGAACGAGTCAAAATCAACACCCCGAAATCGGACATCAGATTTTAAATTCACAGGCCCTTGAAACCTGGTGCGCTTGTGGAAACGCAGGGTGTGCAGAGGGTTATATTGCAGGCTCACATTTTTTAACTAAAACCCGTGAACTGCTTTTTCAACCCGAAATCTCCATGTTAGATATTTTAAAAATGGCTTCCTTACAGGACCCTATCGTTATGAAACAGTTCAACTTGTATTCACTTCATTTAGCTCAATTTATTTATAATTTAAATTTAGTTTTTGAATCTCAAAATTTTGTACTCGCCGGAGGTTTCACAAATGCAGCTTCCTATTTTCTTGATAACACTTTCAGTCTGCTTTCAAAATGGTGCACTGAACGGAAGCAACCTGTGCCTCAAATAGCTCTGACGACTCTTTCAAATCCAGCTTTGTATGGAGCTTGGGCTCTTGCGCAAGAAACAATAACTGACTAACTCGAAACCACGGTCGAGTGAAGATCACGAATAAGATCTTTATCGCCCACAATCCAAACTAAATCCCGTGGCAACAAGTGCATGGCCGAGTCTGGACTTAAAATACGTTCGCCCTCGCGCTCGATACCGACGATCAACCCATTCACGGCCTCTCGCAGGCCACACTCGCGGATGGGTTTATTTACAAAGGGATCTGTGGGAAGCAACGTCAACGAGGTTAAACCAAATGATCCCAAAACCGGAGGCAGGGCCTCCGCAGTCGCTTGACGTTCTATGACCTCTTTGATTTGCATCAACTGTTCATCAGTTCCAATTAAAAATAATTTATCATTAGGTAGCAAAAGCACATCACGGGTCGGAGCTAAAATACGTTGCTCACCGCGCTCAATCATAGCCACAGTAATCCCATACTCTTCTTTGATTTGAGATTGCTGTAATGTTTTTGCAATTAATGGAGAATAAGCCGTCATCGTATACTCTGCCAATACGGCATTCCATGGAGCCAGTTTAGCAACAGGTTTATTTTTTGCCATAGCGTCGCGTTCATTCTGAGTGAGATTCGAAATAAATCGACTTTCAATACGGTGGTATATAGGTTCTGAAAAACGACTAAAGATCAAGGCTCCAAGACCGGCAAATGCAACTAAAACAATTCCTGAAATGGCCAAGATTGAGGTGAATCGCATCACAATAAATCCAACAAGCAGCGTCCCCAAAATAAAACGAAAAATTGATATCCCAATTTGCAATTTACGCAATTGTTCAGCCGTTGTGACTCGGTATACAGCTGTATGCGCCGGCCCCCCTACCGCAACAGCCCACAAAAAAGGAGCCGTCAGAATCAAAGCCAACCCGCAAGCAATCAAATCAATCGGAGCCTCAATACCAATTCTTCCACCGATGATTGGCAAAATAAAATGATAGATACCCAATGTAATAGCTATCACAACAATTGAATTAAGCACAATTTTAATTCCATACTCACGCCACAAAAGGGATAATACATTTTCTTCTGAATTCGTCGACATTGCCGTTTCATAAACAGCCAAAGTGTCCTTGACTGATGATGGCAATTTTTTTTCGATCCAACTATAAAAAGGATCCGAGAGCTGAATCAAATAAGGAGTTGTCAAAGTTGTTAATGCTGACACAGCCACTGCGATCGGATAAAGAAATCCACTGGTGACTTTTAAAGTCATCCCCAGTGTTGCAATGATAAAAGAGAACTCACCAATTTGGGCTAAACTCATACCCGCTTGAACAGAGTTTTTTAAACTACGACCAGAAATTATTGACCCCACTGTCGTGCTCAGGAATTTACCGATAATCGTCACCACAGTTAACAACAAAATAATGGGATAATACTCGGCCATCACCTTCATATCCAACATCATTCCCACCGAAACAAAAAAGACTGCTGAAAATAAATTCTTCACCGGCAGAATCAACTGTTCGACACGATGGCCTTTTGGTGTTTCTGCTAGAATGGATCCCATGATAAAGGCACCGAGTGCCGGAGAAAATCCCACTTTACTGGCAATGATAACCATCATCAGACACAACCCCAATGACACGATCAACATGGTTTCATCCGAAAGATAATCCTTAAACTGACGTAAAAAAACCGGTAAAATATAAATCCCTAGTAAAAACCAAACCACCAAGAAAAAAGCCAATCGCAGAGCTGAAAAACCCAACTCAGCTCCGGACAAGGTCTGTGTCACAGCAACAGACGAAAGTAAAACCAAAAGCAAAATAGCCAACAAATCTTCGACAATCAAAACTCCAAAAACTAAAGAAACAAAACCCTTGCCTTTCAGATTCAATTCTTCAAACGCCCGCACGATAATTGTCGTCGAAGAAATAGAAAGAATTCCCCCCAAAAACAAGCTGTCCATTTTGGACCAATCTAAAATTTGACCGACCGAATAACCCGCACCCAACATAAAAAGAATTTCATAGCTGGCTGTAATCGAAGCACTTTTCCCGACTTGAGATAGTTTTTTAAAACTAAACTCTAAGCCCAAACCAAAAAGCATAAAAATAACACCAATCTCAGCCCAGATCGTAATACTGGAAATATCTTTAACGGAAGGCAACCAACCAAAGTGAGGCCCAACAAAAAATCCCGCAATCAAATAACCCAGAACAACGGGCTGTTTAAGCTTTTTAAAAATCAGTGTCACAATGGCGGCAGCCATTAATATTAAACCCAAATCAAGAATTAAATCAGAAAGATGTCCCACGTGGATAAAAAGTTAGCATGCCTTGATAAGGAATTGCCATTGAATTTTTTGATCTGGTTCGATTATTATAATCTCTAGACTCACCTTGAAAGGAATTCTATGAAGCCCATATTGCGAGACCTCAGTTTGGCATTAGTGAAATTTCACCGTGGGCTTTTATTATTTCAGGCCGAATTAGCTGAAAAACAAGATGGTCGAAAGTATCCTCCGTATGAGCTTTTAAATTTATCATTAAATGATCCGCGCTTTATGTGGCTTCGACAATTTTCAGAGTTGATTATTCAAATTGACACTATTGTCGATGATAAAAAAAATACGCCATTTGATGCTTCTGCCATAAATGCAGCCGTAAAAAACTTAGTGCGCCTGGATGCAGAGCACTCACATGGTTTACTTGGAGCCATCAAAGCAGACTCTTCCATTATGCTCCCGTTAGGTGAGCTTCGAAAGGCTATGCTAGCCCTAGAAACAGCCATCGCATCTCAGTTACAATAATTTCATTAATTAATTGGTATCAGAACGCTTATCAAAATCCCCACGAGGGGATGGTTTTTGTGCCGATACCACCTGAGCAGAACTTGGAACGCGAGCTTCGGGATCATCATCAGCTTGATTGATATCACTGGGAACCTCGCTGGGTGCTGTTGACCTGTCATCAGCATAAATTTTTTCACCACTCTCATCGCGATTTGATTCTTCTGTCTCTTCAGGATCAAAATTGACACCCAAAAGATACTCAGCGCGTGTATCAACTTCAGAATCGCCTGGGCTATCCCGGCGAGGCATTTGTGAAAAATTTCTTACTCTTTTATTAAATTCTTGCTCTGAAATAATATCTTGGCGCTTACCAGACTTCATGGTGCCTGCTCCTCGCCTGGAGCCGGCGATTCTTCGAATGTTTCTGTCATCAAAACATCAAGATCATCCGAACGTGCAGAGTTTGAGTCTTGAAACTTATCATGTTCAGAAAGTTGTTTCTTAACAACGTAATGGGGTACTTTTTTATGGACTTCAGGTGGGATTTGCTCTGAATCAATCATTTTATTCTCCTCAGCAGCCCGACTGGCTACCGAGTTAGAAATTGCAAGGGCAAGACCATGATTCAAAATCATTTAAAGCCTTGTAAAAAAAAACATGGGGCAAAAAATCATTTATTAATTTCTAATATGACTACTCTTGAACAGAGACCCATGTGTTTCTAACACCCGCTTCACGAACCAAGCGGTTAAAATAAAGGGCATTGTCTGGATGAATCCGTATACAACCATGAGATGCCTTTCGACCTAACTTTGGCCAATTTGATTCAGCTGTTCCATGAATCGCAAATCCACCTTCAATAAAAACGGCATAGGGCATGTTTCCCAGTCCTTTGTAATCTCCACCTGGAAACTTTTTCGAAGTATAGGCATCATAAATACGGCCATTCGGATGAGTGTTTAAATGAGGAGTTTCATATTTTGGAAGTCCTGTTGAAACACTCCATGAGGTCTGTAAAATTCCTTGAATATAAAGATATAGTTTTTGTTCGGATTTTACAATTTGAGCATAAATCTCGCAACCCTTTTGCTTACAGCTCGCTTCTGTAAAATTGGGAATTGTAATTTCAAAAGCAGACCTTCCGGTTTCAAGTTCGTAATCTTGATCCATTTCATTTAAAAGGCTTTCTATATTTTCTGCAAAGGGATTCAGTTCATCTAACGATTGTATGGATGGAGTCTCTTCCGCATAAGCTGAAATCCCCAGAATCAAAGTCATCACCAAAACAGACATAAATGGAATCATACAAATCTCCTTATTCAGAAGGCCTTATATATAGACTATCCCAAGGTCGGGCAACTTGATTTTATTCAGCAGCCTCTAACCATGAATTATTCATAAAATTCAACCGATAGGTTACTATAAGACCACAAAGGATCACCACCATGTCAGATATTCGAAATTCAAAGTCTTTGACTGAGGCCATCGAAAAACTTGAAAAATTAGGTAAAAATGCCCTTGATGATCTAAAGCCTCACCTTCAAGAGCTCAAAGACACCGCCGAGTCTCAAGTCAGTCAAACTAAACATGAAGTTGAAGAAAAACTGAAACAAAGCCCCTGGACGACTTTAATCACTGTTGGAGTTATCGCCTTTGTTATTGGATTGATTTTTGGACGTCAATCCAAGGATGATTCAAAATGAAAAGCTGGATAAATACGATTTTCTCGCACCTGATCGGACAGGTGGCCTATCAATATGCCATCCGTCAACTTGAAAAAAGAATGATTCTCATCCTTCTCAAAACACTGCGCGTGATGCGTAAAAGTCTGCTAGCTACCGTATTTGTTTTTATTGCCTTGCAGATGATGTCATTGGGATTTGTTGGCCTACTGGTCACCAGTATTTGGATTTATCCCACTGATGATTTGCAGACCAAATTGATTTTACTGATGATGGCCTTCGGGATCTTATTTCTGATCCCGCTGACCGCACTTTGTATTTTCTTTTCAGAAAAAAATTGGTTAAAAATAGCCGATCGTATTCATTTTACATAACCGCTGGATTACACAACGATGATTTTGCGAGAGCTTTGGCGATATGCTGAGACTTTTGAGCCGGACCTATTGGTCGTAAGACTTCCCAGTAAGATTTGTTATCAAAAAGCACTCCTGAAGAACGCTCCATTTGTTTCTCTAACATTCCCAAGGCGCACTTGCTGGCAAGCGCTGCATTTCCGCTGGCATTTTTAACACAAGAACCTTTGCCTTTAACGTATAAATTTTCTTTGCCTTTATGCAATTGAAAGTATCCATAGGCCATTCCATTAGGACCTTTTGCTTTAGCTTTGTCACTGCATGAGCTTTCGAAATGAGCCATTGTGGTCATGACTAAAACCCACACCAATGCCCGTTGATTATCATTCATTTCTTCATACTTACGGCAGGATTTCTTTACTTTACCACCATCTAATAAATTGGGGTACTTGCTGGAATTTTTCGTGAGCTCTTTAAAAATAGTTTCGCCCACTTTTCCTAAAATTTGATTTTTATTCATCATTGTCACACAGGCATCAGCTACCTTAACAGTTGAAACCATGTACGCTGTATCTTTTTCTAATTGAACACGATTGATAATATCAGCAAACTCATTAGCATAATATGTTATGGCATTCGATTTTTCATTAGCAACAGGCATTTGGGCCATTGCAAGACTCTGAAAAAACATCAACATCGCAATCACAAATATATTTTTCTTCATTCCCTATGTCCTTTATTGAGTGACAATCAATGTAACTGATCTTTAAAAAAATGAATAGATGTAATGATTTAGACGATTTCAAAATCAAAGTGTTAAACTCCTCGACACTTTAAAACATCCTATTTGTCCTCAAGGTTAAAATCTTAAAAAGTGCCCTAAAACGTCATTGTCATCACGAAAAAATCCGGTCAAACTGATGACTCTATTTTACAAATCCATCCCTGGGAGGCACCTATGTTCAAGTCATTATTTTTAACCTTAATTATTTCCCTTACGCTCAATATAGCGAAAGCGGCCACCATCACCTGTCAGGTGAAAATTAATGGTGCCCTGATCTCACAAAAAGTAATTCACTCTGAATTGGATACAAAATCCAATATAACTCAACGACCTGAGCTCACAGCCCATGTGACTGAAAAATCAAAACAATTTTTCACGATTGAAGCTTTTTTACCCTCGTATGACGCTCGTATTTATGCTGAAGGCCATTTGAAAAATACAGCAGATAAGGTCGCTGCCAGCCTATGGGGTCGCGATATTTTAGTTGATTTGGAATGTGGCCTCTAAAGACTTATCAATCATCATCAGCTAAACTTTTGATACAATTCATTTCAATCGGCGTATGATCGCTGATCAACTCAAGCATCATCGAGTATGAATTTTTCTTCATGTTCTCGAGTCTTATCGGGATACTTGCAAAAATATCTTCTTTTTCCTTTTCGGTAAGAACGCGAATCACTGATCCTGCCGCATCCGTCTGTACTTTAACTAAAGAGTTCAAACCCATACGTTTTTCTTCTGCCAAAGCTAGCAATTCCTCCGGTTGAGTGGCGCGCGCAATATCTTCCGCGGCTCGATTGGATTTTATCTTTGCCACATTCATAAAATCAAAAATTTTTACCGATTCCATATCGCATTCAGATGTTAACTTTGTATCTAAAATAAAATGATCATAACTGCTGACCATTTTAGAATGCTTCACACCTAAAGTTGATGGTGCCAATTGAAATGGTCGCAAAAATGGAGCCGGTTTTAAGGCCGCTTCCCAGATCGACATGGATGTCTCTGTGATTTCTAAGTTGAAATCACCCATAAAAATAACATCGGCATCATGCGCCTTTTCTTTCATCACCGGAATTTGTTCAGCAACGGCAAAAACTTCATAATATCGACCTGCATGACGCTGCGAAACTTTACACTTATCTGGGGAAGCAAAACCCCGACACAACTGTTGTTTCTGCTCTTCGATATCACTTACTTCCGAGGCTGGTCTAAATCGACTATGCAAAGACAACCCAATAAAATCAAACTGACCACTTTGAAAGTAGGCTGCAAACGCCGTTCGCGATGTTAACTTTTTCACTTCCGGAGTTAATTGCGTAAGACAGGCTAAATTTTGCAATGGCTTTGAATCCACAAGTGAAATAGAACTCGTCAATGGACAGTAGTCCCATTCTTTCAATTGAACAACACTGGAGCGGTAAAAAAATCCCGCCATTTCTCCGCCGCTACTTTCTCCCTCAGGGAACGACTGTAAAATCAACGACCAACTGGAATCTAATTTTTGTAATTCAATCAGAAGGCGCAAATATCCGGGAACAATAACTGTCCAGTTTTCAATTGGAAATGGGATCGGTTTTTCAGGTGTGGCCAAACGCAACAGATCTCCAAGAGCTTGATTATCACGAGACACATCTACACCCAATGGCATTATTTCTTGAGCGGCCAGTATATCCCACTGATTGATAATACTTGCTATCACCGAAAAACTTTTCATCGGAGCCTGGTTATCTCCTAAATGAAAAAGATTAAACGAGCCCACTCGCAAATTGGATGTCGACCGTTCTTCGATTTGTGACAACTTAAGATTTTCAATCGGAAAAAAATGCACATAATTTTCAGTGCATTCTGTTTGCATAGAAATATCCCGCAAATACAAAGTTTTTGCTAATAAACAATCATCCAGAGGACCTCTGTAAGTGCTTTTTTGAATTGCACTTGGAGACACGTCCGGAATCACACTTTGACTCGACAACTCTGTTTTGAATGCGATTTCTGCCGTTGATTGTCGTTGAGACGTGACTACCACTATCAGCAATAAAAAAAAGCCGATAAGTCCCGCTAAGAAAATTGTTTTCCTCATGCTGTATCTTATCTGATCTTCACTTATTTTACGTCACAGACTTTCCATATCCTGGTGTTTCGTCGAGGATCGCTTGCGAAATGAGCACCATAAAAAGTATGTCATTTGTCGGGTTTTTTTCCCGTACGATAGTCCATATACGGGAAATTAAGCCCCTTCACTTTTTTTCCAAATCATTCAAAACAAGCTGCCAGCTAGATTTTCCATGGCATACGCGTTGCTTTGACACCGGACACACACACACAAAACCCTAACGGAGGAAATTTATGAAAAAGAATCACGCACGCTTATGGAAAAAACTAACGCTGTCGGCTCTGTGCTTGGCATTCGTTGCATGTAGCAATGGCACTTCAGATTCACCAGCAGCACCTGCACCCAATACTTTAGCTACTGAAAGTTCTGCTGAAGCAAATGCCGGCATTGCAGCCTCAGGAGCTATGCGAAGCGAATCCGCTGTAACTTCCCACGAGTTCGCAGCTGGAGAAACTTCTTCCGGTGGTGATTCAATGACTCTCGAGCAAATCCTTGCGGCTTTCCCAGTCTTAGCAGATCGTGCATCTATGCTATCATCTATTGACCGCGTAGTTGAAACGGACGCAGGCACTTGGGATCTGTATGCCGGCGGAACCCTTGTGATGACATTAGCCAATAATGGATCTGGTGGCCTTCATGTTGTCAGTGCAACTGGTGGATTCACAGCTGATTCTGTGATGCTAGTTTCTGGAAATGGCGATCAAGATCAAGGCAAGTCAACTTCAGGAATAAAGTTTGTCATGTCTTCTTGTCGAGCTGAAGAACCTAAGCAAGATCAAGAGCAAGACAAAGAAGAGCCTAAGCAGGATCAAGATCAAACACCAGACAAAGAAGAACCTAAACAAGATCAAGATCAAACACCAGACAAAGAAGAGCCTAAACAAGATCAAGATCAAACACCAGACAAAGAAGAGCCTAAGCAAGATCAAGATCAAACACCAGATAAAGAAGAACCTAAGCAAGATCAAGATCAAACACCAGACAAAGAAGAACCTAAGCAAGATCAAGAACAAGACAAAGAAGAACCTACTAAAGAAGAAGATTGCGCTGCTATCGAGGGAACTCTTTGGTTAGAAGAAGTTGATCAAAAGCAAGAACAAGATCAAGAACCTACTAAAGAAGAACCTAAGCAAGATCAAGAGCAAGACAAAGAAGAGCCTAAGCAGGATCAAGATCAAACACCAGATAAAGAAGAACCTAAGCAAGATCAAGATCAAGACAAAGAAGAACCTACTAAAGAAGAACCTAAACAAGATCAAGATCAAGACAAAGAAGAACCTACTAAAGAAGAGCCTAAGCAAGATCAAGAACAAGACAAAGAAGAGCCTAAACAAGATCAAGAGCAGGAGCCTGATAAAGAGGAACCTAAGCAAGATCAAGATCAAAATGGCCAAGGTTAGTTAAAAACCTGGTTGAAGATCTGAATCAATTCAAGCGGGCGCACATTCAATGCTGCCCGCTTTTTTTATAAACAAAGTATTCATTCCAATTTTATAAATGAGGATTCTATGAAATTTACATTAATGAGTATCGTTCTAGTTCTGAGTTTGGGATGTCAGAAATCAAATCCTCCTGAAGAGGAAATCGTTCCGGAGATTCTCAACACACCCAAAGCTGAAATTCTCATATCAGATATTTCTTCGGATAAATGTTTGAACCTAGAAAAACTCATGCAACAACTCGATAGTCCACAATTTTCTTTTCCCGCAGCAGTCATGCACACCGACTTTAAAACGATCACCAACATACCCCTTCACAAATCTCATTATTTTGCCTTTTCGACATTCTACTATAAACAACGTAAAGCCAACGAATTAGCCCTTTTCAATCAGGTTAAACAAAATGCTTGCGACACCCTTGAAATTCAGTCTGCCTCTCGAGAACCTATTCTTTTTAAAATCATCGAAAACTCAGAGCTGCATATTCGATTTCAACTGGTTGGAATGGCGCAAGAATCTCTTCAGAAAAAACAGAAAGAAGCTTTCTTAGAGCGCATTCAACCTTTCGAGTACACAGTGATTTACGCATCCAAGAACAACCTAAAAATTATCGAAAAATATAAAAGCGTGGATCCCCTTTGTGAATCCAAGAACACGATCAAACTAGAAGTTACAAAAAGTATCACTTGGGCTCAAACAGAAGCCGAACTGCCTAGCC
Organism: Bdellovibrionales bacterium RIFCSPHIGHO2_01_FULL_40_29; assembly: GCA_001771815.1. Classification (GTDB taxonomy): domain Bacteria; phylum Bdellovibrionota; class Bdellovibrionia; order Bdellovibrionales; family Bdellovibrionaceae; genus Pseudobdellovibrio. Next base: position 11,967 of record MEPU01000007.1, on the reverse strand, counting down.
GATATCAAATCAACAGCACCTACTTCGCTGATGTCCGCAGTGCTGCTTTGACGGATGCGATAGACTCGTTACCAGTCTTGGATTCAGTGGGAACACTTTCTGTTGATGAAATACGACATATGATGAGCTTACCTATTCGCAATGAACTGAAGTATTGCAATTAAGGAACACGGGGACGAGCAGCCGTATGAAATCTTCAAGGCATCACCGACTATTTTATCTGCTGATTTGCAATTTAATGATAGTTATTGGCTGTGCCAAGGACGAGCCACCCCTTGTGGAATCCCAAACCTATGAGTGCCAGCGCACCAAGTTAGAAAATCAATTTATCGTGCATTGGAAAAATAAAAAACCCACTCTTTTGAATTCACCATACGAAAATCTTAAAAAATTCAAAATTGATCATAAAAATTCAATTGATTTTATCGAACCCAATTATCGAATCGCGCAAAAACAAAATTTCATTTCTGATTTTTACTCGCCCCCCATTCGCCTACAAAACCGAAGTGCGCACGACATGATTCACACAACCGCCGCTTGGCAAGCCGGGTTTCGTGGTCAGGGCATTGTCGTTGCCATTATCGATACAGGAATCAATCTAAATCATCCCCAGCTTCGCAATCGACTTGCCTTGAATGAAATTGAAAGTCAGTTTGGTGAAAATGGAATTGATGACGATAACAATGGCTTTGTTGATGATATTTTTGGATGGAATTTTGTCGACTCCAGAGCAGATGCCATTGATGAACACGGACATGGAACAGCCATGGCTGGAGTGATTACAGGGTCTTCGTTCAATCGCCCCAGCTTGAGCATGGCTCCGGAAGCTAAAATTCTTCCTGTGGATTTTATGAATGAAACTGGGGGGACAGAATTTCATGCCCGCCAAGCCATGGAATACGCTATTTCACGACAAGTCCATATTATCAACAACAGTTGGTCGATCAATTGCTCGCAACTTTTAAAACAAGCTTTTATAAACTGGAATCAAGAAAATGTTATTTTTGTCAATGCCTCTGGAAACAGTCCTGTGGATGTGGTGATGAATGGCATCATCCCTTCATCTTTGAATTTACCAAACAATTTGAATGTCGGTTCATTGGATGAATTTGGTCAGCGCTCGAGTTTTAGCGGATTTGGTGACACTGTAAAAATTTTTGCGCCTGGAGAATATATTCCAACTATTTATCCATCCTCGGGCTGGAATCACAGTGTGCCCACTTCGGGGACCAGCGTTTCTGCAGCCGTTGTATCCGGTGCTGCCGCTTTACTTTGGAGTGCCTATCCTCAAGCCAAGGCCACAGAAATTATTCAGATCATAATTGAAAGTGCAGATCAAGAACCTTCTTCACAAAGAGTTCTTGATCTGAGAAAAGCTATGGCACTTGGAAACTCAAGATTCAATCAACACGAATGAATCTAAGGACACGGAATTTCAATTTTTTCTCCGGGTGGAGTCTCTACATTTTTGGCAGCCAGTGAAACAGCCTTGTAAGCATTCACCCGACCACCAGAAGCCACCTTACCCGCAAGACTGGCCGTCTTATCGACAGTTCCTCGAATAATTTGAATAACTTCTTTGTATGTCAATTTTGGATTAGCCGCTTTTACTAACGCTGCCAAGCCCGTCACCAACGGAGTGGCCATCGATGTTCCACTCATTTTTTGATATCCCTGATTACTGACCGTTGATAAAATCGAAGCCCCTGGTGCAGCCACATCAACTCGGGTCAGACCAAAATTAGAAAATGTCGTCAAGTAATCATTCGTCTTCGTTGCCGCCACTGCCATGATATTTGAGTTTGGATAAGCCGCTGGATAATAACCAGTTTTATCAATATTAAATCCCACATGATTTGACCCGTTCCCTGCCGCAACTAGAAATAGGACGCCAGCTTTTTCAGCTCGTGTGATGGCTTCTTGTAAAGCTTTAGAAGTTCCACCAGATCCCCAAGAATTATTGATTGCAAAAACTTTTTTAGAAACAGCATAATCAATTCCTTTGATGGCTCCAGAAGTCGTTCCAGAACCAGATTCACCAATAAATCGAAGTGCCATCAACCGCACAGTGGGCGACATTCCTACGACTCCAAGGTTGTTCGATCCCGTCGCGCCAATAATTCCTGCGACGTGAGAGCCATGATTTGAACTGCTTGTCGTCTTCGGATTTGCATTATTAGATACGAAATTCCAACCATAAATATCATCAATGTAACCATTTTTATCATCATCTTTTCCATTCACTGTTTCTTGTGGATTTATCCACATGTTATTCTTAAGATCTTTATGAGTGTAATCAATACCTGAATCAAGAACAGCGACGACAACATTTTTTGAACCTGTTGTCACTGTCCATGCTTTTTCAGATTGAACATTCTGATGCATCCACTGACTCGAGAAATAAGTGTCATTGGTTGTCTCCGAAATATCATCTCCAACATCAGCATCATTTGCTTCCATGGAATCAATCGTGTAGATCGGATAATCAGGCTCCACGTACTCGACAGACTGATCGGCACGCAATTCATCGATTATTTGCTTTCGTTCATCGGCTGATCCGGTCAATTCAAATGTAAATGAATCTTTAGCCAATGCTTTAAAAGTCACTCCGCGAACAACATATTCACGTACTGGATTTCCTGATGGCACCAACCCCTCTGTTTGTTCCGACTTATACTTCACAATAAAATTTTGATATGTTGAGATATCTTCATTACTGTTAACGAGCATGTTGGTTTCTGTTTCACTTGTGCTTGCAATTATACTTTCTCGAGATGGAATTTCGCACGACACTGAACCAGTAGCACTCTTTGGTAAACTACTGCTGTTGCTTCCACCGCCCTCGGCACAACCTGTTAGGATTGCTGCAGTGACCGCAAATAGAATTCTTTTCATCTTAACCTCCGCTTTGCTGACAAGTATGCGGCGAATGTTAAGAATTCCCAACCCTGAAATATTAAGAAAATTCTGTATTCAAAATAAAAAGCAATACGAAACAAAAAATATTTGTCTCACCGCTTCTTCATTGTGCGATAACAGTTTTTAAAAATGAAAAGTATGTTGATTAAAATAAAAAAAAAGACTGCACACACACCTGTGACAGTCTTTTAAATTGTAGGACTAATAATTTTATACTCTATTCGGGCGTCGGAATCGCAATGGGTTCTTCGGGCGTAACCTCATCATCACTTTCGGGGATAGAAATACTGGCAGCTAAAAGTGCATTGGCAATTTTTCTTAGAACTTTCCCACGCCCCGTTGCCATTCGTGCTTTATCAGCAATCGCTTCAGGTAATGCAGAATTTAAATCCCATTCAACATCTTCAATCAGTGAATCTTCGCTATTTCCAGCTTGGCTGCCTGCGGGAAATGACCATAAAAAATCGGGACGCTCTTTGGAGTACCACTCGCCGCCAATAATCATATAGTTTTCATCCAACTCCAGATCATAGATAAAAGATTTATACTGAATTACATTTCCCTGAGATGTCCCCACTCGCGGCGAAACCAATGCTGGATGGAAGACATCCATCGCAACCCCAACAACATACTTAGTGCTCGGATGACGGAAACTGGCGTACTTATCAGTCTTAAGATTTTCGACAGACTCCATGGATGCCAACAAAGAATGTGAGCTGATAAAAGTGCGTGGATTAAAGTAACTGGAATCATAAGACATGACAGGGTAGTTCCAAACTTCTGTCCCCGCACTAGAATCCATGACGAAACTACTTTGATGAAGACCAACCTTATTTGTGACTGCCAAATGCCATGACATAGGATTTGAATCCAAACAGGTCGGATCAATGGGTCGTAAAAATGGATCCCGATCAATAACTGACTGACGACATCGATCACCAGATCGAACGCTTGTTGGTGCTGAGTTTGCCCATAAGAATGATTGCAAACCTTTTATATCTTGCGGATAAAATGAAATTTTAAAATTTCCAGTGACATCTTTGACAGTGACAGATTTTTCTGAAGACGGCACTCCCATATGTGTGGCGGCAGACCAACCATGACATATTCCAGTCCACGTTGCCACAAATCCATCAGTTTGAAACCCCGTAAGTCCTTTGTTCCACATGTGATGGGTCAACGTAAAATTTCGATCACCAATCAGCAAATCATATTTTTCAGACGGTGATAGCTTATTGATTTCGCCATTTTCAATCATAAAATTCGAGGGCCGTGATTGAACTGCAGAATAATTTTCGATGAAGGATTTTGATTTTGGAAAAGCACTGTCCGCATAGCGCAATCCAAGAATTCCTTGATGAATAGGCCAGTACGATCCAGCCCACGGTTCAAATGCAGATCGTCCTTGATTCAGTCCGTGTGCTTCCAATTGATAAATATTTGTCACGGTTGTTAAGTTTTCAAGAAATACTAGAAAATTATCTTCGACAGTTGGGGCAGAGAATGGTCTCACCTGCATGAATGAATCTGCTGGCGGACGAGCTTCGAGATTTGCTGTGAATAAAAACACAGTGATGACAGCTAATCCCAACGGATATAAACAGTATCTTGAAATCATACATTCCCCTTTAAATTGAAAGCAGCATCGAATCTCAATTTAAAGAAAGCATTGCAGAGACCATTCCAAGATCATCTGTCAGTATACAAACCCACAAGCCAAAAACCTGCGACAGTTTTCCCCATCATTAAAAAAACATTGGGGCGTTTTTTATTTTTTCAAAATGAATTTCTTACGAATGATTTCAAGATTTTCTGGAGTACTACGAACTTTAAGAATCACACCCATCTCATTGTAACTTTCACTTAAAACGCGCAATTTGCTGCGCACCTCGCCAATTGCACCTTGTACCGTGTAGGGTATAAATAAATCTTCATCCACCATATTGGATTCAAAATAACTCATTATTCTGTTTCGAAGTGCCTGCAGATCCTCTTTGTTACGAGTCGATAAAAATATGGCTTCTGGAAACTCAACACTCAGTTTTTGCTGATCTTCTGCTGAAAGCTGATCACGTTTATTCAGAACCATTAATCGTGGAACATCCGTGGCTCCCACTTCGGACAAAACACTTTGCGTGACTTCAAGATGAGATCGGAATGCGGGATCCGATGCATCCACAACAAATAATAATAGTGATGCTTGCAGAGCTTCATCCAATGTGGATTTAAATGAGGCCACTAAATCATGCGGTAACTTTTTAATAAAACCCACAGTATCAGAAATAAGTACTTTTGGACGTGATTCTGGATACATCGGCCGCACTGTCGTGTCTAAGGTGGCAAATAATTTATCTGCCACAAGCACTTCACTTCCAGTCATGGCACGCATCAACGAGGATTTTCCGGCATTTGTATAACCCACTAAAGCCACACTGATTTCTTGTTCACGACGGGCCCGACGCTGCTGATGCTCATTGCCGATAGAAGCCAGTTCCAATTTTAATTCTTTGATCCGATCACGAATGCGGCGTTTGTCCAATTCAAGGCTGGTCTCGCCGGCACCTTTGCCGCCGACGCCTCCGCCCCCACGATCTTCATTCCCACCCGTTTCTCTCAGTCGCGGAGCCACATACGCCAATCGCGCAATTTCAACTTGCAATCGAGCCGCCTTGGTCCGTGCATGGCGAGAGAAAATTTCAATAATAACCCCAGTGCGATCCAAAACTGGAACGCCCGCCGCTTTTTCTAAATTGCGCAACTGTGATGGCGAAAGTTCTGTATCGACAATAACAATCTGAGCCGATTTTTTATCTTGCGTTGAAAGTTCGTGTAAATTTTCGGAGTCTTCGCCATCAATACTCTCGATTTCATCTTCGAGATCTTCTGCAGTTTCCTCATCAGATTCTTGATCCCACTTCAGCGCGGCTTTTGATTTTTTTTTCTCGAAAAGTTTCCCAATGACACCAGGTCCACCAGTCCACTCGGCCAATTCCTTTAGCTTGCCTTCACCCAAAACAGACGCTGATTTATCAGAACTCCGTCGCTGAGTAACCTGACCCACCACTGAGTACCCCAATGTTGTCACCAGACGCTTCAATTCCTGAAGCGAACTCTGCAGTTCCTCATCACGAACAGACGAAAGTTGAATACCGACAAGAACTGCATTTTTAGTAACTGAATGAATGGACATAGTCCTTTTCATACACTAGAAACTGCGCTAAATAAAGACAATGCTCAAACCCACTCGGAAAAAGTTTTCGAAAATCAATGTCGAGATCAGCAATATCTGCAATCTTCAATGCAGTTTCTGCCCCGAAGTTATTCGCACAAAGAAACTCATTGACTTAAATTTATTCGAAAATATCGTGCGCCAGATTGCTCCACTCACTGAATTGATATGTTTTCATTTGATGGGGGATCCACTTGTTCACCCCATGCTGTCTGAACTGATCCGCATCTGCGAAAAGTATCAGGCCAAAATTTTCTTTGTTACAAATGGAGTGCTTCTTAAGGAAATTCACCAGTCATTATTGCTCAGTCCCGCGATGTATCAGGTTAATTTTTCTCTGCACAGTTTCTTTGACAACCACCCAGGCAAGGACCCTTCCATTTATTTAAATAAAATATTTCATTGGACCAAAACAGCACAGTCACTACGCCCCGATTTATATATCAATTATCGATTATGGAATTTACAGGATACTCGTGGAGGCTTTACTGAAAATCACGACATGCTCCAACGAATTGAAACAGCGTTTGAATTCAAAGTGCCTTCGCTAGTTGACGTGAGAAAACAAAAAAGCGTGCGCATTCAGGATCGACTTTATTTGCATTTTGATACTGAATTTATTTGGCCGGATATCCATCTTCCGGTGCTCGGGACTGCAGGAACCTGCTATGGCCTAACATCCCACTTTGGCATTCTTGTGGATGGCACGGTGGTGCCCTGCTGCCTGGATAAAGAAGGAGCCATTCCACTGGGAAATGTTCAGACTGAATCTATTGAAACAATTCTCGCTGGTCCTCGAGCCACAGCAATGTTGCAAGGATTTAAGACTCACAAACTGACCGAAAACCTTTGTCAGCGCTGTCAGTACATCGAAAGATTTCATTGAATTTGGAATGTCTTCTCACTCACTGTGAAGACTAGTTGGCAAGATGTGAACAGTAGTTCTCATTTTCGTACATATAGCGACGCTGAGCTGCTAAATCAGTTGCTGACATCTTAAATTGCTTGGGGTTGCACTTATGGGCTTCAGAAACTTTTTGAATTGCATCAACCTCTTTCGGCGTCAGCAGCAGGCTCCAAATGATTTTTACCTGAAGCCACTGTTTGATATACTGACAAACGTACTTTTCATTTTTTGGGATATACTTAAACGGCGATCCGTCCCCTTTGGACATATTTTCGCGACTACTTACGGCGATCAGATGAAAATTATTTCCCATGTAATTCGTGTAAAGACATCGCTTCTTTGCAGACCATGAATGGGCTCCAGTCATATAGGCATTCTTTAATGGAACAAAATGATCGATATGAAGCTCCGTTGGAGATTGAAATGTTGTCGCCGAATAGGGATCTTCCCAAACCCCTTCCTGAACCGAACACCCCGAAGGCTTATAAGTCACATTGGATTCTGAATCGCGCGCTAAAACCAAATCTCGAGTATTTAAACACGAATCATCATGTGTGGGGTCAATCCATGTTCCAAATTGGGCTCGGCGATTATAGGGAACACTCGGTTGCGGAAACTTCTGCCGGACATGCTCAAGGTTCAGTAAATTAACAGTGCTCCCCTCGATAAAATCTTTAATTTGATAATAATCAGAATAATTAAAATCTTCGCGCCCCAACACCCTATCTGCGGCGGTAACAGTAGCCAACACATCTGAAACAGGAACCGAACTGGCTAGGCAGACGGACTGAAATACAAATGTGAAATACAAAAAGTAACGGATCAAGGACCCCTCCAAGAATCGTAAACTAAAACTTGAATCCATTTCATCCTAGCTTGGGGGAATCATGCAAGAATTAAATAATGAAGATTCTGTTATGAATAATGGCGGAATCACAAAATCGCCAAATATGACGTCAAAATAAATTGACAGTGCCAAACTTAGTGGCTATTGCCGCTGCGCAAAAATATAACACGTAGCTCTTCTTTTCTAAAATGCTTGCCCTGAAAGTTTTTATGTATCTTCTTAATTTTCCAAAACTAGCCTAGTCCTCAAAAGGCCCTCGTAGTAAGTTGCAGAAGTTGCTAGACACCCCCTAAAAAGGACAAAATATGGACGCAAATCTAAAGAAAAACAGTGAGACAGTTGAGACACCATCGACAGCAATAACACTGGATTTGTCTCGTCGTAAAAAGAGACGAAAAACTGGTTGGTAGATGTTTACGACTCATGTAAACTTTAAGACATGAGTTATATCATAGCTATTGAATCTGACCCAAAGACCATTAAAGACATTAATGAGGCATGGGGCGATTTGTCGAAGTCCATTAGTCATAAATTACTCATCTTCAATGATCTCAAGTCATTTAAAACCGAATGGGACAAACCCGATAAACTCAACCAAGTCGTAGCTCTACTGATCATTCAAGCTGAGGCCATTTCAACCAACCCTGTAGATACAATCAATGCCCTCAAAGAAAAGTACTCGTGTGATGTCTTGGTGACCCTTTTTGATGATCCACGATACACGAAAATAGCCGACACCTGGCCCGTTCAAAATTTATTGTTCAAACCCTTTGATAATACTATTTTAAAAGAACATACTCGTTTTGCCATTTTAAAAAATCAAAAAGTTCAAACCGAGTACGTCCACACCACTGCAGCCAAAGCGGAAATCGAATCACTTAAAAAATTAAAATCTCTACAACTAACGGAATTTGGATTAAAAATTGACAAGACCTTACCACTGACACTGGGTGAGGTTTACAAATTCTATCACCCCCTATTTTCCAACAATAAACAGCAGCACATCTGGGGTCGCGTGGTTTCAGAGAATGAGTCTTCGTACGAACTTTTATTTGCACAGCTCAATCCAGTAACATTGGGTTCAATTCGCAAAAAAATTGTTGCGGCCCAAACTAAAATTCGAAATGCAGTCTGGACAGGACGCAGCACTTCCCCCCTCATGAAACTTGTGATTTGCATCAACCTGACCGATGAAGGTCAAAATGCCATTGTTACTGATCTTTTACAGCGAAATTTTGAAGACATCTCTTTCGTTGAAAAAAAAGATCTGAAAGGTCGCGCCAAAGTCGACTTGCTAATCACCGATGTTCCCATGGACAAGCGCCAATTAGACAATCAGTTTGAATCTGGCATGACCATTATTCACTTTATCACGAACAAGCCCATCAAACGTTCAGAGCTTGAAGAACGCTTTGCATTCGATACCGTGCGCCTGGAAAAGCCTCTTGATAAGGCCATCTTAGTTAAATTTGTAAAAGAACTCTTTCCACTGATGAAAGAAAAAGATCCAGCACCAATGATCACAATCGCATTTGAAGAACCACTACTACTTTCAACTCTTATTGAAATTGACGAGTACTCCGAGGCTGCAATTGGCTTTAAACTGATGAGTCAAATCCCGCTGGATACCATGATGGATATTGCACTCACTCAGGAGGACGAAGGCTTACTCAAAGAAATGAAGGCCAAAGTTCACTTTGTGGATGAAAAACCTCGTGGTGATAAAACATTTTATCACCAGTTGATTTTATTTGGAATGAAGGATGAATTTTTGAAATCCATCCGTTTGTGGACTTTGCAGCGCCACATCATTAACAGTCAGAACTCGTAAATTACATTGCAGTTTCTTTTTTCAAAAGATCTTCAATTTTCAACCCAACATGAGATTCCTTAGAGTTAAAAACAGATCCTAACCGACCTTTATTGAAATGACCTTTTGCCATCTCATAAGCCTTCGGTGGAAGCGCCACATACTTGACCTCAGGAACAAGCTTTGCTGAGTTTGCCAAGTAGAACTGAACAAATTCTTTCACTTCAGGGCGTTTTGCAGAAGCCTCATTCACATATATAAATAGCGGACGCGACAATGGATAATACGTGCTATTTTCAACAGTTTCTTTAGATGGAAGCACACCTGTTTTTGAAGGCGCTTTTTCGCCACCAATGATAGCCAATGCCTTCAAGGTTTTCTTATTTTCCATATAATAGCTCATCGGCACATAACCAATCGCAAACTTATCGCCAGCGATCCCTTTGATCAGGGTGTTGTCATCTTCAGAAGCCGTGTAATCACCACGTGATGATTTAGATTTACCAACGATGGCTTCAGTAAAATAATCAAACGTTCCAGAATCAGAACCCGCACCATATAACTTAAATTCAGCATCTGGCCAAGCTGGATTGATTTGATTCCATTTCATAATTTTACCTTGAGCTGCCGGCTCCCAAATCTTTTTCAAATCGGCCACTGAAATTTCGCTCACCCAATTGTTTTTCATATTTACTGCAACCACTGTTGCATCGTAAGCAATCGGCAATTCAAAATACTTCACGCCTGTTTTTTTACAATCTGCCATTTCAGAAGTCGTGATTGGACGAGATGCATTTTGCATATCCGTTTCAGCACGACAAAACTTTTTAAAACCGCCACCCGTTCCAGAAATACCGGCAGTCACTTTAACTGTATTCTTTTTCAGTGCTTGAAACTCTTCAGCCATGGCTTCCGTGATAGGATAAACCGTGCTGGAACCATCCGACTTAATCAACGTTGATTCAGCAGCGTTCACGTAAACGCCAACAACCATAAATGCGACCCACAATGCAAAAACCACTCGACTCATATATTCTCCTTTAAAGGGTTACGGACACTCACACACTATGACCAATGTTCAGCAAAAGGTCGTGTTAGGATTGTATTAAGACACCTAAAGGCATTCTAACCGATATTTCTGAATAGGATTTGAGCATTTTAACAGGGACTGTTGACAATATTGTAGAGGAAATCTAAATCTAAACCTTCGATTTTCCTCATGTGGTGGGGTAGCTCAGCTGGTTAGAGCAACGGAATCATAATCCGTAGGTCGGCGGTTCAAGTCCGCCTCTCACTACCATTTTTCTTTTTCGTAGGAGCTATCTTGATTTTAGATTTCTCAGCTCTTGAAAGCGCAGCAAATCAGCTAGAAAAAGCTCTTAAGTATTCAACTTCCGATTTAGCCAAAGATGTAAATCTGTTCGAACAGTTTAGAAACTCAACCGTTCAATGTTTTGAATACACTTACGAGCTGGCATGGAAATTCTTACAGCGAAAGCTAGAGCAGGTTCACCCAAATCCGCAGATTATCGACGAACTTGAGTTTAAAGATTTAATTCGCGAAGGTGCCCAACGGGGCTATATCCAAACCCCTGAACTTTGGTTTGAATTCAGACGTTTAAGAAATTTGTCATCTCATGCTTATGACAAAGCAAAAGCTGAACAAGTTTATGCGAAAGCTTCAGATTTGTTGATCGAATCCAAATTTCTCTTAGCCGCCATAACAAAATAACCGATGAAAACTATTTACCTCAATGACGCTCAAAAGAAAATTGTTTTAGAAATTCTAACTAGGCACTTCCCAAATCAAAAATATTTTATTTTCGGGTCGCGGGCGACTGGAAAAAAACTAAAACCGTTTTCTGATTTAGACATCGCCATTCAATCAACCACTCGACTGAATGACCCTAGTCTAGCAAAAGCTTCAGAAGATTTTTCGGCGTCTGATTTACCTTTCAAGGTAGATCTTGTAGACCTTGATTCAATTTCACCTGAATTTATTTCGAATATAAAGTCAGATCTTATTTTGCTTACTGAAACAACTCCTACTAACCCATCAAGATAATGACGTCGGCCCATAGTTGGTCAATATAGCTAGCTTTGAATTACTTAAAAAAAGCCTGCTTTTTTAAAGCAGGCTTTGATGAATTTATTTTTGTAGAATTGGAAGTGTTATCTGGACAGCTCCACAGGTAATTCAAACTCACCATTTGATTTCGGGTAAAACGGATGGACACGGACAACAGCATCAGTAT
>MEPU01000006.1 GCA_001771815.1 Bdellovibrionales bacterium RIFCSPHIGHO2_01_FULL_40_29 | reverse complement strand
ATTAGTTGCTGGTGATAAGGGTCGCACATGGTTCAACAGTGACTCCAATGTTATGATGTACTGGGATGGATCGGCAGCACGGACTGTTGCCAGCACTGGAAATACCATTTCTAATTTGAATGGTTTAACAGCTTCAACACAATCGTTTGTATTGAATGCTGCGGGAACAGATGCTGGAATTGTATCCGCTGGTTCGACTCATACATTTAGTTTTCCATCGGCCTCGGCAGCCAATCGCGGTTTGTTAACTTCAGCGGATTGGACAGCATTCGATGCTAAGCAATCATCAACATTAACTGATGGAAATATTTGGGTTGGAAATGCAGGCAATGTTGCGACAGGTGTCGTGATGTCTGGTGATGCGGCTCTTTCAAATGCTGGTGTGCTGACGTTGGCAAATACGGCAGTGACTCCTGGTGCTTATCCAAAAGTAACAGTGGATAGCAAAGGTCGTGTAACTGGTGGTGGAGATTTGATTTCAAGTGATGTGGTGACGGGATTGGGTTTCACGCCTTTGGATCAAACGTTATCTTCGGGATTTGTCTATGTTGGAAATGGATCTAATGTGGCAACAGGTGTTGCTTTAAGTGGTGATGCCACTATTTCAACAGCGGGTGTGTTAACTTTGGCAAATTCGGGTGCAACGGCAGCGACTTATGGATCAGCAACTCAAGTGGCACAAGTCGCTGTTGATGCAAAAGGTCGCGTGACTTCTGTATCTAATGTGACGATTGATGATACGACAAAGTTACCTTTAGCCGGTGGCACGATGAGTGGTAACTTGAACATGGCGACATCAACGAATATTCGCCTGGGTGTTTACACAGCAGGGCAACAGACGACTTTAACAGGCGGTTTGGTTGCGGGTGATCGTGGTCGCACATGGTACAACAGCACGACAAATGCAATGATGTACTGGGATGGAGCTGCGGCTCAAACGGTGTCCAATGGTACTTCAGGGCTCTCGACATTGAATACTTTAACAGCTTCGTCGCAATCGCTTGTGGTGGATTCTGCCGGAGCAGATGTTGCTATCAATTCTGCAGTTGCGACTCATACGTTGAGTATTCCATCTGCATCGGCAACCAGTCGTGGTGTGTTGACAGCGACTGATTGGATAGCATTTGATGCAAAATTACCGTCAACATTAACTTCAGCTCAAATTTTTGTAGGTAGTGCTGGAAATGTAGCGACAGCTCGAGCGATGAGTGGTGATGCCACAATTTCGAATACTGGTGCATTAACAATTGCAAATAATGCAGTGACGACGGTTAAAATTAATGACGGTGCGGTGACGACAGCAAAAATGTTTACAAATCCTGGAGTCAATCGCTTGGTAGCTACCGATAGTGGAACAGGTGCAGCGCTTGCGGCATTTGAATGTAGTGCTGGTGAATTGCCAATATGGCAGGGCGCTACAGGTTGGGGATGTGGAAATATCACAGGCTCTAGTTTTGGAACGCAAACGATGAATACATTTTTGGCAGGACCAACTTCGGGTGCTGCAGCAACACCAACATTCCGTGGAATCGCTTCAGCCGATTTACCAAAAACGGGTGCTGATGGTGTTTACATTAATGGTGGAAACAGTTTTGGCGCGGCAGCTTCTATTGGAACGAATGATGCGAATTCGGTAGCTATTAAAGCCAACAATGTGACGGCGATGACTATCGATACAACGGGTAATACAACATTCAACAGACAAGCTACTCCAACGCGTCAGACATCTTCAGCAGCGTCGCCTTTGACATTCGATACCAATGCTGGAAATGTGATGGTTTGGACGACAGGTACGGCATCACCAACAGTCAATATTCATAATATGAAAGACGGTGGTCAGTATATGTTATCAGTCGCGGGGACTGGAACAGGCGCTGTCACAATCAACTGTTATACAGATGCTGGTGTGACATCGTTACCAAGTGGATTTATTCCTGCCAATGGAGCTCGGGTTGACGGTGCGCTGGATAAAACTGTTTATAGCATTATTAGTGATGGCACAAACTGTTTGATCAGCTGGATCACTGGTTTTTAATCTCAACGAAGGTCTGTATAGCGAAATACAGACCAGTAAAATTTGGATTTCGAGCACGATCTCCCGTAAAATAAATTTGTAGCCTTTGGAGGTTTCGATGGGATTTCGTATGCGGTTGACTGATGCTTATTTTGCTCTATTTCTGATTTTTGCAACGAGCTGCTTTTCAACGCCAGTGCGACTTCCACAATCGGCAAGCCAAGTTTATAATAATTCTCAACTGCAGCAGGATCTTTTGTTGGCAGCTCAAAACAATATTCTTTTTCATATCGATGATAGTGTTGTTCGCGAAGTTGAAAAAAGTGTAGTCGACAACAAGTGCCGTAAAATTGAAGAGCCTTTCTGGGCCGAAAAATTATCTGAATATTTAAGCGAGTTTCGAAAACGTCCCGAACTATTGACTCGCATTCATATTCTTGAAATCAAGCGTGGTGATAATTCGCAGATTCAAGTTCAAAAAGATCTCGACGGAGCAGTGACCTTATCCATTGAGTTCGTCAAAATTGAAAGTCGTGGAAAAATTGGATATCAAACAAATTTGCCATGTTCAGGTCCCATTGCAGAGTACATGGGGCGCGATATCGTGAAAACAGACTTTGATTTTCCATCAACAGAGTCTTTGGCTGTAGCTCTTTCAAAATTACCAGAGCGTAGTGACGTTCCGCGATTTCAATTTTCAAATTTATTCTTAAGTTACTTGGCAGAACGTGGAGTTATTTTTAAGTTTAATCATGAATTTTCATTCGAAAAAACAAATAATGGAAAATACGTCATGGCTGAAGTTTTAAATCACTTTGCAGAAGAAACGAAAGAACCTTTTCATAAGTACATTAATTACTGGTTTAAAGAAATTTCTCAAAAAAGCACTCAGGCTCAGTTGATTCAGATGTTCGCGGTGTTGCCGGACAAAGAGGCTCGATCGGGCGTGCGGGTCGAATCCGAGGGCGAGCAAGCTCGTCGCGTGTTGGGACAATCGGATTTAACTTATGTTTACACCAGCTATTGGACCGATGACAGTAAGGTCAATGTGGTCAGCTTGAAAGAATTAGATCAATGTTTGCAAACTTTTGCCAACGACATGAGTGGTGTTAAACTTCGAAAACCAGCAACCACTGAAAAAGAAAGCTTTCTCCGCCCTGGATACTCCTGCACCAAATCCAACTAAAAAGGTACCAGCTCACTTTTCAGCTAAAATAGCTGAAAAGTGAGCTGGTACCTTTTTTTAATCATCAGTTAGGGGTGTTCCGGATGGCGTTTCTAGGGCGATAATCACGGTTCGTAATCGATAGAGCATGTACATGCCGGGAATGGCCATAAAAGTTGAAATAATAAAAAATGTTGGCCAGCCAATGCTTGCTGCCAAGGTTCCGGCAAGCGGACCAACCCAAACGCGGCCTACAGCTGAGAATGCCGATAGCAATGCATACTGAGTCGCTGTGAATTTTTGATTACACAAAGCCATTAAAAAGGCGACAAAGGCCGCGGTTCCCATTCCGCCCGTGATATTTTCTAATCCCACTGCAAAAAGTAAAAGCCAATCCACGTTGGTGGCTTCCTTTAGTGAAACTAAAACAATATCAAACGCAGGAAGTGGAAATCCACCCCAAGCGCCTTTTCCTAGAATCGCAACCATCCAAAATCCAAGATTTGAAATCAGTTGTAGAAAGCCAAATAGAAAAAGTGAGCGGTAAAGTCCGATTTTCATCATTAAGGCTCCACCGGCAATGGCACCAAATATGGTCAGCCACAGACCAATAACCTTGTTAACGACGCCAATTTCAGCTTGAGCAAAGCCAACTCCCTTTAATAAAAAGGGTGTCAGTAATGATCCCGCAAAAGAATCACCCAGTTTATATAAAATAATTAAAGCCAGAAAGCTTGCAGCCCCCTTCATACTGAAATAATTTGCTAACGAAATATTTAAAGTTTCAAATTTGGCTTTCTTGGAAGCAAACCAAGCGAGTGGAACTGTAAAAGCAACTCCGGCCAACAGGGCGGCCATATCAACCCATTTTTTTAAATTCGGATTGGTAGCACCATCTGGCAGCGGAGGAAAAAATCCACCAAGACCGGCCTCTATCAAAGGAGTTGCTGCGCGAGTTGTGAATTGATAACCAATAGCAACGGCAATGACCAACGCAAAAAATCCAATCAAATCATTTTTGGCATTCGTTTTTGGAGCAATATTTGTTTTTGCAAGTGCTGGTAAAAATAAAACTGAGATGACTGCAGCAGCTACCATAATGGCCGCCATGATGGTGTAAATTCGAGACCAATCCCAGCCATTTCCATTTACAGGATCAGCCCAGACAAAGGCGATTCCGCCAGATATAATCATGGCTAAGCGATAACCAAAAACAAACAGTGACGATCCCATGCCGCGCTCAGCGCTGGGTAAGATATCCGTGCGATAGGCATCAATAACAACATCTTGCGACGCTGACAGAAATGCAACCAACACAGCAAATAGCGCAAATGTTTGGGTATTCTGATTCGGTGACATCGAAGACATCAACATCAAGCCGCCAGCAATGGCCAATTGAGACAGAACCAGCCAGCCACGTCGACGGCCTAAAAAAGGCGGCTCAAATCGATCCATCAATGGAGCCCATAAAAACTTAAAAGTATAAGGAAGCCCAACTAAGCTAAAAAAGCCGATTGTCGCAATATCAATCCCATCAACAGTTAACCAGGCTTGCATGGCTGTTCCGGTTAATGCTAACGGCAGGCCACTCGCAAAACCTAAAAGCAGGATAATTGTAAATCTCCAAACGGTCGAATTTTTGATTGTGCTAAACATTACTATTAACATCCTTTCGCATTTTCCATAAGAGCTGACTGATATAAGGGCGGCGAGTTTCGCCCGTCGTGACCATCAGAAGTTTGGTGATTTTCAGGTGACTGGGGTCTGTTAAAAGTAAAATCAACATTTCTTGAATGTAATTGGTATTTAAAGTGACGTAATTATCAGTGCCAACACCAAGATGAACATTCTTCTTTTCCCACCAAGAAAACGGATGGTCTTTGTAGTCTTCAAATTTTCCGGTCAATTTATTATTCGATGATGGAAGTGTAACCAATGAAACATCTTTTTGAATCAGACGATTTAAAACATCATGCTGATACTGTTCCACTTCGCGAGCAGTATGAAATTTTGCTTTTAAAAATTGAGTTCGATCTTTGTCATTTAGTGTTTCACCAGAAAGAAGCTTTTCCAAAATCGGCTTATAGTGACTCCAATCCAAATTGATAAGCTCGCCGTATTCCACGGATTTTGTTGTGACGGGTTTGCTTTCAAGATTTTGTTTAATCACGCGTTGATAAAGTTGGTGAAAATACAGATTTGGATTAATGCCCAGACTGATGCCATGTTCGAGTGTGTCGATATGCCAAATATTCATGGCATTATCAACGGCCTGAATACCTTTTTTTAACGTATGCCAAGTCTCTCCATGATGAGATCTGATTTTAAAACCACGGTACTGAAGTTTTCGAAAGCCAGATGCCAGCTCTGAAAAATGCTCTTTACGATACATTTCACGTTCATCGCCGACGGTGTCAACTTCGTTCAAATATCGCCCCAGTTCAGGATACTTATCTACTAAGGATAGGATTTCGTCGACTTGTTGTAGAAAATGCTCTTTACGGTTGGCATACTTTGAGGAATCAAAAAATGAGGCCTCTTTGCGAAACGAAGGAGATAGAATAAATTGAAACTCAGGATGTTCATTTTGAAATTTTTTGAATCCATCATACAATCCCATCACAACATCTTCAGAGGTCACCGTATCAATATGAGGAATCTGTTCATCGACTTGAGATGTCGAGCGACTTAAAGAAAATTTCAAACGAATCAGGCCAACATTATATTTGTAGTAAAGTTCGTGAGCCAAGTGATAAGCGGCATCTGCATGGGCTTGCTTTGAGATAAAAATGAGTTTCGTCAGATACAAAATTTTTAAATAAGCAGAAAAACCTTCATGATCTTTGAGTCGGATTAAACGATCGACATCTTCAACAGACTTGATTGGCCAAGCCGCGGCGCCATAAACTTCTTTGATTTTTTTCTCGTAGATGCTGGAATTGGTTCCTTCTAAAAGGGGCTGCAATTGACCCCAGATAAATTCAGCCGTCAAAGATCCCGTTAGGTGAATGTGTTCTTCTTTGTATTTGATAGGAAAATTTTTAAAAAAATCTTCCAGAACTTGAGCAAAGGGGTGGCTAGTGACTGTTTGCAGGGGGATTTCATTGGTGATGAATTGATTCAACAGAGCACGAAATTCTGAAATCCAAGAGTATGCTTCTGCATTTTTAGTCTTCAGAGAAGACGAGAGCATCAAGTCTAAAGTATCAATCAGAGAGATTCCATTGGTTTCAGAAACGATTTCAACGAACTCCTTGAGTAGAAGTTTTCGAGTAAATGATATGATCATGTTTCACCTTTATCTTTAGTTCCAATTAGACTCGAGCTAGAGCCATTTGTACATGACTTTATGAGGGCCCGCGCCAGAGATTTCAAACACCTCAGGGGAAGAAATGAATCCTAATTTTGCATAAAATTTTTCAGCAGATGTGCGCGCATTAAACCAAAGCAAGTCGCAATTTCTTTTCTGCAATTCAGACAGGGCTTTTTTTAAAATACGTTGTCCAAGTCCTTGTTTTTGATAGGCATGATCAGTTGCCATTCCACGCAAGCGATAAGGATGACGTGCGTTCGAAAATAAGAGATGTCCTTGCGCCATGAAGGTTCCGTTTGAAATAACACGGCCGTGATCATCCCGAATTCCCAAGTGAAATGTGGAACTGAGGTTGTCTTCGGTATAATAACAGATAGAAATATCTTGGCCTGGGCGCAGGATGCGATGTCGTAAATCTATTGTTTCTTGCGAGTTGATGAATTCAGGATCCAACATGCAAACATAAAATATCAATTGGCTTTAAAGCGCAAATAATCTTTCCAGACCATGGGCGCTGAATCAGGGTGCACCTCATGCTCAATGACGGGTAACCAAGTCGGAGCACGAGGTGGTTTCAACAAAGGCATCTTGGCTTTTTCTGGAGTGCGATTGGCTTTGCGCTGATTGCAGGGGCGACATGCCGTCACTACATTGGTCCAGGTCTTTGGTCCACCTTGCGAGGCCGGTAAAACATGATCAATCGTGAGATCTTTATGGTTGAACTTTTTAACGCAGTACTGACAGGTGTGAAGATCGCGAATATAAACATTTTCGCGACAAAAACGAACGCCATCCACTCGTTTTGGACGTATATAAGTTTTGAGTCTTAAAACACTTGGTAAATGGAATGAATTGCTGACCGATCGCACTTTGGTCGAGTGAAACTCAAGAATTTCAACTTTATCTTGAAACCACATGATCAGAGCTTTTTGCCAGGAGATAATTCGCAGAGGTTCGTAACTGGCATTGAGAACAAGAGCTCGTAGGGTCGTTGAGAACACATCCGTAGCCTGCATTATTTAATTATATGTTCTGTAATGAGGCATTTTCAATATGAAATAACTTATACAAAGGATTAGTTATTTTTGGACTTGATTCCACTCGCGAATTTGCGATAAATCCTAGACCAAAGTAAAGAAAGGCTCACCATGTCTCAATCTAATTCAATCCCTGCTGCGCGCGTTATTGCGTTTAATTATGTTCTTAAAAACACTCAGGGTGAGGTCCTCGATAAATCTGAACCCAATCAACCGTTGCCGTTTTTAGAAGGGCGACAGCAAATTATCCCTGCACTTGAGCGCGTGGTTGCACTGATGAGCGAGGGCGATAAAAAACAAGTGACCTTGACTCCCGAGGAAGCTTACGGAGAATTTCGTCAAGACATGATCATGGAAGTTCCAAAGGAAGAGTTGGCTCATATTCAATTGGAAATTGGTGCCCACCTGCAGCTTCAATTGGATCAGCAAGTCAAAGTGGTTAAGGTCGCTAAAATTTCTGACACGCATGTAACGCTAGATGGAAATCATCCGCTTGCAGGAGTGGGATTGGTTTTTGATATTGAAGTGATGCTTGTTCGCCAAGCGACTCAAGATGAATTAAAACATGGTCATGCGCATGGTTTGCACGGCCATGCCCATCATCATTGATTCTTATTTTATTCTTAACAATTCTCTGATCTAAAGTTGGCTCATGCTCTTGATTTTTGTCCAGCTTTATGACAAAAACTTGAGAATAAATGGGCCTAAATTTAGCCTATTGATAACAGCTTTCGGAGGAACGAAATGGCAAAAAAATTATACGTAGGGAATTTAGCATTCTCTGTAACAGACGAAGAACTTCAACAGGCATTTGCATCATTTGGTAATATTGCATCTGCACGAGTTGTGATGGACCGCATGACTGGTCGTAGTAAGGGCTTCGGTTTTGTTGAACTTGAAGATGATGGCGCGGCTGACGATGCAATCAGCAAAATGGATGGTCAAACTATCGGTGGACGCCCAGTTCGTGTCTCTGAAGCAAAACCTCAAGAAGATCGTCCACGCGGTGGTGGCGGTGGTTTCCGTGGCAACCGTGAAGGTGGTGGCGGCGGAGGATATCGTGGCGGTGGCCGTGAAGGCGGCGGCGGACGCTACTAGGCTCCAAATTCATTGAATCACTTCAAAGATCCCAAGTAACCCTTGGGATCTTTTTTTTTATGCGATAGATAATCTTAATGGTGCCATTGCGTTATTAAAATACATATTAAACTGATATGAAAATTCGATTAAGATTTCAGGCCATGCAAAAACTTTTATTATTTGTCGTATTGAATTTTTTGTTTACCTCTGTTCTTCATGCAAAAACGTTTGTTTTTTTAGGAGATTCATTAACAGAGGGTTATGGTGTCGCGCAAAGCGCATCTTTTCCCCATTTGATTCAAAAAAAAGTATCTGAAGATAAATTAGATTGGAAAATTATTGGTGCTGGCAGCAGTGGATCCACTTCGGCCTCGGCATTGTCGCGTTTGAAATGGATTGCCAAAGAAAAGCCTGACTATGTCATGATTCTTTTAGGCAGCAATGATGGCTTACGTGGTTTTAAAGTCGAAGAAGTTGAAAAAAATTTAGCGATGGCATTAGAGTGGGCTCAAAAGAGCAAGCAAAAAGTGATTTTGGGTCAGCTGCATGTGCCACCGAACTATGGTGCAAGTTACGCTCGAAAATTTTCAGAAATTTATCCCCGTTTGGCGAAAAAGTACAAAGTGGATTTGGCGCCTTTTATTTTAGAATCTGTTGTGGGTAAGCCCGAATTGAATTTGCAAGATGGTGTGCATCCGAATGAAAAGGGTTATCAAATCATTGCAGATAAAATGTACAAGTACATCAAACCGTATCTTAAATAAATGATCATTGAGGTTTTCGGATGAGTTTAAAAATAGAGAACGTTTCCAAAAGTTATGAACAAAATTCAACCGGACAAATTGAAAAGCTTGAAATTTTAAAGAATTTAAATTTAACCGTTCCTACAGGTGAACTTGTTGCTATCGTTGGCGCCTCCGGCAGCGGAAAGTCCACGTTCCTCAGTTTGGTTGCAGGCTTAGATTCTTTTGATAGCGGTCGCATTTTTGTGAATGAGAAGCCCTTGGGACAGATGAATAGAAAACAAATGACTCAGTTTCGTGCCGAGAATATGGGTTTTGTATTTCAACAGTTTCATTTGATATCGCATTTGACGGCATTTGAAAATTTAGCTTTGCCGTTGCAAATTCTAGATCGCCTCTATGCGGACGAATTTATTTTACAAGAATTGGATAATGTTGGATTAAAACCGCGTGCTCATCATAAACCCAGCGAGATGAGTGGTGGTGAATGTCAACGATTGGCTATTGCTCGCGCCTTGATTACGAAACCGTCGCTACTTTTGGCGGATGAACCATCGGGGAATTTAGACACCGAGACTGGAAGAAAAGTAATGGATTTGTTTTTCACCCAAGTTCGAAAAACAAAGACAACCACCCTGCTTGTGACTCATGATTCAGAATTAGCAAGACTTTGCGATCGTCAATTAACGCTCAGATCAGGCCAGTTGTGCGAATAAAGGCCCTTCTTAGTTTAACAATCACTGAGCTCATTCGATTCAAGAGAATGAATTTTTTCTTAGTGCTTAATTTTGCTTTGGGTTTAATCGGTTTTTTTCTTTTGCAGATATTTCAGCAAAGTCTTTCGGTGCAAACTACGGAAAAAGCCCAAATGATTTTGGGCGGAGATATTTCGATCAGTGCGCGTCGGGGGTTCACATCTTCCGAAAGAGAAGCCTGGGAAAAACATATTCCCTACGAGAAGAAATCCCAGTTTTATTCGTTTTTTGCAATGCTTCGGGTGGGTGATGAGTCTCGTTTGGCGAATGTTGGTGTGTTCGATGAGGAGTATCCATTATATGGGAAGTTAAAGCTTTCGAATTTTGGGTTAACCAGTACTGAACCTTTTGTTTGGGTGGATCCTGAAGTTCAAGACTTAATGAATTTGAAACTCAATGATCAAATCACGATAGGAGATGCTCAGTTTCAGTTTGCAGGGACAATCATTGAAGATCCCTCACGACTTTTTCGTGCGGGGGGATTTGCGCCACGTGTGTTGATTTCGACAAAATATTTAAAAGCAGCCAACTTGATTCAAACCGGCAGTACATTTACAGAATACTGGACATACAAAGTTACCAGTCAGAATTCAGATGTCTTAAAAAACAAATTAGAAAGCAAATTAGAAGATACAACGATTCGTGTGGAATCAATTCAAGAAACGACTGAAGATGGAAATCGAGCCTTAAAGTATTTTGCAGATTATCTGGGCTTGGTGGCGTTAGTAGCTCTTGGGCTGTGCTTTATCTGTGGAAGCTACTTGTTGCAGTGGATTTTTCAATCAAAGCGAAAAAATATTGCAGTCTTAAAAACATTGGGCTTGCAAGATACTAAGATTATGTTGCTGTATTTCTTGCAGACATTATTTATTTCAATTCTTTCGTGCATCATTGCCGTGGGTTTTGTCATGGTGGTGTTGCCGTTAGTGCAAAATTATTTGATCAATGAGTTTAAGTTACCTATTGACCTGCAATTAAATTGGAACTCCATTGGAATTATTTCTTTAATTGGTATTTTAGGTCCCATTTTAATGACGGTTCCTCAAGTTCTTCAGATTTTTGAACTTCATCCATTGCAATTGCTGCAAAATTCATTTGAAAAAAGTAAGAAAAATATTTGGTATTATGCTTGGGTGATCGTTGCCATCGTGGTCTTTTGGGGTTTATCAGTCGGGCAAAGCCAATCCTATTTGATCGGTTCTGGATTTGTTGGTGGTATTTTAGTTTTGATTGTGATTTTTTATGGATTGAACTTTGCGATCATGAAATTTATGGAACACCATAGTTTCAGGTTTTCGTGGCTTATTCAGTACAGCATCAAAGGGCTTACCCGACGACGAGCTTCGACCAGTTTGGTTTTTATCACGATGAGCTTGGCCACTCTGGTTCTGAGTTTACTTCCGCATATTAAAGCTTCGATATTGTTTGAAATTCGTCCCGAAGAGCAATCGCAAATTCCAAATTTATTTCTATTTGATATTCAGCAAGACCAGGTCAAGCGCTTGCAAGAAATTTCAAAAGAATTAACTGGTCGCGAGTTGGTGTTGAGCTCGATGGTTCGATCGCGCATTTTAAAAATCAATGACCAAAATTATGAAAGACTAGTGCAGGAGAATTCGTTTCAAACGCGAGAGGCCGAGGCCGAAGCACGATTTCGTAATCGCGGAGTTAATTTGACCTATCGATCCTATATTCAGCCTTCGGAAAAAATAGTCGATGGAAAGTTTGATGGAATTTATGTTAAACAAAATGATGTGCTGCCAGGCCTTTCTGTCGAAGAGCGTTATGCAGAGCGGGTGGGTTTTAAGCTCAATGATATTATTACCTTCGATGTTCAAGGTTTGGAACTCAAAGCCAAGGTAACATCGATTCGTCAGGTTCGTTGGACGAGCTTTCAGCCTAATTTTTTTATTATTTTCCCAACAGGAGTTCTTGAGGACGCACCTCAAATATTTTTGACTTCTGTGTCGCAGGTGACTCCCGAAATTGCTAAAAAAATTCAATCTGTTGTGGCTTCGGAGCTCAAGAATGTTTCGGTTATTAATGTCACCCAAACTGTACAGAATTCATTGAAGTATATAGATCAAATGTCGATGGGGTTGCAATTGATGGCGTGGTTGGCGGTTTCCGTTGGTTTATTTGTATTTATCATTCTGCTGAATACTCAAATCAAAGAACGACTGTCCGAAATGAATTTGATGCAAATTCTAGGGTGTCAACTTGCAGAGATTCAGAAAGCACTTTTTTTACAATTTTTTATTCTCATCACGCTTGCGGTTTTATCCGGAATTGTCTTTGGCCTATTGGCTTCAATTTTAATTATGCAATTTGTTTTTGACCTGACGGCAGTGTTTGACATTCAGTATATGATTTATCTCGTTGCCGGACTCATTCCAATAGCCACAGTCAGTATTTTTTGGGGTATACGTCCTTTAAAATCACTGAATCCGATGGATTTGATTAGACAGACGAACTGAGTTTGATTTAGTTTGGTGCTATGTCCACTCAGTTAGAAATAGCTACAGAATTAATAAAGAACGAAGATGTTGTGGCCTTTCCCACTGAAACGGTTTACGGCCTTGGTGCACGTATTGATTCACGGAAAGCCGTTGAAAAAATATTTACAACAAAACAACGCCCATTTTTCGATCCACTCATTGTTCATGTGGCTTCTATCCAGCAGGCTCAAGAATGCACCACAGACTTTAATCCACTCGTTCAAGTGTTGGCTGAAAAATTTTGGCCAGGGCCACTGACGTTGGTGATACCAAAATCAGAAAAAATTTCTGATGTCATTACTTCGGGTTTGCAAGATGTTGGGATTCGCTTTCCAAATCACCCGATTGCGCTTCAACTGATTCAAGCTGTTGGAGTTCCCATTGCCGCTCCCAGCGCCAATAAGTTCGGTCGCACCAGCCCCACGACAGCCCAGCATGTTCGTCATGAATTTGGCGATGCCGTTTTTGTGATGGATGGTGAGCCAAGTCAAATTGGAATTGAATCGACGGTACTTGCCGTGAAGTCCATCTCTGATGAGAAAAAATATCAATTGTGCATTTTGCGAAAAGGATTTGTGACTCGATCACAAATCGACGAATTATTGAAGCCGTTATCATTTAATTACAGTTGGGTGGACCATCTTGACAAGAAATCATCGCCTGGAAATATGAAACATCATTATATGCCCAGTGTTCCCTTTGTGATTTGTCGAAATACAGCAATGAAGTTATCGGAGTTAAATACCATTTTGAATTCGCGTCTGTCGCAGTTGCCTGACCAGGTCGAGGGTGTGACGCTGATCAAGCCTAAGGGGCAGATAAATAAAATTGAGTTTTTGAAATTGCCAACAGATCCCGTTTTGGCAGCTCGCGAACTGTATTCTCTTTTACGTTTGGCTAGCCTGCGTTCGCCACAAGTATTGTGTTTTATCCAATTACCTAGCCAAATTGGCGAAATGTGGGAATCTGTCTTTGATAGGCTGTACAAAGCGGCCTCTTTGATTTTAGACTAAAGCAATGTTGAAAAATGCGTTTGTCTACGTTCGGGCCGGTTATAGGCTTATCTATTTTCTGACCGTTATTTATGTTTATTTTTTAACGGCAATTGTCTATTACTTTTCAACCCTAGATCCGATCAAGCGCCGACATCGGTTGGTGGATAATGCTCAGTTTTATGCTCGATTTATGGCGGGAGCATTTAATATAAAAATAATTTGTAAAAATCCAATTTCAGCCGATGAAAATTCTTTGATTATTGGAAACCATTTGGGATTTATCGATATAGTCACATTGCAGTCCCTGGCCAGTTGCGTTTTTATCACATCGCTTGAAATGAAGCGAACTCCCGTTTTGGGCCAAATCTGTGATTTGGGTGGGTGTGCCTATGTGGATAGAAAAAATCGCATGAATATTCAAGAAGAACTTAAAGGGATCACCGAGACTTTGACCGATGGTTTTCGTGTGGCTCTTTACGCTGAATCGGTAGCGTCAAACGGAGAACAAGTTTTACCATTTAAGAAAACACTTTTGATGTCTGCGGGCTTTGCCAATCGGCCCATTCGCCCCTTTGTATTTAATTTTCGCGAGGTCAATGGCGGACCCGTTTTGTATGAGCATCGTGATTCCGTTTGTTGGTACGGTGATGAGACCTTCTTTCCAGCGATCTGGAGATCTTTGAAGTTAGATTCGGTGACTTGTGAGATTGAGTTTTTACCTCTGGTTTATACTAAACCCGAAGATGACCGTTCTGAGATTGCAAAATACTTGCATCAAATTATTTCAGAAAAATACATTCCATTTAAACCACAGATGAATCAAGTTTTTGAAACAAGTGCAGCTGATAAAACTCCTCGAACTGAATTTGCAACAAAAAGCTGAAATTTTTTAATTTCATTTAGATGAAGATCACGTTCGATCAGTGGTTTTCGTCCCATCGAACAGTCGAAATAACCACTGGAAAAAGCGTGTCGTCGATAAACACCATTGATGCAACCACTCGATAGTGGTGGTGTGAAAATTAAATCTTCCTTGGCATCATAAGCATAAATGTTGAATCGACTGGTTTCCACAAGATGATTCTTTTCATTCACAGAAATAACATCAAATGTATTATTCCTGGTGTGTTTTAGGAGTTCATCCCAGAATGGACGGGATTCCCATTTGTAATTTTGCTTTCCTACTCCAGATGTCTGACGAACATCAGATCTAATGTGTAAAGCAATAGGTTCGGGAAGTGGCTCAAAATCACTCATCTGAAAAGAATAAGAAAAATCGCATTTAAAGACAATACGAACAATTTGGTCTTTGGAAAATTTTGAAAGCAACTCAGATTCAACGGCGTCATATATCATCACTATTTGTGAATAAGAGATCCCTTTTTGAAGGTGTTGATAAGCTTCAAATGTTCTTTGGGCGTGATAGGGTTTTAGAAAAACCCCAGTGGACGTGATTCTAAATGTGTCTAATATATTTTCGGAAAATTCAGTTGAATTGGACATTCAGGCTTCCGGCTTTATTGATCAGTTCCAAGAACTCTTTTTCAGGATCAGAATCATAAACAATTCCACATCCTGCAAAATAATAATATTTATCCTCAGTTTGGACAAAACTTCGTATGGCAATATTCAATTTGAATTCTTTCCCGCGCCACCAACCAATTGAACCGGTATAGGCATGGCGTTGGTGATTTTCAAGCTCGCTGATGGCAATAAGGCTTTCAACCTTAGGGCAGCCGCTGATCGACCCTCCGGGCATTGTTTGGCGCAACACCTGCGGTAAATTTTTTGAAGTGGCAATTTGCACTTCAGAATAGGTGTGTTGAATATAAGTCAAATCCATCAGTTGACGATGGCTGGCCACCACAGCCGAAGTTTCAGTTTCAAGGCTATTGAGATCATTTCGTAATAAATCCACAATCATTGAAAGTTCAGCATTTTCTTTTTCGTTTTTCATCAGACCTAGCTCGGTATTTTGAGTCGAAGCCAGGCTGCCTTTGATGGGGGAGGTTTTTAAAATATTTTGTTTTTTTTCTAAAAATAATTCCGGAGAAAAGCTAATCACAGAATAATCTGGCAACGGCAGATAGGCTTTGTACGATCCGGCAAATCGAGAATTCATCAATAAAAAAAACTGCAGACTATCCAACTCCGCAGAGGATTTAACAGAGGCCTGAAAAAATGTTGTTAAATTCAGTTGATACACTCGTCCGGCGGCAATCATTTCTTGGGCACGGGTGACATTTTTAATAAATTCATTCTTTGTCGTCATCAGTTGAAACTGAGTTTCATTCAAAACATTAGAGCTATCTCGTAAAAGATTTGTGTGTTTCATCATGATTTCGCGCAACGTGCATTCGGAAAAATGTTTTAAAATATACACGCAGGCTTTGAACGAGGGGTACAGTTTTTGTCCAGTTGGTGGCGTGGTTGCATAAGCATCAAAGTTCAACTGAATGATCTTCATTGCATTTTCGTATTTTATTTCAATATCATTTAAAAAATCGGTGATTTCCTGATCTTGAGAACAGGTCAGCAAGGCGTACTCAGTCGAATAGATAAACATGTCATTTTCAAAAAAACAAATGACTGGCTTCACGGGCTTATCCATTTTTTTAAATAATTCTGAAATTCAAATGTCTGCTCTGTTAAAAAAGATTCTGGATGAAATTGAACAGCCATCCATTTCTTGCTTTTGTGTTGGATCCACATCGGAATTTGATCACTGGTTGCTAGAGTTATAAATTCGTTTAAGTGAGCACAGCAAAGCGAGTGATAGCGTGCCACTCCAATATTATCAAAGGGCAAAATATCAGATTTCAGTTTTGATTTTTTGCCATGCAGTGGGGGCGAGTAAGGGATCACCTCTGCGCCTTCCGAGATGGCCATTAATTGCATTCCTAAGCAGACTCCAAATAAGGGCTGAGCTGGATTTTGTTTTTGGAGCCACTCGATCATGTGTGGATAATCCCGTGGAGATTTTGGCCCAGGAGATAAAACAATAAATGAATAATTTGAAAAATCCTGATTGTGAACGGCGCGGTGATTGATGATTTCGACATGGTCAGTGAATGCTGAAAGCCAGTGGCGCAAATTATGAGTAAATGAATCATCATGATCTATCAGCAAAGCTTTCATGCGCTGTTAAGATGTCATGGCTTAGGGGAAGGGGCTAGCGCAATTTGCCAGCCCTCAGGCTTAACTTAAAGCCACGATATAGCTAATCAGGAGTTGCACAAACCAGATTGTGATATTTAACTTATCGAAATAATTACGCTTTTTATATACAAACCCACTCGAACTCATAAGATCTCCTTTGGAATTGTTTTAAATGTATGTGCGAACCCCTCCGCACTTACATATGACTTATATATGTAGATAATATGTAAATTAAATGAAATCAAGGTGTATATCTTTGTGTTTTTTAAAACTGGTTCAAAGCAGAGGTTATTGCATTATGTTTGGGCATCTATAGCCCCATCAATTTTTTGCAGATGAGATTGTTCCGATTGAGATCCTCAGTATACTTGTCACTATGACAGTTACAATTACTCGAAATCCAAATCTTACAGCTCCTCTTAGAGAGAATAATTTGAAGAACAGTGTTCAGCAGAAATTTGGACAGTCCTGGTGGACCGGATTGTCTCCGGAAGCGTGTTGTGGATTTGACCGCGACTATCAATGTTTGCGGGCGCTTCCCCTATTAAATTTTCAAGTGGCTTCACGGCAAGATGTTTTGGATTATTTTAATAATACCTGGACGCTGACTGAGCTTCTTTTTCAAAGCCTTAAATCGGAAGACACGTACATTCGACCTCCGTATCATCAATTGCGGCATCCCTTGATTTTTTATTATGGGCATACGGCTGTGCTTTTTGTGAATAAGTTGCGACTTGCTGGATTGGTCGAAAAACCAATTGATTTGTACTTGGAAAAAGTTTTAGAAACGGGCGTCGATGAAATGAGTTGGGACGACCTTTCTAAAAATGAAATGATTTGGCCCACCGTCGCAGAAGTGCATGCCTATCGTAAAAAAGTTTACAATTTAGTTCGCAACTTAATTTTGTCTCATGCTGATTTGGATTCGATTTCAAAAAATCAAATGGATCATCCACTTTGGGCTTTGTGGATGGGCTTCGAACATGAAAAAATTCATTTTGAAACATCGTCCGTATTGATTCGGGAGCTGCCTGTTGAATTGGTTGAAACTCCTCGCTACTGGGCGCCTTTGCATTCCAGCAGTCAGTCCCAGAAAAATTTATTTCCTAAAATGGGAGATGATTTTTCAGAATTGACCTGGATTCAGAATAAGGCTCAGACAGTTGTGCTGGGTAAATCTGAAACTGAAAAATCATTTGGTTGGGATAATGAATATGGATTTCGTAAAATTGAGCTCAAAGAGTTTCAAGTTTCAAAAACGATGGTGACCAACGGCGAATATTTCGAGTTCGTTAAATCTGGCGACTACTGTCTGGATGAATTCTGGACAGCCGAAGGCATGCAGTGGAGAAAATTTAGAAATACGAAGCGTCCCACTTTTTGGATGGCTTCGGGTCCCGAAGGATTGCATGAATATAAATTGCGGACTGTTTTCGAAGTCATAGCCATGCCTTGGGATTGGCCTGTCGAGGTCAATCATCATGAAGCCAAGGCATACTGTCAGTGGAAGCAAAAAAAAGACAATTCAAAACTAAAGTATCGACTACTCACCGAGGGCGAATTCGCTTCGCAGCAAAAATACAACGGTGATCCTGTTCTGCAACAAACCTCGTATTCAGCACCGCAATCGATTTCAGAAATAAATTTTAATTTTCATTGGTCATCGCCGACACCTGTTGATGAGACTCCCTGTGGAAATGTCTGGCATTTACTTGAAGATCAATTTAATCCATTAACCCATTTTAAAGTTCATTCTCTGTATGACGATTTTTCAACACCCTGTTTTGATGGCAAACACAACATGATTGCAGGTGGTTCGTTCATCAGTTGTGGTCACGAGGCCAGTCGCTGGGCTCGATTTCATTTTCGGCCCCATTTTTATCAACACTCTGGATTTCGAATAGCAGCCACTTTGGATGGTTCTGCAGACAATGGTTCTTTTAAACTGAATTCTTCAGAGACTTATGTTCATGCTAAGCGAGCCAGTGCTTTGGATCAGATGAATAAAGGCCCCGAGTGGTTTAAAAAAATAGATCAACCTCTCGAGCCTTCTCCAGAAATTTTGAAGAATTTATTTCAAGCCACACAAGACAGAATTCTTGATTTTTATTCTCACTATGGGGATATGAAAGCTTCTGGAACGGCTCATGATCCGCAAAAAAACTTTGTGCGTGATGATTTCAAGGTTCCATATCAAGTAGTTAAAAATTTTCCACGCCAACCACAGCATCTTTCCGATCAACTCAAGCTTATATTTGAAGAACTGGCACCGCTGTCCCAATTGCCAGGTCATCCGGGTTATGCGGCCTATGCTTCGGGTTCTGCGAATGTCTACAGCAATATTGCACAACTTATTTCACAGACTCTGAATCCATTCACGGGCCATTTTATGATGGCTCCAGGATGCGTGACCTTAGAGGCCGAGGCAGTGAATTGGTTTTTGAATTTGTTCCAGTTTCCAGAGAAAACAGCGATTGGGTATTTTACTAGTGGTGGCAGTCAAGCCAATCTGGCTGCAATCTCCTTGGCCCGAAAGAATCGCTTACAGAGTTATGATTTATCTTCAGGACGTGTGTATTGTTCGGATCAGGCTCATCACTGTATCGGAAAAGCTTTAGATTTCTTAGGATTTCCAAAAGAAAGTCTTCGCAAAGTTCCGACCACGTCACTTTTGAAGATGGATTTGTCACAATTAGAATCTCAAATCAACGCGGACTTAGCAGCAGGATTAAAACCATTTGCAGTTGTTGGTACCGCCGGGACAACCAATACTGGAGCCGTTGATGAACTGTCCGAGCTAGCCCGTATTGCTCAAAAATATAATTTATGGTTTCATGTGGATGGAGCCTACGGTGCATTGTTTATGTTGACGGATGCAGGAAAAGAAATTCTGAGTGGAATTGAGCGTGCCGATTCTGTGGTATTTGATCCCCATAAAACATTGTGTTTACCCTATGGTACCGGTGGACTTTTGATTCGCGACCGCAAGAATATATTTTATGATTTTTTAAGTGCGACTTCGTATATGCCGCCTCCACCACAAGCGGATGAGTTTGGAATTCAAGTGGATTATGCCGATCTCAGTGTTGAATTGTCGCGTGACTGGCGTGGTCTGCGTGTGTGGCTTCCGATTAAAACATTGGGGATAGAGCCTTTTATTTTAAATCTTGAAGAAAAACTTCAACTGACATTGTGGTTGCAGCAGCGAATTTCTGAAATTCCACAGCTGCAAGTTTTTCAATCGGCGCAGCTGACGGTATTGTCCTTTTTTGTCGCGGGCAGTAGTCAGTTTGATTCCAATCAAAAAACCCAAAATTTGCTTGAGAAAATCAATAATAGTGATCGATTATTTTTGTCAGCGTGTGAAGTGAATGGTCAAAAGATTATTCGTGTTTGTTTGTTGGGCCATCGATTACACTTTGAACGTATTGAGCAATTTGTTCAGCAATTGAAAGAGTTCATGCATGAAGTTAACTGAGTATAAAAAGCTATTTTTTGATTCTGGAATTTTGCAATTCAATAACGGAGGCTTATCGCCTATCACTCGACCTGTTCATGAGGAAATCATGTACTGGTCGAAACGTTTCCATGAAGATGGATTTCATTCGGATCATGATTATAAAAATAGAATTGCGTGGTCACGGGGACAGATTTCTCAATTGGTTGACTGTGCATCTGATGAAATTGCTTTATTTCAAAGTTGTGCATGGGCGATCAGTCAATTTGCTTTTGGCCTGAAGCTTAAAAGCCAAGACGAGGTTATTCTGTATGATCAGGAGTTTGCCTCGAACTTGTATCCGTGGCAATCGGCCTGCCAGCGTGCTCAGGCGAAGCTGGTTTTATTGAAATCAGGTCCTGAAAATGAAATTTCTTTGGAAAATATTCAAAAACGTATCACAAAAAATACGCGGGTCATTGCGATTTCATCCGTGCAATTTCAAACGGGCATGCCTGTAGATTTAGAAACTTTATCTCAACTCTGCAAAGATCATAATATTTTACTTTTTGTGGATGCCAGTCAAAGTTTGGGGATTCATCCGATTTCAATGAAGAAATTGGGAATTGCTGGATTGGCTTGTGGAAGTCATAAATGGTTGAATGCGCCAGTGGGCGTGGGTTTTCTGGCAATTCAAAAAGATCTGGCTATTCAATTTGAACCTATCGCCATTGGATCATCAACGTATGGCGAGTGTGATGATGCCAGTGATTTGGAGTGTCTTTTTAAACAAAACGCTTTTAAATTTGAGGCCGGTTCTAAGCAAACATTAGAAATTTGCGCTCTGGGAAAAGCTGTCGAAATTATCCATCAAGTTGGACCCGAAGTGTTGCGTGATGAAGCTTTTCGTATTGCAGAACTTATTCGGAATGAAATTAAAAAGCTAAATTATAAATTGCACTCTCCATTTGTAACGTCTCAATTTATCAGTATCTCGCCGGCGAGAGGTGATAATCGTCAATTGCAAAAGTATTTGCATGACAAAGGTGTGCGAGTCCCTATTCGTGGACCTGGAGTTCGCATCACACCACATGCTTTTAATACAGATGAGCAGGCTTCTGAATTGGTTGAAATTTTAAAAAAATATCAAAACGCAGAAATGAAGTGATTCTACATTTCGGCGTCTGAATCACCGGATCGTAATCCTTTTTTCTTCATTTTTTCAACCAGAGTTGTGCGATTTAACCGCAAGAGAATAGCCGCTTGATTTTTATTCCAACCGGTTTTTTCAAGCGCCTTCATAATCAAGGCATTTTCAAATTGATCAACAGCGGAATTAAAATCTAAACCGGCATCGGGAATTTCGACAATTCCAGATTCTGTATAGCTGGCCACATTGGATTTGTATTTAGGTGGTAGATCATTGATCTCGACAGTGCCTTGTCCTTTTAAAATGCTTAAGCGCTCGATTAAATTTTCAAGTTCGCGGATATTTCCTGGCCAAGCATAATGAGTTAAGCAATTTAAGGCTTCAGCAGTAAAACCATTGAGTATTCGAGTTTTATTTTTATTAAACTGATTCATAAAGTGATTCAGTAAAAGTGGGATATCTGATTTTCTTTCGCGCAGAGCCGGAAGATGAATAGGAATCACATTCAAGCGGTAGTAAAGATCCTCGCGAAAACGTCCATCTTTGACCGCTTTATCAAGATCTAAGTTTGTGGCGGCAATAACGCGAACATTCACTTGTACAGATTTTGTTCCGCCAACAGGTTCAAAGACACGCTCTTGCAGGGCGCGTAGAATTTTCACCTGCAGGTTGGGCTCAAGATCTCCAATTTCATCTAAAAATAATGTTCCTTCGTCGGCCAACTCAAAACGTCCGATGCGGTTTGAAATAGCTCCGGTAAAAGATCCTTTGACGTGACCAAATAGTTCGCTCTCGAGCAATTCAGATGGAATCGCGCCGCAGTTGATGGCTATAAATGGATTCTTTGCACGCGGTGAATTGTAATGGATAGCCCGAGCAATCAGTTCTTTTCCTGTTCCAGATTCACCTGTAACAAGGACGGTGGAATCTGTGTGGGCCACGCGCTCTACTAAGGAAAGACATTGTTTGATGGGATCGCTTTCGCCGATGATTTGTTCAAACTGATAACGAGTGCCTAGTTCTGTTCGTAGTTGGCGATTTTCTTGCTCTAAATTTTTGTGCGCTAAAGCTTTATCCACTAAACTCATTAGTTCTTCTACATTGAAGGGCTTTGTTAAAAAGTGATAGGCGCCCTTTTGAGTGGCTTGGACGGCGGAATCGATGGTGGCAAACCCTGTCAGAATAATAACTTGAGTCTGTGGATACGCTTTTTTAAATTCAGTCATGAACTCGAGGCCATTACCGTCAGGTAAATTCATATCAATAATAGCCAGGTCGAAGGGTTTGTCTGCGGTTAAAAAAGTTCGAGCTTCATCAATTCGTTGAGCCGTAATGACTTGGAATCCTTTGCGATCTAAAAGTCGAAATAATGCTGTGCGAAGTGTGGACTCATCATCCAAGATCAATACGCGCGGTAACTTCATGAACCTTCCTTCCGTGGTGGGTCCGGTACCTTTAAAGAGTAATTCAAATTTTGACGGAGGTGTCAAAAAATCTGCGGTGGCAGCCATTTTCAGGACTTTAGATTAAATTCCTAATTCTTTTGGAAAGAGGATTGAAAGTTGAATCCAGTCTTGAGCAGGTTCATTGATAAATAGCTGAAACCCCTGATCCGTAAGAGCTTTTTCTATTGCTAAAAGGTTAAGGTCTTTTGTTTTAAATTCATTTTCAAATGGACCAAGGTTAGAGCTAAAATTTAAATAGTAGTTCATTTGATCCTGGGTAATTTTAACCTCGACTAGACTAATAAAGTTCTGTTTATGGGTGCGCTTTACAGCTGCTCGAGCTAAGAAAAATTGAAGAACTAAGTTAACCGTATTTTGAAAAAGCGTTCTGGAAAGTTTATACTTTATCGATTCCGTTGTAGGTAAAAATGAAATTTTCACTTTTTCAACTTTAAATTGCAAGTCAAACTGACCCAGTACGGATTCCGTAAGTTGATAAATATCGGAATCTTCACGCACGATGGATTGGTTTGATCTGGAAAAAATCAAAAGATCCTCGATGATCTTCTTCATTCGAAGTGCTGTTTCATGCATCAAATTCAAATCCTGTAACAGGGGATGATTCGGTTGCAATTCCATTTTCATAATTTGAATAAAAGAAAGAATTCCACCCAGAGGGTTATTCAACTCATGAGCGATCGAACTTGAAATCAGGCCAAGCTCTTCGAGGCGAGCAAACTGGCTGAGTTTCTTTTCGTAAAGATTTTGCTCTGTCGAGTCTTCGTAGACATGCACCCAAAAATGTCCATCTTCATTCTCCATCAGGTTTAATGGCTGCGAATGCACATTGAAAAAGGAGTTTTTTTCTTGAATTTGAAAATTTTTACCTAGCTGACATCCAACGCAAACAGAATTCCGTCCAAAAAGCAATTCATAACAATGACCTTGCTTTGTGGATTGCCCCACTAAGGCCGCATTATTGGCTTGATGCACCTGATAGTTTTGGTCAATTACAAGGATGGGGTTTTTCGAAGAATGAAAGGCCAAGTCAAAAAAGTTTTCATTCTTTTTAAGGTTCGAAAGATTATTGATGCGACTCAGATTGATTTGCAAGGTCTCGCTGAGTTTTTTAAATAATAAAACATCGTTTTTTTTATAGGGTTTTTTATCACCCTTAAAAAAATATAAATTCCAAGACTGATCTTCAAGTTGAAGATCAGTCTTGAAAATGGCTGAATCAAATTGTTGTTGCAAATCTTTTTCAAAATCCACACTGTGAAGAGAAGATACAATTTTAAACCATGTGACCTTATTATAGGATGTGAGCAACTCATTGAGTTTTTCTTCTGCGGTATCAATCGAGTGAATTTCAGAAATCGTGTAAAGCGTTTTGCGTAAAAATTCGATGCGGGAATTGATCTCAAAAACCTTTTGCCGGCTTTCGACTAAGTTTTTAGCTTTGATGTTAAGTTTATCTTCCAATTCGTGTTTGATTTTTTCATACTCAACATTAAGTTCATGAGATAAATTTAAGTAAACATTGTTTTGGGCGGCTTGCTGGATCTGGCTTGAAAGTTGAAACAAATCGTCTTCAGTCAAAGCTTCAATCATTGAAACCATGTCGGGGCTTAGTGAGTTGTAAATAAAAGTCGAGAAAGATCCCTGAGTATGAGTGGCAACAAGTACAATTTTTTGAATTCGATTTGCCATACGAGCTAAAGCTAAATTTTTAAAGTGACTCATTTTTTCAATGGTATCGATATCAAGTATGAGGATTTCAACTTCTAATCCATCGAAATCTTCGCTAGCAATATTTAAATGCAGGGGTTCAAATGCGGCGAACTTCGTCAGCACGACAGGATTGGTGCTCATTAATGCCAAGCGCGTTTTTACAAGTGACATGTCGAGATCAGCTCGTGATGGCTACGAATATGATAATGAGGTTGTTTATTTTTTTCAGTAGAAATCAATCCGCGCTCCTCACCAAATTCAAAATAACAGGCTTTTGCGCCGATCTCTAAAGCATCGTGAATCTCAGAAAGCAGGGAGTTCCCAATACAAAGTAATTCAGTGGTTTGAATTTGATTGATGTGAATAATTTCTCGGAAGGTATCGGCTTTGCGTTGTTTGATCAGACTATTGGTCACAAATATTTGATCAAAATAATTTTCAACTCCAAGGGCTTTAGCTTTGCTACGTTGGGTTTTTTCGGCTCCAGCAGTTACGAGATACAGTTTATACTTACTCTTGAGATAGTCTAAATTTTCTCGAGCACCTGGTAAAAGTGGCAGTGCATTCGGAATATGCGGTTCATAGAAGGCTGCAATTGCCTTGTTTAGTGCATTCAGTGTTTCGGAGGTGCCGTGCTCTGTAGCGAGCTTTAAAAAAACATCTTTGTGTGAAATGGATTTGATCAGTTTCACGCGACGGTTTTGACACTCTTCCAAGGTCATATTTAAACCAGCATCAATCAGAATTTGAAATGATAGTGATGAGGCTTGCGGGACTAAAATACCCGAAGTGTCCAGCAAGGTGTCATCAAGATCAAAAGCAATAGCTCGAACCATTGCTTTTAGTGTGCCGCTAAAGTCACAATTTGCCTAGACATAAAAAAAAACCTACTGACTGAGAGCATTGCTATGGTTAAATTAATCGCATGACAATGACAGCAATTATATTAGCCGGTGGCCAGGGCACTCGAATGAAAAGTCCGTTGCCAAAAGTTTTACATCCTGTAGCAGGAAAACCGATGATCATCCGAACCTTGGAAGGTTGCCAACAGGCCGGGGTTCAGAATTTGCGACTTGTTGTTGGACATGGTCAGAATCTTGTGAAGTCTGTTTTAGACCCCATCCAGGAGATGCTACAAGTCAAAATATATGTACAGGACCAGCAGCTTGGAACCGCCGATGCTGTGAAAGCGGCGGACTTGGGTTCGTTGCAAGGTGATGTGCTGATTATGAATGGCGATCATCCATTAATTAAAACGGCTGACATCAAAAACTTTTTCGCTTCTTTCCAAAAATTAAACTTAGATCTGGCTGTATTCACAGTTGAAGTTTCAGAGAAAAATGATTTTGGTCGGATTGTGCGTGCGAATGGAAAATTGCAAAGTATTGTCGAAGTCAAAGAGGCCTCTGCTGAAGTTCTAAAAATCAAAGAGATCAACACCGGCATTTATGTCGTCAAAGCGGAAGTCCTACAAAAGTTAATTCCGCAGGTTAAGAATGAAAATGCTAAAAAAGAATTTTATTTAACGGATATTATTACGTTAGCTCGAGACAAAGCTCTGAAAGTGGATGCCATTTTATCTGAAAATGGTGATATTGCGCATGGAGTGAATAGTCAGATGGAATTGGCTGCAGCGACAGCAAAAGTGTACGCCTCGAATTGTGAGAAGTTATTAAATAATGGAGTGATCATTTTAGATCCCAAAACAACTTATATCGAAGACACTGTCATCGTCGGTGCCGGAGCTGTTCTGTATCCCGGAGTTTTTCTTCGGGGAAAAACCGCCATCGGTGCTTTTTCTGTTGTTGAACCAAACTGTTTTATTTCAGACTCAGTGATTAATGATGGCGTTCAAATTAAGGCTGGCAGTTATATTGAAAAAACAATTATCCATAGCCAGGCTTCAGTGGGGCCATATGCGAGATTACGGCCTGATACCACGATTGGGCAGGGCGCTCACGTGGGTAACTTTGTGGAAATGAAGAAAGTCAATTTTGGAGCCAAATCCAAAGCGGGACATCTGACTTATTTGGGTGATGCTGATATTGGTGAAGATGTGAATATTGGCTGCGGGACGATCACTTGCAATTATGCAGCAGATAAAAAGAAGTATAAAACAATTATTAAAGATCGCGTTTTTGTTGGCAGCGACACTCAGTTGGTCGCACCGGTGACTGTTGAGAGTGATTCGATTATAGCATCCGGAACAACCGTAACAAAAGATGTTCCAGCCGGGGCATTGGCCCTTTCGCGGACAGCCCAAGTTAACAAAGAGGGTTACGCGAAAAAATTTAAAAAGCCAGAAGACGGCAATAAGTAATTATTTAAGAATTGGAGATTCATCATGTGCGGAATCGTTGGTTATTTAGGTTTTCAAGATCCTAAAAAAGTAATCGTTGAAGGGTTGAAGCGTCTGGAGTATCGAGGTTATGACAGTGCTGGTATTGCCGTTATCCATGACAATAAAATTAAAACAGTTCGTGCCGAGGGCAAGCTCAAAGCTCTTGAAGACAAACTGGCCACAGAAAATTTTAACGGCCATCTGGGCATTGGGCACACGCGCTGGGCCACACATGGCGCTCCAGTAGAAAAAAATGCTCATCCCCACCGCGTTGGCGAAATCAGTATAGTGCACAATGGTATCATTGAAAATTATTTAGATATTAAACGTGAGTTGTTAGATCGTGGTGCAAAGATCAATTCAGATACGGATTCCGAATTGGTGGCGCATTTAATCAATGAAGAAGTTTTAAAAACTCAAAATTTATTTCAAGCCGTACAAAAAACATTAGGACGACTTGTGGGTGCTTTTTCGATTGTGGTGATTTGGGAAAAATCACCAGACGAGTTGGTAGCCTTTAAAGACGGCCCACCTTTGATTGTTGGTTTAGGCGACAAAGAAAATTTTATCATCAGTGATGTTCAAGCGGCACTTCAGTACACGAAAAATTACGTTTATTTAGAAGATCGTGAAATTGTTCATATTCAAAATAAAGAAGTACGCTATTTTTCTGCAGATGCTAAGCCCATAGAAAAAAAAGTAAACCATTTAAATTGGGGCACTGAGCAGATTGAAAAAATGGGTTTCAAGCATTTTATGTTGAAAGAAATTTACGAACAACCTCGTGCTGTTGCTGCAGCCATTCAGCCTCATTTGAATCCAGAGACTCACCAAATTGAAATTAAAAATTTAAACTTTAAAAGTTCTTCAAAAGAAGTTTTTAATAAAATTGAACGCATTTTATTTGTGGCTTGCGGAACCAGTTATTATGCGGCCCTGGTTGGCAAATACTTGATCGAAAAAACCAGTCGCGTTCCGGTGGATGTTGATGTCGCCAGTGAGTTTCGATATCGACAACCAATTATTCAAAAAAATACTTTGGTTGTTACCATTTCGCAAAGTGGTGAAACAGCGGATACTTTGGCGGCGCTTCGCTTGGCCAAAGATCTGAACACTCATACTCTCAGTATCACCAATGTTCCTCAGTCTTCAATTGATCGTGAGGCCGAGGGTCATTTGTATATGAATTCAGGAGTCGAAGTTGGCGTGGCCAGCACAAAAGCTTTTACTAGCACTTTGGCACTATTGAATTTATTAGCTTTAGAAATCGCAAAGGCGCGCGGCCATTTAACAGTGGCTGCTGAGAATCAAGCTGTTAAAAATTTGCTTGCAGTTCCAAGCCAGCTTGAAACTGTTTTGGCTTTTGATAAGTACTTTTCTGAAGCTGCTGAAAAATTAAAAGAGTTTAAAGGATTTTTATATCTGGGCCGTGGGGTGAGCTACCCCATAGCAATGGAAGGTGCTTTAAAATTAAAGGAATTAGCCTATCTGCATGCAGAGGGCTATGCTGCCGGAGAAATGAAACATGGTCCGTTGGCTTTGATTGATAGTCGCATGGCTATTGTCGTTGTTGCTCCAACAGATGATTTGATCGAAAAAACCGTGAGCAATCTTCAAGAGGCCAAAGCACGAGGTGGTAAGATTATATCAATCGGTACCGGCGAGAACGAAGCCTTGAAATCAATGAGTGAATATTACTTATCGTTACCTGTTGCGGATTGGATGACCAATCCATTAATAGCGACAGTGCCTTTACAATTGATGGCTTACCACTTGGCAGATAGTTTGGGTCTTGATGTGGATCAACCTAGAAATCTTGCGAAGTCTGTGACCGTCGAGTAAATGTCGAATTGAGTAAATCTGTATAACCAAAAACCTGGTCGACGAAATCAACAGTTTCGTCACCGCGGGCAAAGCCAAACTGCAGTTGCGAGTGGTATTTCTTATCTCGCAGTAGGGGCAGGATTTTTTTAAATCGCGACCATCTGGTGGCATCAGTATTCAGTCTTTTGGCTAGAAGACGGGCGTCGCGTAAATGAGCCCAACCCATATTGTAAGCGCTCAGTGCCTGAGCCCAGCGTTCGTAAGGTGAGAGCTTTATCGATGTCTTGTCGTAAAGATACTTTAAATAGAAAGCGCCGCCGCGTATGCTTTCGCTGGGATCTTCGCGGTCATCAACACCCACATATTTTGCCGTGTCTTTTGTTAACTGCATCAGGCCTTTAACTCCTGTATGGCTGGTGGCATCCTCATTCCATTTGGATTCCTGATAGGCGACAGCGGCAAGCAAAGTCCATGGGATTTGATTTTTTCGAGCATTTTTTTCGAATTGCTTTTTCCAGCGCGGCAATTTTTTTATAATATCGCTTTGAAAACGTCGATGTTCTAACAGTGACATTTTAAACTCAACAGATTCGTAGCGATCCCAAAATTTTCGAAGCTGTTTTTTTCGCGCTAAATTTTGAAACCAGGTGTGAATCATTTGATTTATTTCTTGCAGATCGTTTCTGCTAACCCAAAAAACAGAATCGGATTTTTTTGCAATCCAAAGGATATGGATTTGGGGGTAGTTCTGACTTTGTTTCAATGCAATACGAGAATCTGAGATGTAGCAGGTTTCAGGATACTTCAAAGTTTTGGTCAACAGCTCTTGCGCGGACAATTCTGTTTTTGTTGCAACTGTAGATAAGGTCTTAAATTTTTTAAGAAACCGTTTGTTTTGCAGAATATAAGAATACTGGGTGGGCACCCACAACTGGCTGTTATTGGTGGGACTTCCGCAAACCATTGAAAGCTTTAGATCATCGTATACAAACTGATGATGGCCTTCGAAATCAGAATTGATAGAAGGTGTTCGTGGAAAAATAAGATCAACGCGGTCATGATTCAAAAGATTCTCAGCCTGTTCTAAAGATTCAAATGATATCAACTTAATTTTGATCGAGTGATTTCTTGCAAACTCTGTTATCAAATCTTTTTCAAGGCTTCGCGTGATCAGATCCTGGTGAATCGCCACTTTAAGTGGACCCCGAAATGTAATCGCAGCGGCTTTTGCAGATGTGAAAAATCCATAGCAGCCACTCTCAGCGAGCAAAGTCGATAATGCCAGAATCGTAATGGCGATAGGTCTAGTCCAGAGTCGTTTCATGCAAGGGAATCTACATAGTATAGACCCAGTCAGAGGTCACTTTTTTTGCGCCTTGTTATGAAAGTATTTCCAGATTTCAAGAGGATGGATTCATTGCTTTTGAGTATCAAATTAGACGGTCATCACAGTTTGGTGTCATTTTGGTCTCATTGCGCCCTGTGCAAAAATTTCGTAGCTGACCCCGACATATGTCCAATTTCATCGAGACTTTGTTTTCATCTCGAAAATCTCATTTATGCTGAAGACGTTGAATTAAGAAACATAAGAAAGAGGTTTTTCATGAAGAAGAAGCTAATCCTAGCTGTCGGAGTTGCAGCGCTGATGGTTACGGCCTGTGTGTCGCAACAAAAATATTCAGATCGAAATGTTGCGGGTATTGCAGAA
This sequence comes from Bdellovibrionales bacterium RIFCSPHIGHO2_01_FULL_40_29, assembly GCA_001771815.1. Classification (GTDB taxonomy): domain Bacteria; phylum Bdellovibrionota; class Bdellovibrionia; order Bdellovibrionales; family Bdellovibrionaceae; genus Pseudobdellovibrio. The sequence continues at coordinate 235,369 of MEPU01000006.1, read as the reverse complement.
ATTTTTCAGAAAAATATGGAAGAGTTCTCGACTCAGTTTTCTGATCAGCGACCGGCTCGTTTATTCACAACACAGGATATTAAAAAAATTGCATCGTCATCTAAGTTGGATCTAGTGGATGCTCGACTTATTCTTGATAATGATGCGTCTTTTGATTCTAAACTTGATATGATCAAGCGGGCTAAAAAAAGTATCCGCATGGTTTATTTTATCTATGCTGACGATGACAGTTCTTCGTTGATTACTCAGGAACTTATTAACAAGGCGAAATCTGGCGTTAAAGTGACATTGATTACTGATTTTATTACAAATTATGCGCGCCTTGATCATTTTAAAATGATGGCCTCTGAAGGAAAAGGAAACTTGAATGTTTATTTTTACAACTTTCCATCGAAACAAATTCAGACTGACGCCAAGTACATGACTTTTCCTTGCCCCGATGTCAAAGCGCCAACGGCAAGCCAATGTGCAGATTTTAAATCTCCATTAATGAAAGCAACTGCAAAACAAGAAACGACTCCTATGTCGAAACTATTTTTGGCGGGATTGTACGGTAAGAATGGAACAGCATTAAAAGTAGCAATGGGCTACGGTGCGGGTATTGATCCCGCGAAAATGAAAGCCATGAAAGACGAAACCGATACAGAAGAGATGGCTGTTATTTTTGATTTTTTTGAAACAGCAAAAGATGCTGCCAGCGGAAATATTTTTGCAAAGTTAAAAATGTCATCGGCTTTAGCATCCAATGGTGCCACACTTAATCCCGTTTTAAATGAAATGACAGGTCGACTTCCAACTTTGGGTACGACGTCACCAAAAGGCGAAATTTCACATGCTGCCCAATGGGATCATTTAACTGATTATGTCCATCACAAATTGGTTGTTATTGATGGAAATGAATTTCAATTGGGTGGGCGTAATATCGAAGATTCTTATCACATGAAATCTCGTCTTGGAGAAAAAGGAAAGTATATTTTCATGGATACGGATTTCTACGGACGCACTTCACCAGGTGGCGCGCGAGAAATCGAAGCATCATTTGATAAGATGATTAAATACTCTCCGGTTGCTGATATTTCGACTGTTCAGCGAGTGGTTCCAAATGATCTGATTAAGAATCCAGAATCATTGATGATGGCAACTGGTGCCTGTGTTCAGCAAGCCCAAGAGGGTAAAGTTCAAATGATGGCTATTGGAAGCTGTATTGAAGCGACTGCGCCAAAATTGCCAAACTTTAAGAATCAGGCAGCTCGTATTGCTGAATCAAAAACCGAGCTCGAGGCCTCTGTGGCTCGCTATTCGACAGAGTATGCTGGAAAAGTAAAAGCATTACGAGACAATTTTAGAAATAAACCTTACTCAGAAAATGTAGATAAATTTTCACCTTCAGATTTAGCAAACGCTGAAGTCTATTATTTAGAAAATGTTTCTTATAGTAAAAATGGTGAAGTGAAGCGTCGGGCTGGATCTCGTATTGGAGCAGAAGCAAAATACAGCAAGAATATCCACGCAGCTTGGTACCGTGGTTTAGAAAATGCGTGTAAAGTAAGTCGTGATGAAAAGCGTGAACAGCGCGTGATCATTCACTCTGCTTACTTATTCATGCCATCAGGCATGGTGCATCGATTAGCAAAGATGATGAACGGCGACTACGGAGACTGTTCGCGCGTTCGCATTACTTTTTTGACAAACTCTATTGAAACAACTGATCTAAATGTGATCAATATTTTCTCTCGATATCAAATGGAAGAGTTGATTAAGCATCATTCAAGTCTTGTTCGTTATGAAAGTTCATTCAATAAAGATAATGCGGGTGTCTCTAAGTACAAACGCTTCTTCCCAGCTTTGGATTTCTATGAATACAACGCTTCAAGTGTAGGAACTGGAATTTCATTACACACGAAATTATCTGTTCTGGGTGATGATATTATTATCGGATCAGCAAATGCGGATGTTCGTTCTTACTATATGGATACCAACAATGGTGTGCTGATCCGTGGCGCGAAAGATTTTAATCAAGACTATATTAATTACGTTGATAGCATCTTGAATGATAAATCAAAATCGACAAGCTTGGTTCACAAGTACACAGAGATGACAGCTGATCATATGAAGGCTGAGAACAAAGCATTGCTGGGATTCATGAAGCAGCGTTGGGACAAGAAGAATAAGCTTACTCCGGAGCGCCAAGCTCAAATTTTAGGTTATATCGATGGTTTGGGTGGAAAAATAACATACACGACAAAGCGTATGCTTAATTTCCGTGGCGATTTCGAAGAACTTAAGTTCCAAGACAATCAAGGTTCATTATCAGAAGTCGAGCGCGAGCTCAACAATCTGGCGAATGGCTTTGATGATATGTTCAAAGTGCTTTAAACTTTTTATAAGTACTAACAATAAGTACTAACAATAAGTACTTCATAAAATAAGAGCATTTCGGGTTTTAAAAAATCGGATCGAAAGATCCGATTTTTTTTCATCACACACCCTAGACTAAAATCCAGCGATTTTATTTTAGCTCGTTGGATTTCCAGTTTTGTAAAGCTGCTCGAGCACGTTCAATTTGTTTTTGTTTTTTTTCTTTTTTGTCTTTCAGATCTTCGGGCCATGGTGGAATCAATGAAAAGTTGATGTTTGTTGGTTGAAAATGGTTCGCGCGAAAGGGATCTGTTATTGCCTCAAGCAAAGATCCAAGGGCAGAATCCCGTGGCGGTGGATTAAAGGAATGGTCTTGTGTTTTTTGTTGAATAAAATGAGCCACTAATAATCCAATACAAGTGGATTCAAAATAACCCTCTACTCCTGTAATTTGTCCGGCAAAGAATAACCACGGATCATTTTTGCTACTAAGGTCTTTATTCAATCTTTTTGGTGAATTGATATATAGATTTCTATGGATGCTTCCTAATTTTAAAAACTCTGCATTTTCTAAACCTGGAATCATACGAAACACGCGAGTTTGTTCGCCGTAAGCCATGCGGGTTTGAAATCCGACCATGTTGTAAGCGGTTGCCTCTTTGTTATCTTGGCGCAATTGCACGACGGCAAAGGGATAGCGCCCGGTCTTTGGATTTGTTAAGCCAACGGGTTTCATCGGTCCAAATCGGGGAGTCTGAATTCCGCGCTCGACCATTGTTTCAATAGGCATGCAGCCTTCGAAAAAATCAGTGGTTTCGAAATGCTTGGGTTCAATTTTTCGCGCGTTTTGAATTTCTTCGATAAACTTAAAATACTGCTCTTTATCAAACGGGCAGTTGTAATAATCCGGAGTGCCTTTATCGTAGCGATCCGCTTTCCAGGCAATATCCTTATTGATGGAATCCGTATCAATAATAGGGGCGATGGCATCGAAGAAATAAAGAAAATCATCTCCAAAATGTTTCTGTAAACTCAGTGCTAAATCCTCATCGGTTAGTGGACCTGTTGCGATGACCGCTGGTCGCGGAAGATCGTCTAACGATTTGATAATTTCATTTTTAATTTCAATTTTAGGATGAGCTTTAATTAATGCCGTAACTTTTTCTGCAAATACGTCGCGATCTATTCCCAGGGCTTGGCCTGCAGGGACGGCATGCTCTTTTGCTGTTTTCAAAATCTGGCAATTTAATTGCTCAGCTTCCCATTTCAGCTGACCAGTTGCAGAATGCTCGCCCAGGCTGCCAAAGGAATTAGAGCATACAAGCTCAGCAAAATTTGTTGTTTTATGTGCGGGCGTTTGTTTAACAGCACGCATTTCGTAAAGCGCGACATTAAAGCCCATATTGGCCAATTGAAGCGCACATTCGCTGCCAGCTAGGCCTGCGCCGACAACAGCGATATTTTGTAAATTTAAAGGCTTCTGTGTTTCCATATTGAGCTGTTTTCCAGTCTGGTTATCTGACAATCCTGTCTGTGGAGTCTTTTAATATTCCCAGGAATCCCAAGACATCCGCGATATCAAAGGTATCTGGTGGGTTTAGACTTTTCATTCGAAAAATGCAACCCTTTGTGCTACAAAATGAACATGTCGCAGAACGATTTCAAATCAAAATTCCAAACCGGTGCCGAAGTTTTACAAAAGCTTTTAGAGTCGCAGGCAGGTCCCGTATCGGATCAGTATTTGAGATGGAAATTGTGGCTCAATTGGAAAGATATTGTAGGACCTACGGTCTCCGCACACTCAGAACCTGTGTCCTATCGAAATGGCTTGTTGTGGCTGTGGGTTGAAAACTCAGTGTGGATGCAACAAATGGGGTTTATGGCCGAATCGATCAAAGATGCAATCAATAAAAAATTCCGCCCAGGCTTCGTTCGCGAAATCCGCTTCACCCAAGACCGTCGCCAAGTCCCCAACGCCGAAAACGAAGTCTTCCGCGACCAAGTCAAAAAATTCCTAAAATAGTTTCTCGAATTACTACTCGGTTTGGATGTCACGACTATCACGACATCCGTATTTCATCCAAAGCTCTTGCTATTGCGCGGTCTCTTCGGGTATCGGTCACCCGCGGATCTTGCATTCTAATAGCTCATGAAAACAAAACAGCAAAATCTGATTCAAAAAAACTCTTCTGGTCTTGTGCATGGTGGAGAATATCGTAAACATCGGCGAGGGCGAGGTGCTCGGCCACTGACGACAAAGCACTCCCATCATATTGTCTTTAAGATTAATCCAAAAAATTTACTTAACCGCAGCTTTCGACATCCGAAAAATTTTAAGTTTGTGCAATTTTTGCTGAATCGATATGCCAAAAGATTTTTTGTTAAGATTGAGCAGATTAGTTATCAGCATAACCATATTCATATTATGGCTCGTTGCTCGCGTCGAACCAACTTTCATCATTTTTTTCGAGTTTTTGCAGGACAGATTGCTCAAAATTTGAAAGTGAAAATTGATATTCCGAAGGAAACACCAAGAGGAGTGACCGATACCCCAACCAATGATCGGGAGCAAGGTTGTACTCGGCGTGGAGCTAAAATGGCTACGGCTTTGTGGCCTCAGCGTCCGTTTAGTCGGATTGTTCGGGGGTGGAAGAACTATTTAACTCTTCGAAATTACATTCAGTTGAATGAGCTAGAAGTGAACGGAGTTATTCCTTATCAAAAGAATCGCACGCGGAATATGTCTCGAGATCAACTTGAAAGACTGTGGTTGATGGGGGGTGACCGATACCCCCTCGGAGAGAATTGGAGTGATTGCACTTCCGCGTACCCCCGAGAGACCGATACCCCTCGGCGAGCCGAAGGACGCTCGAGTAAGAGTTCCGATTAGTCTTCGACGGAGGATTTTAGGATTTGTTTTATTTGTTGGTTTTTTTGACCGGCTCCGAGCATGTTTTTGATGCGTTCGTGGATGGATCTGTCGTTGATTAGGGCGCCCAGCGTGCCTTCGCCTTTGTCGATTTTATCGATGACGTGTTCCAACTTTGTCATTGAACGGTCCAGGCTTCCGGTTTTCAGCGTGCTGTTTAAACGTTGTGATACTTCGGATAAGTTGCCGGCGGTTGAATCCAATTTGGCAATCAATGATGGAATTTTATTCTGATCAGTCACAGAGCGTAAAAGTTTTTGAAAATCACCGATAGCATCGAATAATTTTTCACTCTCATTTCCCCGTTTGCTCAGGACAGACAAAATATCATTGCCATAATCAGCTAACATCTCGTCATTATGTTGAACAAATTCACTGATGTTCGTGCCGGGAGTAATAAATAAAAATTTATCTCCAAGGGCTCCTTGAGTTCTTAGTTCAATTCGACTGTCCTTTCGAATTTTATTTTTATAGACAGCATCGATGCGGATAATAACTTTAACAAGATTTCGGTCACCATCAAAACTAATTCCATCGACATTACCAACTTTAACACCAGATAAAGAAACCAAACTGCCTTTGTTAAGTCCTTGAACGGAATCAAAGTAAGCTCGAACTAGAAACACCTCTTGAAAATAAGATTTATTAGAGCCAAGTGTGAAAATAGAGCCCAACAGCACAAAAAGTCCAATAGCTAAAAAGGCGCCGACTTTAGTTTGTGTCATATAATTATCCCCTCGATAAATTGATTGATCATGCTCTGTGGAGAATCTTTGAGTTGCGCTAACGTACCCTGCTCGATGATTCGTTTATCTTTTAAAAAGGCAAATTTATCGCAAACAGCAAATGCTGTGGGCATGTCATGGGTTACAAGTATCGAAGTCACGCCTTTTGCTTTCAGACGAAGAATGAGATCTTGAATCTTTTTTGTATTGTAGGGATCAAGTCCGGCAGTGGGTTCATCATACAAAATAATTTCAGGTTCAAGCATCATCGCACGCGCCAATCCGACGCGCTTTTGCATACCACCAGAAAGTTCTCCTGGGAAAAGACTTTCGGTATCATTCAATCCAAAATCATTGAGTTGCTGAGTGATTTTATCTTTAATCTGCTGTTTGTTCAATTCAGTGTGTTCAAGAAGGGGGTAAGCCAAATTCTCAAAAACCGTCATCGAATCAAATAAAGCACCACCTTGAAAAGCATAACCAACTTTTTTACGAATTTGAAGCCATTGAATTTCAGAGAACCCAACAATTTCTTGATCATTAATTTGGATGGATCCACCATCAGATTTTTCAAGTCCAATCAAACTTCTCAGCAGAACTGATTTTCCCGTTCCAGAGCCTCCAACCAAACCAAGACATTCCCCTTTTCGAACGTAGAAAGAAACATCTTCGTGGATGGTTTTAGTACCAAAATTCTTTTTGAAATTGCGGACTTCGATTACAGCCATTTTTCAATTATCCAAAATACTTTTGAAAGGAAAAAATCTCCGACTAAAATCAGCAATGATGAGGCCACAACCGCTTTGCGAGTTGCAATACCAACCTCTTGAGTTCCATTCTTAACTTGCAGACCGTAAAAACACGACGGAACAGCAATAAAAAGAGCAAAGAAAAACGTTTTTCCAAATCCAGCCAGGTAATCCATAATATTTGAGGTTTCAATGACACGTTGATAGTAAAATTGAAAATCAATATTTAACTCGTAGGCTCCAATAAGCATACCACCAATATTTCCAACCAAGTTTGCAAATGCCGCTAGTATTGGTAAGACAATTAAACAGGCTAAAATACGCGGGATAACAATTCTTTTAATTGGAGATGTTCCCAGAGCACGAATGGCATCAATTTGCTGAGTCACCATCATCGAGCCAATTTCACTGGCAATTCCAGCTCCAACTCGAGCGGCAAGCATTAAGCTGGTAAAAACAGGTCCCATTTCTCGTAAGATAGTCGAAGCCACCAAGCGAGGGACATATGGTTTTCCACCAAATTTTTCAAGGCCCAAACCATACTGAAGGGCCATCACCATACCAGTAGATCCTGCGGTGATTAATACCAAAGGCATTGAGCGCACGCCAACAAGGTAAATTTGATCAGCAAGTAATCCCCAATAAAAAGGGCGATGAAAACCTTCGCGAAGACAATCTCTAATTAAGTAAACGATTCCACCTAAAAAATAAAGTTGCTCTTCAGCCCAGTCTTTGAAAGTCGAAGAGGGTGTCGTTATCATTTGAACTTTAAACTCTTTAGAAATGTATCAAATGAAGTTTGATCTTGTTGCAGTTGTTCGGGTTTTCCAGACAAAGAAACAAGATATCCACAGTTTAAGCGTTTAAAAGCAAGCGATCTGATTTGAATTTGATTGCCTTCAACCTGGCCATCGATTGTGCGAAAAAGAGCCGGTTTATTTTGATAGGGAGTTGTTTTCTCGTTGAGACGAGTCGCATTGTCGATGGATTCTTCCATATAACGTTGCAAATCAGTTAATGAAAGCGGATTCCCCGGTTGGCAATCCGAGAATATAGAGATCACATTGCCAGTGACTCGATTTTTCCATGACGGATAAACCGAACGTTTTAAGTCAACAAAAGGATCTGCGGGTGCCAGAAAGCTGACTTCTTTAGAAAATGTTGGCGGCTTCTCTTTTAATAATGAAGAGACGCAAGAAACAAGTAGAAATGGAATAGTGATAATAAAAAGTGTGGCAACGAGTTGTTTTTTCATGATGATTCCATAAGTATGTTCATAGATTGCATTGACGTCTAGTCTAAATCTACTTGCTATCATTCAAAATAAACTGTCATTATTTTGTCACCTGATGCCAAAATAATACGGACAATTTTTCCTAGCCTCGAAAATAACCGTCAATGGGCTTACTCATTAGTGGCACTTGAAATGCTTTTTGTAATGAATAGATGAAAACCATAAAAATACTTTTGATTGTAATTTGTATGCTGACTCTGCAATTAGTCCAGTCGCGTGAACTTCAAGGTCTAGTTAAAAATCAAGGTGAAACATATAACTTTGAACTAGCTGGACAAAAGAACTGGGACTATGACCTCAAGCGAGTTAAAGGCAAAGAGAACACCAAGATTCTTTTGATTGTTAAAACCACTGATGAAAGTTCAATTTCAAAAATTTCTAATATCGAAAATCCTTTTGTTCGTTCTGTGCAGGTTAAACAGATGCCCCAAGAAAGCAAATGGCTGATTGAATTTGTGTTAAAAGACGACACAATTGATACTTTTGATTATCTTACTGATCAACCATCTAAGCTTATTGTTGATTTTTATGTTAATGAAAGTAAAAGAGACGCATTGATTGCGCGTGGTCAGGAAAAACCAAAGACAACTGAAAAAAAGAAAAAACCTCAGATTCTCAGTGCAAATCGATCCGATCAGCCAGAGCGCAAGCCAGCCCAGGCGGATTACTTGAAAATTGATGAACCCGGAGGTATTGAAACATCGACTTTACTTAAAGCAGGACTAAGTGATGGTGCCGATTCTTTTTTTAGCAGATTTGTTGTTCGCGATGTTGAAATCAATGAACGTTCTATTTTAAAAAGTGATAATAATTATTACTTAAAGTTTCCGATGCTTGAGATGGAGTTTCTTTTTTGGAACACCATGAAGAAAAATCCACCAATATATCAGTTTCAAGATGAAAAATCAGAAGAGAATAAGCAAGTTAAGCTATTAAAACTGCTTTTCGATAAAAAGCGCTATTTGGTATTTAAACAAACTGCCGATTGGTTCGAGAACAAATTTCCAAAATCAAAATATCTGGAATCAATTGCCTATATGAAGGGTGATGCCCTTCAAGCGCTTTGGCGCCAAGAGAACAATGATAAATTTTATGAACTGGCGCAGTTTGCATATACTCAAGCACTTTCTAAGTACCCAACATCAGCGTTAGCAGAACGAACATCATTGATGTTGGGATTATTGGCTGTTGATAAGTTGGATTTTATGACAGCTATTCGTCGTTTTGCGAGTCATATTGAGAATAATCATTTCAAAGATAGAATTTCAAATGAATACGCAAGGCTGGGGTTGGGTTATAGCTATTCTAAAATCAATAAACTCAGCGATGCGGTTAAAGAAATGGATAATCTCGAGAAGGACAGCAAAAATGAATTGGTTCAGGCTGAGGCTGCATTTCGACGAGCTGATTTTTATTTTGATGCCAATCAATTTGATGGTGCTATTTCAAATTACAATGCGGCATTGCTCAAATACGAAAAGCATGCCGGTTTTTTCCCCAACACACCATTTAATAAAATGGAAAGCTTTTTTTGGAAAAAGAAATACAAAGAAGCCCATCAATCAGGTCTCGAGTTTGCTCAAAAATTTCCATCACATCCATTTGCACCGTATGCACTGACTCGTGTCGGTGAGCTCTTAGAAATTTTAGGCGCCGAGCAATCACGAGCGATCGGTTCATTTTTGGAAACGTACTTTCGCTATGGCGATAGTCCTAAAACCATTGTGGCTCAGTTGCATTTACTGAGTACTCGCATGAAGGGTATGAAAGAAGAAGAGCTTCAACAAACATTAGTAAAAATGGAAGCGCTTAGTAAAAAAAGCGAACTTATCAATGTTGATCAGTTTAAAACAACTATGATTTCTGATGGTTTTACTCGTCGAATGGAGTACGAGAAAGCGATTCAAATTCTTTCGGATTTCTTTCAAAAAAATCCGAATCGTCCAGATTCAAAACAAGTAACCCGACGAATAGTTCGAAACATTTTTGACCAAATTAAATATTTTTCAGACAATGGAAAATACCGTGACGTCCTTAAAACATATCAAAAATACGCGGACACGTGGTTGAAGCATCAAGATCGTATTGATACGGATTTTTATCTTGGACTTGCCTACGAAAAAGCCGGAGATTTCGAAGTGGCTCTTGAAAAGTATAAAAAAACATATCAAAACATGCAGGCTGTAAAAGGAACAGAACGCGAGAAGTGGATTTCTGTTACGGAAAGTTTACCATCAGAAGATGAATTAAGTCTAAGAATTGCGGATTGTTATTTTCAAGCTAAGGATTTTCAAAGTGCTTACACACAACTTGAAAAAATAAAAAATCCACATTTGCTGGGTGAAGTCGAACAGGTTCAGCGCGTTCAATTGGCATCACACCTTTATGAGCAAAAAGGTGATTTAGATACTGCAATGAGATACTTATCAGAGCTTATTCGCGTTTGGAACGGAAAACCTGAATTAACTGTTGATGCATTGATGGAGCTGGCGGATATGCAGTACAAGAAAAATTCTATTGCGGATGCTCAGGAAAGTCTGAAAAAAGTAGTGGATATTGCGGTGGAAAATAAGAAAGTTAACCCGCGTCAGATCGTTCGTGCCGCTAATTTTTCAGCAAATATTTATTTAAAAGAAAATCAACAGGACGAGGCTGCAAAACGCTACAGTTTTATTTTAGAAAAATATGATGATCAGCTCAATTTGGCTGAAGAGCGTTTTAAGCTCGGAGAAATTTATTTTAAAAAAGGCGAGTTGAAACGAGCTGAAACCATTTGGAGTAAGCTTCGTGGCGAGAATGCTGCGGTTTGGACTCGGATTTCTCGTAATAAACTACAAGAAGCTCAATGGAATGATGATTACAAAAAATACTTGAAGCGAATTCCAGCTATGTCACAAATGGAGGCTCAGCAATGAATTCAATCGAATATGGATCCATTCAAGTGAAGTCATTCTCGATGCTCAATATTTTAAAAAGCCTTCACGATATTTCAGAATCTGAGTTGATTTTTATCGTTGGAGAAAAAGGCACTGGCAAAACATTTTTAGCAAATCATATTCAGAATCATGTTCTTAAGAATCCAAACTTAATAGTTTCGGATTCTTATCAGACTCGAAGTTTGAATGGCATCTTTACACTGACTACAAACGAATGGAATGAAGTGAGTGCAAAAATCAAAGTTTCATACCGGTTAATAAAAATGCCTAGTTTATGTGATCGAAAAGCAGATTTGGCCTTATTGGCTGAGTTTTTTTTGCAGGTACTGAGTCTTATGAATAATAAACCAAAGGTGAAGCTAACCGAAAAGGCTTTGGAAAAAATCTTACAGTATGGTTGGCCAGGTCAGTTCTATGAATTCGAATCTGTTCTTGAAGAGGCTCTGTTGCTGGCTGAGAATAGTAATCTGATCGAGCCTCAGTTTTTACAAATGGGTCCAGCCACTATTGAAGTGGGTGTGCCGACGGGAATGAAACTCGAAGAATTAGAGAGAAAATATATTTTACAAACTCTTTACTTTGTTCACCAGAATCGCACCAAAGCCGCTGAAATTCTTGGAATATCGATTCGCACGTTACGAAATAAAATAAACCAATATCGAACTGAGGGGTATTTATGAGTAGCATTTTTGACAAAACAACGGACGCATTAGCCACCGCGATAAAAATGCGCCAGATGCGCCATAACGTTACCTCGTCTAATATTGCTAATGCGGAAACGCCTCATTATCATGCTAAGAAATTAGATTTTGAAAATGCGCTAGCTGCCGCATTAGATATGGATGGCATGAATAGCTTAGCCACGGCGGATTCTCAACACTTTGCAGTTGGTACAAAGCCTGCCGTTAGTCCAGATATTTACGAAAATCCGGATGTGGCCATGAATAATGATGGCAACACAGTAGACATGGAAAAAGAAATGTCTGCTCTTCAAGAAAATTCAATTATGTACAAGACGGCGTTGCAATTGATCAATAAAAAAATGGCGGCACTAAAATACGCCATTAGCGAAAGTCGATAGTTGAATAATAATAGTTAAATAATAATTTAAAAATAGTCGTCGTCAGAAAGTGAGCTAGACCATGTCAGATTTTATGTCAGGACTTCGAATCAGCGGAAGTGGCCTTTCGGCCCAGCGGGCGCGAATGAATACAATATCTTCGAACATTGCAAACATCAATACCACAAGGACTCCCGAAGGGGGACCGTATCGACGGAAGGATGTTGTTTTTGAGTCCATGCCAGACGCAGCATCATTTGGAGATGTGATGGGTGTGAACGATCCCAAGTCTGATTTTCAGCGGGTTCAAGTGACAGATGTAGTTTATGATAAGAAAGCTCCGATTTTAAAATATGATCCATCCCACGCAGATGCGAACGAAGATGGATATGTGGCATATCCCAATGTGAATTTGATGGAAGAGATGACCAATATGATACAGGCGACTCGTTCGTACGAGGCTAACGTACAGGCTATTCAAGCGAGTAAAGATATGGCTTTAAGTGCACTAGAAATTGGTAGATAATGAGAAGGTGACGCACCTTTGATTGAAGGAGTATAGACCATGGATGGTTTAACAATATCAAATGCAAATCGTTTTTTAGAAACGGCAAATTTAGAAGGTAAAAATTCTAAAGTTGATTTAAATTCAATTTCTTCATCAGGAACTGCGGGTCCTTCTTTTGCGGATACGCTTAAAGAAGCTGTCAACAATGTAAATCAGATTCATCTCGATGCAGATAAAAAAGCGCAAGAACTGGCAACCGGTAAAACGGATGATATTGCCGGAGTGATGTTGGCCAGCGAAAAAGCAGACATCGCACTTCGTACTATGGTGCAAGTTCGTAATAAAATTATCGATGCTTATCAAGAAATCATGAAGATGCAGGTGTGATGTGGAGAAGATTTTTGGCGGTATTGTTGGTCAGTTTCAAGAATTCTATAAGTCCCTAGGTCCAACCAAGCGCCTGGCATTACTGGCATCATTTTTTGTTGCTGTGGTGACAGTGGGTTCCGTTGTCTTTATGGCTTCAGGTAAAGATTATGCAGTTTTGTTAAAGGATTTGCCGTCTGACCAGGTGCCAACGATTATTGGTAAACTTGGAGAAAAAAGTATTCCTTATCAAATCCGAGAAAATGGATCATCTGTAACCATTTTGGTTCCAAAAGATTTTTTAAGTGCAACTTTGATGCAATTGTCGTCTGAAGTTGGATCTTCAAAAATGGGATCAATAGGATTAGAGATTTTTGATAAGCAAGAGTTTGGAATTAATTCCTATGCGCAGAAAATTAATTACCAACGCGCCTTGCAAGGTGAATTGATTCGCGCCATTAATACCTTAAATGCTGTGAAGCAATCAAAAGTCATTCTTGCGCTTCCGGCAAAGAAAACAATTATGGAAGAATCCTCTCCTCCTTCAGCTTCGGTTGTGGTTGAGTTGCATCCCGGGAAAGAACTCTCCAGTGAGCAGGTGCGAGGCATTCGATTTTTGGTTGCCAATGCCGTTGAAGGAATGGACGTTGATCATGTAACGGTATTGGATGAGCGCGGAAAAATGATTTCTCGTCAATCAGACGGATCAACCGGTGCTTCAAGTGATATCATGGAGCTTAAGCAAAAAGTTGAAAAAGATTTAGAATCACGAATTGAATCGATTCTTTCAAAAGTTGTTGGCCATGGTAAAATCGTGGCTCGAGTGGATGCCACGATTAATCATAAGGTCGTTTCTGCAGTAGAAGAATCAGTAGATCCCGATAAAACAGCGGTTTTGTCGCAACAAACTCAGGAAGAATCTTTAGATGGGTCACGGTCAAATCCAACCGGAGTGCCGGGTTCAAGATCAAATATTCCGGGTGCTGAAGACAATAATGGTCAGGTTGGTTTCAAGCAAGACGTCAAAAAAGAACTCAAAACGGTGAACTATCAAGTTCCGAAGACTATTCGAAATATTAAAGAAGCTGCTGGTAATATTGAAAAAATCAGTGTGGCCGTATTGATTGATAGCGTTCCGACCACAGTGACAGGTGCTGATGGAAAAACAGAAACAAAATGGAACCCACGAACGGCAGAAGAGATTGCAAAGTATGAATCTCTTGTCAAAAATGCCATCGGATTTGTTGCTGCTCGCGGAGACAATGTCAAAATTGAATCAATTCAATTTCAACCAGAAGATTTTACCGAAAGCGAAAAAATCCTTACTGTTCTTGAAAAGAAAAAACTTGTTCAGTCTTTATTTAAATGGGGCTTGTTGGGTTTTGCGTTGCTTTTATTTTTCTTTATGGTGGTTCGTCCATTTATGCAATGGATTACAGATTCATTCACAGATTCTGTGGAGGACATGTTGCCTCGCACGATTGAAGAACTTGAAGAGTTACAATCTGTTGATAATTCATTGCCTGGTATGAATGGAGTGCTTCCGATTCTTCATGAATCAGTGGATCCAGAAAAAGCTGAAAGTGAATTATTGAAAGATCGTATTATGAATCTTATCGATCGTGATGAAGAAAAAGCGTCCAGTGCAATCAACATGTGGGTTTCACGGAAGGAATAACCTGTGCGAGCAATGAAAATCGAGAATTTAGATTATGATACCCTGCGCGGAATAGATAAGGCCGCCATTTTAATCAATTATCTTGGAAAAGAAGCGATCAAAGTTTTATTTACAAAAATGGATGATGGCGACATTCGTAAACTGATCCATTTGATGTCCAAGTTTAAAGTTGTTCCTGTTCATATTACAAAGCGTGTGCTTGAAGATTATTACGAAATGATCAGTGAAGCGGAAGATTTTATTTTTTCAGATCAAATGGCCAACAAGGATACGATTATTGAAGCCCTGGGTGAAGAGCGCGCCCGCGGAATTATGGGTGGTCTAAATATTTCATCGGGCTCTGGCCGTACTTTAGAATCACTTGAAATGGTGGATGCAAAAGCATTATCAACTTTCTTAGTGAATGAACATCCTCAGACTGTTGCCGTGATTCTGGCCCATCTCGAGCCAGAGAAAAAGGGCGAAGTTTTACGTCGGTTACCTGAATCTTTGCAAGCTGAAGTTGTTTTACGTATGGCAAATTTAGAGAACGTAGATCCTGAGTTGATTGCGGATATCGATAAAGTATTGAAGAATCAGCTTTCCAACACTCATACAATCGAACAAGCGTCTCTTGGTGGTGTGCAGCCAGTCGCAGAGATGCTGAACGTTATGGATAAAAATACAGAACAATCAATTATGTCTCGTTTAGAAGAGAAAGATCCATTATTGGCTGAAGAAATTCGCAAACTGATGTTTGTCTTTGAAGATGTTACTAAAATTGATGATCGCGGCATTCAGATTTTACTTAAAGAAATTCCAAATGACCGTTTGTTATTGGCATTGAAAACAGCAAATGAAGAAATTCGAGCAAAAATATTCAAAAATATTTCAGCGCGTGCAGCGGAAATGCTGCGAGAGGATCTTTCGAATATGGGACCAGCGAGATTGTCTGACGTTGAGACAGCACAACAGGAGATCGTCAATGTCGCACGTCGTTTAGAGGGCGAGGGAAAAATTATTATAGCTCGTGGTGGTACAGAAGATGCCATGGTCTAGTAAATCTCATGCGACCGATAAGTCTAATGTGCTGAAAAAAAGCAACGAAAATTCGTTGGGTTCGGATATATCCGTATTGAACTATGTGCCAAAGCAAATTCAGTTTGGTACTCCGGAAGCCGCCTTAGAGTATCTCCGAGAAAAAGAAAAAGGATCTGATTTTGTAATGAGTGATGTCCTTCGTCAAACAACAGGCGTGGATTCAATCGAAAAAATTTCTGAAGAAACAAAAATTGAGAATAAAGTTTTAGAAAAATTAGCATTGGTGCAAGAAGAGGCTTATCAAAAAGCTTATGAACTGGGTTTGGAAGAAGGCCGAGAAAAAGCTTATACCGAGAGAACAAATGATATTAATTTTAATCTATCTCAATTAGAAGAGATGATGAATCATTTGACTCTTTTAAAAGAGGAAATGGTTCAACAGAACGAAAGCCATATTATTCAATTGGTATACGATATTGCACGTCGGATTGCATTTGATCATATTGAAGAAAAGCCAGAAGTGGTTATTTCGGTCATAAAGCATGCCATTGAAATGGCTCAGGCCGATGAAGAAGTGAATGTTTTAATTTGCGCGACTCAGGTGGATTTTCTTGAGCGTATGAAAAATCAAATGGGACGGGAATTTGAATTTTTAAAGAAAGTTCGATTTCAAGTTTCTGATCAAGTGACGTCTGGTGGTTGTATTGTTGAAACAAATTACGGAGTTGTTGATGCACGAATTGAAGAGCGCGTTAATAAACTGTGGTCTGAGATGAAGCAAGCCTTGCCACGAGTTAAATCACCGATCACGTAACGAAAGAATGTCTCCATGGAATTAGATCTCAGCAAGTACTATAATATTCTGAATAATACTCACTTGACGAAAGATAGTGGCAAAGTCACGGATGTGACTGGATTGCTGATCAAGGGTTATATTCCTGGTGTGAGTGTTGGTAGTATCTGTGAAATACAAGGTTCACAGATGAATAAATCAATTCTTGCTGAAGTGGTTGGATTTAAAGATAAGCAAGTTTTGATGATGAGCTTATCTGATATGCGTGGAATTTCAATGGGATCAAAAATTACACTTTCAAAATCAGTCGCCACGGTCAGGGTCAGCGAGGAGTTGCTGGGGCGAGTTGTGGATGGTTTGGCGCAGCCTTTGGATGGTAAACCCGAGCTCGAAATGATCAAAGAAGTCCCGTTATATGCAGAAATTGTGAACCCTTTAAATCGAAAACCTATTCGACAAAGCCTTGATGTGGGTGTTCGAGCGATTAATTCTACTCTAACGGTGGGGCGTGGGCAGCGAGTTGCGATTATGGCAGGTTCAGGTGTTGGAAAATCAGTATTGATGGGAATGATGGCTCAACAAACTGAAGCTGATGTTAATGTGATTGCACTTATTGGCGAACGTGGTCGAGAAGTTCGTGAGTTTATCGAAAATGAATTAGGCCCAGAAGGCATGAAGAAGACTGTCGTGGTTTGTGTGACCAGTGATCAAAGTCCATTGCTGAGGATGCGTGGAGCTTATGTGGCTACGGCTATTGCTGAGTATTTTTCTGGTCAAGGAAAGAATGTTCTTTTGGTTATGGATTCAGTGACTCGATTCGCAATGGCACTACGAGAAATTGGTTTAAGTATCGGAGAACCGCCAAGTACACGTGGCTATACGCCCTCTGTATTTTCAACTCTTCCAAAACTTTTAGAACGAGCGGGAAATTTTGAAAACTCGGGATCGATCACTGGTTTTTATACAACTCTTGTTGAAAGTGATGATATGAACGATCCCATTGGAGATGCTGTGCGTTCTATTGTGGATGGGCACATCGTTTTATCGCGAGATCTTGCTCATAAAGGACATTTTCCAGCAATTGATATTTTACAAAGTGCCAGTCGGGTTATGAAGGCTGTCAGTGCACCAGAGCATGCGCGGAATGCGATGAAGCTCCGTGAAATTCTGGCAATTTATAAAGAATCTGAAGATCTTATTAACATTGGTGCTTATAAGGCCGGTGCTAATCCAAAAATTGATAAGGCAATTAAATCTATTGATGCGATCAATGATTTTTTAAAACAACGCACAGATGATCGCAGCAATATGAACCAGTGTTTAAAACAGCTCATGCAAATTACGGCCGGATTGTAACGTTCATAAAAAAATTCATGGGGAATAGTGAAAAAATTCAAATTTTCTTTAGATAAAGTTCTGCTTCAACGTGAGATTCAAGTGGATCTTGCGCAAAAAGAATTTGCCGAAGCTGGGCGAATATTTGATCAAGAAGAAAAAAAATTGGAAGAGATGAAAAGCCAAAAAGAAGCAGCCTTTTTACAGCGTCAAGAGATCGTCCAGGGATCTACGTCTTGGACAAGTTCCGTAGAGCAGATTAATAATTTCCTTCAAGGGCAAGACCTTCGCATTAAAAAACAGAACGAACGTCTGCTTGAAGCCATAAAAGTAGTCGAGTCCAGACGTGAAATTTTGCAGCAAGCGCAAACTGAGGCTAAAATGATTGAGAGACTTCGTGAAAATAAAAAAAGAGCTTATTTCAAGGAAGTTTCACTGAAAGAACAACAAGAGATTGATGAACTAACAGTTATACGATTTGGCCGAGTGGATAATAAATAAAAATTTTTTCCAGGATGGAAAGAATAATTAAGGATGTCATGAAGACAGGTTACGATCAGTTCTTTAAAAAAGCGAAGCAAACTGCGACTGCACAATCACGTACAGAGAAAGTTAGGTCCCTTCGTCGAAAAACAAAAGAAAAAAGTCGATTTCCACTTTTTCAGTTCGCATTATTTTTAATGTTCGGTGTAGCTGGGTTTATTGCTCTTGAAAATATTGATGAAATTGAAAATCAATGGAAGAAAATTGATATTTCTATGTCAAGCGCCTATGCTCAAGACACTCCTCCAGTTGATGCGAAGCCGGCTCCCACTGCTGAGACTGTTCCGGCTGTAACAGAAGCCAAAAAAACTGCTGATGATTCAGATTACTTGTTTAAGCTGGCAGAACGAAAAAAAGTTCTTGATCAGCGCGAAGAAGATTTGAATCGATTAGCTGCGGAAATTGAAAAACAAAAAAATGAAATTGAAGAAAAAATTAAAAAAATTGAAGAGACGCGTTCAAAAATCTCATCAGTGCTGGAAGAGAAAATTAAAACAGACGATGCCAAGGTCGATACTTTAGTGCAAATGTATTCGAATATGAAGCCGCAACAAGTGGCTAAAGTTTTCGAAACCCTGGATGAGGATTTGGTGATTGATATACTGAGCCGTATGAAGAAAAAAGTTGCAGGAGATATTTTAAATTTAGTTAAGCCTGAAAAGGCACAAGTTTTTGCAGAACGATTTACTGGATATAGAACCCCAGCAAGTCAGTAGAACTATAACCAAAGGAGGCGAGTGTTAGATAAAATTCTTGGTGTCAGCCCCCCGCAAAAGGGATTGGCTCAAGACTTGAAGGCAGCAACGAAAGACCAATTGCAGCCAGACTTCAAAAAGGATTTTGAACGTCAACTTCAAAGGAAAATGGATGATAAAAAATCCACGAATACTTCGAAGGATATAAAACAAGATCCAAAGGCACTTCGTGCTAAAAAAACTGAAGACGAGTTAAGAGCTGAGCGAAATGAAAAGAAACCATCTGGGGGAACAAAAAAGAAGATGGTGACAGAGTCCGAAGATAAGATGATTTCAAATGTCATGGCCTTACCGAAGAGTGAATTTGAAGTTCCAGATCAAAAAATAGATCTGGCGATGATCGAAACCGACGGAATATCTGAAGAAAACAAATCGACAGCAGTGGGACAGGATGTTTTCTCTGCAGCTGCTTCAACAGATTCGACGGCCATCTCTGATGGTCAGTTGATGGATAAATCACGAATTTCCGAACAAACGATTCAATCGGAGATGTCTGATTTGATGCTGGCTTTAGAGCAGCAGCAGATGGCGCCAGTTGATTCAGCTATTTCTGGTGAAACATCTCAAGCGATTCCATCCGTCGCATCTGAAAATGAAGTTTCTGCGATAAATCCTAAGATTTTATCCGCTCAAGAACAGCTCAGCCAAGATGTTGGATTTCAATCTGATTTGAATCAGCATATAGCGCAAGCGGGACTTGTTCAGAAAATGAAAGATTTTGAATCCATCAAAGGAATGTCTCAAGAGACGGCGCAAAGCTTTGAACAAAAAGTTCTAGAGCAGTTAAGTCAGGACAAAGCCTTTACAGTGCCAAGTTCTGAATTGAGCCAACAGTCGTCGTCAGAGCAGCAATCTGATACGATGAAGGACACTGTTCAAGAATTTAAAGCAGATGGTTTTAAAAACGAATCACAGCTCTATGTTGGGCAGTCACATACTGACTTTAGAGCGCATTTAGCGTCGCCATTGGACAAAGTGGGATCGCCCACTCCGATGTCACAGCTTCTTGAAAATCGCGAAGAGAATGTTCAAGAAGTGATGCGGCAGGCTCAGTTTTTAGCGACTAAAGGTGGCGGTGAGATGACTGTGAAGATGAGTCCTGATGGCATGGGCGAAATTCAATTGAAAGTCTTGATGAATGACGGGCGATTGAATATTGAAATGCAGACGCAGGATAAATCGGTAAAAAAGTTAATCGAAGACAGTTTAACTGAACTTAAGTCTGGTCTGGCTGCTCAACAGCTCAGTGTAGATCATGTTAGAATCAGTACTGTAAATGGAACGAATACTGACAACACGGCGCAGTTCCAGAATAATCAGGGTCATGGCCAAAATTTTGGTCAAGCGCAAGATCAGCAGAAAGAATTTTGGAAACAGTTCCAAAATAATTTTGGCAATCAAGCACGACGTGGATCTTATGGAGATGTTCAAGCCGTTGGTTCTCGAGCATCAGCTGAACCCAACGCTATGCAACCGATGAAGTCGGGAGCCGCGCGGGCAGCAGGTCGTACGGGTTCAACGCTGAACAAAGTCGCCTAAGTGGAAATGGCCGCCGGATAAAAGGAGTTTAGATGGCAACGAATATGACAACGAAACTAGGAACAAAGACTTGGTCTGAAAAGCCTGCAAAATCGCTTCAGGATACAAATCAAGTTTCTAGTTTAACGCCAGATCAGAAAAATAAAATCGGTGAAGAGGATATGGGCGCCTTATTGAATAAAGTGTCTGATCCAAATTGGGTTGATGATTCAAAAAAAGTCCAAGGTGTTGGTAACAACAATTTGGATAAAGATGCGTTTTTCAAACTCATGCTCACGCAATTGAAAAATCAAGATCCGACCAATCCACTGAAAAACCATGAGATGGCCGCACAGCTGGCACAATTTTCCACTTTAGAGCAAATGTCGAATATGAATTCAACTCTGACAAAAATTGAAGGAAAAAATTCAAAGCCAGAAGATTTTCAGGCATTGAATTTGATCGGAAAAACAGTCGCAGGAGATTCATCAAAAGTTGTTCGAACACAGTTTGATACATCACACGATTTCAATTTTAATCTTCCTCAAGATACGCAAGAGGCAAAAATTAAAGTGATCAATGAAAAAGGTGAAGTTGTTCGGGACTACAAATTGGCAAATTTAAAAGCGGGTGCAAATAAAATTTCTTGGAATGGTGTTGATGCTGAGGGGAATAAAAAACCTGCCGGCGAATATCAATTTCAAATTGAAGCCACTGATAGTGGTGGAAAGAAAATGCAAGTAAAGACCGATTTTCAGGGCGTTATCTCGGGATTGAGTTTTTCTAAAGAAGGACCAGTACTTCAGGTGGGGAATCAGTCGATAAAAATGCGGGACGTTCGTCAAATTACAGACGGAAGCCTTAAGAGCAACGACCAGAATGTGAAAGATGTTACTAGCCTTGACTTGAAAAAGGCAGATGACGTGCAGCAAGATAGTAGTAAGCAAAGCGAAGGAACGAATACTTCAATCACGAAAATACCAGAGTCGGGTAAAGCCTCGACGGTCAATAACGTGATGTCTGATGTAGCGATGTCACGAGACTTGATGAGCACGTTACAGAAAGCGCAGAAGTAGTATGTCACAGATGAAATCGGCACACTTAGCCAACGGGTTGAGTCGCATCGAGAATCTGATACCGACGAAGCCAACAGAGATTAAAAAATCTGAAGGTGATTCGGGACAAGTGTCCTTCAAAGATGTACTTGGCAAGACCGAGGCTCCCGCGGGTTTAACTGCGAAACCGGTAGCTCAGGCTGAACTAGGTCACATCAAGTTTTCGAATCATGCGATTGAGCGCATGCAGTCTCGGGGAATAAGTTATTCTCCACAAGACTTAACAAAGCTCAATGAAGCAGTTTCGAAAGCGGCAGCGAAAGGTTCGAAAGATACATTAATTCTGATGGATCAATCGGCCCTGATCGTGAGCGTAAAGAATAACACGGTTGTTACGGTCATGGATAAGAATGCATTGAAAGAAAATGTGTTCACCAATATCGACAGCACCATTGTTATGTAAATACTGAATTCGGGTATACTTGTTAACTTGTATACATGAATTCTTGAGATGAGTAATTAATTAGGGCTGGTCCTCGTAGAGGGGGCCCTTCAAACACAGAAATCAACTTCGACAGGTTGATTTCATATGACATGGAGGTCATTTATGGCAATTCTTTCTTCATTATGGACAGGTGTATCCGGTCTACAAGCACAAGGTGAAGGTCTTAGCGTCGTTGCGGATAATATCGCCAACTCAAACACAACTGGTTTCAAAGCATCTCGCGCAGAATTTCAAGATATCATGTCTCGAAATTTAAAAGGTATCGACGGTGGCAATCAAATGGGCCGTGGTGTTCGTATTGGAGCGGTGAATCCCATTCTTTCACAAGGTAATCTTGATCACACAGATCGCACAACTGACCTTGCTGTAAATGGCGATGGTTATTTTCAAGTTAAAGGTTCCGAAGGTGTGAGCTACACCCGTGATGGCGCATTTCATTTTGATAAACAAGGATACTTAGTAACAACAAGTGGTCAAAAAATTCAAGGATATCAAGCCAATGATAAAGGCGAAATTGAAAATAAAGTTAGTGATATGAAATTCCCACGCGCGCTGGTTGGAGCTTCGGGCACGAAAGAAATTAAAATGGATCTTAATTTAGATTCACGTGCAGTTCCTAATGCAAAAACTTTTGATGCAAAAGATCCGTTCAAAACATCAGACTATGCAACAGCTGTTGAGATGTATGATTCTCAGGGTAATAAGCACATGTTGAATGTATTTTTCAATCGCGGTGAAGATCGCACATGGACATTCCGTGGTTTGGTCGATGGCAAAGAAGTTGACGGTGTGGCTCCGGAATTAAAATCACAATTGGCACAAGTTTGTGAAGGAAAGTTACAATTTACAGAAGACGGTATTCTGCAATCTCAAGAATTAACAACTTCAGAGTTTAACTTCACAGGTGGTGCAAAGTTAGGTCAAGAGCTCAAGTTCAACTTCGGAAGTGATTTGGCTTCAGGTGGCACTGGCGAAGGAACGCGACAATACGGAAGTGATTCTGATGTTGTGAGCTGGAGACAGGATGGATACGCAGCGGGTACGGTGACAGGTTTATCATTCAATGATGAAGGCGTTTTGACTGCATCTTACAGCAACGGGCAAGTTTTGGATTTAGGGCAAGTTCTATTGGCTAAGTTTGAAAATCCAGAAGCCTTATTTAAGCAAGGCGGAAACTTGTTTAAACAGTCTCGTGATTCTGGTGAGGCTTCACTGGGCGCCGCTCGGATGTCTGGTCGAGGGTCAATTATGGCTAAATCATTAGAGCGATCAACAGTGGATTTGGCTGCGGAGTTTGTGACAATGATTACGGATCAGCGTGCCTTTCAGGCCAATGCAAAAACAATTTCAACTTCGGATGAATTATTGAGCGAAGTTATTCAAATGAAACGATAATAAAAAAGGCTCATCGGAATGGATGAGCCTTTAAATAAGTAAACAATAAGTGAACTCTATTTTATGTCGAGAAGCTCTGATCTATGTCAGGGCTTTTTTATTTGGCGACTTGCACCATCTCTAAAAGCTTAGCTTCATAGAAGGCTCGATAGTTTTTATATCCACCCATAAAATCCTCAAGCGTGATTTCATAGGGATAATCAGGAGCCGCGCCATTATTTTCAACGGGAACACCATCAGGTCTAAAAAATAAAGAGCGAGTCATGCTGACAGTAATTTGAGAGTAGTTTAATGGCGAATTTTGAGTCACATGACCACCGGCTCCCATCGTGCGAGATCCAATCAACTTGGCACGACCATAACCTTGCATTAATGACGGAAATGCATCGCCGCCAGATCCGGACATCTCATCAATAAGCATAACAACGGGCTTGGTGTACCGAACTAAGTTGGGTTGAGCCCACTCTTCACCATCTAGGGTTGTAAATGAAGTGGTTCTTTCGCCTCGTTGCCAAAAATCTTTCAGTAAGGTTAACACTTTCATAGCGTTGTCGTACCATGTTGTGAGCTTGTCTGTTTCATTTGTAAATTTTTGATAGTCCAAGTAATTTTCTTTATTGGCGACAAGTTTAAAGTACATGGGATGATAAGGTTTATCCATAAATAGACCAACCATACGGTTGACCAGTTCAACATAGCCACCACAATTATGATCCTGGTCGATAACCAGTCCAACGGTATTTTGTTCCATAATGCTGATCACTTTAGTGTATTGAGAAATATACTGTTCAATTCCTAAACGTGCATCAGTGCCTCGCGGGGCATAGTGCGGAATACGAACATAACCAATAGGTCCTTTTGTCGTTGGATAATAATAGGATACAAATGGTGTTTTCGAGATCACAGTAGCATTTTCGGGGATTGTGATGCGGGAATCACCGGAACAAATAAATTTTCGCTCCGTATTTATTTCATTACCGATCATCGTGGCTATTTTGTCATGAATCGAAATTTTATTAAAAAATGAAACAGATGGATGACCCATTTCAATCGGGTCTTCACCTTTGATAATCCATTCAAATTGATGAGACAAGATTTCAGTTTTACCAGTAGGCTGCACCTCAACAGTGGTTGCGCCGGAGAGTGTTGGTAATCGAGCTGAGCTGCGAGACGTCAGCATCCATGTTGCAAGATGTTTTAATGTTTTATCATTGCCTTCACCAATATAAGGCATAATTTCTTTTAAAAGATCTGCCGTTGCGATTCCACCAATTGAAATCAACTCGTCACCTTTTTTAAAAGGAAATTTTTCAGAATCCATTAAGCTTTTTGTTACCTCATCGATATAAACTTTTCCTTGAATCCATTCCACAGTAAATGGCAACACCGAGGATTTGTTTGATGGCAAGATCGCCGCAAAATGGGAATCTTGAAATTCGGCAACAAACTGAGCAATTAAATAGTAAAATTCTGTATTCGATTTTGATTCTTGAATTTGGCGTAAGTAATGGGCCTGTAGGACATCGATATCAATTCCTAAACTTTCTTTTTTGTACTCAAGGGGCCCGTATGAGGCTTTGATTCGACCAATAAGCTGTTGAAAATCCAAAGTTTTTTCTTCAACCGTGAGCTGCGCAGCAAGCGCTGTAAAGCAAAAGAGCACTACAAAAAGTAAGGCATAAATTCGAATCATAAAATTCCCCTATTGAATGCGTCATTGGTAGAACAAAGAGGGGTTGGTTTCAAGTGAATAGATGGGACGATGTAGAAGTTATTGACACCTGTTGATCCGAATCCAGTCGAGAGCCTTCAAAATGGTCAAAACTCACTCTAAAGCCATCTACAATGGATTTGGATGGCTTTAAAATAGCTATGTATTTTCATATGGTTAACTTCATTTCAAAAGCTCTATGTATTTTCTTTTTGGGGGTATCGGTCGCCTTCGATGTCTTTGCAATTAGCGCCCAAGGTGCCATCAGAATGGAGCATCACCTTCAAGAGACTATTAAAGCGGATTCAGGTCTTCAAAGTAAAGTTTCCCAGGCCGGAATGGCTTTGGCAAAAATCTACTTTCAAAATCGTGATATTCAAGAGGCCATCTGGACACTGGATCGAAGTGGTCATTACTCTGAAGCGGAAAAGCTTGCGCAGCAATTGGAAAATGAATTAAAGACGGCAGAAATAAGAGGCATTAAAAATTTAGGAATCGGTGTCGCTGGATCAAAAGTGGCCATTTTAAGCAACGGAATGAAAGTCATTATCAAACCCAAAGACAGTCTGGGTTCATTAAAATCAGAAGTTGGCGCCTACCAAGTAGATCGTATTTTGGGCTTTAACTTAGTGCCGACAGCAGTCTTGCGTCGTATTTACAACACAGAATATTCAGTTCATATTTTTATCGAAAATTCTGAAATGACACGAATAAATATGCGCACCTCCTATCGTACAGAGTATCCAGATATTTATCTTTTAGATTTCATTCTTGGAAATTCAGATCGACATGGTGGAAACTCAATGTTCACCAAAGGAAGACGACTTTTTGCCATTGATCATGGTCGATTGAATGATGCTTCTGTTGTTGGTGGCTTTTTTAATTCAAATATAAAACCGTCAGAGCAAATTGTAAAACGTCTTTTGGCATTACCCCTGGATGAAAAATTTAAAAAATTATGTGAAAATTTTGAATTGGATTTTAATTTTATCAAAGTTCAATTGGAGAATATGCGGCTAACATTTCCTCATTTGTCGAACACAAAAGCGGATCGTCCCTATTCCGCTGACGGACGCATTCAAAGTCAATCGAGATCAAATGAAGAATTTGATCTTTCTCTATTTAAGAATCAGAATACAAAAATACCGTCCGATTATTTAAACATCGAAGGTGAAAATCTAAAAGATTTTTTGATTTCTGCAGAGAGTATGGCAGAGCTTTTAAAAAAGAATCAGCACTCAGAAATTCAGAGGCTTTACGCCAATGAAAATGATGATGCCAAGTGCAATGTGACGAACGCCTTACTTTCAAATTTTAAACTGCTTGCTAAAGTTCCGGAAATTTTCAGACTATTAGAGACGAATTTATTGACTCATAGATCACATATCCCAAAGTTGACCAATCATCGAGGGCCGCTCTTTATGATGTCTTTACTAAATGCCGATGTGGATTCGGCAGTCAGACAGTTTATAGAACAAATGCCTCAAGACTCATTCAAGCAAACAGTGATTTCTGAGTATGTTCTTCATGTTTTCAATAGAAAAGTGATTACGCCCGAAAAATCAGAACACGAAATCAGTGTGCTGATCGAATTTTTATACAAAACAAAATCTCTTCATCAGTTGCAGTTTATTCAAACAAAAATGAGGTTCAATTCGCGTATCGCGAATTATTTTTGGAAAACCTACTTGCAGGATCCCGTGCAAATGAAAGTTTTCCTTGTTCCTGCAATATTGACTCCTATATTAGATTCTCAGAAGTTAACTGTTGAAAAAGTTCGACTTTTTGAAATTCAACTGGAAGCAATGAAGGATGGAATTCATCAGGACTATGTTCGCGAGATCATTGGACGTTCTCAGCATGCCAATCAGTTGCTTGAATCTTACCGGAAGGTGATGGCGCACGCCGGAATGAAGTGTCATCAGATTTTTAACTGAGATAGGATTGTTGCACGCGACTGTCTTTAAGCAACTCAGCACCAGTACCATGCAAAATGATTTCACCGGTTTCCAGAACATAGGCCGAAGATGAAATTTCGAGTGCTAGTGAAGCATTCTGCTCAATCAGTAAAATCCCCAAACCTGTTTTTCGAAGATCTTCAAATTTTTGAAAAATTTGTTCAATGATAATAGGTGCAAGACCAAGAGAAGGCTCGTCCAGCATCAGCATCTTTGGCTCGGACATCAGGGCGCGGGCGATGGCCAGCATTTGTTGCTCGCCACCTGAAAGTGTTCCGCCCTGTTGCTGCCGTCGTTCTGCCAGTCGGGGAAACATATCGAATTGACGGTCTAATAAATCTGAAAGTTTTGTTTTTTTAGAATAGGCACCTAATTGAAGATTTTCAGTAACTGTTAAATTGGGAAATATGCCGCGGCCTTCTGGGCAAAGTGCTATGCCTTGTTTGAGCCGTTCGGGTGTTGACAAGACCTGCATATTTTTTGAATCAAAAATAATTTGACCAGAATGAGGTAATAATCCAGCCAAAGCCTTAAGGGTGGTGGATTTACCCGCGCCATTGCAGCCAATGAGACAAGTGATTTCACCAGAGGAAAAAGAAAATGAAATTCCCCGAACAGCTGTTATGAGGCCATAGTTGACATGAAGATCTTTAACGATGATGGACGATTTCATGTGATACGCTTTCCCAGATAGGCTTCGATTACTGGTGGCGAGGCTTTGATATCAAGGGGAACTCCCTCTGCAATTTTTTGACCTCGATGAAGAACCACAATACGATCACAAATATTCATGATAACTTTCATATCGTGTTCAATAATAAGAATAGTGAGTTGAAATTTATTTTTAATAAATCGAACCAAATCGTTCAGTTCGGCCTTTTCGCTGTGATTCATGCCAGCGGCAGGTTCATCCAGCATCAGCAGTTTGGGCTGAGTGGCAAGTGCCCGAACAATTTCAAGTTTTCTTTGCGCTCCGTAGGGAAGTGCATTGGCCAAATGGTTTTTATATCGATCCAATTCAAAAATTTTCAACAAAGCAATGGAATGCTCAAAAAGGATTTTTTCTGTTTGATAAAACTTTTTAGTTTCGAGCAATGAATCAAGCCAGGTGTGTTTTTCTCGTTGCTGAAGAGCAACAATGACATTCTCAACAACGCTCAGGCCTTTGAAAAGGCGTATATTCTGGAACGTGCGGGCAATTCCCAAACGATTGATCGTGTGAGGTTTAAGGTCAGTTATCGTGTTGCCATTGAAAATAATTTCTCCGTGATCAGCCTGGTAAAATCCCGAAAGCATATTAAAAACTGTTGTTTTTCCAGCTCCGTTGGGTCCAATTAAACCAAAAATTTCATTGGGCTTGATAGCGAACGAGACATTATCAACTGCGGTCAAGCCACCAAATTGAATGGATAAGTTTTTAACTTCAATTAAGTTCATGATCTTATCCAATTTTTAGAGCGTAAAAATTCAAGTAATTCCATACGCCCGAGAAGACCCTGAGGACGCAAGATCATCATTAAAATTAAAATGATTGGATAAACAATCATTCGCACATCAACGGATCCCGTAGGTAAGCTTCGCAGAACTTCTGGCAAGATAGTTAAAATAAAGGCGGCAATCACAGATCCTGACATTGATCCAAGGCCACCCAGGACAGCCATAATCAGAATTTGAACTGAAATCAGAAAGCTAAATGATCCAGGACTGATATAACCCAAGTGGTGGGCATAGACGCCACCTCCAATACCCGCAAAAAAACTGGAAATAATAAAAGCATTTCGTTTTGATTGAACAAGATCTAGTCCCATCACTTCTGCGGCAATGTCATCTTCATTTAAGGCCCAAAGATTTCGACCATACCAGGATTTTTTCAAGCGGAATAAAACAACAAAAGTAACAACTAAAACAAAGACGCTAAAAGAATAAGACAACAAAAAATTTGGAAATTTAATAATGGCATTGTAACCTCGCGGACCACCAACACTATTCCAATTCAATATCAACACACGAACAATTTCAGCCATCCCCAGTGTGACAATCGCTAAATAGTCACCTTTTAATTTGAATGAGGGCAGCGATACAAGATATCCAACAAATGAAGTCACTAAACCAGCAGCAAGAACAGTTAAGGGAATAAAAAACCAATGATCAGAAAGCAGTTCTTTGGACAGTAGGGCGGATGTGTAAGCACCCACAGCCATCAGGCCAGCATGTCCCAGCGAGAATTGATCTGCTAATCCAGTAATGAAATTTAAGGACAAAGCCATGATTGCATTGATCATGAAGCTAATAAGAATGGCGTGAATATAAGAGTTCAGAAAAAAATGAAGTGCAATACCCAGGATCAAAAAACCAATTAAAAAAATCAATGCCTGAGTCCATCGAGATATTTGAATCATTCGGATCATTAAATTTTTTCCTTCAGTTGCGATCCAAATAAACCTGTTGGTTTATAAAGTAAAATTAAAATAAGCACTGTAAAAGACAGTGCATCCCGATAAGTCGAAGCCCCATAGCCAATCAGATAGTACTCGCCCACGCCCAGCATCAGGCCGCCAATAATGGCCCCATGAAGGCTACCAATCCCGCCAAAGACAGCAGCTACAAATGCACTCATGCCGATTTTGCTTCCCATCATTGGATCAATTTTTGGATATTTTATCGAGACTAAGACTGCAGCTATTCCCGCAAGGACAGATCCAATGATAAATGTCATCGAGATGATTTTATTATTATCGATACCCATCAGCGGACTCATATCTGGACGCGAGCTCACAGCGCGCATAGCACGACCAGTTTGTGTTTTATAAATTATAAAATGCAATCCCAGCAGCGCCAGCGCACTGACGCCATAGATAAGCAAATCAATCAAATGAATCTGACTGCCAGCGATTTCAAATAGATTCTGATCTTCAATTAAAGTTGGAAATGATTTTGGATTGGCTCCAAAAATAATTTGGCCACCGTATTGAAAAAGAATACTGACGCCGATTGCGGTGATCAAAGAATTCATTTTTGGAGACTTGCGCAGGGGCTTGTAGGCAAATTTTTCGACTAAAAATCCAATGGCTCCGGCCATCAGTCCGGCAAATAATAGTCCAAGCGTAAAATTGATAGGTGACGGAGTTTGAAACCCCATCCACAGGGCAAAGTAGTAGCACATAAAAGCGCCCATCATATAGATTTCAGAATGGGCAAAATTAATCATCCCAAGAATTCCATAAACCATCGTGTAGCCTAAGGCGACTAAAGCATAAATGCTTCCGAAGCTCAGCCCATTTAACGAGTGTTGTAAGAACTCTTCCATCACCAATTAGTTCGGAGAAATTTCAGTGACTAACTTATATTCTTCGCCTTGAACTTGAACCACAACCGCACTTTTTATAGCGTCGCGGTTTTCATCCATCGACATTTTTCCAGTGACACCATGAAAATCTTTGATCTTAGCCAATTCGTTGCGAATATTTTCAGGAGTAATTTCTTTGGTATTTTTGATGGCTTCTGCCATCATGTATGTTGCATCGTAAGCCAATGCCGCCATCACATCTGGTGTTTCATTGAATTTTGCTTTGAAGTCTTGAACAAACTTAATTGTTTTAGGATCTTTTGATTCTGTTGTGTAATGATTTGAGAAGTAATGGCCATTAATGGATTCCTTAGCAATTTTAAATAAATCAGGAGACGACCAACCATCTCCACCCAACATCGGCTGCTTCATGCCAAGTTCTTTTAACTGCTTTGCGACCAAAGCCACTTCGCCATAGTATCCTGGGATGAAAATAACATCCGGATTTTTACCTTTGATAGATGTTAACTGGGATTTAAAATCAATGTCGCCTTCCTGATACGACACATCAGCCACAATTTCTCCACCAAGCTCTTTTAATTTTGTTGCAAAGTTATCCGATAAACCGACGGAGTAATCGCTTTTAATATCTCGCATGATAGCTGCTTTTTTAACTTTCAAAGTTTCTGTCATGAACTTGGCCATCACAAGACCTTGAAAGGGATCGATGAAGCAGGCGCGAAAAATATAGTTTCCAACTTTTGTAACATCTGGATTTGTTGCAGATGACGTCAGCATGGGAACTTTATTTTGCTGAGCTACCTGGGCTCCAATTTTCGAACGACCAGAAGTGGCTTCACCCAGGATGGCGACGACATTATCTTGAGTGATCAGTCGATTAACAACGGCAAGCGTTTCATCGCTGTCAGATTTATTATCGTAATTGATCAGCTTGATTTTTTTTCCATTGATGCCGCCGGCCGCATTGATTTCGGCAACCGCCATTTCAATTCCACGAAGCTGGTAAACTCCAAAAGTGGCGGTGGCCCCGGTATTTGAACTGTAGGAGCCAATTAAAATTTCATTTTCATTTGTCTTTTTAGTGCAAGAAAATATCAGTATCGTCGCCGCGAATAAAAGCGCTATTTTTTTCATTTGAAAAATCTCCGGGTTGAATATTTAGTTTATCAAACTTATTGAACTAAACAGATAATGCTCTGGCAAGATGAATCAAGGTTTTATCAGCTGTTTTCGATTTTGTCGTGGCTTCAGCTAATGAAATTTCTGTTAAGATTTTACCTTGAGATCCGATCATTAAATTTTTCTTTCCAGCCAATAAAGCCAGAACGGCAGCATGTCCAAGTCGTGAAGCTAAAATGCGATCATTGGCTGTGGGGCTTCCGCCGCGTTGCTGATGACCCAGAATACAAACTTTAGCATCTAAGCCAGATTTTTTTCGAATAGAATCTGCCAGGTCATAAGCGCGCCCTGGTTTTTGCCCCTCAGCTGTGATTAAGATACTGCTGGTTTTTCCACGCGCGCGGGACTCTTTAAGTTTTTCAACAATTTTGTCAACAGGGATAATATTTTCCGGAGTCAGAATTTCTTCGGCTCCTCCGGCAACTCCAACGGCTGAGGCGATATATCCGGAATCACGCCCCATGACTTCGACAATAAAAATACGATCGTGGCTATCGGCGGTGTCACGTATTTTATCAATCGCACTAAGGGCCGTATTGACCGCTGTATCAAAGCCAATGGTGTCGTCACAGCCATAAACATCATTATCAATGGTGCCGGCAATGCCAATAATGGGAATTTGATATTCGGCCCACAGCGCTTGGGCTCCTCGAAATGAACCATCGCCACCAATACAAATCAGTCCATCAATACTATGAGATTTTAAATTATCAGCTGCTTTTTTTCGATACTCTGGTTTTAAGAATTCGGCTGAGCGCCCCGTTTTTAGAATCGTTCCACCACGCTGAATGATATTGGCCATGTCTCGCATTTGCAAAGCAGTCATTTTATTTTCGATCATGCCCACATAACCCTGCAGAATTCCTGTGACTTCAACGCCACTGGAAATAGCCGTTCGAACAACAGCCCGGATAGCTGCATTCATTCCGGGAGCATCACCACCACTTGTAAAAACACCAATTTTTTTGATTTGAGATGTTGTCGACATAAAATAATCATAGGTTCATAAATGAAAAAAGCCATCTCTATTTTAAAGAGATGGCTTTGCAAATTAAGTATTAATTAAAATTACTTAACAAGGTGCTTAAATTCAGCGCCAGCGCGGAATTTTGGAGCCCAAGCTGCAGGGATTTTGATCGCTTTTCCAGTTTGTGGATTGCGTCCCATACGAGCCTTACGCTTAGCTTTTGTAAAAGTGCCGAAGCCTACCAATTTAACGTCATCGCCTTTTTTTACAGTCGCTTTTACGTTTGTCATAAAGCAATCAACGATATTTTCACATTGTGCTTTAGGCATTTTAGTTTGCGCCGCGATTTTTTCGATCAATTGTGCCTTGTTCATGTTATCTCCTTCGTGAGACTTGCTTCTCGTGGATTTCTCCGGGGAAGAAGCGTTGGGTTGTTGTGACGTCCTGTTGTTAAATCATCTTCCTTGATATTCAAATCAGAATTCAAGTTGTGCCAAGGGTCAAACAAAATTTTATGTTAGGTCGTAGTTAAGTGATACTTGACGCTGGTCACAATAATTCGTTTCTTGTAAATCAAGCTCAGCTTGATTGCCCAGGCCGTCTGATTGTGAAGCAATTGATGGTACCACTTTGCCGTCATGAATTCAGGAAAAATAACAGTTATAAATTCGGCTGGGTTTTCTTTTGAAACATCATCAATAAACTTCAGAATAGGCTCTGAGATAGAGCGATACGGTGATTCTAAAATAAACAACTTGCGATCCGGAAATTTGGCATCCCAGGCGGCCTTCATTCTTTGACCGGACTCTTCATCGGTTTGGACAAAACAAATCCGCAAATCTTGGCTGATACTTTGCCCATAGCGGATGGCATTCATAACGCCGCGGTGGATCCCTGAGATAGGAATCACCACGATATGCTCCGTCACTTTTTCGCCAATAACCATATCGTAGTGTGATTGCGAAAGCTCACGAGCAAACATGGTGTAATGCACATGAATGCGGTGAAACATATAAACCAGCATTGGAATTAAGGCGATCACCATCCAGGCACCATGAGTAAACTTAAAAATGGCAATAACAATCAAGACAATCCCTGTCGTCACCATCCCCGTGGCATTCATAATCAAGGACGGGATCCAGCGCTTTTCACGCAATCGGTAATGACGAACAACCATTCCGGC
Source organism: Bdellovibrionales bacterium RIFCSPHIGHO2_01_FULL_40_29 (assembly GCA_001771815.1). Classification (GTDB taxonomy): domain Bacteria; phylum Bdellovibrionota; class Bdellovibrionia; order Bdellovibrionales; family Bdellovibrionaceae; genus Pseudobdellovibrio. The sequence continues at coordinate 201,542 of MEPU01000006.1, read as the reverse complement.
CTGCGAGATTGTGAAAGATAGAAAAACACCAACGGCGTAAAGTGGGATTAAAAAGTGAGTGCGCGCGCGAAACAAAAATATGAGTAAAATTGCAAAAAAGGAAAGTCCAATAATACCATTTGAAAAGACCAATCGATCGCCGACGCTTGAGAATTGCCGAGGTGCATAGCGATCACGAGCCAAAAATGAAACCAAACGCGGAAAATCAGCATATGCGGTTGAGGCTGCCAAAAATAAAATAAGCATCGTTGCGAATTGAACAACATAATACATGACGCTATCACTGAAAACAGTCAGAGCAATCGATGAAATGAGCGTGCGACCCTCTACGTGACTGAGGCCAAACTTATTTACTAAATAGGTAAGACCCCAAAAGAGTCCAATTAAAATAGCCACCATCATCATCAAAGTCTGATTGGCATTTTTGGCTTGGGGGTGACGAAACAAAGGAATACCATCGGAAACGGCTTCGATTCCAGTCAAGGCTGCGCATCCGGATGAAAATGCGCGTAAAAACAGTATCAAACCAATTTCGGGTAAATTATCGGTAAAAATCGTGTGGGGAACAACTCCTGGAATAGGATCTTTAAAGAATCCGGTTATGATCATAGCGGCAATTGAAAAAACAAAAAAATACGTGGGCAAAGCAAAAATCGTTGCTGATTCACTCACACCGCGAAGACTTAAAATCATCAGCAGAAGGATAATCCAAACACAGGTAAAAATTTGAAGGCTTTGCAGCTGCGGAAAAGCAGACACTAAATTTTCAACTCCAGCAGAAACAGAAACGGCTACAGTCAATGTGTAGTCGATCATCAAGGACGCGGCGGCAACCAGTGCGGCACCATTTCCTAAATTATCTTTGGCAACAATATAGGCGCCACCACCCTTTGGATAGGCAGCGATTGTTTGTCGATATGACAAGACCACAATAACCATCAAGCCCAAAATAATCAGTGCAATCGGCATGGACCACATGGTCATCAATGCGACGCCTGCTAAAGCCAACGGAATAATAATTTCTTCTGTCGCGTAGGCCGTTGATGACAAGGCATCAGCAGAAAGCAGCGCAAGGGCTTTCCATTTAGGAATTAATTGATGATGTTGATGTTCAGAGGCTAAGGGGGACCCAATAAGGAATTTGCGAATCTTCGAAGCTTGCATATTATTTAGTCCTCAGTTTCAGTGGGTTCAGCATCATCCAAAAGATCTAAAGTTTCAATAGGAACCGGAATCGTATACGATTGGTCAGCCCACTGTCCAAGATCAATCAAACGGCAGCGGTCGCTACAGAATGGACGAAATGGATTTTCCAGAGAATAAAACGTCAAAAGCCCGCACTGCGGGCATTTAACTTTTCTTGAATTTTGATTTGAATTTTCGTTTTCACTCACCAGTCAATTAAAGACCACAATTCTGTGTTTGACAACGACTCATGACCCCTTGGGCCGCAGTGGTCCCTTGAACTTGTAAATTGAAATTGAATCCAGCATCTTCAATTTTTCCGTTAGGAACTTGGATGGCGACAACAGTTGTATTTAATCCTGTCCAATAATCACCATAACCGCGAGCTTCAAAACCTGCTGAATTATTGATGGCAGAGACAACCATTTGCAATTGCAATGGATTGCGGTAAGCACCTGTATAATACTGAGGATCTGGTAGCCAAATTCCGGTGGTCACTCCAACAGCAGCCCCTAACCAGCCTTCCCAGCTGGTTGGATATTGGGCGGCATAGTTCACATAGGGGTTCACTTTTGGACGAGCAATAAATGTGGCCATTAATGTATTTGCAGCACCCGTTGGTGGGAACTGAATAACGATGTCTAAAGTTCCAGCTAAATAAGAATCACAATTCGCAAGGCCTATATTTCCGCCAGCGCGATCGCAAACACCCATTCCAAATTTGAACAGATCTTTCATTTTTTGTGCATTAACAACAGTTATTCTGGTATAGCCCGAGTAGTTGTCCGCATAGAATCCTTGGTTAAATGAGACTTGCGACGGCCCAACGATTCCGGTGTTGTTATAACAAACTCCGTTCGAGTAATATTGACCAGTTGGACACGCAATCACTTGCGGAACATTGTCATCTTTTTTATCACCGCAACCAACAAAAACCAAGCTGACCAGCAATAGGCCTGATATCAACATCAAGTTTTTCATAAAAACTCCTCGCTATACAGAAGGGATATACAATCCCAGTACCAGCTCCATCAAGATTCAGTCGAAGTTGAGCTGTTTATAAATTTGACAGCGACATAAAAGGCTTAGCTCATTTTGTGCGAAGCTCAAATTATAAGTTGTCTCAAATTGAGATTTGTTTTGCGGTAAAACGGCTTTTCAGGCGCATCATGTCTTTATGAATTGAACATTGATTTTCACTGCGAACAGGCGCAGTTTCATTTTCGAATTCACTGAGTTTGGAGCCCATGATGAAATCTCTTTTTGTGACCTTTTTTGTTCTGTTATTTTTTTCAATTTATGCCTTTGCCATTCAAGAATTCGAGGCCGTCGTCACGGACAAAAAATTCAACTCATCCAGCACTGTCGTTATCGATGAAGCAGAAATAAAAAAATCCCGGGCAAAAAATTTAACAACTTTATTAGCCACTCAGGCCAATATTTCAATCACTCAATCGAACTTTCAACCCAATTCTATTTACTTGCGGGGTGGGGATTCCAGTCATGTTTTGATTTTGGTCGATGGTGTCCCTTTTTATGATGCGTCCTCTATCCAAAGAACTGTGAATCTGAACACATTGAATTTGAAATCCATCCAAAAAATTGAAGTCATCAAAGGCAGCCAATCTGTTTTGTTTGGTGGTCAGGCATTAAGTGGAGTTATTAAAATCACAACCATTCCGCAAGAGCTTAAAAATTCAGGTTCTGTAGTTTTGCAAGCGGGCACTCAGGATAGTCGAATGGCTTCAGCGGTTGGAACGTATGCTTTCTCTGAATCTCAGGCCCTTGTTTTGCGCGCCAGTGTGGCGGATCGAAATAATGAATCTCCAGTACTCGATTCTACAAAAATATATCCCAGCCGCAACAATAGTGTGGAAGCTTCCTATGTACAAAAGGGTTCCGACATCGAGAGCATTTTCAAAGTTCAAACATCGTTTGATAAAACTTTTATTGCAACATCGGATAATGTGACTTGGAAGGCGGCAGACGCCGACAATTTTGAATTTTCGACCTATCAATTTTCAACAATGGGCCAAATCAAACAGATCACTTCAAGCTACAAGCCGCAATTAGCAATTGCTTATCAAAAAGGGGTGCGCCTTTTTGAACAAGAAGACGTCACTAAACAAGATTACATCGGCGATCTTTTTTTAGCGCGCGCTGAAGTTATTGCTTTTACAACCCAGGATGTGACGGTAATAACAGGACTGAGTTATAATAACGAAAAGACTCATATGATTAATTACTATCCAGCGCCCTCATTTAGTGATATTAGCGGAGATTCCAATTACCTTGGGATTTTTATAAAAACCGACTGGATCGCTTCAGAGCGCGTAGATATAGAAATGGGAGTTCGATCAGATATTCAAGAAGGCAAAGATCCGATTGGAACCTATCAGTTCGGGGTCGTCTTTGATAAATCCATTAAGGCCGAGTATTCAACAGGTTTTAAACGTCCCAGCTTGTATCAGTTGTACTCGGATTCAGGAAATTTAGATCTGCAATCCGAGAGATCAACCAGTACATCATTATCTTATGAAACAAATCTGACACCGGATTTATTTTTTTCAATAACAGGGTTTCAGAATCAGTTCACCAATCTGATTGTGTCCACGGGTAGTCCGCGTAAGTACCAGAATATTACGAAAACGATCACTACGGGGGCTGAAATGTCGACGGGCCTCAGATTCGAAGATCAAAAATTAAATTTTACAGTCTCGTTGGGATATCAAGAGCCTCGTGATATTGATGCCGCAACGTGGTTGGTGCGGCGGCCACTTCGCACGGCCAGCTTCAAAGTGCGTAAAGAATTCCAGACATGGGATTTCAGTGTTGATGTTGTTCATAATGGTGACCGCCGTGATCAAACTGGCCCGACATCCTATGGAGCAGTTGACGGTTATACTTATGTGAATGCCACAGCCGAGACCCAAGTCTCTGAAAACGTCGCCCTGTACCTGCGTGGTCAAAACATCACCAACTCAATCTATGAAACCAGTCATGGTTTCTATGACGAAGGCCAAAGCTATGCTATCGGCGCGGAAGCTTCTTTCTAAAAAAAGCGCCTAAGGAAATAAGCATCAGCAATAAACATAGGGCTTGAGATATGGATATCGAGCCCAGTCCAAAAATGGGAACGGATCTTCCGCGAAAATCATCGCGGTAAAATTCAACGATGTACCGGAGCAAGGCGTGCAGAAAAAGCCATTTAAAGAAAAGTAACTCTGGAATAGCTACTTTTTTATGTTCGCGAGATTTCTTTTCTAAAAACATTAAGACCGCAAAAATAATCAGCTCTCCAATAGCCAAATACCAAGCCGTCGGATGTCGTCCGGCAACGCTCCAGGGCAGTTCGCAGAATTGACCAAAGCAACAGCCAGTCAGGATGCAGCCAATGCGTCCTAGAGCATGTGATAGCGAAATCAGCGGAGTAAAAAAATTGGCCCAATCTGAAAAAGAAATCTTTTTTATTCGGCAATAAATCCATGCGGTCGGCCAGGCGACAAGAAATCCACCATAATAAACAAAGCCACCATTCCAGAAATAAAGAATCAGTTTTGGGTCAGCAGCATAATAGAGCCACTCTTCGTAAAAAACATGTAAAAGCCTTCCGCCAATAAATCCGCCAATCATCAGAATCAAAGCCAAATTAAAGGCTATCTGTCGATCGCGTCGAAACTGATCCACTCGGTAAGATAAAAAAACTAAAAGTGCTGATAGCGAAAGGCTAATAACTAAAAAGAATGTCGGAATTTGCAACGAACCTATTCGAAGTATGGGAATCATGTGTTTTGAGGTTTCTTTTCAGTTAACATCAGAAACAACAGATAAAAAACTCCGCAAACTATAGCTGAGTCTGCAATATTAAAGGCCGGCCAAGAGTACTTTCCAAAATAATGAAAATCTAAAAAATCGATCACGTATCTAAACTGCAGGCGATCAAGATAATTTCCAAGGGCTCCGCCAAAAATTGCCGATAATGCAAGAGTCTGTTTTCGATCGCGCTCATCTGTGCCATGCAGAATATAAATAATAATTCCACAAGCCAGGGGAGGCATTATCAAAAAGAAAGCTTCTCTAAAAACTGAAGGGGCTTGCGCTAAAAAACCAAAAGCTGCTCCAAAATTACGAATATAAGTCAGGCTGAAAAAATTTTGGATAACAACAATCGATTCGTGAAGCTGAAACTGGGTGTGGACATAGATTTTTGTCAGCTGATCAATCGCAATTATGAACCCCGAGAAGCAAGCCAATAAAATGTACTTGCGACTCACGTTAGGGCCTCGACGCATTTTGGACAAACCCCAGGGGTTTTTTCAGCAGTTGAAATTTGATCTGAATACACCCAGCAACGGACACATTTTTCACCATCCGCTTTAGTTGCCACCACCGCATAAGAACCTGTTTTCAGACTCACAGCAGAAACAATTAAAACTTCACGTAGATCAGAAATTTTTTGAAGTGCCGCTAACAGCTCGGCATCTCCACTGATTTCAACTTTTGCTTCCAGGCTAGAGCCTATTGTTTTGGTCGCGCGAAGTTCTTCGAGTTTCTTTTGAACATCCGTTCGGACTGCTAAGACTTTTTCAAACAAGGTTGCTAAATCCGCATTGGCCCAGGCAGGATTTGAAACTGGAAAATCTTCTAAAAAGACCGAAGTCTGTTTTTTACTTTTCAAATAGGAATATGTTTCCTCTGCCAGAAAAGACAGAATCGGCGCCATCATGCGAATCATGTTGGTCGTGATATGAAATAATGCCGTTTGTGAACTTCGGCGCGGTAAACCATCTGGTTTCCATGTGTAAAGTCGGTCTTTTAAAATATCCATGTAAGTTGCTGATAGTGTCACCGTAAAGAAATGGTTCAGCAAATGATAGACGCGGTAAAATTCATATTTATCATAGGCTGCTGTTACATCCGTTATTAATTGATTCAACTGATGCATCATCCACTGATCGATCTGGGTCATTTTTTCAAATGAAACCGCATCTTTTGAAATATCAAAATCTGATGTTGATCCCAATAAAAAACGCATTGTATTTCTGATTTTACGATACGTTTCGGTCACACGGGTTAATTCTTCTTTTCCGCAACCGATGTCTCCACCATAGTCCCCATAAGCCGCCCATAGTCTGATAATTTCAGATCCACTTTTTGATGAAACTTCATTGGGATCAACAACATTTCCCAGGGATTTGCTCATTTTGCGCCCTTGAGAATCCATGACAAATCCATGAGTCAATAAGGCTTTGAACGGAGGTTTTTCAGTCGTGGCCATCGATGACAACATCGAGGTGTTGAACCAACCACGGTGTTGATCTGAGCCTTCTAGATAAATATCAGCGATTTTATTTTTGTAACCATGACCAGCTTCTGGCGAATGAACTGCCGCATGACAGACCCCAGAATCAAACCAGACATCCAGGATGTCGCGACCAATTTTAAATCCTTGTGATCCAAAATCAGGTTTTGCATTCGCTGGTTTTTTCCATGTGGTGCCAGCTAATGCATTGATATCTGTCTTGTAATAAGCTTCAATCCCGCCTTCCGCGATAATGTCTGCCGCGCGCATCATGATTTCGATATCTGCCAGCGGTTCACCAGTTGCTATACAAGTTAAAATAGGAATAGGAACGCCCCAGATGCGTTGACGTGATAAACACCAATCCGGACGATTTTCCATCATCGATTGAAATCGAGCCCGTCCCCAATCAGGAAAAAATTGAATATCTTCAATGACTTTCAAAGTTTTTTTGCGAATTTGAGTTTCTTCTTGATCAATCCCAATAAACCACTGAGCCGTCGTTCGAAAAATGAGTGGAGTTTTCGAACGCCAACAATGCGGATAACTATGAACAAATTCTGAAAATTTAATCAGATGCCCGCTGGTTTTGAGTTTTTCAATAATCAAAGGGTTGGCTTTGAAAATATTCATTCCCTGCATTTCAGGATATTCTTCGGTGAATTGTCCCGCATCATTCACGGGGCATAAAACCTGAAGTCCATACTTTTGACCGACTTTAAAATCGTCGGCTCCATGACCAGGGGCTGTGTGCACGCAGCCTGTTCCGGTTTCGGCAGTGACATGTAGGCCCAAAACTAATGTGGATTCGCGATCAATGAAGGGATGGCGAGCTTGTCCTAATTCAACGTCGGAACCTTTGAATGAACTGATCTCCGTTAAAGATAATGAGACTTCTTTTTCAAAGGCTTCTTTTAATTTTTTTGCGACGATTAAATTTTCATTTTCAGTTTTATAAACTCCATATTCAAAATCAGGGTGCAAACAAATGCCCACATTGGCAGGCAATGTCCATGGAGTTGTTGTCCAAATAACAAAAGATGTTTTTCCAGTAGGATTGCCTAATTTTTTGAGTGTGGTCGCATCAGTGACATTAAATTTCACATAGATGGATGGAGACTTGTGATCATGATATTCAACTTCGGCATCCGCTAAGGCTGTTTTCAAAGTCCAATTCCAATAAACAGGTTTAACACCTTGATAGATCACGCCACGCTTGAAGGCCCTTGCAAATTCACGAACTTCTTCGGCTTCATATTTTTTGGACATGGTTAAATAGGGATTTTCCCAGTCGGCTAATACACCAAGGCGTTTAAATTGCTCACGCTGATGGTTGACCCATTTGGTGGCCTCTTCACGGCATAGAGCCAAAACTTCCTGATCTGTTTTCACAAGTTTTTTGTCAGCAAGGTCTTTCATGACTTTGTGTTCAATGGGTAAGCCATGACAATCCCAACCCGGAACAAACGGAGCCGCAAAGCCTTTCATGGATTTGTATTTAATTACAAAATCTTTAAGAGATTTATTCAATGCGTGGCCAATATGAATGGAGCCGTTCGCATACGGAGGACCGTCCGGTAATGTAAAGCCGGGGTTATTTTTATTTTTTTCCTGAAGCTGTTGATATATTTTTTCGCTATCCCACTTGGCAATAATTTTTGGTTCGTTGATCGGCAAATCGCCTTTCATCGGAAAATCAGTTTGTGGTAAACGAATAGTATTCTTATAGTCCGGGACAACTGGTGCAGACACTCAAGGCTCCTTCAAATAGATAATGTATTAAAATATCAAAAAGATGAGCCCTTGGGCAGTGCTTTAACTATGACCAGCGAGTTTTGCGCTAGGCGAAATTGGCTTTTTTGAACTGCTTGTGTCCAAGCGCAATCAAAGCGCGTAACGCTTCTGTATCCGAACTCAGATTGAGCGTTTGTCTGACATCAGCAATGGCCTGTAACGAGACAGAATCCAATCCCGCAGTCAAAGACGCCGGAGAGTGTTGGAAAGCAGCCGTCGAGCTCTGTGGGACTGTAGGGGATGATGTGGGTGTCGGATAAGTCTGGCCTTGGGGTTGCGCAGGTTTTGTGGGTTGCAAGTCCCCCAAAATACCAGCCAAAGATTTTAATTCTTGCTTAAAATTTTGAATGCTCGGTGTTTCCAACGAGGCTTCGCCATTACGCTGAGCTTTCAAATAAAGACTGATCAGCATATCCTGCGAAGAGGCGATTTCTTTGATCGCCGGACTTTGCGTAAGAAGCCATGAGTAGGCCTTTTGCAAAGTTTCTTTCGTGTAGGCTTGAGGTGGTAACGGATTAACTGACATAAGGGTGTCAACGCTATCCATCTTGGAAAAATCAGTCAACACCATCCAAATATAAAAAAAACGGCGCGCAAAAAAAAAGGACGGTCAGAGTTTAATTTTTTTGTTCTGCATATTCTTTAGCCACGATTCCGTACTTTTCAATTTTCCGTAATAGAGTTTTCTTTGGAATATTCGCATGCAACGCTGTTTGATTGATGCGTCCTTTAAAAGTCTTTAAGGCCTTGATAATAAACTGTTTTTCGAACTCTTCTTTTTGAGCGTTAAAATCAAGTGCCCCATTTGTAGGTATAGCAATGCTCACATCATCTGCATCACCATCTTCGGTAAAATCGTAATCAGAATCTGAGTCAACATCTAAACCATCTTCCGAATCAAATTCATCACCGCTCAGAACCTGTGCAGATTTTTTCAGAGATTCAGATTGACTCTGAATCTGCTCCATTGATTCGACTAAATTCACACCAACAGCTTCCAAAACAGCTTCAGGTAAGCTGGACAGACCGATCCTATTTTCAGATTCTAAAACAAACGCATGTTCGATTACATTTTCAAGTTCTCGTATATTTCCGGGCCAGCTGTACTTTTTTAAAACAGAAAGCGCGTCTTTTGTAACACCAGACATTTTCTTATTGTGAACCTGATTGAACTTTTTAACAAAAATATTGATCAAAACTTCTAAGTCGTCTTTTCGATCCGCAAGTTGCGGTAAAAAGATGGGAACAACATTCAAGCGATAGAATAAATCTTCCCGAAAACGTCCGTCTTTCATCATCTCTTCAAGCGGGCGATTCGTCGCCGCAATGATGCGAACATTGGAGGTGATCTCACGATTAGATCCAACCGGAGTAAATAATTTTTCCTGAAGCACTCGCAATATTTTAACTTGCATCAACTGTGGCATATCGCCAATTTCATCTAAAAAGAGAGTTCCGCCTTCGGCAAATTGAAATTTACCAATTTTGCGCTCGTTGGCGCCAGTGAACGAGCCTTTTTCATGCCCAAATAATTCGGATTCAAATAAGTTTTCAGGAATTGCAGAGCAATTGATAGCCATGAATTTTTCATCTTTACGAGCTGAATTGAAATGCACTGCTTTGGCCACAAGCTCTTTACCTGTACCTGAGGCGCCGCGAATCAATACGGGAGTGTCCACCTTGGCTAATTTATGAATGACATTAAAAACTTTTTGCATCTGAGAGGTATTTCCAATGATCTTGCGACCCTCATCAACAAATACTGGTGAAGAGACTGCCAATGTTGAAATCAACGTGTGTGCATTGATGGATTTATCAATCAATTGAATTAAGTCTTCGCTGGAAATGGGTTTTGATAAAAAGTTATAAGCCCCATCGCGAACGGCTTGAACGGCAACTTCAACGGTGGCATGAGCTGTCAGCATCAAAACAATAATACCAGGATCAAATTCTTTGATTTGTTTCAGAGTTCCCAGGCCATTGAGCCGAGGCATATCCACATCAAGAATGACAATGTCATAATGGCGCTGTGTCGGATCAGAATTTTTAATCTTCTCCATAGCATTGATACCATCAAATGCCTCTTCCACACTAAAGCGTTTGCAGCCCTCAAGAGCTGAGCGAACGGCAAGGCGCTGAGCCTGATCATCGTCAACAACTAGAACGTTTAGCATAAAAAACTCCCCCGTTTAAATCACGATACCGCATTGGTATACCATAGACTCAAGTGATTTGCTTAAAAATTCTTCAAGCTGTGAACTGACTAAATTTTTTCCATGTAGAATTTATTCATCGAGAACAGGTTTAATTCTGTAATGGCAGGCTGACAGTGAACTGAGAGCCTTGATTAGGTTCACTCACAACTGTTATTTGGCCCTTATGCAGCTCGACGAAATAAGAGGCCAAATACAGCCCCAGGCCAGAGCCTTTGATCGTCGAAGTTTTCACGCTATGGGTGCGAAAAAATTTCATAAAGATATTTGGCAAATCGGCGGTTGGAATACCCATCCCTTGATCAATAATATCCACTTGAACTTCATTGCCGGATTCACGGGTTCTCACGACCACAGAGGAACCCTCAGGAGAGTACTTAATGGAATTTTCAATCAAGTTAGAAAAAACCTGCTTGATCAATTCGGGATCCACCAGGATTGGAAATAGAGGTTCTAGTTCTTGGACAATTTTGATTTTTTTAACTTGAGCTAAAAATTCATGTTTTTTGATAACATCCAAAATCAATTGATTGATGTCTTTGGATTGCCGGTGCAGCTCAACGCCCTGGCTTTCGATGCTGCCATATTGAAGGATAGCATTGATAAACTTCAACAGGTCATTCGAGCTGACCTTGATTGTATCAACAGCCTCGCGTTGCATTGAGCTCAGAACCACATCTTCTTTTAAAATCACGTCGGCCATTCCTAAGATGCGGGCGATCGGAGTTTTTAAATCATGAGACATCATCGAGATGAAATTAGTTTTTAATTCCTCAACTTGCTTCAGAAGCTTGTTCTTTTGAAAATACTCCCAGCTGCGTCTGTTTTCGATGATTAACCTGTAAGGGATAAAAAAGTAATAGCACAAAAATATAGTCAAAAACGGATGAGCAATATCAATCCAAATTCCCGCAATAATAAATAAAAGAAATGCTAATGTGATAAATCCAAGCAGTGTCGAACCCAACAGCAAAAGACCACGCGATGGTTTTAGACTCAATACAACGTGAACTGTCAGTACTGAAATCAAACATGTAAATAGAATATTAACCCAATTGGGTAAGCGAATCGGTGCGTTGTTATCAATAAGAGTTTGAATCATGTTGGCGTGCACTTCGATGGAAGTCATCGCATTGATCTCGCGCGAGTAAGGTGTCAGGGCGTATTCTTTTGCAGATTTTCCGGTATCTGTTCCAACGATGACAATTTTGTCTCGGAATGTATTGTTATCTATATTGCCTTTTAAAATATCTTCAAAAGAATACGATGGAAATGAGCCGTTGGGGTGATAGTTTATATAGGCCTGATCAGAATCAAAAAAACTAAATAACCCGCGAATGGCACTGGTGTTTTGAATCTTGGGGTTAAAGCTTTCAGCCACGATGGGATGAAGCAATTTTTGCTCTTGATAGCGCACCATCATCCGGCGATAAACACCATCTTTAGCAAATAAAATTGTATCTGATGTTTTGATTCCAGGATAAATTTTAAGTTGCTCAAGTGGAGAATTGAGTTTGAGTTTTCCAGCTTCGCCCTTCATCTCGAGGTCATCTGTGGGAATATAAAAATTCGGAATCTGACCGGCGACAAGTGCGAATGTTTTTCTTTGCAACTCATCACCTTCGATGTCTTTTAGCTCGCCATCTTTGGGGCGGAAATCATAGATCACGAAGCGGGGTTGTCCCTTGGTTAGTTGATTTAAAAAATCACTGTGCTGTTGGTAATTGGGAAACCCTTGAAAGCTCTCAACTGTTTTCGTGTCAATTTTTATCAAAACAATTGGGGGGGTATTCAGATGGGATAGACCGACTACTGCCTTTAAACTGACTCGCAAATCATAAAAATAGCTTTCGATATAATCGAGTTTTAAAAATGAGATCAAGGACGACGCAATCACAGCAAATACAATCCGTATTGCTAATTGGCGCCAAGACAAAGAACTTAAACCAGATTTCTCTTCTGGATGAGAGGATGATGTCTGTTTCATATTAAAAATTTAAATACGTTAGGGATACCGAGAGTGAGCACGTCAACTGTTAAATTAATTAGCGGCGTCTGGTGGTGGATTGCCAGAGGGAATACAAGCAAGACCGGTAGAGCTCATTTGAACACGCTTCGCAGGCTTTACTTTTTTAATATGATTTTGAATGGTCGTTTTCATATTTTTATCCCTTGCCTTTATATTAGGCTCTACATCTTTTATAATACATAATCCCTAGAAGAATCAAGCCCCTTGTGCGTTCACAGAACATTTCATCTTTTAAATGTTTATCCCCCGTGTGGGCTCGGTTGATGAACATACAGCCGCCTCCGCAGATGTATTTGGCCCAGCAGGTTTGACAATTATTAAGTTCTATCAAGGGTTTCTGATACTTTTCTAACTTGGCATGGTCTAAATCAGATCCTCTGCCAACAATTTCATTAGCTTCGCCAACTACCCAGGGGCAGGTGTAAAGTTGGTTTTTAGCATCAATCATGAGGTAACTTTTACCCGCACCGCAAAAGTTTTCGACACGTTGCTGAGAATCCAAAGTATTGAAATAGGCGTTAAAAGCTTTGATGCGGCGAAGCTCTGTTTCTCCGCCAGTTTTCCACGCCAGTTCTGCGATTTCACCCATTTGACGAAGATACTCTTGCTGGGCATCCTTACTTTTTTCAGTGTATGAGAAATTGAATTCAAACCAATCCACACCTAAGGTTTTAAAGAATAAATAACTATCTTTTACAGTCAGATTTTCTGCTGAATAGACTCCACTGATTCCAATTGAAGCCAGTGACGAGCGGATGCCGACAAGTTTTTCAATTCCTCGCAGAGTTTGTGCAGTTGAAGATTCGCCATTCTTAGTTGGGCGGACTTGATCATTGATTGAATCCGTCCCGTCCAAACTAACAGTGACGTGAATTTTCATAGTTTGAAGAAGTTCCAAAGCCTTTTCGGTCATGAGCGTGCCGTTCGTCGTGACCATATATTTACAGTTTATATTTCGATCAGCACTTTTGTGCTGAATATAGTCATAAATAACTTTCATAGCTTCGGGGTACAAGAAGGGTTCGCCACCAACAAATGACAAATTAAAGGAACTATTATCAGGCAGTTTGTCTAAAAAATATTTCAATTGAGGCAAGGTTTTTTCGACATTAATACGAGTCACAGGATCGCCATAAGTGCCATCACCACCGGCTGCGCAGTAGGTGCATTTCAGATTACAAATTTGGGTGACATTCAGAGTTAGCGATTTAATACCGAATCCAACATAACCTGATTTGACGTCTAAATTTTGTTCAGATTGCCATAATTTGAGAGATTCTGCGGCATCATCACCAGATAGAATTTGAACAGGGGCAGCATTTGTTTTTAGAGTGATTTTGCTCATTTGAGCAAAAGCTTCAGGGCTGAGTTCAGCAACTTCCATGTTATGAGCATTATACGCAACAATGCCGTCAGGAGTTTGGATAGCTATAATGTCTTCGTAGCGCCGTAGGTTCACTTTGTCCTGCCTAATCGATTGAATTCGTTACTACTGAAATTTTAGTGTTCATCCGTGAACCAGCAAGTTAAAAGCCAACTCTTTTGCACCACCCTTTTTGATTCTGTTACTTAGGTCTAGTCCAAATTTAATCGCTGTTAGGTGACCCTTGTAGTCATATAAGAAAAAATAAATCTATGAATATTAAATTTTGGGGAGTGCGAGGCTCGATTCCCAGCAACTTGATGACACAGAACTGGGCTCAGCATTTTGAAAATTTAATGCGTGATTTTTTTGCCAGTGGGTACCGTTCGGCAGATCAAATTGAATTGTTCATGAGTCAAAAATCATTACCAGAAATCGGCGGATTTGGATCTGGCACAACCTGTGTTGAAGTCATTCGTCAAAATAAATCTCTCATTATCGACTGCGGAAGTGGTATTAAAAACTTGAGTGATCACTTGGTCAAATCGGGTCAAATTTTAGCGCAGGATGAGTATCATATTTTTATGTCCCATTTTCACTTTGATCATATTATGGGAATTCCTTTTTTTGTGCCTCATTTTTTAAAAGGCAAAAAAATTCATTACTATTCCGTGCAAAAAGATACAGAAAAAATTGTCCGCAATTTGTTTACAAAGCCAACATTTCCAGTCACATACGAAAGTCTACAAGCTGAGATTTATTTTCATTCTATTCGACCTTATGAAAAACATCATGTTCAAGGAATGGAAGTGACCGCTTATCGCTTGGATCATCCAGATCCTTGTTATGGATTTCGAGTTGAGGCCGCTTCAAAAGTTTATGCGCATGCCATTGATCACGAAGCTGTTCGTATTTCTCAAAGCGATTTGGGATTGGATGGTGGGCTTTTTAAAAATGCGAACTTACTTTATTTTGATGCCCAGTACATGGAGTCTGAAATGAAAACGAAAGAGGGTTGGGGGCATGGAACTTGTGATCGAGGTTTTCAAGTTGCTGCCAATTTTGGTGTTCAACAAATACTTTTTGCTCATCATGATCCTTCTAGCGATCTTCAGACTCTTTGCGAGTATAAGAAAAAAGCGAAAATGATTCTGCACGAACGTTTTTCTGAATTGTCTGAGAATTCCCAGTTTAAATGGGATTATGCCTTCGAAGGGCAAGTTGTCGAAATATAAATTATTTTTTAAAAATCAGTTCTGTTTCAGTTTCAGATCTAAAAAGTGTGATGGTTCTTTTTTCAACGGAATCACTCCATTTGAAATCATCTGCGGGCCAGATTTCATTATAGGATTTCATCAGACCGATCCAAACAGGTACAGCTCCGCTGCCGCCGGTTAATTGGCTTGACAAACTTTGATCGTATCCCAACCAGACCACAGAAGTTTGGTGTGGTGTAAAACCCGCAAACCACGCATCCTTATTGTCCGATGTCGTTCCTGTTTTTCCAGCAGAGGGTTGATTCCAGCCGTAGGCTTTGGCAGATTTGGCCGTTCCCGATTTGAGAGTTTCTTGCATCATGCCCACCAGCACTTCAGTCGTTGCAGAATCTATTTTGACGACGGAAGATGGTGTGAACTCAAAGACCACCTGAGAGTCCCGATCTAGAACACGTTCAATAAATGAGGGTTGGCGATGAGAGCCAAATTGCGCCAATGTCTGATACCCTTGAAGCACTTCCAGGGGATAGTGCTCTGATGCGCCTAAACTTAACGAGGGATTTTCAGTCAGCTCTGATGTGAACCCAACATGATGAAGTGTTTCGATGATGGCTGGCAAGCCAACTTTCTGAGTGATGGCCGCGGCAGCGGCATTTAAACTTTCTTTAAGAGCAAAATAAAGTGGAACTTCTCCTTCAAACTTTTTATCATAGTTTTGTGGAGACCATTTTTTTTTGTCAAAAACCCATTCCAACTTTTCATCTTGGATCATGGTTGTTGGGGTGATGGCAGTGTCGCCTTCAATACCATGAGTGAGGGCCGTCAAGTAGATGAAGGGTTTTACTAATGAGCCGATTTGACGATGCCCCTCAAGAGCTCGATTGAATTGTGTTGTGCGGTAACTTTGTCCACCGACGACAACATTAACAAGTCCTGTTGAGTTTTCTGAAGAAAGCACAAGACCTTCAAGACGTGTCCCTTTTTCCTTATTTTTTTTCAGATTTTTGCGACTGCTTTCCAGTTCGGTAATGTGGGCAAGCAATTGTTTTTGAGCAACGGCCTGAGCATCTAAATCTAAGCTTGTGAAAATTTGAGCGCCCTCTGTCGAGAGTCCAATCTGTCGCATTTGCTTACGAACAGCATCAAAAAAATAAGGTGCTGTTTCAACGGCTTTCTGTGCTCTTTGTGGTGGCAGGGGTACTTTGACTGCAGTCTCAAATTCATGATCGCTTATCAGCTTGAGGGTGTGCATTTTCGAGAGAACAAGATTGCGACGAGATAACGATTTTTCAGCTTTTCTCCAGGGATTATTCTGTGCAGGATTATTTAATAAACCCGCAAGGAGAGCACATTCAGCCAGCTCAAGCTGCGGAAGAGATTTTCCAAAATAAACTTCAGCAGCAGCTCCAAATCCTAGAACTTGAAACGCACCGGACTGTCCCATATAAATAATATTTAAATAAGTTTCTAAAATTTCATCTTTTGTCCATTGAGATTCGAGTTTAATGGCTAAGTAAATTTCTTTTAACTTTCGTTTCAGACTTTTTTCTGGAGTGAGGAAATAATTTTTGATAAGTTGTTGGGTGATCGTGCTGCCGCCTTGGGCTTTGCGCATCTTGATTATGTTTTTAATAAATGACCGAGTAATTCCTGTATAACTGACGCCAGAATGGTCCAAAAAATCATTGTCTTCGATGGCCATCACGGCATTCATGCAGTTAAGGGGGATATCTGAAATTTTATACTCGTGCTGCATGATGGGTTCGTGGCCACGGAATTGGGCCACTAAAATAGGATCCAGCGCAGCATGCCAATGAAACTGCCACGGAAGCCCTTTGAGCGTCGCTAGAATCTGTAAATCTTCAGAGATCAAAACAAGAAAATTTTCTCGATCGTGATTCTGCCACAACCAGCAATGAATTTTAGAATCTAAAAAAGGCTGTTGCTTGTCGGCGGTTAAGGATCCTAAGCATTCAGTCCGTTCAATTTTTTTTGCATCACCACTTAAAATACTCTGAGAAGCGTCTCGCAAGCGGTAGTTCTGTTGATTTAATTGCTTGAGAAATAGGGTCTCATTCCATTTTTGTCCGGCTTGAAAGTGGGGACCGCGTGCGTAATAGCGGGTCGAAACAGAAAGTTCTTTTGCTTCGAGCTGTTGTTCAAAAATGCTTGCTGAAGAGACGGAGTTTACGAGCAGACCAGTCATGAGCAAGGCAGGGGCTGGATTCCAGCTTGTCAATGGTCGGCAAATAGTCTTTAATTGGGTCAAAATAAGGAGCATAGAAATATACAATGATGAAGCTCACAACAAGTCAAATACAAAGGCTCTCTGAAAAGATTTTGAACCAATGGAAAAAAGAAAATCTTATTACTTTCAAATCAGATGAAAAAGTCGTTTTAAGCACCATCAATGAAAGCATTACTGCGGAATTTAAGATGGAAGACAATCTGGATCGCGAAGTGATGGGGATGATTGATGAACTTCAACGTCAACATGGTTCTGAATTTCAACGGCACAAAATGTTTCCGATCTTGAAGCAAAAATTAGCTAAAGAAAGAAAAATTATTTTATGATTTTATCTGAAGACCGCCAAAGTCATTTGGCTCACAAAGTGACGGACAAAGTTTGGGGCGATGATATCGCTGATTTTTCAGATGATGATCTGGCACTCAAGGCAACAAAAAAAGCCATCTCTGATTTTGTTAAAGAGCATGAAGACATTGATAAAAAGGCCCGAGAAAAAGTAGCATCACTCAAGCGGGGTGTGATGGAAGGTTCTCCAGAGTGGGACGTGATGTATCGAAAATACTATGAAGAGGAAAAGAATCGCCATGGCAAATAAAAAGAAAAAAGTAAAAGCTTCAGTAAAGAAAAAAGCAACAACATCAAAGAAAAAGCTAGCAATTAAGAAAAAGACAGCTCCAAAGAAAAAAGTTGCGAGTCCTAAGAAAAAGATTGTTGCTAAGAAAAAAGTTGTGGCTGCCAAGAAGAAGCCAGCTGCTAAAAAAGTAGCGACTCAAAAAATTTCCACTATAAAAAAAGCAACTGCTACCAAAAGTATCGATTACACAAAGGCCATTACTCCTTTGGCGGATCGCTTGGTTATTCGGATTGTGCAAGCTGAAAAAGTCACTCCTGGTGGTATTATCATTCCTGATTCGGTATCAACTGTTGCTGGTCATTTGAAGGGCGAAGTGTTGGCTGTGGGCTCTGGTGCAAAAAATAAAAAAGGCCAGATTCGACCGCTTGACGTAAAGCTCGGAGATTTTGTTTTATTTGCTGAATATGCCGGAACAAAAGTCGAATTTAATTCTGAAGAGCTTCAAATTGTAAATGAATCAGACGTCATGGGAATTGTTCAAAAATAAAGAAGGAAAATTTATGAATAAAAATTTAATACTTGGAATTGTATTGGCAACTTCAAATGCAATGGCAATGTCCATTGATTGGACCGGTGGATATCGGATTGAGTACAACGAAATAGATCGACCATCTCTTGCGGATTCCAAAGAGCGTAAAGCGTATGGTTTGAATTTTTTGTATTTACAGCCAAAAATTTTAGCTTCTGATGGAATCAATATTGTTGGGCGATTTGATATTTTTTCTAATACTCATTCCGCTTATAAAAATTCGCAATTGGGTGCCGTTGTTGGTGGTGGTCTAAGCCCAAGCGCACCAAATGTGACATCTGAATCTCAGGAAGCCAGTTTGCTGCGTGTGAGTCAATTGTATCTGAATGTGAATCATGAATTTGGTTCGCTTGTTGCCGGTCGCGCTCCGATTGAATTTGGTATGGGTATAACTCATAATGCAGGATTGGATCCATTTGCACACTGGTATGATACAAGTGATATGGTTGGGTATAAGTTTATTATCGACAATATTTCATTTATGCCTATTTTTGCACGTGTCTCTCAGAAAGATTTTGGCCAAGGGGTGACTATGGCGGATCAAATCTTTGTTTTTGAGTACGACAACAAAGACATCGGCGCTAAAGCTGGACTTTTTCATCAAACGCGCAGAGGCAGTGTGGAATCCAATGATGCTTTGACGGCGCCAACACCATTACCTCCATTAGCGGGTGCTGTGCTGGACAGTGGATGGGCAACTCAAACGATCAATTTGTTTTTCGGTCGTTCTTGGCAGACTTTTCAGTTTAAATTAGAAGCCAGTTTTTTAACGGGTGATACAGGATACTTGACTGGGGGAATTCCTATTAAATTTAATTCTTATGCCGTTGCTGCAGAAATGCTTTTACCAACAGACGGCAAATGGGAATATGGAGCAAAATTCGGTGTTGCCAGCGGCGATGATCCAACAACTCCAAATACATTAGAAGGCTATCAGTTCGATCGAAATTATGATGTGGCCATGTTGCTTTTCAATCATCGTATGGGAGCACGTGATTTCTTAACAACAGGAATCACTCATACAGATTCAACATTGAATGTTGGAAATTCTGCGGATGATGAATCAATCGGTAACGTTGTTTACTTAGCGCCATCAGTGAAATATCAATGGGATGAAAAAATCGATATCAAGTCGACGTTGGTTTATGGTCAGTTGATGGTGAACCCAACTAATTCAGTAGACTTTTCAAAAGACTTGGGGACAGAATTAGACATGGAGTTGATTTATAAACCTCGTGAGCGAGTCATATGGTCGAATCAGCTCGGTGTTTTGTTACCTGGTCAGGCGTGGAAAGACGGAGTCTCTGATTTGGAAAACAAACTCAACTATGGATTTACAACTAAAGCCGCCATCACCTTTTGATTACAACGTGATTGCAGTTAGTACGACATCTTAGAATTCAGCTCGAAGACAGTTTGTCGGTGGTGAGCAGGGCCGGAGAGGGGAAACCCTCTCCGGATTTTTTTTGTCTTCTTCAAACACAGTATCTTTTAAAAAAGAAAATAGCCCCTTCTGCACTTAAAGCCTCAAACATGCGGGAAGGGTGAAATATAAATCCCATGATGAGTTCGGAAATACGAAGTATTTTCGCTTGTTTGAATTATGGGATTTATATTTCACCCTTCCCGAACTCGTTTTAAGCGCAGAAGGGGCTATTTTCTTTTTCAAGGAGTTGGTTTGTTAGAAAACAAAAAAAACCAGCTCGGCTTGAGCTGGTCGGAGTACTTATTGGAGGTTTGTTTTTTTAGTTGGATCCGCGAGATCCACGGGGTGTTTTGCTGGGTGAGCCGAATTGGACTCCTTGCAAGATATTTGATTTTGATCCAATGGATGTGTTTGTTACTGTGGCATTACCATTTCGATTTCCACGAGTTGTTACTGTTGTTGTCGTTGTTGGAGATACGGTGGTGTCCTCTTTTTTAGTGTCAAGAGTGCTGGAAAACGTCGTTGATTGTCCTAAGTTTGTAGCGTCAAAGTTTGATGGATTTCTCATTTCAGCCATTAACTTTTGTAAATCAGGAAAGTACCCACGGCGGACATATTCCATGGTTGTCGTGTCGTTTGCAGACTCCAGGCCACTTGAAATTCCATCAGCAAGCATTTTTGAATCTGAAGTGAAGGCATCAGCAGCCAACAAACCTGCAGTAAAGTACTGATTGGATTCAGCTGGTCGTCCTGATTTTGCCAGGGTATCAGCCATCTTAAAATTTTTATTAACTTCATTGGCTCGAGCTTTGGCTTCATTTCGAACTAAATCGACAGCTTTTTCTTTGATCACACGATATTCTGATGGGATATCGGCGCTCAATTGGTACATGATCTCTGAAACTTTTTGACTGTTCTCTGGATCTCTTAAGGCAGCTCGTAAATCTTTGGCAATATGAGCATTAAAAGCTTTGGTAACTACACTTGTATCCACTTTGTTTTTTTCGCCAGAGTATTCAATCAATAATGTCGACATGCGACCAACTGAGCATTCGATATTACCACTGCATTCTTCACCAATGTCGGCAGCTTCTGCTGTAAATGCTTCATTTCGTTCAATCTTAGCGGCTCTGGCTGCTTCGCGTTTTTCTTCGGCTTTTTCTTTTTTGATGCGAGCGATTTCCTCTCGGGCTTCTTTTCTCTCTTGAGCTATGCGTTCGTGGCGCTCTTTTGGTGTTTCAACAGGTGTCATTTTTTCTGTTTTGTTTGCATTGGCTGCTTCAATGATTTTCATTGCTGCCGCTAATACTTGAGCGTTTGTATCACATCCACCTTCGCAAGCTTCTGATTTGTTAATCGTTTTTGCTTCCGTTGTTAGAGCTGGAGCAGTTGCTGGTGCTGCAGGAGTTGTTGTGGCTGTTGAAGCCAATTCAGTTTGATTCATTTGGTTAGATGCGATTTGGTAGTAGGATTGGCTACCCAATGCCATTACTAGAGCTGTGCATAAGAGCCACTTGTGTTTTGTACCGCTGAATTGTTTCATATAGATTCCTCCGTTAGTCATGATCTTCCCGATCAAATTTTTGTATTCATAGGGATACATTGCGCAGACCAAGCCAGGGTTTCGATTTGAGACACATTGGGTAAGTGCTTATAATGATTAATAATTTTGATCTTTAAAAAGTGTTTCAGACTAGGATGGGCGTCAAACTTTTGGTGTGTCACTTTAAGAAAATGCAATATCTTAGTTATATTCACTAGTTGTGATCCCTATTTTGATAAAATGACCTTGGATTCAGAATGACATTTTTTTGAATTTACTTGTCTTGTTTTGAAACTCTTTTAATCTACCTCGATGAAACTGACGTTTGCTCCCAGTCCCAAACCCACTCACTATTCAGTTCAAGACTGGTCGGATTGGTCATGGCAATTGCGTCATTCGCTTAAAAATGAACTGCAGTTTGCAGATTTTTTTGAACTGACAGCAGCAGAAAAGCGCGTATTCGGCGAGAACGCTGGCGGACGACAAATTTTTAATGTGCGAGCCACTCCGTATTATGCCAGTTTAGCAAAGAACAATCCGCTGGATCCAATTCGAAGAATTTTAGTTCCTCATGAAAAAGAACTGTTTGATCCCAAACAGGGTATGTTGGATCCATTGGGCGAAAAGAAATCTTTGAATAATCCGGTTCCACGAATTATTCATCGCTATTCTGATCGCGTTCTTTTTTTAATTACGGATATTTGCAGTGTTTATTGTCGCTATTGCACGCGAAAACATTTTACGGGATCGGATCAGGCTTTTATTAAGAAATCAGACTACGAGAATGCCTTGAATTATATTCAAAAGGCGACAGGTATTCGCGAGGTCATTTTGTCCGGTGGTGATCCATTGACTGTTTCTGATGAGCAGTTGGATCGGGTGCTGACGGATCTGCGGAAAATAGATCACGTTGAGATTATCCGAATCGGAACTCGAATGCCAGTCGTGGCACCAATGCGGATCACCAGCGATCTGGTAAAAATAATACAAAAAGCAAAGCCTGTTTTTTTGATGACTCATTTTAATCATCCGCGTGAATTAACGGCTGAATCCGCCATAGCTATCGAGAATTTTGTTGATCATGGCATTCCCGTCATGAATCAAATGGTTCTTTTAAATGGCGTTAATAATCATCCGGCAATAGTTCAGGCTCTTTCGAGGCGATTACTTTATCTGCGTGCTAAGCCGTACTATATGTTTCAGTGCGATCCATCAATAGGTACGGATCATTTGCGAACGACTGTCGAGGATTCTTTGGAAATTCAAAAAGAACTATGGGGGCATTTATCGGGCTTGGCGATGCCAAATCTGGCGCTGGATATACCGAATGGTGGAGGAAAAGTTTATTACACACCCAATTTTGAAAAATCAGTGTCGTTAGAAAAACGAGAATATATTGGCTGGGATGGTGTGCCAGCTGAATATATTAATCCAGTGGCAGCAGAAATTATAAAGCCACTGGATTTTGAATTATATCAATCCGAATGGCTTCAATTGAAGTCAGCAAAAATGACGATTTAGAAGCTGCCTGTATTTAAAGAAATATTGAAAAATTGAATGATGAATTCAGCTTCGCCATCGCTGATTTTGCGAATGAATAAACCTGGCTTGTAATTCACATGCTCCCAGATCTTAAAACGCTTTCCGGCGCCAGCATAAAATCCAAACTCGCTTTTAGTTGTTGTCGTTGTGAATGGATATAAACCCAGACCAGCCTTTACGAAAAAAGCATCTGAATAATCAGAGTCAAAATTATATGTTCCAGTGGCTGCTAAAGTGAATGCTGATTCAGAATCTAAAGATTGAAAACCAACATCTGCGCCAACCTGGATTGCAGGCATCAAGTCATAGCTATATGTAGCAAAAATTCCAAAATTAGAAACCGAACGAGTTCCCACTTTGTAAGATCTGAATTCGCCTGATGACAGGTTGACATCGAGTTCGTGAGTGAACGAGGCCCAAGACGAAGTCATGGGTGCTTGATACGTTGGAACAACCATCTTTCGTGCAGGTGGTCTTTTTTGTTGGGCATGGGCCTGAGCCGTAAGAACGGCTGAAATTAAAATCATAATAAGACTTTTCATAAAACTCCCTTTATTAAATAACACTTATAGTTTCTCGAGTCGGGCATACTTCGCAACAAATTTCTTTATAGTGTTATCTTGGAACAGCACGCTAATTTTCAAATCATCGCCGGTGCCTTCGGTTCCAAAAATAGATCCGACACCAAATGTAGGATGTCGAACTTTTTGACCTTTGTCGTAGCCCGAAGAACGCCCAACTTGACGAGTTACCTGAGAGTACTCGTCGTAATCGCTTCTTTGATCAACATCATCGTATGTTTTTTTAGCACCATACTTATTGGCAAAACTCGAAGTTGATGCCATTTGTGGCGCCGCAGTTGAAAAGTGAGTGAGCTCTTTTGGGATCTCGCGCAGAAAGCGCGACGGTGGATTCATTTGCTCTTGGCCCCAGACTCGTCGCATTTTTGTATGGGTCATCCATAATTTTTCGCGCGCACGAGTGATTCCCACATAGGCTAAACGTCGCTCTTCCTCTAAATCTTCAGCACTTTCTTCGTCGCCTCGGTTTGATGGAAATAAATTTTCCTCACAGCCAATAATGAAGACATACGGATACTCCAATCCTTTTGAAATATGCATGGTCATCATCGTGATGGCAGAAGTATTGCGCGCATCAGCCTCATCAAGTCCTGTCGTCAAGGTCATTTCTTCTAAATAATTGGATAAAGTTGAATCTTCTCCGCGCTCTTTTTCAAACTGATCGATTGCATTATCAAGCTCTTCTAAGTTGTCCATACGCGCTTCGGCTTCAGGAGTATCTTCTTTTTTCAGCATTTGAACATACTCTGTTTTTTCTAAAACTATAGAATAGAATTCAGAGAGCTTAAAAACTTGTTGTTGATTGTGTAGGTCTTCAACAAGATCAACAAATCGTCTGAGTTTTGAAGTTGTCCCGGCATTAAAATATTTTTCCTCAATAAGGGCTTTGGTTGCCGTGAAGATTGAAACTTTTCGTTCGCTGGCGGTGCTTTCCAATTGCTCGACTGTTGTTTTTCCCAACCCTCTGGCGGGAACATTGACCACGCGTTTGAATGCAATATCGTCGCTGAAATTTACGGAGAGTCGCAAATAGGCCAATACATCTTTGATTTCGGCCCGTTCATAAAATCGAATGCCACCAATCAAACGATAGGGAAGGGCCAGAGTTCGCAATTGTTCTTCAAGCACGCGCGATTGGGCATTGGTTCGATAAAAAATGGCATAATCATTTAATTCGTTGTGACCCGATGAGATCATACTTTGGATGGTCTTTGCGACAAAGCGAGCTTCGTCATACTCATTTCGCTCTTCACGAATTTGGATCAGATCCCCTTCGGGGTTACTCGTGAAAAGAGTTTTTTCTTTTCTTTGTGTATTGTTGCTTATCAATTTTGTCGCGGCTTTGACGATATTTCCAGAGGATCTGTAATTCTCTTCAAGTTTGACAATGACCGCATCAGGGAAATCTTTTTCAAAATCTAAAATATTTGAAATATCAGCGCCGCGCCAAGAGTAGATAGATTGATCTTCATCACCAACGACGCACAAATTGCAATGGGCTTTGGCTAATTGCTGAACCAATAGATATTGTATGTGATTGGTATCTTGATATTCATCAACCATAATGTATTTAAATTTGCTTTGGTACTGTTCGAGCAAGTCAGGATACATGCGGAATAGTTCATGCGTTTTGAGTAGCAGATCGTCAAAATCCAAAGCGTTGGCGCGCTTCATTTCTTCTTCATAACGTTCAAAGACATCCAATGATTTGGGATCCAGCTTGGCCAACTGAGTGCCGCCAGAGCGTAAAATTTCAGGACTGAGTCCAAGCATTTTTGCATTGCTGATGCGGGATTGAAAATTCTTTGCAGGAAACATTTTGTCATTGATATTCAATGAATTCATCACGCGCTTAATTTGTGAAAGCTGATCTCCGGAATCATAAATTGTAAATGGTTTTTTATAGTGAAGCAGATCTATATGCTTGCGCAAAATCCTCACGCAGAAGGAGTGAAATGTATTGATCCACAAATCACGTGTTACCGGAACTCCGATTTCATGTAAAATTTTAAAACTGCGATGTTCCATTTCTTTGGCAGCCTTATTCGTAAAGGTCACACAAAGAACTTCGTCAGGCGCTGCAGCACCATGAGCAATTAAATTCGCCATTCGACAAGTCAGGACCCGTGTTTTACCAGAGCCGGCACCTGCTAAAATAAGTACAGGACCGTCTAATGTTTGGACGGCTTTTTTCTGAGCGGGATTTAAATTTTTTGTAATGCTTTCAAGAAGATCCATGAGTACAACTTAAATACCTGCAAAAATTGAGATTTTCGATGAAATAGTCTAATTATAACGCTTGTAGCTATTAGTTCATTGGGGGACAAGTGGTCGAAGGTTCAATCCGCACAATTTTACTTCTGACTTTGATTCTTTTCTTTACAGGTTGTTCAGGAAAGTCGGATGTCGGACAGGCCCAGGGCACAGTCACTGTGCAGATTCCGGTTTATGATAGCATGACGAACTACAGCCTAAAAAATGTTGAACTATTTGAAATTGAAAATCTTCGCGAAGTCTCAGGTGCTTTCGCTCGTTTTTTTTATGCACCCGGTTCAAATGATACACAATTGACTGGGGGATCTCCGGTTGCACATTTTATTAAATCAGGTGGATTTTTTATTCCTGCCGATTTGATTTCCACTCAAATGGCTTCCATTTACTATCATTTGCAACAGCTCGCAGCGCTTGATACCGCGGTGGGTGCTGGTGGATTAAATCAATGGCCACGCTCTGTGGGGCTTGAAACCAGGATTTCTGAAAATGAAACTGGCCGCAAGAACAATGCATTCTATGACGGTTATACAGACTCGATGATGTTTGTCCCCTTTACTTCCATGGATTTACCGATTGCATTGAATGCAGGGATCATTGCGCATGAACATTTTCATTCTTTGTTTTTTAAATTAGTTATTAAAACTGCAATTGCCAGTAAAAAAATAATGACTGGTGCAACGTCAATCCATTCCGACGAACAGTCTGCTGAGCTCAGTGCTACAAAATCCATGCTGATGAATGAAGTGTATTTACGTGGTCTCAATGAAGGTTTAGCTGATTTCTGGGGTTGGCTTTATACAAGTGATACCCAATTTATGAAATGGTCGCTGCCTTCATTTTCAAAACAAAGGGCTCTCGAGATGGAAGAGGCCTTTATTGGTAAATACATGACTCCTGCAAAAATGGACAATGCCATTGAAGAGGCACTTCAAATATCAGAACAGCCGCGATTGGCTTTGATTGATTTTTCGTATCATGTCGGAACTCCTCATGCCCGTTTTCTCAAACAATGGGTGACACTGAGGTCTCAAAGCGAAAGCATAAGCTTAGCTGAAGCTAAACTTAAAATGGCGCAAGACGTGGTGAGCTATCTCAAGTTGCTGTCTGTGAAAATAGCAAAACTCGAGGATCATGAAGTGCTCTCATCAGGAGATCTGTTTTTTTATTTTATAAATAAGATGGTCGATGAAAAGAAAATGAATCTAGAACAATGTCAGTTTGCCATCGCGTATCTCAATTACGGGATTGAAAAACCTCAAGAAATCAGTTCATGCGAGCTGAAAGACAACACTCTCACTCTTGTGAAGCCATGAAAATCAACATTGCTCTTTCAATTCTGTTTTTGACATCAGTTGGTTTTGCGCAGAGACACGTAGATTTGATTCCGTTACAGTTGCAGTTTCGTTATGAAGAAACTGCAAATCAAGCCAAAGAAACGGTACAATACCAGACATTGGGTTTTGCTATTCAAATTGAAAAGTATCGGTTGGGTTTTGAGTCCAGTCAAAATGAGGAGCGAACAGGTAATGCCAGCTTCAGCGTTGAAAATGATCGTCGCGAAGATCTCTTATTCGGTGGTGCCAGTATTTTTCGAATGGCCACAGAAGATCAGCAGCGCAGCGTGGATTTGATGGTCAATGGCTTGATGGGTTCAACGCAAAGTAAAGTCACAACTCAATTATTGGGGACTCCATCGACAGCAACTTCAGATAAAGCGATGGTCTATGGAGTGTCATTGTCATTGATTGGTCGGTTGAAGTATTTGATGGTGGAATCGGAATTCAGAATTTTAAACTCTAAAAATTTTAATCCGCAAACAGTGCCTGCGATCCACTTTAAATTGGGTGCAGGCATTCCATTTTAATTCGATAAGCTATTTAACTCGTTGGACGATGGCTGCTGACAGTTTTGTTTTTTCAAGAAAATCTTTTTTATAATCTTGAGCTTCTTTAACAGTTCCAAATAAACCCACTTGAACGCGATGCCATGTTTGACCATTGACTTGAGCTGCGACAAAGCTCGATTTGTAACCTTTATTTAATAATTCTTGAGTTAATTTTTGAGCTTCCATTTGAGTCGGGAAGGATCCAACTTGAACGGTATACTGTCCAACATTCGCTGGGATGCTGGCCACTTCTCGAGACGCTTCCATCTTGATTTTGTCAATAGCCGTTTGTATTTGCTTTGCTTGACTAGGCACAGCAGCTGCTGAGGCTACTTTTGGTGTTTTAGCTTGTGTTGTTGCTTTTGTTGCAACGGTAACCTCTTTGATATCTTTTTCTTCAGAATCCGCAACAGTAATATCTTTTTCAAGTGAAGAATTCATTTCGGTGTCATCTGTTGCAAACTCTTCGGCAATCTTTGCCACTTCAGAATCAGTCAATAAAGGATCAGATTTTTCACTGGATTCAGTTTTAGCATCAACTGAGTTTGGTGCGAAATCATGGGTAGCGACCTCAGTTGTTTTTTGGGGCTCAAGTTGTGCTAGTTTGTGTTGATTGTCTGAATATTTCTTACCAACAAATGTACCAATTGAAAAAGAAAGTAACGAAATAAAAAAGACTAAAGCTAACTTTAACATCTTGTCTGTTTTTTGACTCATGTGTCTGACTCCGTTTTGAATGACTTGTAATCACAATGTTTATATAGTGTAACTCATAGATGAAAAAATCGTCAAATCAGGGTGAAAAAATATGATAAAGTCTAGGTTTGAAGCTGCTAAAAGCGCTGTAGATATTGGTCGCGCCTGTTTATTGGGATATTTTGGAAAAATTAGCCACATCGAATCCAAGGAAAAGGCTGGTCTAGTCAGTGAAGCCGATCGGACCTGCGAAGATTTAATGAAAAAAGAGCTTGCTCGGTTATGTCCTGACGTCGATTTTTTGGGTGAAGAAACCAGTTTTAATGAAAATCAAACCGAGTTTAAACCGTCGCATAAAGCGCGCTGGATCTTGGATCCATTAGATGGGACGACTAATTTTGTTCATCAGTTTCCTATCTTTTGTATCTCGTTAGCTCTTGAGGTTCAGGGCGAAATTGAGTTGGGAATTATAGACGTTCCGATGCTGAATCAAACCTGGACAGCCATTCGAGGCGGCGGAGCTTTTTGTAATGGTGAAAAAATGTCTGTTTCAAAAACGGCCGAGTTTTCTGATGCGCTCCTAGCGACTGGTTTTTTTGCTGAAGAGCCTGAGTATCTCGAAGAGCAGATTCGTATTTTTTCAAAATTTGTCAGGCTGGCACGAGGTATTCGGCGTCCGGGCGCGGCGGCCTATGATTTGGCTTTGGTCAGCAGCGGGGTTTTTGATTTGTTTTGGGAAAAAAATTTGAAGCCTTGGGATACAGCTGCAGGAAAAATTTTGATTGAAGAAGCCGGTGGAATTCTTAGAACCTATCAAAATCAAAACTACACACCCTTCGAAAAAACCTTAGTTGCTGGAAATCCTGTTTTGGTAAATAAGTTTCTCCAGATTTTAGACCAGTCGGGGCAATGACAAAATTCCAACAGGACCAGTCATAGGATAGGCATCTTTTTTCCTAGACCAGACTTTTGTCTTTCAGTCTAAGTTCATTTTTTTGACTTCTACGCGATAAAAAATAAATCACTTGATCAAAGTCCAGTTGGCACTTGTGTTGCTCGTTCTTTTTGTGGGGAGTTGTATCTTCTGTTTTGAAGATAGGTTTTTGGCTTCCCCTCATCACGGAGGATGAAAAGTGGCTGAAGAAAAAGCACCAAAAGAAGCAGCAGCAGCACCGGAAGTTTCAGTACCATCTACTGGATCAAAGTCGTATTTACTGATCGCTCTTGTGGTTGTGAATATGGTTGTCGTTTTGGGCGTGGGATTTATGCTCTATAAAAATTCTCAAAAACCCACAACAACAATTGAACAAGTGGTCGAAGGCGTTGAAAAAGACGACAAAACTGAACAGCTCGTTCTTGAAGAAGTCGGTAAAGTTATTCCGCTGGAAACATTTATTGTGAACTTAGCCGGATCTAAGGGCCGTAAAGTTCTTAAAGTGAATATGGAGCTGGAAGTTAAAGGTCAGGATATTATTCAAGAGATCGATAATCGCAAAGCTCAGATACGTGATTTCATTATTATTATTCTATCAAGCAAGACCTATGACGAAGTTTCTACCAAAGAAGGCAAAGACTTTCTTCGCAACGAAATCAAAGATCAGGTTAATTCCTTTTTAAGTAAAGGAAAAATTATGAACGTTTACTTCACAGAGTTGATTTACAATTAAAAAGAGGTTTGCATGAACCAAATTTTATCGCAGAGCGAAGTTGATGCCCTTTTGGCAGCCGTCACTGACGGCGATGTCCCAACGGCAGATTCGAACGTTAAGAAGATCAGAGATGATGGCAAAAACATTATCAATTATGATTTAACCAGTCAGGATAGGATTATTCGTGGCCGTCTTCCGCAATTGGAAGTTATCTACGAAAAATTCATGCGTTCATTTCGTGTATCCCTTTCATCCTCTTTGCGTAAGATTGCTTCTATCACGTTAACATCGACTGAGTTCTTAAAATTTGGTGAGTTTATCAATACATTGCCAATACCAACATGCATGTCGGTATTGCGTTTCAATAATCTTCGGGGTTCCGCCCTGTTTGTCATCGAAGCTAAATTGGCCTATGCCCTTGTGGATTCTTTTTTTGGTGGTGCTGATCGCCCCTATGCAAAACTTGATGGAAAAGAATTTACGCCTATTGAATTGCAGATTGTTAAAAAAGTTGTCGAGTTAGCAATTAATGATCTTGAGCAATCCTGGTCAACGATTGAAAAAATTGGTTGTTCATTTCAACGGACCGAAATCAATCCTCAGTTCGTGGGGATTGTGCCTCCGACAGATGTGGTTATTGCAACAACATTTGATGTAGAGCTCGAGGCCGCATCGGGAACAATTTCAATTGTTATTCCGTATTCGACGATCGAACCCATTAAGCAAAAATTATCGACAGGATTTCAGGTTGAATCAGATCAAACAGATAAAAAACTTTGGACGTCCATTATCAAAGAGCAGCTTCTTGAAACAGAAGTCGATATCAATGTGAACTTGGGTGAAACAGAAATTAAATTGAAGGACCTAATGGGTCTAAAAGTAGGGGATATCATTCCTTTAACGCAAGATTCTTCTGGCGAACTGGATATCCAGGTTGAAGACGTTAAAAAGTTTAAAGGTTACTATGGAATACATCATGGAACTGTGGCGATGCAAATTACACGGTCTATCGAGAAATAACAGGGGGAAGTATGGGAAATAATGATCCATTGGACAATATTGCAGGTCAATTGGACGAGCTTAAAGAAGCCGTGACAACGGGCGAACATAAATTAAGCCCGGCTAAAGATAAAAACTTGAACCTTATTTTAGATATTCCTCTTAAGGTGACTGTTGAACTTGGTCGAACAAAAATGGCCGTCAGTGAACTCTTGAACTTGACGCAAGGTTCAGTGCTAGAGCTTTCCAAGCTTGCCGGTGAACCAATGGAAGTATTGGTTAACGGAAAATTGATTGCTCGCGGTGAGGCCGTTGTCGTCAATGAAAAATTTGGTGTGCGTCTAACAGATATTATTTCGCCTTCAGAAAGAATCGAGCAATTAAAATGATGAAAAGCTTTTTAATTTTTACAGTTTCCATTTTGTTATCAAGCTTTGGCTTTACTGCTGAAGAAATGGTAAATGTTGAAAAGCCAACTGCTGCTATTGAAACTGAGCAAGCAGCAACGATTTCTCCGGAAGAAAAAATTCCTTTGAATATTGATACGATTAAAAAATCGGCAGATGCTCCCCCAGCATCGACTCGTATCTTACTGACGGGTGTGATCATATCGTCCATGCTTGGTGCGGCCTACTATTTTGTGCGTAAGTATAAAACTTCGAATACAATCAATAAATCTAATATGCAAATTAAGGTGTTATCACAACACTATCTTGGGCCGAAAAAAAGTTTAGCTATTGTGCATGTTGCTGGGGAATCTATTCTTATTGGAGTTACGGATTCAAATATTTCCATGATTAAATCACTTGCTCTATTAGATGACGAAGTGCCACAACAAAATTTACCTAAAAATTTTAATGAAGCATTAAATGCATCAACAGGTCAAATGGGTGCCGGAGCAACTTCAGTAGCGATGGGTGCTGATGCTAATGACCTTGAAGAAGAATTTTCCTTTGCCGGACTTAAAGATACTGTTTCGAAAAAAATCAAATCAATGAGGAGCATTTCGTGAGATTTTTGAGATGGTTTGCGCCATTGTCGATTTTTCTTTTAGGCTCTTGGGCCATGGCTCAGGTGACTCTGCCCACATTGAATTTGGGTTTTAAAACCACGCAGAATCCAACGGAAGTGGTCAGTGCGATCAAGCTAGTCTTGATCATGACTGTTTTGACTTTAGCGCCGGCGATTCTCATCATGATGACAGGATTTACACGCATTTTAATTGTGCTTTCCTTTCTGCGACAAGCCTTAGGTGTTCAGCAGATGCCACCCAATCAGTTGTTGGTGGGATTATCTTTATTTTTAACGTTCTTTGTAATGGGGCCGGCTTTTAAAGACATCAATCAGAACTCGCTTCAACCGTATATGAACGGAACAATGAACCAAGATATTGCCATTGAAAATGCATTGGTTCCGTTAAGAAAGTTTATGTTCAATCAAACGCGCGATCAAGATTTGGCTCTTTTTATAAAATTGGCCCAAGTTGAAAAACCGAAAACTCGTGCAGATGTCCCGACATTGGTTCTAGTTCCTGCCTTTATTGTATCTGAACTGAAGACCGCATTCATGATAGGTTTTATTATATTTTTGCCTTTTCTTATTATCGACATCCTGGCTGCCAGCGTTTTGATGGCTATGGGTATGATGATGGTTCCGCCAACTGTTATTGCTTTGCCATTTAAGATTATGCTTTTTGTTTTAGTCGATGGTTGGAGTTTGCTTATTGGTTCCATGGTCAAAAGTTTCGGATAGAGGTGGCGCGTGAACGAAGATATCGTAATACAACTCGGGCAAGATGCTTTGAAAACTTTGGCAATGGTGGCAGCGCCAATGCTTTTGAGTACATTGATCATTGGTTTGATCATCAGTATTTTTCAAGCTTTGACTCAAATAAATGAAAACACACTGACCTTTGTTCCGAAGATGGTTGTCATAGCTATAGTCTTGATTTTGGCGGGACCGTGGATGCTGGATACTTTAAGCACATATACTGTGAGCCTTTTTGATAATATTTCGACTGTTGTAAGAGGGCCCTAGATGATCAATATTTCTCAACTGAATGAAATTCAAGTTCTTGCATTTGGACTTATTCTTTTAAGAATGACTGCATTTGTAATGTCTTCCGCGATATTTAGTTCGCCGACGATTTCAGTTGCGGTCAAAGTTTTATTCTCTGTGGTATTGACGATTTTGGTTTTTAAACCCGTAGCAACAAATATGGTTATCGCGCGACTCAGTGAAAACGAAAGCCAATTGATTTTGATGGCGGGAACAGAACTTTTAATTGGATTGGTGTTGGGATTTTTCACCAGAATATTCTTTTTTGCTTTATCGATGGCGGGTGAAATTGTTTCTGTCTCAACAGGATTGGGTCAGGCACAGTTGTTCAACCCAATGTTAGGTTCCATGGGAAATGCTATGGAACAGTTCTATGTGACGGTTGGGACGCTGTTGTTTTTTGCACTGAATGGTCATCACATGATGATTCAAGGATTGGTGCAAAGTTTTACGACCTCAGAATTGGCTATGGCACAGTTTAATATTCAATCATTTGCCGAAGTGGTTATGCGAACTCAAGAATTCTTTATCCTGGGAATTAAAATTTCAGCTCCTATATTGATTTCAATGATTATTGTTCAAGTTGGAATTGCATTACTCAGTCGAGCTGTTCCACAAATTAATGTTTTGGTCACATCCGTATCTATAGCAACGTTACTGGGTTTTGGAATTATTTTTATAAGTTTACCATTATTGGTGATGGAGATGTCGGGTCTATTGGATTTGACAGCAGTTGAATTTTTTAAGTTTATGAAAACGTTATAAACCGACCAGCTGTCCATGATGGACAGCGACAGAGTCACGTTCTAGGAAGGAACGATAGTGTCAGAAGACCAGGGCGATAAAACCGAACAGGCCACGGACCAGCGCCGCGAAGAATTTCGTAAGCGCGGACAAGTGGCAATGACTCGTGAACTGGGTTCAGCGGTTTTCTTTTTGGTGGCTGCTGGATTGATTTACATTTCGGGACGTTTTTTCTTGCAGAATATATTTGAAATCTTTAATCGCACAATGGGCGGCGATTTGATTCAGCTTTTCCGTGAAGGCAAGCTCAATGATGTCTTTTCATTTGTTGGTTTAAAGTTGGTCATTCTTACAGGACCAGTCTTTGTTATTGCATTGGTCATTGGGGTCGGTTCGCATATCGCTCAAACAGGATTGCTTCAAATCGAAGATGCGTTGAGTCCTAATTTTAACAAGATCAATCCATTGAATGGTTTGGGTCGTATTTTTTCAATGCGTGGAGTTGCCGAACTATTTAAATCAATTCTTAAAATGACAGCAGTCGCTACGGTCATGTACCTGCTCTTGAAATCTGAACTGCATCAAATTCCATACTTGGCGGGATACTCGATTTCTCAGTTGATGACGTATATGGGAGAAATTCTTTTTAAGCTTTTAATGGGAACTGGTTTTTTCATGCTGGTGTTGGCCTTAGCTGATTACTTTTTCCAAAGATGGCAGCTTGAAAAAGAAATGATGATGACTAAGGAAGAAGTAAAACAAGAGTTGAAATCTCGAGATGGTGATCCCATGGTTAAGGCGCGAATTCGAAAAGTTCAGCGTGAAATGGCCACTCGAAAGATGATGAGTGAAATTCCTAAGGGAGATGTTGTTATAACAAATCCAACTCATATTGCTGTGGTATTGAAATATTCAGATAAATTGCCGGCTCCACAACTTATTGCCAAGGGTATGGATCATATGGCGGAAAAAATTAAACAGATAGCGCGTGATAATAACATACCAGTTATCGAGAATAAGCCATTGGCTCGAACTATATTTAAAACAATGAAAATTGGACAGGTCATTCCCCGAGAGTTGTTCGTGGCCGTTGCCGAAGTGTTGTCGTACGTTTTCCGTCTGCGCCGAAAAAAGCGTAGACCAGCCGAGCGAGGTTTATAGTGGAACAAATATTTCAGTTTATGAAACGATTTGAAAAATTAACTAAGAATACCGATCTTTTTATAGCCTTCGGTTTGTTGGGAATTATCAGTGTGATGATTATTCCACTGCCGGCATTCATGCTGGATATTGCGCTGACATTTTCTTTGGCATTGAGCTTATTGATTTTATTAACAGCTATATATATTAAAAGAACTTTAGATTTTTCATCTTTTCCATCTTTATTACTTTTGACAACTTTGTTTCGATTGGCTTTGAACGTTGCGACAACGCGCTTGATTTTGACACATGGTCATGAAGGTACTCAGGCGGCCGGTGGAGTTATTAAGTCATTTGGTAACTTTGTTGTTGGCGATAACTATGTTATTGGTTTGATTGTTTTTATTATTCTGGTTGTGATCAATTTTATTGTTATTACAAAAGGTTCTGGTCGAGTTGCCGAAGTTGCAGCACGGTTCACTTTGGATGCCATGCCTGGAAAACAAATGTCAATCGATGCGGAATTAAATGCCGGAATTATTAATGAACAAGAAGCCAAGCGTCGTCGAAAAGAAATTGAACAAGAGGCTGATTTTTATGGAGCCATGGATGGTGCCAGCAAGTTTGTTCGTGGTGATGCCATAGCAGGTATCATTATCACCGTTGTGAATATTTTAGGTGGTCTTTTAATTGGTGTGATGCAAAAGGGACTGGATGTTGGATCAGCTGCAAAATTCTATACGATGCTATCGATTGGTGATGGACTATTAGCACAGATTCCGGCCCTTATTATTTCAACAGCAGCAGGTATGATTGTCACTCGAAGCAGTACTGACGAGAGCATGGGAACAGAGTTGACAAGTCAATTATTACTGAATCCCAAGGCTATTTATATTTGCGCTGCTGTCCTAACGGCATTGGGTATGGTTCCGGGGTTACCAGGAACTCCATTTATCGTTATGGCTATTGTGATGGCGGGAATTGCTTGGACGATAACTCAGTATCGACAGGAAGCTGTTGTTGAGGCGAAACGAAAAGTAGATGCCGAATTAGCTGCACCTAAAAAAGAAAATGTCGAAAGCATGCTGCCATTGGATATGGTTGAGCTTGAGGTGGGATACGGACTTATTAATGTTGTTGATTCTAGTAAGTCCGGCGATTTGTTAGAGCGTATAGCCAGTCTTCGAAAACAATTTGCATTGGATTTGGGTATTGTTGTACCCAGCGTCCATATTCGGGACAATCTCACATTAGCACCCGGTGAATACCGCTTTATGATGAAGGGCAGTCGTATTGGTGGTGGAATTTTGAAACCCGATAGCTTAATGGCTATGGATCCAGGAGATGTGCGAAAGAAAATCGAAGGAGTTCCAACGAAAGAACCTGCTTTTGGTTTGGATGCTGTTTGGATTCATCCCTCAAAACGTGAAGAAGCTGAAATTGCGGGATACACGGTTGTGGATTTGCCAACAGTCATGGCCACTCATATCACGGAAATGGTTCGCACTCATGCTCATGAGCTATTGGGTCGCCAAGAGGTTTCACAGTTGATCGAAAATCTAAAGAAAACTCATCCCAAAGTTATCGAAGACCTTATTCCCGATGCGTTGTCATTGGGTGGCGTCGTTCGAGTATTGCAAAACTTGCTTAAAGAACAAATTTCAATTCGTGATTTGTTGACCATTTTTGAAACATTAGCTGACGAAGCATCACGAACAAAGGATTTGGATTTACTAACAGAGGCAGTTCGTAAACATTTGTCTCGGTCCATTACAGCTAAGTATGTTTCTGAGGATGGCTCAGTGAGTGTTATGACTTTTGATTCAAAAATGGAAGAGTTGGTTTCGAATTCACTTTTGCAAACAGAGCAAGGTGTGCAATTGGTTATGGATCCACAATCGGCTTCAAAAATGATTTCAAATATTGCAAATCGTATCGAGAGTCATCCCGAAATTGCCGGACAGCCCATTCTGCTGACCAGTCCAACTGTACGTCGTCATATATTTAAATTGGTTTCACGTTTCATCCCGCAGCTTATTGTCTTGTCACATAATGAAATCACGGCAGATGCCCGAGTTCAGTCTGTGGCTACAGTTGGTTTGGCCGGGTAAGGGGTAAGGATATATGCAAGTAAAGAAGTTTGAAGCTCGAACAATGAAAGAAGCCTTGGACATGGTCAAAACCCAGTTGGGGCCAGATGCAATTATTCTTTCTGCAAAGGAAATCACCAAAGGTTTCGGCTTGGGTGGAGAAAAAAGCATCGAGATCACGGCGGCATACTCCGATGCAAATGTGCAAAAGAAAAAATTTGCAGAATCTAAAATGCCAGATGCCACGCGTGAAAAATTTTTAAAATCCAGCGCTAAAAGTCAAAAAGAAATCACACAAAAAATGATTGAAAATCATGTGGCGCGCATGAATCAGCAAGTTGGATTGCGGGCCAAGAAACTTCAACCTGAAGCTTCAAAAGTTAATTATCAGCGCACTGAAAAACGGTATATTGATATCGATAATGATAACCAGGCAACGAATTATTCGACGACGCAGGTGCAGTTGAATGCAACAACTCCGGTCACACAGTATGCGCAAAAAAAGTGGAATGATATGGAAGTCAATCAACTGAAATCTGAGATCGAAGGTTTGAAGTCTTTGGTTCAGCAGTTTAAACCGGTTCCACAGAATTTTGTGCACAGTCATCCAGGTGCCGAGGCTGGAGTTCATTACGAGTATACGAATTACTATAAAAAACTAGTTCAACGGGGTCTTTTGCCAGAAATTGCTGCTGATATTGTCACGCAAGCACAAAAGCAAATTGATCTAAAGCATATTGAAAATAAAAATTTAATCGAAAATTGGATTGGAAAGTACATTTTGGATACCACTCCAGTTGTAACCAATTCAACAGAGCAGTTTCATCTGTTTATTGGAGCCTCAGGTACAGGTAAAACCAGCTCTTTGATAAAGCTGGCTAGCGATTTAATATTGAATCAACGAAAACGTGTTGCCATTATTTCAGCGGATAATTTAAAAGTTGGCGCTTCAGAGCAAATGAAGATTTTTTGTCAAATATTAAATGTTCCTTTTCTGCTTTTACGATCTCAGCAAGATTGGTCCCATATCATTCCGCATTTAGATCAGATTGATCATATTTTAGTGGATTTTTCTGGTTTGAATATGCGCACACAAGAAGAATTTAATTATTTAAAACGAATGTCGCCGCCTGTTTATAATTCATTGCGCACACATTTGGTGATGTCATGTTTAACAAAAGACGGTGATCTGTTCGATATGGCTCAGCGTTTTGAAAAATTTGGATTTGATGATGTGATTTTTAATGATCTGGATAAGTCTGCGATACATGGAAATATTTATAATTTTGTTCGAAAGGTAAATACTAAACTTTTTGCATTTGGAATTGGTCCACAGGTTCCAGAAGATTTCGAAAGAGCAACTCCAGAGCGAGTCGTTGATCTTATTTTAGAAATTTCGAAAAATTCTGGAAGAGAAACGACAACAAACTCATACATTTAGGATATTAAAATGAAAATTATTAGTTTTTCTTCAGGAAAAGGCGGCGTGGGTAAGACTTCTATTACCAGCAATGTCGCTCTTGGTTTGTCACAACTGGGTAAAAAAGTTCTGGTTCTTGATGGTGATCTTGGAATGGCTAATGTGGATATTTTTTTTGGAGTTCATCCTAAAAAAACGATCAATGATTTGCTGGCTGGTGAATCTTTGAAAAGTTGCTTAACCCCTGTTGCGCACCATGTGGATTTGTTAGCGGGTGGGAATGGGATTTATGAGCTTAGTCATTTAAACTCATTTCAGCGTCGTGAAATTATTGCGGGGCTAGAGTCCGTGAACTATCAGTATGATTACTTAATTATCGATACCTCTCCTGGATTGCATGATCATGTTTTGCACCTGAATTCGATTGCTGATGAATGCTATGTGATATTGACTCCGGACCCATCAAGTTTAGCGGATTCTTACGCGCTAATAAAAGTACTTCAGCAGAAGTATAAGTCTCAGAAATTTTCTATAATTTGTAATCAAGTTAAAGATGAACAACAGGGAGCACAGCTCTTTTTGCGATTTGCAGAGGTGGTTCAACAATTTCTGACAGTTCGGATTCAGTATAAGGGAAGTATTCCTTATGATGTGAATTTAAAAATTTCGAATCAGCATCAGCGTCTCATAATAAGGCAAGATCCAAAGTCTATTTCAGCTCAGGCCTTACGCGTGATTTGTTCTGAAATCGAGTCTCAAAACAAAACTATCGACAGGGCAACAGGCAACGTCAAAGGTCTAGACATGCTGTTTAGACCAGCCTCTGGTCATGCTTAAACACTATTGATTATGTGTTCTGTTCGGTATCATGTAGAATTTATTATGTTGAGGGGTACATTGAAATGAAGAAAGCTAGTCTTCTAAAAAAGTATAAAGACGAACCCAAAAAGAATATCAAGCGTGGTCAAAAGGAAGAGCTTATACGAGAGTATTCCCCATTGATTAAGTTCGTTGCGCAAAAAATTGCGATTCGATTGCCTCCAAATATTGAATTGGATGATCTTATTTCAGCAGGCTCCATAGGATTGATGGATGCTATTGATAAATGGGATCCATCCCGTGATAATAAATTCAAAACTTATGCGGAGTTTCGAATTCGAGGTTCCATTTTAGATGAGTTGCGATCACAAGATTGGGTTCCCCGTTCGGTTCGTGATAAATCAAAAGCCTTAGATCGTTGCGTTGCTCAGTTGGAATTAGATTTGGGCCGAGCTCCTACGGACGAAGAAATTTCTGCAAAATTAAATATGCCTATTGAAGAGTTTCATGGCTTGGTGAATCAAGTTCGTCCTGTGAGTTTGTTGTCAATTGACGATCAACCAACATTCAGCGATTCGGATAAAAAATCAATTTCAAACTTACTTGAGGGTTCAAAATCTGGAAATCCATTCAACCAACTCAATGTTAAGGTCATCAAAGATGTGGTGGCAAAAGCCATCGAAGAATTACCTGAGCGTCAACGTTTGGTGCTGTCGTTGTATTATTTCGAAGACCTTAACTTAAAGGAAATCGGACAAGTCCTACGGGTAACAGAGTCCCGTGTTTCACAATTGCATGCGCAGGCTGTGACTCGCTTACGGGCGAAGTTGGCAGTGATGCTGAATGCGGGCGAACTAGAAGCCATCTAGATCGTCCTAAAAATCGGAGATAGCATGCCGGCCTATTTTAAGAATGTTTACTTGAATTCTGTGGGATCTTTTTTGCCAGGACCTGGCATTAATAATGAAGAAATGGATTCGTATATCGGTTCTGTGAATCCCCAATCTTCTCGCATCAAGCGTAGAATTTTGGCAGAGAATGGAATTCAAAATCGTCATTATGCGATTGATAAAGATGGGAAAACTGTTTTTTCATCGGCAGATTTAGCGATCAAGGCCATTGAAAAAACTCTCAGTCATACTTCAACCAAAATAAATGATATTCAGTTTCTCAGTTCAGCCACGGTGGGTGGTGATCTTGCGGCTCCGGGATTTGCAAATTTAATTCAGGGGCAACTGAAGGCGGCGCCGATGCAAACCATGTCGTTTCAAGGCATCTGTGCATCTGGTGTGGCTGCGATGAAGGCCGCAGCCCAAGTTGTTGAGTTGGGTGAATTTAGCAAAGCTTTGGCGGTTGCCACAGAGTTTCCATCGCGGTTGTTTAAGGTTCAACGATTTCAAAAAATTGATGAAAACATTGATTTTGATTCGCATTTCTTGCGGTGGATGCTGTCGGATGGATCAGGAGCTACACTGTTTGAAAACAAGCCTAACGAGACTGGAATTTCACTGAAATTGGATTGGATTCATTTGAAATCTTTTAGTGGTGATTATCCAACGTGTATGCAAATTGGTTCGCCATGGAATCAGCCTAATAAAAGTTACTTGGATTTTTCATCACTGGAAGAAGCTGAAAAGAGCGGATCATTTTTACTACGCCAAGATATTCGGTTGTTGCCTAATTTATTTGATGTGGGCATCAGCGAGTTTATTGATTTGGTATTAAAAAAAGACATCATTGTGGATGATGTCGACTACTTTCTTTGTCATTATTCATCTGAGAGATTTTCAGATGTTATCAAAGTACTTCTTGATAAAGCGGGTCTTACGATTCCTGCAGAAAAATGGTTCAGCAATTTAAAAACTCGTGGAAATACTGGTGCTGCTTCCATCTTTATTATGATGGAAGAGTTTTTAAGAACGAAGGAATTAAAACCAGGACAAAAAATTCTGTGTTTTGTTCCTGAATCCGGCCGTTTTACAGTTTCCTATTTAATGTTTGAGGTGATGAAAGATGGCAAGTTAGAAACAACCAGAAAACCCGCGCCACTCCCTCGAAAGCCTGTTGAGAATTTACTATTGGATTTGGGATCAGTATGGCACAGCTACAGATCGACAGTTTTTCGTTCTGAACTGGCTCATCGAATTTTTAATGGAACTATTAAGCTTGAAGACTATCAACGTTGGATGGAAAATTGGATTCCACAGGTTCGTGAAGGCAGTATTTGGATGCGAACAGCCATTTCTAACTTATCGATAAAGTTTGAAGGGATTCAGGAGCTCATAGAAACCCATGCCGGCGAAGAACAGTTCGATTTTAAAATACTATATGCTGATTATCAGAATGCTGGTGGAAATAAACTCATCGATGATTTAAAACGCAATTCGGGTGGTGAGGAGTTAAATGCTTATATGTATGAGAAAGCAAAATCTGAAAATCCACTGGGACTGTTAGGGGGGATTTTTATCATCGAGGGTACTGGTCAAAAGATCATTCCCACCTTGCTGCCTTTTTTGAAAAAGCATCTTGGTTTGCAAATGAATGCCTTTAAATTTCTAGAGTATCATGGCGAAAATGATGTGAAGCACTTAGAGCGATGGGCTCAAGCTGTTGAAATGGCATTGATATTAGAACCAAAGTGTTATGATGACATTTTGGAAACAGCTAAACAAGTAGCCTCTTTGTATCAGAAGCAATGGGAGCTCGTCCTATGAGTGATAATTATAAGGGTAGTGAATTTATTCAGCATGATCCGACAGATCCAAATCCTTGGTATGCACTTTATTTGGATCAAAGCACCCCCATCCGCCCATCTGTAAAGGAGAAATGGTTGAAAGACTGCAGTTCGCATTCTCGTCAGTATCTTTTACCATTTGCGCGGCCTTTTGCAAAATTATGCATTATCATCATACAAATTTTAAAAGTTCTTTCGCCGATTGATTGGCGGGCTTCAAAAACATTACATCGTCTTATTGTTTGGGGTCTTAAAACTTTTGTTCGGGCAGATGCCAATGAATTGATACTTCGACATTTTCATGTGGGCTCTGAGATTCTGGGATTTATTGCAAACAATGTTCCTGGGGTTAAGATACCCATGAATCCACTGCGCCCAAGGAATCTAGATGATTTGAAAAACGATCTTTTTTTAACTCATGATTTAAATTTGTATAATTTCGTTATCAATTTGAACAAAGAGCTTCGAAATAAAAATATCAAGATCAAGCCAGTTGCTCATCCGGATTTTTCGATGATCACTGCGGGCGAGTTTGATATCGAACCACAAAAAAATGGTTTTTTTAATTTTATCGACCTGGAAACGGCTATCAGCCTGTACACTCCGATATTTCAGTTTTTTTTAACGGATAACGATTTTTGGCGCGCAACAAATTCTCTTCAATTGGATGAAACAATTGGTATTTATGCGGCGACAATCTTGAGTTCCCAGCAGCATCTTGTGCTTGTTAATAACAAACATCCTTTGGTTTCGTTGATCACTTTGAATTCTAGTTTTCGTTTGGTGTTGCATGGACTTTCAAGTGAGATGGGGCATTGGTTGTTGGTTCAGAAAAAACTGGAACAGCAGACTCAATTAGAATCTCATGGATAAGTACTTTGCCGAAACGGATTTGTTGAATCTATCTGTATTCGATTTTTTTATAATCACAGTTGTCAGTTTTAGTTTGTTGTATTTTTCAATAACAACCATTTCTTACTTTATTTTTAAGAGAGACAATTTCAAAAAATACCAAATACAAGCTCTGCGACCAGGACAGATCAAAACGGAGATCAAGCGATCCTTTGTGTCTATTTTGATGTTTGGCTTTTTAAGTGTACCGATATACTTTGGATTGCATTCAGGTTTTTTTAAGATACATTTCGAATTTTCGTGGAGTGTCTTGCTCGGCGAAGGGCTGCTTCTATTTATTTGGAATGAAGTTCATTTCTACAGTGTGCATCGATTTTTTCACTTGAAACCATTTTACAAGTTTCATGCAGATCATCATTACTCGCATGTACCCAATCCATTTTCAGCCTATAGTTTTCATTGGTCTGAAGGAATACTTCTAGGGGCAGTGATGCCTTTAATTATGTGTTTCCATGATTTTCAGGTCACGTCGTTGATGTTGCTGCCGTTGCTGAGTATTGGTTTCAATGTTTTGGGGCATTCGAATGTTGATTTTTTTCCTGCGTATTCAATGAATAGTATTTTCAGTTTTTCAAAGAGGC
Organism: Bdellovibrionales bacterium RIFCSPHIGHO2_01_FULL_40_29; assembly: GCA_001771815.1. Classification (GTDB taxonomy): domain Bacteria; phylum Bdellovibrionota; class Bdellovibrionia; order Bdellovibrionales; family Bdellovibrionaceae; genus Pseudobdellovibrio. The sequence continues at coordinate 157,935 of MEPU01000006.1, read as the reverse complement.
ATTCATTGCACCACAAGGTGCCGCATGCAAATTTTGGTTTTTTTCTGCCTTATCTGGATGCTATTTTCAGAACAAGTGGGCCTGATGATGAGTCAAAGTAGTTTTGAGCAAATTTTTATAGTTGTGTTTTCAATTTCTATTTTGAAGTTCATTATTATTCTTTGTTTACCATATTTTATATTCTGGAAATGGTTTTCAAAGTATTTTTGGAATCAAAAAATTCAACAAATTCCACGGACCGAACCTTGTGTTTCAATGGAAATTCGGTATTCAATTTTAACTTTGTTCATACAAAGTTTATTTTTAACAGCATTGGTTTGGGGATCTCAACTGAACTATTTCAAGTTGTATCCAGGTTTTGGCACTCAAGGCGTTGCCTCTGAAATCGTTGGATTTTTTACTTATTTTATATTGTATGACACTTATTTTTATTGGTCGCATCGGTTTTTGCATCAAGGGTGGTTCTATAAAAATATTCATATTATTCATCATCAATCATTGAATCCAACGCCATTTGCATCGTATTCCTTTCATCCGATTGAGACAGTGATTACAATTTTTTACATGCTGCCATTTGTATTTTTTGTGCCTATCAGTTACGAAATGTTCTTTGTTTTACTGGTTTTAACAGATGTTGGAAACTTGGTTGGACATTTGGGCTATGAATTTTTACCTCGAAAAGTATATCATTCAAAACTAGGGGGGTGGTTAACAACGCCAACCCATCATAATATGCATCACCAATTTTCTAAATCAAATTTTGGACTTTACTGGCGGGGATGGGATAAGTATTTCAAGACGTTGCATGTAAAAACAGAATCTGAGTTTTATCGAATCAAAGATCAAAAAGATTCTGTTTCCAGTCCTGCATCATGATATTGAGTGTATTTTGGTCCAATGGAAATGTGGGATAGACGCGAATTGCAAGATTTAATCTTTTGTTAAACTGAATGCAACTGCAACACAGTGGGTGCGAATAGAGTGGATTTCCGATGGGAGTCATTTGAATCGGGAGCGGTGTTGACGTCCACTCACCTAAATTGGTGAAGGCTCCAACATGCTGATTATTGAATAATTTTTTGTATGCAATATACCGAATGACCGCGTGGGGCAAATAGCGACCCAGTTGCTGCCACCACCAAGTTCCCCAATGTCGTTGTTGCTTGAGAGCTTCAGAGATTTTCTTTTGCAAGAGTTCTGGACTCAATGAGTTTTTAAGATCCAGTGTAAAATTGGAGACGTAGTTTCGAATTGCTGTTGGGTCGTTGGGAGCAATTCCCAAATCAGGTCTCATGCTGACGGGGATCCACCAAGAGCGAGTTTTATGATGGACTCCGAATTTTTTAGAAATTATCGTGTCCAGACAAAATAACAGTAAAGTATTCAAACTGATATTTTTACTGCGGGCTTTTTCATGCAACTGCTGAGTTTCAGAAGCTGACAACGAAAGTGTTGCATAACGAATAGAACTTTCCATGGCTTTAGGAAATTTGAAGTTCCATAGATTATTTCCTCGGGATCGTGACCAGTAGAGAAATTTAACAATATTTAGAAAATACTTTCCAAAATTCATTTTAGGAGGATTGCTTTTAGAAATTTTTGGAGTGACTGTAAATCCATTTTCGGTGGCAATGTGAAAAAGTGCTCCAGCACCATCAGTAATTTCATGAGAAACAGAAATCAGTTTTTGGGATCCATTTTGCTCAACTAAGAAATTAATATCATAAGGCTCGCCGAGTTCGCGATAAGCTTCAAACCATTGGCCAACATAGTCCTTCATTCACCAACCATGGCTGTTTTGATTTTTTTCATCAAGCGAGTTTCAGTTTGTCGAACGGCTTCGCGAGTGATTTTATACTTGTCACCAATTTCTTGTAGTGTCAGTGGTTCATCGCTCAAAATGCGTTCTTCAAGCAAAATTAATTCTTTTTCGGTGAGAGATGATCGAATCGAGTCTACGGCTCGCATCAATAAAGAAATCTGTTCATCAAGGGCTAGTTTTTCATCTAGTGGCAGACTTCCATCTTCGCGACGAAGCAGTGTCGAAAGGGGTGTTGTGCTGTCATTGTCGGATTGGTTAGTGGGTTTATCCAAACTAATATCGCGAGATGACAGACGCTTCGCCATTTCATTGATCTCGTCTTCGGGAATTCCCAACTTATGAGATAATTGAGCTATGTTTTCTGGCGACGTCATTTTTTCAAGCTCTTGCTTTTGTTTCTGAAGCTGATAGAAGAGCTTTCTTTGATTAGCTGTGGTACCAATCCGAACCATTGAGAATTGGCGCATCAAGTACTCTTGAATATAGCCTTTGATCCACCAAACTGCATAGGTGATCAGGCGCGCACCCTTGTAAGGGTTGTATTCTTTCACGGCATGCATCAGACCGACATTACCTTCTTGAATAACATCAATCATGCGTGAGGAAAATTTTGCATACTCGGCGGCAACTTTGATGACGAAGCGTAAATTAGACTTCACCAGAGTTTGAGCGGCAGCAGGATCTTTTGTTTCAAAGTATTTCTTAGCCAGTTCAAATTCTTGCTCGCGGGTCAGAAGCGGATACTTTCGGACTTCTGCCAAATAGAGTGTCAGCGGATCTAGCGTTGTAACGCCGCGTTCGGTTTTTTGTGAGGGAATTAAAGCTTTCGGCTCATCCAAGGGTTCAATAATGTCATCAGAGTCCAGGGTTGGGTCTGGTCTTATTTCTGATTCATCATCGACGATCTCTGCCACCACGGAGCGGGGCTGATCTGTATTTTTCTTTTTGTTGCTCTTTTTAGCCATGCTTATGTCAGAAGTCTGTTGAGGTTTTTCTCCAGGATATCTTTAATTTTGCCTTTGAATAAAGCTAATGCAAAGGGAACTTCAACTTCAACCATGATCTGGCATGATGAGCTGTCTTTTGGAACAACCTGCAGTGTCGCTTTAAACTGGCTGCCACTGACATTGCAAATTTTGGACGGCTCGTCAAAAGTGTAGCTTACTTTTGGATCAAACTTTTTGAAGTCATTTTCACCAGAAAGCAACCCTTTGATTTTGCCGTAGGCAGCATTTGATTCGAGTGGGGCTGGGAGTTCAAATTTCATTTTAGACATGGCTCATATCTTATTCGTGATTCAAATCTGAGTCACGAGTATTTATGGAACTTATGGACCCCATCAAAAGATCAGTTTTGACTCAGCTTTGCAATTAATGTGAATATAGAAAGCTATGAAATTTGTAAGAGAACTCAAAAGAACAGATTATTGCGGAAAATTAACGTCTCAACATATCGGCAAAAAGGTCGTTTTGATGGGCTGGGTGAATACTCGGCGCGATCATGGCAGTCTTATTTTTATAGATCTTCGCGACCGTGAAGGCATTGTTCAAGTCGTGCTTGATCCAGCGCAAACAGAAACCTCTTCGTCAAAAGAATTTCGCAATGAATTTGTTGTTGCTCTCGAAGGGGTTGTTCGCGCTCGTCCCGAAGGTATGAAAAATTCTAAAATCAATACGGGCGAAATTGAAATTGAAGCCACGCGGTGCGAGATTCTCAATCAGGCTGCAACACCTCCATTTCAAATTGATGATGAGAACGTCAATGAAACGCTACGTTTGAAACATCGCTATCTTGATTTGCGATCTCCGCGTCTGCAAAAAAACTTGATCACTCGCCACAAAGTGGCTCAACTGGTGCGTCAGTTTTTATCTGAGAATGGTTTTCTAGAAGTTGAAACGCCTATTCTGTACAAATCCACTCCGGAAGGGGCACGCGATTATTTAGTCCCTTCACGTGTGAATCCGGGGACATTTTATGCGCTTCCTCAATCACCTCAAATACTAAAGCAACTTTTGATGGTCTCTGGTTACGACCGCTATTTTCAAATTGCCCGTTGTTTCCGAGATGAAGATTTGCGAGCAGATCGTCAGCCTGAGTTTTCTCAGATCGATATAGAGATGTCTTTTATTGATGTGGAAGATATTATTGATATCAATGAAAAAATGTTACGAATGATTTGGAAAGAAATTAAAAATCAAGATGTTGCCGTCATTCCGCGAATAACATTTCAAGAAGCCATGGATCGCTATGGATCAGATAAGCCAGACACTCGATTCAAGGTTGAAATTCAAGATGTGGCTGCAGCAGTTGCCGGTAGTGATTTTAAAGTCTTCAGTGATGCCTTATCTCGAGGGGGCATTGTTCGTGGTATTGCAGTTCCTGGTGGCGGCACATTCTCGCGAGGTCAGTTTGATAAGTTGACCGACATTGCTAAAAAGAATGGTGCCAAGGGTATGATTTGGATGAAGCAAGAGGCTGATGGGACAATTGCTTCGCCCATTGCCAAATTTTTTACTCCTGAAAAGTTAAAAGAAATTTTTGAAAAATTAGGATGTTCAAAAAATGATTGTGGTTTGATTGTCGCGGATGACTATGATCCAGCCTGTTCAGCATTGTCGGCACTCCGTATCCATATTGGACGCGAGTTAAACCTAATTGATCACACAAAGTATAATTTTTTGTGGGTTGTGGATTTCCCACTGTTGGAGTATTCGCCAGACGATAAAAGATGGGTTGCGCGTCACCATCCCTTCACATCACCAAAAGATGAGTCTTTTGATGATCTGATGAATAATAATGAAAAAGCCTACGGTAAAATTTTAGCCAAAGCCTATGACTTAGTTTGTAATGGGTACGAAATGGGCGGAGGTTCCATTCGTATTTACCGAAATGAAATTCAACAGGCTATGTTTCGATTATTGGGTATGACCGTTGAAGAAACTGAAAATAAATTTGGTTTTTTCTTGGATGCACTGAAATACGGAACACCTCCACATGGTGGTATTGCCTGGGGTTTAGATCGTTTGGTCATGCTGCTAATGGAAACTGATGCCATTCGCGAAGTGATTGCCTTTCCAAAAACAGCCAAGGCAACCTGTTTGATGAGTGATTGCCCGAGCGAGGTCAATCGTGATCAATTGGTCGAGGTTGGTGTTCGATTGACGGCGCAAGCAGAAAAACACATCGAAGACAGCAAGAAAAATAGCAACTAATCATCCAAGCGTTGTAAGATAATTCCATTTTCTTCAAGGGACGAGATCTCATAAATCCCTTGAAGGCGTCTTTTGCCATTTACTTTCTCAACGACAAAAATATTTTTCAAAGTCATTGCTATCAAATGGCGGATTGATTTTAAATTCCATTGGGGAGCCCCCATTTGAATCAACATTTCCAATCGAAGTAGGGCTTCTTGAGCCGTTCGAGCATGCATAGATCCAAAACTACCATCATGTCCAGTCGCTAAAGCCATCAGCAGTGATTTGGCCTCGGGACCGCGAATTTCACCAATAACCAGACGATCCGGTCTAAGTCGCAAGGCGCGTTTGAGCAAGTCATCCATGGGGATATCGCGCACGGTTCCACTTGGGTCTTGCCGTGTCAGCAGCGAGCAACAAGTCTGATTTGGTAAATGCAGTTCTTGAGTGTCTTCGATAATCACTGCACGCTCTAATTTAGAAAATTTTTCTAGCATTGATTGCAACAAACTTGTCTTTCCAGAGCCCGTCCCGCCGACAACAAGAAAATTATTCTTTTGTGCAAAAATTTTCTCGATCATCAGTTTTTGTTCAGCTGTACACCAGCCAAGCTCAGAAAGTCTTTCCAGTGTCCAACGATCTGTTGGTTGCTTTCGAATCGACAAGAGGCTGGAGCCTCGAGACAACTCTGAAAAAAGAATTGTCACTCGCCAGTGACCCAGTTGCGCTTCAAGAAAGGGCTTGTCCCGATTGAGATAACTGTGACAGTTCTGAGAAATGCGATCCAGACAGCTCTCATAGGTCTGAGGCGAATAAAACCGATCTTGATGTTTATGCAAAGTTCCTGATTTTTCAAAATAAATTTCTTCGTAAGAATTCACAAGGACTTCAGTGATTTGATCGTCTTGTAAAATTTGATTTAATGGACCATAACCTGTCATTTCCTGTTGTATCCGCTCTTGATCTTCTGTGGATAACTTTGAGGTGACTGTTGATAAAATATGAACAAGAGTTTTATTTTGTTCTGATCCACGAACATCGATATCCCAGGCTTCATCAGCAAGGCGTTTTTGTTCTTGAAAAATGATTTTTATTTTTTCTTGGATTTCTAAATTCATCACTCTACTCATTCTTCATCAATTTAGGGGTTACAAAGATAACAAGCTCTGTTTTATTTTCTCGAAATTCTTTGGAAGAAAACAAAGAACCTAATACTGGAAGGCGACTCAGAAAAGGCAATCCATCAGTACTGGTACTGCTTTCATTTTTTAATAATCCTGACAAGGCAATGGTCTTACTTTCAATCAGATCAAAATGGCTAGAAACGCGGTGTGAGTGCAGACCAGGGATGCCATCAATAGTTCGACTGGGATCAATGCTCGAAACTTCAGATTCGATTTGCATGCTCATTTGTCCCGAAGAATCTACGGTGGGCTTAACTTTTAAAATAATTCCATATTTTTTCCAAATGATATCCTGAAACTTAAAGTTAAGCACTTTTATGGGAAACTCGCCTCCAGCAAAAAATTCAGCTTCTTTTCCACTGCGACAAAGTAGATTCGGCGTGGCTAAAATTTTGATTTGACCTTGATTTTCTTGAGCGTTGAGCATGGCTTGAAACGAACTTGCGATTCCAAAATTTCCATCAATAACTTGAGCTTGATATTGACTGGGCCATTTCAATCCTAATGTTTGACCAAAGTCTTTTTTTACTTCTGTGACTTGAATTTCAACACGAACATTATCCGCAATTTCAATTTTTTGCTTGTTTTCAGTAGCTAGAACTCCCATTTTTTGGGATGCGATTTTATAATCTGTAGCCAGTTCTGCGGCATTATAATTCAGTGTCCAGGGTGAAGAGAAATTGATTTTTAATGGAGTCAGGCCGCTGGCGCGCAAATGATTTTCTATGAAGCGAGTCACGGTTTCACGTAACGGATCATCCATTTGCAATGCCAAAAACAGACTGGAATTATTCTTTTCGATCAGTTCAACAATTCGCTTGAAATCTTGGAAGCGATATAGTTTTCCTTTTAAGCAAACAACATGGTTGCAGAAATCGACAGTGAGACCAACAAATTTTTTACTCAAAATTTGCCAGTCGAGAAATGTTTTCTTTGAATCCATGGGGACAATGGAAACTTTGATCAGTTGATTATTCTGACGAATAAGAGTTGAGCCAAGATTATGAGCTTTTAGGCGAATACTATTTCCGGCGGGCTCTGCCGTGAGTAGTTTTGAGTTTTCGATCCATATTTTTTCAGTTCGACCCTGTAAAATGGAATCTTCTCCAAGTTCAATGACTAGAGACTTGGCTTGAATTGATGGAGTGGAAAGCAATAATAAAAGCAATAATGTTTTCATAGCAAATGAGTTTTGCAATATGAAGTTCAATCTAGGTTGGCGATTGACAATAGGTTTGTCCGAATTTCAGTTTTAGCTTCCGGTTCGGATCAGTAGACGAATTCGACTCGTACTCCGCCTTCGATATTTAAAACCTTTAGCGAACCTGCCTGAGCCTTCATCAGAGTTTGGCAAATGGTTAATCCGAGGCCCATGCCGATCGAATGATTCATGATGTTTTCATCCAGCATGAAGGGGCGCATAATTTTTTCAATAACGGTTTCAGAAATGTGGGGTCCTTTATTTTCGATACTGATAAGTGGTGCCCCCGAACTTTGTTTACCAACGCGAATTGAAATTTCAGTCTGTGGCAGGCCGAATTTAGTCGCATTATGTAGGGCTCGAAACAGTGCCATTCGGGTTAAAAGAAGATCCACTTCAATAGTATCTAAATCAGAATTCATGCGAACTGTTTGAGTCTTAGAATTGAGCGATTGAGTAATTTCAGCAGGGATATCCTTGAGGAACTGGTCGGGGCGCACGCGATCCATTTTTTTTGGAATCAGACCCACTTCCCCTTTGACGATCAAAAGAACATCTTCAACAATACTTTTGAGTTTTTCAGATGATTTAATAATTCGATTCGTGAAAAGTTTTTGTTCATCAGAGAGTAAGGTTTCTTTCAAAAGGCTGGCAAAACTCAGTATCGTGGTGAGTGGTGTTTTTAGTTCATGATTAATAAGAATCATAAATTGATTCTTGGCCTTGTCCAAAGTTTGCAATTCATGCAGAGCTTTTTCGAGCGCCAGGTTCTTTTGCTTCAATTCGTTTTTAAGAAGATACTTTTCCGTGGCTTGATCGACCGTGTTCATCAGGTCAATAGGATCCCAGGGTTTGGTCAGGTAGCGATAAATTTGCCCCTTGTTTACTGCCCCAATGACAGATTCAATATCTGTGTAGCCGGTGAGTAGAATTCGTACTGTATCAGGATGAGTCGTTATGGATTTTTCTAAAAACTCAACACCTGTGATCAGGGGCATTCGCTGATCGGAAATAATAACCGACAAGGCTGGATAATTGTCCAGGACATGAAAGGCCTGTTCAGGAGTGGTGGCCTTTAAGACTTGGTATTTCTTGCGGAAAATGCGCTCGAGGGCATCTAAATTGTCGGGTTCGTCATCAAGACAAAGTAAAAAAGGCTTTTGATCTAAATCCATTTTGTCATCCTAACGACTATTTGGATCTTAGGTCTAGATTTTAGTTCCCATTCTGACTAAAGGCCATTTTTGACTTATGCAATGACGTCTAAATGTCGAGAAGTGATACGATACTTAAGGATTAGTGTATCTAATATTAGGAGTTCGTATGGTGTTGAAAAATATGATGAATTCATTGCTGACCTTTGCCGTTTTTGTAACGGCTGTCTTAGTCGGTGAAAAGTCAAACGCGTCAATGTTTGGATCCGGATACTATGGCGGAACGCAACAGTGTGCGTACCCAACAAAAGTCGGCAAGAACGCAATCAGCATGAGCGACGAGGAAAAAGAAGAACGCAAGAAAGTCGCAGCTCTGAAGCGCGATTTAAAACTTCGTAAAATTGAAAAAGATCGTGCCGATAAAGAATTAGAATTTGCAGCTCGAAAAATAGAAAAGCATTTTGATAGCACCGTCGCCGAGTTTTTAATGGGTGTGCATATCGAAAAATTGAACAAGTGCGAAGATTACAAGTCTCATCCCAATTTTAATTGTTACGCAAATGTAGAAAAAGGCTCAACTTCAAGTCAAGAGGGCGATGCCAGTGGAAATCCACAATCATCGGTTATCTCGAGTCAATGCGGAGAAAAAGATGATGTTCCCGATTTATTGAAAAAATCATGGATTAAATCAGCCGCTGCGGGCGGTGGTGGATACTGTTCTGCAAATAGTGATAGCGCAAAAGGTTCGGTTAATGTTTCTATTTGCACGGATAAATCATTACGCCCAACGGATGGTTCAAAGTTTAAAACTTATTCAACGACAGAGTGTTCAAAAGCTTTAAAAGATTATCGCAAATGGCGTATTGAACAAGGGAATGCTCAGGCAAAATTTGAACGCAATGAAGAAGAAATTCGCGAGCGTGAGTACGCCATTTCTGATGCCCGTGAGCGTGCTAAATTAGATCGCGAGTACAATCAGCGAACGCAGCTAGAAGGCGAATGTGAAGATTGTGATGAAGAATCTCGGGGTTATAAGTATGAAAAACCCAAGCGAGATTGGCTGGGTATCGCGGCTCAGGTGGGAATGGGCCTAGGACTAGGCTATTTAGGAAAACGTTATGATGATCGCAATGCGGAATATCAAGCGCAACTGGGTTATCCTCCAACTCAAGGTTATCCAACCGCAGTGTCTTTAGGATTGCCATTTATTTTAGGTGGAGTTTACGGCGCTGTTAACGGTGGAACCGGATCTGGCGGATTTGGTTGTGGTGGAAATGCTTATGGTGGCGGTGGAGCTAATGGTGTTTACGGACCGTATGGTTCAGCAGGTGCTGGTGGGGCTTTCGGGTATCCACAAGGAATGTTCGGATCACCATGGGGTGGCGGTATGTATAATCCTGGAATCGGTGCCAATGGCGGATTCAATGGACCTTACGGCGGATTCCCAGGTGGAATGAATGGACAATTTGGAATTGGTGCACCAATAAATGGTGGTATGGGCGGCGGATATCCTGGCATGGGCGGCTACCCTATGGGTGGCGCAATTGGTGGAGCAATCGGCGGCGGTATCGGTGGAGGTTATCCAGGCATGGGTGGTTATCCTGGAATGGGCGGTTACCCTATGGGTGGCGCAATTGGTGGAGCAATAGGCGGCGGTATCGGTGGAGGTTACCCAGGAATGGGCGGCGGATATCCTGGCATGGGCGGTTACCCTATGGGTGGTGGCATTGGTGGAGCAATAGGCGGCGGTATCGGTGGGGGTTATCCAGGAATGGGTGGTTATCCAGGAATGGGTGGTTATCCAGGAATGGGTGGTTATCCTGGTATGGGCGGATATCAAATGGGCGGTTACCCTATGGGTGGCGCAATTGGTGGAGCAATCGGTGGAGGTTACCCAGGAATGGGGGCTGGCGGAATGGGCTCGTATATGAATAATCCACAAGTGCAAATGCAAATGCTTCAGCAACAACAACAAATGTTGCAGCAGCAGCAACAATATTATCAAGCGCAAATGCAGGCACAGATGCAAGCCGTTCAACGTCAAGCACAGATTCAACAACAGGCCGCACAAGTAGAGCAAGAAATTGCTTCGCTACAAATGCGATTACGAATGTTATATATGGGCTCTTACTCTGGCGGTGGAACAACTGGTGGTGGAACCATCGGTGGCGGAATTTATGGTGGAGTTTACATTGGGGCGGCAGCACCAACACCAGGTTATCCCGTTGGTGGACAAGGACAAACATTTCCAGCTCCAGTCGGTGGAGCAGCAATTGTTCCAGGGACTGGTACAGCACCACGTGGTGGTCGATAAAATTCTGTTCTGATATTTAAATTTGACTAAAATACAAATAACCCTCATCACTAATGGGGGTTATGTTTTTAAAAATCAAAAATTCCTTCGATAGTCATTGTCATTTTTTAGCAACGGGCCAAGTGGCTTGTAGTTTGTCTTTAAAAAATCTGAAATCAGCAAATGATATACAAAATTTAGTGATTAAGGATCATCATTTTCAGGGTGAGTGGCTCACCGGATTTGGTTGGGACCAGAATCAATGGATAAATTCTGAATTTCCAACAAAAGAAATCTTGGATTCAGCATTTCCCACAACACCAGTATTTTTTTCTCGAGTTGATGGACATGCCTCTTGGATAAATACGAGAGCCATTCAAAAATTAACAAGTTTAGGATTTGATTTTTCGCAAGATATACGTGGGGGTAAAATCAGTCGCGACTTGAATGGGCATCCTACGGGAATTTTATTTGATCAGGCCCATATTCAAGCCCTCATGAAGCTGCCCTCATTTGATGGTCTTCAAACGAAACATTTTATTCAGACGGCACAAAGTATTTTCAACAAGGGGGGATTTACTCATGTTCGCGATCTGTCTATGACGGAACCTCTTTGGAAACAATTAACTGAAATGTCTGAGCGCAAAGAACTCACAGTGCACATCGATGGGTTTGTGACGATTGAATCTCTGAATGATTTAGAGAACGTTTTTTCTTGTATAGAAGTTATGAAAAAAAATCCATGCAACCTGCTTAAAGTGCGCGGAGTGAAGCTATTTTTTGATGGTTCACTTGGATCCCATACAGCCCTGTTATCTAAGCCTTATCTTGGATCCACGGAATTAGGGATATGTTCTTGGAGTTTGTCTGATGTTAAAAACATCATGCGAGCGACATGGCAGAAAAATCTTGAATTTGCAGTTCATACCATTGGTGATGAAGCAGTTCATCAAATTGTTCAAGTGGCTCGCACTGTTTCGACAGAGGGCGTTTTAGGCCGATTGAATTTGGAACATGTGCAGCTTTTGCGTCCGGAAACCCTACAAATGATGAAGTCACTACATATCACATGTCATCTACAACCATGCCATTGGATAAGCGATCATCTTTGGCTTCGAAATGTTATTCCACAAGAATTGGTGGCGATATCTTTTCCTTGGGAATCACTGCGGAAAAATAAAATAACGATTCGATTTGGCAGTGATTCGCCGATTGAGCCCACGTCACTTTTACTAACCCAACAAGCACTTATCGAAAGTCAAAAATTAGGTTGGAGTCAATTTCAAGATGAATGGTATAAATACCACCAGCATCCCGAATCCAACTGGGTAAACTGTTGGACCGAGATTGCCGATGATAAAATTAAACAAGTTTATTTTAATGGTGAGTCATTACTCTAAAATTGAAACTGCACTTCGTACTGATTTGCAAGGACAGCAGCTCCGATCACTAAAGCTCCCGTGATGATCCAGTGTTTATTTTCTTTTAGAGTGGTGAAAAGACCCAATGTTGATGTCAGTCCAGATGACCAACCACATGATTTTTCTGACATGATTTTCCAACTTTCTGTTCCAACTTCAAAAAGAATCGTCGCCGTTTGACAAGTGCCTTTTACAAGATATTCCGAGAAGTTTTCCTTTTGAGAGTATGATTGATTCAAAGTTTTTGTTGATTGACGCTGAGGCAGTCTATTGAAGGTCATGGTAAAGTAAGGAATATCTAAATAGCTTTTCTTAATGGAATGAAATTCTTTTTTTGATAGTGGTGTTTTAAAGAATAAAATGTAATCACCATCAAGAGGAGAGACTTTTTTATCAGTAGGAATAGCAGATACAATAAATTTCAATTCGTTCAAAAGACGAAGCGAATTTCGAGTATCAGCTTGTTCCAAAAGACGCACCAGCATTTCCAACTGTTCAAGTGAAACGGATTCGGATTCAATAATTTTTTGAACTTGCTTTGGTAAGCTGCTTAAAAAATTCTGTTCATTCAAATCCATTGTGTCCATCAAGGTATCAAAAAGTGGAGTTGGCTCGTGGATTTTTTGAGTGAGTAAAAAATTCTGGATGCACGTATACCCTTCGCGTTGGCATTTTTCAGTATAATCGCTGGCATGGATAGATTCATCCGGAACCAACAGAGTTTGGGCAACAGCGGAATAGGAAGTCATCAAAGAAAAAAGAATTGAAATAATTAGTTGTAAAGTCATTTTATCCCCCAGCCTTGTGGTATTCAATGCGTACAGGTGCTGCTTTTCGGTCTGCAATTCCAGTAGCTTCTTGAGCATTTCTATTTTGAACAACAGCCCAGAACGGACCGCTCAGACTCATGATGTAACCCGAGATGTTCTCTGGGACCAGAGCAGCATATTGATTCGGATTCAGTGGTGCTCGCATGACTTTGACCTTAGAAGCCAACTTTTTAGAGCCAACATTTGCAGAAGGACCAGAGTATAAGTCCACCACACCGTATTGATCCATCAAACCCGCAACAGCGTCGGCATTAAGTAGTTCAATCGGAATTAAAACCATGCCTTTTGGAATAAGTGTATCGGCATAAATACGCTCGGGCTTAGCACCTTTTTCAGTTGGTTTTGCAGAAAAAATTGCATAAGCCGCAATTAAAATGAGAAATGAAAGCAGCAAGATTTTATTTTGCTGACTGAGTTTAATGGATTTCATTGATGATCCCTTCTGAATTCGCGATTTTTTTCTGTCGAGAGTTTGTAAGATTTTGTATCAAGGCGGTGTTTTTCAATCAGAGCTTGAAAAAGCACAAGTAATCCGACGACTACCGTGATTAGAAAAACAGCTTCTAATAAAATTTGTCCTTTTGAATTTCGGCCGACCATATTTCCCCATTTCGATTTGGTAAGACTCCACATGAAAGCTTCAGGCGATTTGAACTTTTCAAAAATCGTTGACTGTCATTGCGGGTCAAGTAGCGCAATTGCCAATTGAAGGCCACTGCTTGTTCGACTTTATAGTTGGGTTTAAGTTCGTAATTGGGAGCCAATCCGGACGTCCGGGCTTGGACTGCCATTTTTGATATGCGGTCCGATCTGATGATCAGGAATGTCTGAATAAAGAAGTTCCATCGGTTGCTGAGTGATGAAGTCGCCTGATTGATTTGAGATTGAATACGAAGATTTTCAACAGCAATGCGCGAATTTGTCATGAAAATCAGGCTTCTCTGTATCTGATCAAGTTTAATCTGCTGTTGGCGAATCCGAGCGATTTCCGCTGTCGCTGAAGCTATGGCAGGAAAATTCATGGCAAGAGTTGCTGCAGTTAACTGCAGCTGTGCAACTTTCATTCGATAAGATAAAATACTTGAAAGGGGATTCAGGGAAAACAATTTTTTTTCTGCCTGGATAATTGATTTCTGTAGGAGCAATGATTCCTTAATGCAGGTGGATTGAAATTGGAGTTTTGCTTGAGAAATAAAAATTAAAAAAGAAAGACTAAAAATTAGAATGCCAGCAATACCTAAAAGGTATATCGAGTGCACGCTAGCAAAGCCTAATTGATTTTTATGGAACTTGTAAATCAAGGTGAAGCTCGCTTTCTAGAGTATGAAAGGATTCTCCATCGAGGCTCCATTGTACCCGCAGTCGTGCTGTTTCAGGGCGACTGTGATCTGTGATCCTGATGGATTTGAGGTTCATTTGCTGTAGACTGGATTTCAACTTACCTACACAGTTGGTATTTTCTTGAAATTGACAGAGAAGCGCCGTTTCTAATGAATTCTCAATAATAATCTCGCTGATCAGGGACAGACCAAGTTGGAAAACTTTGAATCCTGATATCGTCACAATGATCATCAGAAGCATAGCTTCAATAAGTGCCTGTCCCTTTTTATTTTTCATAGACTATTGAGATGTTCTGGAAGAATCCATAAAGTTCGACAAATCTTTTCGATTCAGTGTCGACTCATCAGCATTTAAGACTTGTCGTTTTTCCGCTATAGAGGCGCCCATTGCACGATTGAGGTTTTCATATTGAATAGCGACATTCTGGCCAACAACTTTCATCACACCGATGGATCCAACAGCAATTAATGCCACAAGAATTAGGTATTCAATAAGCCCTTGTCCGCGATTTGATTTTAATTTTTTTTGAATTGATATTTTCATAAGACCTCCAAGTGGTGAGGTCTTGCAAGTCAACAGTGGCGCTCAAGTCTATTTATGAGCTTTTTGGCGCCGAAGTTCGGATACTATTTCTTTTTAGCTATTTTTTTTGCGGGAACCGCTTTGGTTACAGCCTTAGCTGCGGGTTTTGTGGCTGCTTTGGCTGGAGCAACTTTTTTAGCGGGCTCAGCTTTTACGGGTGCGGCCTTGGTAGGTTTAGCAGCCTTAGCTGTTGCTGCGGCAATAGCTGCAGCTTCGACTTTTTTTGCTTCTTTTACTTTTGCAGCTGCTGCAATTTTAGCAGGCTGTGCATCTTGTTTTTCTTTGAGTTTTTTTGCTTTTCGGGCAGCTGAAATACGATCAAGAATTTCAAAAGCTTCTTTTTGTAGATCATTTTCAAATACAAAGCGGTAAAAACCTTCAATTTCAGGGCTTTGGCGAAACTTTTTAACTGAGGTTGGGATATTTTCGGATTGGACGAAATCGATTGAGTTTCCGTCTTTTGATAATTTTACTTTGTCTGCCATTGAAAGCCTCCGGAAATAGGGTCGAATTAGGCGTTAATCTAATCTACAGATTCCATTGGGTCAAGATGTGTTGGCTCTGTGTTGTGATCTGTAACGTATTGATTTTCTTTAGAAATTAGGTCAATCTCTGGTCTTGGCGGTGCGATGATTGAATTAAAAGGAAAACCTGTTGCAGAAGCGGTTTACTCAGATATCAACAAACAGCTTTCGACATGGTCAGAAAAAAAGTGGAATTCTCCCCATTTGGCTGTGGTTTTAGTCGGGGATGACCCGGCCAGTAGTGTTTATGTTTCTCATAAACAAAAAGCCTGCGAACGTTTGAATTTTAAATCAACTTTGATTTGCTTGCCAGCAACAGCTTCAGAGGCTGAGGTGGCGGGCGCTTTGCAAAAATTAAATTTGGATTCTGGGGTTGATGCTGTTTTATTGCAATTGCCATTACCAAAACATTTAGACGAAAAAAAGCTGACCGAGATTATTGATCCGAAGAAAGATGCAGATGGTTTAACTCAGGCATCACTTGGGGCTTTGATGGCAGGTCAGCAAAAAGTGGCGAGTTGCACACCTGCAGGAATTATTGAAATGATGGATCATTACAAGATTCAGCTGACAGGAAAAAAAGTTGTTGTCCTGGGGCGAAGTTTGATTGTTGGGTTACCACTTTTTCATCTGCTGATTCAAAAAAATGCAACAGTGACAGTGTGCCATTCGAAAACAGAAAACTTATCAAATTTAATAGCTCAAGCAGATATCGTTTTCGTTGCTATTGGTAAAGCTGAGTTTTTTAAACCTACAGATTTTAAAAAAGATGCTGTTGTCATTGATGTTGGAATTCACCGTCGTCCCGAAGGCTTGTGTGGAGATGTTTCATCCGAAAATGCAGAGGGCTGGCTATCTGCCAGAGCCCCAGTTCCGGGAGGAGTCGGACCCATGACTATTGCCATGTTAATGAAAAATACGATGACGTTAGCTCAGCTTCATAGACAAAATTAAAAAGGTAAAATGATGACAGAAGTTTTAAATAATCATTGGTATATGGCGTTGCCATCCGCAAAACTTAAACCTGGAAAAATGATTTCTGTCGAAATCATGTCCGAGCCTGTTTTATTCTTTCGAACATCGACGGGGCTAGTCAGTGCGATTCGTGATATTTGTCCGCATCGTGGAATTCCATTTCGCTACGGTCAGATGTCTGGCGATATGGTTGAGTGCCATTATCATGGTTGGAAATTTGATGGTGCTGGTGTTTGTCGAGAAATTCCATCGCTGACTTCAGATCAAAAGTTAGATTGCACAAAAATCAAAGTGAAATCATATCCAGTGAAGGAACTGCACGGGGGTGTTTGGATTTTTATGGGATCTGCGAATTACGATATTACGCAGGCGCCGCAGCCTCCAAAATTACCCGATATACCTCTGAATGCCGTGCCACAGCTTTGCGAAGTTGTTGAGTTTCCCTGCCATATTGATCATGCGGTTATTGGATTGATGGATCCGGCTCATGGTCCCTATGTTCATAAAAGTTGGTTTTGGCGCAGTTCAAAATCGTCTTATGAAAAACACAAAAAATTTGGCCCCGTTTCATTCGGGTTTCGAATGAAACGTCATGAACCATCCAAAAACTCGAAAGCTTATAAAATCTTGGGTGGTGAGCCAACGACGGAAATCACCTTTACTTTGCCTGGGACGCGAGTGGAACACATTCAAGTCGGCACGAAGAGTTTTTTCTCGATGACAGCGCTGATGCCGATTTCTGAGAATCGCACTCAGGTGATTCAAATGGCTTTTTGGAATATTCCTTGGTTGAATTTAGCAAAACCTTTGGTGAAAAGTTTTGGTCATACTTTTTTAGGTCAGGATTTATTGGCCGTCACCAAGCAACAAGAGGGTTTAAAGTTTGACCCAACTTTAATGCTCATCAATGACGCTGACACTCAAGCGAAGTGGTACTTTGCTCTGAAAAAAGAATGGTCAAATCACATAGAGGAAAAGCGAGAGTTTAAAAATCCAGTACCTGAGACTGAGTTGGCATGGCGAAGCTAATCCTGATTGGATTTTTAATTGCATTCGCTGAAGCAGGATTTGCATCAACTTATAAAATAAATCTTATTAAACAGTGGTCTTTGGCTGCAGATTCTCGCGTGGCCAAGAAAAAAATTGGTGGGCTTTCTGGATGCGTGGTTGAGGGAGATAAAATTTATTTTGTTACTGATGATCGTGGAGGCCAGGGAGGCTCCCGAATTATTTCATTTCCATTTAATCATGAAACCAATGAATTGAATTTAACAAAACCTGATATTTTGAAAATTCGATATTCCCCTCGGGTTTTGGATTTAGAAGGGATTGGCCGTCACTCAAATGGCCAAATGTTACTATCCAGTGAGGGGGATTTGAATCAAAAACCACGAGTTATGCCCGAGATTTTTTGGGTGAATAACGCAGGTGATAAAGTTTCAGCAATTGAATTTCCCAAAGAGTTTTTACCTGAAAAATCAGGTCAGCAGACTCGGGGAGTTCAAAACAATTTGGCTTTTGAGGGGTTGGTTGTCGATAATGATAAGAAAATGTGGGCCGCCATTCTAGAGGCTCCACTTTTTCAGTCGCCTGGCATGTTGAAGCTTGTTCAAAGTGATTTGAGTTCGAAAAAATTTGACCGTATTTTCAATTACCCTCAGCCTGCAGACATCAACCAAGACAATATCAGTGGGTATTTTGGAGCAACAGATTTGCTATTCCTTGATCAGAGCACATTTATGGTTCTCGAACGTGGGGTTGAGGTCTCGATGCAGGGGTTTCGTTACCGGACTCAACTTTGTGTGGCCACAAAGGGTGATGGCGTCCAGCTGTCCAGGCAATGTCCGTACAGTATGAACTCGGACGACAAGATTACCAGTTCATATCCGATGGGTGCAAATTTTGAAGGTCTGTGCTGGGTTAATAAACAAAAGAAGTTGTTCTTGGCTGTAAGCGATAACAATTTTTCTAAAAATGAAAAAACTGTTTTTATTCTGTATCAACTGCACTAAAACGATTCTATGAAAATTTGGAAATTGAAAAAAGGTCACGATGCTCGGTTACGTTCACGCCATCCGTGGGTTTTTTCAAATGAGCTGCTGGATAGCCCCAAATCTGTAAAACCTGGCGAACCCGTTGAAATCCAAGACATGCGAGGGCAGTTTTTAGCCCGTGGTTACGGAAATCCACACTCATTGATTGCCTTTCGAGCCCTGAGCTTTACCACTCAAGATGAAGCCCCTATGTCGCCCCAAAGCCTTGGTCACAAGTTGTTTCGCGCTTGGAAACTGCGCAGTGATTTGGGATTTAACCTGAGCTTTCGAGTTTGCTTTTCTGAGGCAGATGATATGCCCGGGATCATCTGTGATCGCTATGTTTTCACGAAGAATAATAAAGTTTACCAAGTTTTTTCGTATCAACTGCTGACTTCTGGAATGGATGTGACTTTTAAGGCCTCTGGTTTTGAAATTTTTGAAAAATTAGCGAATCTCGCCGTTCAGCAAGGAATTTCATCGATACCATGGAGCGAAACTCTTTTGCTTCAACGAAACGATGTTAATATTCGAAAGCTCGAAGGTCTGTTGGTTGAACCTCCGATTATTACCAGAACAGTAGATGACATTGATTTAACAGATATTTCGATTGAAGTGCAGAATGTTTTAGATCCTTCGGACAAAGTTTTTTTCATGGTTAATTTGATAGAAGGTCAGAAGACTGGATTTTTCCTGGATCAAACTCAAAACATGAGATTGCTTATCGACTGTTTGGCCAAGAAAAAGCATGTCTTAAAAAATCGACGCATTAAAATTGTGGATTTATGCTGCTACATGGGACAGTGGTCCGTTCAAATTGTACATAATTTAAAAAAATGGGGGATTGAGTGCGAGGTTCACCTTGTTGATGTCTCTGAAATGGCTCTTAAGAAAGCTTCCGAAAATTTGACTCCATATGGTGTTGAGGTTAAAATTTACAAGATGGATGTTCTAGAAGGGCTAGATTCATTTCCATCCAATGAATTTGATGTCGTCATTTCGGATCCACCAGCATTTGTGAAAAATAAAAAAGACATGCATCCAGGTTTACATGCGTATTTTAAATTAAATGCCCAAGCATTTCGAATGGCACGTCAAGATGGAGTCGTGATTTCATGCACATGTTCTGGTGTTGTCACAATTGAAGATTTTAAAGAATCATTGCGAAAGGCTGTTTTACGTTCGGGCAAATCAGCAAAATGTATTCTGTCGGGTGGGCAGGGCTGGGATCATCCAACCCTGATGAGTTTTCCAGAGGGATTTTATCTTAAGATGGTGATGCACCAGATGAATTAAAGCCGTAAGCCTGAGCTTGTTGTGCTAAAATTTGTTTCTGATAGACCGTCATTTTATTGATATAGTCCTTTAATGTTATATTTTCAGTTTTATGAATATCTGCTTGAATGCGAGTCTGATTGAACTGACCTTCAATGTTTTCTAAATCAGCTGTTTTTCTATCTAGTGCCAGTTTCAATTCGACAATTTTATTTTCAGCAACGGAAACCAGATGTTTGATCGTGTCTTCTTGTTCGACTTTTGATTCTCCGAGCTCGTGCATTCCGCCCTCGAGTTCATTGATTTTTTGAGTCAGTTCCTCGATATGGGTCTCTTTTGATTTCAGCTCAAACTGAAGTTCATCGTTTGCTTGCATTAAGTTGATGTTCTCTTTGGACATTTTAGATTTCATGGATTCAAAATTTTCTAAGTACTGTTTACGATCCTCAAGTTGTGCCTGAAGCGATCTTGACTTAATTTCTTGGATTTCCAATTGAAGTTTTAATGATAAATCCAAAGACTTTGCTAAATCTGTTGATAGCTTTGAGTTGATTGTGCGTTCTTGGTTTAACAAATCCGTTAATTCTTGAACCCGCTCAGACAAGTCAGAATTTGAAGTCGTCATTTGTTCGAGTGTATGGATTTTGAGCTGCATATCTTCGTGTGTGGCCATAAGATCATACTGAAAACTCTTGATTTGATTCTGCATTTTTTCAAGTTGCACCACTTTGTCCTTTGCGGATTTGGTGTCTTCCACTTGAGTGAGTTCATTCAGTTTTGTGCAGATTTCATTAAATATTTTTTCATGTTCGGGCATGTTGTTTATTTCCATTGCCTTAGTCTAGTGAAGTTAACGCTGACTGACTACGACTACTAAAACGAGATTTTAAAACTCGCTTTAGGTCTAGATTGACCCCTGTCATGAACTGTTCATAATAATGATATAGAGGTCATCATGTTGAAGAAAATTCTGAGCTTGTTTACCAGTTTTTCAATGATTTGTTCGGCATTGCCTTCCTATGCCCAGGGTAGTTTCTTTGAAATTAAAGAACCACCTCGCGCGGCGGAGTTCATCTATCGATCATCTCAAAAAGAAAGCTTAATCGGAGTTCAGCTTTTAGGAGCTGTGAAGTACCCGGGACTTTATTATGTTCCATCAAATACAGATATACTGAAATTGGTGACCTTAGCGGGTGGAGTTGAAGACGCCGATCTTAGTGAAGTGATTGTTCGTAAGACCGATCCTACTCAGCCAGGTGTTTTTGAATTGGATATGGAAAAATTTATGAAATCATCAGCGGATTCAAAGCCATTCAAACTAACCCAGGATGACTTTATTTTTATACCAAAAAAAGAGCCTTGGATTTCAAATGATGTGTCGCGAACAATCACTTTGGTTTCTTTGGTCACAAGTATCGTACTGACTGCGGTATTAATCGATAATAATCGCTAAGCCTGTGATTGTTTTCATCCTTGTTCTTATTTTTATATCAAAGATTTCCTTAGGTTTTTTGCCATTTATGCCGTGGCAACTGGGCCCATTGATTTATCAGTATGGAATGCATCCGTACATCAATATTTTTTTGAGTCTTTCTGTTGGTTCGATCATCATTTTGAAGTGGTTGATCTATCCGAATCATTTTTTTACACAAAGCCGGTTCTTTCGATTCGGAGTAGTGCTGACGAGTTTGTATTTACTGCTTATTTCCTTTTTGCAGAGTGCTTTTGTTTATTCGATGGAGTCTCTATTTCTGCAAATGGCTGCCGCGATTTTATCTATTTTTACAATTTTACTATTTGGACGAGTGATACCCACTTCCATCGAGCCTGAGAGGTTTTTAAAGTATATTAAAAATATTGTAGTACCTCTTTTGTGGATCAGTTTGCTGGCACTTTTTATTTCACCTGAGTCAGCATTCAAAGGTTCTCGTTTTATTGGAATTTTCAAACATATTCCCCATATGGTGAGTGCCGCCACGGTGGGCTGTTTCGCGCTCCTCTATTTTTTTGTTAAACAGAATGAGTCTAAAAAAAGACTGATTATCAATGGTGTTAATTTTTCTTTAGCATTTTCGTTATTGATATTAACAGGAACAAGATCGGCATTGGCTTCTGTTGCTTTGGGAGTAATTCTTGTGGCGATTGTCTTTCCAGCAAAGAAGACAGGTACAAAGATTTTGAAAGTTGCGTTTGTAATCACATTTTGTTTGGGGACATTATTTTTTGGCGACGATGCTGGTCAGTATGCCATTGAAGTCGTGCGAGGAGAAAAGGCCATCGGTGGGCGAGTTGCTCAGGATGGAGTGACCTCGCGTTTGGAAGAATTTGAACGTGGTTACCTGATTTTTCAAAAGGATCAGTGGTTGGGGCAGGGACTGTTGTCAAAATTTTCAAATGGAAGCGAAGCAGAAGTCGACAGTTATGATGCAGGAAAAGATCCCCATAATATTTTCATTTCAGCTGGCGTGATAGGTGGTTGGGGTTTGATTGTGCTCACTTCGGCGATGTTGGTTGCTTTGGTAGTGGCTTCACTTAAAAAGCTAAGATCAGCGAATGATGCCATTAAAGTTCTTGCAATTTACACGCTTTCGCAGATTCCGATTCTTATTATTTATCATCTGCATTTATCATTAGGCGGAATTGCAGATCGAATTTATTGGATTGTCTTTGGGTATATGGCTTTAAAAGAATCAGATCTTGATAAGGATTAGGTCAAATGCTAATATTTTCTTCATGAATTCACTTATTAGTTTTTCTCCGGCCATATTGGGAATTGCAGTTGTCTTGCAGGCAGGCCTGAATAAGAAGATCGCTGCTCAGTGGGGATTAACGACAGCCGTTCTTTTGAATGCACTGGTTTTTGCTGTTGTCGCGATTATTTTTTACAGTCTGAGTGTGTGGAGAATGGATTGGTTTCCCGTAAATATGAAAGCCAATTTTGATTCGAAAACATTTCTTTGGTGGTACATCATTCCGGGAATTTTAGGATGCGTTTTGGTATTTGGCGGGCCATGGGCTGTTGCTCGATGGGGAGCTGTTCACACTTTTATCATTGTTATCTCAGCTCAGTTATTGGCGAGCTTGATTTGGGATTGGCAGGTTGAGAATCTACCGGTATCCACAGTGCGTATCGCGGGTATTGGCCTATCTTGGATTGGCGCATTCTTAGTATGCAAATCCTAATTGGATATTATGCAGCACTTCAATCCGTTGTTGAAATAGGGCTCGGCAGTTTCTTGCATGCCCTTCATATTCCATTCACAGGTCATGCGCTTTCGCTGAATCAGGGGTTGATTCTGACTTTGGCGACTCGTCGAACGGAAGGGCGTCGCGAAGCAGTGATCGTTGTGAATGGAACGGCTCTTGTCACATCGTTATTTAAGTCATTTTCTCCAATTGGAAAACGACTGACTCCAATGCTGGCGATTAGTATTCAAGGATTTCTATTTTCTATTGGTGTTTTTATTTTTGGCCCAACTCTGTTGGGTGTGCTTTTGGGAATTAGTCTGTTGGCACTATGGAGTTTTGCGCAACCATTGCTTTTAGCCTATTTATTTTTTGGCGAAAGACTTTTTGCAGCCATTGAGAAACTTTGGATTGAAATTGCTGAAAAGCTATCCATACCTATTGATTATGGCGTGGGAATTTTAATGGGTTTTATTATTGTGAAAATTATTTTAGCGCTTATTATTGCATTTTTAGGATGGAAATTTCATCATGTGGTTATAGAAAAGTATTTTGATAAAATTTCTGAGTACAAAGAAAAAATTGGTTTCAAGTTACCCAAAAGAATTCAAGTGTCACCATCGCGGGGTGCTTTTAAAGATCTGTTTAATCCATGGATGCTGGTTTCTTTGATTTTGACTGTAGGGTTTATGGCTTTAAATCAGCATTCACCAGCTCAAGAAATTTTTATTTATGTAATGCGAGTGATGGCGACGGCGTGGTTGTGCTTTTGGATTCTTAGAGCTTTTCCGCAGAGGTGGGTTGAATTTTTTTTGAATCGGTTTCCGGCTTTGAAAAAAATTGTTGATCACGTGCTTGCAGAAGTTGGGCAGAGACGCTAATCGCGATTTCAAATGGATGGTTCCCTCCCATTGGAATACCAATGGGACAGCGAAAATCATCAAGCTGCTTTTTACTGATACCGAATTCAAGTAATTCTTTACGAAGGCGAAGGCCTTTGATTTTGCTGCCGATAGTTCCAATAAAAGGAGCACTTGGAAATAGTGTAAAAAGTTGTTTGAGTATCGGTAAATCATAGGCGTGCCCTTGAGTCATCGTCACAAAATAATTTGTTGAATGAAGTGATGAGCAGTATTCAGCCATATCCGTCACGAGAACTTGTTTTATATTATTGGCTTGAGGTAGTTTTTCTAACCACTCGAGGCGTGTATCGACAATGGTCAGTTGGCAATTTAAATTTTGAAGGACGCGAACAAGTGCCTGTGACACGTGCCCAGCGCCGAAAATCACAATGGGCCATGATTTAAAATAATGGGATTCAAAAAGATATGTGATTTCTCCACCGCAACTCATTCCGATGTCTCGTTGCAAGTTCCAAGTGATCACTTCAGGTACTGCGGGGTTTTGTGACTTTAAAATTTCTTGTGATTTGGAAATAGCTCGGGCTTCGACTTTTCCGCCACCCACAGTTCCCCAGTGAAGACCATTTTCAGTGACGATGGCTTTTGCGCCAGGATCTTGGGGGGCGCTACCTCTTGAGCCAAGAACAGTTACTGTAACAAAAGATTGGTGATTCATTTGCAGCTCTAAAGCTGTTTCCCAAAATGATTTCATTATGGTGTATTCCAACGTTTAAATTTTTCTGGATAAAGGGCTTTTAAGATTTCTTCATTGGTTGCGGGTAGCTCCATGGTTGGGTAGGCCTGCCGGTAATTTGGCAAGTGCTTCATGGCATCATGGATCGCCGTCCAAATACTGATACAAAGAAGGAGCGGTGGTTCCCCAGCAGCTTTGGTGCCGCGCACGTTGGGTCTATTTTCGTTGTTATTAAAAAGACGAACATTGAATTCACGGGGTGTATCTTGAATACTTGGAATCTTGTAGGTGCTGGGAGCATGAGACAACAGAAGCCCATCTTTATAAAATAGTTTCTCTGAAGTGACCCAGCCCATGCCTTGAATAAATCCACCGGTGACTTGTCCCAAATCCAAGGCCTCATTAATGGGTCTGCCAAGATCCATGATGATATCCACGCGCTGAACTTTGGTTTCGCCGGTGTCGCGATCAATAGAAACTTCCGAGCAAGCAACACCCTGAGTAAAGTAAAGAAATGCATCTCCTTTGCCAGTCAATTTATTAAACGACAATCCTGGAAATTTATAGTGAGAATACTCACTGAGCGAAATTCGATTATGATAGGCTTCAACAATCAGTGAATGAAAGCTGATTCTTTTTTGGGGATTATCCTTGTGGAAAACGTGCCCATCTTGAAATTGAATATCAGAAAAACTGGCAATACCAGAATTCCAATCGGCATGGGCATTGGGATCGTTGGTCTCGATGCTATTTGGAACCGATATTTCAGCCTCAGTTCCAAGTCCCGCCGTGTGGCGGGCCCAGCGGCTTTCAGGAATTTCAAAAAGCTTAAGAGCAAGTGCACTGAGGCGTGATTTAATTCGACGTACAGCCAATAATGCAGCAGCGCCATTTAAATCTGTTCCGCTAGAAGCTGCTGTCGGGGATGTGTTGGCATTTTTGTCTGTCGAAGTTGGCATCATCCGCACTTGAGTGCGAGGTAATCCAAGCTCAGTGGAAAGCAACTCAGCAATTCGAACATTAACCCCTTGGCCCATTTCAGTAGCACCCGTTGAAACTTGCAGACTGCCATCGCGGTGAATAATAACCAGAGCATTGGCTTGATTTAAAAATCGAGTCGTAAATGAAATGCCAAACTTCACCGGAGTCAGGGAAATTCCTTTTAAGACCGAAAGATTAGTCCTAATGGCTAATTGATTGTGTTCATCGATGGATTTGCGGCGTCTGCGGTATTGGCATTCTGATTCTAGGTCGCTAAACAATTTAGGTAGACAATTATTTTCAACCTTTTGATCATAGTGTGTGGTGTTTCTTTCGTGATTGTCATAGCAATTGATTTTACGAACGTCTAATGGATCCATTTTCAGTGCATGAGCAATTTCTTCGATGATTTTTTCAATCATCGCGACACCTTTCGGTCCACCAAATCCGCGGAATGCCGTGTGCGGATGAAAATGGGTTCGACAAACCTGACCAACAACTCGCATGTGAGGAATGTAATACGCATTGTCCGAGTGAAGCATCGCTCGCTCCATAATGGACGTTGATAAATCAGCGTAAGCACCACCATCTGAAAACAGTTGGGCATCCAAAGCCAGGATTCGACCGTTATCATCAAATCCAACTTGGTAGGTATTCTCGAATGGATTGCGTTTTCCAGTCATAATCATGTCGTCATCTTTAGTTAAAACAATTCGAGCTGGACGATTTAGTTTGTGAGCCACTAGTGCAGCATAAGCAGCGATGGGTGCAGCTTGGGATTCTTTGCCACCGAATCCTCCGCCCATTCTTTTGACGATGCAGGTGATGTTTTTTGAGGGAAGACCAAGTCCATGGGATACCACATGTTGCACTTCTGAGGGATGTTGAGAAGAACTATGGATCTCGATTTGACCATCTTCTTTTGGATAAGCGACGGCAACATTGCTTTCAAGATAAAAGTGATCAGCACCACGGATAATAATATTATTCTGGAGCTGATTTGGTGAAGACTTTAACGCATGAGTCACATCTCCACGTTCAATCTTTCTGGATCCGGCGATGAATGATTCTTGTGAAATCGCATCTTGAATAGTTAGTATTGCAGGCAAAATTTCGTACTGAACTTGAATCAATTTTCGAGCTTGCGCAGCAATGGCTGGACTTGTTGCGGCTACTAGTGCAATCACTTCTCCAGCAAAATTAACTTCAGACGTTGCCATCAGGGGTTGATCGCGAAAAATTGTGCCCCACAAATTTTCATGAAAATCTTGACCAAAAAAAATACCTTCGACCCCGCAAAGCTGACGCGCACGGGATGAATCGATAGATTTAATTTTCGCATGGGCATGGGGCGAATAAATCACTTCGATAAAGACTTCATTTTGCATGCGGATGCGATCATCAACAAATTCGCTTTGACCCGTAACATGTAAGTGGGCTGAATCATGGGGTTTGTGCATGTGATTTCTCGCGAAAAAATTTAAGGAAAAGGTTTTCAACTACAACATGTCGAAATTGCTGGCTCGCGCGAAGATCGCTCAGAGGTTGGATTTCTTGGTGGAGTTGGGTCAATGCAGACTCAAATAATTCAGGAGTCAGTGTTTTATTTTTAAAAATCAGTTCTGTTTTAGAAAGGCGTAAAGTCACTGCGGCGACACCGCCAACAGATAAAAAAATCTCTTTGATTTGATTCTGTTGTGCATTTTTCCATATCACGCGGGCTGCAAAGTTAACGGCTGAAATATCTAAATCTTTACGTTGAGAGACTTTGTACGCAGCTAGGGAGTCTGATTTTTTAGGAATATCAAAATGCAGGGCCGCAATCAATTCGCCAGATTTTAAATTTGTTTTACGGTAATCTAAGAAAAAATTCTCGATGGGTACAAAGCGAATACCTTTGGGACTTTGAATTTCTAATACAGTATTGAGTGTCATCAAAAAAGGTGGCGTATCTGCGATGGGTGATGCATTAGCCACATTTCCAACTAGAGTTGCCACATTTTTGATTTGTGGTGAAGCAAACAGATCTAAAAAAGTGGCGAACTCAGGAATAAGAGCTTTCATTTTGTTGCGAAGTTCAGTCAAAGTGATACGAGCACCAACGCGCATTCGACCAGATCCCACTTTTTCAATCTTATAGAGGTTCTCGATAAGATGCAGGCTGAGCACCTGAGTGAGTTGTTTTTTTTGCTTATTGTGAAGAACACCTAAATCTGTTGCAGAACCCAAAATACACGATGATTTATTTTTTGCTAAAAAACGACTCGCATCCTTGAGATTTGTTGGGGCGTAAAAACTAAACTCTGGTGAAGTTAATTGAAGTGGAATTTTAATCGTGGAACGCAGTTCGCGGATTTGTGCGGGAGTCAAAAATTTTTCAGCAAGCGACTCGCATTCCGAAAGATTAATATTTTTTGCAGCATCAAGAATGGGTTGATAACCCGTGCATCGACACAAATTGCCAGTCAGGGCATTTTTAGCCTCTTGAATCTTAATGGGTGCTGGTTTTGCGGTGCTGATTTTTTTTTCTACGAGTCCATGCAGAGCCATCACAAACCCAGGCGTGCAGAATCCACATTGACTACCATGACAGGTCACCATGGCCTTCTGGACAGGAGTCATGTCTGTTAAAGCATCAATTGTTACCAAACTGGAGCCATCTAACTGAGCGACAGTTGCAATACATGAGTTAATGGGCAAAAAAAGATTCTTACTTTTTGAATTTGAATAGGGAAAGTAGCGTAAAACTGTGCAGGCACCACAATCGCCTTCGGCACAAACGACTTTGGTTCCCGTTAAAAATAGATGATACCTAAGATACTCTGAAAGCATCAGGCCAGCCTGATGGGCATGAATTTCATGCCTCTTGCCATTGAGATAAAATAGAATCGAGTTTCGTTTTTTCACGTATTTCCAATTATTCGCCAAAAAAGCCTTGATCTAAAGGTAATTCTTTTGCAACGTAGTTTGTCATGGATTCAGCACATATGAAACGGGCCATTGAGCTCTCAAAGAAAAATATTGAAACGGGTGGGGGACCATTTGGTGCTGTTATCGTTAAGGACGGCAAAATCATTGGAGAAGGCTGGAATAAAGTCACCACGAACAATGATCCAACGGCTCATGCCGAAGTTGAAGCCATTCGCGAAGCTTGTAAATCGATTAAAAACTTTGATTTGACGGGTGCTGAAATTTACACAAGTTGCGAACCCTGTCCGATGTGTCTTGCGGCGATTTACTGGGCACGATTGTCAAAAGTTTATTTTGCCAATACAAAGTCAGATGCAGCCAATATTCAATTTGACGATGATTTTATCTACACTGAAATTCCCAAACCTATTTCGGATCGAAAAATTTCCATGGTTCAAATGATGCACTCTGAAGCGCTTGAAGTTTTCAAAGCGTGGAGTTCATCTGATAAAAAAATTCCGTATTAGGCGATTCAATACTGGTGGTGGGCAGCAATTCAAGTGCTGTCATTTTTTGCCAAGTATTATCCCAAGAAACTTCGGCAAGTAGGCTATCAACTTGAAGCTGCCATTTGATATTGCGACGTTCAAGAAGTGCAAGTTCGATGTAGTCAATAAACTGCGTTGCTGATTCAGCCACATGGACCAAGTTATTTTCTCCGTAAGGGTAAATAACATCCATGATTGCTGTGGAAACAACGGGCTTCCCCGCAGCCAGAAATTCAAGTGTTTTTGTTGGATTTATATACTGAGTAGAGTCGTTGAGAACAAACGGAATCATCGCGCAATCCCAATGGGCAATATAGTTTGGCAGTTCGCGATAACTTTTTTGCCCCAAGTAATGAATATTATCTGCTTGTGGTAAAGTTTCTGGATTCGCTTTAACGATGGGACCAATCAAAATAAACTGAATATCTGGTCGCAAGCGCGCCATCTCTGCAAGCAGCACCATATCTACACGATCATCAATTGCGCCAAAGTATCCCACACGAGGTCTAGAAATTTTTATCTGATCCATGGGATCTGTTGGTTTTAGCCGGGCCTGGGCAAAATGAATTTTGTCGACGCTGCTGGGGAAGGCATGAATATTATGATGTCGATTTTTTTTAGCCTCGAACAGAGAATGACCTGCTGTGAAAACTAAGTCGGCCTTCATTAAAAGTTCATTTTCAAGCTCCTTCAGAAGCGGTGGCGCATCTGCAAAATGAACGAGTTCATCAATAATATCAAACACAATACGCTTGGGTGAAAGGTGACGACTAAAAGTAAGTGCCATGGGTGTAAAATACCAAATATTAAAATTATGAATATACCGAGCCATTAGTAATTCATCTAGCAGAGTCGCAAGGACGGCTTGATAGTTTAATTTCAAAAAAGCTTGTGGTAAAAACGGAGTGACAACGAAAACTCCCTCTTCGCTTTGATGTGTATGGATTCTGGGAAAAGAGACATCCTCAAAAATAGGTTCTTCAAAATAAAAGACACGGCGTTTTTTTGCAAAGCGAGACATTAAATGCTGCGGTCGTTGAAATACAAAATTCCATCGCAAGTGAGAAAAAACAACCAGGTCATTATTTTCGCAAGAATCCATACATACTCCTCATTAGAAGTGAATAAACTGAGTACGAGTGCTGGATGCCAGATCCATACCAGAGCGCCTTTCGTGATTGTCGAGAACGATTAAAAACTTTGAGGAGAAATGGGACTGTGGGGGAAATTTGCCTCAATCGTGCATGTCTTTCTTGAAGCAAAGCCTCGTTTGAACTAATATCTAAATTTGTGATGACCAAAGTACAGAATCAAATTTTCTATGGCCGAGATCACCTTCTGAAACCATTTCCAGCGGCTCTATTTTTGGGACTTGTCGTGGTGATATCTTTGATATGGTTCGGAAAGGGTCTTCATGTTTCTGGAATCTTTGCAGTATTTTGTGAAACGGAATCGACTGAAGTCATCAGTCAGAGCGATGCGCTTTTTTGTTCTTCGAAGGCGCACCTTGAGGATCGTACATGGCTCTATTGGTTAGTTGGTGGAATTTTTTTTGGTGCAGGAGTGACTTCACTTTTACGAAATCGGACTTGCAAGTTTTTCATTGAGCACGGCTCAAAGGTAAATGCAAAAAGGCGATTGTTTTACGCCTGCTCAGGAGGGATGCTCGTCGGTGTTGGTGCTGCAATTGCTGGTGGATGTACAAGTTCCATTGGGTTGACAGGTGCTTCGCTTCTCACAGTTGCTGGGTTTGCTTTTTTAATTGCTTTTTTTCTTGGTGGATTTGCGGCTCGAATATGGTTTGGAAGGACATGGCAATGAACGATTATATGATGAGCTTCATTGTTGGCCTGTTATTTGGTGCAAGTCTTGATCTGGCAGGATTTGGTAGTCCGAAACGTCTTAATGATCAGTTCTTGCTTCGGGACTTCTCCATGTTCAAAGTCATGTTTGGCGCTATCGTCCTTGCTTCAACACTTTATTTTGGACTTGTATCGATGGGATTTTCAGAAGCAGATCCAAGAACCATTCCATTTTTGAGTTTCGGAATAGTTTTGGGCGGGTTTATATTAGGATTTGGTTTAGTCCTCGGGGGTTATTGTCCTGGTACATCCATTGTGGGATTTGCGGGTGGCCGCATTGATGCATTGGTTTTCTTTTTATCCATGTATCCAGGATATCGATTCTGGTTGTGGTTAATTGATCGGTACTCATTTGAGGTTCTTAATCAAAAGTTGATTTCAGAGTCCCAAATTTTTATTCTATTAGGAATTCCCTGGTACGTAATGGTAGTCGTCCTGTTTGTAGTAGCATTGGTAGGGTGGAAACTAGGATCTTTTCTGGAAAAAAAACAAACTTGATGGGTTTGTATTGGTGTGAGTAGAGGTAATATGAAAAAAAATGGCGAACTTATTATCCACAGTCGTGAAAGAGACCTCGGTGGCTTTAATGTGCATCGAGTCCTGCCGTATATAAAAAAAAGAGCCATTGGTCCTTTCGTATTTCTAGATCATATGGGACCTATGAAAATTGATGAGACTCATGTTTTAGATGTAAGACCTCATCCACATATAGGCCTTGCAACTGTTACGTATCTTTTTGAAGGTCGAGGCTTTCACCGTGACAGCATTGGCTCAAAACAACTTATCGAACCAGGTGACTTAAATTGGATGACGGCAGGTCGCGGAATTGTTCACTCCGAAAGAACACCAACCGAAGATCGTGATCCCAATCTAAAAAAGTCAGTGCATGGAGTTCAAATTTGGGTAGGCCTTCCTAAAGAACATGAAGAATGCGAACCCAATTTTACAAACTGGCAGAAAGACAAATTTCCATCACAGTCACTTTCAGAAGGATTCACTGCAAAACTCCTTCTGGGAGAATTCCAAGAAAAAGCATCGCCTGTACCAACGCTTTGGCGCACGCTCTATTTAGATTGCGAATGCAAAGCGAACTCAAATTATGAATTTTCATTTGGTGAAGAAGAAATTGGCTTTCTGATTGTGGCTGGAAGTTGTGAAATAGACGGGCATGATCTTAAGGTCGATGATCTGATTCTAGTGGGTGATCCAGCTCAGGTTTCGATTAAAGCGAAAACAGATGCGCGCGTTCTGGTGATTGGTGGCAAGCCATTTCCTGAAGAGCGCTTCATTTGGTGGAACTTTGTATCTTCAAGTAAAGAGCGCATTCACAAAGCCGCAGATGATTGGAAAAACAATAGAATCGGACAAATCGAAGGCGAGACAGAATTTACTCCGCTTCCGGAGACACCGTTACCGTAACAGGACTGTATGTATTGCTTTTACTGAATACTCAGAAGTAAAGATGATTTATTCTGAAATTTCGGGGCAGTCTGGAGCTACGCAGTCTTTCTTGGCGGTCTTTTTCTTTTCTTGATCTAGATAGTCTTGTCGATTGCTCTCCGTACGATCAATTTGCACACGAGCTTTGGCGTTACCAATGGCCTCTGGAGAATCTTGATTTTTCAGTTTCTTTAGAAGTTCTTTTTTTCTTACTTCTACTTTTTTATGAGCTCTCTTTTTGGCTTCTTCGCTTGGGGATTCAGACATAGGCTTTGGCATTTCGGAGGGCTTTTGAGCCTCCTCAGCAAAAGTAGAAAATGGAAAACAGATAAGGCAAAAAACTAACATTAGACAGTGTTTTTTCACAAAAACCTCCGGTCATTTTTCTTGTACGTCGATTGTGAAGTTTGCAAAATATAGGCCGAGAAAAAAATTTGGTGCGCGAGAGGGGACTTGAACCCCTACATCTTTCGACACAGGCTTCTGAGACCTGCGTGTCTACCAATTCCACCACCCGCGCGGATGCCGTGTTAAATTAAAGCAAATCTATAAGATTTTGACAAAGTAATTATTGATAGATTCGCAATGGAAAGCAGGCAGGATTTGGCTTTAACTTGCAGTGGCAATAATACTGGCTTGATGAGAGCAGTGCGAACATCTGATGCGTTTTCCTGAAAAAAAGTAAAACTTTTTCTGAGTATTTCCTTTACCACAATTGGGGCAAAGAAATTGGACGTTATCAAGATAATGGGTATTTCGCATATGCAATCGAAACGCAATAACTCCACCGATTAAAAAACCTGGAACTAAAATAAAATGCAATAATGGAACAACAATACTAGCAATTGCAAAAATCCAAAAAAGTAAAACCTTCTTTAGAGCAGAAAGAGTTCTTTGTTTTAATGAACAGCGGTTTTCATCATGAGAAAAAAAGCTCTGCTTATAATCATTAGTTTGAAGAATCCAACTCATTTTAACAACTCCTAAGAACACGAACAGCATTCTACGAAAATCGATCTGCAACAATGTTAATATTCTATTTTGTAAATTTTGATGGAGTGCCCCGAACTTTATTATCGTATCTGAAAAAGGTTTTTAACTGTGCGAACTGATATTCTAATATCTCAAATAGCCTAACCTCTAAATTGAGACCACATTCTAGGCGTTAATCCAGTTCTTTTCTATAAATTCAAAGTATAATAAAGTGGAGGTCGTTTATGAAGTTCATTATTTATTCTATGCTTTTGGTTTCTTCCATTTCATTTGCGGCAAAAATTGATAAAAGCGAATGTCAGGATATGTTAAGCAATAAACGATTAGAGATGAATGCCATTTCATCAAATATAGAGAATATAAGTGCCACCAGAACTCCTGAGGGTGGTGCGTATCGAAAAAAA
The DNA here is from genome assembly GCA_001771815.1 of Bdellovibrionales bacterium RIFCSPHIGHO2_01_FULL_40_29. GTDB lineage: Bacteria > Bdellovibrionota > Bdellovibrionia > Bdellovibrionales > Bdellovibrionaceae > Pseudobdellovibrio. The sequence goes on along the minus strand of MEPU01000006.1, from coordinate 124,186 downwards.
GAAATTCATTGTGAAAATAAAAACTGTAAAATTGTTGCCCTTGCAAATTACGTTACTAAATATCTGCCAGATCATCCTGATGCTGACGACTCGGGGTATGTTAAATTTCCAAATATAAAAGTTGAAGAGGAAATGTCAGCAATGATTGCTGCTTCTCGTGAGTATCAAAAAATCGATTCAGATTGTAAATAATTCACTGATGTTGCAATTTGCAATCTCAAGATTAGTTTTCTGCCCGACGAGCATAATAAAATGCCTATCAAAAAAATAATATTTCATGAATTACTATAGTATCGAGTATAGTCATCGGCTATGGAAAAAATTGTAATCAAAATCGTGATTGTAGCAATACTTGCATCTACTTTTTCTTGTGCAACGGATATTCAATATAAGACAATGAATCAGTATGGATTTGGTTTGGAGATTTCTAAAGAAAATGATTCTAATCTAAGTGTTTTTAGAGGAAATACTATGACCTCTAAAGAAGCTGCACGACGATATTCAATGCTCGGTGCGTTTGAGGATTGTGCTGAAAAAAAACAATATGCTCTTGTAACCATGACAAAGGATTTAAGCTCTACTCAAACATCATATCAATCCTATTCAACTACAAGTATGATAGGGCAAACTCCTGTTGTGCACACGAATTCTTATCCAGTCGCAGAAATGACTCCGTTGTTTGTTACGATGTATACATGCGGTGCTAATTTTCGCAGTATAGGGGTTCCTGATAAAATTGAGGAAGCCTCTCGAGAGCTTGTAAATCCGGTTACTAAAGATATGACAGGCGGCGTACTTATCATCGATGATGTGAACATCAAAGATAGTATTTTTAAAAAATCTGATGTTATTTTAAGTCTTGGTAAGACACGCATTCCTGATCTGTTAACTTATTTTAAAGTCAAAGATAGTCTGCCACTAGGTCTACAAGATGCGAAAATTATTCGTGAGGGAAAAATTAAAACTCTTAAATTTAAAGTAATAGATGATACTTTAGCTGTTCATGATATTTACTCTAATGTTTGGTCTGTAATTTGTCAAAAAATACAGACAGATGGAACTTATCAAGCGTGTGAAAAGGTAAGTCTATTTCTTAGTGAACAACAAAAAAACTTATCAAAGTGACCGATTTCAACAAAGTACCACTTATATTCGATCGGCCTGTAAAAACATTTTATTGAAGGTCTGGTCGACAGAGAAATTGTTTAGGATTTAATTGGGACATCTTAAGTAATTGAAATTATTAAGAAATCTTGAGGTCACAAATTGTGACCTCAAGATTTCTTCGAAGTTCGCAATTCGGTTTGAAGCGATATATCATACAACTATTTGATATTACAAAGAAATATAGTGTATTTACATTACTATTAAAATAGCCGATAATATAATCAGGAGCTATAATGAAAGATAAACTTGTAGAGGTATTCACAAAACTTAATAAGCAGGTTGAAAATGAGAATAAGCGGCGTCGTTTAAGTGGAGCGCGTTTTATTCCTCACGCTCGGATTGAAATCCTGGGGCAAACAAGTCTGCTTATTCAGCCCGAGCTAACTGTTAAATTAACTTTAGCTCAAACAGGCGATTTGGATGCGCAACTTCTGGCGGACCACTTTGTTAAAAAGAATTTAAAAGAAATTCTACCCGATTATGGTTTTATATATGACGAAGATAGCTATTTGATATTTATTCCAGAAGGAAGTCATTTTTCTACTTTTTTAAATTTAACCATGATTGAAGTTGTGGTTATTGATCCAGAATCAGCGCTTGTCAGTAAAGCGGTAAAGGCGCCTGAAAAGAATATTCAACTTATCAGACAAGCCATAGCATCAGAAGAGTATCCCAATTTAATTTCAAGAATAGTGGCTGCGGGCGGGGAATTAAGAAAATTTATATAGGATAAGATATGAATAACAAGAACTTGATTGAGCAAATTAAAAAAGCAGCCTTGCTGGATGATAAAAAACGAAAGGATATTCGTTACAAAAAAGCTATGGCTTTTTTAGTGAAAAAAGGATTTCTTAAAACAAATATAAACTTTGAACCGTATTTTCAAGCTCGAGTTTGGGTAAAAGATCTTATCTGGGCTGGCCAAAATGTAGAACCCCGCATTTTGGAAGTGTTGCCAGCAGCCGTGCTTCGATTACCAAAAGCATTTAATCATGACAATACAAAGGAAGAACTACTTCTAAAACAAGTTCTCATTGATTTGCGTGAAGAAAAAGAGAACGGAAGTGATTTTCTAAATATGCCTTATAAAAAAATAAAAGTATGGATGAATATTTCTTTAAACGATCGACGTACAAAAACCTTGGATAATAAAAAATTAATGAAGACATTTCGGCTGACTCCACAAACTATCCGTAAGATTGAACTTCTTAAAAAGAAAAGTGGACTAAGTGATGCTGCAATTATTGAAGGTCTGGTCGACAGAGAAATTGTTTAGGATTTAAATTGGGGTAACTAATTTAATTTCTAAATTTACAAAGCGGGGCTCTTCGTATCCGACAGCTTTGTAAATACTAAGCCCATCTAAAGTAGCACCTAAATGAAGTTTGTGTGCATTTAATTCACTAGCTATTTGGTTAAGCTTTCGCATAAGAGTCGTGCCAACGCCTTTTTTACGATAAAATGGCAGGGTGTAAACATTTGTTACATAGCCGACTAGTCCTGATCCCGTAGAAATGCTTGGAGGCTTTTCATAAAAGCAAACTCCCGCTGTTCCTACAATTTTATCTCCATCAGTAGCAATAGCGCTAAAATATTTTTTAGTCTCAATGGTATTTTGAAAGTATGTTCTAACTTTTTGAACATAGTCGTCTGTGACTTTATCTTTGGATAACCCATTAACTTCAAGTTGCATAAGAATGCGTAACTGCACAAGTTGCTCAAGATCAGAAATATTTGCAGACCGATAATTTATTATCATAAGAGATTTAGATAAAAATGGTGCCCAGTGAGGGAGTCGAACCCCCATGCCTCGCGGCGCTAGGTTCTAAGCCTAGTGTGTCTGCCGATTCCACCAACTGGGCACTTCTAATAAAAGACAAGTGCGGGCAAGAAGCTCTTTCTATTTGAAAGAGCGAATTTTTCCGAGACTATTTCTCGGCGATAAGTTTCTTATATTCAGGAGAACGCATCAAATTGGCAAGTTCTTTTTCAGAATCCATTTCAATGCGGACCAACCAGCCTTCGTTATTTGGATCATCATTTAATGATGAGGGATCATCAATCAATGCTGAGTTCACTTCGATGACTGTTCCAGAAACGGGAGCAAATAAATCTGAAACAGCTTTAACTGATTCAACAACACCAAAGGTCTGGTTTTGTGTGATTTTTTGTCCTTCTTCTGGAAGATCTACGTAAACGACTTCACCCAACTGATCCTGGGCAAACTCAGTAATACCAACAGTCACGATATTCTCATCAACCTGAGCCCATTCGTGATCTTTTGTGTAATAAAAATCTTCTGGTATGTGAAATCCCATTTTATCTCCAATTTTTTGCAAACTATTTCATAACAAACGGTGTTTTAACTACGCAAGCTTTAACTAATTTCCCGCGAATATCCACGAAAATTTCTGAGCCTTCGCTTGATTTTGCAGTCTCAACATAAGCGATTCCGATAGGTTCATCAAGAGTTGGTGAGTGAGTTCCGCTGGTAATCCAGCCTATTTTTTGACCATCTGCTGTTTTTATCTCATATCCTTGGCGAGGAATGCCTCGATCGATCATTTTTAATCCAATTAGCTTTTTCTTTAGGCCATTCTCTTTGACCGCGACGATACCAGTGCGATTCATAAAATCTTTGGCTAGTGGTTTTATGGCCCACCCCAGACCTGCTTCGTAGGGATTCAGGGTGTCATCAATTTCATGACCATAAAGAGAATATTTCATTTCCGTGCGAAGAGTGTCACGTGCGCCAAGGCCAATTGGTTTAGCTCCGATCGGATGCGCTAAAAGGGCCGTCCAAAGAGCTGCTGTACCTGCTGATTCTACAAAAACTTCGCAGCCTTTTTCACCTGTATAGCCCGTTGTCGCTATCATGATTTTGTAATTTTGAAATTTTGATACGCGGATTTCATTGCGATTCATCTGGCTTACTTTTTCAGAAAAAAGAGCATCACAAAGTTCTATGGCTTTTGGTCCCTGAATAGCAATCTGTCCCCAGGCTGAAGATTCATTGATGATATCAGCACCCTTGTTGTGTTTCATCATCCAGGCAAAATCTTTATCAGTATTTGAAGCATTCACGCAAACGAGGTAGTCCGCATTTTTTTCTAAACAGTACACAAAAATATCATCAACAAGGCCGCCCTGATCATTCGGTAAAAGCCCATACTGGGCTTGGCCGCGGTCAAGTTTGGCAACATCATTTGTTGTGAGCCATTGCAATGTTTCAAGGGCTTTTGGTCCCTTTACACGAATTTCACCCATGTGAGAAACATCGAATAGACCCACATTGTTTCGGGTGGCGTGGTGTTCTTCTTTGAGGCCTTCGTATTGAATAGGCATGACCCATCCGGCGAAATCAACCATGCGGGCACCCAATTTAATATGTTCATCATAAAGCGGAGTTTTTTGAGAATTTGACATAACAAAGAATTAACATTTCGAGCCCAATGGCTGCAAGGACTATGGTAAGCGTTAATTAAAATGCTTCAACTTCACGATCTGCTGGGTGCGCACTTCATTGGACTTGAGGACTACTTTTTCAGGAATTTCAATCAGCTCACCACGATTTAAAGTTTGTGCATCCATATCTTTGTGCATCCAGGTCAAAAACTCGCGAGCTGGCCCTCGGCACATCAACTGTCGGGTTTTGCCTTTTTCATTCAGGGAATCACCTGTGAGGCGAGCCGTGTTGGTGAAATCATTTTTGGGTTTTGTTTTTCGGGCTAAAAGATAGCTGGTTGTCACAGTATTGTTGCGCATAGGAAGATTTTCTTCGAGCTGTTTAAACCAAGGGGGAGCAGTGACGTGATATCGATCGTGACACCAATCATATTTTGATTCGGTGTAAAGCGGACAAGCATTTTGATGTGTGCAAGGTGCCCAGATTGTATAACCGTGCTTAATCAAGGACTCTCTTAAGGCTAAAAGTTTGCGGCCATCTTGACTGGTTGCAGGCTCTAAAATCATAAGCCCTTCATACTGATCCCAGTTGGGCGGAAGTGATTTCATTTCAGTTAGTGAATACGAAAAAATCAATAACGTTCTGTCAGCTTGAACATTTAAATTTTTTAAAGTGAGTTCCGTTGTGGTTTCAGGGTGAATAAGTTTTTCGTGCAAATCAGAAAATTGACGAAGTGCTGTGGAAGACTTTTCGATTAAAATTTGTTTTTTTATTTGATTCTTAAGGTTGTCCACAATGGCAAAGCTGGCCGTTCCTGGGCCAGCACCCCAGTCAATTGTTGACTGAAATCCCGTAAAAAAATCAACACTTTGTCCCCGACGAATCACATTGACCACGCGCAAGTAATTGAGAGGTAAAAAATAATTGCGGTACGCATTTTGACAATAATGTTCATTCCACGGCGTTTGACTATCAGGATTGTTAATAAAATAGTCGGATAGTCGAATGATATCGGTCGTTAAATTTGAAATTTGCGGGGGACTTTCTATTGGGAACATTTGTGGAATAATAAACACTCCTTGAGCTCCGTACAAGTATTAGTTGGCTCGCAGGCTGTTTTGTTATTAGACTTTATATTTATAAACAAGGAGGTTCTCATTGGGAAAACTGGTCATTTTTTTAACTGTTTTTACACTTGGTTTTAGTTTGAATGCTAAGGCTGAAAAGTTTCAATTGAAGCCTGGGCTCTGGGATATTCGGTATACCAGTCAAATCAATGGCGAGCAGTTCAATGCTATGGCAAAAATGAATGAATCTATGAAAGCCATGCCAGCCGCTCAACGTGAAAAATTACAAAAAATGATGAGTCAAAAAGGGATCGGTATGGGATCCGGCAATGCAGTTAAAATTTGTCATACAAAAGAATCCCAAGACCAAGCCCTTGTACAAAGTCAAAAAGAACAAAAATGCAAAATTGAAGATCGTGTCGAACTTAAAAATGGTATTCGTTTTAAGCTAAAGTGCGAAAATGGTTCAGGTCAGTCTGAATACCATAAAGTATCAGAAAATAACTACAAAGGCTGGACCGAAATGGAAACGGCTCGAGGCAAAATGAAAATGGAGTTTTACGGAAAGTTTCTTTCTGCAAACTGTGGTGACATTAAGCCATTTTCTTTAGAAAATTAGTTTTTGTGAGTATCAATTTTCAATTTTAACATGCTGGCGACTTCATCTCCGGGTGATGTATTCTCAGGAACATGCACAATAACATTTGGCCCCCGTGGTGCCCATCGTCGTGGATGATGAACCCGCACGGGTGAATAAATTCCGTGAATCAACGCACCTACACTGGCCGCTAAATGGGCGACTCCTGTCGAGGGGGCTACCGTATATTCGGATTCAGACAACAACTGAATCAGTTCTTTTAAGTTTAATTGATTTTGCAGCCAGCGAACTGCGGGATGATTTTGAAACTCGTTTTTAATTTCAGTCAAGTAAGGTTCATCGGCAGGTGTTCCAGTGATACAGATTACTTTTTTTTCTGCAATTTTTTCGTGGATGAATTCAATATACTGAGTTTGAGTCCAATTCAATGCAGAGCCCATCATTCCGGGATGAACAACAATATAATTTCTAGGTTCCAGGTTAAACTTTTTTAAAATTGTTGTGTCATGAGGTTTGCTGATTTCAAAGTAGTGAAAACGTTTGTCGTCTTTGTAATTAAAAGTCTTTAATACAAGATCTTTATTGTAATCAAACTCATGCTGGGTAGCCTGTGACCGACGTTGTCTTAAGCCAGTATTTAAAAATAGAAAACTATGCCATTGGCTATAGACTCCACTGCGAATGGGAATGCGGGCTTTAAAAAGCTCAAAATGAACCCACCAAGGGCCTTGGAAACTGATGGCAACATCAGGTTTTATTTCGGAAATTAATTTTTTTAATTTCCGTGCAGATTCTTTTGGAGTGGATTTGTCGAGTTCAATGTAATTTCTTTTTTTTGTTCCTAAGTCGACAACGCCACCAAGATTTTTCTGAATAATCCAGGTCACGTCGAAAAGATTTTCATCCAGGATTTGATCTACAGGTAGGGTGCAGATCAAATCTCCGATTTTATCGAGACGAATGAAAAAGACTTTCGTTTTTGCCACGGACTATTTGTAGTCTTCCATTGGGGGGCAAGAGCAAACAATATTTTTATCACCATAAGCATTGTCAACGCGACTGACGGGTGGCCAAAATTTATTAGCTTGAACCCATTTTAATGGATAGGCCGCCTTTTCTCGAGTGTACGAGTTTTTCCATTCTGTTGCGAGCAACACGTCAGCCGTGTGCGGAGCATTTCTTAAAACATCAGGACAGGCATCAGCTTCTTTGCGGATTTCAATCATGGCATCGCAAAAGCGATCCAATTCTTTTTTGCTTTCTGATTCTGTGGGTTCAATCATCAATGTTCCGGCAACTGGCCAAGACATGGTCGGTGCATGAAACCCGTAGTCCATCAATCGCTTTGCAATGTCATTCACATCAACATTGTGAGATTTTTTTAATGGACGAACATCAATAATGCATTCATGAGCCACAAGGCCTTCTTTACCTTTGTAAACGACGGGATAATAAGGCTCTAATTTTTTGGCAATGTAATTGGCATTTAAAATACTGGTGGTCGTAGCATCACGTAGTCCGGCATCGCCCATCATGGTAATATAGGACCAACTGATTGGTAAAATACTGGCGCTTCCCCACGGAGCAGATGTCGTGCTTGAAACTCCAGACTCGGGGCCAGATTCTTTGACCATCGACTGTTTTGGTAAATAAGGTGCTAAATGAGCAGCAACGCCAATTGGACCAACGCCAGGACCGCCACCTCCATGAGGAATAGCAAAAGTTTTGTGTAAATTCATGTGGGAAACATCCGGGCCAAATTTCCCGGGACGGGCCACGCCAACAAGCGCATTTAAATTGGCACCATCCATGTAAACTTGACCACCATTTTTATGAATGATTTCACAAATTTCAGTAATACCTTCTTCAAACACACCATGAGTTGAAGGATAGGTAATCATCAGAGCAGCCAAATTATTTTGATGTTGTTCCGCTTTCAATTTTAAATCGGCAACATCCACATTGCCATTGCTATCACAAAGAACCACCACAACATGAAAACCAACCATCACTGCCGATGCTGGATTGGTTCCATGTGCCGAAGCCGGAATCAAACAGATATTTCGGTGTGATTGTTTATTCTGTTTAAAAAATTCACGGATAACTAACAACCCAGCATACTCACCTTGAGCGCCAGAGTTTGGTTGCAGTGATACGGCTGCAAATCCGGTGATGGCACAAAGCTTAGCTTCTAAATCTTTAATTAAATGCAAATAACCCTGGGTCTGGGCAATCGGAGCAAAGGGATGCAGTTTATTGATCTCGGGCCAAGAAATCGGTGCAAGCTCAGTGGCTGCATTTAATTTCATTGTGCATGAACCCAGCGGAATCATCGAATGGGTCAGTGTGATGTCTTTGTTTTGAAGTGAATAAATGTAACGCATCAACTCTGTTTCTGAATGATAACTGTTGAAAACAGCATGATTCAAAATTTCTGTTTTTCGAATAAGTTCGGCCGGAATCGTTGTGGTTACGGCGATATCTAATTCAGCCGCGCTGAAGTTGGCAGGTTTTCCACCATTGAAAATAGTCAAAAGATCATCAACTGTTTTTAAAGTGGAAGTTTCATTCAGTGAAAAGCCAACACTTGCTTTAAAATAGCGAAGATTGATTTCTAACTTTGTAGATTCATTTTTGAGTTGATCCAAATGAGTCGTTGAAACTTCAAGCGTGTCAAAGAATACGGGAGTGATGACTGTTTGGCCTAATTTCTCTAAACCCAATTTTGCAATTTGGGTTAAGCGGTGAATGCGGCCAGCGATTTTTTTAAGCCCTTGAGGTCCGTGGTAAATCGCATACATTGCCGCCATGTTTGCCAATAGAACTTGTGCTGTACAAATATTAGATGTCGCTTTTTCACGTCGAATATGTTGTTCGCGAGTTTGCAATGTTAAGCGCAACGCTTTTTTGCCTTGGCTATCAATCGAAACTCCCACCAAACGCCCTGGCATTGTACGCTTGAACTGATCTTTAGTTGCTAAATAAGCGGCATGCGGACCACCAAATCCCAATGGCACTCCAAATCGTTGGGTATTGCCGACGACCATATCAGCTCCCCATTCCCCGGGCGGTGTGATCAGAGCTAGAGCCAACAGATCTACAGAGGCAACTACAAAAGCACCATGAGCGTGTAATTTTTCTGCAATCGATTTGTAATTTTCAATTTTTCCAGTGGTTGTTGGGTACTGAAAAAAAGCAGCAAACACATCTGTTTTAAAATCAAATGTCATCGGATCTTGAATCAATAGTTTTAAACCGAGGGGTTCAGCACGTGTTTGCAATACTTCAATCACATGAGGATGCATTTCAGGATGAACTAAGAAAGTATTGACGTTGTCTTTTTTGGAAGCGGCATGCGCCATGGCCATGGCTTCTGCAGCAGCAGTGCCCTCATCCAAAAGTGATGCGTTGGAAATTTCCATTGCGGTTAAATCACAAATCATGGTTTGAAAATTCAAAAGACTTTCCAGGCGCCCTTGTGAAATTTCAGGCTGATATGGAGTGTAAGCGGTGTACCAAACGGGATTCTCAAAAATATTTCTAGCAATCACAGACGGTGTGATGGTGTCGTGGAATCCCATTCCAATCAGTGATTGAAAAATTTTGTTCTGCGACATTATTTTTTTTAATTGATTTAAAATTTCAAATTCAGAAATCCCATCTCCAATAGCCATTTTATCTTTTGTGACAATCGTTTTAGGAACAACTTTAGTCATCAGTTCATCAATGTGATTAAACCCAAGTGTTTTTAGCATTTCTTGTTTTTCGATATCAGATGGGCCAACGTGGCGACGTTGAAACTCAGAATGGGTGGTTAGCATTGTATTTGCGGTTTGAGATGACGACATGGAAGACTCCCCAAGTGTAAAAGGTTGAGTAAATCTAACATACTGGGCGAGAAATGAGGAGGATGTAGAAAATGACAAATGGCTTCAAAGACTGAACTGAAGCCTTTTTGGGCAGGAGAACTATAGAGAGGCAAGATTTAAGCGATGGATGCTTCGAAAGCTATAAAATGAGGAAACTTGAGGGGGATTCCCCCTCAAGTGATAAATTCAAAATAACCTATTTTTTAGCCGAGGCTGCTTTTTTTCGTGGTGCTTTTTGAGCAGTCTTTTTAGTTGTTTTTTTTGCTGTCGATTTTTTGACAGCTTTGGTTTTCAAAATCTTTTCAAATTCCTTTTTACGAGCGATTGCTTTTTTGCGGTAGTCCTGAAGTCCTTTTTCAACTTCAGATTTTGACTTTTTAATTTTTCCAATAACTTTGTTCACTTCTTTTTCAAGATCACCCTCTGTTTGAGTGACTTTTTTCATAATTTCTTTGTATTTTTTAATGGCATCTTCTTTTGATAAATGTGGAACGCGTTTTTGTAAATCTTCAGAAACTGTTTGGATATCTTTCACAACTTTTTTTACATTCTGAGACTCGGACAATTTTTTGATAAAGGTTTGAATTTTATTTAATGCCGCCATTTGAGACCCCTTTGTTAGGTTAAATTGCAAATTATTATAAAATGCAAAATCCCTATTTTTATAAGGGATTTTGCACAAAACCACAATAGGTAATTGGTCTAACCTCTGGCCGGCGATTACAGAGTGAAATTCATTTCTTGGATGAGCGCACCGGGAACCTTCATGGCACCAAGTTCACGTTGCATATAAGTTGAGGTATTGACGTAGACTTGTTGGTTTTTTGTTAAATTGATTAAATTTTTCCCGAATATATTGAAAAGAGTTTCATCAAACCGCATATCTTGAATTGGACCTTGAATTTCTCCGTTCTCAACCCAGAAACAAGCAAATCGTGTCATTCCCGTAATGCGGGCGGCTTGAGGATCACTCCAGTTGATATAGTGTAAATTGGACAGGTACAGGCCAGTACCAAGTTCTTTAAGAATATAAGCTTCTTCTAGAGTACCAGCTCTAATTTCAGGAGATTTCATCATTTCGCTGGGCTCTGCAAAATTAGATTCCAGTTGGTACTCAGTCGCAGTTGCCGTACTGATGAGAAAATTTTGAAGCCGGCCTTTTTCAATCAACATCAAGTCTTTGGGGCTAACTTCACCCAAAGCATTAAATGGGGTCGAGTATCCCAAGTTCAAATTTTCAAGCATTGTGAATTGTTCTGAAAATAAAACTTCTTTCTCGTAAAGTTTTTTAAGGGGGGCAAACCCTTGCTCATAAGAGGAACGGCTGAGTGCACGCCAGTAGAACATAGTCATAAGCTCGGCAACGGCCATGGGTCCAAGATAGGTTTTATAGGCTCCAGGCTTAATTTTTATTGAAGACCTTTTGAGTAAAGACAGCGTATTTTTAGTTTGTTGAGCTGTATTTAGAAAGTTTTGCTGGTGCCACTCTGTTTCAGCGTAAAATGATTTTGCTGCTCGCGGTCCATCATAGAGCGAATAATCTAAGAAAAAGAAATCTGTCTCAAAATAATGAAATTGCCCTTTCGAGTTGATAGCAGCACGCCGAAGGGGGCCAGAACACCACAACCCAGCCATATCAGAGTCAGAAAAAGTCGAGCAAATGGTGGAGATAATTTCGGATGTTTCTGGGCGACTTGCTTTTTTAAATATCTCAGAAGTTCCATTATTTTTCAGGGGTACAAACTGGGGATTGGGGTCCGTCTTTGGAAGCTGTAGGCGTATTTCAGCCAGGGCTTCGTTAAATTTTTTCATATCCATTGCAAAATCCAAGGTCAGATTAAATTTTAATCGATACGTTCGTTGATCGCATTGATACTGCACCGTCATTTCATGTTGGTTGACGGATGTGTTCTGTCGGACTTTTGATTGGCTAAAACGAATGAAATCACTTTCCTCAGAGTGCAAATTAAGAGCGACATCTTCGTTGTTCTTTAGTTGAGAGAAGGCTTCAGTAGAAAATTTTTTAAGATAAGTGAGCACGTGAGTCGACATATTAGCCTCCACCGAAAATTTCAATATTTTTGAATAGCGCATAGGGTGAGGAGTGACCAACGCGAATGACTTGGCTGGGCTCGCCCTTTCCACAATAAGGGGACCCATAGGATTCTTTTGTATCGGGCTTTGTTAATCCCGCTAAGCTATTCCAAAAAGGGACTGTGATGCCTCGGTAATTTGGATTTTTCAAAGTTTTGGTGATTTTTCCATTTTCAACTTTTTTTCCATATTCACAACCAAACTGAAACTTACGACGGTAATCATCGATAGACCATGACTTGTTAGCAAACATCATGATTCCATTTTCGACTTTTGCAATCATTTCCTCCAGTGTCAGATCACCACACTCCAGATTGATATTGGCCATGCGGTCAATAGGGGCACGATTCCAAGAGCTAGAGCGAGCATTTGCAACCCCTCTTAATCCCGAACGCTGTTGACTCTCGAGACTGCCGAGGCCTGTTTGAAGAATTCCATTCTTAATTAAATATTTTTTTTCTGCAGGGTTTCCAGTCTCATCGAACTTATAACTGGCAATTTCATGACTGACTGTCGGATCAAAAACCACGTTCATCATGTCGCTGCCATATTTGAGTTGGCCAAAATCTGAAGGTTGAACAAAGCTCCACCCAGCAAAATTTCGCTCATCGCCGAGGATGCGATCCAATTCAAGCGGATGCCCAATGGATTCATGGATTTGTAAAAGCATTTGATCTGGAGCCAGAATAAGGTCACAAATCTCAGTGGGGCAATTCTCGGCGCTCAGTAATTCTAAAGCCTCGCGCGAGATTTGATCGCAGTCTTTAAGAGCAGCATCGAGTTGAAAATGTTCGGCGCCAATTTGCAAACAATTTCCCCGTCCACCATGAAGCGAGCGAGTCTGTGTTTCTTGGCCTTCGCGTGCTGTGGCTGCCATCGAATTGATAACGATATCAAAGTTTTGTTCAAATTCCGCACCGATCGAGGACATATAATTTTGCTGACAGGTGATGACCATAGCATCGGATGTTGAAGAGATAATTTTATCACTCACTTTTAATGCTAAGGACGTTTTTTTTAAAAAATCATAAATTTCTGAAGTTGAAAGTGAATCCAATTTAGTCTTTTTCGTTGTTTCGTATTTGCCTTTTGAGGGTGGACGGATTCGTTGATCAAATTTAAATAGAGGATACTTTGAACTAGCGGTTGTCATAGCAATCGCTTTTTCAAAAGCTATTTTAATTCCCTGAGAGGTGGTTTCGCATGTGGCACTATACCCCATCTGACCATTTCGCATGACTTCAATCAATAAACCAGAGTCCTCGAATTCGTTAAATGAGTCTGGTTTGCCGTCTCGAACACTCAGATCACGAGTGCGTTCATGAATGGTTTTAAAGGCAACAAAATCGGCATCTTTTTTATATTTATTAAATTCAGTTTGCATAGGCATTTTTTATAAGCCATCTTTGAATGATGAGCAAAAGAAGAGACGAATATTTGCAAAAACACTGGATTAAGTACCCGGAGATGCCGCGCGGCGCTTTGCGATACGGGCGAACTGAACAAAATCGCATTGGTACCCAGAATCTGCAGGAGTGGAGCTTCAAAGATGCTCCTGCAATTAAGGGCGGCGATGTCTTGGTCGATGGTGATCTTGTGGCGCTCATGCCATCCAATCAATTGATACTATTAGCAGCTAATCGCACAGATAGAGTCCCCCGATATGACAAATGGCCCGAGCAAAAAAAATGGTTTGATTTTCTTTCATTAACGAGGACTTTTTTTAAAGAGAAACGTTTTCAGGATGTCAAAACAGCAACATTAGTTGTTTGTCCCGGAACAGAGCCAAGTTTAGATCCTTTTGAAACTGAGTTTGAGTTGGGTTCTAAGAAAACAAAGTTTTTTTTACCTACATCCCCAGAATTGAATTTAAAAAAACTTCTCGTTGAAGGGGCTGAGCGCATTTTTGAGATAGCACCCGTTTTTAGAAATAATGAATTCACAGACACCCATGCTCCAGAGTTCACGATGCTAGAATGGTATCGGGCGTTTAGTAGTTTTTCAGTCATTAAAATGGATATGATTGAACTTGTTGAGTATTTATCAGATCAAATGAAAGTCGATCGTCCGCTTGAGGTTTTAACATTTACTGTGGCTGATTTATTTAAAAAGTACTGCCAATTTGAACTCACGCCAACAACAACCGAAGCTGAGTTAAAAATATTGGCCGAGAAGTTACGAGTTGATGTCTCGGGAGCACGTACAATAGATGATTATTTCTTTCTTATTTTTATGGAAAAAATCGAATTCCAATGGCCATCGGATCGATTGGTTTTTGTCGAAAAATATCCTCCGTATCAAGCGGCTTTGGCGCGCGTGGGAAATGACGGTTGGGCAGAACGATTTGAAGTGTATTGGAATGGCCTCGAACTGGCCAATGCTTTTCATGAACTCAATAATCCAGATGTACAACGACTGCGCGCTGAAGATGATCTTCAGAAAAAGGTCCTACTGCAAAAAAAAGCAGTTTCATTAGATGAGGATTTTTTTACGGCATTAGAGTACGGAATGCCTCCATCAGCTGGAATTGCTGTGGGGTTAGAGCGCCTGTATATGGCCCTATACAGAAAGAAAGAAATAAAAAACGTTATCAAATAGAATATATTTGATAAGGGAAAAGAATCGCTGTCTTATTTTTTTACAACTTTTGAATATTTACCGCAATTTGGATTGCGATCGCTTATGCCCATAAAATGCATTAAAGTCCAACCCATCTAAGCGGGGGCTGAGTGATCAAATTAGTCATTATCGGAACATTTATTTGGGTTGCATTCACTTCATGTTCAAAATCGTCGAATGATGTCGATTCTAAAAAGCAATTTCAAGGGTGCGTTCCAGAGGATGAATTGCTAGCAACAGGTATCATAGGTGGTCCGCGTGTTCAGCAGAACGATAGTGATGCCAATAGAGTGGCCATGATTTTATCCGATGAAGATGGCGATGCGACAGGAATTTGCACAGCAACATTGATCTCATCGCGTGTTCTTTTGACAGCGGCTCATTGTATCACAGCCACACCAGATAAAATAAAGGTGGCTTTTCACACATCGCTTAGCTGTGAAAGCGGATTTAATATTGCCAACACTCAAAGAGTTTTAAAAACAGTTGTCCATGAAGATTATCAAGATAAAACAACTACGACTGAAGTTATAAATGATATCGCACTGATTTTTTTAGAAGTCGATGCACCAAGCAGTTATCCCATTTTTAAAATTGCAGATCCACAAATGGTCAGAAATAGTCGAATCTATTTCTATGGTTATGGTGTTACAGGTAGTCACAATAAGGACTCGGGTGTTTTAAGAAAAACATCATTGCAGCGATCCGATTATGTGATTAAGAAAGATATTGAAAAAGTTCGAGTGGACCAATCCAATGGAAAAGGGATTTGCTATGGTGATTCGGGTGGACCGGCATTTGTGCTCATTGATAATGAGCCTCAAATTTTGGGAGTTAACTCATTTGGGCGCGGTAATGAAGATAAAATTTGTGAGGGAACTTCAACCCTGGCTTTAGTGTTTTCGTACAAAAAATGGATTCAAGATGTTATGAATGAGAATTCTAACTTTTATTAATTTCTTCTTTTAATTCTTTGCCCACTTTGAAAAAAGGCAATTTCTTTTCATCAACAGCGATGACCTCACCCGTGCGGGGATTTCGCCCCTTATAGGAATCATATTTCCGATTTACAAATGATCCAAAACCGCGAATTTCAATACGATCATCTTTCATTAAAGCTTCGACCATTGTATCAAAAATAGTATTCACGACGGCCTCAGCCTTAACACGTGTAATGCCGGCTTTTTCAGATACCAAGTTAATTAAGTCCGCTTTGGTCATTGGATCCCCTAAGTTATTGAAAACACTTTTATTATACTGTTTTTGTGAGCTTTGAAAAGAAGCTCTTTAGAGTTGCGCGGCGCTTAAATTTACCTGAATTTTTCAAAATTTGGGTATAGGCATTTATAAGCGAGTCTATCATCTTTTGACGATTGAAAACCTCTACAACTTTCAATCTTGCTTTTTCCCCAATTTCCTCTTTGTTTTCTTGATTATCAGAAATAAGGCGATCCAACAGGTGAGCTAGAGTATCCACATCGGCCGGACGCACCAAAAATCCATCAATTCCATCTTCGATGATTTCTGAAATGGGACTGAGCTCAGATCCAATTACAATTTTCTTCTGTGCCATTGCTTCGATCAAACTGGGTTCTAGTCCTGTTGAGCGCGAGCTTAAATCGACATAAATAGGCGAGGCTAAAATGCATTCTAACATTTCTTCGGCTGTTACTGAGCCCGGCATTATTACCCGGCTGCCTAAGGCCAAATTCAGCATTTCAAATTCAACTTCTTTCCATTGTGGTCCATCCCCAAGCAAGAGCAAAAAAGTATTGGGTTTCTTAAGAACAATTCTTTCGAAAGCTTTTAGTAATGGTTTTACTTCAAAGGAATTTGAAAAATCCGAAATGGCTAAAATAATTTGAGCATTATCCGGTATATTCAGTTTCATTTTAAAGTTTTCAGATTCTGCTTTGGGGGTCAGATCACCTAAATTAATACCATAGGGTACAGTGTAGGTATGGAAATCAGGAAAAAGATAGTAACGTTCCAGGATCAGTCGTTGCTGAGGAGTGGTTACAAAAAGACCGTCGGCAGTATCTAGAATAGCTCGATCTTGTAAAAAATAAGTCTGTAAAAATTTAAAACCAAGACGAATCGAGTTTTGCACCATGGCGCCGACAGAGTTTTGTTTTTCTGATAAAATGGTAAAGAGTTGTGCCATTTGAGTTGCTTCAACATCATAAGCCATGCAGATATTAAGGTTTTTCTTGTGTCGACCAATTTTAAAACCACTTTGATCCATGCTGTGAACCAAGTGAAAAGGATTCTCTTTATTTAAAGAGACAAATTTTCGATGAACGGCATCAGAGAAGCGCACTGTTTTATACTGGGGTTGGCCTTCATTTAAATAGTAGGCTTTAATTCCATCTCGAAAAAGTTCAGGCTTTCTGAGGGGTGTTGATGTTGAAATAATTGTAACATCATGACCGCGTTCAGTTAATCCACGAGCCAGTGGCCACAATAATCCGGTATCGCTGGCGCGACTAAGTACTGGAATTTTTTGTCCAACCAGACAAATGCGCAATTTTTTAGGGATTTCAAATTCAGTACTCATTCGCTATATTTTAGCTGAGCCTGAATCCAACAGGGAAGTCTTTTGATAGATTATTTTTGTATAAAGTCGAGATAAATCATTAAATAGCAGATCAAGAGATTTTTGATTGATTTCTTGAGCACTACTAATTTTGCTAAAATCAACGGTTTCCAGCTTAGAATTCAGATCCTTCAGCCAGTCATGGGCCGAAATCACAAGACAGTTTTGGCCAGAAGTCCAGTGCCCCGAGAATCCTGTGGCTTGAAATTGGTTTAAAATTAAAATATGCCGATAATCCAAAGAAAGGCGCAGCCACTTTTCAAAATCAGAATTTTTCATTTCTGAACTAGCAACGATCAGGGCCAGCTTGGTTCGAGCAAAAAGTGTATTTAGACTTCCTTCGGATAGGATCAGTTGAAAATTTGAACTTATCTTTTTTTGCTGAATCATCAAAGTCCAGTCCTTTCGTAAAGTACTGGATGTTTTTTTTTCTAAAAGCTTTCGTCCATCGCAATAGACTGGTTTTTCAGTACAAATACCTATGGCTTCGTGAAGCGAGCTTTGTAATGGGAAAACAAAACCTTCAAGGGGTTGATCTTCTGAATGCGCGGGATGCTTTTTTAATGATGGAGAAAAAAGTTCAGGCAAGATCATTTTTGGAATGGCTTTATTTCGAAAAAATTTTAAAAAATTTGTCTGACTGACAGTGATGGCATCTGGATTCAGCCAGGTTAAATTTTTGATTTGTGATGAATTTGGTGTATCCATCAAGGATAAAACAACGGCTTTTCCAAGTGCTTTTGCAGCGGTGATGCAAATAATTTCGTTTAAACTCAGGGGCAAGTTTTGAACGATCAGGTGTATGATTTGATATGAATTCAATACCAATCGAGGGATATTTATTTGCTGAGAGGATTCGGCATGATATCCAAGCAAATCCAATTGTTCCACAATTCTTTCAGCCATATCTCCGCGTGATTGCGAATAAACAAGTACGGAGATCACTCTTTTTCACCTTTTAAATCAAAGGCTTTAAATATCCGAGATAGATTTTTTCGGTTGGCATCGGGTATTTTTTTATCACCAAGATTTGCCGGAAAGATCCACTCAAGCTCAACATGATGTTGAGCTTTTGGTTCGCCTTTCCAAAATAGGATCTCATAGAATAGTATTAAAATACCAACATCTCCGTACGAGTGTGAGCAGGCTAGCTTAAGATCTCCAACAATAGCTTCAATTCCAAGTTCTTCATTCAGTTCACGAGCAAGGGCCTCTTCAGGAGTTTCTCCAAGTTCGATTTTTCCACCGGGAAACTCCCACAGTCCAGCCAGGGTGTGATTTTCGGGACGTTGACCAACCAGGATTTTGCCATCTTTTTTTAAGATCCCAGCAACAACCGGAATCCAATTCTTTTTGACATGGGCTTTTCGTGGGCGAATATCACCTGATTTGGGATCCTTGCTGTTGGTTTTATTTTCCATTTTTGCCATGAATTTTTTGAGCAACCCCTTTAAAGAAACCTGGTCCCTGAAATATTAAAGTTGTGTAAACTTCAACAAGATCAGCTCCAAGATCAATTCTTTCAAAAACATCTTCAGCTGTCATCACTCCACCGACGGAAATTATCAGTTTTTTATGTTTTTCTGATCCTAAGTGGCTGCAAACGATTTGAAGCGCTTTTTTTGACAAGTCTTGTAATGGTTTTCCAGAGACTCCGCCTGTTGGCGGAAAACTCTTTTCAGTTGTTCGAGATAAAGTTGTATTTGTTAAGACAAATCCGTCTATTTTATTCTTTAAGCTGGTGTCTATTATATTTTTAAAATCATCAGATTCTAAATCTGGGCTGAGCTTGAGAACAACAGGCTTTTTAAAGCCATGCTGCTCGTAAAGGTTACGTTGGGCAATTTGCAGAGGATTCAAAAAAGCCTCGAGATTTTTAGCTTGAGCTAGCTCTCGAAGTCCTTTTGTATTAGGACTGCTTATGTTAACAACAAAGGCATCAGCAACAGAGTAAAATCTCTGTAATAGGCGTGTGTAGTCTTGATGAGCATTTTCATTACTGGTTTGTCGATTCTTACCAATATTTACAAAAACGGGCAGCGACGAGGTCATTTTGAAGTTTCGAATATTGAAAAAGACATCATCGGCCCCCGCAGAGGGAAATCCCATTTGGTTCCAGAGTGCAAAATCTTTTAAGCTGCGATCTAGAATTTTTCCAGGATTGGGCTCTTGAGGCTCTGGAGTGACCGTTCCAATTTCTGCGAATCCACACCCAATACTATTCCAAACATCAAGCAGCTCGCCATTCTTGTCGACTCCCCCAGCGATACCTAAGCGATTTTTGAAAACTATACTTTCCCACACAAACGATTTCCATGCCGGTGTGGGAATTTCATTGAGCAATGAATACAGTTTCAACCCTATCGGGCTGAGATCATGTGCTATTTGTGCAGGTAATACCAGCCAAGGCTTCATCAAACTAACGAGGATAAAGTCCGCGCAGAAGCATTGCTTTTTCTAAGCGAGCAATTGAAACCGCTAAAGCTGCGGATCGCATGTCTACATCTTTCTCTTTTTGTAATTTGTAAACGTTATCAAAGGCTTTCAAAATAATACCTTTCAGTTTGAAATCCACATCGGCCTCATCCCAGAAGAAAGACATAATATCTTGAACCCATTCAAAATAGGATACGATAACACCGCCACCATTAGAAATAACATCTGGAGCAATAAAGACACCGCGTTGGTGCAAAATTTTTGTGGCCGCATTTGTCACGGGACCGTTTGCTCCCTCAACGATGAGTTTGCACTTAATTTTCTCGGCATTATGAATATCGATTTGACCTTCCAGTGCGCAAGGCAACAGTGCTTCACATTCCGTTTCAAGAAGTTGTTCATTAGTAATGGCTTGTGATTTTGGATAACCGCGAACACCTTTATTCTGTTTTACATATTCAAGCAGTTCCGGAATATCAAGGCCATCACCATTAAAAATTCCTCCAGTGACATCGCTGACGGCGATAACTCGAGCACCGCGCTCATAGGCAAACTTAGCGGCAAAAGAACCAACATTACCGAAACCTTGAACCACAACGCGTGATCCAGCCATAGTCATATTGAGCATTTCCATAGCGCGCTCACAAACGTAAATAACTCCTAGGCCTGTGGCATGATTTCGTCCCAATGAACCACCAATTTCAACAGGTTTTCCAGTGACAACACCGGGTTGAGCAAAACCACCCTGCTCTTGCGAGTAGGTATCCATAAACCAAGCCATAGTTTGTGGATCTGTTCCAACATCTGGCGCAGGAATATCTTTTGTTGGTCCTACAAAGGGTGAAATCTC
This sequence comes from Bdellovibrionales bacterium RIFCSPHIGHO2_01_FULL_40_29, assembly GCA_001771815.1. GTDB lineage: Bacteria > Bdellovibrionota > Bdellovibrionia > Bdellovibrionales > Bdellovibrionaceae > Pseudobdellovibrio. The sequence continues at coordinate 103,484 of MEPU01000006.1, read as the reverse complement.
AGAAGCATATCGACGGGTTAGATTTTGTTTTTCAGTGCGAGAAAGTTTTGAAGGATCAACACAAACACCACCTTTGGCTCCTCCAAGTGGTAAGCCTAAAACAGAGTTTTTAAAAGTCATCAGCGCTGCAAGGCCAACAACTTCAGCCAGATCTACATTCTGGTGATAGCGAATACCGCCCTTGTAAGGACCTAAAGTGGAGTTGTATTGAACGCGGTAGCCGGTAAAAACTTTAACTGTTTGATCGTCCATGCGGACGGGGATTGAAACAGTGACACAGCGGCGAGGCTTTCTTAAGCGCTCCATGATATTTGGGTCACAATTAATTATCTTAGCAGCCTCATCAATTGTCTGCAAAGTATTCTGGAACAGTGGACCATTTAAATGAGACTCAGATTCAGGATTCAAATTGTGCTGGTTCATGGAAAAAAACTCCTTAAAAAGATAGTGAAACAAGTGTAGAAAAACCTCTATGAACTGTCGAGCAAATATTTTGACAACGATATTGGTCCTAGTGGGTGTCTTTTTAGTAAATTGGCCTTCGAATGCAAGTTCTGATGCGGCAGTGAAATGGGACCAATTTCAAACAGCAATGACAATAGTCCAGAGCGCATCATCGGCCCAAGGAGACGTCTATTCAACGTATCCGCTTTGGCTGCAAGGAATCTACACGTATTTTCTAAACTGGGAGCCTCGAGTCATTGGTGATATCAGTAAAATCTCGCAGTGTCGGCTTAGTTTTTCATCACAAACGCTGAGTGCGCGTGTTTCCGAAGCGAGTCAATTTCTAAAAAATAACCCTGATTGTGCTTATTTACCTGAAGCCGCAGATATGGGGGACCTTCGTAAAGTCGTTCGGGCCTTGTCCGTCGAGTTTGATATTTCAGATCCAGAACATTTCCGAAAGGCTATTTTTAAAATACCTAGTTCTCAGCCTGGTAAAAATGTCCATGTCCGAGGGCTATTTGGGGTTCATGACAGCCAAAAGCCGCGTCCCTTAGTTATTCTACGAATGGGCGTTCATGGTAACGTCGATGAGTTTTTAGCAGAAAGGTTTTTGGCTAAAATTATTTACGAGGATTTTGGCTTTAATTTTTTAGCCCTCGAAAATTTGACGAGTCATGGTTATTTAGCGCTTGATAATCCCATTACATTTGGGGGCGTAGATGAGGGCTTACAAACATATTTTATATTGCAGAATTTAAAACAGTCTGGGATTAAAAACTTGATAACTGATATCCATTTGCTTGGAATCAGTTTGGGTGCGAATGGGATATTTTTAACTCAGACCTTGGATGAGGAAAATCAACGACAACTTAAAAGTGTGATGGCGCTCTGTCCAGTTATCAACTTGGTTAAGACGTTGACCCAAAATCAGGACTCACAATTGGCGGCAGGAATTATTGATCTGTGGAATTATCGTAGGTTGCAAGCAGTTCGCGAACGCATGACAGAATTGGATCCTGTCGATTGGTGGCAAACCATTTTGGATTTTAAACCGCGATATGTTCCAGGGATAATGCGTTATTTGGAAAAAAATCAATTACGTCCGTCTGTGGAAATGCCCATAAACATTCAATGGCCGAAAGGACTGCGTGATCATTTTCAATCTGCAAAATCATTTTCTGACTTAAATAATTTTTGGCCATACTACAAGAATAAGAAAACCCCAATTTTGATTATGACGACACCCAATGACCCCTTGGTCCCAACAGCGATTAACACTTCATTGATTGGACAACGTCGGCAGCCAGGAGTATTCGAGAAGACTGAGATTTTGGAATTGGATCGAGGTATTCATTGCGGGTTTGTAACTGATTATCGCTGGGAATTCATCATTGATTTATTTAAAATTCAGTGGGGAGAAACCCTACCATAGATTTGTGACGTGAGAGGACAGAACGCTTTAATTCTGTATTCTGAATTCAGAATACAGAATACAGAATACAGAGTTCAGAATACAGAGTTCAGAATACAGAGTTCAGAATACAGAGTTCAGAATACAGAGTTCAGAATACAGAGTTCAGAATACAGAGTTCAGAATACAGAATTAAGAATACAGAATTAAGAATACGGAACAGAATCCAGAGTTCTGATATCAGATACCTGGTCAGAATACTGTATTCAGCGAGTGAAATACATGGCGCAGTGTTGGCTTGGTATCATTCTTTGGTGCTTAGTATTTCCCATTCTGATGTTGAAAGTCCGCAAAGTCTTTTCTTATTGTATTTTATAACTCCAAGGGCTTCTAGCTCGTTCAATTGAATGTAGTCGCGGACAATTTTAAGCGCATTATAGCCACGCACCACGCGTGAAAAGGGTCGATACTTCCAAAGTTTTTTTGAATTTGGGGTGTCGGTCACCATTTCAATTCGTTGTGCAATTTGACCAGCAACAACTCGGAAAAAATTTTGAAATAAATGGCGATGTGATGCTCGAATTAAGCAATGAAGATGGTCGTTTTGAATACTGACTTGTTCTAATCGAATGGAAAAGTGTTTGGCATATCGGGTTATGATAGTTGTGATAAGTGCAAAGTTTCGAGGGCTTCTTAGGCCACGTTTAAGTGTTTGACGATTTACTTTGAAGACAAGGTGCAGAGGTTCTTTTGTCGAAAGTGAGCGCATCCTTCGACCGCGACGGGTGTTTCGTAAAAGTCCGCCAGATTGAAACTGATGTCCAAATGTAAAACCAGAGAGTCGAAGTTGTTTTTTCATAGCAAATCATTAATGCAAAACCTGTGGCGTGACCGATACCCATGAGTTTAATTAGAAGTCTTGGGAACTTCGAAATCCGGAAGAAAGTAGGAAAAACGGCCGGAGAGAATGAATGAAAGAAAAAAGAAAAAAGGAAGGAAAAGGAAGGAAAAGGAAAAGGAAAAGAAAAGAAAAGAAAAGAAAAGAAGTTCAAGCCGCTTACTCAGAGAGAGAGTTTCGGCGCTATGGGTGTCGTCGCAAAAAGTATTTTGTCATCCGCTGTCTTAATCGATTTGGTTTTTCCAAAAATCGGAATGGTTTGCCAACTCGGTAACATAATTTTTCAGATCGGTGCGGAGGTTTTCGGGGAGTGAGCGATAGGGGAGGATGTGTTCGCGGGGCACATAGCGGAATGTAAAATTAATTCGTCGTGTTTCAAATCCGGTTGTGTTCAATTCTTTGAATATAATTCCTTTGTTTTCAACTCGTTGAACGCGGTGAAAAAGTTGTTTTTTAAACTTATCGCCACCAAAAATTTGTAAACTGGAGTCTTCAAGCCATTGATGCAAAACCACTTGGCTTTTTTGTTGTTTACCTTCACTTTTTACGAATTGAAAATAAGCTCTTTCTCCAAAAGATACGCTAGCAACGGGGCCGGGTTCAAAATCTTTGTGCTCACCAACCCGTGCACAATCAACAGCGGTATCATCGTAATACTTATTACCGTAAAAATTAATCAAGCAGGTATTCAAATGCCAATTTTCGGGAATATCTTTTGGTGAAAATGATTGGCGAACTTCGTTTTCAATCTCAGAAACCATTCTTTGTAAAATAGTGGGATACTCTTCTGCAGAAACGCAGCGGTTACGAATTCCTTTTGGAGGGTGATAGTAGTCAAGACATGCAAATTGCCAATTTCCCAGCCAATAAACAGGTCTCAAAAGTTCACGGTTGGGTTCGCCTTCGGGAGGTGGATTGCTATTCGAAAAGCGCATCTCCCAAATCGGGTATAGGGTGCTCAAATACTCAAGAATTTCTTTCTTTATGCTGGGCTTAACGTAACCTGGTTTATAAATCAAATTTTGATATTGTTGCGAAGATCGGCTATGCTGATTGAGTTTTGGTTTGAACACTTACACTAATTGCAATAGGTTGGCTCACATGTCAAATTTCATTCAGCCTCTTTCCGTAGATCCTGCAACACGCCAACGGCTTGTTGAAAAAATTTCTTTATTCAAGGGTAAAACTATTCTGGTGATTGGTGATGTTGGTGTTGATGAGTATGTGATGGGTGCTGTCAAACGTATTAGCCCTGAAGCTCCTGTTCCAGTTTTAGATGTTGAAAATGAAGATAAACGATTGGGTTTGGCTGCCAATGTGGCTCAAAATGTCGTGAGCTTGGGCGGTTCTGTACACCTTCTTTCAGTGATTGGATCGGATGATGGTGCTGAAATTTTAAAATCACTTCTTAAGAAATCAAATGTTCCGGGGCAGGGATTAATATTTGATCCAAGTCGTCCGACAACTCGAAAAATGCGTATTATGAGCGGGCAACATCATTTAGTGAGAATTGATCACGAGATTCGCAAAGGTTTGTCTGAAAAATCTGAAGTGGCCCTACTTGAGAAGCTACAGACTTTGATCAGCCAAGTGGATGTTGTCGTTTTGGAAGATTATGCAAAAGGAATTTTTTCGCAAGGACTTGTTCAAAAAATAGTTGCGATCACAAAAGATGCTGGAAAATTTTTGATGGTAGATCCGCATCAGACTAAGTTTGCAGAATTTTATAAAGGTGTTGATTTGATCAAGCCGAACTACAGCGAAGCATTGGCTTTGACAAAAGTTCATGAAGAAAACATCGAAGACAATGCCGAGCGAGTCCTTCATGTTGGGCGCACATTGCAAAAAATGACGGGTGCCGGTCAAGTGGTCCTGACTCAAGGGGCTCACGGGATGACAATATTTTCTCAGAATCAACAGGTCACCCAAGTGCCTACTTTTGCGAAGAAAGTTTTTGATGTTACGGGTGCTGGAGATACAGTTATAGCTGCACTTGCATTGGGTGTTGCCGCGGGATTACCACTGACAGAGTCTTGTATGATTGCTAATTTTGCTGCGGGAGTTGTTGTTGGTAAAGTGGGTTGCGTCCCTTGTGAGACTGCCGATCTTATAAGTTCTATACAGTCGATGGGAATATAGCCTCATTTAAACGAGCTGGAGTTTTTTAGATTCTGTTTTGCTTTACTTTCGGCCCTAATTTATATACCTAATAGATCTTAATAAACAGGGAATTAACCCAACTGCTGTTATAAGCAGAGCAGAAATGAATCTGCACCCAGAGGAGTACCCAATGGCAGAGGCTATCAATGAATCAACATCACAAATTCGTAATTTTTATTCATTCACACTCGAGGGCTTAGAGGCCTATTTAAAACAGTATGGAAAAGAAAAGTTCCGGGCCCAGCAAATTTTTAAATGGGTCTATGAGCAACGAGTTACCGATTTTGATTTGATGTTGAATCTATCTAAAGATCTTCGCGCAGAGCTTAAAAATTTAATTACATTTGAACTGCCTCCTATTTTAAAACATTTGATAAGTGTTGATGGGACTCAAAAGTTTCTTTTTGATGTTCGCGATGGGAATTCAATTGAAGCTGTGGTTATTCCATCTGACGATCGATTGACTTTATGTGTGTCTTCGGAAATTGGTTGCAATATGGCTTGTCATTTTTGCTTTACTGGAAAGCAAAAGCTTAAACGCAGACTCGAGATCTCAGAAATTGTTGGTCAGTTTATGCAAGTCCAAGACGTTATTGGTCAAAAAGGATTAAAACTGTCGAACATTGTATTTATGGGGATGGGTGAGCCACTTGATAATCCTGAGGCTGTTTTTGGTGCAATTGACGTGATTCATTCTCCGTGGGGAGTCAATCTTTCGCGTAAGAAAATCACGGTATCGACATCTGGCTTAATTCCAGAAATGTATCGCGTATCAGAGGCTAAAGTGCGTCTAGCCGTTAGTTTGAATGGTTATAACGATGATGTTCGTTCGCAAATTATGCCGATTAATAAAAAATATCCACTGCGGGATTTGTTGAATGAATGCAAACGTTATTACCGTGCAACTGGTGATAAAATCACAATGGAATATGTTCTTTTAAAAGGAATTACAGATCAAATTTCACATGCGCATGAGTTGGTAAAATTATTAAGAGATGTTCCGTGTAAGATTAATTTAATTCCATTTAATGAACACCCAGGATCGGGTTTTGAACGTCCTTCTGATGAGACCGTTCAAGCATTTCATACAGAGTGTATGGGGCTTGGAGCTCAGGTTTTGTTACGACGAACGATGGGGCGCGATATTTTTGCAGCCTGTGGCCAGTTAACAACCAAAGTGGATCGTCCAGAAAGTATGGATATATCCAATTCAAAAATCGGAGGAGTCAATGTCAGAAGTTTTAGTAGTGGGCAGCCTCGCGTATGATTCTGTAAGAACTCCATCAGGAAAAGCTGATAAATCCCTGGGGGGATCAGCAAATTATTTCTCTGTTGCAGCAAGCTTATTTGCGAAAGTTCGCGTTGTTGGAGTTGTCGGCGAAGATTATTTGGATTCGGACAAAAAAATTCTCTTAGACCGCAATGTTGATCTTAAAGGTATGCAAACTGTAAAAGGCGAAACTTTTCATTGGGAAGGGTCTTATGAAAAGAGCTTGAGTGATGCAATCACTTTGAAGACAGAGTTGAATGTGTTTGCAGCATTCAATCCCGAGTTGCCAGAGTCCTATAAAGACAGTCGATTTGTATTCTTGGCAAATATTGATCCCGTATTGCAGTTACAAGTTTTATCACAGGCCAAAGAGCCTTTATTTGTTGGAATGGATACAATGAATTTTTGGATCGATTCAAAGCAGAAGGATCTGATCAGTGTTTTGAAAAAAGTGGATATTGTATTTATGAATGAGACTGAGGCCAAAATGCTGACTCAGACACGCAATCCGGTCACAGCAGTCAAGCGTGTTGCAGAAATGGGGCCTCAGTATGTTGTTGTTAAGCGAGGCGAGTATGGTTCGACGTTGTATTCAAAGACGGATGGATTTTTTCAAGTTCCAGCATTGCCTATAGAGGATGTGATTGATCCAACCGGAGCTGGAGATAGTTTTGCGGGTGGATTTTTTGGCTTACTGGCTTCACAATGCACAGCTCGACCAACATGGATTGACCTGAAGCGGGCTGTTTTGGCTGGCACTGTATTATCCAGTCAAACTATTCAGGACTTTAGTCTGAAAGCCTTGCTCAGGGTTGATCATATCAATTATGAAAATCATCTCACTCAGCTTAAGGCGACAATCTCAATTTAAGACAATGGTCTGGAGAGGCGTTAAGTCATTTAGATTGCTAATTAAAGTTTAAGTTCAAGTGTCTCAAAACCGATAAAATAAGCATGGTTCGTTCAAAGAAAAACAATCCTGCTGAAGATCTAATGGCCTCACTTTTAAAAGAAGTTGGTGATGCTGACGAGGATATTTTAAATATCGAGATCGCGGATTCTGCGGATTCATCTGATAATGAGAAACTGTCTTTTCTGGGTGATGGAGATAATCAGTTCGATTTAGATACTAAATCTGAGTATGAGGCAACTCGGTTGCCTGAAAGCACTCAAAAAATAGATATTGAAGATGTTGAAAAAGCTTTACTAGAGATGGGTCAGTTCGAGGAATCTGCTGAGCCAATTGCTAATAAATCAGTACCTGAATCAGTCTTCAAAGAGCAAGAACCTGAACCCATTATCAACGCATCTGAATCTGAATCATTGTTTGCAAGTGATGATGCGGCTGTAACTCAGGCGAATACTTCGAATCAAGTTGTGGTCACGAGCGATGCAAAAGGGAATCCTTACAAAGCTGCATTGCCAGATGATTTTAATGCTGGTGATAAGACTTTGGCAGTCACAGGATTTCACAATAAGCCTGTTGATGATTACCAAGATAAAGTTAAAATTTCAATCGGACAAAATCGTTCGGCATATTCTCAAGGTTATGCTGGCTGGGGAAGCGGATCTGAAGCCAGTCTCGGGCAAGCCGAGAACTTGCGAATGGCTCAAGAAAAGATTCTTGATTTGGAAAAAGAAAATGAGAATCTTCGTATTCAAAATGAAGAACTTATTTCCGCTTCGGATATTATCAAAGAGCGCTCTGATTTGTTAACGTCTCAGGTGAATGAGTACAAGAATGATAAAGAGAACTTAGAAGAATCTTTTAAGAATGAAATTGCTTTGTTAAAGGGACATTTGCAACGCAAGGAAGTTGAGCTGCAGAAAGCTCAACTTAAAATAGATGATTTAGATTCTCGATTAAAATTTGATATGAAAAAAATTCGAATTCGTGAGCGTGAACTCGAAAATCGTCTTGAGCTGATTCGGGCCGAAAAAAATGCTTTAACCAAGTCTAAGGACGAGCAAATTTTAGATTTGCGTCGAAAGATGGATGTATTGCAGATGGAAGTCGAAAGCTACCGTCAGAAGTGTGTTGATTTGAATAAGACTCTTGAGGTGAATCAAGATTCATTTAAGCGAACCACGCGAGCCTTGCGTTTAGCAATGGCTAACTTAGAACTTCAAGAAGAAAATAAACCCGCACTGAAAAAAGTTGATTAACAGTATGAGCGAGGAATCCAAGCCCTCTTTAAAAAAAATCAAACTTGTCATAAGTGACCTTCACTTGGGAAAAGGCCGCCAACTTGAGAACGGCAGTCTTAACTCGTTGGAAGAATTCTATTATGCCGATAAGTTGGTAGAGTTTATTCAGTATTATTCGAGTGGAGCTTACCGAGAATATGATGTTGAAATTATCATTAATGGAGATTTTCTTAATTTCTTACAGGTGGATTATCGCGGGCATTTTTTAACGATCATTACAGAATCTATTGCTTTAGAGATTTTAAAATCTGTTATTAAAGGGCATCCTCAGGTGTTTCGTGCGATGGGGGATTTTTTATCAATGCCAAATCGAAAAATCACTTATGTTATTGGAAATCATGATCAGGGCATGATGTTTCAGGGATGTCGAGATTATCTCAACCAGATTGTGGGTTATGCGCTTCAGTATAAAAACTTAATTTACTATTTTGATGGTGTTCATATCGAGCATGGGCATATGCATGAGGCTGCCAACCGTATGGACCCTAAAAAATTCTTTCTTAAGCAGGGGTGGCCAGAGCCCATTTTAAATTTGCCATTTGGCTCGCATTTCTTTGTTGATCTTGTTCTTAAAATTAAAAATAAGTATCCTCATATAGATAAAGTACGCCCCTTTGGCCAAATGATTCGCTGGTCATTATTAAATGAGACATCAATGACTATTCGTGCGTTCCTAGAGTTATTCAAGTATGGATACCGCGTGTTGTTTTTGAATGAGCAACGTTTTCGTTGGAATATAAAAAATTTGCTAAAGATAGCCTTAGAAAGCGCTATTTTTCCAGATCTGAGCTCTTCGGCTAAAAAGATTTTGAATGACAATCGCATTCATACGGTGATCTTTGGACATACTCATGTTTATGAGTATCGACAATGGGGCAACCAGAAAGAATACTTTAATACGGGGACGTGGACTGAGTTGACCTCGTTGGATGTTGTGTCATTGGGTAAAATCACAAAACTAACTTTTGTTCTGTTAGAGTATCGGGATCAAGAAACCAGACCTCGTGGCCGCTTAAAAGAGTGGAAGGGTTTTCATCGAATTGAAGAAGATGTTGCGGTCGCCTAGGCGTTTGTCCAATTGTCTGCGCGTTCGTAATCATGAATAATATTTTGGATGTTTGGTGTATAGAATTGAATCTTAAGGAAACGATAAATGGCAGAAACTGTCGATAAAACAAGTATTGTATCAAGTGAGACTTTCAAAGGAAAGTTGCGCGCGGCGGACGAGGCTCCACCGGCAATCATTGTGCTTGTTGGTCCAACGGGTTATGTCGGCAAGCAATGGCTACTAACCAAAACAGATATGACAATTGGTCGATCCATTGAAAGTGATGTTTATATTTCTGATGTGTCAATTAGTCGAGCGCATGCTAAATTTGTCGTGGTTGGAAGTGAAATATCAATTCTAGATTTGGGTTCAACAAATAAAACCATGGTTAACGGGCAACCGCTTCCAGCCCTGACGGCAAAACGTTTGACGAACAATGATCAAATTAAAGCGGGTAATATTATTTTTAAATTTCTTGAGCGCGGTAGCCTTGAGGCTATTTCAAATCAGACTGTTTTTGAAAAAGCTCAGAAGGATGCATTAACGACCGCCTATAGCAAGGGGGCTCTTTTAGAAAAGGGTCCCGAGGCCATTAAGCGAGCCGAGACCTTGAATGAGCCGATGTCTGTCATTACATTTGATATCGATCATTTTAAAAAAGTGAATGATACTTATGGGCATCCAGGTGGCGATTATGTCCTCAGAGAGCTTGGCCAATTGATGCAAAATAAGTTGGTTCGATCCAATGATTACTTTGCTCGCTATGGCGGAGAAGAATTTGTTATTATTCTTCAGGCGACTCCTTTGAAAACGGCTCAAGATGTGGCTGAGCGAATTCGACAAACGGTACAGATGCATTCATTTATTTTTCAGGATAAAGTTATTCCCATTACAATTTCTGTAGGGGTTGCCGAGCGCTCAACGACTGACAATTGGGAACAGGTTTATAATCGGGCTGATAAGGCTCTTTATGCGAGCAAGCAGAATGGTCGGAACAAGGTCACTGCGGCAGCATGAACTCTGAAATTTTAGATTATTTATCTGAAATGAATTTCAAAGAAAGTAAAAATTTTCTTGAAAATTTAAAAACCAAAAAATATTCAACAAAATTCAAATTATCTGATTCTGATAAAATTGTAACAGCTGATCTACATGCCGCTTTGGAGCCTGGTCTTTTTCATATTCAAGTTTCTAAGAGTACAGATTTTAATTCGGGTGAGGGCACTTTTAAAATTTCTATCGGAACTGAAGTATTTTTTTTTAAAACGAAAATATTCTTAAAAAGTTCGCGTCTTTATATTCAAGGGCCATTTTCAATTTTCAAATTGATTCGACGAAAGAGTACGCGCTACAATGTGCCATCTTATTGGCCTCAGAGTGGGTTTATTTCGGATTCCAGCAAAAAAATGTTATCTGCCAAAATGAGAGTTATTGAAATTTCGTTATCGGGTATTAAGGTTCATGTTATGGCAGAATTGCCACGATATGAGAAAAATCAATTGGTCCATGTGCAGTTTAAAATATTTCGCAGATCGGAGCTGAACATAGGTGGCCATATAAAGCATGTTGAGCGAAATCAAATAAAAGGTGGTCAAACCTTAGGAATTGAATTTGTTCAATCTACACAACTTATTCAAAATAAAATTCAAAATATCTGTGAAGATTTACTGCACTCTCTAGCATAGATTCTCAGTTCTATGCGTATAAATTATTTTAATGTCAGGCATCAGTCTTTTTTAAATTCCTCAGTAGTATCAACGATTTAGTGCTATTTTGACCATGCTCCAGTGGCCTCCGTATTGCTTTTACTCTTAGCAAGTGACGAGTTGATACCGGAGAAGGCCGGACAAAAGTCGCGAGGGGACGGAAAATTATTAACCGAGATTAGACTGAGGAAGTGTCTATGAAAAGAGAAATCAATCAAGATCTAACTGAAAAGACAGATCAACAATTGGTCGAAGAAGTTCGTGCGGGTCATCGGGCTTCATTCTCACAACTCGTGAAACGACATCAAAGAGGTATGCTACGGCTGAGTATGAGATTTGTGAAAGACTTGGATGTGGCTCAAGATGTGGTGCAGGATGCATTCATCAAAAGCTACGAGAAGCTGAATATGTTTGAAGGTCGAGCGAGTTTTAAAAGTTGGCTGTATCAAATTACCGTCAACACAGCTCGCAATAAGCTTCGTGAGAATCGGTATGATTTTTCAGATATTGATGACGTTCAATTGAGCGTGGCTCCAACGGCTGAAAGAAAGTTAGTGCATGCAGCGGTTAGTGACATGATTCAATTAGAAGTCGACCGACTTCCATTCAAGCAAAAAACAGCATTGGTTTTGCGAGTGTATGAAGATCTGAGTTTCAGCGAAATTGCTGAAATTATGGAGTGTCCATATGATACTGCAAAAGCAAACTACAGACATGCACTATTGAAGCTGAAAGAAATTTTTGAAACACAGCATGAATTAAAAAGATGGACTGAGGACGTGGGAGGATTTTTTATGGAGCTGAATAATAAGTATGTGGAGGTTGAATAATGAAAGCCGTTAGAAAAGAAATTTTTATCAAAGAAAAATTAAAAAAAGAAGATCCCGTAGAGCTTCCTATGGATGATCTATTTTTTGACCAATTGCATGACAAAATTATGTCTGCTGTGGAAAAAACAGAAATGAGATCACAAACCAAGTGGTCAAAGGCGAGGGTATTTCTAGAACGAAGACTAGTGACATCGATCGGAGTCGGATTCTGGGGATAGATTAAGCTGTTCTGAGAGTCCCGTATTTGTTCGAGCTCTTTTCTCGTGAATGACGGAGTCAAAAAGGGCTTCGTTTTGACTAGCTCGGGTCAGCAAGCGGTGATAAATATGATACTGTACCGTCGTATTGCAAGCAGGAATCATTCGAACTCCATTTAAGGTCAAGCGATATTCAATGTCAGAATCCTCGCCAAAACCAGCGCCTTCGTAACGGGTGTCAAAACCATTGATATCCAATAAATTTTTTCGGTGTAGTGAAAAATTACACCCAACTATGCCGCGGGGTTTTTGATTGGCCCACATGCGAAGAAAGGGATTTCGATAATAAATTCCTTTGATGCCGTTGTTGTCCTTCATGAATAAACCAGCCAATAGGATCCACCAAATATTTTTCTCAATGAAACCTGAAACAACTCGTTTTGGGCTAAGCAGTTTGCTAACTGTATGGGTTAAGTTGATGCGTCGACCACAAAGGACTCCATTTTCTTTTTTTCCTTCAACATGTTCGCGCATGAATTCCGGATGCAGAATACAGTCTTGATCAATAAAAACTAAATAATCGGATGTTGTGTTCTGAATTCCCCAATTAAGAATTCTATTTTTGCGAAACCCAATATCCTCATGCCAAAGATGCTGACACGGAATGGAGAGATTTTCCAATTGGTTGTGGACAAGAGCAACAATTTCCGCAGGTGAGCCGTCATCACAAATAATAACACCAAAGTTTTTGTAGGTTTGGTTTATCAACGAAGCCAAAACCAGATCTAGCATCCGTGTATTTTTATAAAATGAAATAATCAGAGTAACGGGTGGCTGAGTCGTTAAACTTTTGTAGGCGTGATTTGCATATTTTTTTACCATGATATTAGCTCTATTCTGAAAGCGTGCAAGTTGTCAAAAGCTATTCATTCGCCCATTTTTTTAGTTCGAGTTCAGGATCTTTTGTATCATTTAGTTCGGCGCACTTTTTTAAAAAAGTAGCTATATGACGTCCACTTTTAGCAAAAACTTTTTCAAAATCTTGTAGATCTTTCATATAGGTTTGATAATTCCCGAGTCGGGCATTGTTCATTTCTCCATCAGTGAATCGAGCATATGATTTTGTTTTTAACTTTGGTACAAGTTGGCTGATGAAATGATTTCGAATTTCTTGAAATCGATCTTGACGTATTTTTTCTTGAGCTTCCGCGGTTAAACTTGGCGAAAACGAGTTGTTTTCATACCACAATTTAAGGTCAATCAACTCAGAGGTGATAAATTCAGAAAAAAGACGGTCATCTTCATTTTCATTTTTTATGAGCTTCAAAGTTTCTGAATCCAGACCTTCTTTTTTAAGATAAAACAGTTCCGTGCCCTTGGCGGCAACAAAAACGGCTAAGCGCTCATTGAAATCAATACTGCTTTTTATAAAAAGATGGGTGTGAACAAGTTCGTGGATAACGGTATTCACCAGATCATGTTCTTTATAAGCAAGCATTGACGATAGTAGCGGATCATTCAGTCGTCCCAATGTTGAATAAGCCGAAACTCCGCGAACATAAACATCAAACCCTTTTTCCTTCATGAGTAAGGCTTCTTCTTTCGCGGAGAGTTCGTTATAGTATCCTTTGTAAGGAGCTTTTCCAATGAATGGAAAATCCCAATGATAGGGTTCGAACTTCCATTTGTGAGCAGCCATAACAGCATAAGTGATATAAGGGCGATCTAGCTGAACAAAGTGGGAGTAATTGTTGCTGCGCTTGAATCCCAAATCATTGAATGCAAAATCCCGGGCTTCTTGAGAGATTGCGATTTTTCTTTTGTGTTCCGAGGAGAGTGTTTCTGATTGAAGGGCCTTTTCGATTGGAACTCGCGACGAGAGCATGGATAAATGATCGTAGCTGGAGCGAATAAGATAGCCAATTTGGCATCCTGAGAAAAGAGTTAAGCCAAGAACGGCTATCAATAATACCTTCAAAGGCATGATTAAAGAAACCAAGTTAAGCCTGCTTTAAAGGCCGAGTCATCTGATTTTGATCCGTCACTGAGCGGTGTTTGCCAAACATCATAACCAAGGCGAATCGAAAAGCGATCCGAAAGGACAAACTTCAAGCCAGCGCCATAACTTGGTGCCCAACCAATGGATTCCGGAATCGAAATCACAGATGCATTGAGATAACGGACCTCTTGCTTTTTTTGAATATAAGCCACGCCAACTTTGGCATAGGGTTGAATTAAACTTTTCTTATCCATCAACATATAGATGATCGATCCGTCAGTCATTTTTGTAGACTGTTGAATCGTTCGAGTTGAATTTGTATCAGACTCTTGCCCCTCGTAGAAGCCATCTGAATAGCTCAACTCAAGAGCCAATTTTTCAATAAAATAGAGTGAAACTGAGGCTGATTTAGAGTCCGATTGGTAATAGTTGGCAGCATTGAACGTTTTCTTTTGAAAACTGTAAGCCAATCCCAATTCAATCATAATTGCGGAGGCGGATAGGCTTGTTGTCAATACCAAGAGTGCAGAGACGATATTTTTGACCATAGAGATATTCTAATCTAATGATGGCAGTTAAGGACCAACATGAACACTAAATCTGTACTTAAGCCGAACCATTCCATCGGACTCGACTTTGGCCCGAGGAACATTTGGAAAATAGCGTGCATTTTTGAAGGCATAAATGGCAGCTTCATCAAAGGGTTTGTATCCGCTAGAGCGAAGAATCACAGCTTTGTAGTACTCACCACTCTCTTTTAAGGTGATTTCAAAAGTAGTGGACCAGATGCGACCGACAAGGTTTTCTTTCTTGAACTCAAAAGAAATACGATTCCAGTAGTAATCCAGTCGCTCCACCCATCTGACGCGAACCAATTGATCAATGCGGTCATAAAAAGAGTAATAAATATTGGCGTCCGTGTTGAGATTTGTTGTGTCTGAAAAACGAATATCTGAGGGCAGGTCATAGCCAATTTGTGACGGGTTGACATGATTGGGATTTGAACTGACCGCGCGGGCAAATTCGGGAACTTCGCCATCACTTTCAACAGGCGGTTTTTGTTTTTCGCCTTGAGATGTCGATTGATTGCGAGACTCCCCAATTTGCGAAGCCTTGGTTTCAACTTTTACACGTTGAGTTTTTTCTGAACTAAAGCGAGCTTCGTTATCAGCATTCAGCGAGTTATCCGAATCCAGTTGCTTTACCACAGGTTTTTCAGCGGGAGCTATTTTTTCTAAATCGGAGTCTTCGATAAAATCGATTTCGGTGACATCAGCAACATGGTTACCAAAGGTATTTGGCGCGTAAAGGCTAAGGCCTGTAAGTGAAGTCAGGTGCAGAAGGATGCTAAAAAAAATGAACAGGCCAAGGTTTCGCACGGGTTCAAGCTAGTCTAAAATGAGATGGGTTTCAAAGGTTTTTAAGTCGAAATTACAGGCAATCGGAGATCTCAAGTTTAGACGGTTTTAAGCCGATAAAGACAGTGCATGGGGGTTTCATGTCAAAGGTTATAGATTTAGTTCCACGTTTAAAAACTGTTGCTGGGGAAGCGCCGAAGGCCGAATTCACGCCAAGTACAGAGGTGATGGATTTTGATCAACTTCGTCAGAAGATGATTTATCACGAGCGTCGTGAAGTGAAACGAACTATATTAACCGAGTTTGTTAGTGCCATGGTGGTGTTGCCAGAAAAGGGTCTTTTGAAAGTTGCTATCTATGATATTTCGGAAGAGGGAATTTCATTTGATGTGGATTTTGAGCAGGGACAGTTTCAAGTTGATGAAGACGTTTCCATGCGTGTTTACCTGAATAGTAAAACTTATTTTCCAATTTCAATCAAAATCAAGCACTTAAAAGAAGAGAAGGATGAGGGTGTTGTCCGTCATGGAGCCGTTTTCATGAAAGGGGCAGCAACAGATGCCGCACTTCAGTATTTTGTGCGATTTATCGAATCCGTCAGTCAGGGTCTTAAAAAAGACGAAGGTGACATGATGGTGCCTAAAATTTCATAAACTTTTATAAAAAATATCTTTGTCGGTTCACTGTAAAAAGAGTGACTTTGATCCTGCTGTATTGTCGAATTTAATGAAGACAACAGGAGGTCGATTTGACGACAGCACCAAAGACCAAGCGACGAAAAGTAGTAATTGATACCAATGTCATCCTATTCGATGCGTTTGCATTGTTAAAATTTGGTGACGCTGATATTCACATTCCATTCGCCGTGATTGAAGAAGTCGACAAATTTAAGCGAGACCAGGGTGAAAACGGGCGTAATGCTCGTCAATTTTCACGATTCGTGGATGTGCTACGCGAAAAAGGCAGCCTGGCAAATGGTGTACAAATTGATAACCATGAAACCATGGTCTACATCACAACAGATTTAGGTATGTCAGGTTTACCTGCAGAGCTTGATCAAGCTAAAGCTGATAATCGAATTTTGAGCACGGCCCTGGCGCTGCAGAAACAACATCCTCGTACAAAAGTTGAGTTGATAACCAAAGATATCAATTTGCGTATCAAAGCTGACGTCTATGGAATTTATGCCACAGACTATGATACATCAACGGTAGATCAAGAATCACTGTATGAAGGTTATCTGGAAATTTCAGTAGCCCCTGATAAAATTGATCAATTCTATAAAACTAAAAAAATCGAAGTGGATCAAAAAGTCTATGGCAATCAGTATGTTATTTTAAAGGATAGTTCAAATCCAAATCATTCTGCTATTGGTCGTTATTCTTTGGTTGAAAAAGCGATTATTCCACTTTTGAATCCTCCGGACAGCATTTGGGGAATTCAGGCTCGAAATGTTGAACAAAGTTTTGCTTTAGATGCGTTACTTAATGATGAAATTCAAATGGTATCATTGGTTGGAAAAGCTGGAACAGGTAAAACCTTATTGGCTATTGCCGCCGGTCTTTTTAAAACATTGGATGAAGGACGTTATCAGCGACTATTAGTTTCGCGACCCATTTTTCCAATGGGACGAGATATTGGTTATCTTCCGGGTGATATTGAACAAAAACTGAATCCGTGGATGCAGCCCATTTTTGATAATGTTGAATTTTTAATGGGTGCTGATAAGAAGGCTCAAGGCCGTGCTCAAGAGTTAATTAATCAAGGCATGTTAAACATTGAACCACTGACATATATTCGTGGTCGAAGCATTCCAAAACAGTATTTGATTGTTGATGAGGCTCAAAATTTAACTCCCCATGAAATCAAAACAATTGTGACTCGGGCTGGATCAGGTACCAAGATTGTTCTGACTGGTGACGTTTATCAGATCGATAATCCTTATGTCGATTCAGCAAACTCAGGATTAACTCACGCTGTTGAAAAGTTTAAGGGACAAAGCATTGCAGCCCATGTGACGTTAACAAAAGGCGAGCGTTCTCCGCTGGCTGAATTAGCTGCTA
Source organism: Bdellovibrionales bacterium RIFCSPHIGHO2_01_FULL_40_29 (assembly GCA_001771815.1). Lineage (GTDB taxonomy): Bacteria > Bdellovibrionota > Bdellovibrionia > Bdellovibrionales > Bdellovibrionaceae > Pseudobdellovibrio. The sequence goes on along the minus strand of MEPU01000006.1, from coordinate 85,889 downwards.
ATATTTTATAGGAAGACTTTATGACTGTTGAAAATGATGCTGACCGGGACGTTGGATATAAAGCTATTCGAAAGATTCAAATTACGGATCAAATGGTTCGTCAGTTTGCAGAGATGTCTGGGGACACCAACCCTATACATTTGGATGAAGAGTTTGCAAAGACTACTCGATTTAAGAGAAGAATCGCACATGGTATGATTCTTGGTGCATTATGTTCGCGTTATTTGAATGAAACAATTGGATCAGGTGGCATTTATTTAGCACAGACATTGAAGTTCACAAATCCTGTTTTTATTGACGATATTTTGATTTTTGAACTTGAGATTACTAAGTTGCACAAGGCGCGAGGGTTTGGAACTGTTCAAACCACTGCTAAAAAAGAAAATGGCGAAATCGTCATGAAAGGTGAGGCAACAATCATGATCAGTTGGGGTTCAAGAAACGTGTGACCTCAGACACGAAAAAACTCTTAGCTAAATATCAAACACTTCTCCATCATTCCAAAATGGGTATGTGGGAAATCGATTCAACTCAAAAAAATATATTCATAGATCCAGGGCTGACGCAAATTTTAGGGCTGAAAGCCAATACAAATAGCAATTATTTAGTATCTGATTTTTTAGAACTTTTTTACCCTAGTGACGCGAAAATCTTCAGAGCATATTTAGAAAGTGACGAGGATTTTGATAGTCCTGTTGAGATGCGGCTTCGCATTCAGATGAAGTCAAAAGAACCTCGGTATATTCGAAGTCGAGCAATTAAAATGCGAAACACTGAGGGTACATTAATGCTGATTTCTGGAATGGCATGGGAGGCGACCTCTGAAGTGCTTCGAAAAAAAGAACTCAATAAAAGTAAAATTTTCTTAGAACGCATTATGGATGCTATTCCAGACCCGGTTTTTGCAAAAGATAAAGATCGAGACATTGCTGAAAAAAATAAATTGGATTCTCAATTTCGACTTATGATTTCGTTGATTGATTCTTCAGGCGATCTATTTGGATTTACCGATAACTTTGGTGTGACAGTCTATGTGAATAAAACGGGTCAAGACATTTTAGGTATTCAAACTGGAAAAAAGCATTTTGCGGATTATCTATCACCTCATGACAGACAGAATTTTTTAGACGATATTTTGCCAAATCTTCGAAATTCTGAAAGCTGGCAGGGTGAAATTACGATTATCAGTTCATTATCCGGCGAAGAAATTCCAGTGTGGTTGCAGATTTTTTCTGTTCCTGTAGGGCCAGAGTCTTCGGATGTTTTTTATGCCTATACAGGCAGTGATTTGCGAAAGCTAAAACAAATTCAAAATTCACTCATTGGGCAATCTAAAATGGCTGCACTTGGAGAAATGGCTGCCGAAATTGCGCATGAAATTAATAATCCATTGGCAATCATCCAAGGCAAATCGCAACTAATACAAGAAAAGCTTTCGATGGGTTTAATGGATAATGAAAAGTTACAAAAAGATTTAGAACTGATTGAGAGAAATGGACATCGGATTCAGAAAATTATTAATTCTTCAAAAGCCTTAGCCCGAAAATCAGAAAAAGATCCATATGAATTCTTTTCGATTGCCAAAATTGTTGAAGAAAGTTTTGAAATTTGCAGAGAGCGATTTCAAAAGCATCATAAATCGCTCTCCTTTGAAATCACTAGTAAAATTGATTATACAGATTTAGTTGAAGTTCGTAGTACAGAAATTATTCAAGTTCTTGTGAATTTATTAAGCAATTCGTTTGATGCTATTCAAAATCAACAAGCAGGTTGGGTTAAGATCAAATTATCGCGAGTTAATCTGCATTACCAAATAGAAATTATTGATTCCGGAGAAAAAATTCCAAAAGATATCGCTGATAAAATGATGGCTCCTTTCTTCACGACTAAACCAACAGGGCAGGGGACTGGTCTGGGGCTGAGCTTGTCCAAGCAAATTGCAGAAGCGCATGGTGGCCAGTTCTTTTATGATCCAAAATCATCATATACGCGCTTTGTATTTCGTTTGAAGTGCTTACCAAAAAATTAAATCAAAGATTTTTAAGACAGTACTTTTTAAGTTGAGATTTAAAAGCCATTAAATCAACGGGTTCATTCAGTAATTTTTCAAGATTGGTCATAACGCTGGAGTTATAACCGCAGGGATGAAGCCCCTGAAATGCAGTTTCATCATGCGCAACATTGATCGCGACACCATGAAAAGTAATCCATTTGCGAACAGCAATGCCAAGTGAGGCGATTTTATGTTTTCCAACCCAAACGCCTGTGTCTTCAAGACTATTCGTCGTGTTGTCCTGAGTTTTCCCATGAGATAGAATTTGGTATTCGTGCAAAGTCGATACAACACAGTTTTCTAAAGCACGGATGTAGCCCCGAACTTCCTGAGCGGCACGCCCTGATCGGGGATTTCTAAGGCTAATAATGGGATAAACGACGACTTGAGATGGTCCATGATAGGTGGCGCGTCCACCTCGTGAAACCTCTATGCGAGGACCACTCCATGAAAAAATATCACCGGCTTGGGTCTGCCGCCCAGTGGTAACAACTTCAGGGTGAGAACAGAAAATTAAAAAACCAGGATGATCTTTATCCTGAGCGACCAGTTCGACATATTCCATTTGTTTTTTTAAGGCGACCTCATAGTCGATGAGGCCCCAGTCTTCAAAGATCATTTAATAAAAATATCCAGTTGAATTTGAAAGTCAGGCATGAGCTGATTTGCTTGCAGTCCCAAGTGGTTTTTGGATGATGTGAATAGCATGTCCAAGAGTAGCCTCTGCGGCCTCCATCATTGTTTCGCCCAGCGTTGGATGTGGATGGATAGAAAGGGCGATATCTTCTAAACGAGCGCCCATTTCAATAGCCAGTACGGCTTCAGAGATCAGATTTGAAGCCTCAGGTCCGACAATATGAACACCCAGTAAAATATGAGTTTTCTTATCGGCAATCATTTTCACAAAGCCTTCAGTTTCACTCATGCTCACAGCACGGCCATTCGCAGTAAATGGAAACTTTGAAATCAAGAGATCATTAAAGCCCTTGGTTCGTGCTTCAGCTTCTGTCATTCCGGCAGAAGCTATTTCAGGATCTGTAAATACAACAGCTGGGACAGTTTTCACATCATAGGCGCGATTTTGTCCTGATATAATTTCTGCAACCATCACACCCTCGTACGAGGCTTTGTGCGCCAACATCGGTTGGCCACAGATGTCACCAATAGCAAAAATATTTTGAATATTTGTGCGTCGTTGAGCATCAACTTTAACAAACCCACGTTCATCGATGGCGATCCCCGCGGCTTTTAACTGACTTTGGTCGCCATTTGGTCTGCGTCCAACAGTCACCAAAATTTTATCAACTTTGATCACTTCATTTTTTCCATTTACTTCATAGGTTACATCATAAGATGAACCTGATTTTTTCTGAGATTTTGCTTTGGCGCCGTAAATGATTTTTATTCCTGCTTTTTCTGCTTTACGAGTCACAACTTGAGCGCATTCAGGATCAACGACGCCAGCAAGTAGTGAATTTTGAGCTTCGATAATTGTGACTTCAGTTCCCAATTTTCGAAGATAAGATGAAATTTCTAAACCAATATAGCCACCACCAATAACGGCAACACGCTTAGGGATTTCATCAAAAGCCAATGCTCCCGTGGATGAGCAAATATCTTTTTCGTCAAAAGGGAATCCACCAATTTCAATAGGGCGAGAACCCGTTGCGACCACAAAATATTTTGCTGTGATGCTATCCGTTCCAGTGGTTGATTTGACAAGAACTTCTTTTGAAGATTTAAACTCAGCCGTTCCTTTTATTATTGTCACAGAGTTGCCTTTTAAAAGCTGATTAACACCGCCTGACATTTTATCACAAACAGACTGCTTCCATTTCACCAAGGTCTTCATATCGACATCAATACCACCTTTGATGTTTAAACCCATGGTTTTGAAATCATGTTGGGCTTTATGAAGAAGATGGGTCGCCGTGATCATGGCTTTTGATGGAATACATCCAACGTTCAAGCAAACACCACCAAGTGCTTCGCGCTCGATAATTGCCGTTTTAAATCCTAATTGAGCCGCACGAATTGCAGAGACATATCCACCCGGACCCGAGCCAATAACAACAATATCAAATGTTTGCATTATGACATCCCCATCATCAAAACTCCTGGGTTTTGAATTTTTTGAAAAAATGACTTCAAGAAATTGGCTGCAACCGCGCCGTCAATTAAACGATGATCACAAGTCACGGTGTAATTCATTGATTTAATGAATGCAATAGCGCCATTTTTAAGAATAGGTTTATCCGAGATTTTATACATTCCTAAAATAGCCACCTCAGGATGATTGATGATCGGAGTTGCATAAGTGCCGCCAACTGAACCGATATTGGTGATGGTGATGGATGCGCCTTTCATTTCGTCAGGTTTCAATTTTCCATCGCGAGCACGCTTTGATAAATCTATAATCTCTTTAGAAATTTCTAAAACCGATTTTTGATCTGCGTTTTTAATAACGGGAACAACTAAACCATTTGGTGTATCGGCTGCAAAGCCAATATTGAAATACTTTTTATAGACAATTTGAGAAGCCGCATCGTCAATAGAAGCATTAAACTGTGGATACTCTTTGATGGTCGCAATCAAAGCTTTCATTACAAAAGGAAGATACGTGATTTTAGTTTCGTTCTTCTCGGCAAAAACTTTAAGTGATTCTCGCAGCGTTACTAATTGCGTAACATCGGCTTCATCCATCAATGTAAAATGGGGAATAATTGATTTAGACATCTGCAGATTTTGCGCAATTTTTTTACGAATTCCGATTAAATCAACTCGCTCTTCCAAAGATGCATTTGTCGAGTTGAATGCAGGTTTCGGGAAATTCATAGTTGGGGAACCAGCCGAGGTTGCTCCAGCACCATGGGATACATGTGCTGAACCACTTTTGGCTTGAGTGACATCGTCACGAGTGACTCGACCAGCAAGTCCCGAACCGGTCATACCATTGATATCAACACCCAGTTCGCGCGCCAGACGGCGAGTCGCCGGAGTTGCTAAAACTTTTGAATCTGCAACCGGAGGAAAAACACCAGTCGTCGACGTTGCCATAGCCATAGTAGGTGATGATTTTGTAGAAGCGGGTGTCGGTGCATTTGCTGTGACACCCGTGTGTGCTGAAGCTTGCGGCGCAGGTGCGGAGCCAGTAGCGCCCGATAAAGTTAAAATAATATTTTCAACTTTGATAACTTGTCCGGGTTTAAATTTTAATTCTTTGACCACGCCAGCAACTGGTGATGGAACCTCGACAGTGGCTTTGTCCGTCATAATTTCAGCAACAGTTTGATCTGCTTTCACGGAATCACCTGGTTGAACAAGCCATTTTACCAATTCGCCCTCGGTAACACCCTCGCCAAGTTCAGGGAGTTTAACATCTAAAGATTTTCCATTAGTTCCATTTGATATTGGTGAAGCAACAGCAGGGGCTGAGGTTGGAGTGGGTGCTGATTTAGTTGGTGGTGCAGTAGTGGCCGCAACATTTGTTGTCGTATTGGTTGAAGCGCCATCTAGAGTTAAAATAATATTTTCAACTTTGATAACTTGTCCGGGTTTAAATTTTAATTCTTTGACCACGCCAGCAACTGGTGATGGAACTTCGACAGTGGCTTTGTCCGTCATGATTTCAGCAACAGTTTGATCTGCTTTCACGGAATCGCCTGGTTGAACAAGCCATTTTACCAATTCGCCTTCGGTAACGCCCTCGCCGAGTTCAGGTAGTTTTACGTCTGTTGATGCCATTATGAAATCCTTTCAGAGTTTGAAGCAGAAACTGAAGCTGCTTCCTTGTTGCGTTTTTCGATGATTCCCTTCATAAAAAATTCACCAGCGCGGTAAGAGCTTCGCACCAGAGGTCCGCTGGCGACATATAAAAAGCCCAGCCCCTCAGCTAAAGTTTGCCACTCTTTGAATTTTTCAGGAGTTATGTACTCAATTACTTTTAAATGTTTTTCTGTTGGCTGTAAGTACTGACCGAAAGTGACAACATCACATCCAACACCACGAAGATCTTTTAATGTTTGCAGGATTTCTTCGTCAGTTTCGCCCAAGCCCAGCATGATCGACGATTTTGTAAATATTGTCGGATCAAATTCTTTTACCGTTTCTAAAACGCGAAGAGATTGACGGTACTTGGCGCGAGGATCACGGACTTTTGGAGTCAGGCGTTCAACTGTTTCAATATTGTGAGCAAAGACATTTGGTTTTGCTTCAGCTAAGTGCCGAACTAAATTTTCATCGCCCCGGAAGTCCGGAGTCAGAATTTCAACGATGAGATTTGGATCCAATTTTTTAATTGTTTTTACAGTTCGAGCAAAATGATCCGAGCCCTGATCTGGCATATCATCGCGATCAACGGAAGTGATCACAACATAGTTCAGTTTCATCTGCGAAATTGAAAAGGCAACTTTTTCTGGTTCGAAAGGGTCCACTGGGGGAAGACCCAACTTCGCATTTCCAGTTTTGACGTTGCAAAACTTGCAACCACGAGTGCAAACTTCCCCCATCAACATAAATGTAGCTGTTCCACCGGACCAACATTCGCCCATATTGGGGCATCTGGCTTCTTGGCAGACAGTGGCTAATTTAAGCTCACCCAGCATATCTTTGATGCGGCCATAATTATCACCTGCAGGTGCGCGCACTTTAAGCCAGTCAGGTTTTGGAACACGAGTTTTAGCAATAACTTCAGACATAAAATCCTCTGTATTTAGAGTCCCCAGTTTTAGCCCTTTTGGCAGGACTTAACAAGCAGATAGACAGATTTTGTATTGCAAAATGCCCTGCTTTTGTTATTTCTTAAAGCTATATGAATCTAATGCACGATCCGCTCCGAATTCTAGTGTCTAAATCTCTATTTAATGCCATTTCGACCTTAGGCGTAAGTTTAGAAAAAGCTGAAATTTATAACCAACTTGTTGAGCCACCCAATACTGATTTGGGGCATTTAGCCTTTGGCTGTTTTATTTTAGCGAAAAATTTAAAAAAAGCTCCACCTATGGCAGCCGCAGAGCTGAAAGCACTTGTTGGTGCGATTGACGGCGTGAGTTCGATCGAAGTCGCAGGACCTTATTTGAATTTTAAATTTTCAGCAGCATTATTAGCTGAGCATGTTGTGAAGCCTGCGGTTTCGTTCGAGTTATTTAAAAGAAAATTAACAGAAAAAACACCCAAAGGAATGATCGAGTATTCTCAACCCAATACACATAAAGAAATTCACGTAGGTCACATGCGAAATCTTTGTTTGGGAGATGCCTTGATTCGATTGCTGCGGTATTCCGGCCATGAAATTGTCAGTACAACGTTTCCAGGAGACGTTGGAACTCACGTTGCCAAGTGTCTTTGGTATATTAAAAATCACATTGGATTAGAAGTTTTTGATCAGAAACGCCAAGACCCAAACCGGGGTGAATGGTTGGGGCAGATGTATTCTGCAGCTAATATCAAATTGGAAGATGAAGAAAAAACTGAAAAATATGAAAGCAATAAACAGCAATTGACCGAAATTTTGAAACAGCTTGAACAACATCGCGGTGATTTTTTTGAACTTTGGAAAGAAACCCGCCAGTGGTCAATTGATTTAATGAATAAAGTATACAGATGGGCCGGAGTCCAATTTGACGTGTGGTATTGGGAATCTGATGTGGATGCGGATTCTGTAAAAATGATTAAAAAATACTATGAGCAAGGGAAGCTAGTCGAATCCCAGGGCGCTATTGGTTTAGATTTCGAGAGCGAAAATCTTGGGTTTTGCATGCTTTTGAAGACCGATGGCACGGGTCTTTATGCCACCAAAGATATCGAATTGGCTCGTCGAAAATTTGAAGATTATCATATTGAGAAATCAATTTATGTTGTTGATGTCCGTCAGGCATTGCATTTCAAACAGGTCTTTCGTGCTTTAGATGTTTTGGGTTTTCCGCAGGCTAAAAATTGTTTTCACTTGCAGTATAATTTTGTTGAGCTTCCAGATGGTGCCATGAGTTCTCGAAAGGGAAATATTATTCCTTTAATGACATTGGTGAATCAAATGAAGAACCATGTCAAAACGGAGTATTTATCTCGGTACAAGGATGAGTGGTCTTCCGAGGATATTGAAACTGTTGCTGATGCTGTCGCACAAGGTGCTATTAAATATGGGATGATTCGCCAAGATACCAATAAAAAAATTGTTTTTGATATGGCGGAGTGGTTGAAATTGGATGGAGAATCGGGTCCATTTATTCAATACAGTTATGCTCGAATTCAATCAGTTATTAAAAAATTTGCAACAGATACGAATCATTTTGATGGTTCATTATTATCTCATGCTGCCGAAATTAAATTGATGCAACATCTGATGAACTTTAACTCTGTTGCGTTGATGTCCGCCGAGAATTACAAGCCGGCGGCGCTTTGTACTTATCTTTATGAAACAGCAAAGAAGTTTAATGTTTTTTATCACGACTGTGCGATTGGTAAAGCTGAAACTGAAGATTTAAAAAAATCGAGATTGGCATTGGCCACTGCAACTGCAAATATTTTGAAGCAAGGCTTAGCGCTTTTGGGAATTCCTGTTCCAGAAAGAATGTAATGATTCAGTTCAAGAGTAAGCTTACAGAAGGTATTTTACTAAAGCGATATAAGCGTTTCTTTGCAGACGTTGAATACATTGACCCAATTTCACAGAAAAAAATTGCTCTGACCATTCACTGTCCTAATACGGGAAGCTTAAAATCGGTTATTGAAAAAGATCAAACGCATCCCTGCTGGTTCTCGTTGAGTGATGATCCAGAAAGAAAATTAAAAGGCACGCTAGAAGCTGTACAGGCTAATTCTGGGGCCTGGGTTGGGGTGAACACATCATGGCCTAATAAAATTGTGCAGTTGGCCGCTGTGAAGTCAATTGAAACGAAAAAACCTCATTTTAAAAATTGGGAAAATTACACGTTCTATAAATCGGAACATAAGATTTCTAAAGAAACGCGTTTGGATGGTGTATTTTGTTTGGATGAGAGCCATCTGACAAACCCCTCGGAGTTAAAGCATTACATTGAAATCAAGAATGTCTCCTTGGCGCGCAATGGCCAGGCTCAATTTCCAGATGCCGTGACCGAACGAGGTCAAAAGCATCTTATGGAATTGATGAATTTGATCGATGAGGGGCATAAGGCTGAACTGATTTTTACAATCCAACGAGACGATGTTTCCGTATTCTCGATTGCAGATGATATAGATCCTGAATATAAAAAATTATTTGATGTAGCTTTTAAAAAAGGACTGATCATGACACCAGTTCTCATGAATATTTCCCAAGAGGGGATTGTATTAAGTCAGAAAGTCTTGCCAATTAAATAAAAAAAAGGATGTCCACTTCAGGGCATCCTTTTTCATTTTCTGAGACTAAAAAATTACTTTTTAGCTAGATGTTGATCGATAATTTCTTTGAATGAAGGGAATGGATAAGCACCGCGCAAAGAAACCCCATTGATAAGGAAACCAGGCGTTCCACTCATATTGAATTTTTTGGCTTCTTCCATATCAGCATTAATGCGAGCTTGGATTTTCTCATCTTTAAGATCAGCTTCCAATTTCTTCATATCCACGCCCAATTTTTTAGCTGAATCTTTGAAGTAGCCTTCGCCTTTATCTTTGAGCATGCCTTGGTTTTCAAAAACCATGTCATGAAATTTTTCTGCTTTTGCGTGGTCTTGTACAGCAATAGCTTCAAAATACTTAGCAGCAGGCATTGCTAAAGGATGGAAATCGAGCGGTAAGTGCTTGAATACAATACGTACTTTGTCGCCGTATTCTTTTTGCACTTGCTTCATTGTTTGGAAGCCACGTGAGCAATACGGACATTGGAAATCAGAGTATTCAACAATTGTAATCGGTGCATTTTTATTTCCAAAAATAACCCGACCATCTTCAATTTGTGCAACTAAAGGATTTGCAAACTCAGCTTCACGAGCTTTTTTCTCGTCCTCTTGAGCTTTTTCCGCTCCAACTTTTTGTGCGTCTTGTGCTGCTTTATTTACGATTTCAATAAACTTAGCAGGGTCTTTTTCGATCGCAACAAAAACGATTGAGGGATCTTTTTCGACAGCATCTTTCAACTGTTTTGCAGAAGGGGCACAGGCAGCTACTACAAAAGCTGAAATGATAACGGTTAAGGTCGACAAAATACGTGATGTTTTCAATTTATCCTCCGGTTTGGTTCTTTATTAAAGCTCAATTAGTGTGTCATAGCTATTTGGAAACGAAAAATCTTTTTTTAATTTCGACATGACTCGTCTGAAGTCCAGACACGCAGGGATCACTCAAAATATGTAAAAAACTGATATATAGTGTTTGAATGAAAATAAAAAAATCCAACATATGTTTAGCTATTTGTACGGTTTTCTTTCTGGCCGGATGTGTATCAGGTATTCGTCCAACAGGTGAACGCCAAACTGAAATGTCATACAGCCGTTTGAAGTTAATGGATTTAGATGAGATGACCGAAATCTTGCAAGAAAAAGTACGAGTGTATAAAAGAACTAACAGTTCAGAGCCTTTACAGGAAGGTTTGGAAATTTGCCTCAGTCGACCAGATGAGGACAGCTTGGTTGAAAAAACACTCTCCATTGTTAAAAATCCATTAGACGATATAGATGAGTGGGAAAGCTCAATTAATGCTTTGGTTGATAAAAGTATAGCCAATTTAAAGACCGATGGAGTTCATCCATCCGATCAGGTGACTTCGGGAGTTGTTCTTGAAAATATCATTGCGGAGTTTAAACCCGATTTGATGAAACAGTACGAAAGTCCAGGTTTTGAGGCACGGATTGTCGAACGTATTGCTGGAGCAGATGTTGAATACTCAAAGGCTGCGATATCTGAAAGAAAGTTGAACTTGATGCGCGGATCTGTTGGGCCATCCCATATTGCACAGCGAGTGCTTGATCAACGCTCTGAAGTTTTGAAGAAAAAAACAAAAAAGAACTAATCTATATGCGACGAAGCTAAGCATTGGTCGCGTTTTGTTGTTTGTTACAGAGAATCGTCTCATTTTGACTCAAGTAAATTCAAAATTCCTCCGAAAAGTTTCATAGGTGCCATGGTTGGCGCCGATAAGAAACCAGCGGAGGAAGCATGTTTATACAAGGTGATTTACAAGCCGTTTTTGATGCGCTTTATACAATAGGTGCCATTGATCCTGTGCTCAGCATGGATTGGGAAGCTATCAATGCTGAAATGTCTAAAAATCCGAAACATGTTCATCACGTTTGCCAATCCGTGAATGCCTGTCGCGGAAACAAAGACCAACTGGTTTCAACTCTTAATAGTTTCGATAAAAAATCCCTTTATTTTGTTGCATTGGAGGTGGCTCGTGAATTCAGCGAATTTCAAGCTCGCAAAGAGCTTCACTAGAGGTTTTCTTTTTTCATTCTGTTTTTTTGCGCAAGTGACTGTGCATGCTTGGGAAATTGATTTGTCTCGACGGCAAACAAAACCAACTCAAATTGAGAATGTTAGGATGCCCGCGTCTCAATCTTTGAATGTTAAAAATGTTGAAAAAACGACAGATCAAGAAATTATGGAAGCCTTGAAAAATGTTGTGAATCCGGCCGATATTTCACGAGAAATTGTTATTGTGAATACTGATGCGGGTTTTGTTCCAGATACTGTTCAGGTAAAAAAGGGAGAAGCCTATAAAATTCATGTGGTGAATTTGAATATGAAAGAAAAAAACACCAGTTTTTTAATGGATTCATTCACTCAATCACACAATACAATGTATGGAAATTTAAAAACTTTTGTTATCGAACCTAAGGTTGAAGGTGTTTTTTCATATCAATGCCCTGAAACCGGTGTTCACGGAAAACTTGTTGTTGTTCCAGATGTGACTGTTCGCAAAACGGCATCTGAAGAGTAGTTCAAAGAAGAAGGCATTATGTCCGGAGAGAATTCAAACTTCAAAGAGGTCATAGCCCGGGCATTAGCTCCGGTCGAAGAATTTTTGAATGATCCGCAGGTGTCGGAAGTTCTTATCAATGGACCAAGTCAAATTTTTATTGAGCGTCGAGGAAAGCTCGAGTTAACTGATGCTCGATTTCCAGATGAAGATAATTTGCAAGCAGCCATCAATAGTATTGCGCAGTCGGTGGGTCGTCGCATTAGCAAAGAGGAGCCTCGTTTGGATGCTCGATTGCCAATTATTGAAGGCCATCCTGCGAGCGGATCTCGAATTGCGGCTGTGATGCCACCTGTATCTCGTCAGGGAACGGTTATTAGTATTCGAAAATTTACAGCCAGCAAAATATCTCCGGCGGACTATATTAAAACGGGAACAATCAGTGGTGATGCGTGGCAGTTTATTGATTTGTGCATGTTTCTTGGAAAAAATGTCATTGTCAGCGGTGGTACTGGCTCGGGGAAGACAACGCTTCTGAGTTTGTTATGCTCTCGTATCCCAAAGGGACAGCGTATTTTAGTCATTGAAGATTCCTCTGAACTTCAAATTGATTATGAACATGTGGTGAGATTTGAAACCCGACAAGCTGATCAGCAGGGGCAAGGTGAAGTTTCGATTAAAGATTTGCTCAGGAGTGCATTGCGTTTACGACCGGATCGCATCATTGTGGGTGAGGTGCGTTCCAGTGAAGCCTTAGAGTTAATTAGTGCGATGAATACAGGACATAAAGGCAGCATGGGAACTGTGCATGCCAATACTCCCGAGGATGCGATTATTCGTTTAGAAGCATTGGCTGCTGGTGGTGATGCCAAAATCAGTGAAAAAGCGCTGACTTCGCAAGTGGCATCAGCGATTGAAATTATTGTCCAGATTTCAAGATATCCAGATGGGTCTCGAAAAATCGGAGCAATTTCTGAAGTTCGTGGAATTGATCGAGAGGGTAAGTATATCGTTGTCCCAATTTTTGAAATCACTAAATTGACTCGAAAATCGGATGGCACACTCGAGGGTGGAATTGAGCCAACCGGAAATATGCCTTCATTTTATCAAGAGATTCTGGATAATAAGATCAACTATCCACCATCCAAGTTTCAAAAACCCATAAAAGCCGCTTAGACCGAGTTTCAGCCTATTTGGGCAGCAGCACTAAATGGATAAGAACTTGCGACACGAAAGCCATTCTACTAGAGTGTGACCGTGCATTTTAGCTGTAAAGTCACTCATGCTATTTTAACTTATTTGGAATCAGAGAAAATTGATTTGTCTGGTTACTTTTCTGAAACGGATATTCCGTGGGAATTGTTGCGTGATCCATCGTATTGGATGCGAGCTCCAGATATGGAAGCTTTTTTAGAACGTTTGGCTTTGAGTTCAAATATCTTAGTGCAAGCAGGGCATTGCACTCCAAAAATTAAAGTTTGGGGTGTTCTTGATAGCGTGCTTCGTATGATGCCGCAGCCACAAGAAATTTTTCATCAGCCAGAAAAATTTTTGGGCTATTTTATTTCACCTGAACCGCCAATTGAAAATTTAGCGCGTACTGCAAAAGGTTTGTCATTTGATATTCCGCTGCCGGCTGAGCAGTATCCATTGGTCACGATGTATTTAAAAGCAGCTTTTGAATCGCTGCCTATTTATGTAGGACAGTCTCCTGCAGTTTGCGAGTGGAATGATATTCATTTGAAAATTGATTGGTCGACAGAACAAACAAGTATTTTAAATGATGAGTCTCATCAAATTTCTCCGGCGCTCATGCAAGATGTTATTCGACAGTTGCAAGAAAGCAGTAAAGATTTAGAAGAAAAAAATCGCGAGCTCCAACGTCGTAACGAAGAACTTCAGCGTTTGGCAACAAATCGGGGAAGTGATTTTTCAGATGAAGAGCGTGCGGTGATTCATGAAGATTTTTCTGAGTTTGAGTTTATGAAGCGTCCCGTTCATCAGGTCGCACAAAACTTATCTCGATTGCATGACTATATGGTTCGTGCTCATCAGTTGGTGACACTGCTGACGGCTGGGCAAAAGCAAACCCCAGGAATTAAAGAAGCCTTTCGACGCGTCGATTGGGATATCGTGAAGAATCAGTATCCTCAAATTATTCTTGAAAGTTTGGAAACATTAAAAAAATTAAATAATCCCGATAAGAATAAACCCGAAACATCAAAGAAAGAGGATTTTTATGTCTGACATTATCAGTTTGCACGCGCGCGAAATTTTAGATAGTCGTGGAAATCCAACGCTGGAGGTCGAGGTTAAGACCGCAGATGGAAATATGGGGCGTGCCGCTGTTCCGTCAGGTGCCAGTACGGGCGCGCACGAAGCTTTTGAACTACGAGATGGCGACAAAAAAAGATATCTTGGAAAAGGTGTTTTAAAAGCGATTTCTCATGTCCGTGAAAAGTTAGCTCCGGAAGTGGTTGGATTAAATGTTTTTGAGCAAGTGTATATTGATAAACTTTTACGAGATATTGATGGATCTGAAAATAAATCGAACTTGGGTGCCAATGCGATCTTGGGTGTGTCACTAGCGTGTGCGCATGCAGCAGCTCGAGATGCGGGGCTTCCACTGTATCGTTATGTGGGGGGATCGCAAGCTTGTCGTTTACCGGTGCCATTAATGAATGTTTTAAATGGCGGAGCGCATGCGAATAATGGCTTAGATATTCAAGAATTTATGATTGTTCCTACAGTGAATAATTCTTTTTCAGAATCACTACGAGCTGGTTCAGAAATTTTTCACACCTTGAAAAAGATTCTTGGAAAAAAAGGATTATCAACGGCTGTAGGTGATGAGGGTGGTTTTGCGCCAGTATTAAAGTCAAATGAAGAAGCTTTGGAATTATTAATGCAAGCCATTTTAGAAGCCGGTTATGAAGCTGGTCAGAATGTATTTTTAGCTTTAGATGTTGCGGCCACAGAGATGTTCGAGGGCGGGAAGTACCGCTGGGAAAAACAAACAATTTCTGGATCTGAGTTACAGAATATCTATTTGAAATGGTCACAAAAATATCCATTGGTCAGTATCGAAGATGGGTTTTCAGAAGACGATTGGGAGTCTTGGATCAGTGCTACTGCTGAAATGGGGAAGCATGTTCAGCTTGTGGGTGATGACTTATTTGTTACAAATCCAAAGCGTTTGCGCATGGGGATCGAGAAGAAAGCAGCGAATGCGCTTTTGGTCAAAGTGAATCAGATTGGAACTTTAACAGAAACATTTGAAGCGGTGAACTTGGCGCAGAGAAATAAGATGCGAACAGTAATGTCTCATCGAAGTGGTGAAACAGAAGATGTGACAATTGCTGATTTGGCAGTTGCATTGAATTGTCATCAAATTAAAACAGGTAGCTTGTGTCGTAGTGAGCGGACCGCGAAATACAATCAGCTTTTGAGAATTGAAGAAGATCTTGGCGGTATGGGAATTTACTGGGACAAGGCTGGATTTAGATAACGGCAAGAATTTCGTAAACTTTTTTTTGTCCTGACATAGTGATTTCTGCAGTATCACCTTGGGAAAGACCAAGTAGGGCTTTTCCAAGAGGGCTTGATGGTGTCATCACTTGAATTTGTTCAGTACCATCTTGGATTGTAATCCCACCGCCTTTGGGAAGAAAAAAGAAGTAATTCTTTTTTCCAGTCGTTTCAACAGTCACTAAAGCGCCAACAGCGACTTTTTCTTGGGGTCGAATACGTAAATTTTGACAAAATAAAATAAGCTCAGATGTGTCTGAAACTCGCTGAGCCTGAGCTCCCGCAAGATAGGAGGCTTCGAGGGCGCGTGTATCGTACTTGTTTTCAGGTTTCGTTTCTTCATGTGTGGCGTCTTCATAGGTAGCTAGGGCGGCTTGTTTTAATATTTTAAAGTCTTCATGAAGTTGGGCCAGTAAGGTTTGAAGAACTTGGTTTTTATCCACGGCATATTTAATCAGAAAATTTGGTACACAAGCAACAGTGAACTGGGTGTAAAGAATTAGTTTATCTCGATCAAAGGCTAAGTTGTACTGAGTTCGTTGGGTTTATTTTGTCATTAAATTCGTCAAAAATTAGACTGGAGAAGTGAAAGAGAAAAGATGAGTATGAATGATATTCGTAAATTAGGTTTTAAATTACGGCAACTGTTGAATAAGCCATTCAAAGTCGCTCTGATTTGCGCAGTTATTTTTGTGCTGACATTATTTGTAAATGGAACTCTTTGGCGCGTTTGGGGGTTGCGACGAGATGAAGCCACAATCCTGGAGCAAATTAAAGCCACACAAAATCAAGCCACCCTACTAGATCTTCAAATCAAGCAAGCAAAAGATCCCTCCTACATCGAACGCCAAGCCCGCGACCGCCAAGACATGGTCAGCGAAAACGACCTAGTCTTCGTCTTCTCCGAATAGGTACCAGCTCACTTTTTGCATCGCACAGCGCGATTCCATAACATATTGAAATTAGGTGGTATTTATAAAGTTAGGAGTGATTTATTTTATGAGTTTAGTTTTGACAAAACATAGAGCAAAAGCTCTAATTAGACACTATGGATATGAATCAATTCAATCATGCTCGTCTTTGTTTAGGTCTATCACGTCAGGAATTACGTCGTCGAATTGAACTTGGGCAAGTTGATATACAGATTCTAAATGCACAGCTCGATAATTACTCACATGAAATAAAATTAGATGCCTTAGCGGAGAAATGGCTAGAGCTAAATTCTTTAGATCAAGTCGACAAATTTCATTCGAACGAGTAGTCTCAGCCCATGAAAAAAAGAATATATATCATCGACGTGAGTTCGATGTTCTTTCGTGCATTTTATGCTGTTCGCCCGCTCACATCAACCAAGGGCGTTCCTGTTAACGCCGTCTATGGTTTCATCTCTATGATCGTCAAGTTAATCAAAGATAAAAATCCGGATCACATGGTTTTTTGTTATGACCGCAAAGAGCCTTCTTTTCGTAAAGATCTCTACACAGAATACAAAGCCAATCGATCCAGCATGCCAGACGATTTGCAAGTTCAAATGCCCTATCTTAAACAAGTCGCAAATTTATTTGGAATTTGTGATTTAGAAGTTCCAACATTTGAAGCGGATGATCTTATTGGAACAATTGCAAAAATGGCTGAAAGAGAAGATTACGAATCCTATATTGTCAGTGGTGATAAAGATTTTTGCCAACTTATTAGCGATCACGTATTTCTTTATGATACGATGAAAGATATTGTTTTCACACCGCAATTGGTTAAAGAAAAACATGGTGTTTTCCCAGAACAGTTTCTTGATTATTTGGCAATCACTGGAGATACCAGTGATAATATCCCTGGAGTTGGTGGTATCGGACCAAAGGGAGCTATTAAATTGATTGAACAATTTGGTTCGGTCGATGGAATTTATAAGAATTTAGATAAAATTGAAAGTGCTTCAATAAAGCAAAAACTTGTCGCCTCAGAAAAAAATGCATTTCTTTCAAAAAAACTGGTAACGATCGTTTGCGATGTTCCATTGAATAAAACACTTGATGATTTCAAGTTGAAGGAAATGAAGCGGGATGAGTTGCGCGCTTTTTTACAAGAATTGAATTTTAAAACTTTTGAGAAATCAATTTTAGATGCTCCAGCAAAACCAACTATTCCAATGGCAACAACGATTATAGAAACAGTAAGCTCTGGAGCGGAAGTTGTAGGAGTGATTGAAAAAGAAACAAGCTTAGTTCCAATCATTGAGCCGAAGCTATGGAATACAGAGGAAATACAACTGAGAATAAATGAAAAAGAACGATTTTTTATTTTCGAAATGAATGAAAAAATCGCTTTAGGATTTTCTCATTTGTTATATGTCACTGAAAAATCAAACTGTCGTCTGGATTTTTCTCGGGCTAATTGGTCTGGATTTAATTTGAAAAATGTTTGGCATGAAATTGGATTTAAAGTGAACCAAAGTGAATTGGTGCAGTTGCAGACACAAATCGACTGGGACTTGATGCTTGGTGCATATGTTATTCGTGCGGCGGATAGTTCAAGTATCCGGAAGTTGGCCTCATTCTTCTTAAATGAAGAGTTGCCAGCGGAGCTTACCCCAGTGAAGTTTTATGAAACGTGTATGCTTTTAAATGATGCTGTTCAGAAACAACTCGAAGAGAAGCAGTTATTTATTATTTATAAACGTCTAGAAAAACCATTAATTCCAATTCTTTTTGCAATGGAGTTGAAAGGCATCACGATCGATATTGATGGGTTGAAATCCTATTCTCAGCAGCTTGCAGATGAACTGGCTGTGCAAGAGTCTAAAATTTATGAGCTGGCCGGGGAAAGTTTTAATATTGCTTCACCCAAGCAGTTAGGCGTTATTCTGTTTGAAAAAATGGGTCTAGAGGCTCAAAAAAAAACCAAAACAGGATATTCGACTGATAATGATGTGCTTGAAGGTCTTGAGCATCCCATCGGGAAAGAAATTATAAATTATCGTGAGCTCGCCAAGTTGAAATCAACCTACGTGGATGCATTACCTGCGGCAGTGGATCAGAGTAATCGTGTTCATACGAGTTTTAATCAGGCGTTAACGACGACAGGTCGACTCTCGAGTACGAATCCAAATATTCAGAATATCCCCATAAAAACAGAGCGTGGCCAACGCGTACGCAAAAGCTTTATTGCTGCTCCAGGAATGAAGTTACTTTCTGTTGATTATTCGCAGATTGAGTTGAGGGTCTTGGCTCATATTTCTGAAGATCCCGGATTAATTAGTGCTTTTCAGAATGACTTGGATATTCATGCGGCAACAGCTGCTGAAGTTTTTTCGGTTGCTGTTGATCAAGTAACAAAAGAGCAGCGGAGAATTGCAAAGGCTGTTAATTTTGGTATTGCCTATGGGCAGGGGGCCTATGGATTGGCGGAAACATTAGGAATACCGCGCAAGCAATCTTCGGAGATTATTGAACGCTATTTCACGAAATTTTCTGGTATCAAGAATTATATTGAAACAACTGTACAGAAGGCTCATGAACAAAAGTATGTTGAAACTTTGTTTGGTAGACGAAGATATATTCCTGAATTGGATTCTTCGAATGGAATGCTTAAAAAATTTGGAGAACGTGCGGCAATCAATGCGCCAATTCAGGGGACAGCAAGCGATTTAGTTAAAATGGCAATGATAGAAATTTCTCAAGATAAGTTGAGCAGCGAGCGTGTCACGATGTTGTTGCAGGTGCACGATGAACTTATTTTTGAAGGTTCACATGAGAATATTCAGACTCAAGCTCCGGTTATCAAAAGAATCATGGAAAATGTGGCGAAGTTAAAAGTTCCGCTTAAGGTAAATTTTGCAATAGGCGACAATTGGGATGAAGCTCATTAAAAAAAACAACTAAAAGTAGTATCCTGCACCAATACGCATGTCGCTGATTTCAATTGTGGCCGGATCAAGTTTGTAATTTGCCATTCGATAATCGAAAATTAAACGAACTTGTGGTGTCACAGAGTATGTTGCAAAAATTCCATAACCCATTCCATTCACCGAGAGTTCATTTCCAACACCATCTGATGATTTATAGTTTGAGGCAATGGTGAAGAGTGCACCAAAGGAAATAGTACTTATTTTATATTCACCTAGGATACTCATCTGCATTTGAGATATTGTGTGCGAAGCAGTTGTATCTTTGCCTTGGAGCATAGCGTACTCGCCCTCGACGCCAACGCCAAATGATCCCCAATAGTAAAAACCGATTCCTGACAGATCAAAACCACTGTAAACAATGTCGATGGCGACAGAGCTGATTGTTCGTTTTTCTTTTCCCATCAGAACATACTTAACATTCGCTCCAAGTGTCCAATTTTTACTCGAAACCGATGCTTTGGATTTATCGCTGTAGCTTGATTTTTTTGATATGCTGACTCCAGGACCACCAGCAAGAACTTCAACATTTTTCTGCTTTGAAAGAACTTTGCTTGTGCTGACTAAAATTTTTCTTTTCGAAATTTTTCTGACAGTGGCATCAACCTGCTGGCCATTAAAAGAGATTTGAATATTCTGACCTGTGTAGGGAGACAAGTTTTGAATCTCATCATCCGAGAGTTCGATGATCGCCGATGTGCCCTTGGTTTGGGTGACAGTACCTGCTTCGGCAAGATAACTTAATCCAAGTATAATCGTGAGCGCTATAAATTGTTTTATCATTCGGTCTCCCATCCGACCACGCGACCACCTTCGAAGTAAACAAAGCGTTTTTCTTGACGGTACCCATTTGGTGTAGATACTTGCTTTAAGTATTTCCAACGTTCATTTTTGTAGATTGGATTTCCGCTGAATTCGACAGATTCCGGTTCGCCCCAGGCCTTTCGCACATAATCTGCTGGCATGCCTGCAGCAATATCTAAGTTCTCCATAATGTCAGTGAAGTTTTTTAGATTCTGCGCTCGCTGCCAAATTTTATTTTTATTTACCCAGGCGTGACGACCTTCAATGCTAGGAATCGAAAGGTAATCAATTTTTTCATCATCTGTTTGCAACCAAGGAAGTACTTTTGAATAGCTAAACCGTTCTTTTTGAGAATCAAGTGTGCGTTCTAAGTTGCGAACTTTTTTTCGTTTATTGATGGCTGTGAGCTCATCAGCAGTTAAGTCTTTAAGAGGATCCAATCCGATTTCATATGCGTATTTTTGAAGTTCAGCATCTGTTAGTTGAGTATCAATTTTTTCAACGTCAGCAACAGGGATCGGAGATTCGACTACTGGGTCACCATGAACAGTTTTAATCGAATGGTTTGCACAAGAAAACTGAAGGCTCAGGATCCCGATTATAGAAAGGCTACAAATTACTTTGTGTATTAAATTAATCATGCCTTTTAATTATAAAACATTTTTAGACGTATTGCATGAGACTCATCGACCATAGGCTAGGACCATTACTAGCTTTTGCAAGAATCCCTGATTACTATAGAAGAAATGAGCGAAATAGATGAAAAAGATCAGGACCAGGTTGAAGATGGTGAGACCGTCAATTTTTTAGCTGAGCCCGGTGCAGAAGAAATTGATAGTCAAAAAGCATTGGATGATATCGATCAATTGTTGACCGAAGAAGATCCTGAGTTTTTGGAACAAATTAGTCATATTAAAATTGATGCTGCGGCAGTGAATCTATCGATTCTTGATGATGTGGTGAATGTCATTGATACCGTGGGAACAGTTAATAAAAATTCAACTCGACGCTTCAATCTTAGATTTCATCTGCAAAATTTATTTCAAGTGAATCATGACCCTAAAAAATTCGTTATTTTCTGGGGTCTTATTGTTGTCGCTCTAGGGATTATTTTTTTTGGAGTGAGATTTTCAGATCGCTTTCTGAGCCAAGGCTTATTTTTACGTTCATACGCTGAATGGGATTTGCCTGTGCATTCTTATAATCCCATGAGTGAAGTGGAATTATTTTATGATAACCCTCGATTTGCAAAGAATTTAATGACGATGTCGAAAATGTTCGTGAATCTGAAATCTTCTGAAAGTTCGGGACCGAACCCTATGTTGGCGATTGAAATCAATGTCGAAGGAATGTCTGCTGAGGCCATTATTGAAATTAAGGATCGTGAGGCTGAGTTTAAGGACATACTTTTGCGTCAAGCCGAAGATTTTACCTATGATGATTTAGTTTCAGTTGAGGGGAAAAAAAGTTTACTTCAAAAATTTCAAATGTCTCTTAATGCGAACCTGACTCAGGGCCAAGTTCGCCGTGCTATGCTAAAATCATTTATTATTAAGCCATGATTAAAATCAGGCGCGGAATTGTTCTAAGTCAATGCTGTATGTTCGAATCCGATCATGCAATGTTGATTTTGGCATGCCCAAATCAAGAGCCGTTCGTTTTTGATTTCCATTATTTGCCGCAAGCCGCTTAAGAATCATTTGCTTCTCAATTTCTTTGATGACGGACATCTGATTTGCATCAGTAGTCGACGCGTAGTTAACTCCAGTTGGTAGATGCGCAAGACGTTCTTTTTTGTTGAGTAGAATATCAATATGATTTTCTTCAATATACTTTTTAGGAAAGAGTGCCGAAGCTCTGGCGACAACATTGCGTAACTCACGAATATTTCCTGGCCAATCATGTTTTTTTAAAGCCTGTATTGCATTGAAAGAGAAGCGAACTTTCATTTGCCGAGCAAATGAGTAAAGCAGTTCATCAAAGTCTTCAAGTCGTTCTTTTAAAGCAGG
The DNA here is from genome assembly GCA_001771815.1 of Bdellovibrionales bacterium RIFCSPHIGHO2_01_FULL_40_29. Taxonomy (GTDB): domain Bacteria; phylum Bdellovibrionota; class Bdellovibrionia; order Bdellovibrionales; family Bdellovibrionaceae; genus Pseudobdellovibrio. Next base: position 63,720 of record MEPU01000006.1, on the reverse strand, counting down.
AGTCTCGACAGTGATAACATTCAAACGATAAAATAAGTCCGAGCGAAAGCTTCCTTCGCGAATTTTATGGTAAAGGTTTTGATGTGTTGCTGCAATAATACGAACATCAGTTTTTACAGAACGATCACTTCCAACAGGACGAATTTCGTTATTTTCAAGAGCGCGAAGTAGTTTGGCTTGCAGGCCATAAGTTAAATCTCCGATTTCATCCAAAAAAAGTGTTCCGCCACGAGCCGATTCAAAGGCACCTTTGCGATCAGCAATGGCGCCAGTGAAGCTTCCTTTGATATGTCCAAACAATTCGCTTTCAACAAGAGTTTCTGTTAAAGCAGAACAGTTAACACTTACAAAAGGGGCTTCGGAAAATGGACTGACATCATGTAAAGCATGAGCAATGACATCTTTTCCTGTTCCCGAGGGGCCTAGAAGCAGCACGGGATATTTTGATTGACCAACCGAGTTGAGTGTTTCGAGTTGCTGATTCCAGTGATCGCACTTGCTTGTGAGTGAAAAATCTTTTTTTACAATTTTGGAATCATGAATCACAAAATCAGATTGTCCAATAGAAATAAGATCGCCATCTTTGAGAATAGCTTCTAGAATTTGGGCTCCATTGACGAAAGTTCCACTTGTCGAACGGAGGTCTTTAAGAAGAATAACACCATCGCGATTTTCTAAGCGAGCATGTCGGTCATTGGCATGGGGATCAAATATTTGAACTCCACAAGTATTATCTTTTCCAATATTTATGTAGTCTGAGATTTCCCATTTTTGTTCGCTGCCATCCATAAGTTCGATTTGAAATTGCGCCATTGAATGCTCCTTGTTTGTGTTGCCGGATCACTAATTCAAGAATCGGACACTCTTTCGGAGCGGCGGCGGTGACTTATAATCGATTTGGTGCTTAATTTTCTTAAAATAGCTTTGTGATCTAAGAATTGAGAATTTTCAGAAAAAGGATTACAATTTTTTCATGCCTAAAGTTACATTTATAAAAAGTGCCGTTAAATTCTCGGATTTTCCTGTTCACAAGTTAAAAGAAATTGCCATCGCGGGCAGGTCGAATGCTGGAAAGTCATCATTGATAAACACATGGGCGGGGGGCAAGGTTGCAAAGGTCAGTCAGACTCCAGGCAAGACACGGCTTCTTAATTTTTTTAACATGAATGAGAGTTATTGCTTAGTGGATATGCCAGGGTACGGATTCGCATCTCGTGGAGGGGATGAGATAAAATTATGGCGTAAGATGATTGAGAACTATTTGAAACAACGACCGCAGTTAGCTGGGCTTGTGCTATTAATGGATATGGCTCGTGATTGGGCCATGGATGAAGAGTCCATCACACAGTTTGTAATGACTCACGATATTCCTGTCGCTGTTGTTTTGACAAAAGCAGATAAATTTTCAAAACAGGATATTCAAAAAGCAGTGGCTCGTATTAAAAAGCAATCTCGTCTAGAAGAAGTTTTCCCTGTTTCATCACAAACAAGAAAAGGTTGTGATGAAGTTGAGGAGTTTATGTTTAAAGCCTGGATTAAGCCTCAATGAAGATAATTGGTATAATTCCTGCGCGATTTGCGTCGACTCGATTTCCTGGGAAACCGTTGGCTGAGCTTCGGGGAAAAAAAATTTTACAATGGGTGGTCGAGGGCGCTAGAACCAGTTTACTTTTATCTGAAATCCATGTGGCAACAGATGATCAAAGAATTTTTGATTTTTGCCAGTCTATTGGAGCTTCTGCAATCATGACCAGTACCGATTGTGTTACAGGAACAGATCGGATTTGTGAGGCAACTCGTCACTTGGATTTCGATTATGTGATCAATATTCAGGGGGATGAACCTCTTGTAAACAAAGATTATATTGATCCCTTGGCAAAAGCATTTGTTGAAAACCAAAGTTTAGAGATGGTTACGTTGGCACATCCATTTGAAGCCGAAGATTTGAACAATATGAATGCTGTAAAAGTAATCACAAATCAAAATGATGAGGCAATTTATTTCAGTCGATTTCCAATTCCCTTTTCAAGGGAAGGCTTTGTTCCGGGGATAGTTCAAAAGCATATTGGGCTTTACGGCTATTCTAGGAAGTTTTTACAAACTTTTTGCACAACACCGCAAACTCAAATCGAAAAATTTGAAAGTCTAGAGCAGCTTCGAGCTCTGTATTTAGGCGCCAGGATCAAAGTGATATCTGTGTCAAAACCGACATATGGTGTTGATACACCAGAAGATTTGCAAAAGCTTGAAGCTCTGTTGAAGTAGCTGCTATTGTACCTTTGAAACGGGTGAAAAATGGCTAAAGCAAAAACAAAAAAATTAAAACAGAAATTCATTTTTGTTACTGGTGGCGTGGTCTCTTCAATTGGTAAAGGACTAACAGCGGCCAGTTTGGGTTCTCTTTTAGAGGCTCGCGGATTCAATGTTACAATTATGAAGTTTGATCCGTACTTGAATGTGGATCCAGGGACGATGTCTCCACTTCAGCATGGTGAAGTTTATGTGACAGAAGATGGTGCTGAGACCGATTTAGATCTGGGGCACTATGAACGATTCACAAAGGCCCATATGATGCGAGCCAATTCCGTAAGCGCAGGCCAAATTTATGATTCAGTGATTACGCGAGAGCGTCGCGGAGATTATTTAGGTGGAACAGTTCAAGTTATTCCGCACATTACAGATGAAATTAAAGCTAAGCTTTTTGAAGCGGCTCAAGGTTGTGAAATTATTATTGTTGAAATTGGCGGTACGGTAGGCGATATCGAGGCTCAGCCATTCTTTGAAGCCATTCGACAACTGCGATTAGAGTTGGGAAATGAAAACACAGCGCTTGTTCATGTGACTTATGTTCCCTACATAGCCGTTGCTGGTGAATTAAAAAGTAAACCGACACAGCACTCAGTCAAAGAGCTTCGAGAAATCGGTCTGCAGCCTGATTTTTTAATTTGTCGTAGTGAAAAAACTATTGATGATCATTTGAAATCTAAAATTGGACTTTTTTGTTCTATTAAACCTGCAAATGTCATTTCGGCAAAAGATTCCTCATCAATTTATGATGTGCCTTTGGCGCTGTATAAGGAAAATTTAGATGAACTGATTGTTGAGCACTTGCAATTAAAGAAAACCAAGCCAGATATTTCGGGTTGGCAAAAGATTGCAAAAATTCAGAATTCAAAACGCAAGAACGTGAAGATTGCAGTTGTTGGAAAGTATGTGGATTTGAAGGAATCCTACAAATCATTACATGAATCGTTGGTTCATGGTGGACTTGCGAATATGGCTAAAGTTGAAATTATCTATGTGGATTCAGAAAAATTGACATCACGAAATGCTAAAAAGTTACTTCAAGGCGCTGGCGGAATTTTAGTTCCTGGTGGTTTTGGAACTCGTGGTGTTGAGGGGAAAATCTCAGCTATTCAATACGCTCGAGAAAATCGTGTGCCCTTTTTTGGAATTTGTTTTGGAATGCAATTGGCAGCGATAGAGTTTGCACGCAATGTGTGTGGAATACGTGATGCCACCTCGCGTGAGTTTGTTGGTGAATCAAAACGCGGTGGTAATATCGTGATTGATTCAATGGTTGAACAGCGCGGTAAAGTGGATATGGGTGGAACGATGCGGTTAGGCGCCTTTTCATGTAAGTTGATGCCTAAAAGTTTAGTTTTTAATGCTTATAAAAAAAGTAAAATTTCAGAGCGCCATCGTCATCGATTTGAGTTTAACAACAAGTATAAAGACTTATTCGAGAAAAATGGTCTGCGAGCAACGGGTATAAATGAAGAGCGCAATTTAGTTGAGATTTTAGAAAATATATCTCATCCATGGTTCGTGGGCGTGCAGTTTCACCCTGAGTTCAAATCCAAACCATTGAGTCCGCATCCCTTGTTTGCTGAGTTTATCAAAGCCTCTATGAAGCAGGTGAAGTAGTGGGATATTTAGAAGTTGCTAAGCAGACATTAAAAATTGAAGCTGAAAGTATTTTGAGTTTAATTCCAAGATTGGGTGCTGAGTTTGAAAAAGCAGTGGATATGGTTTTGGGCTGCCAAGGAAAAGTTGTATTCACGGGAATTGGTAAATCAGGTCATATTTCTCGAAAATTGACGAGTACATTTTCAAGCACTGGGACACCTTCAGTCTATCTGCATCCAGCTGAAAGCAGTCATGGTGATTTAGGTGTTATCACTAAAAATGATTTGGTCATTGCTATTTCATATGGTGGCGAGGCTGCCGAGTTAAATTCTATTTTAACTTTTACATCTCGGCACGGAATTCCAGTTATTGGATTTACTGGAAAAACGCAGAGCACATTAGCTCAAGCAGCCACAATTGTTTTAGATATTTCTGTTGAGAAGGAAGCCTGCCCACTTAATCTAGCTCCGACATCATCGAGTACGGCGACTCTGGCGATGGGTGATGCCTTAGCGATGGCTGTTTTGGAAAAACGTGGTTTCAAAGCTGAGAATTTTGCAGAACTTCATCCTGGCGGTTCGCTTGGCGCGAAGCTTATGCGAGTGAAAGACCTCATGCAGAAGGGTGATGCCTTGCCTTTTGTGAAATCAAATACATCGATGAAAGAGCTTTTAACAAAGATGACTCATCAAAGTGTTCGCGGTGCTGCAGGTGTCATTGATGATCAAGGACAGCTTATTGGTGTTGTTACAGATGGGGATATCCGTCGATTTTTAGAGCGGCAACAGGATCCATTTTCAAAGGTCGCAAAAGATTTAATGAGCCATTCTCCGCGAACGATTGATGCCAATGAGTTTGCCGAGAAAGCTCTTTTTATGATGGAGCAATTTCGAATTCAAATGCTGATTGTGTTGGATAAGAGCTCCTCGCAGCCATTACGACCTGTTGGGATGCTCATCTATTCGGATCTCTACACTCCAAAAGTCCGTTAAAACAAGGTCGAAAAGCAGACGAAGGTCCAGGGTAAAATTTTATTTGCACTGGAATATAGACCTTTGTCCGCACTTTCCTTGCCGTGCAGAATTAAATTTTCCACAATAAAATCGTGGGATTAGATGTTCAAAAATTAAAGACTATTAAAATGCTTGTGCTCGACGTTGATGGCGTTCTGACGGATTGCCGTTTATGGATGGATTCCAATGGCGAGTGGAAGCGCATTTATTCTGTTCGCGATGGCGTAGGAATCAAGGCTATAGCGGCTGCGGGGTATAAGCTAGCTATCATTACAGGTGCACAGGCATCGGATGTGCGAGCCCGCGCGAAGATGCTTGGGTTTGATTTTTTTTACGAAGGTGCGATGGATAAGTGGCCCTCGTTTGAACAACTTCAAAAAGATTCTGGAATAGCGCCATCTGAAATGGCCTATGTGGGTGATGATATTTTTGATATTCCATTGATTGAAGCTGTTGGGTTTGGAGCAACTGTTCCAGAGGCTGTTGATGAGGTTGTTGATGTCGCTCATTATGTGACTAAGAGGCCTGGCGGAAATGGTGCTGTTCGTGAAATTTGTAATTTTATTTTAAAGTATGGTTATTTTTCTAAAGCTTGAGGTGAGTATGTTTCAAAAGGTTTTGAATTTCTCGTTGATCTCATTTGTGGTGTCGATTATTTCGATGGCGGCAATTGCTGACGTTGAAGTTCCCCAAGATGAATTGGCACAAGAGACCGTTTATCCTGTGTTTGATAATCCTGTGAGTGTTAAGAATAGAAATATTCGAGATATTGGAACCGTCGATGTTGGATTTTTTGGTGGGCTGGCCTTAACAGAGCCAATTTATAATACCTCTAAAGTGGGTATCGCTATGAATTATCATTTCTCTGAAACTCACTCATTAGGAGTCATGTTCGCAAAGAATAGCACTGGATTGTCAGTTGATGCTCAGGGATTAAAAAATGATTTTGGTTTGGATTACACTCGAGCACCATATCCTGAATACTCGATGATGGCGGATTACAATTATAAGCTTTACTATGGAAAGCTGAGTTTAACTAAGGTTGCGGTAATGAACACATCCATCTACTTATCTTCAGCGCTTGGAATTGTTAAGTATGTTCACAAATCATATCCAGCAATAGCTCTTGGGGTCGGTGAGAGGTTTTATTTTACAAATCACTTATCATTGAAGTTGGATTTGCGTTTTTATGCTCATCAAGCCCCTATTCCATTTTTAACAGGAGCTTTGCGTGACGGTAGCAAGGGGCCGAGTGATCCAATTCCAAGCTATGACAGTTTTCAAGAGCGCCTAACGTACACGACCAATTTAGAACTTGGTCTTAATTATTTGTTTTAAGGGGAAACGATGAGAATTTTAGAGTTAAAATCGAGATTATTGTTCGTTGCTCTGGTTGCAATTCCAGGACTTTCTTTGGCAGAGGTTCAACCTTTGGATGATCAAGAAATTCTAAATGTTGAAAGCATATACAAATCAGTTCCGACGACGACAACGCGAGCTGAGCAAGAGTCTGCAACAACTCCAGAGTCAGCGGCATCTGCTGTGGAATTTGAAGCCACACCAGGAGCGCCACCGACCTCAGTGCAGCAGAAAGTAGAAAATTTGACCGATTTGAATCGATTGTCACCTTTTCGAGAAGTCTCAGTTATTCAAAAGAAATATTTGCCAAAAACAGAGCGATTTCAACTGTATGCTGGTGCCGGAATGACGACAAATTCACCCTGGTTTTTGAATCTTGGTGTTAAGGTTAATTTTGGATACTACTTTACAGAATCATTTGGTGTGGAATTGTCAGGAGTCTTTTTATCAAATTCAGAGCGTGAAGTGGCAAAAGAGATTCGGGACAACAATAATTTACAACCCGAGAAATTCGTTAACACCAAAAACTACATGGGTGTTGATTTAGTATGGGCGCCCATCTATGGAAAAATATCGATGCTCAATAATCGAATTATACCATTTGATATGTATTTTTCAGCGGGTGGTGGAACATCAAGTACCAATTCGCAAGAAAGTAATGTGGCCACGTTGCATGTAGGACTAGGGCAAATTTTTGCAATCACAAAAGCGATTGCTTTTAGATGGGATTACAGTTGGACCTCGTTTCAGGCAACACCTTTTCCAGATAGTGCAACAGCCGCAGCACCTCAAAAAAATGCATACAATGATTTAATTCTAACAGCAGGATTGAGTTTCTTCTTTCCGGAGGCTAAATACCGATGAAAAAATATGTCATAATTACGACGGTCTTAGTATGCATTCTGAGTTTGGAAACCGCTTTTGCGCAAACCAAGAAAAAATCATTAACTGCAAAAAAAGCAGCTGTGACAACTCGCAAGGTTACGCCTGTGGGTTCAAAAGTTTATTCGAAATCTAAGGGTTCTCAGCTGAGATCGCAAATTTCAGCGGGCTTGGGAATGATGAAGTCGGGGCAATTTTCACAGGCGGCAAATGCCTTTTTGATTTTGTCTCGCAGATCTGATGCGGTTGCTGAAAGACCCCAGATCAAGTATCTATTGGGATTAAGCTTGATGGAGTTGAATTTGAATCAAGTCGCGGCATTCCAGTTTGTTGATGTTATTAAATCAGCGGATCAGAAATGGACTCGTCAAGCGATTGAAAAACTGTTGATTGTTACAGATCGACTGGGAGATGAAACTCTATTAAACTATGCTATTCAGCGAATTGATGTTGCCAGGGTGCCACAACAAAATCGTGATATGTTGTACTTTCGATTGGGAGAGATCAAAGCTAAAGCGGGTCAGCATTCTGAAGCCGCCAGTCTTTATGATAGAGTTGGGCAAAGCAGTCGATACTACTTCAGTGCACTTTATGGTAAAGGTTTGGCCCAAGCGGAAAGCAATCAAACTGATTTAGCTTTGCAAAGTTTCAGAACTTTGTTGGAAGCGCGAAATAACAGTAAAGTGACTGATACAAATCGTGTTGCAGCCCAAATGGCCATTGCGCGGATTTTATATCAAAAACAAGATTGGGAAAGAGCCATTGATGCGTATTCAAAAATCCCCCGGGATCATTTTATGTGGCACAATGCTATGTTTGAGAAAAGTTGGGCCATGCTGCGGGGGGCTCGTTTTCGTTCGAGTTTAAGTAATTTTCAATCCTTGCATTCATCATTCTACGATGACGCTTATATTCCTGAGACTTTGCTACTTCGTGCAATTGTTTATCTTTATATTTGTAAGTACGATGAAATGGAAAAAGTTGTTGGCTTATTTGAAGCACAGTATAATCCAATTGCAGCCAATATTAATCAATTTTTAAGTTCAAGGTCTTCAGCAGATGCCTATTTTCAAGAGATTCAAAAAATTAATATTCTAAGAAACGAACCGGAAACTCGGAAAAAGTTAATTCTTCCGTATAATGTTCTGAAGTATATTTCTGAAGAAGGAAATGTTCGACGAAGCTACGCGTATATCAAAAAATTAGCTGATGAAAGAAAACTGATCGAAGACAATCCTGTTATCCGAAGTTCAGCATTAGGCAGCTACTCGATACGGATTTTAAACAATCGAATCAAGACAACTAAAGACACTATTGGTGAAATGGTACGAGCTCAACTGATTAGCATGAAGAGCGAGATTCGAGATCTCAAAGAGCAGGCAAGCTTTATTCGTTATGAAATGATTAATGGTAAAAAAGAATTTTTAAAGAAAAAATTAACTGGAAAAAATTTAAGCGAAGTTCAAGTTGATGAAGATCAAGATCGTTCATTTTATATTCAGAATGGTTATGAGTACTATCCATTTCAGGGTGAGTACTGGTTGGATGAAGTTGGAAACTATCACTATTTAGGAAAGCAAAGCTGTGAGTAATTATGAAAAATAATCATTCTTTTGACCGAATTTTATTAAGTTTTGTATTAGTTGCGTCTCTTTCCAGCTCATCCGTTTCATTGGCGGCAGGTAAGCCGACGCAAAAGAAAAAGATGACCGTTGGTGAAATGCTTAAAAGAGCAAAAGATGACAGTCGTGGAGGAAAAGCAAAACTTTTGCAAAAAGGAAGTACGGCTTTACCAGAAACGCAGTTTGATTTTAAGGCTCGTGAAGCTGTGAATCTGAGCTCCGTGAAGCCGCCACGGACTTCTGAGCTTATGAAATATGGCAAATCAGTTGAAGCCGAATATGAAAAAACTTTGGATTTTCAAATTCTTGAACTTTATAAACTAACACAGAAATTTAAAACAAGTCCAAATCGTGGCGAGCTTTGGTTGAGGTTGGCCGAGTTGTATGTTGAAAAATCAGCATTGGTCGATGCGCGAAAACAGGATGAATTTGATAAGCGCTTGAAGGCATTTCAATCAGGCCAAATTAAATCCAAACCTCGATTGGATACAGCGCAAGCTCGTGAATACAATAAGAAGGCTATTCAATTGTATGAATGGTTTCTGAGAGACTATCCAAAAGATCAAAAATTAAGCCAAGCTCTATTTTTCTTAGGTTACAATTACTTTGAATTAGGTGACCCAAAGAAAGGGTCATTGTACTACACTCAACTGACAAAGCAGTTTCCGAATAGCCCTTTTGTTGGCGAAGCCCATTTTGCATTGGGTGAATTTTACTTTGAGAGTGAAAAATGGGCTGATGCTTATAAAGAATATTCAAAAATCATTAAGGATCGCAAGCATCGATTAAATACATTTTCTTTGTACAAGGGCGCCTGGTGTTTATACCGCTTGGGTAAGACAGAACAAGCCATTAAGTATATGGATTTCATCATCAAAATTGGAAAAAATGCCCAATCCGAGCAAATGTTGGGTGGGAAAAAACTGAATGTATCACGACTTGAGAACGAGGCTTTGCGGGATCTGGTGGTTTTCTATGCCGATCTTGGTGATGTGAAGCGCGCGGTTAATTATTTTCAAAATGTGAATACTAAAGAATCAAATGGATATATTGAAAAGTTAGCCTACTTTTTTGCAGACAAAGGCAACCGTGATGCATCTCGTGATGTTTTTCGAATGTTAATAAATCAAGAGCCTGAAGCCAAAAAAGCATTTGAGTACCAGTATCAAATTGTACAAAATTATTTTTATTCAAAAAATTCACCTCAGTTTAAAGAAGAGCTTTATCGTTGGATTACGGACTTTGGTCCGAATTCAGCTTGGTTTACAGCGAATCATGGCGATCAGGCTTTGTTACAAAATTCTATAAAATTGCGAGAACAGACACTCCGAAATTATATTCTTCAGCAGCATCAAACCGCTCAAAATTCGAGGGCTGCGTACTCGCGTAAATCAGCAACTGACGGGTATACTTTATACTTTCAAGAGTTTGCAAGCTCGGCCCAAGCTCCAGATATGCACTTCTTTTACGGTGAACTTTTGTATGATATGGGCAAGTATGATGAGGCCTCCACGCAGTATTCTTGGGTTGCTGAAAATGCCCCAACAAGTAAGTTTGGACCAAAAGCATCACAAAATGTCCTTTTGGCTATTGAGAAAGCGCTTCCAAAAGACGAAGAGTTGCTAAAACGTGTGGGAGATTCCATAGAGCCTATTCCTATGGATCCACGGGTGGAAAAATTCATCAAATCAGCAATGTGGTACACTCAAAAATATCCCACATCAGATAAAGATGCTGAAATTAAGTTTCGTGTAGGTCGGTTGTATTATCAAACAAACAACTTTGGTCCAGCAGAAAAATTTTTCAAAGAGATTGTTCAAAAGTATCCAAAGACAAAATACTCAGAGTATTCAGCGAATCTTTTATTAGATATTTATAATTTGAAGAAAGATTACGAAGGTCTTGAGAAAATGGGAACTGAACTATTGGCGAATGATTCCATAGCTTCTTCGAAGGCGGGCAGTGATATTAGAAATGTCTTAGAGAAGGCCAATTTCAAACGAGCTCAAGATTTAGAGCTTGGCAAAAAATATTTAGAATCTGCAGTGCAGTTCCAGACGTTTGCTACTCAGAATCCAGCATCAGAATTGGCAGCAATGGCTCTTTTTAATGCTGGTGTTAACTTTGAACGTTCTGGTAAGAATGTTGATGCAATTCAGAATTATAAAAAAATTGTCGCTTCGAAAGATAAGAAAGCTGAATCATTAAAGCCGAAGGCACAAAAACTTTTAGCAAAGTTATATCAGGATTCAGGAAATTTTGAGGAGGCTGCGAAACTATTCAAAGAACTTGCAGCTCAGAATCCTAAAGATCCTTTGATGCCAAATTACTTGTACAATTCAGCCGTGATGTATGAAGTTTTAGGTCGTACGAGTGAATCAATAGCGGCTTATAATGCTTTTTTAAAGGTGAATAAAAATCGGACTGAGAACGCCAACACAGTTTTTAACGTGGCACAGATGCAACGAAAAGCAAATGCGCTTTCTTCAGCCGTGAACCACTATAAAGAATTTATTGAAATGCCGGCGGCTTCTGCTGAGAAAAAGATTGAAGCTTATTTCTGGATTTCAGAAATTTCGAAAAAACTAGGACGTCGAAAAGATTATGAGGAATCTAAAGAAAAAGTTGTTGCGCTTCATCGTCGTATGTCAGGTGAAAAAAAATCGGCGGCTGCGGGATATGTTGCAAAAATCAAATTTCAACAATCTGAAGAGACTTTCTCTCAACTTCGCGCCATTCGAATACCTGCTGATCCGGCTAAACAAAAGAAAGCCGTTGATGCGAAATTGGATATGCTAACAAAATTGAATGATGAACTTTCGTTAATTATAAAATTGGATTCAGCTGAAGAAATTGTTAATGCACTGAACCTATTAGGCGAAGCCAATGATCACATGACTAAGTCCATTTTGGGAACGCCAACGCCATCTCAGTTCAACGAGGATCAAAAGAAAATGTATCGGGCTCAGTTAGAGCAAATCACTGATAAGTTTTCTAAGAAAGCGTCGGAAAGTTACAAAGTTGCAGTTGATCGCGCTTGGGATCTTGAGGTTTATAACGATGCTTATCGAAATTCGTTAAAGCAAATGGTTCTGCGTGATCCTGCCAAGTATTACAATAATGGCGAAGTCAGCGCTGAGAGTCGCTTGGTCAACTGGATGGGTGAAAAATGAGAAAATTACTTTTAACTACGCTTTGTTTCTATATGGTTGCCTGTTCATCAACTTCGGAAGTTTCGAAGGATGGTGATGCGGTGTCAGAATCATCGGTAGGTATTGATGAATCGTCAGTACAGCCCAGCGAGTATGATCAAGATGGGGAGGACATTTCAACATCTGCGCCAGTGGCTGTATCGTTGTATACGGCGCTTAATGAAGCTATTAAAATACAGAATGATGGCGCTATTCAAAAGGCAAGTACGGATATTCTGACCCAGAATCCAAAAGATATTCGAGCGCTTAATGCTTTAGCTATTTTTTATTATAAAAAAGGTCGATTTGAGGCAGCCCAGTTTTTACTGATGAAAGCCATTGCTGCGAATAATTCAAGTTCTGAGTTGTACAGCAATTTAGGATTGGTTCACTTGGCAAAAAATGATCGTCGTGAAGCCGTAAAATCTTTTCGAAAGGCGCTCGAATTAAATCCTCAAGATGCCGTTGCTGCGGCCAACGTGGGATCGATTTACGTTGCTGAAAAAGATTTCAATAAAGCGGCTTTGGCCTTAGAAGTTTCTATTCAAAAAGGGATGAGAGATTCTAAAGTTATGAATAATTATGCAGTTGCATTGACGGCAACTGGCAGAGCCAAAGAAGCTGGCGAAATTTATGAAAAAATTCTGAAAGAAAATCCGAGTCATCGAGAAGCCATGCTCAATTATTCCATTTTATTGATCGGGACTTTGCAGAAAAATAAAGAGGGGCTAGACCTTTTAGATAGACTAAAGTTTGTAGGTGCGCCTCCAGATTCAAAAGATACAATAAAGAGTTTGGAAATTAAGGCAAAAGCTGGTTTACAATAGGAAAACGGGGTATCGAGATGAATCTTCTTAGAATGAGCTTCGCAATTGTATTGCTCCTGATGTGTTGGTCTGACATCAGTATGGCGCAAGCCAATGCTGCGTCAGCATCAACAACAAAACCAGATCGAAAACAAACTTTAAACTTTGAAGATGAGCTTGTCGAAGGTTCTGCACAAAAGCCCGAGTTATTTTATCTCTTTCAGAAAAAGAATTTTAATTATAAACGTCTTATTAAACTGCGTGAAAATTTCTTGCCAGAAATGCGACGTACGACAGAAGACATCCAACGACTTAGAGGTGGACGTTGAAATCTCCTTTAATCTTTCGAGTATTCAAGAATGATCAAATTCACGTTGTTAAGCAGTTTGTGGATAAAGATCAAATTATTATTGGGCATCAAGCTGAAGTTGACATTGATTTGGACTCTACAGAGGTGTCTTCAATTCATTGCTTGGTTGAAAAACGTGGTCAGCAATTTTTTATTTGCGACTTAGGTTCGGCAATTGGAACCTACAAAAATGGGAATAGTATTCTTGATGAGGAACTGGTTTCTGGGGATGAGTTTTCAGTGGGACCTTATCGAGTCGTATTTTTTGTTGGTGCACCTAAACCAGTTCATACTCCTAAAGCGAGTTCTGAAATTGTTATCGAACCGACAGTGCCTTCAACTAGACAGCAGGAAGCGGCACGCCCTTCAGTGGTGGAGCCAGTAATTGTACGATCTCCTGCTGCAGTTGCTTCAGAAAAACCAAAAATTCATTCTGAAGTCATTCATAAAGTTAGTCCGACAAAGGCGACAACTTTAAAAAATAGTTCTAAAAAAGGTAAAAAAACATTTGCTCCAGCCAGTGAAAATAAGGATCTTCGCCAGTATTTTAAACCTGGAAAAGGCCAAATGGTTGAAGTGGTTGTTTCCTGGAAAGAACGAATTATTAATACATATCACTTTGTTCCAGTAGGGCTAAAAAAACTTGGAAATAATTTAGATATTCAAGTTCCAGAGGGTTCTGCTCCGAAGGATTGGGCATTTTTAGATTTTACGTCAGGTGTTCAGATCCGTTCCACTTTAGAAATGAAAGTGGAAGTCCTGCGCGAAGGATCGTTAAAAGTTGTTGCGGATCAGAATTATCGTTTGCAACAGAATGAATCGGTTTTTATAACATTGATTAATGAAATGCAGCTTGTTGTTCGGTTTGCACCGAAGGCTCCGGCTGTTATTTTTGAATCTCCATTGATTCTGTCATCTTCTGAATTTACAGGTATCTTGGCAGCACTTATTTTTGCAGCATTAACAAGTTTAATTGTATCTGTATCTATGCCAAAAGATGTTGAGGTTGAAGAAGATGTTGAGCGCGTTGCTCAAGTTATTTTTACGAAACCTCCAGTTCCAGTGGTGGCAGCAACGCCACCACCAGAGCCGAAGGATCCGCCAAAAGAAACACCTCCACCCAAGCCACCTGAGCCACCAAAAAAGGTTGTTAAAGCAAGTGAAAAGCAAGCTGAGCAGAAAATTAAAGGTGATGTGACAAAACCGGAGCGAAAAGCGGTTGCGGCTTCTTCAGCTGGTCGAGCGAACGAAGTGAAACCTAAAGACTCAAAGTTGAAGGCAAAAATGTTTACATCCACTAAGCAGGGTGGCGCTATCAAAACGGGTGATAAATCAGCCGCAAATGCACAGAGCAAAGAACCAGATCCAACAAACTCAGGATTGCTGGCAGCGTTTGGATCTGGTGGAGCACGAAGCAAATTAGACAAAGCATACAGCGGAACGGGTGAATTACTTGGAGCTGGCGAGAAAGCAACGGGATCATCAGGATTCAATGAAAATCGCGGTGGCGATGATTTAGGTTCTAAATTCAAAGACACTGGAGCCGGCGGTAAAGGAACAGCCACGCAAGGGATTGCTGGAATTGGAACTCAGGGGCGGGGTTCAGGGCAAAGTGCTTACGGAAGTGGTACTGGATTTGGAAGCAAGGACCAAGTTGCTATTCAAGCGGGTGGAGCTGAAGAAGAATTTTCAGGATCTATCGATCGTGAAGCTGTTCGCCGAGTTGTTCGTTCAGCGCTTCAATCATTTAAAGCATGTTATGATCGCGAGTATAAAAAAGATTCGAAGTTAGAAGGTAAAGTTGTGATTGTCTGGGATATCCATGAACGTGGAATTGCTCGAAATGCACGATTGGTAAAGGGCAAATCAACGTTGGATAATCCTTCAGTTGAAGAGTGCGTGCGGGCGCGCCTTGTTGCTTTACGTTTTCCGGAGCCACCAGCAGGAACAGTTGCTGAAGTGACTTACCCGTTTTTGTTTCAAGGCCAAAAATAATTTAAGAGGAGGATTGTTGTGGACCCAGTTGTAGCGAATGTAGCGAATGTAGAGAATATGAACCCGATCGTGCGAGCCTTTACCGAGGGCGGAACGGTTATGTATGTGATTTTAGTGATCGCCGTTTTATCAACAGTGCTCATTATCGAAAGATTTTTAACTTTAAAATCTTTGCGTGTAGATAAGAAAGAGTTTGCAGATCAAATTTTTAGAATGATTATTGGTGGCGATTTGCGCCAGGCTATTTCTTTTTGTGATTCAAAACCCACACCATTGGCAAATACAATGAAAGCGGGATTGGTTCAGGCTATGAATAAGCGTCCTGATGAAGAAATTCAAGTGGCAATGGATGCAGCAGTGATGCGCGAAACTCCTCGCCTTGAAGGTTGGACTTCATTTTTAGCCGTGTTTGGTAATATTGCTGTGTTAGCAGGTCTATTGGGAACTATTTTTGGTATGATCGGTTCATTCCGAGCGGTATCAAAAGCTGATCCAGCGACAAAAGCACAATTACTATCTGAAGGTATTTCGCATGCCTTGAATTGTACTGGTTTCGGTCTGATGGTGGCTATTGCAGCGATCGTTTTTTACGGATTGTTCCAGCATATGATTCAAAAAACGGAAAATGAAATGATTGAATCAAGCATGAGCTTGATGAATTTAATCGCTTCTAACCGTGATAAAATGAAAGACTAATTTTTTTAATTTAAGAATTACGGAGATCTAAATGGCTCATATAAGCTCAGGTGGTGGACGAGGACGAGATGTGAATACCGAACTTAATTTAGTTCCGGTGATCGATCTGATGTCCGTCCTTATTACATTCCTACTCATTACAGCTGTTTGGACGCAAGTATCAATGATTCAGCTTGGCGCTTCGTTCGCTTCTCCTCGCGATCCGGAGCAAAAAGAGTTGAAGCCGCCTCCTCTTGAAGATGTGGTGTTGAAACTTGAGATTCGAAAAACGGGATATGTTCTATTTGTTGGAAAAGATGTTCGCCCCATTCCAAAATTGAGCGATGCTTATGACAATGAATCATTGGAAGCAGATTTGATTAAAATCAAGCAACTGTACCCAGATAAAGCTGGGGTAAAAATGGCTATTGAAGACGATATTATGTATGAAGTTGTCGTCGGTGCCATGGATACGGGTCTACGCGCGGGATTTTCGCCTGAGCTATTAACTGGAGGACCAAACTAATGGCAATTTTTAGACCTGGCCAACGTTATCGTAATCACAATATCTTGAAGCGTCGCGGAGGAAAGCGTGCTGTTACAGCGATTCTTTCATTAACTGCGATGGTGGATATGTTCACTGTGTTGGTTATTTTCTTACTTCAAAATTACAACTCAACTGGAGAAATTCTTTATATTCCCAAAGAAGTTGTTTTGCCAAAAGCAAATCGGGTTGCAGATTTGAAACCCGCTGTTGTGGTCACTGTTTCTGGAAAAGAAGTTTTAATTGATCGATTGCAGGTGGCCACTTTTGATGAAGTGAAATCTTCAAAAGATTGGACTATTCCGCGCTTGCGCGATGAAGTTCGAATACTCCTTGAAAAAGCTAAAGCCGAAACTGATGCGAAGATTAAGAATAAATTGAAGAATGTTGTTGATAAAACATTGGGTAATGAAGAGATTGATCCAAATGCGTGGAGACGCGTCACATTGCAAGCGGATAAAGGCATTGATTACTTAACCTTAAAAAAGATAATGTACTCCATCTATGAAGCCGGTGGCGGACCAATTAATTTTGCGGTCGCAAAAGATGTGAGTAAAGAAAATGCGACTACGGATACCCAAACTCAATAAGTACACGCTTCTTTTTGCACTATTGGTGACCTTCATTTTTTTGGAGGTCCTGTTTATGTCGCCAAAATTGCTGGAAAAACCAACGGATAGCATCTCTCAGTATCAGAAACTACAGGCCCTTGCCCAGAATCAGAAAAAAGATGCCATTGAGCAGAAAGCTCTTGGAGTCCATATCGTTGAAAATGATGAAAACAAACGCAGTTATGAATTGTTTGCTTCCGAAGCCTCGGGGACATCGGACGCTCAATGGGTGTTAAAAAAAGTTAAGGTTCAATTTTTTTCTGAGAATAACTCCAGCTTTACCGTTATGGGAGAAGTTGGAGAAATCGATGGCACCACCAAAGATATGATTATTCGTGGAGAAGTCTTAACGACGAGTACGAATGGCTATCAATTTAAAACAGATTCACTAAGATATACAGCGAAAGACAAAATTATGAATAGCACAGATGCGGTGTATATGCAGGGACCACCAGATAGTAAGGGCAGTGGATTTCAACTTCGTGGAAATGGATTAAGAGTTGATATTAGAAATAATAAAATGGAAATTTTGAGCCAGGTGGCGGCAAGCAAGAGTATTGATAATAAAAAATTTAATCTGACTTCGCAGACCGCTGAATTTTACAACAGCAGTCAAGAGGCCTTATTTATGGGGCAGGTGCGAATGGTTTTAGGTGAAAGTAAAATAGAAGCTCCGCGAGCACGATTTTTTTATTCAAATTTGCAAAAATCTTTAGAGCGTATTGTTGTGAGTCAAGGTGTGCGACTGGTTGAAAAAGATAAGATTGCAACGTGTAACGAACTTGAGATGGATTTAGTTGAAGATAAAATGACATTACGAGGCAACCCCAAAGTCCAGCAAGGCGAGGATGAAATACGAGGGCAAGAAATCGTCTTCCTTGAAGGCGGGAAAAAAGTTAAGATAAATCAAGTTAACGTGACTGGACAAAGAAAGCCTGAAAAATAAATGACACATAAACTCAGTATTTCAAAAATTTCAAAGCAGTACAAAGGGCGCAAAGTCGTTCAAGAGGCTTCATTTGAAGTTGAATCGGGTCAGGTGGTTGGCTTATTAGGGCCAAATGGAGCTGGGAAAACCACTTCATTTTATATGGTGGTGGGTTTGGTGAAGCCTGACTCTGGTGATATTTATCTTAATGAATTAAATATTACTGATTTTCCAATGTACAAGCGAGCACGAGCTGGTTTGAGTTATCTGGCTCAAGAGCCAAGTATTTTTCGTAAGCTAACAGTTGAAGAGAATATTCAAGTGGCTCTCGAAGCCCAAGGTTTTACAGCACAAGATCGGCGAACTCGCCTGGAATCACTTCTACAGGACTTTCGCATTAATCACATTCGAGAATCCTATGGTTATTCATTATCTGGTGGGGAGCGACGTCGTGTTGAGATTGCTCGAGCATTGGCCTCATCACCTCAATTTTTATTATTGGATGAACCGTTTGCAGGGATTGATCCGATAGCTGTTGCCGATATCCAAAATATCATCAATGATCTTAAGGCCAAAGGTATAGGAGTTTTGATCACGGATCATAACGTGCGTGAGACTTTGGGGATTTGCGATTATGCTTATATATTGAAGGACGGGCAGATTCAGGTTCGTGGAACGTCTCAGGAAATTGCGACATCTGACTTGGCTCGTAAATTTTATTTGGGCGAAAACTTTAGACTGTAAAAAGGACACTGGTAAAAGACGATGGCATTAAGACAAACGATGAATTTAAGTCAAAACCTGGTGATCACTCCCCAGTTGCAACAAGCGATTAAATTGTTGCAGTTGTCGCGACTTGAATTGGAGTCGCAAGTCCGAAGTGAATTGGAAGAAAATCCAATCCT
Source organism: Bdellovibrionales bacterium RIFCSPHIGHO2_01_FULL_40_29 (assembly GCA_001771815.1). Classification (GTDB taxonomy): domain Bacteria; phylum Bdellovibrionota; class Bdellovibrionia; order Bdellovibrionales; family Bdellovibrionaceae; genus Pseudobdellovibrio. Next base: position 44,931 of record MEPU01000006.1, on the reverse strand, counting down.
GGAAGAGGCCGAAGTTTTAAAAGAAGAAGATTTTCAGCGCACCAAAGAAGCCGAACAGCAAACCAATGTGGACAACACCCAATTGGAAACGCCTGGTGCCGAAAGTATTCAGGATCCACAAAAGCAAGATGAATTTGAATGGGAATCCTATTTAGAAACTCAACATAAAGCGCCACGAGAAGCCTCTCATGGTAACGAAGAAATTATGAATTATGAAAACATAATTTCGACAACGCAGACCTTGCATGATCATCTTTACTGGCAAGTTAAAATGACCGGGTTTTCAGATGAAGAAGAACAAGCTGCGGATGCTTTGATCGCTCATATTGATGATGATGGTTATTTAAAAGTGCCCCTCACGCAAATTTCTGAGGAAGAAAAAATAGATATTGGTTTGCTCGAGGATACGTTGAGCTTGATCCATCAGTTTGATCCACCAGGAGTTGGTGCGCGCGATCTGAAGGAATGTTTGTTGATTCAAGCTCGGTTGCTTGAAGAAGACACCAATGATTTGGTGGCTTTGATTTCAAATCATTTAAAGGATTTGGAAAAAAAGAACTATGAGGCCATTGCAAAAGTCATGAACCGGTCGATGGAAGTTGTCGTCGACATGTGTAAAATTATTTATGCCATGGAGCCGAAGCCAGGTCGAAGCTATGCTGGAAATGATACTCAATTTGTCACTCCGGATGTTTATGTTTATAAAGTGGGTGATGATTTTATTGTTTCATTGAATGAAGACGGCTTGCCAAAATTAAAAATTTCAAATTTCTATAAAAATATGCTTAAGGGTGGCGCGAATCCAACCGGCGACAAGGTCGCGTCTGAGTATATTCAAGAAAAATTGAAATCAGCAGTCTGGCTCATAAAGTCCATTCATCAGCGTCAGCGAACAATTTTTAAGGTCAGCGACAGCATAGTAAAACATCAAAAAGAATTTTTTGAAAAGGGACCAGCCTTTTTAAAGCCAATGGTTCTGCGAGATATTGCTAATGATATCGGTATGCATGAATCTACAGTCAGTCGTGTGACAACATCAAAGTATATGCACACGCCGCAAGGGATTTATGAATTGAAATATTTTTTCAATTCAGGAATCAACTCGTCCGATGGTGGCGATGCCTTAGCATCTGAATCCGTAAAGCTTAAATTGCGGGAAATTGTATCGAAAGAAGATCCCAAAAAGCCACTTTCGGATCAAAAACTAGTTGAGCTTCTGCGTAAAGAGGGAATTGATATTGCTCGACGAACGGTCGCCAAGTACCGTGATGTCTTAAAGATATTACCTTCTAGCCAACGTAAAAAATACTTCTAGTAATATCTGTGATCACTGATAAGAGGACTAGATATGAACTACTCATCGCTTATTCGAAATGTTCCTGATTTTCCAATTCCCGGAGTTCTTTTTCGAGATGTGTCTCCACTTTTACAAAGTGCTGAAGCGTTCTCGGCGATAACCCATGATTTTGAAAAAATGTTGGATCTTTCTCGTATTGATATTTTTGTTGGAATTGAATCACGGGGGTTTATTTTTGCTGCGATGCTTGCGGCAAAATTAAACAAGGGTTTTTTACCTTTGCGTAAAGCGGGTAAATTGCCACCACCAACTATTCGAGAGTCTTATAAACTTGAATACGGTGAGGCGACGCTTGAGATAGCGCCATCACAGTATCCGCTGCGTGTCGTTATTTGCGACGATGTGCTTGCAACTGGTGGAACGTTGCGAACATCGCAATCGCTTTGTGAGAAAGCCGGATATAGTGTTGAAGATATGCTGGTTTTAATCAATCTTACAGGCTTGAATCAAATGAAGTTTAAAGGTGAACCTATAAAATCGCTTATTCAGTACTAACCAATAAGCTCTCGAATTTCGTCTCATAATTGGAATAAATTTATTTCTATTTTCGCTCAACGAAGGTCTGGGCTTTACCGATAGGTTTATCATACGGGCCTTCGCTAGAATTGCTCGTCCGGTTGACAATCAAGTTACTCGGAACCCAAGGAAAAATGCATGAAGTCGAATTACACTTTTAAGCATCTGGACTACTCAGATTCTCTGGTCAATTACACGTCTGAAAAATTAGACGAAATTGGAAGTTTTTTATTGAAAGAGGGTCGATGCAATGTGTATTACTCAAAAGATCAGCATGAGTATCAAGTCCAAATTTCGCTCAATACAAAGCAAAAATTTTTTAAGGCAACAGCTTCAGCAACGGACATATATGTTGCCGTTGATATGATGGCTGACAAGCTTGAGAAACAGTTTCTTAAGGTCAAAGAAATATACATGCATCATAAGAAATTTGAACTCTCTAAAGAAGGTAAAATGCGAGAGTTTAATAGCCAGTTTGAGTTCACTCCAAAATGGAAAAAAGCGGGGTAGTGGCTATTTAGCAGCATTTTTACATTCTATTTTTGTGCAAAAGCTCTGTTCAGCAGAGCTTTTGTGTTTTTATTGACCCCTTTACCCCCTTATTGTACTTTTTGAAGGCTTTCTAAATACTAAAAAAATAAGAGGTATATAACCCGTGAAAAATTATATATTCACAAGTGAATCTGTGTCCGAAGGGCATCCCGATAAAATGGCCGATCAAATTAGCGATGCGGTTTTGGATAAAATTTTAGAACAAGACCCAAAAGGGCGTGTTGCTTGTGAAACACTTTTAACAACAGGTTTAGTTGTCATTGCCGGTGAAATTACAACTTCGGCGCGAGTGAATTTTGCAGAGGTCGCGCGGGAGACAATTAAAAAAATTGGTTATGATCACTCAGACAAAGGCTTTGATTACAAAACATGTGGTGTGACTGTTGCTGTTGGGCAGCAGTCTCCAGATATTTCCATGGGAGTTAAGCAAACAGGTTCTGATGAACAAGGTGCTGGTGATCAGGGTTTGATGTTTGGATATGCTACAAATGAGACTTCTGAATTGATGCCACTCACGTTGTCTATGTCACATAAACTTGTTAAAGATTTGGCAACCATTCGTAAATCAGAAAAAGTGAATTGGCTACGCCCAGATGCAAAGTCTCAGGTTTCAGTTCAGTATGAGAATGGTAAGGCGAAGCGAATTGATACCGTTGTTATTTCAACTCAACATGCAGATCATGTTTCTCTGAAAGAAATTCAAGATTTCATTATGGAAGAATTGATTAAAAAATCCATTCCATCCCAGTGGATCGATAAGAATACTAAATTTCACATCAATCCAACGGGCCGATTTGTAACAGGTGGTCCAATGGGGGATGCGGGTTTGACAGGTCGTAAGATCATCGTTGATACCTATGGCGGTCATGGGGCTCACGGCGGCGGAGCATTCTCTGGCAAAGATCCGACGAAGGTGGATCGTTCGGCAGCCTATGCTGCACGTCACGTTGCAAAAAATATTGTGGCCGCAGGGCTTGCGGAAAAATGTTTATTACAAGTTGCCTATGCCATTGGTGTTGCTGAGCCTGTTAGTATTGCAATCAATGATTTTGGAACCAGCAAAGTGGGTAGTGAAAAACTTATTGAAGCTGTTAAAAAAGTTTGGGATCTGCGCCCAGCGCGAATTGTTAAAGAGTTCGACTTGCTCCGTCCGATTTATTCGGATACGGCAGCGTATGGTCATTTTGGCCGCGAAGAAAAATTGAATGAGGGTTTCTTTAGCTGGGAAAAAGTAAATAAAATCGAGCAACTTAAAGACGCGGTTAAATAGTGGATCCAAGATTTATCCGAAATTTTTCAATCATTGCTCATATTGACCATGGCAAATCAACTTTAGCGGACGGATTGTTGGCGCACACGGGGGCGCTTGCAGATCGCGAGAAAAAAGAACAATTTCTAGATAATATGGAGCTTGAGCGCGAACGCGGAATCACGATCAAAGCTCAAACTGTCTGTTTGACTTACACCTCAGTAAAGGATGGTCAGACATATCAAATTAATTTGATTGATACTCCGGGGCATGTGGACTTTTCCTATGAAGTTTCTCGTTCACTGGCAGCCTGCGAAGGCGCCATTTTAGTTGTTGATGCCGCCCAAGGTGTTGAGGCTCAAACATTAGCTAATGTCTATTTGGCCTTAGAGAACAATCTCGAAATAATACCTGTACTGAATAAAATTGATTTACCTTCTGCAGATCCCGAGGGCGTAAAGAAGCAAATCGAGGACACTGTTGGTCTGGATTGTTCCGAGATCATTCATGCTTCAGCTAAAGAAAAAATTGGAATTGCGGATATTCTTGAGGCCGTGATTGCGAAAGTTCCACCACCAAAAGCAAATCGTGATTTAACACCACGAGGACTTATTTTTGATTCTTGGTTTGATGCCTATCAGGGTGTCGTTGTTTTAGTTCGAATGATGGATGGAATTATCAAGAAAGGCGACCGTATTAAGTTTATGGCCACCGATCGTGATTATGAAGTTCTTCGAATGGGAAAGTATACTCCTTTTCCACTTCCTATTGAGGCTTTGGATTCGGGCGAAGTGGGTTTTATTATTTGTGGAATCAAAGACATTCGTGATGTCAAAGTAGGTGATACCGTGACGTCATCAAAAAATCCGGCAACTATCCCATTGCCAGGTTTTCAAAAAGTAAAACCTATGGTTTTTGCGGGAATCTTCCCAATCGTAGCCAGTGAGTATCAAAATCTAAAAAACGCCTTGGATAAGTTGTGTTTAAATGACTCATCATTGACCTTTGAAGTTGAAAAATCATTGGCTCTTGGTTTTGGTTACCGTTGTGGTTTTCTTGGTTTATTGCATATGGAAATTGTGCAGGAGCGTTTAGAACGTGAATTTAATTTGAGTTTAATTACGACAGCGCCCACAGTTGTTTATCGAATTACAAAAACTGATGGAACAGTTTTGATGTTAGAAAATCCTTCAGGAATGCCAGAGGAAACTCAAATTGCAAAAATGGAAGAGCCTTATGTCAAAGTCACTTTGCACACCCCAACCGAGTATATTGGTGGGTTGTTAAAACTTTGCGAGGACAAGCGTGGTATTCAGGTGCGTATGGATTATGTCACTGACAAAAAAGTAATTATTGAATACAAGTTGCCAATGAATGAAATGGTCATGGATTTCTATGACCGTTTGAAATCTATCACCAAGGGATACGCTTCTCTTGAGTATGAATTTTTGAGTTTTGAGGAAGCGGATTTGGTAAAGCTTGATATTTTGATTAATGGCGAACCCATCGATGCGCTGTCTTTGATTGTTCACACATCAAAGGCTCAAAACCGAGGTCGAGCACTGACTGAAAAAATGAAAGAGCTAATTCCACGGCAGCAGTATCAAGTGGCAATTCAAGCAGCTATTGGAGCAAAAATCATCGCTCGTGAAACTCTTGGAGCTATTAGAAAAGACGTGACCGCCAAATGTTATGGTGGTGACATATCCAGAAAGAGAAAGCTCTTAGAGAAGCAAAAAGAAGGTAAAAAGCGCATGAAGCAGATTGGATCTGTAGATGTGCCACAAGAGGCCTTTCTTGCGATCTTAAAAGTAGAGGAATAAATATGTTTGGATTTGGTGGCCCAAAAAAAGCAAAGTACAACGGCTGGGATTTTTCTAATAAGTTGTTTTGGACTGAGGGTTGGGGCTCTATGGCTTTGGCTGTTCTGGCGGCTCTCACGATACGGTGGTTATTATTAGAGGCCTATGTTATTCCGTCGGGCTCCATGTTCCCGTCGCTTCTTAAGAATGACCATATTTTTGTGAATAAAATCACTTATGGAATTCGGGCACCTTTTAGTGAAAATTGGCTTGTTAAATTTCGAGAACCGCAGCGTGGTGAGATTATTGTGTTTAAGTTCCCTAAAGAAATCGGCACATTTTTTATTAAGCGAATTGTTGGTGTTCCTGGGGATAAGGTTCGTTTCGAGAATGGTGTGCTTTTTGTGAATGATAAACCTCAAGAGAAAGTTGTTCCGACATCATCACGTGATTTTGATTTTCTACATGAAGAAGATTTTAAAAGTGAAGGTGGTCTTCAAGATACAAAATCAAATTATGTGCATTTTACGGAGAAACTCGAAGGTTCGGATCGAATTATTGAGCACAGTATCTTGATGCGCAAGGGTGAGGTCGTTGGATTTCCTGGCGATGGCGAATGGATTGTTCCTGCGGATTCTTTATTTGTTATGGGCGACAACCGTTATAATTCTCATGATTCCAGATTTTGGGGGTTTGTGCCTCAGAAAAATTTATTGGGTAAGGCGAGCTTCATTTGGTTAACATGTGATGACATGTTGCCAGTGGTGTCCGTGCTTTGTAATCCAATATCTATTCGCTGGTCGCGATTATTTAATACCGTACAGCAGTAAACGCGTATGAATTTACTCAGAAAGAAAATCGGCAAGCAAGGGACATGGCCAAAGGCTTTGCTGACATTTCTGACGCCATTGTTTCTTATATTTTTATTTCGTTGGGTCCTCTTTGAACCTTTTGTTATTCCTTCAGAAAGCATGGTTCCGAATCTTTTGGTTCATGATCATATTGTAGTAAAAAAGTATTCTTATGGAATCAAGCCGCCATGGGGAGATGGTTGGATTTGGCGTTACCGAGAGCCTCAACGTGGTGATGTGGTGGTTTTTCGCTTTCCAGAGAATCGAGACGTTTTTTTTATTAAGCGTTTGATTGGTTTGCCTGGTGATGAGTTGATTATCCAAAATGGGCAGATCGCGGTGAATAATAAACCATGGTCTTTGGCGCCATTGTCAGAGAATTCCTATTCGGATGAAACTATTTTTAACTATTATTCGGAATCTTCAGAAGATGTGACATCACACACTATTCGTCTTTTTAAGACCTATGAGCATTTGGGTTCAGAAGAAAAAAAAATCACAGTCCCGCAAAATTCATATTTTGTGATGGGTGACAATCGAGATCAGTCTCAGGATTCGCGATTCTGGGGATTTGTTCCTGCTGAGTTATTGGTTGGCCAAGCATCTCGAGTTTGGATGAGTTGTGAAGAGACTCTGGCATCAGCGCCATTTATCTGCGATCCTTTCCGCTTGCGTTCAGATCGTTTTTTTAAGACCATTAAGTAATGAAGGCCAAGTCCAATATACTCTGGATTGGGATTGCTTTGGTTGCAGCACTGTTTTGTCGCACCTTTTTGATCTCTGTTTATAAAATTCCTACGGTTTCAATGGCGCCGACGTTTTGGCCAGGCGATTTTATTGTTTCCTCGCAAATTGCCTATGGGCTTCGTCTTCCTTGGAGCAATACAAGTTATTTTCAATCCACGCCCAAGACAGGCGATTTAGTGGTTTTTCAGTTTACAGCTCCGCAGGCCATTTCTAAGGTGGGGGCTCAATATGTTAAACGTATTGTAGCGCTTGGTGGGGACGAGATTGAAATTCAAAATGGTCACATGATTTTAAATGGAAAACCATGCAGTTACACAAAAGTTGACCGTCAATTGTCAGTGGATACATTCCAGGTGTTTAATGAAGAGTGTGATGGTTCTGCTCGAGAAATAATCTTGAGTAGTCGCCCTGATAAGCAAGGAGCCTTGTCTACCTTTGCTCGAATGAAGGTACCTCTCAATGAAGTGTTTGTTCTTGGGGACAACAGAGACACCAGTGATGACTCTAGAGATTTGGGCACAGTCCCTGTTGATCAAATTGCAAGCAAAGTGTCCTCAATTTGGTTGTCCTATGGTTCAACGCAAGATTTCATTTCTGGGTCAAATGTGATTCGCTGGAATCGAATTTTGACAAAGCCTCGGTAGAGTTGTTAGCCTTACTATCAATGCCTACGAGCAAAAGCTCTTTGATCAATTTATCTCAACTATCTATTCATAAAATCGAACTTCTATTTGAAAAATCTTTAAAGTTAAAAGCCAATAAATCAGAGGTATTATCTCAAGCCAGATTTCGAGGCCAAACAGCTGCGCTATTATTTTTTGAGCCGAGCACGCGAACACGATTTAGTTTTGAATCAGCGTGTGCACGAGCCGGAGTTCATCCCATGGTTTTAGATGGTGGAGTTGGAACAAGTCTCGAAAAAGGTGAAACAATCACGGACACTATTTTGAATATCGAGGCCATGCGGCCTCTTTTTTTTATCATCCGGTGTGATAATAATTTAGACTTAGAAATAGTAGCTTCAACAGTATCCGTTCCGGTCATCAATGCCGGGTGGGGATTGCGCGGTCATCCGACTCAGGCCCTGCTGGACTGTCTGAGCTTATTTGAAAAGTGGCAGAATTTTCAGGAAAAGAAGATTCTATTTATTGGCGATGTCCGTCATTCGCGAGTAGTGGCATCCCACTTTGAGTTGGCTCAAATATTAGGATATAAAATTGGAATCTGTGCACCGACAGCATTTCTTCCGACTGTGACCATGCCATTAAGCTTTACTCATTTTCAAAACTTATCCCAGGGTCTAGAGTGGGCGGATGCTGTCATGGCCTTACGGGTTCAAAAAGAACGACATGATGGCAGTATTTTTAATGTCGATGAGTATCGAAAAAATTATGGACTGAATCCGAATCATTTGAAACACCTTCGAAAAAACGTTTGGATTATGCATCCGGGTCCTATTAATTATGGAATTGAGATGGAGCAAAGTGTTTTGGCGGATAAGCGGTCATTGGTCTTAAAACAAGTCGAGAATGGTGTTTTTCTCCGAGAAGCCATTATCCGAAATTTACTTGAGGAATAGAAATGAAAACTTTTTTGGTATTACAAGATGGAGAAATTTTTGAAGGACAAGGGCTTGTGGCTCAAAATCCGTTTCCAGAAAAAGCAGGTGAAGTCGTTTTCAATACGGCCCACTCAGGATATGAAGAAATTGCAAGTGACCCTTCCTATTTTTCACAAATTGTCGTGATGACGGCTCCAATGATGGGTAACTACGCCGTCAATAAAAAATCATGGGAATCCAAGCAGATTTGGATTCAAGGTTTTGTATGCGTGCAAATGCAATCCAGTGAGCGCGAAAGTTCCTGGTCCAAATGTCTCATTGAAAATCAAGTCCCCGTGATGACTGAGGTGGATACGCGTCGTTTGGTCTTGAAGCTTCGGAATCAAGGGACTCCTTGGGGAGCGATTGTTCAAGCACCCACATCGGAACTGGCCAAGACAAAAGCATTCGCTCTGATTGAAAAGCAAAAAAATATTGAATCCGATTGGGTTCACTTGTGTTCCCGCCAGAAAATTGAAGATCACTCGGGGCAAAATCCCAAAGGTCCGCGAATTGCTGTTCTGGATTTTGGCGCCAAAGAAAATATTCTTCGAGAACTTCGGTATCGAAGCTCAGCTATTAGAATATTTCCCAGTCGTACTGAGGCCTCAGTGATTCAAGATTGGAAACCAGATTCATTGATGTTAACTAATGGCCCCGGCGATCCTGCAGCTGTTCAGAAAGCGCCAGAAACTATTCGATATTTCATTGGTAAGATTCCAATTTTTGGGATCTGCATGGGGCATCAGGTCTTGGCTTTGGCGTTGGGTGCAAAAACATACAAGTTAAAATTTGGTCATCGTGGTGCAAATCATCCCATTCGTGACGAGATTTTAAATAAAATTTATATATCTAGTCAGAATCATGGTTACGCTGTTGTCGCAGAATCATTACCAAAAGATATTCAAGTCACCCATCATAATTTGAATGATGGAACCGTTGCGGGTTTTTATTCGAAGCGGTTAAATTTATTGGGAATTCAGTATCATCCAGAAAGTCACCCTGGCCCTCATGAGGCCTCGCAACTTTTTGATTTTTTTATTCAGAATATGCATCAAAATCAAGTATCCACAGATCAACCAAAGACTGCAGGCACATTATGTTAACATGGCAGCAATTTCAGTCCAGTATGCAAAAGCTAATTGGGCACTACACTTCAGAAGCTTTCATAGATGAATTGACTCAGGCAAAAAAAGAATTTTTTGGAAATACAGGGTCCCTGGACGAGAATAAGCCCCATTATAATTTACGTATGCATCAATTTTATGAGTGGTACTTCCTAACTCGCCCGCTGAAGAGTTATATGAAAACTCCCTTAGAAGTGTGTACTTTGCATCGGGAGTTGAGATTATCACCTGAAGATGAGCAAGTGATCGAAATATTACGAGATCATCGCCATTCCATATTTGAATTTCTAAAAGTGAAAAAAGACGAAGTCTTTCTGAAAGATCTTTTTAAAAATGAAAAAATCACGGTTCATCATACGGATCTTATTTTTGGTTTTGATACCAAAGAGTTTTTTGAAGCCCGGCTTGTTAAAATTGATAAAAATTTTTACTTTTTAAAAAGTTTTTGTTTTCATCCGGAATCGGCGCAGAAATTTATTTCTGCAGAGGTCAAAGTTCATCAAAAGAATCGAGATTTAAATCTCGAGACATTTCTTTTGCGATTAAACAAAATGCGCTACAAATTCGAACAGTACAAACACGTGAAGCCTGAGTTGATTTATACAAATGACAACAGACTAGGATTGTAACATGCCAAAAAACCAAAGTATAAAAAGAATTTTGATTATCGGAAGTGGACCGATTCAAATCGGACAGGCTTGCGAATTCGACTACTCAGGGACTCAGGCTTGCAAGGCATTGATGAAAGAGGGCTTTGAAGTTATTTTGGTGAATTCAAATCCCGCAACAATTATGACCGATCCTGAGATCGCCACGCGCACTTATATTGAACCACTCAAAGTTCAATACTTAGAAAAAATAATTGAAATCGAAAAACCTCAGGCTGTGATTCCAACATTAGGCGGGCAAACCGCTCTTAATTTGGCGCTCGAACTGGATCGTCTTGGAATTTTAAAAAAGCACAATGTGCAAATGTTGGGGGCGACTCCAGCGGTTATTGAAGCCGCGGAAGATCGTGAAAAGTTTCGTTCGATTTTAGATGAATTGGGTGCCAAGTATCCTCAAAGTGAAATGGTTAAAAATTTTGAACATGGTTTGCTGGCTGCGGATCGCTTGGGTTATCCTATTATACTCCGCCCAAATTATACTTTAGGTGGTGGTGGAGGTGGCGTTGCTTATTCCCCAGAAGAGTACAAAAGAATGCTTGTGCAGGCTTTGCACGAAAGTCCCACATCTGAAGTTTTAGTTGAAGAAAGTATTTTGGGATGGAAAGAGTTTGAATTGGAAGTGATGCGAGATGCATCAGGGACTTTTGTTGTTGTTTGTTCCATCGAGAATTTTGATCCTTGTGGCGTCCATACGGGCGACAGTATCACCGTGGCTCCTCAACAAACCCTAACTGATGATCAGTACCAAGATATGCGAGACGAGGCTTGTCGAATTATCAGCCGAGTTGGAGTTCAGACAGGCGGAGCAAATATTCAATTTGCAGTTCATCCAACAACGCATGAGCGGGTTGTTATTGAAATGAATCCGCGCGTTTCAAGATCTTCGGCTTTGGCCAGTAAGGCTACGGGATTTCCTATCGCAAAGATTGCGGCCCTGCTGGCCGTGGGCTATTTATTAGATGAATTGAAGAATGATATCACGAAAGTCACTCCAACATGTTATGAACCTGCATTAGATTATGTGGTCACAAAAATTCCACGTTTTGCTTTTGAAAAGTTTCAAGGTTCAAAAGATATTCTTTCAACACAAATGAAAAGTGTTGGTGAAGTGATGTCCATGGGACGAACCTTTCAAGAATCCCTGATGAAAGCCCTTGCTGCATTGGAAATGAATTCAGAAGGAATTCCAGATATTCATTTCAATTTAGAAAAAATGTCATATCCTAATAGCCAGCGTATTTGGCATATTTTTCAAGCCATGCGCCACGCTATTCCAATGACTCAAATTCAGGAATTAACAAAAATAGATCCGTGGTTTTTAGAGCAAATTGCAGAGTTGGTAAAATTTGAAAATAAATTAAAAACAAGTCCTCTGGAGTTGCCGTTACTGACTCGCGCCAAAAAGTTTGGTTTCACAGATGCCAGAATTGGAAAACTTAAAAATCTAACAGCAAAGAGCGTGCGAGATTTGCGACATACTCATCATCTGAGACCGTCTTATTTGCAAGTGGACACCTGTGCTGGTGAGTTTTTGTCTTCAACGCCTTATTTTTATTCGACTTACTGGAGCAGGGCTGAAAAAACTCAACCACCCCAAAATATTGTGGCTGTGATCGGCAGTGGACCAAATCGCATTGGCCAAGGCATTGAATTTGATTACTCGTGTGTTCGTGGTGTTCAGGCGTTGCAAAAATTGAATTACGCTGTAGCCATGCTCAATTCAAATCCAGAAACAGTATCGACGGATTATGATACCTCAGACTATTTATTCTTTGAGCCACTCACTGAAGAGTGTGTGCTTGAAGTTTTTGATTTCATTCAGCCAAAAGGATTCATTGCACAGCTTGGTGGACAGACGCCCATTAGTTTAGCGCACGGTCTGGTACAGAATGGATACAAATTATTAGGATCTTCACTAGAATCCCTAGATCAGGCTGAAGACCGCAAACAGTTTGCAGAGATTTGTCGTGGGCTGAATTTGATGATACCTCAATCAACAATGGTTGGTGGTCTTGAAGAGGCTTTGGCTTGTGAAAAATCAATAGGCTATCCTATGATTTGTCGCCCAAGTTATGTCTTAGGCGGGCGTCGCATGGAAGTTATCGAGAATCAGGGCGAACTGATTTCATACTTCCAGCGGCATCAAGATTTTATTAGTTCTTCGAACCCGTGTTTGATGGATCAGTTTTTAACTGGTGCTCTTGAAGTGGATGTAGATCTTGTCAGGGGTTTGGAATGGACAGTCATGGGTGGAATTGTCGAGCATATCGAGGTTGCCGGAGTTCATTCTGGTGACAGTATGGGTGTTGTTCCACCGCAACGGTTAAAACCAGAGACCTTACTTAAGATTGAAGAGATGAGTCGACGTTTGGCAGACAGATTAGATGTCAAAGGTCACTTGAATTTACAACTAGCGGTCAAAGACGATGTTATTTTTATTCTTGAAGCCAATCCGCGAAGTTCGCGATCAGTTCCATTTTTAGCAAAAGCCACGGGAATTCCACTGATTGATTTAGGAATTGCAGCCCAGTTGGGTTTAAAGTTGTCCATAGAAGAGCAGAATAAGTATCAATGGCGTAATCTTAGCAAAATTTGTGTCAAAGGTGTTGTCTTTCCATTCAAAAAATTTACAGACAGTGATTCTATTCTGGGGCCAGAAATGAAATCGACCGGTGAAAGTATGGGGCGAGCCAGCACTTATTCAGAGGCTTTGGTGAAGGCATTTTTATCAAGCTCCATCACACTTCCGGCTCAAGGCGAGGTTTTTTTGTCGCTTCGTGATAAGGATAAAGTTCCACTGCTGCCAATACTTAAAAATTTGAAAATGATGGGGTATCAATTTTCTGCAACGCGGGGAACCGCGGACTATCTTAAAACAGAAGGTATCGATTGTTTGATGCTGAACAAAGTCCACGAGGGGCGACCACATTGTGTTGATCGAATTCGTTCCGGCGAGGTTCAGTTTGTGGTTAATACGACTGAAGGGCGTCACGCCATCGAGGCCAGTTTCGATATTCGAAGAGCGTGTACGGACTACAGTATTCCCTGTCTAACCGAAAGCGACGCGGCTCAAGCATTTGTACTTGCCCTTGAAAAATCTAAGACTGGACGAATTGAAGTATCTCATTTAGCCTAATTTCATCAAGGATGAAGATGGTGCCACGTGAGAGATGAATTTTATTTATGAAAATTTTAGAAGTGATTCATTTGAAAAAATCATTTCGCTCTGATTTTTATAAACCTGCTCAGCAGGTTTTAAAGGATATTTCATTTTCTGTAGAAAAGGGTCAGTTTGTTGGATTCATTGGGCCCAACGGCGCGGGAAAAACAACCACTTTAAAATGTGCCTTAGAGTTTATTTTTCCAGATAGTGGCGAAGTGCGTTTTTTTGATGAAAAGTTTGCACTTCATCACAGACAAAAGATTGGATTCCTTCCCGAGCGGCCATTTTTTCAAGAATTTCTAACGGGAATTGAATTTTTAAATCTCCATTGGAGTCTTTCACAACAGCCTGCGGAAAACTTTAAGAATCGATCCATGGAAGTGCTCGAGCAGGTGAAGCTCACCCACGCCAAGGATAAAAAATTAAAGGATTACTCAAAAGGAATGCTTCAGCGTATAGGGATTGCGCAGGCGCTTATTACAGAGCCTGAACTTTTAATATTTGATGAGCCGATGTCAGGTCTAGATCCAGATGGACGAATTCTTATTAAACAGATTTTGTTAGGATTAAAAGAACAAAAGAAAACAATTCTGATGAGCAGCCATTTGCTTGAAGATGTCGAAGAGCTTTGTAGTCAAATTATTATCGTGCATGCCGGACAGATTGTATATTCTGGCCCCCTTGCTGAGTTTACAAAAAATTTTAAAACACTTGAGGCCGCTTACAGGCAGTTTAAGATTGATTTGAATATGGAGATCAACACATGAATCTTCGCTCCATAGCGACATTATCATGGTTGGGAACTCAAGAGTGGATTCGACTTAAGTTTTTCAACATCGTGGTTTTTATGAGTGTTTTATTTTTAGGATTTAGTTATCTCCTCAGTACGCTGACATTCGCTGTTCAAGAGCGTCTCTTGTTTGATTTTGGTTTGGCGGGCCTTGAAATTGGGTTGCTATTTATCTCGGCGATGATTGGCTCTTACGCCATCCAGCGAGAGATTGATCGCAAAACATTATTTGTCTTACTCGTCAGACCGATTCCGCGGTGGCATATTGTAGCTGGTGCTTTTGGGGCTATTATTATTCTGAGTTTTATTTTTACATTAGGATTTAGTGTGAGCCTATTGTTAGCTTCGGGTCATTGGTCTTTTGTGAACCACTTAATAATTATTGTTCTATCTTCATTTTTTAAATCTCTGGTTATTTCAGGATTTGCTTTGGCGATGGGCCTTTTAGTCCGACCTATATTGTCTTTAGGGATGACCTTTTGTTATTGGTTTTTGTGTTATTCAGTCCCAGATATTGAATTTTTTGTGAAAAAGCTCAATTCTGAAAATTTAGATCGTGCCGTTAAAATCTTAGATGTGGTGACTCCGCAGTTTTATCGTTTTAATTGGAAGGCTTTTTATTTCATAGAAAATAGTCCTCAGGTTAGCGAAATAGCGTGGGTCATTTTTTACTGTATTGGATGGTCCAGTCTGTGGTTATTTGTGGCGGCACTGATTTTTAGAAGGAAGGAAATTGTCTAATCTTTTTTACTTTGAAATCTGTTTTGCGTTTCTGTTTGGAGCTATTTTTGGAAGTTTTTCGAATGTTTTAATTTATCGAATTCCCGCCGGTGAATCTATTTTAGGACGAAGTCGCTGCCAGACATGTCTTAAAACAATTCCTTGGTTTCAGAATATCCCCATTTTTTCTTACTTTTTTTTACAAGGGCGATGCGGTCAGTGCCAAGCTCCTATTTCAAAACGTTATCCGCTTGTTGAATTGATCATGGGTTTGCTTTTTGCGGCGGTGGTTTATGTCTATGGTGTCACATGGTTGACCTTTGAATACTTTATTCTGGTTTTTGGATTGGTCACCGCCAGCTTTATCGATTTGGATCATATGATTTTACCGGATGAAATCACACTGGGTGGAATTGTTATTGGTCTTCTCGGGGCGGCCATAAACCCTGAACGCGAATTTTTAGAATCTTTTTTGGGAGTTTTATTTGGTGGTGGAATTCTTTGGCTGGTGGCTTATGTCTACTTTGTATTTACGGGTCGAGATGGTCTAGGTGGCGGCGACATTAAATTACTGGCTTGGTTGGGGGCCCTCTTAGGGTGGAAGGCTATACCATTTGTGATTCTGTCCTCGTCCATTGTTGGCAGCGTTGTTGGTCTGATTGTTTCTCGTAAGAACGAGGATGGCTTAAAGACCATGATTCCCTTTGGCCCCTTTCTAGCTATGGGGGCCATGCTTTACTTGCTTGGACTTAAGTCTGTGGGGATTTGGTATATAGATTTGTTCTTTCCACAAATTCCCTAGTGCTTATTGGATTTTAAGTTCAATTTAATTTCAGGTCTTCTGGACTTCGGTAGGCCTTCTCTTTGACAGACCTTCGGCCCAGATCTCATAATGAAATCGGGGAGTTGAATCTCATCATGTTTTTTTCATCAAAGAAGATTTTGGGCCTAGATATTGGGTCCAGTTCCATTAAGCTTGCAGAATTGACGCTCACGAATACGGGAGCGACGATCGATAATTTTGCATTCATTCAAAGCCCCCCATCAGCTCTGAGTAATGGTGAGATCACTGATCCATTGCTTGTGGCTGAATCGATTAAATCCATTTACAAAGAAAAAGGCTTTAAGAATAAGCAAACCTGCATTGGATTATCGGGAACGGCAGTTATCGTAAAGAAAATTTCAATGCCTGAGGTCGATAGCAAAAATATATTGGAGCAGGTTCGCTATGAAGCAGCTCAGTATTTACCATTTGATATCAGTCAGGTCACAATTGATTACCATAAGCTTTCTTTTAAATCAGGATCTCCAGAAAATATGGATTTACTGATCGTTGCAGCGCAAAATGAATTTATTCTCAATTATTTGCAATCTGTACAGCAGGCGGGTCTTAAGCCTGCTATTCTTGATGTGAATAGTTTGGCGCTGGCGAATGTTTTCGAAATTAATTATGGTAAAACCTCTGAGCCCATTGCCGTATTTAACTTTGGCTCCACTTTGACAAATTTTTTAGTTCTCTACCAAGGTGAAGTTATTTTTTCGCGCGATATTCCTGTTGGTGGATTTCATTTCACGAATGAGATCTGTAAAAACATGGGGGTTACCTTTGACGAGGCCGAATCATTAAAGATCACTCAAAGTCAGCAAGAAGCTCCCGAAGAAACTCGAACGTTTATGAATATCGCGTTGGATTATGTCACCGAAGAAATTCGAAATAGCATTGATTTTTATGCGGCCACTTCGAATGGACTTTCCATTGCCAGGGCCTACCACACAGGAGGGGCCAGTTTGACGGCTGGTCTTATTGATCATTTATCAGATTCTTTAAAATTGTCTTTTGAGCCTTTAAATCCATTTATTAATATTCATCCTAGAAACAGCTCCCTCTCGGGGACTTATATGCAGCAAGTGGCACCATTTGTGTCGGTGGTCTTTGGATTGGCTCTTCGTAAAATGGGTGAAAAATGATTCGTATTAATCTCTTGAAATCATTTTCTACGGGAGGGGAGCAGACTGATGACATTCAGTATGTCCAATCTGATGAAAGAAGAGAGATCTATCTTGAGTTTTCAAAACGATTTATTGCTTTTATTATTGGACCATTGGGGCTTTATTTCTACGAGAGTTCAAGTATTCCACAGCTTCAAGCTCAGATTGCACAAAAACAACAAGTTTTAGAAGATCTTCGTTTGTTCAACAGCAAGAAAAAAAATCTGGCTGAAGAAATCCGACGGTACGAGCAAGATCAGGTCCGATTGAATGATCAAATGGGATTTATGCGAAAGATTTCAGACGAAAAAGCCAATGAGCATAAACTATTTTCGTACTTGCAAGAGTTCACTCCCGAGAGTGTTTGGATCAATAAGTTAGAACTTCGCGGGACAGAGTTATCCATCAGTGCTGAGGGTGATGTTTCTCAGGACATTACGAAGTTTTTAGAAAATTTATCCAACGCACAATTTTTATCAGCGGTGTCTCCAACAAATCAAGAAATTCGACCTAATGTAATTGCCAGCGGAGTCACCACGACATTGTTTAATGTAAAAGCCAACTTTGTCACAGGATCGGGGGCTCAATGAAGTACCTGAGAATAGTTGCGCAACTTCAGGCTGCAAAAGTGCTTTTTGTATCACTCGTTATCACAGCGCTTTATTATATGATGTATTTTAATTCTGGAGAAACGCTTCAAACTGAATTCAGTAACCTGAAGGCACAGCAAGCCGCTGAGGAAGCAAAGAAAAAAGATACCGAAGTCACTATCCGTCGCGAGGACGAGATGCGGGCTAACTTAGCTGCACTTGCGCGTGATTTACAAGTTGTGAAGGCCAAGCTTCCAAACGAACTTTTGGATACTGAAATGATTGGACTTGTGAATGTGGCTGCAAACAAAGCCGGAATTACTATCACATCATTATCTCGAAAAAAAGATGCAACAAGAAAAGATTCCAATATGGTTGGTTCAGAGAGTGTCGAAGAGGTTGTATTCGATCTTTCTATGGATGGTCCATTTAATCGATTCGTGCAGTTTATTGAGAATCTTGCTAATGAAGAAAAAATCATTAAGATCCGCAACTTCACAATTGATCGAGATCCATCGCAGATAATGGATCCTCAAATAAAATTTCGAGGCGAAGTGATCGGTTTCAAACAGGCTCAGGTGGCAAAATGAAGCAGTGGCTTTTTGCTCTTCTTTTTTGTCTGAATGTTCCACCGTTGCTTGCACAAGAGGGGGAACCTCAAGCAGAGAAAACAGTACCCCCGCCTCAGGCTGAGGTTTCGCAGAGTGTAACGCCTCCACATCAAGGCGCGATTCCAGCGGATGCATTTAAGCGAGATCCTTTTCGTCTTCCTCAGTACCTGATTGATAAGCTCTCTGCTAAACCACTCGCTGAAGCAGCAAATACCATTGATGATACGGTCGAGCCAATACGACGATGGGCAGTGACTGACTACACTTTGGTGGGAATCATTTGGGATGTGAAAAATCCAAAGGCACTCATTCGGGACAAGCAAAATGGGGTTCATGTCATTAAGATAAATGATAGAGTTGGTAATAAAGAAGGACGAGTGAAATCGGTTCGAGAGGGTTCAGTTATCGTTTTAGAAAATGATACACCCAAAGTGATTCGATTGAAAAAATAGTTCGAGTTTATCAGTCAAGGAGGATTGATGAAGACATTAAAATGGGGTTTGTTTTATTCAGCTATCGTAGTGGTGTTTTTTTCTTGTACAGCTAAAAACAAATCGGTCGATGAGAATGAATTTTCAATTGATTCAGAAATTGCATCGGCAGAGTCTGATTTATCTTTGAGTGAAGCGGATGAATTCGCAGAGTTTGACGAAAGCGAATCCGCACCTGCGGAATCGGCTGATGCAAGCGCCTCCAACGAGAGTGCTCTTGAAAATGAATTGGATTCTATAGCGGCAGCTGAAACGCCTGCTGCCGAGCCTCCTCCGCCAGAGCCGATTGCGGAAGCGCCACCAATGGAAACCTCACCAAGCATGGATATTCCAGCTCCGGAGGTCGCTGCAGATGTTGCTCCGCCTGCCGAAGCGTTAGACCCATCTGTTGCCGAAACCTCTTCGACGACGATTGGAGAAATCAGTTCACTGCAGTACCAAGGAAATCAAAGTGGAGGAACAGTTGTGATCAACTCAACTCAGCCAATACAGTTTACGACTCGAATGAATTCAGCCACAAATCAATTGGTGGTTGAAGTTCAAAATTCGATAGTTCCTTCCAAGCTAAAGCGCAGTTTGAATACAAAAGATATGGCATCATCGATTGGCTCTGTGGATATTTATCAAAAATCAAAATCAAAAGTGGCTCGATTTGTTATCCAATTGCGACCTGGTTCACCAGAACCATTAGTCCAGCCGGAAGGGAATTCTCTATTGATTGTTGGATCTGGAAATCCATCGTACGCAGGAGCAAGTTCGTCCGGATCTGTATCGGACACAGGAGGGAGCTCAGAGTCACAACAGACGTCAACGGAATCGGAGCCGATGGCAGCTCAAGTTCATGATGTGAATGCTGATTTAACATCTGCAGGTATTATGGATTCACAAAGTCTCGAAGACTTTATGGCCAGCAATAATAAATTTTATGGAAAGAAAATTTCGATTGAAGCCGTCAAGCTTGATATCAATGAGGCCTTTAAATTTATTTCGGATGAAAGCGGAGTGAATTTAATAGTGGATGAAGATGTGACGGGAGATGTGACTCTCAAGCTCCGTCAAGTTCCTTGGGATCAGGCGTTTGTTCTTATTTTGAAAACTAAAAAATTAGGGTACAAGCGACAGGGAAATGTGATTCGAGTGGGCTCTATTGCGACTCTGACACGTGAAGAAGAAGAAGCTATTAAACTAAAAGACTCCAAGCTCAGCAGTGAGCCTCTTATGGTCAGACGGTTTTTCATTGGCTATGCGGATATTACTGAGCTCGAAAAAAAGATCAAAGAATTCATTGCCAATACAACAATATCAGCCACCGGGCAAATTTCTCAGGCCCTATCGCGTGGAAAAGTGATTTCGGATCTCAGAACAAGTTCATTGATCGTGACCGAGACCAATACAAATATGGCAAAAGTTGAAAAACTGATTGCGGCATTGGATTCTCAACCTCAGCAAGTTTTAATCGAAGGTAAAGTGGTCGAGGCTCAAGAGAAGTTCGTCCATTCCATGGGTGTCAGTTGGGGTACTCCAGCTTTGGGTGCTGCTGATGGCGCCCCAACTGGAAATGTCATCCGTCCGTCTCTCAGTTTTCTCTCTGGAATGAGCAGCACTATTTTTAATCCAGTTGTCGGTATCGGTAGTGTCGGTCGCCCCGGAGATTTAGGTAATTTGACAGCACAACTCTCTTTGGGTGAAAAAGAAGATAAGTTGCGCGTGTTATCGGCGCCTCGGATTTCAGTACTGACAAACCAACGCGCCACAATTGCTCAGACGGTGAATGTTTCGATTATTCGTTCAACAACAGTCAGCCCAGACACAGGAGCCATCACGTCCACCATGGAATCATTGCCAGTCGGAGTCAGTCTAGAAGTGACTCCTCAGGTGTCCAATGAAGGAACTGTTGTTATGGATCTGGCGATTGAGCGTTCATTTCCTGGTTCAACGACATCGGCTGAAATTGAAAAACGAAATGCAAAAACAAAAGTGATCGTTCGTAGCGGTCAAACAGCGGTTATTGGGGGAATCTTTCAAGCTGACGCATTTGAGTCAACAGCAGGGATTCCGTTTTTCAAAGATATCCCCATTTTTGGAACTTTATTTCGAGGTCAGACAAAGACGAAGAATAAGAATGAACTTGTTATTTTTGTCACTCCACGAATTCTGAAACCGGTATTGGGTGACCCTGCGGCCACCTCAACAATAGAATGATCTAAATGATTTGAGCTGTCAAAAACTGACAGCTCTCAGCGCGCATATTGCTGTAGGAATAAAGGGTATTCGAAGCCATTTCCAACTTATCTCCAGCACGCAAGACAAATTGGTTTCCAGATAAATTAAAAATAAGCTCGCCAACGAGCACTTGAATAATTTCGCGCATATTTGTGCGTAAGTTCGCCATTTTTTTTCCAGATTCAACAGTCACCTCAGTGCCATCCAGCCCTTCAGCCTGAAAGAGCTGATGAATAATTTCTTTTTTCGGGTCCAACTGTGCTGTCCAACGGGTAATTTTCATAAAAATGTCCTCTTGTCCTACTTTGAGACAAAAATAATTTAAAGTCACCACTGCAAATCGTCGATAAAAAACTATCGGAGGCACCTTGAAGAAACAAAACGAAGCCGCATCTTCTCAGAGTATGAATGAAATATTGAATTTCCTAGAGAAAAAGGCGCAATACAAATTTACTTTTGCCGACGACATTCTCGAGATAAAACAAGTTGAAGATCAAAAAAATTTGAAAATCAAAAAAGATGAAATCGAAAAAGTTTTATCACGGCAGGATTTGGATGGATCACCATTCTTACAAATCAATTTCAGTTCCGGAGCGAAAATTCTTGTGACTCATTCGCTGATTGGATTCAAACCTCATGAGATAATGGGCTTTGATGCGACCAGAATCCCTCGAGTTGTAACAACGGTTGATCTAAAAAGTGTTTCAAATGCCATCGAGCAGCTCTTTGATAGTGATGAAGCGCCTGATTCTAAGGCAGAAATCGAAGTTTTGAAAAAAGTTTATCAAAGTATTATGATCGGAGCCGAGAATATTGGGTTCCAAATGTCTGCAGAAAAGAAATGGTTTTCCAGCATTATGCTCAACGCATCAGCATTTGCTGCTTAATTTTAGATACTTTTGACATGCAAGTGACTTAACATTCAGCGGTTATAAGAAAAATTAAATATTCCATTGACGTAATTTTTAAAAAAGACAATAAATCTCGAACAAATATTTTTTGGGGGCATAGCTCAGCTGGGAGAGCATCTGATTTGCATTCAGAAGGTCGCAGGTTCGATCCCTGTTGCCTCCACCAAACTTTAGTCAGACTTTTAAAAATTATTTAAAATAATTTAAAAAAAGGGTTGACCGGGGAAATCGGTTTGTATAGAACAGACTTCCTTACTTAGGTTCTTTGAAAACTGAATAGCTTAAAAGATTTTGGAATTAAAGTCGTAGAACTTAATTGTATCTACGCAAATTTAAACAAAATAGAGTATTATTAAACTTTTTTAGTTTTATAACTGGAGAGTTTGATTCTGGCTCAGAACAAACGCTGGCGGCGTGCCTAATACATGCAAGTCAAACGGGTAGCAATACTAGTGGCGCACGGGTGAGGAATACATGGGTAATCTGCCCTCGAGTTGGGGATAACCAGTCGAAAGATTGGCTAATACCGGATAAGACCACAACATCTGCGGATGAAGGGGTTAAAGGTTTTTCGCTTGAGGATGAGCCCATGTGGGATTAGCTAGTTGGTGAGGTAATGGCTCACCAAGGCGACGATCCCTAGCTGGTCTTAGAGGATGATCAGCCACACTGGAACTGAGACACGGTCCAGACTCCTACGGGAGGCAGCAGTAGGGAATATTGCACAATGGGGGAAACCCTGATGCAGCGACGCCGCGTGAGTGATGAAGGCCTTCGGGTCGTAAAGCTCTGTCGTATGGGAATAACATAATGAATGTACCATGCAAGAAAGGATCGGCTAACTTCGTGCCAGCAGCCGCGGTAAGACGAGGGATCCTAGCGTTGTTCGGAATCATTGGGCGTAAAGCGGGTGTAGGCGGACTTATAAGTCAGGTGTGAAATCCCAGGGCTCAACCCTGGAAGTGCATTTGATACTGTAAGTCTTGAATGTGGTAGAGGTTACTGGAATTGCTGGTGTAGTGGTGAAATACGTAGATATCAGCAGGAACACCGGAGGCGAAGGCGGGTAACTGGGCCAACATTGACGCTGAGACCCGAAAGCGTGGGGATCAAACAGGATTAGATACCCTGGTAGTCCACGCCGTAAACGATGGATACTTGTTGTTAGAGGTATTGACCCCTCTAGTGACGTAGCTAACGCGTTAAGTATCCCGCCTGGGGAGTACGGTCGCAAGATTAAAACTCAAAGAAATTGACGGGGGCCCGCACAAGCGGTGGAGCATGTGGTTTAATTCGATGCAACGCGAAGAACCTTACCTGGGCTTGACATGAATTGGAAGAGTGGCAGAGATGTCCTCGCTCGCAAGAGTCGGTTCACAGGTGCTGCATGGCTGTCGTCAGCTCGTGTCGTGAGATGTTGGGTTAAGTCCCGCAACGAGCGCAACCCTTACCTTTAGTTGCCAGCATTTAGTTGGGCACTCTAATGGGACTGCCTGCGTTAAGCAGGAGGAAGGTGGGGATGACGTCAAGTCCTCATGGCCCTTATGTCCAGGGCTACACACGTGCTACAATGGTGGTCACAGAGGGAAGCCAAACCGCAAGGTGGAGCAAATCCCTTAAAAGCCATCTAAGTTCAGATTGGTCTCTGCAACTCGAGACCATGAAGTTGGAATCGCTAGTAATCGCGGATCAGAATGCCGCGGTGAATACGTTCCCGGGCCTTGTACACACCGCCCGTCACACCATGAAAGTTGGTCGTACCAGAAGTCGCTGTGCTAACCGCAAGGAGGTAGGCGCCCAAGGTATGGTCGATGATTGGGGTGAAGTCGTAACAAGGTAGCCGTAGGGGAACCTGCGGCTGGATCACCTCCTTTCTAAGGATTAACAGTTTGAAACCTCGAGTTTCACTGTTCCTAGGTCAGTTCCAAAATCTTTTTTAGCTATTTAGTTTTGAAGGAACTATAGGTTTGGGCCTGTAGCTCAGTTGGTTAGAGCACACGCTTGATAAGCGTGGGGTCGGATGTTCAAGTCATCCCAGGCCCACCAACTCAAAGTTTATAGTTTATTATTTGTTATAGTTTTTTTATGTTTTTGGTTCTTTGAAATTCGAATAGATTGATTGTTTTAATTGATTTTTAGCGATTAATAGAATCTCATTTTTTAAAGCTACAAAGGGTATACGGTGAATGCCTTGGCACTTAAAGGCGATGAAAGACGTGGTAAGCTGCGATAAGCTTCGGGGAGTGGCACACACACTTTGATCCGGAGATTTCTGAATGGGGAAACCCACCTTAACTGGTATTTTACACCCAATTCATAAGTGTAAAAAGCAAACGTCGGGAAGTGAAACATCTCAGTACCGACAGGAAAGTAAATCAAACGAGATTTCCCTAGTAGTGGCGAGCGAACGGGAATCAGCCCAAACCTAGGTCATTTTTGACTTAGGGGTTGTGGGACCTCAATATGAGACTGAATGCATTAGATGAATAAGCTGGAAAGCTTAGCGATAGAGGGTGATAGCCCCGTAATTTAAAGTGCAAACAGCTCTAGAGGTATCCCGAGTACCACCGGACACGTGAAATCCGCTGGGAATCTGGGGGGACCACCCTCCAAGGCTAAATACTAATAAGTGACCGATAGAGGACAAGTACCGTGAGGGAAAGGTGAAAAGAACCCCGAGAGGGGAGTGAAATAGAACCTGAAACCGTATATCTACAAGCAGTAGAAGACCTTTACATGGTCGACTGCGTACCTTTTGCATAATGAGTCAGCGAGTTATTTTTGCAGGCAAGGTTAAGCCGTTTAAGGTGGAGCCGTAGCGAAAGCGAGTCTGAATAGGGCGTTAGTCTGCAGGAATAGACCCGAAACCCAGTGATCTAATCATGGCCAGGCTGAAGCGAGGGTAACACCTCGTGGAGGGCCGAACTAGTTGGTGTTGAAAAACCTTTGGATGAGCTGTGATTAGGGGTGAAAGGCCAATCAAACTGGGTGATAGCTGGTTCTCCCCGAAATATATTTAGGTATAGCTTCAGGTAAATTGTATCACGGAGGTAGAGCACTGAATGGGCTAGGGGTCCTTACCGGATTACCAAACCCAAATAAACTCCGAATGCCGTTGATATGTACCCTGGAAGGCAGACGTAGGGTGATAAGGTCATACGTCGAGAGGGAAAGAGCCCAGACCGCCGACTAAGGTCCCTAAATGCATGCTAAGTGGAAAACGTTGTAGGGTTACTGTGACAACTAGGAGGTTGGCTTAGAAGCAGCAATCCTTTAAAGAAAGCGTAATAGCTCACTAGTCTAGTGACCCCGCGCGGAAGATATAACGGGGCTAAGCATGTTACCGAAGTCGCGGATTAAAGTATTTTATATTTTAGTGGTAGGGGAGCGTTCTAGTGTAGGCTGAAGGTTGACCGTGAGGACAGCTGGACGAACTAGAAGTGATCATGCTGACATAAGTAGCGTTGAACTCGAGTGAAAAACTCGGGCGCCGTAAACTCAAGGGTTCCTGGGCAAGGATAATCCTCCCAGGGTTAGTCGAGACCTAAGACGAGGCCATATGGCGTAGTCGATGGATATGCGGTTAATATTCCGCAACCATTACATGATTGATATAGCAATGACAGAGTAGGTAGAGTCAGCCCCTTATTGGATTGGGGTGTAAGCAGGTAGGAGGTCAGATAGGTAAGTCCGTCTGGCAACTCTGAGATGTGAATGCGAGGGATTTATCCCGGAAGTGACTGGAGCCATGCTTTCAAGAAAAGTTGCGATATTTTAAGGTAATGCTCGTACCGTAAACCGACTCAGGTGAGTGGGATGAATAATCTAAGGCGATGAGGTGAATCTTGGTTAAGGAACTCGGCAACTTAACACCGTAACTTCGGGAAAAGGTGTGCCCCAAAAAGTGTATGGATTTACTCCTGAAGCTTCTTGGGGTCGCAGAGAGTTGGGAGTAGCGACTGTTTATCAAAAACACAGGCATGTGCAAAGTCACAAGACGAAGTATACATGCTGACGCCTGCCCGGTGCTGGAAGGTTAAGAGGATTTGTCAGCGCAAGCGAAGCAGAGAATCGAAGCCCCAGTAAACGGCGGCCGTAACTATAACGGTCCTAAGGTAGCGAAATTCCTTGTCGGGTAAGTTCCGACCTGCACGAATGGCGTAACGACTTCTCCGGTGTCTCAACCAAGGGCCTCGCGAAATTGAATTCTCGGTGAAAATGCCGGGTACCCGCAGAAAGACGGAAAGACCCCGTGAACCTTTACTATAGCTTGGCAGTGAATTTAGAGTTTTTATGTGTAGGATAGGTGGGAGCCTTTGAAGCCAGGTCGCCAGATCTGGTGGAGGCAACCTTGAAATACCACCCTTAAAAACTTTGACTTCTAACCTGCTCCTCTAATCGAGGAGAGGGACACTGTCTGGTGGGTAGTTTGACTGGGGCGGTCGCCTCCTAAAAAGTAACGGAGGCGCGCGATGGTCCCCTCAGCCTGATTGGAAACCAGGCGTCGAGTGCATTGGCATAAGGGGGCTTGACTGCGAGACATACAAGTCGAGCAGGTGCGAAAGCAGGCCAAAGTGATCCGGTGGTCCCGCGTGGAAGGGCCATCGCTCAACGGATAAAAGGTACTCCGGGGATAACAGGCTTATTCCATCCAAGAGTCCATATCGACGATGGAGTTTGGCACCTCGATGTCGGCTCATCACATCCTGGGGCTGGAGCAGGTCCCAAGGGTTTGGCTGTTCGCCAATTAAAGTGGTACGCGAGCTGGGTTCAGAACGTCGTGAGACAGTTTGGTCCTTATCTTCTGTGGGCGTAAGAAATTTGAGCAGACCTGTCCTTAGTACGAGAGGACCGGGATGGACGAACCTCTGGTGTTCCTGTTGTTCTGCCAAGAGCAATGCAGGGTAGCTATGTTTGGAATGGATAACCGCTGAAAGCATCTAAGCGGGAAGCCAACTGCAAGATAAGATTTCTCTGGGGGCTAGTCCCCCCTAAAGACTCCTCGGAGACTACGAGGTTGATAGGCATAAAGTGTTCTTGCAGTAATGCATTCAGCTTATATGTACTAATAGGTCGTGAGGCTTTTTTAAAAAAATATTTTTTTCTGTGTAGATTCTAATTACTTCGCTAAAAATCAATTAAAACAATTTTCAATATTTTAAACACTTTTTTGCTGGTGTTTATAGCAGAGATGTCACACCTGATCCCATTCCGAACTCAGAAGTTAAGCTCTCTAGCGGCGATGGTATTGCACGAGCAATCGTGTGAGAGAGTAGCTCGATGCCAGCTCTTTTTTCTAAGCCCGATTTAGTTTGCTAAGTCGGGCTTTTTTTTTGTCATGATGTCGACAAAATTGTCACTTTCTTCAGTCATATTCAATTAAAGTCACTCTTATTAGGCATTCTTATTGATGATAAAGCCATAGAGGTGGTTTTATGGGCCTGATGTCGATAGGTAAGTATTCAAATTTTATTATTCAAATATCTGTCGGGTTTTCTATTGGAGCGGTGATTGCTTGTTCACCGACTAAGTTCGAATCTGCGAATACAACTTCTGGTGGTTGTATTTCTTCTGGTGCAAGTACATGTGTAGTTATCAATAGTTATGAGCATCGCGAAGAACCCTTCAAAGTAGGGGCTGGTAAAGTTGACATTCTTTTTGTAGATGATAATTCGGCGTCGATGTCATTTGAACAGAAGGAAATGGCAGCACGGTTTGGTGCATTTGTTGAGAACTTGGATGCGCGCGAAATTGATTATCGAATTGCAGTGATTACGACTGATTTAGCAGCAACACAGTCTAAGCGGTTTATTACGTTTGCGAATGGAAAAAGCTTTCTTTCAAATTTAGATTCAAATCGGGTAGGAATGTTCAATCAGGCAATTGCAAGACCTGAAACTTTAGCATGTGAAAATTTTATTCGAGGAGCGATTAATAATTATGGTCCTCAGTGGAGATCTGATGATCGTTATCAAAGTGGATATTATATAAATTGTCCTAGCCCGGATGAGCAAGGTATTGCAACAGCAAGTCTTGTTCTGTCTGAGAATACGGAAAGCTTTGTTCGTGCAGATGCAAACTTAAGCATTATTGTAATTTCAGATGAAAATGAGCATGCGGGCCGAAGTACATCATTTATCGATATGATGAATACAACATATCCAACAAAGTATTGGGATTTTAATTCTATTATTGTTCGAGACAACAGCTGTAAGAATATTCAGAGTAATCAAATTAAAGATCAACAGAATGTAAGTGCTGTCGGTGCTGCCATTGGATCAGAGTACGCTGCAATTTCAGCATCTGCAGCTAAGGATATCGATAATAATCCACGTCCGCGTGGACAGTGGTTGAATATTTGCCAATCAAATTACACTCAACATTTTACAACAATTGCGACGAGTATTTCTGAAGCGGCGCGTTCGTATCCGTTGTCATGTCAGCCATCAGAGCCACCAACAGTTGAGCGAGTCAGTAATTCAAATCAGACTGTTCCATACACTTGGGATGGCAATCAAAGAATTGTTTTCCAGCGCGGTTCTGAGGGAATTCCAGTAAAAGTAAAGTATCGTTGCTACAAGGGCCCAGCATAATTATCGCGGACAGTTTCACAGGGTAATTGTAAATTACGCACTGGGTCTCAATTTGATACTAAAAAAAATCAAAAATTTTAGAAATAAATTCAGTTTTTAGATTGGCTCTACCGATATTTCATTTATGGGCATGGTAGATAGATATAAAAAAAGTGGTGGATTTGTTCAACTTCTTCAGGTTTTAGAGACCTGTGGACCAAAAAAGTATGATCAGTTCATGAATATTATTTCAGAAGAAGATCCTAATTGGGCGGCGGCGATCAAAGAAAAAATGCTAACGTTTGAGAAAATTTTAAACTGGAAGCCTGAAGTTCTTTTAGAAGTTCTGGCGAATGTAAATCCACTTGCATTTTGTACGGCCATCAAAGGTTTATCACCAGAAGCTCAGAATAATTTTCTATCAGGATTATCGCATCAAGAAAAACGAAAGCTAGAAAACCAAATAGAAGATTTAAAACCAACACCAGTAGAGATCTCATCGTGTGTGATGAAAGTGATTTCAGAGACGCGAACCCTGTTAACATCAGGTGTGTTGAAGGCCGCAAAAATTGATCAATCTCTTGTTATTCCAGAATCATTCGAAGAAAAACTTTCAGCAAAGGGCTCCGCAAGCGTTCTAGACTCAATGCTGAGCGACGATCTTTCATTGGCATCACAGCCTTCGGGTGGATCGCATCATTCAGCGCCATCAACTCATGGTGGCTTTGCAGCAGGAAGCAATGGCTCTGCTGAATTAGAGAAACTGCAAAAAAAACTCGTCTTGGTTACACGTGAGCTACAGACTATGAAACAAGAGAATTCAGTGCTTAAGGATAAGTTGGAGAAGATTAAGAAGATTGCTTAGCGGGTGGTGTCTGAATAACGGTAATCAAAAACAGAACTAGAAAAAGACCACTTATAAATTTAATAAGTTCGGTCATTTCTTAATGATGCAATGTGAATGATCAAGGAATTTTTTCTATGGAATCTGTTTCTTCGAAGAAGAACTCAATAGTTAATGTAATAATGACTACTGAAGTAGTACTATTTGACCCAGTTCAATGTAAAGGTTACCAGCAGTTTCAAATTGTAAATCTTTTTTTAGATACCTTGGTTAGAAAAGATCCAAAGTTTGGCATTATTAGTGGTGCAGCAAGTAAATGGGATATAAATGCATCACAAACTGAGTATACATTTTATTTAAATCAAAATCTAAAATTTCATAATGAAGATACTATAACTGCTAAGGATGTGAAATATTCATTCGATCGCCATCTTGAAGAGGGCTCTGTATCGGTTATTGGTACTTATTTAAAAAATGTACTATTGCAAATTGAAATTGTTTCAGATTTTTCAGTTAAATTTGTTCTTAAAGGTTCATATCCACCATTTTTAGATTTAATCAGTATGCCAGGATATGGAATAATTAGTTCTAAATCGACAAAAGATAAAATTATTGGATCAGGACCTTTTGTGAGGTCTGAATCGAAATCCGGCATGGTATGTCTTACTAAGCGGAAGAATTATCCATTTTCAACGACCAATATTGATAAATTCTGTATTAAGATTGAGCGAGATGTAGAAAAGACAATTGCTGCATTAAATGATTCAAGTATTCAATTAGCTATGGGTTCTCCATTAGAAGTGGCATTATCTGAAAAATTGAAAATGGAATTGGTGAGTCATCCTACCTTTAGTCTAGTTTCGACGCAGATATTTTTAAATCACAATTCTTCATTTTTAAAAGAGAAAAAAAATCGTCAAATAGTACGTAAAATTGCTTATTCGGCCAGAGACAACGATAAAATTCTTACGAAATTTGATAGTGCTCTTAATACTTATATCCCTAAGGGTATTATGCAGGAAAGTTATTATCAAGATGAGCCGTTCATAAATGTAAACGACAGCTTAAAAGAAAAAACTAAGTTAAAGATTGTATTTCCTTATGGAATTTTTTTAGAATCATCAGTTAAAAAAATTGTAAAACGATTTGAAATAGCTGGTTTTGAAGTTAGTTATCTAAATGTAAAGGGTAAAGATCTTTTGGCACCTATTCAAAGTGGAGAATTTGACTTAGTATTTGTTCCTTATCAAGGTGTAATCCCTGATCCGGATGGATATTTAGATTTATTAGCACCAGAGTCGTTATTAAAAAAGGCTTCAATACCCTCAGAAAAATATCTGAAAAAGATTTCCGATGCTAGATTTACGACAAATAGAAAAGATCGCCTAGATGAGTATTCAAATGTACTTAAAAAATTTGAAAAGGAGCTGTATATTATACCATTCAGTCAGAATAGCATCCCGATTGTATATAATAATAAGCTTAAGTTACCTAATTTAAATTATACTTTCCACTTAAATCTGCGTGAGCTAACTTTGAAATGAGTTCAATTAAGATTAATGAATATTTTAATAGAATTTCTAAAAGTATTTTGTTGGTTTTAATTGGTGGTAGTTGCATATATCTTTTAAGCAATTCATTTTTTTGAATAACTGGGCTTGATCGGTTAGAAATTTATTCACTAAAGCTTTAGAGTATATATATAATATCAAAGTGAATTTAAAAGAGCAGATGACATATATTATAACAGAAACAAAGGGGGCAGATTCATTTGACCCCTTAAATGCTGATAAGACACAAAATCTGTTTGTCATGAGAATGCTTTATGCAACACCTATTGAAGTGAATGCTTCAAATGAGTTATCAAGTAAAGTATTGTCTGAATTTTCTTATGATCCAAAAACTTATCAAATTACCATGATTTTGAATGAAAATTTGAATTATTTGGATGGGACCGCAATTACTGTAGATGATTTAGTATTTTCTATAGTACGAATGGCGGTAAATCGACCAAAGTTCCCAGTTATTAAGAATATCAAAGGCCTTCAAGAGTGGATGAAGCAGAGTAATCCACTATTAAATTATCCGCAGGGGATTCAAGTGAATGGTAATAAAGTTACCATCACTTTGAGTCAACCCAGCGCGAATCCACTATTTCGATTCTGCTTGGAACTTTTCTCAATAATTCCAAAATCTTGTGTTGATCTAAATTCTGGAAAATTAACATGTTCAATGCCACCAGCTAGTGGGAATTTTAGTATTTTAAAAAAAACTGAGTCAGAAATTGTATTTACTAAAAGAATTGATACAGTTTTTAGTGAGCCAATAAAATATGAAAAAATTGTCTTTCGATATCAGACTCTAGAGGATTCATGTAAAAATAAATTGAATGATGCTGAAGTAATTGCAGCAAATGAATTAGATTTTTTAAATTCTAAATGTGCTAACTTCATTAAGACAGAGAATATTTATTGGACGCCATCATCTCGTTTTGGAATTTTAAGATTTAATCCAAATGTAGAACCATTTCAGGATAATGTTGCTAGACAGTATTTTAGTGAACTTGTAAGAGTCGAGTTAAAGAATAGAGTTCCAAATCTGTTGGTAGAACGTGGATTATTTTCTAGTCTTCTTCCTGGCTATATCTCATCAGATCAATTTATGACAACAGTCGATTCAAAAGTTCAATTGCAGTTTAAAAATCGACATTTGACTATTCCGCGTAATCCTATTCCTGGATTTAAGTGTATTTATGAAGCAATAAAAAGTGTGGCAAGTGATTTGTCGATGAATATCATTTACAGCGATGAATCGAGTACTTCAAAAGTAACTGAATTATTTCTAAGTGGTAGAATAAGTATTGTAGTTGGTGCGTCTGGTTTTTGGGCACAAGATCCTGTTGGAGATATTTCAATGTGGTTTACTCCAAACTTGCATCCAACAATGACTTTTGCATGGAACGATAGCGAAATATATCGACAGATCAGTTCGTTAGAATCTGAGACTGATTTAAAAATTTTGAAAGAAAAATTACAGATTTTTAATAAGTATATTTCAATGAAATCTGTTTTGATTCCAATTGTACATTTTAGGAGATTGTATATTTCAAATAGTATTCGAAAATCTGATTTAATACCACAGGCTGTTACTTCGCCTGCACCGTGGCAGTTTTTAGTAGATATGGAAAAATAAATGAATTTAGAGCTTCAGGTACTACTTGGATTAAATTATAACTTTATATTTAATGATGGTCTCAATGATTCTAGTCCTCAGCACAAAGATTTTGACTTTAGCGATGAGCAAGTTATATTTCTTATATCTCAAATTGAAAGTACTTCGAATGTATTTCATATTTC
Source organism: Bdellovibrionales bacterium RIFCSPHIGHO2_01_FULL_40_29 (assembly GCA_001771815.1). Lineage (GTDB taxonomy): Bacteria > Bdellovibrionota > Bdellovibrionia > Bdellovibrionales > Bdellovibrionaceae > Pseudobdellovibrio. The sequence goes on along the minus strand of MEPU01000006.1, from coordinate 12,202 downwards.
TCTGAATGGCAGTGAAGTATTGTTTTATATTGATCAAATATCTGATTTGATCAAAGGTATTCGTCATAAAAAACAAAATATTCATTTTTCTATTACAACCAATGGTTTGGTTTTAGAACGTCATGCATCTAAGATTGAAAGCTTACATATTGATTCCTGTTTTATATCTTATGATGTGGAAGATTCAAAGGCGATGAGTTTTGAAAGTTTAGAAAAAACTATTCAATTGGCTAAAACTCTATTTAAGAGAGTAGAGCTCAATGTTACTTCTGACTTATTTCTAAGCATAAAGCGACTGAATGAAAGTAAAATTTTAAAAAGTATAAAAGTAAACTTTGAATCAAAAAAAATGTCTGATTTAGGACAGCCTGCAAGGATTTACAATGATTCGAATAAGTTTGGTAAGCTCTCTTGCCCAAATTTAAAACTTGATGGAGGTTTTGCTAGAATTACCTATATTCCATTCAAAGGTTTTTCTATATGTTCTGGCCCTGTCATTTTCGAAAAAATACTGAATGAGGAGAAAATATTTTTTAAAACTTTGAATGATTGCAAAACAAATATCTTTTATAAATTCATTCAAAAAATAACAAAGGTTGAGACAAATTTATCTGGGACGAATTCGTGTAGCAGTTGTCGATATATTTGTTCACAATTAAAAAATAATGATATTTCAAATTTTTTAAAAACCCCTTGGGAAAATGTTATCAATAATTACACATTAGCCGATCTTGAGCGTTACAATAATATTTTTTATCCAAAATTTGTCAAATTTGCGAATATCGGTGCAATTACAAATCCATGGCCAGATGCTGTAAAAGAAATAAATATATTGCAGAGTTACTCTGGGAATTTTCTTGATAGTAATAAAATCAAAGATTTTACAGAATTCACTGTAAGCAGTTTCTATGAGGTTCATCAGAATTACTATAGTAATTCTGATATCAAACGATTTATGGACGATCAAAGCGTATTTTTCAGTCTTCCATATAAATTCCTTTATCATACCGTTGATAATAAAATCGTTTCATATTTAATACTTTGTATGTGGGAGCAACATCCTTATTTTAATAAGAATGTTTGGCATATAGGATATTGGGGAATTGCAAATGAAGTTTTGGATAAAAAAATACGCACTAAAATTAAATCTGACTGGGCTAATTTATTGTATGAATTAAATAGTGCACATGAGATTACAGCGAACATCGATTTTTTTAATCACCCAGCAGATTCAATTTCTAAGCAGTTAAATTTTGATAATATTGGGCTTCGTTTGGACCCGCGCACATGAAAATTATCATGTATTTACTATGAGTTTATTCATTGGCTTTAATAAGCCAAAGTTTTGTTGATGCAGACTGTTTTGATTGATTTGATTTATACGGTTTTCGAGTCACTATCGTATAGGGTGCAACTGCAATTGGACCTATCAGGGCTTCCTTGAGCATGTTAAAATGAAGTTTATTTATGAGATTTGCTCGCTAAAAGATGCTTTGACTCAATGGGTCCTGATAAAACTTCAAAAATATCATTCCTAAGGTCAGATATTTTTTGCAGGACAGTTTTTTCTTGTTTCTCTTATTAAGACTGACTACGTTTGCCATCGTTGATGGGTTCTTTCTGACTGTCTCGATAAGTCTGGTAACCTATTGAAAACAAAAATGTTTGGACCTTTCAGCATCTAAACGTCAACTACTCCTGGGGCTAGATCGTCATTTGGATTTGATCGTTTACTTTAGATGATCTCAGACATTAGATTTTTTAAGTCTAATCTCGATTATCGTGCCTTGACCTAATTTTGATGATACAGCAATCATCCCGCCCCAAGTCTCAACTATACTTTTGGCGTGAAAGAATCCTAACCCAGATCCCGATTCTGGAAAATTTGTTTTCCCGGAAGAAAACCTCTGCATTCCAAGCATAGCAATAGTTTCTGAGTTCATTCCTTTGCCTTCATCCATTATACAAATACAAACTTCATTGGGATAATTTCGAATTCCCAAAGTAATAAAGCCACTATAGTTTTCCATTGCTTCGTAGGCATTATTTAAAAGGTTTGATAAAATTCTACTTAACATATTCGAATTTCCAGTAACGTATATTTCGTTTTCAATAGTACAGTCGAATTGAAGTTTGATGGACTTTGAGGTGCTCCAAAGCATTGATTTTTCTGTATAAATGTCAAAAGTTACACTTCTTACTTCGGTTGTTTCGGTGAGTGGAGGTTTGTAAGTTGGTATTTCAGATATTAGAGTTTTATTAGTTGAAAGTAGCTCGTTAGCAATCTCATTAATTCGCCTTGAAGATTGGGAAATAATTGATCTTGCTTCACTATTGGAATCAGTTATTTTTGTAATAGCAAGATTCAGCGCAGAAAGAGGAGATCTGACATCGTGACTTAACTGCAACGCCATCTGGAAATTTGCTTCTTGTGTAGAAAACTTATTAATTCTTTTATGCATTTCCGAAATCTGTACTAGTAATTTATTTGTTGAATCAATAATTTGCTGAACCTCTTCAATTGTTCGATCGTCATTAATTTGATTTAGCCCTAAGTTGCTTAGATTGCTTGAGTTCTGTATGGCTTCAGTTATGGCTATCATTGTCATATTAAATTCAGATCGAAATGCCATTGTGCCAGAGTCTAGGGCTGAAAGAATTTGTTTTCCAATTACTCTAGACATTGAAATTGATGCAGTTAGAATTACAATAAGCAGGGCAATAATTCTATCAATGAAGACATTTGATCTAACTGTGTAGTATCCATCTCCAATATTTGAGCGAACCTCAGTTTTTTTTGAAATGCCAAATATATGTTTTTGAAACTGTTCTGCAATTTTTTTATTATGTGGGTCAATTACTTGTATTGTGGACGGCAATAACTTGAAGCCGCTTCTTCCATTTAATGATAAATCGTCTAAGCGTGCTTGTAAATATACTATCGAGGACTCATATTCCAAACGATACAATAGATCCGATGTTATTCTTATATTACTATTTTGTAATTCATTTACAGAGTAGAAAAAAACAATAGAAAAGGCAGCTAATACAAATATAGTATAGAGCCACATTGAGTGCTTAAGGGGTTTTTCTATTTTACGAAACAACAGTTTGCTTAAATTCATAAAATTTTATTCAGTTCATTTCAAAATCTTTTAGTTTCAAAAATTGAATTCCAAAAGGATGGCTAGGTACTGATTTTACTTTTGGCGACCAAAGACTTGAAAATGTAGTTCCAAAAAATAATGGAAATACAGTCCTATGGCTAAGAATTTTTGTTTGAATATCACGATACATGTCAATACGGTTGGAGCCAACCACTCTTGTTAAACTCTTAATTTCTGCATCTAAATCGCTATTTTCCATAAATAAAAAATTACTTGCAATATCTGTTACATAATAACTTAAGTTTGCATATGCATCGGGATAATCTAACCCTTTTCCAGCTATAATTGCAGAAGATTTCTTTGCAAAAAGTGCAGCATAGAATTGATCTAACTCTAATGGCTCCAAATCAATTTCATGACCATCAGTGATTAATAAATTTGAAAGCATTTCTGCTATTACTTGATGGCTTTGATTGGACTTTGAATATGTTAGTTTAAATTTTTGAGGCATAGATTTTATTAGATTTAAATCAGACTTAATTGGCTTGTAGATACTGCCGGGAAGACTTTGGGGCACGAGGCCAAATGCAGGAATAAAATTATTTTCAGTAATAAACTTTTGAAAAATATTACTGTTAATTAAGTTAAATAAATTTTCTCTAAATATTCTTGGTAGCTTTGAAGGATTAAGAATTAAGAAATTTTCGTATGTCTGTCCTGTGACAATTTTTTTCCAATTATTAGTCATTAATTCTTCTTCAAATGACAAATTTTGATAAAATTCAGTTGTGTCGATCTCTCCAGATAAGGCTAATGACTTTAAATCTTTTATTTCAACTTTAGGTAAAAATACTGTTTTGGGTCCAGATTCATTGCCACGGTTCTGTGATTTTTCCAGTACTAATCTTTTGGAATCAAATTCAGAAACAAAATAACTCCCGCTAGTAATTTTGGCGCTTGGTAATTCATCATTAAATTTATTAATTTTAAGAATTGCTAAGTCAGGAAGTGCCAAATGTTTAAAGATAAAATCAGTTTCATATTTTAATTTAATAAGAATTGTTTTTGTATCCCGAACAGTAATAGCAAGCGAATCTTTGCCTTTGATTGCTAATTCATACCCCTCAATATAATTCATATCAGCAGATATAGATGCTTGTTTACTAAAGGGACGTTTTAAGCTATTCATGACATGATCAGCGGTAATTGTAGTGCCGTCGGAGAATAGTAAATTCTTAATTTTAATTTCAAGTATGTGTTTAGAGCTATCAAAGGTTGCACTTTCAGCAATATCATTTTCAATGTTCCCTGACGAATTGTATGTAAAAAGTGAGGAATGAATTTGTCCACATACAAACATTGAATATAAATCATCCATTCTGTGGGGATCTAAAGTGACTGTTAATGGAATTGGAATTGACAGCGAAGACTTGTCTAAATGCATAGTCTGCCTCCATATAATTAATGAAATTGCTAGAATACTAAAAATAAGAAGTGATTTTTTTTTAGTTGGCATACTTGATTTTTACTTTATCTCTAATGTTAAAATGTATAATTGCAAATAAAATAAGACTGATGGTTTTAAATAATACAAAAATTGTGAATAGGTTCATTGTGATTAGCCAACAGCAAACAATTTCACCAAGTCCAAAAATTACATTCAATTGCAGAGCCATGGACACACGAACCTTTACTGCCGCTTCCTGAGTCACTTTACTCATAACTTCTCGATGCAAAAGCAAGAGCAATTCTGTAGCGCCAAGAATAAATAACAAGATGAAAATGATTAACGAATTTATGAGAAAATAGCTACAAACAGACAATAACAAAACTGCTAAAGAAAAATAAAAGCTATTTATTTTGCGAAGCATGCTGTAGGAAATAATTAGTGAAAAAAATAATAAACAAACTCCAATAATTAAATTTAAAATTGAAAAGAAATCAGGCTTTTCAATGCTCAAGCTAACGTACAAGCACATCGAAGGTAGCCCTGATAGAATAAAAAGTCCAAGCAGAAACATTGAACCTGTTTTTGCCCCTGTTTCTTTAAATAAAAATCCAACTATGTTTGTTAGAGATGCTGGCTTAGTCGAAGGTTCTTCTTTGTGCGGAATTTTTTTAATTATTAACCAGAGGATAAAAACTAGTGAGGTAAGTGCATCAAAACTAAGAGCGACTACTAAAGATTGAAGAGGTGATAGCTGCATTAAATAATATGCAATCAGTGCTCCCACAATAATCGAACCTTGGGTCATTGCTAATTGACCAATTACTGATGTTTCTTTAGTAGAAAATCGAGAAAGTAGCTGGAAGCCATATATTGTAGCGATTCCGCCAATAAAATATCTAAATACGGCCCAAGCGGGAGCCCAAAAAATAATTATATCTTTTTCATAAAAGGTGAAGCCAATAGCTAAAACATTGGCTATAAATAAAGTAGTTTCAACAATCAGATTACTTTTCTTTGCGTTACTAGTTGGGTACTTTTCAGCGACCCTTGTTCCAATAAACCCTAGTATTTGTCGAATAAATGCCATTAAACCAAATGCAAGAAGTGTCTTTGACTCTGTTGTAATAAGTGGACCTAAGATAAGCCAGCTTACCCAAGCGCCAGACGCATTCATAAACATTATTAACCATATAGGCATGATACTTCCAGATTCTTTGAAATAGTTTCATTGAATCATATTTTACATTTTAAGCTTGTGCAAGAATGTAGCACAATGTAGAAATGAACCAGCCCAAATCCGGGCCTACGAGGGGGAATTTTACCATGAATGAAAATACAATTATTGAACTATCAGAAATTGAAGAAGTACAGTCTGCTCCAACTAGCTGGTAACTGTGTCCGTTGTCGCCGGTAGTAAAATAATTAGCGACAATCATAGATTTGGAAAAAAAGTTACTCGATTGCAAATGTTATGCGAGGGTCGAGCATATCTTCATAAACCACGCTCGACCCATCTTGAAAAATTATTTTTAGATCCAACTAGCCCAATTGCTAGTGAGCTTCATAGTTTATATCCATTGAACGGCGATTATTATTCTTGGAATGAGGGGAATAGTTATTGCTTGGAATTAGAAAATTCTGTCTTTGATTGCAAATCAGATTTTGAATCGCAGTTTGCATCTGTTTCATTAGGTAAGTTTGTGGCGCTATCATTAATTGTTGGTTTTACCGACCTCCATAGAGAGAACTGTTTTTTCATTCGTGATAATAAAATCCCATATTTTTACAGTATCGATCTAGAATCAATTTTTTATCCCCTAAACTCGCTATTTGATACTGGGATATTTTGTAAAAATCGATATGGAGATCAAGATATTTCAGGTTACCTAGCTAATACAGCATCGAATTTCAAATTTTCTGGATCTCATATACTGGATGGGTTTGTTCAGTTTTGGAGCGAATTATTGCCAATTCGTACTGAATTAATTAAAAAAATATATTCTGAAATGCTTGATAAGCCAATACGATTAATTTTTCAAGACACGATGATATATCGAAATGCATTAATAAATCCCAGTATGCTATTGAATTCAGATTTCACCAAAGAAGAACTGATACAGCTGATTGCAGGTGATATACCTTATTTTTTTTGTTTTCATCAAAATTCAACAGAGGTTCTTTATTACTCCAGTGAGAATACTATTAGCGTTGTTAGTGTGGAATCGCTTCGGCAAATGAAGTTTAAATCGCTGCTAACTGAAAAACAGATTACAGATGATTCAAAGCAGCTAAAACTTTTTCAAATTGGGGCTGCCCAGCTAGCAAAAAAATTTCTTAATTTAAATGGTCACATAAGAGGTAATTATTTTGATTTGTCTCTATCGGAGTCAAATATATTTCAGCTTAATACATCAGTATGTAAAATTTTATTTAGAACATAGAAACCAATGTCTAAGTTAATGCCGGACTCTCTGGAATGAATTGTCAATTTAGTCTTGTTTTTCAAAAAATATTTTATGAGTTGATCAAAGAGGCATTTACTTAAACTAAGTTGAGTTGCCACGACTGAAATGTTGAGAAAAAGTTAACAATAGCTGCGGCAATACTAGACCTAAGTGCCGACAAGAATTTGCTCAGTTTCGCCGACAAGAAATTGTAGGAGAACATTATGAGTAAGCTAGATCAACAAATTCGTTCTAAACGATTTAGGGTGAAATCCGAATCGAATTTATTTCTTACTGTAGATTTTAATTCTGGAGAGCAGTACAAGTTTAAAGTTTCAGACTGTTCGACTACCGGCATTCGTGGATTTTGTGATTTAAGTTTATCAACTTCAATGCTTCCTGAACAAGGTTCAATTACGGCGGCATCAAAGCTTTCTTGGGGGCAGTCAGAGTATGCATTGGGGCGTCTTGTTTTTCGTAGAGCATTCCCTACTGAAAGTGGATTAGATTTTGCTTTTTCAACTGTAGATATAAAAGTTCCGGTTGGCGGCGCGATATCAAAATTATTAGATATTCAGTTTGAGTCATTAGATGATGGAAAATCTGAGGAATTGAGTTCAGATAGATTCTCGCTCGCGCATTTTGTTGAAAGTGAGTACTCGAATATTGATTTATTTGATCGCATGCGAAAGTTTGATACATTTCGTGTTCAATGGGAACGTAGTAAAAAATATGGATACAAAACGGTGCGCGAAGCTTCGAAAGGCGAGCGTGTTAATCTTTCTAGAGTTCGAAAAAATAACAGAAAAGATTACATAGTTTTGGGTTCAAACGATTACCTTGGACTAGGGTCTCATCCAGATGTAGTAAGCGCTGCACATAAAGCGCTTGATCTTTATGGATTTGGGTCAACTGGGTCGCCAGTAACAACAGGGACAACTGATTTACATAACGAGCTTTGTGAAAAAATAGCAAAAATTCATAAGAAAGAAGCTGCGATTCTTTTTAACTCAGGGTATGCCGCTAACATTGGAATAATTTCAGCTGTGACTGCTGAAAATGATCTTATTGTAGCGGATGCTTTGTGCCATGCATCTATTCAAGACGCGATGCAAATGTCCAAAGCAACTTCGCGATTTTTTAAACATAATGACGTTGCTCATCTTGAGCAAATTCTTTTGAAAGAGCGAGAAAATTATAATGGATGTCTAGTTGTAACTGAAGGTGTTTTCTCGATGGATGGAGACACTGCTAATCTTGATGAAATTTACTATTTGGCTAGAAAGTATAACTGTAGAATTATGGTTGATCAGGCTCACTGCTTTGGTGTGATTGGTCCCAATGGGCTTGGTATTTGTGATAAATTTAACTTACTTCGAGAAACAGATATCATCATGGGTACTTTTTCAAAAATTGGTGGCGCCATTGGTGGATTTGCTACAGGATCTGTTGAATTTATTGAATGGTTGCGCGCATTTAGTCGAGCACAAGTATTCTCGGTTAGCTTGCCTCCATCCACAGTTGCTGCAGTGAGTGCAGCTTTAGATGTATTTACAAATAATAAAAGTATACTGCAGAATCTTCATTCAAATATTGATCATTTTGTAAAAAACCTCGAATCACTTGGATATAAGTTTCATCAAAAGCAAGAAAGTGCAGTAATTCCTGTTGTTGTTGGTGATGAAGTTAAGCTAGGCATAATGTATCAAAGCTTGCTCGATGATGGTGTTCTTTGTATTCCAATTGTGTATCCAGCCGTTAGTCGAAAAAATTGTAGATTTAGATTTACAATGATGGCTACGCATTCCAAATCTGATTTAGACTATGCAATTGCGTGTCTGGAAAAGGCGATGCTAAAGGCAAACTTTTCGTTTAATGAGCAAGTTAAGGATGAAAAGATAAAGGTAGCATAGGTGCAAGATTTTCTTGTTGCTGTATTAATTGGTTTTTCGTCTTTACTAGGGGTTGAAAAAATTCCTAAGGATACAGGAATATGGAAAACTGATGGTATTTGGAGTCCAGCGCCAGAAGGCTGGACATTTAAAGCAACAACAGAAAACATTCAAGATATTTGCTCTGAGAATCAGTCAATAGTGCTGCCGCAGGTAATTCATGGTATTCATCGAGTCTATGCCGATGACAGCTTAGTTTTTCAGTCTGGTGATAACTCATTTAGTTCGACATCTTCATTTTATGAGCGTGGAATCATTAGCTGTAGATACTTGTCTGCAGCTCGAAGCATTACTTGGGATGTGACAACATATTCAGAATATTTTGCTCGTCTTAAATCAATGCCAAAGACAGCCGCTAACAACAACATGTACTTTTTTTTTGATGTTATTATTAATATTGCCGCAGGCTCTTGTTTGTTGATTATGGCATTTTTTTCATTTTTGATTTTTAGGGGTAGAATTGAAAATCGCTACATCTGGAGTCTTGGATGTGGTGCATTGGCATTTGCAGTTTATTCTTTTCTTTCAAGTGGTAATTATCTTGGGGTTGGTATGTCGATGCTTTTAACTCATAAGATAGCGGATGTTGCTGTATGGATAGGTTCTTTTTGTTACGTGTATTTTTTTAGAAGTTTTAAAGTGTTGGGGCGAATTGAGTTTTTTTCTTTTTCATTAGCATTTGCTATTGGTGAAACATTAATTATTTTTGGTAAATCTGCAGATGTTGTTCAACTTGGCACAACAATCCCTATTCCATTTGCATTTATATGCCTCATTTCATTTATTACTCATTCTGTTTATCTTGGATTCAAGCTTGGATTTAACAAGAATAACGTATTGGGAATTATTTCTTTAACGTCTTTCGTGATTGCTGGATGTAACGATTTAATGCATATACTAGGTCTTGCTGATACATTTATGTTTATGCCTCTGGGAGCAGTTTTTGGAGTTTTCTTTTTAGCCGTAGCAGTGAATGAGGAAATCGAAAAAACATACCAGCAACGCGATGACCTTGTTGCAAACTTGCAAAGTAAGGTGTCTGAGCAGACTCGTCACTTGTCTGAAGCTTTGGATCAAGTTAAAAAGTCACAAGTGGATTTGGTTCAGTCTGCGCGGTTGGCTTCGTTGGGTACGCTTAGTGCGGGGATTGCTCATGAGATTAATAATGCGATAAATTATGTTAATGGTGCTGTTATTCCTCTTGAGCGAAAGGTTATGAAAGTTATTCCGGATGCTGATCGGCAAATAGTTGAAAAACTTTTTGGAGCTATTAAAGAGGGGACTAATCTTACTGTTGAGATTGTTCGTAGTCTTCGTAATTTTACGGGATTGAATCAAGCTAAAGTTAAAGATGTTAAAGTGTTGGATACGGTGAATTCTGTATTAACTATTCTTAAGAGTAAAATTAGTCATATTAAAGTAACTGTGGATATTGTGCCTGAGCTTTTTATTAATTGTTATCAGGTGGGATTGAATCAGATTTTTATGAACCTTATTTCAAATGCTGTTGATGTTTTGCCTTCGGACGGTGGTCAGATCAATATTTCAGGGCACATCCTGGCAGATGGGAATCTTGAAATTCGTGTTTCTGATAATGGATGCGGAATGACCGATGCCGTGAAGAATCGAATTTTTGATCCATTCTTTACCACTAAAGATGTTGGAAAAGGTACCGGCTTAGGACTGCATATCGTTCAGAAAGAAGTTGAGCGACACGCTGGTAAAATTTTTGTTGAATCTGCTGTGGGAAAGGGAACCACATTTAAAATTCAAATACCAATCAATTTAGAATCAAGCTCAATAGGGGAGGCCGCATGAGACCCCTTATAGTATATGTAGACGATGAACCAATGAACTTAACAGTACTCGAGGCTGCGCTTCCAAGTGAATGGGATATTCGAACTTTTGATAATCCTATGAAAGCCCTTGAGGTGTTGAGTGATATTAATCCTTGGATAGTTATTTCAGATCAGAAAATGCCTGGAATGAATGGCGTTTCATTTCTGGAAATAGTTAAAAAAACAAACCCTTACGCTATTCGTGTGCTCGTTACAGGATACTCTGACGAAGACCTGGTTGTGGACTCTGTTCGAAAAGCTCAAATTTCAGATTACATTCGAAAGCCATGGGATGTTGACGATCTTGAACATCGAGTTCGAAAATTAGTCGATACGTATTTGCTTGAAAGTGAAAATCGAGAAAAATCGTCACAGCTTGAGAAGAAAAATATAGAGCTGAATGCGGCATTGAAGGTGGTCGAGGAAGCTAAAATTCGCGAAGAAAAATTTCGTAAAGAATTAGAGTGCTGGGCTCCGCCCTTTATTTTTGACGCCTTGGATTCGACAGCGAAAAATTTCCCCTGCAAGAAAGATCTTGCGGTTATAACTTATGACATCATTAAGAGCTCAGAGCTTCATGATAAATCTTTTAATGGAATTTCGATTCGATCTTTAATTTTGCGTGGCTTCACGGAAATTCTTTTAAAAGCCGGGGCTTGGCGCGAATCGCATTCCGGAGACTCAGCATTTGGACATATAGGACTTTTTAAAGAAGTTCCGAACTCGTGTGATATTCTTATGGCCGCAGCCTCTGAGTTTCGCGTATTTTTGAGAAACCTAAGTCTTCAGGCGAATATCCAGTTTGAATGTGGTATCGGGTTGCACTATGCCAAGGATTGCTTGATTGATATTCATGAAGTGAATATTGATTATTTTGGAAAGAAATTTACTCAAAAGTCATTCGATGCAACAAGTTCAGGTATCGATCTGGTTCATCGAATTGAAAAACTGGCTCATGATTTTCAAGGTTCGAATGTCATATTGACCAGAGAGTTTTATGATCGAATTACGGTTGGTAAAAATAATCTTGAAAACTTGGGTCATTTCCAATTCAAGGGGCAGGCTAGCGAGGTAGAGGTCTTTGCTCGGCTAAGCGAATTGGCCGTAGAGTCGCGGAAAAAAGCAGCATAAAACCTAAAAAACAAACCCCACGAGCTGATAGCCCATTTCAGCCCCCATTAAAGCCTCTTTCCCTTTGACATTTTTCAACCGAGTTTATATCTTCTTCATTTCGTCGGGGCGTAGCGCAGTCTGGTAGCGCATCTGGTTTGGGACCAGAGGGTCGTAGGTTCGAATCCTATCGCCCCGACCAATTTATTCGGTTCTTCTCCAAAGGTAGGGGCAGTCAGTGTTTCTGCTAGCCGCAATAGGCTTTTACTCTTAGACGATAATTATTGAAATTATGCATTCC
>MEPU01000005.1 GCA_001771815.1 Bdellovibrionales bacterium RIFCSPHIGHO2_01_FULL_40_29 | reverse complement strand
GAAGCCAAATTACCAATTTTGTTAGCCAAATCTGCATTGTAAACCTTCAGTAATTGATCCTCAGAAAAATCAGAGTCATCCGTAAATGATAGGCTCGATAGAAGATAAAATCTTAAAGGGTCTGAGCCAAATTTTTGAATTAGCTCCAAAAGATTGCCTCCATTTTTTAGCGATTTACTAATTTTGACTCCATTATTTGTTAGAAACCCGTGAATGAAAATTTCATTTGGCAATGGAAGCTTTGCTGATAGCAGGAGGCCGACCCAGTAAATGGCATGAAATTTCCAGACGTTTTTTCCGATGACATGAATTTTGTAGACGTCTTCATTCCAAATACGCTGCCAATTTTCATTTCGTCCAAAACCTGGTCCCGTTAGATAGTTGATCAAGGCGTCTATCCACACATAAACAACTTGATCGGGATATTCTGGAAAGGGGACGCCCCATCCGGAACTACGAACAGAAGATCTCGAAATACTAATATCCCGCAAACCAGTTGAAATAAAATTAAGAATCTCTTTTTTCCTTGAGGCGGGCTTAATAATAATTCGATCTGATTCGATGAGTTTAAAAATAGTTTCCTGATACTCTGAAAGTCTAAAGAAAACATTTTTTTCTTCAATTTCGTCAGGCACTTTTTGATGGTCAGGACACAATCCGTTCACCAAGTCAGATGAACTGTAAAAGTCTTCGCAACCTTGGCAGTAGAGACCTGAATAAGAGTCTGTATAAATATCTTTCGGATCAAGTCGTTTTATAAAAGCAGCAACTCCACAAGCATGATCATTCGACGAAGTTCTCACAAAATAGTCAGCTTTCACGTCTAAATGACCAAGTAAATCGTGAAAAGCTTGAGCGTTTTGATCGACAAAAGATTTTGTTTCGACGCCTGCTTCTTTGGCCGATATGACATTTTTAAAAGCGTTATCGTCGGTTCCAGATTGCAAAATAACCTCGGCGTTATTTTGACGATGAAATCTAGCAAGCGCATCGGCTAACGCAAATTCCTGAGCGTGGCCAACATGAGGGGTTGAGTTCACATAAGGTATAGAAGTGGTAATAAAATACTGATTGGACATGACTAAAATCTCCATTTTAAAAAATTAAATTTTTCTGATTTCTAAAGGGCGGGGGAGATTAGAGTAGCATGCCCACCGAGCAAGCGGATACCTTAGCGCCATTGCGGCCCAGAATAATCTGGAAGCTAAGGTTCAAAATCCGGCTCGGCATGACAACTCCTTTGAAAGGTCAGTTTTAGTATTGCCCTAATGCCTGTTAGACTCAAATTTAGAATTTTTGGGGGATCTATAAGCTTGTCTTATGGATCTAGGATGAAAAATCAAACTGTACAATGATAGATTTACTCAATGGAAAAGCACTTTGAAAAAAGGTTTGGTGCTTGCAAGAATTAAATTTCAAAGTTCAGTACTAGTTGATCACGGTATTGTTTTGGTTCCTTGATGAAAAATCATTTTCCAGTTTTGACCTGACTTTTTCCAAATGGAACTTCTAAGTGACGCCGTTAACGAACCATCTTCAGTCCTTCTTCGAGTTTTAAAACGAAGCTGAATGACATCTGGCGCAAGCTGCACGGCAGAGAAGTCGTAGGCCTCTACAACTGCTGGAGCTTCTTCAGAAAGACGCTCAACTATTATTTTCTTATCGTAAGTTCTTCCAGAAGTTCCAAACTCAATAAATGAGTCATCTAATAGCTGATCCACGGCAGTAGAATCTTTTCGAACAGAAGGATCTAAAAGTTTCTTTTCAAGTTCGATAACAGTTTTGAAATCCATTGCTTAATCCTAAGCTGACTTTTTGAAGTTGACCAGCATTATGCTTGGTGTCGCTGGCACTTTGGTTGAAGCGACAGGCATTGTTGGTCGCGAGGCGGCCAAAGCTCATCAGCATGGTGGCGTGAGCTTTAGGTGGCTGAACGGGCAGTTGGTTGGTAATGGTTCTAAATAGGATTTTGATCCAACAGTAACAAATCCCAACGGCCCAAATATAAATTATCTCTATCGTGAAATTTACGCATGGTTGTATCGTTACGTTTTTGTCCTTTTTTCCCAGGAGTGTCCAGCCATCCTTGATAATCTTCCCTTATAAACTTTGCGACGATTTCAGCAGGAACAATATGAAAATCTGGATACTTTGAATCTGTTTCAAGGTTTACAAAAACATAGAAAAAGTTGGATTCAACAAAATCTTCACACTTTTTATTTAGAATCCAACTTTTCTGAGCGCCTTGATTAGTTTTTACTTGGATTGCTGCCGTTGCGGTAGCGGTCGAATTGGCGGCCAGTATATCAATGCCTTTCGTGTTTCTAAGCATAATGCTAGCCATGTAACCTTTTCGAGATAGTTCGGCAGCTACAAAATATTCTCCAGCCAGGCCGGAGAGCCCGGTAGATATTTTTTCTTGAGATTCTTCAATGTTTTTTAATTTAACTTTATTTTTCATATTCATTTTCAACCACTACTATTTCTTTTAAGATTTCATTTGTACTTCGGGTGATCTCGGATTCTTTTTCCTTAAGTAATTCGATGACATTCTGAATATGTATGATCCATTGATTTTCATTTGGCTCTCGCTGTAGTAGAGTCCTAAATGATGATAGTTCGGGATTTAGTGGAACTATTCTTTCGCTAGTATTTTGAAAAACCCATACGACTTTATCCTCACGCAAATCGTCATTTTCATCTAGGTGTCCGATTAGTTTCTTCCTGTAATTCATTATTTCTTTGTGACACTTTTCTTGTGCTAAACGATCTTTGAAGAGTTCGAGAGGAACTTTCTTTTCTTGACCTCCTTTTAGAAAACAAGAGGCGTAATTTACCACAGCATATGAAAAAAGTGATCTTGCTACAAACTGATACTTTCCCCGGTTTTCATCATCTATTGTGTAAGCTTCAAGCTCTAGAAGTGAAGACTTTGCTTCTTTTAAATTATCTATACATCGAAGCAATGACCTAAGCTCATTTGCTATTCCTAAAAGCTTCTGACCAACAGCTGGTTCGCATTCAATATTACTAAGTTCGGAAGTGTATTGGGTTGTCATTCCTTCAAGCGTTAAAGCTTTTGAAAAAAGATCCTTTTGATCAATTCTCATTGCCTACCTCAAATAACCACTTCACCAGTTCGACCATTACTAAGGTATCTTTTTTACAATATTCAAGAGAGGCTTGAATCAATTCTGTGCGCGTTTTAGAGCTAGTTCTTTCGTCAATTATATTCTCAAAAGCTCTCTGGGCCGCTGTTCCATTATCAACTAGCATTCCATCATATGAAGAAGCTGCGCCCAAAATGGCAGGTGCGACTTTTTTCAAACTAAAAGATCCATGAAATAAATCATCGTAAACAAAGTCACGGATAATCGGCAATGGATCGACTATTCGCACAGTAAGTGCCTCCAGTTGCTCTTTATACTCTATTGAATACTCAGCCATCTCTGAAATTCTGCTAGATTCAAATTGACCGTAATAAGCAACAATAGAACCTTCTGTTCCGCATGACTCTAATAGCTTAGGTATTAAAACTGGACGAGGGTCGGATTTATCTACATGCAAATATTCATGATGAACCAAATTGGAATTTGGGGACGCCCAAATGTGAATACTAAATTGAAATGGAACTTGTTGGTATGGACCAGTTTTATCATATCTTGGAATTGCAGGGTTTATGGTTTCAAAATCCAAAAACACTAATGGAAATTCCCAAGATGCTATTGCCTTTTTGATTCCGGATGTATCAATAAATCTGTTTTTACTTTTAAACACATCTACAACACGTTGCTGAGTCGGAGATAGCTCAGACAACTTAGGGTCATCTAGACTGATAATGCCCTCAGAATACAATTCCCATTTTCTTGATCTAATATTTGGTAAATCAAAAACACTTAATTTTTGAATTTTCTTCTCATTCCAACAATGCGATATAAACGGACACTCATTAGGGCTCGTGCAATGTGGTCCAATATCGACAATTGGCGCAGTTTCACTTCTAATAGTTTTAAAAATCACAGTTAATCTGTCTGGAATTGAATTATACCTTTTACGAAGCTCTTCAGTGACATCGACTTCAGTAAACAGGTTTTTTAAATTAGGAAAACGACACTCAGTATTTAAGTGCATGATACTGATTTTTTCTATAGGCAGACCAGCGTTTGCCATTATCCAGGCCTGTAGTCCAACATCATCTAAATGTTCATCTTTGACCTTAGTGGTAGATTTGACTTCAAAAATTGACCATCGCTTAGTTTCTTTTGAATAAATAATAATGTCAGCACGAGCGAAGCAACCTTTATATTCAAACGCAGCTTCAAAAATAACTTCAGTTTCATTTTGTAGAAGTTCTCGTGTTTTTTTCAATGCTCCAAAAAAATCCCACGCTGGGCTATCAATTAAAACGCCATCTGGGAACTTTATGCGTGCTACAGCTCCGACTTCATTTCCTTGATCAAAAATCGCTTGTAAGTCAGTTGATACTGGGGGCTCTAATTCTTTATGATGAATTGTTAAATAGATACTTTTTAGGCACTGATAGCCACGCATTAGCCGAGTTTTGCTGAGCAGTTTAGGGACTTGAACTAATTCCATAGAGTTTCCAAATCAACATCTTCACTATCCGGTTGTTTGCTTCTATCAAGCAAGTCTACGACAACTACCATTGGCAACGGAAAGGATGTTCCAGTGACTACACAGGCTCCTTTTGGCAATGTTGGAATTAATTCTCTTGAGAGGCGATCAAGTGTACTAATCGTATTGTCAATTAAATGTAAGTCGCGGTCATTGACAAGACGATGGATAAAAAAATTGTGAATTTGCGAAACAATTGTTGGAGAAATGTCAGCTGGCCGTTGGCTAGAAATAGTCAAGAACATTCCAAATTTTCGGCCCTCTTTGATAATCTCTTCGAAAAGTTCAAGCCTGTAGTCTTTCCAGCTTTCGCTCTCCCGAGTTGATTGCTCTGATAAGATATTGTGAGCCTCATCAATAATTAGATGTAGGGTTTTGTCAGGTGGATTCTGGACATTGTTTTTATGTTGATTGTAGTAGTGCTTTGCTACTAGCAAAGGTAGAATTTTTTTTACTTCTGAGCTGCATTTTCGCAATGAAATAACTGTTAGAACTTTTCTAACCTGGTCTTCAGTCACCACGCAGAGAACTTTTTTTAGACCAGTAAGATTTGATTCGATTCTTTTAAGCAACGGCTGAATATGGTCGAATTGAACATATCCATGCAGCAGATCGTTACAAAGTCGAATATTTGCTCTTAGTAAAAGTTCATCAAAGTGATCTACATTGACACTTAACTGATCAACATCTGCCTTTAAATTCGCATCATACTCTGTGCCACCGGCGTTAAAATACACAACGGTTGAGCCAGCCAATAATGTAAACTTTGATCCTTGAGAGTACCAAGAAATATTCTTCAACTTTTCCGAAAGTAGATCATTTTTAATAATTCTTGAAATTGTTCTAAGCAACTCAAGACAATCAGGTTTTTGCGCGGCAGAAGAAAATACGTCTCTGAAAATTGCTTTTGTATAAACAGCCAAACTATCAGCATTTGCAGCATATTTGTTTCGACCATCAATAATCCTTCGCAAGAAAGGGCGTTGAGTATTTATTGTCGCTTGGAATAGCAGGCTGAGGGTCTCTGATTCCCAAAATTCATCTTCTCTTAGTGGAAATCTATCTTTTGCATCTTTAGTATTTAAATGAATGACCTCTTTATCAGTTGTTTGAAGTAGCTGTTCACTTGTGTACTCGCCATTAAAATCTAACAAAATAAAATGACTTTTATTTTTAATTGACAATAGTTTTTCACTGAACAATGAAGTATAAAGCTTTGTAAGTGTATTTGATTTTCCGCTTCCAGTGTTTCCAAAAATTCCAATATGCGTATTAAATAGTTTTTTCCACGGAAGATAAACCGGAAGCTCTTCCTTTAGCATCTTTCCGATTGAAAGAGAATTTTTGCTGTTTTTATTATATATGGCTGCAATTTTATCTTCAGAAATCAAAGAGGCTAAGTCTTTAATCATAGGTAAAAATTTAACACCCTCATTGAAACTATTATCTTTGTAATACCCAATAGGCCTGACTTTAATTTTCCGAGTATAGATTAGTCTATTTCCTTCATATTCAGTTTTGTTTTCATCTAAAAATTCTCCTTCGACAATGCAGACAATATCTATGAAGCCCCTCTGAATAAGTAGATGCTCACGGATAGAAATACCTTTGTATTTTTCTCCAGCGAAAAACAAAACATCTTTGTTCGAATCTTCGAACATTTTTATCGTGATTGATATACCCTCTACCGCGATTACCTCGCCTATGCTGACACTCATTTAGAAGATTCTTTCATAGTGAAAATCTCATCATTAAAATTTGAAAAATCAAGATTTCCACCAATTCCTGTTAAAAATGTGATATTTTTAAATTTATCAAACTTTCTAGCCAAAAGAGTGCGTTCACTTTCATTAAAGCATGAAACAAAAACCTGCAAAGTTGGATTTCCTAGCGAACGCTTTATCAAGTTCAAAATATGCTCATCAGCGAATGAAAAGCCGAAAGTAATTAGGACTGAGCCGGGCTTTTCAAGCTCGTAGCTTAAGTGGCGTAGCATTTGATAGTAGTGTTCTTCAAATAATGTTTCGTAAAACTTCCATTTTGTTGGATTCACTATGGGAAGAGAGTTATATTTTTCCCAAAAATCGCTGATCTGTTTATCAGTGAGATCAACATCTTGAATGTCGGAAATTTTCTTGGATTCGTCATTCAAAACGGCTGAAAAAGAACTGATATCCGGAACTAAGCTCATGTCGATTTTTTGATTAAATCCTCTATAATCGACGAGAATATTATCATCTTCCTTCTTCCAATATGCAGATCCATGAATATGAATAAGATTTATTTGAGGCACTTGTGTTGAAAACTTGTCAAACACTCCTGATTGCCTGACGTGTGAATTATAGTTTTTAGCCGATAGATGTCGACGAAAAAAACCTCTAGTACCATCATTTAAAACAAATTCTTCAACTCCAGTCTTGATAATTTCATCAGCTACATGTGCAAAACAGCCATCGTAATTAGTAGTGAACATATTGCAAATTTTAAGATCATTGCTTTTCTTTTTTTTCAGAATTGAAAGTATGGTTTTAATGAATTTCTCATAATTGTTGATAACTGCTTTTTTTCCTGCGTCAGCACTTGTAGCCTCAAGATCAAATTCTAGAACTGGCTCTATGCACGTTTTGTAATAGTGCATAAAAAGGAGAGTTCTCTTCTTTTCATCCTTGTCTTTATCAAATTTTGTAGCAAGTGTTTCGATAGTTTGAGCGGAACCATCTTGTCCTTTAATTTTGAGCTGTAAAGTGGGAAATAAACCAAAAGAAGCTCCTGAGCCAATCAGAAAATTTAAATTTTTATCATAAACATCTGAAAAACTAAATTTTTCACTCATATCAACTCCATTTTTATTTCACTTGATCTTCAATAATCTTCCCGATTTTCGCATCATAGCGACAATGAACGATTGATCCATTTTTGATCCGCTCAATTGCCTCGTCGATGACGAACAAAGGAACAAGAAACCACTCTCGCGGTACAACTGGGTTTCCAAAGCGATCTTTGATTTCAATATCTAGCCTAACGGGCTCAAAAAATTTGTGAATCAAATTCTCTAATTTTGACCGACTCATATTGGAGAGTTCATAGGTCGCAATGACTTCTACATCGGCCATTAAAAACGTTGGATCAATTTTAGGATTTGCTATTCGTTTCTTAACATCACCACTAGTTATGCCGATTTTATGAATCACATCACGACTTTTCGAAACGATAGGATGGTCAGACTTACTTCGTAGAACATAGACAGTTCCGCTGGCAGTATCACTTACTTCAGGAATACCAGAAAAGAGCGGACCTAATAAAGTTTGATCTGTAATACGGCGCCCAGTTTGGTCTTTGTTTAAAGCACGCTGAAGGGATCGAAGAAGGATATTACTTTCAGTGCCATTATCATAAATTACACGTAAGCGCCGATCTGGCTTATTATTTTGATTGATAAATTCATCGCCAAAGTCAGCGATATACAATATTTGACCACTAAGAATAAAGTAATCTCCAGCCTTCATTTTTGCGTAGTCTTTAAATGGTCTGGTCTGACGCTCTCCTGATTTAAGTTCAGCTTGAGCTTGAATAAAAAGATTCTTGAACCTATTAAAATCCAAACAGGGTGTTCGTCGTGCGATTTCTTCCGCAGCATGGATTTCATCACGTGTTCTAACATGTTTGAGTTTTGTTATATCGGATTCCTCATTTGGAATAGCGCCAAGCTCTGATAGTAGCGTATCGTCATCAACTTCAGATAAAGCATCATTTGAATTGGGCGAGGCTTCTTGGATCAGGTTAAATTGATCTTTTCCATCCAAAATTATCATACATTCTTCAGAGGCCCGAATACGATCAAGGCGAACAGCATAAATACGTTCAAATATATCTTTATTCTCTTCATGCAAAGGGGGACGATTGTTAATTTTTACAAACTTAACGATCTCTTCAAATCCTGCGAGTATCCGTGACTCACGAGTATTTCCAGTCATTAGAGATTCTGCTTCAACCTCAACGCCAAGATCTGCCAATAGTTGTTCATCAGAGGATATCTCAGACATTTTTTTTACTCGCGGTATGGCGTTGTAATGCTGCAATTCCCTCTGCCATTCTTTTTTCCCAAGGATCTTGAGCAGTCAGAGATGGAAGTCTGCCGCGTTCATCTTTGAATTTTTTTGCACGTTTAGCTAGGTCTCTTGCTTCTTCGATCGAAATATTCGTCTTCCTACCGGCAATTGCATTAGCAACTTGTTTAAGGCTTTCTTCATTCATTGTTTTAGCTAGAATTGCATAAGCTTCGCCAAAGGGATTTATTCGATCAATGAGATCGATCTCTAATTCACGAACATCCATGGCGAATTTTCGAATACCATCAATCAGAGCGGTGTTCTTTCCGTATTCCGCAGTATGGTCATTTAGATTCAAATATGACTTTGCTTGTTGAGTTAAATTCAAAGCTGCAATTGCATGTTGGCGAACAGCTTCCTGATCTTCTTCGCTGAAATCCGGATATTTATCCCGTACTATTTTACCCATACGAATTTGAGTTAATTCTTCAGGCACCATTTCGCTGTCAAAAAGTCCACGCTCAATCGAGGTTTTATCTTGAACAAATGAGGCGATTACTTCGTTGAGATCTTCTTGGCAAACACGTTTGGCTTCTTTACTTTGAGGTTCGGTCAGGCCTTTGATTTCAATTTGAAATTGGCCAGTTTCTTGATTGAAACCGACATTAGCTTTTGATGGATCATATCCACCTTCACCATAATCAAAACCATCTAAAGGCTGACTACCAGAATTTTTTGGAGTGAAATTAAATCTAGGAGCAAGGACTTGCTCCATCAATAAACTTGCTGAAATTGCCTTTAATGTATCATTAACTGCGTCAGCAACGGCTTCTTCAGTTGCATCTGGTTCTGCTATTAAATTTGTAAATCTAGTTCTCATCTTACCTTTAGCATCTCGAGTAGCGCGTCCAATAATTTGTATAATTTCAGTTAGGCTCGAGCGGTATCCAACAGTCAAAGCGTGCTCGCACCAAATCCAGTCAAATCCTTCCTTAGCCATTCCAAGTGCTATTATCATATCAACATGGTCTCGATTGTTTTTTTGAGTTGGATCACGCAATGCCTCAAGTACCTTGGCACGTTTAGAATCATCATCAACTAGATCGGCAATTCGAAGCACTTTGCCGTCAGAACACTTAACAAGATGAAATCCTGTTTTTTCGTCTGTACCTTGCCAGATCCCAAGCTCATTAAGAATATGTTCAACTTCTTTTATTTTGTCTTTAGTGCTTTCACGTGAATTAACATTTGGGATATGAAGAATTGTTTTTTCATTAGGATTTAAAACTTTTAGAATTTCATCACTATAAGAACCGCTATAGAAGTAATAGCCCATATCAAGTTGTTTAAGATATTGATATCCATTTAATTGCTCATAATAGGTATAGGTAACAGTTTCAAATCGAGCTTCGTCTTGTGCAGAAAGAACAGCCTCCGTATCGCCACGAAAGTACGATCCAGTCATTGCAACTATATGTACTTTGTCACGAGTCATTAACTGTTTCAAATGAGTGCCGAGCTTATTATCTTGATTATCACTAACGTGGTGAAACTCATCAACTGCGATAAGACAATTGTCAAATACCTCTATTCCAAATTTATCGACCGCAAACCTAAAGGTTGCATGAGTGCAAACTAGGATCAGATCGTCACTGGCCAAAAAGGATTGAACTGCACCAACTTTGCCTCCATTTTCCCCGCCGGGAGCATTACACAAATTCCATTTTGGATTCACAACCCAGTCAGCCCAAAAGCCGAATTTAGTCAGTTTTTCATCACTAAAACTAGCACCAATTGTTTTCTCGGGAACGACAATTAAAGCCTTCCTTAATCCTTGATTACGTAATTTATCAAGCGCAATAAACATTAATGCGCGACTCTTGCCTGAAGCAGGTGGAGATTTTATTAATAAATATTGTTCTCCACGCTTTTGGTATGCGCGCTCCTGCATAGTGCGCATACCCATTTCATTTTCTTTTGTCGAGTTACCAGTGCACGCATAATTTGCAGTGACAGTCGAAATAGAAATTTTTGGTTTCATACTTGAGTTTCCTTTTTCTTGGATTTTCGTTTTATCGTCGGGCTATGGTCAGCGGTTGCAGTCATTTTTGTATATTGTTCAAAAAGCTTTTCTAATCTTTCGCTATCATTTTTGAAGCGCCTGCCAATATAAATTCGCTCCAAAACCTCATCGTTACGCTCGTGGGCTCTGCGTAACTCTTCTGGCATAACTTCTGGATCGTAGAGATCTGCCAAGCTTGAAGGGAAGTTGACTTCACGGGCTAGTAAGATGTCTTCTGCGCATCGGATTAGATCTTTCTTGTTCTTTTCAGTTAGTTTAGGAACAGGAAAAGTATTCCATCCAAGAGTGCTAGAATAACGAAAATCTGTTTTAAGGCGACCACAAACTGTAGCAATCCAAACTAGGTGTAATTTTGAACACAAGATAGCAAAATTCCAGAGTGGCGCATCGTAAAGTGCGAATGCGCCATCGCCGACGATAGTTCCCTCTTGGAATAGGCTAATTGGGAGATATGGTCTGGACTCAGATGATACTCTTGGTACGAGAATAATTCTCTCATTGCCTTGCTGCCTTACTTGTTGAAAAGCCCACGCAGTTGATGCGCCTTTCTGAGTAAGTTCTTTTTTACTTTTTTGACGAAAATCTTTTACTGAACTAATTCGTTCATAAATATTCTTAATTTTCTTTACTTTAGCGAGCTCCTTTTCAAGAATCCACAAACAAAATCGTCTATTGCCCTGAATTGAATCTGCTGAACCAACAAATCGGCGTATAAAAGGTTGTGCTTCAGGTTCTTCGTTGATAAATAGTACTGCATCATTTTGAGTTAAAATCAAAAAACCCCCGTCGGCAGGTTTACTTCCATTGACCATTTCTGTAATGCTCGAAATCGGCTTGCTCTCAGCTGCAATTATAGTATTTTTATGAGCCACCAAATATGGAGAAATATTATCTACCTCTCTCTGAACAGAAGTTTCTTCAGAATCATGTTCGATTAATAAAGCCCTCGAATTCTTCCTTCCAATTCCTATAATGACAACCATAACTCCTGCATTGTGTGCAGCTAAATTCGCCCACTTGAAAGAGGTATGGGCAAAAGTGATTTCAAGGTTTAAATTGAAAATCAATGGCCACAATCGAGCTACTTGTTCGCCTTGGGCAATAGAGTTTGTACTTACGAAAGCACAAGATGAATTCATTGATTGAGAGAATTTTGCAAATTTAAAAAACCATCCGCAAACATAGTCGAGTGATTTCCAAACCGTAGAGTATTCAGAGAACACAATCGACATATCATTTTTTTGATCTTTAGTTTGTTCAGTACCACCTTTGTATGGCGGATTGCCACAAACAAATGTTTCTCCTTCTTCAGCTTCATTAATTGGAGGACAAACTTGAAGCCAATCAATTGAAAGAGCATTGCCACATGTAATCCAATTGTCTGACTCTAAAGGAAGAAACTCAACAAGAGCTTCCTTCTGTCCACGGTATAAAACATCACATTGGTATTCCGCTATTATAAGCGCAAGTCTAGCAACTTCAGCGGGAAAGTCCCGCAGTTCTATACCGCGAAAATTTGTTAGTGATATTTCTGATTTAAGATGTCCTTCATTTCTTCGCTTGTTAATCTCTCCTTCAATTTCTCGCATATCTTTGTATGCAATAACAAGAAAGTTGCCAGATCCGCAGGCTGGATCAAAAACGCGAATTTTAGAAATTCGCTTTCTGAGATTAAGGAGCATTCTCTGATTGTCGCCAGCTTTATCAAGCTGTGAACGGAGATCATCCAAAAAGAGTGGGTTAAGAACGCGTCTAATATTAGAAACACTCGTGTAGTGCATTCCAAGCGCTCCACGTTCCTCATCTTCTGCAACTGCTTGTATCATCGATCCAAAAATGTCTGGGTTAATTTTTTTCCAATCTAATTTTCCAATATTAAGTAGGTAAGCTCGAGAAATTTTACTGAACCGAGGAACTTCTGTACTACCAGAAAAGAGGCCACCATTTACATAAGGAAAGAAGTCTGCCCAGCGTGGCAGCTGAGCACGTCCGCGTGCAGACCAAGTAGTATTCATTGCGCGAAATATTTCTCCGATCACTTCGTGCGTATTCGACGAGTCACTTGCGCTCATTTGCTCTACAGTTTTCGTAAAAAGACTAACCTCATTAAAAATTTCAGTGTCCTCAGCAAAAAAACAAAATATGAGTCTTGCCATAAAGTGGTTCATGTCGTGTCGGCGCTCTATTGTGCCCCATTTAGGATTGTCCTTAAGAAGCTCAACATATAGACGATTCAATCGACCTGTAGCTTTTATGTCGAATGAGCTTTCTCTGATCTGTTCTACAGTCGATATTCCTGCTAGTGGCAAAAAGAAACCGAAATGATCAGGAAAGTTTTTGTATTCGCAGACAATTGGAGAAATATTTGATGTCAGATCTTCTGCCTGAAAATCATTGCCGTCTGTTGCTAGTATAAATTTAGCCTTCTGGCGAACCGTTGCTGGACTTTCTCTCAATATTGCAAGTGTTTCATGTGTCTTGCCCGGTTGAGCTACGGCAATGTGAATATTGTTGTGCTGGAGTACTCCACCGTCGATATCAGATTTGTTAGAAGAGCCTGATCGCAGGCGCTGAATAGTCGTTGCCTTATTTCCAAACGCTTCTAAAAATAAATATGGAAAATTCGCAGCATCAAATGGCTGATCTGCTAACTTTGAAACTGCTTCTTCGATTTCTACTGCGTTCAAATGTGTTCCCCTCGTTCGGAACTATCAGCCTCAGCACCGCCAGACATTACCCATTTATCAACTTCGCTAGTTTTAAATTTCCATAGTCGTCCCACGCGATGTGCTGGAACTTTCTCGCGTTCAATCCAACGATAGATCGTTTCTTTTGAAATTCCTAAATGGGCGGCGATTTCTTCAACGGAAAGCCATCTTTCAGCATCGACCAACGTTTCCTCCAATGAAATTTTAGTGAAGTGCGATTGCAAAATTAGATCATTCGATTGTATTCATGACAAGCCAATACCAGTGAAAACTATGCCGATCCGAAGCCCGGATTAAGAGCCGCGACAGGAAATAAAATAAAGTGCGTCGCTATACTGCACTGCGCATACAACTTAAGCATCTTCACAATTTTTTAACATCATTTTTTGTGCAAGTAATTCAAGAACTTAATGAAACTTGAGACTCGAGTCTCAATAGTTTTACTCGAAAACCTATTCATTTCAATAAGTTGACAAAGGAATAGTCTCATTGTCTAAAGATGCCAAATGAACACGCAGATGGAGGTAAGAAATGAAAAATCAAATCGTCGGAACGTGGCTTCTAGAGCGCTTCTTAATAGAAACTCCGCAAAATGAACAGCGCGATTGGGGAAGCAATGCTCAAGGCTTACTGATCTACACATCATCAGGTCACATGAGCGTCAGCATCAACCGTGATGTTGAAAAAAAATCGGACGTTGAAGCACAAAATTATTTTGATTCCATACTTTTTTATTCGGGCACTTTTGTTGTTGATGGGGAAGTTGTAAAGCATCAAGTGATGCAAGCCTCTAATCCAAACCGCATCGGAAAAGAGCAAATCCGCTTTGCAAAGCTTGAAAATAATATTTTAACGCTCACGTCACCAAATGAATCATTTGGTCGTGCGATTTTAACATGGAGAAAAATTGCATGAAACTTCTGGTGATAAGTTTATTAATTTTCATATTTTCTGCACCGGCTATTTCGAAGGCTGATGTTCAACAGCCCATAAAAGTTAAAATTTCATTTATGGAGGCTCTGGCCCCAAAAGACACGACTTCATCTGAACGCTTTCAAAAAGAGTATGAATACGCCGTTCAAACAGGCAAAGATCTGACTCGTGAAAAGCTAAAATCATGTGGCTACGAATTCATTGAAGAAAAAGTCCTGTATGATGCCAGTGATAACTTACAAGCCTTCGAGCAAGCAAAAAAATCTGAAGCGGCAGGTTCATGGCTAATTGTGGGGCCGCGCAGAAGCAATCATTATTTATTGGCGGTGAAGGGTGCCCCAGAAACACCTAGTGTAAGTATCATGGCTTCGGCCAAAGAAGTGTTTCAGCTGAATTCAATGCACTTGTCGCTGGCTCAGTCGAATCAGCAAATGGCAAAAGTGCTGGCGCGTGAAGTTCAGAAGAAGTTTAAAACAAAAGCTAAATATTTTTCGATTGTTAGCGAAGATTGCGTGTCGTGTGTTGATTTTGCAGCAAGTTTCGATGTGGAAGCAAAGAAATTAAACCTAAAAAGCAAGCATCAACTTTATTTTTCAGGCGAACAACCGAACATTGAAGATCTTGAAAAAACCTTTCTAAAGGAAAAGCCAGACTTCGTACTTATCCCTAATTATTCAATGGTG
Organism: Bdellovibrionales bacterium RIFCSPHIGHO2_01_FULL_40_29; assembly: GCA_001771815.1. Classification (GTDB taxonomy): domain Bacteria; phylum Bdellovibrionota; class Bdellovibrionia; order Bdellovibrionales; family Bdellovibrionaceae; genus Pseudobdellovibrio. The sequence continues at coordinate 85,604 of MEPU01000005.1, read as the reverse complement.
TCTGCGTATCTGATGGGAATCATTTCAAAGTGGAATCCTAAAGTATTTTTTATTGGTGGCGATGGTTGGGGCGATGCCAAGTATGGATTCGTTCATGATTCGCCACAGTTATCAAAAGTTAACGGTATGACTGTAAAAGGGATGCCTCCTGTAAATAAAGGTTTAGAATTTTTTGATTTAGGAAAAGAAATTTTAAAGAACCCAAGTCTTGCATCAGCATTTCCGGCAAGTGGATCAGCGCAGGCATTACTTAAAGTTATCCAAGATGTATCTGAAATTCTTTGTAAGTATAAGCCAAAAGATAAAAAAGAATTTACGGCAAGTTTTAAAGATAATGGATCGAAATATTTTAAAAACCCTTGGGGAGTAAGTGTTTACAAGCTTTTTGAAGGTGAAATCATCTTCGATAAAACTGTGAATTAATCAGATGAAAAGGTCGCAGAAGCTAAAGCATTATATTTTTCATTCCTGGCTGATTGCTGGGGCCATTGCTTTTGCGGCGAGTTTGATTTTATTTTTGGCTCTTGGATTTTTTAGTTACAATAGTGCTACGGAAATAGCAAAGCTAGAATTGATGAATAAGGCAACAAAGGCCGCTCGTCGGATATCTGCGGAGTTATTGCTGGAGCATCGGGGATCTTCAGAAGCTGTCCGATTACTTATGCAAAAAGATTATAATATCGAACAAATTGAAATTTTATCGATGGATCAGTTCGTCAATAGAAACAGAGATTATATTCAAGTTCAGATTCCAATTCCCAATTTAGAGTCTAAGTATTCATTGGTTGCCTCTGTAAAGGGGATTTCATATTACGATCATTTCAACTTTTTTTTATTAATAAGTTGTTTTTCACTGATTGGGATCATCGTGACTTCTGGACTTTGGATACAAATCAAGTATTTAAAAAAACACATTATTAAACCTATCGAATCACTGGTCGCAATTTCAACTGGCGAAAATGTGACTTGTGGTAGCTGGCCCTCGGAGCTTCAAGAAATTTCAGATAAGTTAAATCAGTCTTTTCGTGAGCGTGAACAAGTTGTTTACAGCCAAGTGGCGCAAGGTGTGATTCATGATATTCGAACACTTTTACAATCCCTGCAAGTGGCAACAGACTTGGCTTCTGAAAAACAATCTGAAGCTCGCTTTAAAAACTTACTTTCTGTTTCTAAAACAAAGCTTCCTAATCTATTAGCAATTATAAACACAGCTTTGGATGGCAGTCGTGAAATCAAGATTCAGCCAACAGAATGTGATTTAATCAAAACACTGAAAAATTCGATTGAAACGAATCAAGCGATTATGGTTTCAAAAAATATTAAAATAGATTTTGAAAAGGTGCCTCAATCGCTGATCACAGTTCATGATCCAATACAATTAGAACGCGTTTTTACAAATATTTTGAAAAACGCAGTAGAAGCCGTCGAAGATCAGAATTCCATAGATAAGAAAATAAAAATTAGCTGTGAAAACATTTCTTCTAGCAATGTTAAGGTGATCATTGAAGACAGTGGTCATGGGCTTCCGCAAAAAGCTGAAAATGTTTTTCGACTTCTTAAAAGCACAAAAATTCATGGCTCTGGTTTAGGACTATTGGTATCTCGAAAAATAGTAGAGGCTCACTTAGGAAATATAAAAGCGTCACATTCAGTTGATTTAAAGGGTGCTAAGTTTGAAATTGAAATACCCCGCGAGGTTCAATTATGAATCAAGAACGAATTCCTAGAATTTTAGCCCTTGATGACGATTCTGAATGGTTAGGACAGATTCCAATTATGTTCGAAGATTATGGTTATCAAATTGACCTATACACAAATATTGACCAAGGCTTAATGGCTATTGAAAATTTCTTTTATGACGTCGTCCTTTTGGACATGAATTTTGTGGGTGATAATCGGACTGGTTTAGATATTTTTCGTAAAATTGCCACCAAGGATTCCGAAGTGGATGTTATTGTCATTAGCGGGGAAACAAATCCACATAAGCTTATTGAAGTCATGAATGCAGGTATTACACAATTTATTCCAAAGCCAGCCACCGTAGATCAAATTCGTGATTCAGTTCAAAAATCAATCAGAAGAAAAGTGCTTCGAAGGCATTCTATTATTTTGAATCAGTCAAAAAGTGCAATGATCGTGGGATCATCTAAAATTATTCTGGACCTTAAGGCTGAAATTGCTAAAGCCGCTCAGTCCGGAGTTAAAGACATACTGATAACAGGCGAGTCTGGGACCGGTAAAGAGGTCGTAGCGCGTTCAATTGCCGAGTTAGCTGATTCAGCCAAGCGATTTATTCCAATTCACTGTGCGGCCATTAACGACGGTGTTGCCGAGTCTGAGTTGTTTGGTCACGTTCGAGGTGCCTTTACAAGCGCCGACAAGGATCGTGTTGGTGCTTTTGAAGCGGCTCAGGGTGGGTTTGTGTTTTTAGATGAAATAGGTGATATGCCGCTAAATCAGCAAGCCAAATTGCTAAGGGTACTGCAAGAGAGAAAAGTTTCACGAGTAGGTGCTACCGAAGAAAGATCCGTGAGTTTTAAATCAATATGCGCGACCCACGTTGATCTGAATAAAGCAGTTGCTGAAAAACGTTTTCGTGAAGACTTGATTTACCGAATAGCCAAGTTCAAAATTGAAATTCCACCACTTCGAAAACGCATCGAAGACATCCCAGAACTTGTTTATCATTTTTTGGCGACAAAATTTAATAATGAATTCACGATCACGCCTGAAGCTATCGGATTACTGCAAAGTTACTACTGGCCGGGGAACGTTCGCCAGCTTGAAGCTGTCATTGAAACAATGATCTATCGCCGCGATAGTATGATCATTCGTGAAAAAGATGTTTGCAAAGCTATTCCAGATTTATCAAATTTGATGACTCCAAAGCAAAACGTTTCATTTCTTGGAAAAACCGGAGCGACACTTTTTACCCAGGAACGAAAACGATTTGAGAAGGCTATTGTTGACGCCAATGGCGATCGAACGCTTGCTGCGAAGGCTTTGAATGTATCAAGGGCTACTTTTTTTAGACGGGCGAAAGAGCTGGGGCTGGTAACGGGAAGACGGGCGTAATGAAGAATCAATTATTGTGATAGGGGATTTGAAAATGGAGCAAAATTCAAAAAAACAGTTTTATAGTTCGTTGCCTAGAAAACGAAGCGCCGTTGGTGTTCTCATATTTCAAGATGAAAAATTATTAGTCTTAGAACCAACATATAAACCCAATTGGCTAGTTCCCGGCGGAGTGGTGGATAAATCTGAATCCCCATATGAAGCAGCTTTGCGTGAATGCAAGGAAGAAATTGGTTTAGATGTAAAAATCGTAGACTTTCTTTGCGCTGATTATAAGCGTGGAAATATTGAAATTGGTGATGCTGTACATTTTTTGTTTCTTGGGAAAATTTCCTCAGATGCTAAAATTATTGTGGATCAAAAGGAAATTAAAGAATTTTATTGGATGACTCCGTTTGAAGCCGTGCTTAAGTTTGACGTCCATTTATCAACTAGAGTGAAAGTTGGGATTCGAGCCATTCATGAGCGACGGCCATTTTACTGTGAAGAGGGGGAAGTCGTTGTTTAGTAGGTTTTTTTTGAAAAATGTTGTTCGGTTATTTTAATTTGAGATGAGGGCTTCGAATCAAATAACGCATTTATAGAAAAAAGATGTGTTTTCGGCACAAAAGTAGCAGCATTGCGAAGCAACTGTTATCAGATGCAATTATGGAGTGAATGAATGTCGAACTTTTATTCAATGTATAGTATATTTTTCAAACTTATCTTTTTCCTCTTCTTTTGGGCCCTATCTGTCTCTGCAAAAGATATTTGTAGCGATCAGCAATTAAAAAACGAAACAGTCAAGACGACGAGTAATGCCTTCAATAAATTCGATTGGTCTGTATTAGATAGGCAGCTCGTCATTATCGGTGATAATCATGCCTATACTTCCCCAGATGATATTTTTGCTATTGAGCAGCGACTTCCTCAGATTCAACGAGGGAATGCATGTCTGTTTCTTGAGTTTCCCATTTCCTTGGATATTGAAACTTTTAAACAAAAACTAAATATTGATCCAGAAGATTCCGAGCAGAGAGCCTATATTCGATATTATCGACAAATAGTAAATCAAGCAGAAAGCCTGGGTTTACAAATTCATTTGGTAGATCATCCTGATCACTTTAAACAGCAACAGCCAATAAGTCTTCGCAATACAACTATGGCTACTAATATCAAAAATCTCTTTGATGTTTCAACTTGCTCATCTGGCATTCAAATTGTTGGCGAAGCACATATAGCTCCTGATGACGAAACTTTTGGTTCTATTCGAGATAGCTTAACAAATTTGAAATTAACGAATGCAGCTATCAACTTTGTGTATGCAAACAAGCCTCCTCCGAATCCTATTCTAGAGAAGTGGAATTTTATATGTACCGATAAATCTTTTATACCTTCATCTCCAGTTATCTTTCCAATCGATCGAATTAAAGATTTGCCGCTGTGGCCGAAATATTCACAAAAGGCAACTTACGAATATTTTGACTATACAATTTTAATTCCATAGTGTGGATCGTAACCTATTTTTTTAGCGATGAAATCTAAAACCACTGAACAATTTCTGATCAGTGGTTTTTTGTATTTGTAGTTCAAAGGTAATAACACTATGAAGGCACTCTAATCATGGGCCTTTTTGTCAAAGTCCGCTTCTATTAAAAAATAGTAAAATGGGTTTCAAAATCCTCAGATCCAATATGTCGCGGGTCGCTGAAAACGATTCCCTAACTGGACATGATAAGGAGGACGTCATATATTTCAGTTATGATTTTTCATATTGCTGAAAAAGAAATATGGATGAAATCCATCAAAGAAGGATGGTACCAAGTGCCGTCGCTCGAAGTTGAAGGGTTTATTCATTGTTCGAATATCGATCAATTTATCAGAGTTGGTAATTTCCTATTTAAAGGGCGGCAGGACTTAGTTTTATTAGAGATTGATGAGGGAAATTTAAGTGCTCCGATTAAATATGAAGGAGAGACTGAAGAAAAGTTCCCCCATCTGTATGGCAAATTGAACATCAGTGCTGTTGTCCGCGTGCATCCATTTCATCCGAGGCCTAATGGTGAGTTTGAATTACCTGTGGAATTGACCAGATAACACTCCATCTTGGTGTTCCAAAGTCCATAGCACCTGAGCTTTTTGAAGTATCAGGTGCTCTTGTTTCGTTCGCAGGCGCGAACACCCTTGAAAGGCAGTCAATCCTGAACTGGATGGATTCCTGAGCTTTCTAATCAACGAGCGTTACTTCTAAAAATTCAGTCAAATCGTATAAAATAGAGTTCAAGTAACACGACGACCTGCCGTGATTGATTTGGTTTTGGCACGAACCTTCCATGGAGGTTGTTTGTAAGATAACGAAACTTAATTAAAGGAGTTCTCATGAAAAAACTGATAACAATTTTGAGCTTGTTGTTAATGTCTTCGACAGTGTTTGCCAATCAGTACGAAGGAATCTATTCTTGCTTCTCTGATAGAGAATTCCAAAATAATTTGAATGTGTCTTTTCAGATCAAACAATCACAGACTTTCCTAAACGGTTCTTTTTATGATTTATTAGCAAATAGAACTCTTGTGATGCACTCATCAACTGTCATCGGTGGGAACCTGGATATGGTTATCCTTAAAAAAGTTGCGGTGAATACTGGCAACATCGAAGATATTAAATTTTGCAAGCTACAGAAGGCAAATGGAATCCTGTACCCAAGCGGTACCTTTGTTCCAGCTGGCCATTAATCCACTTCTCTGTGCAGCTTCAAGACTCAGAACCCCTGAGCATTTTGAAGCTGCAAATGACTTTGTTCTGATCGTAGATACGAACACCCTTTAAAGGCGAACCTTTCGGATCAGTCTCGAAACTTAGAACCTTCTAATCAGTGGGTGCTATTTCAAAAAAATCGGTCAAATCGTATAAAACCGAGCTTACAGAATAGCGCGAATCTGTCATTTAGATTAGTCTTCTTTACAGAATGCTCTTGTAGCGATAAAAGTCTCTCAAAGAGGAACTCATGGAATATGGACAAATTCATCACGTCGAGTACTATGTTAACGGCCTAGAGAAAACTAAACTGTTTTGGGGATGGTTTCTTTCCAAAATGGGATACACCGAATATCAGAATTGGGATGCTGGAATTAGCTATGCTCATAAAAATCAAACTTACCTGGTCTTCGTAGAAGTAGAGCCGGCACACCGCCAGTTCATTAATAACAGGCAGGCTGCGGGTATGAATCACATCGCCTTTAAAGGTGGTAGTCAGCAAGAACTAAAATCTTTAGTCGAAGAGCTAAAGCAAAAGGATATTAAAATTCTTACTCAAAGAGAAGATGCAATTTGCTTCGTAGATCCAAACCAATTTGCTGTAGAAGTTTTTTGTTGAATAAAATTACTTCATCTTGAGGTGCAGCCAATAGCAATCGAACGCTTGCTGCGAAGGCTTTGAATGTATCAAGGGATACTTTTTTTAGGCGGTCGAAAGAGCTGGGGCTGGTAACAGCCGTCGAGTTTTAGTTGAAAATTGATATATCATTACGAATTTATTTTTTAATAATGTTATCAGATTCTTTTGAAGAACCCGGAGAGCACAAATTTACATATATTACTTTACCATCATTAAAATAACAGAAAGAGCCTAAATCTCCAATATTAGGTGTGCCAGGCTGGCTTGACCTTGCAAGATTATGAAAATCTTTATCTAGATTTATTAAAGCTTCAAGTTCTAATTTTGGCTGATCAAAAATCTCTAACGGTAAGGGAATCTCCGATACCTGTAGTGTTCTATTTGTTGCCATTGCGTGAAGATGCAAAACTCCTTCTTTGAGAGGACTCTTCTTGGCCGATTTGACATCGAACTTTTGTGGTGGATAAATATTTTTCATCTCAACTTCAAATAACTCGAAAGTTTTGGAGTCAAAAACTATGACGGTCGGCTCGCAATCCTGTGGTGCATTTAAACAACGTTTTACCTCGGGGGTGAGGGCGTGCTCTATGACTTGCTGCTCGGTGTATTTTTTTGTCCAAAGCACAAGATCGCTCATAACCTCATGTATATCAAACCATCCAGCTTCAAGCTCTATATCGTCAGAAATCACTTTTATCATACCGTCGAAAGCATGAATTGTATTATCACATCCGGTTACACAAATAGCGAATCTATCCAAAACTACTCTTATTTTAGAAACAATTCCTCCTGACCAACCTTCAAGATTGTCCGCTCCCATGACAAATTGTTTTTTATCTTTTGAGTACGCTGAATATGCAACAGTCATTCTTAACTTCTTTCCGAAATATTACTATTCGTATGAAGGATAGTAGCATAATATTGAAGGCTCAGGTACAGTTTTGCACCAGTTTCAATTTCGCCTAGCCTGAGACTCCAGTCTCATTTTGCATGACGTCAGTGAGACTCGCGCTGAGACTCGTGAGACTCAGTCTCAACGTTGAGACTCGAGTTAAATCATAAAATCAAAATAAAATTAAGCACTTAACATTTTTCGCGACTGTTCAAACCGCTTGGCACGGCTTTGCTCTTATTACCTTTCGAGACCGTTAGAGTCTCACAACTAAAAAAGGAGAATAAGTGCAACAGAAAAAGCCAGGGATTTTAGAGCAGATTTTTTTTGAATCTGAAAACTTTAAAATTTCACGACGAAAAGTGAGCGAAGCCACTCGAAAAGTTCGAAGTTGGTTTAACAAAGAATTTATGGTCAGTGAGCCGCTGCCACCGGAATTCAAAGATTTTGAGCCGCAAAAAGAAATTGATAGAAATCGGGCGAAAGACTTATGGCAAAAATATTTTTAAGTCATGAATCATCTAAAATTCAAAAACTGTTTCGTGACTGGTACGGAACTTTGAGTGTGCTCGAGCTGGCAGTTAATTCAAAAATGACTCGTAAAATTCAAGAAATAGAGAATCAACTTGAGCTTTTAAAACAAGTTCAACGAATCGACGAACAAACAAAATTGAACCTTAGGCAGTTAGAAACTGATCTGAGTTTTTTGTGGGAATTATTAACTCCTACTGAAAAATCTAGAAATCTAGTTTTTAACAAATTTTTAGAACTTCAAAAAGAAGTTCGCGTTACGTGTGATCGTAATTTAACTAACAAAGGAATTTAAAATGAATATGCAAAGTGAAAAACATGAAATCTTCACCGGATTTCGTAAAGACAACGTAATTGAAGCAAAGCTTTTAGTGGGAGCCGCATTTAAAGATGATGGCGTGAGCTACTACAAAATTAGGCTTATGATGTTTCCAGGATATACTTACTATCTGGTTAAAAATCAAAATGCTGCTGATAAGTACACAGTCTATTCCCGAATGATCGTCGATAATAAAAAGCAATTGAAATTTCTGAATCCCGTTGGGAATGGTGTTTTGGATTCAAAACTTCAAAGCTATTTAGAAGTTCGATTTCCGATGTTACGGGCCTATGTGTACATGTCACTTTATCCACAAAAACAAAATCATAAGGAGTAGGTCATGTTGAACAATCAAAAAGTGTTTTCTGCTATCACATTGATTCTTATAGTTGCGTTTCCATTGCTTGGTTTCTGTAGCGTCGAGTCCAGCCTTGCAGCAGTTCAATCAAAACTGATCGGAACAATATTACCGTTGGTCGCCATCATCGGTCTTGTCTTCGCAGGGCTTTCGTTTGTTGCCGGTAGTCCCAATGCCAGAAACCATTTGGTTCTTGCCATCATAGGCGCCGCTATTGGTTTCGGAGCGCCTAGTATCGTGAGTTGGATTCAATCATTGATTCACTAATTTTAACAAAGGGCTTTCGTTTAATCGGAGGCCTAACTTTTTTGGAGTTTTTAAAATGGAATTAAAAGTGACCGAAGTCAGTCGATGCTTGGACAAAAAAATGATGATCATGGGTTATGAAATTCCAGATTTGCTTTTCATTTTTTTAACGATGTCGATTTTAAATTTTCTGTTTGGAACAACCAACTTGAAGATGCTTTTTGTCTGGCTGCCAAGTGCTGCAATCGCTTTAACGATTAAACTCACTAAGCGCGGAAAGCCTGACAATTACCTAATTCATTGGCTCAGATTTCAAATCAAGCCGGGTATTCTTTCAGCCTTTGATGATCCAACAAATCAAACGCCTGCTCCAACTCTTTTACAAAGGAAGTCTACATGAGTGCAAAATTAGCTGATTACTTGCAAGTCTGGGGACTGGAAGAAAATCACATCATTTTTACCGATGGTTCATTCGGCATAGGTTTTAAGCTTAAACCCACAGATGCAAGTTGTTGGTCCGTAGATCAAGCCAATGATTATTCCCAAAAATTGATTCAATTTTTGAATGGATTGCCTCCAGAAATAGATTTTCAACTGGTGAGCGACATCAAATCTGGCAATAATGAAATCATCAGTAAGCATCAACTGTCAGACATTTCAGAGAGTGATGTCGTTCGTGAGCTAACAGCAGCAAGGGTTTTAAAGTTTTCTGAATTAGATTCTGACGGATTGCTACCCAGTCATGGGCTTATGTTGTTTGTTAGAAGAAAACCAATAAGTTCGTTATTGAAGAAGGCCAGTTTTTTTTCGAATACATCTGATTTTCAAATGATTGCAGAAGATAAACTAAAGCACGAGCTTGCAGCCAGCGAGCGACTTTCGCACGACCTGAATTCAAGTTTATCGGCAATGGGTCTTGAACCAGAACTTTTGAGTCCTGAAATTCTTCTGAAGCTCATGTATCAGCAATGGAATCCAAATCGTAAAATTGCTCTAGGCTCTGTTAACCCTGACAATATTCGAAGCGGATTACTATTCACTGATGTTGGCATTGATCAAAAAGGCTTTGTGATGAGCGACTACAATTACAGAGTCATCACGCTAAAGCTGTTGCCGGATCAAACTTATGCAGTTATGGCGGCAAAACTGCGGGAGCTTCCGTTTGATACCAGATTGTCGCTCACAGTCCATGTGCCGAATCAACAAAAAGAGCTAGAGACCTTGCAGACCCAACGCAGGATCGCATTTTCTATGGTTTCAGGAAAAAGAGTGGGCGTTACTGATTTAGAATCCGAAGCTAAATTTCGAGATCTTGAAACTTTACTTGAGCAGATGGTTTCACACGGTGAAAAGGTTTTTCACATGAACTTGCAAGTTCTAGTGCGGTCGACATCATTAGATGACTTAGATAATAAAGTCTCAGAAGTTTTAGTAAAGATTCGTGAAATGGCCGGTGCTGAGGCAATGGAAGAAACTTTGGCTGCGTTTGATATTTTTAGTGAATCAGCCATTCCAAATTCACGCTGTAAAGAACGAGTAAAAAGAATCAAAACTTCAAATTTGTGTGATCTACTTCCAGTTTATGGTCCTTGGGGTGGTCATACAGATCCTAAGATTTTGCTTAGGTCGCGTTTAGGTAGTCTTGTCAGTTTCAATCCATTCACAAGCGAGCTGACGAATTCGAACCAAATAGTCAGCGGTGGGTCGGGAAGTGGTAAGTCTTATATGACTAACATTCTGATGATGCAAATGATGAAGGAAAATCCGAAAATATTTATCGTTGATATTGGGGGTTCTTACAAAAAGATCTGTGATAATTTTAACGGCCAGTATATTCAACTGGGTGTTGATACCGATTTGTCAATAAATCCGTTTGATTTGACGATTGGGGAAACGAAACCCACCAGTCAGAAAGTAAAATTCATCTTAAGTCTTGTTGAAATCATGACTAAAGAAAATGAAAAGCTTCAGTTGGGTAAACTTGAAAAGTCTGAAATTGAATCAGCGATTGAAAAAGTTTATGAGTTTTCAAAAAATCCAAGACTATCAGATTTAAGAAAACTTCTACTTGATCATGAAGACATTAATATTCAGCGTATTGGCAAAATTTTAACAAGTTGGTGCGGAAATTCGCCTTATGGGAAATTTGTTGATCAAAAAACGACTTTAGAACTAAAGCGTTCTGTTGTCTGCTTTGACCTGAAAGGAATGGAGTCATATCCAGATCTACAATCGGCATGTTTGTTTATCATTACAGATTTTGTTTGGCGTGAAGTCCAAGCTGATAAATCTAAAATGAAATTTCTGATTCTTGATGAGTGTTGGAAGTTGATGGAAAATGACTCAGCTTCATTATTTATAGCGGAGGTGTTCAGAACATTTAGAAAGTACATGGCATCCGCGATTGCTATCTCACAAAATATTGATGACTTCGCAAAAAGTAAAATCGCCAACGCGATTCTTCCGAATTCATCGATTAAGTGGGTCCTGAAGCAAAAAGGCGCAGATAAGGATCGTCTTAAAGAGGTATTAGGACTTAATCCAAACGAAGTGGATCTGATTGCCTCATTAGGTCAAGAGCGGGGATCTTATTCAGAAGCCTTTCTAATGGCCGAAGATTCCAGAGCTGTCGTTATTATTGAATCAACGCCTCTTGAATACTGGCTTGCAACAACCGACGGTCGTGATCTAGGTAAAATTGAAGACTACAAAAAGCAAAATCCTGAAATTTCACAGCTTGAAATTTTAAAAAAACTTGCTTTAGATTTTCCACGAGGTGTTGCTGCTCATCAACAGACACGGACTCAATTATGAAAAAATTGATTTCATTTTTCATGGCGGCTTCAATGTTGGTTTCATCACCTGCAAAGGCAGATATGTTTGGTGGCGACCTAGTTTATCTGGCGCAGATACTAGCGAACGCAATAAAGCAGCTAACAGAGCTAAAAAACATGGTTGATAATGGAAAGGATCAGCTAAACCTTTTGACTGAAATTAATCGCGGTATCAACGACTCATTGCAACTGGCAAGAACTATTGATCCAAATATTGATCCAGGAATTTACAAGGACTGGCAAAATGTCGGTGACGCGCTTATAAAGCTGCAAACGATTTATGGAATAGTCACAAGCTCGCCAAATTCAAAAGTTTATTCAGACACAGATCAAAACGTAGCTGAAGCCGTAACATTGAATAATGATATTTATAAGTACACCCAAAACATCGATGAACTTGGCGAGGCCATTAAAGAATTTAGTCATGACGTTTCTCCAGGTGGGGCCCAAAAACTAACGGCTCAAACTTTAGGAGTTATGCTTCAGGTTATGAATCAAAGCCTTAGAACCCAGGCCACTGGATTAAAACTTCAGGCGCAAACGATGGCTGTGCAAAACAAAAAAGAAAAAGATTCAACGAAACAGTATCTGGAAACTGCCAATACCCTACGGGTCGCTATGAAGAAAGAAAAAATTCAGTTTGTAGCGCCTAGATTTTAAGGAGAAATTATGATTTCAGATATTGCTTGGCTAGCAACAGAAGCAAAAAAGATTCACGAGATATTTTCAGGATACTTTTATCTTGTGATTACAGTGCTAATGCTATTAGGGATCGCCATAGAATACTTTAAATGGCCCATCGGCGGCGTTCCCAACTTTGGGACAATCGTCGGTCGTGCTCTGATAGCAGCACTTTTGCTTCATGCTTATCCAGAAATTACGAATACGATTGCAGATGTCACAGACGCTATGGCCGCAAGACTTGGTGATTTGAATAATTTTAAAATGATATTAGATAAAATGGGGGATAAAGTTGGTGAACTTTCATGGTCATGGGTCAGTTTCAAAGAAACAATCATGCTACTCATCAGTTTTCTAACATTTTTCATTTTGTATTTTTCGATTCATATTGCCGATAGCTTCTACATTTATGTTTGGGTGATGCTGTATGTGTTTTCGCCACTTTTGATAGCGCTTTATGTATTGCCAGTCACGGCGTCAGCAACATCAGCTTTATTTAGATCATTGATAGAAGTGGCCTGCTGGAAAATTGTTTGGTCAGTCATTGCAACGCTACTATGGAGTAGCGCTTTAAGTCAGATCAATCAAGACGGAACACAAGTAAGCTTTTTGACGGCGATTGGCTTTAATATCATTTTGGCGGGGTCGTTGTTACTCACTCCATTTATCGTTCACGCGCTAGCGGGAAGTGGACTTTCGGCGATGGGTAAGGATTTAAGTTCATTAGCAATTGGGGGAATGACCATTAGTCCAAGTCGAACTATTGGTGCAACGAAAAGTTTAGCTTCAAAGACGATTTCTAATGGGAAAAGCTATTTTTCAAAGAGCAGTGGAAACAAAAGTTTTAATAAAAAAAATCAGAAACATTCAGCAAATAATAAATCGCAAAAACAAATTAAAGCATAACGGGGAGTTTATATCATGAAATACACAGAAGCGTGGTCTTCAGTCGTATCGCAAAATTTTAATTTAAAAGTCGTCACAATACTTTTAGGGGCACTATCAGTTCTTTTAACATTGATCACCTTGAAAATGTCTTTCAAAGACTCAGTGATTATTGAACGTGGTTGCTTTTCAAGATCTGTTCAGCCAACTAAAGATGAACATTCGAAGCAAGAAGTAGAAAATTTCTTACGGGAAGCTTTGTCGCAAAGATTTGACTCTTTGGTGATGGCAACAGATGGATTGTTGTCTCCAGATGAATTAAAACTTCGAGATCAGGAACAAAAGGAATTTGCATCTCGAAACATGAAGCAACGCTTAATTGTTAACTTTGTCACTGAAACTGTCGAAGGCTTTAAGGTCGATGCAGATCGAGTAATTTCGGTCGGCGACGTTAGATCTGCGTTCAAGTTTTCGCTTGCAGTAAAACTTGAATCTAAATCAAGATCACTTGCAAACCCTTATGGTTTGTTGATTGTTTCTACTAAGCAAATTGAAGACAAATCAAAAACGGGTGAATCAAAATGACTTTGAAAGATAGGAATTTTTCAATTTTGAAAAAATTGAGGATTATTTTAATTTTTCTAGGCATGGCGGCAATGCTGCAAGTGCTTGTCAACGATGCTGAGGCAAAAACGTCATTAAGAACTGTCAAGTGTGTCGAATCCAAAATGATTCAAGTTTATGTAAGACCAAGTTTCAGCACGATTATAAATTTTCCTGTAAAGCCTGATAATGTGGTTTTAGGTGGAAAAAATCAATTTGCAATTGAGTACATCAAAAATGATCTTGCCTTAACGGCGTTATCGTCAAATTCGCGAACGAATCTCTTTGTGTATCTATTTGGGCGAAGATGCGGGTTTCAACTTATGTCGTCTTCAGTTAATCACGATAATTTAATTCTTGTTCGTGATCCCGAAGAATCAAAAATAAAAGTTCCTTTCAAATAGGTGGTAACGTTGGACGAAGAAGTTAAAGTAAGCCTGGTCGGGGATGACGGGCATAAACGACGATGGGGTCTTGAAAAATTACTCTATCGCAAAGAAGGTCGAAAGCTAAGTATTAATGCCAAAGTAACAGCGTGGATGTTCAGTCTATTTATTTTGATAGGCAGTGCTTATTCGATTATGTCAGAGTTTTTTAAGCCAACCCCGACAGAAAATTCAAAACCCATAGGTTTTAGCGAGCAAATGGGCTCTAACTTATCAGAGTCAGATAAAATTAAAATAGCCAGCGGAAATTCTGAATTCAACAAGCCCCAGTCTTTTGGTCGCAAAGTAAAAACCGTGGTTTATTTTTCTGCACCTCAGGTTATTGGAAGACCCAATTTAGGAAAGATTCCTCCGGGAACAATGGTTAAAGCAAAATTCATTACGGGTGCCTCTAATGGTCCTTTAAAGGCCATTCTTGCAGAGGCTCTGGCAATTAACGGTGAAGATATTGCGCCTGAAGGCACCATTCTGGTTGGTTCTGGCAGTTCCGGCGAAGACCGACTAAGTGTTCAGTTTACCAAGCTTGTATACAAAGATGGTAAATCACAAAGTATTCAAGCTCAGGGTTGTGATCTGTCTGATCAAACAGTTGGCGTCAAAGGAAAAAAGCTAAGTAAATATGCTGTTCTGTTGGCAACGGGTGCTGGATTAAATTTTTTAGGTGGTGTTGCCGAAGGATTGCAAGAAAGCCAGGTTCAAAACGGTGTTGCCACTAAAAAGTCAGATTTAAAAAATGCGGCACTTAACGGCGCATCAAAAGCTGCTCTCGATCAGTCACAAGAAGTTTTATCAGATTTGAAAAGTAAGAAGTCCGTAATTCAAGTCGATAGCGGCAAAGAATTTTATGTTTTGTTTGAAGGGGAGTAAATTTGATATTCAGTCAAAGTAAGAACTTGAAATCAACACAAGTTCAAACAGATGCCTTTATTAAATTATGCAAAAATCTTGTCTTTGGAATTGGTCAGCCAATCGTTGAAATTATCTATGGAATCAGAAAAGATACGATTCCATATCTACCAATACTAATATGGGGTGCAATCTTTGATGTTTTGTTATTAAGCCATCTTGATCAAAAAATGTTTAGGTTTTTAAAGCTTGGCTGGTTTTATCCACAAAATCCAGTGGCATACTCTGTGTATTCCTTTATTGGGGCCACGATGGGTTTTTGGATTTGGGGTGCAATTCAAACCAGAAAGAAAACGAACATGATTCAAAGATTGACTGAAGTTTTCCAAGAGACTGGCCTTAAAAGTCCAATGGGTAAGTTGCCAAATTTTATTTTCGACAAACCAGTGGATGAATTGGTTAGAAGACTTCGTGTCACAAATGCCTTCATGTCAAAAGCAAAATTTGATGAATCCAAGGATCGGCTTGAAAGTTCACTTCAAGTCTATATTGATGAGATTAGCGAAAGTAAATCTAGCGGTACTGTAGATATATTGTATTCGCATTTTGAGATTTCAAAAATGTTTGAAATGAAAGATTTGAAATCTATTGGCAAGCATCGGTTTTTGGTTGGTCAGACAAGAGCAAAGACAATTTATTCAAGTCTAACCGAAACGCCACACTTGTTAATTGGTGGTCAAACCGGCGGAGGTAAATCAACTTTTCTTCGACAGGTCATTACCACTCTTTATTGCAACAACACGGATTACAATTTTACTTTGATTGATATGAAAGGCGGCTTAGAATTCCAACTCTTTGAAAATCGAGATCGAATCAAAGTCATATCAACGCCAAATGATAGCAGTAGTCAGTTTCATGTGCTGGATCAATTGCTCACGGAAAGATTTGAACTTTTAAAAGTCAATCAATGCAAAGACATTGAAGAATTTCAACAAAAGCCAAAGGATCAGTTGAAATTACCAGAAGGTGTTAAAGCAGAAACATTTAAATTGAATCGCAATATTATTGTGATTGATGAGGCTGCCGAACTGTTTCTAGCAGGTGGGAAAATTAACGTCAGCCAAGTCCAAGAAATGACAAGGAAAGTAATTCGTCTGGCGGCTCAAGGTCGAGCGGTTGGAATTCATTTGATTGTAGCGACTCAAAAGCCAGATTCAAAAGCGATTAGTTCGCAGATCAAGGCCAACCTGACTGGAATTATTTCCTTCCCCATGGCAACACTTGGCGCAAGTTTTTCTATTTTAGGAAATGGCCGAGCCAAAGAACTGCCGTCAATACCAGGTCGTGCTGTTTGGAAATCAGGTCTTGATCAGTTTGAAGTACAGACTGCGTTTTTAAGTCCTGATCAAACTAAAGCCGAATTGGATAAATGTTCACCACTCAAGGAAAAGTCAGTTGAAGAAGCGACAGTTTAAAATAAATGATGAAGATATGAAGTGTCTTTGGATGCTTTGGCGGTGGAAGTTACTTTCCACAAGCGCCATTCATCAATTGGCCTACAGCAATCGAAGTGTTCATGGATGTTACGTTCGGCTTTTGGATTTACAAGAAAAAGATTTTGTCATCTCAACTGGTTCATGGGATCAGAAAACAATTGTCTGGCACTTAGGCGACGATGGTTACAAAGCCCTATCCACTCAGTTTAAAGTATCTGTTGAAAATGGTTTTCGATCAGAAAATAAGGATCATGATTTTTGGGTCACAGCCATTCATCTTGGCGAGTGGTTGAAAGGGTCACCAGCCGACTGCGACAACTTTACCGAACAAGAGCTAAAAAAAATCGCGTTGTCCGATTATCCAAAGTGGGTTCCTCATACCAAAGAGCATCGTCCTGATGGTTGGTGGAAAATTGGCCTTGGTAAGCACAATAGAGAAAGTCTTATTGCACTTGAAGTTGAGCTTTCAAAGAAGTCACCACAAGATTATTCTGATGTCGGAGCATTTTACTCCAACACCATTGACGTTTGCCAAGTGATTTGGGTTGTTAGATCAGAGTCCTACAAAAATTATATTCTGACACATTTAAAAAAGGGTTCTTCCACCAACGCCGGTGAGCACAGTTTTGTACTGCTCGACCACTACATTCAGTGTCAGTGGCAGTCACAAATTATTGATGGCAAACATCAAGGTAAAAAATTAATTGAGATCCTAAAAACGCCTTTGCAAAACGAGGGCAAAACGTTTTGTGCCAATTTTGCGTTAGACGTTCGTAAATATCCAATGATTTCAAGGTCTCCCATCTTAGCAAGTAAAGCTGATTTGGGCCTCAGTAGACACTACTAATAGGAGTATGTTTTGAAAATAGCAATAATGTCGTTAATAGCGGTAATAGCGGTAATGGGATTGAGTGCATGTACTACAATGAATAAGAATAAAGCGGATTCTAATAAATCTTTAATTAAAGATAATATTAAGTCGCCATCATTAACAGCACCAAAAGTGAATAAGGTTTGGGTTCCTGAAAAAATTGAAGGCGATAAATATATTGAAGGTCATTATATGTGGATCTTAGAAAAGACAACGTCATGGAGTCAGTAAAAATGAAATCTGAAATTGAATCTCAAAAAATTGAACGAATTATTTTAGACTCAGCAACGGTTGCAGTAATAAAATCTATTTCAGATCAAATTAATTTAGAATTGGGTGACTTGGTTCAAGTTACCCAAAAGTCTGTTGCAAACTTTATTATACGAAAAAGATTTCAGCTATTATCACCACAAGAAGTATCAGAGTTTTTATCTGAAAATTATGATCTTGTAAAAGCCTTGAAACACGCCACTCAAGAGGCCATTAGGGCCAAGCAGAATGGAGATAATATCGAAATTAGTGATGTTTTAAAATTAATTCAGACACCAAGTGTTAAGTCAGAATTGACTCTTAAGAAGACCCGAGGCCGAAAGAAAAAAGAAATAGTTCCGGCGACCTCAAATAGCGAAAATGAACCAAACTACAACTCAAATGCAGCTGATGACAGCGTTGTTCATAGCGATTTTAGTTCATCAAATTTAGTAACAAATTTAAATAAAAACAGAGCCTCATTAAACCTTGAATCACCTTGATTTTCGAGAGAAAAATGTCGAAAATACTTGTATCGGGGTTAAATAAAGATGAGTCCCGGATCTTTGAAAATCGAATAGAGTGTGAGTGGCTTTCTACGCAGCAAGCAGCAAGGTATTTATCAATGAGTGAAAATGCTTTAAGAATTATGGTCCATCGTGGTCAAATTGAAGCGTTCAAAATTGGTAGACGTTTGCGATTCAAATTTTCTGATTGTCGAAGCCTCTTTTCAAAAAAGGGGTTTTAAAATGGCAATCAAATCTTATGATGAAAATGGTAAAAAGGTTTTTGAGGTTTATATCAATGGATGTGATTCTATCGGAAGAAGATTCCAAAGAAGAAAAAGATCCATTGAAAGCTTAAGAAAAGCTCAAACCATTGAATTTGAATTTAAACGTGAACTTGCTCAGTTAAAGGAAGAAGCTGTGCCGTTTAGGTGGCACGAGTGGTTCGATGAATGCGTTAAACGCATGAAAATCGAATATAAACCATCGACCATCTATAATTATGAAACCCAGATTAAAAAATGGATTCATCCACATTGGTCAAATATAGAAATTAAAAATATTTCTAAAACTGATGTGTATGAAACAATTTTTAATAAGTGTCAGGACATTGTGTCTCAAAACAATCGAAAGACTATTTTGAAGATGGTAAAAAGACTTTTTCAAATGGCTGTCGAAGACGGACTTATAGATCGGAATCCCTGTGTTGGTGTTCAGGTTAAAGTGCCAGAAGTCGAACAAAAAGTTCTGACAAATACTGAGGTTGAAATATTTTTGAAGGAAGCAAAGTTAACAGATCATAAATTCTATCCGATTTGGGCATTGGCCCTGATGACTGGAATGCGATCTGGAGAATTGTTTGCATTGAAATGGACGGATATAGATTTTGATTCAAAAATTATATCGGTATCTAAGCAATGGACTTCAAAGAATGGCTTAGGCTCGACTAAATCAGGTCGCGCCAGAATTGTTCCAATTTCTGATAATCTTCTGCATTTTTTGAAAGAGTATAAAGTAAAAAGGTCGCCAGAACAGGACCACGTTTTGCCCCATTATAGGGATTGGCAAAATGGTGAACAGGCTCGTGTAACCAGGGAATTTTGTAAAGCGATAGGCATAACGCCAATCAAATTCCATGATTTAAGGGCAACTTTTATTACGAACCTGTTGGCTCGTGGTGAATCGTTGGCTCGCGTCATGTCACTTGTTGGGCATAGCCAATTGAAGACAACGAATGGTTATTTGCGCAAGGCGGGTGTCGATGTTCAGGGCGGTACGGATAAACTTGGTTACAAGCTACCTGATTTGTCTGGGGCAAAAGTTTTGTCCTTGGTCAGATAAGAAAGGTCTTGCAAGTTTGCTACTTTCTGCTACTTTAGAGTTGCAAATAACTGTTATTGCGGGCACTTACGGATTTGCCGCCCCCGCAACCAATTTCAAGCTATTGAAAACACTAGTAAAATTCAAAATCACCATTAACACAAAATTCTCCCAAAAACCCATTTTACGTCCACATTACGTCCACCAACTTCAGTAGCGATACGAATATCACCGAAATACTGAGTTGATTTCAAGTGTTGGAACTACTGAAAAAGTTTTCGCTACATTCTCAATTGCGCCACTAACAAGGTGAACATAGTTCATTGTCGTTGTGATATCAGCATGTCCGCAAATTTCACAGGTTTGCTATTTTCTTGCTACTTCGTCGCTACCAGAACCGAGAGTGAATTTTACTCTGGAGAAAGCCTCAGGAGATTATGGTTCTGACGTATCATTGATCACAAAATTTAAAACCCCTGAATATTCAACCATGCTGACTCCAGAGAGGAAAGGTTTTTAAAGCCGTCTTTTCCAATTAGAAAGTTCAAGCGTCCTTCGACAACTAGCATCGAGAGACCATGAACCGACGACCACATTCGTAATGAGATGGCATTTAAGTCTTCTTTATTTTTTCCTGGAAACATTTCAGAAACTGATAAATATAAATTTTCAAAGCAAGCTTCACTTGCTGATTTCAGTTCTGGGTTATCTGCATTTAATCTCGACCCAAACATTACTTTGTAAAGTGCAGGATTGTTTTTCGCGAAACGTAAATACTCAACAGCGACTGCGGAACATGGATTTGCCGTATCTTTCGGAGAGTTCAAAAATGTAACCCGTAATTTAGAAGACAAAGACTGGAATCCCTCAACAGCAAGACTATTTAACAGTCCATTAGCGTCTTTAAAATGATGAGCTGGGGCGCTTGGAGAAACTCCTGCGCGGGCAGCGCACTTACGCAAAGTAAACTTCTCATAACCAAGTTCTTCAAGAAGTTCAGAGGCGGCTAACATAAGAGTTCTTTTTAAATCACCGTGATGATATTCCTTTTTGACGGCAGATTTCTTTTTATCACTTTTTTTAGCCATATATTTTACATTTCCATGACTCATTATAGCACTTTATCGTTCAATCTTTACGCTGACAAGATTTTTATTTATTCAATCTTGACAATGTATAGATAAACAACATAATAATCTATACACTGTCAAGATCGGGGAGATTGTTATGGGCCGCACGTCATTAATTAAGAAAATTTACGTCATTTGTCTCAGTTTGCTTTTGATGTCTCAAGGAGCGGTAGAGTAAGTCCAATTTTTAATACATTAACAAAAGGAGATCACAATGAAAATGTCTGAAAATACCATTTTAATAACGGGCGGCTCAAGCGGGATTGGTTTGGAGTTTGCGAAACAGCTTTTGGAGTTAAATAATACAGTTATAATCACAGGCCGAAATCAGGCAAAACTTGATCAGGCGAAAAAGCAATATTCTAAGCTCATAACCTATAAAAGCGATGTCACAAGCCCAGATGCAATTCGCTCTTTATACGCTACTATTTTAGAGAACCATCCCTCGTTGAATGTTCTCATCAATAATGCAGGGGTAATGAGAGTGACCAATTTTTATAGCCCTGACGAAGATCTCATTTCGTTAACACAAGAAATCACAACAAATTTGAACGGCCCAATTTGGATGTCACATCAATTCATACCGCATTTAAAAAAACAAAAAGAAGCGGTCATTTTGAATGTCACTTCTCTGTTGGGAATTGTTCCATTGCCGCTGGCACCAGTCTATAGTGCAACAAAATCTGGGCTTATCTCATTTACAACATCACTTCGTGAGCAGCTTAAGCATACATCTATAAAAGTATTTGAGCTTGCGCCACAAGCAACACAAACAGACTTAGTAGATGTTTTCGACAAAGAAGACGTTGCAGATTTTAAACTAATCACTGCTGAAGCACTTATTCAATCTGCTATTAAGGGAATGCAAAATAATACTTTTGAAATACGACCTGAGCAAACTGGACAGGTTTATTTTCTCAATAAATTTGCTCCGAAATTCTTACTCAAGATGATGAGTAAATCTCTCGATCGAAGACTCGGAGCTAAATAAATGAAAACATCAACGAATAAAGTATTCGTCTTAGGAAGCAATCGAATCCCTTTCGTTAAAAGTCAAACTTCGTATAGCGAAGCCACTCGTAAGGATTTGCTCGTAGCTTCGATCAATGGCCTCGTCGAGCGTTACAATCTTCAAGGGTGCTTGATTGATGATAGTTCCTTCGGAGCTGTTATGAATAGTTCGTCAGATTTCAACTTGTCTCGTGAAGCAATCCTTTCCACGAAGCTCGATCCAAATTCACCGGCATATAATGTGCAGCGTGCTTGTGGAACTGGATTGGAAACGCTTTGGCAATTAGCGCTTAAAGCCCATGTTGGTGCTATTGATACTGGAATCGCAGGCGGCGTTGACACTAATAGTGATTTGCCTATTGAAGTCTCTGAACGGCTTCAACAAGGTCTATTACAATTAAACAAATCAAAGAGTTTATCTGACCGTCTTAAGGTTTTCAGTCATTTGAGATTTGGTGATTTAAAACCAAAAACTCCTGTTATCGACGAACCGCGAACTCATCTTTCTATGGGGGCTCACTGTGAATTGATGGTGAAGGAATGGAAAATTTCTAGAGTGGAGCAAGATGAACTTGCTTTAGCCAGTCATAAAAATGGAAGCAAAGCGTATGAATCTGGTTTTTATGATGATCTTATAACTCCATTTAGCGGAATCACAAAAGATGGAACTTTGCGGAACGATACATCAATTGATAAATTATCTAAGCTAAAGCCTGTTTTTGATCATGAAAATGGAACCCTGACTGCCGGAAATAGCTCACCTTTGACTGATGGCTCGGCTTGTGTGCTGATTGGTAACTCTATTGGAGCCGACAAGCTTAAATTGCAACCCCTAGCTGAAATTGTTGATATTCAAGTTGCAGCAGTAGATTTTGTAAAAGGCGCTGGACTTCTTATGGCACCCACAAAAGCAGTGGCGCAGCTTCTGAGTCGCAATCAACTTTCATTTTCTGATTTTGATTATTTTGAAATTCACGAGGCATTTGCTGGACAGGTTCTTTGTAATTTAAAGGCATGGGAATCAAAAGAATATTGTAATGATATTTTAGGATTACAAAATGTTCTAGGTACAGTTGATCGGTCGCGATTAAACGTTGTTGGCAGCAGTCTCGCGATTGGTCATCCATTCGCGGCGACTGGCGCAAGAATCGTGGGGACTCTTGCAAAACTGTTATCTAAAGGAAAAAAACGTGGGCTAATTTCGATTTGTACTGCGGGCGGTATGGGAATTGCCGCCATATTAGAGTCAGTGTAGGCTAATGTATTTGCTATTCCAATTAGAACATTTAAAAAATCTGACTCAGCGATAATTTATACTGATTGAACAGTTCAGCTGATTCTAAGGCTGCTTTTTCTAAGGCCTTTTTTGCGCTGACCCGGGCTGCGGATTTCTGTTTAAGAGATTTTTCGACAATCGCTCGATTATGCCAGGCCGCTGCTGAATTCGGATGAGTTTCGGTTGCTTGGCGCAGAAAAAAAATAGCTTTTTCAAATTCGTGACGTGCGAAATGGATATTTCCAAGTCCAATAAGGGCTACGAGGCTTTGGGGCCATTTTGATAAAATTGTTTTGTACACCGTCGCAGCTTCGGTTGTTTTCCCTATTTGTTCTAGCGCTGAGGCGCCGTTGAGATGTGTCAATTCGTTCGCAGTCGGGGATAGTTGATCAGGTCGAAGGATAACCAAGCCCCAATAATCTGCTAGCTTCCATGATCGTTCAAACTTTCGTAAATCCCATTCTTTAAAGGCTTCGGGGCCTGAATGCATAACAATATGACGCCTTTTCAAATCATATCCGATAACTAAAGCGTAATGCCATTGGGGTATCCATTTTAATGCTAGATTTTCAAAAACAATGACGGGGTTATTCGCGGCAACTTCTTGAAGCAGGTTTTCCATTCCTGTAATGGGTAATGCCAGCAATCCCTGCCTTCGGGCTGCGCCAATCATATCAGATTGAAATGTTCCCTTGGCTCCGGGAGTAAATGCGTGCGATGCCAGTTCATCAGCAGTGATCGACTGGCCTAATGAATTCATCGCCATGGCTAATGTCGCAGGTCCGCAATGACCTGCTTCTTGATTGATAAAGGGGGCATCAGCAATGTGATGCTGAGCTGGAATCGACAGTGGGTTCGCTAGTAGAAGATCGGTCTGTTTGGTTGAACTGACACATCCCGAAAAACAAACCGCAAGAATTAAGTAAACGGCCTGCTTCATGGAACTCACTAAATGCGTTTAATAAGGAAAATGATTAATACAACCAATAGAATTGTTACCAGAATATCTCCGCCGGCACGGGCTTCATTCATTTGTGAAGCCAATGAATTCAATTCACTAGGAGAAAGCGCCGCGAGTCGTTGTTCAACTTCTGCTGCAGATAATCCACGTTCAAGCAATTGTTGCTGCACATCTGTGCGACTCATAAAGGCTGAAACACTTTCCTTCGCATCCTGAACAGATAAATTTTGTAAAACTGTAGATGTGGGAATCATTGTTAAAGCAGTTTCCGCCACAACAATTTGAGGAATATTTGAAATAAAAACGGCCATACCCAGTGCGCAGAAATTTCTCTTAAGAGGTGAAAATCGCATAACGAGTCTCCTTTAAAAACTGTTAAAATAGTACAGAGATTTAGAAGACTAGGGTATGTGAATTCTGTCAAGAGGGGATCGGTATTCATTCTTCATTTTTCTTAACAATTTCTACGCAATGCCTTCTGGAATGAAATCGTGTAGTCAAATAATCAAAGTTTGATTGTGATGATGATGGTTGCTATTTATGTTCATCTGCTGCCAGCAGTCCCAGTAGGATTCAATTATATTTGATCTTAATAGAGTCTTTTGGGACAATTGTAGTTCCTGACATTTTAAGAAACGAGTAGATTTAATGAAAAACGCTTATGCCGTAATTTTTTCGTCTGAAAGAAATGACAACGATCTTTCTGGATACGAGGAGACAGCTTATCATATGGTCGAACTTGCAAAAACTCAAAAAGGCTTTCTAGATATAGAAAGCGTGAGAGATAATAACGGTATTGGGATCACAATTTCATATTGGGAAACGCTTGAAGATATTCAAAACTGGAAAAAAAACGAAGAGCATTTGGTTGCTCAACAGCGCGGAAAATCTGACTGGTATAAATCTTTCAAAGTAAAAATTTGTAAAATCGAACGAGAGTATGAGTTTTAATCTGGTACGGCCGTAAACAGACCCTCTTGACAAAAGACCTTTCTCCTTTATAATTAACGTATTGGTTAATTAACCGATTGGATAATTATGAAGCAGGCGGAAGATAAATTAACTCTGACATTTATGGCTCTCTCGGATCCAATTCGTAGAGGCATATTATCTAAATTGTCCAATGGCGAAGCCACTGTGAAAGAGCTCTCCGAGCCTTTTGATATTTCAGCGCCGGCGATCACCAAACATTTGAAAGTGCTTGAACGGGCAGGGCTTATTTCCAGGGGAAGAACCGCGCAATGGCGTCCTTGTCGTATTGAGTCTGAACCTCTGAAAGAAGTCGCCGATTGGATTGGCGACTATAGAAAATTTTGGGAAGAAAGCTTTGACAGGCTTGATATTTATTTAAAAACAATAACTTTAAAAAAGACGACGAAGAAGAAGGGACGAAAAAATGGCCGGAAAAAGTAAACCCAATGAGCTCTATATTGAACGCATTTATGATGCTCCAGTGAAGATGGTCTGGGATGCTTGGGTTGACCCTAAACAAGTGGCTCAATGGTGGGGGCCTCGTGGGTTTACGCTGACCAATCATAGTAAAGATGTGCGAACGGGTGGCCATTGGAACTACACAATGCATGGGCCTGATGGTGTTGATTATCCTAACAAAACTAAATATCTCGAAGTCGAAAAATATTCTCGTATGGTTTATGATCATGGTGGTAATGATGACCAGCCGCCGCTGTTTCGTGTGACTGTTAATTTTATTGATCTTAAAGGCAAAACGAGAATGGAAATGACTATGGCCTTAGCTACGGCTGAAGCCGCTGCCGAGACCAAGAAATTCATCAAAAAAGCTGGCGGAAACTCAACTTGGGATCGACTTGCCGAATACTTAGAAATGGAATCCACCCAAGAAGATACTTTTGTTATCAATCAAACTTTTGATGCTCCACTGAATTTGATGTTTGAAGTGTGGACTGATCCAAAGCATCTCAGTCAATGGATGGGGCCAGCAGGGTCTAAAATAAATTATTTAAGGGCTGACATTAAGCCGGGGGGCAGTGCCTTCTACTGCATGATGGGTGTTGGTGACACGAAGATATACGGTAAAGCCAACTATCTGGAAATCGTTAAACCCCATCGCTTTGTCTATACTCAATTCTTCTGCGATGAAAATGAAAATATATCTCGTCATCCAATGGCTCCCACGTGGCCTGAAATCATGAAGACAACTGTCTCGCTTGAAGCCGAAGGCCCTGAAAAAACCCGAGTGACCATCAAATGGGAAGTGGTCGGAGATGCGACACCAGCAGAGCGTGAAACATTCAATAAATCTAAACTTGGAATGTCGCAAGGCTGGGGCGGAAGCTTTGATAAGCTTGAAGAATATCTAACCAAACAATAATGCCTGTCCGTGGCAAAGGCAGCACTTATGCTGCCGATTTATTGATGACATCACTAGCTGGTAGTAAGTCGGTGAGCATTTGCACCAGCGCTTTTCGATTAAAGGGTTTTTCAATAATTCCTTTTAGCTTGAATGGTGTGATGAAAGGTCTGAATACAGAGACATCCGCACCCGTGAATAGAAAAAAATCAATATGGGCCAGATCAGGATTTTTTTTGACATAAGAAAGAAATTCCAAGCCATCAGTTGGTCCCATCATCAGATCAGAAACTATGGCTAATACTTTCTGTCTACTTTCCGGGTTGATAAGGTAAATTTGAGCCTCTTTCACGCTAGGAAAGGTCAAAACTTTTAGTTTTGTAGGTGCTAGTAAATCAGAAAATACACTGCGCATCTCTGCGTTGTCATCGACCATCAAGATAACGTTCTTCATTTGGCCCCTGGGGTTTAAAATTAAATGTAGTTAAATGGTAGCACTAGAAATTATGTCTTACAAACTTTTACAAATTTACTGTGCTATTGTGAGATTTTAAAAATCATGACGAACTCAGCGCCTTGATTTGGGCCGGGACTATTCACTTCGAGGCGTCCCCCAATTTCTGTCATGGCATTGGCACAAGAGTGAAGGCCGAAGCCATGACCTGTTTGCTTGGTTGTAAAGCCATGAATAAATATTTTTGTTAGATTTTCTTGGGAAATGCCACAGCCTTTATCAATGACTTTAATGCAAACTTCAGAGTTTGTTAAACGCTCTATTGTTAGAGTAAGGATTCTTTCATCTGCGGGAATGGACTCCATGGCTTCTATGGCATTTTTGATGAGATTCATAAGCACATGGGCAATTTTCACACGTTGAATCTTAACCAGAAAATCGTCCTTGGGAATATTTTTGATTATCTGGATATGGTGATTTTCTAAAGTTTTTTCTTGAAGATTTAAGACATCCTCAAGAAGTTCTTTTAATGAGATGACTTCTAAATAAAGATCTTTCTTGGCGTATTGCTGTTGAGTGCTGATCACATCATTAATTAAGGACAATTGCTTGCGCATCCGTAGAATTTCTTGAGTTTGCTTATCCTGTGATAATTTAAAAGCCTCTCCTAAAGTGCTATAATAGCTAATCAAAGCTTTTCCACGAGGGTCTTCAGTAAAAAAATGCGCTAAATTGGGAAGTTGCTCTTGCAAAAGTTGATTGGCTTTATTTAACTCTTTTACTTTTAATGAAGCAGTTATTTCAGCAAGCTCTTCAGTGGAAATATTCACGCTGTTAACGATATTTCCTATATTATGAAGCATGCCCGTAGAAATTTCAGCCATTCCTGCGGCATGTGCACTTTCCAATGCCATTGTCTGGGCTTCTTTGAGTTCTTTGGTTCGGTCGATGACTCTTTTTTCAAGATCCAGATTGCTTTCACGTAAAGCCGATTCTGCATTTTTCAAATCAGTTGTTGTGAGTTCAATTTTTTCAGCCATCGTATTAAACGCGGCGGCTAATTCGCCAATTTCATTTTGTGTGTTTGCTTTCAATCGGACATTTAAATCTGATTTGCCCTCGCTGACATCTTTAAAAACGCGGGCAAAATTTGTTAATGGACGAGCAATGCTGATATCTACAAATGGAATAAACGCAACAAGGATGACAATAATGATACAAAGGCCAATCCAAATTAGGACTTCAATCGTTTGAACGGTTCTTTGGAAAATGATGGACAGAGCAATGCTTGCCGAGGCATAGCCAACTATTTCTCCGTCCACTGTGAGTGGAACTAAAACAGAATCATAGGCTAGATTTTTTTGATCATTTATGTGAGTGATTCGTCCCATTGTTTCGCGAGCAGTACTAAGATCTAAATCGGGGAATGTATTTTCCGAAATTCCAACGCGACCCGAAATATCATAAATACTAAAAGAAACACCAAGATCTTTACCCATTTCAGCAAGATCTAGATTAATTGTGTTTTCAACAGTTATTTTTCCGATGACATCATTTTTTTTAAGTCCATAGTTTGGGTCATCAATAAGGCTTACAAAAGAAAAATCCCACTTGGCGGCATAGCCTTCATCAGTAGAGACAAGCCGAAATGCAGGTGTGCTTTTTTCAAAATATTTAGAAAAATTTGATTGTTCGATTTGATCATTATTAAAAGAACTGCGAGAACCCTCGGTGGGTGTTGAGATAATGCGAAGTGTGAAAATATTTGGATTTTGTTCTTCTTTTAAGTAAACAGCTAAGGATTTGGCGTGCAAAGAAATTCTGAGTTCATTTGTTTTTGCTATGACATCATCCTCTATAAAACCCAGTAGGGCTGCTGTGTTGAATTTTCGAGCGACGTCATCTCGAGCACAAAAATCTGAAATTAACTTTTGATCTGTTTTAACAGCATTTAAAAAAGAGCGTTGCATGCTTGTGATAGCTGCATGTATACGCTCTTCATTCTGATGACGGATTTGTTTGGTCGTCATCCATGAAGCTCCCAAAGTCAATCCGGTTCCAACCAGTAAAACTGAAAAAGTCAGTGATAATAATAGTTTTGAGCGGATGGTTCTTAAAAACACGGGTCACTCTGATTTTGGTTTGAGAGCTTTTTTAATTTCTGGACTATCAATATTTTCCGCAGTGATGACAACAGTTCCCGTATCAATGTGCTTTTCAACGGGTTTATTCTTTAAAGCATTAACAACTGCTTTAACCCCGAGATAGCCCATATTAAATGGATCCTGCATAATAACCGCTGAGACTTCACCTTTACGTATGCCATCCAAGCAAGCCTCGGGTTCATCTATACCCACGAGTTTAATTTTTCCGGCACTTCCTGTTTTTTTAACAGCTCGATAGAGATTTTCAAAACTGGGCCAATTGACCGCAAAAATCCCTTTTAAATCAGGATATTTTTTTAATAATCTTGTTGCTTCGTTGATTGAAGTCACCTCGGTGGTTCCAGCATAAAAGTCTTCTCGTATAATTTCAAACTGCTGCAGTTTGGCGGCAGCCTCTTCGAAACCAAGTGCTCGATCATCTGTTGTTTGTATTCCCTTTATAAATCGATAAATAGCGACTTTGGGTTTTGTTTTTGGTTGGATTTTAGTAGTCAGCGCTTTTGCCATTTCTGCAGCGGCGACAGCTCCAGCCTTTTTATTGTCAGTTGCTAAAAAGGATGTTGTTTTGGAGGTGTTGATCATGGCATCGACAATAGCGACGGGCTTTTTTTGGGCCATGGCCTTTTCAACAGAGGCCACCAGTTTTTCTGTATCTAGAGGAGCTAAGACAATTCCGTCTGTTTTATCAATCAATCCATTCATGAATTCGATTTGCTTTTCGACTTGATCCTCAGTCTCTGGGCTGATCCAAAAAATTTGTGCATTCTGCTCTTGGGCGGCCTTCTGAGCTCCGGCTTTCATTTTTAACCACCAGGGGTGGGTGGACTTGGGAATAACGGCAATTTTAATTTTTTTCTCGGCAAAGACAGTGGATGAGCTGAGTAAAAGTAAAATGAGTAACAGCTTACATGCACGCACAAGAAACTCCTTTTTTTAAATGGACATGATCTTTCATAAGGGTTGAGTTTTAGGGATTTTAACCACAAATCGCGTGTTCGGGTGTGTCGTATCAAGTTGGAATGTTCCGCGATGCTGATCGATAATACCCTTTGAAATACTTAAGCCAAGCCCAGTGCCTTGTCCCACTTCTTTTGTTGTATAAAATGGCACCATGATATTCTTTGCAACATGTTCAGGAATTCCTTGTCCGCTATCTATGACAACGATTTGAATATTATTATCAATTTCATCGAGCTCAATCTTAATCCATTTCTCTGTTTGGTTCTTAATAGCATCAAATGAATTATTAAGAAGGTTTAATACGACTTGACATATTTGGGCAGGATGGCAATTGAGCTCTCCGGATTGGGTTCTGTTTTCGACATGAAGTTCAATTTTATTTTCTACAAACTTGTGTTCACAGAATAAAAGAGCATTGTCGATAATGCTTTTTACGTTGATGAATTCATAGGAATCATTTTTTTCATTTCTAGAATAACCTCTAAAGGCCTTTATAATCGTAGCCATTTTTTCAGCCATGGAGACAATTTGCTTCAATAGCTTTGATACTAATTTTGTTTTGGGTGTCTCGGCGTCATCGGCCAGTTTCTCAATAACTTGTTCTGACGCAATAAGAATGGCGCACAAAGGAGTGTTCAACTCATGCGCTAAACCAGCTGACATAATACCTAAAGCTGCAAACTTAGCGGACTCAACACTTTGCATTTGAGCGACAGCAAGTTCATCGACTTTTTCTTTGACGATTTTTTCCAAATTATTGATGTGATATTCCAGCTTGCGAGCGGTTTTCCATTTTTCACTTAAAGATAATGCGAGCTGTTGAACTTCAATTTTATCGAAAGGTTTCTTTAAAAAAATAATCCCCTCGGGATTTCCAAGTTTCTTGACCATGTCCTCCCAGGAATAATCAGAGTAGGCTGAGCAAATAACTATTTGAGTATGAGGAGCAATTTTTCGAATTTGAGAAGCGGCTTCTATGCCATCAATTCCAGGAGGCATGCGCACATCCATAAAAACAACAGAAAAGGAGTCTGCTTTTTTTTCAGCTTCAATGATTTTTTCTATGGCTTCATTTCCTTGGCTTGAAAACGAAAGTCGATAGTTAATCTGTTTGTTGTTAAAAAAATGACTTTCAGATGAGCTCGTTTCTCCAAAGAGTTGTTGCTCTAATTCATTCATTTTGGGATCGGATTCCTGAGCTGATGAGTTTAAAATTTTACGAAAATCGTCTTGAATAGAGATGTTATCGTCAACTATCAGTATGTTGTCGTTGCCCGAGCTCATTTCATCTCGTTTCTTTGAGAACTATAAATTATAGTACTAGCGTTACATTTCGGAATATTTTGCTAAAAAATTAAGAAAAGATAACTTTTAAAAATAGTGGAATCTTAATAAATTCAGACCGTGGATCTTTTTGGGACGTTTTGATTCAAATTGTTAATTAGGATTCAGTTTCTGTACTTTTAATATCTGATAGAAATGTCTAAGCGTGCTAAAATATCACTCGCGCGAATTAGTCGAATATTAAAAAAGGTGACACGAGTGATATCACACTCGATGTCTTATTTAGAGTGCTAGGTGTATTAGGCCAAAAAACAACTTTGAATTTTTCAAAGGTGAGTTGATTTAAAACTATTTTAAAGGTGCCGAGTGTATTTTATTTACATGACTCGCAATAACGGCACCAGTATCTAAAACAACTTTTGAAGAATTAAATATCTTTACCCCTTGGCAGCTGTATTCATTGTCCATTGCAACAGCATTAAAAGTTACAAATTCTATATTTTCTGACTGACCGACTCCAATTTTGTATTCTGCTTTGTCCTGCCCAGTTTGAGAAGAATATTTGTTGCAAATAATTTCGCCTGAAGCAGTGCTCTTTTTTAGAATGGCATCGATTGTTTTATTTTGAAATTGGATACTAACAAGGTCATAGGGCTTCGAGGTCGAGATAACTGAAAAGGCTACGAAATCTATTCATCGACTGAGCTGTCGATTTACATTTTAGAAACGAGTGAGCGATCGTTGTTTAAGATAGATATTGATAAAAAACGCGTATGAAGCATTTTCCCGATTGGTCGAGCTATATGTATGATTTTACTGAGTATTTTTCTGGTTGTAGCAATATGCTACTTTGTGATACACTGTATGTGTACAATTCTTTAAAAGGAGAAGATGATGTCTATTCCAATTCGAGTGAGCGATGAGTTGCTAGAAGATGCAAAGCAGCAGATTAAGATGAGCTACAGATCACTGACTAAACAAATTGAGTTCTGGGCTCAAATTGGAAAAGAGGCTGAGATAAATATGACTCCTGCTGATGTTGCAGCCTTAGTCAGTGGAGAGGCTGAAATCAAAGTGCTTAGAAAAAAATCTGAACCTGTTGATTTTGATAGCGTATTTGATGAGGTGGAGTCAGATCGCAAGACTGGCATTATTAAATCAAAGGTCATTAAAGACGAAGTTTGGTATGAAGAAAATCCTAAAAAACTGGGTATGTTTTTTCGTATGACTAGTGAGGGAGAGAAAACTCTCGGCCAATTTTCTGATGGAAAATTTGTACCAGAAAAATCCGTAAAAAAGATGACGCGGTAGTTTTTTTAGATGAAACAACTTTGGATACTTGCTGGTGGGAATGGCGCTGGCAAATCAAAATTTTACGACATATATTTAAAAAATAAGAACTTATCATTTGTAAATGCTGACCGATTGGCAAAAGAAATTTCTGAAGAACAGAATGCTGAGGTGTCGAAGACCGCCCAGCAGCAAGCAATGGATGCCTGTTTGCAAAAGATTTTGAATGGTGAAATATTTTGTATCGTGTGCAAGCTCTTGTATAAGTTTGGTACGAGCTAATTCGACAAATTTAAGATGATCAACCAATTTTTCAATTTCATCGGCCATTTTGTTAAAACGGACCATGGCTTCGCCAAATTCATCACGTCGCTGAATTTTGAATCGAGCTTTTAAATTTCCTGACTGTATTTGAGAAATAACATCATCGGCTTCTTTTATTTTTTTATGAACAGAGTTGTAAATAATAAAAATAGTAACGCCAATGCCGATAAAAAGAGAAATTATAAGTGACCCAATGCCAAGCCAAGGAAGAATGGGATTGAATTCTCCAGGGGGTGGGCGCATTCGATTTTGATGAGCAATCCAAAGATAGTGGTTCGGAATTCCTGCTAATTTAATAACTGTTATATTGCGCTCAAAGAGTTTTGGACACCTGGTGTGGACTCAAGTCGAGTTACTTGAATTGCAAAATAATTAACATGTGCTTAAATAACAAAATGAATAAATATTTATTGGCTTTTTTTATGGTTTTAATGACATCTTGTATAAACCCGATATTGATGCAAGATCCACCAAATGTTGTGTATGAATTGAATAAGGTAGATGAGATAATTACTTCAAATTCATTTATGTTTCTAAAAAAACCAATTTCTAAAAATATACAAAATTCTGATCAAGAAATTGCTTTTAAGATTTTTGTGAAAAATGTTGATATTAAAAATAATGTCAGTGTTAATCTTGATGATGTTAAATTTAAATATTTGCATAATAGTATAAGTGCAACGTGTTTATTTAACCCAGAAAATAGTTCAAATACCCTTGAAGCTACGAAAGAGTACATCATTGATTGTAAGGTTATATTAACTCAGAATGATGTCACGTTAATTGGTAAAAATGACTTAATTGGAGAGCTTCGTATTCCAGTTGTCAGCAAATCAAATAAATATTTAAGCTCTAACGTTTTTATACGAAATGAGGAGCTGAAGTGAAAAGAATAATATTCTCTTTGTTTTTTTGTTTTCATATTAATTGTTTTGCAAGCGCTGGTGATGCAGCTGTCGGTGTTGCAACGGCTGTGGGTGTTGGTATGGCGTTGTCTGCGACTTCGGCAAGTGGTCTTGCGCCTTATGAATCTGACTATTGGGTTGATCCACGAGTTAAAACGACCACGAAATTAACTGAACAGTGTGGGTTAATCATTGAATCAAAAATATACAATTTATCTCCTTTTTCAGTGATGTTTTTAGGTATGAAAAATAACAGCAATAGTGGCGCGCAAATATTTAATAATTTGGCGACAGTAAATTATAACAATGAAGTGACTAAGTATTTTGATTTGGATTTGAGTGTGACCGGTTTTTTGCCTGCTAAAATGATATCGGCAGGGTATTTAAAATTTCATCAAAAATCTGATTTTAGAGATGCGACGACTATGTTGGTAAAAATACCTGTCATGGTTGATCAAAAAAATTGTGATATCAATATCACCTATGCGAAGAATCCTGAATTTAAGGGAAGCGAAAGTTTAGTTGATAGCGAAATTACAATGTTAAGTATGTATTTAGGGCCAACGTTCATTCAAGGTGATCTTAGTGATTTGACTAGTGAGAGTTTAGCTTCTGAAGTTAGATTTGAATGGAATGTATTAGGTGCTTCAAATAATGGAATGTATTTGGATCTGGGGTACGCTTCAGCAAGGGCTTCAGATAATTACAAAAGTTTGCATCCTCTTATTGGTCATGACACGTGGTCGATTGGAGGATTTGGTATTGGTTATGTGAAACGATTTATTATAAATGAAGATAAAAATATCTACTTGAGGATTGGCGGCGAGTCCGGACATATGAGTCTGGGAAATGTTGATGATGCATTTAAATCCAATTCGCCATATGCTGCCGGTCAATTAGGATTAAGATATAATGTTATGTTTTCGAATGTCGAACGAGGTTATTGGAGAGGTAAATATTATTTTAATTTAGGACTTAACTCTCGTTTCATAAGTGGCGTTGAATTCGATGGTGTAAAATCCAGTGGGTCATTAAATAGTTTATTATTCGGTATTAGCGTAGGAATGTGATTTTAATTTTCTGAATAAAACGGATAATCCGTATATCCCTTTGCGCCACCCTGATAAAAATGACTTGGATCGGGTGGATTCAAGGGAAGGTTTTCTAAAAGTCGCAGTGGTAAATCGGGATTGGCAATGAAGTTTACTCCCCAAGACACAGCGTCGGCGTCGCCTCGAGCAATACTTTCTTCGGCGGCTTCTTTAGAATACTTTTGATTAGCGATAAGCACGCCGCCAAATTCTTTTTTTAGGTAATCACCCAAAAATCCCGGACCTTGAGTTTCACGTGTGAAAATAAAAGCAATTTTTCTTTTACCGAGTTCGCGAGCGACGTAACCAAAAAGGGCTTTGGGGTTGGAATCACCCATATCATGTGAATCCATGCGTGGTGCTAAATGCACTCCGACACGTCCAGCGCCGTAGACTTCGATTAAGGCGTCTGTGATTTCAAGTAAAAAACGCGCTCTGTTTTCAATGGATCCACCGTATTCATCAGTTCGTAGATTAGTTTTTTCTTGTAAAAATTGATCCACTAAGTACCCATTGGCCGCGTGAAGTTCAACACCATCGAAATCAGATTTTCGTGCGTTGATTGCTGCTTGTTTGTATTTTTGGACCAGTTGCTTCACTTCGGTAGTTTCCAGTGCACGTGGAGTAACGAATTCTTTAACAGGTCGTACAAGATTTATGTGTCCAGCGGGTCTCACCGCACTAGGGGCAACGGGTAAGTCACCATTTAAAAAGAGGGGATCTGAAATGCGTCCCACATGCCATAACTGTATAAATATGCGCCCGCTTTTGGCGTGAACGGCGTCTGTGATTTTTTTCCAGCCCGCAATTTGTTGCTCGTTATAAATTCCAGGAGTCGCGGCATAACCGGCTGCTTTTTCATCAATAATAGTCGCTTCGGTAATTATGAGTCCTGCAGAAGCGCGTTGTTCGTAATAGTCGCGCATAAGATCATTGGGAATGCGGTCATCACCAGCGCGTGAGCGAGTTAGAGGCGCCATGATAATGCGGTTTGGTAATGTGATATCGCCGAGTTGCAGTGGTTTTCCGAGAAGTGACATAAACTACTTCCACCTGTTTAATTTTGAGAATTCTTCTTCGACGCCATTTAAGACAAGATTATTTTTTTTATACCTTGTTATTTCTGAGTATAACACTTGAGTCGATTTTAATGGATTTAATTTTTCTGAAAAATAGATCAGTGGCTTTGATATCGTAGAGTCATTCAGTTTAGCTTCGATGAGTTCCACAACTTTTCCATCGATAACGACGCAAAAATCAACTTCACGGCCGTCTTTATCTCGAATATAAAATAGTTCGCATCTGTAGCCTTCTGTATCTTCTAAATAATGTAGCATTTTCAAAAGATGGGTTGCAACAAGGTTTTCAAATCGTGCTCCGTCATCACCATCAACATCAGCATTGTCATAAAAATAGATTCTAAATGGTTTTTGAAGGCTTCGCGCAATTTTCACTGTGTAAACAGGAACTTTAAATATTAAGTACATCTTTTCTAAAATATCAATCCAATTTTTCACGGTGTTCGAAGCCACTTGTAAATCTTTGGCTAAATTAGAGACCACTATTGGTGATCCGACGCGCGATTTTAATAAATCAACCAATAAGGAAATATTATTTATTTCTTTTACAGCTTCGAGTTCGCGAATATCATCTTTTAGTATACGGTCAAAGCGTTCTTTACGCCAACGACGATTTTCTGTTTCGCTTCCTGAAAGAAATGGCTCTGGGAACCCACCAAATTTCATTAATCGTTTTAAAACATCTTTTTTATGAACTGATTTTGGAACTTCATTGATGGAAAAAGGGTGCAGTCGGTAGTAATGGTATCGTCCAAGTAATGAATCGCCACCTTTTTTATAAAGATCCAGTCGAGCACTGCCTGTTACTAAAATTTTATGATTTTCTTTTTGAGTGTCATAAACACCTTTAACCCAGTTTTTCCAACGTGGAAATTTATGAAGTTCGTCAAAAACAAGATAATGATCATCATCAGACCACTGGCGAGCAAGTATTTTTTTACGATCAAGCTCATCGTCCCAATTTAAATACAAACCACGGTTTTTAATGATATTTTTAGCCAAAGTCGTTTTTCCAACTTGTCTAGGACCGCCTAAAAAGACCATTTTTTTATTTAAATCATTTCGAATAAAATCTTCAATGTATCTCATCCGACTATTTTAACCTATACATTAAAATAGTCAAGTCTATTTTAATGTATAGGTTAAAATAGTCGGATTCGTTTCAGTGGTTTTCAAATCCTAACGGGCGCCAGAATTCTGTAAAGGATTGCTTCCAGAGATTCCTGATAAATTCCACCCCGTGCCAGATCTTTGCATCAGAAAGGTCGAATGTCCGGTGTAAAGTTTCGGAGAGAAGTTAGGTAGTTGCAAACAGCGTTTTTCCCATTTGCTTTGAATGGTGACAATATCTGGGCCAGCTTGAATTTGAGTATCCAGTAAATGGATACGGATTTGTTTGCATGTGTTGGATTCGGCCGTCATACCATCTAACATTTTTTGAAAGCCAATCATTTTAGAATCGAGAAACTCGCGAGCAGTGGTTATGTTTCCGGATTCGTAGGCGCGGAATAATTCATTCAGTGCCGCTGAAGCTTTTTTTGCATCTAAAGGAGTGCCAACCTTACTGGGTTTGCTGTCGAGAGTTTTAACTGAATTTGATGAAGTCTCTGAATTTTCGGAGGCATAAAGATGACTGCTGGCTGACAGTAAAATTGTTATTAAAAATATTTTCATAAAATCTCCTTAAAAAGTGTGAGTGTATTCGGCGCCAAGGATTTGTTCTTCGGTTGCCAGCGCGATTTCCTGAGTGTTGTTTTTAGTGCTGAGCCAGTAGATCCGTGCATTATCTTTTGCTGTGAAGTCATGGGCCACATCGAATTGTCGGCTTTCAGTGGTGAGTTCGGGTAAGTTTGGCCGAGGAGTGGCGCCATCATCGGCACTGAGGATTAAGCTTCCCCATTCAATATGCTTTGCCGAAATACTGAGTGAGCGCTTGGTCGTCAGAACATTTGTTCCGGTTAAATATCGATGATCATCCGAAGAGTAACTGATTGCAACATTTCCAGACCAGATCGAAGTTGGAGTCGGTGTCACATCACCAAGAGCTTTTGCTACTGAAAGATTCCAACCCAATTTTTTAGCATCACTTGTTGGAGCGCTGGCATCGGTTACTTTCCCCACAGAGTGTGTGAGTCCAATTTTCCACTGATGAGCTTCGTACTTAAGCGTCGCCGCACTTTGTTCATTTTGTATCAACAGCAATCTGATATCCCGTGCTTTTGAATCTGTTTGAGTCAGATTTAAAGTCCATTCTGGATTTTCAGATTCAAAACTGAATTGAGCTTTGGCGCTTTGTGAAGTGGTAGTTGTTGCAAGAACGGTATCATTTCCGTTTCGAAATTCTGCTCCAGCAGTCAGCCACGTTTGTGCGACCCAGTCAGCTCCGAGATAGGCCTCTCGTACTCCGGGCAGGGCTTTTACTGAAAGGGTTGAGAATTTATCACTGATATCATGATATCCCAAATGAAGCGCAACTGTTTTATTATCCCATTCAGCATCAAGAATACTAGCTAGACCAGATTTATTTGCTAAAGTTTCCTGCTGATCACTGCTGGTAGCTATTTCGCCAGCAATTTTAAAATTTCCTTCGGAAAACGCAAAACCGACGCTGGAACTTTGCAAGTTAGTTGCATTTGATGTCGCAATAAGTGCAGGATCATTCACACTGCCGCTGCGATCCGAACCAACCTGAGTGGTGGCGTAAAGTTGAATGCTATCTGAGTAAGTATACTCGGTTTTCAAACCATAAATATCACGTAAGAAATGGCTGCGCAGTATTGAAGAATTCAATGCTTCCCAACTTTCTGCAACAACGCCTGTGTAGGCCGAAACAAGAAAGTTTCCGAATAAATTTTGACCGATAATCCCGCGGGCACCAAGATTTGTACTCAGGCTGGAAAAATTCGGCGAGATATCTCCGCCTGAAATAAAATAGTCGTTGGTGCTGCGCCCGGCCTGTAAATTATTAATTAATGCAGGAGTTTGACTGATCACCGAGCGATCATTGGAATTAATTAAGCCAAATTGTAAAAAATCAACGAGGCCTTTGATTTCATTGGTTTGACGAAAATCAGTGACCACCGCTATTTTATAAAATGTACCGTCTTTGTTGGGTGTTGTTGTATTGGCAGGAGCTGTGACATGATTTGTATAGTTGCTGCCACGAACACTGGCTTGCCATGATTGCAAAGCCTGTTCATTAGTCCCTGTCACTATTTCTTCTGCAAAAGCGAAACACGGGACCATCGATGCTGCTAAAAAATATTTGAACATAGAATTAATTCACCTTTGCGCAGCCTGAAACTTTGGCGTCACGCTTAAGTGCTTCGCAAAGCGCCAGGCCTTCATCTGTGTTGCATTGATATATTCCAGTGCGAGCCACTGTGCACTTGCCAGCTAATGACTCAACTCCGGAGGCAGGCGGAACGGGAGCTGTGCGGTTAGGAGCTGTAGGTGGTTCGATACGTGTTGGATTTTTCTTAGGCTGTGTGAACCCTGTTGGTGTCGCCGCAGCTGGAGCGATAGAATCTTTTGGTAAACCCATTGGCGGCGGGGGCGCCATTTTATTGGGAACTATTTTAGGTCCTTGTTTGGCTTCAGGTTTATCTAGTTTTCCAGTTTCAAATTTTGGATTTTCAAGTTTATTAAAATGTTCAACCACTGCCATAAGTTGATCGTGACAGGCATTGACTTCTTGTTCAGCAATGCCACTGCGCTTTTGCGCAAGTCCTTCAGCTTTGCATTTGGCAATTGTTTTTAATAATTCATTTTTACACTGAAAGTTGTAATCCGATTTTTCATTTATTGCGGGACATAGTTTTCCATATTTACTCATCACAAGAACTTCGGCACCTTTGCCTTTTTTAAAAGTGTCCGGGATTTTGGCTATGGACTGTCCGCATCCGGCAGCCATTGCATATAAATCTTTTTTCGCTTTCGTTAGTTGAGGTGAATTGATTGCTAGTGAAAGCACTGTGATATCGGCTTGTTTGTCGATCCCAGCGCGGCATTTGTTAACCTGGTCAGTGACAGCCTCAATGCACCCAGGAAGTTCCAGGCTATAACAAGTTGCAATGGAAGCTGCGGTTTGCGCATTGAGAGTTTTTTTCACTAAATCCGAAATATGCCACTTGTCATTGAATTCTGAAATAAGTTTTGGACAATCGCCCGGTGCCGGATTTTGAGAAACAGAAGTTAATACCTGGATGTAGGGTAGGCCACCAAGGCATTTATTCATAGAAATTTGTAAGTCAAATTTGCAACGAGCAAACAAAGTGGATTTACTTTTATAGGGATCACAAGTGGATTCTTGTGCCATCATGAGTATTTTATTGTCAGCGTGTTTGGTGTAGCCCGTTGTTAATGTCGCATAAAGTTTCTGGCAGGAAGCCATTGTCGCCGCAACAACTTTAATATCTTGATCTTTAAATTCTTTTCCACCTTTGTTATAAGGAATCAAGGCGATATTAGCTTGGCAAACATTCCATCCTTGCTTGAGTTTGGCTACACAGGTCTCTTTTAAACTGTAGGGACATTGTGGAATCCAAGACGCCAATTCATCGTCCATGGCTTTTTGTTTTGCGGCAGCTGCACCTTTACTGATAGATTCTACAATGAGTTTAACAGCATAGGCATTATTCATTGTAGCGATTTCTGCAATGGCGTTATTGCGAGCGCCTAGGCTCGACTCATTTCCAATTTTCAGACATTTATTAATATCATATGAGAAGTTGGCAGGAAGTTGACATTTTTTCCAAGCTTGTACAGCCACAGGTTTTCCGCTGTTAAAAGCATTAGCGATATTTTGATTACAAGTCTCAGTTAATTTATTTGAATTAGGAACACTCGGATCATTCACTTTACAAAGATTTATATAACTGGCGCGCCACTGATCCACTTTGCTATCGTAAACCATACCGATTTGTTTTCGAATGTCTTCTTCCATTTTAGCTTGTAATGCACTGGCTTGATTTGAAAATTTCTCACGTTCTTCATCGCATTCGCCGGAGGCAGTTGAATCGGACATATTGCTTTTTGAAAAATAATCGAAACAGCCGTTATAGATCGGAACTTCAAACTGAAAAAGGGCATCGC
Organism: Bdellovibrionales bacterium RIFCSPHIGHO2_01_FULL_40_29; assembly: GCA_001771815.1. Taxonomy (GTDB): domain Bacteria; phylum Bdellovibrionota; class Bdellovibrionia; order Bdellovibrionales; family Bdellovibrionaceae; genus Pseudobdellovibrio. Next base: position 44,719 of record MEPU01000005.1, on the reverse strand, counting down.
CCCCGTAAAATGAAGCCGTTTTGGCGCCGTTATCTAAATGGGGAACCCAGTTCTGCTGATAGTACTGGTCGGTAGGAATGTGTTGATAACCAACAATTCCAAGGGCTTCGCCGATATCGCCGGCAGCTGTTTTTAACCAGCTAATGCCTTTTCCGAGAACGCTGGAACACGTTTTTGAAACCACTGAGCTGATGACTGGAATACTTCCGGTGCCAATAAATTCCGAGGCCAATTCACACGCGATTTTAGATCCGGCTTTATCAATTAAAATCTCAATGACTTTTGTGATGTCTTTGTTTTTTGCGGCTTTGCCGATGGCAATTCCGTCTGCAACAGCGGCATCGGCCATCACTTCAACCTGAAATGTTGTTTCAAAGGCGGCATCGCAACCACAATTCCAATTGCCAAGTATTGTACCCACATAAGGAATAGCCAGGATTTGGGCATCAATATAAGAAGTTCCTTCAGCAATTAATGGTGCCAGTAAAGATTTTGCAGAATCCGCTGTGGATTTTCCTAAAAATTTGTCGCCTTGACTGTCGATGAAAGCGTAAGCCTGCTCTGGTGGATTTAATTTTTTACAGCTGGGTGCATTGCTAAAATTGGACATTCCAGGGATAGACTTTATTTTAGTCACTTTAAGTCCATTAATAAAAGTAACCAGGGCGTAATCCTGCGCAACAGTGTAGGAAATAATTTTAGCAGAACAATCAGGATACTTAAGACTGAATAAAATGGCCTGAGTTTGATCTTTACTCCAAAGAATCGGAGCAACTTTGTTAATAATATCTTCGGCACTTGGAAGTGCTTGAGCAAAAGAAGAACAAACAAGGACCGCAGCTAAAATCAATAATTGCTTCATAGCACACTCATTTTCTGATTTAAATTGTGAATAATCAGTGTAGCTATGATAGCAAAAGGTATCAACTGCGACGAATGTCTAGCTAGGGTTACGGCCTAATAGAGTTAATGGCTTTTACTTCATTTTCAAATCTGTAGAGATATTCAGGACTGTAGGTCATATCTATTGGTAATTGCCAAGTGGGGTCAATGGACTGAGGGGGAGCAATCTGAATGGTGACTTTATCTTTGATTGAGTTTTTGTAGAATAAGTCAATCCATGCGTCATAGTGTGGAGCTTTATCAAAAAAAGTTAAATCCAAGACATAAGGCATGATGGAGTTATCGATTTCTCTGACCAGTACAATTGGGGCGATATGAAACTTAAATAAAATAACAGAGTGATCAGGATTGGTTACTTGCACATCACCCAATTCATTTCCAAAAATCAGGATTTTATTGTGCTTAATTCCAACTCTATAAAGTTCATAACTAATAAGATGAGACTTGGCGTAACATCCATCTTTTTTATAAGCATTGGCGTAGTTTTTTAAACGCAATTGTGATTCGAGTGAAAGGAATTCTTTTTTTGACAGAACTGTATACTCTAAATTTTCAAATACCAATGTATCGTTTTTTTGATTAAAAATTAATGCTGGCTTGGTGATTATTTCTGGATTCTGAGCTGTTGCTGTTTCAAATTTACGTAAATCTGATAATGAGGCCGAGTTTCCTATGACAGAAATAAAGAGCGCTAAAATAAAAGAAATAAACGGAGTCTTCATCATTTTTGGTTTCCAATTCTAATTAAAACTATGCGAATTAAAGGCCTTAGAATAGGTGCTTATATAAGGTTTAAGCTGAAAGGACTGTCTAGATTCTAGACGATAGAGCAATTATATGGCTGAATTTTCGGCTAGAACGGAAGCTCTAAAACAAATCGTGTGCGTTTACTTTTGGTATCGAGATAAAGCTGGCCATTATGATTTTCAACTATGGATTTGGCAACACTGAGCCCCAAGCCGATGCCCTTGCCAACAGGCTTTGTTGTAAAGAAGGGCTCCATCATCCTTGATGCAATTTCTGGATCTATAGAGCCACTGTCTTCGATTGTAATTCTATAAATGGATCTTATTTTCTGGATTGTCAGTTTTATCTGTCTGTCATCTAAAGTTTCCACTGCATCAATGGCGTTATTCATGAGGTTCAATAGGACCTGCGAAATTTCGATGGCATTGCAATTTATAGGTAATGGGGGTTCCGGTATTTGAGAGATAAAATTGATACCCAAGGCCGTCATTCTATTAAAACACAACGACAATGTGTCTTCAGCAATTTGACCCAAATCATTTTTTTGAGAATCAACCGTGCGACGATCACGAGCCACCTTACGAAGACTTTCGGTGATGTTGGAAATACGGTTGACCATCTGTAAAATTTTATCAGATCCTGCCACCACATGTTCAGCTGAAACGGAACCGGATTCACTGAGGCAAATCAGTTCATCGGCTTGCAACGAAATAATCTGCAATGGATTATTGATTTCATGAGCCACGCCACCAGCCATTCGGCCTATACTGGCCAATTTATTGCCTTCCCAGATTTTAAGTTCAGCCGTCGTGAGCAGGCGAGCTTTTTCTTTGACCTCTTCACTAAGTCTTGCATTCCGTCGCTGAAGTAGATTTTCATTACCCATGAACGGGGTCAGAATAGAAAGAGTGTGCATCAGGATAAAGGCTATCCAAAACCCAATGACAATCAGATCCGGTCGGGGCTTAAAATAAGGCCAATCCAACAGGTGAATAGCATAAATAAAGCAAATGACGACAAATATTTTTTGAACAGTTGTCAGCGGAGACTTCTTTTTTATAGTAACTAAATAGAAAGTATAAAAAAGTGGAAATGAACAAGCAATAATACCAGGGTAGGCATACAGTGTGAAACTAACGCCAGTTAACGATAAAAGGTAGGATGAGAAGATTAAAATACAATAAACGATGAACAATGATTTCCTTGGAATTTCAAGATCATGTAATCGTGCAAAAAAAGATCCTAAGAAATAGTTAGAGAAAAATGTTCCCAACGAGGCAACAACGATAATCCGCATGTCATTCTCGGGTAACCACCCATTTGCGACAAAGGAAATAATTGTCCAAATCCAAAATAGAAAAATGGCGCGCTGAGCTTGATTGCGATCGACCTGATACTGAATAAATGAAATAATAATATTGATAACGACTGTACCCAGATACATTGTTATCATGACCTGCAGTGAGTCCGTCATCTGCTGAGATTTGCATAGCGGGATGGCCGGCGCAACATCCATTTTTTTGTTAAGTTTTTTAAGCGAAAATAGGATGAACTAGTCTTTGGTTTGTGGTGAATTTCTTAGAAAACATCCGACAAGATAGGGATGAATTTTTCTCAGCAAATGGCCTTTTTGTTTATTTTTTTGATGTTTGTTTTTGAAGCGCAGGCACAAATTTGTTCTAGCGATTTGAGAACTGCCAGCGGAACTTTGCAAGAATCAAGTTGTGAAATAAATAAAAGCTTAAATTGCCAAGAGTTTTATTCAAATCTTAATGAAGAATCCTTAAGTCGACTGGCCCTTCAGTGTCCAGAAAAACAGGTCGATCTGTCAGCAACTTTAAATTGCAGCGGTTTGGCGATTTATGCAGGGGGTAAGGGATATCAAAAACTAAGTTCGCAAACACAAAAAATGATGGTTCAAAAAATTCCACAGATTGTTCAAAAACTTGGACCCCGGTTTTTATCAATTCTGTCAGGATTAGGGATCGCCAGCACCATTTATACAGCGGCTGATTTTGCAATGGATGCATTAGAAAGTGATCGTCAGTGTTTTAAAGACAATGACTCAAAACAAATGATCTTGAACAGTGTTTACAATCAATCTCAGTTTGTACAAAAAAATCTTCAAAAACATTTAAACTCAAATGATTTGCGGTCTATTTCATTTTCAAAAAACTATTTGGATATGGAATTTATTAAAAACTTAACGTGTCAGCAACTGAAAGATCTTTTGCTTCAGCAAAAAAGAAAAGAAGACATCGCTCTTGGACCACTTGTGGCACAAAAAAAGATTTCAATAGATCCTCGAAAGCTTTATGCGAAGCAGATTTCTGAGAATCAAATGTTTTTTGATTATTTTCAAAAGAGTTTAAGTTGCATAGATCCGTCGCGAAAAGCAGAAGTCATTTGTGCATTGGGTAATTCCTTACTTGGAGTGCAAAGCTTAACAAAGTATTTTAAAGGTTCAGATAAAAAGTTTTTGAATTCATTGATTCAAAAACAAAGACTTCAGGCGCTTCTTGATCAGAAATTGGTTCAACCTCTTCCTGTTCGAAAAATTGATCCACTGGATCTGAATGATGATTATTACGGTGAAGAAGTCGGTAAATCGATGGCGTTTTCTAAATCAAAAGTCAAATACATGAATGCCGAAGAGAGAAAAGGATATCTTTTAAAAGCGCAGAATGGTTTGTTTTTAGATCCTCGAGGAAAGGCTTTCAGCACGACCGGGGCGCGAAGTCTGCATTCTTCACGAGCTTCAAATCGTGCTATGTTTGTTGTGGATATGCAGGGCAATATGTATGCTTCAAATATGCAAATCCCAGGAAAATTGCATCATTCATCTTTTGTGGCCGGAGAGCCAGTACTCATGGCGGGTGAAATTGAAATCAAAAATGGCAAGGTGATCTATTTTTCAAGAAGAAGCGGCCATTATGAACCAACTACTGAACATTCGAAGATGTTTCTTGAGTATTTAAAGACTCAAGGCTTTGATGTTTCTGAAATTAAAGTTGATGATGGATTCTAGCCGGCCCATGCTGTGAATGACTCTGCAACAATAATATAAAGATAAAAGTCGGGTTTTATCCGATAAAAAACAAATCATTAAACTTTAATTAGAGTATCAAGTATTCTTTGTTTGCTGCTTTAAATCTTTTTTGATGATGAGGATATAAAATATGGAAGTTTCTGTAAAAGAAATGTGGACCGTCCTGCACGGTATGATATTAGGCTCCGTTTTCTTGCTGGCATTTGCCGGAGCTGTTGCTGATCTCTATGCCATGAACTCACAATGGTTAACACCTGCTGGAGCAAATCAGGGTGTTAAGCGATTGAAAATTGGCTTGTGGAGTATGTCCATCATTTCTTGGGTCACAGTTATAAGTGGAACGTGGATGGTTTACATCTGGTATCGAGCTGTGCCGCCAGATGCTGGTGCTGACTTGACTCAGTTTCCAAGATACTTTTTGCTCTCGAAAGAAACCACTAAGGGGTGGCATGAGTTCGGAATGGAATGGAAAGAGCATGTCGCTTGGATTGTTCCGCTGTTTATGACTTCAATTGCCTATGTGGTTCATTATTATGGGACAGAACTTCGTGCCAATCCAAAAATTCGACAAGCGTTATTTTGGCTGTTGATTATTTCTTTTGGTGCAGCGGCAGCAGCCGGTATTTTTGGAGCTTTTATCAATAAAATGGCAGCAACTCGTTAAAAAAGATGGAGAAATAGTTATGAGTGAAAAATTTAATGGACCACCGTTAGCATCATTGACTGCCGCAGGAATAGGTAGTTTTTCCTTAGGATTATTTGTTGTTTTAACAGAGGCGTTTCCTCAAGCGATGAAGCCTTTGATGACTTTGGACTCTGGTGTGGGGCCATTGTCCGGTAAGACTTGTTATGCCGTGGGGATTTACTTCTTATCTTGGATCATACTGTATTTTTGTTTTAAGAATAAACAACTCAAGGAAATGTTTTGGATTAAAGTGACATTTCTATTTTTGTTTCTAGCCTTGTTGACAACATTTCCTCCAGTATTTTTGCTCTTCGGGCAGCACGCTTAAACAAAAGTTAAACGTGCTATCCTGAGCTATTCGTACTCGGCCATAGTTTTTTCAAATTCACTTTGGCTGGGGCGCATTTCTTTTTCATTGAAACTGCGAAGAGGGGTATCGCTCACCTCTAATGTTTCCAGTAAAGTTTTGTGTCCGCTATTTTGATAAAAAACACCAGTAAGAACTTCTCCTTTTTTGTAGGCCTCTTTGATGGCGTATGTTGCTGTGGCGGGGTCATTGAAACCATCCGTGATTTTCAGTGGGACTTCGTGAGCTTTCAAGTAGGTATAAGATTTTGTTGATGTGTCATGATTGTTAAAGGTCACGCACGGCGAAAGCACATCGATAAAAGCAGTGCCCGAGTGTTGAAGCGCTGCTTGAAGAATTTGTACCATTTGCTTGGCGTCGCCAACGAAACCGCGAGCCACAAAACCACAGCCCAACTCAAGAGCCAGCGTGCACAGATCAAGGCTTTCAAACAAAGTTAGTTCTCCGTGTTTAGTTGGTGATGCTTTATCAGCAGTCGGAGAAAATTGCCCTTTTGTCAGACCGTAGACCCCATTATTGGCAACAATATAAACCATGGGTACATTTTTTCGGATAAGGTGAACGAAGCCACCAATTCCGATACTGGCGGTATCGCCATCACCACTGACGCCCAGAACTTTCATTTTAGGATTCACAAGTTTCGCTCCGGTGGCAACAGGAGCCATGCGTCCATGCATCGAATTAAAAGCAAATGACTTGGACATAAAATAAGCCGGAAGCTTTGATGAGCATCCAATACCTGAAATTTTTAAAACATCCAAAGGGTTAATACCAAGTGAAAAGCATGCCGAGATAATTTGATTTGAAATCAGATCATGACCGCACCCTGTGCATAAGGTTGAAGGTTGACCTTTGTAGTCGTCTTTAGTGAGAGGTTGCATGGGCGAACTCCTTAAGGGCATTTTCGATGATGGCTGCGGAAAGAGGTTGTCCATCATAATTCAGAATGGATTTCATTTTAAAAGCCAACTCTGGAAAGGCAATTGTCAGTGTGGCTTTTAATTGACCCAATTGATTTTGATCAATGACGAAAACAGACTGGTGGGACTCGATAAATTCTTTAACATCTTCATTAAATGGCAAAGCTCGGATGCGACATGTGTCGAACGAGATACTTTGTTGGGCTTCTAAAACGACTTCTTCGATGGGGCCACTGTAAATGATTCCGATGGATTGAGATGAGTGATTCAGAATCGGTGGTGGAACTAATAATTTAGCCGTTTCCCATTTGCGATCCAAGCGATCAAGAACGGCTTTGTAGGCCTCAGGATTTTCGGTGTAATTGGCTTTTAAATCATGACCTGAACCTCGCGTGAAATAGGCAGCATCATCATGACGTGTACCAGGTAATGTACGAGCAGGAATGCCATCACCTTGCTGATCATAATAGCGCGCAAATGGGACTTTGTTATCCAGGTGGTCTTTGGTGACAATTTGGCCGCGTTCGTATTTTGATTCTGGATAAGGCCACTTTTCTTGAGCCCAAATATTCATTCCTAAATCCAAATCAGAAAGCACAATCACCAGAGTTTGCAATGTTTCAGCAAGATCAAAACAGGTTTGCCCAAATTCAAATGATTCTTTTAAATTACCTGGAATCAAACAGATATGCCGGGTGTCGCCATGAGATAAAAAGTGAGCAGCTAACAAATCGCCTTGAGCTGTACGGGTGGGCATTCCTGTTGATGGGCCCACGCGCTGAACATCCCAAATCACTGATGGAATTTCGGCATAAAAGGCATAACCGCTGGCTTCGGCCATCAGGCTTAATCCTGGTCCCGACGTGGCGGTCAGGGCACGCGCACCGGACCATCCTGCACCTAAGACCATACACATGGCGCTCAGTTCATCTTCAGCTTGAACAATGATGGGCTTCCCAACGGCGGAACTGTTTTGAGTAAATGTTTTAAAATTTTCAATAACCGAAGTGCTGGGTGTGATGGGGTACCAGCTCACAAAATGGCACCCCCCATAAACAAGTCCCATCGCTGCAGCGGTGTTTCCATCCATCAGAACTCGTTTTTTTGCAGTTGCAATGGGTTCACAAACAAAAGGTCGATCCATTTTGCCATATGTTTCACGATAATAAGCGGCTCCAGCGTTGACTGCGGCTTGATTCAAATCAATCGCATTTGCGTTTGATTCAAAATGATCGGCGATGCTTTCAGAGACAATCGCGAAATCAATTCGTAAAAGTTCAGCTAAAAATCCAACATAAACCATACTGAGAGCGAACTTACGATACTTTATGGGAATATTTAGATCCTGAATTATTTTTTTATAAGGGATGGAATACAAAACAAGATGATCCGTCGAGATATCTTTTAAGTCAGTATCCTGATCATGAATAAAAAGAGCTCCAGGTGGAGTTTGTAAAACATCTTGGACCACAGTCTTTGGATTCAGATTCACCAGAATATCTGTTTTTAAATTGTAACCCGTGAAGCCATTTTTATTGACCCGAATTCGAAACCAAGTCGGCATGCCTTGAATGTTCGAAGGAAAGAAATTTTTTGCACCGACAGGCAAACCCATTCGAAAAAGTGATTTTAATAAAATTGTATTGGCCGTCTGACTTCCGCTGCCGTTAACTGTTGCTATGTTGATAATAAAATTATTGATTCGACTTGCCATAATAGGATGAGCCTCCGCAGGGTAAATTTCATCTTACGACCTCGACGACAGGCTCCAATATGATTTGGGTCATATGGCTAAAAAGTCTCTGATAGTGCACATGAGTCAAATCATAACCCGTTTAAAAGGGGATCATTAACTTTGAAAGTTCATATAATGGAGGTTTATTTTGTTTTCAAAGTCACAGGCAAAGGCCTTTTTTTTAGTTGGGACAGGGTTATGCGCAGGCGCATTTATCCTGCTCACGATAGACACTCTAAAGAGAATTCCTAAGCAAACGTATTCACAAAATCTGACGGATGAGGCCATTCGGGGAAAGCATTTATTTGAAACGAATAACTGTGCTGGATGTCACACTATTTTGGGTGAAGGTGCTTATTATGCACCAGAACTGACAAAGGTCTATGAGCGTCGTGGAGAATCTTTTATTGAATCCATGTTGCGCGACCCCGAAGCTATGTATCCTGGTCAACGAAAAATGGTTCAGTATAAATTCACCGATTCGGAAATCAAAGATCTGATTGCATTCTTCAAATGGATTGGCGAAATGGACTTGAATGGATTTCCAGCAAAACCAGATGTGATGCGTCCCGCTGTTCAAACAGAAGCGCTCCCTGAGCATATGGTTTCTGAGACTGCAAAATTAGTTCGTCCCAAAGTATTTGATCAAATGTGCACGGCATGCCACTCAGTTCGATCACAAGGTGGTACGGTTGGTCCTGCACTTGATGGGGTTGGAACTCGTCGTGACCTGGCGTACATAAAGCAATGGTTAATTTCGCCGACGTCATTAAAATCAGATTCTAAAATGCCAAAAATGCCATTGAGTGATCAAGATATTTCAGAATTAACATCTTACTTATCTCAACTGAAGGAAGTGAACTAATGAAATACAAATCACAAAAAGTTGCATATTGGTTTTTTGCGGCATGTATGGGTTTACTTGCTTTGCAATTGGTCTATGGATTCATTATGGGTTTTGCTCATATGGGTTTCGATGGTCTTCATAGTATTATTCCATTCAATACAGCACGTGCGACGCATACAAATCTATTAGTTATGTGGTTGCTTACGGGATTTATGGGATCAGCTTATTATATTATTCCTGAAGAGGCCGAACGCGAACTTATTTCAGTGAAGTGGGCTTATGTTCAATTGATTGCGCTTCTTGTGGTGGGTGTTACGGCAATTATTGGATTTCACTTTAACTGGTGGGAGGGGCGTAAGTTCTTAGAAATTCCAAGGCCACTCGATTATTTAGTTGTGGTGGATGTGCTGCTTTTTATCTTTTTAATTGGTGGCACCATTTGGCGCGGAAAGCGTTACACAACAACCAGTATGGTCTTGTTCTTTGGACTTTTAATGACGGCCCTTTTGTATCTTCCGGGAATGATTCCGACAGATCATCAGACAATGGATTCTTACTGGCGTTGGTGGGTGGTTCATCTGTGGGTTGAAGGTGTTTGGGAATTGATCATGGGTGCTATTCTTTCATTTTTACTGATCAAGCAAACTGGAATTGATCGAGAGGTCATTGAAAAATGGCTTTACATTATTGTGGGATTTACATTTTTATCTGGAATTTTAGGAACAGGACATCACTATTATTATATCGGAACACCAAGATACTGGTTGATGATCGGTGGAATTTTTAGCGCGCTAGAACCGGTTGCCTTTTTAGGAATGGCCATTTTTGCCATCGCGATGGCAAAAAAAGGAGGGCGAACTCTAGATAATAAAACCGCATTGAACTGGACGATCGGATGCTCTGTCATTTCATTTGTCGGGGCTGGGCTTTTGGGTTTTGCTCACACCATTCCCCAAGTCAATATGTACACCCATGGCACCTTGGTGACGGCAATGCATGGGCACATGGCTTTTTGGGGAGCCTATGCCATGTTGATTTTAGCGATTATCACGTACACGATGCCCATCATGACGGGTCGTAAAATTCAAGATTCTGTAATGAATGCATTCGCGTTTTGGGTAAGCAACATCGGGATGATTTGTATGACTGTTGCATTTGGTATTGCGGGCATTGCTCAAGTCTATATGGAAAGAAAATTGGGTTTGGATTTTTTAGGAGTACAAAAAGAAATTGAAGTGCATTTTCTGGGTTTAGTACTGGCAGCAACTTTATTTACGGCAGGAGTTATTGCATTCATCTGGAATTTTATTCGTTATGGGTTACCAATGGATTCTAAGCGATGATTTTAACCCAAGAAAAAACCATAGAACAGATCTATTATCGTGATGTTGGAAACGAAGCAGAGGTTTTTAAGCTCTGTTATGATCAGAAGTTGCCACTGATGATCAAGGGTCCTACAGGGTGTGGGAAATCACAGTTTGTCTCAGCCATGTCAGAGCGTCTGAATCGACCATTGATAAAAGTTTCCTGTAATGAGGATACAACGGCCGCTGATTTGGTGGGACGTTTTTTAATCAAGAATAGAGATACAATTTGGCAAGATGGACCGGTTGTGCGAGCTGTGCGCGAAGGGGCAATCCTTTATTTAGATGAAGTTGCAGAGGCCCGCGAAGATGTCATCGTGATTCTGCATTCATTAACGGATCATCGACGTGAAATTTATATCGATAGAACCAACGAGAACTTATATGCTCCGGATAATTTTATGTGTGTGGCAAGCTTTAATCCTGGGTATCAACGGGGTTTCAAAGAATTAAAACCATCAACGAGGCAGCGCTTTGTCAGTTTATCTTTAAATTATCCAGCTCCAGAAGTCGAAGCAGAAATTTTACAGACTCTTACAGGTATTTCGGCTTTATTAGCAAAAAAATTGGTGATTTTTGCCACGGGTATTCGTCAGCAACCTCAATTGGGTTTGCGCGAAACAATCTCGACCAGGCTTTTAGTTTACAGCTCTGAATTGATTAAAGCTGGAATGCATCCTCGACAGGCCTTGCTTCATGGAGCTGTAGAAAGTCTCAGTGATGATTTAAAAATTATTCAAGCGCTGAAAGATATGACTGCGCTTCATTTCTAAGGCGCTATGGATTTACTCGAGTGGGCATTTCATAAACTGTCAGTCAATCATGCACAGAAAATGCGACGGCAAGAAGCCGCATTTTCTGTGCGCACCGAAGATGAGTTAACATCTTTGCGGGCACTGTTAGCATTGGTCTTAAATGGAGAATCATTGCCAATTTTTTCAGGTAAGGGATTAGGGCGTGTCAGTCAAAATCAAATTCTCTTGCCTGAAAAAATTTATCTTTTTAAGAATCCAGAAATGAATCGACAAGTTCTGATACATAAAATTTTAGTTGCAAGCATGATTTATCAAAAAAATTACACATACACCTCAGAAGGTCTGAACTACGCCGAACGGACTTTGCAGATTTGGAAACTTAGAAATCTGATACGAAATGAGTTATCAGTTCGTTTTTCACAGTTTGAAGCCTTTTCAATGAATCTTGAAAATCAACTGTCTCAAGTGCCCACTGATTCAAAAAGGGAAGAGATTGGATTTAAAAAATTGCTTGCCGCAAAATCACCAGCGAATTTCTATCGTTGGTCCTGTTTTCCTGAACAAGGATTAGCGCTTTGGGTGGAGCCACTTGAAACATCAAGAACATCTGCAGCAGAATCTGTTTTATCCAGGGATGATCATGAAGAAAAGAATAAGAGTCAGGGTACTTTGATTGAAGGGAATTCATCGACGGAGGTCATTCAAGAAGTCAGTTTAGCCAGCAAAAAACAAGAACAAAACCCAGTATTCCATGCGTTTGAAAAATTAGAAACTGCTGATGAGTATAACGGTGGTTCAAGAGTCAGTGATGCTAAAGATGAAGTGCAAGATCACAGCGAAGCTTTATCCGAATTGAACTTAAAACATGTCACCCGCGAAGGCGGTGGCGCGGGATCTATTTATAAGGGGCATCTTTCTGAACTTATCGGTGCAAATCTCATCAAGACACCAGCTCCGCGATGGAAACAGTTTCGAAAAGTGCCGGAATGGGATTATAAAAAAAAGACACTTGTTCCAGATCATTGTCGACTTTACTTGCTGGACGAGTTCCATGAGCCATCCATTTCACTGGGTACTGAATTGAAAGATCGCCTTCGGGTAAATTATGCCTCTGAAATTGAGTTCTGGAAAAATAAAATTGGATCGTTGGTAAATAAAAAACATTGGATGGATCGCCAGCTGGACGGTCCTGAGTGGAGTTTGGATTCCTATATTCGGTACTGTTCAGATCTTCAAGCCAACGGAAATGGTGATACAAAATTCTTTATGAAAAATTATAACTGCCAGCGAGATCTGCAGGTCAGTATTTTAATGGATGCGAGTTTTTCTACAGAGTCGTGGATCGAAAACAGGAAAGTATTGGATATTCAATTAGAATCTATCGGGTTATGTGGACTTTTGCTCGATGATCTCAAAGAATCTGTATCTATTTGGGCGACATGGAGTGAGACTCGACATCACTGTTATTTAAGAAAAATTAAAGATGCCAATGCACCGTGGAATCAGTTTTTCCAACAGGCTGAGCAGTTGACGCCGCGGGGATACACTCGATTAGGGCCAGCAATTCGCCATATCACATCTGAATTTGAATCCACAGGAGCTAAAAACAAATTATTTATTCTTTTGACGGATGGAAAACCAACAGATTTAGATCATTACGAGGGTCGGTACGGAATTGAAGATATCCGGCACGCCATACTGGAAGCTCGGCAACTCGGAATTCATGTTCAGGCGCTGGCAATTGATAAAGAAGCAAAATTTTACTTTCCCCAGATATTTAATAGAAACAGTTATCAAATTTTATCCGATCCAAAGTTATTACCTGAACAGCTTTTTAAAATTTACGTGGATTTTACCAATAGAAAATAGGAGACAAAGTATGACTAACCCGCCTGAGAGTTCTTATCAACCGTATGCACGAGGTCTATCAGCAGGGCATCCGATACGAACTTACATTGAAGAGAATATTTACTTGCAAGAAATACTAAATGAAATCAGTCAAACAGATGTGAATGTTGATTTTCAAAAGTTTTTTAATTTATTCAATCAACTTTCAGAGGTTGAGAAAAGATACGCCCGTAAAGAGAATCAACTTTTTCCTTTTCTTGAAAAGCATGGAATCACAGGCCCCAGTCAAGGTATGTGGAATTTTCATGATCAAATTCGAGATTTAATGAGATCTATAAGAAAAAAAATAGAAACTCGAAACCTTGATTCTTTAAATAAAGACATCGGAGTTGTCGTCGGAGAAATGCAACACTTAATGATGGTCGAAGAAATGCGACTTTTCCCAGCGAGTTTACAAGTATTAAGCGAAGAAGAATGGAGATTGATGCGTGTTGGTGAAGAGGAAATAGGTTGGATGTTTCAGCACAAGCCAGCCGACTACCCAAGCCAAAAAAAAGTGGATCTATCAGAGGTCGTTAGCATTAAAAATGATAAACCAGAAGGGCGCGTGACTCTGGAAGAAGGATACATGACTCCAGAGCAGGTGAACTTGTTATTGAAGTTTATGCCGATTGATTTGACCTATGTGGATGAAAATGATCGCGTTATTTTTTACAATCGTGGTGAAGACAGAGTTTTTCCACGAAGTGCTGGAATCATTGGGCGTGAAGTACGATTTTGTCATCCACCGAAAAGTGTAGGAACGGTTCTACGTATATTAGAAGAATTTAAATCAGGATCCAAAAATGAAGCGGCATTTTGGATTCGTTTTAAAGAACGTCTCATTCATATTCGATACTTTGCTATTCGAGACAGTCAGCGGCGCTATAAAGGCGTTATTGAAATGTCCCAAGATATTACTGAGATTCAAAAGTTAACGGGTGAACAACGTCTTTTGGACTGGGATGATGAATAAAAAAATATCAATTACCTTTAGAAATTTTTCTCAGTATTTTTACAAAGTCTTCAGTAAACTGAGTTTGAGTTTCTTTTGTCAGTAAAAATGGGTTCATCAGGGTCATTCGCACCAAGTGGCAGGAGTCAGCATCAAGTTCAAGGCGAGCTTTTTTAAGTTGTTGAGCAAGCCAAGCATTCTTTTCCAGAGGTAGAGAGGTCTTTGAAACATAATACGGCCTGTCCCCTTGGGGAAGCAGATCAAAAATTTGATCCACCCATTGATTGGATCGGGATAATTTTTTGCTCCCTGGCAAAACTGTCCAGCAAAGTATATTCAAATCTGAACCTTTAGTAAAAAGAAGACCTTTCACTTTTCGTTGCAGCAATTTTTGAAAACTATTTTTCACTTCGAGATGTCTGGTTAAAACTCGGCCTAATCCATTTTCATGAAAGCCTAACGATTGAGCCGTGAGCCAGGTTGCGGCAGCTCCGGTAGCAGGCCTGGAGCCTTCGACAGATTGAACACCGGCCTCTTGAGCGGATTGAAACTGAATATAAGGAGCTTCAACATCAGTATAGAAATAATTTTTTCGCTGACGGCACAGGAAAGCCCCGCATCCATAGGGAACATATCCCAACTTATGGGGATCAAGTGTGATGCTATCAACATTTTTTAAAGCCAATGCCTGCTTTGAAAGATAGGAGTTTTTTTTGATCGCCACAGAGGCAAAGAATCCTCCATAAGCTGCATCCACATGATGCCAGATGCGTTTTTTAAGAAGTTTGCTTATTGTATCAATATCGTCAATAGTTCCGCGTTCTGTCGATCCAAACAAAGTGACAATTCCTAGAATAGGAGATTTCAGTGTGGGTAACAGTTTTTTCAAGTATGACGTCGACATACGCCCCTGTGCATCCAAGGGAATTTCAACAAGTGCCGAATCAGGGAAGCCCATGATTTTTAAATTTTTCTTCCACGAGTAATGGGCCGCAGCCGAAGTTAGTAATTTAGCTTCAGGCCACATCTCGGGTGAAATCTGAGATCGCATACGAAGTAAGGCCTCAAGATTAGCAACTGTTCCCCCCGAGGTTAAGTGTCCTAACCCCTGCGGCCAGCGAAACATTTTATAAAGCGCTTTGATGGCATCAGCTTCAATTTGAAGTCCTACATGCGAGGATTCCTTAGAAATATTATTGGGATTATGAAGTAATGCCGCGACATGCCCCAGAAGCCCTGGAAGTGAAAGCTCCGAAAACATATGTCCCAAATAACGTGGCGAGAACTGCGGAATTTCCTTTTGTAAAAGTGTTGAAAGATTATTTGTAAGCTGGCGTAGATTTTTTTGATTCTCTAGGAAAAGTGGATTCTGTTGATCTGCAAATGAAATGGCTGCACCATCTTTTGGAAAAAGAGATTTTCTCCAGTCAAAGTACTGCGAGAGTATTTCAACAAAGGCGACTTGCAAAAAATTAGCATTTTCGGCTTGTGGGCCCAAAAAATTGGACTTTAAAGAAATATCAGAGGTCGAACATTTTTTCATGCATTGATCGTAGGCTTTGTTTTGGAAAATTCTTATGATTTAGAACATATGCCATAAGAACTCTCCTAACTTTTAAGCAAGATCGAATATCATAAATTCACTTTGGTCTAAGGCTTTGATTTTTAAAAGCTCTTCATTTTCAAAAGACATAGCGTCTCCTGTAGAAATTTCAGTCTCATTGAGAGTGATTTTACCCTGAACGACTTGTATCCAAACACCGCGAGTGGGCCTTACTTTAAATTCAAGTTGTTCTTGTTTTTTCAATCGTGAAATATAAAGATCAGCATCTTGTTTAATGCCAATGGATCCGTCACGAGAGTCCTGAGAAACAACAAGTACCAAATTTTTTGAATTCAAATCGGCTTCAAAAGATTTTTGTCCGTATCCGGGTTCTCCGCCTTTTGCATTGGGCATAATCCAAATTTGAAAAAAATGAGTTTCATCCTGAGGCATTGCATTGTATTCGGAGTGGGTAATGCCAGAACCCGCGCTCATTCGTTGCACTTCACCAGGGCGAATGATGGTTTTTGTTCCCATCGAATCTTTGTGCTCTAGAGATCCGCTGACCACATAAGAAATAATTTCCATATCTTTGTGGGGATGAGATCCGAATCCGGTTCCTCCTTGGATACGATCTTCGTTAATCACTCGCAAATTTCGAAAACCCATGTGCTTGGGATCATAATAATCTGCAAATGAAAAGGTGTGGCGAGATTTAAGCCATCCGTGATTTGCAAAACCTCTGTCGTCTGATTTTCTGATTTGTTGCATGAGTTTCTCCTTGTAGGGAGAATAGCGGAAAAAAAGACCATTGAATAGAAAGGAATGATTGCAAATAGACCTTAACTCAGTGTCTGGGTCCACTTTTGCCATTTTTGACTGCATTGAATTGGATTTTTTATTAAAACAGGTTCGTGAAACTCGATGGTGGCTATAATTTTTTTTATTTTTGTTAAATTAAAAAGATGAGATAAAAATGTATCATCATCGATATAGGCGATACTTCGTGCATTAGTGTAATGAATTTTAAAGAACTGAACTGGAATTTTGTTTTCTACAGCAATTTGGAACAATCCGTGCCGCCATGGCGTGGTCTCTTTTAAGCTAGTGGTTCCAGATGGGAAGGCTGCCAAAAGGGCATTATTTTTTTGTAGCGATTGAGCAATCTGAAGTTTGGCCTCGAATCTGGATTGGGTCGAATGACGCTCAACAAACACAGTATTCATTTTTTTTGCTGCCCTTCCAATGAGAGGCCATTTTTTAATTTCACTTTTTGAAAGAAATGAGATCTTACTGTGACAAGCCATCAGTAGAGGAATATCGGTGTAACTAATATGGTTTCCAAGCAAAATGAGAGGTCCTGTGAAATGCGGATTTCCAACAACTTGCAGTTCTATATTAAGATATTTTAGAAATTTTTGAGCCCAGCATTGTTTTAGTAAACTAATATCTTCTCTAAAGTGACTTCGTAAAAGTTGAAGACTGAGGTGAAAAAAAATTGTAACAGTTTTTGTAAGAGCCTGTGTAAGATGTATCACGTTGATATTTTATGAGATAAGTTCACTTTATCAAAGTCAGGATTGTGTCAGGACTCTAGCAAGACGCAACATAACACTTTAACTATCTTAACTTAAACCTAACACGACAATGAATCATTTAGCTCGTTAATCTTATGGTATGCAGTTAGAAAAAATTTCTTTGGTCGGGGCAGACTTCGAAATTGGTCAAGCGAAAAAAGGGATGATTGAATCCTCAAACATCTTATTCAAGTTTCTTAAAAAGAATTATCTATTTGATTTTGAGATAATAAAACAAGTGAAATCTTCGATACGTACCGAACCTATTCACTGTTTTTCAGATGCAGATCTTTTTCGGATGGATGTCGCAAAGTATGAAGAGCTTTGTCATGCCACCACTCAAGGGATTTATCAAAATAACAGGTGCCTTAATTTTGGTGGTGATCACAGTATAGCCATTTCAACAATAGAGGCGAGTTTAAGAAAAAATCAAAAAACACATGTTCTTTGGATTGATGCCCATGCTGATGCTAATTGTATTGGAGAAAGTCTTACGGGGAATTTTCATGGTATGCCAGCGTATTATTTAATGAGTGAATCTTCAAGACGGCCCCTGCTGTTGCAATGGATGCAAAAAACACTCAAGCCAGAGCAGATGACTTATATAGGGCTTCGTGATTTGGACCCATTTGAAAAAGTACTTTTAAAAAAAGCAAACATAACAGTCTTTACTGCGGATCAGATTACTACTGAAGGAATGGAGCATGTCCTTAAGTATCTCAGAAAAAAAAATGATCGCTATGAAAAAATACATCTTAGTTTTGATATTGATTCAATGGATCCAAGCTATGGTATTTGCACCGGAGTACCAGTTTCTGGTGGTCTGAGGCTTAAGGATGTTGAACAAATTTTCAATTTGGTGAGCGAATCTGGAAAGCTTATGAATGTTGATTTTGTTGAAGTAAATCCATCGTTGGCAGCCTCTGCTAGCGAGCTGAATCATGTCTACTCATTGGTTCTTCATTTGTTGGAAATTTTATTTAAATTAAAACCTACATTCACTGCAAAGGAGTCCGCTTGTGCGCACACTTATTACTAAGTTTCAGCAGAACTTGAAGTTTCGTAGTTATGAAATGCATAAATTTATGCCCAAGGTTTCCTTTGAAATCGAAGTGGGTTCTTATATATTGAAAACTGCAACTCATAGAGACGAGTTAAAATCTGCATTTTTATTGCGAAATGAAGTATTTTTTGGAGTGGATCATAGCAGAGGGCGACTATATGACATTGATCAGTTCGATTCTGTCTGTGACCATTTGATTATTCTTCATAAAGAAACAAAGGCTGTTGTAGGTACATATCGAATGAATCATTCTTCAGAGGAGACAGATTTTTATTCATCCATGGAATTCAAGTTGCAGACGATCATCTCCAGTAAGAAAAGTTGTGTTGAGTTAGGACGAGCTTGTATTGCTGAGAATCATCGAAATGGAATAGTGATCAGTTTACTTTGGCGCGGGATATACGCGTATATGAAGAGTTGTCAGGCGGATATTTTATTCGGGTGCTCAAGTATAAAAAACATGAATTCAAGACAAGCAGCACTCGTGATGAGATACTTTGAATCAGTTGATCTGATTGATCAAGATTACGCAACAGAACCCCAGTTTGTATATCATGTTCCACTTTTGGATGAGTATTTATCTGAATATTCATTACCTCTTAGTACGGATCAGCTCATGGAGGTCAAAGAGATTATTCCCTCTCTATTAAAGTCCTATATAAAATTTGGAGCTAAAGTGACTGGACCACCAGCTTGGGATACAGTAATGAACTGTATGGATTTTTTAACTGTGATGCGTGTTGAAAATTTGTCCAATCAAGTAGAAAGAAAGTTTAGAAATAACTAAGATTTTCTTTTTGAAACCAGCATGGTACGATTTTAGGCATGAATCCTGAGATATTAGAAGAATACACTCGAATCGAAAAATTACGGCTACGATCCCATGGCAGTTCCATATGGAAGTTTGAACAGATCTCAACAGTGACACATGATTCCAAATCATTTCCACTTTGGAAAATCACTTGTGGCAGTGATGAAAGTGATGCCTCAACCCTGATACTTGTTGGTGGAGTTCATGGACTTGAACGAATTGGCTCACAGCTGTGTATTTCTCTTTTAGAAAAGTATTTTGAACTGTCTCAGTGGGATGTTGTCCTTCAAAATCAATTAAAGCAATTGCGTATTGTTTTTATTCCGATGGTTAACCCCATTGGAATTTATCGTCACACCAGATCTAATGGAGCTGGTGTGGATTTGATGAGGAATGCTCCCATCGTCTCAACTGAAAAAAAGACTGCATTTTTAATTGGTGGTCACCAAATTTCAAAACACCTGCCCTGGTATATGGGCGAACAACCAATGCAGCCCGAAGCTCAATTTTTAGTGGATACCGTCGAGATGGAGGTGTCTCGGTCTCGAGCAGTGATCTCGTTGGATATTCATTCTGGTTTTGGATTAAGAGATCAAATTTGGTTTCCGTGGGCATTTAGTAAAAAGCCATTTTTCCGTTTGGATTTGATGCAAGTTTTGACAGACATGTTTGAATCTCTATACCCACATCATATCTATAAGATTGAACCTCAATCAAAAGTGTATTGCACGCATGGCGATTTGTGGGATTATTTATTACATGATCGCGTTAAAAGCTCTCGCTTTTTACCGTTGACGTTAGAATTGGGAAGTTGGCTTTGGGTTAAAAAAAATCCGGTGCAGATTTTTAATTTGAATGGCTTGTTTAATCCGATCAAACAGCATCGGATGAAGCGAATTTTTAGACGGCATCAGCTTTTGATTGATTTCTTAACTCGCTTCTTAGTTTTTATGGAAACGGATGATTTTAAGAAAATGGATTTGAATGCCTATCATCAGAAAGGGCTTGGCACCTGGTACAATGGAAATAACTAAATGGATTGTTTTGCGTGGATTGGGGCGAGGTCATGGACATTGGGGTGTTTTCATTCAGAAAATGCAGTCGGCATTTCCACAGGATAAAATATATTGGTTGGATTTGCCGGGGAATGGATCTTTGAACTCTGAGAAGTCTCCGTGGGTTTTATCTGAATATATTCCCTATCTTGAAAAACAATTACAACAGTCTGATTTTTTTCAAGTTCCTGGGCAAACTTATGGAGTCGGCTTATCACTAGGCGGGATGGCGCTTGTCGAGTGGGCTGTGATTGATTCAAATTTATTTTCTAAATTGTACTTAATAAACACGAGTTCTGCGAATTTCTCCAAACCCTGGATGCGTTTTTCAGTGGGACAATTTTTTAATGGGATTTGGGAACGACTCAGTCAAAATCTAGAAGAACTTGAAAAAAAATTACTTCTGGCGACGACAAATCTGACGGAAGAAAAACTCATGTCTGATTTTAGAAGTGCCTATCAGGCGGTGGTTGATTATTCAAGATTGTATCCAGTCAAAAAAATAAATATTATTCGACAATTAATAGCGGCATCACTTTATCATTTTCCCAAGGCGATGCCGAGTTCGGTAATTATACTCAGGGGTTTTAAAGATCGTCTTGTTCAGAGCCAATGCAGTCAAGATATTCAACAGCATTGGCTCTGCGAAATGGAGACTCATCCAACAGCAGGGCATGATATTGCCTTTGAAGACTCTGAATGGTTGATCAAAAAAATTACTTCAACACACAAGAAATAGAACTAATGCTATAAGAGCCCCAAGTTTGAGTCGAGTGATCGTAAGCATCAGTAAATTCAGATTCAATAGTGATTTCATAAGTATCTTCATTCATTTGGTCTGTAACCGATGTTCCAACAATAAGTGTTGTGAATTTAACATCTTGTACTCCTTGATCGATTTTCTCAACTTTTTCAGTTTGCGCAACTTGAACTAAGTTGAACATCGGACCGCAGTTTTGAAAAATACTATCTGTCATCAGATCTTGATGGCGAATTTCATTTTTTGAACCAGAAATTTGAGCGAAAGTCACTTGAGCTACGAAAAGGCTGATAGCGATGATTACTGTTTTCATTTTAAGTCCTTTGGTAAATTGTTTGTGAAGGGACTTGTACCACACATTTTTAAGGTTTCTAGAGGGGGCTTTGAATCTTAATAGAACCTTAACGTATACATACAATATATTGTTTGCTGCGGGTGATTTTTATTAAGTCCTTAGGCACTTTTAGCAGGGGCAGGATTTTTTACAGGGATATTTTTAGGATTGTGAAAATGGGGATTAGTGTGGTGATTGCCATGGTAGTAAAGACCGGAGGCAATCAGATTAATTAAACGATAGAATGAATGATCTAAATTTTTAATCATATAGTCGCCATTTTTATCGATCTTGTGAGTAGCGTAATTGAACCAAGCGTAATGAAGCATTTTTAAAAGAATAGATGTGGTGAAAAAGAAAGTAAAATTTTGTGGACCAAAAACAAAATACCAGAAACAAACTTTCATCAGCATATTAAACTTGGCTGCCTTCAGAAAGTAACCAACCCGCTTGATAGAAAGCGGACTCTCTCCAAAATACTTAAAGTAGTGGCGCATGAAGCAGTTTCCAATATGGGCTCGCATGCCAAAGGCAAATTCCCAATAGTTTTTTTGCAGAGGTGGATGCGGGTCTAGTTTGGCATCGTCAGGATGTTGATGGTGAAAAACATGCAGAATCGTCCAGTCGGGAAAGCCAGTTAATTGCACTAAGCCAATAAATTCTCCCAGTGGTCGATTCAGCCATCTCGGACGCATGCTTCCGTGAGATGGTGAGTGAATCCAACTACTTAAGGGGCATGTTAAAAGAACTGCAAGAAGGACTGCGAGGGCACTTTGATACGAATAGTCTGCACGAACAAAGCTAACAGTCCAAGCATAAGCCACAGCTAGCATCACAGTTTTAAGTTCTGTCGAAGTCATTAATAGAATGGCTGGAAGATACCACAATAGAATGGGCCACTGAGGTGGTGAAAAATACAAAATGACAGCGTTGAAGCAAAAAAGAACCATCGCCACTGTCAGATGGTACTTCATCAGATAATTTGGATCTTTGCGAAATCGATTGAACATACTTTCCCGACCGTTCTAATTATGTAGAGTACATCGGTTTATATATCAATGGACTTGAACCAAAAAAAATCCCTCAAGACTATTTAAGGGATTTTTGAATTAAACTGAGATTTTTGGATCATTACCAAACGCAGTGATATCCAGCTTTGAGCCACTTCTTGTTGTGTCGACATCCCATCATGGCAATATCTGCGCCGGACCAGATGCCACGACAAATATCCCAAGCTTCATAACGATTGAATGAGGCTAAATAATAACCCCAACGGCTGTACCAACTTGGATCATTATCCATACAGGTTTGGTAATTTTTAGCAAGCGTGGCTTCGCTAACAGCATGGCTTGTTGAACCGAGTAAGCTTGCTGCAATAAGTACACATGTGAAATATTTTTTCATAGGATCTCCTTTTGGTTAATCAAAAGTTTATGTTTCAAAAATTATTCGAAGCAATTAGTAAATGATTTAAAAAGAAATCTTCACAAAAATATAAGCTTGGAAAATTTGCCACGAATATGTGGGACTTATTGGAACTTGCGTGGGAAAATTATTTTAGATATCGATGAAGTCATGGAAAAAAAAAGAGCGCAATCTTTAGACTTTAAATCGGTTGTTCAAAAGCATCCGATGGGTTGTGCGATCGCCTGTGTTGCTGCACGCTGCGGTCTCAGTTATCAAAAAGCCATTTCATTTTTCGAGAATAAAAATCATGCGTGGACCCGCGGATATTATTGTCCGGAGGTTGTCATGGCATTAGCCAATGCGGGATACAAGTATAAGTATCAGCTCTTTGATTTTGAGAGACATTTTGTGGAACTTGAAACTCCGGGTACCATTGCATTTACCAAACCCGATCAGCAATATCCTGCAGGTCATTTTTTTTTAAAATCACGGCGATGGTGGATGAACCCCTGGAGCAATTATCCATTGATCACACCAGCAAAAGCGTCATTTCAAAGTGAACTTCAAGGAAAGGTGTCGTATATTATTTATGAGCATTATTAATGGAATTATAGTTTTGTGTGGCATTGTGTATTGCATGCCACAGGCATTCGCAGAATCAGGCGCCCTCATCAAAGTGCAATTGCAAAGTACCGTTGGAATTCGCCTTGATGATTTTCCGAAATCCATTCAAAGTCGTGTCGCAAAAAGTTATTTAAATAAGCCCAGTTCATTTTGGAAAGCACGCGCCAAATTGCAAATCGAAATGACTTTATATCGATTGATCTATCGCAATTCCTTTCACCCGCAGAAGGGACGATTGCCTTTGCCACCAAAAGAATTATGGAACATTCAAGTGACAAAACCTAAGAAGATAAGAATAGATGGCCATAATCTGATTGCAGTTCAGTATAATTTCTCGAGCGTGTTGGTGACAGGCAGTTCTTCTGTGCAGCAGGCTGAGCCCCGTTTGACAGTGATCGGAGGAATTTGGAATGAGGATTTTACTCTGCCGGTGGATCCGGAATTTCTATTTGAACGAACGGGATATTCTTGTATGAACCAGACTGATTTTCCACCCAACAGTGTGGATTCTGAAAACACAAAGCATTTCTTTGATCCATCACCATCATGTATTGAAGCTCTTAAGATTCATGTTGGGCGTGTCCAGGTGGTTATGAATTTTAAGCGCATCGATTGGGATCCGGTGATCGCCCAAAAATTTCGTCAAGGTGATACCCATTCACTCGTGCCGAATCTTTCGGTGCTCAGTAAAGGGCTTGCTAACAATCGAATTATTTATCGATATATTCCGAAAAATTCGTGTGCCATTGCCGAGGGGTGTGTTGGCGGAGTAGGATGGCGACGGCTATTGCAATTTGATGCCTCCGTTGTGAATCAGAGTTCTCGGGCATTGGCCTTGGGTGTGATCACACCGCATTCAGAATTAGTGAAACAGAATATGTTTGAGTTCAGTGCCTGCCATGGTCATTTTCACTTCAGTCATTACGGGAGTTTCTCTTTTGGAAAAGGAATGAATCAGTTGAATTCCAAAAAGGCTTTTTGTTTGGAAAGCACATCAAGGTATTCGAATAATGAACAAACCCCACTTCATCATCCGTACAACTGTCACAATCAAGGGATCGCTGCCGGCTGGGGAGACGATTATATTGCTGGAATTGAGTGTCAGTGGATTGATGTGACTGACGTGAAAGGTCCTGCAAAAACGGTATTGGAATTTCAAGTCAATCCGGATCAATTTTTATGCGAGGGAAAACCTCTTCTGGATCATCAAGGTCAATATACTTTTACTCCCACTGAATTTCGAACAGAAACAGGTGAAGTTAAAAATCGAATTGCCTGTGATTTTTCAGATCAATGGAATAAAGATAATCGGGGGACTCAGATAGTTTCTTTGCCTGCGCGTGGCAGCTATGTGACTTCGTTGTGTCAGCGTGATGAAGATTCGCCGCTTAGGAATTGTGGGTTTACTGAGAGAGGCGGTCTGCAACAATGTATTCCCGGCAGGTCTGTGAAGTATAAATGTCAAACATCCACGTCGTCTACGCCAGTGGTTCTGCGTGTTTGTGAAGGAAGTCATGTGTTGGGGGCAGGAACAGCGTGCACTTATCTGGAGTCTCTCAAACAAGTAGTGGTTGAAGAATTTGAAAATGATTTCGAATTTTTGTGTCCCAGGGGGCGGGATGAAAAAGAACAAGGTGGAAATTTTTCTTTTTACGAGGCAGCCGCGCATGCTCAGGATTTGAAGATCGCACTAGATTGTCAACGACAGTATTAAAATTTCTCGACATTGGATTCTCTTTTTTGTTGGAGTCATTTTTGCAATCGGATGACTCATCGTTCGATGATGAAGGGTTAATGAATGGATAAAAAAGTATTTATAAGTGGAATGCATTCAGGGCAAAATCCAAGTGCGGGCGTTGGAATTGCTCGTTCGCTTCGGAAAGCTTTTCCAGAGTTAAACTTAGTTGGTGTCGATCACTGGCAGGGGAGCTCGGGCCTTCATCATGAATCTGTGGATGAAGCGTTGCTGCTGCCTCAATGGAAGCAAATCAATCGAGTTCGGCACGTAGAATTTCTTCGCGAGATTCTAGATGCGGGGAATATTTGGATATCGGGACTTGATGTGGAAGTTTACTGGTTGGCTCAAAATTTTGGATATCATCAAAATCTTTTTGCACCAACGGGTACGGCTTTAGAATTAACAGCCAAACCTTCGGTCAAAGCCTTCAGTGAATTGGGGTTTAAAGTTCCAGATTATATTTCTGCATTTTCTGCAGACTCGGAAGTGCATTCATTTATGCGGCAGAATTCTTGGCAGTGCTGGCTTAAAGGTCCGTATCATGATGCCAAAAGAATCACATCCTGGGATGGATTTTGTCGTCATCGTGATCAAATGCAAAAGGATTGGAAAACATCACGACTTTTTTTACAAAAGCATATTGTAGGGAATGAAGAATCCATTTGTTTTTCTGCTAATCGCGGCAAACTTGTCGCTGCGGTTCACATGCAAAAGCGATTGATCACGCCCGAAGGAAAAACTTGGGCAGGGCGAGTAACTCCAGTATCTCCTGAATTCTTTGAACAAATGAGTGAAGTGATTCAAGGGCTTCGATGGTCCGGAGGGGGTGAGATTGAATTCACTCGGGATCTGGATGGCAAAAAATGGATCATTGAATGCAATCCACGTTTTCCGGCATGGATTTTTGGATCGGCCCTTTCAGGAATCAACTTACCAGCAAAAATGATTTCATCTGCTCTGGAAATTCCATTTGTAGAAATTGTGCCATTGTATCCTTGTTTTACACGCGTTGTTTATGAAATCCCTGCAAAAGAATCTGTCGGATTGCCAATGCCTCTGGATCCTTCCTTGGCGGCTTGGTCCAGTGATGGAGGCAAAGGAAAAGGCGGTGGTCCCAGCGCTGGGTCTGTGATGCCATTTCTTCGAGATACAATGGAGCAGCGTCAGGAAAGTCATCATGATTTTGATGATGATGAAGACGATCATGATGATGAAAAATCTGTTGAGCATATGCATTTTGATTCGTCGATTCCTCCACAATACTCTTCTGAAATTAAAGAAAAAGCGGAGCGCTTTGTCGGAGAGACACCATCTCGTGTGCATTTAGAAGGCTGGACATTTTCAAGATTTGAATCACTCTCCAAAGCTATTCGAGCGGCACATCGCTATCCGGAAATTCGCATTGGGTACAGTGTTAAAACAAGTTCGACCGACGAGCATTTGCGGCATGCAAAAGCATGTGGATTTTTAACAGAATGTATTAGCCAGATGGAAATTCATAGAGCCTTGAATGTGGGAGTTCCTGCTAAAGAAATTATTCTGAATGGTCCGGGGAAATTTTGGCCTTTGACTCAAAAACCTGTCACGGATCTTCGGATGCTATTTTGCGATTCCGTCGAAGAATTTGATCGCGTGATTCAGATTCCTAATATGTCTAAAGTATTAGGATTTCGAATTCAATTGCCAAAACTGAATTCTCGATTTGGAGTTCCTGTTGATAAAATTGAAAATTTCCAAGGAATCATCAAAAGTGTTCGTAAGCTGAGTGGTCAAGAGTTGGGTTTTCACTTTCATATGCCCAGCTGGTCCATTGGAATTCAGCGATGGAAAGAAGCCGTTCGTTCATTGTTGACGTGGTGTCAAGCTGTCGAGCAACTCACAGATGTTAGCGTGAGGCATTTAGATATGGGCGGTGGATTTTTTCCATCAGATCTTGAAAAAATGGATTTCAAATGGATTCAAGAAACCATCCGCGAAGCGCTACCTCAGATTAAAACCATTTACTTTGAACCTGGACGATCATTGACACAAGAAGGTGAAGCCGTTTTTTCACGAGTGTTGGATGTGCGTCGCACCAAGGATAATAAAGTGACCGAGATTGTTGTGGATGCTTGTATTGCCGAATTACCGCTTATTGATTCCTATGCTCATCGCATATTTTTTAAATCGAAAACCTCTGATGATTTTACTCATTTGAACAAGGGTGACACAAAAGTTCTGGGTCGAATATGCATGGAAAATGATGTTTTAAGCAAAGGTTTAAAAATACCCTCTTCTGTGGAATTGGGTGATTACTTAATATTTGGTGATGCAGGAGCTTACGAGAGGAGCATGAGTTATGATTTTGGACGCGGATAGAGTAAAACCAATAAATGATTTTAAATTTCATCTGAAAGGGTTGATAGATAACGAAGAATTTTATCAACGCTGGATCGAGCATCCGTCTTCATCTATTATTCATCATGAACGAGAATGTTGTGAAGAGGCTAGATTATGGTTTTTAGCTTACGCCCGTTCGATGGAGGGGTGGACAGCGGCGCAGTATCAAATGAAGCCTCCAACATGGTTGGCCCAGTTATTTAAATGGGGTCCTTCGGTTTGGCCTATTTCCTGGTGCCAAGTGATTAAAGAAAAAACGATTGATTGTGGCGTTTTTGCGGCCTTGGCGCGCGAAGTATTTTCAGCCCAAGGTGTTTCGGCACATCCTGCCCAGGCCCTATTGAGTTATAATCAAAACTGCACAGATCATTGGAAAGATCTTTGGATCAAGGGCATGAATAAAGTGGATAAAAGAAAATTAGGAGATGTATTTCCGTGGGTTGGAAATAAGATCGTGTATCACGAAGTGTGCGTCCTGGAAATGGCAGATGGACAAGCTAAAGTGTATGACTCCACATTTGGAAATTGGCTCGAACCTCATAAACGCGTTGGATTTGGAGCGCTTCTTTCGGTACGGACGGAGTGTCCCAGATTATTAAACTGGGGAGATAAACTTTTAAGTTACGGAGAGTGGGTAGATCTATGAGTATTGCCATTAGTCCTAATCAATACAGCGTGCATATTCGAGATTATTTTCAAGGCATCAGTCAGACATTATTTTTAAAAAATGCCTACTTTGGCGCCTTGCTTATATTGATTTCAATTGCATTTAACTTTCATATTTTTGCATGTGCTTTTGTGGCCTCACTGATTGGATATGGGTATTCGACGTTGTACCGCACTCCGAAAATTCTGAGACAAAATGGTTTGATGACCATTAATGGATTCTTTTTCGGAGTGGCTTTTGCCAGTTTATTTCAGGAATCACCACCTTTTTATTTTTGTTTTTTAATAGGTGCTTTTTCAATTCCACTTCTGACAAAAGCACTGTTTGAAATATTACAACATTGGAAGCTGTCACCTTTGATTGGTCCCTATATTCTGGCTATTTGGATTCTGTGGTTGTGCTCTGGTGTGATTGCTCTGCCACAGGCATCAAGACTGGGGATACTTGATCAATCTTTTATCTGGAGTCAGTTTACGGAAATACCACTCTGGGCTAAGCTTTTAAAATCCATGTTTCTCAGTATGGGACAAATTTTCTTTTTTCGAAATTCTGATTATGGATTATTTTTGTTGGTGCTGATTTCGATTTTTAGTCCGCGCAGAGGCTTTTATTTTCTGATCGGAACGGCGCTGGCGACGTTGTCTTTTTATGGAATTTCTGGTGGTGAATCCGTTTGGCAACTTGGATTTTTTAGTTATAGCGCAGGTTTGGTGGGAATTGGTTTAGCCGCGCAGCCTGAAAAATTCAACTGGCGGACAATTTTATTATTTTGTGTGCTGTCCTTGTTTTTATCGTTAGCACTTGAACGATTACTGAGTGGTGGGGGAGTCGGTCTTCCGATTTTAAGCCTGCCATATGTGATGACCTTTTGGTTTGCGATGCTCAGTCGCGCTCCACGGGTGAATGTGGGATGGGCTCCCTCTGAGGTCATCTAGATATGAAATGGTTTCAATGCCCACAGTATCTCATAATTCTTGTTTTCGTTATCATCGCGCAGTCATCAAATGCACAGAATACCAGTGCTTTGGTTTTTGCTCCGGAAAAACCAAAGGAATTGGGTATTATCACAGATATCACATGGGCTTCGCAGTACATGTCGGATGGATTTAAAATTGCCGGAAATTCTCCAGTGTGGCAATTGGCCTTGAAATCTAAAATATTTTCGACAGGATTTTCAGTGATGCTGTGGGGGGCTTTACAGATCGATCGTCAGAATAGTCAATTTGATGAGGGTGATTTTTTTGTGATGTATGGGCATGATTTTTTTCAAGAGAGGGCTTTTCAACTCAATATTCATGGTTTTTATGATTATTGGATTTTTCCCAATACGGAACCTCTTCGAGATGAATTTGGTGATATCATTTCAGATGTTAAACGGCGGGGTAATAAGTTAAACTTGGGAATCTCTTTTCCAAAATTAATTCCCTTTGCGGGATCTTATATCATTCCATCATACAATGCTTACCGTTGGATTTACTGGGAACTAGACCGTGCGGACCGCAACGGAGCAGGAACTCGTCATGAACTGATGCTAGAATTTGATCGGTGGTTGAAGCTGTTTATTCCGGGTGCCACCTACCAATATGCCGGAGCCACAACAAGTGTGAGTTACCACGATGGGGTTTTTGGAGTGAACCCCGGAGTCAGTCACGCGATCGCATCGTTGCGGACGGGTGTGTATGCTTTGAAATCTATTTTTGAAATGAGCCTGAATCATCAGTGGACTTTTGAACCAACAGTTAATGATGGAAATGAACTGTGGTCAACAATGTCCTTTGTTAAAAAATTCTAGGAATGTGTATGAAAAAATGGTTTTATATTTTTTGCTTATTTACATTTACGGCTTGTGTGCGACCTATTGAGACTATTCCTGTTGAAGTTGAAGACGTCTTGCCGGATTCAACCGCGACACCATCTTCAACCACAGTTTTGATTTACGGTGGTCCAGGTTCTTGGAAAGCCGAAATTGCGGCACTGAAGAATATTCTTTTTCATCAGTCTTTATCATATGAAGTTTTGAAACCCAACGAAATCAATCAAATGATGGAATCAGATTATGCAAAATACAAAGCCATTATTTTTGCAGGTGGTGATGCTCCAACTGTCCGTCAAGCCTTAAGCCTTCAAACTCGTCATTATATTCGCAGAGCAGTTCAAACTCAGGGCCTGAACTATTTGGGATTTTGCGCTGGGGCCTGGTTAGCGGTAGCTCCCGAACCCGCACCAGGACAAGATGTCGTTTACGGATTAGGTGTTATCGATGGACCCGTGCAAGAACTGACACAACTTTCAAAAATGGGACTGAAGTATGCATTAGATCGCTCTATTTTTCCTGATGGCAGCCAACGAAATTTACTATGGTATGGAGGCCCCATCACTCCAAATCATGCCGGAAGTATCGTGGCTAAGTACTCTGATGGCACAGCAGCGATTTCACAAATTCGTTCGGGTAAAGGATTGGTTGTGATCTCGGGTCTTCATCCAGCAGCCACTAAAGGTATTCTTAAAAGCCTTGATATCAATGACAAAGAAGCTAGCGCTCCAGATTTTGCGTGGTCGCTTTTGGAAGCTGTTATCCATGATAAATTGCTCCCTACGTTTCCGTAAAAAAGTTCAACAGTTTGGGTCGTTCAACTCAATTATAATCTCTGAAAGTCGGCATCCAATTAGCATTGCCTTAGACAAAAGGGGTCTATAAATGAAATCATTTGGTTTTTTAGCATTAAAGTCTGTCGTATTATTTTGGATCCCAGTATTTGCTTTTGCAGATTCAGTAAGTCAGGCAAATCATCAGTTTCCTTTTGAGCAGCAAATTAATTTGAATACTGTTTATGACACCACTCATTCGAAGCCTCACGAACTATTAGAGATCATCAAATCTCATGGCATTGAAATTCAAGTCGTGAAATCAGATAAAAAAAATTCAACCCACATCAATCCATTATTTAAATCTTATCCTTTTGCGAAGTTAGATTTATTGAAAAAGGCTGAATTCGATGTCGACACTGTTGGCATGTTTCTCTCAAAAGATAATGGTTGTTGTGAAAATCAAAATGATCTTATTTTAATTCGAGATACGGCATTAACATATGATCTTATTCATGAATTTTTGCATTCGCAATTATTTGTCAATGGCAGAAACAAAGACCGCGTTGGTGATCAATTTTACATGGCCCACCGAACACTTAATTTCCGACAACAAAAAATTGCAGGAGACATGGCAAATCTTGCAGACTCAAGATGGCGAAAGGATATCTTAGATTCCTGCCAAACATATATTGATTTGCTTTACAGAAAATTGCAAGAAAGCCAAACGGAAGAAGCTATTATTGAAAAATTATTGGCTAAGTATATCGATGATAAAAACATCTATTCTAATGTAGAACGAAGAAAAATGGGTTTAAAATATGCTGAGAATTCAATTAATAATGCCGTTGATATGTTTAATATGATCAATCAGTACTTGAGGGTTAATAAAGGCACCGTGATTTCTCTGCGAGAGGCGATTGTGAATCAAAAATTAATTCCTGAGTTTGATCAAAAATTATCTGAATCCGAGACCAAGGATTTTGTCCACCAAACTGACAAGCTTTTGCTCACGCTAGATCCAATTAAGAAAGAAATTTTAAAATTGCAGGATTTTTTTAAAAACCAATAAAATAAACATGAATTACTTCATTCACTAAAAAGCTTCTTCCAATGACAATTCTGTCATTGTCTAAAAACATATTGCATAAATCGTCCGCTTTATTGAACAATAAGCGTATTCAAATATTATTTTTTCTTAACCAAATTAAGAAAAATACTGCGGCCGATATCCACCAAGATCGTTTGTAGAAAAACACATTTTAAAGGAAACCTATGATGAAAAAGAATTTAATTCTGAAGCGTCTCCTATTGTCTTTTGCATTGACCATAACTTTTGCAGCATGTACTCCATCGACGGATTCTGATATCAGCTCTACACCTGATGGTGAGACTGTCAAATCTCTTCCCGATGTGATACAAGAAGATCCCAAAAATCCTAATGATGAATCAACTCAAGAGCAAAATGCGGGATCCGTTCAGATTCTACTTTTCAATGGAATAGGGACATCACTTTCAGATTGGAAAAATTTGGAAGTGATAATTAAATCCATGGGATTAACGTATCAACTTGTGAATTCAAGCGTGTTGAACAACATGAGTCTGTCCACATTAAAAACTTATGGAATGATTCTGATTCCAGGTGGAAATTCAAATACGATTAATAACGCTCTGACAAAATCCACTAAAATTCGTGTGCGCCAAGCCGTTCGTGATGGGGGAGTCAGTTATTTAGGAATTTGTGCGGGCGCATTTGATGCTGTGGGAACAGACAGTCTTTCAAATACTACGGCTTACTATGGTTTTGCCGTGGCTCAAGGGGCGTACTTGAAACATTGGTATCCGAATGGAAATTCATCTTTGATTGCTGCCGTTCCCAAGGTTTCATTTGCTGATGGTTCATCTCGGTATTTGATGTGGTATGACGGACCGTCAACTCCCGAGTGGTACCGAGGCGTGGTGGCTAGATATCCCGGAGGCAAGCCCGCCATTTCACAAACTTGGACAGGATCAGGTTTTGTGATTGTGTCAGGTCCTCATCCCGAGGCTCCACCATCATGGCAATGGGATTCAGGAAAAGATCCAGATGGGACAGATTACGATATTGCAATGAAGTTGATTCGAGCGGCCTTGTACCGCCAACCTCTTCCAGTTTACTAATTTCCAAGAGTTGCCTTAATCCCATATCTCATTTTAAAGTGTGGTATGGGATTAAAAATTTCACGAATACTTCATGCGGGTTATATTTTTGAATGTGGACAAACACAGATTGCTTGCGATCCCATTTTCGAGAATCCTTTTAGTGTCAATTGTCACGCCTATCCCAATGTTCAGTTCAACCACGCAGAGATTTCAAAACTTCGACTTGATGCCGTATTTATTTCTCATTTTCATGATGATCACTGTTCCTTTGAAAGTCTAAAGCACCTTCATCGTGAAACACCTATTTATATCTACTGTCTTTTTAAAGAAATGATGTCCTGGATTCGCGAACTTGGATTTTCAAAGGTTTATTCGCTGGATCTTAATTTATCGATCAGCATCGGAGATATTCAGATAATTCCCCGTCGGGCATTGGACTCTGATGTGGATTGTCTGTTTCAACTTCAATGTTGTGGATTAAATGTTTTGAACGTGGTGGATTCGTGGATTGATGAGGCAACATTGACGTTGCTTCATCAGCAAGGAGATTGGGATCTTATTCTGTGGCCTTTTCAAACGATGCGCGAGATCGAAGTGATTATGCCGTCACGATCAATGCCAGCGTCAGGAGAAATTCCAATAGAATGGATCGAGCAGCTAAAAATCCTCAATCCTCGCTACATTGTTCCGAGTTCCTGCCAATTTATTCATGAAGAGTGGTCCTGGTACCGGCACGCCTTTTTTCCAATTTCCTATCAGCAGTTTCAACAGCAGATTGAGTTGGCATTACCAGATTCGAAAGTGATACGCCTGAATCCATCGGTGGCTATTGAATTGGATCAAAATTCAATTCAATTTGCGAAGCCTTTGCACTGGGTGCAACCCCTTGGTGATCATGATGTGGACTATGAATATAAAAAAGATTTCAAAGCGCCAGCGACATCCCAGATTTCAATTCATTTCAAAGAACTGACATGGAAACAAAGAGAATTTGTCATTGAATTTTGTTGTAAAGGAATTGTTGAAAAGTTTAATTCATTAGATCGATCAGATGAAATTTATTTTTCAATAACAAGACATTGGAAGCTTTCCGTCTTTGATTCATCTGGGAATGCGATGGATTTTCACTATGCAGTGAGCCCACAAGAAATGCAATTTTTAGGGAAGTCATCGAATGAACCCATATCCTGGTTAACAGAAATCCCTTTGGCAAAATTGTATGGGGCACTTGCTGATGGAGAAACATTGTCCTCGCTTTATTTACGCATTAATGATTTTATTTTTTCTACTGAAATTGAGCTGGAGATGCATGACCTGGATTGTCTTGAAGATCCCTTAATGCGTTGTCTTTTTAACGGGGAGTTTGGGACCTATCAGTTGGCGCAATTGACGCGTCTTCGTCTAAAATCTAGTCAGTGAATCCCGCCAATCCCTCCTAAAATCAATACAGACGGGTTTTAAACGTTTCATTTTTGGTCAGGGAATTGAAAGAGCACAGGAGTCGGCCGAAGACCTGACGGAGGATCTATGCGATATTTTTTACTTTCTATCATGCTTGTTTGTTCTATTCAGACTTTGGCAGCGCCCCAGGTTTCGGATGAGGATCAGTTTAAAAGTAAAAAACAAATGGCGGCCTTGTGGTCAAGTATTCCCTTTTTTGCAGCGGGTGACATGGGACAGTATGTGAAAACGATGTCACAGGATCGCGATTCTGTTCGGAAAATGTTTTTTTCAGAAATGACGACAGCTTTAAATGATTTAGCGGAAAAGGGTGTGCCCGCTGAAATGATGGTGGAACCACTAGCGAATGTTTTAATGATGTTCGATCAGGCGCATGATATTCGTAAAGCGTCGGATGTGATTAATATTGATTGGTCACTAGAAAACCAATTCAAAGCGGCCTTGGATCGTCAGTATATTAACAATGATATTCGTGACAATGATCGACGTCTGCAAATTTCAAAAGGCAATGACACTCAAGTTTTAAAAATTTATGTTAAGCTTCTTTCAAGTACATACGGTCTTGGTGGCACTGTTGATCCAGCTAAGTTGAACCCTGTGCTGATGGATGCTATGTATAAACAGATTGATTATGTATCCTATGGAACGTTTTCAAGTTTAGGTGCTGGTCAGTTTCAATTAACCTATCACATGCAAGGTGTTAAAAATGGAATGACTCGTCAGTTTATAGCCCGCGGAAAATTGATCGAGGCCTTGGATAACTTGGCTCTTCAAGTTTTTGATTTCTTTCAAAAAAATATTTATCCTGATTGGGAACCTTCTGCAGACTCTCAGAACTTAGAATGGATTAGAATGCCTGTTCAATCCACGGGTTCAGGGTATACATATGCTATGGCTAAAGCTTACTGTTCAAGTCAGGGTGGACGACTTCCTTATTCACGCGAATTATTACTGGCCTCTTCAGGTGGTCAGTACAAGCAGGGTGGAATTGAAAAACTTCAATCGTTAGTTTCTTATGCGGTTTCTGATCGTCGTCGTCTGAATGAAAATTACGTTATCACGCCGGGGCATGAACAGTACACCGGCGGTGCTATTCAACCAGAATCTTTAAGTACTAAAAAAGTTCTGTTTTGGTGTGTGCGAGGTCCTATGTCTCGGGATGTGAAAGTTTTAGAACGGTTGTGGGAATTACACCGACAGTATCGCTATAAAGATAAAGAAATTTTCGCTGCTGTTGAAACCATTCGTTTTGAAATGGGTGATTCCGATACGGATTTGATGTACTTCGGTAGTCAGTTTGAAAAATTTGAACGCCTCTCTGGTATTCAAGAGGCCAAGTCTATTCTAAAAGCTAAAGGTATATCATTATGATTAAATTTCTGCTGTTGAGTTCATTAGGGCTAGTGCTTATGTCCTGTGGACAAATGCCAGTCAAGACAGCTCCCGATCTGTCGGTTACTTCAGAGGCTCCGACAATTGATTATCAGTCGATTCAGCGTTTGCTGGGATTAGATAAATCAGTTAATTCATTAGGGTATTCAGAAAAATATTTTAACACGTGCAAAGTGGGTTATGGTTTTTCAGAAACAGAGAATTGCCAGAATCGTTATTTTGTTGTGGTTCATTTCAAACTGATGTGTCGAGACTCCGAAGGAACCGTATCCAATCAGGTTGTTGAAGATGATTTAATGCCAGTTTCTAATCAGCCATTGAAATGGCAAATTCAGAATTTGAATGGATCTATGCAAACAGATTCCAGTGGGAATGGTCAGATTTTAGCAATCTCAGCACGTCCGCTGAGAAAAGAACGATTGCGCGTTTCCACCAGTAAAGACTTTATGTTGATGCGGGCTGGGGATATTCAGCGCTTAATTGTTCCGCGCACTTGGTGTGAGTGATTCAAATTAATCTCAAGACGTAATTGCGTGGCGTCTTCCATGAAACCTAAGTAGCTAACAACTTTTTTAGCCTGAGATTTTGTATCCACGGTCAGCCACGTGGATTGAGTGCGGGTTTGACCGAGGACTTTCCCTTCGGTCGCCCAGTAATGAAATTCGTAGGTGGTTTCGTCGGCTCGAATAAATTCCCGCAACAACAGATGTAAACTGAAGCGATAATCTTGGCATTGCACCGTCCACGAGTGGGGCTGGGTCCCTTTGGTATGAGTGCAATCCAACCAAAAACCACCATCGCTACTCATATAATCAAAGCTGATTTTGGCAGGGTCTAAAATGGTGTGCGGCGGAACTTGGGCTAAAACAACAGAAGATGAAATCGAAAAAATAAATATTAGAAACTTCATTTTAATCCTTGTGTGAGTTCAATAATTGTTTGATCGATCCAGTCTTTGAAGGCCAAGGTGTTGGTGTAGACACCCGTATTATCACAGGCGAAACTTCCGCGGCTGGTTACGCCGAAGAAAAGTAATTCTCCTTGGTGTTCAATAAAGGCGGGGCCACCTGAATCACCAACACAGGTGCCATGACCATGGGATTCATCCAGACGGACCTCAGTGGACGAGATCGAGCGGATGGTGGCTGCGGTATGAAATAATTCATCATCACCTTCGAAATCTATTTTGTAACACTTCAATTTCTGAGTGGTCTCGTCTTCTTCGCATTCCAGTTCACCGGATTCTATGGCTTTCTTTAAATTAGGATATTTTTTTTCATTTACATTTGTGATTTTCACATGGGTGGCGCCATATCCTGCCATGATGACTCGATTTCCCTCTGTTAAAAGTGCGGCATCCGCTAAACGGGTTGCCGGATGATAGCCTTCAGGCAGAGATCCTTTAAACAAGATCAAAGCCAGATCATGCCATTCGGTTTCAACAGTCGAGGTGTTCTCGGTGGTCTGTTTATTCCATTGAGGATGACGGCGAGTGGCTTGAGCTCGACGAACGAATTCTTCTTGTATATCGACTTCACGAGCATTTAATGTTTCAAATAATTGAAGACCGAAAACTAATCGAATTTTTTCAGGTTTGGTTTCAATACAATGAGCCGCAGTCACAATAATATGCTCTGTTAACAGAGTTCCTGTGCAAATAAATTCGTTCTCTAAATCATAAATTCCAACAGTACTGGGGGCAGCTAAGTGTTTTTCAGAAGTAAGTTCTCCGCCGATAATTCTTGAATAAGATGGTTTTGAAGGCGTGGATTTTTCAGTTTTTACGTTACTGCAGCCAAAAGCTAATAATATAGGCAATGTGAAAACTGCAATCAATAAATTCATGTCTATTCCCCTCGTGAAGTCGTTTTATAGTGAAGTGATTAAAAAACAGCAACAAAAATGTGGATATTGATGTCATTGAAAATGCAAAAAAGTGCAAGCAGTGACATTGGAGGCAGTATCGCTTAGCTTAGAGATATGTTTGCACTTTTAGTGATTTCCCTTTGTCTTTTTATTAATGCGGTTCTGTCGTGTCTGGAGATGGCATTTGTAACGGTCTCGCGTCCACATTTGAAGCAGTTAGCTGCAAAGGGGAATTCGGCAGCAAAGAGAATTTTGCGACTACGAGAAACTCCAGAGCGCACGCTTTCAGTATTGCAGATTGGAATTACCTTGGTGGGTGCTATTTCAGCAGCTATCGGAGGCGCTGGTGCCGAGGAAAGTTTGACTCCGTATCTGATGGAGCAGTTTCCAATCACGATTGAAGTAGCTAATGGTATTTCGATTGGCCTGATTGTTGTACCCCTGACTTACTTCAGTGTCGTGATTGGTGAATTGGTTCCAAAATCGTTGGCATTGAAGTTTCCGATGAAATTAGCTCTTTCAGGCGGTTTGATGTTGCAGGCGTTGGATAAGTTTTTTTCTCCTTTTGTTTTTATTTTAGAGGTTTCTACAAAATTTTTTCTGCGCATGATTTCGATGGGGGTCAAGGCAGAATTAACTGTTCATGAAAATACCGCCATTGATATTGAACCGCTCTCGGATGTGAACAAGCAGTATGTTCTGAATCTGATCAATATTGATAAGCGAACGGTGAAAGATATTTTTGTTCCTTGGGAGGAAGTCTCGACTATTTCAACGGAGACTCATTTTTTAGAGATCATGCAAAAAATTAAAGACTTTCGACACACGCGGATTCCAGTAGTGGATGAGGGAGCGGTGATTGGGCTTTTGCATGCAAAAGAATTTGTCTCTGAATCTGAAATTGCTCGATTGGATTGGAAGCAATTGATTCGTCCAGTGGTGAAGTTAAATCCCAAAGAACCTATCTTGTCAGCACTGAAAAAGCTTCAATCCAAGCAAAGCCATTTGGCCGTTATTATGGAAGACAAATCTCCGATTGGTATTGTCACCATGGAAGATATTTTTGAAGAAGTTGTTGGGGATATTTCCGATGAGGATGATAACCCACGGCTTTTGTTGTCTTCAAATTCAAAGATTCGGACCATGCATTTGGGCGATAAAAAATAGACGTCTCAGTCTGAGTCGTCGAGCCTGAATGGGCTCACTGTCAAAAAATTGAACGTTTTGTTGTTTCAAAATTAGAAAAATCCAGGCATCTGAATTGCGTACCTTAAGGTTATGCCCAAACCAAAAGGTGGAAATATGAAAAAGAAAATCGTGATGTCAGTTTTAGCATTAACTCCTCTATTGCCAGGAGCTGCGATCGCTCAAGATCAAGTGAATGCAAAGACTGAGGCTACAACACCTCCTGCAAGCGGTGGATTTGTTGAGTTGCTTCAGGATTCATTGGCTTCAACCCGTCTATCAGGTTCAATGAAACTTCTCAGCGGTGAAATGGGTTATGGTATTTATATTGATGGTCGGTATCGTCCAGAATCAAAACCTTCAGTCAACGGGCTGTACAGCCGTGTCGATGCATTTAATCTGACTGGGAATGTATTGATCGGTGAACTATTAGGAAAAAATTTAATAGCAAACCCAGGAATTGGCGCCGGTCGCGAGATCGTCTTTGTTCGTCATTTTAAAAAACAAAGTGACTCCATTTTTACACTTCCCCATGCCTTAAAACAACTTCCAAAAAATTCTGAAAAGGCGTTGGCCTTGGCCGAAGGAACATTTGTCAGTTTTCGAGCGCCAATGGTTGTGAGTTTAAGTGAAAAGATGATTGATAACTTCGGTAAAATTGGAAAAGCTACGCTAGCTACCACTGTTGGTGTTTCGATGTTTGCCTCTGGTGAGTTCGATATTCATGTTTTTCGTATGAAAGACAACATGGTTCGAGTTAAATTATTTGCGTTGAATCAAACGGGGGGGGGCATTGAGACGCGACTTTCTATTTTTGGATTAGTTCCAGGTGCCGGCAGTTTGTTATCGCGGTACTTTGATTTTGATCTGATAAAAATGGGCTTGAAGCAGACCGATTCAAAATTATTTTTGAATGACTATGTTTTTAATTTGAACAACGCCGAGTCTCGCGCGTTTTATGATAATTTAATGGGTCAAAAATATTCAATGACAGATTTTCCAGTGATGTCTGTTGTCCCAGGCCGTGCCAATGATGTTTTAAAAAATCGACTTTATGCCAATCTTGTGGTTATTGATCAGGCGGCAAAAGCCGACTTGTCTTTGGATTTGAATCAACGTCGGATTGTACGAATTATTAAAGGTGAGAACAAAACAAACTCCGAAGAGAATCGATTTCGTCTTAATTTAAAGTTTTTAAAAGTTGTAAAAAACAGCAGCTGGTCGACGGGTGTGTTGAAGGTTTTTGATAGTGAAGACCGCGTTTCAGATGTTTATAAGCTAAAGGGATACTCGAATGAGAGCTCAACCAATTACAACCTATTCTGGCTTAAAGGTGGAAAAGAAAAAACCAATTATTCAGGAAGCTTAATTCTGAAAACAGATGCTAAATTGATGACTCAAGGTTTCGAGGGTTTCAATTGGAATCATCGGTACGAGAGCTCCAATTTTCGTAAGTCTGAGTATAACCAGTTGATGGCTCAAATTAACGATTTGATTCCGGAGCAATTTAGAGCTGGAATTAAAATTCCGAAATGGGACATTGCCGATGGAAAAAGTGCCTTTATTGAGCGTGAGATTTTTGTTGGAAAAGAAGCGCTTAAGTATTTAGAAAGTGTATCTCAAGATAAAATGATCCAGGCGTTTAATGAAATTCTGGCTCAGTCAAACCATCTGAAGTCTCTGCCTTATGGAATTGCAAGTTTAACGATCCATGAAGGGACTCCATATACAGAATCAGACCGTATTAATGCTTACAATAAGGGCGACTTTGTAACAGCATACTCATGGGATGTTCAGTATATGGCCTCGTTCTTATCGCGAATTGCAAATTCAAACTTATCTATGAAAGAGCGCGAAGCCGAATTTGAAAAACTTAGTTTTCATACGCCAGTATTTTATGAGATTGGCCCTATGCTGTTTTTAAAAATTATTCCAGAATCAAAACTGGATGAGACGGTTACCATGCGCTTAAGGATGTCGGCACATGGACAGAAGGCCTTTGATGAATGTTTTCCAAGCGTAAAAGCTTGTGGGCAAACCAATATTTTTCGTGAGGTTTCGGCTCAGAATGAATTGATTACGGAGAGAACATTTAATTTACGACATTATATGAATGAGAAAGCAGAGATTTACACGTTGCCGGAGATCATGATACATAAATAAGATGCAAACCAACGATGTCCTGCGCAGTATTCGCTATATGCTTAATATCAACGATCAAAAGATCGTTGATATTTTGCTTTTGGCCGAGCTCAGAGTTGAGCTTTCAGAAGTGAAAAATTTTTTAAAAAATGAGGATGAGCCTGGCTATATCATATGTTCAGATATCATCATGTCACATTTTTTGGATGGTTTAATCTTCTATAAGCGTGGACGGGATAAAGACCGGCCAGCACAGCCGATTGAGCTTCCGGTTACAAATAATACTGTGCTTAAAAAAATGAAAGTGGCCTTTGAGCTTAAAGAGGACGATCTGCATGTTCTGCTAGAGTCAGGTGGCTATAAAATGGGCCGTTCTGAATTGAGCGCTTTTTTGCGTAAAAAAGGACATCCGAATTACCGCGAGTGCGGGGATCAAGTGTTAAGATATTTTCTTAAAGGATTAACGTTACGACTGCGTGCTTAATGCACTTATTCAAGTTGATGCCTTCAAGATTCTCATCTAATCTTGAGCAGATGAAAGACGAGGTTAAGCATGTCAGACCAATTAAAAGCGGAAATTGAACGACTAAAAGCAGAAAACGAAGCTTTAAAGAATAAAAAATCTGGTGGGACTTTGACCATGAAAGTCAGTGAAAAGGGTGCTCTTTCTGTTTATGGAATGGGTCGATTTCCAGTCACTTTATACAAAGAGCAATGGAATAAACTCTTAAGCATCGCTGAAGAGATTAAAGCCTTTATTAAAGAAAATGATACATACCTGAAAACTAAAGACTAGAATTCAATTTTTGTGATTCTTAACTGGTGGCATAATCTTTCAGTTTCAAAGAAGCTCTTTAGCGTCGTTGGCGTGATGGCATTGCTCATTGCGACCGAGCTCTTGACTCTGTATTTCGCGATGAGCACCTTGTCTGCAGTACGGGCTTTTGTCGGCGGCGAAGGTCTCTGGTCAAAAGCGCAAAAAAACTCAGTCCTTTATTTGCAGAAATATGTCACGTCCAAAGACGAAAGACATTATAGACTTTTCGAAGGTGAGCTTGCTGTACCATTGGGTGACCGCATGGCACGAATTGAAATTGAAAAGCCTGATATGAATATGAATGTTGTGATGACGGGATTTCAACAGGGTTTGATTCATCCTGCAGATATTCCTGAAATGGTCAAACTTGTGCGAAGGTTCCATAAAGTGCCTCATTTGGCCCGTGCCCTGGAAAAATGGAATCAGGGGGATCAGCTTGTTTCTGAGTATATCGATTTAGCCAGTCAACTTCATGATGAAATTCGTAAAAAAGAGTCTTCAGAAGCTCAAATCAGTAAAATGATGAATCAGGTATTTGAGTTGGATGCACGATTGACTCGAGTTGAAAATGAGTTCTCTTTTGCTTTGGGAGAGGCCTCGCGGTGGCTTGAGAATATTTTAATGCTGACTCTGATATTTGCTGTTGTGACTGTTGAATGCACGGGATTATTTTTGACATTTAGTTTTGGAAATCGTCTTAAGAATGTACTGGGTGAGATGATTGTTGCGACCAATGCTGTCAGCGAAGGAAACTTCAAATACACGGTTCCAGTTCATTCAAAAGATGAACTGGGGCAGTTGGCCATCTCGTTGAATCGGATGATCTCTAATTTACAACAGCAAATTCATGATCGAGAAACAGCTCAGCAGGCCAGTCAGGCTAAAAATTTATTTCTGGCCAACATGAGTCACGAAATCAGAACACCATTAAATGCTGTGTTGGGGTTTTCAGAGCTGCTTCAGGATTCCAATTTAACTGATGAAGAGCGGCAAACCTATGGATCCATTATTCGGCGCACTGGAAATAGTTTAACGACAATTATCAATGATATTTTGGATGTCGCCAAAGTCGAAGCAGAGCAACTGAAAATTGAGATGGCAGCTTTTTCTTTCACACAGCTTATGGATGATGTCTATACCTTGATGCGACTGAGATGTGATGAAAAAAGTATCGATTTGATTTTTGAAAAAAACGGCGAAATTTCTGATTTTATTTTTTCAGATCCCGTGCGCATTCGTCAGATTTTAGTGAATATGATTGGGAATGCGATTAAATTCACTCAGCGCGGTTCTGTGACGGTCAAGTATCAGGTTCTGAATGGTTATTTAGATTTTAGAATTATTGATACCGGAGTTGGCATTCCGGAAGCTCAGACAACTCAACTTTTCAAACCTTTTTCACAGGGCGATAGCTCCGTTCGAAAACAGTTTGGCGGCACGGGATTGGGGCTTGTTATTTCTCAAAAATTGGCACGATTGCTTGAAGGGGATGCTGGATTAAGCGAGACCCATCTTGGTGTGGGGACTGAGTTTTTTGTTCGGGTTAAGTATATTCCACAGACTCCAGAGAATGCTAAAGTCGTTGCTGATCAAGTGGCCAAAGCTGATTTGGATGAAAGTCGATTAAAAGATAAAAAAATTCTTGTTGTTGAAGATTCTTTAGATAATCAAATTATTGCGCAACTTTTTTTAAGAAAAAGTGGAGTCTTTGCCGATTTTGCGAGTAATGGCTTGGAAGGCGTCACAAAGGCCACTGAAAATGCATATGATTTGATTTTAATGGATATCCAAATGCCGGTCATGGATGGCTATGCGGCAACTGCCATTCTTCGTGAAAAGGGTTTGACCATTCCCATTGTCGCACTGACAGGTTATGCTATGAAAGAGGATCAACAGAGATGTTTGAGTGTGGGTTGCAATGATTTCGTCAGCAAGCCCTATGATCGAGCAAAATTAATAAAATGTATTTTAAAAAACTTATCTTAATGTTTAAATGGACACCGCGACATTAGTCCCGAATTGATTCCTGCGGCGTATTTGTAAAATACAACAAAACAGGTCTTGGCTTAATTTTTCC
The DNA here is from genome assembly GCA_001771815.1 of Bdellovibrionales bacterium RIFCSPHIGHO2_01_FULL_40_29. Taxonomy (GTDB): domain Bacteria; phylum Bdellovibrionota; class Bdellovibrionia; order Bdellovibrionales; family Bdellovibrionaceae; genus Pseudobdellovibrio. Next base: position 879 of record MEPU01000005.1, on the reverse strand, counting down.
AAAAGGTAATATAGATATTATGTCTAATAAATCGCACTCGCTTCTTTTAGTTGATGATGAAAGTGACCTCGTAGAAATTTTAGCCGCACGGTTTGAGCTCGAAGGTTACACTGTATTTATGGCAAATGATGGTGAAGCGGCATTAAAAATTCTTGAGACTTCTAAAATCGATCTTGTCGTGACAGATGTGCAGATGCCAAAGGTCAGTGGTGTTGATCTGTTGGATGCAATCAGAGCTAAGGACGAGGACTATCCCATTGTATTTTTTATTACTGGGTATAGTGCTATTGCTCCAGATAAGGCTTTTGATAAAGGGGTTCAAGCTATTTTTTCAAAGCCATTTGAATTCAAAGATCTTTCATCATGTGTGAAAAAATTTTTAACAGCACAGGATTTGAATTACACCGCACGATCCTTTAGGCAGGATATTGATTTGGCGCTTGACGTGACTTTTTCTAATGGGGGTTCAGTAAAATCTGGACGTGTTCTTAATATTGGAAAAGGTGGAATGTTTATTCATCTTGATGCTCAAAGTTTACCGGCGGTTCCTTCCTTGGTCGATGAGAAAATTTCCTTTCGAATTCATATGAATGATAATGGGATTGATATCAGTGGAACTGGTCGTGTTGTTTGGCTTCGAAATGAAAAGCTGGGGGAACTTGAGTCTGGATGTGGTATTGAGTTTGAAGGGTTCTTGGAGGCGTCGTACCCTCGATTCATTCAATTGATTAACAATCTGCGAACAAATAAATATATTTCACATAAGTAAAAACGAAACTGCCCCACATGAGTGGGCCTTCCAGACACGGAAAAAACTGATCCCTATCCGCATTCCGTTCACACACGGCACCTGCCACGCGATGATTTAAACCTACTGAG
>MEPU01000004.1 GCA_001771815.1 Bdellovibrionales bacterium RIFCSPHIGHO2_01_FULL_40_29 | reverse complement strand
CGTAACTAAAATTCTAAGAAGTTCTTGAATTTGATTGGATCCCTTTATCCATTCATGACACTTTGCATTCCACTATCAACTGAGAAGAACCCCACTTGGGTGCATGTTTGTATAAACTCACAAGAGCAGATTTGAAGGTTGATCCAAAGTTGAAATAGTATCACTGAATAATAATGCTTGCCCTTTAGTTAGTAACTAACTGAAACCAAATCGTAGCAATGGACCCAAGTCGGTTCTTATGCTAAAAGAATGTTGTGATGACGAACTTGTATTTGTAAAGGTGGCTTTTGTGGATAAAAATTTCGAAATTTTAAATCTCCCTGAAAATGTATTAGCAAAACAAGTTGAAAGAAAAGATTTAGGCATCGCAATGAAGAGTATTTGGGAAAAAGTTTTTCCAAATAGAGTGGATTTAAAGATAGATGAAGTATTGCCTGACAGAGAAAAAGCTAGAAAAGAAATTTTGAATAATTTTAATGAAAAAATTTTTAAAATAGATATCATTTTTACAGAAAAATTAAGCGGAAATCCTATTGGATGGATTATGGGCGAGCAGCACGATTATGAGACATTTTATCTTAGGAACAGCGGATTCATTCCTGAGTTTCGACGAAAAAAACTTTATACTATTTCTCATAGCGCTATTGTTAAACATTTAAAAGGGCTTGGATTTGAGCGCATAGTTTCAGATCATCTTCCGAATAACAAACCGATGCTGCTTTTTAAAATAAAAGATGGATATATAATAAACAATATGACATTAGATGATCGATTTGGCCCAATGGTAAGATTAGTCAAATTTATTTACGACGACCGACAGAAGTTTTTTGAAAAACGGTTTAGATTACCAGATTTTGATTTATAAGCTCAACAGGTGATCAGGGTGATGAGCTTTCAATCCATTCCTATACTATCTACGTTCGAATCAAAAACTAATTTAAAACCAAACCTCTATCTGAGTACCAACAGCCAAATAATTCGTTTTATCAGTCAGTATCGGCGATGATGCCTTGATTAATGTATTCTCATTGTTCCATGTGTTGTGTGAAGCATAAAAGCGTAGTGTCGGTTTGGTAAATAGACCGGCGGCAGGTTGAACTTGAAATGCCACTGTAGCACGAGTTAATTTTCTGTCGTCTAATGAATCAACTTTAACGACAGAGTACCCAACCTCAGTAGAAATGCTGTACATATCAGTCAAATAATAAGTGGGTCTAGCACCAATGCTGGTCCATGCTGTTTTAACTTTAACATCTGGACCTGATTCTTTTACCTCATGCATTAGCGTTGCGCTAAGATCCCAGTTTGAGAATTTTGTATAGACATTATTTAATACCAAAATTGATGTTTGCTTAGTAACAGTATCTGGCAAAGTCGTATCGACTGCAGTGACTGTCATGTCTCGGCTGCCCATGGCGCCCTGGCCTGCAACAAGTGCGAAGGTATTTTTTAAATCTCCGAAAGAAGAATTCAAACGGACACCTTCGGCATGGCCAGAAAACGAAGCGAAGTCACCAATAGCTGGTGAAGCTTTTTTACCACCGCTCACGTTGCCAACATTTAACCAAAAGTCCATGGTATGGTCGTCGGCAACTATAAATTTTCCAAGCCGTGCATCTAAAACGGTTTTGGTTACTTGCCCACTGTCAGTGGCCGATGCTGCAGCTGTTGCAGATTCTTGCATATATCCCAAAGCCCAAGTTCCATAGGACGCTTTCACATTTTCTACACCAGCACCTGTTCCGTTGATGTTTGCAAAATAAAACCAATCATTCTGATGAACGTCGCTCCAGCGGTAGTATCGTTTTCCAGCCCATATTTTTATGTCGTTTGGTTTGCCGAAGTCGCCATAGGCTTCGATTAAATTAACTGTCGCGGCTTCGGTCGCGGTCTGATTGGCGGTATTTACGGGAGCTAAGGTGATGTGAACTGCAGTAGCCGCATCGGCATATTTATCAGCGCCAAAACCATAGTTGAATCCAAGTTCCGCATAGGTGCCGCATTCATTTCCTAAACGAAATTCATTTCCTGAGGTGCCATTGCTGATGCAGATGCGCTCTTTTCCTTGCGATTGACCGACGCCAGATCGAAAGTATCCACCCATTTTTAAATTATTATCGGCATACGAAATAGACGCTGACAGAAGCAAAGTTACAAAAATTTTTTTCATTAATCCTCTTGTGAATGTAAAACAATGTTGAAACATTTTACACACACGAGCAACAGTTTTATGATTACGTCTGGACTTACTTTGCCGTTTACTCTTCGTTAACTATCTGCAATTGTTAAAGTATGGAATTTTTTGAAGTTATCAAAGAACGAAGAAGCATTCGAAAATACTCAGATAAAAAAGTGCCAAATGAAGTGATGAACAAAGCTTTTGATGCCGCTTTACTTGCACCGAATTCATCAAATATGCAGACCTGGCAGTTTCATTGGGTTCGCAATGAGCAAAAGAAAACGAAATTAGTTGCGGCTTGCTTGAATCAAGGATCTGCAGAATCAGCGCAAGAGTTACTAGTTGTTTCTGTGCGTCCTTTGCTTTGGAAAAAAACATCGCAAGATATTTTACAACATGGAATTCCTGCGGGGTTAGAAAAGTTGATGCAACCGTATTACGGCAAACTTATACCTTTTTTGTATGGTTTCCAAATTTTAGCGCCTTTTAAATGGTTGATATTTAATAGTGTTGGAATTTTAAGACCTACTCCGCGTAAACCTTGGTCTCTGCGTGATCGAGAGGAAACATGTATTAAATCTGCTGCGTTAGCCTGTCAGAACTTTATGTTAGCTGTAACCGCACAAGGCTTTGATACATGTCCAATGGAGGGATTCGATGAATTTCGCGTAAAAAAGATTTTAGACCTTAAGCGCAGCGATCGCATTGTTATGGTGATATCTGTAGGTGAGCGAGTCGATCGTGGAGTGTGGGGCGAAAGGTATCGCTCCCCGAGAGAATGGTTTATCCACGAAATCTAATGACTTAAGTATTTGTCGCTCAGCGATTGACGATCATTGTTTCGCGAAGGGTTTGCCGCAAACCTGATTTAAAACTTTGTGCTTCTAGCTTCCACCCATTTTTTGGATCCGCAGTTGTGATTATATTGGTGAACTGATGGGCGCTGTTGGCATCGATGCGGCGTGGATTTTTTTTGCGCAAATGGTTAAATGGTACTGTGGTGCTGTGGATCGAGCTGGATGTGATTTCAAAAGTTGGGTAGCCTAAAACCGCAGGTTCGATGCGCATATACTCAGTAAAATGCACATCTCCCGAAGCAAAAACAATAGGAGCTTCCTGTTTTGAAAGTTCACGACAAATGTCTTTGAAATTTGCCAACTGCCAGTATTCGAAGGAGTCTTTCTTCAAATAGCCACCAAAAAATTGACTGCCATTCATAAGCCACGCCGGTGCGGCGCTAGTCGCTAGGTTTTCATATAAAAAGGATTCTTGTAAACTGCCCCATTGGACGGGGTTGTTTGTTTCATTTCGAGGTGAACGATAGTATCGTGAATCCATCATAAAAAATCTCTGACCAAAGGCTTTGAAAATCTGTGAAACTCCAGGACCTTTCACGAGTGTGTTCTCTTGGGGTTCGTTATCCCAAAAAAGTTTGAAAAGTTTTTTAGTCATTTCTTTTTTAGCAAAGGTGCCATCGGCGTTATTGCCGGCGTAATCATGATCATCCCAAATCGCTAGAGTTGGGGTCAGTGACTTTTGACGAAAATGAGACAGAAGACTTCGGGTCTCGACGTAACGGCGCCAGTAATCTGCATCGCTGCCATCGTTGTCGTTGTCTGCATAGCACGTGTCACCAATTAGAAAAATAACATCTGGGCTAGTCGCAGCCACGTTATCCCACATTTCTTCCCGGGGATCCTTTTTATTGTCTTTCATGCAGCTTGCGATCATTATTTTAGGTGACACCAAATCTGTATCTAAACTTTTGAACGTTCTTTCATCTATTGGTTTTCCAGAAGTGGGATTAATGACTCTTAAGGTGTATTTCGTATTGATAGATAAACCTGTCACAAGAATTTTTTCTATACCCCACTTGGAATAATTTCGGGTTTCGCGATTAGTTATTTTCAGCGGATACTGTTGACCATTTGGATCAACAACAGCATACCCTAATTTTTCATTGGATGGAGTCAGCACGCAAAATTGGCTGGTGGTCTTTGTTGTAAGACCTTGCAAGATGGCCAAATTTCCACGGTAAATTCCGCGAAAGTTGTACCCATTTTGCAGCATACCGTATGATCGAGGATCATTGAAAATAGAGTAGGCGCCAACTGTGGTAACCAATGAGCTTTGCAGAAAATCACGTCGTGAAATTTTCATAAACTTCCCTGTGTAGTGCTTTTATTCTATTTTAAGCGCTGAACAGGAAGGCATTCAAATGGACGGAAGTCCTCTGGACCTTTTACTCACTTAGGTCTTGTAGAACTACTAAGTTTATTAATAAATTTCATCAGTATATCAGAGCATCTGTTTAATTCCAAAATTTCTTCGTGAGTGCCGCCATGATCAGGATGGAAAATTCGCGATAGTTTTTTCTTGGCAGTCGCGGTGATCTCTTTATTCATCGATTCTCTGAGTTCAAATCCATTCTGAGAAAAAAAATTAAGAGCATTTTCCACGTCTCTTGGGAACGCGGGCTGTTCTGGAGGGTTGTTTTTTTTGTTTTTGTAATCAGTCATCCGCAATTTTTGTTTTTGGTACTGTACTTTGCGGTAAAGTGATTGTTTTTCTTTTTGTTGTTCTTTGTAAGCAGTTTGTTTGTCTTCATAAGCCTTTGATTGAGCTGTCAGTTTGGGATTTGCTGTTGCTTGTGATGCAAATTTGAGTTTTTCTAATTCTATTTTATTTTCGAAAAAATCTGGATTTTCCTGTTCGGTGGCTAAAAGAGCCGCCCAAATATGTTTGCAAAGTAAATCTTTTTTGCTGGCTGGGCAGTTACAATCTACAAATACGGTATCGCTAGATATAGATTTTGTTTTCAGACTGACTTTAAGTGGGGGAGAGACTCGGATGTAGGCCACGATTTCAGTATCAGAGGGTTGCGTGATAGAAATTTTATCCTGGACAAGAATGGTGCGGCCACTGGAGCGGACTTCGGGTTTAAAAAAATGTTCCCAGTTTTGAGCTGACATGACATACCTCGGGTCAAAGAATACAAAAAACTAGCTTTGAGAACAAGTATCTTGTATGAATGTTTTTTGTTGAAAAATATTTTTGAACAGTAAGCGCTGACCGATTTCGTCGGAGATGCATTGCCTTGAATGTAAATGCACTCAACCACTATTTTGGAGAATTATGAATCAAGCAACGGGCAAATTTCAAGTTAAGGGCACACCGGTCGAATTGGATTCGGTAACGAAGCAAATTGGTGCCATGAGAATGAGTTTTGATAAAACCTTTGAAGGTGTTTTGAATGCTACAAGTGTAGTCGCAATGATGGGTATAATGGATCAGTCCACTGGATCTGGAGCTTATGTTGCCCTTGAAAAGATTGATGGAGAACTTGCATCGAAAAAAGGTTCATTTTGCCTCGCGCACAGCTCGAGTATGAACAGGGGCATTCCAAAACAATCAATAACAGTGGTCCCGGGATCAGGGACTAATGAGCTTGTGGGCTTAAGCGGCTCAATGGAAATCGAAATTAAAGATGGACAGCATTTTTATAGTTTTACTTATTCATTTGAATAAGGTCTTTGTTTTGCATTGAATTATATTCTTTAGATGCGTTTCTGCGATTAATCTAGAGGAGTAATTGGGTGGAGAAAACACAACAAAAGTTTAAAAAAGAACGCAAGCAAACGGACAACAGTTTAACGTTGGAGCGCGGAAAAACGGACGAGACTTTTAGTAGTGTTCGTGGAAATGCCCACGAGAATACAGATGAGGTTGTTTCTAAGGATCGAATAGCGGCTGATCAAGCAAGATTGCAGCGCCGTAGTGCTGCAGATTTGAAGCGGGATGCTGTAGATGTCGGTTCACCCTCTTCAAAGAATAATTCAAACAGTGCTGAACATGCTTTGAAAAATCAAAGAAAGTCTGAAGACAAAGCCATTAAGAATGAGCGTTCAAATATGGATACGGCTCTTCAGTTCGAACGAATCGAAAAAGAAAGACTCATGAAAAAGGTTGTCACCCAAGAACGTGATGCCACAGATAAGAATCTTATGGGTGAACGTGTTAAAACGGATCTTCATGTTGAGCGATCTGCGGAGCTATTAACATTGGAGCAGGCTGCGCATGTGGAAACCAGATCGGCATTGACGACACGTGAAGAATTTGTTGCGATTGTCAGTCATGACTTAAGGAATCCAATCGGAGCCATGCTGTCTTCTGCTGAAATTCTATTGGGAGATGTTTCAATATTTGGAATAAGCAGTGATGCAAAAAAATTAATTGAATTGATTAAGCGAAACGCATTGATATCATTGCAGCTCATCAGTGACATCCTAGATATGGAGCGAATAGTCGATGGAAAAATTCAACTGCAACTAACAGAAACTCGAATTGAAGATCTTATTAATGAATCAGTGGAAAGCTTTGAGTATGCGGCATCCGCAAAGAAGATTTCGTTAAAAGCTTCTTTGCCTAATAGCAACAATACTGTCTTGTGTGATAAAAATCGTGTGACGCAGATTCTATCGAATCTTATTGGTAATGCTCTCAAGTTTACCCCCACCGGTGGTTCCGTGACGATTAAGGTTCGCGAGACTAAGAATGAATTCACAATTTCTGTTCGTGATACGGGACCAGGTATACCAGATGATCAAAAAAGTAGAATCTTTGAACGGTATGCACAGATCGGCAATAAACAGCGTGGAGGACTTGGTCTCGGTTTATATATTGCGAAGACGCTAGTTGAATCACACATGGGAAAGCTGTGGGTGACATCAGAGCCAGGATCGGGAAGTACCTTTTGGTTTACTTTGCCGATAAAATCTGTGTAGACATGGTGCCGCCATTTATTAGAATTGAATTTATGTTATTGAAAATTCTATTAACTGTAGTTCTTTTATTAAACTCAAGCTGCATTCATTTGAATTCAACTGATCATAAATCTGTTGAATTAGAAAATTCAAAACCTCTATATCAAGAAACGATAATTTTCGAGAAACTACAAATCGAAAATTTTATTTATACAGAAAGTGTATACCCCCTAGAGAAATTTCTAAAAGAACTTGTTGCTGGGGATTTTAATGAAGTTTTGAGTAAGATTGATTTCAACTATAAGCCGTCAAACACAGATAATAAGATTATATTGGAATTAATAAAAGAGGGATTGGTTCCTGTTTATGTAAATATCAAAAATACAGGATCTAATACTGTTAAAATTTCTGAGAAGAATTTTTACATCACCGATGGAGTCGCTCAGGTGCAGGCGCTGAGTTTGGAAAATATTCCGAGATCCTTCAAGAGATTTAATTCTAAATCTGTTGCTGCAAATGCATATAATATGAGTGTTGTTTTCGTAGGTACGGTGGCTGCGCTAGTCGTGTTAGGAATCATTTCTCATGGAGGAACTCTCCCGGGAGATGTTTGGTCTGGATGGGGATCTAAAAAGCATTCGTCGGATGGGAAAAATAAAATTTTAAATGATACTGATAAAACAACACAAATTGATTATAAAAATTATTTAATTTCTGAGCAAACAATCGAGCCCAATAAAAATCTACAAGGGCTATTATTTTTTCGCTATACGCCTGCAAGTTCTAGTTTGCGTCTTAAACTAGAACCAATGTCTTTTAAAAATTGAAACTAGAATTACCAAATATATTGATACTGAATATCAGTCATTGAGCTCTGACTTAAGCACCATGCACTCATAGCATTTGCATTTGAACCATACTGAGTGCCAAAACGAGAAATATAATTTTGATCGATAAACTGTGGCAAAGTATTTCCTTTTGCAAAAAGTTCTGTATTTAATCCCTCATTCGCAAGCTGTTGATTTATAGTATACGCCCTTGCCTCAGCACAAAAAAGAGTTCCTATCACATAGCTAATGACTCGTTCATCGAATGAACTAAGGCTTGTTGTTTTATAGCGAGTGATAAGGTCCTCAGAGCTTGATTTAACATGAGGGTACTGAATCAGAAACTGATCAATTTCAAGATCATCATTAATGTGTACAACCTCATGAGCCACAGCATGAGACTGATCTGTTATTGATAAAGCATTATTTAAATAAATAGAAACTGTATTGCCATCGATTTTGTAACCACCACCTGAGTGGCCATTTATGTTTTGAATTTCAGCCTGAGAGAGCAACTGAATTTGAATCGTATAGCCCCTATTAACCAATGCATTCATGCTATTTAATGTTTGTTGCCCTGTAGAAGTTTTTGACAGCTGCTGATTGATGGCGTCACTATTTGCGCTTGTTTGTGTCACAGGTAGAGGGTTCTCTTCATGAGCATATGGTGGACATGCAGTCAGAGCTAAGAATGAAACTAGGGTCATAATGGATTTGAAAAGGATAAAGTTTTTCATACTTTCCTTTAAAGCAAGCCAAAGGCCATGTCTCATTTAAAGAAAATCTAAATTTCGACCGGAATCTGCAATCAGACGGGGCAGCTCAATAACAAATGTGGTGTGGCTAGCTGAAGTGTCTAAACTAATTGTACCTTTGTGATTTTCGACGATGCCTTTGGAAATACTGAGGCCCAGGCCGGTGCCCTTTCCGACGACTTTTGTTGTGTAGAATGGTTCAAATATTTTATCGGTCAGTTCAGATTTGATACCGGTTCCAGAGTCTGTAACTGAAATTTGAAATTTATTTCTCATAATTTTTATGGAAACTTGAACCCATTTTTGTTCAGAGCCCTGTGCCGCATCAAAGGCATTATTCAAAAGATTCAATAAGACCTGAGCCATCTGTTCAGAGCGACCCATAAAACGAAGCGTGGAATCTATTTCAGGAAGAATTAATTTTACTTGATGACTTGAAAATCGCTCACGGCACAGCTCAAGTGTGTCGCCGACGACATCCTTGACCGTGCATGATTCAAAGGGTTCGCCAGTTGTCTCGCGAGCGAATGCGCGAAGTCCACGAATGATTTTTGCAATTCGATGCACTGTTGAAATCATATGATGTAAATGAGATTGGGCTTTGTCGCGATTGAAATTTTCAGACTCAAGCATGGATTCTAGCAAATCTGCATTTCCAAGTATGATTGAAAGTGGATTATTTACTTCATGCGCGATTCCACTAGCCATCTCACCCAGCGAAGACATGCGGGCTGCAGCGGCCAGGGCATTGTTTTTTTTGACTGAATCAGTCATATCTTGAATGATCACCAAGTAGCTGACAACTTTTCCTTCGTTATTCAACAGTGGCACGGCACGACCGTCAACGTGAATGGTGCGTCCATCTGGACGTAAAAATCGAAAATTGAAATTAAAGACGCCTGTATATTTGAGTTCGCTCCAATTTTTTATAACAAGTTTTGTGTCTTCTGGATGGATAGACCTGAGCCAACCGTCTCCAAGAGATTCTTTTAAGGTCAAGCCAGATAATTGCTTCCATGTGGGATTCACATAGGTGCATTTTCCCATGTCGTCAGTAAGGTGAATTCCAACGGGGGCAGTTTCTGTTAACAATTTCCAGATTCTGTTCTTTTCTAAAATTTCTTTTGTTTTTGAATCGGCAATGGACTTGGCATGAGCTGTTGTCTGTTGCAAAGATGAAAGCACCAGAGCAACCAACAGAGTAACCAGTGAACCCAAAAAACTCATGAGCGAAAAAATGAGCCCTGATGTGGTTTCAAAATTTTCTGTTTGACGCCAATAGTAGGTAACGGGCTGACCGGCCAAGCGGCTGTGTTTGACTAAGACATTTTCACTGTCTGCTGCTTTTGATTTTGATACAAATGCTTCGCGTGGTCCAGAAGGGCTGTCAAATTTTACGGTGAGGTGTAGCTCTTTGTTAAATTTTTTCAGAGCACTTTGTATAAAAGTTTTAAGTCGAATTGGAGTTAAAACAAAACCAACAAAAAATTTCCGTCGTTCCCGAATAGTTCGGGTAGGCATTCCAGTTTTATAAATAGGTATAAGAAGTAATGCCCCAGGAGAATAGACTTGATCCATTTTTAAGTGAAGTAAATTTGATAGCGTGGGTTCACCTGAATCTCGAGCTCGAATAGCAGCTTGAAGTCGAGTGGGATCAGATGCTAAATCAAAACCGATAATTTGATGCTGCGGCAAACGAGGCTCAAGGAGTTTAACGATAAAATGCGGATTTTTTAAAGTTGAGTTTTTGGAGGAAAATGCCACGGCAAGGACTTCGATGGTGTCGGAATACTGGTTGGAAAGTAAAATTTTAGTGAACTCGCGCCACTCGTCACGGGATATAAAGGTGGATGCATTAAAAAAACTAACACCGCTGTTTAAAAAAGAAATATAGCGTTTGATTTTGGTATCGATTTCAGTTTCAGCTTGTTCTGCTTTGAGTTGAAAGCGATTTTGATCAATCTCGTGATTAAGGTTGAAAAGTGAGTAAAAGATGAGGCCTGATATAAGCCAACCAGAAATAAGTGTTGCGGATATTCGGCGCGGCATGCCTTCTTGTTGAAGACTTGAAATTCCTAATGCAGTAACTCCCAAGCCCAATAAAAATAACTGTAAATGAATGAGATTTTGATTGAATGAATTATCATAGAATGGGCCGTGACCTGCCACAGTTGCGAGGATGGCTCCAATTCCAGTCATGAGTGAGGCTGTATAAATCCAAAAAGAGCTGAGCCATATTCCGGCAGATAATAAAGGGAAAAATGTTAAAAATAAAAATGGCGCGCCATTTTTTGTGAGAAATACGAAGTAATTAGTTGCAGCTAGAAAAATACAAATAGAAGCTATTTTTCCAAACCCATTGATATTCAGAGAACGCGGAAAGCGTGAGGTATAAATTTTGTAAACAAAGGGGATCAGGAATAAAGCCCCTATGGCATCGCCAATCCACCAAGTTGTCCAGGTTGGGAAAACTCCATTTTTTAAAATAATTTTGAAAAAATAAAGTGTTGAGGTTCCAATAGTAGCACCAAAAACAACAGAGATTCCAATTGCAAAAACAGCAAAAATGCCTCCGGCATGTACGCCGAAATCATCTTTGTATTTCATTAAAAATCTGAAAATTCCGACACCTAAAAAGCATTCAGCAGTATTTCCAAATGCAATAAAAATAGCCGGTAGCAAGGGTAATCCAATATGAGTATTGGCCAGAAGGGCGGCGATAATTATTCCGGGAGCGACACGAAAGCCCCAGATATAAGCTAAGCAGGCGGCCACTCCGGCTGCTGGCCAAACTGGAGATACAAAGTTATTGATTGTGGCAAGAAGTAAACCCATTCGTGCCGCCACATAGTAAAGAATGGTGGCGAGTAAAATAACTCCAATATTGCGAAGAATCTGAGTGGTTTTAGAAAAAGAAGCTGAAGCCTGTCGCATGCCTCCGTTATTGGCCGAAATAGGTCTGATATCAACTATAAACAGAATTTAAATTAAGTTCTTATAAATAATCCAGGATAATTTGGCGTTTTTTAAGGGTTTTGGGGTGCTTATCAGAGTTTGCCTCTGTTCTAGGTGCAGGGTAGGCTTATTTGATGATTTATATGGTGAGTTCTATTTTAATATTTTTTGTCGCAGTTCTTCATTTCTTTTTTTTGATACTGGAAATGTTTTTATGGACTCGACCCCTGGGACTTAAAGTTTTTCGCCAAAGTTTAGATAAGGCCAAAATCACTGAAGTGTTGGCCGCAAATCAAGGTCTCTATAATGGATTTTTAAGTGCAGGGCTTGCTTGGGGTTTGATTCATCCAGATCCAAGCGTGGGAATTCAGATTAAATTCTTCTTTCTTTTTTGTGTCATTATTGCAGGAATATTTGGAGCGGCAACAGTGAATAAAAGAATTTTTTTCGTTCAATCGCTTCCGGCTCTTATAGCAAGCCTGGTATTATTTTTTCCAAACTTCTAAATAATCCCCATAAATAATAAGAGGATAGACCCTATGGAAACTCGATTTTACCGCCATTATAAAAATATGCCGTATAAATATTTGGGAGTAGTACGTCACTCGGAAACTCTTGAAGAATTGGTATTGTATGAAACTCTTTATGAGAACAAGAATGGTCGATTATGGGTTCGTCCTAAAGAAATGTTTTTTGAAAAAATTGAAAAAGATGGAAAGTCGATTTTTCGATTTGCTCCGATTGAGTTTCAATTTAGTGAATTTGATCAATTCGATTCGAAATTGATGGACGTTGTGCGATCTATTTGTCTGGATGTTTTTGGTGAATTTGATCAGTTAAAAATTGAAAATCGTCTTGGCGGTAAAAAGTTATTTTTACAGGTGGCCTATGACCAAGAAATTCCAGTAGGATTTAAGTTGGGATATGCCTTAGAGAATGAAGTTTTTTATTCATGGATAGGTGGTGTTGCTCCCGATTATCAAGATTTAGGTGTTGCGACTTTGTTTATAAAACGTCAACACGAGTGGTGCTTGCAGAATGGATTTAAAAGTATTCAGACAAAATCAATGAATCAATTTCCCCGGATGATCTCGTTAAATCTCAATTCCGGATTTAAAATTACGGGAACCGAAGTTGGCGCGGACGAAGAAGTGAAAATTTTATTTGAAAAATCGTTAGAGAGTTAAATACATCTCAACAGCCGTGCAACGGCAGGGTTTGCCATCTCTGGTGCAGATGTAATCCACATTAAACCAATAAAGCGGATGTTCTATGATTTCTTTGAAACCAATATTCAAAAGATAGCGCACGGAAGAGTTGTTCGGTGATTCTTTCCAAGAATGAGTGGCAATTCCTTTGGCTCCGAGTTGTCTGAAAACGTCGATAGATTTTTCGGAGAGTTTGGGACCCCATCCTAAGCGTTGAGCGTCCTTTGCCAGAAATAAACTTTGAAAGTAAGCAGTTTCGTGAATTGAAAATGGCCACAGATCATCACGCAATGCTGTGCCTTTTCCGTGTGACCAATTCCCAGGAGGATAGGCCAAGCGCAATCCTTTGATCTCGGAGCTGGATTCGTCAATTAATAAAAATGAACTGATGGCTCCGTTTGAACAACAAGATTTTTTTTGATTTTCAATGAGTTCTTCACGACTGTAGTAGCCGTCTCCGATTTCAGAATCAGTAAACTTTTTCACGCGATCAATATCTGTTTCTAAAAATGGTTTAATAAGCATTTCTAAATTTTCCTAAAATCCACGATTTTGGCACTAAGGCGATCATATTTCCAACAAGGCAACAAAGAACTCCGATGAATAGAAGACGATCAAAAACCATTTTCTCAAAAAGCACTGACATGAGTATCGCAATGACAGGCGAAACAACGCTGGTAAATGCGGCTTTCGCTGGTCCGACTAAATCAATCAGTTTTAAATAAGCTCCAAATGAAATAATGGTTCCAAAAATAACTAAATAAGAAAAAGACAGCACAAAATCAAGATCAAGATTGACGTGAAAAGACTTCTGCATGCTGAGGCAATAAATAAGAGTCAGTCCACAGCCATAAAGCATGCTCCAGGCATTGTTAGCTAAAATAGGCACTTTCTGTTGTCGTGACCTAGCTGAAATAATATTTCCAAATGATGCAGAAACCGTGGCGACTAGGCTTATAAAAAATCCGACCAAGTAGCCAGGATGAATTTGAATCTGTTGCAATTCATTATAAGAAAAAATCCCCATTCCTAAAAAACTAATCAAAGCTCCAAAAATAACTTTTCGCTCAAAAGGAATATTTAGGAACAGGCGTCCGAAAAACATGTTGAAATAAATTAGTGATGTAAATGCCAAGGCGACTAGCGCCGAAGGCGCCATATGTGATGCCCAGTAAGTTAATAGAAAATTAAGGCAAAACATAAAAAAGCCTTGGCTGAGAAAGCGCAAATGGGCCGATCGCTCAAAGCGAAGTGGAACTCGTTTAAAGACGGCCCAAGCAAACAGTAAAAAACTAGCTAATAGGAACCGGTAAAAGACGGCAACATTTGAATCCAGCGCGTGCAATTGAAATTTAATGGCAATCCAGGTGAGTCCCCAGATCAGAGAGCACGTTACAAAGTAAAGGATAATTACTCCTCTTCTTCGTCGTCGTCATCTAAATCGTCATCTTCTTCGTCGTCAAAATCCTCATCGTCGTCATCATCATCAACAATTTCTTCGCTGGCTTCGATGCGCACCAACCAGCCCTCTTCATAAGGATCTTCTTGAATCAATGAGGGATCTTCTAAAACTTGTGTATTCACTTCGACAACTTTACCTGCTACAGGAGAATAAATATCAAGGGGGCCGTCATCCGTTTCGATTGTTCCAATTGCGACATCTTCGGCAACACTTTCATTTTCTGGTGGTAAATCAACTGAAGTGATCTCGGTGATATCGGCGAGGCCCTCTTCATTTATTCCGATAGTGATAATTCCATCTTCATCTTGGTACCACATATGATGTGCAAAATTTTTGATTTCAATTTCCATGAGTCTCTCCGTGTAAGGCGTTCAAAGCGCCGTTCAGTGTTTTGCCTGTTTTTTAATTCATTTTAACGAATTTCCATGAAGGGTCAAAGTTTGTCACGCTAACGCAATCTTAAAAATTTGCGCATTACGAAAAGCTTTGTTAGAACAACCCAACTTTCTGCTGACTAAACTAGTTTTCTTTATGGTTCTGAGGGGGATTCATGATGACAATGCGTTTTTTCGCTATCGGTTCTTGGACCGAGGGCATGTTAAACTTTGAAAAGCTCAAAAATTTTATTGTTTCCTATGAAGCTGCTACAATTGAAGGCTCTGTTTATCGTCTTCCAGTTGGATTTCCAATTTATATCGATCAAGGCCGTGATTCCATTTTGGGTCAATTGATCGAGCTCAAAATGGATGAAACTTTAGTCACATTAATGGATTCATTTCATGGTGTGCACTTTTCTGATGCGACGAAAGGATTACATCAGAGAATTACAAAGACCGTGCAAAAAATCTCTGGTCAGCTGGAGCAAGCTCAAGTTTATGTGTTTAATCCCAAGAAGCTTACAAAATCAGCTCAACTCATTGCGGATGGACTTTGGAAAGAATCTCTTAACCAAAATCCGCCATTAACTCAGCAATTGACTGAAAAACAAAAGATGTATGTTTTGAAGTTAGGGGCTGCCAAGGGGCGTGATATTGTTCCAATTCAAGATTTAACTTTGTACCGCGAATTGATGAAGTTGGAATTGATCGTCGATAAAGGACGTCGTTTAGCATTGAGTTCCTTGGGGAAAGATGTTTATAACCATCTGACTTGATGGAAAAATCTTCGCTTTTTAAAATTGTTTTAGTCGAGCCTGAAATCCCACAGAATACAGGTAATATTGGTCGAACTTGTGTTGGCACAAACTGTGAGTTGCATCTGATTGGACCCATGAGTTTTGAAATCAATGACACTCAGTTGAAGCGCGCTGGATTGGATTACTGGCAGCATTTGACTTGGTTTTATTATCCAACCTATGAGGATTGGTTCAAGACAGTTTCAGACCCTTCTCGGGTATTTTATTTTACGACTAAAGTTAAGAAAACATATTATGATATACAGTATCAGCCAGGAGATTGGTTGGTTTTTGGGAAAGAGACCAAGGGGTTGCCACCTGAAATTATCTTAAACTATCAAGATCAGGCCGTTACAATTCCGCAAACGGGCCCTGTTCGAAGTTTAAATTTGGCAACAGCTGTGGCGATTAGCATTTATGAGGGTTTTCGTCAGACCCAGGTTGCGGGCAAAATATAAGCCTACACATTCAGCAGGACCTTTAGCGAGGGCGACTAACTTGGCTGGTCTTGCCCCCGAGTAAGACAAGCTCTATTCTACGTACCTATGATACAAAAATTAGTCGCAAAAATATTTGGAACAAAGCACGAACGAGAAATGAAAAAGATTCAGCCCATCGTGGATCAAATTAATTCTCTTGAACCAACAATGCAGAGTCTTTCGGACGAGCAATTAAAAGCCAAAACAATAGAATTTAAAAATCGATTTGTGAAGGGTGAAACAGTTGATCAGATTTTACCAGAAGCTTTTGCTGTTTGTCGAGAGGCCTCAAAGCGTGTTTTAGGGATGCGACATTATGATGTTCAGCTGATTGGTGGTATTGTCTTAAATCGCGGCTCGATTACAGAAATGCGTACCGGCGAAGGGAAAACTTTAGTTGCGACACTTCCAACTTACTTGAATGCGTTGACTGGAAAAGGCGCCCATGTTGTCAGTGTGAATGATTACTTGGTCACTCGTGATTGTGAATGGATGGGTACTCTGTACAATTGGTTAGGGCTGACAACAGGAACAATTGTGCATGGGCTGAGCGACGAGCAGCGACGTCAGGCTTACAATGCAGACATTACATATGCGACAAACAACGAATTGGGTTTTGATTACTTGCGCGACAATATGAAATTTGATCTGTCAGATTATGTTCAGCGAACACCAAATTTTGCCATCGTGGATGAGTGCGATTCCATTTTAATTGATGAAGCGCGAACTCCGCTAATTATTTCAGGTCCTGCTGAAGCGTCTACTGAAAAATATTATGTGATTGATAAAATCATCCCATTTCTGAAAAAAGAAATTCACTTCACAATGGAAGAAAAATCCAAATCAGCAACATTGACTGACGAGGGTAATCTAGAGGTGGAAAAACTTCTTAAATTAGACAATCTTTATGATCCCGCAAACATTGAACTGCTTCATCATGTGAATCAAGCGCTACGAGCTCATCATCTGTATCGATTGGATGTTGAATATATGATTAAGGACGGCGAGATTGTCATCGTCGATGAATTTACTGGTCGATTGATGCCAGGGCGACGTTGGAGTGATGGACTTCACCAAGCGATTGAAGCCAAAGAAGGCGTTGAAGTTAAAAATGAAAATCAAACATTAGCGACGATCACATTTCAGAATTTATTCCGGATGTATAATAAACTCTCGGGAATGACTGGAACGGCTTATACAGAGGCTGTCGAGTTTAAAAAGATTTATAATTTGGATGTTTATGTCATTCCAACAAATAAACCAATACAGCGACGTGATGTGGAAGATATTGTTTATAAAACGGAGCAAGCTAAATACAAAGCTATTACGTCAGATATCCGAGAGCGTAATTTAAAAGGTCAGCCCGTGTTAGTGGGAACGGCCTCTATTGAAAAATCAGAAACACTTTCGGCCTGGTTAAAAAAAGAAGGTGTTCGACATGATGTTTTAAATGCGAAACATCACGAGCGCGAAGCTGAAATTATTGCTTTGGCTGGTCGCAAAGGCGCTGTCACCATCGCAACAAATATGGCAGGTCGTGGTACGGATATTATGTTGGGTGGAAATGCTGAAGTGATGGCCAAGAAAGCTGTGGGTACTGAAGAAGGGCCTGAGTTTACCGATGCGGCGTTGCGATTTAAAAAACAATGTGAAGAAGAAAAAAAAGAAGTGGTTGCTGCTGGCGGACTATATATCGTGGGTACCGAGCGCCATGAATCACGTCGTATTGACAATCAATTGCGTGGTCGTGCGGGTCGTCAGGGAGATCCGGGTGAATCTCGATTTTATTTATCACTTGAAGATAATTTAATGCGAATTTTTAATGGCGAGCGCATTCAAAAAATTATGGGAATGCTGAATATTCCAGAAGATGAGCCAATAACTCATAAAATGGTTACCAATGCGATCGAGGGCGCTCAGCGCAAAGTTGAGGGGCATCACTTTGATATCCGTAAGCATCTATTGGATTATGACGATGTGATGAATCAGCAGCGAAACGCGATATATAAAATGCGCCGTCAAATCCTTGAGGGTGCTGATATCGAACGATCTTTGTTAGATATGTTGGGTGATGTTTTGTCGGTTATTTTAGATACACATATGCCGGTGGATCTTAAAAAAGAAGAATGGAACTTCGAGGGGCTAAATAATGCTTTGATGAGTTTATTTGGATTTAAATTAGAACTAAACACTTCGTTAACGGCTGAAAAAATTCAAACAGAGATTCAAGAGCGAGTTAGAAAAATATTTGATCATCAAAAGCAATCGATGGGGCCTTACTTTGAACAAATTTCTAAAATGGTCATGCTTAATTCAATTGATCAGCGTTGGAAAGAGCACCTGTACACAATTGATAAGGTTAAAGAAGGTATTAATCTGCGTGCTTATGGTCAGAAAGATCCCTTGATCGAATATAAAAAGGAAGCCTTCAAGGCTTTTGAGTATCTGAATAATATATTAAAGACAGATACGATTGAAAAGATGATGCGAGTTCAGTTGGTTGCGGATGGTATGGAAGAGTCCATTGAAAAAATGAAACCTCAAGAACCTGACTTAGGAGAACTCAACTACTCATCGCCGGGTGAGCCAACGAGTGATTTTAGCGTCACTTCGAATGGCGCATCGGAAGTGGGAGTTCAAGAAGCAAGACCTCAAAAGCGTCGAATTGTATCGGGACCGTCGCGAGCTGAATCTGAGCGTGTGCTGAATCGAGCTGAGCGTCGTCGTCAAAAGGGTCGGTAAATTTGGATTGCCCCAGCTGCCATAACGAAGTTGACGTTTTGGAAAGAAATTATGGGGCGCTATTTACGTGCCCAAAATGTCAGGCAGTTTATTTTATTAATTTTGAAGGAATTCCCGAGTACGGTGAAGTTCCACAGGCATACACCTCGGAATCTGAGTCTTTAGATTCAGTTGAGGCAGATGCCTTAAGTGGATATGAGGAGCCTGAGTTGCCAACGGCGGAGTATTCATTTGAGATGGCAACTGAAGCGTTTGAATTGACTCAAAGGCCAGAAGAAGAAGTTGTTTCAGAGTTTACAACTGTGGCTCAAGATATTGCAGATTTTGGCAATTCGGAAGTTCAAATTTCAGCTCTTAATTATGATTTAGAAGTTTATGGATTGGATTCAAAAGATGATATTCAAATCTTTAAAGAGGCGCTGCAAGATAGTCGATTTGGTTGGGATGTCGCTGAAAAAATGAAAGAAATTCGAAACGGTCTTATACGAATTGAAAAATTGAATCCTGTTCAAGCCTATGTATTGGCTAAGCGAATTCACTTTCTGGGTTTAGAAACGAAATGGACTCAATATGCGTTGGAGTAATTTTTTAGCGGTGACTGTTTTTTTTGTATCTCCTCTGTTGTGGGCTCAAGATTCTGAAACTGAAAAAGACAAAAATATTTCATATTCAGGAAAGCAGTCTGAAGAATGGATGCAGGTTCAGACTCAGTTGATTACTGTAAAGGGTAAGGTTGAAAACCAGCAAAAGCTTGTCGAGAACCTTATTATGCAAAAAGAGAATCTTAAAGGAAAAGAGCAGTCTGAGAAAATTGAGCAGTTAAAAAAGGAACACACTGAGTTGATGCGCTTGATTCAGCATTACAATCAGCTGAGTTTAGATTTTCAAACCAAATTTCCGGAAAAAGGCTCAACAATGGGTCGTGTTTATAAACGTATGGACACGACAAATGTGGAGGGTATTCAGAAGCAAATGACATTGGATGGTCGTTTGAAAAGACTGAGCCATAAAGTTAAAAAACAGTATAGTAAGCAAAACAATGAATCCGGCTCTGAAGCAAAAGCCTTGGGTATGAAAAAAAAGGATTCACAGGAGCTTGTGTCAGATCCTAAAAGCAGTGGTTCTGAGGTGACGGATCAGATTATTTTACAGAAATAGAAAACTCAAGAGCGTGGCCATGAACTTTTTCAATCTCGAACTCATTGATTGTGAAAGTATTAGGGCCTTTCACGCGCACTTCAGCCAGTTTCCAATGTGTTGGAAACTCTTCATCGGCATAGAGTTGTGATCCCACCAATTGGCTATCTGGGTAGGTTATTTTTTTTGTTTTATGAATTTTTGTAAAATCAGAAGTTAAGGTTAAAAGTATCGATTGATCTTGATTCTTACGAATGTTTTCGCAAGAAAAAATATGTGTAATGGTTGGTCTTTGGCCGGCAAAAGCCACATTCTGTGCGGCATACTGCAATTCAATAAGACTTGAGGTTTCGCAGATCATCTGAAGTTTGTTTGTGCTGAATTCCAAATGATTACTATTGGAATCAAATTGAAAGGTTTCGATGAGATCCCATTTGTTTTTTTGACCATCGGTTAGATCTGAGTAGAAGGATTGTTCTGTTGAAGCAATCATGCGACCTGGGGTTGTCGTCCATTTAATAATGAGCGCGACAAATACAAAGTCGAGAACAACAAATAAGAAGAGAAACTTTTTCATCAGTACTCGCATTTCAAGGAATCCGAATCGACGGCTCCGGGTTGATTTCGAGAGGTTTCAGATTTGAGGTGGGTTTGCATAACGCTTGCAAGATCCGCGATGTGAGACAGGCCCAGGGCATGTCCCAGTTCGTGGACGAGTAAGCTTTCAAGGTGAATTTTTCCGGCCTTATTTGTGTCGCCATTTTTGTAATAAATAAAATTCTTGGCATTAACTCGAATATCGGTATCCAGTAATTTGCTGACATCCCAGCGGATGGCTGTGCGGGCCTGTTGGGAGGCTTGATCGGAATCCCATTCCGTGGACCAGTAAATGGCGTTGACTCGGTCTGATGCTGGTGGAGCGCTGAAACTATTATCTCGAGTGATATGGATCAGATTTTTTCCAAGTGTGGAATTCCATTTGTCGGCCGCGCTGAGAATTTCGGTGTCGAATTCTTCGGGTACCGAAGGGGTGATGACAAGGTTTACGGGGGTGTCCGATTTCCAAGAAACACGAAGGGTGTTCGAAAGAACAGTTGCCGTAATAAAGTTGCACGAGTCTTGAGCGCCAAAAGCAAAGATATCCTGATCCTCAATTTTGAGTGTGAATCCTTTGTTGCAGCCACCAAGAAAAAGAAGCGCGCCGACCAGAAAGGTTGGAAGTAAAATACGTTGGCAATGAATCCATCTAAACACTTATTTAGTGTTGCTGATTTTTTGAAAATAGACGAGTCGAGTTCAGAATGAGGGCTAGCTCTACTGGTTGATTTTATGCGTAGTATATAAGCAGAAAAACTTCAAGAAAATTGATAGCTTAGCATTGATCAGTCGCCCTAAATGCACTATAAGTTAAGGCTTATAGTAACAATTTGTTTTACAATCACTCAGGAGTTTTCGCTCATGTCTAGTAATCATGATCATCATAATCAAGGTGGCTTGATCGCCTTGCTCGGTTCGCTCGCTTTTGTATTCGCATTTTTATTTTATATCGTATTTTTGAATAAGGGCGTCACTCTTGACGAGAAAATAGTTGCCCCCGCAGCTCCGGGAGCTCCCAAATTTGAATTGGCATCTGTTAAAGAGCCATGGGCTGATAGTCCTGAAGTGGCTTTAGCCGGTGAACGGCTTTATAAGCAAAACTGTGCCGCTTGCCATGGTGCTGCGGGTGATCTTGTGGGCGGTATTCCAACATCGCGAAATCTCGTTGAAGGTAAATGGACTCAAGGAAATGGTTTAATAGCCCATTACAAAGTTTTGCAAAACGGTATTGCCGGCACACAAATGGTTTCGTTCAAAGCCATATTAAAACCCTATGAGCGCTGGGCTGTTTTAAGCTGGATTGAAACAATCACCAAAAATAAATCTCAAGACAAATCTGAAGATATCGTCAATTTTGCGGCCACTGCTGATTAAAGGATTGAAGTGAAGTTAATTTTTATCAGCTGTATTTTGGTGTCGTCGATGAGTTGGGCTCAGTCCAACGCAGCGACTGGTATGAAAGACACTTATACAGCATTACCTCCATCAAAATCATCAGCGGAAGTTCCTGAAGAACTTCAGGGTGTTGGAATCACTGAAAAAATGGGTCAAAAGATTGATCTTAATTTGATGGTTCGTGATGAAAGTGGCCAATTGGTTGCACTTGGAACTTTTTTTAAATCTCCAAAGCCAGTCATTCTGAGTCTTGTTTATTTTAATTGTCCGGGTCTTTGTAACTTTCATCTCAATGGTTTGACAGACACCTTAAAAATGGTGGATTGGACTCCGGGGAATGAGTTTGAGATCGTCGCTCTCAGTTTTGATTCTCGTGAGACTGC
This sequence comes from Bdellovibrionales bacterium RIFCSPHIGHO2_01_FULL_40_29, assembly GCA_001771815.1. GTDB lineage: Bacteria > Bdellovibrionota > Bdellovibrionia > Bdellovibrionales > Bdellovibrionaceae > Pseudobdellovibrio. Next base: position 799,880 of record MEPU01000004.1, on the reverse strand, counting down.
GGATGTCGCTGTGAAAAAGAAAGCCAGCTATTTAAAAGTTTACAACCGACCAGAATCTGAAAAGGGTTGGCATTTTACAACGGCTGAAGAGGCCGTCGTTAAAGCCATCACAGATCAGGTCGGATTTCAGTTTCGTTGGAATGAAAAAGTGAGTGAATGGTCTCATGCTTCAGCGGCGATTATCATATCACCCGATGGAACTATTTCTCGTTATTTGCATGGAATTCAGTTTGAGCCACGGGATGTAAAATTAGCCTTGAATGAGGCCTCTCATGGTAAAGTTGGAAATATAGTGGATTCAGTCATGTTGTTTTGTTTTAAGTACGATGTTCATCAATCAAAGTATGGATTACAAGTTTTTCGTGTCATGCAAGTTGGAGCAGCGTTAACAGCACTATTTTTAGCGTTGTGGCTGCTACCTGTATTAATACGAGCGAAGAGGGAGAATAGTTAAATGGCCTTGTGGATGTTTTTGAATCAAGCGTTGGCTGGAGCTTTTATGCCGGAGCAAGGGACTCAAATTGCTAAAGAAGTAGATAATCTTTATGGATTTTTACTTGTTGTCAGTTTTATTTCTTGCGCGATTTTAATTGGTGGAATGATTTATTTTGCCATAAAGTACAAAAGAAAATCTCAATCAGACAAAACTCCGTATATCACGCATGATACACGTTTAGAAATTTTGTGGTCTGTTATTCCGCTTATTATTTTCTTGGTTGTGTTTGCATGGGGTTGGACTATCTATCATGACATGCGGGCGATGCCTGAGAATGCTCTTGAAATTCATGTCACTGGAAAACAGTGGGCTTGGACTGTTGAATACAAGAATGGTGTTAAATCAACAGACCTTGTTGTTCCAGTGAATAAAGATATTAAAATTATCCTAGCATCTGAAGATGTTATTCACTCATTCTATGTTCCAAGCTTTCGTATTAAGCAAGATGCGGTTCCAGGTCGTTACACAACTCTTTGGTTCCGGGCAGAAAAAATGGGAGAATTCTATGCTTTTTGTACTGAATTCTGCGGCACAAATCACTCCGGAATGGTTGCTCGGGTTAAAGTTGTCACTCAAGAAGAGTTTGATAAATGGTTAGTGGATGAATCTGAAATTGGATTGTTGCCATTAGCTCAACGTGGAGCAAAGTACTTTCAAACTCGCGCCTGTGCTTCATGCCACAATGTTGATAATGCAGCAGTTAAGGTTGGCCCCTCTTTGTTTAAGAAATTTGGAACTGAGGGAGTATTTGGTGATGGATCTGTTTCTAAGTTTGATGAAAACTATGTGCGCCAATCTATTTTAGAACCACAGGCTAAAATTGTGAAAGGTTTTCCAAAACCGTCACCAATGCCGTCGTATCAAGGTCAGCTGTCTGAATCTGAGTTGAGTGCATTAATTGAGTACATTAAAGGTTTAAAGTAAGAGGTAGAAAATGAGTCATGCAGTAGCTGGAAAAAATTATTTGAATGAGTCTTCCGGATTGTGGTCGTGGTTAACTACTTTAGACCATAAGCGAATTGGTATTATGTATTTTGTGTCGGTCATGTTCTTTTTCCTTATTGGTGGAATCATGGCTCTTTTGCTGCGGCTTGAATTGTTTTCGAGTAACGCGCAAGAGGGGATCAGCTTTTTATCGAGCCTTCCAAATGTTATTAAAGGAGATGCAAATCCCGCCGATCTTTATAATCGAATTATGACATATCATGGAGCCATTATGGTTTTTATGGTCATCGTTCCGGGGATTCCGGCCATTCTTGGAAACTTCTTTTTACCTTTACAAATTGGTGCAAAAGACGTGGCTTTTCCTCGGTTAAATTTGCTGTCATGGTATTGTTTAATGGCGGGCGCCATTATGGCATTCGCCACTTTATTTTTAAATAAAGTAGATACCGGCTGGACATTTTATACTCCGTATTCGATTCGCACAGGCGCTTCAGTTGTATTGATGGTCTTGGCTGTTTTCATTATGGGTATGAGTTCGATTCTGACGGGGTTAAATTTTATCGTGACCGTTCATAAGTTGCGATGCCCTGGAATGACAATGTACCGTATTCCGCTTTTTGTCTGGGCTCTTTATTCAACAGCAATCATTCAAGTGTTAGCGACTCCGATTCTGGCCATCACATTATTGTTATTGGCGATGGAGCGAGTTTTTGGAATTGGTATTTTTGATCCAAAACTAGGTGGCGACCCCGTTTTGTTTCAACATTTTTTCTGGTTCTATTCGCATCCAGCAGTTTACATTATGATTCTGCCTGCGATGGGTGTGATTTCTGAGTTGATGACAACCTTCACGAAGAAAACAATTTTTGGTTATACGGCCATTGCATACTCGTCATTGGGTATTGCTGCTGTTTCATTCTTTGTTTGGGGTCATCACTTATTTGTATCAGGTCAATCTGAAGTTGCGGGAATCGTGTTTTCATTTTTAACAATGTTGGTGGGTGTGCCGACAGCAATTAAGATGTTTAATTGGTTGGCGACGATGTATCGTGGATCTATCGAATTCACAGCACCCATGTTATACGCTTTGGGTTTCTTATTTTTGTTTGCTATCGGTGGTGTGACGGGGATTATGTTAGCTGTTGTTCCTGTGGACGTTCATTTTCATGATACTTATTTTGTTGTGGCACACTTTCACTATGTGATGGTGGGTGGAACATTGATGTCTATTATGGGTGGGTTTTACTACTGGTTCCCCAAAATGTTCGGAAAAATGTACAATATGACAATGGCGATTTGGTCATGGGTATTTATATTTATCGGATTCAACGTAACATTTTTCCCACAGTTTATCTTGGGAGCGAAAGGGATGCCTCGTCGTTATTTTGACTATATTCCTGAGTATGAGCAGTTGAATCGGATTTCAACAATTGGGTCTTGGTTGATTGCAACGGGTTTTGTTATTGGTTTGATTGCGATGATTCGTGCAATAACCAAGGGTGAAAAAGCTCCGGATAATCCATGGGGCGGAAAAACGTTGGAGTGGACAACTTCGACGCCACCACCACATGATAACTTTACAAACGAACCAACTGTGACTGCGGGGCCATATGAGTACAAGTAGAATTGTAAACGGCGTTGAAGTAGCAACCCACTATAAAGATGATACCCACCAATACCTGTCAAACAAAGAGGGAATTTGGCTATTTATGGCCACTGAGATTTTGATGTTTGGTGGACTTTTTATCGGATATATCATTTATCATACAATGTATCCGGAGATGTTCGCCGAAGGCGCAAAGTACTTGGATTGGAAATTGGGTTTTGTGAATACCCTTGTTCTGATTTTTTCATCTTTTACGATGGCGCTGGGAATTTATTTTAATCAAAAGAATCAGCCTAAAAAAGCGGTCATGGCACTTGGGGCAACAGTGCTTTGTGGTGCGATCTTTATGGTAATCAAGTATTTTGAGTACACCCATAAATTCCATTTAGGAATTTATCCGGGCCAAATGCTGAACTTAGAAATGGTAAAACCCGTACATCAAAATTTGGGTCTTTATTTTGGATTCTATTTTTGCATGTCTGGTTTGCATGGTTTGCATGTTTTGATTGGTATGTGTCTGATCACTTGGGTTATGATCCGCAATATTCGTGGTGATTTTCATTCGAATTATTACACACCGATCGAAGGTGTGGGGATTTTTTGGCATATCATCGATTTAATTTGGATTTTCTTATTTCCGTTACTTTATTTGGTTGGTTAAGAACCAACACTACGAAAGCGAGATAAAAATGGGAACTCATCATTCAACACACAATCACGGAGCAGCTCATAGCAGTGATTCTGCTCACCATGTGACGCCATTTAATGTTTATGTTAAAGTTGCTGTTGCTTTATTCGCGCTGACTTTTTTAACAGTTGCAGCACATTCAATTCGTGAACATTTGCAGCCGTTTTCTGCGCTTATTGCTTTTTCAATTGCCACAGTGAAAGCCTACTTGGTTGTCGCTTTTTTCATGCATTTGAAATATGAAACCAATATGAATCGCGCCATTTTTATCAGTGGATTTTTATTTTTGGCGCTGCTGTTTATTCTGACAACATTGGATATTTACACTCGAATTACTCAGAATAGCGTTTTATAAGTAACGTGTTTAAGACATTCTCTAGTTTAACTAAATTTGGTATAGTGATCTTTGTATTGTTGGCGGGCCTTGCGGGGTACGCCACTGGATATCAAATCGAGAATGCTTTTGATTGGAAACATCTGATCACATTTATTTTGGGTCTTTATCTATTGAGTTCAGGCAGCCTGGCACTGAATCAAGTTCAAGAGTATAAGCTGGATCAAAAAATGCCCCGCACTCAAAGCCGTCCAATTGCGAGTGGAAAAATAAAACCTGCAGCAGGTTTTATTTTAGCTGTTGCTATGATTTTTTGTGGGATCAATTTGTTACATGACCTGTCTGCAACTGCAGGCTATTTATCAGTTGTGTCCATTGCGCTTTATAATGGATTGTACACCTATGTTTGGAAGCCTAAATGGATATTTGCGGCAGTTCCTGGTGCGATCCCTGGTGCACTGCCAGTGACGATTGGGTATGCCGTCAATGACTCTCAGATTTTTAATTCGGAATCGATTTATTTATTTCTGATTATGTTTTTGTGGCAGATGCCGCACTTTTGGACTTTGGCAATAAGATACAAGGAGGACTACCGCTTAGGGGGTATTCCCACTTTGCCAACAGCCTTGGGTACTCAGAAAACACTGTTTCATGTTGGGTTGTATACATTTTGTTATGCTGGGGTTGCCATTGCATCTCCATTTTTTCTGACAACCAGCTGGGTTTTTGCGGCCGTTGTTTTTCCATTTGCATTTATGCTGTTGAAGGAATTCTTTAGATTGTATCGTTCAGAAGGAAAGCAACGTTGGTTTGCTTTTTTTATGTGGACCAACGTGAGTATGTTGGTGTTTTTATTTGTTCCAGTATTGGATAAATGGAGTTTTCTTTTTATTGGGCGGGTTTAAGATCATTCGGAGTGTCGGGTTGTCGAATAGGATGAGCCGTGATGAATGCCGAATTCTGCATACAATTTTTAAAAATTTTCATCGCCAAAGGATAGCTGGTTAAATCCAACTTAAAACGCTCGGCTGTGACCATCATCGGGATAAGTAGTGCGTCTGCAGCCGTAATCACTTCGCCGAAGCAATAATCTGTAGCCGTTTCAGCGAGCATGGTTTCGAGTGCTTTAAAACCTTGGTGGAACCAATGTTGAACCCAGGCTTCTTTATCTGATTGGGTGTATCCGTGTTTGGATTCAAGATATTGCAGAACTTTTAAATTTCCAAGAGCATGCATATCTGCATTAATGTTTTCACAAAATTGTTTTACTTTGGCTCTTTGGAAAATACTTTTCGGAAATAACTGGTACGTTTCGGGAAAGGCATCATCTAAGTATTCCATGATCACCAATGACTGTGAAAGGGTCTTGCCATTGTGGATAAGTGTCGGCACTCCGCCAATAGGATTGATCTGTCGATACGGAGATTGGTTTTGTTCGCCTCCGTTATTAAGTAAATGAACTGGTCGATACTCGTAATCCAGATCTTTGAGAGCCAAGGCAATTCGCACACGAAATGACGTTGAGCTGCGAAAATAACTATAGAGAATTAAATCTTTCATATAAAAAATTCTGGCGCGAGCTGGCATGAAATACAAGCCGTGAAGTATAAGTCTCAAATGCCGCAGTAGGTCTTTGGCTTATTTACCGAGAAATTGCGACCTAGTTTTTAGCCACAGTTATGATAAGATTTGGATTCATATCAATCAGGAGGTCCCATGAGACTTATTGCAATGGCACTATTATTAACCTCAGCAACCGCATTCGCAAATACCGAAGGTCGATCAGATATTTCGTACTCAATGGCTGGATTAGAAATTGGTTTTAAATGGGCCTCTGCGGAGTTGGCAGGCTCTGATTCGAACAAACAAGTCATTGGTTTTCAAATTGGTGGATCGGCAGTATTCGATGTCGCTCAAAACTTTGCAATCAAGTCCGGCCTTTTCTATAATGAACGACCATTCGAATCAACTTATGCATCAGGAACCAAGAGCACGGGAAAAATAACATACTTTGATATCCCCTTGTTCGTCATGTTTAAGTTTGAAGAATCTGCAGGAGTTTATTTGGGTCCATCATTATCCATCAAAATGGCTAATGATTCATCTCCGGGTGGATTGACGAATATTAAAGGTATGGTTGTGCCACTCACAATTGGTGGTCAGTTTAAGTTTGCTCCGAATATGGGTGTGAATATTTATTTTGAAGCTGTTTCTGGTGAGTTGGCGGCAGGAGTTGAAAATTCTCGAGCCGTTGGAGCCAACATTATGATGACTTTTGACTGATAAGAAAGACTAAGATGAAACTGGGTTCATTAAAATCAAATCGATCTTTAGATGGCGAACTTGTTGTGGTTAGTCGTGATCAGCTCAGTTTTGCACGGGCTTCACATGTGTATCCTTCTTTGCGAGAGGCTGTTGAAAATTGGACTCTCGCAGAACCTCAACTTCAAAAAATTTCAGAAGATTTGAATGCAGGTAAGGTCGCTTCAGCTGAGCGGTTGGCAGATGAAAGTCTTTTTCATTCGTGTCTGCCACGCACATGGTTGTTTGCGGATGGTTCTGCTTATATTCACCATATTAAATTGGTGCGCCAAGCGAGAAATGCACCATTGCCGGCAACTTTATTAACAGTGCCTTTGATGTATCAAGCTGAAAGTGGTCGATTCTTAGCTCCAACTGACACTATTCCACAGATTGATTTTGCTCATGGCACTGATTTCGAAGGTGAAGTTGGAGTCATAGTAGATCATGTTCCCATGGGTGTTTCGCCAGAGCAGGCATTGAATCATATTAAACTGTTGGTGCTTATTAATGATGTTTCTTTGCGGGGCCTGATTCCCGAAGAGTTAGAGAAAGGTTTTGGTTTTTTTCAAAGTAAACCAACGAAAGCACTTTCGCCATTTGCCCTGACTCCGGATGAATTAGGTGAGGCTTGGCTTAATGGACGTGTGCAGTTGCCATTAGATATAAAATACAATGGACAATTTTTTGGTAAAGCCAATGCTAAAGAAATGCATTTTCATTTTGGTCAATTGATCGCACACGCAGCTCGAACGCGAGATTTAGTGGCTGGTTCATTGATTGGAAGTGGAACTGTATCCAATGAAGATCCAGCAATGGGTTCAAGTTGTTTGGCTGAAAAACGAATGATTGAGCAAATTAAAGATGGAAAGCCTGTGACGTCCTTTATGAAAGATCAAGATACCATTGAAATTTCAATGAAGAGCAGCTCCGGGCAAGATTTATTTGGTCGAATCATGCAAAAAGTTTCCAAGATTTAATGGCAAAGGGTGATCATTATGGAAAACTTTAATGTTCACCGAAATTTTTATCCTAAAAGTAAAGAATTGCGAGCCGAGTTTGAGTCGCATTTTAAGAATGCAAAATCTACAGATGCAAAACGTTTTGTTTGGGATTTTTGGTATGATGAAGATCAATACCATTTGATACGGACTCCGGCATTTTATTACTTTAGTAAGAAAAGCTATCAAAATTTTCACTCGCATTTAGTTCAATGGGGACGGGAAAATCTGGGCTGTCATGATATTTCACCACCGTGGCTGAGCTACTACGTTGATGGTTGTTTTCAAAACTTACATTCAGATGTGCCACATGGACCATGGGCATTTGTCTATTCATTGACTCCGAATAAAAAAGAATTTCGCGGTGGCGAAACATTAATTCTTAAAAATCAGACCTTGAATTATTGGTCTAAATTTATGGATCAAAAAGACCATGAATTTGGTAGTTTTGTTGATCGCATTCCATCACGAATGAATGAGCTGGTGGTTTTTGATCCTCGGTTTCCTCATGGCGTCACCGAGGTCAAAGGGACACGAGATCCTTTGAAAAGTCGTTTGGTTATTCATGGTTGGTTTGTCAATCCACGCCCCTACGTTGTGGGTGGTTTATCAACCACACAGGTGCAAAAATCGTTGCAGCCTCAGTTTGAGCAATTGAATTCGATTCTATCTGAGATTGATCTGATGAATGGAACTCTTTCTTGTCGATTGCAGATTCGTCCGACAGGATCTGTGCAATCCTACACATTGATTTCAAATAGTGTATTAAGTGTCATTGGAAATGAAAGTGATCAAAAGTATTTACAAAAAGAACTTAAAACCTTGTTTTCAAAGACTGAGTTTCCAAAGACCAAGACAGCTTCGGTAATCACAATTCCATTAATCTTTAAATGAGCTAGCGGGGGCTATTCGATGACTTTGACGCAATTATCCTACATTGTAGCAGTCGATAAATTTAAAAATTTTGGAGTGGCTGCGCAAAATTGTGGTGTCACTCAACCGACTTTAAGTATGCAAATTCAAAAAATGGAAGAAGAAATTGGGTTGATTCTATTTGATCGCAGCGAGCAGCCCATCAGAACAACTAAAATTGGCGATATTTTAATTAAGCAAGCAAAAGTTGTTCTGAGAGAGCATAGCAAGCTGAATGAATTGATCAGCGAAGATAAAGATGAAACGCGGGGTGAAATTCGTTTGGGAGTCATTCCCACTTTGGCTCCGTACTTGATGCCCCTTTTTATTAAAAGCTTTGCCGCTGCAAATCCAAATTTAAAAATTATAGTTGAAGAGTTGCAAACGGCTCAGATTTTGAAAAAAATTGATGATACTGAATTGGATCTTGGTCTTTTAGTGACGCCTATTGATCATGATGGCTTGATATCTCATCCTTTGTTTTATGAGCCTTTCTTGGCGTATGTTTCTGAAAAATCACCATTGATGAGATTGAATAGGATCGAACAAAAGGAGTTGAGTTCGAATGATCTTTGGCTATTGGCGGATGGGCACTGTTTCCGCGAGCAGTCATTGCTACTTTGTCGCAATCGAAAAAAAGCATCGGATATGAATAAAAATATTCGCTTTGAAAGTGGTAGTCTAGAGACACTTCGAAAAATGGTGGATCAAGAAAGCGGTTTTACATTACTTCCTTTTTTGGCCACGCAAGATATAAAGAATTCGAAGCGCTTAAAAGAATTTGTTAATCCAGCGCCATCACGAGAGGTCAGTTTGATTCATAATTCTTTTTTCAGAAAAGAAAAAATCAAAGCATCACTGATTTCAACGATTCAAAAAAGTTTACCAAAAGAAATACCTCAGACAGTCACCAAGAATATGGACGTTTTGGAATTGCCAATCGGTAAAATCTAGATTGAATAATGTATTGTGATGTTTGCTGAAATATCTGGATGCAGTGATTTTTTTACAGGACAGTTGTTTGCTGTTGTTTCTAGCTTTGACCTTAAGTTGTTTGGCACGGCACGGGGCAATTCCAGAGTTATATTGAGACTGGCAACTCGTCGTGGATTAGAAATCATTTCTTTCGTGACTGAAAATGTTGAGTTCTTAAAATCAATGCCATCACCCTCGTGCAGAATGGCTAGTGTTGTTAGTATACAAGTTCCTAACGAAACACCTAATAAATCTGTGGGAGAGAATTTTTGTCCGCGCCCATGATTATCCCTGGGCGCGTCTGTTTCTAGAGTTGAATTCGAGGGTTCATGTGTGGCCGTGCAGCGTTTCTCTGTGGTGTAAACTCCTGTCATTTTGACCATGTATTAAATCCTCATTCCACTGTGATAAATCAATATTCAGTGCATATGAAATCACATCATTGATGTGCTCGGCAAATATAAATTCAATCTGCGATCTCACGTCATCGGGAATGTCTTTCAGATCTTTCTCATTCTTTTTTGACATGATAATTTTATTCACTCCAGAGCGATGCGCAGCAATGACTTTTTCTTTAACTCCTCCGACAGGCATAACGCGTCCGCGGAGACTGATTTCGCCTGTCATAGCCAGTCGTGGATTAACCGGTGTGCGAGAAACCAGTGAGGCTAGTGAGGTCAATAAAGTGATTCCTGCGGAGGGGCCATCTTTGGGAATGGCTCCGGCGGGTAAATGAATATGCAAATCAAATTTATTGAAGTCAAAGGTTGGATTCAGCACAGACATGCGTGCTTTAATTAAAGACTTTGCAATTTGCGCAGACTCTTTCATGACGTCACCCAGTTGACCAGTTAAAATAAGATCACCTTTTCCTGGCACGGCAGCTGATTCGATAAAAAGAATGTCGCCTCCAACTGGGGTCCAGGCTAAACCGGTAACAACTCCTGGCGTCGTCAACTGATCTGTCACTTCGTAAGAGTATTTTTCTGAACCAAAAATGGTTTCAACATCCGCGATATCAATGATAATTTTGCTCTCATGTTTGAGAACGCGCTCGCAAACGGCTCGGCAAACTTCTTGCAATTTGCGCTGAAGATCCCGCACGCCGGCTTCACGGGTATAATGACTGATGATTTTCATGACTGCGGTATCTGTTATTTGTACATTTTCTTTTTCTAAACCGTGTTCGAGCAATTGTTTTTCCCAAAGATGGTTCTTTGCGATATGCAATTTTTCAGCTGTAGTGTAGCCACTCAAATCAATAACTTCCATACGATCCAGTAAAGGAAGCGGAATATTTTCTAATGAATTGGCTGTCGCGATAAAAGTAATATTGGACAAATCAAAAGGTGTATCTAAGTAGTGATCTGAAAAAGAATTATTTTGTTCAGGATCTAGCACTTCAAGTAATGCCGCGGATGGGTCGCCCGAATAGCTGCGACTCAGCTTATCAATTTCATCCAGGACAAACACGGCATCATTTTGATCTGCTTTTTTTAAAGCCGATAAAATGCGTCCAGGTAATGCGCCAATGTATGTTCTGCGATGCCCCCGTATTTCAGATTCATCTCGAACCCCACCCAAACTGATGCGTTGATATTTTTTACCCAAAGCGCGAGCAATGCTTTGTCCTAAAGATGTTTTTCCGACTCCGGGAGGTCCAATGAAAAGTAAAATGGATCCTTTTTTATCATTTTTAAGTTTCATGACGGCCAAATGTTGTAAAATTCTTTTTTTAATTTTATCTAATCCAAAGTGATCCTGGTTCAAAATTTTTTCAGCGAGGATTAAATCAATTTCTTTATTCTCGGAAGCTCGATTCCATGGCAGTGCCAATAAAAAATCCAAGTGGGAGCGAACCATTTGATACTCCGGAGACTGTGAATTCGAATTTTCAAGCTTATTCAATTGTTGCAGCGCCAACTCATGAGCTTCTTTTGAAAGCCCAGAATCTGCAATTTTTTGACGGTAGCCTTCAACAAAGTTAAACTCATCTTTTTCTCCGAGCTCTTCTTTAATTGTCTTCAATTGCTCACGTAAGATATGATCACGCTGAGTTTGACCAATTTTACTAGTCAGTTTATTTCGAATATCAATATGAACTTTCATTCGTTCTTTAAGATCATGCAGTAAGCTCAATAGATGCATGACTCGGCTTTTGACTGAAATAATTTCTAAAAGATTTTGCTTTTCAATCATTGTAATTTCAGCGTTGGCCGCAGCCATATAGGTGAGTAGCGAAATATCATCAATGACATCCACTATTTCTTGTACGGATTCTGTATTGCCAGGCACGAGCTCGAGGACTTCTTTGGATACTGTTTTCAGAGTTGATAATAATGCAGATTCGGTAACGCGATCCATATCCACCATATCGTCCAGTCGTTCAACATAGGCTTCAAAGATTTCGGCTTCGGCTCGAAATGAGCTGACGCGGACGCGGTAGTAACCGCGAACAACTATAAAGTAGCCGGACTCGTTAGCAGATTTGATGGATTCAATTTTACAAAGTGTTCCAATGTCATGTAGATCATCAACATTTTCTACAGTATGCTCTGGGTTTTTTTGTGCCAGAGTCAGAATCCAATTGTTTTTTTGTTGAGCTAAATCAACGGCTCGAACGCTTTTGTCTCGACCAACTCGAAGGGCTTGGGTGACTCCAGGATAAAGCACCGTATTTTTCAATGGCAAGACGGGGAATGAGCCAGCTGGAATTGTCATAATTACTCCCTAAGGCGGTGGGTAGAGCCCGCCATTTAGCCTAAAGGTGATGGTGTATTTGTAACTGTCAAGGTGACAAAATCATGTCCATTAACAATTGTTTTAAAAACTCAATAGTGTTATGAAGAGTAAATGAAATTAATCCACATTTTATTTATAGCTGTGTCCATTTTATTTATGTCGTGTACCAATTCAAAGACTCTAGGTTCAAAAGAAAATCCCATTCGATTTTTTCTTATTCCTGCGCAGGATATGCAAACGTTAAGTGATAATGGAAAAGTTCTTCAAGAATATCTCACAAAAGAAACAGGCCTGAATGTTCAAGTTGATCTGCCTGTTAATTTTATTGCGGTTGTTGAAGCCTTCGGTTCAAAACGTGCTGATGCTGCAATCATAAATACTTTTGGATATATTTTAGCTCATGATAAATATGGTGTTGAGGCGCGATTGAAATTGATGAATCGAGGCCGAGATGAGTATTACGGACAAATTATTGCTCGTGCTGATAGTAAAATTAAATCAGTTAAAGATATTCATAACAAAAAATTTGCTTTTGTGGATCCGGCATCAACATCTGGATACCTTTTGCCAATGCGTCTTTTTAAAGAACAAAATGTGAAACCCAAAGAACATGTTTTTTCAGGCCGTCATGATACGGTTGTTGCCGCTGTTTATCAAAATCGGGTGGATGCTGGGGCAACATTTCATACTCCGGCGGATGAAGAGGGGCCAAAAGATGCACGAATGCTGCTGAAAACTCAGTACCCTGATGTGTATGAAAAAATTAAAATTTTACAGCTGACAGGTCCAATACCGAATGACCCTGTAGCTTTCCGAAAAGATTTACCTGAAGAAATTAAAGTCAAAATTGCAGAGGCGTTGATTAAGTATATCAAAACTCCAGATGGCGCAAAGGTGTTGCATGCCATGTATCACATTACAGATTTTAAAAAAGCTGAAGATAAAGACTATGATTTAGTCCGCAATTATCTAAAAGATATCGGTCAATCCGCTCAAGATTTTTTAAAAAAATAAGCTCTATTTTGTAATGACTTTGAGTTCTTTAAATCCTGTCGATGTATCGAGTTCGCGGCAAAACGCTACGGTATCCAGCTCAACAAGAATTAATTCGCATGTTGTATAGATCACATTGCCATCCACAAGATGGCCCCCAAGACAGGCTCCATTTTGATCAGCAACAGTAAGATGAAGGTGAACAGATTCTTTTGAGAGAGTTCCATTCAGTCCCAGTATTTCAAAATTTTCAGATTTTTGCAGAATTGATGAAGTATTGGCTAAGCGTAAACTGAGTTTTTTCAAGCTTCCAACCGAGCTGATCACTATACCAGCGTTGATATCGTGTTGAGAGCAATAGGCAAGAATTTCTTTTTTTAAATCTTGATCGGGAAGCAATCGAAAGCAGTGAGTCTTCATTGAGAGTCCTTTACAAAGACAATTGAGAAACAAAGGTTTCAACAATTGTGCGCGCTGAGCTAAAGAATAAACCCATTCCGAAAATCAACAGTGAGCTTCCGATGCGGATATTGCGGTTTGTTTCATCGCTGGTGTAGTAGTGGAAAAGCATACGAAAACCAAAAATAATGTCATTGATAATTCGAGCAAAAAAATTATTTAAAATCTTGATGGAATTATGAGTGACGTTCAAAAAGACATTCTTTTTACGTGAGCGGCGAGTTGTAGGCCAAAATTCATCTTGGAAAATCACTCGACCTTCTACAGATAGAATAATTAATCCAGCAACGATTAGGGCCGCATCAAATGGAAAAGTGATCAGCAGGAATCCAATTAAATATCGGATCAAAAAGTAGAAATTATATAAAAATGTCCTCAGTGCTTTTAATCCATTAATGGCCATTGAATTTTGTTCCGAGTACAGAGCTTCTCGTGGTCCGTTCCAAAGGCGTTTGATTCGAATTTTAAGTCCTTCTTTGGCAATTTCACGCTTAGTCCGTTCAGCATCTTCCGTAAGACCTAACTTAGTTTCATAGATATACTTAAAAACTCTGGCTTTGGCTAAAGCTGGTTGATCATTTCTGAGAGCATAAATTTCGTAAGCATTTTTTGATAACTGCAGATAGATTTGATTTGTGATGTCGCGATATACAGCGGGACTTAAGCCTTTTCTTAAGCCAAACATAGAGTAGCCCGCTAGAAACTTTTCGATGGTTCGTTTATAGGTATCTCGTTTTTCATTGAGCCAAACACCGCGTAATTTTTGGTTCCCCAGTTCAATTAAATCAACCGGGGATCCCATGTAATGAGCCCAAATATAGTCCCACCAAAAATCTGTCATCGTGACAAAATCTTTTTGGGTGCTGGTGATCAGTCGTCCCTGCTCAAGTATGAGATTACTCAGAACACTATACCCATCGCGTGGAACGCCAACCTGAACTTTGCGTAAAGCTTCCAGCGTATTCACCATACCAATGAAAGCCGTTTGAAAGTAATTGCGTAAAAAAACTTTTCGTTTGATTTGTGAATAGTATCGCTTATGAAGATCTAAAAGAGCATTCGTATCGGCTGTTAATTCCGTCAGTGAAACAAAGGGGTCGGGTTGTGTGGGTCGAAGATAAATTTTATATTCTAAGTCGAAATACTCAACAGCAAATCCACCATCCAATGTCGTTGGATTAGCGACTCGTTTGAACTCTTTGTCCAAGTACTTCATGACGACTTGACCTTCAGAGATATACTTGTCTAATTTTTTTTGAATAAAAATTTTCTTTAAATCGGAAAGCTTCAATGCATCTGCAGCAAAGCCAAGTGTTGAAAATAAAAGAGTAGTGATCACGATGAGAGTTCGCATGCATTTAAATAGTATCACGGCAATGCGGCTAAGGTAATTCTAGCTGGACCAGGATAAGGACCAGATGTGATAGATCTAGTAAGTTCTAAATAAGGCGCGAACCAGTCCTTTGACCTCAACGTCTTGCGGAGAGTACCACATTGATTTGAGTCGTGGATTTGCTGGTCGCAGTTCAATCATTTTTCCAGAAGAAGGAAGATCGGGGTTCACTTTGAAATAATATTTTTTTACGGTGGCTTCGTTTTCGACACTGGCAACAATGAGGTCTCCGTCACGAGCGGCTTTTTGAGATTGAACAATCAGAGTGTCGCCATCAAAGATGCCTTCATCAATCATTGAATCGCCTTCGACTTTCAAGGCGAAATGATTCGCTGCGGATTTTATAAGATTGGCAGGTATATTGATGAATTCATTTTCATGCACGCGTTCAATGGGGGTGCCCGCAGCAACACGACCCAAAAAAGGAATAGGCAGAACTTTCGAATGGTCCGAGTGATCGTAGGAAGACTGACCAGGGCCGGAGCCATTCGAAGATTCTGCCGTATGATTTAAACGATCGACTAAATCTTTTTTGAAATCTTGAACTGAATTCAAGATTTGAATGGCGCGCTTTTGATTTTGCGGAATATGAACATAGCCTTTGCTTGACAATTGCTTCAGGTAATTCTGAACAGAATTATAAGACGCAAAACCAAAGTGATCGCAGATTTCTTGGTATGAAGGAGAAACTTCTTTAGCAAGAAGTTCGTCTTCAATAAACTGAAGGACTGCTTTTTCTTTAGTCGTCAAAGGTGGGAGGGGCGAATTGTTCTTCTTCATACATATAAGTTACAGTGTAATTTATATGTAAGTCAATAGGCTTTAAAAAGATTTATTTGGGCCAATGAGCGAGTTCTCCATGGCAGCCGATCGATTTTGTTTTTCGACTTGTTTCGGAGGATTATTAGAGGCTTGAGGAAAAACAGAGCAGTTTTGAAACAGTAAAAGCATAAAGGGATTTACTGCAAATAGAAGTGCTAAAAATAAACTGCTCCGTTGAGCCATTAATCCTCCTCGATTAAAGTCTGGGTCTTCAGTAGTTACTCATCGGTGATCTTTTAAAAAACATGAGGACTTTTTTCAGGAGTTGTGTTGAACTTCCCCAAATGTTGCGCTTTTTCAATTTGACAGTTCTTTTACTAGCAGCCACTTCTCAAGCAGAGCCACTCTCTTTGAGACAGTCGTGCGTGAATGCTCTTAAGGATTACAAGAGTTATTTCAAAGAAGAAGTTTTAGAGCAAGTTTGTGAAAGAGCTCAAAAAAATGCGGACTGTGCCAGTGTTTTAGGTGAGCCCATTTTTCATGCGGACTTTACGGGTGTTTCTGCAAAGCCTAAAAAAATTATGGTCCTTAGTTTAATTCACGGAGATGAAACTCATGCTGGAAATGTGGGTCGTTTTTGGATGGAGCGTTTGCATAAATTGGATGCTCGCAATTCTTGGCGAATAATTCCCGTGGCAAACCCTGATGGTGTAAAGTTGAAAACACGCACCAATTCTGAGGGCGTTGATTTGAATCGTAATTTTCCAACAATCGATTGGACAGCCGAAGCTCAAAATTTTTGGAAAAATAGGTCTCAGGCTTCACCTCGAAAATTTCCAGGTTACGCTGCCGGCAAAGAGCCCGAAGTTCGTTGTATCATGCAACATCTTGATGAGTATAAGCCTGATTTTGTTATTTCAATCCACACACCATTAAAAGTTTTGGATTTTGATGGACCCAAAGTGAAGCCGCCCAAATATTCATATTTACCTTGGCGGAGTTTGGGAAATTTCCCAGGTAGTCTTGGGAGGTATCTTTGGGTCGAACGACAAGTTCCCGTTTTGACGACAGAGCTTCGTCATGATTTACCAGTGAATTCGATTCCCTTTGAGCAACTTCAAGATTTGGTAGGGACCCTTGTGCAAAAGGATTTGAAATAACTCAATGAACTTGGTTAGAGCTGCCAGCTTGGTGAATTGCAGCCAAGCGATCCTGTGATGTTTCAAGTTCGCTTTGAATCTCGACCAGCCGACTGACTAATTCTTCTTTGGCAGCCTTAATGGCTTCATAGATATCATCATTGAAGGCTTCGGCCTCGATAGAACTTTCGTCTTCTTTGAGGACGATGGCTATGCGATGTTTGTATGATTTATCTGAAACCATTTCATCATCACCTTCTTTGATTTCGGGATCGCGAGCAATCACCAGAATCAGTGTCTCAGGAGTGATAAAGGGTTGAAAATCAATAATCTGCTGGTGAATAAATGATTTAATCTCCAGGCTTGTTTCAATTAGATCCGTGGTGGTTTTCAGAAAGTTGGAATTCGCTGACATACTGGCCTTCCTCTCTGTAACTTTAATTTATATTAACATGTTGAAAACAGTCTCAAAAGTCCAATAGTGCGAAGTCTATTTTTTCATTTCATCTTTATTTTAAGCGCAGTACATTATCGAGTGTGTACCGACTTAGGTCGTTGTATCATTTTGAGTTATGCGAGCCATAAATTTGAGTAAATCCTGGTTGAAATTTTTAAATTCTGAATTTGATACAGAACGTATGGCTGAATTAAAAAAATTTCTTGCGCAAGAGCTAAAAAATAAAAAAGTTATTTATCCAGCCACAGAAAATTATTTTCGGGCTTTGAATTTAGTTCCTTTGGAAAATGTAAAAATTGTGATTCTTGGCCAAGACCCTTACCATGGCCCAAAACAAGCGCATGGGTTATCTTTTTCAGTGCCCGAAGGTGAGAAATACCCACCATCATTGCAGAATATTTTTAAAGAAATCAAAACAGATATCGGACGGGATATTCCATTGACAGGTGATTTAACGAGATGGGCCAACCAAGGTGTGCTTTTATTGAATAGTGTTTTAACAGTTGAAGAAAATATGGCAGCGTCTCATCAAAAAAAAGGATGGGAAGAATTCACTGATAAAATTATTCAGGTTGTGAATGAGAATTGTAACCATGTGGTGTTTATTTTATGGGGTTCTTATGCGCAGAAGAAGGCTGAGTTCGTTGATCAAGGTCGTCATCTCGTTTTGAAAAGTGCTCATCCGTCTCCGCTGTCATCATATCGAGGATTTTTTGGCTCGAGACCATTTTCAAAATCGAATCAGTGGCTAATCAGTAAAGGACTAAAACCAATTGAGTGGTAAGTCGTGAAAGGATTCCCCACAAAGTTCCGTTGAGAACTTGTGGGGATCATTTTAGAAAACTAAAGAACCATGGCTTTTTTTAAATTTTGATCAATAGCATCCAAGAATGGCTCAGTATTTAAATACTGAGTTGAGTTGACCTTGTCGCCATAAATACACACGGCTAAGTCTTTTGTCATTTTTCCAGATTCAACAGTTTCGACGCAAACTTGTTCTAGTGTTTTACAAAATTTTGCAAGAGCTGGATTGTTATCCAATTTTGCTCGGTGCTCTAAACCACGAGTCCATGCAAAAATAGATGCAATAGGGTTGGTTGACGTGGGTTTTCCTTTTTGGTGTTCACGGTAATGACGAGTGACTGTTCCATGAGCGGCCTCGGATTCCATTGTTTTTCCATCCGGAGTCACAAGTACTGAAGTCATCAGCCCTAAAGATCCAAATCCTTGTGCAACGGTATCAGATTGAACATCGCCGTCATAATTTTTACAGGCCCATACAAAGTTTCCGTTCCATTTTAATGCACTGGCAACCATGTCATCGATCAATCGATGTTCATAGGTGATTCCAGCTGCTTCATATTTAGTTTTAAATTCTTTTTGGTAGATATCTTCAAAGATGTCTTTGAAGCGACCATCATATTTTTTTAAAATTGTATTTTTTGTTGATAAATACAAAGGCCATTTTTTTGTCAGAGCGGTATTGAAGCATGAGCGTGCAAAGCCAGTGATGGATTCATCCGTGTTGTACATGGCCATGGCAACGCCATCACCTTTGAAATTATAAACTTCATGAGAAATTTTTTCGCCATTCTTACCTTCGAAAGTGATTGTTAATTTACCCTCGCCTTTGGTTACGAAATCAGTGGCACGGTACTGATCGCCGAAAGCGTGGCGACCGATGCAAATGGGAGCGGTCCAGTTCGGAACCAAGCGTGGAACATTTTTACAAATGATGGGCTCGCGAAAAACGGTGCCATCTAAAATATTTCGAATTGTGCCATTTGGAGATTTCCACATTTGCTTCAAATTGAATTCTTTAACGCGGGCTTCATCGGGCGTGATGGTCGCGCACTTGATTCCAACATTATACTTTTTGATGGCCTCAGCAGCATCTACGGTTACTTGATCATTGGTCTGATCGCGGTATTCCATTCCCAAGTCATAGTACTTAATATCAAGTTCTAAGTAAGGAAGAATTAATTTATCTTTGATAAATTTCCAAATGATGCGAGTCATTTCGTCGCCATCAAGCTCAACAACGGGATTAGCAACTTTAATTTTTTGCATGGGAAAAACCTTTCTGATTACAGATTTTAAGTCATTTAATTGCGAAGCCTAGTCTATGAAAATCCAATCGATTAATCACGGCCTAATGCTTGATATCATATGTTTTTAGGACTAGATTGAAGGCGTGAAAACCGAAATTGTTTATGCGCCAAAATTACCCCAGCGAAGCCAGTTTCCAGCGAACTCTGTTCTGTTTTATGATCGGATCTTAGATCGTCAACCTTCGTTTAAGCAGTGGCGTCGGGCTTTTTCTTATGCTTTCCCTCTAACAGCTGGAGAGTCTTTAAAAACTCTGGACTCGTTGCAAAAGATCTTAAAGATTATGGTTTCAAAAGGCTTACCTCAGACAACTGAATTGACATTCATTGCAGTTGGCGGTGGCAGTGTGGGTGATTTTGTTGGGTTTTTGGCGAGCATTTTTTTACGGGGTCGAAATTTTGTGCAAATACCTTCGACCTGGCTTGCCGCCATCGACTCAGCCCATGGAGGAAAGAACGGATTGAACTTCAATGCCGTTAAAAATCAAATCGGTACTATTTACCCGGCATCTCAGGTTTACCTTGTTCGAACGCTTCTGGAATCTCAACCCATAGAGCGCGAAGACGAGGCTTTTGGGGAAGTTCTTAAAATGGCAATTATCAACACACCAAAGATTTTGCAAAACAAAGTCAAATCACCACTGTTTGATAGTTTACCAGAGTTGATTTCGGCAAAAATGAAAATTGTTAAAATGGATCCAGATGAAAAACGTGGCGCTCGCCGCGTACTTAATTTGGGACATACCGTGGGGCACGTTCTTGAAAGTTTGTTTCAGTTACCTCATGGTGAAGCCGTCAAATTAGGAATTTTATTTTCAGCTCGCTGGAGTTTCCAGCTGGGTTTGTTGAAGCAGCCAGACTTTGTTCAAATTTGGAAAGCTGTTCATTCGCGTGGTGATAATGATTTGCAAACGCTCTTGGGAAAAATTTCATTTACGGAAGTTCGTCATTTATTATCAAAAGATAAAAAACTAGTTTCCTCTACGGAAATTGATTTTATTTTTATATCAAAAATTGGAAAGGTACTTCGTCGAAAAGTATCTCTAGATTCTTTAATTAATGAAATGCGCCGACAAAAGCAGGAATACTAGTGTTTTTATTTAAGGGGCTTATTGAAAGTTCAAAATCATGGCTGAATCGAGCCTTGATTATTCAGCATTACAATCCATTACTTCAAGTGTCTGGCCAATCAGAATCTGAAGACGTTAAAAATACGCAACTGGCTCTGGCACAATTACAACAAGGTAAAAAAGAATTTCACTTGGGAGAGGGCGGAACAACATTTCGTTTTTTTTCCCTTTTGGTTTCGCGTTATCCTGGAACATGGATTCTGAATGCCAGTCCGCGATTATTGGAACGGCCGCAATTGGAGTTGAAAAGTATTCTTGAACAATTGGGTGTCGATATTATTTTTGAATCTCAGCGTGTTCAATTGCGTTCTGAAGGGTGGAAGATTCCCTCTCGAATTTTTTGTCAGGGGAATGTCTCGAGTCAGTTTGTCTCTGGATTGATTCTGAATGCCTGGAATTTGCCGGAATCATTAGATCTTCAAATTCAAAAACCAATTGTTTCAGAAGATTATCTAGAAATGACCATTGAAATGGTCAAACGTCTGCAAATGAATATCAAACAAACCCAAGATGAAAATTATCTAAAGCTTCATATAGAAAAATCAAAGCAACCTGTATCAGCACAACCCTTTATTGCTGAAATGGATATGAGTTCGGCATTTTCTTTGTCCGCAGCCGCCGTCATTGCTGGCCACGCCGAGATTCAAAATTGGCCCAATGATTCTTTGCAACCGGATCGCGAGTTTTTAAATATTTTTAAGCGCATGAAAATTCCCTATTTGATTCAGCAGAGCACTTTGACGGTTTCACAGTGTGAATCATGGAGCAGTTGCAAAGAAAATTTGAATGCGACGCCAGATTTATTTCCAGTGCTGGCCGTGCTGTGTGGTTTGGGTCAAGGGAGATCCTATTTGTATGGGGCTCAACATTTGAAATCTAAAGAATCCGATCGTATGGCTAAGACGATCGAGTTATTAAGTCTTTGCGGATTTAAAACTGAAATTATAAATGATGGATTGGCTATTTATGGAAGCTCGTCGACAAAAGATCGAACACAGAGCGTTTTATTTAATCCGGATCAAGATCACCGCATGGCCATGGCGGCTGGTTTATTAAAATTAGCTGGATTCAATCTGACAATTTTGAATCCTGAAGTCGTTCATAAAAGTTATCCTCATTTTTGGCAGGATGTGGGATTAAGTATATGAAGCGAGTTCTGATTGGACATCGAGGTGTTGGAAAATCAACATTATTAAAAAGACATCAAGAGTATTTCCCGGATGTTCTTCATTTCGATTTGGATTTAGAAGTAGAAAAGTCTGTAGGACTGTCTATTGATGATGTTTTTAAAAACTATGGGGAAGCTTATTTTCGTAAACAGGAATTAGAAACTGTCGAAAAACTTTTTCGAGCCCACCCAAATTTTGTGATTAGTCTTGGAGCGGGTTTTGATATCGGTCAGTTGCCGAAAGACATTCAGAAAATATTTGTTTCTCGAGTGACGGATCAGGATGGGCGCATTTTTTTGAACCGACCTCGATTGAATGCAGACGTTGATCCACAAGCCGAATACCAGCAAAAATATAGCATTCGTCAGAAACAATTTTTGCAGTATTCTGATTTTATTTATCATTTGCCAGAGGGAGTCGAAACTTCGAATGAGATAGAACAGCAAATTTTGCAGAATAATTTTTTTATTTCTGATGGCATTTATACGTTAACAGCAAATGATATTCCTCAGTTGTCTCGGATTAAAAAAGTATTTTTACAGATTGAATTGCGATCGGATTTGATTCCAATGCGACTTATTTCAGAGATTATTCATCAAGATCCTCAGTTTCAATGGCTGCTTTCGATTCGAACAGAAGAGGTTCCGACAGTATCCGTACGAACAGATTTTGATATTCATATACCGAGTCGTCCTGCAGATTTTTTGGAAAACCCACAAAATGTTATTTCATGTCACGAAGAATCACTAGATGTGGCTATAGCGATGATAGAAAAACTTGGTACGAAAACACACATTAAGCTGTCTCCGGTTGTGGAAAACTTTGCGGATCTGTTGAAAGGCCATTTGTGGCAGCAGCAACAACCCCAGCAGAGAAGTTTTTTGCCACGCTCTGCAACTGGCAAATGGGTTTGGTTTCGCCAGCTATCAAAGTATTTTCAAAAAATTAATTTTGTGCGCAATCAAACGGATATTGCAGATCAGCCTTCTATTTACCAGTGGCTGCTTTTGCCCGCAAGTAAGCCCAACACTTTTGCAGCAGTTGTGGGGAATCCGGTTTTATTTTCTCGCAGTCCAGAAAAGCACCGTGAATTTTTTCGAGAAAAAAAGACATTTTTTACAGCCATTCAATTGTCTGAAGCAGATTTTAACGAAGCTTTTGATTGGTTGATTGCACTTGGTTTAAAATATGTTGCCGTGACGTCACCGTTGAAAAAAAATGCTTTTTACAAATCCACTCAGTCGACCAATTTGTCTCAACAGTTTCAGACTGCAAATACTTTATTAATAGAAGGACCTCAGATTTTCGCTGAGAACACAGATGCAGAGGGTTTTAAAAGTTTAATTCATTTAGCAGAGATTAAACCAAATGATTCCATTGCTGTTTGGGGTGGTGGTGGAACGTTGGCCATGATGAAATCAGTAGTTCCACAGGCTCACTTTTATTCTTCTCGAGCGCCAATGTTGAATCAGACTCAACCGGATGTCGTTATTTGGTCGACTCCGCGGACGGAGCAGACTCAGTGGCCTCCGGAAAATTGGAATCCAAGGCTTATCGTGGATTTAAATTATCGAGAAAATTCGATGGGTTTAGAGTACGCTCAAAAAAAGAAGTGTTCCTATATCTCGGGGTTAGGTATGTTTAATGCTCAAGCGATGAGTCAGCAAAAGTATTGGAGTCAAAAATGAGCGCAAATTCTTTTGGAACATTATTTAAAGTCATCACTTTCGGAGAAAGCCACGGAAAAGCATTGGGAGTGGTTATTGATGGTTGTCCCGCAGGAGTTAAGTTTGACTTCGATTTGATAAAAGCAAATTTAGATCGCAGACGACCTGGACAGAGTTCTGTCACGACATCACGTCAAGAAGCTGATATTCCCGTCGTTATGAGCGGGGTTTTTGAGAACAAAACTTTGGGGACACCTATTTGTATTGTTGTTGAAAATACCGATCAAAAATCAGCGGACTATCAGGAAATCAAAAATAGTCCGCGTATTGGTCATGCTGATGATATGTGGAAGGAAAAATTTGATCATGTTGATTATCGGGGGGGCGGACGTTCCTCGGGTCGCGAAACTTTGTGCCGTGTTGTTGCTGGTTCTGTGGCGCAAATGGTGGCTCAGCAATTGAGCGCAAAGATTCAAGTCAAAGGTTTTGCTTCTGAAATTGGACCTTACAAATTAACACCGGCAGAGTTAGCCACTGTCTGGAAACAAAATATTGATTCGTATCCCACGCGTTTTCCATCTTTAAAAAATAACGAAATCGTCACCATGCTAGAACAAGCAAAAATTGAAGGCGAAAGTTTTGGCGGAGTGGTTGAGTTGCGAGTTAAAAATGTTCCAGCGGGATTGGGACAGCCTGTTTTTCATAAAATAAAGGCTGATCTGGCCCAGGCTATGTTGAGTATTGGTGCGGCGACGGCCATTGAAATTGGCGAGGGTTTTTCAGCATCAGAGATTGCTGGTCAAGAGTTTCACAAAGAGAGTCATTCTGCAAAATATGGTGGAATTCGAGGTGGAATCACGACGGGTGAAGAAATTATTATCCGCGTGGCCTTTAAGCCAACATCTTCTATCAAAGATACTGCAAAAAAAGGGCGTCATGATCCTTGCATTATACCACGCGCAGTTCCTGTGGTTGAATCGATGGCTTGGTTGGTTTTGACGGATCATTTATTATGGACACGCTTAGATAAAATAGAGAGCCGTTTTTAATTTTTATTTCACGACACCAATATAAATATAAGCAATTCCAAAACTGACCGATCGGTATGCCATCGAACTGAAGCAATCAGAAGTTTTCATTAATGAAATAAAATTTTCGCGACATGGAAAGGCCGCCGATGATTTTTGTAAGTAATCATAAGCTTCGCGTTGTCCGGTAACCCATCCGCCCAGAATCGGAAGAATTTTTTCAGAGTATAGGACGTAGGCTTTATTTAAAATAGGAATGCTTATTTGACCAAATTCCAGAACCATGACTTTTCCGCCTGGTTTTGCAACTCGAGCCATTTCCTGCAGAGCTTTAATAGGATCGCTGACATTGCGAATACCGAAAGAGATACTGACAATATCGAATGTGTTGTCTGGGTACTGAAGGGCTGTCACATCGGCTTGTTCAAATTGGATATCCAGATTTTGTGATTTTGCTTTTGCAGGTGCAGGCGCCAGCATTTCTGAACAAAAATCTGTTCCGATGACTGTTCCGTTTGGTCCCACAGTTTTTTTAAACTCGATGGCTAAATCACCAGTTCCGGTAGCGCAGTCCAAGACAGATTGCCCAGGCTTGGTTCCAGCTAAATAAACGAGTTTTTTTCTCCAGAGATGGTGAATGCCGATGGATAAAACAGAATTGGCCTTATCATAATTGGCAGCTACTTTTGAGAACATGGATTTAATAATGATTGGATCTGGAGCATGTTTTTCCATCGAGAGTTCCTACATTTTAAGAGTGCGATCAAAGGCATTGAGAACTTTTTCAAGTTGTTTCATCATTTTATCAAAACCCTCAAGCGTGAGGGCTTGATCTCCATCAGAAAGTGCTTTCGCAGGTTCGGGGTGAACTTCGACAATCAATCCATCAGCGCCAGCTGCCGCAGCTGCAAAACAAAGTGGTGCAACAAGCTCGCTGATTCCAACAGCGTGAGACGGATCGACAACAACAGGAAAGTGAGAATTCTTTTTAGCATAAACAACAGCATTCAGATCTAAGGTATTTCGAGTGGCTGTTTCAAATGTACGAATCCCGCGTTCACAAAGAATAACGTTCTGATTTCCACCCTGAGCGACATAATCTGCTGCTTTAAGCCATTCATCGATAAAAGCTGAAAAATTTCGTTTAAGCAGAACAGGTTTTGGTTGATGACCCAATTCTTTGAGCAATGAGTAGTTATGCATATTGCGAGCACCAACTTGAAAGGCATCAACAAAAGGAGAAATTTCTTCGATTTGACGAATATCAGTGACTTCGGAAACAAGGCCTAAGCCAGTTTCATTTTTAACTTTTTTGATAAAATCGAAAGCGCTTTGTCCGAGGCCTTGAAAGGATTTTGGCGATGTCCGCATTTTCCAAATTCCACCGCGCAACAGAGCCGCGCCAGATTTTTTTACAGATTCAGAGGTTTGGCGAAATTGTCCTTCAGACTCAATCGAACAGGGGCCAGCGATCACTGTAAATTGAGGTCCACCAATTTTCACATTTCCGACTTGAACAATCATTTAGAGTCACACTTTCAATTATAGACGCTTTATTTCATCGAATACTTTTGCTAGTCTTCGTGGAGGTGCAAAGTAACATAAAAAAATCCAATTTTACAAACTTTTTACAAGCAGGATCCATCCTGCAAACCTCATTAGATCAATTTAAAGTGATCTGGGGTCCATTTTCACCTGTAGATGCCGTTGAAACTCAACTGTCAGATGAAAAAACCGTCATATTTCAACCAAATTTTTGGGATTTTATAGATCACAAAAGTGCTTCTGCTGTTATGGGCATTCAGGAAATGGTCCTTAACCGTAGTGAACTTATTGAATTATTGAAATCAGAAATTTCAAAAGAAACCAATTGGAATTGGGATCCCTGTACACAATCAGATTTTATCGAGCAATTTCAGTGGAGCTTTCAACAATTTTCATCAGGCGACTTGGTCAAAACTGTTCCTATAATCTCTCAACAGGCGAATGGGTCTTTCGGATTTGAAAATTTGGCGGCAGCCTTACTGTCCCTTTTAAATGAAAATCATTATGGAACAACTTATGGGATATGGTCTGATGGAAGCGGATTTCTAGGGCAAACACCAGAACTGGTTGCTCAGTGGGATCAGGTAAACAAAAAGTTAGTCACTATGGCATTGGCTGGAACGGCTGCCCTAGGAAATGAAGCTCTTATATTGAAAGATCTAAAAATTCGTCAAGAGCACCAAATTGTAGTGAATGATATCTTATCCGTTTTGGAAAAAAAGATGCATCTGGAATCTGTGCAGGTTAACCCAACTGAAGTTTTAGTATTGAAACATTTAACTCATTTGCTGACTCAGATAGCTATTTTAGATGTGGAGTTGAAGCAAGCACTTCAAATTTTAAACTCACTTCCGCCGACGGCGGCGTTGGGGATTTTTCCGCGTCATGAAAAGCACTACCGAGAATTTCAAAGAATCGGAGAGCAGCAAAATCGCAATAACTTTGCGGCACCGTTTGGTTTTTTGAATCGTTCGAATTTAAAGGTCGTTGCTGCAATTCGAAACTTTTATTTTTCTAAGGACAGCATTAAAATATTTTCTGGATGTGGTGTCACTACTGAAAGTGATCTGGAAGCAGAACTTGCCGAGCTTGAAAATAAAAGAAATTCAGTGAAGCGCATGATGGGATTTAATCAATGACCAACAAAGATCTGTGCCAGAATGTATTTGAATTTTTGAAGCAAGTTGGAACGGAACATATCATCGTGTGTGCTGGAGCCAGAAATGCTCCATTGGTGATTCACCTAGAGACTGAAAAGTTTCATACTATTCATTACTTTGAAGAGCGCAGTGCCAGTTTTTTCGCACTTGGACTTATTAAAAAAACAGGAAAACCTGTGGCCGTGATGACGACATCTGGAACAGCCGTCGCAGAGCTGTTACCGGCCACCGTGGAGGCTTTTTATCAAGGTCTGCCATTGATTCTGGTGACTGCAGACCGTCCCAAAGCCTATCGGAATTCTGGTGCACCCCAGAGTATCAATCATGTTGGAATGTTCTCTCACTATGTTGAACAAACATTCGATTGGGATGGGCAACCGCCAGCAACTGAGCACACAACTCGTTTGCAAAAACCCATTCACTTGAATGTATGCTTTGATGAACCATTAATTGATGACTCAAGTTTGAAGCCCAACCTTAAAGTGAGTGTTTTGCATTCTCATGCAAATCCAATAGCACCGAAATCAGTCTTAAGCACACTGAAAAAACCCTTGGTTATTGTTTCTGAATTAGCACCGTTGCAAAAAAATGAAGTTATTGAATTTTTGAAAAAATTGAAAGCTCCTGTGTATCTAGAAGCTCTCAGTCAGCTGCGCGGTCATTCGGATTTGAATTCGTACCGGATTGATGTCAGTGATGTCGTGGTGAAAAAGTTGATTGAAACCAATGTCTGTGATTCGGTGATTCGAATTGGTGGAATTCCCACATTGCGTTTCTGGCGAGATTTGGAATTTAAATTTAAAGATGTGCCTGTTATTAATTTTACAAATTTGCCTTTTTCGGGCTTGTCTAGATTATCACAGACGTATCAGTTGCAATTAGAAAATGTGATGGTGCCTCCGATATTAGAATCAAATTTGAAAACACTGCCGTCACTTGAAAATTTAAAAGCAGAGTTATTTGAAAAATTTCCATTGAGTGAGCCTGCGATGGTCTTTGAATTGTCCAAGAAAGTTGAAAAGGATCCCCTCTATCTGGGAAATTCTTTGCCGATTCGCGAGTGGGATTTATTTGCTCGAGCCTGTGGTGGCGAGCAGCTCATTTCAGCAAATCGTGGAGCCAATGGAATTGATGGTCAAATTTCGACGTATTTGGGTTGGGCGTTGCCTCAGTTACAACCGACTTGGTGTTTTATTGGTGATTTGACGGCACTTTATGATTTAGCCGCGCTAGGTATGGTTTCTGGTTCTGGTAAAAAAAATATGGTGATCATGAATAATTTTGGTGGTCAAATTTTTAACCGCGTTTTTAATAATGACCGGTTTATCAATTCTCATCGGGTCGAATTTGAAATGTTAGCAAAAATGTGGGGATGGAATTATTTAAAAATCACCACTGTCCCTGATTTTGATCGACTGAGTCTGCTTGAAAGTTTTAGCATCATAGAAATTCAACCTGATTCAGAGCAGACAAAACATTTTTGGTCTGCATGGGATGCCGCTTGCAACAAGATTTAATATTTGCGTTACATGGATTTTTGGGACAATCGCAGGATTGGTTTGCATGTCAAAAGCATTTGCAGGCCCAATGGTTCACTCCGGAGATGTTTAATAAGACATCCCCTCCCATTAAGAGTTATGAAGTTTACGTGGATGAATTAATAGCTAGGTATAAACCCGATGGGGATATGGCTCGCAAGAAAGTATTTATTGGCTACTCGCTTGGTGGGCGATTAGGCCTTTATATTCTGAGAAAGTATTCGTGGTTATTTGATCATTTCATTTTTATTTCAACCCATCCTGGATTATCCAGTTTCGATTTGCGCCAAGATCGACAAAAAAGCGATGCTGTCTGGGCTGATTTGGTAAAAAACGAACCTTGGGAGAGCTTTTTAAAAAAATGGAATTCTCAAACAGTTTTTTTGAAAACATCTTTGGAACCAGCTCGTTACGAGAAAGATTTTGACATGATTAAGCTGAGCGAATCATTAAAGCTTTGGTCCTTGGGGACTCAAGATGAAATGCATGAGTTTATTTTAAAACACCAAAATAAAGTATCCTGGATTGTGGGATCAGAAGATCCCAAATTTATTGGAATTGCTGAAGAGTTGAAAACAAAAAAAATCCTGCTGGAATACAGCAGGATTCATTCAGGTCATCGGGTAATTTTTGATAATCCAAAAGAACTAACGGACGTGATAAAAAATATTATTGCATGAGAGCAGCTGTTTTTTCAGCGATCCACTGCTCATAGCCCATGATCGCCGTGTACACCACAACGCGGTCACAGTTTCCGTTTCCACGGCTGGTTACGCCAATCACAAAACTTGTTTTTGATGCGGGATCAGTCATATAAGCCGGCCCACCAGAATCTCCGTGGCAGGCGCCGCGTCCTTGCGATTGATCAAAAGTGACCTCCTCGCCAGAATCTAAAAGTGAAAGGACTTTAATATTATCTACTTTACGAAGCGTACCAGAGCCCTCGCTCATCAAAGTTTTACCTGTGAGCGGACTTTTCTTGAATTGATTTAAGCCGTATCCCGCCAAAGAAACTTCGCTTCCAGCATGAAGAGCGTGAGAAAGCTGTGTTGAGGCCATCCTAGCCAATTGAAACCCAGCAGGGGCAGTTCCTTTAAATTGAATGAGAGCGATGTCATTATTTGAAATATCTAATCTATTTTCACCAGACCCATAGTGTTCATGACGAACAGTTTTTGTGGCTATTCGAAAATTGGATCGATCGCCATTTCGGGATTGTTTCACGACTTCTCGGAATTCAGTTCCAAAGAAAATAACCAGGCTTTCGGGTGATTTAGCTTTAACACAGTGAGCGGCAGTCAAAACTAAATTGGGTCCGATCAGGCTGCCAGTGCATGTTCCACCGATGGATTGATCGTAAATGCCAACAATTCCATTTTGTTGAGCATAGGACAGAGTTGCGCTGATACCACCGACGATGCTGGCTTGCTCAAGTTCGCCCGAGTTTTGATACGATTGAACATCATTATTTGAATCCGGTGCGCACGAAGCCAATACAGCTAAAAGTGACATCCCAAGCATTAATTTCAAAAATGCAGTTGCGTTCATCATTCCCCCCTAAAAGCCGACGAGTCCTGTCAGCTTGGGGGGTAATAAAACTCATTTTGGAACCAGCGACAATTCAATTGTTAATATGTTGGGCATAAGGAAAAGTTATGGGTGTGAAGATCGCCATAGGGTTATATGGCATCATTTTTGAGATTCTGGTATTTGATCAATTTTATCACGTTTTGAATTTAAAAAATTCCTGATGGCTTTATCCAACTGCATGTTGAAATCAAAGTCTCCCGTGATATTTGGTTTCTTTTTTAGATTTTTCTGAAACTCGTTGTACTGAGCTTGGCTGGTAAAAACCATTGGTGGATACGGCCATTTTTTTGTCATTGGTCTTTCGTTGAAACGAATACCTGACGTTGCATGGCATCCCAAGCACGAACCACTTATATTATCGACAGGGCCATTCAATCTCGTCTGTAATCGATCCAATTCAGGGGGAAGTGGTTCGCCAAGTGGAATCTTTTTGCTAGATGGAAAATGATTATTTTTAGCATCCTTGAAAATATGACTTTCGCCAGCATCGAGCCCATATTGTAAACCAATTGGTCTCATGTGCTTTAAAACTTCTGGGATATCTAAATCATCTAAAAATTCATTTTTATAATTCAAATCAAAATAATACGAAGTCATAACCCAATGTTTAACATCAGACTTTGTCCCCTGAAGCCTTGAATCTTTCAACGCGATATCCATTTGCACATGCGCCACATTCATCATCTGCCGCAGGCTTTCATCTTTTTCCGTTTTGCCATCGTCCTGTCGAGCATGACTCACGTGAGCCCACCAGTTGTAAGCTTCAACTTTTCCATCGACTGAGCTCCATTGGCCTTTCATTTTATTCTTCCAATCAGGCATTGTATTAAATAAAAGTTTAAAGGACACGCTTCCATCTGGTGATACAAACTGCGGACTTTGATTTTTCAGTTGTGGAATCATAGAACCATTTTGTTTAAAAAACTGTTCGTACTGCTGACAAATTCCCTTATTAAAAAAGGCCAGTCCCCATGTCACAGCATCTTCATTTTTCTCAACATCCGCAGGGACTGTATAGACATGCGTTGAACGAATCGGGAATTCTTTCGTTAATCCGTGAATAGCTTCACGTCCTTTTTCAGTTATGTTTAGCCACGGTGTTTGACACCAGTGTCGAACTGAATTTTTTCGAAAATGCGCATCATAATTTAATTTGCCAGCGGATTGATCTTGATTAAACCAGCCCTCATAAACATATCGTTGTAAAATTTTTGCAACGATATCGGAATCTTTAATATCTGAAACATCAAGCTTCTGATCCAACCAGGGGGTTTCAGAAATTTGAAGTGATTTTCTTAATTTTGCTTTTTGAGCAGAAGTCGCACGATCTTCTTTAAAGTTATAAAGTGGCTTGTAAGGAGATAACTTCAGAGATTGAACTTTTTGAATGTCTTCAGGGCACATCAACGGCTTTAATATTTTATTCTGATTTGAATTGTGGCTGATCGATTTTTCGTCCAACACGTCTAAAATCACAAAACCATTTTCAAATCGGTCTTCAGGGTAATTTTTTATCTGACAAAGAGGACTTTCGGAATTCGAAGTGCTGGGAATTCTTGAATTCGTGTTGTATGGAGTCTGACAACCCAATAAAACAAAAAATATATAAAAGGAAAATTGAAATGGTTTGCTTTTAAAAATCATCAAATGATCCCTCACCTGTAGTCCAGCTTAAATCAATTTTTGATGAATCCTAGTCCAGTTCTTTTCTGCTGTGGGTGAGGTAATCGCAAAGAATAAAGATTCAGTTTTTTAGACTGAACCTTTTTAAGCGAAAGTGTGAGTTTTTGATTGGTGGGTTAAGGTTACTTTGCTTTATCAATAATCTTAACTATTCGGCAGTGATTGGCTCCTTCAGTTGCTGTAATTTGAATAATTTAGATGAGGTAAATTTTGATTCTCTATTCACAGGCCATGATTATACGTTCTGTTGTATGATCTCCGCCTTCGTCATACCAGGAAAACAATAGTTTGATTTGTTTTTTTGAAGTTCTAATTTTTAAATCAGTGAGCGCGGAATCACCAGTGCCAGCATATAGCATTTCAGAAATGATTTTTTTTACTTCTTTCGAATCACCTGTAAAACACGTTTCATTGTCATCTTCATGGATAAAAACATACATATCAGCTCCCGAGCCTTCTTGATTTATTTCAATATCATGTAAATTTTCAAACGTGACCTTTGTTCCATTAACACGAAGTGCAGCATTTGTATCAGCATTCCCAATATCTGAGCCACCTTTGGCAAAAGTTTGTACTGATAATAGAGTTGCTATTGATGCGATAATTAATTTTTTCATACTTTTTTCCTTTGGTTAATGTTTGTTGTTTAACCGTGGATGATCAAAATGCGCACGATACTCTGTTCTAGAGCAATTTGTAGAGCATCCTCAAAGGCGATATATTGATTTTAGTAAAGGTTTTGGTGTCAACAGAATCGACGTTTAATAAAAAGTGGCGCTTATTTCGTATTGTGTACTTTTTCTGAGTACAGCTATTCAGCGTCGATAAACTGGGTCCGTGGGCTGATGTTATAGTTTATTTGAAAAAGTTTTTTTCCAATTGATGTTTGGGATGTGGAAAATTCATTAAATAATTGTGTCATATAGTCAGAAACTTTTTGATGAAACTCTGTAAATTCGGATTCAGATAAGGCCAGATGAAGACATCTGAATTTTCGTTCAAGATCGTTCGTTTTAAGATGTTGTAGGGCTTCTTTTAATGAATTTTCATGGAAAGCTTGAATTATTGAATTGCCCTGATCATCTTCAATTTTAATGGATTGATTCGTGGCCATCCAAGTTTGATCATTATTTTTTTGAATCCATTTTTTGTCTTGAAGAAAGTCTAAGGCTGTTTGAATTTCGGTCTCCGTTTTATTAAACAGGCGACTTAAGCTTTGGGCGGTATGTTTACAATCACTAAATGATAACAGATCCCGAATTTGAATAAACAAGGGCTCGGAGGTGGTTAATTTTTCAATATTAACTTTGATTTGGGATTGATCCAATCGAATATGCTGAAGCATTTTTTGTGACAATGTTTTTTTAATCTCATCAGACGTGGATTGCGAATATTCGACGAGTAAAAGAAAATATTCAGAATCAGTGCCTTCAAGCGAAAGCCACTTTGCCAGTTTGCTACAGAGTTCAGGTGAAATTTTTCTTTTTCCTAAAATCGCAAACCTTAAATAAGATTTGCTTTTGACATCCAAACTGTAGCACCAAGACTGATACGAAAAATCGGGTGTGGAATGTTTTGAAAACTGATAAATATCTTGAAGATACAGATAGCAATTTAAATAGTTTTTGACGTTAGGCTTTACCATTCGCCTTTATTTTGATGGCATTGATTTAGCGATGGCAAGTGTGCCATCGTGCTACAAATGAGCACGAGGCAAAGCTAGACTTAAGTCAGTGGGTGATGCGGTTATTTAATCTCTATCGACTGAAAAATTGAATTGTTTTTTGTATCATGTCATTTGCAACTTCAGGCAATTCATTGTCGATCTCGTGCAAAGCGCCGCTATAAGCCACAATCGAAAAATGGGAAGCATTTTTAGTTAAGGTCTTTTTTGTTGCTTCACGATCAACATAAGTATCTTCTTCGCCTGAAAGGAAAACGAGACCATTCGTTTTAGGTGAAATTTTCCAGAACTGAGAAAGTTCGGAAGTCAGTAGTAAATTTGTTGCGAATAACGGAACCTTCATTGGAGATATAGGATTAATAGGATCTATGTGAGGGTTCGGCTGATTCTTAAACTGATTTCGAGTCAAAGTTCGCTCAGTGATGACTTGGTCGCCAGTCAACATAAGGCTACTTTTCTCGGCGGCCTCTCCTACAAATTTATTTGGGTGAATGCCCGGGGCAATTAAGACGACAGAATCTGCCCATCCCTCGTATGCTAAGCGGTAAGACGCAAGACCTCCGGTTGACCAGCCAACAATCATTTTCTTGCTCTGGACGCAAGTATTTCCGGCGGGACTCCTAAGGCTTCCAAGCTCTTTCCAAATAACACGAGCTTGTGTTCCAATCTCTAGAGATGAAAACAAGGGGTCATGGAGCCTTGTATGGTTCATGGATCCAGTAGATCCACCTTGCCCCATATAGTCGAATGTTATAACACGAAAACCACTTTCGGAAAGTGCCGAAAATAATGGACGATGGTTTAAAATGGAATCAGCTAATCCTTCAAGATACAAGACACAACCCTTAAATGGTACATTTGAAGATTCAAAGAATATACCCGTTCGAAGCTCTACAGTTTCAACAAGAGGAACATTTGATTCATAGGCTAAATGGCTCAAATGAAAGGATTCATTTGATTGCGGCTGCCTTGTTTTTGTTGAAACGCAACTTAGTAAGTGAAGTGATAAAATCAAGGATGCAAAATTTAATGTTTTCATGACTCAATCATAGCAAAATGATGAAAAAAAGATGCGCGACCAAGATATAGAAAATGATCGACAGTCGAAGCACGAGGCAAAGCTAGACCTAAGTCAGTGGGTCGCTAGCACAACTTAAATTCAAAATTGCTTGTTGTTCATTGCGCATTACTTAATTTCTTCAATTAATGAACCCAATGCTTTTAAAATTGAGGCTCTCGTAACTTCGCTTGCTTGAGCTTGGCATGTTAACGTTAAACTTGTACTTCGATCTTCGCTTATAAAGGCAATCATTTTTCTATTTGTAGAAGGAATCTCCATGGCTAAGTCAGCAACGGTTTGTGATTTCATCTGCCCACTAACGCCGTCAATAAAAACGCGACAGCTCGTTTCTCCATTTAAAAAGGCATTTTTTGCAACTTCTCTTTCAACAACACGCCCATTATAAATGTGCAGAGTAGCCATATTTTTTTCTATCTGTTCTTGCGATACAGAAGCTGTGTATAAAGTTTCAGAATTATTGATTCTGATTTTCATTTCCTCTGGAGAAGCTAAAGCCATTGTCGATGATGTGAGTAGGAAAGCTAAAATTGCAGTGCTTGTTTTCATATTCTCTTCCTTTTTTTAATTGAACAGATAGTCTTAATAATATGTATGCAAGCTGTTATGCCAGTTTTTGGATGTCCTTTTGTAAACTACTTTGACAACTTTGAATTGAATTGAATTGAATTGAATTGAGAAATCAATGGCTTAGCTAAGCTGTCAATGATTTTTCAATGTGACAATTAAAGGAATCGCTGTAAAGCCTTAGCTGCCGTCATATTTACGGTAAATATGACGGATATGAAGTCAGATTTGCTCGAGGGTGTGTTTTGGTGGTGGTTTACTGGTCAACTTAGGGAATTGGGTGCGGAATTTTTCCTGTTTCAAATTCAACTTTATATCCTTTATATTCAATTCCATTTGGGAAAACTTTATTTACATTTTCAAGATTTGATTCATTTTCAAAGCTTGCTGTTATGACACAACCAGGATGATTCTGGTTTGATAGTCCAACTGTAACCGCAAAAATACCGTCCATTGAAAAAAAGATATCACTAATACCACGAAGAATTTCGATTCCTTTTTCTTCGCATAAAAAAGTTCCGTCTCCACAATCAAGAATAAGTTCCGGATTTACACAACTTGCGGCATAAGTAGGTTGCATAGACATGGTGAGTGCAAAAATCAAAAATATTTTTTTCATTTAAAATAACCTCTCTTTTTCTAACTAATACATCTTAAAAGCATTGGTGCATTCAATCAGTTTTGAACGAATTCCGGGTTCATTGGCAGAGTGTCCTGCATCGGCGATGATGTTCAGAGCTGCTTCGGGCCAGGCTTTGTGAAGATCCCAGGCGCTTCGTACTGGACAGACGACATCATATCGACCTTGCACAATGGCGGTGGGGATATGGCGGATTTTTTCTATATTTTCTAATAAGAAGTTATTTGTTTTGAAGAAGGAATCGTTAATAAAATAGTGACATTCAATTCTCGCAAATTGAAGCGCAAGAACGGGCTCTTCAAAATCTTCGATCGATTGAGGATCTACAAATAATCGAGACGTTGCGGCTTCCCACTGACTCCAAATTCGAGCTGCGGTAAGGCGAATATCTGAATTCTCATGAGTCAGTCGTTTGTAGTACGCTGTCACAAAATCGCCACGTTCGGCTTCGGGAATGTGGTTGAAGTATTTTTCCCATGCGTCGGGAAAAATTTGAGACGCACCCTCTTGGTAAAACCATTTGATTTCAGAAGGGCGGCATAAAAATATTCCGCGCAATATAAGACCCTTTACTTTTTCGACGTGAGTGATCGCGTAAGCCAATGCCAGGGTGGATCCCCAGCTGCCACCAAAGACAATCCAGTCATTGATATTTAAGTGAGTGCGAATTTTTTCTATGTCGGCAACTAAATCCCAAGTCGTGTTGTCTTTTAGTTCTGCGGCAGGTGTGGATCGGCCAGAGCCCCGTTGATCAAATAAAATAATGTGATAGTGAGCCGGATCAAAAAAACGACGATGATCTGAATTGCAACCCCCACCCGGTCCGCCATGTAAAAATAGAACAGGGCGCCCTTTGGGATTTCCACATTGTTCAACGTAAATTGTATGAAGATCTGAAACTTTTAAAAATTCAGAATGAAATGGTTCTATAGGAGGAAAGGGGGTATTTAATTCCATACTTTTGCTTTCTCGCTTTCAGAAATGAAACTGTGTTTGTAGGCCGTTTCGTTGCACGTATTGAAATCGGTTTTTGTAAATTTTTGGTAATTTTGAGCCAGAAGATAATCATCTGACAGAACAGATGCGAAAATTCCGGGATCATCAGAATTTATGGTTACAGGTACACCGGCATCAAACAATTTTCTGAGTGGATGTGATTCATACGTTTTAAAAGCTTGGGTTAAATAATTGCTGTAGGGGCAGATTTCGAGAACGATATTTTTATCAATCAATGCCTGCATGACTTTTGGATCATGAATGGCTTGAACACCATGGCCGATGCGTTGTGCGCCTAAGATTTCAATGGAATCTAAAATCCACTGGCTGGCGCGTGGGTCAGGTGATTCTCCAGAATGAACGGTGATATTTAAACCAGCGGCTTTGGCTTTTTGGAAAAAGGGTGCAAAGTTTTTTGGAGCAAATCCATCTTCGTTATCAGCAAGATCCAAGGCTAAGAAAGTATTTTTATTCTCAATTGCAAACGAAGTTACATGATCAACCGTTTTTAAATCTAAAATACGTTGAAGAATGCAAATCAAGCCAACGGCTAGCGGCATTTTCTGTTTGGCGCGCTGGATGCCTCGGAGCAATGCCTGATGAATTTTTTCATAATTCAAATGACTGTGGCCCTGGGCAATAAAAGTGGGGGCATAGCGAAGTTCTAGGATGCGGACGCCATCATTGAAGGCATCTTCACAAGCTTCAAAGGCAAGACGTTCTAAGATTTCTTCTGAGGCGAGGAGTTTCTGAGTGGTTAAGAATTTGATCAAGACAGCCTCAAGATTAGCCATTGGCTGGGTCACCAGAAAGTGATTCTGTTGTTCGGTCGCTTTTTGGGGAAATTTGAGCCCCAAAGTTGTTGCGATTTCAAGCATTGTGCTCCAACGCATTGAACAATCTAAATGGCGATGCAAGTCAACTTTTGGAAGTGCTCGGATTTCTTGAATTGATAAGTGTGATGACATAAAAAATAAGTATGACACAAATCAAGCCACTTCAAGTGAAAAACCATTTAGCAGGACATCAAAACAAAAAACCACAGTTGAGCAAAACAGTTCGGCTGATGAGCGGTGAAACCATCTTGGTTGCAGATCCCAAAGCCACTCGTGCATTGGTGGCACTGATGGACATGAACGCGGTTCTTGGTGGAGCTGCTTCTCATTATGGTGGTCCTGCAGCATTAGCAGATATGATGTCGGCTCTTCATGGGATCATTTTTCATGAAAGCGAAAAACAGAATAAAAATTGGTATGATTTATTTCACGTCATCAATGATGCTGGTCATTGTGAAAATGGCCTTTACGCCTTAAAAGCCAACTATGGTATGGCCGGTTTAGATTTCAATTCACTTAAAAAGTTTCGCTCTATTGAAAGTGGTTTAACAGGGCATGGAGAAGTGCACTGTTTTCCAGAGGGTGTTTACCTGAGCAATGGACCATTGGGTTCTGCATTTCCCCAATCTCAGGGATTGGCGTTAGCCGAAAAGCTAGCAGGTACAAATCGAACAACTTTTTGTGTGCTCTCAGATGGTGCCGCAATGGAGGGCGAGGCTAAAGAAGCCCTGGCCGCAATTCCGGGTTTAGCACAAAAAAATAAGCTAGCTCCGTTTGTTGTTTTGATTAGTGATAACAATACAAAATTGACTGGTCGAATTGATATTGATTCTTTTTCGATGGCTCCAACATTTAAATCTTTAGAAGCCTTGGGTTGGAACGTGATCTTTGTTGAAAATGGAAATGATTTGCAAAAATGTACTGAAGCCATTGAAAAAGCAAAACAAATGGCCGAGCAAAATCCAACAAAGCCAGTTGCTGTGTGGGCAAAAACGATTAAAGGCATAGGAACTAAGAAAACAGCCGAATCTGCTAGCGGCGGCCACGGGTTTCCATGCAAATCGCCAACGGAGTTGGCTGATTTTATTAAAGAAATCCATGCTGATGAAATTGCACCGGATTTATTTCACTCGTGGATTGAAGAGCTTCTTCAGCTTGAGAAAAAAATAAAAGCAACGGCAGTTCCAGATACGGGTGAAAAAATTCAGACCGGAATTTCTAAAGCCATGATTGCTGCCGCCAAAAAAGGGTATCCTATTCTATCAGTGACTTCTGATTTGCCGGGATCTACCGGAGTTGCAGGATTTCGAAAAGATTTTGCAGATCATTGTTTGGATGTTGGCGTCGCCGAAAGCAATATGATCTCGGCTGCAGCGGGATTGTCGAAGCAGGGATTTATTCCTGTTGTGGATACGTTTGCTCAATTCGGAGTGACTAAAGGTGCGCTTCCAATAACGATGGCGTCTCTTTCGGAAGCTCCTGTTATCGGAGTATTTTCTCATACGGGTTTTCAGGATGCCGCAGACGGTGCGTCCCATCAGGCATTAAGTTATATGTCCATGTTGGCGACAATTCCCCATGTGGATTTGTATTCCTTAAGCTGCAGCGAAGAGGCCGAAGCGCTGATGACCGAAGTGATTGAAAAGTTTGTGCAAGCGCGAGCCTTGGGAAAAACTCCACCCACGTCTATTTTCTTTTTAGGTCGCGAGAATTTTCCAAAATCATACAAGACTGATGAAAATAAGATTTCCTATCAGCTTGGAAAACCACAGGTGCTTCAAAATAATTTAGGTTCGGGAAAAAATGTTTTGATCATCACGACAGGCTCTTTGGTGGGACAAGCATTGTTGGCAAGCCAATCATTAAAGGCACAATCCATTGGTAGCGCTGTTGTAAACATGAATTGTTTAAACCATTTGAATGCCAGTGATCTGAAGGATCTTGTTCAACAATGCCAGGGACAAATAATAACTGTTGAAGATCACCAAGTGGCCCTTGGGTTGGGTAGTTTTGTGACTCATCAATTGGTACAGGCTGGATTTTCAGTCAAAGTAAAATCATTAGGCGTTCGTGGA
This sequence comes from Bdellovibrionales bacterium RIFCSPHIGHO2_01_FULL_40_29, assembly GCA_001771815.1. Classification (GTDB taxonomy): domain Bacteria; phylum Bdellovibrionota; class Bdellovibrionia; order Bdellovibrionales; family Bdellovibrionaceae; genus Pseudobdellovibrio. Next base: position 760,183 of record MEPU01000004.1, on the reverse strand, counting down.
CAGTTTGGGCAAAGTGCTTATAACGCCATTGAATTGTACCGCAAGCACAGAATTGATAGCGGTGCCATTATCGAAACAGCGATGCAGTTTTAGTTTTAATTCTGCTCGCTAAGTACAAAACGATCTTTTTCGGTCAGCCAAAAAAGAAGCTCGCTGGCCGAGAGATACCCAGACAAAATGCTGAGCTTAAGACCGTATTCAAAACTGTGATTGTGCACCAAAGAGTATTGACGACGTTCACCTTTTTGTTTGTAAGGTTGGATTTTTTTAAATGAGTGCATAAACTGTAAGGTCTTGAGCAACATCGCAAGTTCAGCTTTGAAAATTCCCAATTCATCACGGCAAAATAAAAAGAATTCCTCGTCTTCTTCGAGATTGTTGGCATTGAAGCCATCAGGTCGTGTCACCAGAAGGTACGCATAGACGACTGCAGAAAAAAGTTCGCCGGTATCCGCAAAATTAATTCCAGCGAAATGAAATTGCCGCAAGTAATTTAAAAAATCTTCGCGGGATTTTTCATCGGAAAAAATTTTATGAAATGAAGGCAAAACCATTTCCATCAGACCAAGATCAAATAATTCGATCAGCGCCAGATCCACATTTGGAAGACGAAAAAATTTCAGCCACTCTTCGCGTCGTCGAGGTAAAACCGCCTTTTTGAGGTCTTCTTTGCAATCAGAAATAGCCTGACGTAAATCAGAGGCTATTGTGAAATTTAATTTTTGAGACAAGCGAATGGCGCGTAAAATACGGATAGGATCTTCTTTTAAGCGAGCGACGGGATCGCCGATCATTCGAAGTGTGCAGGCTTGAATGTCCTCAAGGCCATGGCAGTAATCCACAATTTTTTTATCAATGGGATCGTAAAACATGGCATTGATCGTAAAATCTCGACGGTAGGAATCTTCTTCGATATTTCCGAAAAAATTTTCTTCGGCGAAAAGTTGCTCGTTATCTGCGGCGGATTCTAACTCTTCGGCAGACGCAGCTCTTCGAAATGTAGCAATTTCATAAATATGCTCGCCACGGCGGGCATGAACCAATTTAAAGCGTCGACCAATAATGAAGCAATACGGGACCTTTTTTTTGACCATATTTGGAAGAGCGTTGGTCGCGATATCAAAATCTTTGGGTTTTATCCCAACTAACAAATCACGAACACCGCCACCGACGAGATAGGCCTGAAAGTCATTTTCTTTAAGCCGCTTAAGAATGCCAATGGCCTGCGGATCAATGGCATCCTGCATTTGTTGGAGTTTATCTGTATAAATCCTCTTCAATGAGGACTTGGGATTTTCAGTCATACGAAAGTTTAACATCCTCTAAGTGTTGTGACTCTTCTTTTTTAATTGAGCTTCGATTTCAAGTCGAGTACTTAAAAAATAATGTTCAAAGATAATTTTCATTACTCAGTGCTAGGGACCAATTCGGCGGATCGCATCGTATTTCTTCATGGATTGATGGCTTTTTCTGCGAATTGGAGAAAAATTGCCAATCAGTTCGAGAGTGAGTTTCAATGTTTGATCTATGATCAACGAGGTCATGGTCGATCATTTAAGCCAGAAAGTGGTTACACTACTGAAATATTTGCTGAAGACTTAAACATCATTACGGATGAGCTGGGTTGGGATCATTTTCATCTTGTCGGACATTCGATGGGGGGTCGAAATGCCATGGTTTTTGCTGGTAAATATCCTCAAAAGGTAAAAACACTGACGATTGAAGACATTGGGCCCGAAGCTGATCCTCAGTCGCATGTGTACTATCAAACCATGCTGGATGCGGTTCCAACACCATTTGCAAACCGCGAGGCCAGTAAAAATTTTTTCGATACTCAATTTTCGGCGGTCTTTCGCTCTAAAGAGTCTCCGGCTATTTTAAGTCAGTTTCTTCAGGCGAATCTGGAAGAGAAACCAGATGGATCTTATGACTGGAGATTTTCAAAACAGGGTATCGTGACAATCGTTAAAGAGGGGCAACTTAAAAATCAATGGCAAGAAGTTGCGGGGTTTAAAATGCCTGTACTCTTGATTCGTGGTGAAAAATCCCATGTGCTTAAAATGGAAACATATGAAAAAATGCTTCAGATAAATCCTGGTATTACAGGTGTGCAGATCTCGGGCGCTAGTCACTGGATCCATTATGAGAAGTATCAAGAATTCACGACAGTTCTGCGTGATTTTATCAAATTGCACAATGCATAAAAGGCTTCTGACGTGACTCTGTAACAGCATGAGTCTATCACATACCTTGCTATGAAATATTCTGAACTAAATCTGGAACCGCGTCTTAATTCTGCTATCGAAAAACTCAATTACGTCGAAATGACGCCAATTCAGGAGAAGGCTATCCCATTGATCCTTGCCGGAAATGATGTCGCGGGCCTGGCTCAAACAGGAACTGGCAAAACGGCGGCCTTCTTGGTGCCGTTGATCGAACGTATTTTACGCACACAAACAGATCCCGATCATGAACGGGCAATGAAAAACTGGCTTCCACTCAGCCAAGTTTTAATTTTAGTTCCCACTCGAGAACTTGCAGATCAGATCCACGATAATGTTCTTAAAATTTCTGCAGGCACAGGAATCAAAAGTCATCCTGTTTACGGCGGTACGGGTTATGATAAACAAAAAGAAGCTTTAAAATCAGGCTTGCAGTTTATTGTTTCAACCCCGGGTCGTTTGATTGATCTTTATAAAGAAAACCATGTTGATCTGAAGCAAGTTCGTGTGATTATTTTTGATGAAGCTGATCGCATGTTCGATATGGGTTTTAAAGACGATATGAAATATATTTTGGGGCGTGTTCCGCGAGATCGCCAATTTCTTGTGTTTAGTGCTACTTTAAATTTTGATGTTTTGAACACGGCTTATGAGTTTGGTGCAGAACCAGTTGAAATCAATATCAGTCGGGATCAAGCCAAAGCAGATCACGTCAAAGATTTTTTGATTCATTTGGGAAATGATGAGAAACCGCAGCAGTTGCTGTCGCTTTTGAAAAAAGAAAATCCAAAGCAAGCCATGATTTTTACAAATTTCAAACACAATGTAGACCGGATTGCTAAATTTTTGATGGACAATCAAATTCCGGCGATGGGTATTTCAAGTTTAAATTCACAGCCACAACGTAATGCTGTTATTGAAAAATTCAAAGGCGATAATGATCAAAATATTTTGGTTGCAACGGATGTTGCTGCACGTGGATTAGATATAAACGGTGTCGATATGGTTGTGAATTTTGAAATGCCACAAGATGCTGAATCTTATGTGCACCGAATTGGTCGTACAGGGCGAGCGGGCCGTGAGGGCAAAGCATTTTCATTGGTTTGTGAAAAAGATATTGATTCTTTAGGGCGTGTTGAAGAGTACACAAAAAAGAAAATTGAAATTACCTATCTAGAAGATGTTGATATTGTGAAAGAGTTTAAAAGGTTTCCGTCTGAGCAGCGTGCAAGCTATGGCGATCGTTTTGATCGTAAACCACACTCTTCTGGCAGTGGAGATCGTAAGCGTTCACCAGGGGGGCGACCATTTGAAAATCGTGATGGCAAGCGACCAAGTCGTCCAGATGGTTTTAAGAAGGACTTTGTTAAATCAGGTCCTAAAGATGGTCCCAAACCTCATCACAAAGTTGGAGACAAAAAAATAGGACCAGCGACGCATGCAAAGGGTGAAAAAATAGATTCGTCTGTGAAGAAACCGATTTCACACCAAAAAATGAATAGTTCAAAACCTCATCATCAGGCTAAGCCCATTGTACCCAAACAGAATCAACCTCGAAAAGAACAGCCAAAAGCTGCAAAATCATTTCGAAGTAATTCATCGAAGTCATCTTCAACATCGACATCGTCTAAAGGTTTGGGAACAACTGTGAAATCGATTTTTAAGAAAATCTTTGGCTAGCGCCAGCTGAAGGTATCCAGGATTGAATTGCAGATTAAAATTGTTTTATTAAATTGCTCGAAACTATCAAGGCAAGTTGCCAAAACAATGCGATCATTTTTTTTGAAAAAAACTTGTCGGGAACGGGTCAATTTATTCTTTTGATTTAAATCAACAACCACTGAATTGTGGTGTTGTTCTTTGAGCGACTGTAATCCAACAACTTCAAACCCATATTGATTGTAATCACGAAGGTACTGCCGGACATACTTTTCAAGATCTGTTTTGGCCGAGACATGTTCGGCTTTAAAGCTGATTAAAGTCTTTGATGTCATATCCATGGGGCCAATCTCAAGTGCATTTTGATCTGAAGCCAATGGTGTTTTTAAGCTCCAATCCAGAGGAAATTTCTGAACTGAAAAACCCCATTGGCTAAAGACAGCGCCGGATTGAATTTGATTAATACGAGTCGTGGCCATCATCGGGTGTGGGGCCGCGTTGGCATTAATCGAAATCCATAAAACAAGTGCTATCAGAATTTTCATGATTTGATCGTCTCATTGTTTTTTGAGAATTTCAAAATTTTAGTCATTAAGCTGGACGGGTTCATTTTTTTTATTTCATTTAAATTAACCCATTGTCCTGGGTGGCGTGTCTCAGGCTTGGATTTTTCAATTTTGATATAAAGCGAATACTTCGTGACGCTGTGTTTGATGTGAAAATTTTTTGGTTTTTTCTTTAATTTTTCCACAGTGCTTACGGGAAAAAGAACATTCTTTAAAAATGGAGCTGTGCTAAGTGGAGTTAGAAAAATTTTGCTTCCTTTAATCTGGGGGTGCAAAGTCCATTGCCAAATTTCAGTTGCAGCCCGAGGTTTGGACAGGGGTAATGCTTGAACCTGATCCGTTTTAAGAGCTAAACATCGCACTTTCCACGGACAAAGAAGGCACAATGGTTTTTTAGGTGTGCAAACAGTGGCACCCAACTCCATCATCCCTTGATTGATATCCGAGTTGTCGGGTGTATTGGCTAATTGATCCGCTATTTTTTGTAAGCTTAATTTTTCTTTATTGTTCCACCATTCAACTTTTAATCCAAAACGGCGGCTTAAAATACGAATCACATTTCCATCCAAGACTCCGACAGGTTCATCAAAAGCTAAACTGGCGACCGCACGAGATGTGTAGGGGCCAAATCCCGGCAGTTCCAGCAATTGTTCTGCTGTTCGATAAAAACCAGACACCGATAAATGTTTTGCCGCTTTGTGAAGATTTCGAGCTCGAGAATAATATCCTAATCCCGCCCAGTGCTCTAACACTTCATTTTCGGAGGCCTTTGCTAAGGAGTGAACTGTTGGAAAGCGCCTTAAAAATTTTTCATAAAATGGAATGACCGCAACCACTGTTGTTTGCTGTAACATGACCTCGGAAATCCAAATTTTATAGGGGTCTTTGTGCGCACGCCATGGCAATACACGGCGATTCTGGCGATACCAGTGAAGTAAATCCGATTGATCTTGATGTTGATATTTCAGAACATTTAACACTGTTGTTTTCGCCATGACACAGTACTTTAATTGATAATGTATTTGTAACCAAGGTCATTTTTGACAATAATTAGACCCATGAGCAAAGACTTTAAACCCATGAGTGGTCGTGAATTTCCGCGTTTTTCTGCTATAAAAACTTTTTTCCGACTGCCCATTGCTGAAATGACTGAAAATTTTGATGTGGCTATTTTTGGTGTGCCCTATGATGGTGGTGTTTCGTACCGACCGGGTGCTCGTTTTGCACCAACACAAATTCGGGATGCGTCTAGCCTGGGGCGTGGTTTTCATATGACGCGGGCGATGTCCCTGTTTGAAAATTTGAAAGTCGCAGACATCGGCGATTGTCCCACAGTCCCTATTGACCAAGCGCAAACTTACGAAAAAATTGAAAAATTTGCGACGTCCGTACTGAATACAAAGAAGAAATTTATTGCTGTGGGAGGGGATCATTCGACGACCTTGCCTTTATTACGAGCGGTTAGAAAACATGTGGGACAGCCACTTCAATTTATTCATTTTGATGCTCACTTAGATACGTACCCTGCAGCATGGGGGTGCGAGTACCATCATGGCTCGTTTGCTCGCCATGCTATCGAGGAGGGTTTGGTTGATCCGAAAAATATGCTTCAGATTGGAATTCGTGGACCACTGGCTGGTAGCGATGATTTGAAACTGGTGACAAAGCATCATGTTCAGGTGCGCACGATGGATGATATTCGTGAAAAACCAATTCAAGAATTTATTAAAACACTGCCTGAATTTAATGGATCAACGTATTTGAGTTTTGACATAGATTGTCTAGACCCTGCCTATGCACCCGGTACAGGAACACCGGTTCCTGGTGGTATGACAACCTATGAAGTTCAACGAATTTTGCGCGCTTTAAAAATTAAAAATTTGGTGGCTGCAGATATTGTCGAGGTTTCTCCGCCATTTGATACATCCCAAATCACGTCGCTGGCTGCGGTTGACACGTTATTTGAATTGCTGTGTTTGATGGGTGAGAAAAAGGACTAGGTATGTCAGAGCAAAAAGCAATCTTAGCAGCAGGATGTTTTTGGGGTGTTGAAGAATTACTGCGGGCGATGCCCGGAGTAATTCGTACCGAGGTTGGATATTGTGGTGGCACATCAGCTGAAGATGCCGTTTATACTAAAGTTAAAACAGGTCAAACGAATCATGCCGAAGCTGTTTTGATTCATTTTGATTCTGATGTGCTTACATACAAAGACTTGTTGCGGGCATTTTTTAAATTGCATGATCCCACAACATTGAATCAACAGGGTAACGATGTGGGAACTCAATATCGATCAGCCATATTTTACTTTGATGAGAATCAAAAAACAGCGGCATTGGAAATCAAAAAAGAAGTTCAAGAGTCTGGTAAATGGATGAAGCCACTTGTAACTCAAATACAAGAAGCCGCACCTTTTTATACTGCCGAAGAGTATCACCAGGATTATCTTCAGAAGAATCCAAATGGATACACCTGCCACTATTGGCGTGAGTGATGGCTTTGAGACTAGCTCATCCTTGAATTCCTGAAATAATCTGGGACCACAGGACTGGATTCAGAATTTCAGAACCAATCAAATAGACGGGCTCATGTTCTTTAGCGCGTCCTCGTTTAGCTTCAGTCGGCAAAAAACCTGTGCCACCAATGGCTTTAAACCACTCCTTGCGAAGTGAAAGTGAGTTTGAAACCAAGACATGTTTGAATTCCTCAAGATCGCGCTTCACGCTGCGTCCATGTTCAAACGAAGAAAGGACAGCATAATTTTTGTTGGTCTGAATTTTTTCCAACACTTGAAAGCCCAATTCCATGGAATAACGAAATTTTTGTCGACCCGGAGTTTTTGATGTGAAAATCAGATCAAGATTGCCAGATAGGAAGTGAGCTTCCAATTCATTGAGGTCATAGATTTCAATAAAGATTTTTGAAACTCCAACATGATCAAAACAGTACTGACACGTGTTTATGGCAAATGTGGAAAGGCCCTCCAGAGTTCCAATTTTAATTTCGGCAACCACTTGATCATGACTGAGATGATTGATTTCGGATTCAAGGCGTTTGCTGGATTTTTCAAATAGCAATGAAAGCTGAAAGGCTACTGGAGTCCAGCCGGATTTTCGCTTCGCAGAGCGATCCAATAAAACAATTTTTAATTCATCTTCAATTTTTGCAATGATTCGTGACAATTGGGGTTGGCTGAGTCCAACGTGCAAGGCGGCCGCAGATAAATTCTTAAAGTGGATCGCTCGGCCTAAAACGCTCAGTTCATAATAAATATGCTGCATGCGGTTCTCCTTTAAGATTTTTTAAAATAATTGATCACCGCAACAACTCCAAAAACAATAGCCAGTATGTAACCGATCAAGCTGATTCCGGGCATTCCGGCCAGAGTCCAATGCACCTGAGTTGGGTAAATCAGCGAGCTTGAAATGATCAATGCGGCAATGACAATTCCTAAAAACAACAGGTTAAACGAGCTTTCGATGCTTCGACGAAAATCATCCAGGCCTTGAACATCGATGCGGGATCGGTGATCCGGCGAATTCAATCGCCGCAAGATCAGATTCAGCTGGCGTGGTAGTGAATTCAAAAATCCTCGAGACTCGCGCAGTAAAAGACCGGCTTCGTCGATAAATTTCGCTGGTTGAAATTGGTGCTGAGCCACTTCTCCAACCATGGATAGCGTGTACTTCAAAAAATCAAAATCGGGAACGATGCGCTGACCAAGGCCTTCAATGGAAATAATGGATTTAAAGAACATCATCAATTCAGCCGGAACCGATAACCCATGGGCAGCGGCAACGCTTGCAGAGGACATTAAAATTTTTCCAATATTCATGTGTTTAGTGGTTAAGCCATAGTACGGTGAAATTAAGGATTGAAGCTCTTTGGCAAACTGATCCACATTGACGGTTTCGGAAAAAGGGGCCAAATCCACATACTCGTAAGCCAGTCGTAAATAATCTTCTTTAGATAGTGCCAGCAACATATTTACAATGGCATTTTGTGTTTTATTATTAAGACGACCAACAACTCCAAAATCGATCAATCCAATTTTATTTTGAGGAAAGACGAAAAAGTTTCCAGCATGAAGATCACCATGAAAAAAACCATCAATAAAAACCATTTTTAAATAAGTGCGAAGTCCCAATTTGATAACTTCTTCGGCTTGAATGCCCTGCTGAAGAAGGGCGTCGTCTTGAGTCAGGCATCGACCAGTCATCATGTCCATAACCAGAATGCGTTCTGTGGTTAAATCAAAATGCACGTTGGGTATAAAAACATTTTCTTCGGCTTTGAAATTTTCTTTAAACTTGCGGACATTATTGCCTTCAATAACAAAGTTTGTTTCAAGTTCTAGAGTTTTAAAATACTCATCCACCATAGCCACAGGATTAAATAGTCGGACTTCTGGAATATATTTTTCCAGAAGTTCCGCAATAAAATAAAGAACATTCAAATCGTCATTGATGATGCTGACAATTCCAGGACGCTGAACTTTCAACACCACAGAGGTTCCATTATTTAAAATGGCTTTGTGAACCTGAGCAATACTGGCTGATCCCAAGGGAATTTCATCAACATGAGAAAAATTTTGTTTCCATTGGGGGCCTAGTTCTTCAGCCAAGACTTGCTCGATAATTTTGTAGTCTAAGGGCTGAACTTGATCATGCAGAAGAAGCATTTCTTCTAAGTAATCATCAGGGATTAAATCGGGGCGTGATGCTAAGAGCTGACCAAATTTGACAAATGTTGGACCAAGCTCTTCAAAGCTGAGGCGAACACGCGTGGGCAGTGACAATAATTCTTTCTCTTCGCTGGTGTCTGTGGAAGAAACCAGATTACCGAGATTTATTTTTTCGACTAGATTTTTGAGGCCGTGCTTTGCGAACACCCCCAGAATCGTTCGAAGACGATTGGCGTTTCTTAAAGTGCGTCCGATTCGGAGTGGCCCCAGCAGAGGACTTCGCTGCTGATTTCGAGTTGGTGGTTTCTTCATTCTTATTATTCCCTTTTTGATCTAAATAATCAGCTAAAGAAGCATACCGTGGCTTGATCTCGTAACTGCCACCTGATGTTGAATTCGAAGTTGTCGCAGGAGCTGGCGTACTGGTCACGCCGGCCGGGCGAAATTTTTTAATATCAAAAGCAGGTTGCTGCTGCTGTTTGTTTCCGACAATTTTCTTTTGGAAGGATTTTTTTTCGAATGTTTTTTTCTCGAAAGATTTTTTATCAGAAGTCTTTTTTCGATCAGATGATTTCTCAGGACGTCGTTGTGAACGAAAATTTTTACGTGAAGAAGCCTCGTCTGCTTTTTTGGGCCGGGCATAAGTAGTTACTTTGCCGATTGGGTGATCTTTTTTCTCTTTATCGATGACAAAATTAATTTGGCCTTGTTCCACATCAACTGCACTGACAATCACTTTCAGCTGATCGCCCATTTTGTAGGTCATCCCAGATCGCTTTGCGGTCAGAGTTAAATTTTCGTCATCAAACTCCCATTTATCTAATCCCAAATCATCCAGGCGAACTAAGCCATCAATATTAAACTGGCGTAAAAGTATAAATAATCCAAATTTTGTAACAGAACTGACGATTCCTTCGAATTCTTCGCCTTCCATTTTTTTCATAAAGCGGGCTTTTTTGATAGCTTGAATTTGGCGTTCTGCTTTTGCGGATTTTTGCTCGCAAGCAGACAGCCAGGTGCCTGCAGTTGCTAAATCATCTTCGCTCATCAAGCGATAGTGGCTGCCAGGAATAGCTAAATTTTTTAATAAGCGATGTACAATTAAATCAGGATAACGACGGATGGGTGAGGTGAAGTGCGTGTAAAATTCGAATCCTAATCCAAAGTGTCCCACATTTTCTTTGGTGTATTTAGCCTGACTCATTGAGCGCAAAGTCAGAATATGAATAATCTGAGCTTCGGGTTTGCCTTCAAATTCTTGAAGCATACGGGTGAGTCTTTTTTGTAATTTGCCACCGCCAACAGCGGTTTGTGCTCCGAAATTTTTCATATAGCGCTGTAAAATTTCGATTTTCTCGCTGGCGGGCTCTTCGTGGACCCGGTACATAGCCGGAACTTCTTTTGACGATAAAAACTTAGCCACAGCCACATTCGCAGCCAGCATTAGTTCTTCGATCAGGCGATGTGCAAAAAGACGTTCTGATTTGATAATGTCAATCGGTTCTCCGGTGCCATCAATAACAAGTTCGGTTTCGGGCACTTCAAGATCCAAAGATCCTTCTTTAAAGCGTTTCGCCATCAAAACTTTTGCCAAATCAGCACAGCGAAAAATATTTTCTTGAACATCTTTGTTTTTAGTTGAAACAGTTGATTCTGCTGGATTTCCATCCAAAAGCTCTTGGGCTTCACCATAGGTGACGCGTGATTTGCTTTCGATGACACCTTCATAAAACCGAGAATCCGTCATGTCGCCAGTAAAATCAAAATTCATTTCAGCAACTAGGGCTAAACGAGGCACATGAGGATTCAAAGAACAAAGTCCATTACTAATAGCTTCGGGCAACATAGGAACAACATAATTCGGAAAATAAACAGAGGTTCCACGTTCATAAGCATCTTTGTCCATGGCAGAATGGACAGTGACGTAATGACTGACATCTGCAATCGCTACATAAAGGTGAAAACCAACATCGGTCATCTCGACATAAACCGCATCATCGAAATCCTTTGCGGTAGCGCCATCTATAGTAATGATCGGCAAATGACGTAAATCCGTGCGTCCTTCAAAATCTTTTTCAGTCGGATTTGCAGCGAATCGTTGGGCTTGTTCCAGAGTTTCAGGAGTAAACTTTTCGGGAATATTCTGAGTGATAATGACACGTTTGATATCATTCAATGGATTGAGCGCGTCTCCGATAACTTCAGAAACTTCGCCTTCAAATTTTCCGGCATCAGGATACTGAGTGATGCGTGCGGCAACCAGCTCGCCATCCTTTGCATTCATTGATTTTTCCAATGGAATGCGAAGATCTGACCCCCAGCCCTTGCCTTCGTCTTTAATAATACCGAGGCGTTCATTTAATTTCGTAAATTTTCCTGCAATTTTATTCTGAGAACGCTCTTCGATGCGAAGAATTTCTCCGCGAAAGCGTCCATCGCGTTCTTTTTCAACAGCAACAGTGACTCGATCATTCGTCATGGCCGTATGCATACCTGCGGAAGGGATATAGACATCGGCATGTTCTTGATCGTCTGGAATGAAAAATCCAAATCCATCAGGGTGGCGTTTGATCATTCCAGTTAAGCTTTTCAATTTTGAATTCATGAGTTTCATATTCAGTTTATGAATGATAAAAGTCATGTCAAAATCCAAGTTTAGTTTAATTAACAGAACCTAGATCCTACCTGTAGTTGGTCTGGCGGCTAAAAACGGTCAAATAACAGGCTTATCCTAGACCTTGGTCCAAGAATGACTTCATGCGGTTTGCGCCTATGCGTTATTTTTTAGAAGTAAAATACATACTCAAAACATGTGCATTGCGGAGTATCGAGGTGCTTCAAAATCAAAGACATCAGTACTTTGAATGACAGTTTGTGAAACCCGCTACAGATATCAGTTTCAGCGATTTTTACAAACTGAAATACATTAAAAATATCAAAGAAAAATATTTGAAGTGCTCAGAAATATTTCAAAATTTTCACAGAAAGCAGTGATGTCTTTAGGCTACACAATCCTGAAATTTCAGCAACTCAAGACATGCAATCCTCTATGGTGATTCATTTTTTCCGTTGCGTTTAAAAACGCCCCTCATTAGGATTTGATCCATAAGGTAAAACAAAAAAACAATTTGCACTTAACGAAAGGACGCAAAATGAAAAAATTATTAGTGATTGCAGTAGCATTAGCTTCTGTTAACGCTTTCGGATCTCGCGCTCGTATGACAGCTTTAGGTAGCTCTCCACACTTAGTGGACACTCAAACAGTTTACACAAACCCTTCTGACATGTTTTATGTTGGTGGCGATTATGTAACTGTAGAGTCTGGTTTAACTACAACTGCAACTCAGAATGCAAATGCTGAAGGTATGGTTGTTCGCTCTATGGGCGATGCAAAAATGGGTTTGTCTTTGGGTCACCAATCTACAAACGCTTCTGACTGGGGATTACGTTCATTCGCACCTAACTTGACTGGTCCAGCGAACGCTAATCAACAAAATCCACTTGAGTTGTCTTACGGTATGAAAACTGGCGACATGGCTTGGGGTGGAACTTTGGTTTACTCTAACTACAACGACAAAGTTAACGATGAAAAAGAATCATCAACTGGTGCTCGTTTCGGTATGCGTATGGGCGCAATCGATTTCTCAGTTGGTTTGGGTTTAGTAAATACAGTTGATACAGCTGCTACTAAATACAAAGGCACTATTGGTCTTTCTGGTAACGTTGGTTACACTATGGAAAATATGTATGCTTTTGCTGGTGTGACAAATGCTGGTGCAAAATTAGAAAATGCTGCTGGAACTGAGTTAGCAAACTTCACACGTATGGATATCCAAGCCGGTGTTGTTTCTTCTAACAAAAAAGATGGCAACGAGTTTTTCTACGGTGCTAAATTATTTAGCCGTGCAGACAAAGAAACTATTGCTGACACTAAAACAACTATCTTGAACTTACCTATTTGGATGGGTTTAGAAGTTGAAGCTAGCAGCTGGATGGCTTTCCGTGGTTCATTGACTCAGAATTTAGTATTACTTGATAACACTAAAACTGAAACTGCTGGTACAGCGACTACAGAAACTGCTCCAGGTGCGAACTCTACAACTGCAGCTTTCGGAGCTGGTTTAAAGTTCAACAAGTTGACTGTTGACGGAACAATCTTAGCTACAGGTTTACAAACTTACTCAGCTACTGCATTGTTAAGCCAAGTTGGCGTTACATACATGTTCTAATTTTTCTGAATAAGAAAAGTTAAAATAGAAAAAGCCTTGGGAAACCAAGGCTTTTTTTTTGCTTTTTTCATTGGAAAGAAAAAGATATCTAGAGTCTTTTTAGTTGTTTGTAAATATGAAACTGATCTCTCACAAAGTCCCAGCAGCCCTCAAAACATCAGATAACCCACAGGAATATCTATGGATTCCGGACTTCCTTGATCAGTAGAACACAACTTGCTTCAATTTGATGAGGATTTTATTTTGCAAATCCCTCCTGTTGATGAGCTTTTCTCCAAAAACATGTCCACATTCTGAGTGTCAGTATCACCACCAATCCGGTGGACACTTCATTAAAAAAGGGCACTTTCGCATCAAAAGACTCCAAAAAAGAATCAGAAAATATCAATGCAAAGGTTGCCTCAAGATCTTCTCCTCCAGGACTCTAAAGCCCGATTATCGACACAAAAAAATGGATCTAAACCAAAAACTAATTCAGCTTCTCATCGAAGGTAACTCTATCCGCGGAGCCAGTCGCATTCTCGGAATGACCTATTTCAATACTTATAAAAAGTTTCTGTGGCTAAAAACAATTGTCGATCTGGAAAAGAAAAAACTCAGATTCCAAGCCAAAGAACTCCAGTTTGATGAGATGGAAACCATTCATCATACCAAGTGTAAACCCCTCAGTATTGCGCTGGTTGTGAATGAGTCCTTTGAAATCCTCGAGGCAAAAGTGGCTGAAATGCCAGCCAAAGGGAAGCTCGCGGAGTTTTCTAGAAAAAAGTATGGAAAAAGAATCGATGAGCGAGCTGAGAAGTTGCAGGAAGCATTCAGCTCAGTTATTGGAAAGTTAGTGGCTCTTCCGCAGATCATAAAATCAGATGCTAGTCCAAGTTATCAGAGGATTGTAAAAGCTCATTTTCCAAATATTCAGTACGAGCAATACAATCGAGCCGAGAAACTGCGTCATCAAGATCGGCTGCATGAACAATTAAGTAAGAAGAAGTTTGATCCATTATTTGCTGTGAATCATAAGTGTGCTCTGCTTCGAAGTCATATTAAAAGACTCACTCGCAGAAGTTGGTGCACCACAAAGAAGCCAGAAAATCTGCAGCTGCATTTAGATCTGTTTATAATTTCCCAGCAGTTCGCAATATAAAAGATATTCCTTATGGATTATCTGATGTTTTGAGGGCTGCTGGGACCTTGTGAGAGATCAGTTTCTCACTTCTTTTTGATTATCTCTACTGGGGTATCAAAATAATCTGGCATTACAAATTCTGGAGTTAGTGGGTAGCGATAGCTTTTGTAAGCTTTTGCGACGGGCTGACCGGCTTCTTCGTAGGCGCTGTCCCAGAGGTGCGCCAGCATCAGGCTGGATCTGGCCATTTGATCGATGATCAATTTTTGAAATCGCTTATTCCCAACAGAGCCTGGTTGACGTTCAGCGGGTGTTTTTAAACTCATACCTTTTTCAATTTTTAATTGTGATGGTTTAATGATGGGATCTGCTTTCAGAACTGATTTGATATCATTTGCAGAGAGTTCGCTGAAGAGGCGCATTTTCTCGATCACTGATTTTGGTTTTAGAAATGAGGGCGACTTCATTTTGTGGGCCCGTTTGGTGATTTGAGATACCAGGTCTGAGTCAAAGTAAGAAACAGCAGTATCTTCGTAATAAGCATGAATTCCGCCGTGATTTGCAGCATAGCCATCATAGTCGGTGGTGTTGTGGAATGGTTGGCTGGCATCGCCAACGAAATGGCCCATCAGCCCCATGTTGACTGTCATTTGATAGACGGCTTGGTTGTATGGCAGGGTTTCGTTTTGTTCTTCTTTAGAGCCTGTAGGTGTTGGAGATGATTTTGCTTTTTTGCCCTCTTCGATCGCGCGGCGATAGAATTGATCGGCGCGCCACCATACAGAGCCGAGCTCTTTAGGAACCGAGAAGATTTTAGAACCATCTTGGAATTTATTTTCGGAGCCGGTGTAGGTGTCGACAATTTTTTGATAGTCCGTTGGAATTTGGGTGATTTTTAGTCCCAGGATTTCTGCATCAATAAAGTGAGTCGGATCACCAAACTTTCTAGAATCATCAGACAAGGATTTCCAATGCACATCAGGCACATTGCAAAGATGGCCCATGATATGAGGTTTATTCTGAAGGTACTCCTTGAGATTTGGATTTTTGACTAAAAACACTGCAGCTTCGCAGATAGAATCGTGACCGCGGCCACCCCAGGCTTGTGCTAATTTTGGAGTGCTTGTTGCCGCAACGGCTAAAGCAGTAGAAAGTTTTAATAGGTTCAAATTCATAAGAACTCCTTTTGTTTTAGAGACTAAAAATGAATTCGGAATGATTGTCAAAATTAAACATTTCCCTGGGGCTTTTATTCTCAGAAGTGTCATCTAACTAATTGAAAGTATTAAGATAAGTTAATTTGTACGTTTTGTGTTTAGCTTCAAATCGAGGCGGGATAAATTCTGTCTATGGGTGATAACAAAGTATGCTTAATCCATTGTAAGCACATAGTAAGTTCATTAAAATGTGAGCATAGGTGGTGCGTACTTTATAAACACTCTTAATTAACCTGCCTATGGATAGGCATATTTAAGCCAAGAAAGGTGTAAGACATGTCAAACTCAACAGACACTATAAAGCTAGCAACTGGACACAATTTCGATATGGAAGAACTGGATTCAAATCGTTTCAACCAGCTTCAAGATATTCCTTATGAAGTCGCTACTTTTGAAGAGGGCGAAACTCTTTTTAAAGAAGGTGACACCACTAAGGGACTCTATTTAATAAAATCAGGATGTGTGAAACTTTTTGTAAATAGGAATCGCAGCCGAGGGCGGACGACGTCTCCTGAGTATGTTACGAAAATCGTCTCTCCTGGAGAAGTCTTTGGCTATAAGTCACTTGTTTTTGGACAGCCCAATCAGGCGTATGCCAAAGCCGTTCGAAAAACCACAGTGTGGATTTACAAACGGGAATCGATCACTCAGTTGCTGACGCATGCTCATCCACTGGTTCGCAATATTTTGGAACAAGCCGTGTTAGATATTAAAACATATGAGATCACGAGCCAGCTTCATTACTTAGCGTCCGTGCAAGAGCGAATTGCTTATCAGCTGGTGTTGCTGGGCGATCGTTTTGGTGTGCCGTCGCCACGGGGTGGAACATCCTTGAATTTAAAACTGACTCGCAATGAGTTGGCACAATTGGCGAGTACGATCAATGAATCGTTGTCTCGTCATTTGACGGAATTTAAGAACGAAGGCCTTATTGATCTGAATGGAAAAGAAATTATTATTTTAGATCGTGATGGTTTAGCTGCAAAATCAGGTAATTTTTAAGTCTGCGCTTCGGGGTGATGCGAGCCCCGAAGGACTTTTTATGGACTTCTGCTAGCAGTTTCAAGTATATCTCTGGTTTGACTGAACCCAGGGAGCGACATTGAGTTCTAATTTTTCATTTGAGCCCATTGGATTTTTAAAATCAGGTTATCCTGATAAATTCGGAGTTCCTCGGCAATCTGGCATCGTCAAAGTTTATTCTGAATTGGCATTGCGTTCAGATTTACAACCCGAGTTAGCGCTTCAGGGGTTGGATGGATTTTCGCATGTGTGGTTGCAATTTGTTTTTCACTTGAATAATTCCGCGCGATATCACGCCAAGATTCATCCACCGCGATTGAATGGGGCCAGTATCGGAGTGTTTGCGACACGCTCACCCCATCGTCCAAATCCTATCGGATTATCATTAGTTGAATTGGTTGAAATCCGCGAGAATATTTTGATTTTAGCCGGGGCTGATCTTGTTGATGGGACACCCATTTTAGATGTGAAGCCGTACCTTCCTGCGTTTGAGAGTGTTCCTCAGGCCAAAGGTGGTTGGTTAGAAACTGTCGATAAAAAAGACGTTCGTGTTCAATTTACAAAAGAGGCCATGCAAAATTTAGAAATTTGGATCCAGCGTTCAGGGCGATCAGAGCTTCAAAAAATCATCGAGCAATTGGTTCAGCAAGACCCACGACCACTGGTGTATAAGGGTTTTGAATCCATCGAGTCACCATATCGAAATAAACATGCTTTTAGACTGTATGACGGAGATATTCATTTCGAATTTTTATCTCAAGACGAGGCCGTTGTTTTTAATATTCTCTTTTCGCATGGTAAGTTGTGATTTCTGAAAGGCTTTCGCTCTAGCGAAAAAAGAGCGGATATGGTTAATTACTTGAAGCCGATCAATCAAGGAGATAACCAATGCAACAAAACACATCCAATCAAAACTCAACTCTACGAAAAGTGCCTACTCTCAGTTTAGGTTCGTATTTACATGGGTCTGAAACTGATAAAGTGAAATTCATTGATCAGCTTTTTCATGGAATTAAAGAGTATGGTTTCATTATTCTGAAAGATCATGACATCGCACCATCTGTCTTCACAGAAGCGTATCAAGTTTTAGAAAAATTCTATGCCTTGCCAGAGAAGAAAAAATTATCTTATGTATCTGAATTGGGTGGCGGACAACGGGGTTACACCGCTTTTGGAAAAGAGCACGCAAAGGATTCTCCGGTTAAAGATTTAAAAGAGTTTTGGCACGTCGGTCGCGAAGTGGCTGATGGGCATCCCTTTTCAAAGTATTATCCCAAAAATATTTGGCCAGATGATACCGTTCCTGAATTTCGCCCTTTATTTGATAAGTTATTTAAACAGCTGGAAACAGCGGGTATTCAGATGATGGAAGCCTTGTCATATCCATTAGAGGTGGAAAAAGACTTTTTTAAAAAAATGGTTGTCGAAGGTAATTCGATTCACAGACTTTTACATTATCCACCGATTCCCGAAGGCGTTGATCCACGATGCGTGCGTGCGGCGGCTCATGAAGATATTAATTTTATCACAATATTGCCAGCGGCAACCACATCGGGTTTGCAGCTGAAAGATCGTGATGGCACATGGTTGGACGTCGAAAGTGATTATGGATCCTTGATTGTCGATGCCGGCGATATGCTGGCTCGGATTACCAATGATGTGATTCCTTCAACCACACATCGAGTGGTGAATCCACAAGATGGAACAAATCAATCGCGGTATTCAATGCCATTTTTTATGCATCCACATCCAGAATCGCTTTTAAGTTGTTTGCCATCATGTCGAGGAACGGGCGCCAAGTACGCGGATATTACAGCTCACGAATTTTTAATGCAAAGATTGCGCGAAATCGGTCTTATCAAGTAAGATCTGATACATATGCGATCTAAGTATTATTTAGCCATAACGGTGACTTTATTGATTATGGCTTTTTTCTTTTTGCGTGACCGCTCTGATCATCCCTTGGATTTAGCAGTGACGGTCACCGAAGAAGAAGACTCTGCCGAAGTGGCGGCAACTCCAGCCGCAGATGATAAAGTGATGGCAAAGCAAGCCTCGGGCACCAAACTTCTCAAAGAAAAATCTGTTCAGGACTCCAGTGTAGAGCAAATCGAAGAAATTGAGACGACTTTTTCAGAACACTTGCAGCAGCTGGGAGTGTGTTTGGGGTTTCAATCCACTGTTGACGCCGAAAAGGTCGAGCCCTCGCTCGAAAATTTAACCAACAGTCTTCGGCCAGCATTGGGTGAGATTGTGGTTAAAATGGATGATTGGACACAGACTGACTTAAAATATGGGGATGGATCGATGAAGCGGATCCGAACTGAAGTTGAATATTTGGATAACGGTAGTCCTGTGAAGCGCGCTCAACTTTATAAGTTAAATGATCAAGGTATGCCCGAGTTACAACCGTTAGCAACGGAAGTCGCTACAGATCCCACAGATGATTTTTTAAATTCTCTGAAAGCAGATGGCCAAGAAACTTTAGAAGAAAAAGGCAGTCGGATTTACTATCAAGAGGGCGAAGAGCTTGTCGTGGTCGAAAGAAGCGGCAAGGTTCAATCATTTTCGCTATCCAAGGGCGAAAAGACCTTCAGTTGCACTGAAACAGATGCATCGACATCCCATTGCCAGTGTCTGTAATCACTTGCTTCAAATTATTGAAATTTAAGCATTGCCCGCAGCGGACGGTGGTCCGACGTTTTATAATCAAGAATTTCGGCGCGTATCACTTGAAAACCTCGAACATAAATATGATCTAAGATCAATGAGCGATCATCATCTGATGGCTTCACATGAATAAGGCCCAACTCTTGAGTTTTTTGATCCAGATACTTCTTACGAGACGCATTCCAGGTATTAAAGTCCCCTGCCCAAATAACACGTCCATTCTGAGAAGCTATATAGTTCGCAACTTGGTCAATTTGGCGTTCGAATTTTTTTCCAGTATTAAAGTTCATGGCATGTGTATTTATAAGTAGAACACTGCCTTCACCGGGGATATCGATGCGGGAAACGCCACTGACTTTCGGAGTAAATGAAACAGGTTCTGTATCCGGCGACACTAAGTTCACATTATTTTCTAGTTTGTAACGAGCTCCATTTTGAACTCCGGTTGCTTGCTTGTCCTTATCGCAAAAGCTTTCAAAAAAAGTAAATGAAAATGGCATGTGCGAGGCAAAAGCTTTTTCCCAGCCCGTGGAATGCATGGCCTCTTGAATCATCAGAACATCGGCATCTGCGGAAAGCTTCTTTAAATCAGTAAAATAATTTCGATCTCCGTACTTATGGGCGTTCCAAGAGATAACAGTCAGTTCGCGAGAGGGTCTTTCAGTAATTTGATGTGAAAAATTGAGCGTGTTTTCAAATTCGCTCAGGCACAATTCAGAAATGTCAGCCGCCTGCCCCTGCGATGAAAAGATAAGTAATGAAAAAATAAAACTGATTTTCATAGTGATTTTCCCCTGGCGCAGAGGTTACGCCAGGGTTGAACTTAAAACCAGATGTCAGGATTCTAGACAGATAAAATTTTCTTACTGAAAGCGAGTGAGCGCGTCTTTCAGTGAAATAACCTGTTCTTTTGATTGCTGCAGCAGAATACGATCGTTAGCAATCACATCTTCATCGGCATTCTGAACAAATTTTTCATTAGAAAGTTTGCCATTCAGTAAGGACACATCTTTTTCGAGTTTTTCAATGGTCTTCTGAATGCGCTTAATTTCTTCATTGAAATCCACCAGGCCTTCAAGTGGAATAATCACTTTGATTTGAACTGTACCCACGGCAACTAGAGCCACGGCACATTTCATCATATTGCCATCTTCGCCAATCTCCATGGCTTCGAGTCGCGCCAAAGTCATAATGGCTGAGTGGTTGTGATTTAGAATTTTTTGAACATCAGCTTGACTGACTCCGAGGCGAATTTTTAGTTTCACAGCAGGGCTAATGCGATTTTCACCACGGATATTTCGAATGGCTGTAATCACTTCTTTAACGATATCAATTTCAATTTCAGCCTGTTTGCTCGCAAAAGCTAAAAGATCTTTATCATTTTGGACAGTCGGGTATTGATCGACGATACAAGCAGCACCTTTGATCGGTAGATTTGCATAAATTTCTTCAGTTAAGAATGGACAAAACGGATGCAGTAAACGAATTGTTCGATTGAGTACCTGTGCCATAACCAATTGAGTGGCATGTTTTTCAGCTGGTGCACCTGAAGTCATAATTGGTTTTGTAAACTCGATGTACCAGTCGCAGAATTGATTCCAGATAAATTGGTACAAGGTTGTTGCCGCATCAGAAAACCTCTCCGCTTCAAGGAAGTCATGAACACTTCTTTCAACGTCAGCAAGTTTTGAAATAATCCATTGATCAAATACGGAAAGATCTGTTTTTATCGGCATCGCTTTCACGCCTTCGGCTGGTGCTTTGAAATCTTGTAAATTAGTAAGTACAAAGCGTGATGCATTCCAGACTTTATTCATAAAATTGCGATAACCTTCAACACGCTGTTCGCTGAATTTAAAATCTTTACCTGAAAACAAGTGAGCTAGAAAGCTGAACCGAAGAGCATCAGCCCCAAATTTTTCGATCATTTCAATAGGATCGACTGAGTTTCCCAAAGATTTCGACATCTTCCGACCCTGACTATCCCGAACGAGTCCATGGATATACACAGTTCTGAAAGGAACATCTTTTTTAAACTCTAATCCCATCATGATCATTCGAGCGACCCAAAAGAAAATAATATCATGACCGGTTACAAGGTAGTTGGTGGGATAGAAAGTTTTTTGGGTTTCAACCGAATGTGTTTCTGCATTTGGCCAACCCATTGTTGAGAATGGCCACAACGCTGAACTAAACCAAGTGTCTAGGACATCTTCGTCTTGTTTTATGTTGGAACTTCCACAATGTTCACATGCCGTTGGATCTGTTTCGCTGACAGTTGTTTTTTCGCAGTCGGTACAGGACCATGCAGGAATGCGATGTCCCCACCACAATTGTCTTGAAATGCACCAGTCCTCGATGTTGTTCATCCAGTGCAAATAAACTTTTGTCCAAGATTCAGGTTCAAAACGAACGGTGCCCGATTCAACAACTCGCTTTGCCGGAGTTGCAAGCTCTTCCATTTTCATGAACCACTGTTCAGATAAAAAGGGTTCAACAACCGCGCCCGAGCGCGAGCAATGACCAACAGAGTTAATATGCGGTTCTTCTTTAACTAATAAACCCAAGGATTTGAGATCTTCTAGAACTTTTTTGCGCGCATCTGCAACTTTTAATCCCTTGTAAGGTCCTGCGTTCTCATTCATTTCACATTTTTTTGTGAGTAAATTGATGAATTCCAGTTTATGAGTTTTACCAATTTTGTAATCGTTAAAATCATGAGCTGGTGTGATTTTGACAACACCTGATCCAAATTCACGGTCAACATACGTATCTGCAATAATTTTTATCTGACGATTGATCAGTGGAATTGTAACCGTTTTTCCAATCAGACTTTGATAGCGTTCATCTTCTGGATGCACACAAACCGCAGTATCCCCAAGCATTGTTTCAGGCCGCGTGGTGGCGATCGTCAAGAAATCACTTGTGCCATCAATTGGATACTGAATGTGATAAATAAATCCTTTGATCTGTTTGTGTTCAACTTCGAGATCAGAAATTGCTGTTTCGAGTGGACCACTCCAATTGACTAAGCGAAGGCCTTTATAAATAGAATTTTTTTTGTAAAGTGAAACAAAAACTTTTCGAACAGCTTCAGAAACGCCAGCATCTAATGTGAACGTTGCGCGATCCCAATCACAAGAATCACCTAATCGGCGCATTTGACCATAAATACGATCGCCATATTCGTGTTTCCACTCCCAAATTTTTTCAACAAACTTTTCGCGACCAAGAGCGTGGCGTGTGACATTAGTTTTTTTTAACTCTTTTTCGACAACTGACTGTGTGGCAATTCCGGCATGATCTGTTCCAGGTAGCCACATAGTATTGAATCCGCTCATGCGTTTCCAGCGAATCATCAGATCTTGAATGGTGTGATCCAGCGCATGGCCAAGGTGCAAAAATCCTGTGACGTTTGGAGGGGGTAAAATAATTGAAAAAGGTGGTTTTGTGGATTGATCTGCAGATTTAAAATATCCAGACTCTTCCCACCAATTATAAATTCGATTTTCAACGTCCTGTGGATTGTAACGATCAGCTAGTGTTTTCATGCTGACTACAGTATCAAGCCTGAGACCTTTCAGTCATCAATTGCTGATAGCCGCCATCAATCACATAGACGTTTGTATAACCATTTTCAGCAAGTTCGGCAAAAATTTGCATCGATACCGAGCCATCATTGCACAACAGGACAATAGCTGCGTGCTGAGTGACCTGTTGTGATTGCAATTTCGGAAGCAGTTCTGCCTGTTCAGTGGCAAATAGGCTTTTCTCCAAATGCATTTTTCCTAAGGACGAGTACCAGGGCGAGATATCCACTGCTAAATTTATAAAAAGAAATGGGACTCTATTTTGAATCAGGTTATCAAACTGGTAAAAGCCAATTTTATTTAACATTTGCTTCTGCCTTTGCCGGTGTTGAGGGCTCTTTAACGAGACCTGCAATGGGAATTTCTTTAAAAATGGCAATCACCACTAGTAATCCAATCAGAATCAGCAATCCAGCCATAATAAATGGTGATTCTTGATTCAATGAACCATACAGAGCGCCGCCCATGGCCGGGCCAATGATACGTCCCAGCGAGGCCATACTTTGAGTTGTTCCCTGGGCCGATCCCTGCTCACTGCTTGGTGTGAGTAGGGAAATGGAGCCTAAAGTTGAGGGGTTTACAAATCCAACTCCCAGAGCCAGAATGGTTTGAGTCAAAGCCATCGCAACCAAGGATTGAGCCGCAGCAATTCCACAAAACCCAAGCGCCATGCAGATCAATCCGATGCGCAAAATATTTCGCTCTCCATATTTAGGAATAAGTCGTCGAACTAGAAAACCTTGGGTTATAACAATCATCAGTCCAACATAAGCAAATCCAAAGCTCACTTCTGTTAGGCCCCAGTTAAATTTATCTCGCATAAACAAGACTAGAGTGGCCTCCATTGTGGACATGGCAAATGATGATAAAAAGAAAATAAATACCAAAGGGCCGATGATAGGGGCGGATAAATATTTTGTAACGGCTTGAAGTCGTGTCAGTTTATTTTGTTGGGAAATTTCTTTTTTAAGAGTTTCCTTCAATGTGACAAATGCAAAAACAAATGTGATCAGGCATAAAAATGAGACCCAATAAGCACTAAAGCTGGTTCGAAAAACGGGATCAGTCGAAATTTTCTCTGCCCAAAGTGTAAGACCACCCCCGAGAGCTGGTCCAAAAAGAAATCCAAGACCAAATGCCGCACCAATCAAAGCCATTCCTTTTGAGCGTTCATTCAGAGGTGTGATATCAGAGATGTAAGCCGAAGCCGTTGAAATGGAGGCTCCAAAAAAACCAGATAAGCAACGAGCAACAAAAAGCATCTCGAGATTCCGCGAGAGCGCAAAAAAGAGATAAGAGAAAATCTCACCGAATAAACAAATCAGTAAAATGGGGCGACGCCCATACCGATCGCTCAGTCGACCCCAAAATGGCGAGAAAACAAACTGCATCAACGAATAAATGGACAAAAGCAGTCCTGTTTGAAACGCCGTGGCCCCATATTCAACGCTGATGATGGGAATAACAGGGATAATCATGCCAAATCCAAGCAAGTAAATGAAGACCGTCAGAAAAATTGCAATTTTTGGTTTTTTATTTTCGCTCATATCTCGACCTTTGGCTGCTCCATTTTCATTTCAACTCAGCTACACTTAAAAGGCTATGAAAAAATTAAATATCATTCTTGTTCTGGTTTTACTGTCACTTTTATCTGAAATGGCTTTTGCGAGCTCGCCGTTTCAACATTATGATTCGGGGCGCTTTGATATTGATCTTGCAGTTGATTACTTCAAATCAACTGCAAACTTTCAATCCGATGCCACAAAGGCCGCTCTTCCTGCGGGATATCATCTTCAAACGATTAATTTCTTAACTGAAGCTCGTTATGTCTTCATTCAAGATTTTGGAGTTCTGCTGGGGGTAGCCGTGAATTCGACGGAATCTCGAGATTCATTAGCGACACGTACAAACTCGACATTAAGTCATGTTCACTTCGGAGCGGATTATCGCATTGTTGAGAGCGAATCCTGGGAACTTACAGCGGAAACAAAGTACATTCACGCCGTTGAAAAAGTAGATGTGACGGCAGACTCTGCACTGAATAGCGATGGGGCTGGTCAGATTATTGGATCACTTGGAACGGCATTTCGTTGGGGTGGATTTACTCCTTATGCCAAAGGTGGAATCAACTATCGCATGGAAGGTCTATCCACTTTGTTGACCTATGCTGCGGGTGCTGAATGGCAATTTGAAAAAATTGCTGTTGGCGGTGCAGTTATTGGATATATGAGTATTAAAGATGATGAAAAAACGACTCAATCAACCGATCGAGAAACGCTCACAAATCGAGTCAATGCGACCAGTAAAAAATATTACAGTATCAATCCAAATTTAACAGATTCTGAATTCTATCTGAAGTATCGGTTGGATGAATCTTTGGCTTTCCGTTTTTTTGGAGGGTATACAATTATTGGATCTAATTCTGCAGAAGGGTTTCATGGTGGGGCCGCAGTGACATGGGGATTTGGCGGCAGTTCATCACAATCTTACGAGTCAGAACATCACGGAAGTGGACGACATAAAAAGAATTCTGTGTCTGTTGACCCATCTGAAAAGGGATTCAAAGAAGACGTCAATGATGGAGTTAATCAGGACTATTTTAAACCTGTGACTCCATCAAAAGAGGAATATGTCGAAGAGGTCGAGACCTCAACTCAGAATCAAGAGGTTCCCGAGCCACCACCGCCACCGAAGACAAAAGTAAAAGCAAAGCCCGTGGTTAATCCGGAAACAGTCGAAAAAGAATACAAAGTAAAAATCAAAAAGAAAAAGAAGAAAAAGTAGCAGCAGAGGCTGCTACTTAATATCTAAATCCGGCAAGCGCATTCTTGGCATAAAAGATTCGCCTTGTTCAAGCAATGATAAGTGGGCTTGAGCCATGGCTTTCAAATTGGCTTCAAACTGCATTCTGGCTTTTTTCAAATCAGCCACATCTTGATAGGATTTTTTTAATGAGTCTTTTGCATCACGCGTGATCATTTCTGCTTTTTGTTGGGCATCATTGATAATCAATTTTGCTTCACGTTCAGCATCAGATCTCATTTTCTCTGCCATTTGAGAAGCGCTCGTGATCGTGGCTTTTAAAACGTGATCACGATCTTTATATTCTAAGAGCTGCAATTCTTTTTCCTTCAGAGCTGTTTGAAATGCAGATCTCTCTTGCAATAGGGCTTCCATTTGTGCGGCAATGATTGTTAAAAAATCAGAAACGTCATCTGGATCGTAACCCATCATTTTTTTTTCGAAAGTCTTGTGCGCAATTTCTGCAGGGTAGTGTTTCATGAATTGTTCCTCCGTGAACAATGAGAGCCTGCCTTCAGTATAGGATATTTTTGCCTAGCCACCTAATAACTTTAAAAACTATAAAGTCCAGATCTAGACCTTAGGCGGGTTACCGTTTTCCGCTTAGTGACAATTCTTTGGAGCGCATCGACGCTTTTTCAAAGCTAATTCGTAAGGCGCGCTCGATTTCCAGTTCTCGCATTGAGTTTAATCCAGCCGCTGTCACCCCTTTTTTTGAAGTCACTCTGGCTTGTAATTCTTCGATGTCAATTCCTGCGGATTGAGCTGCAAGGAGAGATGCTCCCAGGAAAGTTTCTATTGTCATTTTTTTTGAATCTTCATCGCTGAAGCCCCGCTCTTGAATCCAATCTTGCCAGTACATCATCATTTCAAATACGAATCCCGTTCCACTTGAACAGGAAACCATCAAGGCATCAAACTGATCTTCGGTATCGACCTGCAGCATAACGCCAAGATTGGAAAATAAGTCTTCCATCAAATCAGCGACAATTTCTTTGTCATCATTGTCTTGTGTTAAATAGCCAATCACACCGCGGCCAATCACCGCAGGGGTGTTTGGCATCACCCGCACAAGGCGTCCAATCGGGATCAAGCGTTCTAAATCTTTTAAATTTATTCCAGCAGCTAATGAGACAATCGTTTGATGTTTTTCAAAATGATTGGCAAATACTTCAACCGCAGCCGGTAAATCTTGGGGTTTCATGGCTAAAATGACGACATCACATTCTTCAACAACTTGTTCATTGTGATCACGAGTTTGCACATGAAATAATTCAGTGACTTTAATAAGCTTTCCCGGTGTGCGATTGGAAACAATAATTTGTTCGGGACGCAGTAATTTGGACTCAAGAATACCTTTAATCATTGTCTGGGTCATATTCCCAGCTCCAATGAATCCGATTTTCATAGATTTCAGTAATGGGTTAGTCATGGGATCCTCGATTCGTTCGATGTTTTCTGAGTCGTTTCTCGTTCTCCAAATAGTAATGTGCCCAAGCGAATCCATGTTGAGCCCTCTTCCAGCGCAACAATGTAATCTTGGCTTGTACCCATTGAAAATTCACTTAAGGAAAGTGTATCACCAATGGATTTTAGTTTTCTAAAATAAGATCTGTTTTTCTCAGGTTCATTCTCTAATGGGGGCATAGTCATCAGGCCAACAATGCATAGCCCCTTCAAGGCTTTGAGTTGTTCCCACTGTTGAAAAAGTTCAGCTTCTGTAAAACCAGATTTGGATTCTTCACCTGACAAATTGACCTGCAAAAAGCACTTTTGTTGATGCTGAGCTTCCAATGATTTTTCTGAAATAAGCTGAGCCAGCTCTATTGAATCAACCGAATGAATATAGGCAAAATGATTTTTCAAAAGTTTAACTTTATTTTTTTGCAATGGTCCGATCAGATGCCACTGTATTGCTGATGATGAAAGTTCAGTTATTTTTTTGAGAGCTTCTTGAACATAATTTTCGCCAAAATGGATTTGTCCCTGAGAATAGAGATGTTTTATTTTTTCGGGGGGCTGTAATTTACTGACGGCGAGAAGATTTTGTGACGGTTTAAGTTTTTTTAAAATGTCAGATCTTACGGAAGGCGCTTGAGAGTCCATGATTTAATTTTGAATACTTTTTCGATAGCTTGCAAGGGAAGTCCGACCACATTATCAAAATCACCATGATAGTTTTTTACAAATTTACGGCCAAGCCCTTGAATGGCATAGGCTCCGGCTTTATCAAGAGGTTCGCCTGTTTTGATATAGTCTGCAATCTCATCATCAGTTAAAGCTCGGAACGTAACATCTGTCGTCTCAATAAGAGACACTTCCTCGTGAGTTGCTAAATCCAGCATCACAACGGCTGTTTTCACTTGATGAGTTTTGGCAGAAAGTTCTTTTAAAAACTGAAAAGCCATGGATTCGCTATCAGGCTTTCCAAGTGCTTTTTCTTTAAGGCAAACCATCGTGTCGGCCGACAGAATAAGAGAATTTTCAGCTTTAAAATCAAAACCCAGACTTTTGTCGCGGATGAAGTTTTGGCAAAACTGAGATTTTCGTCGGGCAATATCAATTATTTGTTCATTCAGATTTAGGTTTTTATCAGGGATTTCCGATACATGGGTAGGGATTGAGACAAAATCATACTTCGCTTTTTTGAGTATTTCTGATCGGCGAGGTGACTGTGAAGCAAGAATAATTTTTTTCATGGTTTTCTTAGTCCTACTTGAAAAGAGGAAAAATGGGTAGCGCAGAGTTAATGCTATTTGCAGGCTTAATACTAGCGGGTGCAGCCGTTTATCTTTTTGTGTCTTCAATGCTTGCCGGGCGACCGGGCGAGCAGCAACTTTCCTGGGCAAGCGGTACTGAACCGATCAAATCCAAGAATGCTGTGATTAATTTATGCCGACCATTGGTTCATCAGTTTACGATACAGCACGCGGTTCGCATCAAATCTGAAAAATACAGAAAAAAAATTCAACGTTTAATTAAAGTGGGTGGTTTGGCTGCCGAGTTGAATGTCGATGAGTTTATTGGTTTGCAATTATTTTTGGGAATTGCCTTTCCATTATTTCTATTTGTGATGAATTTTTCTTTGGACTTAGGATTTCCGCCAGCTCTGGTTTTATTACTGGGATTGATTGGATTTTTTATGCCTGAGATGCACTGTAAGGCCACTAAGAAAAACCGTGAATTAAGTGTGCGTATTGATATGCCTTTCTTTATTGATTTATTGGCTCTGTCTGTTGAGGCTGGATTGGATTTTTTCGGTGCCATCCAAAAAATAGTGGATAAAGCCGAAGGCACAGAATCTGTGCTTGCTGAAGAGTTTCGGATTGTTTTAAAAGACATAAAAATTGGTTCTTCGAAAGCGGATGCCCTTAAAGAATTGGCAGCGAGACTGGATATGCAAGAAATGACCAGCTTTGTTGCTGTGTTGGTTGATGCAGAGGCGACGGGTGCCAGTATTTCGCAGGTCCTTAAAGATCAGTCGATACAAATGCGTCTCGAGCGTTTTCTTCGTGCCGAAAAGGCTGGTGCTCGGGCCTCGCAACTGATTTTATTGCCTTTGATGTTATTTATTTTGCCAGCAGTTTTTATTATGGTTCTTGGCCCTATTGCTGTTTCATTCATGTATGGCGGGGGGATGTGATGGCTCGACTTTACAAGACATCTTCAGCAGCATCGCAATCCAACTTCAATTCAGGAGCAGAGCTGTTGATTGAAAACTTTGAACTGGCAGAAACTTTTTGGCAACGAGGTCGAGGTTTACTTGGTCGCAAAAGTCTAAGTTCAACTCAGGCAATGTGGATTCAAAGAACAAATAATATTCACACTTTTTTTATGAAGTTTTCCATTGATTGTATTTTTGTAAATCGAAAACTTGAGATTGTGAAAATAGTAAGTTCGATACCACCGTTTCGACTGGTAGGGCCTTATTGGAAGGCGCAATCGGTTATTGAAACCTCGGCAGGATTTGCAAAAGAAAAGAATCTACAGGTGGGAGATCAACTTTATGTGGTCAGTTAGAATGTTGTCTGGCCCGAATGTAGGCCAGATTTTTGATTTAAAACTGGGTAAGAATGTTTTTGGCCGTGGTTCTTCCTGTGATTTCATGGTGCAATCTGTTGGAATTTCTAAAGAGCATTGTGAAATTCATGTGTACAAAGATAAAATTATTATCATTGATCTTAAATCCAGCAATGGAACTTTTGTTAATGGAATTAAAATTCAAAATTCTCTGATGCGAGTCGGTGATAAAATTAGTCTTTTTGATATCATTATGGATTTAATTCCAACGCCAGATATTCGTCCTCCTAAAAATTTACCTCGTGTTATCAATCCAGCATCCAGACTTTCTTCTGGCTCAACTGAAGCCCTCATGCCGCCACCACCGCCAGTTCCAATGATGAATTCGTCTTATCCGGACAATGGATCGGCGGCTTTTCAAATGCAACAGTACTCGCAGTCGTTTGAGGATCCGAACAATAATATTTACAACGCTGTCGGCGTTGACGAGTCACCGTCAATCAGTTTCCAGCAAAGGATAGAACTGTTTATTGAAACAGTTCTGATGCCGGCGGTATACCGTTTGGCTTTAGTGTTTCCATTCAAGCAAGTTTTGATGAGTTTCATTTTGATTTTTATATTTGGTGTGACCTTATTATCAACTATTCCACTGACAATATTGACAGATGAGTCCAACTTTATCGAAGGAACGAAGAGAGCCAAATCTGTGGCTCATGCCATGGCGAAAGTCAACGAACAGGCGTTATTAACCGGTCAGTTTGGAAATTTAACTGTGAATGATGCTTTAAAAGAAGAAGGCATCAAAGACGCATTCATTGTGCAGCAATCCGATGGAAATATTGTGGCTCCCAGTGAAAAAGTAGGTCGAGATGCATCCAGCTCTTTTATCCTAAAAGCCCTCAAGGAAAGTCGCACAACAGTTGGGAGAGTTGATGGAACAACAATTGGAGCAAGTTATCCCATTGGCGTTTATGATCCAACTACCGGAGAGCCAACGGTAAAATATCATGCCGTTGTGTATTATGATATTGCATCACTGAATGTTGATGAGGGACGAGTTATCAGTTTATTTATGCAGACATTAGTTCTTGCTTCTGTTCTGGGTTTAATGCTGTTTTTTCTCTTTTCTCGGTTGATAGAGTACCCTTTGAAAAGTTTGAATCAGCAGTTAGATCAGGCACTTCGTGATAAGACTGATCGCACGGAAGTTCTTTTTAACTATCCGGCTATTCAGCAATTGACGACTCATATCAACACTCTTTTAAATCGAGCTTGGAATTCAGCAGATTCTTCAGCGGAAGTCAGGCCACAGCAAAATCGTGATTTAGAGTATAATAATTTAGTTGAGATGATCACACAGCCGGCGATCGTGATTGGTGCTGAAAATCGGATTGTTGCGCTGAACACTTCATTCGAACAAATTTGTCAAATGAACCGCGAGGCCTTGGTGAATCAGTCGTATCAAATTATGAGTGATTCATCATTGGTTCAGAATATGGATTCACTGATTGTCCGAGCGACGCAGTCTCCATATGAAAAACATAGGGATCGTATTCCATTTTCGCAGTTTGAATGTGATATCCAGTGTCAGGTATTTTTAGATTTAAATGGTCAGCCAGAGTATTATTTAATGACTTTGAACAAAGCGGAAAGCCCAATGTGATGAGGATTTATGACCGCAGCGCTTAAGCAGGCGACACAAATTAAAATTCAACTCAATGTGGTTAAAGGACCTCATGCGGGACAGTCATTTCATTTTCATAAAACTCCGCTGACAATTGGCCGCGGTCCCGAGAACGATATTGTTCTATTAAATGATCCACTTGTGAGTCGATCTCATGCCAGAATTGATTTGAATCAAAATGTCTTTGAAATCAGCAATCTCAGTGAGAAAAACTTTTTAATGGTTCACGGAGAAGTCACTTGGAAGTCTGCGTTGGTGAATGATTCGATATTTCAAATTGGAGATTGTGAGTTAAAGTTTCAATATGATCTGGGGCAAGCCGTTGTTTCGGTTCCCAAAGAACCTCATTTGAAACTGCACAATCCAAAAACAAACACTTCTGTACCAACGGTTAAGAATACAGCTGTTTCTCAACAGTCTTCGATGCCGCCAGGTCCAATTTTGCAAAAGGGACCAGCATCTCAACCGCGTTCACAAATAGGCAAAACTGCCGAAGCTAAACAAGGTCAGATGCGATTATTGATTTTGGCTATTGTTGTTGTTGGAGCCTTCGCATTTTATTTTAGCCAGTCTCGTTCGAAACCAAAAGCGGTCAAGGCAAAACCTGTCTTGAAGTACGAGGATGAGATTGCTGTTAATTTGAATTCTACAAAAGAAAAGGAACTTCAGAAAAAGTTGAAAGCGGATAGAGATGCTCGAAAATCACCTCAATTTGCCAGAGCTGAAGAGAATTTTATTAAAGGAATGCGCGATTTTCAGCTTGGGAATTATGCACGAGCACAGGATTTTTTTCGAGTGGTGCTAAATTTAGTTCCAGACCATGCGTTGGCGCGTCGCCACCTGTATTTGTCAAATGTTCGGTTTGACGAACTTGTCCAAGCAAAATTAGTACTTGGAGAAAGTAATTATCAGAAGCATAATTTTAGTATGTGTGAATCATTGTACAGACAAGTTATGGATATGCTTCAGGGTAGAAACAATGATCAAAAGTACCTCTTGGCTAAGAATATGGTCGAGAAATGCCAACTTGCTGCCGAGGGTATTCGTTAATGTCTCGACTGAAGGTTTTGCTTCGTGGGGCTTTGATTAGCGAGATCGAGCTTAATCCCGATAAAGAATATATTGCTGGTCGAAAAGAAGGATCTGATATTCGTCTTCAAGCCGAAAAGGGAATTTCCCGCGAGCACTTCAAACTGAAGTGGATGGATGGTCATTGGGTTTTACAGGCTATTTCACGTTTCGGAGAAATTTTTTCATTAGGTCAAAAGATTGAAGAGACAACACTTGAGCATGGTCAGAATTTTCAAGTGCCGCCCTATGAATTTCAACTATTGGATGTGCCAGATTCGGACATGGCCTCGTCAGATCGAGGCGATGCTAATTTTAGTGAAGTTTCGAAGACTGTTGTTGGCGCAGCTCCACAGGTTCCCTATATAAAACTTGTCAATTCAGTGAATCAGGTAACTGAAATGTTGCGCCTTGAGGTCGGAGATCTTTGGGTGGCCGGTCGAGATCCTTCGTGTCAGATTGTTATTCCAGATCAGCGCGTGAGTCGGCGACAGTTCGAGATTCATAAAGTGAATGGAATTTTCACAATTCTGGATTTAGGCAGTGTTAATGGAACATTTTTAAATGGATCCAGTGTCTCGTCAACGGATCCGCAGCCACTTCGAAGTGGTGATGCGATTACAGTATTGGATAATACAATTTACTTTGAATTGCATGATCCAAATTTTAAAATTAAAATTGGAAAAATTGATATCCCGTCCATTCCATTTGAAATGTCTGAAGTGGATGATGAAGTTCCGCGGCCAATGCATATGCCAACGGAAATTCCAGAAGTTGTAGATGGTGAAAACCAACCTCAGCTTGATATGGATGGGGGTGGTCCCTTTACGGGGGTTCCGCCGCAAAACGATCAGAATCAGTTTTATAGTTTTACGAAGTCACCTGCTGCGACGCTTAAAAAAGGGTTAGCGAATCTAAGTAAGCCCATGTTGGCGACCTTGATTATTGGAATTTTGGGTTTAGCTGCCTATTTTGGTGGGGTTTTTGATGAGCCTACGGCACCTGTGCCGGTCACAAATGAAGGAGACGCTTACACAAAGTTATCACCACGGAAGCAAGAAGAAATTAAAGAGCTTTATTCGCTTGCAGATCAAATGTTGGCTCAGCAAAAATTTGATCTGGCATTAGAAAAAATACGCAAAATTCATGAAGAGTTGCCAAACGGTTTTAAAGAATCTCGAGCGATGCAAGTTCAAGCTGAGCAAAGTTTATTGACGATTATCCAACAGCAAGAAGATGAAAAACGAATTCGTGAAGAGGAAGAGCAACGAAAGATGTTTATTGAAGTCGCGGCTCGATGTGAAAAATTAATCTCACCTTCAGTCGACATGGATAAGCTTAAGGAATGTCTTATTCCAATTGCGACCATTGATCCGTCGAATGCGGATTATATTCGATTAACATCAACTGCCGAAAAATTAATAATGGATCGAAAACTTAAAGAAGCTGAACAACAAACTTACGAAGAGCAGGTGGAGCAACTTCAAAAACTTTTTGCCAAAGCTGAAAAAATTCAAAATGAAGGGTATGCCTTTAAGGCGATCAAGCACTATAAGATTGTTAAAGATGCTCAGCTTGCAGATCCTAAAAATTTGAAACGAAAAGCCAAATCCAGAATTGAATTTATTGAAAAGAAAATTGAAGAAAAAACTCAAAAAAGCATGGCTCAAGCAGAAACTTTATTTCAAGAGGGCAAACTGAAGGAATCCGTTTTATCGCTTCGTGAAGCTCTTGTGTATGATCCAACCAATCAAAAAATTAAAGATAAGATTGATTCGTACACAACCGAATTGCGGCGACAAATGATGGTTTTGTATCAAGAGTCTGTTATTGATGAAAGCTACGGTATTGTTGAAAACTCTGAATCTCGCCAAGGGGCTAAAGACAAATGGAAGAAAATTGTCGAGATGGACTTAGATGATGGTGATTATTATAAAAAAGCCATCATTAAACTTCGAAAATATGGAGTGATGTGATGCGAATTGAAACACATTCTCATCAGGGGCTTCTCAAAATGCCAACGACAAGTGTTCACCAATTGTTGGACGATCAGCTGACTATTTTTCTGCGCTCATGGGGATCGCAAGATTATGATCAAAAATTTATTGATGAAGTTTCTCATTTCCTTTCAACAGCACAAGCTGATATTGAAGTGACGTCGCCTTTTGATTTTGCCGAGAATTTGACTCAGTTGGCAAATAAGGTTCGTGTCGCCATACTTTTGGCACATGATTATTTTTACAAGATTGAAAATAAAAATTTCTTTTCAGTTGGTTTCGAGTGTCTGATTCTAATGCGTAGTAAAAATGAACTAGCATGGGGTGCGGTGGGGCGATTTGATTTGTATGAACTTGAAGGTCAAGCCACAGGTATTTTGACAGCGGTTGGAACCGATCGGGATCGACAAACTTTGTTGCCTATTGAATTATTGGGTGTCGAGCGTGAAATTGAATTGCGTTGTGGGTCGACGCGATTTTCAGAAAATACTTTTGTAGCGTCTTCGGTGTATCAGAATCAAATTCAGTTCAATCTTGTTGCTGGCTCTGATCAATGGAGTATTGGTCATCAGTCGGTTAACGGTTCTTATTGGTATTCTAAAATCAAGTCCGAGTAAATCCATGTTTCATTGGGTTTCCAAATACCCCATAAATTTTCTTGAGCTAAATTAAATGAATGAAGCTTGGCAAATTCATAGAATGAGTCCTTCTGCTTTTCATAGATAATAGCCACGCGTGGAGGCATAGATCCAAGCTTTATAGTCTTTAACTCGGAAGTCTTTTTTGTTTGAACAAGATGGCGAACCAACAGAGCCGACAGCGGATCGGGAGTGCCTTTTTTCTTTAAGCGATTGAGCTCCTCGGTAAAAAGCTCAACTCGAGAATTTGGTTTCGACCAGTAAGCGCGATTGGTCTGAACGGAATCGGTCCATTCTGAAATATAGGTTTGCCAGCGACCTAAGTTTTTTTGCGTGCGAATTTTTGCCAAGAGGTCACTGTTATCATCCATAAATGATTTTTGTTGTGCAGCAATATCGATAGATTCTAATCCATCGGTGAGAGTGTTGAAGACACTATTTTTTGTGTTTTCTATAAAGATGAGATTTCGAAATAGAATGGAAAAGCGCACCGAGATCTGTTTTTTCCAGGTATCTGCAGATTCAACCAACAAGCGGCGGACAGGCAAATTGAACATTTTGTTTTGATTGAGCCAGATTGCAGAGATGTCATGGATTGGAAAATGAGGATTATCCAGTGCTGAATTTGGATTCTCTATTCCTGTTATTGTGCGCCAAAGGCTGTGACCAAGATCGGCAATGCTGATGGGTGTGTCGACTTTCCAAGAGACACCCTCGTCACCTTTGACTCGAGGTGGCTTCAGAAACAGACTGACCATGGTGTTTTCAGAATTTAAATTCGAAAAGGGTGTTTCATTTAATCGGCTGTAATCTGAAACGCCCTGCAAACCAACAACAATAACATAATTGTGATCCCAAAGATTTCGAGATTTTAATTCTATAAAAAAGTTGAAAAATTTTTCATCTAGTTTTTCAAGACTTGAAATTTGACTTTCCCCCGAATTTAATGAACGCAGCTCCGAATTGTAGATCACTGAGGTGAAGCTAGTTTTGTCATCCAGAATCGCCGCCATTAATTTTTCAGATTGATATTTAAAATCCAGTGCAAAGGTTTTTTTTTCAATAAATGAAGTGTCATCAAAAATATCAAATCCATGAGACAGGCCTGTTTTTCGCAACAAGGACGGGCTGCCACCATAGAAATAAGTTCGATATCCCATCGAAGACGCTTTTTCTTGGAGAGTCTTCACCTCGGGATTAAGTCGATCAAAAGTGCGGTGAATCTGATGTTGAATGGGATAAAGTCCAGTGAGTAGTGATGCCATTGCAGCCGCAGGTTGGGGCGATGTGGTGTAGGCATGAGTGAAACGGATGCCCTCTTTGCAAAGAATATTCAGTCCGGACGGTGTGTTTTGTCTGTCATCTCCGCAGGAAAAGGCATTAAATGCCAATCGATCAACGGCAATGATGATGAACGAGGGGGCTTTTCTTTTTTGGCACGAAGACAGCGACCAAAGTCCGGCCAACAGCGCAGCAGAAAAAATCCAGACCTTAATTAAAGACAGTTTTGACGGCTTCATGAACAGAATCCATACTGTTAGAAACACTGCTTAAAGTAAAGAGGAGCCTATCATGTTTGCTGAAAAAATATTTGCCATTGCTCATTATGCCGACCAAGTTGTTTTGATCATATTGATCATCATGAGTGTGCTGTCAGTAGGGATGATTTTTGAACGATTCATGGCTCTTAAGCGCATCTCTGAAGAGAGTTCGCGGATTCGTCTTCGCATTAAATTGGCTCTGCAGACAAACTCATTACAAGATTTTGAGGATCTGGCAAAGGATCCATCTAGCATTGAAGGTCGCGCGGCCAACCAGTCGATGAAACATATTAAGGAATCGGGACTCAATGGTTTCGAAGAGGTTTTCAACACGTTTATCCTCATTGAAAAACCAGATTTAGAAAAATATTTAGCCGTTTTGGCAACAATAGCATCAAATGCTCCATTTATTGGATTGCTGGGAACAGTCTTGGGTATCATGAAAGCCTTCAATGATTTAGCTCAGGCAACTGATGCTGGACAACAAACTGTTATGGCGGGTATTTCAGTGGCGCTTGTGGCAACAGCTGCGGGTTTGTTTGTCGCGATTCCAGCGGGTATTTTTTATAATTATTTTACTCGAAAAGTTAAGGGTATCATGGGAAGCCTCGAGAGCGTGAAAGAGCTTGGTCTGGCTTACGGAAAAAAGAAAGGTCTGTAAATCATGGCATTTAAACCTGATTCTGGCGACGAGGTCATCGCCGAGATTAACATTGTTCCAATGGTGGATGTTATTTTAGTGGTTCTGATCATATTCATGGTAACAGCTCCGATGATTATGAAACCATCGATCAATATAAACCTTCCTAAAGCAGCAAGTGGCGAGGCCACGGTACCCAGCAAGCTTAATATCACACTCAGTCCGGACGGAAAGATCAATCTAGACGGGAAAACGGTAGAGGATTCGGAAGTCAGTGCTGTAGCGACTGAGGAAGTGAAAAAAAATCCGGACATCCAGGCGATTATTTCAGCGGATAAAGATGTCCCGCATGGACGTGTTGTCTCGGTTCTGGATATCGTCAAGGGTGCAGGCGTGAAGAAGTTTGCGATCAGTATCGATAAAAAATAAGTCTAGTTTGTCTCAATACGATCCGCCCTTAGTCCTAAATAATTGATCTGTTCACGCCGATGAAAAGGGGTGAGCTTATTTTGGCAACAGAACAAAACAATCATTCTTTTTTTTACGATGCTGACGGGGGCCATGGTATTTAGTTTTATGGAGCAGCCCGTGGAATCCAAGTCTAAATCTTTGGCGCAAATTTTAACGGAACCTATTGAGCGACATCCAAATTCTGGAGCTGAGCGTGGACCGGCAAATATTGATGGTAAGAAACTTGAACCAGTCGGTAGCTCAAGTTCTCGAAAAAAAGAGCAAAAATTAGCGCTCAAAATTTTCTGTGTTCCCGGAGATTTGAAAATCAATTCAGATCAGCACCTGGTGATGTTAGAGCTTTCAAGTTGTGCCGATTTAAAAGAGAAGCACCAGCTGTGGGTAAAAAATGAAACCAACGGTTTTAAAGCGCAGATTTTTAGATTGGAAGATTCAAAATTCAAAACAGATTTCATTCAATTGAATAAAGGGGCAAATAAGTTGTCACTTGAGGGAATCCTAAAAGATGGGCAAAAAGTTGTCCAAACGCTAGAAATTTTGTCAGGTTCTTAACTCGAAGCGAAAAAAAAACTTAAATTCGATAGACACGCATTCTGTCATTACTTAAGGTCAGCGCACCGTGATGACAGAAACAAATGTAACGCCAAGCGGCTTTAAGAATAGATCAGATCTTCATGTAGCACGAAAAGTGTGGCATGTGGCTGCCGTTTTTTTCATTTTCTTTTGTTGGGTTGCCATTCCTATTTACTGGCTCAAAATAACGCTTCTTTCAATTGCATGGATACTTTTTGTTCCGGTGGATTTTTTTCGCCAAAAAAATCCTCAATTGAATTTTAAACTGACAAAATTTTTGCGTCCCATTATGCGCAGCACGGAATTGAATCGA
Source organism: Bdellovibrionales bacterium RIFCSPHIGHO2_01_FULL_40_29 (assembly GCA_001771815.1). Classification (GTDB taxonomy): domain Bacteria; phylum Bdellovibrionota; class Bdellovibrionia; order Bdellovibrionales; family Bdellovibrionaceae; genus Pseudobdellovibrio. The sequence goes on along the minus strand of MEPU01000004.1, from coordinate 721,453 downwards.
TTGGCAGGCACAACATATCTTCTGACCGGGGTACTCTTGGTCGCTATACTTTTTAACGAAGGTGTCGTTGCGCTCAGTTTATTGTTTCTGGCATTTGCAGATCCCTTTGCAAGTTACATTGGTATCAAGTACGGAAAAGACAAAATTTTTGGTCATAAATCAGTGCAAGGGTTTATGGCGGGCTTTGCTGTTTGTGCTATTCTGACGGGATTGTTTCTGACATACAATCACGTCCCTGAGCATGTTTTAGTGGTGACTCTTTTGGGGGGGCTTGTCGGGGCATTGGCTGAACTTATCCCGATCGCTAAAATCGATGACAACTTCACAATGCCAGTCCTGAGCAGCATAGGTTTAACAATATTATTTTATTTCTTTGGTTTTTTCTCATATTTTAATTAGTCTCTCGCTATGGCAGATTTAAACGGACAAGTTGAAGGTTATTCGAAATCAGGAAAACGAATTGGAATGTATATTTATATACTTCCGAATTTGGTGACCACCGCAAATTTATTTAGCGGATTTTATTCTATTATTTATTCAATTAAAGGTGAGTTTAAAATAGCGGCGATAGCCGTTGTTGTTGCAGCTATCTTTGATTTGTTAGATGGGCGCTTGGCTCGACTGACTCATGCAACCAGTAAATTTGGTGCCGAGTATGATTCACTTTGTGATTTGGTGAGTTTTGGATTGGCGCCCTCATTATTGATGTTTCAATGGGCGCTTAATCCATTTGGCCGATTGGGATGGTTGGCTTGTTTTCTTTTTGCAGCTTGTGGTGCCCTTCGTTTGGCGCGATTCAATGTTCAAGTTGGTGTTGTTGAGAAAAATTTCTTTCAAGGACTTCCGATTCCAATGGCGGCAGGTATTGTCGCCTCAGCTTATTTAGCTTTTGAAGATATGGGTTGGGATCCGCTGGTTGAATGGCAAGCCCGTGGCTTATTATTTATGGTGATGCTGCTGGGAATCGTCATGGTTTCAAATTTTCGATATCGCTCATTTAAAGATTTAGATTTGAAAGAGCGACTGCCGTTTAAATATTTGATCATGGGAGTTATTCTTCTGTTTATTGTCGCCATTCGGCCCGAGTTGATGTTGTTTATTCTGTTCTTTTCGTATGCGCTTCTGGGAGCTATTTTTGGAATATTGCGTTTAGGCAAAAAACAACGAGAAATAAAAGCCAGTGTTTATGCTCCAAATGAAACCAACGAAACTGACTTGCAAGAAGAATCTGAAGAGGACACATGAAGCCGTGGAAAAAACCTTTAAAAGTTGGACTAGTCGGAGCAACCGGAGTTGTTGGTGAAACGTTTATTAATATTCTTGAAGAGTATGCTTTGCCAATCAGCGAATTTCGCCCATTCGCCAGCAGCCAGTCAGAAGGCCAGAAACTAGAAGTCGGTGGCAAGACTTGGACAGTGCAGGTTTTAAAACCAAATTGTTTTGATGGATTGGATATGGTTTTCTTCTCGTCGGGGGATGACATCTCTAAAGAATGGGCTCCGCTAGCTGTTAAGGCTGGAGCTTTTGCCATCGATAATTCGAATGCCTTTCGCATGAATGCGGACGTGTTGCTTTTGGTACCTGAGGTGAACGGTAATTTAATCAACGAATCATCAAAACCGCAAATTATAGCCAATCCTAATTGTTCAACCATTCAATTGGTTGTTCCATTAAAACCATTGTCAGATTTGTTTGGAATTGAAGACGTTACTGTTTCCACATACCAAGCGGTCAGCGGTGCTGGATTGCCAGGATACGACGAGTTACTCAATCAGACTAAAAATTTTCATCAGGCCGATCATTCCTTTAAGGCATTTCCGAAGCAGATCCTTTTTAACTGTATTCCCCAAATAGGCAGCTTTGGTGATGATGGATTTTGCACAGAAGAAACTAAAATTATGAACGAGAGCGCTAAAATTTTAGATCTTCCCAATTTAAACATTTCAGCCTTTACGGTACGTATTCCAGCTTTGAATTCTCATGCAGAGGCCGTTTGGGTCACATTGAAAAAAGAAGTCAGCAAAGTTGACTTTACAAATGCTCTTGGAAATTTTGATGGTTTGGCAGTTGTTGATGATGACTATCCAACGCCGCTTGAGGTTTCGGGCGAAGAACCCGTTTTTGTTGGTCGGATTCATCAGGATAAGCACAATAAAAAGCGCTGGCTGATGTGGGTGGTATCTGACAATTTAAAAAAAGGTGCGGCCTTAAATGGCCTGCAGATTGCGGAACGTCTCTTTTCATAAGTAAAATCTAGACACCGACGTTTCGTCATGTTGCAATTTAAGTGTGAGCCAAATTGCTTCTCTATTTTTTTTAATATTCGTTACGACTCAGGTTTCTCACGCCACTTTTACAATCACTTCTATCAGTGGCGTCAGCTATAGCGATCCTATCGTAGGAACAGCGCCTCCAACAGTTTATGGTGGAATAGCTGGCGCCTGCACGACGACTTCGACATCAGAAACATGTAATAGCTGTGTCGATAGCACTCCAAATCCGGCACGAGCCTGCAATCTCAAAAGTGTTCATCCCAGCTTAATTATAACGGTGAATTTCACATCATCCACAGAATTAAATAACGTTACCGTTTCTTTGAAAACAGAAACAGCAGGTGGTGGATCAACGGATGTGCTCAATAGTGGAACATTTTCGGGAACATCAGGTAGCTTAACAACGACTTGGGGTGCTGTTTGCGATAAGGACACCACATTTGATTCATCATGTGTTCCGACAGCAGGGACCATTGTGAATTTTGAAGATCGTGGTCTGATTATCGAGAGCGATCTTGATTTGGATGGCACTGTCGAGGATGGCGAAAAAGTTCGAGCTCCTATTAAATTCCAGTATTTAAACACGACAGACGATGCATTAAATGGACAAACATATAATGCGGATTCCTGTACCGGAGCACAAAAAGGAGCCTGCGGTTTTGTCTTGAAGCCTGGTGATGAGAAGGTTTTCATCGAAAGTTTCGCCGTTGCTGGAACAGCCACGTCACCCACTAATGATACAGGAGCGCCAGCTTGGTATGGATTGGTTTTTTTCAAAGTGAATGGCGATACGGCTTCGTCGGCGCAGGTGGCAAATAATTCGAGCGAGCCGATAGTTAAGTTATACGACAGTTCATTTGGTATTTCTGATTCAGCATTGTCTGAAGGTTTTGAAAATTACACAAAATCCTGCCTGATTATGGGAAATATGAACAAGGCACAAAATATTTATTATTTTACAACCGCCAATGACGATACCAAAACGTGCGCCACTCCTTCGGAAGTGGTCGGAATTTTAGATGATAAAAATTGTTTTATTTCCACGGCAGCTTTTGGTTCGGACATGGCTCCCGAGGTCGAAATCTTTCGGCAGTTTCGAAATCATTTTTTACTGACAAATGCGCTTGGTCGAAAGTTTGTCAAAATGTACTACGCATACAGTCCGCCCTTAGCCAATATTATCGCCAAGAATGGATTTTTAAAAAAGATGACTCGTGCGGCATTGTATCCGTTGCTTTTCTTTTCAAAGGGCGCATTGAAGTTTGGAGTTCTTGAGACTCTTTTGGCCACGCTTTGTTTTATGATTCTTTTTACAAACGTCAGTCGATTTCTTCTTCGGAACAAAAAGTTTTTGATTGTTGTCTTGCTGTTGGGAACAGTTCAGCTGCGAGCAGAGATTGAATCCGGAACCAAAAAAATTCAACATCCCGGTGCCGCTGAAGGCCTGGTTAAGATTAAAAAAGATGGCAGCTATATTTACAATGTTGAGTACGGATTAAAAAATAAATCAGGTCACATTCGTTTCGGTCAAGCATCTCATCCAGATATTTCAATTGTCGTTCAGACATTGGATTCATCAGGTGCTTCCACGGGTGAAAATACATTGTATTTTGAGGATTTTTACGGAGACGCATCAAATTTCATTATCAGCTATGATTACGAATATTTTCCTTGGGTCGAAAAAAACATGTTGGGCCTGCAGGCAGGTGTTGGATTGATGTATGCGGATGGGCATGGTCGTTTGATAACAGGGTCTCCAGGTGACCTAAATCCCGAGGCCAATGAAAAGTATATATTTGTTACAGTGCCTATGAGTTTGGGCGCGGTCTATCGTTTACAGTGGACGGCTCGGCCGTGGTTTGCGCCCTATGTTGCTGGCGGAGGGACATACGTGGGACTTGCCGAAAAGCGTGAAGACAAATCCACACCCAATTTCGCAGGTGGTTTTGGTTTCTATGCAACCGGTGGAGTTTTGGTGAATCTTGCAAAATTTAATGCGGAAACAGCTTTTGATTTGAATTCAGAGTACGGAATTGGAAATTTATGGTTTTCACTCGAGTATAAAATGACCGAAGTGGATTCTGGCGAGTTCACTTTCATCAACCGCTATGTTAATGGTGGCCTCTCTTTCGATTTTTAAGGGTGGGCTTTAAATGACTCGAATAAAATTCATCGTATCTTATGATGGGACTGGTTTTTGTGGTTGGCAGAAGCAGAATCACGAGAAGCGTCCCAGCGTTTGCCAAACTCTCGAGGAAGCTCTTGAGAAATTATTCGGTCATAAGATTTTGCTTTCGGCCTCGGGTCGTACAGATGCTGGAGTTCATGCGCTCAATCAGGTTTGCCATTTTGATACCTCTAATAATTTAATCGAGCGAAAAAATTGGGACATGGCCTGGGCCCTTCGTCGTTTTTTACCAGATTCTATTGTTGTGAAGCGGGTTTGGATTGCGCCAGAGCGCTTTCATTCAACAATTTCTGCCGAGCGGAAGACATATAAATACCTAATTTTTAACGCGCAACGGCCTAGCCCTGTCCTTTCAAGATATGCAGGATGGGTCCGGCGGCCATTAAATTTAGATCATCTCAATCAGACATCGCAGTTTCTATTGGGATTTCAAGACTTTAAGAGTTTTCAGTCCATCGGAACAGAGGTCAGATCGACCAATAGGGAAATTTTTCAAGCAAACTGGCGATGGAAAAATCGACAGACTGCTGAATTTTCAATCACTGGGTCGGGATTTTTGAAGCAAATGGTTCGAAATATCGTGGGAACACAGCTATTTTTAGAACAGAACGACCTGCCTGCAACTGAGATGAAACGAATCATTGATTTAAAGGATCGAAAATTTGCCGGTCCTGCGGCGGAACCTCAGGGTCTTTATTTATTCAAAGTTTACTATCCTCAGGACCTTGACAATGAGTGCCGCGAACTTTAAAACACTCTTTCATCTATTTTCGGAGTAATTATGAAGACTTGGAATGCTAAAACAGAAGAAGCCGACCGTAAGTGGTTCATCGTTGATGCCACTGGTTTAAAATTAGGTCGCTTAGCGACTCACGTTGCGAATATCTTGCGTGGTAAAAACTTACCAACTTTCACACCAAATCAAGATGCTGGTGGATTCGTTGTTGTCATTAATTCTGACAAAATCGAAATGACTGGTAACAAATGGAATGCGAAAAAATATTATCGCCATTCTCGTTTTTTCGGATCATTGAAAGAAAAAACAGCAGCTCAAATGCGCGATGATAATCCAGAATTTCTTATTCAAGATGCAGTTAAAGGTATGTTACCTGTTAACAAATTATCTTATTCATTAATCACTAAGTTAAAAGTTTATGCTGGTGCTGATCATCCACACGCAGCTCAAAAACCTGAAGCTTACGTTATCAAACACTAAAAGAGGGTATTGAAAAATGGCTGCTGCTGCTGAAAAATTTTATTATGCAACTGGACGAAGAAAAACAAGTTCTGCACGTGTTTATCTGAAACCAGGTAAAGGTGTTGTTTCTATCAATGGAAAAAAAGCCGAAGATTATTTAACACGTTTGCAATCGCGAATGGTGATCATGCAACCGATCGAATTATTATTACAAACTGGTAAATTCGACCTTCGCGTTGTTGTTACTGGTGGTGGTGAGTCTGGCCAAGCTGGAGCAATTCGCCATGGTGTTACTCGCGCCCTAATCGCTTTTAACCCTGAGTTTAAGGGTGAATTGAAAAAAGCTGGATTCGTGACTCGTGATCCACGTATGGTTGAGCGTAAAAAGTACGGCAAACATGGAGCTCGTCGAAGCGGTCAGTACTCAAAGCGATAATTCTTCGAATTATTTGTCAAAAAACATGTTTAAAAGAGGGAGTCCTAGACTCCCTCTTTTTTTTTGCATTTAGTTTAACAATTTTTTAATAAAAACTGGCAAATTGTTAAAAAAATGTTAATTTTAAATGAGGTTGAATTTATAAACATGGAATGTGGGATAATATGAAAGCAGATTTGAATAAATTAGCAAAATTTCTTAAAGAAAAGCGAACCCAAGCCAATCTTTCACAAAAAGACGTTGCAACTAAACTTGGATATAGCACATCCCAGTTTATATCTAATTGGGAGCGTGGTATTTCTCAACCCCCAATTCATACACTTCGCACATTAGCTCAAATGTATGCTGTTAGCCCAGACCAGATGTTTCAAGTATTATTAAGTACGACTATTGACCAGGTTCAAGAAGAGTTGAAAGAAAAATTTTATGGAACTGGGGATGGCGAAGCCACGACCGGCTCGCAAGTCACTCTTGCTGCAAATTAAAAATAGCCTAGCTAAGAGCTGAATGTATTTTTTTAAAGATCTGATTAAGAAAGCTGTATCGAGATGATACGGCTTTTCTGTTATTATGCCTGTATTCTAAAAAAATCGCGATAACTCCTTAAGACCATTTCACTTTTAGACGAAAAGGTACCATCAACCTGGAGTTATAATTATGTCTGGCGTGCGGGTTTTAAAAAAAGGTGAATTTCTTTTTAAAGAAGGAGAGAAAATCCAATCTGTTTGGATTGTTCAATCTGGCCAGATCAGCCTATGTCTTCAGAAGAATAAAAAAAATGTGGAAGTCATGTCCGTCGGGGCGGGATATGTTTTTGCAGACCTGGTTATTCTTGGACTTCCCAATTATAATTATTCGGGACTCATCATGAATGAGACCAAGGTTGTTGAAGTTCCTCTGGAAAGCTTTCGACAGCAGTATGATTCACTACATCAGATCAACAAAGCTTTCATTAAAGGTATCTGTGAAAAATTAAAATGGTCCATGAATGAAGTGAAGTCATCTCGTTTCGAGAAAGACCCTTCGGCATGCTCTGAAGATGTTGTTGCAAAAGTCTTCGGAACAATATTTCATGTGCTTAATCACAAGGGTTTAAAAGAGGGTGCTTCTGCGAAAATTGATTGGCAAACAATGCGTCAGTACTCGCAGCGTATTTTTGGTGAATCATTAAAGCGTCTCGAGCAGGCAACTCAGATTTTAGTCAAATTGAAATTGGCAGATTATATTTATGGTAAGAGTCCGGATGATCCAAACTCGAAGGATGAAATTCAAGGGTTTGAGCTACATGATCTCAATGCATTAGAATCTTTTTTTGAATTTTATCAGTATTACTATTTTAAAGGTGGTAAGTCTGAACTTTTAAAATTTGATGAATCTAATTACAATGTTTTACGTATTTTGATTCTAGCTTATGAAGGTGTTTCTGCAGATAAGTTTGGAATTGTCACCAAAGATTTTGGCGAGGTCGTTGAATTTTTTGGAGAGTACGGAATTAATTTGGGAGCTGGTCACTTTACATCTCTTGAAGGAAAAGGCTTGTTCTGTAAGCGTAAACCTATTGCCGATGGGAAAGTTCATCTTCAATTCGAAATCAAAGAATTTAAAACGCAGCAAGATATTTGGAAAATTATTCGCGAGATCGATCGTTGGAATGAAAAAGGCCTTATTGATATGAGTGATATTGATGATGGTCCCAAAAAGAAAAAAATTATAGATGGTGTAGAGTGTTCAGATTGCAAGGCGGTTATGATTCTGAATTCAAAGTTTTGCAGTGAATGCGGAGCCAAGCTCGTTAGCCAAAATACAAACTCTGGTGTTGATCGGAAGGCCGCATGAAGCCACTTTGGATAACCTTTATTGTCGGTTTTTTTATTTTATTTTCATTTCAAAATTGTCAGAATCCACCCCATATGGATGAAATTAATTCGCTTTCAACAAATTCTCAGATGACAACGGGGGATTCCTCAAAAGTTTCTTTAGCATCAGAGCGATTGCGAGAAATTCAACTTTACATGCAGGTGAGTGAACAAAGTGTTCGCAATGGAAAAACATTTTCTATGGTTGGACAACAAATTTACTCTTTTCAGTTTGAGAATAACGGGCTTTCAAATAGTTTTAGCGTGAAGTCTGAGTCAACCGGTGTCAGTCAGTTTTATTGTTTAAGTGAAAGTCTTAAAAATGAATTGCAGTTGATTTTAAATTCAGCATCGGTTTGCAAGGCAGAAGATTCTAATCAGCCGGATCAGGTGTGTGCTGCGGTAATGAAACCAGGATATGGACAGATTATTACAGAATCAAATCAGTATGATTTAGGTGCAGCAACGGATAGTTGTGGTAACAACTCGGTAGATCTTTGTGATTCCGAAGGTGACTTATTGAAGGGCTTTACTCAGCACCTGAGTTCTCAACTCGCAAACTTAGTTTGCGAGTGAGTCCTAATGAATTACGAATTTAAAACTTTTTTCTGAATTGCGGCAAATGCATCACTTAGTTTTTCACGTGTTGGAACAGCTCCTTGAGCAAAATCAGGACGGCCTCCACCTTTGCCGCCAAGGACCTCTGCAAAATCTTTTAATAAACCACCAGCTTGAAATTGCTTTGTTAAATCTTTGCTGACAGCAACAATCACAGGAAATGTCGAATCACCTTGTCCAATAACCAAGACAATACCATTTTGAATTTTATTTTTAATCTGATCGGCAACTTGCGACAGCATGTCGCGATCATCCAAGGAAATATCTGCAAGCACAAGTTTGGCACTGCCATTTGTAGCGGTGAAGACATGTCCTTTAGCAACCAAATCGTCGATATTAATTTGATTGGATTGAACTTTTTTGACTTGTTTTTGTAGATCTTTGATCTCGTCCTTTTTTTCTTCTATCCAAGTTGTCATTGGTTTATCAAAAGCCAATCCAGCAGCTTGGCGAGCAGATAAAAGCTCGTCATTGTTCTTCATCAAATACTGAACGGCCGCATCGCCGGCAATCGCTTCGATGCGACGGACTCCAGCGCTGACGCCGGATTCAGATATAATTTTAAAAGCTCGAATTTCTGAAATGTTGTTAACGTGAGTTCCGCCACAAAGTTCAGTTGAAAAATCGGCCATTTTTAAGACGCGAACGGTGTCGCCATATTTTTCGCCAAATAAAGCCATGGCTCCTGATTCGATCGCCTTTTGGTGGGACATTAAAGTAGCTTCCACGGGGTAGGCTTTTGAAATTTCATCGTTCACCAGAGCATCAATTTTTTTAATTTCCTCTGAAGACAATGGTTTGGTGTGAGTAAAGTCAAATCGGGTTTTTGAATTATCCACCAATGATCCCGCTTGAGAGACATGCGTTCCTAAAACTTTACGAAGAGCCGCATGCATAAGATGGGTTGATGAATGGTTGGCCGCGACTTGTCGTCGGTGAGAAGTTTCGACCTTGGTTGCAATCACTTCATTTAATGTGAGCTCGCCAGAATCGACTTCGAGATGGTGAATAAATAAATCATTAACCTTACTGCAATTGATCACGCGTGCTTTGGCATGTGTTGTTGTAATAAATCCAGAATCAGCAATTTGCCCTCCACCCTCTGCATAAAACGGTGTTTCCGTTAAAATACAAAAACCGGACTGTCCAGCTTTTAATGATGTGACTTCATGAGAACCATCCGACAATCCAACAAGTTGAGTTGAAGATTCTAAGTGGTTATAACCAACAAATTTTGTTTTCTTGTCGGCATGCTTTTGAGTGAATTCAATCAGATGTTTTTCATCTGTTTGAAGTCCTTTGCCTTTCCAAGTGGATTTGGCTTTTTCTTTTGATGCTGTCATGACTTTTTCAAAGCCAGCTTCATCGACCTGTAAATTTTGTTCGGCAGCGATCAGGGCTGTTAAATCAAGAGGAAATCCGTAGGTGTCATACAGTTTAAACGCTGTTTCTCCAGTTACAAATTTTTGATTTTGTTTTTTAATTTTATTAATTTCATCTTGTAAAATAGCACTGCCATTATCCAAAGTCTGCAAGAACCGAGACTCTTCGTCTTTCAACGTTGAAAGAATAAAATCTTTTCTGACTTTTAATTCTGGATAGGCATCGCTCATGTGCTGAATTAAAGTTTCGCTCATCATGGGAAGCAATGAATGTTGGGTTGAAAGCTTTCGTCCATAGCGAACGGCGCGACGAATGATACGTCGTAAGACATAGCCACGCCCTTCGTTGGAGGGCAGGGCTCCATCAGCAAGTAGAAATGAAGTTGAACGACAATGATCGGCTAAAACACGCATTGCGGCCACATGGTCTCGAATTTTAATATCTGTGCGTAAAATTTCTGGATCGGTAACGTACTTCAGGCCGGTCAATTGTGAGGCTTGTTCGATCATCGGTGCAAATAAATCTGTATCATAGTTAGCAAATTTTCCTTGAATGGCAGCAACTAATCGTTCAAAGCCTGCGCCAGTGTCTACAGATGGTTTTGGTAATAAAGACTGCTTTCCAGGAGCTTCTTCGTAGAACTGCATGAAAACTAAATTCCAAATTTCAACAAAGCGATCTTCTCCGGCAGCAATTCCTTTGAATGGATCGGTTTCTTTGCCCGCCTTTGCTCCATGATCATAAAAAATTTCTGTGCACGGCCCACAAGGTCCAACGTCTCCCATGCGCCAAAAATTATCTTTTTCAAAGCGAAAAATACGATCACGTGGAATGCCTTCTTGCTGGTGCCAAATGTCTGCCGCTTCATCATCGGTTGTGTAGCAGGTCACATATAATTTTTCTTTTGGAATTTTTAATTCTTTTGTGAGGAATTCCCAAGCGTAATGAATAGCATCTTTTTTGAAATAATCTCCAAATGAAAAATTACCGAGCATTTCAAAAAAAGTATGATGTCGAGCCGTAAAGCCGACATTGTCTAAGTCATTGTGTTTTCCGCCGGCACGAACGCATTTTTGTGACGTGACCGCTCGGGTGTACCCGCGGTTTTCCAATCCCAAAAAAGCATTTTTAAACTGATTCATTCCGGCATTTGCAAAAAGCAGAGTTGGATCATTCTCAGGTATCAAGCTCGAACTTGGCACATGAGTGTGGTTATTTTTTTTAAAATAGCTGATAAATTCATTACGGATTTCAGAACTCTTCATCATGGGACAATACTCCTGCTTGCAAAGGCCATCTGAGTATCTTAGTCAACAGCAATGCAAATGACAATAGCTGAGCAAATTCAAGATCTTAGTTTTGACTCGGGGGGGAAAGAATACGTCCATAAACTGTGTTAACTTTTGGCCTGTCAATGAACGAGGAAATCTATTATGGAACGAACATCAATCGAATACGGCCCATTTACTCCACAAGAAGCCGATCGTATTTCAGCGTGGCTGAAAAACAACCAGATTCCATTTGTAATTGCAAAGGACGAACAGTCCGAGAAGCTTGCGATGATGAATGATGGAATTAACATTGTAAATCGAGTCGAGTTTCGTACGGATACCTATTTGGGTCAGATTTTCTACTTTCAAATCACATTTTCTGATGACCAACAAAAATTAAGCTTCGACCAGCTTTTTGGCTTAAAGGTTGAGACCGAACGCCCAGGAGCAAGTCAGGCCATGGTTTCAGATTTCGAAGATCAACAGCATCTTGTTCATGATCAATTGAGACACCATCGAAAGAAGCAAGCTTGGGCGATATTCTTAAGTGCTTGGATGATTGGAATGATTGTAATCAGTTTTATTTACTTGTTTAAAAAATAAACGAAGGAGATTTTTAATGAGCGAAGGTATTGGATTTTTTGGGGTTACGATCATTGTTTTAGTGATAGCTATTGTTGGCGGAGCCATCACAACCGTGCAACAAGGCACGGTGTCTGTGATCACCATGTTTGGTAAGTATCGCCGTGTGATGTATCCGGGTTTAAACTTTAAGATCCCATTTTTAGAAATCGTATTTCGTCGTATTTCAATTCAAAATCAGTCTATTGAGTTGCAGTTTCAGGCGATCACAAACGATCAGGCCAATGTGAATTTTAAAGCCATGCTTTTGTACTCGGTCATTGATCAAACAGAAGAGACCATTAAAAGTGTTGCGTTTAAGTTTATCGATTTTGGCAGCTTGATGCAGACATTAAATCGCACTGTCGAAGGCAGTGTTCGTGGATTTGTTGCCACCAAACGTCAGAATGAAATTTTAGCACTACGCCGAGACATCACTGAAGCCGTCAAAGAAAATTTGGATGCTGATTTGAAAAGTTGGGGTTATCACCTGATTGATTTGCAATTGAATGACATCACTTTTGACGAAACAATTATGCAATCGATGGCTCAAGTTGTGGCCTCTAGCAATTTGCGTGCAGCGGCGGAGAATGAAGCTCAAGCCCTTTTGATTCGAAAAACAAAAGCCGCTGAGGCAGATGGATTATCCATTAAAATTTCTGCAGAGGCTGAAAAAATTGCCTCTAAATTACGTGGTGAAGGTATTGCGCTATTTCGTGAAGAAGTGGCTAAGGGTATGGGTAAAGCTGCAGAAGAAATGAAAACGGCTGGGCTGGACACATCATTTATTTTATTTTCAATGTGGACGGATGCTATCAAACACTTTGCTGAAAATGGTAAAGGAAATGTGATCTTCTTGGATGGCTCGAATGAGGGTCTCGACAGCACGATGAAACAGATGATGGCTCTGAGCAGAATCGAGCAATCTAAGCGATAATTTAGCGCTTAGAAAACTTGGCCTTTGGCTAGAATCCACGAGTAAAAAATAACGGAATCATCATCTTTTTTGAGTTGATTGAATTCCTTTTGCATCTCTTCAACAAGTTCTCTGGTAACTCGGCCGGTGGCAATTAAATTATCAGCTCCACTCAGCATTAATCCCGCCCAGTAATCGATAAACTGGGCGCGCTTTTTAGGAGTGCGGTTATCGTATTGGTGGGTTAAAACTTTGGTGGATATATTCTGGTAACCTGCAGCCATAAGGTAGTTGGCTAACTTGCCGCCAACAAAGGGGTCACCTTTTAATGAATACTGATAGTCATTGAATTCAAACCAGTACTTTAAAGTTGAGGGTGAATAAGGGTGGCAATAAAATGTGGAATTAAAAACCTCATTGCAATAAATCACACCGTTTGCTTTGAGGACGCGTTTAATCTCTTTCAAAATTCCTATTGGATTTTGCACATGCTCGAGAAGCCAACAGACAAAGGCGCCATCGAATTGATTATCTTGAAATGGCATGTCCATCGCATCACCCACGTTGACTTGCACTTGTCCTGAGGAAATTTTATCTTTCAATGTTTTTCGAGCGCGATCGACCTGGGTTTCCGAGGCATCGATGCAATTGATTTTTAAATGTGGAAATCTCTCCAGCATGATTTGGGTTTGGGCTCCGACACCGCTACCAACTTCGACAATATTCGTTTGATTTGAAAAATCAATTTGTGAAAAAATAATTTCTTCGTGAACGCGGGCTTGTTGATACAAACGGTCTTGTTCATTTGAAGAGAATCCATGAATGTATCCATCAGCTAAGCTTGATTTTTTAGTCATTTGTTCCTCGGTACGAAAAGAATAGCAAATTTAAGTTGTCTGCTAAATCAATCGCATCTTAAACTAGTCCCAGTGATTACAAAAATATTAATTCTGATCGCCACATTTTTTAACATTGGTCGAGTTTCAAAAGCCCCGGGAACGGTCGCGACAGTGGCGACAATACCGCTTTGGTGGTTGTTGGCTCAAACGGGACCTTTGATTTATATGACTTCGGTTATTCTATTGGTGGCACTCGGAATTGCTGCGGCTCAGGTCTATGAAGCTCAATCGACGACTCATGATTCTCAGGAGATTGTTATTGATGAAGTCGTGGGATTTTTGATCACGATGACTTGGCTACCGATAACATGGCAATCCCTGGTGTTTGGATTTGTGATTTTTAGATTTTTAGACATTGTTAAGCCTCCGCCGATTCGCCAGTTGGATCAAAAGGTGGGTGGAGGGCTTGGTGTTATGATTGATGACATTGCTGCTGGATTAATTGGCAGTTTGATACTTCAAACCGTTTATACCCAGACTTCATGGCTCGGTGTGCAAATTTCAAATTTGACAACCAACTAATTTACGTTCAATCTTCATATGTAAATTATATGAAAGTTCAAACAGATACTTCAGAAATTCAGCTCGTAGATTCGACCGCAAAACTGGTCCAGGATCTTCGTGACAAGAACATCACGCTGGGTTGTTCTGAAAGCTGTACGGGCGGACTTTTGTCCAGTTTTCTAACGCTGCATGCGGGTGTTTCGGAGATCTTTTTTGGATCTATCGTCAGCTACGCCAATTCAGTGAAAGTAAAACTTTTGAATGTGAGCCCAGAGACGCTAAGTCGTGTTGGGGCTGTCAGCTCCGAGACGGCAAAGCAAATGGCGGAAGGTTGCCAACAACAACTCGAAGTCAGTTTGGCTGTTTCCATAACGGGGATTGCGGGTCCGGCAGGTGGATCACCCGAGAAGCCAGTCGGAACTGTGTTTATCGCAGTCACTGGTTTGAAACGTGAAACACAAGTTTTCGAACATCACTTTAAGGGTGCGCGAAAAGAAATACAGCTTCAGGCCTGCGCTGAGGCCGTGAAACATTTAACTGAATTTATTGAATAGTAAAATAAACGAGACACACAAGGAGATTGAAAATGGCAAGCAACACAACAACAGCAGCAGACACAAAAGCCCAAGGCGAAAAAATGAAGGCATTGGAATTGGCTGTCAGTACAATTGAAAAACAATTTGGTAAAGGTTCTATCATGCGTTTAAACGCGGGTGACTCTTTAATCAAAGATGTTGAAGTGATTTCAACAGGCGCATTATCTTTAGATATTGCTCTGGGCATTGGCGGCTTGCCAAAAGGTCGTATCATTGAAATTTTTGGCCCAGAATCTTCTGGTAAAACAACTTTGGCTCTTTCAGCAATTGCCCAAGCTCAAAAAAGCGGTGGAGTTGTTGCATTTATCGATGCTGAGCATGCATTAGATGTTAACTATGCAAAAAAATTAGGTGTTAATGTTCAAGATCTTATGATCTCTCAGCCAGATAATGGTGAGCAAGCTTTAGAAATTACAGAAACTCTTGTTCGTTCTGGCGCTATTGACGTTTTGGTTGTCGATTCGGTTGCAGCATTAACTCCGCGCGCTGAGATCGAGGGTGACATGGGTGATTCTCATATGGGTTTGCAGGCTCGTTTGATGTCGCAAGCATTACGTAAATTAACGGGTGCTATCAGTCGTTCAAATACTTTGGTTATTTTTATCAATCAGATTCGTATGAAAATCGGTGTGATGTTCGGAAATCCGGAAACGACAACGGGTGGTAATGCTTTAAAATTCTATGCCTCTGTTCGTTTGGATGTTCGTCGCGTTGGTGCTTTGAAGAATGGCGATGATGTTGTTGGAAATCGCACAGCTGTTAAAGTTGTGAAAAATAAAATGGCTCCACCATTCACAAAAGTTGAATTCGATTTGATGTACGGTGAAGGCATTTCTGCTGAAGGTGATATCTTGGATTTAGCAACAACTGCAAATATTGTTGAAAAATCGGGATCTTGGTATTCGTATAAAGGTGAGCGCATGGGACAAGGCCGTGATCAAGCCAAAGAATACTTGAAAGCAAATCCAGCAGTTTGTGCAGAATTGCGTACAACTATTTTAGCTAAAAATGGAATTGGTCAGTTACTCATGACGAATGATATGTCGGATGCTGTCGTTGGTGAAGCATCAGTTGAAATGGACATGCCGAAAAAATCTAAGAAAACTGCGACAGCTCTTAAAGATGCTCCAGCAGCTAAAGAAAAACTAAACTGATTTTTTATTCGGAAAAAAGATAATAGAAAAGGCTGATCGAAAGATCGGCCTTTTTTTTTCTGATGTCTTTTGCGGTTCTTAATATTACCTTCCGCCTCTATAAGATAAATATAACCAATAGGTTACGTGGTTCGTTGGTGACTTCTGATTGTTTACAATCAGAAGTACCGTCCGAAAAGAAAGATTTATTTAAAATACCAAACAGTTAGAGGACGGAGTTGTACTGAAAGAACCGCAAATGAGATCAGTTCATTTTAATTGCGTACTCGAGAACAATTGTATTGATCTGTAATATTGCTACGACTTCCATCAGGTAAGTAATTTGATGTGACCGACAGGGCTATTTCTCCGTCAGGTTGTGCTTCGAATGATCCTAAAAGCTGGTAATCTTTGGTCACATTGGCTTTAAAAGTATCAATGGCTTTGAAGTCACTGGTTAAATCCATTTCTGAAAGACCCAATTGTAATGCCTTATATGTTTTGATTTTGCCTTCTCGGTCTTGCAGGGTTTTCCAAATGCGCTGAGGATTTGTCGTTTTAAAAACTAAGGCTTCTGATTTAGAGATATGAAAGCAAACAAAGTTTGGATTTTTGATATCTGAAACAGTGGATACCGTAGCGTTTGCAAAATTTTGAGAAACAAGTAACGCGATAGCAGAAAATGCAGATAGTAAAATTGATTTCATAAATCACCTCAGTACGGTTTTTTAATTCAAGAATGAAACCATGTCTCATTATGAGACATGGTTATTTCGTACAAGAAACTGTGGGTTTTGAGCTTGGTAAACTAGGCTAATGCCGATTTGATATCAGAAATGAGATCTTTTGGCTCGGTTGTGGGCGCATAACGTTTAATCACCTGTCCATCTTTAGCGATGAGAAACTTACCAAAGTTCCATTTTATGTCCTCGGTTCCTAGAATTCCAGGAGCTTGGGATTTCATAAATTGATAAATAGGAGCTGTGTTTTTGCCGTTCACATCAACCTTGTCTAAAATGGGAAATGAAACACCATAATTCATCGAACAGAAACTTTGAATTTCTTCGTTTGTTCCGGGTTCTTGGGCGCCAAATTGATTGCATGGAAATCCCAGAATAACGAAGTCTTTACCACCCAGTTCTTTGTATAAAGATTCTAAACCAGCATACTGTGGTGTCAGTCCACATTTGCTAGCCACATTGACTGCCAATACAACTTTTCCTTTGTGTTGGGAAAGATCATAATTATTTTTTGAAGCCGATTGCACAGTGTAATCAAAGAATGAATTTTTTAATTCTGATGTCATAGTAAATTCCTTTAGCGATGTTTTTGGGTGACTGTATTTGTTTCTGTTGCGAAAGCCAAGAATTTTGTCTCATTCTGAGAAATTAAAACGTAAGTTCTTTAGTCTAGTAATGGGAATACCGATAAGAAGTATCATATAAGGGGATGACTGTATGAGTAAATTCCTATTTTTATTACTATTAATGAGTGCGACATTTTTTATATCGCAAAATCTTTTTGCTAAATCTAGTTCTACACCTCAAACCTATTATTCAAATGAAGGACGCAATTATCAAAAGCCACCGGAAAATCAGTATAGTGGTGGCGAAGTTCTGCCACCATATTATGAACCTCCTAAGAATAGTAGAACAAGAGCTACTACGAAAAGACCGGCGCCAGTAAGACGTCCAGTTGGCGCAAAGCGTCCGAGTGGTCAGAGACAACAATCTCCAACAGCACAAAGTACTTCAGCCGATAATGCATATCAAAATCTCCGCAAATGTAAGGATGGTTCTTACGCTGTACCATCAGGAGTTGATGACCCTGGAGATATGGGTGTTTGTCCCAAAGATTCCCCGGCAGCAAAAGCTGAGAAAAATTCGGAACAGTCAGTTGGAGCGAGTAATGCTTCGGCTTCAACAGATAATGCTGAGCTTGAAAAATGTTTGCAGCAATACAAAGATATGGCCGAGCGCTGTGTGATGGATGGAAAGCACGCAAAGACGCAATGTAGCGAAGTTGAATCTAAAGATGAGAACTTGCAAGCTGTGCAAGGTTTTACAGATAACATCAGTGGAGCTATGATAAATCAAAATGCTGGTAAAGGCACATCTTCTGAGTGTGCACGGGCTAGTCTATTGGGGACTTCAGCATTATTTGGAATGAATGCTTTTAAAGAAAATTGTGATGCTGATATTCAGGCTTGTAAAAATTCATGCAAAAAAATTACAGAATTATCACAAGGGCCAATAATATTTAATACATGTCGCCAGTACAATCGACCAGATAATACCCCTGAGGGCGAGGCTGATATGGCACGCATTTCAGAAGTCATCACGGAAGTAAATCGAGTTAACAACGATGGCGTCCAAGTTTGTGAAATCGATGCGGAGAAAGAAAAAAGTATTATCAATCAAATTATGACCGGCGCGGCGAATGCGGCGCAAGCTGCAAAAATTTGTGAATGCAAAGTATCTGCCTCGGGTGCATCGAGTTGTGATTCCATTGTTAATCCAGCTGACTGTGTCGAGGGCGGGCGGCTTTATGGATCTGCGGCGTGTGTTCCTTATGCCGCAAGTAATTGTGCTTTGGGTTCGGCTCAGTATATGTCTACGCCGTGCCAGTGTGCGCGTGATAGTTCATTATCAGTTTGTCGAACAGCTGCGGCAACTCCAGTTTCAACATTTCCAGGTATTGATACTGCCAACGGTGGTGTCGATGTCGGAGCTGGCGGCGGTGGAAGTGGCGGCGGCGATGATGGTGGAAATATGAACTTAGGTGGATTTAATCAACCACAAAAAGTAGTTCCCTTGGATGGCAGTCTTGATAGTTCTGGTTCAAAAGGTTTTGGTAAGGGCGGCGCAGGGGCCGGAGGTGCTGGAGGATTTGGTGGTGCCGGTGACGGCGGCGGCGAGTCTGGCGCCTCAGCAGGTGAAGAGGGCGAAGGTGGCCTTGCTGGATTATTTAATCAAGTGAAAACTTCTGTTGGGAGTTTATTCGGTGGTAAATCCGGAAATGCTGGTGGAGTTGGTCTTAAAAAAGGCGGAGGTCAGGGATTAAAATACGATCTTGATAAATGGCGCCCGCGTGGCTTGGCCAGCACAGGATGTCGGAGCAGTCAGGTTCGTTGTAAAAATGAAGATATTTTTTCGATTATGAATGTGCGTTACGATATTAACAGTACAACTTTTATAAAAGCCCCATAAGGCATTTACAATGCGAAGAGGAACTGCCATCAAGTTCTACTGCTTATTGAATATCTTTTTATTAAGTACTTTTGTTGGTAGCTTCGCGCAGGCTTACGATCCCTGTAAAGGGGTTGACGTCAATTACATCACAAATGCGCTTGATTACGTTGGGCAAAAATTTCCAACACAGGCTGGAGAATGTATTCCAGCAAAAAATGATAACGAAGCCAAAGTGAAGTGCGCAAAAATAGTTAAATCTCCTGGGTTTCGAATTTTGAATCCAGGAAATCCTCAGTATGGATTGGTTGATTCAGGTTTGCGAAGTAGCAGTGGCACTCATGGGTTTTATCTTTGTTACCGTGGTCACGCGAATGATAAAAAAAATCTTTGCAATCAAGTTAAAAATAATCCGGCCTTATCCAGTTACAATTCGGGCTTAAAAAAGGGGGACGTGAATTGGGTTGAATTCGAATGGAAAGCCTGGGGTCGTGATGGCGACTGTTATTGTCATCATCCCAGTTCGAGTTCTAAAATTGGACGTAAGTTCACAGAATGTTCTCAAGCGCCGCCAAAGCAAGAGGTTGCAAAAAATGAACCTGTCGTGGCAACAACTAAGCTACCTGTTTCAAAAGATCCCAGTGAATCCAGCGAGCCCAATCCTGTTTTGAAAAAATGTATCGAGGATCACGAAATAGCAATTAAAAAATGTGTTGATGAAAGTGAACGAGCTAAAACCCAATGTTCGAAAGATATTGCCGAACAACAGGATGATTACAAAGACAAGATTGAATTTATAAAATTATTCTCGCAGGCTTTAGTATCAAGTAAAGCGGGGACGGGCAGCATGCTTCAGTGTGCCGGGGGAAGTTTGATAACAAGTGCTGCCATTCAATTACTGAATGCGGCTAAAGATCAATGTGATTTGGATATGAGTGGTTGTGAAACTTCGTGTCTAGAAGCTGAAAAAACATTTTCTGATCTTTGTTTGCAGTTTGCAGAACCTTCCCTAAATTCAGAGACTTCTGTGGACACCAAGTACATTAAAAGTTATGAGGCTAAGTACAAAGATACAATAGAAGTAGCGGTTAATAAATGCGTTTTGGAGGCTCCAGAAAAAGCAAATCATCTCAGAAACATACTGATGGCAATGAATGATTCACAAATGGCCGCCGCTAAATGTGCCTGTCAATTATCGACAACAGGTCCGGCAGCAGGAGTTCCCGATTGTAATAGTTTGCCACCGGTATTGAATTGCATAGCGACACCTCAAATCCCGGGGTGTATTGGTGCTGGTAATTTAAACTGTACGATTGGATCGGCAGAGTATGACTCATTGAAATGTCAGTGTTTCCGTGAACCTACAAATAGTCGGTGTGTTACAGCTAAAAAAACTTTGCCTGCCAATTTCCCGGGTACTGATTTATCACGCGGGATCGGTGCTGTTGATGCCGATGGTTCTGTTGGTGGATATCATGATGACGGAGATTTGAATATGGATTTGGGTGGATTCAATCAGGGTCAGACGACTCCGCAATTTGATTCTGCAGAGATCAATCCAGAGTCAAAAGGATTTCTCAAGGGCGGAGCGGCTGGGACAGCGTCTTCGGGGGGCGGTGTTTCTTCAGGGGATCCAATGGCTGAGCCAAGTGGAGCATCAGAAGAAGACAAAGGTTTTTTGGGAATGTTCAATCAAATGAAATCATCTGTGGGAAATTTATTTGGAAAAACAAAGAAGGCAAAGTCTTCAGCGGGAAAAATTGGAAGTGCTGATTTAAATGAAAGAAATAAATCAAGAGTTCTTCGAGGGTTGGCTGGCACCAGATGTCAAACGAGTCAGGTTCGATGCAAGAATGAGGACATATTTAAAATTGTAGAGCGTCGATACGATATCAATGAGATGTCATTTTTAAAAAATCCCTGAGTCACCGATTCTAAATGAGTGTGTGCAAGAGTTGAACGACTGCTGCTTTATCTTTTTGTTGAAAAATATAATTAACATTTTTATTTGAAAGAATTTTTTGAATGGGAATGATATTTTCAGCATCGAGTTTGTCTTGGATAAGCTGAATAATATCTTCAGTCGGTGATGAGGCGCATGTGACAGAAATAGAACATAATGTTTTTTCGATTAATGTAAACTTCGAATGAGAAAAATTAAAATTTTCAATAAGATCTAAATTTTCTTTTGGACCTGAAATATAAAATTGTTCGTTGGTACAATAGAGTATTTCTGGTGCTCCAATTTGATTTTTTGTCAAAAGTGCATAAAAATCAGTTAGCGGAGGAGTCTCTTTATTTTGATTGGAAAAATGAATCACAGTTCCATAAGAATTGACGGCTAAGATACGGTTTGACCCCATTTTTGGTGAATCACTAATCAGGGTGCCATTGGATTTTTCGTCCTCTGCTGAGCCCACATAGAGTCGAACATTTTTTAATTGTGCCATTTCAACAGATTTATGATGTAAAACTTTGGCGCCCCATTTCGTCATTTCAAGAAGGTGATCATAGTGCAATTCCTGAATTGATTTTGCAGTGTTTACGATTTTTGGATCCGCAGAATACACAGCATCAACATCCTTAAGAATTTCACAACGATCCGCTTTAAGAAATGCGGCCATCGCAACCGCTGAAGTGTCTGATCCGCCACGCCCCAATGTTGTTATTTCTTTTGTCACCGGTGAGACACCTTGAAATCCAGCCAAGATTACAATTTTATTTTCTTTTAAAGCTTGTTCAACTCGGAATGCTTTGACGTCTATGATCGAAGCATTAACATGTGAATCATTTGTTAAAATTCCAGCCTGACTTCCCGTAAAGCTAATGGCCTGGCTACCTAAATCATTCAGCGCCATACTTAAAAGCGACATGCTGATGCGTTCACCAACAGTTAAAAGCATATCCAGTTCACGAAGATGAGGATTTGGCGAAACATTCCTAGCCAGCTCAATCAATTGATTTGTCGTTTGCCCCATGGCGCTGACAACGACAACAACTTGAGTTCCCGTTTTATGCAGGAGATGAATCCGTCGAGCGACCTGTTTGATTTTTTCAGGTGTGGCCAGAGTCGCTCCGCCATATTTTTGCACGATCAATCTTTGAGGGGTTATTTCGTTCGCCATGTATTTAGTCTAATGCAAATTTCTTATTTTGATCATTAAAAAACTGACGGGCGACGCTCATTGATCCCAAGGGAACGCGAATATGATGACCAGCGACTTGCTTGGGAATATATCCCAAGATCAATTCAGCATTTAAATCCTTCATGGCTTTGCGAGTTATTCCCAGATGGTCAGCTAACTGATCGATATCGGTGCCAGCTGGTGCCCAAACAGTTTCATATTGTAAGGGATATTGAGCGTCGATACTGCGGAAACCGTACAGATTAGGAGCTTTGGCAATCATCAGAGCAGCTAAAATTTTTGGAACGTAGTCTTGTGTTTCCTGAGGCAGGGCCCCTCGACGAACAAGTTCCCAATAGTCTCGGGTGCCATGTTTTTTAATTTGGCGTCGCAGTCCATTTTCACCCATATTGTAGCTCGCAGCAACTAAGTACCACGAACCAAATTCGCGGTTTAAATCTTTTAAGTAGCGAATAGCGGCTTGCGTGCTTTTTTTGAGATCACGGCGCTCATCCAGCCATGAATTTTTTTTAAGGCCATAATTTTTCCCGGTGGATTCAATAAATTGCCATGGGCCAACGGCTGATGCGGTGCTGATCGCATGCGGTGAAAACCCGCTCTCGATCATAACCATGTAAGCTAAATCCGTAGGGAGTCCTGCATTTTTCAATTCAGATTGGAGCAACGGCATGTACTTTGTTGATTTTTCGAGCCAATCGCGAAAGAAATTTTTTCCGCGAGATTGAAAAAATGAAATCCATTGACTGACTTTTTTATTGTAAGTGACGGGCAGATCAAAAATAAAGTGATCCGTTTTGTGCGTTTGCTTTTTTTCTAATAGTTTCAGTTTTTGTTTCAAAGTCAGTGTGGCTGTATTTGAATCAGATGTGGGAATGGCCGCATGGGTGGGGCTGACAAGAAAAAGTAAAAGAAGAGTACTAAGGCCAAATGTTTTCATTCTATTCTGTAAGTATCGCAAAGTTTTTATACTCTGGTCGAGAGGACTTTTTTGACAGTCGAGCTTCTGAATCACGACAAACTTCTGACAGGACCTAGACCTCGGTCGCTGTGCTGAAGAAAGCTTATCGGACGTCTATTCAAAGAAAATGAGTCTAGATTTTTTTAGCCAGACTTGTGTCTGGTCGTGGTCGTGATGGCACCTGGGTTGCTTTTTGTTTTAACTAGGAGAAAAGCCAATGAGTATAAAAGGTATTTTCACAGCGCTGAGTGGTGCACTTG
Source organism: Bdellovibrionales bacterium RIFCSPHIGHO2_01_FULL_40_29 (assembly GCA_001771815.1). GTDB lineage: Bacteria > Bdellovibrionota > Bdellovibrionia > Bdellovibrionales > Bdellovibrionaceae > Pseudobdellovibrio. Next base: position 698,009 of record MEPU01000004.1, on the reverse strand, counting down.
CTCAAACAACAAAGATCGACACGATCGCCAATAATATTGCGAACGTGAATACAACTGGATTCAAACGCGACCAACAGACTTTTAGCGAGTATTTAACAGCAATGGAAAAACAACCCGAAGTCATTCAAGTTCCTCGAGTGCCGGCATCCATTGAAAGTTTTTATGATATGAACGGCGGAGATAAAGGTTTTGTCGATGCTTCTGGAACGTATACCAATTTTGAACAGGGCAGTTTGAAGCACACGGGTGGAAAACTAGATGTTGCAATAGATGGCGCAGGTTTTTTTGAAGTCAGCACACCTGCTGGCGTTCGGTTAACTCGTGCAGGTAATTTTACAATTGATGGTAACGGACAGCTCGTTACAAAAGATGGTCATGCCGTTTTACTTGAAGGTGATAATGCTGCGGCCCCCGAGCAGCGCACTGTTCGCTTTTCGGGAAATTCGCAGGTTTACATTGCGGACAGCGGAGAAGTTTTTGATGGTGAAAAAAATATGGGTAAGTTGTCACTGGTAAATATTAAAAATCCAGAATCAATGCAAAAAATTGGGAGCAATTATTTTGGTTTTAAATCAAATATGGCGCCTGAAATTGAATCCGTTAAAGTGCCCAGTTTAAAACAAGGTTTTATCGAAGGTAGTAACGTCAATATTGTTCAAGAAATGACAGAAATGATAACCGCCCAACGTGTGTTCGAGGGAACTCAAAAGGCAATCAGTGCCTACGATAGTATGTCGGATAAACTTATCAACGTTGTTGGAAATGTTAAAGGGTAAGGGGAGTTAGATGATTAAAAGTTTAAATACAGCCGCAACGGGAATGGTCGCGCAACAGAATAACATGGATGTTATTGCCAATAACATTGCCAACGTGAACACCGCGGGTTTCAAAAAGAGTCGTGCTGAGTTTGAAGATTTAGTTTACCATACTTTGAAGGAACCCGGTCAAGCCTCCGGACTTAATTCGGTAACTCCAACAGGAGTTCAAACAGGATTGGGTGTTCGCACGGCAGCTGTGCAAAAAGATTTTTCTATGGGTCAAGTTGTTGTGACAAAGAATCCATTGGATATGCAAATCGAAGGATCTGGTTTTTTTCAAGTTCGCACTCCAGACGGCGATATGGCATTTACGCGTGATGGATCATTTAAAAAAGATCCTAATGGACGCATTGTAGATAAAAATGGAAATGTATTGATTCCCGAAATCACGATTCCGCAAACTTCGATGGCTCTTGAAATTTCTCCAGCCGGAGAAGTTCGTTCACTGACCGCCAAGGACGCGGCCCCTGAAATTATTGGTCAAATCGATATTGCTCAGTTTATTAATCCAGCAGGTTTAAAAAATGTTGGTAAAAATCTTTTTATACCATCGGCATCCAGTGGTCAGCCAGCATCGGCTCGTCCAGGAACAAATGGGACTGGGTATCTATCACAAGGCGAGATCGAAAGCAGCAATGTGAATATTGTTGATGAGATGGTGAATATGATTACGGCTCAGCGGGCCTATGAAACCAATTCCAAAGTTATTCAGACATCCGATCAAATGATGCAAACTGCGGTAAATATCAAATGATTAAATATTTAACTCAAATTATGATTGTTTTATTTCCATTGCTGAGCGTGGCTCAACGAACAGCTGAGATTGTATTCCCATCAGCAATTGAAGTTTCTCCACGTTCAGTTATTACGGCGTTTGATGTGATTGAAACTAAGAACATGCATGATGAATTGGCGTCGCAGCTTAAAAATATTGAGCTCGGAGATGCGACGACAACAAAAATTGAAAAGAAAGTTCTTATAAGTAAGCTGAGAAACTTAAAAGCAAAATTTCTTTTGCCTTCAGAAATGAAAATTTTACGAAGTCGTCAAGCTGTTTCACGCATGGAACTCGAGCGAAAGATTAAAAATCATCTTACCCGATCGTGTGAAAATTGTGATTTGCAAATTCAAGTGTCTTCGGTACCCATGAACATGACTTCAGATTGGGAACTAGATTTAAATGTTGATTTGACTAAAACGTCAGTCATGATTCCGATTCGATCTATTTTTCAAAATGAAAAAAAAGGTTGGATTGTTGGAGAGATCAAGCGATACCAGTACGTTCCCGTTTTAAATCGTGCAGTGAAATCAGGAGATGTGATCACTTCGGACTTAATTTCTCTTGAAAAACGTCAGTTGCTGAATCCCCGAGAAGTCATCGTTTCCTCTGAGCATATGATGGGAATGCAAGCTGCCCGCTATCTGTCCGCAGGACAGACTATTAATTATTCTGATTTGAAGAAAGAGCTGGTTCTTAAAAAAGGGCAAATGGTCAAGGCTATTGCCGGACAAGCATTTTTTGAAATTTCAATTTTTGCCCAAGTCGAAGAATCGGGATCGATTGGTGATGTGATTAAAATTAAAAATATGGATTCGCAAAAGATTGTTGCTGCACGAATTGTTGAAAAAGGTTTAGTGAGGATTGAATAATGCTTAAACACACGCTTTTAATTTTATTGAGTATTGTGATTTTAAACTGTGCGACCAAGCCTGGTCCAGAACCAGAGCAGGATATTCCTGTTGAGCCTGTGGCTGAAGAGACTGCTCCTGAGCCAGAACCCCTGATGAAATATTCAGATATGAATAATATGGCGCCACCGTCGGATAGAAATTATCGACGAATGACTCGCCAAACAATGGAAGAAGAAGCAGAACTGCAAGCCTCTTCGGGTTCTCTTTGGGTGATGGAAGGTCAAACGAGTTATCTTTTTTCACAGAATAAACATCGCAATGAAGGGGATCCAACTGCTATTAAAGTTGAAGGCACGGCGATGCGATTGATTGAAAATAAAGTGGCCGTCATACAAGATCTTATGAAAGAACTGGATGCTCAGCGTTTAGCGGCTGAGGAAGAAAATAAGCAAGCCGAAGAAGAAAAACTGCGTCTTGCTGAAGAAGAGAAGTTTCGTCAAGAGCAAGAGTTGGCAAAAACAGATCCGAATTATGATCCCTTTGCAGGACAATATCCAGAAACGGCTGAAGAAATTGCAAAGCGCCAGCCGGCAGAGGCTGAAAAAGCTCCAGCACCAAAACCTGAAAAAGAATCTGTTGTTGATCTTAAGGATGTGGCATCGATTCCGTCACGCATTGTTGAGAAAACCAAGGATGGAATGTATAGAATCCGTGGACAGCAGTTTCTGACAATCAAAAAGAAACCTTACAAAGTCATCGCCACGGGTTTAATTCGTGTTGAGGATTTCGATGACAATGCCATCAGCTCAAATAAATTACGTGATGCACAGTTCGATGTGATTCATATAAAAAGGACCGAGTAATGAAGAAACTTGTTGTTGGAATATTTTTGTTGTCGTCTTTTGAAATTTCGGCAGCACGACTGAAAGATATTGCCAGTATTCGCGGCGTTCGAGAAAATCAATTGATTGGTTATGGACTCGTTGTAGGGCTTAAGGGAACGGGTGATTCTCAAGCTGAATTTACTAGTAAATCGTTTGCGCAGTTGATTCAAAAATTAGGAGTTAAACTGGAAGGGGCTGATTTGCAAAGCAAGAATGTTGCAGCTGTTATTGTAACAGCAACTTTGCCAGCATTTGCAAAAGCCGGAAATCCTTTGGATGTGACGGTGAGTAGCATTGGTGATGCGACATCCTTGGTTGGTGGAACGCTTTTGCAAGCTCCAATGCGTGCGGCAAATGATGAAATTTTTGCGGTTGCACAAGGTGCAATTTCTATTACGGGAGATGGAAAAGATATTCATACAACAGCCGGTAGAATTCCAAATGGAGCGATGATAGAGCGCGATATTCAAGCTGATTTCGCAACAAAGAAAATGTTTCGAATGACACTTCATAATCCAGATTTCACGACAGCGACTCGTACAGTTTTGACCATCAACAAAGAATTGGGTGGGCTGTATGCCAGCGCTAAAGATGCAGGAACAATAGATATTATTACGCCTCCAAATTTTGAAAATAAAGGCGTTGAGTTGATGGCAACAATTGAAAGTATAGATATCAATCCTGATCAGCGAGCACGTGTTCTCATTAATGAAAAAACAGGAACAATTGTGATCGGAGAAAAAGTTAAAATTTCACGTGTTGGAATTAGTCATGGCAATTTATCTTTGAAAGTGACTGAGGATAAAAATAAAAAAGCAACGATCAGTGCCGATGATAAAGTCACTGTACTTGATGCCGGAGCCAATGTTGGTGACTTGGTGCAAGCGCTGAATAAATTAGGAGTATCTCCAAAAGATTTAATTTCTATTTTGCAATCGGTTAAAGCGGCTGGCGCTTTACATGGCGAATTGGAAACAATGTAACTAATGATTTAATTTTGGTCTTCAAGGATGAAGACCAGATCGGGAGGGGTTCTTACTTTTCATCACTAAGGATGGTCCAGGTGCTGATCGATATCAAAAATTCTTTCGCAGGAAGCTTTGTCATATCAGCGGCAGCAGTCAAAAATCAGGATGATTGCGGTTGTCGTCGCTTGCACTTAGGAAACACACATGGATGTGGAATGAACAGAAAGAACTCTTCTCACTTTTTTAAAAGAAAGAAAATCTGAAAAATGTCAGAGATCAGTAAACTCAATCCATTAACATCGGCCCCTCTTGCGGATAAAAAGCCTCAGGTAACCGAAGAAAAATTTCGCGAAGTTGCCGAAATGTACGAAAAACATTTCATTCGCGAAATGATGAAAGAGATGCGATCCACTGTTCATGAAAGTGGATTTATTAAAAAAAATAACGCAGAAAAAATATTTCAAGATCAGTTAGATGATCAGTATGCAGATAGTTGGGGAAAAACGGGTGGTTTTGGCTTGGCAGATCTTATTCACAATCAGTTGATGGAACGTTATGGCACTCAATTAGGATTGAAAGACAAAATTCAAAAACCAGAAGGACCAATTGAACTGAATCATAAAGCCAATTTAACGACATTACGTGTCCCTCCAGTTGGTGGCTCTTCTCAGGGGTCTAGTCTGGTGACTCAGCTCAAGTTTGATTTTCAGGACTCAGAAAAAAATAAAGAAAATAAACCCGTTGCACTGAAAAGTCCGTGGGCTGGAACTTTGCTAGATAAAAAGTACTTAGAGATGGATCAGATGCAGTATCGCATTAAACACGATAATGGGCTTGAAAGTCTCATTTTGACACGTGGATCAGGTCTAGGCTCGCAGGTGCAAAGTGCCGCAAAACTGTCTGTGGGTGACGAAATTAAGACTGGACAACAGTTGGGTTGGTTGGATTCAACAAGCCCTTTGTTTTGGACTATTAAACCCAGTGTCTCAGAATGATTTGGTCCTTTTGTCTCTGTATGATACACTTATTTAAGGCTGGAGGTTTGTGATGAAAATTACCCACAACAAAATCGGACAGAATCTGAATTTAACAGATTCCAAATTAGATAAAGCATCAGACAAAAATAAAACTGGCGCCGTGAAAAATCAAAGTGAAGTGGGTGCGGCAGGCATGCTAAAAGATTTAGCTGCAGCCAGCGGAAATGATGCTGTTAAAGTTGATATTTCTGAACGTTCACATGACATTCAGCGAATCAAAGATTTAGCGAAAGCCTCTCCGGATGTTGATCAGGCAAAAGTTGATAAATTTCGCAAACTCATTGACGAAGGAAAATACAAAGTAGACGCCAAGGCTGTGGCTGACAAAATGGTTGATGAGCAATTGATGTCGATGGGCACTTCGAACGAGTAATCTCTGAGAGTCATTATTTAAATTAGAAACACATTTTCGTATTCAAGGATGAGGACGAAACAATGAAGCAAAAAATTTTTGATAAATTAGTAAAAAATTTAGAAGATCTGACAAAGCAATATCGAATGCTTTTAGATTGCGTCCGAAAAGAAAAAGAGTTTCTGATCCAATCAAATCTGGAAAAATTAAACGAAAACAATGTTCTCAAAGAACAGCTCTTGATGCGAATTCGTAGTCTTGATGGATTGCGTGTAAACTATGCGGCAGAGCTTGCACAGATTGTGGGAGCAGATGCTGTTCAGCCACGTTTGCTTGATATTTCAAAACGAATCGGCGGGGGCGAGGGCGATCGTCTGCGATCGATTCATTCCACTTTAGAAATAGTCACAACTAGATTGGTGCAAATCAATAAGGATAATGCAACGTATGCTGAATCAGGAATTCAAACTATTGGCAATGCGATGGAAAATTTAAAAGAAACTTTGATGGGCCAAAAAACATATAAGAAAAAAGGTGGCTACCAGCAGGGGCCAGATAAATCCGGACACTTTGTAAGTAAGGAAGCTTAATGGCTAAGATTCACGGTTTGTTAGACTTAGGTAAGCGTGGGTTGATGATCAATCAATCTGCGCTCCAAACGACGTCTCACAATATTGCAAACCGTGCAACAGAGGGTTATTCACGTCAACGTGTTGATATTCAAACAAATCCTGCCGTGAGCGAGGGAAATCATCGCATTGGTACAGGAGCGATGGCCGCTGGAATATCAAGAACGAATAATCCCTGGTTAGAAAAGCAAATTGAGCGCGAAGGTTCGAACCTGGCATTTGCCGAAGGGCGAGCAACGGGGTTGCAAAAAATTGAAAGTGTTTTCAACGAGCAAACTGTTAAAGGCTTGAATGGTTCAATTACAGATTTCTTTAATTCATTCAGAGAGCTTGCAAATAATCCCGAAAGTGCTGTTGCGCGAACGGTTGTTCGCGATACATCGCAAGGGTTAATTAAAAATTTTCAGGATGTTGATCGTCAAGTCGATGGATTGACGGCGGAACTCAATAGACAGGTTGAGGGCGGCATTGTACAGGTAAATGAGTTGACGAAAGAAATTGCAGGATTAAATAGTAAAATTTTAAGTGTTGAAAATACGGGAGCGGCTGCTAATGATGAACGTGATCGCCGCGACTTGTTGGTTAAAAGGTTAGCGGATCAAGTTGATATCACCTATGCTGAAGACAGTAAAACCGGCATGTTGAATATCACGGCTGGCAAGACTGGAATTTTAGTTGCGGGCACATCCTATGAACAACTCCGTACTAGCCGAACTGCAGATAATAAGATGCAAGTGTTATTTGAGCTTTCAAAAGGTGGGATGGTTGTTGATATTACGGAACAGTTTAAGCGCGGTAGTATTGGTGGCGCGATTGATGTCCGGGATAATATTGTCTCCGACATTAAGAATCAGTTAGAAGTATTATCTTATAATATTTCTAATGAAGTGAATAAAGCCCATATGGAAGGATTTGATCGCAATGGAAAGCAAGGGCAGTTGCTTTTTGATATTCCACAAGACGGTCAATTTGTAATACAAGATTTGAAATTAAATCAGGCTATTCTAGAGGATACAGGACTTATTGCTGCTGCGGCGAAGCCAAACTCTGTCGGTGATAATACAACCGCAAATGTCATTCATTCTTTGCAGTTTAAGCCTTTGATGGAAGACGGAAAATATACATTTGATGATTTTTACAATGCTAAAGTCGGTCAAATAGGAACTCTTACTCAACGTGAGAATAGCACGTTTGAAACTCAAAAAAATATTGTGGACCAATTGAAAAACATGCGTGAAGGAATCAGTGGTGTGAATTTAGACGAAGAAGCGGCAAAGATGATCGAGTTTCAGAAATCATTCGAGGCTTCTGCGCGAGTAATAAAAATGGCTGACGAAATGTTTGATACAGTATTAAACATGAAGAGATTGTAAGGAATAGGCGTTATCAATGCGTGTAACTGATAAAATGAATCAAACACAAGTTTTGAATAATATTCAGAAAAGCCGTTCTGAATTGGCGACTTTGCAGAATCAAGCCTCTTCTGGGAAAAAAATCACTAAGCCTTCGGATGATCCAGTTGGTGCAGCAAAAGTATTGGCCAATCGTACAGAGAATAAAAATTTAGAGCAGTTTGATCGCGGAGTAAATGGAGCAAAATTATTCTTAGAAACCACAGAGGCTGTTTTATCTCAGTTGACTGAGAATATTGTTCGAGCAAAAGAACTGGCAATTCAAGGCGCCAGTGATACCAATGGCGGAACTCCGCGTGAAATGATTGCTGCTGAAGTGGAGCAAATTTACAATTCTCTTGTTGAAATGTCGAATCGCCAAGTGGGGGATCGTTACTTATTCAGTGGTCATAAAACATTGGTGCGTCCGTTTGGCAATGACGGAGAATACAGTGGCGATGATGGCGAAATTAAGATCGCAACGAACAAAGGAAAATTCGTGGCCATGAATTTATCCGGAGATAAAGTCTTCTTGGGTAAGGGTTTGGGCGGCGATGGAACAATTAAGCCAAGTCGGGAAACTCCACAAAGTGTTGAAGACTTGCAGAATTATAAAGTTTCCGAGGCAGAACGCGAATTTTTAAACGAAGAGCAAAACGAGCATCGAATCGAAACACGAGGCCCAGCAAGTGTGGGAAGAGTTCAGCGTTTGGGTAAAAATGATCCCGTCACAGGTGGCACGGGTGTTAATATTTTTAATCTTCTTCAGGGGCTAGAAGTCGCCTTGAAGGCTAATGATAAGTACGGCATTCAAGATGCACTTGAGCCATTGGACCAGGCGTTGAGCCAAATCAATTTGGCGCGAGCCGAGGTTGGTGGTCGCGTTAATCAACTAAATGCTACATCTGATGGCATTCAAAAGACCATAGTCGATAATAAAGTTAACAATTCTTATCTAGAAGATGCTGATTTATTTCAGGTTATGACAGATTTGAACAAATCCGACACGACTTTAAAGTCCACATTAGAAACTTCAAGCAAGTTAATGAGCGCGAGCCTTCTTGACTTTCTGAGGTAGAACAAATATTTAACTTCCGCCACGATCAAACCGATATATGGTATGTGCACCATTTGATGCACGGATGAAAAGGAGTTTTCGTCATGCTCGTTCTTACAAGGAAGTTAGGTGAGTCGATTGCGATCGATGATCACATCAAAATTCGAGTTGTTCAGATTAAGGGTAAGCAAGTCCGTCTTGGAATTGAAGCTCCTAAGGACACTAAGATCCACCGTGAAGAAGTTTATTTAGCGATTCAAGATCAGAACGAACAGTCCGTTCAAGTCAGTTCAGATCGTATAAAAGACGTTTCTAAATTGTTAAAGCCCGAATAAAATTAAAATTCGTTTTCTTAACATCCGCGTCATTTAAAAAAAAAATTGAAGTGACCTCGATTTAGGTCCAGAATTTTATTAACCATCAAGCAGCTTTGATATGTCTTAATTATCAGCAGGAGGTCATGTGGTTATAAAAACATCTCGATTTGGACTCGTGGAGCTCAAAATCGACGACGTTATAACCTTCCCCGAAGGCCTTTTAGGCTTTAAGGATTTGCGTGAATTCGTTTTGCTTGATGATCCACATGATGACATCTTTGCATGGCTTCAAAGCTGTGAATTGCCAACTGTAGCATTTCCCGTATTAGAACCAGAAATTTTTGGTCACAAGTACAGTGTCGCTTTAAATCGCAATGATCTCGAAGGTTTGAAGTTGGCAACAACGGAGTCCGCATTTTTCTTTAATATTATAACAATTCCAGATGATCCCACTCAGATGACTGCAAATATCAAAGCTCCGATTATTATTAATCAGACTGCAAAGATTGCTCGTCAATGCGTGTTGCAAGACAATCATTTGGCCATCAAAGAGCCTATTTTTACAAAATTGCAAAGTCGGGTTGTGCAGTTTCCACAGTCGACCATTAAGAGCCAGGGTCGGCAGTTGGATATTGCTGTTAAAATTTCTGACAAAGGGTCTGTTGACCAAGAAATGTAATTCATTGATTCTAGTCGGATGCCTTTTCCAGACATCCTTTTCAGTAAATCCAAAGCCCTAATTCAAATTGGAAGAACACGCGTTGTTCAAGCGTCAGATCGTTTAGATTTACCTGCTCACTTAAATCCAGAATCTATTCCGTGGCGTGAAGACCAGTTGGATTGGAATGATCGGAAGAAATTTTTACGTTCACTGGCGAAGGTTTCGTGGCCAACAACTCGCCGAGCTGTTGCTTTTCAAATTGCAGCCAGTATTTTTGCTTTTTCAACACCGTTTTTAGTTCATGGATTTATAACACGACTTCAAAAAGGTCATTTTTCTCAAGTGGATTTAATCGAGTTGGTTCTTTTTGCGTTGGGGTTTGGACTTTGTGGTGGGGGCCATGGGCTTATTATTCAACATTATTTTCACACCACACTGCAGTTCAATCAAATCACGACGAATATTGTAAATAAAAAAATATTTTCGCATGCATTAAAATTATCGTCGTCTGCAAAGAATAAATTTCAAGTCGGAGATATTGTTAATTACATGAGCAGTGATTCGGATGCAATTGCGGACTCATCCATTGTGACGATCGACTTATCCAATGCGTTGATTTTATTGGTCGGATGTACGATTTCACTTTTTTACTTTATCGGTTGGTCTGCCGCAGTCGCATTGCTTGTGATGATTTTCCTGGTTCCATTGACGCAGAAATTGTCAAAAAGCTTTATGCATTTGGAAGAGCAGATGATGGCTTATCGTGATCAACGAATGACGTTAATGACTCAGGTGATGAATGCTATCCGTGTTGTAAAATACTTTGTCTGGGAAAAAAGTGTACTTGATGAGGTTGGAGACGTGCGTCGTCAAGAGTTGGATTTTCGGTATCGATTGGCGCGATCTGAAATTCTTTGGGGACTTATTTACACTTCAATCACTTCGATTGTGCTGTTTGCCGCATTGCTAACTCATGTTCTGCGAGGGCAATCGATTGATATCGCACTGATCTTCACATGTATTTCAATATTTTCAATCATGGAAGACCACTTTGGAAGCCTGTCAAAGTTCATGAGTCGTTTAATTAATGTCGCGGTCAGTTCGGATCGAATTATTAAGTTCTTAAAATCGGAACAAGTTCCTCAGCATTCAAAATACTTTAATCTGCAAAGCAATTTAATTGAAATAGCTCAGGCTTCATTTTCCTATCCAGATCAAAGAAATTTATTAACGAATTTGAGTTTGAATATCAAGCAAGGGCAATCATTGGCCATTGTTGGTCCTGTAGGTAGTGGAAAAACAACAATTTTGCAATTGCTCCTTTCTGAAGAGAGTTTACGAACTGGAGAAATTCGATTTCAACAACCACTTCAGCAAGCATATGTTCCACAAGATGCATTTATTGTGAATTCATCACTTCGTGAGAATATTTTATTTGGCAAAGCTAATGACGATCAAAAAATAAAAGATATTTTGCACGCCTCAGTGTTGGAGTATGACTTGTATGCTTGGCCAGCAGGTCTTGAGACAGAGATCGGAGAGAAAGGTGTTAATCTTTCCGGTGGTCAAAAGCAGCGCGTATCGCTGGCGCGTGCAGCCTATGCAGATGCGGAAATACTGCTACTGGATGATCCTTTGTCCGCAGTGGACCCCCAAACCGAATCCTTGCTATGTGATCGGTTGCTTTTTGGTTTATGGAAAAGCAAAACTCGAATCATGGTCACGCATCGTTTGGAATCATTGATTCAATTTGATCAAATTCTTTTTTTGAATGAGGGTGAGCACTTCATTGGAACATATGATTATCTTTTAAAAACGTGTGCACCTTTTCAGAAATTTTTGCAAACTCATGAATCCAATAAAAGTTTAGAAAAAATAATAGATTTGAATACTAAAGCGGAAACATCCACAAGCACAACTTTAGCATCAGTCGAATCACGAATTACGGATGATGAAGATCGTGCGGTAGGTGCGGTTGAAAAATCGGTGTATTTGGATTATATCAAAGCTCTTGGGGGCCAGGGTCCTTTGCGAAATTGGATTCTTTTTGGATTACTTTTTGGGGCAATTGGAGTTGTTGCGACTCCAATGCTTCAAAAATTTTGGTTATCACAATCCAATGGAATGGATGGATTAGAGCCATTGAAAATTATTTTAATTTATGGGTTGCTGGGCTTGCTGACTATGTTGCTGACATACATGAGCAATTCTTTTTGGACTTCGCGAGGTATTAAGGCTGGAATATTTTTTCATGATTCTATGCTGCATTCTGTGATGTTCACACGAATACGTTTTTTTGATAGCACTCCGGTTGGAAGAATTTTACAACGATTTTCCCGAGATGTTGAATCGGTCGATGTGCATTTGCAGTGGAGCTTTGATCACACAATCCACGCCTTTTTCCATGTTTTGAGCTCGTTTTTGTTGATTGTTTTTGTTTTACCGATGGTCATTTTTTTTATTTTTCCAGTGCTTTGGGTCTATTATCGTATTCAGAATGATTATCGACGGGTGGCTCGCGAGGTCAAAAGATTGGATTCGTTGGCCAGGTCGCCACGTTATGCTCATTTTAAAGAAACAGTTCAGGGCTTGCACGTTATCCGTGCGTTTCATCAAAATGAATGGGCCATGAATCAGTTCTACTTGAAATTGAAAAATTCAGCACAGATGTTTTACACGCACTATATGGTGAATCGTTGGTTCTCGGCACGCATCCCGATTATTGGAGCCACAATTTCAGTGCTCACGGGACTAATGATTGTCTATAGCAGTCACAAGGGATTCATCACGGCAGGGGTTGCTGGTCTTGTGACTTTGTATGCCATGGATTTTTGGCGTCATTTGAATTGGGGTGTGCGTATTTTTTCTGACTTGGAATCGCGTATGACCTCGGTAGAGCGTTTGAAGTTCTACTCGTCATTACCCAACGAACAAACCAAAGATCTAAGGCCAGCGCCCCCGTTGTGGCCGACAACAGGGGATTTAGAGTTCAAGAACGTGAATGTTCGTTATGCTGATCATTTGCCGCTCGTGTTAAAAAATGTCAGTTTTAAAATTCCCTCGGGGGCTCGGGCAGGCTTGATCGGGCGGACCGGGTCAGGCAAATCTACAATTTTTCAGACAGTCTATCGCTTTGTTGAAATTGAATCTGGTGATATTTTGATGAGTGGGCATTCTATACAACGTTTGCCACTAGAAACTTTGAGGAAAAATTTGGCGGTGATTCCTCAGGATCCAAATTTATTTATGGGAACTTTGCGAAGCAATATAGATCGCTACAATGAAGTGACTGATGATGAAATATGGAGCGTTTTGAAGAAGGTTTCTTTAGATGGTTTTGTACGACGACTTCAGGATCAGCTTCAATTTAAAGTTGCAGAGGGTGGCGCTAATCTTTCACAAGGTCAGCGACAACTGATTTGCTTGGCGCGAGCTCTTTTGATGAAAGTTAAAATTATATTCTTGGATGAGGCTACAGCCAGTGTCGATGTCGAAACAGATGCTATGGTTCAAAAAGTTATTCGTAACTCACTCGAGGGAATTACATTGGTTACGATTGCCCATCGGCTGTCAACGCTCGATGGATATGACATGGTCATCGAGCTGCAAAATGGTCAGATTATTTAGAAGACTAGTCGATCATTGTTGGTAATGTTTTTTCAGCTTTGGCGCCGAGTTCTTTGAGTTTTTCAACCTGAGTGATTAAGTTTCCGCGACCTGTTGAAATTTTACCCATGATTTCCGAATGAGTTTTTTGAGCCGAATTCATTCGATCGCCTAAAGTCTCTAAATCTTTCACAATTCCTGCAAACTTGTCATAAAGCTCGCCACCACGTTTTGCAATTTCAAGCGCATTGCGCTGCTGGCGTTCTTGTTTCCACAATGAAGCGACTGTTCTGAGCGTTGTAAGAAGAGTCGTGGGGCTGACAATAGCAATGTTTCGATCCCAAGCCGTCTCAAATAAATCTGGTTTCAATCTAAAAGCCAAAGCAAATGCGGGCTCCAGCGGCATAAAAAGCATAACAAAGTCAGGTGAAATAACTTGATCCGCCAGATGATATTTTTTATCAGATAATTCAGAGACATGCCGTTTCAATGAATCCACATGAGCCATACCAAATTTTTCGCGATCTTGTTCTGTTGGCGCTGATACGGATGCCTCATAGGCGGTTAAAGTCATTTTAGAATCCACAATCAAATGTTTTCCATCGGGTAGTTTAACAATCACGTCAGGACGAAGAATTTCTCCGCCAAGGCCGCGCAGCGTTTCTTGAGTAAAGAATTCCTCACCCTTGCGAAGTCCAGAGCGTTCTAAAATATTTTCTAAAATCATTTCGCCCCAATTGCCCTGGGTTTTATTTTCACCTTTTAAGGCAAGAGCCAAATTCTGAGCTTCTTTGGACATTGTTTGATTCAACTCCATCAATTTTGAAATTTCACCTTTTAGGTGACCACGTTCGGCTCGCTCGGTGGAGTAGGTGTCCTCAACTTTTTTTTCAAAATCTTTGATGCGCTCTTTGAGCGGGTCTAATAATGTGGTCAACTGACGAAAATTTGTATCTGTCATTTTCGTAGATTTTTCGTCAAAAATCTTCTGAGCCAAATTCTCAAATTGCAATGTCAGTTGATTTTGCATGGTGCTGGTTTCTGCCTTTTGGGCTTCGCTGCTAGTCAAAGTCAGCTCATACTTCGTTTTCCACGTTTGGATATCAATTCGAAGGCGAGAATACACCACAAAACCAATTATGGATCCGCCAGCCAAAAAACCGAGAATAGCAGCTAATGTCATCATGGAAACTCCTATAAGAAACCTTCTCAGATTAGCAAACTTTTGTTAATCTGTCCCCATGACAAAAACAAAAGCTTGGATTTTAGCAGCGCGTCCGAAGACCTTATCTGCCTCAGCGGTTCCCATTATTGCTACAACCGGAATGGTGTATGGCTTGTACCATCAAGTTCAGTGGTGGATTGTCGTATTTGCTTTATTTTCAAGCTTTTGCATTCAAATTGGAACTAACTTTGTCAATGATGCGATGGATTTTAAAAAGGGCGCCGATACTGATCAGAGAGTTGGGCCTATGCGTGTGACTCAACATGGTTTTTTTACTTTCAAGCAAGTCATGTGGATGGCGACTGGATTTTTTGCTGCCGCTGTTGCTTTGGGTATTCCATTGGTAATTCATGGCGGATTACCCATTGTGATCATTGGAATTGTTTCTGTGCTGATGGGTTATGGATACACTTCCGGACCATTTCCTCTAGCCTATCGAGGGTTGGGAGATCTTTTTGTTATTTTATTTTTCGGTTTAGTTGCTGTTGGAGGTCTTTATTATCTCCTCACAGGAACCTGGGATGAGCGCGCATTGGTTTTGGGTTTTCAGATTGGCTTTCTGAGCACCATTTTGATTGCGATCAATAATCTTCGTGATATTGAAACGGATCGAGTTGTCTCTAAAAAAACATTGGCCGTCAGGCTAGGTAAAACAGGTGGGCGAATTTGGATCGGATTTTTGTGTTTTGCGCCATTTATTATGGGTTATTACTGGCTTTATCAAAAATTGTGGTGGGTTTATATCATTCCACTTTTTTCATTTCCATTGGGACTTTTTGTAGTGAAGCGAATTTTTCGTACGGAACCGAGTGCCCAGTATAATAAGTATTTAGGACTATCTTCTGCTTATGGATTATTATTTAGTATTTTGATTGCGATTGGATTTCAAATTTGAGTTCAATTTTTTATTCACGATATCAACTTGTGCGTCAGGACGGGTCAGGGACGCATTTTGGTTGTTTGCTCAAGATCGAAGATGCCAATAAAAATTGGGGCGTGGCAGACATATCACCACTGCCCCATTTGGGTGATTTGAGTGTCGATGAAGAAATTCGTCAGAAAGGCCCTCTTTTTCGACAGGCCTTGAGATTGGCTCAACGGGATTTAGAAGCTCGAAAAAATTCTATCTGTCTGATTGATTCACGACCAGTTGCTATAAATACGTTAATGACAGATTACAAAACGATCGCAAAAAAAGGGACTATTAAAGTCAAAGGCGATCAGCATTTTCCACAATTGATTTCTTATTTGCAAAAAATGCCAGAATTAAAAATTCGATTGGATTTCAATTCACGGCTCAGTCCTCAAGCTTTTAATACATTGATAGAGCAGCTTCCAAAAAATATCGAATACATTGAGGATCCAACTATTTGGAATAGTAAGGATTGGATAGAGTGGAACAAACAAGTACCAATGGCAGTGGATTTTTCAACAGAGAATCCTTTTCAGCATTTGAATGCCTGGACTTACTTGATTATAAAGCCAAGTCGTCAGAATGCAGATGACTTGATTGCACAATGTCGTCAGTACCAAAAAAAATTCACCCTGACTTCTGCTATGGAGCATCCTGTGGGATTTGCGCATGGTTTGCACTATGCTCAAAATTACTCAGAGAATGTAACAGGATTCTCAACTTTAGAACTGTATGAAAAATTGAAATTCAATGAATGCTTCGTCGTTGAAGAAAATCAAATCTCGATGAAGCCGTCGGGCTATGGAATCGGAATGACAGAGTTGTTGCAAGATATTTCATGGACAATTCGATGAGCCCATTTAATTTTTTGGAAAATGTATTTAATCAATTGTTGGTTAATCCACGATCTTCCGAACAGGATAGGCGCGATCAGGTTTTTCTCAAAAATCATTTTGAAAAAATATACGGTGATAAAAATTATTTTTTAATCTCAAGCTCAGGCTCAGCAAAAGTCGAGAATGAAAGTACTAAGTTGATTGCCTTGCGCCATGATGCTGTGATGAATTCGGCAAAACGCGTCAATGCAAACTTTGGTTTAGATAAATCCATGTCATGGGGGTCTGTTTTGCCTCTCTATCATGTGGCAGGTCTTGGTATTTACGCCCGTGCATTTTTAACTCAATCTCAGGTCTATCAAAGTTCGTGGAATGTGACTCAGTTCATTCCTTGGATCGAACAGAATAATATTAATTTAGTGTCATTGGTGCCAACGCAAATTTACGATTTGATTCAAAATAATTGCAAGTCTCCAAAATCAGTTCGATTGGTTTTTATTGGTGGAGCTCGGCTAGATGATGAGCTTCGGGATCAAATTAAAAATTTGGGTTGGCCGATCACGGAAACCTACGGCATGACCGAAACTGCGTCGATGATTGCCACTGGCCAGGCTTCAAAAATGCGAGTATTGCCAGATATTGAAATTGGAATTCACAATGATTGTCTTAAAATTAAATGTGACTCATTAATGACTTGTTCATTGCAAAAAATAGAAAATGAAGTCCAAATCAAAACCTTGGATAAGGGCTGGTTAGTGACTCAAGATCGTGCCGAAGTTTCTGTTGTGGGAAATTTTGTGGAACTTAATCTGCTTGGGCGAGATTCGGACTTTGTTAAAATTAACGCCGAGGGAGTCTCGGTTTCAGGTCTTCGGGATATTCTTGGTCCGCATGACGGGTTGACGCTATTAGCTCTGCCAGAGGCTCGCAGTGGAAATGAAATTGTTGCCGTTAAAGAAAAAAATTTTCAAGCTCAAGAAATTATTAAATCCTATAACTCTCGGGTACGTCCATTTGAGCGTATTGGGAAAATATTCACAGTGAATCAATTTCCAAAAACAGATCTTGGAAAAATTAAATACAAAGCATTAGAAGGTATGCTAGAAGGATTATCCTATGAAAACATATAATACACCCTGGTCAACTGGTTCTATTTTTATCTGCAGCAAATGTGGAGGCTCATTTGATAATCCTGAAATGGCTGAAAAATTAAAAACTGAACTTCGTATTCATTTAAAGGATCAAGATGGAAATAAAAAAATTCGCGTGATGGTCAGCGGTTGTTTGAATGTGTGTATCGATAACGAACAGGCTGTTGTCTATCAACCTGTTTCGGGTGTGACCGAGACTTTTACCATTGGAAGCAATCTCGAGGAGAATATTCAGGAGATGAAAGGGATTTTGGGCAAGAAGCTCGAGAGTGTTTGATATTTTTCTCAAGAGGCATTTCAAGAAATCAATTATCTGGAGTTAAGTCGACTATCTCTTTAAATCGACTGAAAATACTTGGAAATACATCTTCTTTCTTAAGATTGAGACCCTGTTCATATCCAGGTAAAGATTCTTTGGCATTTCTATCGAAGTCATTAAACAAAGATTGAATTTTTTCAGCCTCAATAGAATTCGGTCCGTAATGATTAATGATGTGCCTTGCAGAACTTAAAACGCTATCTCGCGGCGAGACACCTTTTTGTAAATAAGAATTCCAAATTCTTGAAACAGAATTTTCAAATAAATCTCCACCAGTTTTTGCTCCATTTTGGATGTAATCAGTAAACATATCCGTAATGGCTGCGCTTACCATATCAATACGACCGGACTCGGCATTTAAATCGTACTCAATATGCCAGTCTTTAATTTTTTGATAAATTTCAGGAAGTTCTTTTTCAATTCGCTTATAAAATGCAACTTTTGCTTTTAATCTGTTTATATAGATCTGGTCGAATTCTCTTGGATTGAAAATATGAGATAGATGCACACTTTTGTCGTGAACCGAAAGAACTCCTTTGGTGGCGATAGGGAGGCTTCCATCTGATATGAACCTAAACATGTAATCCCGTTTAGCTACGATGCCATCAAAGTCATAGAATCGAATTTTGATTTTTCCATTTGATGCTTGTATTTTTGAATTGATTTTATCAATAGCTCCTTGAAGCTCTTTTGCATTCGGTAGCGTTACAGTATCGGTTGACGGAGTATGAAAACCCCAGAAGCGTGCTTTTTGTGAACCCATCAATGTTACAAAAAAAGCTGGGTTTCCCTGTGCAATCGCACTGGATGAATTTGGAGTTAAGTCTTCATTGACTCTCGTACGGCTTTCCCAAGGAGAGCCTTTTCTTTTGCGCAGGAATGTTAGCTCTCCACCATGAAGCCCTGAATCACGCTTAAAGCTGTCAAAGGTAACGTAAGGTTCATAATCAGGATTAGTGTTTTGCAATAGATCATGTCGGAAAACTTTTTCCAGTTCCATATCGAGCATTTCGATAATCCGTTGGTTAACTATTGAAACATCATCGTCCGTGTTCCACCTAAGAGCCTCGAACCCATTCGGACTCGAAAATAATTCACTAAACAGTTGCAAGGTTTTTTCAAAAACTAAGGCGTGCTTAGTGCGTGGCAATCTTGATAACCACTGATTCCAGATATGTGATCTTGTTTGATTAAGATAATTATGGTTTCTGCGAAACTGAGGATCAAATTTTTCCCAATCTTTGTTTGCGACTTGAACTGAAAAATCTCGCTGACCTAATATGGGGTCCAAAGACTCGGTTCTGAATTTTTGTGATGCTTCTAATGACCAATAGATTAAAAACTCATGAAGTAACTTATTATAAGCTTTAGGGTCTTTTGTTACGATAACCCCCATAAGATCACAAAGAAGTTCGGCCAATGGTTCATGACTTTTGGTTACAATGATAGATTCTTCATGACTGGGGCCTTTGGATTTTACAAAATCTAACAGACTCATGCCATTTCTCATTTGAAAAGAACGGAAAACTATCAGATGAGTTAGCTCATGGACAACCAATGCTTTAAAAGAAGTTTTTGAAAGCTTAAAAGAAGCTTTTGATAGATTGATTGAATTTTCGATCGGATCTGCAGAATCACCCCAATTAAAATCATTTGGATTAGATCTTTTGAAAGTAATCGGTTCATGCGGCAATTTATCTTTTAAAAAATCCGGCAAGGCAGCAGAAAATTCTTGTACTATCTGAGCGATTAAAGGACGAGCTTCGTTTGGAATATCATGTTCATATTTAATTTCTATTGATTGTTTAGAAGTGGCAGGAGAAGTTGAAAATAGGCTACGGCAACTGTTTGCCGCTGCAAATCCATTTAAGCTAAAGAAAAGACCTACAAATACAAGGGCGTAAGCGACTCTACAAATCTCAAATTGAGACAGAGACAAAGTTTGCCGACATGTGTGTGCTTTGATATCAGATGTAATTAAATTCTTTGATTTTAGAGTGTCTGACTTCATAAAGAAGTATTAATGCAAGTTGCAATCCAACTTGAGTGGCTTTAATTGATTTAAATCGAGAATTTCAAAAATCAGTTTGCTTTGTAACGTACTTTTAAAACTTTTTGGCCTGTAGAAGTTTGTGTGGCACCAATGACTTCAAAAGGTGAATTTCTTGGTAAGACTAACTCTAGATACCCTCGGTTTGAATGTATGCCTTGGGCATCAAGGAATGCTGCGGGTGTACCTTTCGGAACATCAATTTGAAGTAAAATTCCTTTTCCTTTGAGTTGGCTTTTATTCCACCAGTCCGCCACTGTAGGATCAATTGTTGTAAACGTGTAAGCAGGGTCATTTCGAAGCGGTACCTTAACTTTGGTATTTCCTGTTTTTGAAAGTTTATCCCAAAGTTCTGCTAAATCCTGTGATGAATCATAGCGATATGTCGTGATGTCACGATTGAGCGAAGCCTTCGAAATTGCGGTATCAGCTTTTGTCACAATGGAATCAATTTCAAAATCTTTAGAGGTATTAGGGGATCGCAAGTACCTATTGACGTCACGGTATTCAGGGCCTCCGAGTTTAGTTAAAGCATCCTTTTCTTCTCTAGAAAGATTTTTGGCCCATGGAGAAAAACTGTATTTAGCCCATTCATTTTTTGCCCCAACAGAGGAAAGATCCATATCTTGAAGTGCTGTTGGCGCTGCTTTTAATTTATGAGCTTGTAAGCTCTTTAAAAGATTTACGGCTTCTGCGGGCCCATCGCTTTCATTTGGAAATGTGACAACTAACTCCAAAGGCCTCTTGCCAACCTCATGCCCGCTCTCGGTCGGTCTTATATAGGCATATAATTTTTTATCAACGTCAAATGCATTTTTTCCTTCTTGTAGCGGTGGAATAACAGCATTTTTCCAATCATTCGGTCCTTTTCGCACTAAACTTTGGAAAATACTATAACCCTCTTCACGGCTGTCCACAGTCATCGCTAATTCATAAACCTTACCTTCAAATGATTCCGGCATTCCATAAGTATTTTTTGGTAATAATCTGATTGTTCGTTGTTCGACTTGTCCTGCTGCATTCGTTACAGAAATTGTGTAGGCTTTTTGGATATCAGGTATGATGGGTTCAGCTTTTTTAATATGTGAAAGTAACTTAACTCCAGCACCTGTGCGCGACAGAGCGGCTGCTCCCCCCACTATTCCTAGCGAGGCTTCAAGTACACAATTATCATGTGATAGGTTCTTGATAGAGTATTGACTGCATTGATTTTTACCTGGTTGTGAAGTGCCTTTTACTCTGCTGGTATAATTGAAACACGATTTAGAGATTGCATTTCCAGCGCTGGCAGCACTGACAGTCAAAGGAAGGTACGTCACGGCCGCTTTGTAAATTAAAGCAGATCTAACCGAGATTTGGCCGCCGGCAGCAGCTCCGGCAGCTGCTCGTCCAAGCCAACCGGCAAGGGCAAGCCTTGGTATTCCAAGCGCAAACCCTGTCGAGGCCAAAGATCCGATCATAAGGGATCTGTCTCGAAGTTCAGCACCTTTACCGTATTTTTCATCGATAGAGCACGAGATACTTTTCGATAAAGAACTTCCTGCACGATCTCGTTCTCTGAATGCTGCTACGAGATCATAATCTTGTGCCAATGATTCCCTGAGGCCACGATCAATTTTCACTCCCCAAGAGTCGATACCGGATTGAAGTTCGGCAGTATCTGATCGAATAGTTTTCATTGTACTAGTCATAACTTTATTAAGTTTTTCTCGAAATTTGAGGTCTTTCATTTCCTTTAATGACAACGCAACAGGGTTTTGGCCATTCATTTGATCCGCGACTTGATTTGAAATTAAGTTTTGCACGTCTTTTAGATCGGAAAACGGAATTGATGCAAAGATTGCGGAATAACGAGATTGTGCTTCAAGTAGAGATTTCTGTTTTGCTTTGACATCATCTTTTGAGAGCTTGAGCTTTTTTTGTACGCGCTGGTTTCTTAAGAGTTCTTGAGACAGAAGCTCGATATTTTTCCCCTCTACAGCAAGGGCATCGACTTTAATTTCCAGATCGTCCGCCCATTTTTTAAAATCAACTTTGTTCGATGATAAATGTTTTAATTCCGACTCGGCACAGGTCAGTGCTTCTTTGCGGATTTGAGCTAAAGAAGAAAAATAGAGATCTTCATGGACACTTTGAACTGCTTCTAAATTTTTTTTCGCAGGAGTTTCTCCGGTGCACGATCGCGAATTGTCAGTGATTGCAGTGTTATCTTGTGAGCACTTTTGATTTGAAAGTCGATAGGAAATCTGCGCAAGTTGTTCCCAAATTGCAAAGCTTTGTGAACTCCATAATAATATGACAAAAAGAAGAACCTTCACTCGAAGCTATTCGGTAAATTTGAAGTGTAAGCAAAGGGATATAGCGCGAATTTAGTTTTTTTAGTAGAAAGAATCACTGAATAATCCTATTCATTCGAATATATTGCTTCTGGTGACAAAGAGCCTATTTGAGCCAGCTATTAGTCTTGCTGGCTTGCTATGATTCCTCCAAGAGTGCCCTCGTTCATTTAGTGTAGTCTATTTCCCAAGGCGTTTTTCGCTGGCATTTTCAGCAGCCAAAACGGAATCAATTTCTTTTTCGCTCCAGAGTTTTCCTTTACCGACGCCTGGACAAAAAGCAGCAACATCCTTGGCCCAAGATTTTGCGTTCATGACTTCTTTCCAAAACGGCCATGTACGGCATTGTGATGGCCGGGCTTTGTAGACTCCGCAACGTTTACCTTCTAAGAACATGCAGTCCGGATTTTTGGGATCTTCTTTAAGATGCCAAACTCCATTTGTTCTGTCGCAATACTTCATAGTGAAGTCGCGAGTTGTGATTTTCAAATGATCAGCAAATCGGCGGCGATCTTCGGGTGTTAAAAAAACGAACCCAAATTCACCATGGGATGTGCAACATTTTCCAGAACCTTGGCATTCGAAACGAAGTCCGTCTTTATAAAATTTTTCTGTATTTGGCATGACTAAGTTTCCTTTAAAAATGGAGACAATCGAGTTTTAATGTCTTCAGGCAAATTTATTTTTTGAAAAGAGCTTTTATCCAAACACGTGTGGATCATTTTGACAACAGCATGGATAACGTCGTTCTTTTTAAAAGTATACTGCATTTGAAAAGAGGATGTTGAAAAATGGGCTACGGTCACTTCAATTTCATAAAATTGACCGGCTAAAAAGGGTCTTTGAAAGTCTGATTCTGCATGTCGAATGGGAATCAAATACTTGTTTTCCTGAAACCACTCTGTCCATGTAAAGCCTGCTTTTTGGATAAACAGCTCAAATGAGTCATGGGCAAGAGTGAATATTTGAGCAAAATACATAATTCCAGCAGGATCAGCCTGATGGAACTTAATTTGAATGCGATTTTTAAAGATTTCAGTCATGAACATAGCTTATGCCTTAGACTGGCTTGACTCAAGACGAAGAATTAACAAAACTGGCCCTTGCCATGGCGTTTAAATTATATTCTTCACAAGACTTTCCGGCCTATTTACCAAAGCTGAATTCGCTTTATGAGGATCTGTTTGCTGGAGGCAAAGGATTTCGTTCGAAGTTAGTGGGTTTGATTGCAGACCCTCTTGTTATGGAACAAAGCACTCAGGTTCTTCTCAATCAAACCATTGAGTTTATCCATAATGCTTCATTATTGCATGATGATTTGGTTGATCGCTCGCAGTTGCGTCGCGGGAAAAAAGCAGCCTGGTTAAAATACACTCCTGAGTATGCCGTTCTTGCGGGCGACTATCTGTTAGCTCGAGTTATGGTGAATCTTTCCGGTTTTGGAAATATCAAGTTGGTCCAATACACCAGTCAAGTGATCTCGGATTTGCTTGAAGGGGAATGGCTTCAGGATTCTATTGTGGGCGATTATTTTGTGACACTTGAACAATTGGATCGTATTCATAATTTAAAGACAGCATCACTTTTTAAATGGTGTTTGCGTGCTCCCTTTATTGCTCATGAGCGCTATGATGAAAGTTTGCATAAATTACTTGAAGAGCTGGGAACCATTTTAGGTCAGCTTTTTCAACGTGGTGATGATCTATTGGATTATGATATTCGAAATGATGAAGGCAAGGCTATTTTAGGTGATTTGAAATCGGGCTATTTAAATTCTTTTGGCACATTTTTGACAAAAGATATGGAGCGTTCTCAGATTGATCGGCTGATTAAGTCAAAAAATCTAAATGATTTATATTTGATTTTTGCGACTGATTTAGAAGTTGGGAAGAAATTATTTTTACAAAAAGTTAGCGAATTTGATGCTTTAAATGAGAAAATAATTCAATTGTATGAGCATCATTTAACGATGTTGCAATCGTTGCTTCCTGAAAAAGAAAAAGCCATTATTGATAATTTAAAACCTTTAACTGAAATTCTTTATTGGCGCCGCAAACCAAAATGATAAAGAATCAGTTTGTTTCAGCAAAAAAAGAAGATTCTAATTTTTTGAATCTTTTGATGGGACATTCTCATCCTGGTTTACGTCCAATTCCTATTCAATCATTGAATGTTGGAATGACGAACGAAATTGTCACGTTTGAATTGGTGCCACTCGATCAGTTAAGAAAACCAAATTGGTTTATTCGTTTTGCAGGTATTATTAAGTTGAAAAGTTTTATCCTTATTTTATTCCCTTTTTTTTTCGTGCTTGCGAAGAGTGGCATTCAAATCGGAGTTTCTGATCCCGTTTCACTTTTTTTGGCGATCATTGCTGTGGCATTTATTTTTTCAGGATTGAATATTCGAAATGATATCGTAGACCATATCTCTGGATTTGATCGAGTCAATATTTCAACATCCCCCAAGCCCATCTTGGCGGGATGGGCTACCGCATATAACCTGAATAAGGTCTCTTGGGCTTTGATGATTTGTGGACTTTTTGTATCACTTCCAGTTTTGCTTTTACAACCCCTTACGATAGCAGTCGTTATTCCGGTTTCATTATTTATTTTATTTGGCCAGTTTCAAAAGCAAAATTCGTACAAGAATAAATTCTTCGGAGAATTTATTTTATTTTTAATCATGGGTTTGGGATTAGTGACCGGGCTGCAGTTGGCGTCTGGTGGTGTCGTAGATTTTCAAACTCTTGTTTTTGGTATCTTTTGGGGAAGTCTAGTTCAGTTTCTTTTGCATATGAACAACTTTAGTCATTTGATGACTTCAACCCAGGCTGGGATTAAAAATTCAATCACTCGTTTGGGATTTGACCATGCCAAGTTGTTTTTAGCTTTTTGGTGGCTGGGCTGTTTGACAGTATGGGGTTGGTATCATTTTTTATTTTCTTTTGGAGAATTTTGGTGGGGAAGCAGTCTGGTTTTAGTTTTTGTGTCTATTTTGTTTTTTATACGATTACTTAGAATCGCCAGTCCTTTGGGGTCCGAACTGAGAAAGATTCAACGTTTTTCATATTTATTATTTCTTATGATGGTGGCGATTCTTTTTATCGAAATGATCGGAACATCATGGAGATTATAAATAGTGAATCTGTTATGGCTGATGAATGGCTCCGATTTTTAAAAAATTCTAATGCTCAAACAGAAACCATTCGAAAAATAGATTTTACCTCTGAAATTCCAATTATTTACGATCTGGACGGGCGTAAGCTTTCAATTGATTTCATTCGGGACAAAGGCAATTATCAAAAAAAAAAAGGTTCTATAAAGACAGAACTTTTAAGTAAGGCCATGGGGGCCGGTCGAGTTGGTCGCCGTGTTTTGGATCTTAGCGCTGGCCTTGGGATTGATGCCATTTTTTTATCGCAATTAGGTTATCAAGTGACTGCGGTCGAAAGAAATCCAATTGTGTTTTTAGCTTTAAAAACGGCTTGGAATCAACTTTTTCCAGCAGAGCAAAGTGGCATTGAATTTCATTTTGGATCAGCTCAAGATTTTCTCAAAAAGACTACGGAACAGTATGATGTGATTTATTTTGATCCGATGTTTCCCGAAAAGAAAAAATCAGCTTTACCGCGACAGGAAATGATTATATTTCGTGAATTGGTAGGTTGTGATACGGATTCAGCGGCAGTTATTGAAGCGGCTATTGAAAGCAAACTTGCGCAGCGAATAGTCGTGAAGCGGCCGTTAAAGGCCGAACCCCTTCGACCTAAACCAATAACGGCGATGACGGGAAAGCTTATTCGTTTTGATATTTATGGAGGTCGACTTGATACAGGCAATTAAAACGTCACTGCACGAAGTTTTTTGGTCATTCACTCCGTCTCGGTCGCAGTTAGAAGCCATGATTAAGTTGGATTTTAATATGGGCGAAGCAAGAAGCAATCTGATGCAGCTTTGCTTTTCGCGTTTGGCCTCTTGGCCATTATTACTTGTTCTTGTTTTTCTTTACTTTGATCCGACTAAAAACAGTTGGTCTTTGCAGCAGGTTTTGGGAGGACAGGATTTTTTATTTTGGTCTTTAGATGGGCGAGCTCAGAATATGGTGATGGTCTTTTTTATTTTCTTTTTCTTGGAATGGATTTTTAGAAAAGATGTTTTATTCATTTCAATCTTATTTTATTTTTTATTAAAATCTGATGTGCATTTGAATTTGGCATTGACCGGTGTATTGGGAACTATGCTGGCGCGAGATACTTATATGTGGTGGTTGCATATCGACTTGGTCAGCGAGTCTCGTATCTTATGGAAACGTATCATGTCCATGGAATTACTAGGGTGGTTTATCGGAGCCATTTTGTCATTAGTCAGTCTTGATTATTTTCATTCGCAAGGATTTTTTCATCAATCCATGACGAGTGGACGATTCGAATTTCTGATTACTAGTGTGATTTTAATTTATGCAATTCAGTTTTTAATGGTTGCCGCTTGGGGGCATTTTCAGTTTCAAAAAAAGAAAGAACCAGCGGAATTTCCGATTCATTACTCCACGGCAAATTGGTTTTTGAGATTTCGGATGCGGCCGTATTTTAAGACAAATGTGCAGGCGCAAACTGAAAAATATTTGTCACTGCATCAAAAGAACTTGGATGAATTGAAAACAATTAAAGATCTAAGTCCAGTTTCAATACCTGCAAAAATAAGTCAGATTCTGCAATCTGAACTGACTCTTTTAAAGTTGGCGTCTTCGCGGTTGACCATTGATTAACATCTGATCAAACTAGTGCAATGGCTGATGACAACGAGAAAAAATTAAAAATTCAGATTCAAGAGTTGGAATCTGAACTCAAGCTCAAAAATGAAGAAGTGATGATTTATCGTCAGGAGCTGATCAAGTTTTCAAAACAATTAGATTCCTTGATGTCGACAGTTTCAATCGACATGAAGTTTTTAACAGAAATTCAAAAGATTTTAACTCCCACACATTTACCGAATATTCCTGGCTTTGAAGTGAGTCGAAAATTTGTATATGGAACAAAATCCGGCGGCGATTATTTTGATTTTTTTGAATTTGAAGATAAGTTCCGATTTGGTTTGATGGTGGCCTCTTCCTCGGGTTATGCGATGTCGGCAATTTTTTTGTCATTCATTTTAAAGTTTTCGCATGCCCTTCAAGCTAAAAAAGGAATTCCGCCAGAACAGATTCTGCAAAAAGTTGGCGAAGAGTTGAAAGCTGCGGCTTCATTGAAAGATCTCACTCATGCCTTTTATGCCATAGTAGATCGACGAGATTACTCGCTGCGCTTTTGTTCTGTGGGCAAAATTTTAGGATTTTACTCGGCACCCAATAGACCAATTCAAGTTTTGACATCGTCTGTTAGCCCATTTGGTCAGCATTTTTCTGAAGTTTTGACTGCTGCACAAATTGAACTGGAGCCAGGATCTAGGTTATGTATTGTGACAGATGGATTATCAGATGTTCTTGGGGCGGATCGCATCACGCAAATTATTACTGAGAAGAGCAAAAATTCCGTTCATGAGTTACGCAATGAGCTTTTGTTTCAGGCTCAGCAACAAACAGGCTTGCAAGATCCTGATCGCGACCAGACTGTAGTCGTCATTGATGTCGCTGGAACCGTGATAAAGCTAGCCAAGTCGACTTAGCTTTGATAACTCTTAAACATTAATATTCATTCTTATTTGAAGGGAACTAGTATGGCTGAAGTGACTATTTATGAAGGCGCATTGGATAAGGGACTCGAGGGAGTTGTTGCTTGTACAACCGCTGTGTCATTTATTGTTGGAAACACATTGAATTATCGCGGCTATACAATTGAAGACCTTGTAGCGCATTCAAACTTTGAAGAAGTTATTTTTCTGTTATGGAATAATCGATTACCTTCAGCTGTTGAACTTGAAAAAATAAAATCTGACTTGAATAAGAATATGACTTTAGATTCCGAATACGTCAGTGCTTTAAAAACATTACCAACAGATGTTCATCCCATGACATGGCTTCGTACCGCAGTTTCATTAATGGCTCACTGGGATAAAGATGCAAATGACAATTCAACTGAAGCCAATATGCGTAAGGCCATCCGATTAGTCGCAAAAATGGGTTCCATTGTTTGTGCTTTCGAAGCCATTCGAAATAAGCGTGAAATTTTAAATCCTGTTGCCGGGAAATCAATCGCCTGGAATTTTATGCGCATGTTAAAAGGCACTGAGCCAGACCCTGAGTTGGTTAATGTTATGGATACATGTTTGATTCTTCATGCCGATCATGAATTGAATTGTTCTGCTTTTGCAACCCGAGTGACGGCATCGTCATTATCGGATATGCATTCGGCAATTGTATCTGCCATCGGGGCACTGAAAGGCCCGTTGCATGGTGGAGCCAATGAACAAGTTATGGTGATGTTGGCAAAAATTGGGACCATGGATAAGGCTCAGCAGTTTGTAAAAGATGCGTTGAATGCCAAAGAAAAAGTGATGGGTATTGGTCATCGCGTTTATAAAGATGGTGACCCACGAGCAGCCATCTTAAGAAAATTTTCAAAAACTTTAACTGCAAAAATTGGAAAACCTGAACTTTATGAAATGTCTGTGCTGATCGATGAGACCATGAATAAAGAAAAAGGTTTAATGCCGAATGTGGATTTCTATTCGGCAACAGTTTATCACTCGATGGGAATCCCAACTGATATTTTTACGCCGATATTTGCAGTATCTCGTGTGGCGGGGTGGATTGCGCATGCGAATGAGCAGTATGAAAAAAATCGTATTTATCGTCCACGCGGAAAATGGCAGGGGCCAGAGGGCTTAAGTTGGAAGCCAGTTGAGGATCGCTAATGGCATCGGTATTTACTAAAATTATTCAAGGCGAACTTCCATCGTATAAAATTCACGAAGATGACTTAACATTTTCATTTTTAGCGTTAGATCAGGTGAACCTTGGTCATGTTTTAGTTATACCAAAACAAGAAGTAAATCATTGGTTTGATACTCCTGTGGATGCTTTCACACGTGTTCAGTTGAATTCTCAAAAAATTGCAAAAGCCATCAAAGCAGCCACGGATTGCCCAAGAGTGGGTGTCATGGTGGCTGGATTTGAAGTCCCACACTATCATGTTCATCTTATTCCAGCCTGGAGTATTCCGGACTTGGACTTCAAGAAGGCTCGGCGTTTTCCTGATGCCGAGATGAAGGCGATTCAAGAAAAAATTATTTCACTCTTGAAACACTCATGAAGCATGGTAATTCAAAGTTTCATAAATAATCAGTTTCAAAAAAATTTAGTGTCATTTCAAAAAACAAATCCGTTTAATGCGGAGTCACTTCACCAAGTCGAATCATGTGATTTGATGCAGCTGGTGAATGCCATTCAAGGATCGCAGAAAGCTTTTTCAGAATGGAAAGACTCAGTCATTTCCGATCGCATTCAGTTACTTAAAAGCATTAAAGAAAAAATCGATGAAAATGAATTGCAATGGGCCCAGGACGAAGCCTTGGACCAAGGATTGCCCACTGAGTTTGTTTTGCAACACGGAGTGCGAGCAGCCAGTCACTCATTTGAAGTCGCCATATCTGAGTTAGTTAATCGGGTTGTAGACAATAAGACGGAGTATAGTGCGGTGGGTGTCATAAGTCTCATTTCGTCTTGGAACCTTTCGTTGCGAGTCATTTGCGAACGACTTGCTCCAGCATTGGCTGCCGGCAATTCCGTGATCATCAAAGTTTCATCACAATCTCCGGTAACAGCAGTGACTCTAGCGCGTATTTTACAAGCTGTCTCGGCACCTCAGGGTTTGATTCAAGTTATAGTAACTGATCAGCAGGATGTTAAAAATTTACTCGTGACTCATCCTGGTATTCGAGCTGTTAGTTTTGTAGGTCATTTGAAAAATGCATCCGATATTCTTTTGAAAATTTCAGGGCAAGCTTTCAATCAGTTTAAAAAAATTCAAATAGCAACAGGCAGTAAAAATTCAGCAGTGGCTTTAGGTTCACCGGATGAGGTTAATTTCGCAGAAGTGATGAATTCTTTTTTAGTGGGACAGGGGCAGTTGGCTTGGAATTCAAATCGCCTTTTTATTTTGGAAAAGTATGAATTGGCATGGGTCGAGCGCATTGAAAACTTTTTATCTCAGTTGACCCCGGCCACTTCGATTCAAGATGCCTCATTATGGGGACCGTGCATTCGGTCTGAATCATTTACACATTTTCAAGAAATTGAAACGATGGCTGTTCGTGATCAGGCAAAGTTGATTCAAACAAAATCAGAGCTCACGGAATTGCAAAAGAAATGTTTTTTAAGACCTACATTTACAAAAGACATGTCAAATTGTTCAACGTTGCAACAGGATCAAGTGATGGCACCATTATTCATATTGAGTGTGGTAAAGTATGGATTTGATATCGCGAAGTATTCGAATGTTTCCTACTACGGTCAATCCGCCCATATTTGGGCCGAGGAATCAAAAATTGCTAAGATCGCATCACAATTGGATGTGGCCCAGGTTTTTCAAAATAAATGGTCAGTACAGCATCATCAACCCAGCAAAGGCGTCAAACAATCGGGTTTTGGCATACAAGACTATCGAGTTTTTGGCGATTTTTTTTCAAACGTCAAAATTTTGGCTTAAATTTATTGAATATGATGGGTTTTTGCTCGAGTTCTGATTTCGCATTGCGGACAATGAGCCACTTCTTTGATCTCATCTGTGGTGACCACCTCGAATTGTAGCTCAAGTGTGGTATTGCAGAGGACACAGTGGCATTGCAGCTGAATATAGGCTTTCTGATGAATGGATGACGCTTTCTCGTAATATTGAACCGCTTTCACTGAAGTCTCCTTGTCGAACATGGAAGGTAAATGGGTATCCTTGCAAAATCCGGCCACAGACATTGGTCCGGCTGTCGGCATTCGAAAACGCATAAATTAAGTCCAGAATAAGTTCCTCAAAATGCACAGTCTTTTTATCGGAGGAAAAAATGAAACATAAAATTTTTATAGTTGTGGGATTATTGGTCTTGTCATCATGCATGAAATTGAAAAAGAAAGAGGCCGAAGAAAGCCAACCAGTGGCTCCCCCTGCAATACCGATACAAACCCAAGTGAAAAACGAGATTCGTGTGGTGAACGAAAATAAAGAGTTCTCGTATTATTACGAGAACGACATGTCAGTCAGTTTCTTGGCTCCCAATAACTGGCCCGCTCAGATTTTCGTGCAAAAAAATGAACTTGGGAGAATGTCGGATCTGAATGTTGTATTTGATCCTTCTGGTAAATGGAGTGATGAAATTGTCGGTGAGAATAAAGTGACGTACTCTTTTTTTGCTAAGATGGGTTCTGAGAATGTACTTTTAGAACAGGTTGAAGTGCTTCCGGTTTTAGATCTTGTGATCGACGAAGATGTTAACTTATCACAAAAATTTCAACTCAATAACAAAACAAAAATGATCCTGTTTAAAAACTTGACGATCTCTTTTCAAAAAAAATTACTCATAGAAAATTATAGTGGAAAAATTGTGATTGAAAATTTGAATTCCCGTTCAGGATTTTTACAGACGTTTCCAATAAGCTTGCGTGCAGCAGATGGACAATCTGGTCGAAACGGTGGCGTCATTGATTTGCACATTAAAAATGGTAGCGGTGATCTGAGTGTTATTATGAAAGGCGAGAATGGTGGAAATGGTCTTTCAGCAAAAGAACCAGATGCGCATTTAAAGGGAGCTGCGGGGGCTCGGGGAACTCCGGCTGTATTCTATCCAATCCCTAATAATAATAGTATTGGTACGAAGTATAAATGCATCACGCCTCCCGGAAAAGGTGGAAATGGTATCGTTGGAAATCGCGGTTACCCGGGACATGATGGTCTGCCTGGAGGCAATTCAGGTTCAGCAACTATTCAAATCAATACAGAATCTGTGATTGTAACAATGATTTCTCAGGAGGGTATCGGCGGAAATGGTAGCTCTGGAGGTCAGGGAGGCGAAGGCGGAGATCCGGGAATGGGTGGTGATGGTGATGTTCTCGATTTAGATTTGTATTTACGATCAAAAAAAATATGCTCTATTTTACCGGGGAGTGATAAATGCAATACCACTTTGATTTCTATCGAGGAAAAATGTGCGCCCGCGGGCAACGGAGCTTTTGGTGGAACAGGGAATCAGGGCAATTCAGGTCATCCAGGAGCACCAGGTCTCAAACAAAAAAGTTGCATCTATCTCAACGATCAAAAGCTTAAATGCGTGAATGACTGATATCAATTAAAATCAAGTTTGAGTTTGCGATCGTTTGAAAACTTTTCGAAAGCAATTTGAATGAGCTCTGTGATCAGAGCAGAATATTTTAATCCGCTGGCTTCCCACATTTTTGGATACATTGAAATTTGGGTAAAGCCAGGCAGGGTGTTGATCTCGTTAACTAATATTTCACCGTTTTTATTCACAAAAAAATCGACTCGGGCTAAGCCATCGCATCCTAATGATTTAAATGTTTTCACGGCAAGTTCTTGAATTTCGCGAATTTGATTTTCTGGAAGTGGAGCTGGGATGATGATCTCGGCCCCTTTGGCATCAATGTATTTAGCTTCGTAGGAATAAAACTCATGATGAACCTTAAGCTGTCCAGGCAATGAGGCTTTTGGTTTTTGGTTTAGACCCAAAACTGAACATTCAACTTCGGCACCTTCATTAAATTGTTCAGCCAATACCTTGTGGTCATAAAGAAATGAATCACTAATTTTATTCATATAATCGTCTTCGGTTTTGATTTTATGAACTCCAACTGATGAGCCAGCATTAGCAGGTTTAATAAAAAATGGTGACCCGAGTTCTTTGACGATTTCGTTATAGGGCAACATGTTTTCACGACGAAGAATAAGATACTTGGAGTTTTTAATTCCAGATTCTGTCATCAGGCGCTTCATGAACTCTTTATCCATGCCAACAGCCGAAGCTAAGACATCGCAGCCCACAAAGGGCAATTGAACGACTTTAAACAGTCCTTGAAGAGTTCCATCTTCGCCCATGGTTCCATGTATAATTGGAAAAGCGCAATCAATCTGTCGACGCTCTTGGGTTCTAAATGAATAAAAATACGGATTTCCACCAATAGAAATCAACGTTACCATATCCTCGTCAGTGAGTCGTGAATCATTCAGAGATTTATGCTTTTTAAAAACATCGGAATTTGCAAATTGATACCAAGTGCCTTCTTTTGAAATACCAATCAATTGGACGTCAAAAAGATTGGTGTCCATCGCGGTGAAAATATTTTTTGCAGAATTTAAAGAGACTTCGTGTTCTGCTGATCGGCCGCCAAAAATGAGTGCGATTTTTCTTTTCATGAAAATAGTTTGCCGGGTTTGCGACATTTCGACAAGCTCTTTGGTAAACTGACTTAAGGGGTGCTTGGGGCGAACTTGTAATTATTAACAGTATAGCAAATATCCGCAAGAATCTTTTGATTTGCGCTGCTCATTTCGTAAATTCCTCGTGTGCAAATTTTTAAAACCCGAGACAAGAATGGAACATGCGGACTGAGAACAAGCGTGTAGTGGGTGCGAAGGGGTTTGCCATCTTTATCCAGCGCGTATTTGCTGATCATATCAAATTCAACTTTTTTAGCTGGGATGTAACATTCGTTGGGATCCACGCAATTGTGTTGCGTGATGGCGGCAGGAGGGACTTTGTACTGAATATCTGTCGAAGTCAGTTTGTGACAGCTTTCGGGAAAATCACCTTCATCATAACAGGATCCAAAGGCCAATGATTGGAATGTAAGAAATGTAAGAACTGGCGGTCGAGCATTGTCTTGAATTTCAACGGAATTGGATTTCGCACTGCCTTTTTTGAATATCAATGGCCATTTTACGGTTGATTGAGATGTTTGGCCGCCACTGTACTCTTCTTTTTGGACGATAACATCCAGAGCGAGTTTTTCAGAATCATTAGTTATGGCATCAACGGTAATGCCTTCTTGTTGAATGTTTTGATTTACACTATCTTGAATGCGTTGAGAATAAAGTACACTGGTGAACTCATCTTTTTTAATTTCATTATAGTCAAAAGTTCCAAATCCAGTGCCAAGGGCTTTAGTCAGTTCAATCGGATCAACTGCCGGCCCAAGATCGTCTTGAGAAAGATCCATTTTTTTTAGACATGAGGTCATTGCAATAATACAAAAAATCGAAAGAAAAATATTCCATTTCATATTGAATCCCAACCCCAAATCCATAATGGCAAGGGGAGCAATGTGGCCAGTTTTTCTTGAGTTTCTGTGCTCATAAAGTCTAAATCTGTTGGTTTGAGTGGTCCAAAAAGAAGACGAGTCAAATCAGATTCGTTCTTGATGGTATAAAGATCTGTTCCGATTCCAAAAACAACGACATCACCCTGTTTTTCAAAAACAATTTGATCGAAACCTTCTGCACGAAAGGCTTTCTTTATTTTTGCAAAAAGGGCATCTCTATTTACAATTTTGATCATACCTAAAAAGCCTTGATGTGACAGAGTGCAAACTTTTTCAAGATTCTTTTTTAAATTTGTCGAATGTGATGGGACCATGATCGTCATCGGTTGATTTCTTTTTTGTTGCATGAATGAAAACAGATCCAAGAGACAATCCACACTGCCAGCCCACTCATGAACATAGTTTGTGAGGTCGACCCCTTTGCCCTCAACGGCATAGGCGACAAGTTGGTTTTGCTCATTCCAGGCTGTGTACAGGTTAGAATTCGGTATTTTTAGAAAGTTTCGCACATCATCGGGCGTGCGCATAGAGTGAACAGTGTGCTGGGTGTGCAATTTAAGAAGGGCTTCGGGATCAACTCTATTGTTGTCGACAAAACGGAGCTTTGTATTTTTGATTTCTATTTTATTTTCAAGAACATAGGTATGTTCGATTCCAGCCAGTTCAAAACCAAATCGACGGTAGAAATCAAATTGATCTGTCCAAAGAATCACCATGTCGCAGTCTTGTTTCTCTGCAAGGCTAAGGCAGTTCTGAATATTCCGAGAACTCAACCCGCGTTGTCGATGATGGGGGTCGGTCACTACAGATCCAATAGCGCCCACCTTAAAAATACAAAACGGCGTTTTGATGACGAGTGGTTTTAAAACAGCATGGGAAACAATCTTTTCATCTTCGACAATAATACTCATATTGTGGATGTTGTTTGCTGACAGGGCTGTAGGATATTCGCTGCTAATGGTCCATGAACTACTTAATCTGAGATTCTGGTTTAGAAATTCTACAACCTCGGAAAATTCATGGACTTCCGGAGAACGTGGTCCTTGCATATGAGCCTCCTAAAGCTCTATTTTAGCCGTTTTTGTTGCATTGTAGATACGTCTTGAGAGAGAAAATTGACTTAAGACCGGAAGTTTTTTAAGTTGTCGTTTCAGTAAAGTTCGAACGCGTTGCCTGGGGGTCCTAATGGCTGATTTATCACAAAAATGGAAAGAGAATAAAGCCGGAAAAATATTTGTAGAT
Source organism: Bdellovibrionales bacterium RIFCSPHIGHO2_01_FULL_40_29 (assembly GCA_001771815.1). Classification (GTDB taxonomy): domain Bacteria; phylum Bdellovibrionota; class Bdellovibrionia; order Bdellovibrionales; family Bdellovibrionaceae; genus Pseudobdellovibrio. The sequence goes on along the minus strand of MEPU01000004.1, from coordinate 662,327 downwards.
CAGTCCTGTATTGCCTGTGATGCTTGTGTGCTTTCTGCGCCTAAGAATTTTGCAATGCATGAAGACGATGGTCATGCATATGTTATTAAACAACCAGAAACTCCTGAAGAAGAGGCAGCTTGTAAAGAAGCGCTTGAAGGTTGTCCTGTAGAAGCTATAGGCGATTTTGGTGATAAAGAATAAATCTTCCCGGAAACTAGTTTCGACTAAAGTCCGGGGAAAAATTGATTTTCAGTTCACATTAAAACAGTTAAAAAAAAATTATCCAGATGCTCATTGTGCCTTGGATTACAAAAATCCATTTGAGCTTCTTATTGCAACTATTCTGTCCGCACAATGCACGGATGAACGTGTGAATATGGTCACTCGAGTTCTTTTCAAGAGTTATCCGACACCCCTCAGTATTGCACATTTAAAGATTGAGGCTCTTGAAAGCTTAATTCGTTCGACTGGATTTTATCGAAACAAAGCGAAAAATATTAAGCAGTGCTGCCAAGTTCTTGTGGATAAATATGAGGGGCATGTTCCGCGAACAATGGAGGAGCTACTTGAACTGCCAGGTGTTGGTCGTAAAACAGCAAATGTTGTCCTCGGAAATGCCTATAATATCAGTAGTGGGGTCGTGGTTGATACTCATGTGACCCGGTTAGCAAACCGATTTGGTTGGGTTAAGGGTGCAGATGCTGTTAAAATTGAGCTGAAATTGAATGAACTTTGTCCAAAAAGTGAATGGATTATGCTGTCACATTATTTAATTTCTCATGGACGAGCAGTTTGTAAGGCGCGCAATCCAGATTGTTTGAACTGTTTTTTGCAGAGTTCTTGTCCAAAGCTCGGAGTTTAGGTACGCTTCTAAAATGCTTCAAGCTTATTTTGAAAGTATCAAGTACGCTGGCCATCTTTTGCCTGTTTCTTTTCTAAGAATATTCTTGGGATATTTTTATTTGGATTTAGCTCTTAAAGACTGGCGTCGCTATGTCATGGTTGGGAACTCTGTTTCTGAGTTGTTTATTGAAGCTTTAAATAAACCCATGATGCCAGATTGGTACCGAATACTTTTGAGTGAACAAATAATTCCACATTGGAATATAATTGCATTTATTGTGATCGGGCTGCAATTGGCTGTTGGAATTTCCTATGTCGTTGGTTATGTCGTTCGACCTATTTCAGTTATTGCTATTTTTCTTTGTCTCAACTATTTAACACTTTCCATGGTTGATAAGGAAACTTTTTTCAAGTTAATGATTGCGTGTCATATCTTGCTAGCATGGGTCGGCGCCGGTCGATGCTTAGGTTTAGATTATTATTTTTTTAAACGTCGAAGAGGATTGTGGTGGTAACAATGAAACAGTTTATCGTATTTTTAGGAGTTATATTTTCGGGTCTTATTATTGCGTATTTAAATACGGAACAAACAAAATCCAGTCCCGATAATAACACCATCAAGGTCTATGCGTATTCATCTTTTGTTTCAAAGTGGGGACCGGGGCCAACGTTGGCTGAATTATTCGAGAAAAATTACGGTATAAAAGTTGATTTGATTGAATCAGCTGACGTCTCGATGACTTTGCAGAAAATTGCATTTGAAGGAAAAAATTCAATTGTCGATGTTGTTGTTGGATTAGATCAATTTGATATTGCTCGATCTTCTGGAAGAATTAATTGGCGAGAGATCTCATCCGAGAGAGCTTCCGAGTATCCACCAGAGCTTTCAGAACTCACAAAAGAAACAAAGTTTATTGCCTACGATTGGGCGCCTATGGCTTTTGTTACACGACAAGAGTTGGCAACAACAGTGAATAGTCTGGATGATTTATTAAAACCTGAGCTTAAAGGCAAGATCGCATTGCAGGATCCTCGGACAAGTTCGCCAGGATTGCAATTTTTAGTATGGGTATTTGAATCTAAAGGTTTAGAAGAAGGAAAGGCTTTTTTAAAAAGCTTGAATCAGCAAGTTCATAGTTATTCAGCAGGATGGTCAGCGGCTTATGGTATTTTTAAAAATAAACAGGCCGATTTGGTTTTTTCGTATGTGACATCTCCTATTTATCATATTGTCGAAGAGAAAGACTTGTCTTTTATCAGTTTGGAGATGAAGGAAGATCATCTGGTGCAAATTGAATTCGCAGGAATTCCAGAAACATGTCAAAACTGTGATTCTGCAGCTAAGTTTGTACAGTTTTTACAAACTGATGAAGCTCAGAAAGTTTTAATGACAAAAAATTATATGTTGCCAATGATTGGAAAAATTAAAGAGTCGACAGCTTTTGATACTGTGAAAATTTATAAATCTCGTGCTTATAAAGTCTATGAAAAAAAGCAACTGGATGATTGGATTCAAATCTGGTCAGAAATTCGAAAGAATGAAGGGTAGTCGTCCTTTTCGTTTTTTATTTCCCATCTTTGCCAGTTTAATTTTTTTAGGTCCTTATCTGGTGTCGCTTTTCTTTTTGGATAACAGTTCAACTTTGAATTCAACGGAACTGTTATGGGCACTTAAAAATTCGGTGATTCAGTCAGGTGCGGCGGCACTCATCTCTGTAAGTTTTGGATTTTTTCTATCATTTGGATTGTTAAATTTTTCTGGAGCTACCCAATCTGTTTTAGGACGCATTGTTTTGGTGCCACAGGTGTTGCCGACGCTATTTTCAATTTTAATTTCTTTTAGTTTACTGAATCCATTTCCGATGGGCCACATCGGTGTGATTTTTATTTTTACTTTGGTGAATTTGGGACTTTCAACATATTTTATGGCTCACGCTATTCGATCGCAGGTTGGAAATTTAGCTTTAGTCAGTGATGTTATGGGAATAAAAAAAAGTAGTTTTATTTTCAGAATCCTGCTGCCGCTTATAAAGTCTGATCTTAAAGTCAATTTTTTCTTTGTTTTTTTATTTTGTCTAGCAAGTCTTTCGGTGCCATTAGTGGCTGGCGGAGGAAAAGGAACGAATCTTGAGGTACTGATCTATGAAAAAATTTTTATTGAACAGGCTTGGAACTCTGCTGCTATGATGATGATCTTTCAGACAGGTCTTATTTTTTGCATCAGCTACTTTTTTTTAAATCGACGAGGTGCTTCTCCGCAACCTTTTGTTTCACATCCGTTTTTGAAGTCTAAAGTTTCTGCGCTAGCTCTGCTGATTTATATTATTAGTTACGGCTATGGATATATCTCAAGACTTTTGGAAAGTTTTTCTGATTTTGAAGATTTGGTTCCTTATGGGGTCGACATTTTGGAGGCGACTGGACAGAGTCTACTGATTGGGATAGTCACCCTAGGGATCTGTTTTGTATTTCTTTATGGATGGATTGTTTATTTTGTAGAAAAGCAACGACATCATTTTGTGATTCATCTGATGTCCATTTCGACGGTTCTTGTGGGTTTTTCTTTGTATATTTTGTTCTCGCAGACTGTTCAGATGGATTATATAAAACTTCCGTTAGCGTTTCTAATTCTATTTGTGCCGGCTTTGTTTCGATTTATTTTTGAAGACAAGTTGGCTCAAATTAAAGGTCAAATTTTAGCAGCAAAGGTTCACTCGATTTCTACTACTAGAATTGTTTTTCAAATAATTCTACACCAGTTTCCCAACGCATTGCTGACATCGGCATCGTTGCTTTTGATTTGGACACTTAGTGATTTTGCTATTTCTCGTGCCGCTGGTGCTCAGGTCAAGACTTTGGGATTACTATCGGTAAATTTTTTGAACAGTTACCGCTTGAACTCGGCGTATTTGTTAAGTTTTTATATTTTAATTTTTTGGGGTGTTTTGAGTGCTTTATTTTATTTTTTTATAAAAGGAATTTATGGCGTTGATAGAAAACGTTAGTTTATCGCTAGGTCATTTTTCAATGCAAATTGATTCTCTGGAGCTTCCGGATTCAGGTGTGACAGCATTATGGGGGCCATCGGGATCTGGGAAGACAACATTTTTTAATTTGCTGGTGGGTGGGATCTCTGTGCCGGGCTGGTCATGGAAAATGGATGGTATTGATCTGGCAAAATTAACTATTTCTGATCGTCAATTGGGTGTTGTTTTTCAAAGCTATGAGTTATTTCCTCATTTATCTGCTGAAAAAAATGTGCGCCTTGTTTTCGAAGCCCGAAACTCTGGAAATTTTTCTGAGGCGGTGGCTCCCTATATTCAAAAACTAAATCTTCAGAATTGCTGGCACACGCGTGCGGCAGATATTTCGGGTGGGGAGAAGCAGCGAGTGGCCCTGTTGCGGGCTTTGATGAGTAAGCCGCGGGTGTTGTTGATGGATGAGCCCTTTGCCGCACTGGATCCCGCATCACGATTGGCAGCGCGTGAAACCGTACATTCCCTATTGCAAGAGTTGCAAGTACCGACGTATTTGATCACTCATGATTGGGATGATGTGCGAAGCCTTGCTCAAAATGTTATCCATATCAAAGCGGGCCAGTTTTCAGATGTCAAAAAAGTCGACAAATAAATATATTTTTCAATGCAAACTCTTTGGTGTCGACAATGACAGAATCTGAGTTAGTTTACTTGTTGTGAAAGCACTATTTTATATTCTGATTGTTGTGACTATTGCTGGATGTGCTCCAGGACATGATTCGACGACCTCGAAAACGGTTGCAAAGAAAACATATGTCCCATTAACGGAAGAGCAAAAAAAGAAATTTGTGACTCCGACTGTTTACTATATTCCACAGTATGATCAAACCACGATGGCTTGTTCTGAACGAAAATCAATAAAATCTAAATTGGGAAAAGAAATCATCAGTGTGTGTAAAGAAATTTATGATGATTGTGTGATGCAGGGAACATGTGAAATTACTCAAAATGGAGAATCTTTTCTTTTGAATGTGGCGGGCAAAGTTGAAGGCGAACGTCGATTTCAACGTCTTCAGCATTCGGTTTGTGTATTTGGTAAAGGGGCAGTTCGAGATCGCGAGAAATCTTTTAAGGTAATGTGCATTGATCCCTATTTTTCTTTGGCTGCTGATTTGAGTATTTATAAATTGGGTGATGTTATTTATATTCCTGATGCCGTAGGTCTTCAATTGCCTGGTGGGTCTCAGCATAATGGCTATTTTATTGTTCGCGACACTGGGGGTGGTATCAAGGGCCATGGGCGCTTTGATTTTTTTAGTGGTTTTGATTCACTTAAAAACCCCTCTCATCCCTTTCGGAAACTACAGTTTAATGACCGCACGACCCATGTTCCATTTTTTCTTGTGACTGGTTCTGTGGCACAGGAAATTCTTGATATGAGAAACTTTCCACTCCTTCCTGTTTCAAATTAGTTGTTAAAATTCAAATAGTTAGATAATGAGATAATTATAATGAAATATGCCTCAAGTTATAACGCATCGTGTCGATAAGTAGTGTGACTGCTGGACGAAAGTCCTATTACTTTTCGAGGTGACGGATTGCCTCTCGTGACTGAAAGAGCAAGCCGCCATCTCTTTAACATTTGAGAGAGGGTTGCACGTATGTCGCTAAGAATTAGCACAAATATGTCTTCTATAGGCATTCAAAATGCCATGCACATCAATCAACGAGCGACAGATAAAGCTGTCAAGAATGTAGCAACAGGTTCCAGGTTATCAAACCCAGGGTCTGATGTGTCTGGAGCAGCTATTGCTGATCAAATGAAGGCCGAGCTAGCCAGTATGGGTGCCGCTCGCAGAAACTCTGAAGATGCAGTGAGTTTTGTGTCCATTGCTGAGGGCAGTTTGAATGAACAAAGCAATATTTTAATGCGTATGCGTGAGTTGTCGGTTCAGGCAGCCAGTGATACTTATTCGAAAACTGAACGATCCATGATGCAAAAAGAATTCGGAGAAATCAGATCCGAGTTGGATCGTATTGCTAAATCGACTCGTTTTGGTTCTTCAAATTTACTGGATGGATCTTCTAATAATTTTGATTTTCAAGTTGGAACTCGTGGTGATGTGAATTCAAGAATTTCATTTAAATCGGATTCGAATACCACCGCAGATAGTTTGGATATTGACGGAGCTTCTGTCAGTGACAAGGGCGACGCTGTCGATTCTATTTCTTCTATTGATAAAGCCATGGAGAAGATCGCACAGCAGCGCGCGGGATTTGGCGCTGTGCAATCTCGTTTAGAATCTGCTGATAATACTTTGGGTTCGCAGATTGAAAATCTTTCGATCGCGCGGTCGCGAATTGCAGATGCCGATATTGCGAAAGAAGTTTCAGATATGCGTCGCGGTCAAATTTTACAACAGTATCAAGCCTCGGCATTGGCTCAAGCCAATGAGCAGTCGGGTTTGGCGTTGAAACTTATTGGATAGATTTATTGAATAAACATGTAATTCTTTGCTGCCGGCGTTCTGCCGGCAGACATAACTAGACCTTTGTCTAAAAAAAATTTGATATCAAAAATCATAAAAATCAAATACTTAACGTAATGCGTTAAATAAAAACTAGACCAAAGGCTAAAGTCGACTAGACCTTGGCCCGATAGGTTCGTCATACACGTTGGTGCTTAACCTCGAAAAGGAAATAGGATCTCGATCCAGCAGTCAAACTGATCGAACCAAAACTTCCCCTTCCAGGCGCAAAGCTCACAGAGCAAGAGAATAGTCACCTCAAACTTTGTGAGCCGAGCTCCAACCTTTTTTAAATTTGAATTAATTAAAAAGTTTTTAAGAACTTTTTTTAACAAACAAAAAGGAAAACAAAGGGGACGTCTATGGGTTTAAGGATAGCTACGAATATGGCATCAATCTCGGCTCAACGAGCGATGGGGATGCAAACAAAAAGACAAGAGCACGCAGCACAAGCATTAGCATCGGGTTCGCGAATTGTTCGTGCAGCCGATGATGCTGCCGGTTTGGCGATTTCTGAAGGTATGAAATCAGAGATTCGCGGAACAGCACAAGCCCGAAACAACGCCTACAATGCGATTTCAGCGATGCAAGTCGGTGAAGGTGGTTTGTCAGAGCAGACGAATTTATTAACACGTTTACGAGAGTTAGCGGTGCAATCAGCATCAGATACTCTGGGAAATAAAGAGCGAAACTACTTGCAGCTTGAGGCCGCAAGCTTAGTGGATGAAATTGATCGTATTTCTAAAACAACAAAATTTGGTGATAAAAACTTACTGGATGGGTCGAATTCAGGGATGGAATTTCATGTCGGTACGACTGCAGGTAAAGAAAATATCATCGAGTACAAACAAGATAGCAATGCCAGTATTTCTGAATTGGGAATTGATGGTGTGAATATCGCGGATAAAGATGGAGCGCGGGATCTCCTCACGCAGGTTGATACAGCCATCGAGAAAGTATCAAAAATGCGAGCTGGATTTGGAGCGATGCAATCTCGATTAGAATCGACCATGACCGGTTTAGATGTTCGATCTGAGAACTTAAGCGCAGCACGTTCGCGTATTGCAGACGCTGATGTGGCGAAAGAATCATCAGAAATGGCATCCTCAACTATGCTGCAGCAAGCCGCTTTGTCGGTCTTGGCTCAGGCAAATCAGCAGCCCATGGTTGCTATGAAGTTGATCGGTTAAAATAAAAGTTATGTTTTAAAAGTTTCGAATGAAGTTCCCCACTTATGTGGAAGCTTCTTTAAACCCAGCCCTGACAGGTATCCTCTGTCAGGGCATTTTTATTATGGCGACCCTGTTAAATCTTCATCATTTTAACGTTGTAGAATTGTCAAATTAGAGCAATTCACCCATTATTTCTGGCGTTTTAGGGCCCTTCTTGCTAATTCCTTGCTATCACAAATAAACAAATTGAAGGAGATTTCATGAAATCGATTTTTGCTCTATTTATGCTTTTAGGATCGCTGAGTTTTGGTGCTGCTAATAAAGTTGTTGAGCCAGGGTTATACAAAGCCACTGATGTTGATTCAGGCGAAGTGACTGCAACATTATTGATTCGCGCAAACCAAACTGCAAATTTAAAATTATCAGCTCCAGATTTCGAAATGCCAGAGCCAGGTTGCGAAGGTGTTTTTACAGTTACTGGAAATATATTGGCTGCTAATGTAAAATGCCCAGTTGATTTTTTTGAAGAACTTAACGTGACGATAGATATCACTCCGGTGACTCCTGAATCTGTTCGATCTCCAGCAGGTGCTGTTGTTGATGTGATGATCGAAGGTTTAGTTGATGAGCCTACAAAATTTGTTCTTCGCAAAATCCAGTAGTATTTATTTTAAAGATATTTTTTTGTAAAGAGCGGCTATAACTAGCCGCTCTTTTTTTTATTATACGAAAATAATTGCGTCATTTTTCATTGCAAAAACACACATTCTACAGAGGGAAAAAACTAGATTCGTCATTCGTCGAGGAAGACTTGCGTCCATCATCATTTAGTCCATAGCTAGTCCGACTTAGACATTCGGATACCTATCCTTTGGTCCTGAAAAACCCATGATTTAGGTCTATTTTTCAACACCTTAGTCCAGTTTGGCATGGACGATAGTCCAGTTTTGCAGGACGCGACTAAAGAGCAACACGACCAAGCCGAAAGGTATATCACAACAACCGACACAGACTCGACGAGACCAAGTTGAGAAACCTATTTGAAGTGACTATTGAATAGATTTCGTTCGCAGGCATGGGATCAGAAAGTGGACTGTCACCAACGTGTATAACAGGTCACTTAGGAAAGTGACCGACTTTTGGAGGTCAAAATGGGAATGAGAATTACAACTAACGTGGCATCATTGAATGCCCAGCGCAGCATGGTTACTAACTCGCGTGAAATGCAAAAAAGCATGTCGCAGTTATCAACTGGTTCACGCATCACTAAAGCCGGCGACGATGCGGCAGGTTTAGCGATCAGTGAAAACTTAAAAGCTCAGATTCGTTCGTACAGTCAGGCTTCACGAAATGCGAATGATGGTATTTCGATGTTGCAAACTGCAGAACAAGGTATGGGCGAAGTTTCTAATATTATTACTCGAGTCCGTGAGTTAGGGATCCAAGCGGGTTCTGACACCATCGGAGATCAAGAACGTGGATTTATTCAAAAAGAAGTTGATGCGATGAAAGCAGAAGTTCAACGTATCGCGGATTCAACAACTTTCGGTTCTAGAAAGTTATTGGATGGTACAGGTGGAATTTATGACATCCATATTGGTGTTGGAGCCAATGAAACAACTGACTGGATTGCATACGATGCAGCCGTATCAGATGTGACAACCAATACTTTGGGTATCGCAGATTTAGATTTTAGTTCTAAAGAAGGTGCTCGATCTGGTTTAGCGGCTCTTGATTCAGCGCAATCAAATGTCAATGGATCACGTGCCACTTTAGGAGCTTTGCAAAATCGGTTAACTTCAACTGTAGATGTAATTGGAACTATGAATGAGAATATGAATGCAGCTAACTCTCGTATCCGTGATACTGATGTGGCAGCTTCTAGCTCTGAATTAGCTCGTAACAACATCTTATTGCAAGGTACAACGTCAACTTTGGCACAAGCCAATCAGTTGCCACAATTAGCATTAAAGTTAATTGGTTAGTATTTAAAATAAAAAATGGTTTTTTGGGCGGGGCGAGGACCTCCGCTCAGTCCAAAAAAATATTGAGTCGCTTTCGAAAGTCCAGGTAACTGGGCTTTCGTTTTTATTTGTCTCAATACAAGCTTAAGTCTCAAATTGAAAAGACCGATAAAGAGCCTATGAATATCAAGAATTTTTTAGGCATCACCCCTATTTCAAATCAGACACCCAAAGTGTCGAGTGTTGAAAAGCCTATTAAATCTTCGGAAGCATCATCGGAAAAAGATGCCAATGGGCAAGAATTCTATAGCAAAAAGCAACACAAAGAAAAAATGACTGAAGAGCAATTTCAGAGTGCTGTAGCCCTTCTTAAGGAAAAACAGTTCATGAAAGATATGAACTGGATGGTCGAGGTCGTGCTCGAGGGAGAGATTCGGTATGCCTGGGTTAAAGACCAAGCAGGAGCTTCTATTCGAAAGATTGCCGAGTATGATCTGTGGGAAGTTTTTGATACGACTCACCAGATCCCCAACAAAGGTCAGTTACTCAAACGAACTGCCTAGAAAAGTTTGCCTACCAGCCTGTGGTCTAAGCCAATCAATTGACTCACAACTTTCAACAAATATCTGAAATAATAATTTCTGTAACGACTTCAATTCATGGAGGATGAGAAGTGGCAGGCATACGAATTTCAGGTTTAGCTAGCGGATTACCGCCCAACTTAGTCGATCAAGTGATCGAAGCTGAACGTATGCCCGTTAAGACCATGCAGGAAAATAAATCAAAAATTGAAGACAAAGTAAAGCTTGTTACAGATCTTGAAACAAAAGTTGCTGAGATCAATAAGTCACTTGGAGTCATTGTGGGCGCCAAAGGTTTTGTTGATAAAAAGTTTATGTCAGGATTTCCAGATATTATCGAAGGAACTCTAGATCCTGAGATTGCAGAGGCTGGCGAATGGAATATCGAAGTGCTGCAGCTTGCAGGAAAACCGTCAGTTGTGACAAATGGTTTTCCTGACAAAGATAAAACCACAATGGGCGTGGGCTATATTAAATTCGAAACAGAAACAGGACCAAAAGAAGTCTATATCAATGAAGATAATTCCACGTTGGATAAAATCGCTGAATCCATTAATAATGCTGAAATTGGAATCCGGGCTGTTGTTGTCAATGATCGTAGTGATAAAGAAGACAGTTATCGTTTGGAAATTGCAGGATTAAAAACAGGAGATGATCACTCTGTGGAATTTCCAATTGTTTATATGCTGGATGGTCATCGTGATTTTCAGTTTGTTGGTGAGAACAAAGCTCAGAATGCCAAGTTTAAGTTAGATGGCCATGAGTTTGAAACTGAAAGCAATGTCATCAAAGATCTTATACCTGGGGTGAATATTGATTTGAAGCAAGCTAAGCCAGGTCAGCCAATACGTTTAAATATCAGTGAAAATTTTGAAATCATTTCTGAAAAATTAAAATCATTTGTGGATTCATATAATGCGGCATTGGGATTTATTCAAGGTCAGAATAAATTGTCTCCTGATGCTAAGGGTAATCAGCGTCTTGGCCCATTGGGTGGCGACAGTATGCTGCGAATGACCGAGAGTCGTATGCGACAGATTATTCAAGATGTTCAGCAAACAGACAGTCAGTTTCGTCGGATTATTGAACTTGGTGTGGAATTTAATCGAAATGGAACTTTGAACTTCAATCAGGATAAATTTAAAAAGTTAGTCAGTAATGATCCTCAGCAAGTGGTTAAATTTTTGCGTGGGAATTTGATTGATCAAGGTTTTATACCTGCCATGAAGAAAAAATTGGGAACAATTATTGATCCTCAAGTGGGAACTGTTTCTGCTCGAAAGAAATCGTATCAAGATCGTGTCTCACAGATGGACAAGCGAATAGAACAAAAAGAAAAAAGTCTAGAAAAGCGCGAGGATCAGTTGCGTCGTCAATTTGCAAAGATGGAAGAATCGATGTCAAAAATACAATCACAAGGTGCTGCTGCGCAGGCCACATTAATAGGAGGAGGAGGATAATATGGCAAATCCATATGCAAAGTACAAACAGGCGTCCGTTCTGACTGCTAGTCGAGAGCAAATTTTACTTATGCTCTATGAAGCGGCTATTAAATTTACAAAAATTGCTATTCAAGCAATGGAAGACAAACAAATTGCCGAAAGGGGAAAGAATATATTGAAAGCATATGACATCGTCATGGAGCTTCATGCGACGCTGGACCACAAAGTTGGGGGCGAACTATCGAAGCAGTTAGAGGATCTCTATTTATTCATGATGGATCAGTACACCAAAGCCAATATCAAAAGTGATGTTGAGCCTTTGAAATCAAACATAAAGATTTTAGAGAATCTTTATGACGGATGGAAACAAGCAATTGAAAAAATTAAAAAAGATAATGAACAGAAGGGGGCCTAGATGATTCGCTTAGTACAGTTGCTCAATGAGAAAAACCACTTTCTAGAAAAGTTTTACTCTTTAAATGAGAGCCAAATTAATATGTTGCAGCAAGGAATGTTTGATGACATTGAAAGATTTTATAATCAAAGAGAAGATTTGTTGAAAATTTTGAAATATGTCGATGCGGAAATAAACAAATCTCACATGCTTCACAAAGATGTCACTGGAATTTTTGATGCAACTCAGAAACTGGAGATCAAAGAGTGCCTTCGGGTTAAGGAGCTTTATGTGAAGCGAATTCTTGATCAAGATCTAGTGGTTTTGGGACTCATTGATGATGCCAAGTCAGCGATTATTCGTGAATTGCAAGATATCAAAAAAGGGACACGCGCTCTGTCTGGATATAAGTCGAATAGTATCTAGTCATATCTAGGAATTTTTTTCCATTTTATGCAATGGCCAGTCAATTCAGTGACTGGCCTGTCGAAAAACGTGTTTCAATTTTTTGTTAGATTAAAATTATCACATTTGGCGATGGCACCTCACTTGCTTTGTCTAGAAAGAGCAGATCAATAGATCTCAGTATACAGATCAGGATGATCTGTATTTTTTTCGGAGGACATGATGTCGCAAAAAAATTTCGCCTTTGGTCAAGTTCAGAAACATTTGGGTGCTAAAAAATATTACGCAGCCCTTAGTCATCTTTCATCGCTCTCATTGCAGTACAGTAAGGATATTGAATTCTTAACTTTGTTATCAGAAACTCAAGCTGGTCTTAAAGATTTTACAAATTTAATAAAAACTCAATCTGAGATTGTTCGACAGCGAGGCAGCACGCAGGATAAAATCAGTTTAATGCGATGTTATTACAGAGCCAATCAACGCAATCATGCATTGGATGTCGGACTTGAGTTGCAATCTCAGACATTGTCGACCATTGAAGAGCAAGTGCTTTCAAAATTATTGGTTAAAATTTTTCTGGAAGAAAATGATTTTGAAGGAGCTCAGGAAGTGATCACACGTGCCTTGATGTCCGAGGCAGATGATTTTTTACTTTGGGCACAAGGTATTGTCTTACTGAATTGTGATAATAAAGAACGTGCGTTGGATTACTTTAGAAAAGCGGTTCAGCTAAACCCTAGAAATGATCAGGCTTGGGTTAGCTTGGCAATGATGCACAAAGATATGGGTGATGAAGACCTTTATGTGGCTAATCTTGAGAAAGCCATCGATCTGAATCCATATAATGCAGCAGCATTAAAACTATTAGCGGGATCAACTCAACGTAAATCTGAGCGTGTCACGGCAACATTTGAGCATCTTAGATTCTACTTGGCCGAATACTGTTTTGATGAAGATATAAGTTTGTGTCATATTCAGATGCTTTGTCAGGTGAAACAATGGGATATCGCAGAACTAGAGATTGAAAAGCTTCTGTTGAATGAGCCCGAGAGCCAATCTTTCAAAAAAATAAAAAAGTCGATGTTTGAAGCTCAAAACTTATGTTAGCATGGTTGAGTGAAAGTATTTGTTCAGCCTGACTACAAAACACTAGTTGATGGTCATCAATTTGAGGTTATTCCTGCTCAAGACGCCGAAAGTGGTTGTTTGGTTGACGTGCTTATCGGAGATTCTAGTTTTTTTAAATCACAAAAGAACATCTTAAATGCTTCATATCGCATTTTGCTTGCCGATCAGAATGAACTGACGATCTCGGAGATGTGTTTTAATCAGGCGTTTCATGTGGTTAAGCCATCTGATACGCATAGCATTTCAATTCACCTAAAAGAGATCAAAGAGAAGCTCAGTCTTCAAAATAAAGCTCTGGTAGTCACTAAGGAAATTCAACGAAAGCGGAAAGAGCTAGAGGTTTTGAATGAACAATTGGCCTCCGAGAGCAAAATTCAATTTGAGTCTTTGGAAAAATCAAATCACGAAGAGATGCAGAAAAATTTAAATGAAAAAAGTTTGCTTTATTTTTTAGATTTCATCAGCTCTGAGTCATTGAATGACGACTTTGTATCACAGATTTTAAAATTAATTTGGAAAGAAATAAAGCGAATGGGTTACGCTTACCAGATTGGTTTTTGTTTTGAAAATTTAAACGAAACCGTATCATTGATTACCTACAATGGAATTCATGAAAAAAATGACACCATCAAGCTGGATATCCAATCGGAATTAAAAACATCATCCTTGGCGACAGCGGTAGGGCGGCCGGTCGGAAAGATGCTGAGCTGGAAGTTGACTGAATTTTCCAGAAATGGATACTTTTTTGTAGAATCCATTGATCAGCAATTACTGGGCCCTCAGTTGCAAAGCTATTTTAAAGAGCGATTATTTACATTGAGTCTTTATTTTGACAGATGGTTGATTGAAAAAGAGTATCATTTGCTGATAGAGCGTTGGGATCGCACGTTTAAATCATTCTCTGGCTACACCCACGTTATTGATGAAAATTTTGTAATTCATCAGTCAAATTATTTAAAAAAAACATCCGTTAAAAATTTTTGTTACAAAATTCTAGCGGATCGAGACGAACCCTGTGTGCATTGTCCAATACGCAGCCCAAGTGTTTCAGATTTTTATTTAACTCCGCAAAAAAAAGTCAGGGTTAGCGCTTCTGAGTTTTCTCATTCTGGGAAAAATTATTATTTTATGTTTTACGAAGATTTAACAAATTTAGATTTATTAAAATCCAAAATGATTCAGTCTGAAAAAATGGCGACAGTTGGTCGTTTAGGAAATCATCTTTCTCATGAGTTAAATAATCCACTGACGGGGTTAAAGCTTTACACTCAGTTGCTTTTAAATTCAGAAAAAGAAGGGCATCTGACGCCAGCGATTAAAGCTGATTTGCAAGAAATTTTAAAAGCTTCGGAGCGATGTGAAAAGATCATCAAAAATCTTTTGCAGTTCAGCCAACAGTCAGAAATACAGTTGGCGCCAATGTCTTTTAAAGAAGTTTTAGAGAGCACGCTAACATTGTTGAAAACGGCATTAAGACCCCATAGAATGTTTATTGATTTGAAAAATGATCGGATTAGTGCCGATCAAACAGCATTGCAGCAAGTGATATTTAACATTCTCAAAAATGCCTGTCAGGCGATGGAAAACCCAGGTAGCATCAAGGTTTTTCAAGTGGACGAAAAGGATAAGACAATCTTTTCATTTCAAGATTCTGGTCCGGGACTTTCTGTTGATGTACAGAATTTGTTTTCACCATTTGTTACGACAAAAAAAGTTGGCGAAGGGACTGGGTTGGGTTTGTACTTATCTAAAAAACTGATGCATCGTATGAATGCTGATATTCAAGTGAATACGAATTACAAAAGTGGATTACAAATAGATTTGGTGTTCAATAAGATATGAATATTCTTATAGTGGATGATGAGCTTCTTATTCGTAGATCTTTAAGTCGTGCTCTTGCGGGACAGGGGCATGTTTGTGTCGAGGCCGAGAATGGAGCTGAAGCTTTGGCCCTTTTGGCGACAAGTACTTTTGATATGATGATTTTGGATCTTATTATGCCAGTTAAAAGTGGTTACGATGTTATTCAAGAATGCTTGCAGCAATTGCCTATTTTTATTATTTCAGCATTTAGTGGTCCTGAGTTGAGTGCTGATTATTTAAAGTCGGACCCACGGATTCGCTTGGTGATAAAAAAACCGTTTGAGAATCTTTTTGAAACAGTGAATCTCATTTTAAAAACAGACTCAAGGGGGGCGCCATGAGAGTCATTGCGGGTAAATATAAGGGGCGGGTTTTGACTTCGTTTCAAGCATCTCATATTCGACCGACGATGGATCGAGTTAAGGAAACACTATTTAATAAGTGGATGCATGATGTCGATGAAGCCCGCGTTTTGGATTTATTTGCAGGAACTGGAAGTCTTGGAATTGAGGCATTGTCCCGTGGTGCTCATCATGTGGATTTTGTTGAAAAAAATCCACAGTCGTTACAAATTATTTCAAAAAATTTAGAAGCACTTAAAGTATTGCGTGAAGAATACTCGATTCAAAAAAAAGATGTCCTTGCTTTCTTAAGTCAATTTTCAGGACAGCCCTATAATTTGATTCTGATAGATCCTCCCTTTACTGAAAAGATGGCTCACGATGTGATGCTGGCTTTGGATTCCAGTTCATGCTTTGATCAAGGTACATTGATTGCTATTGAATCCTTAAAGCAAGAAAGAATTGACGCTGAATATCCTCGATTGGTGAGATACGATTTTAAAGATTATGGCGACAAAATACTTTCTTTCTATCGGAAAAAAGAGCAATCTTAGCCCATGTCAAAAATCGCAGTCTATCCAGGAAGTTTCGATCCCGTTACCATCGGACATTTAGATATTATTGAGCGTATTTCCAAAATTTTTGATCATGTCATTGTATTAACAGCAGAATCCAGTCAGAAAAATTATCTATTCCCAGTTCAAGAGCGGTCTGAGTTTCTTAAAAAAGCACTGGAACATTTTAAGAATGTTGAAGTCGATGTTTTTTCAGGATTGACTGTGGATTATATGCGTAAACGTCAGGCTCATGTCATTGTTCGTGGATTGCGGGCTGTTGCTGATTTTGAGTATGAAGGCACGCTAGCTAATATGAATTATCGACTGGCTCCTGAAATTGAAACATTTATGATTTTTTCACGACCGGAGTATTATTTTATTTCTTCTCGGGCGGTGAAAGAAGTGGCTCGTAATAGCGGAAATCTTAAAGGACTGGTTCCGGATTTTATTATTCCAGAAATTTCTAAAAAATTAAGGGGTTGATATGCTTTCTCGCCGAGCGCAAAAGTTAAAAACATCACCGACGTTATTTTTAGTAGCTAAAGCGAAAGAGCTGCAAGCCCAAGGGCATGATGTTATTTCGCTGACAGTCGGAGAGCCTGATTGGCCAACTTATCCCTGTTCGGTTGAAGCTGGAATAACAGCTATCAAAAACGGAATCACCAAGTACACACCAGCACAAGGTACGATTGAGCTGCGAAAAGCCATCATTCAGCGAACAAAGTCAGATCTTAATCAAGATTATACAGTTCAGGAAGTTGCCGTTACTTCGGGTGCAAAGTTTGCTATTTTTGCTGCGCTTCAGGTGCTGTGTGACCCTGATGATGAAGTTATTATCCACTCTCCATACTGGGTCAGTTATCCAACGATGGTGGAGTTGGCCGATGGGATTCCGCGAATTGTGACTTGTCACGAGAAGGATAGTTTTAAAATCACTGCGGAAGCATTGGAAAAAAACATCAATGAGAAAACCAAAGCTTTCTTATTTTGTTCGCCATCTAATCCAACAGGATTTGTTTATACAAAAGAAGAGCTTCAAAAAATTGCAACTGTCTTATTGAAGCATCCGCGTGTTCATATTATTTCGGATGATATGTATCACCGCTTGATGTTTGATGGTTCCGTTCGGGCTCCACATATTTTAGATGTTGCTCCCGAATTGAAATCTCGAACGATCGTCATCAATGGAGGATCAAAAGCCTATTCTATGACGGGGTGGAGAATCGGATGGGCAATAGGGCCGCAGAAAATTATTCAAGCTTTAGGGGACTATGCATCGCAGTCTACAGGTGCCCCATCAAGCATATCTCAGGCGGCCGTATTGGTGGCGTTGCAGAGCGCAGAGAATGAAATTAAGGAAACGAACATCACTTTGAAAAATCGATTGGCTGCGGCGATGCGGGAGTTCAAATCAATTCCTCAGTTCAAGGTCTTTGAGCCGCAAGGAGCATTTTACCTGTGGGTTGATATTTCCAGTGTGAATGGGAAATATTATCAAGGTCAAAAATTGGAATCTTCGCAAGACTTTGGAAAAATATTACTGGAAAAATTTTTTGTGGCCACTGTGCCCGGTGAAGAATTTGGAAACCCAGGTTTTTTACGCCTGAGTTTTGCGATTGAAACAAAGCGCATGATTGAAGCTATTGGTCGTATTAAATCATTGGTCGATCAGTTAACGATAGGTTAGCTTTTGTTGCTTCCAATGCGTTTGAATTCAAAGGGGCGTATCGATTTTCCATTTTCAGTCAAAGATGTTCCGGTCTCTTGATCGTTTAAAAATGTTTGTGGCACTTGTGTTGAGTTGCGAGCTAGAGTTTCGTTGAATTTTTGTTTGATGTTTTCCATACTTGTTAAATCCGGTGCTTGCATGTCAAAAGCAGTCGAAGAAACCATTTGATTCATTTTTTTAAGCTGGGCACTGAATTCTTGAATTTCTTGTGAATGAGATTGTTCTGATTCCATAGCAGTAGGGGCCACCTGACTAATCCAGGCAGGTAAGTTTTCTTCAGAAAATTGCAGGTTCTCTTTATTCATTTTTATAATCATATCAATTTCAGCCACATTCAAATCAATCTTTTGGTTAATCTGCTCGGCCGTGAAGCCCTGATTGGCTAACTTGGCGGCTTGAACATACTTGCTGGTTTTCTGTCGCTCAACAATTTCAGCATGAGGCACTTGATCGTAGAATATTTTTGAGACATCTAAAGCTTTAGAAAGAACAGTTTCAATTTGAATGATTTTATCATCAGCCTGCATCAATTGACTTTGAACATCGGTTGATTTTTGTTCAATAAGGTGAACCCAGCGGCGAACTTGCTCATCTGATTTGTCCGAAAGGTCTTGCAGGATTGAAATTTTATTTTGAAGGAGTTGCAAACCTTTAGTGAGACGTTGATCTTCTTGGCCAGATTTATTTCGAACAAACCAATTAAACATAATGAACGTCACTAAAAGAAGATTGATAAGTGTCAAAGTCAGTAGCCAAAAGTTCACAGCTGTTCCTCCGTTAAGGTTCAGTCTCATTGTATTGTGTTTATTTCCTTCATCACAATAGGTCTAGTGAAGGATTTTGAATAACCAGACTAAGGCCTTCTTTTGCTGAAGCGATTTATGACATATCCTAATTGAGGTATGAGGAAAAACATGAATAGAATTTATAGTATTAATCTACTTTTTATTTTTTTAATAGGTGCTTTTTTTTCTTCTTGTGCACCGGTTAAATTTCAAAAAACCAGTGTTGCTGTCGTGCCTTTTTGCTCTGGAGCAGGCTGTATTACTGATGGCCCGCAGATTACTTGTGATCCTAAAATTAATTCATCAGCGACGACGTATACTTATGTCACTGGTGGGGTTCTTCCCAATATTTCATCACAGTGTAACCCATCTCAAGTGGACTACACTTGGGTGGTTAAGCGAGCAGATACATCACTTATTTCAGCAACAATTCCTGGATTATCTGGAGCAAATCCCGTCGGAGTTGATTTTACAGGCTTAGGTCCTGGTTCCTATTATGTTTACTTAACAGCATCGAAAACGGGAAGCACATATGCTTCATTTAATGCCTCAACACCGCTTGAATTTATTGTTGGTGGCGTTGGAAACCAGCTTATTTGTGATCCTAAATTAAATCAAACACTGACAAGTATCACTTTAGGCAGTGCAGACAATAACGCTCAAATTTCAGCGAACTGTAATCCTGCTGCGGGCAGTTACATTTGGTCTGTAACCAAAGATAACAATCCAATAGCTATTGCGGGTTTAAGCGGTGGAACGTCAACTCCCGATATCAAATCGTATGGTGCTGGTGTTTATCGTGTCTCATTGTATGCGACCGTTATTGGTTCACAGCATTGGCAAAGTTCAACTCCACTTGTCATTACGATTGTGAATCCACCGGCGCCGACGACTCCAATTGCATGTAATCCGCGAATCAATGGATCGATGACGGCTTTATCAATTATGCGATCTTCTCCGCATCCACTCATTAGTGCGAATTGCATCCCTTCGAATGGAATTTATTCGTGGACGGTCACTCGAAATGGTAATCCTGTAACTGTGGCTGGTTTAGCTGGAGCAAATTCAAATCCAAATTTTCTGGCTTTAGGAACGGGCACCTATTTAATTTATCTCAATGTCACCGCCACCAATTACACCGCATGGAATACGACGACACCATTAACTTTAACTGTTGATTCTGGCAGTGGTGGACAAAATGTAAACTGTGCACCTCGCTTGAACTCTACGGCCGTTTCAACAACGATAACACAAAGTGGATCAAATCCATTGGTCACATCGAGTTGCATCCCGAGCAATGCTGTGCACTCTTGGAGTGTTTTTAAAGATGGTGTTCCAATTGTTATTAGTGGATTGAGTGGTCCAAGCTCGACACCTAATTTTACGGGAGCAGGATTGGGAACATATCAAGTTTATCTGACAGCGGCAGCATCTGGATACAACGCCTATGTGACGCCTTGGCCACTGGAAGTTGTTGTGAGTGCTACAGCCAGTCCATATCGACCAATGTCCATTCAAAAAGTCGTACAAGCAACAGATAATAAAGTTGATATTGTTGTTGTTGTTGATGATTCAAATTCAATGTTGCCAGAAAATACGAAGCTTGCTGAAAGATTGCAAGGATTTGTCAATGACCTGACGACATCTGGAATTGATTGGCAGATTTGTGCCACAGTAACCCATGATCAGGTATCAAGTGGAAATATGTATTGGGGATTATCGCGAAATTGGGTGAGCTACACGGGAACTCCGCAGTGGGTGTTAAGATCGAATGCGAATGATCCGTACACGATTTTTACAAATACAATTGCAGCGATTGGTGCTGGATGGGCAAACACAGATGATGAGCGTCCTTTGAAAGCAGCATTTTTTCATGCGGAGTATAATCCTTATAATACATGCTATCGGAATGATGCGGCTCTTTCTGTACTGATGCTTTCTGATGAAGATGAACGTTCAGTTGGTGGAGATCCAGGAGCAGTCTTTTTTAGTAATGAATTAAAGTATCTGGATGCTGATGATCAACCTCACGGATACATCAATAAGATCAAACAATTATTTGGAATTGGAAAACGTCTGAGTGTGAATTCAATTATTGTTAAACCAAATGATTCAGCGTGTTTAGCGTCTCAAGATGCCACTACAAAAAGTCACTATGGATATAAATTGAATGAGCTGTCACATTTAACAAATGGGTTTGTGGGAAGTATTTGTGATACCAACTATTCAAACAGTCTGTATTACTTCAGAGATCGTATTGTGACTTCATTGGCATCAATTCCATTGGAATGTGCGCCCGTTGGCCCAATAACGGTATCGATCACTCCAGCAATGGGCGTGGTGAACACCTCATTGCAAAATAATACCGTAGTATTTAGTCCGACAATTCCGCCAGGACGTACGGTTAATATTCAATATAATTGCTCACAGAACTAAAAACAGATTAAGCTCGGCTTAGGAAACTAGCGCGAGCTTTCTTTGATAAAAAGAGTCATGTAGTGACGGACAAGGTATTCAACTTTAAAACTGAGGCCTTTGTAGCTCCAAAGAACTTCTTCAAATGCGCCCCACTTTGCTTCAAGTAATTCTTCGTCCATGACGATCGTCACTTGTTCTTTTTGAGTGGGCTGAGGAATTGCTAAATTTCCAACATAGTGAAAACGCATACTGATAAGACCAGCATTTTTAACTGAAAAAATCATTTTGTAGCCATTTCGGAAAAGCATAAAATCTGCGTGAGTTTTTGCGATTCCATAAACTTTGATTCGACCCAACGCTGTTGGTTTTAATTCATTAAAGACAGCGGCCGTTTCAGCGAAGTCTGTTTTTAAGCGAAGCAAGAATTGAACGGTGTCATTGACTAAAATACGTTGCGTATCTAAACCGAGATTCATATCGATCATAACTGATTTTTCGATTTGCTCATCTGCTGAAACGAGTTCGCGAATCCACGTTTTGCTTTCTGTTCGATTCATTTCCATTTTAAGCTCCACATGTTAGTAAGTAATCGGTGATCCGCCTTAATTTTCATGACCCAGTGAATTATTGTCAATATCTAAAGCTGCGCTCAGAGTTAAAATCCGCCCAATTGAACGCCGATTGTGATTTGAGGCCCCTCTGCCAGTGCAGGTGAAAATGGATAGTATGCGCCGAGTACAAAATTCATAGGTAAAATGTAGCCGACTGTTGTTTCAAGCTTTGCTTCGATACCGGCGCTCCAGTGACTTTCATTCATTCTGGAGTTAAGGGCATCATTGTGGACTCCGAGGCCATCAGAGACAATGGCTCCTGAAAGCCGTTTCAGAAATAGCGCCGGAGTGGTGGAGCCCCGCTCAATGGTTCGAATTGGAAAGCGATATTCTGTATTGATAGTCCATAAACTACGACCAAAAAATTGATAGGGGGGATAGCCTCGCAACACAAATTGTGGAATGAGTGTGTCCTCAGCAGTGAAAGCTGATGAGTTGCTTGTGCCAAAGCGTGCAGAAATAGTTTCAAATGTTGCGAGTGCATTTAAGCGAAGCATGAGTGCGTGATGTTTTGGTAATCCACTAGAATGGTATTTGATAATTGTTGCAATAGCTTTATTGAAATCACTGCTTCCAGATATATTGGTGTGCTTTTCATAACGAAGAAAAGCACCGAAACCTTTTTCAGGAGAGATTTGAAAAATACTTTGATCGTAATCTATATACGTCAGCTGAATGTAAGGTCCCCAATGTTTTGTGCTGGCAACAAAGTGAGTCTCTTGTTGCATCACTCCAGTTTGAAAAGCCAAATGTTTACTGACTTTAAACATATCAGGATTCACTCCAAAGTAGCCGGTTTTTGTTTCAACAACTTGACTTGCAGATCCGAATGTTTGATTGCTCTGCAGGGCTCCAATTTGAAATGGAACGGCAAAGGATGAATTCGTATAACTTCCGATGAATCCTCCTTTGTTGATATCGGTTTGGTAATTTGCCAGAAGTGAATACTGATGAATGCGAACAGGATCGCTTCCGGAAGTCTGTGCTTGAAGGTAAACGCCATTTGAGCTGCTGGTGGCAGCAATATAGGGAATCCAATACCGTGGCCATAAATATCCAGTCGATGAGTAAGGTTCGGGTTCAGGGATTTGGGGCTCTACAGAGCGATCTTGAAACTTATAGTGGGCATTTAACGTGCTGGAAATGACGGGTAGTGGTTCTTTAAATGATGTTAATGCTCCCTTGGAAACTCTGAATCCATCAGAGGTCATAATGGTGCCCCAGTAGCGATTATTTTCAGAATCTAGGGCGAAGCTCCAGACTCCAGTTTTCAAATGTGTGACGGGTTCGGCATTTTTAAAGTTGGTTGTTTTATAGATATTATAAACACCGTTCTGAGAAGAAGTGAAATACAATGTATTGGCGGATTTTCTTAAAAAACTGATCCCTTTGTGTGAAAGTGGCAATGTGATATTGGTTTGATTTGGAATACTGTACTTATTTAAAAAATGATCGCCACGACTGTTTTTGTGAATATAAAGAACAGTGTTTTGATCCCAAAAAATAGGGCTATAAAGTCGATCAGTCGGGGCTGGGTCAACTAAGAGCTTATTCTCAGCTGACAGGAAATCGCGGACTTTGATTTGTGTTCGACCATTTATAGTGGCGATATAGAGAATTTTTTTTCCATCGTCAGAAAAGCGGAGATCTCGTGCTCTTTCTTTGGTAGTTAGACGAGTGATGCTATCGGTTGAAATATCATAGATATAAATATCAGAAAATATTTCTTTAGAATTGAGACTGTCAATTTTAGTAAAAAATATTTGCGGCAAAGTGGGATGAAAAACAAGCGAGTTGATCTGGCCAGTGGGTCGGTTTTTGAGACCAGGATAAGGTGTATCATCCATACGTCGGATAGTGATCGCGGGATCGCCATCAAGACTTTCAACAAAGGCTATCAGCTGATGCGGTTTGGAAAATACTGGTTGCAGCGAGGATTGTCCACTGATGGGAAGCGGTTCTGACGGGCTCAGTGTTAATTTTTCTAAAGTTTTAATTTGAGTCTCGGCATTACTATTAATTTCTTGCAGAGTTTTTTCATAAACCGTGTCGTACGAGACTTCACCAAGCTCTTCAATAGGAGTGGTGATCATATAGGGGAGCCTCATCCCATGACGGGATGTCAGATGATTTATTGAAGAAGTATTTTTATTTTTGACAAGTTGGCTCCAGAGAAGTGAACCAAAAATATATGGTCTGTTTCCATAGGGCCATGTTGGCAGGACTTCATTGGCTGATGCGAGCGTGTAGTCAAAAAGTTTTTTATCTGCTGAGATTGCTCGGAGAGTAGCATCTTGATGAAGCGAGCGAAGCCGTCCACGTGGTGAGAGCTGTGTTTCGAGCTCTACGGCCATTCCTTCTTTCCACCAGCTGGGTAAAAGTAAGTTGGGGGCAACAATAGTTCCAAATAGGGGTCGCAGAAATTTATAAAAACCAAGTGCGGGTTCAAATTGTAAAATGTGAGTCATTTCATGAGTGATCAGTTCGCGCGCCCATTCCGCAGATTCTGAAAGACTGTCATGATCATTTATTTGGACTGAAAAGGCCATGATGGTTGGATAAGGAATGCGAGTCGCGTAACCATTTGAAGCATCAGTCATATCATTGACGATCACGACGACTCGTTCTGGTTTTTCAGTAAAAAAAGGTTCTAAATTTTGATAGGCTTTCTCGGAGACGCGGGCATAGTATAGACCAAGGTCTTGCTGCTCAGCAGTAAAAATAATATCAAAGTGCTCAGTTTTTATCGATCTCCAAAGTTGGTCAGAGAAGCCAATTCGTTGTGCTCTCAAAGTTAATCCAGAAATGCAGATGCTTAAAAATAGAAATAAACTAATTTTTTTCATAGGTATTTAGTCTGAATCTCGAATGAAGGTTTGACAAGACTCCATGATCATCTAGATTAAAGACTTGATAAAAAAGTCAAATTTACAGGGAGGTACTATGAGAAAAATTATGATTTTATTGTGTGTTGTAACAATGGCGGTTGGCTGTTCTAGTTGGAGAAAAAAATCTGGTGCAGATGCTGGAGTTATTTCTGAAACAACAGGCACTGGTGGTTCTGAAAAAGTTGATGCTTCTGCAATGAACTATGGAGCAACAGGCAGTGACAGTGGTTCTATCGAAGGATTGCAAAGTATTTCTTTTGAATATGATTCTGTTGCATTGCCAGCATCTGAAAAAGCGAAATTGGATGGCAATGTTGCCTGGTTGAAAAAGAATAATGGTAAAATGCAAATCGAAGGTCACTGTGATCAACGTGGATCAACAGAATACAATTTATCATTGGGTGAGCGCCGCGCGATTGCTGTCAAAAAAATGATGACATCAATGGGTATTGCAGCAGATCGATTAACAACAGTAAGTTTTGGTAAAGAAAAACTTTTATCAACTGGCGAATCAGAAGCTGATATGGCTAAGAATCGTCGTGCGAATTTTGTTCCATCTGGAAATTAGGTATCACGAATGTTTCTTCGAGGGTGGGTTATTTTATTCGTCTTCTGGCTGTCGGGTTGTATAACGACAGCGCCACCCCTTGAAGAGTACACGTTGGCCGAAATCGCGATTAAATCCGCGAGAGCGGTTCAAGCTGTTCGTTACTCGCCGGGGCATTGGCATCAGGCTGAAGAAAATTATCGCCAGGCCCGCATTCTCTATAACGAGCGCGAGTATGAACAAGCAAAAGGCCTTTTTATAAAGGCACGCATTTCCGCAGAGCGCGCTGAAAATTCAGCTCGTTTATTGCGCCAGCAAAATGGAGATGTACTATGAATTTTAAAATTTTAATTCTTTGTCTTGCAGCGATTGGTCTGACGTCGTGTTTAAAAACACGGGGAGATCTGGGAGAGCAAGATCAATCACGAGTTTACGGTAAAAAAAGTGCTGACAATCAAGGTGAATCCCAGTTGGGCGTGTCGGCGCCTCCTGCGTTGGATGAGCGTGATGAATTGATTCGAGCCTTTAATGGTCGAATTGAAAATTTAGAAAATCAAATCAATACACTAAAAAATGAAAAAGCAGCCGAAGCGGGATCTTCTGATTCCCAAAAAATTCAACTCATGCAAGAGGCTTTAACTAAAATGGAAGCGCAAATTCAGCGTCTTGAAGCTGAAGTCGTCGCAACACCAGTGGTAACTCCTTCTTCTGCGGTATCTGCAAAAGAACCAGTAAGTTCTGATGCTCAGGCCTCTAATAAGGTATCGCCTTTAAAAAAGGAAACAGTCGCTTCTGCTTATGATAGCGCTCAGGACTTTTTTGCTCGTAAAGAGTGGAAGAAAGCCATTTTGAGCTATCAAAAGTATGTGGATGAAAACTCTAAAGGCAAAAATGTTGCCGATGCGAAGTATAAAATTGGCGTTTGCTTTCAAGAATTGAATATGAAAGAGGAAGCCATGGCTTTTTATGAAGAAGTTATCGCCAACTACAACAAAACTGAGGCTGGGAAAAAAGCTAAAATTCGTCTTGCTAAGTTAAAGAAATAAATAAGGTGACAGCACTGAAGACCGTTCTTGCAGTTGAATCCAGTTGTGATGATACTTCGGTGGCTATCGTTCAAGAAAACGGCTTTGTCATTAATCAAGTGTCTGCTAATCAGGATTTGGCTCATGCGCCATATGGCGGTGTTGTTCCAGAAATTGCAAGTCGAAATCACTCTGTCTCGTTATTACCTCTGATTCAGTTGGTTTTAGAGAAAAGCCATTTAGATTGGAAAGATATCGATGGTCTGGTTGTAACGAATCGACCTGGATTGATTGGTTCACTTATTGTTGGAATCATGACGATCAAATCAATTTCTCAGTCATATAAAATTCCAATGATAGGAGTGAATCATTTGGAAGGTCACTTGCTGGCTCCATTTTTAAGGGATCATGAGTATCAGCCTCCGGAGGATTTTACTTACCCTTATATTGCCCTAGCTGTTAGTGGTGGTCATACCAGTATTTATTGGGTTGAAGCCTTCAGTCAGTACACCATTATCGGAACAACCAAGGATGATGCTGCTGGCGAGGCTTTTGATAAATTTGCAAAATTATTGAAACTGGGTTTTCCAGGAGGAGCCTTGGTGGATCGATTTTCTCAAGGTGGTGATCCAAAGGCCTATGATTTCCCTCGAAGTTTGATTTTAGAGAACTCTCTCATGATGAGTTTTAGTGGATTAAAATCATCGGCCGCTCGTCTTATTGAAAAGATACCTGCAGATCAAATCGAGTCCTCTAAAAGTGATTTATGTGCTTCGTATCAAGAGGCTATTGTAGATGTGCTTTTAAACAAACTTGAAAAGGCAGCAACTCAGTATCAGTGCAAGAAAATAGTCATTACTGGCGGAGTCAGTGCGAACTCTCGTCTGCGCATGTGCGCTCAAGAATTGGCTAAGAAGAAGAATTATACTTTAGTTATTCCTCCACTACGTTATTGTACGGACAATGCGGCTATGATTGGTTATACAGGAATTTTGCGATTGGCTTTGGGGCAGCAAGATGAGTTAAGCATGGGGCCCTCAGCGGAATCCAAAGAAACAGATTTCAAATATTCTTTGCAGGGTTATTCAGATAATGGAAAGAAAAAATGAGCGCTTATTCACGTTTAGAAAAAAGATTGCAAGAGTTAGATCATAGTGCCAAAAAATCATTGGGACAAAATTTTCTAATTTCTGACATTGTCATTGAAAAAATTTTGGCTGCTGCAGCAACCTTTGAATGTCAAAAAATTGTTGAAATTGGTCCTGGGTGTGGTGCATTGACGGATCTTTTAATCGACAAGTATACGGATATTAAATTGATCGAATTGGATCGAGATCTTTTTAATTTTTGGAAATCACAAGGAATGGATATCATCAATCAGGATGCGCTTCAAATGGATTGGAGGCCGTATGCAGACCGCCTTTTGGTAAGCAATTTACCGTATCAAATTTCGTCTTCTTTGGTTATTGAGCGCAGCTTGGATGCTCAACCCCTTGTTGGAATGGTGCTGATGTTTCAAAAAGAGGTTGCGCAACGTATTCGAGCCACTCATCAGACGGAGCACTACGGAATGCTGTCAATCATTGCGCAGGAGTTTTGGGATATTCAGACAGTTTGTGATGCAGGGCCTCGGGATTTTAAACCACCACCTAAAGTAGCTAGTCGAGTGCTTTTGTTTAAGTCGCGGAAAACCAATATTGCAGATCCCAAAGCTTATTTGAGTTTCGTTAAAGCGGCTTTCCAGCAGCGTCGTCGGATACTTAAGACCAATTTACAAGGGTTAGATGCAAAATATGATTTAAATCGATTGATCGATTGGCTAAAGCAGAATAGAAAAACAGAAAAGGTTCGTGCTGAAGAGCTCTCGGTGATCGAGATCAATTCTCTTTACCATTTTTTAAAAACTTGAGGATGCTTTGGATAAATCGATACTTTTGATACAAGAAAATAAACAAGCTCGTTTTAACTATTCAATAGTTGAAACATTTGAGGCAGGTTTAGTTTTAACGGGTAGCGAAGTTAAATCTATTCGGGCCAAGAATATTCAACTGAAGGATTCTTATATTGCATTTCAGGGCTCTGAAGCTTTTTTACAAAATGCACATATCAGTGAATACAAAGCAAGTAGTTACAATAATCATCAACCAGAGCGACTTCGTAAGTTATTGCTTCATCAACATGAACTCGAGGAAATATTTGCAGCTTTGCGCGAAAAAGGGCTGACGTGTATTCCATTGAAAATGTATTTTAAAAATGGCCGAGTAAAGGTTGAGATTGGTTTGGCTAAAGGTAAAAAAACTCACGACAAGCGAGAATCAATTAAGAAACAAGACGCTGATCGACAGCTTCGCCGTGCGACAAAGCATGATCGCGGTTAAGAGCGCTTTGAAATTGTGTTTTCTTGTAAACATAAAGCCATAAAAAAGCATTCCAGAATGTCGCAACCACAGTTGACGATAGTATTAAAAAAACAATCCATTTTTTTTCAAATTCAATATTCTCTGACATATTAAAGTGAGCAGGGATGTGAGTTTGGATAATCGCATAATTTTGAAATACCCAATAGAGTACTGGTAAAAAGAAAAGAACTTGTAATCCCAATGAAACCAGCAAGAGCTTTACGATGATTAAAGAAGAACTATCCACCAAGGATTGATATTGATCTGTAAAAAAATTCCAACGAGGCTTTCGCTTGCCGAAGTGATGTCCTATTTTCATATGTATCATTTCGGTATAATTCCATTGTCAATTAAGTCCAATTTGTTAACATAACAGAATGAACAGTCGTATTTTTACTCTGAGCGTAGCTCTCATTTGTCTATTTTCTTGCCAAGTTCAAACCAAAAGGCCAGAGCTTCAAGATGGCGAGAATAAAAACGAATCGTTCTCGACATTGGTCGACCCTAAGTACAGCTTGACGCAGGACCGTGCTGAATTTGAAAAATTACGCGAAACAATGCCAGAAGCCAAGCGTCGAGCCAACGATGAAAAAGCATTGCTGGCGGAATGGATGAATGGGGATCGACTTTTGCCCTCGGATATTCGAGAAAAATATGACAATCTTGTTCGAAAGAAACGTGAGTTATTTAATTCTGATATGACAAAGCTTCGAGATCATTTTTCTAAAAATGAGAAAAAAAATCGTGAAGATTTTTTGAAATCAATTGAGCAGGACCGAATTGATTTTTCAAAACACAAGCGTGATCGTGAAGCGCGTAACGATTTTTTTAATGAATTAGATCAAAAACGAAAAGATTATTTTTCTGAACTTCGTGAAAAACGCGATGAATTTGAATCTGATGTGCGCGATAAAAGAAAAAATTTTGAAGACTATATTAAAGAAAGAAATTTAAATTTTAACAGCGAGTTGAAGTTATATAGTGAGCGCTGGAATACTCAGAATAAAAATAAGTAATGAAATTATTTAGATATTTTCTATTTTTAGGGGCAACTGGGTTTGGTGGTCCGCTGTCTCTTATTCAACAAATGCGTCAATACTTTGTCGAGGAAACTGGGACAATCTCGGCAACTATTTTTGATCAAGCATTCACATTGATTAAAGCCATGCCGGGGCCAATTGCATTTCAAATGGCAGTGTTTTGTGGTCAACATTTGTATGGTCGTATTGCGGGAACTGTCGCCGGAGTTGCATTGCTTTTGCCCGCGTTTTTCCTGATGATATTAGCGGGAGTCGGATATTCATTTTTGAGAGAAAGCTCACTGGTTTTGAAAGTACTGAATGGTTTTCAGTTTGCAGTTGCTGGTGTCATCTTATTTAATTTAAAAACATTTTTTGTTCAAAATAAAAAATACGCCCTTTTTTGGATCTTGTTAACTGGTGCGGGGATTTCCTTTTATACAAATATTTTGCCTGAACCAGTCATTATTGTTGGATCTGGAGTTTTGGCGGCAGTATTTTATCACTTGAAATCAAAGAATCAGATTATTTTTCCAGGAATGGTTTGGTTTGCAATGGATTGGGAAACACTTGGTCAGGTTTATAAGGTTTGTGCAATAGCGGGTGCTATTGTTTTTGGAACAGGATTGGCGCTATTGCCAGTTCTTCAAGAACAGTTTGTTGTTCAGTATCACTGGTTAGATCTACAAACTTTTAACGATGGTGTGACGTTTGGGCAAATGACACCTGGTCCAGTAACCATCACAGCTACTTTTCTGGGTTATAAAATTGCTGGGGTCACTGGTGCACTTATTGCGACGATTGGAATTTTCACAATGCCTTTATTTCATATGCTGACTTGGTTCCCGAAGGTACTCTTTTGGCTTTCAACTCAAGCTTGGATTGAAAAATTTCTAATTGGAGCAACGGGGGCAGTCGTCGGCGTGCTGCTGATTACAATTTTTAGAATGAATGAATCTCATATGCATCTTGGGATGTTTTGGTTTATTTTTGTAAGTACGTTCGGAATTCTTTTGAAAAAACCAAAAATTCAAATTGTCTATTTGATTTTCTTAGGAGGTTTTTTGAACTTACTCGAAGCTCTTGCCACGATGAATACGATCTAATTGCACCAGTAGACTTTGTAAATCCGTTAAAAATTGAGCGCTCGTATCAAGAAACATAAGCCCCATTAAGGTTTTCCCATCTTTTTTATTCGTCACTGCACGTTTGACAACACATTGAATTCTTTCCCATTCATGCTCATTAATAGAAAGTTTAATGTGAACAGTTGAGTTTTGAAAAGAATCTGGATGATTTACTTTTGCTTGAATCTGCATTCCACCCAAGCTGATATCTCGGACATCAACTTTGAATTTTCGTGACTGGCCATCAACATTAGTGATTTCACATTGATAAGCCATACTTTGAGGGACGGCGACTCTAAAATCATTTCGTCGTTGAAGTTTAAAAATTTGATCTGGAATAATTAAAAGCAATTCGTCTCTTAAATTTGAAATTGTTGATCTGAAAAAGTATCTTTCTGTACTGAGTTCAAAAGAACAAATCACTTTTTCAGATATGTGAGTCTTGAAATCAAACTTATAGATAGCGAATTCTTGTGGGGATTTTTTTTTAAGGATGCGAGATTTTACGTGATGATTTTCAATTTTGAGACTGACTTCAGTTTGATTATGAACTAAAAACTGCAAACATTCATTATAATGAAGTTGATCAATCAAAATATAGAAATTTTCATTTGTTGTCATCTTTGCAGTATCCAGGTGACTTCATTTTTATTCTGATAAAGGTGAATAATTTGTGAATTCTTAATTTTTAAAAGTTGGGCTAGAATCTCAAAATCACAATCGCCTTTGAACTTGATTGTGCAGACAATATTCTTGATATTTGAATAATTCATCCAGTGCATGATTAAATCATATGATTTAACAGGTGTGCAAATTATATCAGAAAACAGCCATGTGCAGTCGTTGAAATCTTGATCGGAAACCTTGAATGCATCTCCGATAGAGTGATGGATATTTTGTATTTTTTTAATCTTTGGATCGAGCTCGGCACGATCGACTGTGTATACTTTTTTAAAGTGTTGACTGAGAACCCAACTCCATCCCCCGGGGCTTGCTCCAAGCTCTATGGCGACAGCATCTGGTTGGGGTTTTAGTTTATAAATAGTAAACAGTTCCCAAAGTTTAAGATAAGCACGATTTGGCGGGAAGCTTTTGTCTTCATTAAATTCATGCCAACCGATTGGAAATCGACTGATCGGTTGATCACAAATAAAAATGGTTTCACCAATCGCTGTCCAGCAAAAGTACTTAAACTGAAATTGTGAACGATAATCGATTCGTTTTTTGTCAAAATTTTTAAGCTCTTTCAACAGCCCTTTGGCAATCTTAGAATCTTCACTGGCATAGTAGTGACCGAGTACAGATTTGGATTTAAGAGTTTTGAGTATTTCAGATTTACTGGTATAGGAAATGGCAACGCAGTTTGGCCACCAATCCTGGGCCCAAATGGGTTTTATCTTTTGGTGTGATGTGATAAATAATCGATCTGTTGCCAGAATTGGTGCAACAGAATTTAAACTCAGCTCCCTTACCAATTCATGATCGAATTGGTGAAAGGGAATGAGAATATCAAAGTTAGGCGGCAGTTTTTTGAGCAGGGGAGAGTAAGCCATGGGTATTCAACGCAACAATGCAGTCGTTCCAAAATTTTTCTTTAAGATTGATCTCATTGCCATTAAACTTTGCCTTTGGATAAGTTGAATTATAAAAATGATCGCAAAATTGTGTTTCATTTGAACTTCGTAGTATTTTCATCATCATATTGAAATGAACTTCGGTGAAGGTTTTTTCGACGAGCATTTTTCTTAAAGCGGACTCTGGAGTATTAATTAAAAATTGATAGACCAGATTCGCATCGTAATTTGAATTCATGTGGAATCCTCCTGAATAACTTGTCGGCCTGGACTAGACTCAACATAAATTAATCTTTCCTGACAAGGGCATGCGCTAAAATCTGTTTCATTTTGAGACCCCTGTCATAAGTTCTCGAATGTCACATTTTTTGACAGTGGATTTGAAGATAATTCAGTGACATTTGGAATTCAAAAAATCTGCTTAGTGAAATCTCTGTATCTAAGGTAAAACCTTCTTTCTAATGTTTTTAAGAATCAAATTAGATTCTTGGGGGTTTTCTGAAAATGGATGACATCACAACGACCAACCAAATTGAGAGCGTAGAGGTCAGTAAAACCCATGAAGGTGTCGCCACTCGCTTTGAGAAAACCAGTCAAAAAGTTACCGAAGAACTTTCCCTAAAGCAGATTGTTAAAATTTTTACTAGCAACTGGGCGCTTTTTATAATCATTTTTGCGGTGACTGCGGCTTTTTCTTTTGCGATTTATACTTTTAGAACTCCGTTCGTGTCTACGGGATCAATTGTTGTCAATGATGCCCAGAATAGTTCTTTGCAATCTTTTTCGACTCAGTTTTTTGGTCTAACAAAAACTGTTGCTGATGGGAAAAAAAATAATTCACCATTGCAAAAGCATTTGGAATTTTTAAAAACTGAAGAGTTTTTTCAACAGTTGCTAGTGGATATCAAGCAACGTGGGTTATCGGGTGAGTTAACGATATCCGAGAAAAAAGGTTTTGAAAATTTTAAGAAACAGTATCTTGCAAAAGATATGTCAATTGATGAGATCAATAAGGTGATTCAGCAATTAGACTCTATGGCCAAAATTAAGCTGCATTCAGATTTTGAAATTAAGGTTAGCTTTTTGGCGTCTGAAAAAGAAACGGCTTTGTTTTTAACAAATGTAGCATTGAATACGATTGCTCAATCATTGAAAGATCGCGAGTATCTTGAAATTATCAAAGTGGATGCGTTCATTAAATCACAGCGAGAAGCGACTGAAAAGAATATGCTGGAGCTGAATAAACAATTGGCTGATTTTCAGAACAAGCCAGAGAACTTAATTTCACTGAGTTCTAAAGACAAAGTTGGTGAATACCTTTCGGAACTGATGGTTCGAAAGAATGAAGTTCGTATGAAGATTGCGGAAAATCAAAAAATGATCGTATTCCTGTCCCAAGGATTGCCGAAGCGTCGTGAAAGCCAGCTTTATGGTAATGGTGGGCGTATCCAGGCACTTCATCTTGAGAATGAAATGCATCAATCAAAATTATCTGATTTGCAACGAGCCATTGATCAAGTCAGTCATCAAGCGAAATCAATTCCTGTGGCTACTCAGGTTTTTGATGAGCTTAAAAAGAAATCAGAAATTGAGTTTAAAACGTATAAAGAATTAACAGAGGCACTTTCAAAAGTAGCGGCTCAAAAATTATCAATTCAAAGTCGATTTGAAGTTCTTGAGAAAGGGCGATTTGATAAAGTGTTTCCGCAAGTGAGTTTAATTGTATTATTGATGTTGTCATTAGTAATTTCTCAAGTCCTTGGAAGTTTAGTGATTTATATCATGTATGTCTGGGATTCGAATTCAGTTACGGCACATTCCTCTCGGGATATTGTGATCATTGATAGTCACAGTTTGGATCCTCGTGTTATTATGGAAAACACCAAGATTCGGTTTCGATTGCGGCATGGGCAATTCACGGAATCTCAAGACGATGAAAATGAATCTCAAAAGAAATTATCATTTAAAATTTTTAATACAAAAAGTGCTGGTGGCGATTCCTTTGAAGTATGAAAATTGATAAAGACCGACCTTCAACATGGCGACCCTATGATTCGAATTTTTGCACACAGTGCCGAGCAAATTGTTGTTCCATGCCTGTTGAGGTTCGAGCCTCTGATTTGATTCGATTGAATCTCATTTCAATCGATGAGGTTTCAAATTCAATAAAAAAATCTGCAAAAAAATTAAAAAAACTGGGATTTATTTCTTCATACAGAGATGGTACGGATTTTTTTATGTTAACCCAGCGTCCTAATGGCGATTGTTATTTTTTAGATACCCGGTCACGTTTGTGCACTGTCTATGACCAGCGGCCTGATACCTGTCGCGATTTCCCAGCAAAATTGGGGACTCGAGTTGGATTTTGTCCAGGCGAACGGAAATAGACTGTCCCATATTAGGACGGTTGACCATTCGCTGATCAACTATGACGACAAAAAATGTAACTTTTAAAAAACGTCTCCGAATGATCGACTTATCGCTATTATATGGACTCTGTCGCTATAAAACTGGTCCATTCTCTGCTTTATAGATAGCAAGAGGTACACAATGGAACTCGTGCTAACTAGAAATGAAAAATTATTCGCAATCATTGGCTTGACGGTTATTGGATCATTCTTGATGGCATTTCATCAATTGAACAGCAAGCCGCGTTCAGTGTCTCGGTTCGAGTCAGACGAAGCTATTAACTATCAAATGGGTCGCCCTGAAGAAGCTTTTGCCGGGTACTCGTTAGATGGTCGTGAAATTGATGCTCATTATGAGGGGTATGCAAATAAGAAAAAACTAGTAAATGCAACTGTTAAACCGACTCCAGTCAATGCAAAGAATCAAAAGCTAGCTCCAGCAAAAAAACAATTACCAGTGGCCGCCGTCAAGAAACCCACAGCAATACCACCGATTGTAAAAACTCATAAGGTGCCATCAGTTCATTCGAATTCGGATAAGACAACTTTATTAAAAAAATCAGGTGATGAGTTTGTGAATTCAGTTTCTGCAACAGCAGGTCAGAATCATTCGGCTGCAGCACCAGCACCAGCTTCTCATGATGAAGTTGATGCTAAGCCAGAGAACAAGCAGTTGAAAACTTTTGCTCAATGGCGATCAGATATTTTTGCAAATCCAACAAAAGAAACACTAACTTTATTTATTACGGCGTTTCGTAAGAACGAAGTCTCGCAAGCTGAGTACCAAGCAATGGCACAGGATTTAGTAGATCAAGACGACATGAATTTAAAAGGTTTAGGTTTAATGGCTCTTCGAGCTCAGCCTTCATTGGCAAGTTTGTCGCAGCTGGTGCATGCTCAAGAGACCGTACCAACAACATTGCAAACCTACATTGAACAAGCTTACTTGGCTTATTTGCTGCCGCAGAATATCGCTGTATTTAATCAGGTTTTTCAATCTCGTGATAAAAAATTGTTGTTAAAATCATTGAGCTTATTGAACACAAATATTCAAAAAATCAGAAATGGCGACACAGCAACTTTTGCGGACTCTCGACAGCGACGTGACGGGGAAGCCTCACCACTTTCGGTAGAGAGTTTCCGAACATTATTGCCATCGCTTTTGAGATTGAGCGCTGCAAATAATGAGATCTCACCAATGGCTAATCAAGTGGCTGGAATGATTCAAAATCCAGGAGCTGTTGCGGGTTTATAATTAGTTTTTAGATTTTTCTACGATCAGCGTGGTTGATCGCCCATTGATGAATTGCAGAGATTTAACTTGCCCGCCGTAACTCAATACGAAATCACTTCCAACGATTTGAGGCACTTCCCAGTCCCCACCTTTAACTAAAAAATCAGGCTTTACTTTTTTTATCAATTGAAGCGGAGTTTCATCATCAAATAAGACAGTGTGGTCGACGGATTTGAGCGATGCTAAGATCTCGGCACGGTCATTTTCGTTCTGTATTGGTCGGGTAGGACCTTTTAGAATTTGAACTGAGCGATCGGTATTAATACCCACAATCAGGATATCAGCTAAGCTCTTGGCTTGTTCTAAATAACGAACATGGCCAACGTGAAGTAAATCAAAACACCCATTGGTAAAGACAATTTTTTTACCCTGAGATTTATAGGATTGCAGAATCGATTCCAAGTTATCTGTAGTGAGCACTTTGGGAAGGGCTGCCACGGTTTAAGTTCCAAAAGGCTTTTTGAACAAACTCACGCCTGAAACTTCGCCGGCAATGTCCTTATTAAATAAATAGGATAAAAAAGGCAGTGTGATAAAGCCTGTTGCCATCACGGCAAGAGATCGCAACGCTACTTTTGGAATATACATCAATTCATTTTGATCCTCTGTGTGTCCACATTGTTGGTCAAAAGCCCATTCGCCAGGAGTGTAGCCCAAAAACGCACGATTCACGACCATATAAATGAATGTCACTCCGGTAAACAGAGCAAGTGTTGCCAAGTAAACCCAATTTGAGGTTTCAGGATGAGTGAGATTTAAAATCATATCCACTTTAGTAATGGATAACATCAAAATCAGAGTCATTAAGAAAGCTGCAATGATCAACATACTATCTAGAATAGCTGCAAAAAGCTGAGGTTTTGATTTTTTGAGTTGAATTTTCTGCTTCTCGGTATCACTGGCAAAATCAAGCTGACGTTTATGATTGAGAGTTTTTAAGATCTCATTAACAGCTGTTTGAGCCTTAGCAATGGAATCATCTTCGACGGTTGGGATTTGAAATGTACTTTTCTTTTGTGTTCCGTCGTGACGTGGCAGAGGAGTTTGAAAAGGAGATGTCGGTTTTGTATTTTGAGCAGCGCGAGGTTGAGCAATGGTAGGAAGATCCATTGTTCCCATTGGAGTTGTCGACATCGTGGTTGTCGCTTTTCCCTTACGGTGAAAACCTAAACCTTCATTAATAGGGCGAAATTCAAACTCTTCAAATGGATCATTCTTGTCACTATTTTGATCGATCATGACTTTCCTTTCCTCAACTGAGCCGGGCGCTTAGTTGAGCAGCTCGAATTCATACTTTAGGACGGAGACCAAAGTCAGGCAAGCCGTTTCAACACGCAAAACTTGGCTTCCAAGAGTCACTGGATCAAGGCCCAGTTGCTGCAGAGTTTGCACCTCGTTGGACGAAAAACCGCCTTCTGAACCCACAATGATCCAAATATCATCGGGGGGCTTATTTAATGATGCTTTTTTTGTCTGAAGGTAGCTTTTAATCGAAGCCGTACCAGTGCCTTCATATGCAAAAAGACACCAGGTTTGAGGTGACGGGTTAATTTGTTGAAGCAAAATGTTCCAATCAATTGGTTTCTGAATTCGCATCAGTTCGCCCCGGCCCGATTGTTGAGTTGCAGAGACAATGATTTTTTGCCATCGATCTACTTTGCCCTCAGGCATCGAGGCTGCTTTACGAATAAAACTAAACTCAGAATAGAAAGGCGTGATCGAGGAAACTCCCATTTCCACGGCGCGTTCCATTATCGAATCCATAACCGGAAAACGAGAAACAGACAGTGCAATATGAATATGGGGACGGTTGAGCTTTTGAATTTCTCGAGTTTCTTTGATGCGGGCAATGGCTTGTTTTTTTTCGACACTGGTCACTTCAACCAAATAAGCTTTTGATTCTTCAGTAATAACTTCAAAGTGGTGACCAACTTCCTGGCGACAAACATCAAAAATATGATGAAATTGATCACCCTTAAATTGAATCTGATCTTCTTGGATTTGATTTTTTTCGATCCAATAACGTCGCATGGAAATCCTAAATTTTTTGAACCCAGTATCCGACCCATTCATCTTTTTGAATGCGTTTGATGACTTTTAAGGGGTTATTTTCAATCATTTTTTCGAAGAAAAGATTGTCACGTTCTTGTAGAATTCCAGTTAAAAATAAATGACCTTGTGGTTTAAGAACACGCAGCAGATCTTTTTGCAGGCGAATTAAGACTCCGTCGATAATATTGGCAACAACCACATCATACTGATCGCGAATCTCATCCAATTGCAAATCAGTGATTTCAACGCTAGAGGTGTGATTCAATTCGCAATTCTCGCGAGCTTTGCGGCGAGCTTCAGCATCAATTTCAATGCCAGTGATGTATCCATAATTCACTTTTTCGGCGAGCACGGCCAGAATAGCTGTTCCCGTTCCAACATCTAAAAGCGACCAGGAGTTGATTTGATCACGATTTTCAATTGCTAACTTGTGTACAAAATAGGAAGCCATCTTGGTGGTGGCATGAGTTCCAGTACCGAAGGCCATTCCGGGATCGATTTTAATTTCAATTTCGACATTTTCTGGCTTTTCTAACCATGAAGGGACAACCCAAATTGGTCCGACCAGTTTAAATGGTACGAATCCTTTTTTCCATTCCTCGAGCCAGTCTTTACTTTCTTCTTCATTTTCGATCATGCGAATTTGTGGATTAATTTGTTGCAAACTTGAAAAGAAATCAGCCTCAGGTTTGACTTCAAAAAAAACATCCAGTTCTAAAAAACGTTGAGGAATCAACGAAGGATCATACGTCAGATCAGGTTGTGTGAAACTTAAAACTTCACTGATGCCAAGTGCTTTATGTGCAAAGCAAAAAGCTGTGATTTCTTGTTCTTGGATGCGAGGCACTTGGGAAAGTCGGATACGAAAATAAGTTGAACTCATTTCGGCAAGATGCCAGAAATTCAGACTTAAAGCATTAAATTTCTGGCGGTAAAGCCGTGGTGACTTGAGCAGGATCTCGTTCTTTTCGTTTTATGGGCTTTGAGTCCTCAAACGAGCCCGTTAAATCGATATAATCACCAGTCATGATGCCAATTTGTTCAAGCATGACTTCCTCTTCGCGGGGGATCAGTTTGTATTCGCGAGCAACAGCAATTTTTTTATCAACGTGAATTATTTTTAATTGTCCAACTGTTGTTTCGATCTCACCAATGTCTTTGGCTTCGGCTGTACGCATTTTTAAAGAACGTTTGACCTGAACCACCAAGTTTTTTTTGAGTGCTGTAGAATCCGCAGTAAGAATATAATCTCGATAGATGGGTTCTTCATCAGAAAGTGGGATGTTTCTGCGCACATCAACAACTTCGATTTCTGCAGCCTGCAGGGTGATTGTTAAAAGGAATAGAATAAAGAAAATAAGATTGATCTTTTTCATAAGGGATAAATCGGATCCTTTTGAGAAGATCCTAAGGCTAGTCCAGCGAAACTAGCCCCACTCAAAGATAAATTAAGCGTCTTTAGAATCTGAAATCCGTAAACCTTTTTCGAATTTCTTTTTTGTGGGTTTGATGGATTTCTTCGTAGACTTAGGTCGGTGTTCGCGAATGCCTGTTTCAGCTGGCAGGTCCTGCATAAAGACCCGTTCCCTTGCCGCATCATTCAGATAAACAAAAGCTCCGCGTTCTAAAGAGCCTATGCGTAATTTTCCAATAGCAACACGTTGCAATTTGATGACATCAAATCCAATTTTTTTAAACATTTCACGGACCTGATGATTTTTACCTTCGGTGATGACAATTTTATACCAATCGTTTTTATCCGAAGTTTTTTTGTCTTTATCTTTTACAACTTTTAATTTTTCAACAAGTTTGGCTTTTACTTTTCCGGCTTCTGGAATAGACACACCCGCATATAATTTTTTGATCTGATAAAGAAGGGGTTGGCCATTTAATTTAACATGATAAGTTTTAGTCACTTCTTCTTTTGGGTGCATTACTTTCTGGGCAAAATCACCGTCATTAGTAAGAAGTAAAAGTCCTTCGCTATCCCAATCCAGACGACCAATGGGGTAGACTCGTCCAGGAACTTCACGCATATAATCTGCTACAGTGACTCGCTCTAACGGATCGTTCATTGATGTGATCACATTTTTAGGCTTATTAAACATGATATAAAGATTTTGATTTTTGCCACGAAGCGGTTTTCCAGAAACAGTAATTTTATCTTCAGCGGGATTAACTTTAACACCGAGCTCGTAAACTTTCTTCCCGTTAACTAAAACCTGTCCTTCTTCAATTAGCTTGTCGGCACCACGTCGTGAAGCCACTCCGCGCTCTGCTAGAAGTTTATTTAATCGAACTTGTGTGGTCTTTAATACGCCGGTCATTTTACGCTCTCCAAGATTTTAGGCTTTAACTGATCCCAAGTAATAAACTGAGTGAACGTGAGATGTTTTAGCAGGTCTCCTTTTCTATTGATAAATAGAACTGTTGGCAAGCCTTGAACCTGATATTTTTTGAGAATGGTCTGGGTGGCCTCGGTATCCTCAGTGGCATCCACCTGGAGCAGCTTAAAAGAAGCCGACAGCTGAATAAACTCAGGATTCGTGTAAGTTTTTTCCTCTAGCTCATGGCAGGCGCCACACCATTTGGCGAAAAAATCAATGATAACGGGTTGGTTTTTAGCCTGGGCATCTTGAATCTCAGCTTCGCTATAGGGGGTCCATTGGATACTTTGGACCGTATTTTTTCGAAGAGAAAACGCTGATTCAAGGTATTGAGGGCGTATAAAACCAAGCAAAGCGACCGTGAATGAAAATATAAATAACGCCATTAAAAAGCTTTGTCGAAAATAAGTTTTTTTCTTAAATGAGAAGGCTCCTTTCCAAATGGAAAGGGCTAGTAAGCTTAAGGCTACAGAAGTTAACCACCAGCGATCATTCAAAATAAATTGTAAGTAATAAAGAGCCGCCCCCCACATACTGGCGCCTAGAAAAAATTTGACTCGATTCATCCAAGGGCCTGAGCGTGGTAGAAAGCGCAAAGTCTCTCCGAACATTCCAATCAGAATAAATAACATTCCTAATCCACACGCGAAAACAAAGAGTAAAGAAAATCCTAAACCTACATTTTTAGACGTGGAAACGAAGGTTAAAATTGAAATCAGCACGGGTCCAACGCAAGGACTTGCAACTATTCCAGCAACAAGGCCCATGATGTAAGCCTCAAAATTGTTCTTACTTTTTCCTGTTCCCAAGCGATTTCGAACAAATGCCGGCGCTTGTAATTCAAAAAAACCCCACATACTCAACGCCATCGCAAAGAAAAGCAGACAGAGTCCGAGAAGCACATACTTATTGGTGAGTGCCGATCCGAAAAGACTTCCCGTGATGGCAGCAGCAACTCCGAGCAAAGAATAAGTTGTGGCAATACCGCCGACATAAACGACAGATCGTCCGAGATTCTGTAATCGACTGCGCTTTTCGGCATTGTGACCAAGAATAGATAAAGTGATAGGTAGCATTGGGAAAATGCACGGCGTGAAGCTCGTCAGAACACCAGCTAAGAATACCAATAAAAATGCCAGCGGTAAATTTGTAGCCAGCGAATTTTCAAAATTAAAAAGCAGACCTTCTGATTTTTGAGAAACAGGTTCGGTGATGGTGGCCGGGGTGCGCGTGACAGGGACAGTGATTTTGACTGTCTTTGGAAAATAACAATTCACGTCGCTGCAAATTTGATGACGCAAATCAAATTCGATAGATTGTTCCGCATCGGCAAGCTGGTCGGGGGCTTCGATTAAGATAGAAATTACGCCACCGCGATCATCAAAACCAGTTCGATTTTTGCGACTGAATTTATCGTAAAATTCCACTTCAGGAGTGAGTTTGATTTGTCCAGATTTAAATCCTGCAGGTTTTATATTCAATATTTTGATTTGATCTTTGTAGGCATGAAAATTTTGCGGCAAAGTGATCGTGATTTGAGTTTCCTGAATTTTATCAGCACTCCATTTTTGTACAGGTCGCACGGATTGAATTTCAAATGTTTTTGCAAAGACCGAAAAAGAGCAAAGCAAGGCAAAAAGCACTGCTAAACAGGACTGGATTTTCATAATCCTTAGATTATCAGAATCGTATGTAAGAGCAAAGCTCCAATAGAGAGGGGCTCAGCCAAATTGCCTAGACGATTTGCTAGTTTCAATATGGTCCAGTTAATTCATCCCTGGAACTGACCGATCTAGAGCTTACATAAAGAGGTCACTCATGGGTTTTGTAGGTATTATTGTTGTTTTTATTGGCGTCTTCGGCGGCTTTCTTTTAGCCGGTGGGCATATGTCAATTATTATGAAAGCCGCGCCGCTCGAACTGATGATTATTGCAGGAGCTGCCTTTGGTGCTTATGTTATAGCAAATCCAATGAAAGTGATTAAAGCGGGATTCCGCTTAGGCATAAAGGCCATGACAGCAAAAGGGCCACAGAAAAAAGATTATCTCGATTTATTGCAGATGATGTTTCAGCTCTTTCAAACATTTCGTAAAGAAGGTCCTCAGGGAGTCGAAAAACATATCGAAAATCCAGATCAAAGTGATATTTTTAAAGCCTATCCATCTGTCACAAAAAATCATCATGCTGTTTCCTTTATTTGCGACACAATGAAAATGACATTATCAACAGATCTTTCCCCATATGATGTCGATGATTTGATGGATAATGATATTCGAGCGATTCATGCGGAAGAGCATTTAGCACAGAGTGCTGTGCAGGCAGTAGCTGATGGTTTCCCAGGCTTGGGTATTGTTGCAGCTGTTTTAGGTATTATCAAAACGATGGGTCATTTAACTGAAGGTGTTGAAAAAATTGGAGCTCTCGTTGCGGGCGCATTGGTTGGAACGATGCTTGGAGTGTTTGGAGCTTATGGTTTTATTGGCCCCACAGCAACAAAAATGGCCGCAGATATTGAAGCTGAAGGGCGATTTTTACAGTGTATCAAATCAGCTATGGTGGCACTTCAGCGTGGAGCTCCACCAATCGTTTGCATCGAGTATGCGCGTCGGACTATTTCTCCGGAAGAGAGACCTACATTTGACGAATTGGATAAAGCAACAAAAGAAATCAAAAAATCAGCAGCATAAAATAGGAAGTTGAAGTGGCACAAAAAAAACAAGTCATCGTCATTAAGAAAATTTATGTGCAGGGGCACGGGCATCATGGCGGATCATGGAAAGTTGCCTTAGCCGATTTTATGACAGCGATGATGGCTTTCTTTTTAGTGATGTGGCTGATTGGTCAAAGTGAAGAGTCTAAAAAAACGATTTCAGATTATTTTTCAACCCCATCAGTTATCGAGTATAACTTTCAAAATTTTGGTGCTGAGCTCACGTTAGAAAAGCTTTTTCTAGATTTCGTCAATGAGCCGCTCAAAGCGTTTCAAAGCTTTTTAGAACCTGCGGATAAAACTCCAAATGTTTTGGATATGGGGTCCGCTAAAGTTGTTGCAGCCTTTATGGCAGATAAAATGACTGATACGGCAAAGAATGTCACAATATCGCAGGATGGTTTTAACTTTGATATTCCGGATATTTATTTATTTGAGCGTGGAACATCGACGCCAAATAAAAAATTTGTTGAAGTGATGGAGCGTTTAAAGCAAGTCACATCGGGAATGCAAGACGCTGACATTAAATTGACTTCGGCAATGTTCATTCAAGCAGTTCCGGATCAAAAAGAAGCAACTGCAAAAAAAGTAGCCCAAGAGCGTCTTGATCTTGTATTAAATAAAGTCAAAGCCAGTTTTGAGCACACCACCAATTCAATCAAGGGAAGTCTTTCTATCAAAGATAAGAAAGGCGAGATTGAGCCAGATAAGCTGATCGGTTTTATTCGCGTTTCAATTACTCAGAAAGAATCCACTGATTCGAAGCGTTCGCGTCGTAAGTTAGAAACAGCATTTGGTCCATCGGATGCCAACAAGGACATTTATGGAAATTTTGCGGACCAGGTTACAAATCAAAATACAAGAGATGAGAACTCTGCAAATCCTGCAAATGGTTCAGATCCAAACCTGATTAATCCTGTGGATACGGAAATTCAACGCGTCGAGAGTGAAACAAATCCAACGGCTCGTTAGTAGTTTAATTTTATTCCTAGATAAACTGCGGGATCACCACGGCCATTAAACTGTGTGCTGTTGCTGACAGCCGTTATCCCGCCATCAATATCAAATGTGCTGGTTATTGAGTAGCTGGCGCTGGCTTTAATATCTAAAT
Source organism: Bdellovibrionales bacterium RIFCSPHIGHO2_01_FULL_40_29 (assembly GCA_001771815.1). Taxonomy (GTDB): domain Bacteria; phylum Bdellovibrionota; class Bdellovibrionia; order Bdellovibrionales; family Bdellovibrionaceae; genus Pseudobdellovibrio. The sequence goes on along the minus strand of MEPU01000004.1, from coordinate 618,064 downwards.
AATTTAAATACTCTGAAGCTTTTTGCATGGTGTAGCCAGCGGAGATTTCCGGTACAATTCCGCGATACAGTGGAAATGTTTTTCCAAGTTTAAAATAAATCGCATCCGTTTTTGTTCCTTGGTAGTTGTTCATCCATTCCAAATGGGTGCGATAACTTCGAAAATCAAATTTCAAACCAAACTGTTGACCATTTCGTAAGTCTGATTTGTAAAAATGATCATCCTGAATATAGATTTTAAAAATGGAATCGTTGCTGAAATCAACATGGATTTCCATCATCAGTTTTAACCATAAATTGTCGTCTGTTGTGGTGACATTGGACACATTGGTACCCCAAAAACCTGCGCGAAATTGCTGACCAAGATTAAATAAAAAAGAAGCATTGAGTGCAGGGTTTTTATCTGTGATGGAGAGTCCTCGATCGATGAATTGCGTTAACAGTTCCGCATCGCCTGAAAAGCGATACGTTGGCTGAGAGCCATCACTTTCCTTTTTGCTAGCGGCCAGCGCTATTGCAGAAGAGATCATAAAAATAAAGACACATGTCAAAAGTCGAATCACGTATTCATTTTAGATCAATGTTCTTGAGTTGCAATCGATAGCTAGACCTTTTCAGTCCAATAAAGTAGAATCTTTGAATGAGTTTTAATTTGCAAATGCCCTGGTCAGAGTACCCCATTGTTGCTTTTGATACAGAAACGAGCGGTGCATATCCTTTAGAGGCTGAAATTATTGAGCTGGGAGCCGTCAAATGGCATCACGGTCAAATTGTGGGAAGGTTTCAAACTTTATTGAGACCTTCAAAACCTTTGGTGCCAGAAAATATACGAATTCATGGGATAACGAATGAAATGGTAGCAGATGCTCCACTGATGCAAGATCAGATTCTTAAGTTCTGCGAGTTTATTGATGGCAGCATTTTATTGGCTCATCATGCCCCATTTGATCTGGGTTTTGTGACCTTAGATATAGAAAAAGGTAATTTAATTTTCCCTCGAAATTTACATTTCTGCAGCAGTCTTTTGTCGCGGGCTTTATTGACGACCACAAATCATAAGCTGCAGACCTTGGTGAAAGAACTCGGCTTAACGGGCGGAGACGCTCATCGTGCCTACGATGATGCGTACGCGTGTCTACAGGTATTTATGAAGTGTGTTGAGAAAATGGGAGAGTCCGTTACGTTAGAGCAACTTTTGCAAGTTCAAAAAAAGGTATTGCAATGGGATCACTACCGAATCATGAGTGGTGTCGATGAAAAGCTGCTGATGCTTGCGGATTGTATTCGAAATGAAAAAACTTTGAATATTGTTTATGATGGTGGTCAAACAAAATCAAAAATGCGACCGATTCGGCCATATGGCATTGTTCGAAATCCTGACGGAGATTACATACATGCCGAGTGTGGGCTGGATATGAAGCGCAAGCGATTCTATCTGAATAAAATTCGGGATTGGGAAAAATAAGTTCTAATCTTCTTTGTACTCAATCGTTTCCACAGTCTTTTCTGAATTCATTTTGATAAGTTTGATTTTAATTTGTTCGGCAAGTTGCTCGAGGTGCTTAAAATCATCTCCGGCACGCAGTTTCAAGGCTGCGCTATTTTTTGTGAGACCCTTACCCTCGAGTATTTCATTTAAAAAACGCTCAAAGGCATAAAGTGGCCCTGCAATTCGATGGGAAATCAGTTTTCCAATGAAGAATAAAACGAATGAAAAAGTAACCGCTAAGGCTGAAAAGGAATACAAAAATGGAGTGGAAAATTTTTCAACAAGTATTGGATTTCCACTAATTTCTTCAATAGTGACTTTTAAATAGGTGTAAGAAAAAACCAAACTGATTAGAGTTAGAAACAAACCCACAGACATAAATAAAGCTGAGTATTTTAACTGAAATCGGCGATTGACCCAGAAAACTTTACGAATATTATTGCCCGGCCATAAAAGTTCGCCATGTTTGATTACAGAGTAGACTATCATAATGTAACCAAACCATTGGATCACATCAGCAACATTCCAAATGGGTGAATGCCAAGAAGAAATTTGAACTGCTATAAAATCAATAACATATCCATAGAGAATTCGATCCAAAACATTTCCAAGAATACCTCCTACTAGAATCGATAAACCAATTCGCAAAACCATCAGTCGAACAGGAATGAGGTACTGTATGATGGCGTAAATACTCAAAAGGAAAACTCCACTTGTAGATAAAGTGACGATTCGAAGAACGGCAGGTAGATCTGAAAATAATCCGAGCATGGCGCCATGATTATGAATAAGAATGAGATGAAGCGCGCCATACCATTGCTCAGGCAGATTGCTTGCCCAATTTTTTGAAAACTGATCAACCAGAACAACAAAAACCAAAACAGCAATAACAATAAACCAATCTTTTCTTTTCATACAGGTATTCTGCGGCTATACTTCTAAAAATGAAATGCCTTTTAAAATTTGCAATCATTACAGTCGGGTTTTTATTCTTGCTATTAAACTTTAGTCCAGCTTTTGGAAAAGAGTCGGACGTCAATTCACAAGAAATTTTGAAAAAACATAAAATTGACAGGGCTCATGTCAGTATAGAAATTCGTAATGATAAAAAAATTGTGGATTCAATCAATTCTAAAACACTAAAAGTGCCGGCGTCGGTTTCAAAAATTTTAACGACATATGGAATTTTACAGCGATTACCATTGGGGCATCGCTTTCGAACAGAATTGCTGTATGACAACGAAAATATTTATATCAAGGGTGGTGGTGACCCCTCGTTTGTTTCCGAAAAAATGTGGTTTTTAGTGAATGAATTTGTGCGTTCAAAGATTTTTTCCGTCAAAGATATTATTATCGATGATTCTATTTTTGATCAGGTTCGCTTTGATCCAAGCCGAGAAAATGTGCGTGTTGATCGGGCTTATGATTCACCAGTAGGGGGATTAAGTTTCAATTGGAATTCAATCAATATTTTTGTGAGACCTGCAGAAAGTATTGGCGAAAAAGCCATGGTGTATTTAGATCCCGAGAGCGACTACTATCAATTGGTGAATCAAACTAAAACAGTGTCTAAAGCTATTAAGAAAGATTTGTCGGTGTCTATTTCAAACTCACAGAAGATAATTACAGTAACAGGAGAAGTTTCAAAATCCGCTTTAGAGAAACCAATTTATAAAAGTATCGACGACCCTGGGATATGGTCTGGCAATCAGTTGAAATCATTTTTAAAGCAACGTGGAATTTCAGTTCAGGGCAAAGTTCGACGCGGCGAGATTCCGAGTAAAGCCGTTGTTGTTGCGGTGTCTGAAAGCAAAAGCTTGGCTGAAATTTTAGCTGATATGAATAAATTTTCGAATAATTATGTGGCTGAAATGTTAACTAAATCCTTAGCAGCTCAGGAAATGAAATCAGGGGCTACATTAAAAAAAGGTGTGGAACTTATTCGTCAAGAGATCGAACAACTTGGCTTAACAAGCAAAGATTTTATTATTGAAAATCCATCGGGATTAACTCCGGATAATCGACTATCAGCCGCCGCAGGAAATGAAATACTATCCGCATTGAAAAAAGATTTTCGGACCTATTCTTTAGTTTTAGAAAGTCTTCCGATCGCTGGTATCGATGGCACTCTTAAAAAACGAATGAAGGGGCCTGTGACTCAAGGCTGGGTGCGGGGCAAAACGGGATACTTGGACACGGTGGTGTCGTTGGCGGGTTATGCCGGACGAAAGAACGGCGAAGTATACACATATACGTTTCTGTACAATGGTCCACGAGATGAGTCGATTGTTCGAGAAGCTTTTGATCAAATACTACTTTCTCTATTACAATAAGAGAGTGAAAAAATTCTTATCAACAATTTTATTTTTCTCGATTTTACCATTAACTTCATTTTCAGCTGTGACTCGATGGACATCATCGCTGCCTGAAAAATCAAAATTTACAGCAACAGATGAGCTGGCAGATCGTGTTGAATTTTGGAGAAAAATTTTCTCGGAGTACACCACGCATCAAGGTGTTTTTCACATGATCGATGATCCCGATTTTGTCCTGGGCGAGGTTGATTTAACGTCAATTTATCAAAACTCAGTTCTCAATGATTCGATGAAAGGTAAATTGATCAAAGCTGAGATCAATAAAAGTCGAAAAGCTATCGCTAAAAAATGGAAAATTTCAGAAGTGAGCAAAATTCGTCTGCAAATGGGGCTGAAAGATCGAATGCAGAAAGCATTATTTCTTTCGGGACGTTATTTACCTATGATGGAGGCGATTTTTAAGCGTCATGGAATACCAATTGAACTGACTCGAATAGTATTTGTTGAGAGCTCATTTAATATTCTGGCGCAGTCCAAAGTTGGTGCCAGTGGAATTTGGCAAATCATGCCCAGTGTGGCGAAACCCGAGGGCTATATCACGGCAAACTATGACAAGCGAAATCATCCTGTCTATGCGACAGAATTAGCCGCGCGAATTTTAAAGCAAAATTATCGTAAACTGGGATCGTGGCCATTGGCGATTACAGCTTACAATCATGGATTAACGGGAATTAAGCGAATGAAAGTGAAAGCGAAGTCGGATCAACTTGAAGACCTCATTGAATCTGAGGAGCGAACAAAAACATGGGGATTTGCCTCGAAAAATTTTTACGCCTGTTTTTTGGCAGCTCTAGAGGTTGAAAGACGTGCACCAGAACTTTTTGGACAAAATCTTTTAAAGTCTGTGGCACTCAATACAAAAGAATACAAACTTAGGCGAACAATGCCGAAGTCAAAGCTTTTGCCATGGTATAATGGCAGTATCACACTTTTTAAAAGAATGAATCCACATTTGAATTGGAACAAGATCTCAAAGAATCAAAAAATTCCAGCTGGTGTTCCATTGCAAGTGCCCATTCAGAATTATCATTTAGCCATTAATTAGAAGCTATTTAAGCAATGAGTTTTTAAATGCTCTTTTTTAGCAGGGTAGATGAGATACTGGCTCACATTTAAACATTGACGCTGATTAAGAACATTCTGAAATTGAGCAAAACAATCAAAAACTGCTTCATCTTTATTGATTGCTGTTTCAAACAACTGTGATTTTTCCAGACAAGATTTTATGGTTCTAAATCTGCTGACCTCATAAAAACAAACAGATTTTATCTGTTCATTGATTTTTTGTGATATTTCGGTCAGGTTTACTTTTTTAATTGAGCGATAACATTTCTCGGAATTGAGTTGTGCTTTGTTCTTGATAAAACAATTTTGCACACCATCCTGTCGGTCCAACTTATGTTCTTGTTTGGCGGCATGTTCCAAGCAAAGATCAAATGAAGAACTATAGGCTGCGTTCGTGAATAATAAAAATAGAAAACAACTGGCGAAGAATCGAGACATACGTGAACTCCTAGAGGTGACATCACTATACTTGAAGTTCACACTATTTTTCACCTGTAATGATTCTGACGAAGTGACACTAAGGGGCACTCAAATGCGATCTGGCCAGGTGGAGTAATGGGCAGTCAATTATGCGTTAAGCGACTGATTTATCAGGCGTTTTAGTATTTTTCCAGAATCCCCTTTAGGGAGTTCGCTCATTTGGGTAAAGTACTTTGGAATTTTAAATTTTGCCAAGTTTGTAAGACAGTGGTTTTGCAACTGCTCTTGATTAAAGGATGAGGCCTCTCGAGCCACAATATAGGCGTGACCAACTTCACCCCACTGAGGATCTTGCACGCCAATAACCGCAACCTCGCTAACCCAAGGAATTTCTGAAAGTGTTTTTTCAATTTCCGCCGGATAGACATTTTCGCCACCCGATTTGTACATATCTTTTTTTCTGCCGACGATATAAAAATACTTTTCGGTATCAAAATAAACGAGATCTCCGGTTTTAAGCCATCCATTAGAAAATGTATCTTTCGTGGCCTTTTCATTATTCCAATATCCAGACATGGCCATCGGGCCTTTTAGCCAAAGTTCGCCGACTTCGTTGGCGTGACAGTGTTGTCCGGCCTCGTTAATCACTTGAACTTGGACGTAAAAATTTGGAAATCCAATAGAACCCATTTTGCGAATGGTGTCTGTTTCGTTTAGTGAAAAAACATTTGGACCGAATTCAGTTAAACCATAACCTTGACGGACAGGAATTTTTTTACTCTCCCAAGTGCGAATTTCATCGAGAGGCATGGGCTCGCCACCCACAATAGCATAACGGACTGATGTCAGGTTAACATGTGTAAAAAACGGGGATTGCGACATCATCTTCATTGTTGTTGGAACACCAAACAAAAGAGTGGCGCGATGTGTTTCTGAAAGTTTTAAAATTTGGTCTCCATCAAATTTTTTCATTAATATAATATGAGCACCACGGTGAAAAAATGGAGTTGATAGAACATTCCAACCTCCAGTGTGAAACAGAGGTAAGAAGATCACAGCAGCATCTGATTGTGTGATATTTAATCTCAATGTGGTGTTCACAGAGTTCCAAAATAAGCCACGGTGTGAAATCATGGCTCCCTTGGGAAATCCTGTTGTCCCGGATGTGTAAATAATCAGAGCTGTGGTATCAGTTGTTGAATGAAAACCTTCAAACTGATTGGTGGTGTCGTTAAGTGCGGCTTCAAAGTCCTTAAAGGGTTCAAGTGCTGCATACTGAAAATCTTTTGAAATGGATTGAAGTGTGTCACCAAATTGATTTTCAAAAACAATCACCTTTGGTTTGGCGTCAGTTATCACATAAGTCAGTTCACGAGCCGTTAAGCGATAGTTGATCGGAACAAGCGTCGCACCAAGGCGAGCCAGTGCAAAGAATAAAATATAACTCGACAATTCGTTGGTTGAAAAGTGCACGACACGATCGCCAGGTTGCAGATTGAATTTCGATTTTAGGTACTGAGCCCCAGTTATAGCTTGAGAATAAAATTCAGCATACGACAACTGCCGTCCGGTATCTCCGTCTGTCAAGGCTGTGGCTGTTGGCGACAGGTAAGCCCATTGTTTAAGCCAATCGAGTTCGAAAGAATCTGCAGTTTCCATTAAGTATCGTAGCTCCAGCGAAGCGCAAGGGCAGTCATACTCATGCCGCCTCCAGAACCAAGCAGTACAACCAGATCGTCCTTTTTTAACTTATGCTGAAGAACGGCATCACTGATAGCCATACCAATCGAAGCACTGCCGGTATAGCCGTAGCGGTCCATAATATAATGGGCGCGATTTCGTGGAAGCTCGAGACGATCCAATGTTTCGTAAATACTTTGAACATTGAATTGAGTGATAAAAAAATGTTTTACATCTTGTGGTGTTTTGCCAATCGGTTCCAAAACTTGACGTGTGAGGCGTGGCCAATGAATACCGTTTGTTTCCGGTGGAATTTTTTTAGGAAAAGCCAGTAAATGTCTTTTGCTTTCAATTGTTTCAGAACTGATTTTTTCTGCTGATCCACCAGCATAGATCCCCATGTAATCATGATATTGGCCGTCAGTGTACATTGTACTACTTAAAACTCCATAGGGTTCAGATGTCGCTTGAATAACAGCCGCTCCTGCGCCATCAGCAAAAAGCGATGCAATTTTATAATCATCAAAGTTGAGCCATTTACTCATCGCATAGGCCCCAACAACTAAGATATTTTTATACTTTTCATCGGCTTGAATATATTTTCCTGCTAAATCACAAGCTGTCACAAATCCAGCGCATGCAGAGTTCAAATCGAATGTGCCAGCATTTTTCGCGGCTAATTTAAATTGTAAAACCGAGGCTGTCGATGGCGATAGGTAATCGGGAGTATCTGTTGCCACTACGATTAAATCCAATTCATTGGCAGTGATACCAGCGTTTTTCAGCGCCTGTTGAGCTGCGGGTAAGATGAGATCACTGGTGCGTTGGTTGTCATCCATCCAGCGGCGCTCTTTGATATTTCGAGAACTTTCCAGGAACGAGCCAATATCTTTATTGTAAAGTTTATCAAAATAAGAGTTGGGAATGACTCGTTCAGGGGCGTAATGACCCGTACCTTTGATCGTCGCAAATCGTCGTTTTTCTGTCACGTGAGCTCCTTTGAGGGCAGTACAGGTTCTACTGCTCATTGGGTGTGTTGGGTAACCCTTTATACTTGGCGTTACAAGGGAATTTTTTTCATGCTTATTCCAGTTGACCTCAGAGCACTACCGAAGCAGAACTTCATGTGAACTTAAGATCTCAAAGGAGTCCTAGCATGGTAAACTTGAAATTTTCATTCGCGAACAAAAATGCAGTTATCACCGGAGCCGCTCAAGGAATTGGTTTTCAAATCGCCTTGTCATTCCTGCAGTCAGGTGGCCAGGTTGCGATCTGGGATTATTCTGAACAGGCCATTGAAACAGCTAAAAAAGAATTGGCTCAGTTTGCTGGTCAAGTTCACTTTGCTCAGGTCGATGTCACTCAAAAAGAATCTTGTGAAAAAGCAGCGGCTGGTTTGCCATGGGCTTGTGACATTTTAGTGAACAATGCGGGCATTACTCGCGATAAGTCTTTTGCAAAAATGACTTTCGAAGATTGGAACGCCGTCATCAATACAAATCTGACGGGTTTATTTAATGTCACAAAAACATTATCAGAAAAATTCAACGCCACTTCAACTCATAAGCGAATTATCAATATTTCAAGCGTAGTTGGATTGTATGGAAATTTTGGTCAAACAAATTATGCAGCTGCAAAAGCGGGTGTGATTGGAATGACTAAAACCTTGGCCAAAGAATTGGGACGCAAAGGATTCACTGTTAATGCAGTAGCACCTGGATTTATTGCAACAGCAATGACGAACGCAATGCCAAAAGAAACATTGGATGCCATGGCCAGCAAAGTTCCAGTTCAACGTTTAGGTTCAACCAGTGATATTGCAAATGCAGTCCTATTTTTATCATCAGAGCAAGCGGCATACGTCAATGGGACAGTTATCAGTGTTGATGGCGGAATCGTTTTATAGTTTTTATTTCAAATAACCGAGGGGATGTATTTTGAAGTTTTTATTTTTAGTTATTCTATCAATGGTGAATTTGGCTCATGCATTCAATTTGAGCCAAGACTTCCATGGCTTTATTTCAATTGATTCAACGGACCTTTATGTTGAGTACTCAGCACCTCAAAAAAATCAGCCTACTGTTGTTTTGTTGAATGGTTTAACATACAGCACTCGTCAATGGGATGCCATGACGGCAGAACTTAAAAAAATGGGTATTGGTGTCCTTCGATATGATATGAGCGGGATGGGGAAAACGTTATTAAAGTACGGAGTGAAGTATGCACCCTATCATTACGACGACCAGGTTGTTGAGCTGGATCAGCTTCTGACTGTTTTGCAAATTAAAAAACCATATAACCTTGTTGGATTGTCTTACGGTGGTGGGATCGCAGCGGCTTATAGCTTTAAGTATCCACGCCATGTGAAGAATGCCATTTTAATGGCACCTTATACGGCACCTCTGGATGGACAGGATCAATGGATTAAAACTCAAATTGCTGTGACCCGAGCGATGTATCCCTACAATCCTTATAGCAATGATGAGCTGTATGACTATTTTCTGAAACAAATTTGTTACTCAACGTATCCTGCACTTGAACCTGTCGTTTTGGAAAATCCGTTTAAGTTAGAAGCGACATTTCGATTAACTCAAGGGATCCGTAAATTTCGAGCGACAGATGAAGTGGATCGTTTTCCAAAAAAATCAGTTCATTTGATTATTGCCAAAAAAGATCAGTATATTCCTCAAGCAATTTTAGATTCTTTTTGGGATTCTATTCCTGTAGCATCTCGTGCGAGTCGTGTGTATGTCGAAGGATCTGAACATAAAATTCCTGAAGCTGTCCCTAAAAAAGCTGCAGAAATTGTTCGGAAAATTGTTATCGCTAGTAAGAAAACTCAGGAGTAGGAAATGGCTTTTTTTGAAATGAACTCGGCAACCAAAATCAGTTACGATGTTTTTCCAAATACGATCCCAACCACAACTGTTTTTCTTCATGGGAATTTATCGTCCAATCGATGGTGGATTCCGTCAGTTGAGATGCTGAAGGCAAAGTACGCCACAATATCAGATAAAAAAGGATCCATTGTCTGCGTCGAATTTCGTGGTTGTGGGAAAAGTTCAGATCCAAAATCAGAGTCCGAAGTGACTATGCAAAATTTTGCCAATGATTTTATTATGCTGATTCGTTCAATGAATTGGGGCCCTGTCAATCTGGTAGGGCATTCAACTGGAGGATTAATTGCAGCCATGATGTTGGCAGCCGCTCCGGAGTTGTTTAACAAGGCTTATTTGTTAGATCCAGTTGGTGCGGAAGGTGTGAAATTTGATGAAGCTATGATTCAAGCTTTTGATCAAATGAAGGTGGATAAAAATTTAACAGCGGCAATTATTGGTTCAACAATTTATAACAATGATGCGACGACTTCATTCTTTAAAGATATCATTGTTGAAGACGCATTTCGTTCAGTGAAAGCAGTTGGACATTTGGTGTTGAAAGCGATTGATGGTTTGGATGTTCGTTCGCAATTAAAAGAAGTGACTCATCCTGTTAAAGTGGTGCACGGGGAATTTGATCAATTACTTTCAAGAGTCGAATCTGAAAAGTTGTCCCAGCTCTTTAAAAATGGTCAGTTTGAAGTTTTGATGGGGTGTGGACACTGCGCGAATGTGGAGAATCCAAAACAATTCACGCAGTCTTTATCTGACTTTTTATTTGTTTAAGGCTTAATTGGTCCTATGCCAACATTCAGAACCCGATATGGGTTGTCTGAATAATCTAAAAGATACAATAAAGGTTCTAAATTTTTCTGAAAGACCGGGTCAATAACGCCCGGTCCAGGATAAAAACCACCTCCACCAAATCCATTGTTGGCTGGATCCAATTCAAATGTGAATGAAATAATTTTATGAACTCCATAAGACCAATCAGTTGTGTCTCCGCTGGCAATATACAACTCCGAACTTTGCTGAGGTTGGTATCCATTCCATTCAGCCATTGTTGTAGCCATTTTTTCGTGAACAAGTTTGTCATTGGCGGTTTCAATTCCTGCGTATTTATGGCCCCACGGATAGAGAATTAATTTTGAAAATGAGTGAAACGATAAAAGAATAGTGATGTTGGTATGAGTATCGACATAGTTTTTAATAGCAGTGGATTCAATTTCTGAAAACGCTTTTGGTCCCATATACGTCTCATTATTGCCGTCAGATGATGATCCTCCAGTTCCCCATTGATAGCCATAGTTTCGATTCAAATCAACGCCGTAGGTTCCGTTGGCGTTGCGGCTGCGATTTTTTCTCCACATTTTGTAGCTGCCATCTTTGATGTCGTATTCCATGCCATCAGGATTAACGACAGGAATGATATGCACATCGCGAGAATTCAGTAATCCAATCACACGTGGATTTCCACCTCGAAATTGAGTCACTAAGTACTGAGCCCACAGCAATGGCATTTCAACAGACAGATGTTCGCGTGCATGATGTCCACCCATAAAAATAGCCGCTGGTTTATCTGATGCATGCGCGTGATCTGCAGTGATTTGAAGCGCCCAGATATCTCGGCCTTCGTTTGTTTTTGCAATGGAAGTCATTTTTACGATGTCTGGGTTTTCATTTGCTAATTTTGTTATGGCATCTGTGAGTTCAGCATAATTATGGTAAGCAGAATCTTTAGTAGGAAAATCTTTTTCAAAGGCCAGATTTGAGGCCGCTTCGAGCCAGCCTAATTTTTCAAGGGCTTCTTTCTGAAGGTCATTTCCGTAAGCAATGACATAATCGTCTTTGACAATTTCAATAGCGACTCCTGTGTTGGCAATCACTGAACGTTGAAACTTGTCATGAGCTGAAACTTTCAACCAGTAGTATTGATAGTCCTTCGACTGAACCTGTTTAATTGACGAAAATGTAAAAAGACAAAAAAGTGACAAACCAATAAGTTTGAGTTTTTTCATAAATCCCCTTCCTTGGGAAATGAATGCAATATGGGCCTCACTGCCAATCCACAGCGATGAGTGCATTTCAAGACTAGACCCAGGGCTTTAATGGAACCAATAATTTATGACGAAACTAGACTATGGTCTAAGAACTTCCAAGATCAGGGAATACTTATTGGGCTGGCGCTGACGTGCGAGCTGTTAACTTCTCGAAAAGTTGCTCTTTGCGAACAAAGGAAATACCCAGACCTAAGCCTTTGCACCAGATAATTTCGGCATCAAGGGTATGAGTTTTATTGAGCTGGCGCAAAATCACAGAAACGTGAATCAAATCGCCCTGTTTGGGCATATATTTCGAATTGATAATTTCCAGAAAGGCGCCTGTCGTCGACAGGTTCGTTAAGCGACAATAAATTTTCCCCATGCGTCCATAGACTTCGATTTGAGCATGTTCTTTTGTTTGATAACGTTTAGGGGGTGGGACATTTTCCGATATTTGCATTGGCGTTCCTCAGTTCCTATTTTAATCGGAATTTTACGAAGCGAAATTGAAAAATATGTTTCAAAAATAGTGTCAACGAGTTCGACACTCCAAGACGCATTTCAGACATGTGCCAGGTTGTCTTGGTGAATTTTAATCAGCAAGGGTTTGTGCTTTGGACCAGATCTCATAACGAAGCCCAGGATGGGCCTCGCTGAACTGACTAAAGGCAATGCCGAAGTCAGCGGGAAGTTTTAAATCATAATAGGTATCACCATCAAAGTGACCAGGAATTCGTGTGATATAAATAAAATTAGTATCGGGAAGAGTGTCTTTGTAAATCTGACCACCTCCGACAATCATAACTTCTTCAGGCCAACCGCCCGAGGAAATAAGTTTTTCAGCGACGGTATAAGCTTCTTGTAAAGAGGAAACATACTGCACGTTCTCCGGTGAACTAGAGTGAGATTCGCGTGAGACAACGATATGAAATCGTTTTGGTAATGGTTTACCAATCGAATCATAAGTTTTCCGTCCCATGATCATGATTTTGCCTGTTGTGCGTTTTTTAAAATAGGTCAAATCTTCTGAGAAATGCCACAGTAATTGATTGTTCTTTCCAATGACGCCATTTTCGCTAACGGCAACGATATGGGATAGAATCAAACGGCAACCTCCGCTTTAATCGCAGGAAGTGGATCATAACCTTCAATCGTAATATCTTCGTACTTAAAATCAAAAATATTTTTCACATCAGGATTCAACTTAAGTTGCGGCAAGCGGCGAGGAGTTCGGGATAAAAGAAGTTTAACCTGTTCGATATGATTTGAATAAATGTGAGCATCACCCAATGTGTGGATGAATTCCCCAACGCCTAGGTTGCAGGCTTGGGCGACCATGTGGGTTAATAATGCATAGCTTGCGATATTGAAAGGGACTCCCAAGAATATATCAGCACTACGTTGATACAGCTGACACGAGAGTTTTCCATTTGCGATGTAAAATTGAAAGAAAGCATGACATGGAGGTAGCGCCATTTTGTCCACATCACCAGGATTAAATGCAACAACCAAAAGGCGTCGCGAGTCAGGATTTGTTTTAATTTGTTCAATGACATTTGATATCTGATCAACAGTTTGCCCATTGGCAGTTTCCCAAGATCGCCATTGCTTTCCATAAACGGGTCCGAGATCACCATTCTCATCGGCCCATTCATCCCAGATTGTGACTTTGTTTTCATTCAAATACTTAATATTAGTTTCGCCTTTAAGGAACCAAAGAAGTTCGTGAAAGATGGAGCGCGTGTGAAGTTTTTTTGTTGTGAGCAGGGGAAATCCATCTTGGAGGTTGAAACGCATTTGGTATCCAAAAACACTGATTGTTCCGGTGCCAGTGCGATCTGATTTCGTATTTCCATTTTCAAGTACGTGATGAAGTAAGTCATGAAACTGCTTCATAGTTTTCTCCGTTCAAAAGATTAAAACAAGAATCCAATTCGAAACATTGTCCAATAGGGTAATCCGGTTTTTCCAACCTTTTCAGATTGATCAATAATCTCAGAACGAGCATTTTGATATTCCGTTGTGGCTTCGATATCCGATTGAGTGATTAAGGGATTGCTAATATTTGAAATTGTCGTTGTTAAATCAACAGACGGGTTGATTGGCGAAAGGTATCCAACATCCATTCCGAGAGTTAATCCAAATGGCCATGTCCAGATCCACCCCACATGCGGAAGCAAATAGTTGGCTTTGATCACATCAAGAATTTCAACATCTGCTGAGCCTGGGACTGGTGTTGTGACAGAAATTGTGCGTTGAGTTTTGACATCAATTGTATGTGAGCCATACCCGAGGCCTGCATAAAAAGAACCACGGAAGGGATGGAATCGTAACATCAATTCTTGATTGGCAAATTTCAAATCAACGCCGTTAGGAGTATCAGTGCCTTTTGCAAGTCCATTCAGCGAGTAGCCTCCAAAATTGATGGCTCCTGAAAACCAACGAGAGGCATGCCAGTAATCAACTCCATAATTAAGAATATGGGGCAAATTTAAGTCAGCATGAACACCGAAATGGTGAGGTTCAGGCGAGCCTGACTCAGTCCTTTTTTCTGTTTCGCTTTCGGCTTTCTTTGCGGCTTCCGTGATGGTGGCCTTCTGAGCAGGGGTTGGTTGAACGATAGTGGCGGTTTCCGTGTCGGGAGCAGGATCGGCGACGACAGGATCAGTTTGTGCAATAGCCGTGAAGCTTAAGAAAAATAATGCTGTAAAAATGAGTTTCATAATTATTCCTTATTGAAAGTTTTGGACTTGGGCAATGTACGGAAGATTTCGATAGTACCCTTGATAATCTAAACCATATCCGACAACAAATTCATTGGTGATTTGAAATCCAACGTGATCTAATTTGCAAGGTACTTTCAGAGCTTCTGGCTTTTCAAGTAACGCCACGGTAGTGAGTGATGCTGGATTGCGGGCTTCGATTGTTTTTTTCAAATAATCCATAGTGACACCTGTATCAACGATGTCTTCAACCAAAACAATATGTTGGCCAGAGATGGGGCTGGTCAGATCCAAAGTGATTTTGACTTCTCCAGTTGAAGTCATTCCCGAGTAGCTGGAAACTCCAAAAAATTCACAGGTGATGTCGGTATTGATCTTGCGAATTAAATCCGAGTAAAAAATAAAAGAACCTTTGAGAATGCAAACAACAGTGACTTTTTTATTCATGAACTTGTCTGTTAAAATAGACCCAATTTCTGAAATCTTTTTTTGGAGTTGTTCTTCTGAGATATAAGTTGATAGCTGTAGGTTTTTTGCATTCATTATGGGCTCCTTGCAGGGTTCGAGACTTGTATTGAATCCTGTTTCTAAAGCTCAGTAAAGGTCTAACGAGTGTCGTTAGAAAGGTTATTTGATTTCAGGTTCTAAGAGGATCACAAACTTAGTTCTTTGGGCCATAAAGTCGAGGGATTTAAACACCTGGAATGGAGCCATTCGCAGGGCATCTTTTTCGGTTAAAAAGTTTTGGCGAGTCAGTGTGTCGACGATGAAGAAAGCAGCCCCTTTATTGAGGTCAAATTCAGCAGGAAAAACCTCACGACCGGCAGGTAAGGCCCGCGTGATAACAAGAGTTCCATGGACGGCGCTGTTTTCGAAGGATTTAACTTCTAAGTTTGCTGATAAGCCAATCATTTGGCCATCGTCGCCAACGGCGCCTGAAAGAAAAGTTTCGGTCTGACCAACGAGGAGTTTCTTTTCATGAGATTTTAAGACTTGTTGAATAAGATCAGCACGCTTTCGAAAGGCAGGCAGAATGCCTGCGGAGTAATCTTGAAGGTTCTGATAAAGCCCTAACTGCGAGCTTTCAGAGATCCACTTCGAAAGGACGTCTGTCGAGACTTCGACATAGGTCAATTTAAATGAAACTCCGGCAGAATCAGAGGTGGAATCTTTTGCCTCTTGAGTTCGGGCTACTGCGAGATTTGTATTTTCAGTTCTATTTGTGGGTAAAGTCTGTGAGGCAGCCCCTGCGTTGACAGATTGATCCAGAATGATTTCTTGATTTTTTAAGTTTGCAAGAGATTCATTTCGAGTTGCAGTTAATGCCTGTTCTGATTGGGACTCTGCTGTGGTTTGCGTGGCTGTTATTGTTTTTGTACTTTTTGTGACACCTTGAAACTTTGAAAATTTTTGCACCCATTTTGGAGGCGTTCCACTTTGAATCACATATGAACCCGCAAATCCAGCAACAATCACCAGAATTAAAACTTGCAGTCCAATATTTTCTGAAAGTTTTTTAGCAAAAGATTTTTCAGCGGGTCTAAACGACTGCATGTTGACGCCACATTGAGCGCAATACTGATCTTGAGGTTGTGAGAAACCGCAGCGTGGACAATTGATGATCATGGAGTCTTCCTTACTGCTTTAGAGTATGCGATTCTACCTTGACGCACAAATTTTCGAATTTTAGGATATGACTTAGGTCGAGTCCAACCATTGGAGTTTTGGTGAATCCAGCCCCTCACATTCCGGTTTTGTTAACTGAAGTGCTTGAATCGTACTCTCCGCTTAAGTCTCGAACAGATCTTGTTTATTTTGATGGAACCTTTGGT
Source organism: Bdellovibrionales bacterium RIFCSPHIGHO2_01_FULL_40_29 (assembly GCA_001771815.1). Lineage (GTDB taxonomy): Bacteria > Bdellovibrionota > Bdellovibrionia > Bdellovibrionales > Bdellovibrionaceae > Pseudobdellovibrio. The sequence goes on along the minus strand of MEPU01000004.1, from coordinate 601,560 downwards.
CGAGGCGGTCATTTTCGCGCCATTGGAAAACAGTATTCTCTTAAAAAAGCTTTCATTGCAGATCAGGATTTGGAAGCTATTGCTACAGCCCGAAAAGATTGGTCTGATTGGATTGAATCGAAAAGGCTTGAGATTTTTCACGGAAGTTTTTTAGAATTTGCTGAAAAAAATCAAAACCCATTGGATATGATTTTGTTGGACTTGGGTGTGAGTTCTCCTCAGCTGGATCAGGCTGAGCGAGGATTTAGTTTTAATAAAGATGGACCATTGGACATGAGAATGAATCAGACGGCTCGAAAATCAGCGGCTGATTTGATCAACGAATTGAATCACGATGAGTTAATGGATATATTTAAAATTTTTGGCGAAGTTCCAAATCCGTATCATGTGGTCAAAGCTATTATTCAAGATCGTGGTGAAAAACCATTCATAACAACTTTGCAATTAGCCGGATTAATTGAACGAGTTGATGGGTGGCAAAAAAAAGGTTTTCATCCAGCCACGCAGTATTTTATGGCCCTTCGTCTTGTGGTGAATCAAGAGTTGGAGGTGCTTCAGCAAGCCGTTCCGCTTTTGATTCAACAGCTCCGCGACGGAGGTCTTATTTCTATAATTACGTTTCATTCTTTGGAAGATCGAATTGTTAAAAATCTTTTTAAAGATAGCGAATATGGTTTTCTTGTGAATAAAAAAGTGATTGTGCCTACTGAGGAAGAATGTAGAATGAATGTCAGAGCTCGAAGCGCTAAATTGCGGATTTTTCAAAAAGGACAAAAACCTGAAAAGCCTGACAAGTTTGCTCTTCGAAGAGCTCAGCGGGCTAAGGAATAGCCTGCTTGATGTAACCAAGCACTCGATTGGTTTTTTACAAGAGGTCAGGATGAACTCGAACGATATACGGCAGCTGAAACCATTTTTAAGTTTACTTATTGTTATCGGTACATTGATGGGGTTGGTCTTCATTAAAATGGAAGAACGGCGTTTATCCTATGTGGTATTAAAATTGACTCGCGAATTTAAAAGGAGCAATGAAATTTCTAGACAGAAAGAGATTTCATTAGCAAAACTCACGCGACCACAATTGGTTGCAAATGTAGCCACACAAAAGCTCACTCTACGAAAAATTAAGCCTGGGCAAATTATTAATTTAACAACAATGCCTATTGTGGCCGAAAACAATCTATCTTTTAAAAGTCGAGTCCATCCTTGAAATCAAAAATTATCACTTTATTTGCAATCACATGCTGTCTTTGGTCGATTCTTTTAGCGCGTGCTGCGTACTTGCAGTTTCTTCCGCAAGATCGGTTGAATGCATTGCAAGAGCGTCAATTTCAAACTGTTGTGACATTGCCATCGCGTCGAGGGGCGATTATCGATACTCATCGTAAAGAGTTAGCCATGACGTCGCCAGCGTATTCAGTCTATGCAGATCCTAAGATTATCGAGAGCAAAAAAACAGTCGCTAGAAAATTATCCAAAATTATTAATCAAAGTTCAGTATCGATTTTTTCAAAGATCAAAAAATCAAATAAAAGATTCATTTGGCTGGAGCGCTTGGTTTCGGCTTCGGTCGCCGAAGAAATTCGACAGTTGAATATTCGTGGTATCGGTCTTGTTGAAGAATGGAAGCGTGTCTATCCCAACGATCAACTGTTGTCGTCAACATTAGGTTTTGTTGGAAAGGAAGGCCAAGCCTTAGAAGGTTTAGAATTGCATTATGATTCCATTTTAAAAGGTGAAAAGAAAAAAGTAACCATGCGCAAAGATGCCCGCGGACGGCCCTTGGTTCAAGATGGACTCTTGTTCACTGAAACCCCGCAAGGCAAAGAGATTAAGCTCACTATTGATTCTGATTTGCAATATTTCGTTGAATCGGAATTGAATGAAACAATTAAAAAGTACGAAGCGGACGGAGCCTGGGCTGTTGTGCTTGATGCTAAAACGTCAGCTATTCGCGCGCTAGCTAGTTTGCCGCATTTTGATCCCAATGCGCCGGCATCAGCATCGGCATTTGTTCGTCGAAATCGAGCGGTGACGGATACTTTTGAACCAGGAAGCACGCTAAAAACATTTGTTATTGCTGAGGCTCTTGAGCGTAGTTTGGTTAAGCCGGCAACTAAAATTTATTGCGAAGATGGGGCGTTCAAGATTGGAAAGCGCATTATCCGAGAGGCTGAAAAAGATCATGCTCAAGGAACAATTAGTGTGACTGAAGTTTTAGCTTATTCATCTAATATTGGAACTTCTAAGATTGCATTGATGTTGGGTGATCAAAAATTAAAACAAGGTTTAAATAACTTTGGATTTGGAGAGCGCAGTGGTGTTGATTTACCTGGAGAGGCGAAGGGAATCACAGTTCCGCTACCGTGGCGAGACCATTTATTAGCGAATGTGTCTTTTGGTCAAGGAATCACGGTAACTCCGCTTCAGATGGCAAATGCCTATGCAACTCTGGCTAATGGTGGAATATTGAATCAGCCGTACATCGTCGAGAGTATTGCAGATTTAGAAACCAATGAAGTTCAAATCCATGAGCCGCGTCCGATTCGCCGAGTTATATCTGAGAGCACCGCTGAACAAATGCGAGAAATGTTAGTTGCAGTGACTTCAGATAAGGCCACAGGAACTTTAGCTCGTGTTTCAGGTTTTTCTGTGGGCGGAAAAACGGGTACCGCTCAGAAAGTGAAAACAACTGGACGTGGTTACATGCCTGGTGGTTATATCGCCAGTTTTGCGGGATTTATTCCAGCGCAAAATCCAGAGTATGTTATTTTTATTGGAGTCGATCGTCCCCGAAAAGGTTATTATGGATCGCAGGTGGTGGCGCCGGTTTTTTCAAAAATTGCATCATATGCCGTTCGTAAAAATGGAATCACGCCAGATATTCCGTTGGAGCATCCACAAAAAACTTTGGCAAAAGCAGCACTTGCTCAAGCCATTGCAAAAATTTCTGAAGCTGAAAAAGCAATGCCTATCAGTCATGAAGAGCTGCTGGATGAAAATTCAATTTTAACAGCGGCTCCCAAATTAAAAGCTTTGACTGTGCGTGAGGTTCTGTCTCGCGCTTCAGAGCAGCAAATTCAAGTCAAGTTTGTGGGGACCGGGCGAGTAGAGTCCACGTGGCCCGCCGAGGGTGAGGCCTTGGGGGCTGATCGAAATATGACTGTCTATTTAAAAGAGTGAGTCTGGAACTAACTGCTGGCGCTTGAGTACTGGCGTAAACAGTACGCCCAGTATTTTTTTAAACTGTAGACTAAAATAACAGGCATCACAACGGCCCAAACCAGCATCCATGGTGAAAAGGGTTCAAGTAAAACCCGCGCAGGAATAGACGCTATCATTGCAAATGGAATAAGAAAAATCAGAATAAATCTTAAGAATCCGGAATAGATCGCATCGGGCCGGAGTCCAAGACGAAACATCGAATACCATACGTATTGCAGAAAATCAGCTCGAGTAAAAATGATGGCCGAGCAATTAAGAGCGTATCGACCCACAAAAATAACTGAGAGTCCCGCCGGAATCAGAATAAGGAGCCAGAAGAGCTTCAGCCATTGAAAATCCGGAATATTGGTCAGAGCCCAAATAAAACCTATTCCTGTAACAAAAAGACAAGGTAGGTGCGAAATTGAAATTTTTTGTGAGCTCAACATAAAGATAGAATTTACGGGCTTTACTAAAAGTAAGTCCAACGTGCCTTTACGAACATTGTCCGTAAAATTACTCAGATTTGTATCCCAAAGTATCATGTAAATTGAATCCACAAATAATACTAAGAAAATAAACACACGCATTTGATCTAGGTTCCATTCACCGACAATTTTTGTGTGTCTATAGATCACTTCAAAAAGAATCAATTGAGTTGAATACCAAATAAACTCAGCACACACCAAAAGAACAAAATTAAGCCGATACTCGAGATCAGCAACTAGACTCACTTTAAAAAAAGCCTGATAAAGTCCAAAATATTTTTTAACAATGACTAGAAAATTATGAAACATCAGGCACCAGTTCCTGTGTATTCATGCAAACCGCGCTTCCAGAAAAAATAACTAAAAACTCCAGCGATAGCCAATGAAATTGTGACATTCTGAAAGCCCTGAAAAAGCATCGAAGAATCAGATCGTCCCGTAATGTAGGCCAGTGGAATATAAACTCCCGATGAAAAAGGGAGCATCAGGAAAAACTTCTGCATGGCTAAAGGCATCAAGTCGATTGGCACAAGTTCGCCGCTCAAAAGCCAAAGAGTTAAGTTTTTAACCAACGTGAATGAGCGAACACGAGTCAGAAAAAATCCCAACGTTGAAATAATAAAACTCATTGTGTGAACTAAAAACAGGTAATAGATAACCAGCAACAAAGCTGCAGGTAAGCGGTCATAAAAAACAGGAAGCTTGAAATAAATACTGGCGGCAACTGGAACTAACAATGAAAAGACCGTTGTGACAAGTTTATAACCCATCATTTGACTGAGGTAGTATTCATAAAAACTCAATGGGCGCGAAAGTATCGTGTTGATAGAGCCGGATCCAACCTCTTCGACCATCATAGATTCATACATCCAGCTGATGGCAATACGACCCAGAAATGGTGCCCACACAGCATAAGCCAAATAAGATTCTTTGCCGAATCCGCCAATTTGCGCAGATTCTGCAGTTTTGAATATGGCAAGCCATAGCAATACTTCGATACCAACCGTGAGTATCGGTTGAACAAAAGCATCGACAATAAAATTAAATCTATACTCTAAATTGGTGGCAATTCCCAAATTACAGAGGGCTAGATTCCGTCGCCAAAAAGCGACGAATGACTTCTTCAAAATTAACCTCTTCAACTTTAATATCGACAATATCACCTTCAGCTACAATTTCCGCTAAAACAGCAGACAGTTCCTGTGAATTAAAAATCTTTTCGTTTTCTTGCATTGAATTTTTAAATCGATAAATCAATTTTTTCTTTAAATCGGAGGTCTGCATGAATTCATCCACTGTGCCGTTATAAACCAACTGACCTTGTGACATCAGCAAGAGCTGATCAGCTAGCTGTGCAATATCATCCATGTAATGCGAAGTCAGGATAATCGCCGGTTTGTATTCCTGAACGTAGACTTGTAAAAAATCTCGAATAGCCGCCTGAGCAACAATATCTAAACCAATTGTGGGTTCATCTAAAAATAAAACTTTCGGAGAATGCAAAAGGGATCCAATGATTTCCATTTTCATTCTTTCGCCGAGGCTCAGACGTCGCAGTTGTGTGTCCAGAACATGAGTGCATTTTAAAAGATGCGCCAGTTCGTTCACTCGAGCTCTGGATTTATTCAAATCCAGGTCATAAATTTTTCCAAGCAGAGAGTAAGAATCTCGAGGAGTAATATCCCACCATAATTGATTTTTTTGTCCCAGCAAAATACTGATTTGCTTGAGAAATTCATTTTGACGGCGCCACGGTTCAAAACCCAAAACGGTTGCAGTTCCCGAAGTTGGATAAATCAAACCCGAAAGAATTTTTAGAAGAGTTGTTTTGCCTGCGCCATTGGCTCCGACGAGTCCGACTATTTTTCCGGCCTCAAGTTGCAAAGTCGCTCCTTTAAGAGCGATTTTCTCGGTATACTCGCGGCTGTAAAAACCTTTGAATGAATTCAGAAGGCCTTCTTTTTTAGAATAGGTTTTATAGGTTCGGCCTAAATCATTAGTTTCAATCGCATAGTTCATTTATAGGCGTTCCTTTATGTACGTACTCATTTTCTGAAGCACCGAAATTGGAATTTCATGGCCACCGCGAAATGAAACAAATTGAGTTTTAATTCCGTTGTCTTCAAAAAATTTTTGCAGACGCAAAGAACCCTTCGAAGGCAAGACTTGATCGGATTCGCCGTGAGACATGAAAACAGTGCACCCTTTTCGTTGAGGAGCGAGTTCGGCCCATTTATCTTGGCTTAGCAATGTTCCTGAAAGACAAATTAGTCCAGCTGGGTTTTCGGGAGCTTTTAAAAAAACTTCGGTTGCCAGCATAGCGCCCTGAGAAAATCCACCGAGGATCAAGTTTTTCCATTCAAACTTCATGGAGGTGATCATTTTTAATACCGTAGCAACGGCTTGATCTAAACCATTAGGGCGAAGTGTGCTCCAATCCAGATCCGGAGAAAGTTCATTCATGCGAATAGACCACCAAGCGCGACCGGTCCAACCAGAACCAATCGGAACTGATAAGGGACCATTTGGAAATAGCCAATTACAAGTCGGAGAAAAATTAAAATGATCTTTGAGGCCTGCTAAATCCGAAGCGTCGGCGCCAAATCCATGGAATAGCACAATCCACTTTCCGTCCGGATTTTCAAAAAATTCGATAGCTTGTAGAGGGCCGCAAGAACGCATTTGTTTAGACATAATTTCTTAATTTAAGGTTGTTAGTTTTAAAATCAAATATTAGTCTAAATTCCAATGAAACTGCAGCAGTTATTTTCATATTTTGACGCAAAATCGATTTCTGTTGAGGAACTTGCAGATTCGAACGAGCCAGAAGTCAGCGGTATTTTTTTTAATGCACGGCAAGTCATCAGTGGCAGCGTATTTGTAGCTATTAAGGGATTCAAATCTGATGGTCATGAATTTCTGACTCAAGCTGTGGAAAATGGTGCTGCGGCTCTAGTTGTTGAAAACAAAAGCAATATTCCAGCAAGTTTTACCGGAAAAGTACTTGAGGTCGTCGACTCCAGAGTTGCCTTAGATCAATTGGCGGCTATTTTTTATGGTTTTCCTTCGGAGCAGCTTTTTTGTTTTGGTGTGACGGGCACAAATGGAAAGACTTCAATCACTTATTTTTTAGAACATATTTTAAATTTTCACCACAAAAGTTGTGGTGTGATGGGGACTGTCAATCACCGTGTTGGAAACGAGGTGTGGACCTCCGACATGACGACTCCGGATCCATTGACGCTTCAACATCGACTCCGACAGTTTGTAGATGCTGGTGCCATTGCTGTTGCTATGGAGGTCTCTTCACATGCCCTGGATCAAAAACGTGCAGCTAGTGTTCATTTCAATACCGTTATTTTTACAAATTTGACTTTGGATCATTTGGATTATCATCAGTCGATGGATAATTATTTTGGTGCGAAACAGCGTTTGTTTACAGAAATGCTTTGGGAGACAAACAAAAAACCAACATTTGCAGTTGTAAATATGGATGATTCTTATGGCCGTAAGTTGAAAGTTGCAGACACGGCTGTGACGTGGACTTTTGGACAACGAGAATCGGATTTTCAGTATAAAATTTTAAAAATGAATTTCAGCGAAACTGAGTTTGAATTAAAAACTCCGATGGAGCAGTACACAGTGAAGGTTCCATTTTCGGGAAATCACATGATCTCGAATTGTGTGGCCAGTATGGTGGCTGCTATTTCTGCAGGTGTTTCTTTGGATCAATCGATTCACGCATTAACGAGTTTTTATGGAGTGCCTGGACGACTTCAAAAGGTCATGACCGCGTCCCTAAAAACTGTTTTTGTGGATTATGCACATACTCCGGATGCCCTCGAGAATGTTTTGAAATCTCTGCATGAGGTGCGCAGCCAGAGTCGTAAAAAAAGTAAAGTGATTACCGTTTTTGGTTGTGGCGGAGATCGTGATAAAATAAAGCGCCCCTTGATGGCAAAAATAGCCACGGAGTTGAGCGACTTTGTATTTGTGACTTCAGATAATCCTCGCACCGAGGATCCAATGACCATTATTGCTGATATTCAGCGAGGAATCGAAGACGATTTTAAGAAATTTCTTATCGAACCTGACCGCGAGAAAGCCATCGCGGCTGCTATTCGGTTGGCAACTATTGACGATGTGGTTTTGATCGCAGGAAAAGGGCACGAAGATTATCAAATTATCGGGACTGAAAAGATTCATTTCAGTGATGTGGAAGTGGCCCAGAAATATTTAAAGGATCAAGTATGAAGTGGAAATTGGCGGATGTTGTTCAATGGACAAATGGCAAACTTTTGTCGACCTTCAAAAATGAATTCCATGAAATTGGAACTGACACACGGACGGATTTAACAGGAAAAATATTTATCGCCCTCAAAGGAGACACCTTTGATGCGCACCAATTTTTGGATTTAGCGGTGAAGCAAGGAGCAGCCGCTTTGATTGTTCATCATCTCGAGCCAAAATTCGAAAATTTGAAATCCAAAGTCAGTATCATCAAAGTTGATGACACGCTAAAAGCATTACAAGACTTTTCCCATCAGTATCGAAAAACATTAAAGGCAAAAATTATTGGAATTACAGGGTCTAACGGTAAGACAACCACCAAAGAATTTACTGCTCAAATACTCAGTTCATTCAAAAAAACTCATTATAATCAAGGTAGCTTTAACAATCACTGGGGGGTGCCGCTGACCCTTCTGCAAATTGATGCTGATGTTGAATTTGCAGTTGTCGAAATGGGAATGAATCATCCAGGTGAAATCACGAAACTTGTTCAAATTGCAGATCCCGATATTGTTGTCTGCACGATGGTTGGTTCGGCACATATGGGGCCTATGGGTGGATTGGCGAATATTGCAAAAGCGAAGAGCGAAATTTATATGGATTCTCGCGAAGATACGATACGGATTTTTAATCAAGATCAAGACTGGACATTCGATATGATGTATCCAGTTGCAAAAAAATATCCTGCTTCTCGGATGTTGTCGTTTTCTGCAAACAATGACAAAGCCGATGTTTATTTTAAAATTGAAGAATTGAGTATGGCCACCATGAAAATTACGGGGACAATTGCAGATCGAAAAGGATCTGCTGAAGTTCCCGTCTTTGGAAAACAAAATTTAGGAAATTTAATGGCTGCCGCAACGATTGCCTATGTTTGCAATATGCCAGTTGAAAAAATTTGGAAGGCACTTGAAAAGTGCCACACAGCCTGGGGACGAAATCAGTTTATTAAAACCAATCTTGGTGCCGATGTTTTATTTGACGGTTACAACGCCAACCCAGATAGCATGGATGCTCTTTTAGAAAACATTCCACTTTTAAAAAATACAGGTAAAAAAATAGGGGCCTTCGGTCAAATGAAAGAATTAGGCGAAGAATCCCCAGAGGCTCACATCAAGTTGGGAATGAAAATGGCGCAGGCCGGATTTAGTGAGCTTTATTTTATCGGAGAAGATTATAAGTTCGTCGCCGAAGGTATTGCTCGGGCAAAGTTTTCAGGAGTGACTGTTTTAAATTCGGATTTCACCTTAGAAATGGGTGCAAAGTTGGCCCAATCAATAAGTCCTGGGGATATTGTTGTGGTTAAAGGATCGCGCGGTGCTGCCACCGAGCGATTTATAGAGTGTCTTGATCCCATCGACTGGAAAAAGAAATAGTTAGATCTTCTCAATTTGAATATTAAATACACCCACCGAATGAGGAGAATCTTTCACATGTTGAAAGCTCACAATGACTTTTTCCTGGTCTGATTTTTTCAATCTTTTCAAAATGAGATCTTGATTATTCAGGATATTACCAGAGAAATACATCTGAGTGATTAATTCAATATAGCCTAAGCGTGAAACTTTAAAATGAATATGCGGCGGTCGTACCCAGTTCGTATCCGCTGGATAGGCGCCAGGAATAATTGTCCGGAAGCGATACAGACCCTGCATATCCGTGACAGACTTTCCCCAATATTGAAAGTGTGGATCAAGCGGGGCGCTATTGGGATCAGATGGATGGTTATAGCGACCAGAGTCACAGGCTTGCCAAATTTCAACCAAGGTGCCGGGAACTGGTTTGCAATTTTGATCAGTGACAATGCCTTCGACAATGACAACTTCCCCTTTTGCTATTTGTGTTCCACCACTTAATTGAATCAAATCAGCATCTGTGTCGATTTGATCGACGACTGGATAGAATGGTCCTTCAACTTGGGGTGGGGTTTTTTCTTTGAGGCACTGATTTGCAGCATTGAGCTTTAGAGGTACTGTTAATAATGCTGCAGTGGAGATCAAACCATTTCGAATTAAATTTCTGCGATTGATTGTCATTTGTTATCCTTAGTTAATGAAAGGGGGACTTGGGCAATTGATTCAACGGTGCGGTCATTGATTTCTACAGTAATCGATTCTTGTAAGTACGTATCGCCATTGTCATGCCTTCGAATATCGAGGACGCGAGTGACTTTAATTGGTAATTCGGCATTTGGAACGAGTTCTTTTCCAAAGGCCTTTTCGCGCGTCGTATGGCAAAACTGATGATCAGGATTTTGTATTCCCATTGCTAAATAATTTGCATCACTTCCAAACTTATCCAAGTGATTGAGCTGAGCATTGACTTGGTGGCGAGCAATTCGAAGGCCGGGCCATTGGCATGCATAGCCATTGACATTGAAGACGTAGGTATCTTCGTTGATAACCATGACGGTATTATAAATTTGTTTCGAGATCACTTTTTCAATGATATCTGCTTGCGCTGCCTGGGTCATGACCAGAACCATCGTAATTAAAAGCATGAGAGTTTTCATAAGAACCTCCTTTAAGGTAAAGTCCTTTTAAGCAGATTTTTAATATTAATATAATGAATAATTTTTAAACATATGATAAATAATATTAATGATAAACCAGACTGATCTAAAATATTTTGTTGAAGTTGCAAAAAGCTTACATCTAACTCGCGCGGCCGAACGTCTGGGAGTCACTCAGCCAGCACTCAGTCATTGTTTAAAGCGCCTTGAGGCTGAAACCAAGACCGTCCTTTTTATTCGAAGTAAAAAAGGGGTTTCGCTGACTCGGTCAGGGCAACGACTAGCTGATCAGGCCATTGAACTCATAGAAAAATGGAATGCTGTGGTTCTGGCAGCCCAGAATGAAGTTCAAGAGGTTTCCGGTACAATTCGTTTTGGCTGTCACACCGCTGTTGCTCAGTACACACTGTCACATTTTGTTCCCAATTTTTTACAGAAGTATCCAGCCATCAACTTGCAATTTTCGCACGCCCTGTCTCGTCATCTGGCCGAGGATGTTATCAGTCAAAAATTAGATGCCGCTTTTGTTGTGAATCCGATCGCGCATCCTGATTTGATCATCAAGGAAATTTCTAAAGACCGAGTCACCTTGTGGAGGGCGAAGAACTGTGTAAATCCGGACGTTCTCATTGTTGAGCCAAGTTTGCTTCAAACCCAAGATTTACTCCGAAAGTTGCAAAAGAAGGGAATTCGCTTCACCCGCATCATAGAGTCATCAAGCTTGGAGGTGATTTCACAGCTTGTTAATAGTGGCGCCGGTTGTGGAATATTACCCGAACGGGTGATCAGAGCCTTGAGTGATCAAAATATTATTACTATCAAAGAGGCTCCGGAATTTCATGATCGGATGTGTCTGATATATAAATCCGAATTTAGAAAATCAATGCGGGGCCAAGCATTGATTCAAGCAATTGTGCAGAGCCTGACTTCTTAATACACGCGCTCAAGTTTTACAGAATATTTACCAGGGGCATAACCAAACAGGCGTTCACTGCGCAAATCTTGAAAAACTTCGTCCTCATTGGATGCTGAAGCATATGGAAAAATCGCTATTCCTCCGCGCGGAGTGAATTCGCCAATAACTTCGATAAAGCGCGGGTTCATCAAATGGACTAAGTCATTGCAAATGGTTTGAATACAATCTTCATGGAAATCACCATGGTTGCGAAAGCTATACAAATACAACTTCAAAGATTTGCTTTCGACCATTTTTTCGTCAGCAATATAATTTATAAATATTTTAGCAAAGTCAGGTTGTCCCGTCTTAGGGCAAAGGGATGTGAATTCCGTACAGACAAATGTGGTCCAAGCGATGTGAGAAGGATTTTTATTGGCGAAAGCTTCCAACAGCTTTGGGGAATATGTTGTTGGGTAATCTGTGCTTTTTTTTCCAAGTGAAAAGTTTTTGAGCTCTTTATTTGTGCGTTTTTTTGTGGTTTTCATGACTGGCAACATACACGCAACAAACAGTAAAAATCAATAGTCATTTCAAACACTTAGAAAATTTTTCTTGAGTTTTGACACGGGGGTGTGCTAGAACTGTCCAAATGGTTTATCAATGGCTTTATTCGCTTGCCGATCAATTCTCGGCATTCAATGTTTTTCGTTACATTACTGTTCGTACTTTTATCGCGTTTTTCACGGGATTTTTTCTGTGTTTGATTTGGGGCCCCAAGTTTATCCAAAAATTAAAGGAAAAGCATTTTGGCCAATCCATTCGTGATGATGGACCACAAACGCATAAGAAAAAAGCCGGTACACCGACGATGGGTGGTTGGTTGATTCTGCTGAGCACATTGGTTCCGTTAGTTTTATGGATTGATGTGATGAATCCACTGGTGATTGGATCCGTCTTAATTACCTGGGGTTTTGGATTGATTGGATACTTGGATGATTATCTTAAAGTATCAAAGAAGAATTCAAAGGGCCTATCCGGAAAAGTTCGATTAGTCGGAGAATTTTTTATTGCGATCGCGACATTGGCTGTATTGATTCAGTATTACAATCTCAGCACTGTGATCTCCGTTCCATTTGTGAAATCTCTGGCATTTGATTTGGGATTTTACTACGCCTTATTTGGCGGGATGGTTATTGTCGGCACAGCGAATGCGGTGAACCTGACAGATGGGTTGGATGGTTTAGCTATTGTTCCAGTGATTGTCGCGGCGACAACTTTGGGATTGTTTTCTTATATTGTGGGACATGCCTCTATTGCTAGTTATTTGCAAATTCCTCATGTCAGTGGAGCAGGAGAATTAGCGCCACTGGCAGCAGCTATGGTTGCGGGAGGTTTGGGATTTCTATGGTTTAATACATATCCCGCTCAAGTTTTTATGGGAGACGTGGGCAGTTTAAGTTTAGGTGGCTTTCTAGGTTCGATGGCCGTATTCACCAAGAATGAAATTTTAATGGTTTTGCTAGGCGGGATTTTTGTGGTGGAAGCCCTTTCTGTGATCACTCAGGTGATTTCATTTAAATTGACCGGAAAACGAATTTTTAAAATGGCTCCAATTCATCATCATTTTGAGCTGGGTGGAATGACCGAGACAAAGATCATCGTGCGTTTTTGGATCATTTCAATTTTGTTAGCCGTGCTGAGTTTGGCGACTTTAAAATTAAGATAATAATTTAAAAAAAGGACCGATTTATGTGGAAAAATGTTGCTGACCTAAAAGACAAGAAAATTTTAATCGTAGGCCTTGGTAAAACAGGCGTCTCCTTAGCTAAGTTTTTAACCAAGCATGAAGCTCAGGTGACAGTCACCGATCACAAGTCAAAACCTGAGTTGGCAAACACGTTGGAGCAATTGGATGGGTACACCAATATTAAATTTGAATTGGGATCTCATTCACCAAAAACTTTTCTTTCTCAAGATCTGGTGATTTTGTCTCCGGGAGTGGCTCCCCATTTGAAAATTTTTGAATACGCTCGTCAGCAGGGCATTAAGATTACTGGTGAGTTTGAATTTTCGTCCCAGTTTATTCAAGAGCCTATTGTTGGCGTGACAGGAACGAATGGTAAAACATTAGTTGCGCGTATTGCGGAATCTATGTTGAAGGAAAGTGGAGTTGAGGTTTGGGTTGGTGGCTCTAATGAAAATCCAATTACCAACTACCTCTTGCAGGATAAGAAAGCCAAAGTTGTGATTGCAGAAGTTTCTAGTTTTATGCTCGAGCATTGCAATGAATTTTCTCCGGCAAATATCGTGTTTACAAATTTAGCCGAAAACCATTTGGATCGTTATCGTTCCATGGAAGAATACGTGAATGCAAAACGTCGTATTTTTAAAAATACAAGTCAAGCATCGACGTCTATTTTGAATGCCGATGATAATGCTGTGGTTGAGTTGGCGCGTGATCCAGCAGTTCAGCGAGGACGTATTTTTTACTTCTCACGAAAGCCTGCTTTGGAGCCACAAATTATGAATATTGGTGGTGCGGTGAATGTGGGTGACGAGTTGCGCGTGCGCACCGGACCTGAAATAGAAACATTCTCGATTAAAAATATCAAAATGAAGGGCAAGCATTCTATCGAAAATATTATGGCGGCATTGCTTTTGGCGCGTGAGTATGGCGCAACTCATGAAGCTGTTCAAAAAGTGATCGATAGTTTCTTAGGTTTAAAGCACCGGTTAGAGTATGTGCGAAAAGTTGGCGGAGTGTTGTTTTACAATGATTCAAAGGCGACAAACGTTCATGCGGTTTTGCGTGCATTGGATTGTTTTGATGAGAATGTCATTTTGATTGCTGGTGGTAAAGATACAAACCTAAACTATGAGCCTCTTCGCAATATTGTGAAACGCAAAGTGAAGACACTGATTTTGGTGGGCGAGGCCAAAGAGCGCATCAATCGTGATTTGGGTGATTTTTCAGAGACCTATCTGATAGGAACTTTTGAAGAAGCCATTTTAATAGCTTACCAAAAGTCTAGGATCGCAGATGTTGTTCTGATGTCACCGGGGTGTTCAAGCTTTGATATGTTTGACAGCTATGCCGAGAGAGGCGATTATTTTAAGGAGATCGTTAAAAAATTTAAATGACCCTTAAATGACATTGAGGTCCCTTGAAGACCAAATTTTTATCTTCTAGTTTGTTTTTATCCATTGTGGCCCTTTTTGGTATAGGGCTAGTTCAAGTTTACAGTTCCAGTTACATCTTTGCGACCGAATCCTACGGAGACGGTCTTTATTTTTTCAAGCGCCAGTTGGTATTTACAATCTTAGCTGGGTTTGTCTTGTTTTCTGCAGTGCAAATTCCTCCAGAATTAATTCGCAAATGGGGTTGGGTTATTTGGCCGGTATCTTTTGTTTTGCTTGTGGCAACGTTCATTCCAGGATTGGGTGTGCGTGTTGGTGGAGCACTGAGATGGATTCAATTGCCCTTTGGAATTCGTTTTGAGCCCTCAGAATTATTAAAAATAGCTTTTAGTTTTCTTTTTGCTAGTCTGGTTTGTCGTCATCAAAATCATCTTAAAAAAGTAAAATGGGGATGGATCTTTTTAATCATCACTTTGCCAATGGCGCTGCTGTTGAAACAACCTGATTTTGGTAGTTTTATGATTATCGGGTTGGTGGCTACGGCCTTATTATTCACGTTTGGTATGAATTTAAAATGGTTGGTGTTGACGGGGTTGGCTGCATTACCGGCTCTTTATTTTATTATTTGGCATTCGCCTTATCGACGTGCACGAGTGCAAGCTTTTCTTGATCCTTGGTCTGATCCGGCACAGAAGGGTTTTCAAGTGATTCAAAGTATGCTTTCAGTTCACTCAGGTGGATTAAGCGGTCAGGGATTAGGTCAAGGACAGGGTAAGCTCTTCTTTTTACCAGAAGCCCATACGGATTTTACAATAGCTGTTTTCAGTGAAGAGATGGGATTTTTGGGTTTAATGGCCTTATTAGGGTTGTATATTTTTGTTATTTTTCGTGGATTCCAAATTGCAATCAAAACAGCGGATCAATTTAGGAAAACGCTGGTATTGGGACTGGTTTTAACTTTTGCAATTTCAGTTTTTATCAATTGCGGAGTTGTTATGGGTTTGTTGCCAACAAAGGGGCTGACCATGCCATTTTTAAGTTATGGTGGAAGTTCGTTGATTATTCTGAGTTTTCTTTTTGGAATTATTCTTAATGTAGAAATGCATGAAAACTAAATCGTGTATCATGATTGCTGGCGGCGGTACAGGTGGTCATATCTACCCCGCTATTGCCATCGGACGAGCTATCCAACGTAAAAATCCCCAGATTGCAGTGCGGTTTGTGGGAACCAGTCAGGGATTAGAACAAAAAATTATGGACAAAGAAAAGTTAGAACTCCATTTGATTCAAAGTGGAAAGCTTAACTTTTCAGGAAATCCAATTTTAAAATTAAAAACAGTGTTTGCAATTGTTTATGGATTTTTTCAGTCTGTGCGACTGATTAAACAGTATCGACCATTGTATGTTCTTGGGGTTGGGGGTTATGCGTCGGCACCATTTTTACTGGCGGCCGCATTGATGAATGTACCCACGGCACTGTGGGAGCCCAATGCTCACCCTGGAATGGCTAATCGCTTGTTGTCCTATTTTGTTAAGAAAGCCTATTTGGTTTTTTCTGAGGCCGAGAGATTTTTAAAATCTCAACAAACTCAGATTGTGGGGATGCCGCTGCGTCAAGAAATTGAATTGGGTCGAAATTTACCCAAACCGATGTCGTCCAAGTTTCGTATTTTGTGTTTTGGTGGCAGTCAGGGTTCGCTTTTTTTGAATCAACAAATTTCAGATTTACTGATTCAAAACCCTCAACTGCAGGATAAAATCCATTTGGTGCATCAGACGGGACCTGCTGATTTTGAAAATATGAAAAAAAAGTACGCAGGATTGTCCTGTGTTGAAGTTCATGAATTTATTTACAATATGCCTGAGTACTATCAAAAATCAGATGTGCAGTTTTGTCGAGGTGGAGCCAGCACCATTGCCGAAGCTGCATGTTTTGGTGTGATCCCCATAGTGGTTCCATTGCCAGCAGCGGACAACCATCAGCAAAAAAATGCGGAAGCTCTTTTAAAAAATAATGCAGGCTTCATGATTTTACAAAAAGAATTTCAGCCAGAAGTGTTGAAGCAAATTGTGAATCAACTCATGACAGATTTAGTTATTCGTGACACAATGATTAAAAATTTACAGCAAATGTCGTCAGCGAATGCTGCAGACAGAATTGCAGATGATATTTTTAAAGAAATAGGCTTATGAAATTAGAAAGTGCAAAGTTTCATTTTATTGGTATTGGTGGCATTGGAATGTGCGGGTTGGCCGAGTTGCTTTATAATATTGGTGCAACGGTTACGGGATCTGATGCGGGAGAAAATGCTAATACCGAACGCTTGAGGCTGTTGGGCGTGAAGGTTTTTAAAGGACATCATCAAAGTCATGTTGGTTCTGCTGATGTGGTGGTTTATTCAAGTGCCATCCCCTTTACGAATCCTGAAATCATTGAAGCCCGAGCAAAACAAATTCCGTTGATCCCTCGAGCTGAAGCGCTCGCTGAAATTATGTTGCTGAAACGTGGAATTGCTGTAGCAGGGACTCATGGAAAAACCACAACGACCAGTTTGATTTCTTCGGTTTTTTTGGAAGCCAATTTGAATCCAACTATTGTTGTTGGTGGAAGATTCGAGAGAATAAAATCAACGGCGCTTTTGGGTTCTGGTGAATGGTTGATTGCAGAAGCCGATGAAAGCGATGGAAGCTTTAACAAGCTTTCGCCAGAAATTGCCATTATTACCAATATTGATTCCGACCATATGGATCATTATAAAACTTTCGAGAATTTGAAGCGTGCTTTTTTTGAATTCGCCAATCGCATTCCATTTTACGGGATGATGATTGTTTGTGGAGATGATCCTGTTATTCGTGAAATTTTTCAAAATTATCCAAAGCGAATCATGTATTATGGTTTTGATCCTAAAAATGATTATGTGATCGAGGGTGAAAAGGGTCAGTACAAGTTATTTCTTGCGGGAGATAAAGAAAAAAAATTATTAGGAAATTTTAAACTGAGTATTCCTGGACGACACAATGCCTTGAATGCGGCGGCCAGCATCGCTGCGGGAATGGCTGCGGGAATTAGCTTTGAAGATTGTGCTCACGGTTTGGAAAAGTTTGAGGGTGTGGATCGTCGCTTTCATTACAAGGGAGAGGCTTCCGGTGTGCGAGTATACGATGACTACGGACATCATCCCACGGAGGTTCGAGCTGTTTTGCAAGCCTTCAAAGAAAAATATGAAAAAAATCGTGTTGTTGTCTATTTTCAACCCCATCGTTATTCTCGGACTGAGCACTGTTGGAGCGATTATAAAGCCTGCTTTTCTCAGGCAGATTTTTTGTTTTTAGGTGATATTTATTCCGCAGGGGAGCAGCCCATTCCTGGAATCACCTCTGAAAAATTGACAGGTGAAGTTTTGGCAGATCATAAGCAATATGTGCCAAAGAATAATGATCTGATGAAAACTATTTTGAATGAACTTAAAATCGGCGATGTTTTTTTAACATTGGGTGCCGGTGATGGTTGGAAATTGGGAATGGAAATTCTTGAAAATCTTAAGCAACGTTAATTTGGCTGAATACACATCCTGGATGATCGGAGGGGATGCCGATCATTTTTGCTTACCCACCTCGATGGACGAGCTTAGGGCCGCATTTCAAGAAGCAAAAAATAACAATTGGCCCATAACGGTATTTAGCGGGGGCTCGAATGTCTTGATAGCCGATCGGGGAATTCGAGGTTTAACAATTTGTTTGCGGCGACTTTCGGCTATTGAATCGAAAATTGAAAATAATCAATTGGTTATAGAATGTCTTGCGGGCACGGCAAAATCTGAGTTGCTTAAATTATTTTTGAAGAATCAATTGGCTCCGGCTTTATTTTTAGCAGGTCTTCCCGGTGATGTTGGTGGCGGCGTGGTGATGAATGCTGGTGTTGCTGAAAACTTTTCCCCTCGAGAATTTATGGATTTTGTGACCTGGATAGATGTTATGGATTTTGATGGTCAGACTAGAAGAATTTCAAAGGAAAAGTTGCAGATTTCTTATAGACACTGCGATGGATGGCAGCCAGGAGTCATTGTTCGAGCTCAAATCAGTTGGCCCTTGGTGCAAGATAAAGATGTTATTCTAAAAGTTCGCGAAGCCAATAAGATTCGCTTAACCAAGCAGCCGTTGGACATGCCCAGTTGTGGATCTGTTTTTAGAAATCCTGATAACGCAAAGGCGGCACAGTTGATTGATCAGTGTGGATTAAAAGGGTTCTGTATTGGTGACGCTCAAGTGTCGTTAAAGCATGCGAATTTTATCGTTAATTTAAAGAAGGCAACGGCAACCGATGTCTGGAATGTTATATCTCATGTGAAAAGAACTGTTCTTCAGCAAAAAAGTGTTGAATTGCAGACGGAAGTGGTGCGATTGGGGCAGTGGACATGACCGTCTTGGATTGGCCTTAGGTCTAGCTTGGTTAGTTGTTTCAATGCAATTGATGCTGCAAAGAGTATTTTCAAATAAACTACACTGGTGAAGACGCTTCATTTTAAATTCGATCGATTCTTAAAAGTATTGGCCTCGTTTGTACTGTTGCCGGCAGTGGTTTATCTATCAGTTTATTCTTTAGATCAGCGAGATTTTTTTATGATTGATGAAATTGATATTAAGATTTCAGTCAAGGCTTCGCAAAAATTATTTATTAAACCCTATGTAGAAAGCGTTAATGAAAAAATGACGCAATTTAAGGGGCAGTCTCTTTGGAAATTCCCTCTGAAAAAAGTTTCAGAAATTTTAAAAAATGAAAAATGGATTTCAGAATTTCGAATTTCCAGAGCTTGGCCATCGGGATTAGAAGTTGAGCTGGTCCCTCATGAAATTGCCTACTTGATTCAGACTCGAGAATCTCATGGGGCTACTGAATTTTTTCCGGTAACAGAGTCGGCGCAAATTTTAAAACGAGTGGACTCAAAGCAAGCGCCAGGCGTAGTCATTGTTCGGGGTGACCAGTTTCTAAAAAATCAAAAAATTCGTGAGGGTGCCATCGCCATTTTGAAATCCTTGCCAGAGGTTGGCAAACTTCAACCGTCCTATGTTGCAGAGTTGGGATACGATAAAAAAGATGGATACTGGATTAGTTTGCTTCAGTCCGATATGAAAATAAAATATGGTGAAGATCAGTTTGAATTAAAATCTTCGAGAGTCTCACAAGTGATCGATTACCTCGAAAATCGTGATCTTAAGGCGCGCGTCATAGACGCAAATCTATCCAAAAAAGTTCTTGTCAGGTTGCATTAAGACTCCTAAGCTTTAGTCATAGGGACATCAGTCTGGATGACAGTTGTCTTTTTGATTTGCAACACGATGATCAACATGTAACGACAACACTGTTTCTGCATTGAAATGCTGGAAACGATAGGACAGCCGGCTTGAGTTCAAATCGTACTAAGGATTTCACCAAAGACTTTAATAGTCTAAAGGACTTAAGGATGAGTACTTCACACAGTTCCGTTAAAAATGGCCCCATATTAGCTAGTCTTGATATTGGATCCTCTTCTGTAAAATTAATATTTAGTTCCGTTAATCCTGAAGGTGAAATTGAAGTTGTGGGTGTTGGTACAGCTCCCAATGTTGGATTAAAGCAGGGTGTTGTTGTCAACATTGAGGCCACAACTGAATCTATTAGAAAAGCCAAAGAAGAAGCTGAATTGATGTCTGGCTACACGACAAACGAAGTTTGGGTTTCAGTCAGTGGTTCTCACATTCATTCTTTTGACTCCAAAGGGATGGTTGCTGTTAAAAATAAAGAAGTGATGACTCAAGATATCGAGCGCGTGATCGAGGCGGCAAAAGCCGTGATTGTTCCAGCGGATCGAACAGTTATCCATGTGATTCCTCGTGAGTATAAAATTGATACTCAGGATGGTATTTCAGATCCCATCGGTATGTCAGGTGTTCGCTTGGAAGCCAATGTTCATATCGTGACAGCAAGTCAGTCCGCATTAGCAAATATTTCAAAATGTATTGAAAAAGCTGGTTTCAAAGTTGCTGGTTTGGTCTTAGACCAGGTTGCTGCAAGCACTGCGGTTTTGTCGTCAGACGAGCGAAACTTAGGTGTGTGCTTAGCGGATATTGGTGGCGGATCGAGCAAGCTTATTTATTTCATCAATGGCAGCGTTGCGCACACATCGGTCATTCCAGTTGGTGGAGCTCATTTCACTCATGATGTTGCTGTGGGATTGCGAACTCCGCAGATTTCCGCGGAAGCTTTAAAGAAAAAACACGGGTGTGCAGTTGCCACTTTGGTTTCTGATGAAGAAATTGTAGAGGTTGAGGGTGTTGGCGGTCGTAAAGCGCGAACATTAGCTCGTAAAGAGTTGTCTCACATTCTGGAAGCTCGGGCTGAAGAGTGTTTGAATATGATTGCAAA
Organism: Bdellovibrionales bacterium RIFCSPHIGHO2_01_FULL_40_29; assembly: GCA_001771815.1. GTDB lineage: Bacteria > Bdellovibrionota > Bdellovibrionia > Bdellovibrionales > Bdellovibrionaceae > Pseudobdellovibrio. The sequence continues at coordinate 580,627 of MEPU01000004.1, read as the reverse complement.
TGATATTCGCATGAGCGGGCTTCAGCCGATGCTGGGATCTGGTGTTGTATTAACTGGTGGATCCAGTGGTCTTGATGGCTTAGTCGAGATGGGTGAGTTCGTTTTTGATATTCCAGTTCGTCGAGGTTATCCGAAAGCCGTTGGTGGTTTGAAGGATGTTGTCAAAGGCGGCGAATTTGCAACGGCAATTGGCTTACTGATGTATGCTTTAGAATTAAGAAAAGACTTTTATATTCGTAAAGAAACGCAACCATTATTTTCTGGGAATATGAATTCATCTATTGATGGAATGACAACAAAGGTAAAGAAATTTTTTAACGACTTATTTTAAACGGCCTGCGGAGCGGGTCAAAAAATTTTGCTACGGAGGGATAAAATGTTTGAATTAGAAGAAAACGTAAATATCGGGGCCAATATTAAAGTTGTTGGCGTTGGCGGTGGCGGTAGTAACGCAGTAACCACGATGATCGAAGGCGGTATGGACGGAGTTGATTTCGTCGTAGCAAATACTGATATTCAAGCCTTGAATTCTAGTAAAGCAGGTCAGAAAATCCAATTGGGAGCTGATTTAACAAAAGGTTTGGGCGCAGGTGCAAATCCAGATGTTGGTCGTCGCAGTGCTATCGAATCTTACAATCAAATCGTTGAACAGTTAAAAGGTTCAGACATGGTTTTTGTCACCGCAGGAATGGGTGGCGGAACGGGAACTGGCGGAGCGCCCATCGTGGCAAAAATTGCTCGTGAACTAGGGGCATTAACAATCGGTGTTGTGACAAAGCCATTTACTTTCGAAGGAAAAAAACGCACTAAGCACGCAGAAACAGGATTGGCTGAGTTAAAAGATAACGTGGATGCCTTGATTGTTATTCCAAATCAAAAGTTACTGACAATCTCTGCAGAGAAAACACCACTTTTGGATACATTTAAAAAAGCAGATGAAGTTTTGCTTCAAGCTGTTAAAGGTATTTCTGATTTGATTAACATTCGTGGATTAATCAACCTGGATTTTGCTGATATCCGCACGGTCATGGCCAACAAAGGTTTGGCATTGATGGGTACTGGTTCTGCAAAAGGTGAAAATCGTGCTATCGAAGCCGCTACTCAAGCAATCTCTTCACCACTTTTAGAAAATGTAAAAATTGATGGTGCAACCGGTATCATTATTAATGTCACTGGTGGATCTGATTTATCACTGTATGAAGTGAATGAAGCATCAACATTAATTACAGAAGCAGCAAGTGAAGATGCAGAAATTATTTTTGGTGCTGTGATTGATCCAAATCTGATTGATGAAGTTCACGTTACAGTGATTGCAACAGGTTTTGCTCGTGAAGATAAAATCATGGGTTTGCCTACAATGAATTCTATGCAGAATTTTTTGAATTCAACTCCGTCTATTATGTTTGATGTACCATCAATGAATCAGCCAATGCCACAACAGATGTCGCAACAAATGACAGCTCAGCAGATGGCTCAGCAGCAAGCATTAATGAATCAACAGTTTCAGCAGAATTTTAATCAGAACTTTAATCCGCAGTATCAGCAACAGTCAGCAAATGGGATGAATCCTCAGCAAATGCCACAACAGCAGCAACAGCCAGCTCCAACATTTACTGCACCCCATTTTCCGTCTATAAATAATGTTCAAGAGTCTGTGAAGTCTTTTACAAATGAAGCTGCTGCTCCGACTGTAGAAACAACACCACTGCCAGTAGCAACATCTGAATCTCATAGCGAAATTTCAACGGAAGTTTCTCCGATTGCTGCCACTCAATCGAACTCTCAGATTGCTCGAGACATGCTGTTGGCAAAAGCGAAAGCTTTTCGTGAATCACAAGTTGGTCAACCGGCAACAACTGAAAAGCCAGCTCATCCCGAGCAATTGACAATGATTGATGAAGGCAAGCAAATCGAAGAGGCTCGAAAAATGGCTCGTGATATTTTAGAAGTGCCAGCATTTATTCGTCGTAAGCAACAAAATCAAGAGAGCCACCAGAACTAGTTGTGACCTCTTGGTTTGTATCTGATATCCACTTAAAAAGTATCAATGAACGCAATGGACAGATTCTATTGCGTTTTTTGTTTTTTCTGAGCCAAAACCCCAAAGAGCATCAGCTATTTTTATTGGGTGATATCTTTGATTTTTGGATTTCAAATGGATCTGCTTTTAGCCAGTACTATCAACTACTGGTGGATGAAATTCAAAAATTTAGTTTGGCTGGTGGTCAGGTTCACTATTTCGAAGGAAATCATGATTTCCATGTGGACGTGTTTTGGACCAAGAAATTAAATATTCCCGTTTATGAGAACGAGTTTTATTTTAAGATAGGTCAGTTGACGGTTCGTTTAGAGCACGGAGATTTTATCAATCCCGATGATTTGGCCTATCAAAAGTACCGCGCATTTGTACGCCAGCCGTGGGTTGAATTTTTTGGACATTACTTACCTAGCTGGTTCTGGAAGCCAATCGGTGAGCGCCTGAGTGCAAAAAGTCGCAAACGAACTGGCGCTTATGCTCAGGAAAATTCCGAGAATGGCAGGACTCTCATTCGTGCCTACGCTCATAAGGCCTATTCCGAAAAACCATTTGATTTGATTGTCACTGGTCATATGCATATTCAAGATGAGTACGAGTTCAAGGTGGGGACGGCGACAGTGAGATCGATTAATTTGGGAACGTGGTTAGAAAAACCAATTGCTTTGAAATTGAAAGACGACCTCATAGAGATCGTCGACTTAGAGCAATTTCTTAAAACATAAAAGTGTAATTTAAAACACCTGAAATTCCGGACATAGATGTGCCCACGTCATTTCCACTGGCATCTTCAAGTTCACGATCAGATGTGGCTTGTGTCGCACCATACGGAGGGGTTGCGGAAGTTCCGCTGGAAACAATATTGCGCGAGACAGGCAAGTAGCGATAATTTCCTTCAACTCCAAAGCAATGATCTGGGATCAAACAAAAATCAGCTCCCAGTCCGACTTGCATTCCAAAACCCGATCCTGAAAATTTTGCATTTCGTGACCCATTCGTGATACTGCCATCTAATTTTCCATATCCAATGCCTGCTTGAAGATAAAAGTCGATGATGTCATTACTCAGAGGAACAAGCCGCACCAACGGGAATAGTGTGAGACCTGTTAGGTCATAATCATAGGAGCCATCGGTTCCGCGTCCTGATGCAGATTGTGTGAAATAAGATGGTCGAAGTTGAATGGCGACTAAGTTATTCGAAAAGCGAAATGTAAATTGTCCGCTGAATTCGTAACCAGAGCTAAGATCACTGGTCGTCACATTTAATCCGGGTTGAGCTTTCGCTGAGCGAATCATATTATTCAAACCATTTTGTTCGGCTGTATGTAAAGCAATACCAAAACCTATAGACATCGAACCACCGGCAAAAGCACTTTTCCCACCACGCTTGCGAGCCATAGCAGCTTCAACTAAATCGGGTAAAGCTAGTAATGAAAAAATAAAAATAAAAAGCGGAAAAACAAATCGATATGCTTTCATATAATCTCCTCCCTTAAGATTGAAGGAAGGAGCCGGATCGCGCAAGGCTGGGCTAGGCTTTTGGTGGGTAGGATTGATCTGCCTAGGTATGAATTAGGAGTGCGAATTTTTAGTGGCTTTCTGAAAGCAATTGCTCTGCATGGGCCAAAGATGTTTTTGTGATCTTCTCGCCCGATATAAGTCGAGCTATTTCTTCGACCCGTGTTTTTGTTTTCAACTCAATAACATCCATCGATATGGAATCCTTCTTCATGGATTTATTAATCGAGTAGTGAACGTCTCCACAGGCAGCCACTTGGGGCAAATGAGTCACGCAAATTACCTGTTGGCCCTTGGCAATGGATTTTAATTTGCGACCAACTTTTTCGGCAGTGGTGCCTGAAACTCCTGTGTCCACCTCATCAAATAAATAGGTTCTTGGAAAATCAGATTGGCCTACGCACTTTTTCAGTGAAAGCAAAATACGTGACAATTCTCCACCAGAAGCTACTTTGGCAATAGGGCGTTTCACATCTTTAGCGGAGATTTGACATAAATACTCGACGTCGCTAAGCCCTGTTGAATTCAAGTGATCCAATTTTGAATTTTGAATATCAAAGGTAACACCCTTCATATTTAAATCCAAAAGCTCTTTGTTGACGTCGTTGACCAGTTTGATGGCTGATTTCGAACGTGCACTATGCAAATCTTCAGCTTTATGTTTTAAATCCAGCTCTAACTGAGCTGCCGATTTTTTTAATTTTTCAAGGTGTTCGTCAGAATTTTCTAAATCTGAAATTTCTTTTTTCATGCGATCAAATTCTTGAAGAATCATCTCTAAATCAGTTCCATATTTTTTTTGCAATTTGCGTATGACGCTTAAACGATTTTCTTTTTCTTCGAGACTATCCGCATCCAAGTTTATTTTCTTCAGATCTTGTCGCAACTCGTAAATCAAATCATCCAAAATCGCTTGAGCTTCAGAGAGCTTATTCGTCTTTTCTGCGATTTGTGGCGCTAAAGTCGACAATTCCATGGCTTTTTTCTGAATCAATTTCAATCGGGTTGAGATGGAGTCTTCGTCGGAGTAAACTAAATTTTCACACTGATCAACAAACTGTAAAATGCGATGAGAGCTTTTCATTTGTTTGATATCATCTTCCAATGTCATATCATTTGCGGGGTCTAAGTTGAGATTTTTTATTTCTTGATACTGAAATTTTAAAAAATCAAGACGCTGCGATTTGTTTTGAGATTGTTTTTCAAAATCAGCAATTTCAGTTCGAAGAGCCTGTAAGCTTTGAAATTTTTCTTCAAAAGATTTTCGTTTATCCCAGTGCCCGGCATACTGATCCAAAAGATCCAAATGATATGATTTTGAAAGTAAATTGCGATTGTCATGTTGACCCGTCATCTCAATGAGGGGTGCATTTGGTCCCGTGACCTCAATCATCGGTGCAACCATCTCGCGAAGCTGATTCACTGTGCTGAGGCTGCCGTTCAGGTAAACTTTGGATTTGTCTCCGGTGGCAATCACTCGACGAACAATCAATTGATTGTCATCGCAATCAATTCCCGCATCGATTAATTTACGTTTGATGTCGGTACGTTTTTTAAGATTAAACGAACCTTCAACCACGGCCTGTTGGGACCCCGTGCGAATAATATCGGCGGAAGCTTTCTCACCCATAAGAAGCCCAAGACTTTTCAGTAGAACAGATTTACCAGAACCTGTTTCGCCGGATAAAATATTAAGCCCATTTTGAAATTCAATATGAAGTGAATCAATAATAGCAAACTGAGAAACTTTAAGCTCCTGTAACATAGCGGTCTCCGAACTTTAGTTTTTCTTTGAGTAATTTAAAAAAATTATGTCCTGGCACTCGTAGCATCAGATGATCTGTGCTGCTGCGACTGATGTGAACTTCGTCTTCTTGCGAAAGTTCCAGAACTTTTTGTCCATCAACAATAAGATGGGCAACGCTGGTCAGTTGATTCAATTTCAAAACAAGTTTCTTATTGTCTGGAAAGATCAACGGGCGACTCGTCAGTGAATGGGGGGCAACAGCAGTCACAACAATAGCCTGAACTTCAGGGTGCAGAATCGGGCCACCTGCCGCTAAATTATAGGCCGTTGAACCTGTTGGACTGGAAATGATCAAACCATCCGCCTTGATATGATTAACTAAAGACCCATCAAAATACAAAGCAGTGCTGATCAATTGCGAGAATGAACCCCGTTCAATCACAATGTCATTCAAGGCTGCAAATGGAATTTTTTTGCCAGACTTCAGATGCACATAGGCTTGAAGTCGAGCCCTGGAGTGCACCACCATTTTATTTCTAAGTGTCTGATCAACAGTTGCAAAAACGTCATCAACAGAGTGGGCCGTTAGAAAACCCAAGAAACCCATATTGAATCCTAAGATCGGAACCGAGTGTCCACGCAGCAAACGAACCGCTCGCAAATAAGTCCCATCACCACCAAGAACAATCACCAACGCCATTTCTTTAAGCTCATTCGAGCTAATCAGTAGTTGTGTATCAGGGATTTGTTTTTGTTCCGGAGCTGTAAACACTTTGTAGCGCTTCTTTTTCAGACGGATCGTCAGTTTTTTAGCTAAACGAACCGCAGAAGGCGAATGCAGACGATACACAATTGCAATGCGTTTATTCGTCTTTAGAGTGAGCTTTCGTTCTTTCATTAAATCAACCCATCACGACGTAGCAATGAATTTGGATCTGGCTCGCGACCACGAAATTCTTTGTACAAATCCATCGGATGAGCCGTGCCGCCACGAGATAAAATGCTATTTTTAAATTTAGCAGCAACCTCATCGTTGAATAAGCCTTTTTCTTTGAAAAATTCAAAGGCATCGGCATCTAAAACTTCGGCCCACTTGTAAGAATAATAACCGGCCGCATAACCTCCACCAAAAATATGGCTAAAGCTACAAGATTTGTTAGTTCCTGGTTCTTTGGGGAGCAAGCGAGTGAAATCATCGACTTCAGTTTCGAATTGATCGACATCTTTAATCAACTCGGGATTGGTGGTGTGCCACTTCATATCCAACCAGGCATAAGACAACTGTCGAAGACTCATCCAGCCGGCTTGAAACTTTGCGGCCTTTTTAATTTTTTGCACAAGTTCTGTCGGCAGTGGTTCATTGGTTTCAAAGTGACGGGCAAATAAATCCAGACCTTCTTTTTCTCCTGTCCAATTTTCCATAATTTGCGAAGGAAGCTCGACGAAATCCCAATACACATTGGTTCCGGAAAGGCTACGGTAAGTGCACTTTGAAAGTAAACCGTGCAAGGCATGGCCGAACTCATGAAATAAAGTTTGCACTTCGTCATACGTGAGCAGCGACGGTTTTGTTGGAGTTGGCTTAGTGAAGTTACAAACAATACTGACATGCGGGCGTTTCACAGAACCACCCCAGGTTCCTTGTTCGCGGTAGCTGGTCATCCAAGCGCCGCCTTTTTTAGTCTCGCGCGGGAAGAAATCCATATAAAATAAACCAATGTAATCATTCGTTGAATGATCGTGGACTTCGAATGTTTTAACATCGGGGTGATAGACTGGAATTCCCGTTATGGGTTTGAATGTTAATCCATACAATTTTTGAGCATGCTGAAAAACGCCATCAATGACATTTTCTAATTTAAAATAAGGACGCAGTTCCTCGTCATTAAAAGCATATTTTTTTTCTTTGAGTTTTTCAGAGTAATACGCAAAATCCCATGGTTTAATTTCAGATGTGCCTTCAAGCTCATTTCGGAAGGCCTGCACTTCTTCAAGATCACGCTGGGCAGCCTGCTTTGATGGTTCAATCAAGCGCTTTAAGAATGTGAATACGGTGTCTGTATCTTTGGCCATGCGCTCTTCTAAGACATAATCTGCAAATGTCGTGTACCCCAACAATTGAGCGCGCTCATTTTTCAATGTGATTGTTTTTTTCACAAGTGTTGAATTATCGAATTCTCCGCCATAGGCTTTCGTGGAGCTAGCTCGCCATAACTTTTCACGCAACTGGCAGTTATCAGCATAAGTTAAAAATGGAATAAGAGATGGGGCATTCAGCGTAAAAAGCCATTGGCCTTTTTTTCCTTTTTGATCAGCTGCAATGGCCGCCGCCTCGATAGCTCCCTCGGGAAGACCTGATAAATCTTTTTTATCTTCAATCCAAAGTTCATAGGCATTGGTGGCTTTTAAAACATTCTCTGAAAATTGAGGACTCATGATAGAAAGCTCTTGATCCAATTCGCGCAGGCGATTTTTTTTGTCAGGTGGTAGCTGTGCTCCATTTCGAGCAAAGTCCAAATACATTTTTTCGGTCAGACGGTCTTGTTCTGGAGTTAAATTTAATTTCTGACGATGATCATAAACAAACTTAATTTTTTGAAAAAGCTCAAGATCCAATGAAATATCAGAAGAAAACGAAGAAAGAACCTGAGATATCTCTTGCGCTAAAGCCTGGTGCTGTTCATTGGCTTCAGCAGAAAATAAATTAAAATAAATTCCAGCTATTGTGTCCACTTTTTCAGAGGCCTCTTCCAATGCGACAATGGTGTTTGCAAAAGTGATTTCTTTTTGAGCCTTAATCGTACTGATCTTTTCTTTTGCGACAGCCAACGCAGAATTGAGTGCCGGAAGGTAATTCTCGGTTTTAATTAAATGAAACGGCGTCGCCTGGTCTTTAAGATCGAAATTTTGTAAAAGAGGATTGGAATCAGTTGTGTGAGTTGACATATAAGCCCCCATTGGAAAGACGCAAAAAAAGAGTGCGTGTTGATGGGGTCGAAAATAGCATAGGAGCCTTTCTTCTGTCGAAGATTAAGGCTCTTTTACGCGGCATTCTGAGAGGGTATTTTGAGCACTCTGAATCATTAAAGTGCAGGGGGCGCTGATTACCGAATCACGGGACCATAAGTTCCGGTTCCTTGAGCTGAATTTGCTCGACATAATCCCAAACGTGAGCTTGCAGAATCCGCACGACACGTGAAACCGACAGCACAGGTGCTGGGTTGATCTACTAAGCAGGATTGAACAACACCATTATAGCATCCCGAGTTTTGATAGCCGACATGATTGCTAATCTGAGGGATATTCGTCCATTGATTATTATTGGCTCCCCAAGAGTAGTAAGCATAATGAGAAGAACCAATATTAGAACTTTGCACGCAACCCAATCCCGCATAGGTATTGTAAGTGGGCACATATCCAGGACCACAATTGCAAAGATAAGCCGAATTATTCATATAGTAAAAAGGCCCGTTGGAATAACCACCGCCATACTGATAGGAATTGGTGTAACCATATCCACTGTTATACCCATTATTGTATCCACCATTATACATATAGGGAGTATATCCAGGAGTATTGTAAATTCCGGATTGGCAACCCACTTGACTGGTGACGCAATTCCCACTGATGGGTGGAACAATGGCCTGCGTTTCCGTCTTAGACTTACAACCCGAAAGTGCCAGTACGACAAGTGCCACATACATGATTAAAAGTATTTTCATAAAACGTCCTTTATTCTTATTTCAACCCAAGATGTTTCAATATGAGAGCCACTGTATTCAGTAGCCATGTGGTGTTTAATTGATTTTAAGCGAGGGTGTGATGTCGAACTTTTTGACGTGAGCCAATTGACGATCGACAACTGGACTAAGGTGCAAGTTTATAGACTAGGAGTATGGATTGGCTGCCAATTTGATATTATACAGAAATGAAAGTTTTCTGGATCGTTATTTTATATTTTAGTTTAAACGTTGTTCGTGCGCAAACCTGTGATCAAATAAAATCAAAACTTTTCTGTGAGGATTCAACGGCATTGATTCAAAACAAATCAATGACAGATTTAAGCGAAATCCGCTTTATCCAGGATTTTAATCAATCAGGAATTGAAAAAAAATGTCAGGTTGGGGCGTCGAACGATGTTGAATTAGAGCAGCAATTAAAGTGGGAGGCCTCGCGGATAGCTCCACTTTTACAAAAGCTGCAGTCGATTAAAGAGGCTCGAAAAATTAAAAAAAGTTCAACGGGTGATATCGACAAAGTTGAAAAAATGATTTTGAGATCTTCATTTTTTAATTCAAGCCAGCACTTAGAAAAAATGACTCAACAAATAAAATCGAAAACCGTTTGGACTCCGCGCGATATGGGGCAACCAATAAATGCTTTACTCATCGATATCAAAAGTGAATACAAAAGTAGTCAGTATATTCAGAATGCAAATAAAGATCTTTATTTTAGCTCTCGCGTGCCTTCTGTTTGTTTGGCTCAAGATCCAAAAATGAAACTACTCAAAGTCTCTGGCGATCGAGACAGCTGGCGAAGTTATCAATTTAAAAAGGCTATTTTAGATGAGGTCTCGGCGGTTAGGGCTGCTGAAATATTCAAGAAATGTTTAGCACCACCAGCGAACTCAACTCAGCTTTGTGCGAATGACTCCGTACAAAAAATGAAAATGATTGAAAAAGAAATTGAAGGTCAAATTTGCGCCGTGAAAGAACTCTACCCAACAGTTGGTTCACAGCTGAATTCAGTGAGTTTAGAAATACCAAGTGCTGCAGGTGATTTGGTGACAGAGGGCCCAGGCGATCGCCCCACCGTCGCAGAGGCTAAAAGTGATCGGTTCAAGTGGAATGTTATCTGCCCTGAAGATTTATCACTGGGTGGTCTTGCGCGAGGCATGCTGGGTGCGGCCTCAGGCTTTGCAACCCATGAGTTATCCCACGAAGTCACAGGGCGGGTTTTGGGTAAAAAATTAGAATGGGATAAAAAATCAGGAACATGGACATGCAGAAATTGTTCAGAACAGATTAAGCCCATCGCGATGGCAGGATTGCTATCTCATAATGTGAGCTCAGAAATCATTGTGAACAATCAAGACAACGACAGCCAATTTCAAAAAGGGTGGCTATTCTTTAATTTTATAAATACAGCAACATACTTCGGTAAAGACTGGCTGGCGCGTTCAGGAAAGGTCAGCGGCAGTGGATATGCCACGGGTACGGCAGATAAAAAAGGAGCCGGAGACTTGCGCGCGTTTTCAAATAAAGAGTCATATGTTTTGGGTGCCCTGATGATTGGGCATCAGCTTTTTTCTGGATATCGCTATTTAAAAAATCGCCAAAATTATCAGTGTAAAGAGGGCGGCGAAGACCCAGCTGCTTCGACTGCAGAATAGAAAAAAAGAGCCCAAGGGGCTCTTTTTTTATTCCGTCATTTTTTTTACAACAAAATACTCAGAATTAATCAGCTAAACCGAGGGCGACTTGCATCTGAGCTCGTGAACCAACTAAATTTGACGACATGGCGCGAATTTCTAAGCGATCAATTCGTAATGAATATCGAGAATCAACAAAGCCGCGAATTTCACGACCTGATTTTATAGATCCAGTGATATGATAAAGTTGAACAACTTGACCGTTTGCAAGGTAGGCAAGGACGGATTCCACATCAACGCGATTATCAATGGCTCTGATTAAAATTTCATTCACTAAGCGTCCACCAACATAAATAGTTTGAATTTCAGAAACTAATTTAGGCAAGCGATTAACACCTAAGTCATCCCAATGAGTTGTGTACTGTGGGCCTCTGATTCCGCCGCCATGACCGTAGCGTGGAGGTGCTGGATTGTAAGGATCTTGGTAGCGTGGTGGTTGTGGTCGGCGGCGATAGCCGCTGCCATCATTGTATTGAGCCATAGCTGTTGTGCTGATGAGAGCAAATAGAATTGCTGGTATCAAAAATTTCATAAATCCCCCTGTGATTTGTTTTTTTAGTGTTCAGGAGGGACTATCGCAAATCAGATGCCATACTTTTGGGGGACACTCTGGCTCCAGATGAGCTTGCAGAATTTTAGGGCTGACGCGGAAATAGTTTTCCTTTTTTAATAAAAAGGTGATCAGACGATCGGGCTTGCACAGTTTCTCCGCTTATTGTGATTGCCTGGAAGGGGCCATCATTTTTTTCATTGTAGTTTAATTTTGCATTGGCTTCTCGGAAGCATGATTTGAGTTCTGTTTCTAATCGAAAATCTGTCACCATCTGATTGCGGCGAAAAAGCAATTTTTCATATGCTAAGCGAGCTTCTGCCCCAGTTAACCCTGCAGCAATCAATGAGGATTTCAGTTGATCATCGCTGAATTGACAGATTTTAGTTACCATCCATTGTCCATCTTCAAAAGTCATCGATCTAAAAGCCTTATTATTTTCGATACTCATCAGGCCATTGATTTCAACACGCTCGTCAGTGCTATTTTCAGTCGCAGGAATTGTGCGTGTGACGGTCCAATTCATTTTATCAATACGTGTTGATCCTTTTGTCATAAGAAAGTTGGACGAACCTAATCCTGATCCAACATCTGAAAAAAGATGTTTGAGCTCATTGGTTTTAGCCTGGCGAATCAATCGGGTATTATCCATACGCATATCGAAATTTCCAACCCATGCCGCTAAAAGTTGTAGGCCTCGTAACTCGCGACGTTCTGCGTGTTTCAGCTGATCATATCGCCAAGGTCCGATTTCATCGTCTTTTGTCTTTTCAATATATGATGACGGTAGCATTCGTATGGATGCAATTTCATTTTCAAAATTTTCATTAAAGTTTTCAGAGACGAGCTCTGGTTTTTCAAGTTGGGCATTCTTAAAAAGTTTTATTTTAAACTCATCCGAAGTTAGCAATGTGCCATCTTTCAGTATCACTTCTGAGATATACTCAAAAGGTGAGTAATAGTGTTCATTGTTGATCTTATAAAGAGTTTCCGACCCCAGTTTTAATCGAAAATTTTCTATGCGCCGGCTGTTGAATTCTGTTAGCAATCGACGATTGTAGCCAATTATGGGACGCTCAATGAAATCGATAAGGGGTACATTGTACCCCAAGGCCCAATAGATTCTCGAGTTGAATGCCGACGAATGAACTTCGGCGCCGAGTTTGAGTTTAAACTTTTTTTCTCCACACCGAATGTGAAACCCCGGGTGAACTCCATAGCCGGCTTTTGCCTTGTCGTACTGGCATTCTTGGCCTGATAGATGGTTGGCATTTTCGCGATCAAATCCTTTGTGAGTATCAGCAGTTTGTATATTTTGAGGCTGCCAGAATGTAGATGCCTGTGGATCTTTTAACTTGTCTGCAGTGGACCAAATCGGAGTCACAGAATTGTAGGCAACTAGTTTTAAAAAAAATAATGGAGCGTGAAATAATTGAACATCGGTCTCTAATGGTGGGCGAAAATTATTTTTAATGGACCAGAAGACTTCATTGATTTGTGTCGCAGATTGAGCACCGTGTTTTTCAAGAAGATCCAGCGCAAATTTGGAGCCTTCGGCTAAACTTGAATTTCCGAGATGAAATTTGATGAGATCATCCATGTTTTTTGATTTTTTGAGTTCGGATTTGGCTATTTTTGATTTTTCAATCAGGCTTTTTAAGTTATCAGCAAAGACTTGCTGATCTTCTGGAGTGGTCAGAGAAAACAAGGTCTCAGTGCAGCCATTGATTTTGCAGGAATCAGCATGGTAGAAGGTCACTTCAGCTGGTTGTTGACTGGCTACTTTTCGTGAAGGTAGATTCGCACACCCAATTGTTGCTAGAAGTAAAACCATGAGAATTTTACTCATACATTTCCTCGATAAGAGTCGCGTATTTTTTTTCTAAAAACTTGCGTTTAACTTTGAGCGAAGGAGTCAGGCTTCCATTTTCAATGGACCAAACATCGCTGACGATTTCAAATTTTTTAATAGATTCATGTGCAGCTAAGTTTGCGTTTGTTCGTTGAATCTGTTTTTGAATTCGCAGATGGAAGGCGGGGTTTTGAATCAGATTTTGAATATCCTCTGTGGGAAGATTTTGGCTTTCACCCCAACTGCGGACTGCGGATTCTTCAACACAAATAAGAGCACTGATGAATTTTTTTTGATCTCCGTGGATCAGAACCTGAGAAATCAAAGGTTCTTGTTTCAAAAGGCCTTCTAATTTTTGAGGAGCTACATATTTTCCATTGGCTGTTTTGATCAGGTCTTTTTTTCGATCTGTGATTCTGAGTTGGCCAGTCGCTGTGAATTCACCGATATCTCCGGTAGCAAAGTATCCATCGTTAAAGACCTCGGCAGTTGCTTGTGGATTCTTGTAATACTCTTTAAAGCATTTTTTGCTTTTAACTAGAATTTCGCCGTCGTTTGCAATTTTAATTTGGACCTCTCCGATAGGATTTCCCACAGTACCGGGATGGAAGTTGTACGGGGTGTTAACGGTAATGGCTGCGCACGTTTCAGTTAGCCCGTATCCTTCAAGCACTTGAATGCCACAATAAGAAAAAAAATTTCCCAATTCAGGCGCTAATGGGGCGCCTCCGCTGAGAGCAAACAATAATTTTCCACCAAAGGCCTTTTTGATCGGAGCAAATGCAACCCGACAGATGGTCTCTTGCTGGAGCAAAAGATCCCAGGGGATAGTTTGCTTGGTCTCGCGATATTTCGCGATTTCTGCAGACACCGCAATGGCTTGGTTGAATAGTTTTTGTTTGAGTGGTTGAGCTTCGACACTGGTCATGATTCCCGCATAAACTTTTTCAAATATGCGTGGGACTGCAATCATGAAATCGGGTTGAATTTCGAGCAAGTTTTTCTTGAGGAGATCAATGGATTCGGCAAAGGCTAAGGTATGTCCATTGTAACAATTTCCCCACATTTCGACTCGGCCCATGACATGAGCATAAGGCAAAAACGTCAGTGATGTGTATTCGGATTTGACACCAATAAGTTTAAATATTTCTTCGACTTCGGAAATGATCGCTTCATGTAAAAGGACAACTCCCTTTGGAATTCCTGTCGTTCCGGATGTGTAAACGATGGTGGCAATATCTGTGAATTTAACTTTTTTGCAGGCAGTAAAAAAATCTTGTCGATGAGTTTTACTTATTGATTTTTCAAAATTAAAATCAGCAAAGGAATTGATCAGAACATTTTTACTGAATTGTGATTTAATCCGATCGATTTGTTTTTGATACACATCGTCTTCAATGATTAAAAGACTTATGGCTGAGTGATTGATGATAAATAGTAAGTCCTCGTCACTTTGATTGGCGTATAACGGAACCGAAATGATCCCCGTGCCCACCAAGGCCATATCAGCAATGACCCATTCCCACCGAGTCGAAGACAAAATACCGACATGATCGCCAGCATTAATTTCCAATTTCTGAAGCTGGATCCACAGACTGATGACTTTATTTAAGTATTCCGGCCAGGATACTTCGCGCCATTGGTCATCACTTTTGTATTTTAAAGCAACGCCTGACGAACGTTTTTGTAAATCAATGAGCCATTTTCCGACGGTCATTTTTTATTTGAAGCAGGGTTGCGGCCAAGTATCAGTTCAACTTTTTTTGTTTGGCCAGGTTTAAGAAGCATACGAAGTTCATCAGATTGTCGCGTGATCGGGTTGTAGGCCCGTATCAATGCATTCATATTGGCAAGTATCGGATACTTCAAGACGGGGGCTTGCTCACTGAGCTCTTTACCATTGACATAGATTTTTGTCGAAGTGCCACCATTCAGAACATAGATATTAACGTACGCTGCTTGGGCCGAGGCTTGCATGGTGACGGCAAGCCGACCAGTTTGGCTATGGCGTTGGCTAACTTCATAGTTGAGGTAACCGTCTTTTTTTAAAGTGATCATTGTATTTTTATTTGCAGTGATGGAAACAATAGCCGGAGTTGTGTAACCCGAATCTTTTCCATCAATAAAAATTTGAGCTCCGCTGGGAGTACTGGCGACGGAAAGACGTATCGCGGCAGTGCCGGACATGTCAATTTGGCCAGTCACATTTTCTGCCAGGGCTTTTTTGGCGACCTGTTCAAATTCGGATTTCGTCTTGTGATTGTTATAAGCCCAAAAACCTCCGCCAATCACTAAAGCAAAAACCAAAAGTTTCCCTGCCAGTTCAGAGTACTCATTCAAATATGATTTTTTAAAACTTCCTTGAGAAAGTTGAGTCAAACGAGTCTGATAGGTGACACCAGTTTTTTGACCAACAGCATTTGTTGATACGCCGCGACTTGGGGTCGCAGCTGAGTTTGGCAGTGCTGTTCCAGGCGCTCGGTTTCGAAAGGCGGGTTTTCCAATATTGGCTCCAAGGACGCCATCCAAATTAATTTTTACAGGAGGATCCATTTTTAATCCTCCGGGTGGAATTGGAAGATCAGGTACTGGCGGGCGATTGGGGTCTTCGGCTTTTGCAATTGGAGCAGGTGCTGTCGCGGTTGCTGTCATTGTCAGTTCTGGAACATTAAGAACCAAATCAACTTTTGCATAATGAATCAGTTTTTCGCGAGCTTCTAAGTAAGGAACTTTAAATGATTCTTTCAACGAAGAACTAAAGTCTTGCGATGAAAAATCGGGATACTGCATATTTAAGAATCGGTTCAAATCACGGTGAAGATTGGCTGCTGTTTGGTAGCGCACGTTGCGGTCTTTAGCCAGCGCCTTCATCACGATGCGTTCGAGTTCTTGAGGAACTAAGGGATTCACTTTTCGAATCAGTGGAATTTGGCAGTCGCGAACTTTTCTTAAGATAGCGGCTTCATTACTGCCTGTAAAAAGACGATCATTAGCTAGCAATTCCCATAAAACAATTCCAAGAGCAAAAATATCAGTGCGCGGATCAATCGGCTGTCCTTCGGCTTGCTCGGGACTCATGTAACTGAATTTCCCTTTCAGAGTTCCGGCTTTGGTTTCTTCTTTTTCAGTTTCTGCTTTTGCGATACCGAAATCGATAACTTTTACTTCACCTTCAAAGGAAACCATAATATTTTGCGGACTCATATCTCGATGAGTGATATTCAGGGGACGCCCTGAGTTGGCATCGACACAGCGATGGGCATGGTCTAATCCCGCAGCAACTTCTTTTATAATAAAAATAGACTGATCAATGCTGAAGCTTTTATTGTTTTTCTTCAACTCATTGATGACTTGTCGAAGGTTTCGACCTTCGACAAATTCCATCACCAGATAAAATTGTTTTTTCTCGATACCGAAATCATAAATGGAAACCACATTACCATGATTTAAATTGATGGCCACTTTGGCTTCTTCTTTAAACATATCGATGAACTCTTCATTGCTGAAAAATTGTGGTAAGATTCGCTTGAGGGCGACAAACTTATTTAGACCATTGGCAACGGCTGATTTTGCCAAATAGACTTCAGCCATACCACCTGCAGCAATCTTTTCCAAAAGCACATATTTTCCAAATTTTTCATATGTTTGCTCAGGTTGTGACGACATCAATAAGGTACTCCTACTTGCAAAATATCGGTTTAAATAAGACAATTCTTAAAGATTTATGAAAGGAATAGACCATGATATGGATTGGCCTAACCGGAGGTATTGCAACTGGCAAATCCGCAGCAAAAAAGCAGTTCGAAGGTCTAGGTATTCCTGTCATTGATGCCGATGAATTGGCGCACCAAGTGATGCAACCTGGTCAAGTGGGGTATCAACAAGTGGTGTCTTATTTTGGGACAAATGTTGTATCTCAAAGTGGAGATTTGAATCGTTCCGCATTGGCAGAAATTATATTTAAATCCATCGACGAAAAAGAAAAACTTGAGTCCATTATTCATCCGTTAGTCCAGGCTGAGGTGCAAAAACAAAAAGCTTATCATCAAAAAATAGGAACACCGATCTGTATGTATGATGTTCCATTGCTTTTTGAAAAAAAATTGGAAAAGCAATTTGATCGTGTGATTTTAATTTGGTGTGATCCTCAGACGCAACGAGCACGACTTAAGGCTCGCAATCAGTTAACGGATGAACAGGTTTCAGATCGTATTCGGGCTCAGATGCCCCTGAGTGATAAATTGCCATTAGTGCAGCATTGTATTGATAACTCTACGACATATGAAAGTTTACACTTACAAGTTAAGACTTTAGTCGAAAAGCTTAAGAAAACTGTCTCACTCTGACTCAAGTTTTTTAATCAATTAGCCGATAAGTTGGCTAAGATGAAACGGATTTCAATTGGCGCAAGATGCGCTGCCTTAATAATGTTTTTTTTCTGTTCCCAGGCCTTCGCCATCAACGAATGGTTCGAGCTTTATTCCAACACGCGATCATTAGGGATGGGCGGCGCCAGTGTTGCCGTGACCAGCGATGAGACAGCTCTTTATCGAAATCCTGCCAATCTCGGAAGTGTCCGCGATGTCTATGGAACAATTTTGGATCCAGAGCTTGAAGGATCCTCTAATTTTGTTAAACAGGTCACTTCGAATTCAACCGGCAAGGCTTTTGAAATTGAAGAGATAAAGAATAATTTAGATAGCAATCGGGAAGCTTTTTATCATGCGAAAGCACAGGTGTCGCCTTCGATTGTGCGCCGAAATTTTGGTTTTGGTTTGCTCATGAAGAATGATGTCAGTGCTGAAACGGAAGCAACTGGTTCAACAATGGATATTAAGTATCAAAGCGATTTAGCGGTGGTCATGGGTGCGACATTGCGATTATTTGATGGGCGCATAAAAATTGGCGCCAATGTGAAAGCTTTAAATCGAATTGAACTGAATAATCCTTTGCTTTCAACAACAGGTTCAATGGATTTAGCTAGTATCGGATCTGAGGGAACGGGATTTAGTTTCGATGGTGGTTTGTTGATTCAAATGCCATGGATTTATTTACCAACATTAGGAGCTGTGGTTCGTGATATTGGTGATACGCAGTTCGATAAACAAGATGGTTTTCGCTTACGCGCGAATTCGCGACCTGAAACAGTGAAGCAGTCCGTTGATGCTGCGATTGCTATTTTTCCCATTCATTCCAATATGGTTCGTAGTGTGTGGACTTTAGAATACAGTGATGTCACGAACTCTAGAAATGATACGGACACAATGAAAAGAGCTCATTTCGGGATGGAAATTAATACCCGTGATATTTTCTTTTTCAGATTAGGGTATAATCAAAGATACTGGACCGCAGGATTCGAAATCGCAAGCGAACGTTTTCAATGGCAGGTCAGTTCTTACGGTGAAGAGATCGGAACTGAATTGGCACCGCGGGAAGACCGAAGACTCAGCACAAAATTCGCATTAAGGTTTTAAATGATAAAATGGATTCTAAGATGTATTATTATTTTTACGGTATCAAGTTGTAGTAATGTCTTTGAGGACGTTGCGAGTAGTGATCCGGATACATTATTGTTGATCGAGGCTAAGGATGCCATTAATGCACTGAACTATTCAGGTGCCATCACTATTTTGACAACGCAAGTTTCAGCTTCATCGCAAGCAAAACTTGAATTTAAAGAGGCCTTAGCAAGTGCTTATGCGGGTCAGTGCGGATTGAATTTTGCTTCGTTTGTCAATGGCTTGGCCTCAGCCACATCCGGCAGTGCATTTCGTTTGGTGATGAATCCGTTTGTTGGAGTCGTCGTGGATTCACCATCGTGTTTACAGTCTTTAAACTTAATGGAAACAATTGGCACAACAGAAAGCCGCACAACAAATCAAAATGCATTCGTTTCGGTCGTGGGAATGGTATTGATGGGGAGTCAAACGCGCGTCTCGAGTGATGTGACGCCAACGAACGGTGACGGAACGATTGATGCTGATGTTTGTGCCATGAGCAATGATGATATTGATCGAGTCATTTTAGGATTTGGGTTTATGTCAAAAAACTTTTCGGCGTTATCTACCGCGCAATTGGGAAGTACTTCGCAGACATCAATCACAGATTCTATCACTCAGTGCAGTGCTGTGGCAGGATCAACGTGCGAAATCATTGATCCTGCTGAAATTACAGATCCGTTGCGAGATGTGATGCGTGATTTGCTGAACACCATTGAGTACGGAGTTGGTTCTGTGGTTACAAATGGCGATCCACTTTTGATTCCGGGAGCTTGCCCGTGAAGTTTATTCTATTCAGTTTTATATTTTATTCTCAGATAATTTTTGCTGCTGATTTATATCAACAGGGGCCAACAGCACGTTCGCTGGCGATGGGTGGAACCTATATTTCATTTGTTCGTGGAGCGGATGCATTGTTTCATAATCCATCCGCGCTAGCCCGTGTTGATGGGTTCGATTTTATTCTCGGTCAAGTGACAGCAGCCTATTCAAGTGATGCTATTCGTTTTGTAGAACAAGCTCAGAGCACAGGTTCGGATTTAACTTTAGATGATATCAATGGGTTTTATGGGCTCAATTCATTTGCTGACATCACGGCCCGTTCGGGTTTTGTGATGCCTTATTTTGGAGTGGGTTTTTATTCATCGAATTATATTTTAGAAAATTTTAATAATCCTCCGTTTCCAACATTTAACGCGACGTTCATTAGCGATTACGGATACTTTGTCGCAGGAGCTTTTCCAATCGGTCCACAGGCTTCGGTGGGAGTGACAGCGCGCCATGTGAAGCGGTGGGGTGGGCAACAAGATATTCTAATCACAAGCTTAGTGGGCTCGGATGACCGCGAAGTTTTAGAGAATGCTTTTCAAGATAAGGGATCTGGTACGGCGATGGATTTGTCGGCAATGGTTACGCTACCAACACAGCTCAACACCACATTAACAGCAGTTTGGAAGGATGTCGGTCGAACAACTTTTTCGCATACGGCCGGATTACAAGCTCCGCCGTCTCAGGCAGAAAATTTAATGTTTGGGGTTTCTATTCAACATGAGTTGTCGATTGTCAGTTGGACCCATGCGATGGAGTATAAATTTATCAATACTCCTGACGAGGATTTTAGTAAAAAAATTCATCTTGGAACGGAAGCCTCATTTGGTTTGTTTGATCTTCGGGCAGGTCTTAATCAGGGATATTTAACGTACGGTGGAGGTGTTGATTTGTGGTTTATTCAAGCCGATGTCGCCTACTATTCATCTGAATTGGGTGGTGCTGCTGGTCAAATTAAAAATGACCGAGTTGTTTATAGTTTAACTCTTGAACTCGATTTTGATCAAAGTTTTAAACTCAATACGATGGATGGTAAAAAAAGAAGACTAAAGCAACGAAGGTAGTGTAACCTTTCAGGCATGCTAGAATTTTATCCGATCCATCACCCCGATATTGTTTTTAAATTTATCGAAAACCATGAATTGGGTTCAGCAACGTGGATTGTCTCAGATCTCAAATCAAAAAATGAAATTCAAAAAACACTTTTGCAGCAACAAGGTTTTTTTCTTGAAACTTCAATTTTGCGGGCCAGTGATTTTTGGAAAATTACTCTCCGACGATTGGCTCCGCAAGTTCAAATTGTATCGTCTGATTTTATTAAGATTATTATTGATAATTTTATTGAAAAATATGGAGCCAATTTAGAAATTCAACCTTTTGAAGCCTCTACGCTCCATGCCTATGTTACAGAGTTGGCGCCGATATTATTACATCCTGAAAGTGATTCCGTTCTTGCAGAATGGTTCGAGACTCAAACAAAAGTGAAAAAATGGCAACGCTGGCATTTACTGAGTCGAGCCTGCATGGCTTATATTTCGAAGGAGTATCAGGTTATCGATCACAAATGGATTGCAGCTTACTTGCAAACGCTTGATATCAATCACTTGGGATGGCAGACGAACTTAATTGTAGATCTTGGATCTGAAATGAGTTCTGTTGAAATGGGTTTATTTCGAACACTGGCGCAAAAAGTAGATGTTAAAATTCTTTGGCCATCGCCGGAATGGCAAGACCGTTTTCAATTTTTATTGAAAACATACAATGACAGCGTTGGGTTCGGCGTGACGCAAGTGTTGGATAAGGGATCGCAAACAGAACGCCCGACAGCTCAGTTTGTTCGACTTTCAACTCAATTGGCTGAAGTCAAATTTACTGTCTCAAAAATACGTCAGTGGATTGATCAGGGTATTTCTATTAATGATATCGCTGTGATTGCTGCCGATGTGGATAAAAGCTATTGGCCGATACTGAAATATTTTTTGGATGAAGAGGGTATAACATATCAAAAAGATCACGTTGTTAAATTAAATAGCCTGGCACCCATTCAAAACTTTTTAGCATATGCAAATAATTTGCAACAAGAAGTCGGATGGGAGTCTCTTGAAATATCACTCTATTCCAAAAGCAAATCATCAGATCTTAAGTATGAAACATTTAAATCGTTATTTTATCAGTTGTATGACGAGACTGATCTGATTCGCGACGAAAAAATAAAGAATCTTTTTTATAGAAAAATAGATCTGACAAAGAAAATTTCTAGAGATGAATTTTTAATTCAGATTGTAAAAATCTGGGTTGAGGCTTTGAAGCTTCATGAACTGACACCCGCGCAGACAGAATCAATTCCAAGTTTGTTTGAATTGATTTTTAAAGATTTTTTATCTCGAAGTGTCGAGATCTCAACTGATTTTAAGAATTGGCATCACTTTTTACAAAGTTGTATCAATTCGAAAGAAATTAAGCTTGAAACCCATTCGCTTGAAGGCGTGAAGGTGCTACCATTGATGTCGTCCCATCTTAATCGTTCACCGTATCAAGTTTGGTTGGGATTGGATGAGCATTCTCTGGCTTCGGCGCGAAAGAATCTTATTCCAACCGCTGATGTTTTTGAATTAAAAACGAAATTTGATTTCGCCATCGATTATCCAGAGGAAAGCTTTTATGATTTCAATATACGGTGGCTTTCTTGGAAAGCTGCTCAAGAAAGAATCTATTTGTGTGCGAATTCCAGTTTCGAAGCTGAGCCACTGGCGCCCTCATTATTTTTTTTAGAGAATAATTCACAACATGATCTGACATTGCCTCAGGCTACTCGCCACGATCAAGTTCAGAACTATTTGGCAGCGACTGTTTTTGAAGATTCGACAATATCTCCGGCCGTATTGCGTGATTTAAGGCCGGCTGAAAATATTGTCAAAATTCCATTGTTTGAAACGATGTCGCCATCAGATCTGGAAGACTACTTTAGCTGCCCTTTTAAGTTGTTGGTGCAAAAAGCATTTTTAATTAAGGATCTGCCTCAGGTTGCTGTGGATTTAGACCCACGTCAAAAGGGAAGCTTGCTTCATCAACTTTTCGAACATTTAACAAACCCTCAAGAGACTATCAGTCCTGAAGATTTTTTGGAAAAGCAGCGCGCCGAGAAGCGAATCTATCCTCAGGATGATTTGCTATGGGCTATCCAAAAAAATAAGTTAGTGCAGGTGGGAACACAGTTTGTGACATTTGAAAAATCACGCAAACATGCCATGACGGTAGCAACTGAAAAAAGTTTTGAAATGTATTTTGATCCCGAGCTCAAAGAGTTTATAACAAATTCAAGACCTGGTTTAATCAAAGTGCGGGGACGTATTGATCGTATCGATAAGGATGCACAAGGTATTATTGTATATGATTATAAATCGTCGACCAGTGATTTGAAAAATTATCCAGACTGGATCGATGCTGGCGAGTTCCAATTGCTGCTTTATTTGATTGCCTGTGAAAAAGTGCTTTATCCAGGAGAAAGTGTCATTGCTTCTGTTTACTATGATTATAGGAAGTTTGAAACATCAAAGGGTCTTATGAATGAATCTTTTCAGAACACTTACTTTGAGTCATCTCGAAAAAAGAAAAGTCTATGCAGTGCCGAGAAAATGGCAGAGTTATTAGAAAAATTTAATATCACATTGGAAACTATTTTTAAAAGATTAGAGCGTTTTGATTTTTCAGTTGATCCTGTGGATCAAAAAGAATGTTTAAATTGCAATTGGAGTAAAGTGTGTCGAGCCCCTCATTTAATGTAACAGAACATTCTTTGCTGATTCGAGCGGGTGCCGGCGCAGGTAAAACAACAACATTGATTCGGACATTTATCGAATTTTGTGAAAAATTTGAAAGAGATAACAAACGATTGCCTCGAGTCGCTATCACGACATTCACACGCAAGGCCACTCAAGAAGTCAAAGAGCGTCTGAGTGTGAAAGCACTCGAACGAAAAGACGATCGCTTGTTTCAACATATTAATAAAAAAAGCTCAGTTCATATTTCAACAATTCATGGTTTGTTGACAATGATGGTTCAAGAGAATGCCGATGTTTTAGGTTTGCCACAAACAATTCGCATTATAGATCAAAATATTTATAAGAAAAATTTAAAGAAAATGGTTCGACAAGCTCTTAAGAAAGATTTGAAATTTTTAGAGATTCTTGAGCATTATTCTTTTGTTCGCGTTGTGGATCTGGTTCTGCAGGCAATTGAGGCCCTTCGACAAGCGCCTCAATTGCAGGTGGTTTCGCTTTTGGATCTGAGGAAAATAACGCATGCGAAATTAAAACTGTGGCGCTCGCAATTGGATCAAGTCATTGCCCATGTGGATTTGGCGCCACCAGCGTGGAACGAGTATTTTTCGTATTTGATTCGCATGGATGCTTTGCTTGAAGCTGAGGATGTTGCCGCTATTCTTGAGCACTTTGAAAATAAGCCAATAAAGCCACGTTGGAATAAAAAAACACCTCCATTTCCTCAAGAAGTTCATGATCATATCGAAGAATTTTGGGATGGATTTGATTTATCAATTATTGATTCTGAAGAATATTTTATCGAACATGACAAACTAGGCCAGTTGTTTTTAGAATTTTCTAAGACACTTTTTAACCTGGATAATTCTCGAAAGCTATTGACCGGTGAAATCACGATCAATGATCTGGAACTATTTTCTTTGGAGTTGGTCAGATCTCATTCGGCAGTTGTTGCCGATTTTGCTGATAAATTTGATTATTATATGATCGATGAGTTTCAAGATACATCACCATTGCAGGTTGAAATTTTGGATCAGTTGATTTACAGGAAGCCCCATTTTATCGTCGGCGATCCACAACAAAGTATATATCTTTTTCGCGGAGCTCGCAGTGAGGTTTTCTTACTTAAGCAAGAGCAAGCGGCGGCTTTTACTGGAAATTTGCAGTTGCAGTTTTTAGATACGAATTATCGCAGTCAGCCCAGCGTGATGAATTTTATCAATGATTATTTTCAGCATATGAGCAGTCAGTTTGCTCCGATGAAAACCAATCCGTTCAAGGACGCCACAAAATCGAAGATCTCTTTTATTCAAGCAGAAACAGAAGCCATCGGTGTTTTGCAACATATTTCACAATTGATTCTTCAGGGTGTGAGTCCAAAAGATATTTGCGTGTTGTCTCGTCGGAATCAGAATTTATTAAAGATTGCGGCGTTAGCGCAAAAAGTTCATATTCCGGTTCAATTGCAAGTTTCTGCGGGTTTTGATCAAAGACGTGAAATTCTAGATCTGATTGCGATTCTTAAGTTTTTGGTAAATCCGCATGATAATGAAAATTTGGTATTGCTTCTGCGTAGCCCATGGGCTTATTTGTCCGATGTTGAAATCGCATCGTTTGCAAAGTTGGATCGATCCCTGTGGTATTCACTGATTCAGAATGGATCGACTAATCCGACGGTGATGTCCCTTGCAAATTATTTTTCGGAATATCAAGTGATTGGTGTGAGCGAAGCCTTTATGAATTTTATTAAAAAAATGAGATTCTTGGATTTTTCGGCATCCTATGATAATTCCGGAAAACGAGAAGCCAATTTTTGGAAATTTTATACTCACTTGAAAAATGCTGAGCGCAATATGGGATTTTCATTGGGAAAGTACATCAATGATAATTTTCAATTTTTGCAATCAGATCTGGGATCTTCGCAGAGCGAAGCGCTCCCTGTGGCTCAACCGGATCGCGTCAGTTTAATGACCATTCATGCTTCGAAAGGTTTGGAATTTCCACATGTCATTGTTGTTGGTTTTTCAGAGCAGCCCCTGTTAACGCTGTATCAACCTCAGAGCATTAGTTTGCAAGAAAATAAAATGAGCCTCGCCCCCTATATTGTGGCTGAATCAAAGAACGCCGTCAGCCGTTGGGGCCAGCAATTGCGCCAAGAATTTAATGCCATGGAATCTCAAGAGCACGAACGATTGCTTTATGTGGCTTTAACCAGAGCCCAACACAGTTTGGCATTGGTTGCGGAATCTAAATCTCGACAGGTGGCATCGTCTTGGCAAAAAAAATCTTTTTGGCCGGATGCGGGGACTCACGAACACGAGCATTACGATTTGATATCTGTGGTGTCAGATACTGAAATTGAAAAATTGACGCCAGTTAAGAAAACCGTCGAAGCCATTCGTGATAAATTGCAATTCAAGCCGCAGTCCCATCACTCGACTAGTGTCACCGAATCTTTGGATCATGGGGGCAGTGGCTTAAGCCCAGCTATACAGTTTGATCAAAAAATTCTTGATATTTTGAAGGCAAAAAAAGGGACTGATTTGCATCGGTTATTTGAATCGTTGCAGATTTTTTCTGGTGACCCTGCCATGATGGAAAATTTAAATCAGCGTTTAAATCCGGAACAAAAAAAATCAGTTCAATACTTATTGAGTGTCACAGACGTGCCCATACGGAAAATAATTGAATTTGGTCATGTTGAATTTGGATTTGGACTTCAAACGAATAGAGGAGTTCTTCAAGGACAGATTGATTTGTGGGGAGTCGTCGCCGGAGAAATCTATATTCTCGATTACAAAACTGGAAGCTCGGCTTATTTCGAAAAAGCCTATCAGCAGCTTTTATTTTATGCTCATTGTTTGTATAAGATGAATCTTTTAGATTTTGCAGCGCCTCTGAATTTTGTGGTGACATATCCATTAGAGGCAAAGACCTTAAGTCGTCAGTTTATCAATTTTGCTGATCTCAGTAAAAAAACATCTCCCGAGATACTTGATCTTTTTGGGTAAAAAAAAAGCTCCGTTTCCGGAGCTTTTTTTAATTATTTTATCACAGTTTCTGGATCAAGTAAGCCAGTGTACAGACTCAGATCAGTCAAGAGATTGATCATCTTAGTATGAGTGGATTGTAGTTTTCGACCATTCATCATGTTCTGCGCCAAGGCCGTCGCAGGAATAGTATCTGCGACTCCATCTTGATTGCCGTCAAATTGCAACGTGGCCTTTAGATCTTGAACGGCTTCAGTCATAAAGGCATGTGCCAATGAAAATAGTGGGACACTTTCTAATTCTTGATTCTGTGCACGCACTTTTTTCATCAGTTCCACAATTTGCTGGATTGTGGCTTCCAGCTGATCGGCTTTAGAGATTGATTCTAATTCTGAAACCATCTCATGAATCAAACTCAATTGATCAGTAATCATGCTTCGCACTTGATTCGCCTGACGCGAAAAGTTTGCAGCTGATTCGGGTGAATCAAATTCTTTTGGCATAATCGCTTCGTTGGCATTCAATTGACGAATGGCAGCGATTAATTTTGCAGTAGCTCTGTCAGAAGTTGTTTTCAGCTGTGCAGTAGCTGCTATAGCTTTTTTCTGAGCAGCCTGGCAGGCCTCTTTATCCTTAAATTCACCATTTTCATTTTTGCTACAAGCTGTTCCGATATTTGCGGAAAAAGTTATTCTAAAAGCAGTCTCCGCAGTAAATATTTCAGACATTATTTTAAAAAGCTCCGCTTTATTACTCAGCAAGGCTTCTCCGCGAGCAGCTAGGCGAACAAACATATCGCCACCTATTGAATTCTGAGTTGCAAACAAAACGCGTGAATCTGATTTATCACGATCTTGTCCGGCTTTTGCCACATTCAGGCGATCACTCGGAGCCGATTTCGCAAATGCAGTTCCAATTTTGAAAGATTCAGCAAATGGATCAAAACCTTTCCATTTTGATTCTGATAAGTTCATGATCGCGTTGACCGGAGTTTGCTCTGCTAACATGTAGTTCACGGCAACTGGCATTTCCCGTTCAACCAATTGCGAGTCGGGGCCAAAAAAACCAATGCTGAGCTGATTAGACATCACTTGAGCCAAGGTCTTGATGGTCAAGGATTCTGAGGGATCGGTAATGCCCAGGAAGTACTGTTCGAAATCCAAATAAGAGATCATACTCATTTGACTGTCATCAGTCATTTGAGTTTGTGATGCCTGAGTTAAGAACTGCATGGCAAAAACTTTGTCATAGCCGATACCAATGGTATCCATTTTGTCACGATCAATCAATTTATCATAAACTGAGCGAGCCTCTAAAATTTTGATATCATTACAGACTGTTTGTCCTGTTTCAACTTTTGAACAATTGAGATTTTTTGCTTGCTCCGCATTTGTGGCGGCAAACTGATAAGGTACTGCATAAAATCGATTCATATCCGCAGCACTTGAGTCTGGCGCATCTGGAGTTCTGATCAGTTCGTGAAAGAACTGGTATCCCAGGTTAGCCGCTTGAAACTGATCAGCCCTTATGAAAGTACTAACCTCTTCTGGTCGCCCTGTTCCGATGAATTCTGAAATGTATGCTTCATTTAAGAAATCGCGAATTCCTTGAAATAGGCGAATATTACGATTGATGGTTTCTACTTTCTGAGTCCAGTTGTAGATAATGCTATCATAAACGTAATTGCGGTTGATATAGCCACGATTGTAATCGGCAATTTTATTTTGCACGATTTCAGTGGCGCTTCCGCCCACGTCAAACTGCGCGCACATCGCACTTTCACCAAGGCCACCATCACTACACTGTGCATAATGTTTTGTAACCCCTAATTTGTTGATTGTGTCTTTCGTAAAGTGAACTAAAGAATCCTTACCTAAGGCTTTCATCAATTCAGGTATAGAGACCAAATTTTTATTGATGACAGTAGCACCCTTTGCGTTGAGGGTCGCCGCCGCCGCATCTGTAACTTCAACTAAACCTGTGTAAGCGGCGCGAATCGCATGCGCATCGTAAGGACCTGGTCCACGGTAGTTTTGATCGGTATCCGCCATGTAATCCATGATTGAAGAATAATTACGGCCTGTCTTTTCTTCACCTGGGAATTCGTAATTTTTCTTATCTGTTGAACCTGTAAAGTTATGAAGAAGTCCAAAAGCATGACCCAATTCATGGGAAAGTGTCGTCATGACATTCTTTTTAAAATTCAACATCAGGTTTTTCTTTGGATCAGGATCCAACATCAAAGCCTCATCATTAGCATCATTACGGGTATACATGAAACAACCTGGGCGATTTTTATTGCTCTCATCAAATCGAGATGCCATGGCCAATTGCTCAGAACGTTTTTGCAATAAAGATTTTGCTTTGGCATCTAATCCGCCGTATTGCATAAACACATTATTCACAGCCAATTCAAACTGATGACGATTCTGAACTAAGTTTCGGTCCATCGCTAATTCAGAAATCTTTTTTAAGAATGTTTTCTGATTCAGCTCATATTTAACTGCAGAACCTTTAGCAACTTGTTTGTAAAGTTCTTTTGTTACTTTACGTTTTAAGTGATTCGGAGTTTTCGCAAGCCGTGTTCCTTTGACAGTTGACTTCACGATTTCTGTATCTAAGCGAAGTGCATAAATAGCATTCTTTAAATTAGATTCGATCGTGGAAATACGATTTTTCATGCGATTCACTGTGTTCGCATTCACTTTACCACCAGCAGCTGCAGCTGCCGCGGCTGCGGCTTCCGCTTCAGATTTTGTTGATACCACTTCACCCGTTGCTTTTGCTTTTTCAAAAGCCTGTTGTCGCATTTTCTCAACTGCTTTTTCGTAGTTGCGGGCTTTTTCAGTCATTTTGAGCAATCGGAAAGACTGATCCAAAGTATTTCCTGTATAAACAATCACGTTTGCAGATTCAATTGTTCCAGATCGTGGATTGGCTGCGGGCTGGGCAACGCCCAGAAGTCCATTTTCAGCAGGCAGTTCCTGAAGCCAGATGTAATTGCGATCTAAATCTCCTAAGTGACCCTTTGGCTCTTTCGAACCATCGTCAATGACCAGCTCAACATAGTTATCAGCGCGTTCTAAATCAGTACCACGGAATGCATATCGAATTGTTTTATTCCATTGATCGATAACTTCCTTTGTCGCTTCGATTAAAAGCTGTTTTCGTTCTGAATCTGTCGCTGCTGTATCCAAACCACCCAGATAGTATTTTAGTTTTTTGCCATTGCGGAAATCATGAATAATCGGCATGTATTTTTCGCTGCCGTCACGATTATTTAATGTTCCGTTTTCGGTCACTTTATTGGCTAAACCAAATGTTCCAAAATTGAAAGCTTCCTGAGCCATTGAAGAGATATTCAATGCAAATTGGATATCTGATTTTTTGTTGATATGACGTTTAAAGGAAATCCGCTCTGTGATGTTGTAATTGAATTGGAAAGTTCCAGCCCAGTATGCCGCATTCACATCTTTCATGGCGATACATTCATCGCGGGGTTGCATCGTGTAGGAACCGCTCAATGAAAAATTCAAAACGCCATCGTTCGCTAAACGCATATCTGTGTCTGTGACTTGTTGTGAAGACGTCGCCATAAAGCAACTGCCATCAGCATAGAAGGCTAAAGGTGACGATGCATTTGGAACTGTATTTTGTGTCCAATCGATAATAGCATATTCGGCTTTTTCTTTTGTTGTTTGCTCAGCAACTGGAATTGTCAAAGCTGCACCTGTAGCCGAAATTTTATTCATACGTATGTAACGAACGGGGAAGGACATGATTTCTTCGCGGTCTTTCGGTCCTTGGCCTGTGTAACTGATTAAGCTTTCTTGGTTGCGAACGACTAAACGTTTGTCTTCCAATTCAAATTTCACGATAGACATGTCGCCAGAAGTTCCCGTACGACCTAAAAACATATTAGATGCAGATTCGAATGTGCGACGATAAAAGAACTCACCCTTTAAATCTGAAACACGAATAGCACTATTGGGATCTAAAGTTCCCGAGATATCTACTTGTTTTGCTGCTGAATTCTTTTTGATAGAGACTAAACCAACTGATGAAGCACGTGGAACGTCTTCTTGTTTGAAGCCTTCGCTGGAAATACCTTCATCACTGGCCTTTACTAACTCAACAGTTTTGTAAGAAATGGGAACATCTGCTTTTAATAAAAGAACACAGTTTTTGTCCTCGCTGCTAATAAACTTGGCAACAGAAGCCTCTGAACAGGCGATGACCTCTTCGTTACCGGCGTTATTTTTCAAAAGACGCAATTGATTTTCATTCAGTTCAGAAATGGTGGTCAATTCATACACATGCATCACTGAATCATCAAGACGTGTAAAAACTTTGGCATCACGTTGAATAAAACTGATTCCGATTTTTAAACGCTCCTGCAGATCTTCAGCGGTTGTTAAAACATTATCGATTTTATTTTCAACAAATAACTCGTCTAACTCTTGAACTTTACCACCAATAGGTAAACGACCATCACCTAAGGATTTGATTTTGATATGAGTGGCAGCTTTGAAATCAGTGGCCTTCAATTGCAGAACGGCTGTTTCTTCTTTCATTTCATTTTTTGTACGTGTGATAATACCATAGCTTTCAATTTCATACTTAAAGATAGGAACCAATAAGGTTCCTTCTTTTTGACCTGATTTAATCATCTTTTTATTCACGTCAGAGGTGGCTAAGCCTTGTGTTAACGCCTTAGATTCAGCTTTGCTAGCGCGTAATGATTTTTGAATCAGATCAACTTCAGAGGATGTCATGGCCAAGCTATTTTCAAGTGCAGTCAATTCACGAACACTAGAAACCACTTTAAATGCGGTTACATATTTTTTATCAACTAAAAATTTAATCTCAAATTGCTTCGAGGTTTGTGCCGACATCGGGAGATTGTCGAACATAAACTTGATTCGAGCTGGAACATTCACTTCGTCGCTTGAAAGCCGAGCGTTTTGCGATTGTTCAACAGCCTTCATGGAATTTGAAGTTGATGAGGGCTCGATCGATTCTCGATTGGCGTTGTAGGTTCCATTGAATTCCGAGATGGCCAAAATATCAGATTGGACATCCTCCGGAAGTTCGGCCTTTCGCGATTTTGTACACGAACTAGCAAACGCTAGAATAACAATCAGCTTCAGAATCAGTGTTGCGTGTTTCATTTCTTCTCCCTTAAAACGAAACGCCCAACTGTGCATACACAGCTGAATCGTTTTCATTAATAACATTTAAACTTGGTTCGCTTCCGTTCGCTTTTAAACCCGGGCCTGCATTTGCATGTCCCAAAGCAACGGCAACATTTTTATTAATTTCGTATCCAATTTCTTGGGACAATTCGAACGAATCTTGAACATTTCCCTGGTAGCTCCAGCGTGATTTATGAATGTATTCAACGCCAACACTCCACTGTTTGTATGAATATCCTAAATTCAGTGTTTGATTGGATGAGTACTGATTCAAAATAACAGAGCCATCTAAGCTTTCCTCATAGGCATGAAAATTTCGTCCAACAGTCAATCCAATCGCTAAATCCCAAGCGCCGTCTTTTTCGGCGGCTATTCCGTC
Organism: Bdellovibrionales bacterium RIFCSPHIGHO2_01_FULL_40_29; assembly: GCA_001771815.1. Taxonomy (GTDB): domain Bacteria; phylum Bdellovibrionota; class Bdellovibrionia; order Bdellovibrionales; family Bdellovibrionaceae; genus Pseudobdellovibrio. The sequence goes on along the minus strand of MEPU01000004.1, from coordinate 548,825 downwards.
AGGAATAATTCCAAAACTGGCGCCTGCTGAAAATGCGGTTTGCAGTTGATCTCGTTTTTGCGAAACACGAGATGCTGGGACCACGGCAGAAAATGTGGGAGCCAAAGTTAAAATATAAGGCGGAGACCATTCCCATTTGATTGGTTTCATGGCGTAAGTCAGTCCAATATCATTGATATCAGATGCTTCCGGAGATTGATCATTTAAATTCTGAGAGTAAATAATCTTGGCTGAAAATGATCCCACAGAGGTCTTGTAGGAAGGAAGTAGGGCATAGTCCATGCCGTCACTACGAGTCCCATCCTGAAAATCATATAAAGACGTGCTTCGAATAATCAACGCTCGAATGCCAAATTTTGAGGGAACAACAGGGACTACTTTTGTGTTTGTATCTGCGGATAACACAACTTTGTTTGCAGCAGCAAAAGTTTGCGCTGGAGCCAAAACTCCACCGACCAAACATAAGACAGAACTAACTAAAAGTGTCACTAAACTCGTCTTCTGCATTTAAACCGCTTTCTAATCCAATGCGAGGGCCTCAAGTAGCCTTCAATAGAGGCATAGCGAAGACCGTACCAAAGTTAAGAAAAGTGAATTACCATCAGAACTTATAAACGAGATGGAGTATGTAGTTTGGTAAAAAGTAATAGATCACTTAATAGTGTTGTCATCTATGGAGATGGCGCCTGTTCCGGAAACCCGGGGCCTGGCGGTTTTGGAGCCATTGTTATTTTTCCAAATGAGACAGTCCAAGAACTGGCCGAGTATCATCCTCAGACAACTAATAATCGCATGGAAATTTTGGCCATCATGAAATCGCTGCGCTTAGTGCTGAATTCTTCAGATTTTTCATCAGTGTCTCAAATTCAGATTTTTACAGATTCCGTGTATTTGATCCGTGCCATAACCCAATGGCTTTTTGGTTGGAAAAAACGGGGTTGGAAAACAGCCGCTAATGAAGAGGTTGCTAATCAAGATCTGTGGATTGAATTTGATAAACTTTTATATCAGTTGAAATTAAAAAATGCGGACGCCAAATTAGAATGGAATTTTGTTAAAGGTCACTCCGGTGATCCTGGAAATGAGCGATGTGACGAGCTGGCTGTCAGTATGTCTAAACGCGAATCTGTCGATTTATATTCTGGTTCAATTCGAGGCTATCATTTTGATGTGACACGCTTGCCAGAGAAAAAACCACTTCCTGAATTCAAGGATCGATCCAACGAGCCCAAAAAGCCCGCATGGTATTTGAGTTTAGTGAATGGCGTGTTGAAATCACACAAAACGTGGTCTGAATGCGAGGCTGTGGTGAAGGGGCGACCCGGAGTCAAATTTAAAAAAGTGACCTCACAGGAAGAGGAAGAACAAGTTAAAAGACAGTGGGGCCTTTAAGGCCGTTTGATCAGTGAATAAAATTCATTTTATGAAATCAAATTAGCCAAACTCATTTTTTTTTCATACTTTTAGGGTCTTTCAGAGGGGACCCATGAAGATTCATTCGCTTATTCTAATGACCGTGTTGTTTTTTGGTTGCAGTCAGAATTTAACATCAAAGATGACGACATCTCAGACGCAAAAAAGTTCAATTATCAATGGCACTCCAGTGACAGCCGACAACAGTCTCGGAAAATCTGTTGTGGGCTTATTTATGAAGTCTGATTCTGATGAGGCCTGGTTTCAGAGTTGTACGGGGAGTGTTTTAACGTCGAAGTTTATTTTAACGGCAGCTCATTGTGTTAATGGACTTGATGCTGGAAATATATTGGTGCATTTTTCTTTGAATACGATGACTTCTGAAAATCAAGCAAATCCTGCAAAACGAATTCATGATGTTGAGGCAAAGTTTGTTACTCGTCGTGTAAAAGCATTCATGATTCATCCAGATTACCGAGGGGTGGGCGATTATGATTTGGCGTTGTTGATGTTGGAAGAAAATACTCCTAAAACTGCTATTCCCGTTCAACTTTTGCCAGATCAGTATTTAAATAGAGATGAAGCAAAAACCACTCTCGAAGGTCAGCGTCATCAGGTGAAGTTAATGGGTTTTGGCTTAGTCAGCGAAGATCCGGTAGTTGAAACGGAAATGATGCGTGAAACAGTGGTCTCATCCCATTTTATCGATCATTTTGTCGTGACTGATCAAACTCAAGGTTCTGGTGGATGTAATGGAGATTCGGGTGGCCCAGCATTTTTGACACTTGGTAAAGAAACTTACCAAGTCGGTGTGACCCATGGGCCACATGGAAGAAGTCGATCTTGTAGCGAGCAAGGCGAATGGTTCAATCCGGCATTGGATCAGGGATTTCTAAAAAAAGCCCAACAAATGATGTCTGGAGCCAGCAGCGCCCAGGTTCTAAAATAGATATTTGCATTTTTTAGTATGCTCATAATTGATGGCATTCGAAAAATGAGAAAGCATATCTTGAAAATAGCGATTGTAGTTTGAATCATTGCGAGAATCTTTAAAATGCATCGGTCCAAATTTTATTGTCGATGAGGCTCCAAGACGTTGAGGGTCCGAGACAAAAAGGCGGAGTTTCTTATCGGTGCTAACGCTTTCGTATTTTGCTAAAAACTCTTCAGGTGATAGTGGGCGATTGGCATTTGTATCAATAACGACCCAGCTATCACCAAAAAATCCTTTGGTGCGAACAGCAGTAGCCACATGAAATTGCCACGTGATATCATCGGCACGCATTGGTCCCACAATAAATATTTTTACGATCGATTTTTTATCTAAACCCATGCGCAAGGCCTCCAGCCAAACCCATGTTGCTCGACCGAAGCAAAATCCAAATTGATGATTCGGGTCATAGTTTTCTATGGTTTGGTGTCCAACAATAGGATGATTGATCACACGTTCGAGTAACTGCCACGCTTCTTTTTTTGTCAGGGTGGTCTTACGATAATCAAATTCGCGGTTTTTTTGCGAGAGCCGTTGAAGTGCTTTTTTGTTTTCAAGACGGATCTGGGAGGGGGATTCCAGTCCAGATTTTTCCAATTGGGCACTATAATCCATCAGATTAAGATGTACAGGAGGTAGCCAATGGCTCAATTCTGGCGCCTGTGCTGCAGCAAAAGTGAGTTTAAACACAGTTATAATAAGAATGACGATAAAGATCTGCATAGCTTAATTGAAATGCAAATTGTTGGCCCATAACTTTATTGAAAATAAAGCGTATTCGCATATGATTTATATCATAGAGCAGAGCACTGGCGGCATTGTACTATGGACCATTGTAAAACCATTCAAAGGTAAGGAATAAGCATGAAGCCTTTTGAGTCTGTAAATTATCTGGATATCGACAATCTATTTTCTGAAGAAGAGCTGATGATTCGAAACTCCATTCGGCAGTTTGTGACTTCTGAGATCATGCCGATTATTGCGGAGCATTTTGAAAAAGGCACTTTTCCTAAAAACTTAATTCCAGCTATGGGCGAGTTAGGAATGTACGGTTCGACGATCCAGGGCTATGGGTGTGCTGGCGTGAGTCCCACGTCCTATGGTTTGATTATGCAAGAGTTGGAACGTGCCGACAGTGGCCTTCGAAGTTTTGTATCTGTTCAAGGGGCGCTTTGTATGTATCCCATTTTTGCTTTTGGAACCGAGGCGCATCGTCAAAAGTATTTGCCGAAGATGGCCACCGGAGAACTCATTGGATGCTTTGGTTTAACAGAACCCGATTTTGGCTCAAATCCCGGTGGAATGGTCACTCGAGCCAAAAAAGATGGTGCAGATTATATTCTTAATGGATCTAAAATGTGGATTACCAACGGTGGTTTTGCAGATCTTGCGATTGTTTGGGCCAAAGATGACGCCGGAGATATTCGGGGATTTATTGTTGACCGAGAAACGCCAGGTTTCAAAGTTGTTGAAATTAAAAAGAAGTTTTCTCTGAGGGCTTCGGTGACTTCGGAATTGATTTTTGAAGACTGTCGCGTTCCAGCGTCACAGATGCTCGAAGTTAAAGGTCTGAAGGGTCCATTCTCGTGTTTAAATAATGCCCGCTTTGGAATTTCATGGGGTGTATTGGGAGCCGCAATGGCTTGTTATCAAGAGGCTCTTGAATACGCTCAAACTCGAATTCAGTTCAATAAACCAATCGCTAGTTTTCAATTGGTGCAAGCTAAGTTAGCCAACATTGTCACTGAAATTTCGAAAGCTCAGTTGTTGGCGTTGCAGGTTGGTCGTTTGAAAGATCAAGACAAAGCAAAACCTCATCAAATTTCGATGGCGAAAATGAATAATGTGGCCATGGCATTAAATACGGCGCGTATCTGTCGTGATATTTTGGGAGCCAGTGGAATCACTTATGAGTATCAATGTGGTCGTCATATGCTGAACCTCGAAAGTGTTAATACTTACGAGGGGACAGAGGACATTCATCGATTGATTATTGGTCAAACAATTACAGGAATTTCAGCATTTTCTAATTAAAAATTAGTTGTGCAGATCCAACAGCACCCGTCAGTGTGAGTACTGCAGGCTTATTTTCTACTAATGCCGTTGCTACTGGAAATGTGACAATGAATGGATAGCTCCAGCGGTTATGCTGGGGGTAGATGGATTGAATTTCCGAGAGCAATTGTTTTATTTTTGTGGCTTTGCCTTCATAGCGTTGACCATTCACATCAAGATAGATTTTCCATAAATTTTTGGTATTGGCCAGATCAGCGGATTTTCGTTCAGGGGTATAAAAGCTAACAAAAAACTCCGTTTTATCCGTGTGACGATTAACAACTTTGAAGCGTTCTTCTTTGTATTTTGGTTCTTGCCATTGGGCAATGCGGGCCGAGTGGGACAGTGTTGCCTCTGAAAGTTCGGAATCCAGCCATGTAGCCGACACCGTCATTTTATTCATAAGCCCTTCGTAGACTTCGACTTTTTTTGATTTTTGCTGACTGAGTGTTTCAAAATCGCGGGGACTGATTTCAGGAATACCTGATGGCATCGGCAAACGACTGGCGCAGCTGATGAGTATAAATGTTGTTAGTACTGCTGTTAGTGTCATTGCGAATAGCTTCATATCACCCATCACTTTTTAAATTGATTTACGAACTCAATAACTATTTTAAAAATATCGTTACGAACGGTGTCGTTGTAGAGTTCATGTTTTCCGCCATCGATTATTTTTAATCCTTTTTTTGTTGCTGAAAAAGCATCAAATATTTTTAGCGCGGCTTCGCTGGAAACAACGGGATCATTATCCGAAATATGCATCAAGGTTGGTAACTTTATTTCGGATGCACGAGCGAGTACCTTTGGAAATTCACGTTTAAAGCCCAGATAAACCCCTGAGGACATTTTATGGTGACGGTAGGTGTCGGTTTCATATTCACGGATCACAAGTGGATCACGCGTCAATTGATCATTGTGCAGTTCATTATTTAAGGTCAGTTTTGGAAATAGGTTGTTCAGGAGTACGGCTCCGCTGTCTTTCCATTTCGGGACTTCAAATGCGACTCCGAAAAAAGGTGAACTGAGAACTTGAGCTTTGATATTTTTATAAGTCGACGGATAATCTTTTTCAAGAAGAGCACAGGTTTGAATCAATGCGCCCATCGAGTGCGCCAATAAAATAATGGGTTTATCAATGACCTCGGGTAGATTTAAGGTTTTTTCAATAAAGGAATGATAATCTAAAATATAATCATCAAAATCACGGGCAAATCCACGCAGACCTTCTGATTTTCCATGCCCTCGCAGATCCCAAGCAATGAAATTCCAATCTTCATTTTCAAATCCTGAGATCAGGCGGTGATAGCTCTCGCTATGCTCACCATGACCATGAGTGATAAGAATAGTTCCTGTTGCTGATTTTTTTGTCCATTTTTGCAAAAATAATTTTGAGCCATCATGTCCTGCAAAAAATGTTTCTGATCGTTGATACATATGAAATTAGATTGAGGCCACTTCGAAATGAAGTCAAATTTAATGTCTTCTGTGGGCTTTACTTAAGACCTCGTAAAACAATTGTATTTTCAGGAGAGGCGTCAGCATTCGTCTCTTCTTTGGTCGGATAGTCTAGCGAGTAATGGATGCCGCGGGATTCATGACGTTTTAATGCACACTCGACTGTCAAGCTTGCAACAATAGCGATGTTTCGCAATTCAAGGATATCGCTATGAATTTTCATATTGGAATAATATTCTTTAACTTCATTTTTAATATTTTGCAGACGATGATCCGCGCGCTCTAACCGTTTATTCGAGCGAACAATGCCGACATAGTTCCACATCAGGCGTCGAATTTCTTCCCACATGTGAGTGATGACAATCATTTCATCTGAGTTTGTATTCTGAGGCTTGGTCCATTTTTTAGGAACTTTTTGAATCACTGTTTTTTCAGTGATGGCCGTCCATTCAGAATTTAATTTTTCTGCGCAATTGTGGGCCATGGCTAAACATTCTAGCAGTGAATTGGAAGCCAACCGATTGGCTCCATGTAAACCGGTGCATGCCGTTTCGCCGATGGCGAATAAACCAATGATATCTGTGTGTCCAGAGACATCCGTCAGAACTCCACCGCAAAGATAGTGAGCCGCAGGAACAACAGGTATAAGATCTTTGGAAATATCAATTCCAAACTCCAGACATTTCGCATAGATATTAGGAAAATGTGATTTTAAAAAATCGATAGGCTTGTGGCGGATATCTAAATACACACAAGCTTCACCCGTTTTTTTAATTTCAGCGTCAATTCCGCGAGCCACAATATCCCGCGGAGCAAGCGATCCAAGCGGGTGATACTTTTTCATGAAGGCTTCACCTTTGGCGTTGATCAGTTCGGCGCCTTCTCCGCGCATGGCTTCGGTGATTAAAAAATTTCGAGAGTCTCGGTGATACAAGCATGTGGGATGGAACTGCATGAATTCTAAATTCGCGATGCGGGCGCCAGCTCGATAGGCCATGGCAATTCCATCACCGGTAGCTCCGCCCCAGTTCGATGTGTAGAGATAAACTTTTCCAGCGCCGCCTGTAGCTAAGATGCAAGATTTGCTGCTAATGATTTTGACTTCATCAGTGATTTTATCAAGAACATAAAGACCAACAATGCTGGTTGGGCCGGTGATCGAGGGATCCGCCTGTTTGTTCACGATTAAATCTATAGCAAAGTGATTCTCCAAAATAGTAATTCGAGGGTGATTCAGAGCTTGATGCCATAACTTTTTATGAATTTCGGCACCTGTTTGATCTTCATGGTGAAGAATGCGGCGAAAAGAGTGGCCTCCTTCGCGAGTCAAATCGCTATTAAACTGGACCCCCCAGTTGATTAAATCCTGAATTCTTTCAGGGGCTTGGCCTACAATATTACGCACAGCATCTAAGTTGCAAAGTCCGGCACCAGCAATCAGTGTGTCTTGGATATGGCTTTCAAAGCTATCATCGTCGCCCATGACAGCAGCGATTCCACCTTGTGCCATTGCACTATTTGTAGAAGGACCCTTGTCTTTCGTTAAAATCAGTACTTTTTTCGCAGGAGAATTGTGCTCTGCCACTTTCAAAGCTGTAGCAAGAGCCGCAACACCAGAGCCAATGATGACAATATCTGTTTCAATCATGCAGGGAAAATAAAGTGAAAAACGGACTTTGTCCAAAAATAAAAAAAAGAACGGAAAGATTCCACAGTTCAGTTGATTCCTGTCTGAAAACACACAACAATATTATCAGTGAATAACGCAGGGATGCTGAACACATGAGGACAAGGCTTGTCGTCAAATTAATCGCGGTTCTAGTATTATTACTAGCTGTCGTGCTGTATAAAATGAACGACTTCTACAAGCAAGAAAAGTTGGGTCAGGCCGAGTCTCAGATTCGAAAGCAAATCGTGACTGTAAAAACCTCTGTTTCCAGCCAAATCTCGGCGATTCGGAATGTGGTTTCAAGTTACGAAATTGAAATCAAAGAAAATCAAATCAATTGGGTGCAATTAGATCCTTTCTTTGCGGTTGCACGATTACAAAAACAAAATAGTGGCCAATACTCCGTTGTGCAATTGGCCGGACGTTCTGGAACTATGGCAGAGCGTTGGAGCCCTAGTTTTTTAGAAAAGGCTCTGGCCGTCGGCCAATCAAAAAGTGACAAAGCCATTCAAGCCCGCTTATTCAAGGACCGCGCCGGTGGAAAATATTTAATTCTTATTTTCAATTCACAAAGTAGCAATCCAACAGCTGTTATTGGTATGGCGGATTACTTTCAAAAATATTTTGACCTTGAGCGGGGCGGCCGCATGACTTCGGCATTGCTGACCAGCAATCAAATGTTAGCTGGTCACACGGAATCTGATTATATTGCAACGGTTAGTGACGAAGCCAAGCTATCTCCTCAAAAATATATTTTAGCCCAAGATGAAATTGCGGGAACAAATTTATCAGCCCTTTCGTATATTTCTAAAAAAAGTGTCGCCAGTTCGTGGATGGTGCCGTGGTCAGTGATTGGACTTATTTCAGGATTTGGATTTGTTTTAATAGGGTTGCTTTTTTATGGTCTTGATCCGTTGGAAAAGAAAGTCGAACGCTATCGCAAGCAAGAGCGTGAAAATATTTTTAAAGACATGGTTCAATCGGAAATAAAAAGCAATGAGGCCTTATCTGAGCACACCACGGAATCACTGAGTTTAGTTGATAAGTCAAAAGAAGACACTGTGAACAAAGCCCAAGAAGCTTTTTCAGAGCCCGAGGGAGAACTGGCTGAAGCCACTTTGAATGGTCCTCTTCAACAGGCCATTTTTAATTTGGATTCTGTCTTTAAGCATGCTCACATCACCATCGAAAAAGATATTAGCACACGACTGAGCCATTCGTTTTATTATGGTCATGTGATCAAAGCTTTTGAAAATATTTTACGCAACTGTATCGAAGCGCTTTCAGAGAAAAAGACCGATCGCAGAATCACCATTCGTGGTTATGATATCGAAAGCAATTGCACGGTCATTGAGATTCAAGACAATGGCATGGGGTTGGCGCATTTAGAGACTCAGGTCGATAAAATTTGGCAGCCTTTCTTTACAACAAAATCAAAATCACATCATATGGGATTAGGATTGACTGAAGCCTTATCCATTTTTAGACGTTGTGGGGCGGATTTGATATTGGAGCCTCTGCTGCCAGAAGGGGTGCTTGTGAAAATGATTATGCGAAAAGAAAATGAAATTAAAATTGCTGAGGAAACCCCTGAAGTGATTTCTAAAAAAAGTGTTGAGTTTGCACAACCAGCCATGGGGTTTACTGAAGATTTAGTACCGGCGGCAACAATTGCGGCCGAACCTGCTGCTGACGATGAATTGGATTTAGATCAGGTGCTTTCGTTGGATGATAGTGAAGTTGAAAGTATTTTCACCTCACAAAAAGTCAATTTGAAAGAGACGCAATCAACGGGGTTGGTTCCGGCTTCGGCGCCTCAGTTTGAAATAGCACCTAAAGAATATGGAGTGGATTTGATTAACGTGTCTATCCGGCGGCCAAGCAAACGATGAATATTCAGGATTTTTCTTCCGATTTTACGATTTTTGTTTTGTCGCAAGATGCCGATTTGGGATCGCGGGTTAAGCTGACTTTATCCCAGCATCGATATGATGCTTTTTTCTTTGCCGATCCTGATGAGCTTTTTTTACGTGTTCAAAGTGAACCACCTCATATTATTATTATTGACCAAGAAGCACTGACCCAGGATTTGGCACTTTTTGCAGAAAAAATTATTTCTGTATCATCTGAAATTCGAATGATTATTTTAACTCAACCCGAGCATTTTTCAAACTTAGTGGCATTTCGTAAGTACAATGTTTCACTTTTTTTTGATCGTGGTCAGGAAACTGTCTCGATGCAGGTGCTTTTTGCAGTGGACCAAATTTGCGAATCGCTCTATCGACTTTATCAGAATGAAAATGTATTTGAGCTCTATCAGTCTAGCCAAAAAGAATTTTCTGAGATCCAAAAGAAAATCGCCGAAGAGCGGCAAGGCCCTCAGGTGCGTCCTTTTCAAATGAGAATCGCTGAGTATAAAATGTCGGAATCTAAAGAAGAGCTTCTGCAAAAGTTTTATCAGCAGTCTCCCAAGCAGTCGTGGGTCTTTTTAAAATACATTAAATCTATTCAAACATATATTTCTGTTTCTCATCAGAATATGGAACCTAGTTGGGTTGAAGGTCTTTCATTTAAAATTCCCACAGATGTTCAAGAGTTCAATTCTCGAGTTTTTGTAGGTGATTTTCCAGATAGCTTAATCAGTTATATCAAGACCAAATGGGATGTTTCTAATCTTAAAATTTTACCACTGACTTTTAAAGATGAAATCGAAGGCTTATTGATTTCAACTCAAGATATTTCTGCAGATGTGGCCGAAGATTTTTCATTGATGAGCTTGGTCTATCAGTTGATGGCGCTGGAATCACAGCCCTTGCATTTGGATGTCGAAGACCCACTGACAGGATTTTACAATCAGTTGTTTTACAAACGCGTTTTGGACAAAGAAATTGATCGCTCAAAACGAACTCTCGCGCCCATTTCCGTTGTTAAGGTGGCCATTGACTCTTTTGCCGAGATTGAAGCCAGTCAGGGCCGGGTATTTACAGATGAAGTGATTAAAAAAATTTCACAAGTAATTTCGGCTTCTTCGCGATTGCCGGATTATGCGTGTCGCACCAATGAAAATGAATTTTCATTGGTATTAACGAATTGTAATCGTAAGGGGGCAGCCCTTCGAGCAGAACGATTGCGTCAGGTATTAAAGACCGAGAGCTTTTCGCGTTCGGGCTTTGTCATTACTGTGAGCCAGGGCATCAGTGAATATCCTAGTTTGACTCGAACCGCTCAATCCTTAGATGAATCGGCAAGCAAAGCTTTAAATTTTATTTCGTCCAAAGGGGGCGATAAGATTTGTATTTATAAAGCACCTCAAGATCACCAGCCTGATTTTCAGGTGAACACATGAGACTTTAATCATGGAAATGTACCGTCGAACTTTTGCTGAAATTTCGGTTGAGAACCTCATTGCAAATTGGAATGAGATCAAAAAGACTGCCGGTTCCAACCGATTTATTTGTCCCATGGTTAAAGCGAATGCGTATGGACACGGTGACATCCAAGTGGCGCAAACACTGGAGCACGAAGGTGCCGACACATTGGGAGTATGCCTCATTGAAGAAGGCTTACTTCTTCGTGCTTCTGGTTTGAAATCACAAATTTTGGTATTCCGTGGATTTGATAAGCATGGAGCTCAAAAAATATTAGAGTATCAAATGACTCCTGTGGTGAGCACATGGCAGCAACTTCAAATTTTAGAAAGTGTTGCCGATGATCCGGTGAAGGTGCATTTGAAATTTAATACAGGCATGAATCGATTGGGATTCGATTTGGACCAAAGCGAGCAATTGCATACTTTTTTTAAGAATTCGAAAAAGTTGAAGTTAAAGGCTGTGCTCACTCATTTGGCTCAGGGAGAAGACGCTATTTCTGAAATTGGTTTTTCAGCGAAACAAATCGAGGCTTTTTTGCCTGTTGTTGAGCATTTTAAATCAATGAATGTCTATTCACATATTTTAAATTCAGGTGGAATCGCCAGTTTAGCAGAGGTCAGTATTCAGAACAAAGAGCATCGTTATTTGCATCGTGAAAACTGGGGATTTCGACCTGGACTTGCACTGTATGGTTATCAGGCTGCTGGAAATTTTTCGGCAATGACATTGCGACCAGTGATGACGTTGAAGTCCGTTGTGAATAATATTCGTTCGATCAAGTCGGGTGAATCTGTTTCGTATGGATGCAGTTGGGTCGCAAAACGCGATTCAAAAATAGCTGTTGTGCCCATCGGATATGCTGATGGGTTCCATCGTTTGATTTCAAATAAAGGCGCGGCCTTGTTTGCCGATAAAATGGCTCCGGTTGTTGGTCGAATTTGTATGGATTTTTTGATGCTCGATGTGACCGATATTATTGGTGACGATGATCCGCTTAAATGGATCGAAGAAGAGGTGGTCTTTTTCGGTTATAATGAAAAAGGCAACCTGCTTTCCGCAGAACAGGTTAGCCAACTTGCGCAGACGATCACATGGGAAACATTGACCTCGGTTGGCGAGCGTGTGCCACGCCATTTTAAAGGATTAAAAAAGTTATGAGTATGTCGCGCCCAATTATTCAGAAAATTGCTGGTGGAATCGATCGCGTCTATTATTTTTTAAAGGACTCAACGTTAGGATTTATTGCTGAGATTGGAAGAATTTCAGTCTTTGGATACGAAAGTACAGTTTTACTTTTTGCAAAACCGTATCGCTTTGCTGAAATTATTAAGCATTTAGAATTTATCGGAAATCAATCTGTTGGTATTATAACGTTGACGAGTATTTTCACAGGTCTGGCGTTGTCGTTTCAGGTTTATTTAGGATTTAAACTGGTTAATGCGGTGAATTTAGTTGGTCCAACGGTAGCATTGGGAATTTCCCGAGAGCTTGGTCCCGTGTTGACGGGTTTAATTGTGGCCGCTCGGGCCGGGGGAGCCATGGCCGCTCGGTTGGGAACAATGCGAGTGAATGAACAACTGGATGCTTTGGATGTCATGGGTGTGAACACGAAACAATATTTAATCGCTCCACGAATCGTTGCGGCTGTTATTACGATGCCACTATTGACTGCCCTGTTTGATTTTATGGCGATGGTGGGTTCGTGGTTTTTGTGCACTAAATTGTTATATTTAGATCATGCTGTTTTCATGGAAAAAATCAGATCCACTTTGGAGTTTCGACATATTGCTGAAGGTTTGGTGAAGGCCGCGATTTTTGGATTTATCTTTGCTGTGATTTGCACCTATAAAGGCTTTAATACCAGTGGTGGCGCAAAGGGTGTCGGTGAAGCCACCAATAAGGGTGTCGTTGTCAGTATGGTGTGTATTATTATTTTGGATTATTTCTTAATGAATTTGATTCGTATTTTTTATCTGGTCACAGGGATTGGTTCATGATGGATAACTTGACGAGAAACAAAAGTGAATTTGCAGTCGAGCTCACACAACTTAAGAAAAGTTTTGATGGAAAAGAGTTTATATTAAAGGGGATTGACTTAAAAATTCCTCGGGGAAGTCTTACGGCAATCATCGGATTTTCTGGAACCGGAAAAAGTGTTCTTTTAAAGCATATGTTGGGGTTATTCAGGCCAACTTCTGGATCAGTGAAAATATTGGGAACTGATTTGAGTACCTTGGATGATAATGCACTGACATTATTTCGATGCAATTATGGAGTTTTATTTCAAAGTGCGGCTTTATTCGATGATATGACTGTTTTAGAAAATGTCTGCTTTCCACTTGAAGAGCATCGACGCGATCTCAAAAAAGACCAGGTTTTAGAAATTGCGGAAAAAAAGTTAAGTGGTGTGAATTTAGAGCCTAAGCATTTTGGAAAATTACCCAATCAAATTTCAGGTGGTATGCAGAAACGAACTGGATTGGCTCGGGCCTTGGCCTTAGATCCAGAGATTTTGCTTTATGACGAACCTACAACAGGATTAGATCCGATCCTTACTGAAATGGTTGATGATTTGATTGTTAGTACTCATCGGGCTCGACCTGGAACAACTTCGATTATGGTGTCTCATGACTTGTATGCGGCTTTTCGAATCGCAGATTTTGTAGTGATGCTCGATGCTGGTCGAGTCCTGCTCTCGGGCACAGCTGATGATTTTTATAAAACTGATATCGAACTTGTGCGAAAATTTGTGGATAAGGGAATCAAGCACCAATAATTGTTTTACATCATGTAAGGATTCTAAGTGGGATTAGGTTTAGCAGAATTTAAAGTGGGAGCTCTGGTCGTTGCAATCAGTGGCCTCATTGCATTTATGTCGATGCAAGTCAGTGATGATCCAAGTTATATGGGACGATCTCGTAAAGCATGGTTTCTTTTACCCAATGCCAGTGGATTGATAAAGGGATCAGCAATTAAATCTGCGGGAATTCCTGTCGGAGCTATTCAAGAAATTCAACTTCAAGACGGGCAGGCCCGAATCGATATTACAATCCAAGCCAGTTTGCCACTGACCCGTTCCGCGCAGGTTGAACTGCGTTCAAATGGTATTCTTGGCGATAAGCATATCGAAATTTTTCCAGGAGTTTTGGGTGATCCTGAATTGGAAAGTGATGGTCAAATCCTCAATGTCAAAGATGGTGGCTCGATGGACGATGTTCTCGGCCAAGTTGGAGAGCTAGCGACATCACTTAAGGATGTCGCTAAAAATCTTCAAGAAGCTGTTTCTGACGATGGAACAGATAAACATATCCTGGGGCGAATAGTTAAAAATATTGAGAAACTCTCAGGTGATTTGGCGCAGGTCACCAGTGAAAATAAAGAACAAATTGGCGAGATCGTTGATCAAGTTCACAACATCACCAGCACAATGGACGAATTAGTGAATGATGAAAGCGAGAAAGGGTTTAAAAAAACCTGGAAGAACGCCATGGTTCGTATCGACAGCTCATTAAAAAATATTGATGAAATCACGACTAAGATTAATAATGGTGAAGGCACCATTGGTAAACTTATTTCTGATGAGCAAACGGCTGAAGATGTGTCTTCTGCCATCGAGGGAATCAGTGGTTTAGTTGATTCTGCGAGCAAGGTATCCACTGGGATCGATTTTAATTCGTATTATTTGAATGAAGTTGGTGCTGCAAAAACTGCAATTGGTGTCACCATTCAACCAGGTTTGGATCGGTACTACTACTTAGGAATTATTACTGATCCTGCAGGTGTCGTAGAAATTACAGATACTGAGACTTCGGGTACCTCTGGTTCGTCTTTTATAACCGAAACAAAAACATTTCATAGTCGAACAAAAATCACAGCACTGTATGGAAAGAATTTTTTCAATTGGACATTGCGTGGCGGTTTAATCGAAGACAAAGGTGGTCTGGGTATCGATTATCGCATGTTTTACGATAAGTTAACGGCCTCTGTTGAGGCCTTTGATTTTGAAAAAGTTCAAGTACGAACATATTTAAATTATAAAGTTTTTTCAGGTTTTTACATTATGGCCGGATACAACGATGCCTTTAATAAACGAAATGCTCAGTCCGTTTTTGCCGGAGCTGGTTTATTCTTGACCAACGACGATCTTAAACTCTTATTGACGAGTTCACCCTTCTGATGAAACGCGCATTAGTTAGTGTTTCAGATAAAACCGGGTTGATAGATTTTCTAAAACCCCTTGTCGAAAATGGTCTTGAGATCATTTCGACAGGTGGTACTTTAAAGTTTTTAGAGAGTCATCAAATTTCAGTTACCGACATCAGCGCAGTGACTGGTTTTCCTGAAGTTTTAGATGGTCGAGTAAAGACTCTGCATCCCTTTGTTCATATGGGTTTACTTGCTGATAAATCAAATGCAAAACATATGGAGCAATTGGCAAAGCATCAGGTGGCTGCATTTGATATGGTGGTGGGAAATCTGTATCCTTTTGAAAAAGCAGCAACCAACCCCAATAGCACACCCGAAGAATTGATTGAAAACATCGATATCGGTGGTCCTAGCTTTTTGCGATCTTCAGCAAAAAATTATCAATCTGTGATTGTGGTTAGTGATCCTGATGATTACGGTTGGGTTCAAGAGAAAATTCTCAATGCTACTTTAACAGTGAATGATCGCCGAGAATTGGCTATTAAAGTTTTCTCGTTAACATCGTACTATGATGCAATGATTGTGAATAAACTAGCCTCAGAGGTCACTTCATTAAAGTATTTAAATTTGCCTCTTAAAAAGAAATCAACACTGCGCTATGGTGAAAACTCGCAACAGCAAGCGGCCTGGTATGCGAATCCACTGAGCGAGGTCAGTTTAGCTTCGACTCAATTTCATCAAGGAAAAGAACTTTCTTATAATAATATTCTTGATCTGGATGCATCGGTTGGTTTGGTTCGTCACTTTGAAACGCCGACCTGCGTTGCCGTGAAACACAATAACCCCTGTGCTGTCGCACAGGGAATCAATCTTGCTGAAGCTCTGCGAAAAACAATTGCATCAGATTCAAAAAGTATTTTTGGTGGAATATTGGCATTTAATAAAACTGTTGATTTAGAATGTTGCCAGTTGATCAAAGAGCTTTTTTTAGAATGCTTGATTGCTCCTGATTTTACGCATGAAGCGCTAGAATTTTTAAAATCTAAAAAAAATCTGCGAGTTCTCAGTTGGCCGGATTTTCACAAGTTTGAAAAAACACCATTTCTAATAAAATCCGTATTTGGTGGGGTCTTGCAGCAGTCTAGTGATTATTTTGAATCCACAGCGTGGGAGATTCACGGACAAGCTCCATCGGAACAAATTAAAGCTGATATGATTTTTGGAGAGAAAGTTTGCGCTTACTTAAAAAGTAATGCGATTGCTATTGTTTATAAAGGTCAAACAGTTGGATTGGGAATGGGACAAGTAAACCGAGTTGATGCCGTTCAACAGGCGTTTAATCGTTATCTTGAATTTTCAAAATCAGCTCAAATCGACATCAATCAAGTGGTTTTGGTCAGCGATGCTTTCTTTCCTTTTGCGGATTCAATCGATATTATTGCTCGTGAAAATATCAAATGGATTCTTCAGCCTGGAGGTTCAACCCGTGATGCTGAAGTTATTCAGGCGGCAACCCAAAATAAGATCAATATGGTCTTTTCACGACAAAGACATTTTAGGCACTGATGATGATAGCCATCTCAAATGAAAAAAAGTGGTTGATCAAATCAGAGAATAAAATTCTGGGGCCTTATAGTTTCGAGCAAATTGAAGATTTACTATTAAAAAAACAAATTTCTATTATTGATGAAGTTCGCGATACAGAAACGCGATGGTTGTACTTGCGCGAAAATCAGCAGTTTAAGAAAATTATTGAAGATGTTCGTGCGCAAATTGAAATGCGTGGCGATTCTACGAAAACGATTCAGAATAGTGTCAGCCAAGCGGGAACAAAAACTATGGATGAACCCGTTCAGCAAACGCGATCAGTGCCTCAACAGTACACCGATGTGTCGTTGCAAACGCTGGAAGCTTCCGTTGTCAAAGAAACAGTCGATGATGTTATTTTGCGGGTTCAAAAAGAAGAAGCCATGACTCGATCCAGTTCCCTAGGTTCAAAGGGTGGAAAGTTTGTCTATAGTCATGATCCACATGCTCAAAAGAAAGCTGTGGTTTTTTCAGGACAGTTTCGTGCACTTATCATTGGTTTATCTGCGGTTGCCGTAATGACTATGGCTGGGTTCTTTTATTATCATAAATACAATCAGCATCGTCAGGAAACTGAAATTTTAACCGAAGTTAAAAAATTAAAATTTTTAGGTTTGGGACAACAAGCTGTGGAGCTTTACTCGAGATTGCCGCCTTCAGTTCAGCAAAAAAAATTGGTGGTGGTACTTGATTTATTTCCTTTTTTAGAAACTCTCGGATTCCAAATGAAAAATTTAGATGAAGTAGAAGCCGGGGGGAATTTAACTCTCACAGACCGCGTGAATATTCATTTGTCTCGATTCTGGTTTTATATGCAGACACATAATTTGGAAATGGCTCAAAATCAAATAGTTAAGGCAAAAACTTTACAGCCTGCAGATAGTTTAATTAATGAAAATGAAGCTATTTTAAATATTCGAAAAGGTAAGTATCTTGCCGCGCATGATGCCTTTTTAAAACTATATCAACAAGAAAACTTAGGTCGCTATATTTTTGGTGCTGTCCAGTGTTTGCAAGGTTTGAGTCAAACAGAACGAGCAAAATTTTTACCCAATATTGAGAAATTGGTTGATCGTCATATTGCCATTCGATTTGATTATAAAAAAGAACTGCTATTAGCTCAAATGGCTTTTGCGAAGTTAAAGAATAATGATGTTTTATTTCGGCTTTCGTGGAAACAGTTTTTGAGCACACCCACGCAGTTGGCCATGATGTTTAAAAAGCCCACATTATTGGCACCATTTGCCTATCAATGGAAAGACCTCGAGCAATATAAATTGTTAGTTCGGCAAGGTTTAAATCCACAGGACGATATGTTATTTCAAGTTCATGATTACTTGGAATCATCACAATTGAGTGCGGCATCTGATTTTGCTGAAAAAAGTAAAAACAGTATTCACGACACAGCATCGATTCAACAGATATCATTATTAGTGAACTATGCGCTTAATCGTCGAAGTGAGATTATCAGTCTGAGCCGAACGGGACAGTTGGATCCTAAATCTGATTTGAATCACTTGCTTGTTGGGCTGACAAAGGTACAAGTGGATCCCTTAGCTGACGTCAAAGAGCATATTGATTTTCTCAATCAAAATCATTTGAAGTTTTATGCTCAGTGGATTCAACTGTCCGCATTGATACGAAGAAACTCAAAGCCAGAGATTTCTCATTTTCTAAAGGAAAATTTTTTACGTGATGCCGAATTTATTTTAGCTCAAGAGGCTCGAGGAATGATTGATTAAACTGTTTGGTTGTTTATTTTTTATGATTATGAGTGGATGTTTTCAAAGCGAAAGTCAGGCGCCTATTCGTCAGATTCAAGTGACGGATATTCCATCAGACTTTATGATTCCCCATCAATTTATGAAGGCTGTTGAAAGTGATCTTTTACTAGAATCCAAAATTTTAACACCAGTATATATTTTTACGACACTGGAAGTGCTTTTTAAAGAAAAAACACCAGGGACACTGTCTTCACCAGCTCAGGTTTTTCGATTTCCGAAGGGCGGCGGAGCCATTGATTTGCAGACACTAGTGACTGGTCAGGGCAGTTTTTATATGAGTTTTCCACCAGATCAGTTCAAAGATCTACCCCCATTGGAACATCTTTACTACATCAGTCACACACCAAAAAAGAAAATTGGTGATGAGGAATTTGGATTGGGATGTGCCAAGTGGGTGGATATTCAATCTCGCTTTGAAGATTTGCAAAAAGTGGATTTTCTGAACCTCAATACCACAGATAATAGACACCTGTTTGTTTTAGCGGGGCACTATGTTTTTGTCTTTCGAAATTCAAATCAAGTTCACTTGGCGCAACTGACTATAACCGACAGTAAAAATGCTTTTCAGCTCTGTCCTAAAACTAAGGGATCATTCTTATGACAGATAAAGTATTGTCAGCCATATCCATTCGTCAACTCAACGATAAAGATCTTATTCAAGATCGCCCCTTTCTTGTTAAAGATAAAGTTAAAGGTATGGGAAAAAATGGCAGACCATTTTTAAGTCTATTGATTGGTGATAAATCAGGGCAGATTGATGCACGAGTTTGGGATCGAGTCGAAGAGCTTTCAGAAATTTTTGAAACTGGTGAGATTATTTTAGTCAAAGGACAAGTTCAAGTTTATGCCGGACGCAAACAAATTATTATTCATAAAATAGAAAAACCGGAATCCGAAGTTTTCGATAAAAAAGATTTCATGATCGAAGGTAAAAAAATTGATACTCATGCCTATTACTCGGAATTGATTGCGATTGTACAAGGCCTGCAAAGCCCTCCAATCAAGCAATTGCTGTTGGATTCACTTCAGGATGAGGAAATTAAAAGTCGTCTGCTCAAGGCCGCTGCTGCAAAGACAATTCATCATGCTTGGTCGGGTGGTTTGATTGAGCATATTGTTTCCATTAGCAAGCTGATGCAAATGCTGGCGAAGCATTATGATTTTTTAAGTTTAGATCTTTTGATTTTCGGTGCCATTTTTCATGATCTTGGAAAAATTTGGGAACTAGAAATTGAAAATGATTTTATCCAATATACCAATAAGGGCCGTCTGTTGGGGCATATGCAGTTATCCTGTGAATTAATTGATCGAAAATCAGCACGTATTTTAGGATTTCCAGAAGACTTGAAAGATATTTTAAAGCACATTGTATTGGCTCATCACGGTCGACTTGAGTACGGTTCACCCAAGCGTCCCAAGTTTATGGAAGCCCTCGTTGTGGCTATGATTGATGATTTGGATTCAAAAATTAATACAGTTCAAACATTTATTGAAAACGAGAGGCAAACAGGAGAATCTTGGTCTCGTTTTAATGAAAGTTTCGAGCGATACTTTTTGCTCGAAAATCTGAAAGACCGTTGGCTTTAAGATTAAGGAACTGACATGCTAGAATTTTTAAGAGCTTATAAAAATTATGATCCCGCAGCAAAATCTTATATGGAGATTTTTTTTCTGTATCCAGGGCCTCGTGCTGTTTTTATTCATCGTATTGCCCATTTTTTATATTCGATCAGAATGTATTTTTTAGCTCGCCTTATTGCTGATATTTCGAGAACAATTACTGGAATTGAAATTCATCCTGGGGCAAAGTTGGGAAAACGATTGGTGATTGATCATGGAGTGGGCTGTGTGATTGGTGAAACCGCAGAAGTTGGTGATGATTGTATTCTTTTTCATGGAGTCACGCTGGGAGGATTAAAGTTTGATCCCGTAAAACGACATCCAACGGTGGGAAATCGAGTTTTGATTGGGGCTGGAGCTAAAGTTTTAGGTCCGATTACTGTTCATGATGATGCTAGAATTGGTGCGAATGCTGTGGTCTTTAAAGACGTTCCCGCAAGAGCCACCATCGTGGCTCCGCAGTCGATTGAAAAATTACGTTAGTTTGCAGAATCGAAAAAGCTAAAAATTTCACGTGGAGCTATTTCATAAATTTGACCATCCAGCGCAGTCGAAAGTGTCGTTGATGTGGAGCCAGTGATTTTTCTTAAGCTGCCATCAGTGGTTAAGCCAACAAGTGTTGATCCGATTTTATGAATGCGAGTATAATCTTGATCCACTTTCTGAGTTGAAACTTTTAAAAATGGTTTCAACGACTCTGAGCAACCAAATTCGTAGATATCGCCAGTTGTGGTCATAACATACTGAGTGCGTGCAACGCGGTCGTAACCATTCAAGTGCAGCATTGTCACCGCCTGTGGCCCGTTAAATGCTAACTCAGACGTGTCAGCAGAGCGTGGGTTGCAAGCAAACTGAATCTTTGTTTTATAAACTTTTGCATTCCACTGAGCGGCGACATGAAAATCAACCCATTCGCTTTTTTGAGCAGGAGTCTGAGCATTGTATTCAGTAAATGCGTCACCCGGAGACTGGTTAATTGTGCCAACATTATTTGTGAACATGTAAGCTGCTGGTAATGTTCTATCTTCGGGAAATAAAACCATGTGCTGGGCGCGCATCACAATGCGACCCAATTCAGGAGCTTGGCCTAAAGACTCAATTTTGTTGCGTGATGTTTTAGATCCGGCAGCTAATGAAAGCGCATGCAAATCTTTTGTTTTTGTCATGACTAATAACTGCTGTTCACGATTAACGCGTGTTGGAGTTTCAAAAGTTTCATCGGCATAAATGACTGCCGATGAGCGGGCGTAGGCGCGCAGAGCAGGATGTAAAGTCACGCCAAACTTTGCCAATTGAGCATAAGTTTCTACAGTCACAGCATAAGAGCCACCTGCTGAGATACGATTATCACACGCACCCTGTAGACCTTTACGAGCTCCCTTTGAACATGTCATGTGTGGGAAACCATCAATGTGGCGAGCCTCATGCATAAAAATGCTGGCGCGGTCTAAGGCTGAAAAATTGTCATTCAGTGCGGCTGAGCAAACATACATCGTGTTTCCACCAAAGCCATACACATAGGCGGCAACACCTTTTGGACAGTTGGAATCAACTTCCATTTCATTGATACGACCGATGAAATACTGGTACCAGCTGGTTGCGAATTTTCCAGAAAAAAGGTCATCATCGCTGGGCTTCATATCAGGAGAGGACTGGTTCTTTCTCATGAACATTAGCGATGCTAATAGATTCGATGTCTCGGAACCATCATGACAGTATTCTTTATTTGCTAAGTGGTTAAACTGTGAAAAGTCAGACGCAATTTCAGACATTTCAGCTTGTGAAATACAGTTTGGTGTCACGGGCGCTTGCACTTCAGATTGAGCGGCTCCAGTTTGAGCTGTTGCAGTTAAGCTGAAAATTAAACCAAGAACGATTGCAGATAATTTCATTTTTTCCCCTCATGAATAGAACTCTGAAAGCAGCCTATGAAGAATTTGAGAGGCCGTCTAGGAAAAAAAGAGTGAAAAATTCAGTATAAGGTTTGTTAATAAGAGCAATAATTTTTATTGCAGCTCTTCGAGTCGCTTCAGGGCATGCTGTTTTAAGGCCTGATCTGGAATCTTGATCAGGGCTTCTGTCAGTTGCTTCTTGGTGATTGCGTCAATTTCATATTTGGCGAATAATTCATCAATTGCCATCATTCGAATCGCCTTTTCTTGCATGAGAGTGGTCTCTCCCAGTGAGTGCGCAGGTTGTGGATTGGTTATGCTATATGGAGCCTGGGCAACATCAATCAGTGCTGCCAATGAATTAAGACCTCCGATTGTCAGAAAATAACTGGCCATAATGCGTTCGTTTCCAGAAGCCGTTTCGGAGAGTGCTGTCGATTTGAGGTGATCAATTTGTGAGGTTGTAAAATGTGCCGCATGCTGTCGCAGTTCTCTTTCACGGTCCATAAAATTTTCATTTGTTCGATCTATTTTTTCAGCTTCCGCTGAAAACCATTTCTTAAACTCAGCGGTGGCTGTTGGCGGAGGTGTTTGTGTGTTGGTTTTACCAGAATGGATTTCGGGTGCAGAGTTTCCTTGAGAGGCTGCGGTTGAAGTCACCTTCTGTACAAATGTGGAATCGTCGGACTCTAAAAAATCTAAGGTAGAGGATAATTTCTGCTGCTCCCACAGAAAGACAAATGCCAGGACAGCGACAACTAGAATATAAATAAAATTCACTCGTTTTGGCAACTTCATGGACGATCACTAAAACAAACTTGGTGGTTTTTGTACAGCTTTTTAAGGTTTTTTCCGCGGTTCTAAAATAGAGTCTGCAGGATTATCTGGCCACTGTTGCTTGGGATAACGGGCCTTCAACTCTTTACGAATTTCAAAATAGCTTTTTTCCCAAAAAAGTTTCAAGTTCTGAGTGATTTGTGTCGGACGTAAGTTGGGTGCCAACAGTTGCAAGGTTAATGGAATTTTTTGATTGAGCAAAGTTGGAGTTTCTTTCATGCCATAAAAATCTTGGATTTTAGCGGAAATCATCGGCGCATTTTCACCACTATAATCAATGGCTACAGAACGACCGCTTGGTAGCACCATTTGGTTGGGCAATTGATCTACGGCTTGGCGTGCGTCCTCGTTTAAACTCAGTTTCATCAGATGTGTCAAAGGGTAGCGTAAGAAATCACTTAGCGTTTTTGTATTCTCGCGAAGTTGGGTGACTACGCTGTCTTGACAATCTTGGTCCCAATTGACGTTCAAATTGGTTTTCTTTTTTAGGAATTCCAATTTTTCAACAAGACGTGAGAACTCAGGATGATGTTTTAAGAGGGCATCAGCATTATCCAACAGAACATGGGGCCAAGCGGCCATTTCGTCGTCAGCACTCAGGCCAATGCGAGCACTTTCAGAGACTGTGAACAATCCGACTTTTTGACTTTGTCGTTTGTACGTTTTCTCTTTTTCGAGATCTAAAATATATTCTGTTTTTTGTTCGATATGGGTTTTGGAATAGTCTAAAAAATCGGATTTAGAAAAACCAATGGCCAGCGAAATATCTGTGCGGTCACCAGAATTGTAACCTGCCAAAAGCAAGTAATAATCTTCGTGCCGGGCTTGGAGACCCGGTTGAAGACTGACACCTCTTCCTAAGCTGGAGAGGCCATCGGTTTCCGATTTGCGCTGAGCAATGCGATGGGGAAAATCTTCAAAAAAAAGATTGAGTAGGACTTGCTGAAAATCGGCATTCGTTTTTTTTATAGAAGGTAGTCGAAAGCTCTTGAGCTGTGTCTTGATTTTTTGACCATGTGGAGACAGCACCAGTTCTGTAAAAATACGATCTAAATCAGAGCTTCCACCAGAATTCTGGCCAGAACTTTGTGCAAAGACTTTGCTAAAATCAACACTTTCCAAACAGGCCACAAGGTGAGCGGCTTCCGTTTGAAATCCAGCTTGGGATAATTTGAAAAACAGAAGAGCATTTTCTAAACCGAGTGGTAAGTTCTGAAGGTTTTGCCCCAGATCTGTGATTTTTTGAGATTTTGGATCCAGTAGTTTCCAGGTTTGCAATTGCATTAAAGCGCGTTCAATGTGCGTTTTTATTGGGGGACTTAACCACATGAAGTTTTGAATAGAATCCACACCGCAGGCTTTCAGTGTAAGACACTCTTCCAAAAGATCCGAACGTAAAATTTCAGGCTTGATTTGCTCCGGCATCGATCGTTCGTCGCTTTCATGCCATAAGCGATAACAAATTCCAGGGCCAACGCGGGCGGCGCGGCCAGCGCGTTGTTTTGCAGAAAAAAGTGAAATGCGTTGGAGGGTCAATTGGCCAAAACCTATTTTGGGTTCGCGCTGCGAAACTTTTTTAAGTCCGCAATCGATCACGGCATCTACTGTCGGTAATGTCAGTGAAGATTCCGCAATGTCGGTGGCTAAAATAAGGCGGCGAAAATTTTGCGCTTTTAAAATTTCTCGCTGCTCAGATAATTTAACAGATCCATGCAGTATTTGAATTATTACTGTTGAAAACTTCTTTCGTAATGCCACTTCCGCTTTGCGAATTTCACTAAACCCGGGCAAGAAAACAAGAAGATCTTTTTGACTCTCAGTCCAGGCTTGCTGAACCGTTTGAACCAATGAATTATAGAAATCGCTGTCGCATACTAAACGCTGTGGTTTCAACGAGTACTTTAATTTCAGAGGAAATGGAGGTGCCGCAATATCGTACGTTTTATGATCCGGTAGAAAACGAGAAAGCTCCTCGGTATTGAGGGTTGCCGACATGACGATGAGTTGAATTTTATTATCCATGATTTGTCGCTCTGTGGCCAGACCCAGGGCCATATCGCTTAAAGCCGAGCGTTCATGAAATTCATCAAATATAAGGACATCAATAGAATTCCAAAAGGCCTCGTCCGCGGCCTTTTTCATAAACACGCCTTCAGTCATGAAAATCAAACGTGTCTGTGCATTGAAAACAGGTTCAAAGCGAACATGATAACCAACCTGTTGGCCAAGCTCCCAGTTGTTTTCTTCGGCAATGCGATCTGCCGCACTGACAGCGGCAATTCGCTTTGGAACTAAAACAATTATTTTTTTAAAACCCGCATGAATAAGGGCCGCTGGCAGACGGGTTGTCTTTCCCGATCCCGGCGAAGCTTTTAAAATAAGATTTTTAGATTTTTTAAAAGTTTCAATCAGGCTTTTGAGATGGGGATCAATAGGCAGTGAAATCATTTCAAGCCGAATAAACCAGAATCATAAACTCTGCTTTCTCGAATGGAATTTTACTTTGAATAGTTTTGGGGGTCCCTTCAAGGATGGTTTCATTATCCTGCGATAAATTTAAAGCCAAAAGCATGCGACGATCCGGCAGATGTGTTTTGCACTCTTCGATCATTTTTTTTAATCGGTACGGAGTATCCATCACAATAAATGGTTCGCGATTTTTCTTCACCATCTGCCATTCTTTTTCACGCTGGATAGTTTCTGCTGGCAAAAAACCAATGAAGTGAAATCTTTGGAGTCGTTCTGAGCTCAGTGATAACAGTCCCATTAAAGCCGAAGCTCCCAAGGCCGATTGGATTTGAATATTTTTTTTTCGACAAAGCGCGATTAAGTTATTCCCAGGATCACAAAATGCCGGAGTGCCACAGTCAGAAACCAGACAGACATTCTGCGTCTCGCAAAGCAGAACTAAGGCTTCGAGATCCTCTTTGGTCGAGTGCTCATCTAGAATTTCATAACGCTTCGCTTTGATTCCTAAATGTTTCAGCAGAGTTGAAGTTTCTTTGGTGGATTCGCAAATAACAACATCAGCATTCTTCAAAACATCAAGAGCTCGAAGAGTGATTTCATCCTGACGTCCGATAGGTGTCGCAACTAAAGTTAACATATTTAAGACCTTTTAAAATGGGGGATGCGTTGAATCTTCGCAGTGACGGTCTGTTTGCGAGCATGAGTGGTGTCTAGAAAAATAATTTCCACATCGGGACAATGTTCTAAAACAGCATTGATATTAACGGGTTCATTCTCAAAAAAGTAAATTTTGTGATAATGTTCACGGTCCAATTGAATAAACCAATCGCGTTTAAAAAGTTCATCATCCTGCGAACGGTGGGGTTTTAAAATCAATTGCTCATCCGTACAGGGAAAGCCCCACTTGAGAAGGATTTCTTTTGATCCACGTCCCATGCGTTCAACGTCTCGACCTGTCAGATATTTGATTTCAGCCCCCGTTGCAGCCAGCTCAAGGACAAACTCAATAGCACCGGCATAAGGCACGTCATAATGCAGGTACTCATTTGAAAAAAATCGCTGAAACCAAAAGTCGCGAAGGTTGGTATGAAGCTCTTTGTGCTCCTCGTCTTTGTAACCTTTGCGCAAAAGGGCCTCTTTGATGCCCCAATCACTGTGCAAAATTTCGATGGTTTTCAAATCATCAAGTTCATACTCGTGAGCGAATTGTTCTAAAATTTTTTGAGTGCGGGTGCTGACATTGAATAGAGTTGAGTCTAAATCAAAAACAGCCAGTGTGCGCATTTTTTGAGCAGACATTTTGAGAGAGTATTTTAAGATTTCGTTAAGGTCTGATGAATTATCTATCATTATTTGAGCTCTTTCCAAGAAAGTATCCTTTGGTTGTTAAAAAAAGAAAAGTCTTTTCTTGGAAACAGTGCTGTCTTTTGTTAACTTCGTGCCACATTTTCTAATCTTATTAAAGACATAATCCAAAGGGGTATTATATGAAAAAGTTAGTTTTGTCCGCGATCGTTGCTTCGGCGTTAGTGTTTGTTGGTTGCACCAAAAAAACAGCGGAACTAGGAACTGCTGAGAATCCAATTAAACTTCATTTTGTTCCTTCAGTGGATGCAAAAGTAATTGAAGATAATTCGGCTAAATTCAAAGAGTACTTAGAGAAAAACACACCGTACAAGTATGAAGTAACAATTCCACAATCATTTGTTGCTGTGGTCGAAGCATTCGGTACAAAACGCGCAGATGTTGCTGCCATCAATACATTTGGATACGTATTGGCTCATGATAAATACCAAGCGGAAGCTCGCTTAACAGTTTTGCGCCATGGAGCTTCAACATATCAATCTCAGTTCATCGCAAAAGCGGATAGCGGTATTAAAACAATTGAAGATCTTGCTGGTAAAAAAATTGCCTTTGTTGATGCTGCATCAACTTCTGGTTATTTACTTCCATTGAAAACATTGAAAGACAAAAAGATTGAACCAAAGGAAACAATGTTCGCGCAAAAACACGACAATGTTGTATCTATGGTTTACCAGGGTCAGGTTGATGCCGGAGCGACATTTTACTCACCAGCATCTAAAGATGATAAAGGTGTCAGCCAAATTGAAGATGCTCGTCGTCTTGTAAAAACACAGTATCCAGATGTTGAGCAAAAAGTGGCTATTATTTCTTTGTCTGAGCCAATTCCAAACGATCCCATTATTTTCCGTAAAGAAATGCCAGAAGAAATGAAAGCAAAAATCATCGACACGATGATGAGCTTCGTCGGAACTCCAGAAGGAAAAGACGCTTTCAAAGCTATCTACGGTGTTACAGATCTTAAGAAAGCAACTGATGCAGATTATGAATCTGTGCGTATGATGTTGAAGACTTTGGGTAAAGACGCTTCTGATTTTATGAAAAAATAGTTCTTTTTGATTGAGAGGTCTCAATGAGTGAACCCGTTTTAAAGATTAGAAATTTAATCAAGACTTATCCAAATGGGGTGCAAGCTCTCAAGGGGGTCAGTTTTGATGTTAAAAAAGGTGAATTTCTAGTTGTAATTGGATTGAGTGGGTCTGGTAAATCGACTTTACTTCGTTGTATTAATCGACTTCATGATCCAACCAGTGGCGAAATTGTATTCAATGGAGTTGATGCAGCAAAATTGCAAACAACTTCAGAGGTGCGTTCGCTACGTAAACGCATTGGGATGATCTTTCAACATTTCAATTTAATCCCTCGGCATACGGTTTTGGGAAATGTGTTGGTCGGAAAATTGGCCTACACATCAACATGGAAAAGCTTATTTGGCCTTTTTTCAGAAGGCGATAAGGCCGATGCACTTAAATATTTAAAACTGGTTGGTATCTCTGAGAAAGCTCATATTCGTGCGGATCAACTCTCGGGCGGTCAGCAACAGCGTGTTGCGATTGCTCGGGCATTAACCCAAAATCCTGAAGTTTTGTTGGCAGATGAACCAGTTGCCTCATTAGATCCGGCAACATGTCATGTTGTTATGGATTATCTGCGAAAAGTAAATCAAGAGCTTGGAATTACTATTATTTGCAATTTGCACTTTTTGTCTTTGGTGCGAATATATGCCACTCGAGTGATTGCTTTAAAGGGCGGTGAGTTGGTTTATGAAGGTGATCCAAAGAATATTGATCAAGCCTGGTTCGAGAAAATTTATGGCGAAGGTGCCAAAGAAGTTCATATCAATTAATTGTAATTGCTGGGAGAGAGTTCGCCTATGAAGGGTAATATCGTTCGCCGTTCAATTTTAGATGGAATCACCGTAACTGTTCTTGGATTAGTTCTTATTTCAATTGTTGTTGATCCAACAACAGAACAACTCATGAATTTAAAGTTCAATTCATTTTTATTTTTAGCCTTGATGGTTTTTGGAGCGATGCTGAGTCATCTTCTGAACTCCATTTTTGGAATTAAAACATTGGGCCAAAATCTTTTTGAGCCTGATTATGAAAAAGCCAAGGCTGAAGCCAAGCCGATTTACCGAACATTTTGGGGCTGGCATTTTATTGTGACCTTGATTGTTTTATTTGTTGTTGGTCTTAGTAAAACTCAATTTTCAATTATTGAGTTATTGGACGAAGACGGTTTCGAGGGTGCGAAACGATTATTTGCTGGTATTTTTAATCCTAATTGGGGTGTCTTGCCGGCTGCCGTTTTAAATATTATTGAAACTATTTTTATGGCTTTTTTGGCTACAATGTTGGCTATTCCCTTTGCATTTATCCTGAGCTTTATGGCAGCCAAGAACATTATGCGTGGTCCAGTTTCATTTGGAGTTTATCTATTTATTCGAACATTTTTGAATGTGACCCGATCTGTAGAGGCCTTAGTTTGGGCCATTATATTTTCAGTTTGGGTGGGAATAGGGCCTTTTGCGGGTATGCTCGCATTGATGATTCATTCAATTGCTTCATTGACCAAGCAATACTCTGAGATGGTAGAGACCGTTTATGAAGGACCAATTGAAGGCGTTCAGTCATGCGGGGCTAATAAGCTGCAGACCATTTGGTTCGCGATCGTTCCTCAGGTTATTCTGCCGTATATTTCATTTACTGTTTATCGTTGGGATATCAATGTTCGTATGGCAACAATCATCGGCTTGGTCGGTGGTGGTGGAATTGGTACTATGCTGATCAAGTATCAAGGTCAAGCCATGTGGCCTGAAGTGGGAACAATCATCGTGGTGATTGCTGCCGTTGTTTGGATTATGGACCAGGCCTCTGCGTATATTCGGGAAGCTCTGAAATAATGTTTGAATATAAAATTTTAATCCGCGAACAGCATTTAGATTCTTATGGGCATGTGAACAATGCCACTTACCTGACATTGTTCGAAGAGGCTCGTTGGGAAATGAGCACTCAGCAAGGTTATGGGTATCAAGCTGTGCATGATTCGGGTAAGGGCCCTGTTATTTTAGAAATTGGAATGAAGTTTTTAAAAGAAGTCACTTTGCGTGAAATGGTAACGATCAGATTGATGGGTATCACTCAAGAGCGAAAAATTTCTCGAATTAAACAGACCATGTTTAAAGAAGATGGCCAAGTTGGCTGTGAACTGGACCTGGTTGTTGGCTTTTTTGATTTAAAAACACGAAGATTGATCACGCCATCGCCCGAGTGGCAAAAGGTCCTGGATTTTAACGGTTAATCAATCACTGAAGAACTGTCTAAAAGTTTTTCGCTCTCAATGACATTTAAGAGTGAACTCCATCACGCCGAAAAATAGAGTAAGAAACTTTTTTTAGCGTGAGGTTGGTTTATGGAAAAATATTACGTCGCTCATAATGGCATTCAAAAAGGGCCATGGGAATTGTCAGAAATTTCACTCAAGCTAGCCTCAAAAGAGCTGGGTTGGAACGATTATATTTATGATCAAAAGACCGAAGACTGGGTTTTGTTATTGGAATTTTCTGCGCTGACTGAGTCTTTTAATAAAAGTTTTAAGAATCCAATTGTTGAACCTAGGAAAGTAAAAGCCATTGCCGATCCAGAAAAAGATCGAGCCTGGTATATTTTAAAACAGAACAATAACTATGGACCATTCTCGAAAAATGAAATGATTCAAATGCTTCAAAGCAAAACATTATTCGAGTACGACTTTGTTTGGCGTAAAGATCAAGATTCTTGGAAACGATTAGCTGAGATTCCAGAATTTAGTCCTGAGCAAATTAAATCATTATATCATTCATGGGATGGTGATCAGGATGGTGAAATATTTTTTCGCCGTCGTCATGCGCGAGCACATTATAGCAGTTCGCTTGTTGTGCATGATCGGAAAAAAGTTTTTAAAGCTGAAAGCATGGAAATTAGTGCTGGCGGTGCTGGATTGACAGTTACAAATATAAACTTTTCAATTGATCAAGAGCTCTATGTGCATTTTCGTCCAAGCGATCAAGTGCCAGCATTTAACGCTGTTTGCAAGGTCGTAAGTAAGTCCGGCGACAAGTATGGCATTCAGTTTCTGACTATTTCGGCGATCGCTAAGGATTCCATTTCAAGATACACAGCAAAGGCGGCCTAGCTGTGAAAAGTTACCTGCTCACTTTTTCATTGATGGTGTCGGCGTTGCAGATTGGTTGTGATAACACACCCACAAGCTTTGCGTTGCCTTCTGTGGATCAAAGCTTTGGGCAAGTGATCACATACAATAATAAAGTCGATATCCTGTTTGTTATCGATAATTCAAAATCGATGACTCAGCATCAACAACGGTTAGCAGCACGAATTCCCGAGATGATTTCAGCTTTGAATTCATTGAAAATGGATTATCACGTGGCGGTGACAAGTACGACGATGACAACCAATACTTCCGCATATCCGATGTCCAGACAGATTTTGGGTGAGCCCAAGTATTTAACGTCGCAAAACATAAATTTATTGCCAAATCGTCTTTTAGTTGGTGAATCCGGTTCAGATCTAGAGCGTGGTTTGGATGCTTTGGCCTTTGTCACTAGTGGTTATGCAGCAACACAGGCTGCAGGATACTTGCGAGAAGATGCACTTTTTGTTGCAATATTTCTAGCAGATGAAGATGATGCCAGCAGTGAATTTGGCAGCACAGGATCTAATGATTTTGTAAATTATATGAAATCATTTCGTCCTGACTTCAAAGAAGGTGGGCGAGCCTGGATGGCCAATTATATCGGAACAGTCCAGAACTCAAATTGTGACAATTTGGGTGGACATGTTTCCATAGGAACAAACTACTTGAGAGTGGTGAATGCTTCCGGTGGAGTGATCGAGTCCATTTGCAGTGGTGATTTAGCATTGGCCGTTTCGAATATCAGAGCTCGTATTGTAGATCAACTGACAAAATTTTACTTAAAAACAGAACCCAATGTTGCTTCAATTCGTGTTTCAGTGGGCGGTCGACTGATCGTTGAAGATCCGCTTAATGGGTGGACTTCTGAATCTGAAAAAAATGATCAGAACAAGATGCTTTATTTTATTAAGTTTCATGGGGCATCAATTCCAAAAGCTGATGAAGGTATTCAGATTGATTACTTGCCAGTTGGGGCTTCATAGCGATTTTAAAAATGTCTTAAAACGAGTCGTTTTGACTTATTCTTAACTTATGTTTTCAAATATTTATTCCGATAAAGATTTCATGAAATTGACAATTTTTATTCTATTTCTATTGGGTCTGATTGGCTGCAATGTTCAGAAAGATTTGGAGCTACGTTCTATTGGTATTGATGATGACGCTGCGGCAGCGAATGCGCCAGTTGTTGAATCAATCTCGCCCACGTCTTATGGCGTTAAGGGGGGAATCACCATCACCATAACGGGATCAAAGTTCAGCGAGGGTGATTCTGTCAATGTGGGTGGAACAAATTGTCCGGATGTTGTGGTTGTCAGTGCAACAGAGATCACTTGTACTTTGCCGTATCATTTTGCTTCGGTTGTAGATGTTGTTGTCTCTAATGCTCAAGGTATTTCAGGAACATTATTTAATGGATTTAAGTACAATTCATTTCTTTATGTCAGCAACCAGTCTGGCGCTTCATTTCTCTATAAAATGAAAATCGATTCGGCGGATGGTAGCATCACACAGCTGGGTTCGACATCGGTTCCCAATGGTGCCTACGGGGTTGAAATAGACCCCTCGAACACTTGGGTTTACACAGCTGGTGTTTTAGCAAATCAAATTGCCGCTTTTACAATTAATCACAGCACCGGAGATTTAACAGCCGTGCCTGGAAGTCCCTTTGCTGGCGGATCAGGGGTCGACGCCGTGGCAGTTTCTAAAGATAGCAAATGTTTAATTGCCAGTAATTTTTATGCTGCTTCTTCAGCAGCTGTGACCAGTTATTCAATCAATCAGACGACTGGAGCCCTTGTTAAAGTTGCGGATTATACTGGTGGCACACAGGCTGGTTTTTTGGCTATTGATCCGCAGAATCGCTTTGTTTTTGTGACGAACTATGGATCAGATAATATTTCCGCCTACACAATGAATACAACAAATTGCACGTTGGCGTTTGTCGGAAATTATTCCTGTGGTGATGCGCCAGATGCCATTTCTGTGCATCCTAGTGGAAAATATGTTTATACTGGCAATGCCTCAAATTCTTTTACAGGTGGCAAGGGGGCCGTGACAGCGTTGGCCGTGGATCAGAACACAGGAGCCCTAAGTATTATTAATACTTATCTTACCGCGGATGCACGTCGAGGTTCTGGCGTCGAAATTGATAAAACCGGGACACAGCTTTATGTGACGGCTCGAGGGAATGATGAAGCAGGAACTGGGAAAGTATTTGGTTACGACATCACATCAACGACGGGTAATTTGACAGAGATCAATAACTGGTCCAGTGATGATGGGCCCAATGATGTGCGTATCCTAGGAAGTGGAAAATTTGTATTCAC
Source organism: Bdellovibrionales bacterium RIFCSPHIGHO2_01_FULL_40_29 (assembly GCA_001771815.1). Classification (GTDB taxonomy): domain Bacteria; phylum Bdellovibrionota; class Bdellovibrionia; order Bdellovibrionales; family Bdellovibrionaceae; genus Pseudobdellovibrio. The sequence continues at coordinate 515,650 of MEPU01000004.1, read as the reverse complement.
CGCAAATACACAAGCAGATACCGTGAATGTATTTATTCGTGACTTGGGAACTGGAATTTTAACACCTGCACTGACGCCGTCATATCCAGTAGGCACTTCGCCGGGAATTATTGGAATTACTTTTTAGCGGAAATGAGCTGATCACGTGACTTTGAAAATGAGTTTTTTCTTTTTAGTTCTATTGGTGCCGCAGATTTTGCTGGCGGCTCCTGCTTCAAAAAAGCAGCGTCGCATCTTATTTGATGTGACGGCATTGCTTGGCTATGGAAGCATAAAAACTTCTACAGATGCTGCGTCGCCTACCATAGGTAGCTTTACTTTAGGAGTTGCATTGGGTGTGAATATCAAGCGATTCAGTGTGGGATTGGGCTATGACTATCGTATTTTAACTCAGCACTCCGATGTTGATACAACAGTTGGAAATCGCCGTGGAAATTTCACATCACCACTGTCATTTTTTGTTCGACTAAATTTTGAAAAAGTGAAATTTGGATTTATGCTGATCAATTCGGGTCAGTACGATTTGATGAATGCGACAATTGATGGGAAAAAAGTCACCTACTTAAAGCCGAGTGGATTTCGATTTACAGTCAATTTCAAAAATTTCAAAAAAGTCAGCCCAGGATTATTCTACGAGTCGGTTGATTTTTCTGAAAAAAGTGTCGATGGTGTCAGTTCAGTTATGACTGATAAGTTGAACTATGGCAATTATGGACTTGGAGTTCGCTATGAATTCTAAAATGATTTTTCATATGCTTGTTTTATTGTTTTGCGTAGTAAGTGTTTCGGTATTCAATGTGGGGTGTGGCAAATCGGATGGGCATGCCAATTCTGGAACTTTAAACTCCTATAATTTTGTTTACTTTGGAAACTTAGGGAGTAGTACGATTAATTCATATTTTTTAAAATCAGATGGATCTGTAACATCTGTGACGAATACCATTTCAACAGGCGCTGGAACATCAAATATCAGCTCACTGATTGGAAGTCCCGATGGAAAATTTCTTTATGCCACAAATAAAAGTTCAAATAATATTTCGTGGTACTCGATAGATCCTTTGACCGCAGCAACCGAAGGCTCCATTGCTTATTCTGGATTGGCGGATTCAAATGGTTCAGGCTCGTCGGCTACTAAGATTCATCCTAATGGCAATTTATGTTTCATTGCCAATTCAACATCAGTGACGAACAACATTAGTATTTGCACAATAAATAAAGACACCGGTGAAATGACGGTCGATGAAGATACTTTTTTTACGGCTCGTACGAATCCAACAAATTTAGTTATTTCTCCGGATGGTCGATTTCTATTTGTCGTGAATCGAGGGACTTCGGATATATCGTCATTTTCAATCAATAGCGTTACTGGAAGTTTAAATGCGATTGATTTGTCTGTTTCTGCTGGTACAAATCCAGAGGACTTGGTTATACATCCCGGCGGGCGTTTTCTTTATACACTTAGCCCGGGATCGAACTCCGTCATCATGCATAGTATATCCACGAGTGGAGCATTGGCGCCATTGAGTCCGGTCTCTGTAGCAACTGGAGCCGGTGCAAAGAAAATAGTGATTACACCCAATGGAAAGTATGTTTTTGTTTCCAATAATACAGATAATACGATCAGTGGCTACAGTGTCAATTCGACGAATGGGCAACTGACAGCCATTGCGGGATCGCCAATTGCCGGAGTTGTGGGAGCGGGTGTTTATGCATTAGCAGTGACTCTTGAGAGCCAGTTTTTGGTGGTCACTGGCGACACCAATGGTAAAGGTTATGTGTATGCGATTGATGATGGAACAGGAGCCCTCACGATGGTGGGATCCGAGATTGCTTTGGGAGCAAATCCTCGAGCGGTTTCAATTGTGCCGTTGTCGGCAGTTGAGTAGGAAATTAGTTTTCTATTTTAAGGCGGCGAAATTTGTAAAAACTATTCCCAAAGAGATGCGGCTCCATTTGATATTCTCAGATGGGGCAGGAACGGACTCAGTAAAAGCTTCCGTGGTGTAATCAACAACAAAGCCAAATCTTTTTTTAATTTGTCGATAATACTGAACAGAAAATCCACCAGCAGCTTTATATGTAGATGAAACACCCGCCAAAGTGGGTTTATCCAGGGTGTAAGTGTTTGAAAGTCTGTAAATCAAACCAAAGGATTGCTTGCCATCATAAAACTCTGCTCGAACGCCCATGGCAGCACCTTTACCCGAAAGGTTTTGATTTGAAACAGAGGCTGGATCTGCAGTCTGGCCAGCGAGATTGTACTCATAATTTATACCCAGACGAAATTTTTTCATATTGAAACCGGCAAACAATGCAACTGGTGTATGCATCATGGCGCGATCTGGGACATCAGTTCCATTTCCCATTTGGCCTTGGCCGACAAGTATCATGGCGCCAGCGGTAAAGCGTTTAGAGCTTTGACCACGTTGGGCCCAAGTTATTTGTGAAAAGCTTAGCGCAAAAATAAAGAGTAAGAGAAATTTTAACTGATTCATGTTGTCATTATAAAGCTAATTGCGGACGAATCGAACTGGAAAAACAGGTTTGAAATAAGACTAGAAAAAAGGCCAGGTATTACCTGGCCTTAAGTCACTGTGATCTATTGACCACGTTTCAGAATGAAGCGTTTTTTTAGCCTCTAGTATTTCATTAAGTCTTCAACGTTTAATTTTCCGTTTGAATATACTTTTCCATCAAGTGCTGGAATTCTTCGAGCTGAATTTAAAAGTGCCGCTTTAACATCTTTCCAATTTTTCTCAGGATGTGCAGACCAGTAAAGGGCAGCAGCTCCAGCAACATGAGGGCAAGCCATTGAAGTTCCATCCCAAGTGGCACCTAAAAGATCGATCACTGTATCCGAGTATTTGCTTCCAACAGTCGTTGAGTAAACTTTGACTCCGGGAGCGCCAATATCAACAGTTTTTACACCCCAGTTTGAAAAAGATCCTAACTTGTTTGAAGCATCAAGTGCGGCAACTGAAATAATATTTTCGTTGTTATAGCTTGCGGGAACACCTGGGCGAGAATCAGTATCATTGTTATAGCCTTTACCCTGGTGACCATTTCCAGCCGCAGCGATAAACAAAACATCTTTGTTCTCAGCATACGTGATAATTTCAGAAAGGGCTAAATTGTTTGCGCCGTCTTCTGGGTCTTCGCCTTCAGATCCCCAAGAATTCGATAAAACCTTAGCGCCATTATCGACGGCATATTTGATGGCCTTCACAGCATCAGCTGTTGTTCCGCCCTCATTGCCTAAAAAGCGCAAAGCCATAATTTGAGCTTGAGGTGCAACGCCAGAAATACCTTTGCCATTGATGCCAGCTGCGGCAACGTTTCCAGCACAGTGAGTTCCGTGTCCTGGATTTCCGCCATTGAGTAATTCACCAACAGTTGTTGCGGCTAAATCATAAGGCTTGTTGTCGTTGGAAACGAAATCCCAGCCAACAACGTCATCAATGTAGCCATTGCCATCATCATCAACCTTATTGTTTGGAATTTCTTTTGAATTGCGCCACATATTTGGCAACAAATCTTCGTGTGTGTAATCAACGCCCGTATCAATAACAGCAACAATAATTTTGCTGGTTCCGCGATGGATATTCCAAGCGGCTTCGACTCCGATATCTTTCATTCCCCACTGTTTTGCAAAGAGAGGATCATTTCCGGAGCCAGCGCTTGGAATGCCCGGAATTTCTGGATTATCAGTTCCAATAAAAGGCAAAACTTTTGAAGGTGATCCTTTGTAAGCATCACGTAATTTTGCAAGGTTAGGATTTTCTAAAGCGCGGATTTTAAAATTGGGTTGAGTGTATTCAACAGAGCTGCTTTCGGCAAAACGCTCAAACGAAGTTGAGTTGATATTTCCCTGCACTCTAATCCAACTGTCCGTTAAGACATCTGTTTTAAGTCCACTGTTCGCCATCAATGCAGCTGTTTTCTTTGCTGAAATTGGTGATGCTAATTTAACAAGCAAATCGTTTGCTTGGGCTGCTGTTGAGGCTAGCACGACAATACTTAATAATACCTTAATCATAAAATCCCCTCCTTGTAGTGATAAAAGTCTAGGTACACTTCCTAGTGTTCGACAAATGAAATAAATCCAACAGAGCATTTGCGTTGAAACAAAATTCCTCGAGAAGGAGCCACTGTTATCTCGTTGTCTTCATTCACGTTTTTTGTCAGAATCTGGATGAAAACGAATTGAGAAAAATCAATACCGGAGAGCTTATGTCAGAAAAAAATTCTGTTGATGATATGTCGCGATCTTTTGCGCTCACGACAAAGTTGGATGCACTCGTCGCATGGGGACAGCGAAATTCGCTGTGGCCTCTTCCATACGGTACGGCCTGTTGTGGGATCGAATTGATGAGTGTGATGGGACCCAAGTATGATTTGGCTCGCTTTGGTGCTGAGGTTGTGCGTTTTTCTCCGCGCCAATCTGATTTGCTGTTAGTGGCTGGAACGATTACTGAAAAAATGGCTCCGATATTAGTACGAATTTACCAACAAATGCTGGAACCAAAGTATGTTTTATCAATGGGTGCTTGTGCAAGCTCTGGAGGTTTTTACCGAGCCTATCATGTGACTCAAGGTTGTGACAAAGTTATTCCAGTCGATGTGTATGTTCCAGGTTGTCCACCAACACCTGAGGCTGTTTTGGACGGTGTGATGACATTGCAAAAGATGATCAAAGATCATACTCCGCGACCATGGCGAGACAATTGGGTTTCTCCCTATGAAAAACCGGTAGCTTCTCTGCAGCCAGGAGTGACATTATGAAAAATTTTGAAATGCTAAAAAATGATTTATCTGCAAAATTTGGAACAGATCAATTTCAATTTATAACAACTCCTGTGGGTGATGATGTTATTGAATGTCCCAAAGAATCTGTTCCCGCGGTGCTGCAATACTTAAAAGAGTATGCCCATTTTAATTTCCTCATGGACGTGTGTGGAGTGGATTATCCAGCACGTGCAAAGCGTTTCGATGTTGTTTATCATTTATTTAGCACGAAAGAGTCTCGTCGATTACGAGTCAAAACTCAGCTTGCCGAAGGTGAAGCCGTGGGTTCTGCAACTTCAATTTGGAAAGGTGCTGATTGGTTTGAACGTGAAGCTTTCGATATGTTCGGTATTTTATTTTCAGGACATCCCAATTTGCGGAAGATTTTAACTCATCATCAGTTTGTAGGTCATCCTTTACGTAAAGATTATGAGGCCGATGCACAGCAAGCTTGTGATTCTGTTTTACCTATTCATTTTGACAACACTCCGGAACAACGTGGTGATTTGTTGGATAATCGATTTGTGCCTATTAATATTGGGCCATCGCATCCAGCCATGCATGGAACATTGCGAGTCATGGCTGAGTTAGATGGTGAAACCGTAATTCGTGCCAATTGTGAAATTGGTTATCTGCACCGTTGTTTTGAAAAAATGGCAGAGACTCATCCCTATAACCAAGTGATCCCCTACACTGATCGATTGAACTACTGCTCGGCACCCATGAATAATGTGGGTTACTGTAAAGCGGTCGAGCGTTTAATGGGTGTTGAAATTCCAGCGCGCGCTCAGGCGATGCGTGTTGTTTTATGTGAATTGTCTCGCATTATCGATCATACGATTTCCGTCGGAACTGGCGGTCTTGATTTGGGAGCATTGACTTCATTTTTTCATCTTTTTACCTATCGAGAAAAAGTGTACACATTGTTTGAAAAACTTTGTGGGGCTCGCTTGACGGTATCCATGACCCGTGTTGGTGGTATGGCGCAAGATGCACCGGACGGCTGGTTTGAAAGTGTTCTTAAATTTTGCGATGAAGTCAGTGACGGAATTGAGGAAATCTCTCAACTCCTTATCGGAAATAAAATTTTCATTAAGCGAACTCAAGGCGTTTGCGCTGTTTCAAAAGAAGATGCCATTGCTTGGGGTTACACAGGGCCATTGTTGCGTGCATCTGGTGTTAATTTAGATTTACGCCGAAGCAATTCTTACTACGGATACGACAAGTTGGATTTTGATATTCCAGTGGGTGCTTCCGGAGACATTTACGACCGTTATTTAGTGCGCGTTGAAGAAATGCGCCAAAGTGTTCGCATTATCCGGCAAGTTATCAAGACGATGCCTTCCGGAGATTACACCATTCGTGATAAAAATATCGTGCTTCCAGAAAAAAAAGATGTCTATGGCAACATCGAGGGCTTGATGAACCACTTTATGCTGGTGATTAAAGGTCTTCGACCTCCTGTTGGTGAAATTTATGATGCCACTGAGGCCGCAAACGGTGAGCTTGGGTTTTATTTAGTCAGTGATGGTTCTGCGAATCCATATCGTCTGAAAGTCCGTCCTCCATGTTTTGCAATTTATCAGTCTTTTGCAGAAGTGGTGAAGGGCTCGATGCTTGCGGATGCCATTGCAACAATTGCAAGTATGAATGTTATTGCGGGCGAACTCGATCGATAAAAGTTTATTAAAAAAGGAAATAGAGATGTTTCAATTGTCACCTGAAGGAAAACAAAAAATACTCGCTGAACTGAAAAGATATGAATCAAAGCAGTCTGCAGTTTTACCAGCCTTGTATATCGGACAACGAGAAAATAAAGGTTATATCACTCCAGCAGTTATCGAAGAGCTTTCGCGAGTGATGGAGATCCCTGAATCACAAATCAACGAAGTTTTCACTTTTTATTCCATGTACAACAAGAAGAGTGTGGGTAAACACCATGTTCAAGTATGTCGAACGCTCTCGTGCATGCTGAATGGCGCGGCAGAGCTTTCACAGCATCTTTGCAATGAGCTTAATGTTCAATTGGATCAGGTCACGGCTGATGGGCGATTTACAATTTCAGAAGTCGAGTGCTTAGGCTCTTGTGGAACAGCACCGATGATGCAAGTTGGTGACAAGTATTACGAAAATTTAACTCCGGAATCCGCGATGAACTTACTTCGCGCGATGAAATAGGTGATGATTATGGCTCAAGAAACAAAGTATTTAACAGAATTCTATCATTTGCCAGAATTTAAAGGCATTGAGGGTTATAAAAAAAATGGTGGCTACAAAGAACTTGAAAAGGCGCTCAAATTGCAGCCTCAGGCCATTATTGATGAAGTGAAAGCTTCGGGATTGCGTGGCCGTGGTGGAGCTGGTTTTTCGACTGGAATGAAGTGGGGATTTTTACCAAAGAATGACGAGCCTCGTTTTTTACTGTGTAACGCCGATGAGGGGGAGCCCGGTACATTTAAAGATCGCATGATGATGGAGCGAGCTCCTCATCAATTGATCGAGGGCATGATTATTTCAGCTTATGCCATCCACTCAAAAAAATCTTATATTTATGTTCGTGGTGAATATGATCAGTCGATCAACACTTTAGAGGCAGCAATTCAAGAGGCTTACAAGGCTGGCTATTTAGGAAAGAATATTCTGGGTTCTGGATTTGATCATGATATGGATATTTATCGTGGTGCCGGAGCTTATATTTGTGGCGAAGAGACGGGAATGATTTCTTCGTTAGAGGGTTTAAAAGGACAACCAAAGTTGAAACCCCCTTTTCCAGCTGTTCAAGGTTACTTGAAGAAGCCAACAATTGTGAATAATGTCGAAACACTTGCCGTTGTTAAGTATGTCATTCGTGATGGAGCAGCCCATTACAAAAAATTTGGAACAGAAAAATCTGCTGGAACAAAATTATTTTCATTGTCTGGAAATATTATAAAACCTGGCAACTATGAAGTGCCATTGGGTTTTGCATTAAAGGATATGGTTTATGAACTTGGCGGAGGAATTAAAGCCGGTCGCAAGTTAAAGGCTGTTATTCCGGGTGGTTCATCGGCTCCGATTTTAAACGCCGAAGAATCTGAAAAGGTAAATCTGGATTATGAAAGTCTAGCACAAGCTGGATCAATGCTGGGGTCGGGCGCAATTATTGTTATCGACGAGTCGAACTGTATGGTTCAGTGTTTGGCAAATTTGACACACTTTTATCATCATGAATCATGTGGCCAATGCACTCCATGTCGAGAAGGCACGGGTTGGTTGGATAAAATCACTCATTCGATTTTATCAGGCAAAGGGCGAATGCAAGATATCGAATTATTATTGAAAATTTCTGACAACATGAAAGGTCGCACGATTTGTGCTCTTTCTGATGCGGCTGCATTGCCAGTCATTAGTTTTGTCACAAAGTTTCGTGATGAATTTGAATATTTTGTGCGTGAAGGTAAATCAAAAGTAAAAGGAACGGCTTACAAAGGAACATCACATGTTGAAATGCACCATTAATGGCGTAGCCCTGGAAGTCAAACCAGGAACAACAATTATCCAAGCAATGTCTGAAAATTCTCAAAAGATCGCTCACTATTGCTGGCACCCAGGTTTAAGTATCGCTGGTGTTTGTCGTTTATGTATGGTTGAGATCCAAGGAAATCCAAGGGTTCAAATTGCATGTAACACAACGATCACTGAAGGTATGGTCATCAATAATACATCCGATAAAGTGAAGGAAGCCGTTAAGTGGGGCTTGGATTTTCACTTGATCAATCATCCATTGGATTGTCCGATTTGTGATCAAGCTGGCGAGTGCGGATTGCAAGATCAGTACATGGAGTACGGACAGTATGATTCTGAAATGGCCGAGAAAAAACAAAAAAAGCACAAGGTTGTTGATCTGGGGCCTACAGTTGTTCTGGATTCAGAACGATGTATTTTGTGCTCTCGTTGTGTTCGTTTCACAGATGAGGTGTCTAAAACTCACGAACTGGGTATCTTTAATCGCGGAGATCACGCTGAAATTGGAACCCATGCGGGCAAGAAACTTGATAATAAATATTCATTGAACACTGTTGATATTTGTCCGGTTGGGGCTTTGACATCAAAAGATTTTCGATTCAAGCAACGTGTTTGGTATCTTAAAGAGTCACAAACAGTTTGTAATGGGTGTTCAACAGGTTGCAATGTGAAAGTGCATTACAACAAAGAGGGACTATTCCGGGTTAAGCCAGTTTATAATGCCGAAGTGAACGGCCATTGGATGTGCGACGAGGGTCGCGACACCTATAAGTTTGTTAATAAAGAAGCGCGTTTGCTTAAAGGTTCAAAGTATTCGAACAAGGCATGGCAAATAGATTTACATTCAGGTGCTGTCGCCAAAGAAACCGCTTTGAATCTAAAAGAAGCTAAGCCAGAAGAAATCGGTTTAGTCCTTACAGGGCAGCATACAGTCGAAGAGTACGAAGCCATTGTGACAGCTTTTGTTAATTTCTATAAAACGAAAAATATTTTTCATTGGATTAATAATAAAGATTCTTTTGATACATTTGATGGATTATTACTTCGCGGTGATAAGAATCCAAATACAAAAGGATTGTTACAGACTCTGGATAAATATGGAATCACATCAAAGTGGACTGATTTGGAAGATGGCCTTAAAACTAAAAAGATTAAGTATTTAGTCGTTGCGGGACCTGAAAATACATTTGTCTATCCAGACCTGCAGTCAAAGTTGCAGTTATTTTCACAAGCAGAAAATTTTATCTTTTTATCATCTGCTCGGATGCCAGCATTGGAGTCTTATGCGGGAGATAACAAAATAAGTTTGATACCATTGAAAACTTATATAGAAAAAGATGGAACTTTTATCAATGCAATGGGGCTTGCACAGAAATTTAAAAAGGCAACAACGGTTGTGAGCGAGGCGCTTACTTTGACCGAGGCTGCGGCACTGATCACAGGACAAAATATTAATATTACAGAGACTCCTGCGGAGAATCTTTTTATTGCGACCAACAAGCGTCCAGACCAAGTTCAACTTGAACATCGCAAGAAAAATGAGTTTGTATTCAATCGCGGTCGTTTATAGTTAATAGTTTTTAAAACGGAGACAATTATGTCGGTAATGAAGCAAAAGCAAGACTCGAATTCCTGGTACTTTTTGGATGTTCTGACTGGTTTAAGAATCACGATGAAACATTTATTAACAAATCTTTTTAATCGCAAAAAAATGATCACTTTAAATTACCCAGAAGAGAAGTATGAGTACTCTCCTCGATTTAAGGGTAATCATGTCTTAACTGTGAAAAAAGATGGATCTATTCGTTGTACGGCATGTATGTTATGCGCCACAAATTGTCCAGCTGAATGTATCACAATCAAAGCCAGTGAGCATCCAGATGCACAAGTTGAAAAGTATCCGATCAGTTATGAAATTGATATTTTGAGATGTGTATTTTGCGGTTTCTGCGAAGAGGCTTGTCCTGTGGATGCTGTTCGGTTGGGTCCTGAATGGCAAACACCAGGATTAAATGGTGCTAACTTTATTTACGATATTAATCATTTGGCCTATCGATCTAATTTAAAAGGTGGTGTGCAGTCCATTTTGGACGATCAAGACAGGCATAAAGCGGGAATTTAACCATTCCCACTTGTGCTGAGTTTTTTCATCATCCCTAAAATTTCTTTTAGGGATTTTTTATTTTCTGGGGTTTCAATTTGCTTCGCTGCCTTTTTATAGAGGGACTCGTGGTCACCGTAGCTACTTGCTAGCATGGCGACTCCGGTCCGTGATGGATCTGATTTTTCCAGCTCAAGTAAGGCAATTAAAGCGCTTTTTATAGTTTCAAGATCTGTTTTTTCATCCAGCTTTTTATCACTGATCAGTTCAAGTTTCTCAAAGAGGGCATCCATTTTTTTATCTTGCTCTGTCAGTTCAGAAGAAAATCCTTGAATCGAGAATAAAAGTATTAAAAAGAGTGTTTTCATTTTGAATCCATTGGTTTAACCATCACGCCAATAAGTTTGTATTTGGCACCTCGTCGCAAACGGTTCGCAGCGACGGAAGTGATGGCGGTGGTTGAATAGAAGTCGCTGACAAATCCCGGTTTTCCGGCATCATCCGTTTTAATTTCAACATGTCCGCAATCGGGTTCACGTTTAATAATTCGTCCTGTTTTAGGATTTCTAAGATCACATTTAAGTCCACTCGAGTAAACGAGGACGGCACCCTTGGGCGCATCAATGGCACTTTTTATTTCTTTATCATAAGGTGGTGTTTTTAATAGATTGATAAAGCCAAAGCGTTTATCTTGTAAATCTTTTTCGGCATAGCGGGCCGCATGACTGTTAATATAAGGTCCTGGGGTCAGAGGTTCTTTTCCACGCGCAACACCTGCATCCAATGCTTTTTTTACAGATCGATAACAGAGTCCTCGAGATCGTGAGGCTCGAGATTTCGCATAACGAATACTGGCTCTAACTTGTGCGCTATCACTGTAGTTTTTAATTTTCTGAGTTAAACTTAAATCTTGAATAGTTTTTGGTTCTTTTGTTGTGGACTCTTTTTGAGTTTTATCAGCAATGTCTTGTAAATCTTTGATGTTTTTTTCAGTAACAGAAGAATTTTTTTGAGGGCTACCCGCAAGGCATTCATCACTGGTGCAAACTTGGGCTTCAGTCACTTCGTGAATAGGAGGTATTTCCGTAAACTTGGCAACTGTTTGAGGATCACTATCATCTTTAAAGAGCCAGGTTTCTGATGTCGGTGGAAGCTCAACGCCTTGGCTGATGAGCCACAATTTGACTCGGACAGCAAGAGCCCGTCTTTCCATGACCTCAACAACTGAACCTGGTTTTAAAACTCCGATTTGATTGGGATCATCACTTGGAATCAAGGGCATTGACTGAGTCACAGGAATATCCGTGTTCACCCGGTAGTATTGAGCGTGGACCAGTAGTGGCAATGTCAGGGATATGCAAAATAGGATATACAATTGAAAAACCCAATTCATAGATATCCTATCGGCTAGGCAGATAGGAAATTGAATTGGGTTTGCTGGATCTGGCCTAAGATCTGTATCAAAATAAGATTAAGTGACTAAATATCTAGACCTAAGAAGACCTTCATGTAGGTGCCACTCATATCAATGCTTTTTGAAGTGCTATCGATATTTGTTGAATTTTTCCAATCAAAGCCCATGTAACCAACTTCAGCTCCAACAATCAGGGGGATAACGATTAATGGTTTTACTTCTAATTCCAAACCAAGAGAATAGGATGTGATATCGCTTGGTGAAACATCGACTCTGGAAACGCCGCTCTCTTTGATGGTGGCATTTGCTGAGTGTGAAATTCCATAAGAAACGATTGGTCCAAAGTGAATAATTGTATCGATCAGTCGGTAGTTTAATAAAATAGCTGTTCGCGTATAATCAATACTGGCTTCAATTCCAGAATTATCGGCAGACAGGCCTTGTTTTTCATAGCGAAGACCAAAACCAAATGGAATAAGTGGAAGTTTTACCAAAGCATCTAAACCCGTTCCATATGTGGGAACGATAGCCGGAGCATTAGCGGGTGCAGTACATGAGCCCTGGCAAAGCTCTTGCAAATCTTGCTTTGAAGTCAGTAATCCATAGGTTGCGCGTACTGTGAATAGTGCCCAACTGCTTGTTGGCAGAAATACAGTTGCTAAAAATAAAATGGAGACGATTTGTTTTTTCATAGTTACCTCTTGAAATTATTAAAACCTGAATTCTAAGAGCTGGCAAAATATATTGTCCACTGCTTAAAACAAGACATTCGTCGTGGTGTGAAAGACACAGCTATCCAGCAATGAGAATTCAGATTGAAATAGAGGTTATGGCATTTCATAACGCACATGAAGATTACCAAAAGATGAATGATCAGATTTCATTAAATCTTTTTCAAAAGCAGCTCAATATAAGATTGTATCAAACCCCACATTTGGCAGCATTTGATATCACTCTGGCATTTCAGCAGTACTTGTCTCACAAGCCAAATGTAGGATTATGTAAGAATGGATCAAGTCTGATCGAGAGCTTAACTCCTGGCTGGTTACGCACTCATACAGCGATGAAAGTTAAAGCTGAAAAACAAACTTGGTATGAGTTTACTGAAAGCCTTTGCGCTGAAACGGCATTTGTTATTTGGTCTTCTGAAAATGAGATCACTGGTGAGATCATGTACTCGGACAAGCAAATTTCTGAAATTCACGATCAGTTGGCGCAGAAAAGAATTTTTTCAATTCAAATTGTGCATGAAGAAAATTTAAAGATCGACAATTTAAAACCGTATTCAGTTCTTATATCAAGAAGTTCCATTTTCACAAAAAATTCTTCGATTGCTTTATTGGGTGAAAAAATTAAAGCTCCAACGACGATGGGACAATTTCAAGATTTAACGACGCTAACTAGCGATTTTCAATTTTTAACTCGCAAGCATACTGTGAGCATCGAAAATCTTGAAGCAAAGTACCCAGATACGCATGCATTTTACTTCAATCAATTTGCCAATATACCACATCGATTGAATGATCGTCTGGTATTTTATTTTCCAGATATTCCTGGAGCTACGCTTCAGGAATATCTAAAATTAACAAGCGATCTCTGTTTTACAGTTGCTAAGATTCCATTTTGGACACTCGACATGTGGAAGAATTGGTGGAAAGAGGCTGAGTCCGAAAAATTAATCCGAGGGCTACTTGTTGTATCTCTGCAGGCTTTTATCGAGCGGCCTCAGCTTATTTTTGAAATACATGCTGCGGCAGCCAGTATTCGCTCGCGCACATTATGGTCTATTTCAACATGAGCGAGAAGCAGGATCGTTTTATTATTCTTAAATGCATAAAGTATGGTGAATCAGATTTAATTTTGCATGCGCTCTCAAGTCAGGGGGCGAAGTATTCATTCTTGGCTCGTGGTGCATTGAAAAGCAAAAAAAGATTTGGTGGAGGAATTTTGCAGCCCAGTCATTTCGTAAGTTTAACATTCAAGGATACCTCGGAAGAGGGTAAGCTTCGTATTTTAAATGAGGCCACATTGATTGATGACTTTAAATCAATCCGCACAGATTACGAAAGATTAGATTTCGCATTATTTGCATTGAATTGTGCTGGCAGCGTCAGTCAGGCTGGTGATGTTCATTCGGATTTTTTATTTAACTTGTTGGGAAATACTTTGCGAACAGCTGGCGTCGCTGAAAATTTGACAGCTCTGAAGCTGCATTTTTGTCTGAAGTTTCTTTTCCAACAAGGGGTTGTTTCTATCGAAGAGTGGATGTCTCCATTTTTAAGAATAAATATAATGGATCATGCCACATTACTTATGGATAATTCAGTTCAATCCCATGTCGATAATTATTTGGATTCTATAGAGTCTTTAGTAATGCAATACATAAAAACAGCAGATCCTGGTTTCTAATTCATTGCAATCAGTTAAGATCATTCAATGAATTTATTAGAAATTTCTTTACGTCGTCCCGTATTTGCTTGGATTCTGATGTTTGCTCTGATTCTTTTTGGTGGGATTAGTTTTACTCGTCTCGGTGTCAGTCAAATGCCTGATGTCAATTTTCCTATATTAAATATCTCAGTATCTTATCCAGGTGCAGCTCCAGAAGTTGTCGAAAGTGAAATTATCAATCTTGTTGAGAAAAGATTACTCTCCGTTGAGGGTATCAAAGAAATGCGATCGAATGCGCAACAAGGAAGCGCTCAGATCAATTTGGAATTTGATATTGATCGCAATGTGGATGTGGCTTTGCAAGAAGTGCAATCGGCTCTGAGTCAGATTCGATTTCCAACTGGTGTTGATCCAGCAGTTATTTCCAAATCCAATCCAGAAGATGATCCCATTCTGTTTGTATCCGTTTATGGAAATATTGAGCTTACAAAAATGATTCAATGGACAGATGGATTTCTTTTGGATCAGATTCAGTTTTTACCTGGTGTCGGTGAGGTCAGTTTTCGAGGATTCCCTGATAGAAACTTGCGCATTTGGATTGATGTTGAAAAATTAAAACAGCTTGAACTGACAATCAGTGATGTTGTGGATTCTTTGCAGACGGCTAATGTGCAAAGTGCTGCAGGTCAGTATGTTGAAGGTAAGCAAGAGATTCGTATTCGTTACGAAGGAACGGCGGTTACACCTCAACAAATTGCAGACTACCGGATTATGAAACGCGGAGGGCAGGCTATCGAGGAGCGGAAATTTTACATCCGTGATGTGGCTCGAGTGGTTGATGGCCTAGCGGATATCAGGCGGGTTGCTAAAGTTAATGGGCAGACTGCGGTCAGTATTCAAGTTCGAAAACAGCGCGGCGCAAATGAAGTCAAAGTTGCTAATGCTGTGATTGCAAAATTTTCTGAACTCAAAGATCAGTTTCCTGAGGGGATGCGGTACGCGATCAATGTCAATTATACAAAATCGACCCAAGCAACAGTGGATCTTTCGATAGAAAAAATTTGGGTTGTATCATTAATTACAATTTTAGTTTGTTTTTTGTTTTTGGGAAATTTTCAATCAGCTTTGAATATTTTGTTTTCCATTCCAACTTCGATTATTGGAACTTTTATTGTTCTTTATCTAGCTGGGTTTACATTAAATCTTTTTACTTTGCTGGCGTTGACGCTATCCATATCTATCGTAGTTGATGATGCGATTATGCTTTTGGAAAATATTGTTCGTCACTACCGTATGGGAAAAAATCCTTACCAGGCGGCGCTTGATGGCTCGAAAGAAGTTTTGCCTGCAGCAATTGCGGCTTCGATGGCGGTTTTGGCAGTTTTCTTGCCCGTCATTTTTATGGATGGTGTTGTTGGGAAGTTCTTCTTCCAATTTGGGATTGCCATGTCGGCTGCCGTTTTGATTTCTCTTTTAGAAGCTATTGTCATTACGCCGATGCGAACAGCGACATTCTTGAAAGATGATGCTAAGTTATCTCGGTTTGAAACTCGACTGGATTCTATTTTTGAGAAATTTAGTCATGCTTATCAAAATGGGTTAAAACATTGTTTTAATCATAAGTGGTTGATTGTCTCTTTTTCGATGATATTTTTTATAGGGTCGTTGTTTTTGTTTAAATTTATAAAGCAAGAGTTTGTACCAACACAAGATCAGAATTTAATTATTCTCACAGCGCAGGCAAAGCCTGGGACATCATTGGATGAAACAATGAACTTGGTTGAACCACTCAATAAACTGTTGGCAAACACAAAAGAAGTCTCAGGTTATTTTATTTCGGTTGGTTCTGGGAGCGTCTTTTTGCCGATTGCTTTGGTGGATCGTTCTGAGCGATCCATATCGCATACGGATTTAATGAGCACTCTTCGAAAAAAAGCGAGCGAAATTAAAGGTCTTCGCATTTCAATGCGTGATATCTCGGCCAGAAATTTATCAACTGGTCGACAGAATCCCATTGCTTTTAATTTGCGAGGACCAAATTTGCAAATTCTAAACGAAAAATCACAAGAAATTATCAAAATGCTGGAAGATCAAAAATTAGCTGTCGATGTTGATACGGACTACAAAATGGGACTACCCGAATTAACATTAGTGCCAGATCGTGCCGAACTGTCTAAAAAATCAGTTACAGCGGAGAGTGTTTCTCAAGTGTTGAGTGCGGCTATCGCCGGACTTCGTCAGGGGCGTTATATTTCTGATGGGAACCAAATTGATATTCGATTTAAAGTTCTCGAGGAACAAATTAAATCAGTTGATGATATCAAAAAACTTTTTGTTCGAAATAGTTTTGGCAATTTGATTCCGTTAGAAGGACTTGTGAATACTGAAAAAACGAATTCACTGAATTCAATAACCAGGATCAACCGTCAAAGATCAGTCTCTGTCTACGGAAACTTGGCACCTAATCAGTCGCAAAGTGAAGTTTTAAATAAAACAAAAGAGATTGCGCTTAAAATTTTACCTGATGGGTATAGCTTTAATCTCGAAGGGGCATCGGCTGGGTTCAGCTCAAGCTTTAAAAGTTTAACCTGGGTTTTAGTTTTGGGAATTTTGGTGGCATACATGATCTTGGCGATTCAATTTAATTCTTTTATTGATCCCATTTCAGTATTAATGTCTTTGCCATTTTCATTAAGCGGGGCGCTGTTAATATTATGGATGACAGGTGTGTCTTTGAATCTATTCAGTTTCATTGGACTTATTGTTTTAATGGGAATCGCAAAAAAGAATTCAATTATGCTGGTGGAGTTTACTGTTCAAAAAATAAAACATGAAAATCTTTCGATCACTGAAGCTTTATTGAAGGCGTGCCCAGTTCGATTGCGTCCGGTGCTGATGACTTCGGTAGCAACGTTTTTTGCATCATTACCACTTGTTTGGGGTTCTGGACTTGGAATTGAAACGCGACGACCTATGGGCTTAGTGATCATCGGCGGTATTATTGTATCAACAGTATTCACACTGTTTATTGTCCCTATTTTTTATTTAGTTCTTGCGCGATTTAAATTTAAAAAAGCTAACGGGTGAGTTGCGTCCATGGTTCGAGCTAATTGATCGATACTAAGGTGGGTGTATTTTTCAGTTGCTTGAAGACTATCGTGACCTAATAGACTTTGTAAGGTTCTGAGATTAGTGCCACTGGCTAACATATGAGTTGCAAAACTGTGGCGAAGCGCATGGGGATGTAGTGGATTCATCAGACCTACTTTTTTCCCCAGAGTTCGAATTATTTCATAGCCTGTGCGTGTATTCAGCGGGGAATCGCCAAAAACAAAATCAGTTTTTTGATTTTTTTCTTTCAAGGCCGACAGTGCTGAAAAACTATAGTCTGGTAAAATGGCAAAACGTTCTTTGTTGCCCTTTCCCTTGATCAACAAGCGCCGCTCTGAAAATTGAACTTGCTTCCAGCGCAGGTTGCAGGCTTCGCTGACCCTTAATCCACCTCCGTAGAGCAGCAAGAATAGGGCTTTAATTTGTACCGTACTCTCTCGATTTTCTTTCATGCACATATCTAAATATTGGAGGACAGAGATAATCTCATCAACAGATAGAAAGTGGGGAATTTTGCGTGGAACTTTTGGGCAAATAAGCTGTTCTGCATAGTTCTTATCAGTCTTTTTATTTTGATAGAGCCAATTGAAAAAGCTTTTTAATGTAGCAATTTTTCGATTTCGAGAGGCTAGACTGAGATTTCCCCACCTTAGAAGAGCAGCTCGAGATAGGGACCAAAGCTCATTAAAATCAGAAATTGGCAGACCTAATAAAAACATTTTTTTGTTTTTAAAGAGAAAGGCTTGCTTCAAATCGGACCTATATGCTCGAATAGTAAGCGCTGAGGATGATTCTATATTTTCCTGATATTTCAAGTAGTTATCTATTAATTCGGAAACTTCGATGGGCATTTGTATCCTTAATACTAATTATGAGCTTTGGTTCCACTCATTTAAAGGCCAGATAATAAATATAACGCCTTGCAATATTTTTCTTGCATTTGTTACACGACCTTGGTATTAATGCATTGCATCATATGTATCAAAAAGAGATTCATGTGTTTGCGTAACAAAGTAGCACGTTATTGAAAGGCGGATACGATGTCAGATTCTAATTCTTCAGCTTTGCCCCATTTGCCAAGCTCTCAAAACCAGACCCAAATCCCTACATGGGCGCCGGTCCAAAACAAAGTCGTTCCTGAGGCTCGAACTATTATTTATAAATCTGATATCATGACTCAGTTAATGAAAATGATTGAGCGTGTATCACCTTCGCAAGCCAATGTTTTGGTACTTGGAGAATCTGGGACAGGGAAAGAGCTTATCGCTCGCGCGGTTCATGAAAAATCACAACGTCGGAATAAGCCTTTTGTAGCGATCAATTGTGGTGCTTTAAGAGAAACACTTTTAGAATCGGAGCTTTTCGGGCATGAGAAGGGTTCATTTACGGGTGCCTACAGCCGAAAAATTGGCTTAGCCGAAGCCGCAAATGGTGGAACATTATTCTTGGATGAAGTGGGTGAGTTGCCGCTTGCGATTCAGGCCAAGCTTCTGCGATTTATTCAGGAAGGCGAAATTTTTCGCGTCGGTGGTAAAGACTCAATCAAGGTGGATATTCGTTTAGTTTGTGCAACGAATCGCGAGCTCGATCAAGAAGTTGTTCGTGGAAATTTCCGTGAAGATTTATTTTATCGCATTAATACAATTGTCGTGAGTGCTCCGCCATTGCGACGTCGAAAAGAAGATATCCCGGCATTGGTGAATCATTTCTTGAATGGTGGATCTCATTCATTCATGAATCGTGGAAAAACGATTGATGAAGAGGCCATGAAGATATTAACAAAATATGAATGGCCAGGAAATATTCGAGAATTGCAAAATGCTTGTGAGCGTTTGCAGATTCTATCTGAAGGTCACACGATTATGGTGAATGATCTTCCAGAATCTATTCGTAATCCAGAAGTCAAAGAAGAAGGCTTGGAATTTGATCCAGCGGTGCCATTGTATGATTTGGAAAAACGTTATATTTTGAAAGCGCTGGGACATTACGGTGGAAATAAAACTCAAGCCGCTCAAGGTTTGGGTATCACGATCAAAACGCTATACAACAAATTGCATGAATACGGCGAATTCGAAAAATATGCTGTTCATTCAAAACCAGTTAAAGATTAATTTAAATTGTTCGCGGTACGTTGATTTCAAACAATTTAAGCCAAAGCTATTTTGAATACAGACACGTTGCCAGATCGAAGTAGCTTTTATTTTTTATCTCTGTCCGTTGCAAAAAAAAAAGGAGAGCGAAGCTCTCCTTTTTTTTTGTTTATTAAGAGTAGTGATTAGAAATAACCTTCATCATCTTCGTCTGACTCTTCGATATCTTTTTTAACAGTATCGTCTTCGAGGTCTTCTTCAAGATCCTCTTCGTTAGTATCATCTTCCAGAGTTTCTTGCATTTCATCAGATTCAATTTCTTCGTCAGTATCGTCTTCTAATGGTTCAGCCATTGAAAGGGCGTCTTCATCTTCAAGATCGATCAACGAATCCAGATCACCGTCTTCATCAAACTCTTGAACTAAATCATGATTTATCAAGGTTGCTACTGGAGCCGTTTTCTTTGCAGCTTTAGGGGAAGATACTTTTTTAGCAGCTTTTTTTACGACTTTTTTAGCAGTCTTTTTAGGGGCAGTTTTTTTAATCGTTTTTTTGACAACTTTTTTCGTCGCTTTTTTAGGAGCTGCTTTTTTAGCTGATTTCTTTTTAGCTGCTGGTTTTGCTTTCTTACTAGCGGCTTTTTTGACAGTTTTTTTAGTGGTCTTCTTAGCTGGTTTTGTCTTTTTCTTTTTAGCCATGATTAATCCTCATATTTGGGGTTTGAATGGAAACTCAAACAGAGTAACGAGCTTTGAGATTGTCGGCAAGTTTTGTCAAAAAATTTAAGACAGACTTAACCTAAAGATGAAAATAATCTTCTAGTATGCGGGCCATACTGGCTGGAATTAACGTCGAGACAAATAGACCTGGTGCATAAGTCCCTTTTTTGGGAACATAGGATAGGTATCCAAAAGTTTTAGACTTGTCTGAATTTTTAACGGGCAGTGTAAATCCAAACGGAAGTGCTGCTTTATCAGGCAATGTCACGAATAAACCTACGGCATTAATACCAATATAAAGAGTGATCTGAGTATTGTCATGCTGAGGAAAAGTAAGACCTAGGCTCGGAAGCTCACCATAGCCTGCAGGCATCTTGGGTAATGGATCTCCATTGGGTAGGCTTGCTGGCGGCAGAAATGTAGCTCCCTTTAAAATATATTTTACAGGAACGCGAACAGCAAACTTCATGCGTCCATCAGAATCAATGATCGGAGAGAAGGTAATATCTGGACGATTATTAAATGAACCCGATGGGGTGAATAAAAATCCAGAGGGCATGGGAATCATAATGATGAATTCACCTCGAGATTTATCGAAATCAAATGCCAAAGCATTATTATTTGTATCGCCACTTTCAATGCGGCCTTTAAAGTCCAATTGAGAAACGGGATCTACTCCAGGTTGAGGTGTGGGAGTTATTCCACCTAGCGATCCATCTGTATTGGTGGTCTCAGCAAGCGAGCTTTGCTTGATGTGTTCTTTTCCGCAGTTCGTTAAAAGTAAAACTGAGGAAATAAGAAGTGTAGCTGTGAAAATCTTTTTCATAGATCCCTCTTTCAAAGTATTCATACATTTAACTTCTCGGTCTAGGGTCCGCATTACTTAATAGGAAAGAAATCGACATAAAAAACAAAACTCCAACAGGAGAGTTGGAGTTTTGTTTTTGTGTTGAGAATTTTGACAAATTCTTTGAATCTTGAAAACTATCCTAACAATTTCAAAGCTAATTGAGTTGTTTGGTTTGCTTGAGCTAATGTCGAAGTACCAGCTTGTAACATGACACTATTTTTAGCCATATCAGAAGATGCCAGCGCAACGTCAGTATCACGAATTCGTGAATTTGCAGCGGCTAAGTTTTCTTCAGTAACTGCTAAAGTATCAACAGTTGAAGTCAGTCGATTCTGCAAAGCTCCCATGTTGGACCGCATTCCATTGATCATGGCTTGTGAATCATCTAGTAACTGCAAAGCACTTCGGGCCCCTTCTTTTGTTGTGTAATCAACATCAACAAGTCCCAAGGCATCTAGCGTGGCCACATTAGAAGAGGTGTCAAAAGCAATGACGTCATCTTCTGTCGAATACAATCCCACCTGGAAATCGAAAACTGGAGTCGAACCATCGAGCAGTTTTGTTGTATTCCAGCTTGTTGTATTTGCGATACGTTCCATTTCTTGTTTTAACTGCTGAACTTCAGTATCGATGAATCCGCGTTCACGTTCACCGACGGTGTCAGATGCAGCTTGAATTCCAAGTTCGCGAATTCGAGTGACGATATTGGAAACTTCATTCAAGCCACCTTCTGCAACTTGAACCATCGAAATACCATCGTTCGCATTTCTGCGAGCTTGAGTTGATGATCTGATTTGGGCTCTCATATTTTCTGAAATTGCTAAACCGGCAGCATCGTCAGCGGATCTATTGATACGGCTACCACTTGATAATTGTGCCATTGAATTTTGGATATTACGTTGGCTACCGATCATATTACGTTGTGAATTGATCGCAGCGACATTTGTTGTTATTCTCATTCCCATTTTTAAACTCCATTTTTAAATATTAAGTTATAAGTTTCATCGTAAATTCCTCCGTGAGTTTGTTTTTTTGTCCGGCATCCGAGCCAAACAGGCTTAAAATTTTATCTTCCGTAAAATTTTTCTAATCGTCCCTAAATTCTTCCTTGAAGCCCTCCTATGATGATGAATGAGAACACACAATCATGTGTGCTCGCGAGACATCCTGCCTCGTTTTGTTTTTCTATTTGTACATGTCACTCATCGGGGGTTGTGAGGTCATCTTGACAGGACGCAAGGATAGAAAAAGAATTGAAATGAACAATTTGATAAAATCTAGATCAGGCTTCAGGCTTGATTTTCCAGACGGTAGTCACGTCTTAATTCGTCTGTCTAGTCAAGTCCGAGTCAAAAAATCAAAGAGAACTCAGAAGAATTAATCAATTTCTTGGAATCGACACAGAGCCATTTGCCCACTCAGTTCATAATTCTTTTTTTGTATTTCGCGCAAGTGGGGTGCTGGGTTTAAGCCTAATGTGCAAGTTGTAGTTTGGGATGCAAAGTGCGAGCAATCTTCGCAAGCGTAAGGCATGTGGTAGGTGTTGTAATCAGCGGGATGAATAGCTTCTCGACGCATGCTGGGGCGTAAACGTGGCAGAGACTTTATTGATACCTGAGGTTTATTTTTTTTATTCTTCATTGACAATTCCTAGTCATAACTCATCTTTAGATCAGAGGATATAGCATCATGAGCCAAGAAGTACAAAAAATGACTCGAAAAAGCCAAGAAGCCATGCAGGCTGCGGCACAAATGGCCGAAGATCAAAAATTTTCTGTGGTTGAGCCCGAACATCTGCTTTTGCAGCTCATCGAGCAAGATCAGGGCTTGGTGCCTCGTATTTTAGAAGAATGCCAAGTCACACCAAAAGAAATGACGAAGGCTCTGTATGGTCTTATATCGCAAATGCCAAAATTAGATAAAGCTGCAGAACAAATTTATGCCAGCAATCGATTGCAGCGGGTTTTTAAGGGGGCTGAAAAAGAAGCCCGCGATCTTCATGACGAACTGGTTTCGACCGAGCATTTCTTAATAACAATGTTAAAAAATGATGATACGGCACTGCAGAAACTTTTCAAGCAAAGTCGTGTCGATTTAAAATCTGTAATGGCTGCATTAAAAAAAATTAAGGGAGATAAAAAAGTGACAGACGAGAATCCCGAAAACCAATACGAAGTTTTAAAAAAGTATGCCCGCGACCTGACGGAGCTTGCGCAAAATGGAAAACTGGATCCTGTCATTGGACGAGATGAAGAAATTCGTCGAGTCATCCAAGTGCTATCTCGTCGTACAAAAAATAACCCCGTTCTTATTGGCGAACCTGGCGTAGGAAAAACGGCCATTGCAGAGGGATTAGCTTTGCGAATTGTTAAACAGGATGTGCCTGAGAATTTAATTGGCAAAAAGCTCATGGCATTAGATATTGGGTCCCTGATTGCAGGAGCCAAGTATCGTGGCGAATTTGAAGATCGATTGAAAGCCGTTATTAAAGAAGTCACAGGCAGTGACGGAGAAATTGTTCTTTTTATTGATGAAATGCACACATTGGTCGGGGCCGGAAAAGGGGAAGGCGCCATGGATGCGGGGCAGCTTTTGAAACCCGCATTAGCACGTGGCGAGTTGCGCTGTATTGGTGCAACCACGTTGGATGAATACCGATTGCATATCGAAAAAGATGCCGCACTTGAACGTCGATTCCAAACTGTTTTGGTTGATGAGCCAAGTGTTGATGAGACGGTCACAATTTTGCGCGGACTGAAAGAAAAATATGAAGTTCATCATGGCGTGCAAATCACCGATGCCGCAATTGTTGCGGCAGCAAAATTATCCCATCGCTATATTACGAATCGATTTCTACCAGACAAAGCGATTGATTTGATTGATGAGGCCGCAAGTAAGTTGAATATCGAAAATCGGAGTGTCCCCGAGGAAGTTGATGAAATTGATCGTAAAATTTTAAGTCTCAAAATTGAATCTGAAGCCCTGAAGAAAGAAACAGATTCTGGAGCCAAAGACCGCAAACAAAAAATTGAAAATGATTTGGCCGAATTAACAAAGACATCACAAGGTCAAAAGGAAAAATATAAAATTGAACGCAGTGTGATCGATGATTTAAAACGCGTTAAAACGGAGCTTGAAAATATTAAAAATGATATTTCAAAAGCAGAGCGTGAAGCTCAATACGAAAAAGCGGCGCAGCTCAAGTATGGCAAGCAGCCTGAACTCGAAAGACAGTTGAAAACACTGGAAGAAAAAATCAAAAACAATACCTCGGCGCTGTTAAAAGAGAAAGTGGACGCTGAAGATATTGCTGAAGTTGTGGCGAAGTGGACCAAAATTCCTGTTTCTAAAATGCTTGAAAGCGAGTCTCAAAAATTATTGCGCATGGAGGATGAACTGCAAAAGCGAGTTGTTGGGCAAGATCACGCCATGACAGTAATTGCTGATGCTATTCGTAGGGCTCGAGCAGAAATCTCTGATCCCAACCGTCCTATTGGAACATTTATATTTGTTGGTCCAACGGGAGTCGGTAAGACGGAAACCGTAAAGGCCTTGGCGCAGTACTTATTTGATGATGAATCAGCCATTGTGCGGATTGATATGAGTGAGTACATGGAGAAGCATTCGGTGTCTCGATTAATTGGAGCTCCTCCGGGCTATGTGGGTTTTGAAGAGGGTGGTCAGTTGACAGAAGCCGTTCGCAGGAAACCCTATTCCGTTGTGTTGCTTGACGAGATCGAAAAAGCTCATGGCGATATTTTTAATGTCCTCTTGCAAGTCTTGGATGATGGTCGCTTGACCGACAGTCAGGGGCGAATCGTTGATTTCAAGAATACAATCATAGTGATGACTTCGAATTTAGGTTCTGGAAAAGGTCATGAATCCATCCAAACTGCGCTTCGTCAGTTCTTTAGGCCCGAGTTTTTGAATCGAATTGATGAAATCGTGGAATTCAATTCCCTTGAAAAATCAAACTTGCGTGGAATCGTAAAAATCCAACTGCAAGAGGTTTCAAAACGACTCAAAGAAAAAGAAATCGATCTGGAATTTACAGAAGCCTTATATGATTTTTTAGGTGAGCGTGGATTTGATCCGCAATATGGTGCGCGTCCGTTGAAGAGACTGATCCAGTCTGAACTTCTGAATGGTTTAGCTCGTAAAATCATTTCTCAAGAGGTGAAGTCTGGCGCTAAAGTTAAAATTGATGTGAAGGAAAATAAGGTCATAATTTCATAGACGCGTGGTCTAGGTTTTTAGAATCTGTCGAACTTTTTTTCATAATCATTCGCTTTCAATTTTTTATCTTAAAAGTGAAAGAAAAGCTCTAGACTAGCCAGGAGTCTACCGAACTAAAGGTTAGAACTGGAGAGCGAATTATGAAATACACATCAAAGATTATGAAAGCCGGCGGAGTTCTTTTTCTTGCAGGCTTTATGATGGGTAATACGCAATGCGAGCTGGCACCAGATCGTCAGCTTAAAAAAAACATCCGCCTCATTCAATTGAATGCATCGACATTTTTAGATAACTCAGGATTTAGTTTTTCAGAAGTGGCTCGGAGTCAATTTTCTGGAGTTATTTTTGAAAAGAATGATTTTTTTGAACGAAGTATCTATCCCACTCTGGATCAATTGAATGGACGCTCTGATCAGCAATTCTTTGGCGTGCAGAAAACAGCAGTGGATTCAAAAACGGTGTCGCAGCTTAAGACGTGGTTTCCAACAATGAAATCACAAGAGATTCTTTTGAACAGGGAATCATCATGCTTTATGACTCGTCCCCAGCATTTTGTAATTGGAAAAATAAATTCAATTGAAGCTTACGGTGGTGGAGAACTCCAATTTGGATTTAACCAGTCTGTTGTGCAGGTGCCCATCTCTGCACACATAAAAATTGATAGAATGCGCATGGATCTTTCATTTCATGGGCTCGATCCATGGACTCAGCAAGTCTCTGCCAGTGTAAACTCTGAAGCGATTAAAAACGACTATAAGATAGGCTTCGGTGTTGATTTGGGAGTTTTTCATATTGGGCCCGAGTTTTACCGTGTTACTGGAATGGCGGAAACTGTTCTCAAGGCATTAAAAAATGGGACTACCGATTTGGCTAAGAAACTTTTGGGGATGCCTCGTCAAGAGTGGTCCACTCGAATTATTTATAGTCGCGATAATTATGTAGCTATTTTGGGTGGAGCCGAGTTGGGTTTAAAAAAAGGTGATAAACTGAAAGTATTTAATGAAGTGCACACCTGGATCGGCGAGCCCTGTGGCGAAAGCTCTGTTTTGGCCGGTTCAATGATTGTTTCCGATGTTAAGGAGCCATGGATCATTGAAATTGAAGATGCTGGAAACTTGATGTCTCACGCCAAAGTGCTTAATATCAAAGAAGACGAGTCTATTAGCACTGGTGCACTGGTACAACTGCACCAATTTGTTGCCGAAACGCCGAGTGAAAAGCCTGTTACAAAATAGCCTATAGACGCCGTGCAAAATTTAAAACATTCTGGGGCTAGCTGTGCTAGAACCCAGGCATGTTTTCAGGGATCATTCAGGCACAATCAAAAATAATCAAAAGCACTCCAGCTCGTGAAAGTCTTCGTATTGATATTGCGAGACCTTCAAGTTTTAAAGATTTGCAAATTGGCGACAGCATTTCAACGAATGGGGTTTGTCTTACAGTAGAGAAGCTCTCGACAAAAACAATTCGCTTTTGTTTGGGCTCAGAGACCCTCAAAGTTTTATCAAAGCAGTTTGTATTTTGGAAAAAATACCCATTAAATTTGGAGCAATCATTACAGTTTGGCAGTCGCGTTCATGGTCATCTAGTGACAGGTCATGTTGATGCCATTTCAAAAGTTCTCAAAAGCTATAGGCAAGGTGATTGTTGGCAGATGGAATTGGAAGTTCCAACTGCCATCCAAAAATATTTTTGGAAAAAAGGATCAGTTTGTTTAAATGGCGTCAGTTTGACCGTGAACGAAGTGAAACGGAACAAAGTTGGTTGTCGTATTGAAGTTTGCCTAATTCCAGAGACGATTCAATCGACCAATTTAGCGCAGTACAAACCAGGCGATTTCGTTAATATTGAAGCGGATTATTTAGCGAAAGCCTATATCGAATCGCGCGGGAAGGAAGCACTATGAATTCAATTGATGAAATTCTTGCGGATTTTAAAAATGGAAAATTTGTCATCCTTGTTGATGATGAAGATCGTGAAAATGAAGGGGACCTTATTTTAGCGGCTGATTTTGTCACGGCAAACGCCGTTAATTTTTTAGCTAAGGAGGCCCGCGGTTTGATTTGTCTTGCGTTATCTCCCCAACAAGTTGATCGACTGCAGTTGCCGATGATGAAGTCCGCCCAACATCAGGTGGGTATGACGAACACCGCTTTCACGTATAGTATTGAAGCCAGTACCGGAGTCACTACGGGGATTTCGGCAGCCGATCGCGCTCATACTATAAAAGTAGCTTCACATCCGCTAGCTAAACCCAGTGATGTTATTTGCCCGGGACATATATTTCCACTGCGTGCAAATCCGGACGGAGTTTTGGGGCGCCCTGGTCACACGGAAGCCAGTGTTGATTTAGCCATCCTGTCCGGTCTTTCACCAGCCAGTATCATCTGTGAAGTGATCAACGATGACGGTTCAATGGCGCGCCTACCGGAGTTAAAAATTTTTGCTAAAAAGTTTGATTTAAAAATTGGTTCAATTGCTGATTTAATCAGTTACAGGAAAAAATTATGAAGAAATCCAAGCCGGCTAAAGTCTCTAAAAAAGTGAAAACAAAACCACTACGCATTGCAGTTGTCACATCTCGTTTTAACGAAGAGATCACCACAAAATTAGAAGACGGTGCCTTTGATTTTTTAGAAGAAATTGGGGCCGAAATATTTTCTGTCCGCGTTCCTGGGGCCATTGAAATCCCTTTGGCTATTCAAGCCCTCTTTCAAACCAAAAAAATCGATGGAGCTGTGGCACTAGGGGCTGTAATTCGTGGCGAAACGACGCACTATGATTATGTTTGCCAATCTGTAGAGCGAGGTTGCTCAGAATTAATGCTGCAATTCAGTAAACCAGTCGGTTTTGGCGTTTTAACAACCGAAAACGAAGATCAAGCCTTGGCTCGAGCGGGAGGAGATCAGGGAAATAAGGGCTACGAATCTGCTCAGGTTGTCGTCGAGATGATTGGACTTCTGAAAGAAATCAAATCAATATAAGGATTCATGTCAGAAAAAAATAAACAGCTGTTAAAAAATCAAGCCAGCAGCGATCGCAAGCAAGAATTGAGCAAACGAAAGCGCGAGATATTCTTTATATTTGCGTTGTCTATTCTTTTGGCTTTTTTGATCGGTGTGGAAGTTTATATTTTTCGTTCGGGTCAAAACTTACCATCCTCGTATGTTCTATTTTTTATTGGTTTAGTGAACGTTAATTTAATCCTTGTTCTCTTGCTGCTGTTTTTAATTTTTCGAAATGTTGTTAAAGTATTTATCGAGCGGCGCAGTAAAATATTTGGTTCTTCACTTAAATCCAAACTCATTGTTTCTTTTGTGTCTTTTTCGGTGATTCCAACTTTGTTGGTTTTTATCATTTCTGTATTTTATCTGAATAGCAGTTTTGAAAAATGGTTTTCACAACGGATGCTATCGGTTTTGCGGAATGCTTCAGAAGTGATCGATACATTTATTGCCAACGAAAAAAAACGTGGCTACGAGTACGCTCGGCTTTCTATCAAACAAGTCAAAGGCGCGGCAGACGCTTCTCGACTGAATAAGTTGGAACAAATTCGTGCTCTTTATAAGCTCGATGCAATTGAGTACTATGATAGTTTGGTAGCCGATCGACTGGTGTCTCAAGATCCCGAGTTGAACTCAGATATTGTGCCATCACTTAATTTTGAGTTTTTACAGCGGGGATTGGTTGGTCGCGATGAAGCCAGCATTATTCAGATTTTTGGAGACTACAACTTGCTGCGATTGATGGTGCCGGTCGATAAAAACTCGGATTCTGGCGTCATTGTGGTGACAAAGTTCTTAAATCTCACTCCGGGGTCAAAGTTTGATGACATCGTTGGAGCCTATCAAGAATTTCATAACAATTCATTGGTTGAGTATCCACTCAAATCTATATATTTCATCATGCTGATTGTGATGACGCTGGTTATTCTATTCGCGGCAGTGTGGTTTGGTTTTTATCTGGCAAGGCAACTTTCGATTCCATTAGTGCAGCTTGGTCGGGCCACAAAGCGGGTTGCTGCAGGGGATTATTCTCCATTGGAAATTTCTTCAGGCAGCGAAGAAATCAGCAGTTTGATTGGTAACTTCAATCAAATGATCACTAATCTTTCGAGTTCTGAACTGGAATTGCAACAGACTCTTAAAAATTTAAATCAGTACACGCGTTATGTTGAGATCGTATTGAAAAATGTCAGCGCGGGTGTGATTTCGGTAGATATGAATGGACAGATTGCGACGATGAATCGTCGAGCTGGTGAACTTTTGCAAGTCGACCCCACACAATTCACGGGGAAACATATTCGCACCACCATGAGTGATGAAAATTACAAATTATTTTCAAATATTGTTAAGTTTATGCAGGAAAATTCACTGATGAGTTTGCAAAAAGAGCAGCGTATTCAAGTGGGGCAAGATACCATTCCACTTTCAATTCATATTTCTTTATTGGTTGATGAGAATAAAGCAGAAATTGGTCGTATCATGGTTTTTGATGATATGACTCCGATTGTAAATGCGCAGCGGGCGGCCGCATGGACTGAGGTGGCTCGGCGAATTGCTCACGAGATTAAAAATCCCCTGACACCTATCCGTTTGGCGGCAGAGAGAATCGCAAAAAAGTTTGGCGGTCAAATACAGGATCCTGCATTTTCAGACTCTATAAAAATGATCGTTAATCAAGTCGATGACATGCGTTTACTTGTGAACGAGTTCAGTCAGTTCGCAAGACTTCCACAAATCAAGCCGGTCCCAGCGCAGATTAATGATGTCGTCAAAAATACAGCACAGATCTATGTCGACAATCATCCCCAAGTTGCTTTTGATATTTCATTAGATAGCACATTGCCAGAGTTTAAGTTTGATCCCGATCAAATTCGTCGAGTGCTCGTTAATTTAATTGAGAACGCTATCGATGCAGTTCACAAGGACGAGTCACCGCAGGTGAAAATTTACACTCACTATGACTCGCGGTTAAAAGTGCTTAAAATTTCAATATCAGATAATGGGGTGGGGATTCCGCATCGTGACCGAGTGCGTATTTTTGAACCTTATTATTCGACAAAAGAAAAAGGTACTGGACTAGGATTGCCGATTGTTAAGAGTATTATTGAGGACCACAGTGGAGTGATTCGAGCCCTGGAGAATTCTCCAAAGGGCACGAGTATGGTGATTGAATTGCCAATTATCCCTGTTGATTCAGTTTAAATGAATGGAATGAGGAGCGAAATGGAACTGCATGCCCAAAAAAATAAAATCAAGATTCTCATTATTGATGATGAGGCTCCAATCCGAGAGGTTCTATCTGAAAGTTTGCGTGATGATGGTTACGAGGTTTTAGTGGCTCCGGATGGTCCTTCAGGATTGCAGTGTTTAAAAGATTTTAGACCTGATGTTTGTTTTTTAGATATTTGGATGCCGAAGATGGATGGAATTGAAGTCCTGACTCTGGCTGTGCCACAGTTTGCAGAGACTTCATTTGTGATGATTTCTGGGCACGGAACGATAGAAACGGCAGTCAAGGCAACTAAAATTGGAGCCTGGGATTTTATTGAAAAGCCTCTTTCGCTGGATAAAGTCACTTTGGCGATTGATCACATTGTGCAACTCAAATCTGAAAAAGATGAGAAAAATGCGCTTTTGAATAAACTCCGAAAAAGCATTGCTCTGGTTGGTGAGTCAGAAGCTATGAATAAAGTGCGAACTCAAGTGACTGAGTTTGCAAAAGCAGTGGGTTCTGTTTTGATTCAAGGTGAAGTTGGTGCCGGTCGAGAACTTGTGGCGCAAAATATTCATTACATGAGTTCGCGCGCTAGTGCGCCGTTTTCAGATATCAATTGTTCGACATTGCCTCAGGATCTGATCGAAATCGAGTTGTTTGGTATCGAAAAGGGAGCTTTGCCGGGAATCGATAAAACGCGTCGTGGAAAAATTGAATTGATTGACGGAGGAACTCTATTAATCCAAGAAATTGAAGAGATGCCGATAGTCCTTCAAGAAAAAGTGGTTCAGTTTTTAAAAACGAATACATTTAAGCGCTTTGGCAGTTCAGATACGCACCAAGCCGAAACTCGATTGCTTCTAACGGCTTCATTGCGTTTAGAACAACTTGTCAAAAGTGGAAAAATTCATCCTGAGCTTGAAAAATTAATACAAAATTTAAATATGGTTGTACCACCCCTTCGTGAGCGCCCTGAGGACATTCATTCATTAGTGGTTCATTTTAGTGATTTGGCCGCAAAACAAATGGCCTCTTTGCGGAAAACAATTTCAGAGCAAGGGATTAAACTTTTAGTGAAACACTCATGGCCAGGAAATGTTCGTGAATTGAAAAATTTTATTGAGCGAGTTTATATTTTAACTCCATCTGATTTTGTGGATGTGCATGATTTGCGGTTTGCGGGCTTGATTGATAAGCGAGAGTCTGCAATCAACTCACCAGTGGAAGTGAGCGACATGTCCACTTTTCGTGAGGCTCGTGCCGAATTTGAAAAGGAATATCTCATTAAAAAAATTCAAGAAAATGGTGGCAATATTTCAAAAACTGCAGAGGCCATCGGTTTAGAGCGCAGTTATCTCCATCGTAAAATTAAAGCATACGGGATCGAGGCCAATATATGAAATGGACCCAAACACATCTTTTTACTTATAAAGAAGCACCTTCTGATGCGGAGATTCCATCCCACAAGTTGATGATGCGAGCGGGGCTTATGAAAAAATTAGCTCCGGGCCTTTATTCCTATAGTGCCATGGGATTGCGCGCCATTCGCAAATTTGAAAATATCATTCGAGAAGAGCTTGCTAAAGTAAATGGTATTGAAATCTTGATGCCAATGGTTCAGCCCAAAGAACTTTGGGTAGAAACCAACCGTTGGGAAGAAATGGGCGCCGGTTTATTGAAATTTAAAAATCGAAATGACCACGAGTTTTGTTTGGGAGCCACTCATGAAGAGGCCGTCGTGGATTTTGTGCGTCATGATTTAAAGTCATGGCGTGATTTTCCCAAAAATATTTTTCAAATTCAGACAAAGTACAGAGATGAAATTCGTCCACGCTTTGGATTGATGCGCGGTCGAGAATTTATTATGAAGGACGCCTATTCGTTTGATGTCGATCAAGCGGGGGCTCTGAAAGCTTATGATGATATGTATAAGGCCTATGAGCGAATTTTTGATCGTTTAGGTCTTCAGTACAGAATTGTTAAGGCCGATGCGGGTAACATAGGTGGAAGTCAAACTCATGAGTTTCAGTTGTTGGCTGAAGCTGGTGAGGATGCATTGCTTGTTAGCACGAAAACAAACTTTGCGGCCAATGTCGAAGTTTGTCCTGCGATTGATGCTGTGGCTTATGTGGCCAAAGATTCACAACCACGAACAGTTGAAAAATTTGCAACTCCTGGTCAAAAAACGATCGCTGATTTGGAAACCTTCACACAAGTTCCTGCTCATGAACTTGTTAAGACATTATTTTTTAGTGCTAATGAAGATCAGAAGGAAAAATCACTTAAGGCTTTTGCGGTTTTATTGCGCGGAAGCGACGAGTTGAATCCAATCAAAGTAAAAAATCTTCTCGGGATGACGAACCCGCCTCAAATGCTAACTGATGATGAAGTTCGTGAGGTCAGCGGAGCCATGCCCGGTTCGTGCGGACCTGTGGGATTAAAAATTCCGGTTTATGCAGATCATGGCGTAGAGTCCCTTCGTAATTATATTGTTGGTGCCAACGAGGATGGATTTCACTTTAAAAATGTAAACCATGCAATTGATTACCAAGTTACAAAATTTGCTGATTTGCGAATGGCAAAAGAAGGCGACAAGTGTCCTGAGTCTGATGGAACCCTCAAGTCTTATCGTGGTATTGAAGTTGGACATGTTTTTTATCTGGGACAGAAATACGCGCAAAAAATGAACGGTGTATTTTTAGATAAAAACGGCAGATCGCAGTTTTATGAAATGGGATGTTACGGAATTGGAGTCACTCGAACTGTTCAGGCATCCATTGAACAAAGTCACGATCAGGATGGAATTGTTTGGCCACGAGCCATCACTCCATTTCATGTTCATATATGCTTGCTGGACCCCAAGGACGTCGAGCTTTCTGGATATGTTGAAAAGATGAAGCTCTCATTGGAAGAAAAGAAAATTGAAGTTTTTCTGGATGATCGCGATGAGCGCCCTGGAATCAAGTTTAAAGATGCGGATTTGTTGGGTTTCCCGGTTCGAGTGATTGTTGGTCGAAAAGGTTTTGATGCCGGTCAAATTGAAGTGGTGAACCGAAAATCCAAAGAGATCGTTAAGTTGGCGCCAAATGAGATCGTTGCCAAAGTCGAGGACTTGCTGCGATGACCTTTGTTCGAAATCCTGTCATTTTAGCTTTGGATGTCGATACAATCGAAGATGCTCGAAAGATTTTGGATCATGTTGGTGATATGATTGGCGGAGTGAAGGTGGGTCCACGCTTGGTTTATAAGTATGGAGCAAGCCTTGTTCAGGAGTTCTCAGAAATTGCTCCGGTTTTTGTCGACAATAAGTATTTTGATATTCCATCGACGATGGAATCAGCCGTTCGCGCCAGTTTTCAAGCTGGGGCAACCTTGGTGACTGTTCATGCGCTGGCGGGACTCGTTGCGCTTACAGGGCTTGCGGCCTTAGAGATTGAGCTCAATCGCATTCGGCCATTTAAAATTTTGGCGGTAACGATTCTGACCAGCTGGGAAAATTCTTCATTCCCGGAAAATTTCCATTCATGGACCGTTGAAAATCATGTACGAAGTTTATCTCAGCTAGTTTACAGATCGGGATTGCGCGGTTTAGTTTGCTCCGGACACGAGCTCGAGTTTTTATCACAAAAGGATTTCTTTAAGGTTGTACCTGGAATCCGCCTTTCTAGTGATGAGGCTCAAGATCAGAAACGAGTCATGACACCAAAGCAGGCCATGAAATCTGGAGCTCAAGCTTTAGTTGTGGGTCGCACCATCTTGAAATCAACCCAGCCGCGACAAACAATTCTAGAGATTTTAGAGAGCTGTTAGTTTTTTCTTAACGAGAGTTATTCATCAGAAAGTTGTCCAATGAAAAAACCATTTCGCCCAAAGGGCTTCGGTAAAAAAAGTCCTGTAAATAAATTTGCAAAAGCTTCAGAAGCGCAGTCTTTAAATGACCGCAAAAAAGGCCCATCTTCGGGTGCAGGAGTGCAACGATCTCGTTCGGAGTCTACTCGTGAAGCAAAGCCGGCTTTCCCTCGCAGTTGGCGTCAAGTTGCTGGCACTCATGCGATCAAGGAATTATTGCACAAGCGTCCTCGGTCTGTGCAGGCCGCTATCCTTCAAAATAACTGGAAAACTTCAGCGGAATTACGAGAAATTGTCGATTCATTGAATACCCTGAAAATTAAATTCGAAGAAAAACCAGAGGCTCAATTATTTCAATTGTGTCATTCGCATCAAGGGGCGGTTGTTTTTTCAAATGAGACGCCAGAATTTAATTACAAAGATTTGGGTTGGGAAGATCACGGACTTGTTGTGGCTCTTGACGGTGTCGAAGATCCGCACAATTTGGGAGCTGTTCTCAGAACAAGTTGGTTGATGGGTGTGCACGGAGTCATAATTCCCGATGACCGGGCTGTGGGTGTTACGGCAACTGTCAGCAAAGTCGCCTGCGGTGGTGTTGAGCATGTTCCCATTTATAGGAACAACCAATTTCAGCAGCCATTTGAGACTCTCAAGCAAGCCGGATTTTGGGTTTATGGTCTCAGTCACCGAGCGAAAAAAACAATTTACGATATTCAGTTCCCAGATAAAGTCATTTGGGTTTTGGGTGCTGAGGACAAAGGTCTGAGAACCACAACCGAGAAAATTTGTGATGAATTAGTGAGCATTCCGCAGTTATCATCAGATGCTAGCTATAACGTTTCGGTGTCTGCGGCTTTGGCAATTGCAGAAACCAAGCGCCAGTGGAATTCAAAAAAATAGGAACCGCATAAAATTATTTTGACCTCGATCCCTTGTTCCAGTAGAAATTTCAGTTTGCAGCTGTAAGCGAAATTTTTTATTGTTCGACTTATGTCTGAATGTTGCTGGTTTAGCTCAATTGGTAGAGCAGCTGATTTGTAATCAGCAGGTTGCGGGTTCGAGTCCCATAACCAGCTCCAAATTTTTGCGAGTGTGCATCTGTTTGGGTAGGTGCCCGAGTGGCTAAAGGGGGCAGACTGTAAATCTGCTGGCTTCGGTCTACGAAGGTTCGAATCCTTCCCTGCCCACCAAATCTTTTTCGAAAGAGATCGAGTTTGGTTCTAACAGCCACAGTTGGTTAGCAGCTGTACAGTCGCAAAAATTTGAAACCCGAGCGGGGGTAGCTCAATTGGCTAGAGTATCTGCCTTCCAAGCAGAGGGTTGCGGGTTCGAGACCCGTTCCCCGCTCCAAATTTTTAAACGGGTAGCGCCCGTGTAGCTCAGTGGTAGAGCACACCCTTGGTAAGGGTGAGGTCGTCGGTTCGGCTCCGATCACGGGCTCCAAAATATTTGAGTGGTTTGAGTTTGATTTAGTTTTAAGAGTTTTAAGATTTAAAAAGGTTTAGAAACAAAAATATAATAACAATCTCTGCAGGAGGATATAATGTCTAAAGAGAAATTTAACAGAACGAAGCCCCATGTAAACATCGGCACAATTGGTCACGTCGATCATGGTAAAACAACTTTAACAGCAGCAATCACAACAACTCTATCGAAGTTGGGTGGTGGTAAAGCTATGGCTTACGATCAAATCGATAAGTCTCCTGAAGAGAAAGAGCGTGGTATCACAATTTCTACAACTCACGTTGAGTATGAGACTGCAAATCGTCACTACGCACACGTTGACTGCCCAGGACATGCTGACTACGTTAAGAATATGATCACTGGTGCCGCTCAAATGGATGGTGGTATCCTTGTTGTTTCTGCAGCAGATGGTCCAATGCCACAAACTCGTGAGCACATCTTACTTGCTCGTCAAGTTGGTGTTCCGGCACTTGTTGTGTTCATGAATAAATGTGACATGGTTGATGACAAAGAATTACTTGAATTAGTTGAAATGGAAATTCGCGAACTTTTATCTAAGTATGAATTCCCTGGTGATGATATTCCTATTATTCGTGGTTCTGCTAAACTTGGTTTAGAGGGTGTTGATTCTGAATTGGGAACACAATCTATCATGAAGTTGATGGAAGCTTGTGACACTTATATTCCACAACCAGCTCGTGCTATCGACAAGACATTCTTAATGCCAGTTGAGGACGTGTTCTCAATCTCTGGTCGTGGAACTGTTGTTACTGGTCGTGTTGAGCGCGGAATCGTTAAAGTGAATGACGAGATCGAAATCATTGGTATCCGTCCAACTCAAAAAACAACTGTAACTGGAATCGAAATGTTCCGTAAGCTTCTTGATGAAGGTCAAGCTGGCGATAACTGCGGTGTTTTACTTCGTGGTACTAAAAAAGAAGACGTTGAGCGTGGGCAAGTTCTTGCTAAGCCAGGAACAGTTAAGCCGCATAAAAAATTCAAAGGTGAGGCTTACATCCTGACTAAAGAAGAAGGCGGACGTCACACTCCATTCTTTACGAACTACCGTCCACAGTTTTACTTCCGTACAACTGACGTGACAGGTGTTGTTACATTGAAAGCTGGAACTGAAATGGTTATGCCTGGCGATAAGATCGAAGTTAACGTTGAGTTAATCACACCGATCGCTATGGAGATGGGACTACGTTTTGCGATTCGCGAAGGTGGCCGTACTGTTGGTGCCGGCGTTGTTACTGAAATCGTTGAGTAATATTAACGCATAGCAGTATACGGTTTTTGAGCAGTTTGAACATTTTTTCAAAAATCAAGCCAAGGGGATAACTTAACTGTTGTCCCCTTTGCCTTTTTAGAGTTATATTCTGCGTCTTGTGTCAACTAGAGGGCAATAGCTCCAGCGGTAGAGCGAACGACTCCAAATCGTTAGGTCGTGGGTTCGAATCCCTCTTGCCCTGCCATTTAAATTTATTTAAATGGCGTTGAAGAGTATTTATTTTTGATTTTAAAAATAAGTACTCACTCAAGTTGTACTGAACAATTTTTTTTTGAAACGCTAGAGGTTTTCAAATGGATAAAACAAATTCAAAAATTCTAACACTCACCTTCGTCAGTTTTGCGGCGTTGATGGGATTTACTCTTTCAACATTGTTGAAGGTTTTTTCTGGCGCATTCGGCCCCATTGCAAAAGCTATGAATTATGATTTATTTCGACATGGACTTCCAGTTGCGGTCGGTCTGTCATTGTTCTTTTATCTTCAGTTTAATAAAAAAACTTTAACTTGGGCTGACGAAGTCATTGCTGAAGTGAAAAAAGTTGTCTGGCCTCCTGTTAAAGACACTCGAGGCATGACAATCATTGTAATTATTATGGTTATTATTTCTAGTGTGATTGTGAGTGTGTTCGATATGTTTTCGGCTTTTGTTCTGAATCAATTAATGAAGTAGGAGTTAGCATGGATAAGAAATGGTACATTGTTAACGTTCAGACTAGCTGTGAAAATACAGCAAAGACTGCTATTGAGGAAAAAATTCGCTCCAATAAAATGGAAGCGATGTTTGGCGACATTCTGATTCCAGCAGAAAATGTTGTTGAATTGGTAAAGGGTCAGAAAACAACAAAGTCTCGTAAATTTTTCCCGGGATATATTTTTGTCCAAATGATTTTGAATGATCAAACATGGCATTTAGTGAAAAATTCTTCAAAAGTTTCTGGTTTTGTTGGGGGAACTAAAACTCGTCCTCCAGAAGTTCCGGAGCATGAGGTGATGCGAGTCACTCAGCAGATGGCTGGATTGGGCGAAAAACCTCGAGCAAAAGTGAACTTTTCGGTTGGCGAGCAGGTTGTGGTTGTTGATGGCCCATTCAGTTCTTTTAATGGAACTGTAGAAGATATCAATGAAGACAAAGCCAAAGTAAAAGTATTGGTTACAATTTTTGGACGACCTACTCCGGTGGAGTTAGATTTTGTTCAAGTTGAAAAGACTTAAGTAGATTTTAAATCTTATTGGGCCATGGGGGTCTAATAAGAAAAGTAAACCCTATTACAATAAGTGGGAATCATGGCAAAAAAAGTTACAGGTATGATTAAGCTACAGATACCGGCAGGGAAAGCGAATCCAGCTCCACCCGTTGGACCGGCACTTGGACAACATGGGGTAAACATCATGGAATTCTGCAAGCAGTTCAATGCTAAGACGCAAGCGTTAGGTGACGCTATCGTTCCGATCATTATTACTGTTTACCAGGATCGATCGTTTACATTCATTACCAAAACGTCTCCGGTATCTTCGTTAATCAAGAAGGCATTAAAATTAGAATCAGGTTCTAAAATGCCACAAAAAGATAAGGTCGGAAAAATTAAGCAAGACCAAATCAGAACAATCGCAACGACTAAGTTGCCAGACTTAAACTGTGTAAAAGTAGAATCAGCAATGTCACAAGTTGCTGGAACTGCTAAGAGCATGGGTATCGAAGTACAGGATTAGGCGGAAATATGGGAAAAAAATTTCAAGCATCTGCAAAAAAAGTAGATAGCACAAAAAAGTATAATTTCGCAGACGGTATCAAATTAGCTATCGAGACAGCTCCCGCTAAATTTGACGAGTCTATTGATGTGGCGGTTCGTTTGGGTATTGATCCAAAGCAATCTGATCAACAAGTTCGTGGTGCAATCGCATTGCCTCATGGTCTTGGTAAAGCAGTGCGCGTTGTGGTTTTTGCTAAAGGACCAAAAGAGGCTGAAGCAAAAAATGCTGGAGCTGATTTTGTTGGTGCAGACGATCTCGTTGCTAAAATCAACGAAGGTTGGTTGGAATTCGATAAGTGTATTGCAACTCCAGATATGATGGCGACTGTTTCTAAAGTGGCTAAGGTTCTTGGACCTCGTGGTTTAATGCCAAATCCTAAAGTTGGAACAGTAACAATGAACGTTGGCGAAGCCGTTACCGCAGAGAAAAAGGGTAAATTGGATTTCCGCGTTGATAAAGCTGGTATTGTTCATGTTTCTATTGGTCGCAAATCAATGGGAGCTCAGAAGTTGAAAGACAATTTTGATGTATTTATGGGTGCGATTATTAAATCAAAACCAGCAACATCAAAAGGGACTTACCTGCGATCTTTATCAATTGCTTCAACAATGGGTCCGGGCGTTCGCCTTGACGCAAATGAAGCGATGGCAGGATCTGAAGAGTAGTTGTATTTTTTAAACTAGAGCGTCGGTGAAAGCTGGTGTCTAAGCTAAGCGTGAGAATTCACAATTGGCAGACCTAAATTTAAAGCGAGGAATGGGTTCTCTCTTTAAGGCCACTCGAGACGGACGTTCTTAAAACTCACGAAGGGAGGTTCCGATATGTTAAGAGCTGAAAAAGATACAGACATCAAGTTGATCTCTGAAAAATTAGCTAAGGCTAAAGGTGCCTTTGTCGTAGACTTTAAGGGCATGAAAGTGGAGCAAGTAACATCGTTACGTAAAAAGCTTCACGCTGCAGAGTCTGAGATGAAGGTCGTGCGAAACACGTTGGCGAAACGTGCATTCAAAGATCATCCAACGATCAGCACAGCTTTTGAATCAACAATGAAGGGTACGAATGCAATTGTATTCGCATTCAATGAAGTTGTTGGTGTTGCAAAAACATTAGCTGATTTTGGAAAAGATGTTGAAGCTCTAAAAATCAAAACAGGTATGATGGATGGTGAGGCGCTTGATACAAATAAAATCAAGTTCTTGGCGACATTGCCTGGCAAAGATCAATTACGAGCACAATTCTTATGTTTGTTAAAAGAGCCATCTGCTCGATTAGCACGTGTATTGAATGTTTACGCAACTAAAGACGCTGCACCTGCTGAAGAAACAGCTGCTGCACCACAAACTTAATTAATTTAAAGAAGGAAATGAACATGGCATTATCAAATGAACAATTAGTAACAGAATTATCAGGCAAGACAGTTTTAGAAATTGCTGAATTAGTAAAAACTTTAGAAGAGAAGTGGGGCGTTTCTGCTGCTGCTCCTGTAGCTGCTGCGGCTGCTGCTGGACCTGCTGCTGAAGCTCAAACAGCTTTTGACGTTATTCTAGTTGATGCTGGTGCGAACAAAATTAACGTAATCAAAGAAGTTCGTGCTATCACTGGTTTAGGCTTAGCTGAAGCAAAAGGCTTAGTTGAAGCTGGTGGAAAAGCAGTTAAAGAAGGCGCAACTAAAGAAGAAGCTGAAAAAATCAAGAAAGCTCTTGAGACAGCCGGCGCTAAAGTTACTGTTAAGTAATTGTATTGTATCTGAATTTGACCACAGTTGCTGTTAAAGGCACCTGTGGTTTTTTGCGTTTTAGAATATTGAAGATTTAATGTGGGTCTTGAAGATTTCCCCCCGAAGCGAAACTTCACTTTTTATTTAGTTGTGAAAATTAATGAACAACTAAATCATCTCAGGAGAACGAATGAACAAGACTCCCGTAACGGCATCGAATTTACGAATTCGAAAATCCTTTGCAAAAAATAAACAAGTTATTGAAATCCCAAATCTGATTCAATTGCAGAAAAAGTCTTACGAGTCTTTTTTGCAGCGAGAAATGGATCCAGATCGTCGTGGAGCTGACGGCTTAAACGGCGTATTTAAATCTGTATTTCCAATCTCTGATTTCAATAACACATCATCATTGGAATTTGTGAGCTACACTTTAGAACCCGCAAAATACGATGTTGATGAATGCCGTCAGCGTGGAATGACATACGCGGCACCAATTAAGGTGACTTTACGCCTTATCGTTTTTGATATTGATGAAGAGACAGAAGCTCGTAGTATCCGTGACGTGAAAGAACAAGAAGTGTACTTGGGCGAAATCCCATTGATGACTGCAAATGGTTCTTTTATTATTAACGGGACTGAGCGTGTTGTTGTTTCTCAGTTACACCGATCTCCGGGTGTTTTCTTTGACCACGATGGTGGTAAGAATAATGCTTCCGGAAAACTCATTTACTCAGCTCGCGTTATTCCATATCGCGGTTCTTGGTTGGATGTTGAGTTTGATCAAAAAGACGTGATCCACGTGCGTATTGATCGCCGTCGTAAATTCCCAGTCACAATTTTGTTAAAGGGCTTGGGTTACAACGTTGAGCAATTATTAGAATACTTTTATGACCTTGATGAAATTGTTGTTAAGGGAAAATCTTTATTTCGTAAATTAGATATCGAACGTATGGCTGGCCAACGTGCGATAGCTGACATTGTTGATCCTAAATCAGGCGAAACTTTGATTAAAGCTGGTCGTCGCATTACGCGTGCAATCGTAAAAAAAGTCCAAGATATCAAGCTCACTGAAGTTGAAGTTCAGCCTCAAGATCTTGAGGGAAAAGTCCTGGCAAAACCTTTGATTGACGAATCAACTGGTGAAATCATCGCTGATGCTAATAATGAATTAACAGCTTCAATTATCAAAAAAGCAATGGGTGCGGGAATTGACCGTTTCCATTTAGTATTTTTTGACGGCTTAACTGTTGGTCCATTCCTTAGAAATACTTTGTTGGTTGATAAAGTTGCTAACAAAGAGGAGTCATTGGTCGAAATCTATAAGCGTTTGCGCCCAGGTGAACCTCCAGTTTTGGAAGCTGCCGAAGCTTATTTCAACCGTTTGTTTTTTGATCCAGAAGCCTATGATCTTTCTGAAGTTGGTCGTATTAAGATCAATCATAAATTCGGAATTTCTATGGAAGAGTGCCCTCCAAGCTTCCGCGTGTTAACTCATAAAGATATCTTATCGACTATCAAGCATTTGATCGAACTGAAAAACGGTCGTGGTGTTGTTGATGATATCGATCACTTGGGTAATCGTCGGGTTCGTTCTGTGGGTGAGCTTTTAGAGAATCAATACCGTATCGGTTTGGTTCGTATGGAGCGCGCGATCAAAGAGCGTATGTCATTACAAGATGTTGAAACAATGATGCCTCATGATTTAGTAAATGCTAAACCTGTGAACGCTGTTGTTAAAGAGTTCTTCGGATCGTCTCAATTATCTCAATTCATGGATCAAACAAATCCACTATCTGAAATCACACATAAGCGTCGTTTATCTGCGTTAGGCCCCGGTGGTTTGACTCGTGATCGCGCTGGTTTCGAAGTGCGTGACGTTCATCCCACTCACTACGGACGTATTTGCCCAATTGAAACTCCAGAGGGACCAAACATTGGTTTGATCGCTTCACTTTCAACTTATGCGCGAATCAATAGCTATGGTTTCATCGAGACTCCATACCGCAAGGTATCTGGCGGAACAGTGTCTTCGGAAATTCATTACATGTCTGCTCTTGAAGAGGGTGGACATTTAATCGCTCAAGCACCAACAGATGAAAAACAAAGTCTTGAATTGCCTCCGGGTAATTTAACAATTCGTCGTGATGGTGAGTATGAATTGGTTGACCGCGAAAAAGTTTCTTTGATGGACGTTTCTCCTTCTCAGTTGGTTTCGATCGCCGCTTCATTGATTCCATTCTTAGAGCATGATGATGCCAATCGAGCCCTGATGGGATCGAACATGCAACGTCAGGCTGTTCCTTTAATTAAATCTCGTGCCCCATTGGTAGGTACTGGTGTTGAGCGTTTAGTTGCGCGAGATTCTGGAACTTCAGTTGTGGCAACGAATGATGGTATCGTTGAGGATGTCGATGCATCTCGTATTGTTGTTCGCCGTCTTGCAAAAGGTGGAGAACTTGGAGCAAACGTTGATATCTACAATTTGACGAAGTACCAACGTACAAATCAAAATACATGTTTCAATCAGAAGCCAATCGTTAAGAAAGGTGACAAAGTTTATAAAACGGACATCATCGCTGATGGACCATCAACTGAGTTAGGTGAATTAGCGCTGGGACAAAATATCACAGTCGCGTTCACTCCTTGGATGGGTTATAACTTCGAGGATTCAATCCTGATCTCTGAAAAACTTCTTCAAGAAGATACATACACATCAGTACATATCGAAGAATTCGAGTGTATTGCGCGTGATACAAAACTTGGAAAAGAAGAAATCACTCGTGATATCGCCAATGTCGGTGAGGAAGCTCTTAAAGACTTAGATACATCTGGAATTATCCGTATTGGTGCGGAAGTGAAGCCAGGTTATATCTTGGTTGGTAAAGTCACTCCTAAGGGCGAGACTCAGTTATCGCCTGAAGAAAAGTTATTGCGCGCCATCTTCGGTGAAAAAGCCGGTGACGTTCGTGATACTTCGTTACGTGTGCCATCGGGTGTTTACGGAACTGTTATTGATGCTCAGGTTTATTCACGTGAAGGTTCAGATCGTGATGAGCGTTTAGCTTCAATTTTAGAAGATAAAAAGAAAAAATTAGAAAAAGATTTAGTTATCGAGCAAAACGTTATCAAGAATAATGCGATTGAAAAATTGCGTGATATCGTTGTTGGCAAGAAAACAACTGGAATCCTATTGAATGAAGATGGATCTCAAAAGCTTTTAAGCAAAGGCCAAGACATCACTTCTGCAGATCTGGAAACAATTCCATTTGAATTACTAAGCTATATCCCACTTGAGCAAGATTTAGAATTCCAAGTAAATAAAATTATCGATGGAGCTCGTAATCAATTAGACGCTGTTAAGATGGTTTTTAACGAGAAGATTGATCGTCTTAAAAAAGGTGATGAGCTTCCTCCGGGAGTCATCAAGATGGTTAAGGTTTATGTTGCTATTAAGCGTAAACTTCAAGTCGGTGATAAGTTCGCGGGTCGTCATGGTAATAAGGGTGTGGTTTCAAAAGTTCTTCCAATGGAAGACATGCCTTACTTAGCAGATGGTACTCCAGTTGATATGGTTTTGAATCCATTGGGTGTTCCTTCACGTATGAATATCGGTCAGATTTTAGAAGTTCACTTGGGTTGGGCTGCACTCAACTTGGGAAGACAGCTGAATGAGCATATTGAAAAATTTAATGCAGATGCCTTACGCACTAAAATGAAAGACATCTATGATGATTCTGATATCAGTAAAAAAATTGAAAATGCTGATGACGAATCATTAAAGAAAATGGCTGTAGCGGTCCGAAATGGTGTGCATGTTGGAACTCCAGTATTCGA
This sequence comes from Bdellovibrionales bacterium RIFCSPHIGHO2_01_FULL_40_29, assembly GCA_001771815.1. Lineage (GTDB taxonomy): Bacteria > Bdellovibrionota > Bdellovibrionia > Bdellovibrionales > Bdellovibrionaceae > Pseudobdellovibrio. The sequence continues at coordinate 471,321 of MEPU01000004.1, read as the reverse complement.
TGGAGCTCAAGAATCTGATATGCGCGATTTATTGAAGAAGGCTCAGTTAAACTCAACTCAGTCGATCCTATTCGACGGACGTTCAGGTGAGCCATTTGCGAATCCAGTTACTGTCGGCGTGATGTACATGTTGAAGCTTCATCACTTGGTTGAAGAAAAGATTCATGCACGTTCAATTGGACCTTATTCATTAGTTTCTCAGCAGCCTTTGGGTGGTAAAGCTCAATTTGGTGGTCAGCGTCTGGGTGAGATGGAAGTTTGGGCAATCGAGGCGTACGGCGCAGCTTATTCATTACAAGAATTCTTAACTGTGAAGTCAGATGACGTTGCAGGAAGAACTCGTATGTACGAAAGCATCGTTCGTGGTGAAAATATTCTTGAACCGGGTTTGCCAGAATCTTTCAACGTATTGATTAAGGAACTTCAATCATTATCAATGAATATCGAACTCGTTGAGTCAGATATTTTGACTGATACGGTTGATGAAACTGTGGTCGATACATCTGAGGGCAGTGCTGGTGCAAACGACGCAATAACTCAGCACTAGTTGCTGGGTTTGAGTGAGTGGTGCCTTCGGGCGCTAAGAGTTTGATGGGTTCAATTTTAAAAATTTGTAACTAGGAGTTTAGAGTGAGAGATTTATTAAATTTTTTCGATAAGCCAAAAGATCCATTGTCGTTTGATGCGGTACGGATTTCTTTAGCTTCCCCTGAAATGATCCGTGAGTGGTCATTCGGCGAAGTGAAGAAACCAGAAACAATCAACTATCGAACATTCAAGCCAGAGCGTGATGGATTGTTCTGTGCCAAAATTTTCGGTCCAATTAAAGACTACGAATGCTTGTGCGGAAAATACAAGCGTATGAAGTACCGTGGAGTTATTTGTGAAAAGTGCGGCGTTGAAGTCACGCAAACTAAAGTTCGTCGTGAACGATTAGGTCATATCGAACTTTCTTCACCAGTAGCACATATTTGGTTTTTGCGATCATTGCCTTCTCGTATTGGTAACTTACTGAATCTTTCATTGAAAGATGTTGAAAAAGTTCTTTACTGTGAATCACATGTCGTCATCGATCCAATGGAGACTTCATTAGAAGAAGGATCTGTTTTATCTGAAGAGGCATACCAAGCCGCGTTGAATGAGTTTGGTCCAAACTTTAAAGCTGGAATGGGCGGCGAAGCCGTTCGTGAGTTGCTGCGAAAAATTGACTGCGAGTATTTGTCTCGTAAGCTTCGTATGGAGTTGAAAGAAACTAAATCTGAAGCGGCAACTAAGAAATTATCAAAACGTTTAAAAGTGGTAGAAGCTTTCAAAGGCTCTATCAACAAGCCTGAGTGGATGATGTTGGAAGCTCTTCCAGTATTGCCACCAGATTTGCGTCCGTTGGTTCCATTGGATGGGGGACGTTTTGCGACTTCAGATCTGAATGATCTTTATCGTCGGGTGATTAACCGTAATAATCGTTTGAAGCGCTTACAAGAGTTAAATGCTCCTGACATTATTATCCGTAATGAAAAACGTATGTTGCAAGAAGCAGTTGATGCGTTACTTGATAACGGACGTCGCGGAAAAACATTCACTGGTCCAAATAAGCGTCCATTAAAATCTTTAAGTGATATGCTTAAAGGTAAGCAGGGTCGTTTCCGTCAAAATTTATTAGGTAAACGTGTGGATTACTCGGGTCGTTCGGTTATTACCGTTGGACCTACTTTGAAATTACATCAGTGCGGTATTCCTAAAAAAATGGCTTTAGAGTTATTTAAACCATTTGTTTACAACAAACTTGAAGAAAAAGGATTGGCGACAACAATCAAACAAGCAAAACGTTTGGTTGATCAAGAGACCGTCGAAGTTTGGGATATTTTAGCTGAAGTTGTTAAAGAGCATCCTGTGATGTTGAATCGTGCCCCAACTCTTCACCGACTTGGTATCCAGGCTTTTGAGCCGGTTCTTCATGAAGGAAAAGCAATTCAGTTACATCCATTGGTTTGTACAGCGTTCAATGCCGATTTCGACGGAGATCAGATGGCTGTTCACGTTCCACTATCAGTTGAAGCGCAAGTGGAAGCTCGTGTTTTGATGATGTCGACGAATAATATTTTATCTCCTGCCAATGGTAAACCTATTATTAATCCGTCACAGGACGTTGTCTTGGGATTATATTGGATGACTCGTATTCGTCCGGGCGCCAAAGGAACAGGTAAAGTTTTTGCGTCTGTTCAAGAGGCTCAGTACGCTTACGAAGCCGGAATTGTGGATCTTCAATCTGCTTGTAAAGTAAAAGTAAAAGGTAAAATTGAAGAGACTTCTGTCGGTCGTGCTATTTTATCTGAAGCTGTTCCAAAAGAAGTTCCATTTGCAGATGTCAATACGGTCATGAGTAAAAAATCAATTGCAGGTCTAATCGATAAAACATTCCGTCTTGCTGGTGCAAAGGCGACATGTATTTTGGCGGATTCTATTATGCAGTTGGGATTCAAATACTCAACTGTGGCGGGTCTTTCAATTTGTGTTGATGACATGATTATTCCTGCATCAAAGGCAGTCATGATTGCTGATGCTGAAAAACAAGTTCAAGAGATCCAGCAACAATATGATGAAGGTTTGATTACAGATGGCGAGCGCTACAATAAAGTTGTGGATATCTGGGCGCAAACTTCTGATAAAGTTGCAAAAGAGATGATGAGCCAAATTGAAAAGCAGAAGTTTGTCATTGATGGCAAAGAGCATATTGGACCTTCATTCAATCCTATTTTCATCATGGCCGATTCGGGAGCCCGAGGTTCATCGAATCAGTTGCGTCAATTGGGTGGTATGCGTGGTCTGATGGCAAAGCCATCAGGTGAAATTATTGAAACTCCAATCACGGCAAATTTCCGTGAAGGTTTAACAGTTATTCAGTACTTCATTTCAACTCACGGTGCTCGTAAAGGTCTTGCCGATACAGCATTGAAAACAGCCAACTCAGGTTATTTGACTCGTCGTCTAGTTGACGTGGCTCAAGACGTGATTGTTTCTGAAGTTGATTGTGGAGTTACAGAGGGCTTGGATATCACTCCAATTTATGAAGCTGGTGAAGTTATTCACGGAATTGGCGATCGTATTTTAGGTCGTGTTGCTCTTCATGAGGTTGTTGATCCAGTTACAAATACAGTACTCGTTAAAAAGAATACTGAGATGGACGAGAATACTGTCAAAAAATTAGAAGAGTTAGGTATTGAAAAAGTAACAATTCGCTCAGCCCTTATTTGTACTGCTAAACGTGGTGTTTGTATCAAGTGTTATGGTCGTGATTTAGCTCGTGGTGCAACTGTTAATTTAGGTGAGACAGTAGGTATTATTGCAGCTCAGTCTATTGGTGAGCCGGGTACTCAGTTAACAATGCGTACATTCCACTTAGGTGGAGCGGCATCTCGTTCAGTTGAGCAATCTGTTCATACAACTCGATATGATGGAACTTTGAAATTAACAAACATCCAATCTGTTAAAAATAAGCAAGGCAAGTTGACTGTTATGAATCGTAACGGAAATGCTTTAGTTATTGATGAAGCAGGCCGCGAGCGCGAGAACTTTAAATTAGTTTATGGTGCGATCTTGAACTACAAAGATGGCGATAAGGTAACAAAAGGTTCTACAATCGCTGAATGGGATCCATATTCAAATCCGATTATCTCTGAGGTGTCTGCGAAGATCACATTCCAGGATATTGTTGAAGGTGTAACGATGACTGAGCAAGTGGATCCGGTTACAGGATTCGCAACAAAAGTTATCACGGAATCTAAATCTTCAGATAATAAGCCGACAGTTTTCATGATCGACGCTAACGGAAAAGCATTGAACCTTCCAGGTCGTGATATTCCGGCTCGTTATATGATTCCTGTTGGTGCTCAGTTACTTGTGACTGATGGTGCTGAAGTTCATGCTGGTGATGTCATTGCAAAAATGCATCGAGAAACTTCTAAAACAAAAGATATCACGGGCGGTCTTCCGCGCGTTGCTGAATTATTTGAAGCGCGTAAACCTAAAGAGGCAGCTATCATTTCAGAAATTGATGGATATGTTACTTTTGGTAAAGACGTGAAGGGTAAGCAGCGAGTTATCGTTACTCCTGAGATTGGTGAACAGCGTGAGTACTTAATTCCAAAAGGAAAGCATGTTGCCGTTCGTGAGGGTGAGTTCGTTCGGGCTGGTGAAGCCTTGATGGATGGGCCAACGAATCCACATGATGTCTTAGCGGTATTGGGCGCAAGCGCATTATCAGCATACTTGGTGAATGAAGTTCAAGAAGTTTACCGTTTGCAGGGTGTGGGTATCAATGACAAGCACGTTGAAGTGATTGTTCGTCAGATGCTTCGTAAAGTTGAAGTGATTGAAGTGGGTGATACTCGTTTCTTAGTCGGTGAGCAAGTTGAGCGGTCAACTTACAACGCTGAAAATGAACGAGTTCTTAACGAGGGCGGACAGGTTGCAACGTCAAAGCCTTTATTGTTAGGTATCACCAAAGTTTCATTGAGTACTGAAAGTTGGATTTCTGCGGCTTCGTTCCAGGAAACAACAAAAGTATTAACAGAAGCTGCAATTAATTCAAAAACGGATCATTTGCGTGGTCTAAAAGAAAATATCATCATGGGACGTCTAATCCCTGCGGGAACTGGCTTAACATCGTATAAACGTTGGAAAGTTGTTGTTACGGAGGATGAAGAGATGGAATCAGCAGCCTTGCCAATGGGTGGTTAGGTAAAGCCTGGGGTCTTTGGCTTGCTTTAGATCCCATGCCGCTTAAATATGCTTGACGATGACTTCGGTTGTCGTTAATTTGTCGAACTTAGTTAAATAAAAAGGGGATCTTACGTGCCTACAATTAACCAACTGATCAAAAAAGAGCGATCAGTTCAAAAAAATCAGACGAAGTCACCAGCTCTTGCAAGCTGTCCACAGCGCCGCGGTGTTTGTACTCGTGTTTACACAACAACTCCAAAGAAGCCAAATTCGGCATTGCGTAAAGTTGCAAAAGTTCGGTTATCAAATGGTTTTGAAGTTATCTCTTACATTCCTGGAATTGGTCACAATCTTCAAGAGCATAGCGTTGTTATGATTCGTGGTGGTCGTGTTAAGGATCTTCCAGGTGTTCGTTATCATATCGTTCGTGGAACACTTGATTTACAGGGTGTTAATGGACGTTTACGCAGCCGTTCTAAATACGGATCTAAAAAACCTAAAAAATAATTAGTTAAGGAATATCTATGTCACGTCGTAGTCGTACATTTAAAAGAGAAATTATCCCTGATCCAGTTCACAAAGATATTATTATTGCTAAGTTCATTAATAAGATCATGGAGCGTGGTCAAAAATCGACAGCTCAGAAGCTTTTTTACGGAGCTTTGGAAGAGCTTAACGGAAAAGTTCCTGGCGAAGAGTCAGTTAACATCATGAGAAAAGCTCTTGAGAATGTTAAGCCTTCAATTGAAGTTCGTTCTCGTCGTGTTGGTGGATCAACGTACCAGGTGCCTGTTGATGTGCGTCCAACACGTCGTTTAACTTTAGCAATGCGTTGGCTAGTTGAATATTCTCGTGCTCGTGGCGAAAAAGACTTCTCTAAAAAGTTAGCTGCTGAGTTGCTTGATGCTTACAATAACCGTGGCAATGCAATTAAGAAAAAAGAAGACGTGCATAAAATGGCCGAATCAAACAAGGCTTTCGCACACTATAATTGGTAATATAAAAACTTAATGTCAGCAAAAACTGTTAAAACTGAAGCTGATCTAAAGTTTACCCGAAATATCGGCATCATGGCTCACATTGATGCCGGTAAGACCACCACCACCGAGCGAATTCTCTACTACACAGGTAAAAGTCATAAAATTGGTGAAGTCCATGATGGTGCTGCTACTATGGACTGGATGCCCCAAGAGCAAGAACGTGGAATTACAATCACTTCTGCGGCAACTACTGCTTTTTGGAAGACCTGTCGCTTTAATATCATTGATACACCCGGACATGTTGATTTTACTATTGAGGTTGAGCGTTCGCTTCGCGTTCTAGACGGCGCTGTTGCCGTATTTGATGGAGTGAATGGCGTCGAGCCACAGTCAGAAACTGTTTGGAGACAAGCCAATAAGTACAAAGTTCCTCGGATCTGCTTTATTAATAAAATGGATCGTGTTGGTGCTGATTTTAATATGAGTGTTAATACAATATCGGAAAAGCTCGAAGCTAAGCCGATTAAAGTTCAAATTCCAATTGGCTCAGAAGATCAGTTCGAGGGTGTTATTGATCTTCTTGTTTCTAAAGCTTATGTCTGGAAGCAGAATGATCATGACTTCAATGAAATTGAAGTCCCAGAAAAACTGAAATCTGAATTTGAGTCTGAGCGTGCTAAAACGATCGAGCAAATTTGTGAACTTGATGATGCACTTGTTGAAAAGTATTTGAACGGCGAAAACATTTCTACTGAAGAGCTTAAAGCGGCACTTCGCAAAGGGACTATCGAGCTTAAAGCTTTTCCAGTTTTTTGTGGAGCCGCCTTTAAAAATAAAGGCGTGCAGCAATTGTTAGACGGTGTTGTTGATTATTTGCCAAGTCCTTTGGATATTTCGGCAACAGTTGGAATGAATCCAGTTAAAACAGAGTTGACTGTCGAGTGCCATACTCAGTTTGATGAGCCGGCAGCATTGATCGCTTTTAAACTCGCGAATGATCCATTTTCTGGAGCGCTGACTTATGTGCGCATTTACTCGGGACAAATCAAGCTAGGGGATCAACTTTATAATCCGCGTACAGAGAAAAAAGAGCGCGTGCAAAAAATTGTAAAGATGCATGCAAATGCTCGAGAAGAAGTTGATCATTTGAAAGCTGGGGATATTGGTGCCATTATTGGTTTAAAATTTACTTCTACCGGAGACACATTATGTGATCCCGCTCGTCTTGTAGTTTTTGAATCAATGACATTTCCGGAGCCTGTTATTTCTGTTGTTGTTGAGGCCAAGTCATCTGCCGATCAGGAAAAAATGATCGAGGGGCTGCAGCGTCTTGAAAAAGAAGATCCATCCTGCAGACTTCGAACAGATGTTGAAACTGGTCAAATCCTTCTCTCCGGAATGGGAGAATTGCATTTAGATATTCTTATTGATCGGTTGATGCGGGAGCATAAAATTCAAGCCAATGTGGGGCGGCCGCAAGTTGCCTATCGCGAGACTATTGCTCAACCGGTGAGGACAGATTTTGTATTTGAGCGAATGCTTGGTGGCGAAGAAAAATTCGCGCAAATTGTGCTTGAGATCCAGCCTGCTCCAGCATCTGAGGGAGTAAAAATTACATGCTCAGTTCATCCATCAAAAGATGTCCAGCCAAACTGGATCAAAGCCTGTGAGAATGGATTAAAAGAAGCGGTCGAAGTCGGCCCCATTGCGAGCTATTCTATGGTTGGGCTTAAGATTAATATTAAGAGTCTTGTTGGTAAGCCACAAATCACAGATGAAATCGTATGCAAGGCTGCAGCATCTTTAGCTTTTCGTGAATCTCTCAAAAATACTGAGGCAGTACTTCTTGAGCCAATGTTCAAGCTAGAAGTTCAATGTCCTGATGAATTTGTAGGCAATATTGTAGGCGATTTAAACTCGCGTCGTGGAAAAGTTTTAAATATGACCTCAAAGCCCCAGTCTGGCCAAATTATTCAAGCTGAGGTGCCTCTGGCAACTTTATTTGGGTACGCGACAGACGTGCGAAGCCTTTCTCAGGGGCGCGCCTTCTTTAGTATGGAATTCTTGGATTATGTGCCAGTTCCTCCTAAGGTTCGCGCCGAAATCCTGCACCGCCTTGGGCGGTAGGTTTTTCCTAAATTATCTCCGTCAAGAAATCTCTAAATAAGTGGTTGACAAGAGTTGGCACGTATTCGATATTCACAAATCTTGTTAACGCTACGGAAACCTCCGCATTCATGGCAGTCTTTGCTGTGTGGATAAAGGTTTTGGCGAGCAGAACTAGGAAAAGGTATTATGAAAAGTCAAAAAATAAGAATCAGGCTAAAAGCCTTTGATCATAAGTTGCTTGATCAATCGACTAAAGAAATCGTGGAAACTGCACGTCGTACTGGCGCTAAAATCGCTGGTCCAATTCCACTTCCAACACGCATTAATCGGTTTACAGTTTTGCGATCTCCGCACGTTGATAAAAAATCACGTGAGCAGTTCGAAATCAGAACTCATAAGCGTATGCTTGATATTCTTGAACCAACTCAGCAAACTATCGACCAATTGATGAAATTAGATCTATCTGCTGGGGTAGATGTTGAAATTAAATTATCTGCTGAATAATCGGAAGGAGTAGAAAATGAGCGAAGTACAACAAAACGCTGAAACAACAACTCCTTCTGCTGAGGGAGTTAAGCTAAACGGTCTTTTTGCTTTCAAAGAGGGCATGGCTACTGTTTATAACGATAAGGGTGAGTCAATCCCCGTGACTGTATTGCGATTTGAAAACTGGAAGGTTTCGCAAATCAAGACAACAGAAAAAGACGGATATTCTGCGGTGCAAGTTGCTGCAGTTCCAAAAAAAGCTAAGAACAGTACAACCGCTGAAAAGAATCATTTGGCAGCGGCTGGATTTGAGACTGGCGCGCAATACGTAAAAGAATTGCGACAAGAGCAATTGCCTGCAGATTTAAAATTAGGTGATAGCTTGTCAATTGATACTTTTACTAAAGGTGATGTTGTAAAAATCACTTCAAAGTCAAAAGGTCATGGTTTTCAAGGTTCGATTCGCCGATGGAACTTTGCCGGTGGTCCTGCGACTCACGGTTCTAAATTTCATCGACGTCCGGGTTCTTCTGGTAACAGAACTTGGCCAGGACGAGTTATGCCAGGAAAGAAATTTCCAGGTCACTGGGGTGATGAAAACATCACTGTTCGAAATGTTGAAGTTATTGATGTGAATGCAGCAGATGGCGTTTTACTTGTAAAAGGCCCTGTTCCAGGAAGCAAAAATACTCTTGTGCGATTGGTTAAGGAGTAATTATGGCTACAGTTAATATTACAAATTGGAATAAAGAAAAAGTTGGCCAAGTTGAACTTGCTTCTAACGTATTCGAAGTTGAAGTAAAAAAAGACGTTCTTCACACTGTTGTGCGATGGCAATTAGCTTCTCGCCGACAAGGAACTCACATGACAAAAACAAAAGGTTTAGTCAGTGGTGGTGGTAAGAAGCCTTTTAAACAAAAAGGTACTGGTAATGCACGTCAAGGTTCTACACGATCTCCATTGATGCCAGGTGGAGGCACAATGTTTGGACCTTCTCCTCGTAATTATGCTTATGTTCTTCCGAAGAAGACTCGTAAGGTCGGGTTATCAATGGCTCTGTCTTATCTTTTAAAAGAAGGTAAGTTGTTTGTTGTTGATTCTATGGCATCTGCAGGCAAAGCAAATGAGCTGAACAAAAGATTAAAAACTTTTGGTGTGAAAAAAGCCGTTCTTATTGATGCGATGTCTGATGAAAAATTCATGTTAGCTGCTCGTAACTTGCATAACTACAAGTACTTTCCAGTAGCTGGTTTGAATGTGTTTGATTTATTAAAGTTTGATGGCGCAGTAATCACTAAGAGTTCTGTGTCTAAAATTGTCGAGCGCTGCTCGATGGAGAAATAAGATGAAGACAATAATTAGATCTCCACTTATTACTGAGAAAAATACGACTCTTGCTGAGGCTGGAGTTTATGTTTTCGAAGTTGGGATGGATGCAACGAAGCCTGAAATTAAAAAAGCTATCGAAGCTGGTTTTTCTGTAAAAGTTCAGGGCGTTAGAACTGTTATTTGCAGAAATGATATGAAGTATTCTAAGTTTGGTTTAACTAAACCAAAAAAATGGAAAAAAGCTTTAGTCAAATTAGCTGATGGCCAAAAGTTATCATTATTTGAGGGGGCCTAGACATGGGATTAAAAGTATGGAGTGCTAGATCGCATGGTACCCGTGGAATGATCGGTTTTGATTTTTCTGAGATCACAAAAACGACTCCTGAAAAATCATTAACTATGCCATTGCGTAAAAAAGCTGCGCGTAACAATCACGGTGTGATTACTATGCGTCACCAGGGTGGCGGACATAAGCGTCGTTACCGTTTAATTGATTTTAAACGTAATAAAATGGAAGTTCCGGGAAAAGTTGCTTCTATTGAGTACGATCCAAATCGTACTAGCCGTATTGCATTGATTAATTATGCTGACGGTGAAAAATGTTACATCATTGCCCCAATTGGTTTGAATGTTGGTGACACTGTTGTTTGCAGTGAAAAGGCCGATATTAAACCAGGGAATTGCTTACCTCTATCTGCAATTCCAGCGGGTACAATTATTCACAACATTGAGATGCGTCCTGGAAAGGGTGCTCAGATGTGTCGTGGCGCCGGAGCATCAGCGACATTGGCTGGTAAAGGTGAGCAGTACTGTCAAGTGCGTTTGCCATCTGGTGAATTGAAGCAAATTCTGTCTTCTTGCAAAGCCTCAATTGGCCAAGTTGGAAATACAGATAATGAAAATATCAAATTAGGTAAAGCTGGTCGTTCTCGTTGGAGAGGTATTCGTCCTGGAGTTCGTGGTACACACATGAATCCAGTGGATCATCCAATGGGTGGCGGTGAAGGCGTTGGTAAAGGTCACCATCCGGTTACTCCTTGGGGTAAACCATGTAAGGGCTTTAAGACTCGTCATAATAAACGCACTAACTCGTCAATTATTAAACGTCGTAAATAGGAGATAGACTGTGGCACGTTCGATAAAAAAAGGTCCTTTTGTAGATTTGCATTTAACGAAGAAGATCGACAATGCAATCCAAAAGAACGATAAAAAAGTTATTAAAACTTGGTCTCGCAGATCAACTATTCTTCCTGAGTGCATCGGTTTAACCTTTGCAGTTCATAACGGAAGAAAGTTTGTCCCTGTTTACATTACCGAGAATATGATTGGACACAAACTAGGTGAATTTTCTCCAACGAGAACTTTTCACGGGCATGCTGAGAAGAAAGCAGCTTCTGCAGCACCAGCTGCAGCTAAAAAGTAAAAGGTTGATGTATGGAAACTAAAGCATCTTTAAATTATGCACGCGTTGGAGCTCAAAAGGCTCGTCTTGTTGCAGACATGGTTCGTGGAAAAAATGTTGATGAAGCATTGAAAACACTGACTTACATGAATAAGAAAACTGCAATTTTGATCAAAAAATTGATTGAGTCTGCGGTAGCAAATGCAGACTACAAAAAGACAATGAATATGGATAAGTTATTTGTTAAATCGATTACTGTAGATGGTGGACCGGTTTTAAAACGCTTCCGTCCTCGCGCTCAAGGTCGTGCGTTCGGAGTTCGTAAAAAATTAAGTCACATCAACGTAACATTAGGAGAGAAATAATGGGACAAAAGGTTCACCCGATTGGTTTACGCGTTGGTGTAATCAGAACTTGGGATTCTCGTTGGTATGCCAAAGGGAAAACTTATTATGATTTCTTGCATGAGGACATCAAGCTTAGAAATTATATCAAAGATAAATTGAAACATGCTGGTGTTGCTAAGATTGAATTAGAGCGCGCTGGAAATAAAGTTAAAGTTATCATCCACACAGCTCGTCCAGGAGTTGTTATCGGTAAAAAAGGTACTGGAATTGATACATTAAAAGCTGATGTGCAAAAGTTGACTACAAACGAAGTGTTTTTGTCGATTCAAGAAGTACGTAAGCCAGATACAGATGCTCAACTAGTTGCTGAGTCTATTGCTCTTCAATTAGAAAAGCGTATCTCTTGGAGACGCGCTCTTAAGAAAGCAATTGCTGCCGCTATCAAAGGCGGAGTTCGTGGTATTAAAGTTCGCGTATCAGGTCGTTTAGACGGAGCAGAGATTGCTCGTTCTGAATGGTACAATGAAAAGTCAGTTCCATTACACACATTGCGTGCAGACATTGATTACGGAACTGCTCGTGCTCAAACTGCATATGGAATTATTGGTATGAAAGTATGGATCTACAAGGGCGATATTTTATCTGCTCGTGAAGTTCAAGTTCAGGAGGCTGGCCGTGTTAAGTCCTAAACGCGTCAAGTACAGAAAACAGTTTATTGGTAATGCGAAGGGCTTGGCTCATCGTGGTTCAACTTTAGACTTTGGTGATTTTGGATTACAGTGTGCTGAAGAGGGGCGCTTGACTGCGCGCCAACTTGAAGCTGGTCGTATTGCAATTTCGCGAACAATTAAACGTGGTGGTAAAATCTGGTGTCGAGTTTATCCAGATTTACCAGTAACAAAGAAACCTGCTGAAACTCGTATGGGTAGCGGTAAAGGTAATCCAGAGTTTTGGATTGCTCGTTGTTTACCAGGCAGAATTTTATTCGAAATGAATGGCGTTACTCGTGAGCAAGCTAAAGAAGCTTTTTTACGTGCAGCTCATAAGCTTCCGTTTAAAACTAAATTTTTAGAGAGAACATAGTTATGAACTTTAAAGATATTGAAAATAAAAATGTAGCAGAACTGGTGAAGCAAAAGTCTGAACTAGTTGCTAAGCTATTCGACATGAACATGAAAAACAGTTTAGGTCAGTTAGCTAGTCCTCATCAAATCAGAACAACTAGACGAGATATCGCTCGAATTAACACGGCGTTATTAAGAAAGTCTGCAAGGTAATATATGGCTAAGCAAGCAACTGAAAGTAACCGCGGAAGAAGAGTTGAGCTACAAGGTGAAGTTGTAGCCAACAAAATGCAGAAAACAATTTCTGTGTTGGTGTACCGTACGATCAAGCATGAGAAATATGGAAAATACATCAAGAAGTCTTCTGTTATTAAGGCTCATGATGAGAAACAGCAATGCAAAATTGGCGACACAGTCGTCATTTACGAAACACGTCCTTTAAGCAAGACAAAGCGTTGGGCTTTGGCTTCTGTTTTAAAGACTTCGAAGCAGGTGTAATATGATTCAAATGCAATCTCGATTAAATGTTGCAGACAATTCAGGCGCAAAAGAAGTTATGTGCGTGAAAGTTTTGGGCGGATCTAAAAGACGCTTTGCTTCGATCGGCGATATTATCGTTGTTTCAATCAAAGACGCGATCCCAAATGCAAAAGTAAAAAAAGGTGATGTGGCAAAAGCTGTTATCGTGCGGACTATTCACAAGTTGCGTCGCGCTGATGGTAGCTATATCCGATTTGATGATAATTCAGCGGTATTAATTAATGCTGCAAAAGAACCAATTGGAACACGTATTTTTGGTCCAGTTGCACGTGAGCTACGAGCTAAGCAATTCGTTAAGATTGTTTCTCTTGCTCCAGAAGTACTGTGAGGAAAAAAAATGAATCGTTTACATAGCACATACACTAAAGAAATAGTTCCTGATCTGATGAAAAGATTAGGATACAAAAGCACAATGCAAGTTCCACGACTTGAAAAAATCATTATCAGCGTTTCAAGTGCTGATTTTGTTCAAAACCCAAAATTAGTAAATGGCGTTGTGGACGAGATCACTTCAATTGCGGGACAAAAAGCAGTTGTAACTAAAGCTAAGAAAGCAATCTCAAACTTTAAATTGCGTGAAGGTATTCCAATTGGAGTTCGTGTGACGCTTCGTCGTGAGAAAATGTGGTCTTTTTTAGATCGTTTGCAAACTCTTGCATTACCGCGAGTTCGTGACTTCCGTGGTCTTCCAAGCAAAGGTTTTGACGGTCGCGGAAACTATAATATGGGTTTAAAAGAGCAGATTGTATTCCCTGAGATTAATTTTGATAAAATTGAAAAAGTACGTGGAATGAATATCACAATTTGTACAACTGCTAATAACGATAATGATGGCAAAGCTCTTTTAGAGGCACTTGGTATGCCTTTCAGAAAGTAAAAAGGAATTTATGGCAAGACTAGCAAGTATTGAGAAGAATAATAAAAAGAAAAAAATCTCAACTAAACTTTGGAAGTACAGAAGAGAGCTTCGCGAAAAAGCTGTGAATATGACTCTTTCTGATGAGGAAAGATCAGAGGCTCGCAATAAGTTGCAAGCTATGCCACGGAACTCGTCTCCAAATCGTGTAACAACACGATGTCAGATTACGGGTCGTCCTCGCGGTAATTATCGAAAATTTGGTTTATCAAGAATCGCATTTAGAACATTGGCTTTGGATGGTAAACTTCCGGGCGTAACTAAGGCTAGCTGGTAAGAGGAAATTATGGATACTATTGGACAAATGTTAACAAATATCAGAAATGCATCGATGGCTAAGCTTGAAAAAGTGGATATGCCAGCGTCAAAAGTTCGCGAGAACATTGCAAAAATTTTAATTCAAGAAGGCTTCGTTCGTAGCTACAAAATGGCTCGCGATTCTAAACAAGGTATTATGCGTGTTTATTTGAAGTATGATGAACAAGGTGCTCCTGCATTTACTAACTTGTCTAAAGTAAGTACTCCAGGAAAACGTGTTTATATCAAAGCAACTGAAGTTCCAGTTGTGCGATCTGGAACTGGGCAATGCATAATGAGCACTAATAAAGGGATTATGACAGGAAATGAAGCAGTTAAGAGCAATCTTGGCGGTGAAGTTCTTTGTCTAGTTTGGTAGGTAAAATATGTCACGTATTGGTAAGTATCCTGTAAATTTTGATGATAAAACTCAAGTGAGTGTTGCTGGTAACCTTGTTACCGTTAAAGGCGCTAAAACGACTTTAAAGTATGAACTTGATTCACGTATCACAGCAAAAGTTGAAGCTAAAAAAGTTGTTTTAACTCGCGCTGATGATACACGCGAATCGAAATCATTACATGGTTTATATAAGGTGCTTCTTCAGAATGCAGTTAATGGTGTATCACAAGGCTTCACAAAGGCTTTGGAGCTACATGGTGTTGGATATCGTGCGAATGTTGCTGGTAAAAAGTTGGAATTATCGCTAGGTTTCTCTCATCCCATTAATTTTGATATTCCAGAGGGAATTGAAATTAAGGTTGATAAGCAAACAACAGTAAGTGTCAACGGTGCTGATAAAGCAATGGTTGGCCAAGTTGCTGCGAAGATTAGAAGCTTTAGACCACCAGAACCATATTTAGGTAAAGGTGTTCGTTACGTTGGTGAGCATATTAGACGTAAAGCTGGTAAGTCGGCTGGTAAATAATTTAGGTAAGGGTGTTTTATGAAATTACGTGTGTCTAAGCATACAGCAGCAAAGTCTGCAAATAGATTGAAGAAGAAGATCAGAATCAGAAAGACTGTGAATGGAACAGCAGAAAGACCACGTTTGTGTGTTTTCAGAAGTTCTAAGCACATTTACGCTCAAGTTGTAAATGATGACAAACATCAGACAATATTGACTGTATCTTCTATTAAGTTAGATCAAAAATTAGATGGTAAGAGCATGGCAAAATTGGTTGGAAAAACAATCGCTGAAGCGTCTTTGAAAAAAGGAATTAAGGCAGTTGTTTTTGATCGCAACGGATTTATTTATCATGGTCGAGTACAGTCTTTAGCAGATGGCGCACGCGAGGGTGGCCTTAGTTTTTAATGGAGATTAAATGGAAAAGATGAATGCTGAATTAGAAGAAAAAGTTGTTGCTATCAATCGCGTAACAAAAGTTGTAAAGGGCGGACGTCGCTTTTCTTTCGCAGCTTTAGTTGTTGTTGGTGATAAAATTGGACAGGTTGGTTTTGGCAGTGGAAAAGCTGGCGAAGTTCCTGAGGCAATTGGAAAAGCAACACGCTCAGCTAAGAAAGCTTGTCGTGATGTGCAACTTCACGAAGGAACAATTCCTCACGAAGTTATTGGTAAGTTTGGTTGCGCTAAAGTAATCATGAAGCCTGCTGCGGCTGGTACTGGTGTTATTGCCGGCGGTGCTGTTCGTGCAGTTCTTGAATCAGTTGGCGTGCGAGATATTTTAACTAAATGTGTTGGAACTCGAAATCCACACAATGCTGTTCGTGCGACTTTAGACGGACTCAGCCAATTGAAGAAATTACGAGGTTAATTATGGCTAAGGCTTTTGTAGTAAAATTAAAAAGATCAACTATCAGCTGTAGTGAGAGCCAGATTAAAACGGTTCATGCATTAGGCTTGAGAAAGATTAATAATACTGTTGAAGTTGCTGACAATGCTGCAAATCGCGGTCAGTTAAGTAAAGTTCAACATTTGTTGGAAATAACAATTAAGAAATAATTCGGAGTTAATATGAGCTTACTAGCATCTTTAAAACCTAAAGCAGGATCAACTCACTACCAAAAACGAATTGGTCGTGGAATCGGGTCTGGTATGGGTGGTACTTCAACTAAGGGTCATAAAGGACAATTAGCTCGTACTGGCGGAACAGTTCGTCGTGGTTTCGAGGGTGGACAAACTCCATTGTCTCGTCGGTTGCCAAAATTTGGTTTTACGAATGCCGCGTTCGCAACTCAATACCAAATTATTAATTTATCTGATTTAAATAAATTCGATAAGTCTGTAGACCCAGAAGCATTATACAAAATGCGTTTGATTACTAAGGGCAGTAAAATAAAAGTTTTAGCTAAAGGCGATTTAACAAAAGCATTGGCAGTTAAGACTCATTACATCAGTGAAAAAGCAAAAGCAGCCATCGAAAAAGCTGGTGGATCTGTAGAGGTAATCAAGTAGTGGCAGAACAAAAAGGCGATAGCAAAGGATCTGGAAGTTTAAGATCTAAAATTATTTTCACTTTGGTTTGTTTAGCTGTATATCGTATCGGAGTTCATATTCCTACTCCGGGAGTTAACGGCCTTGCGGTTTCTGAATTTTTCAATTCACAGAATCGTGGGATCTTCGGATTATTCAATACTTTTTCAGGTGGAGCGCTATCGCAGTTTTCAATTTTTGCTTTGGGTATTATGCCCTATATTTCGGCTTCAATTATATTTCAACTTTTGACATCAGCAATTCCATTTTTGGAAGCGTTGAAAAAAGAAGGTGAGTCAGGACGCAAAAAAATCAGTCAGTACACACGTTACGCGACGGTTCTTTTGGCGATTGTTCAAGGATACGGAATGAGTTCTTGGCTTGCTGGTCAAACATCTCAAGTAGGGCAAAGTCTTTTGTCATCAGGTTCTATCGGGATATTTCCTTTTAAATTTATTACAGTTTTGACGTTGGTTGCTGGTACATGTTTTATCATGTGGCTTGGTGATCAAATAACTGAAAAGGGTATTGGTAACGGCACATCATTAATCATTTTTACGGGTATTGCTGCAGCTATTCCTGGTGGCGCTCAAAGTTTGTATGAGTTGGTTAAAAATGGTGAGATCAATCCAGTTGTAGCCATTGTATTGCTAGCATTCATGGTTGCAGTTATTGCGGGCGTTATTTTTATGGAAGTTGCCCAGCGCCGTGTTGCTATTCAGTACAGTCAAAAATTAGCAAACAACAATATGGGTTCATTGGCATCAAGTCATTTGCCAATTAAGATCAACTTTGCAGGAGTTATTCCACCAATTTTTGCAAGTTCACTTTTAATGTTTCCAAGTACTTTGGCTCAATTTGTTCAAGCTCCATGGGTTAATGCGATGAGAGATTCTCTAAATCCAGATGGAGTTATTTTTAATATTTTATTCGTATTATTTATTATTTTCTTTTCATTCTTTTATACAGACATTGTTTTCAACGCTGATGAAGTTTCAGAGAACTTAAAGAAATCTGGTGCATTTATCCCAGGTATTCGAGCGGGCAAAAGCACTGCAGACTTCATTCGCTACGTTTTAGATCGCATTAACGTTTTGGGCTGTTTGTATCTTTGTATTGTTTGTATTTTGCCGGGCCTTTTGGCAAAGATGTTCAACGTTCCCTTCTACTTTGGTGGCACTAGTTTGCTGATCTTAGTTGGTGTTGCAATTGATACATCTCAACAAATTCAATCTCATTTATTATCACGTAAGTATGACTCCTTCTTAAAGGGCGTTAAAATCCGTAGCAGGAGGGTTCAGTTTTGAACGTTATCCTGATAGGTGCTCCTGGGTCGGGAAAAGGAACTCAATCTCGATACCTCATTGATAAGCACCAGTTTCTTCAATTAAGTACTGGCGATCTTTTAAGAGGTGCCATAGCGGAGAAGACTGAGATCGGATTGATGGCTCAGGGCTTTATGGATCAGGGGAAACTGGTTCCAGATGAAGTCATGGTCAAGTTAGTTGAAAGTTTTATAGACAAAAATAAGGGTAAGTCTGTTATTTTTGATGGTTTTCCAAGGACTGTTGCTCAAGCCGAAAGCTTAGAGCAAATGCTTAAGAAAAGTGCTAATCAGATCGATAAAGTGATCTTTTTTAGTATAGATTCTGAGTTGTTAGTAAGCCGTTTAACGGGGCGTAGAACATGCGCTAAGTGCGGCGAGATCTACCATATCGAAACTAAGCCCTCTTCTAAAGGAGAGGTCTGTGAGAAGTGTGGTGGGGAGTTAAGGCAGCGACCTGACGACAAGAAGGAAGTTATCGGGGAGAGATTAGCTCAGTTTGAAAAAAATACGGGTCCGACAATCAATTTCTACCGCGGCAAGAATATGTTGGAGAAAGTAGATTGTGCAAAAGACCCAGAGATTGTGTTAGAAGAGATTGAAGAAATTCTGGGCTTAGCTTAATTAGGGCTAGACTACAAGTTTTTTGAATGTTAATAAAATTAACCTTTTGTGCGGAGTATTGAAATGAAAGTTCGACCATCGGTAAAGAAAATCTGTAATAAGTGTAAAGTTATTAAGAGAAAAGGTGTTATTCGCGTTATCTGTGAGAACGCTAAACACAAGCAAAGGCAGGGTTAGTCATGGCACGTTTGATGGGTATCGATTTACCTCGAAATAAGCGAGTTGAAATCGCATTAACATATATTTTTGGAATTGGACGACCTCGTGCTCGTTCGATCTGTAAAGAAGTCGGAATTTCTGACACTTTAAGAACTGATGCCTTAACAGATGAGCAAATTGCAGGAATGCGTGCTTTGATTGAAGGAAGTTTTAAAGTTGAAGGTGATTTACGTCGTGAAATCAGTATGGCAATTAAACGTTTAACAGATGTTAACTGCTATCGTGGTACTCGACACAGAAAAGGTTTACCAGTACGTGGTCAGAATACTCGTTCTAATGCAAGAACACGTAAGGGGCCTAAGAAAACTGTCGCGAATAAGAAAAAAGTTGTTTAATTAAAGTAGGATAAAAAATGGCTAAAGAAGAACAAAAAAAAGCTACGACTACCGCAAAGAAGAAAGTTAAGAAAAACGTATTGCAAGGGCAATGTCATATTTCTGCTGGATTTGGAAACGTTATTGTGACGTTCACAGATCCAATTGGAAATACGGTTTCATGGTCTTCTGCAGGACATCTTGGTTTCAAAGGAAGTCGTAAAGGAACACCATTCGCAGCCCAAGTTACTGCTGAAGATGCGGCAAAAAAAGCTATCGAAAGCGGAATGAAGTCTGTTGATGTTCTTTTAAAAGGTCCGGGCGCAGGTCGTGAGCCAGCAATCCGTGCTTTAGCAGGTACTGGAATTAGAATCTTATCTTTAAAAGATATTACTCCAGTTCCGCATAATGGATGCCGCCCACCTAAACGTCGAAGAATTTAATTGAGGTTAATATGAGTTGTGTAACGAATTCAGTTTGTAAACTATGCCGTCGCGAAAACATGAAGCTCTTTTTAAAGGGCGATCGTTGTTATACTGATAAGTGTGCTTTTGAAAGAAGACCTTATCCACCAGGACAGCATGGTCAATCCCGTCTTAAGTTTTCCGAATTTGCTTTGCAACTTCGTGAAAAGCAAAAAGCAAAACGCTATTATGGTTTGTCTGAAAAGCAATTCCGTAAATACTTTCATATGGCAGATGCTTCTAAAGCAATCACAGGTACAGAGTTGTTAAAAACATTGGAATTGCGTTTAGATAACGTGGTGTACACTTTAGGTTTTGCGAACTCTCGTCGTGAAGCACGTCAATTAATAGGTCACAATCACTTTTTAGTAAATGGTAAGCGCGTAAATATTGCGAGTGCTATTGTTAAAAAAGGTGATGTTATCGAAGTTGCTCAGAAGAGCAAAGAGTTAGCTACTATCCTAAGTGCTATTCAAGCTGTTTCTCGTCGTACAGTTCCAAGCTGGTTAGATGCGAATCATGCAGCATTCAAGGGTACAATTAAAGATGCTCCAACACGTGATGAAGTAACAATTTCGGTCGAAGAAAGTATGATCGTAGAGTACTACTCTCGATAATAAAGAAGGACAAATATGCAAGAGCACTATTATAAATTTTGGAGAGAATTAATTAAACCAAAAGGTTTTGAGATTGAAAAAGAATCTCAATCTAGTGAATATGCGAAATTTGTTGTTCGCCCGCTAGAGAGAGGATTTGGAGTTACTTTAGGTAATTCAATCCGCAGAATTTTGTTAAGCTCTATGATGGGTTCAGCTGTTACGGCAGTTAAATTCGATGGAGTTTTACATGAGTTTTCTACTTTAACAGATGTTTTGGAAGATGTTTCAGATATTATTTTGAATTTGAAGCAGATTCGTTTTCGCCAATTTAATTCTGAGCCTTTGACTCTTAGAATCTCTAAAAAAGGTCCTGGGGTTGTTACGGCGGCTGATATTATTACGAGTGAAAAAATTGAAATTTTAAATCCTAATCAGCATATTGCAACATTGGGAAATAATGCAAATTTCAATGCTGAGTTGATCGTGTCTTATGGACGTGGTTATTCTCCAGTTGAAAATCAGAATGAATCATTACCAGTAGGATACATTGGTGTAGATGCTCTTCATTCACCAATTCGTAAAGTAAACTATTCAGTTTCTAATGCTCGCGTTGGACAACGAACAGATTACGATGCATTGGCATTGGAAGTTTGGACAGACGGTTCTTTAAAACCTGAAGAAGCGGTATCATTGGCTTCTAAGATTTTAAAAGAGCAGCTTCAGATCTTCTTAACTTTTGATGAATCTCTTGAGCCTTCAGATGAAATCAAGTCTATGGGATCGTCTTCATTGAATGAAAACTTATTCCGATCAGTTGATGATCTTGAGTTAAGTGTTCGCTCAGCTAACTGTTTGAAGAATGCAAATATCCGATTTATCGGTGAGTTGGTTGTTCGTTCAGAAGCTGAAATGCTTAAGACTAAAAACTTTGGTCGTAAGTCATTGAATGAAATTAAAGAGATTTTGACAGAAATGGGCTTAGGCTTAGGTATGAAGATCGATGGATGGCCACCTCCAGGATGGGATCCAAATCAAATGCCTCAAGTTAAGCGTGAAGCTCCACCGACTAACATTTAGTTAGACGCGAGAGTGTTAAGTATTATTTAAGTATATAGGGAGTTTTTTATGTCTTCACATCGTCGTTTAACCAAGCATTTTGCCCGTAAAAGTGGTCCATTAAAGGCCCTTATCCGTGGCTTGATGAATTCTGTAATTGAACATGGTCGTATTAAAACGACTGTTGTTAAAGCTAAAGAAGTTCGTCGTCATGTTGAAAAAGCAGTTACTCTTGCTAAAAAAGATGATTTGAATTCAATTCGTCTTTTAGTGGGGCGCTTAGCAAATAAAGAAAATGCATTGGCTTTAGTAAAAACTGTTGCTCCACGATTTAAAGATCGTGCTGGTGGTTATACTCGCGTAATCAAAATTGGTCGTAGACCAGGTGATACTGCAGAGATGGCTTATCTTGAATTTGTAGATTTTGACTACAAAACTCGCGCAACGGATGCTTTTGGAAAAACAATTTCAACAACAGCAACTAAAGCTGCAAAAGGCAAAGAAGCAAAAGTTGAGTCAAAAGAAGTTCTTAAGATTGCTAGCAAGGCTAAAAAAGCAAAATCAGTTGTTGCTGCAAAAGGTAAGAAGAATGTTCGTAAAATGAAGACAAGTTCTCGATCGGCAATGTTTGCTCGTAACTAGTCATTTAAAGTAATAGTTATTTTAAAAAAAACCCAAGGGAACTTGGGTTTTTTTTTGTTTAAGAACTGTATAAAGGTGGGTTTACATGAATCTGAAGTTAAGCCTTGGATTTTTAGCGCTAGCAGGCCTTGTGACGATTGGAGTTATGAACCATGTTGAGATTAGGCAAGCTATAAAACAAGTTGCCGATGGCCCTAATACGGCGATTACAAAAGAGTTAACAAAAGATGGTGTGGTTCAGTTTTTTAAATCTCAAAATTGGTATGATTACTCGTCGAAGACAATTGACTTGGATATGCAATCAGCTTCGGTGCAGAAACCGATATATTTGCATTTGTGGGCTTCATGGTGTGGACCTTGTTTGAATGAGATTCCTGAATTGATTGATTTTGCAAAGAAGAATAAGGATTCGGCGCTGTTTGTTTTAATATCATTGGATGACTCACAAGAAGAGTTAGTAAAATTTTTAAAGAGTTTTCCTGAGTTAAGTTCTGAACTGTTTGTTAAAATTTGGGACTTTGATAAAAAAATATCAAAACAATTAGATGTGGATCGATTGCCAATGACTGTTATATTAGATCCACAGCAGTCGCAAATTCGAAGCATTCGATCTGTTGTTGATTGGAAAAACCTTTAAGAACTGATCTCTTTTGCGGTTCTCAGAAGTATCTTCGGCCTCTATAAGTTAAGTATTTTCAAGAGCTTATGTGGTTCGTTGGTGACTTCTGATTGTTTACAATCAGAAGTCACCAACGAAAAAAAGATTTGTTTGAAATACCAAACAGATAGAGGACGGAGTTGCACTGAATAGGACCGCAAAAGAGATCAGTTTATAAATCAAAGGCCAAATTTTTTCTTGAGATCATCTAGGGCTTTTTGACCAGCGTCTTGAATTCCTTTTTGAGCCTGTTTTTCAAAATCTTTTTTGGCTAGATTGATGCGTTCATCAACTTGTTTTTTCTGATCGTCGATTTGTTTTTGAACTTTAGCAACTTCGCCAGTCGCTTGATTTTTGATGGCATCGGTTTGGCCAGTAAGTTGGCGCTTGAGTTTATCGAGTTCCGTATTAACGGCTAATTGAAGTTTTTCATTGGCTTCTGCAATTTTTTCTTTGAGTAAGTTTTCGAAAGCTTTTTGTAGATCTCCACCCAGGCTTGAGCGAATATCCATTTTAAGATCTTTGAGCTCGCCAGTTGCCGTTGCCTCGACGTTGAACTGATTAATAGCTTGGAGGGTCTTTGATAAAACTTCAGCGACGGTGGGGTCGGTAGCTGAAGTTTTAAAAGTAACATGAGAAAAGTCCGTTTTCATTTTTAAGTCATAATTCTTAAAACCAATAGTTTGGCCAGCACTTTGGAATGCCGCCGTCGTTTGTGGGATAGAGATTTCCCCGTCCGAAGATTTGAGAAGCTCCATATTTGTGATGGGAAAAGCACCAACATTAAAACCAAAGTTGACCTGTGGCTCTTCTTTAAGATTATTCAACTCGGCATTAATTTTAACTCCGGAAATAGACATTTTTTTAAAACTGCCAGCAATATCAAGAGTTGTTGTTTTATTAATTTGTCGCTGGTTCGACGTGATATTTTCAATCAAACCTTTAAAGTCTCCATAGTCAGCATTTTTATTTGATGTTGAGCTGAGGCTGATTTTTTTGATCCAGAAGAGCGGAAAGCCATTTGGAATTGGAAATTCATAGGTTGTTCCATCGGCTCGGGGGTGTGGTTGAATGGTCTCAGGTTCAGTCGCTGCAATGTCTTCTTTTTTTCCGGAAATTTTACGGGCATATTTCGGCGGAAGATACTTTTCGGCTAAATTTTTATAATGATCTAATTTGCTCATGATGGGAGTCAGATAACTCATAAATAAAGATTTTGCGAAGCTGGCAGCATCAATTTTTGGAATTTTAAATTTTGTTTTTAAGGTGTCGATGTCTTTTTTAATTTGAGCATCAATAGATTTATAATCTTGATCGAGTCCTTTGAGATCGGCATCCAGTTGAATTTTGATTTCTTGGATTTGCTTATTTCTTGAATCAACATCTTTGATCAAGGCATTAAACTGTTTTACAGATGTATCGAGTTCTTGAGGTGTTTTAAAATCTTTGCTTTTGATAGATTCAAAGCGGTTTTTAAATCCATTCAATTCGGCACTTGTTGGAAGCATTTTTACTTTTGCATCCCATTCAGTTTTTTTGGAGGTCCACTTTGAGTTCATTTCTTCGAGCATTTTTTTTGAAGCGAGTTGGGACTCTAAATTCTTAATTTGTTCGTCCCATTTTCCTGTTTTGAGGAATATGGAAACATCACTGAGTACATTGCTTTGATTGTCTTTTTCAAGCTTGTTTGTGGCTTTGTCAGAGAGCTGTTGTGCAAAGCTTGGTTTGCCATCATCGGCTGGCTCAGGGGGTGCCACTTTGCCAGGGTGAGATCGTTTTGACATGAATTGAACGCCTTCAACGGCAATTTCATCGATGACAAACTTAAGACGAAGAAGTGCGCCCCAGTTGACACCAAATCGAATGCTGGAGAGCTCTATTGAATTAAACTGTGGCTGTACGGCATGAGTTATTTCAAGTCCAGTCAGCTCAACTTTTCCTTGAAGGAATGACGTTTTAAAGTGAGCGATATTGAGTTCTGTTCCAAGGGCTTTGTAGCCAGTCCACTCGATTGCTTTTTTCATGTGGGAGTCGAAAAAAAAGAAAAAGTATCCATAGATCAGTGCCATAATGATGACAAAGGGAATGATTGCATTCCAGCGGATGGGGCCCTGTTTTTTTTGAAGGGTTGCCGGCTTATTGTTTTGAACGCTGTTTGAATCAACCATTAAACACCACCATATAAATCATTGTATTTGAGATACCAAAGATACACTTTTGTTGCCTTGAAGGCCTTCCAAGCTTTTGTGGCTTCAACTTTTTGGACAATTTCAGTTCGATATTTCGCAATAAGAATTTTAAAAGTAAAAAAGAGGATTGGGCAGAGTACGAGCGAAATAAGAAATGAGCCCATCACAATGGAATTATTGAAACGAGTCATAGGTAAAAAAGGTGTGTTGTACATAGTGAGCCAAACTGATCGAAGAGCTGAGCTTTCAAGGGCCTGTTTTCCCAAAGTATCTGCAACGGGATCGAGTAAGAAGGCCACAAACTTAAAAAAGAAGGCTGATAAAAAAGCGGCGCCCAATTGAACTCGGAAAATAAAGACGATAAATAAAACCAATATTGTTTGAATAGAGATAAACGGGGCAAAACCCAAGAAAATGCCAAAGGCTAAGCCCGAAGCGATTTGGTTCTGGCCAGTATCCGAATGCAACAAGCGAATAAGATTGATGATTTGTTTAATCAGTATGCCCATAAGTCTCCAGAAGTTGAGGTGCTAACGCTTATTAAACTTCAAAAGTGGTTTCATGGCAAACAGCACTCCGCCAAGTAGCGCAAAAAATAGAAAAAACAACTGAAGTATGCTTACAGCTGTGACGGCAGCATTGCCTAATTCGGGATTTATTAAGGCAAATAAAAAATAAAAGGCTGCTTGGCCGACACCAATTCCAGCCGGAGTTATGGGAATCGCTGAGGCTAAAAAGCCAAAACAAGAAAGCGAAAAGAAAACAAAAAATGAAGGAAGTGGGACTCCGAGGGTTCGAATGATTTCCATCATAAATAAACTGGAAATCAACTGCACAATAAGACTTAGAGCCACAGTGGTGAGTAGGGCTCGTGGGCTTTGGAAACAGGTAAAAGTGAGAGAGAATGACCCCATCAATTTTTCAAAAAAAAGAAGGAGCTTGTTTTTTTGTTGGCCCAGTTGAGTTGAAATGAATTCAATAATCTTGGGTCCAATGGTTAATCCAAGCACCATGAGTATCAGAAGTACGGCGCTAAAAATAAAATATTTGAGAGTGTTGCTGGAGTGGCCTTGAGCATAGTCGAGGCCAAGAAAGACTGTTGAAAAGAGTACCATTGAGAAGAGTCCCAAGATGCGGTCAGCTAAAACTGTAGCGAGACCTTCAGATCGACTGATTTCGTGGGTTTTGGAGAGCTCGAGTGCCTTAACCACATCGCCACCGACTCCACCTGGAATAAAAAATGAAAAAAATTGTCCAATCAATGTGAGAGTAAGGGCCTGAAATAAAGTGATTCTTTTTTTGAGTTCAACAATTTTTTTCCAACGTAGTGCTGTGATCGAAAATTGAAAAAGGACTAATGCAAGACCAAGTAAGAGGATTTTAGATTGGCCCAGAATGAAGGTGATTTGATCCAATCGAAAGGGACCTTTTTGAATAAGAAAATAGATAAAAAGCAGAGCTATCGTTGGGCGAAGTAGATTTTTAAGCCACGATGGTTTTGCCATAGTTATTTAGAGGCTATGAGTTTTAAAAATATTTTGTAAATTTTTAAGAACCATTTCCAAATTCTTCAAGGGTAGCGAAGTTGGGCCATCGCAAAGTGCTTTTTCAGGATTGGGGTGGGTTTCTAAAAATATTCCATCAACTCCAATAGCCATAGCCGCGCGACCAAGAGGCCAAACCATTTCACCACGACCGCCGCTGGAGTCGCCAGTGGCACCTGGCAATTGAGTTGAGTGTGTGCAATCCATAATAACTGGAAATCCTAGATTTCGCATTTCAACCAATCCTGTCATATCATTGATAAGACGATTGTATCCAAAGGTTGTTCCGCGTTCACAGAGTAAAACCTTATCGTTGCCTGCTTGAACGGCTTTTTGGGCAATGGATTTCATATCCCAAGGTGCAAGGAACTGTCCTTTTTTAATATGAATAACTCGTCCTGTTTTGGCTGCAGCAACTAATAAATCAGTTTGTCGAGAGAGAAAGGCTGGTATTTGAATCACCTCTGCATACTTTGCCGTTTCTTCAACCTGAATCGTTTCGTGAACATCGGTTAAGAAAGCGCAACCCAATTCTGATTTGATTTTATCAAGTGATTTTAAAGCTTGGCTCATGCCGGGGCCGCGAAAACTTTTTGAACTTTGACGGTTCGCTTTATCGAAAGAGCATTTTAAAATCCATGGAATTCCTAGGCTTTGAGTGACACGTTTGAGTTCTTTGCCAGTTTCGATGACCATGCCCTCGTCTTCGATTATATCTGGACCAGCGAAAAGAACGAAATTTTTTCCATCCCCCCAAGTGATTTTACCAGTAGGGGAATCCATAGAGACTGTTTTTGCTAATGATTTAAACTCTGTCATGGTATGAGACTAGCTCTCTTTCATTGAAAGTTCGACTGATTTTTTGACGGCATCTATGATTATTTGTGCCTGCTGCTCGGTCATATCTGGGAACATGGGTAAGCTGATAACGTGGTTGGCGGCCCATCGCGATTGCGTGATATCTGCTTGGCAGGGTGTGTTTTCTTTGTACCATGGTTGGTCTGGCATCGTCATGGGATAATGAACTGTTGTTGGGACTCCGAACTCTTGCATTTTCTTTTGAAAATTTTCTCGGTGAGTCAGAGTGAGGGTGTATTGAGCCCAAACACTTTTATTGCCAGATTTGACAAATGGAGTTGAAAATTGCGAATCCACTTTATCCAAGCCAATGAAGGCCTCATTAAACTTGCTGGCAATGTGATTGCGTTGTTCAACTTCCCAATCATAACGCTCTAATTTTGCCAATAATATCGCGCACTGAATTGTGTCTAGGCGGCCATTCACGCCGAGACGAGTGTGAAAATATCGTTTTTCAGAACCGTGTTCTCGAATTTCTTTCATGGCAATTTGCAATTTGTCATCGTTAGTGAAAATAGCTCCACCATCTCCGTAGCAACCCAGTGGCTTTGCTGGATAAAAAGAAGTGCCAGCGGCCGTTGTCATGGAACCACTTTTTTTATTTTTGTATCCGGCGCCGTAGGACTGCGCGGTGTCTTCAATGACAAACAGGTTGTGTTTTTTTGCAAGAGCATTAATTTCCTCGAGATCCGAAACTTGGCCATAAAGTGAAACAGGCATGATAGCTTTTGTTTTGGCAGTGATGGCCTTTTCAATCTTGGTGGTATCAATATTGAAAGTTTTTTTATCGATATCAACAAAAACGGGTTTCGCTCCGGCAAGAACAATTGTTTCTGCTGTTGCGATAAATGAAAAAGCGGTGGTGATAACTTCGTCTCCAGGACCAATGCCTAGAGCCATTAATGGAATCAAAAGAGCATCAGTTCCGCTAGAGACAGCCAGGCAATGTTTGCTTCCTGTGTGGGCGGCAAGTTTCTGTTCCAGCTCAGTGACTTCAGGTCCGTTGATATAAGCACCACTGTCCAATACTTTTTGGATGCGAGAATCAATATTTGATTTTAATGCAACATACTGTGATTTTAAATCGATAAAAGGAACACTTGGTGTCGACATAGAGCCTCCGATGAAATGAAATTGTCTGTAGTATGACGTGAAGTCGAGATGAAGTCTATCTGTGGAAAAAAAGCTTCACGTCTTGACTCGACTCATGACAGACTTTGAAGTTAGTTATTATCTCTTAGAGGAGTTTTTCAATGCAAATATCCAATCTTAAGTCATGCTGTTTTGTGTCTGTTGTCATATTGTTGCTATCAGGCTTCAGTTTTGCTGCAGGAGAAAGCTCTGATATTCCAGAAAAAAGAGAGTTTCCACTCGATACAACTGTGAATGCCTGTCAAGATTTTCATAAGTATGTTTGTGGAACTGTCGAGAAAAACTTTAAGCTGCGAGATGACCGCAGTTCGCATACATTTGCTTTTGATGATTCTGATGAAAGAATATTAGAAAAAAAGAAAGATTTTTTTAAAAATATTGATAAGGAAAAGAAACTATCTTCGCGATCGCGTCAACTTAAAGATCATTATCTAGCATGTATGAGTGAGAAGAATTCTGCTCTTGAAGAAAAGCAATTAGCGCGTCTGTTGCTTTTAGAAGTTGCGGGAATTAAGTCGGTTGAAAATCTCATCACGATAAGCCGAAAAAATATGACCAATGAAAAATGGTCTATTGTGAGTTATGAAATGATGCCAAATATTGATGATTCCTCAATTTATGATATGACATTTGACGTTAATGTGATGGGCTTACCTGAGCATAGCTATTATGAAAATGAGGAGTTGGTTCAAGAGTATCGAAACTTAATGGCTGAATTTTTGAATACGCTATATCCAAATGGTTCGCGTGAAGAGCATTTGAAGCGGGCTCAAGCTGTTGTGGATTTCGAGAAAAAATTTAAAGTCAGTTATCCATTTCCAGCTGAGTTTCGACAACGTTATACTCAACCACGTAAAGTTTCACGAGAAGATTTTTTGAAAAAAACAAGTGTTCTTAACTTGAAGCCATTCTTTAAGAAGTATATTTCGGATAAAGTGTTGCTGCGCGAATTTGTCCCAGAGAGTTTTGATTTTTTGCAAAAAGAGTTAAATGAATCCAACTTACAAGTGTTTAAAGATATGTATCTTTATCGTAATGCGCGTTCATTTATGGACGATGCGTATCCAGAGCTTTTTAAAAAGCGATGGGAGTTTGCACATAAGTATCTGGGTGGGCCATTGACACGCTCGGATCGTCAGGAGCGCTGTACAATGGCTGTTATGGGATCGTTTAACCGTGAACTCGATTTTGAAATGTTACCCCGTTTATTTCCCAATTTCCCTAAAGAAAAAATGGAAACAGTAGCTGCTAAAATTAGACAATCCATATTATCTGGTATTGAAAAGAACACGTGGCTTTCCCCGGAAAGCAAGGCTGGGGCGCGTGAGAAAATTCTAACTGCAAAACTGCAATTGGTGAAACCCATGACAGATAAAGAATGGGATTTTAAACCTGTTCTGAAATTGAGTTCAACTCAACCACATGCGAATGGCAAAAAATTGGTAGCAGCCGCACATAAGCGCGCCTTTGAACGATTGCGTGATGGTGTTAATAAGGAAGCCTGGGGGATGGGACCATTAACTGTTAATGCTTATTATTCTCCAGATAAGAACAAGTTTGTCATGCCTATCGGAATTTTACAGTATCCATTTTTTGTCGCCGAAGGCGATGTGATCGAGAATTTGGGGGCGGTAGGAACAGTAATTGGACATGAGCTTGGTCATGGTATAGATGATGAAGGTTCAAAATTTGATGCGCAGGGGAAGCTTCGCCAATGGATGGCAGAGGCAGATGTTGAAAAATTTTTGGCTCGCGGAAAAAAAATGATGGAGCAATTTAATAAAATTGGACACAATGGCGCTTTGACTCAAGGTGAGAATGTTGCTGACTTGGTGGGGCTGACATTTGCTTACAATGCCGCCTTTCCCAAAGGTGAAGGCACACGAGAAGACAAACAAAAGTTTTTTGTCTCTTACGCCCGTGTTTGGTGTAATGTCATGCGAGAAAAAACCAAGGAAATGCAGTTGAAAACCGACCCACACAGCTTGGGATTTGCACGAATCAATGAGCAGGTAAAGCATCAGCCGGGATTTCACGAAGCGTTCTCGTGCAAAAAGTCAGATGCTTTGTATTTAAAAGATTCAGATAGAATTACAATTTGGTGATTCTATTTTTTCAAGAGTTCATTTTGTAAAAATATAATTTTTGCATGATCAAGAAATTGACTTTTATCAATGACATCTTGAATTTCAAGTGTGGTCATATTTCGCTTTTTCTTGATTAAAAACTGCTGATTAGCTTCAGCAAAAAAAGTCGTTTCAAGAGTGAGCAGTGTATTTATACCATCCAAAATTTTTGCCGTGTTGTCGTCTCCACTTGTGGTCGATTCTTCTGAGTTTTGTTGCGAATCTTTGAGTTGCTTGATATTTCGAATATTATCTTTCTGGGTTTCGAGCCATGCCAGAACTGTTTTTATTAACTGATCTTTGATGCGGTAATTAACAGTGGCATTGAAATCACGCCATTCGGCAACCAAATCAAAATGACTTTCCAGATCAATATCCAATGGAGAAAAAACAGAAAATTTTTGAAATTGAAGGGCAAGAGCTTTTCGAATACCTGGAAACTTACCACCGATAGTGGATGGGAACGTTGGTAATAGTAGATTTCCTTGAGTTGCGCGAGAGAAAATGACGCGAATCATCTCAGAACAATAAACAGCGGAATCATCAGTTAAATTTAATTGAGTGTCATAGGGAATTATTTTTCCCTGTGAGTCAGGTTGAGCCAGCTGGAATGCAGCTCTACCGGCTTGGGTGGCAATTTTGGAATCATGATATCTGTAAACTATAACTCGAGGAACTCCTTCACTTAAAATATCATCTAATTTTTGAACGACCACTCCGCGGCCAACCAAAGCTTCGATTCCCCAGCGTCGATTATTGCCATCAATATACACCATAACGGCATGACTATAAGACGATGGAGTGTCCGTGATATTTGATACCAGAGCGCTGAGTGCCGAAGTACCTCGGAGAATAATCACATCACCTGATTTAAAGCTGAGGTTAGAGAATTTTGAATTCAGAAGGTAGGGCGTTGAGAAAGCTTTTGGAGATTTTGCATCGACGGCAGAGTTCTTATATTGGACCGCCTTTTCGCCCAGGAGTTCTTCTTTGTCGCGCAAGGAGTCGATATTATTTTTTAAAATAACTTCATTTGTGGATTCAGAGGTTGTTCGCAGTTTGAGCCTTTTTTCAAAGGCCTGCCTCAAGGGCTCTAAATTGGTAGCATAAACAGTGCTGGATAAGGACAAGGCAAGGATCAAAATTTGGCTTGGTGTTTTCATAAAGTGGTATGGCTTCGAAACTTGGACCAAACCTGCGAGCGCTTTATTTTGTTTGGGGGGTATTTAACTGGAAACAGATTAGCCAAAATGGCAAAAAAGAGCCTCTGTCAAAGGATTCTACAATAGAGACAATGGTGTGACAATGGAAAATTAGTTCACTATAGTTTGAAAGATGAAAAATGTAGTGGAGATTAGTGGAGTTTTTAAGAAATATCAAATGGGAGCCACCGAGGTGCAAGCGTTGCTTGGCTTGAATCTCGAAATAAAAAGTGGCGAATTCACAGCATTGATCGGATCTTCAGGCTCAGGAAAGACCACTTTGTTGAATTTAATCGGATGCTTGGATGATGCAGATCGCGGTAAAATTTTGATCGATGGCATTGATGTGAGCTCTTTGAGTGAAGATGAAAAAAGTGATTTGAGAAATCGAAAAATTGGTTTTATTTTTCAGTCATTCAATCTTATTCCGGTTCTGAATGTCTTTGAAAATGTTGAGATTCCATTAACTATTCGTAAAGATTTAACTGAAGAGCAGCGGCGAGAAAAGGTCATGGCCGCGCTTAAAGATGTTGAGCTCGATACATTTGCCGATCATCGACCGGATCAACTTTCTGGAGGTCAGCGCCAACGTGTTGCTATAGCTCGGGCGCTTGTGACGGAACCATCATTGATTTTGGCCGATGAGCCAACGGCCAATTTAGATTCTAAGACAGCCAATCTCATCATTGATCTGATGTTGGAATTGAATTCAAAGAAAAAAATGACTTTCTTATTTTGTACGCATGATGAAAAACTCATGAATCGTGTTCAGCGGGTTTTGAGAATTAAAGATGGAATTATCGAAAACTATGTTCATGAATCGTAAAATGCTTAAGCTGGCTTTTTTAAACTTGTTTCGAAATAAGCGGCGATCGCTTTCGACAGGAATGGCAATTTGTGTTGGGTTTGTTGGTTTAAATTTACTGGGTGCATATATTTACCGAGTTAAGCGCGCTTTGGATACCACATCCGTATACTCAGCACTGCGTGGTCATGTCCAAATTTTTAAAAAAGACGCGCTAGTGAATTATGCTATTCGACCAGAAAGGTATTCGTTAAGCCCATCTGAAATAAGTCAAGTCAGTGATATTTTGAAGGTGCATGCTTCTGAAATTGAGTATATTGGCCGAAACTTAAGCGGATCTGGATTGCTTTCGAATGGGTCGCGATCACACCCCGTTTTAGCATTTAGTTATGAAGCCGAGGTGTATGCTCGCTCACTGATGCAGCCAGAGCTTTTGAAATGGGCGAATGATTGGGTGTTACCGTCTCAATTGGAAAACATTGATATCTTTAAACAAAGTGAAGACGTGATTTCAATCACTCCTAAAATTGCAGATATTATGGGTTTTCAGTATCCGTTGAGCTCTCAAGAATCAGCACAGATTGCAGCGCGTACTTTTACAGGAGATTTGAATGCCGTTAATGTCGAGCTTGGGGCAGAGCACACCACGGGATTACAGTATTTAGAAGATACTATTATTTTAGTGCCACTAAAAAAAATGCAAGAGCTTTTGGCGACGGAGAATATTGAGTCATTCTCTTTATATTTAAAAAGCAGCGTGAGTTTTACAGAATTGAAGAAACAACTTGATAGAGAGCTGAGTCAGTTGAGTTTTCCAACAGAAACTTATTTGTATTTTGATGAAAAAATTAATGCCATGTATGTTGGGACTTTAGGTTTTTTGATCGTTATGGGGAGTTTTTTCGTTTTTCTAATTGGGACAGCTGTATCATTGACTATAGTAAATTCACTCACGATGGGTATTATTGAAAGGACAAAAGAAATTGGCACATTGCGAGCGGTGGGGTTTAGGCAGCGTGATGTGGCACGAATTTTTGTTTTAGAGAATATCCAACTGTGTTTATTTTCAATCGTTATAGGCATAGTCATTACATATTTCATTGCGTTTATTGTGAATGCTTTAAATATTCAATTTACACCACCCGCAGTAAGTGGAAAAGTTCAATTCAAGTTGGGTTGGAATTTATTTATTGCAGGTGTGATAACATCGCTTGTGCTTTTGTTGACATGGATTTCGTCTATTATTGTTATGCGAACAAAGTTGAAGGTTAAATTGATTGATCTTATAAATGACTCAGGAGCATAGAATGAAAAATATTTTTTTATTTATTGTAGCACTTTTTTTAGTGAAGAATAGTTTGGCGTCTATTTCTGCAGAGGAATTGCTGAGAGCGTCCGATCAGGGGCGCGGTGGAATTAAATCGGGTATTGAGTGGGTTACTGAAATTGAAACGATTGAGAATGGTGAGAAATCAAATCGAAAATTTAAGGTTAAAACCTTGGATCATGATGCCTACGTCGAAGCCATAGCTCCTGCGAAGAACAAAGGGGAGGTCTATATTTTTAATGATCGAAATATGTGGTTTTATAAACCATCTTTAAAAAAGCCAGTCTCAATTTCAGCGCGTCAGAAGTTATCCGGCCAAGCTGCAAATGGAGATATTGCTTCCACACATTACGCGAGGGACTACTCAGCTGTTCTTGAGAAAGAGGACAGTTTTAATGGTCAGAAATGCTTTGTCTTGCTGCTTAAGGCAAAAACAAAGAATCTTACTTATGATCAAATTCGATATTGGATTAATGCCAAATCTCGCCTTGCGGTAAAGGCCGAGTTTCTAACATTGCAAGGCAAGCCATTTAAAGTGGGGACTTTGGAATATGCAAATAAGTTCAAGTTAGATGGTCAAGTCATCGCATTTGTAAGTTCACTGACAATTGCTGATGCTAAATTTCCTGAGAATAAAAGCATAATAAAGTATAGTGTTCCAAAAGCAGCAGATCATTCGGCAGCCTTATTTAATGTGAATAACTTAACAAGGTAATAATGATATTTTTAAAAATTGCATTTAGAAATGTTATAAAAAACTGGAGGCATTCGCTTTCAGCATTGCTTTCCCTGTCGGCTTCGTTTGTGTCTTTGGTGTTATTTGATGGTTATATTGATGATATTAAAAAAATGTACGATGATTCATTTCGTCATCGACAAATGTTGGGTGATCTGATTATTGAGAAACCTGAAATTCATCAGAAGGTTGGTTTAGCAGAGCCTTGGAATTTTTGGTTCACCGAGGACGAGCAAGTTATTATAGATAATTTTTTAAAAGAGAATAAAAAAATCGTCAAAGAGAGAGTTCGCTCTTTGAGTGTTCAAGGTCTGCTGTCCAATGGAAACCAGTCCGCAATATTCATAGGTCGCGGGTATGATTTGATCGAAGGGGATAGAATAAGGGGGCCTGGCTGGAGTTGGAATGCCACAGTAGGGGTTCCTCTTCAGGAAGTTCAAAATGATTTCGGTATCATGCTTGGTCAGGGTCTTGCTCGAAAGCTGGGATGTCATTGGGAGAATAAGAAAAACATTTTGAAAAGTTATGGGGGCTACGAAGCTGTTGAACGTCCATTTGAATGTTTACGAACGGATTTACAAATTTCTACGATGACAGCTGATGCGCAGTTAAACGCGATCGATGTTGAAGTGGTTGGCTTGATGGATGCAGGTTATAAGGATATTGATGATCGATTTATTCAAATGTCTTTGCCAGCAGCGCAAACACTAATGAATACAAAAAAAGTAACCTATGTTGCTGTAGAGCTCAAAGATCCTAAATTTCTATCTGTGTTTTTAGAAAAATTTCAATCTGAGGTTGAAACGAAAATTTTAGGAGCTAAGGCCATGTCGTGGTTGGATCATCCCACCGGAGAGACTTTTATTAAAACAATGGATATGATGGCCATATTTAGAAATTTTGTGGTTGTTGTCATTTTATTGATATCAACATTATCTGTTTTTAACACGCTGATAAAGATCATCAAAGAGAGAACCCGCGAAATTGGTACACTTCGAAGTCTTGGTTTTACGATATCTCAAGTTCAACGAATGTTTTTTATTGAAACAATACTTCTGGCCTGCTTAGGAACTGCACTGGGAATGGTGTCTGCGCTTGTTTTAACGATAGTATTAAATTCTATGAAAATCTTATATAAAGCCGGTCTACTTTCAGATCCCGTCCTGTTTCGAATCAATTTTACACCCGTTGCATATATGTCTGCATTCTTAATATTAATAGGAGTAAGTCTGTTGGCATGTTGGATTTCAATACGGAGCTCGCTATCAAAAAAGGTAATTGATAATTTAAACCATGCTTAAAATTTTTGGAATTTTTTTATTTTATTTTTCGGCAAGAGTTCAAGCTGATGTCTTATGGGCTGGTGATGTGTATGCTGTTGGAAGCAACCATGAGATTGCAGATACAGATATCAATCCAAATAATCAAGTCCTGCTATTGCCAATATTTAAAAGTGAAATAGATTTTCGAGGTGAAGTGAAGTGGGATTTTAATCAGAGTAAAATCATTATTCGCCCCCGTTGGTTGGGTTATCAGTCTATTTCTGAGAATTATGCAACATCTGAACGTCATGTGGAGTCCAAGGGGAAGATTGATTTAACTGATGCCTTTGTGGAAACCCACTGGACCAGGTCATTTTCAACAACTATAGGATTGCAAGTTTATCAATGGGGGCCTGCAGAACTATTGAGTCCATCTAATCCCATTTTTCATTTTAACTCATCACAACGTAGTTTGTTTTATAAAGAAAAAGGGAAGGTTCTTATTCGATCTAATTTGTCCTTGAATAAGTTCAACAGTATTGTGGCCTTTGTTGAACCGATTTCAAACAATGAGCCCGAGTGGAGAGCTGAATCCGATTTCACCGTAAAGGCATTGATCAAGTATGAAAAATCTTGGGATGATAGCAGTCAGTATTGGGGATTGGTTACTGGCCTGCAAGAGGAGAGCAATTATTTTATTGGTGAGTATATTAATTTGATTCCACTTGAGAGTGTGTCCATTTACTTAGATGCACGACATTCTCAAGAGAAGAATAACTTCACGCCCCTGTTTAATGGAATCAGTTATGACATGATGAGCGCGCGGACGATATCATCAAATTGGGACAGTTTGTTAATTTCTGGATTCAGATTTGAAGGTCGTTTTGATTTCCGTTTGGAGTATATTTTTAACCAAGCAGGATTTGAACAAGAAGAACTAATCAATGCGATTTCAGCTATTCAAAATTTTTTATCACCACTGTATGCATCAAATCTAAAACGTTTTACAAAGCCAGGTTTGGAGCTGTTGGGGCGTCAGTATTTGTATTCTTCGATTCGCATCACAGAGCCATTCTCGATTTCAGAAACAAATATTTACTTCAGATGGATTCATTCGTTGCAAGATTCGTCGTCTCAGATTCAATCTGAAGGGGATTATTCATTTGCAGATAGCTGGACTGGACTTATTGGCGGTAGTTATAGTATCGGCGAGACAAACTCGGAGTTCAAAATTTTGAATAACTGGAGTTTAACAGCAGGACTTAAGGCAAGCTTTTAAAATACTCTTATTAAAATGATCAAAAAATCCGATTAGTTACTATGGAAAATTTGAAAAAAACATTTGAAGATTGCCTCAGGCTTGAAACTGAAAAGTTAGATGTTCTGGTTCAGTTGGGTCGGGATCTCAATGAAGATGTTTTGGGTCAAATGTTGACACTGCATTTTGAAACCACTTCGCAAATTATTCAGGAATTACAAAGCTCTTTCTTGAAAAAAGATTTTCCCCAGTTGGCTCGATTAGCACATAAGTTTAAATCAAATAGTGGCCAAGTTGGATTGCAACGTCTTCATAAAATGTCAGACGTTCTGGAAAATTTATGTCAACAGCAAAATCAAAATTGGATTAGAATAGAAAATATTATTCAAGAAATTATTCAGGAAAGCAATGCCACCAATAAACTTCTAAATCAGTACGCAAAGGTTGGCTGATATGAATCGCAAAAATATTCTTGTGATTGATGATAATAAGAATGATCTTCTGATGGCGAAGTTCGTCATTATGCGTATGGGATACAATCCTATTTTAATTGATAGTCCTCGAAAGATTGTTGAAACACTACAAACTCAAGATATTTCATTGATCATTTTAGATTATGACATGCCCGAGATGACCGGTCTTGATGTTTTGAAGCGAATTCGTAAAGTGGAGTCATTCCGTGTTATTCCTGTTGTCATGTTGACGGGAAACAGTTCTCCAGCACATGTTAAGAATACGGTTTCAATGGGAGCCATTGATTATATTGTTAAACCCATTGATCCCATCATTTTTGAAACGAAGGTTCAAAATATCTTGAAGCAAGATATTCAAAAAGAAAAAGAGAACTGGATCGAGTTTGAGGTACAAAAAACACAAAGTGCGGAAGTTCGGATATTTAATTATTGTCAAATTTTATCGATTGGTGAAGTCAGTTTGACTTTTAAAACCAACCAAAGATTTCCAATTGGTTTTACATTTTTTTCAGATTCGAGAATTTTTGCTGAACTGGAAATTAAGAATCCCGCATTGAAAGTGGAGCGAGTTACTAAAAGCGGTGATGATTATATGGTTCAATGTGCGATGTTGGGCCTGAGTGAGATCGAATTGAAAAAAATCCGACTTTATCAAAAATTATTGGTGAAAAGTAAGTCAGCATGAAATCATTAAATGTTTCATCAAAGTATTTGGTGATTCTTTTTGTAATTCTGGCTCCTGTTGTTATTTTGCTCTATAAGTTTGTGGAAAAGCAGAGCGAAAATATAGCAACTGTGCAAAAACAGATTTTAAATACTCAAACGCTTAAGAATGAAATAGTACGCATTGATAATTCTTTAACAGTTGCTTTAGCTGGTCAAAAAAAAATTCAGCAAGTTGATTTCAGTAGTGCGATTGATCGTCTTGAACGTGTGGCATTAGAATCGAGATTATTATTTGAATCCAATTTGTATAGTTACTACCAGATACAAATGAGTGTTGTTGAGATGCCAGCGTTATATCAGAATCTTTTTACGGCTGCGCAAATTTTAAATGAAAATGGCTTTGATCGAAAGTGGCCTGAATTAGCGACAATTGGTACAAAATTGAAAGTTAATTTGGGAGATATTTCTATTCTAGCAGCGAAATCCAGTAAGATTAAGAAAAGTCAAAATACCACACACCGGCAACCAGCATCAGTTCGTGGAGAGTTGATTCAATTTTTACGATTTATTGATAGTCAGAATATTCATTCTGGAAATTTAAATGATGTTAAGAAAATACTTGCTGTCGAAAAGGATGCGGCCTTTGGATTTTGGCTGTCAACGGTGGGTTTGCTCAAAGCAGATTTGCAGTTGCGATTGGTCGAACTCAGAAATGAACGTCGCAATTTTATGCTGATGTTTGCATTGCTTTTTGTGGTGTCTATTATTGTGACCATGAAGATGTTTTTTGATATTAGTAATCGAATTAAGAAGCTGACTTTACTGACTCAGATGACGAATCCTCAAGAGTTAAGTATCCAATCTGGTGATTATGGATACGATGAGATCGGTCAATTGGCTCAAAGTTTTCAAACCATGGCTTTGGTTCTTAAGGAGAACTTTCAAAAAATTGAAAAAGCAAATAATGCCAAATCACTATTTATTGCAAATGTGAGTCACGAAATCCGAACACCTATTAATGGAATTATTGGTATGTCCGAAATTTTGGGGCAAACCGCCTTGGATGCTGAGCAAAAAAAATATTTAAAAACAATTCGAAAATCTTCGGAAATTCTATTGATTTTAATCAATGATATTTTGGATTTATCTAAAATGGAAAATAATAAAATGCATTTAGAAAGTGTTTCATTTGATATGAATGAAATGCTTCAGGATGTGATCGATTGCCTTTCTCATTTAGGTGCTGAAAAGAATTTGAAAGTAGAGCTGGTTCCCGCGCCATCTCCAGTTGTAGTGGCCGGAGACATCTTTAAGTTGAAACAAATACTTTTTAATTTGGTGAATAATGCGATTAAATTCACTGAAAAGGGACGTGTGACTTTATTTTTTGAAAGTATTCATATCGATGCCAAGAAAGCACATTTTAAGATTGGGGTTAGGGATCAGGGGATTGGAATTGAAGAGGATAAGCTTTCATTACTTTTTCAGGATTTTGTACAAGCGGATGCCTCGACAACTCGAAAGCATGGCGGAACAGGTTTGGGATTATCGCTTTCTAAGAAATTAATTCACCTTATGGGAGGTGAAATTTTTGTTAGTAGCAATATTGGAGAGGGGTCCTGTTTTTGGATTGAGCTAACTCTTCCTATTTCCTCGGAAGTTTCAGTCAGGCCACCTGATATTGAATCTGAGGTCTCATCGCGGAAGCTTAAAATTTTAGTGGCTGAAGACAATCCCGTAAATATGCTGGTCATGCAGAAGTATTTGTCCAGCTTGGGACATGAGTTTATTGGTGCTGAAAATGGTGAAGTCGCCCTGAAGTTACTCGAGACTCAGATGTCTATTGATTTGATTTTGATGGATTGTCAGATGCCAGTCATGGATGGATACGAGACCGCTAGAAAAATACGCAGCCACAAGAGCTCAAGTATAAGTCAAACTCGTATTATTGCGCTGACTGCCAATGCGCTTTCTACGGACCAAGAAAAGTGTCTGGTGGCTGGTATGGATGGGTTTATGACAAAGCCAATTGAGCTGTCACAGCTTAAAAAAGTTCTGACAGAGGCCACTCAGGTCGCGTTTAAAGCAGCTTAAATGCATTCCATTATCAATTTCCTTTCAATTTGTTCAGAAAATAAAGTTTTTCTGGAGATTCTGCAAAAAGGGTCTATACCCAACACATAAACAAAGGAGTTTATGTGAGATCACTTTTAGCTATTATTTTACTACCAAGCCTTGTATTTGCTGCAGATCCTTCAACTTTAGTATTTTCTTTTCAGAAACAAAAGAATCCAGACGAAATCCAAGCAACAGCAAAAACTGTGGCTGACTATCTTTCTGCAAAATTAGGGAAGAAAGTGGAAGTTCTGGTTCCAACATCATATGGAACAACAGCTCAGGGTTTAATTTCAAAAAAAGTACATGTGGCTTATATGGATTCGCTTCCGTATATTTTAGCATCTCAAGAGGCCAATTTGGAAATTGCTGCAGTTGAGCGCCGAAAAGAACGCACTGATTATGACTCGTTGGTTGTTGTTGGTAAAGACAGCCCTATTAAAACATTTCAGGATTTAAAAGGTAAGTCCATTGCATTTACATCGCAAACATCAACATCGGGATATCTATTTCCTTTTGCAAAATTAGTCCAAGATAAGAACATTAAGAGTCCTGCAGATTTACAGTCTTATTTTTCAAATGTCGTATTTGCTGGTGGATATGATAAAGCCCTTTTGGCCGTAGCGAATGGTCAAGTTGAAGTGGCCGCATTTAGTGATTATGTTTATGAAGGTGCAAAAGCAGATCTTTATGGTACTCCTGAGACTCGTGCAAAAGTTCGGGTTTTGGCGCGAATTCCGGGTGTTCCAACTCATTTGATTGCTGTTTCAAAAGAATTATCAACTGGGCTTCGAGGGAAAATTCAAGAGGCATTGATTGAACTGGGCAAAGAAAAACCAGAGTTGCTTTCGAGCGTTTATGGAGCCACTGAATTAGTAAAACCAGCCTCAAAGAACCATGTTGAAAAAACAATGGCTGCACTTAAGGTGACTAAGTTGGAATCAAAAAGTTTCGTTAAGTAATGACTCCTGTTTTTCAAGCAGATTATTTGAATTATGTTTATCAGGGATCTCAGGCCGTTAGGTTTGAGATTTCTGATTTTTATTTGAATGCAAATGAAACCGTTGTGCTTCGTGGTCCTTCTGGCGCAGGAAAAAGTACTTTACTTCGATTAATCGAGGGGTCGCTTCGCGATTCAAAAAATCGAATTGAAGTGATTCAAAAATGTTCAATGATCTATCAGGATTTGCGATTAGTTCAAGAGCGAACAGTTTTGGAGAATACGCTTTCAGGAGCCTTAGAGGATTTAAGTCCATTTTCTTTGAAATTCACAGAGGCTCATCATAAGGATGCTCTGACATTATTACAAAAAGTTGGACTGGCAAAGCATTCTCACAAATTGGTCTCAGAATTATCAGGTGGTCAAAAGCAGCGCGTGGCTATTGCTCGGGCCTTGATGAGAAAACCAAAAATTTTGCTGGCGGATGAGTGTTTCAGTCATTTAGATTCTCAAACGGCTAGTGAAGTGTTTGCCTTGATTAAAGATTTGCAGGTTGAGTTTGGATTTGCATTCTTGGCCAGTATGCATGAGCCCCATATTTCATGGAATGAATTTGATCGACAGATTCTGATTACCGATAGCAATTTGAAAGTTGTTTTATTTAGATCCAAGTTTGATTGGGTCAAGTTTTTACCAATTTTAATTTTATCTGCAATTGTGTATAGTGTGAGTACTCTTAATTATGCAGGTTTTGATCTAAGCGATTCTTTTGGTCAGGCCGGTCAGTTGCTGGCTCGATTTATTCCGGCATCATCTGATGATTGGATTGAATTTTCGTGGCACTCGAGTTTGCTTTCTATCATGACGACTTTTCGAATGGCAGTTATTGGAACGTCGCTTGGTTTTTTAGTCGCATTGCCAATGGCGGTACTTGCCGCTAGCGACATTACCAGTCCTTGGATCAGTCGACCAATTCGTATGATGTTGATGGTTTTAAGAAGTGTTCCCGCTTTAATATGGGCTTTAATCTTTGTTGCCGCTCTTGGCATTGGGGCCATGGCCGGTGTTTTTTCCTTGGCGCTGTATTCTGCTGGATATTTAGGGAAGCTTATTTACGAAGGACTAGAGGACTTGGAACAAAAGGCCTTTAAAAGTTTAAGGCATCTGGGGGCATCGCGGTTTCAGGCCTTTCGAATGAGTTTGGTTCCTCCCGCAAAACCAATGCTGATGTCCCATTTTATATTTATGTTCGAGTACAACATCAGAGCCGCTAGCCTGTTAGGAATTGTCGGTGCCGGTGGTATTGGACAAGAATTGATGTATGCCATCGAATGGCGTCGATTTGAACATGCGGGTATTATTTTGGTATTACTATTGGTGATTATATTTTTTGCGGATCAGCTTTCAGAGCATTTGCGAAGACGCTTAAAAACAAAGCGTGGTTTGTAGTTCAGTTCTAATATCGGTAATTGACTAGTTTTTCAAAATAACGTGGAACCATGGCTTGGACTCGGAGACGTTCTTTGGAATGGGGATGATCAAACACAATAGCAAATGAGTGAAGATAGAGTTCTTTATTTTTAGAGGGCTTTCCATATTTAGAATCTCCGACAATTGGATTTCCAATTTCGGAAAGATGAACACGAATCTGATTTTTTTTACCTGTTAATAGATTAATCTTAAGAACACTGAAAAAGGCTGTTTCTTTTACAACAGTATATTCTGTATGCGCGAGTTTCCCCTTTTCAGAATCATCAGTGGAACTGACGACGTAGTCTTCGTCTTCGATCAAATAGCTGGATAGGATATCAGTTTTTTTAGGTAATTTTCCATGAACTATGGCGTAATAGGTTTTGGTTGTATACTTCCAGTTTTCTTTTATAAATTTTTGGACAGCTTCAGTTTTTGCAAACATCAAAACACCCGAGGTGGCTTGATCAAGGCGGTGGACCACGTAAACACTTTTCTGTGACTTGGAATTACCTTTACGAACATAATGATTTAAAGCGCTGTGGACTGTGTCCGTTTTATTCCAGAGTGCACTAACGGTCAGAGCGCCGCTGGCTTTATTGCCGATGATTAAATCTTGGTCTTCAAAAAGAATTTCAAAATTTTTAGGCTGATACTTTGTTGGAACATTGGAAAAACTCATGGCGCATCCTATCGAAAGGATCATGATTTTGCATGTCCTAATTTCTAAGTAGATCAAATTTACTTGGTCGTTCTGATGAAGATGGGGGTGGAGCTTCCCTTGCAGCTGTGCTATTTTCGAATAGAAGTGTGGTGTTATGCTTGAATCAGCATTAAAGAAATCATTCAGTTTGTCCAAGTTTCGGATTGGTCAGCAAGATATTATTGAAGCTATCTTGGCTAAAAAAGATTCACTGGCTGTACTTCCTACGGGAGGTGGCAAGTCCCTTTGTTATCAGTTCCCGGCGGTTTATCTGCAACAGCTGGTTGTGGTGGTATCGCCTCTAATCGCTCTGATGAAAGATCAAGTTTATAATTTGATGAACCGTGGAATTCCAGCGGGTTCACTTTACTCGGGCCAAAGCGATGAGGAGAAACGAGCTATCTTTGCACAAATCAATCAGGGGGGGACTTATATTTTGTATTTGTCTCCCGAACGGGTGCAAAAAGAAGGGTTTCAGAAGTGGATTTTGGATAAAAAAATTGCTCTTTTTGCCATTGATGAGGCTCACTGTGTCTCTCAGTGGGGGCACGATTTTCGTGAAGAGTATGCAGGGCTTCGAATACTAAAGAGTTTGCGTCCTGATGTGCCTGTTCTAGCGCTGACGGCCTCGGCGACCCCCGTTGTGTTGGATGATATTGCCAAGAATTTACAGCTGGTTGATCCAACCCGGATGGTTCATGGATTTTATAGACCGAATCTCTATTATCAAGTTCAAACATGTGCTGATGAAAGTGAAAAATCGCGTTGGCTCGAACAGAGTTTAAATCAAACTCCGCATGGTCGGATTCTTATTTATTGTGGAACTCGTAAAATAACGGAAGAAGTGAGTCGAGTGTTGGAAAGTCGTTATGAAAAAGTGGGTTTTTATCATGCGGGGTTGTCCACGTCAGATCGAACAACCATCCAGACTAATTTTGCAGTGGGAAATTTGCGAATTCTAGTGGCTACAAATGCATTTGGAATGGGGATAGATCAGCCGGATGTGCGTTTGGTGGTGCACTATCAGATGCCTGCAAATATTGATTCTCTTTACCAAGAAATGGGGCGAGCGGGACGTGACGGAGCGCATTCGACTTGTTTATTGTTGTATTCAAAAAAAGATAAAGGACTGCAGTCCTTTTTTATTCAAAATTCAACAGCAGGCAAGGCCATAAAGAATTTACGATGGAAGAACCTAGATGCACTGGTGAGTTATTGTGAAGCCGGAGAGTGTCGCCATTCTGAAATTTTGACTTACTATCGCGATTCACAGAGATTGAAAAAATGTGGTCATTGCGACACGTGTGATCCTCAATCATCACGAATAGTTCAAGAACCAGTGATTCAGATAAAAGCGTATTCCAAGAAAAAAC
The DNA here is from genome assembly GCA_001771815.1 of Bdellovibrionales bacterium RIFCSPHIGHO2_01_FULL_40_29. Taxonomy (GTDB): domain Bacteria; phylum Bdellovibrionota; class Bdellovibrionia; order Bdellovibrionales; family Bdellovibrionaceae; genus Pseudobdellovibrio. The sequence goes on along the minus strand of MEPU01000004.1, from coordinate 426,601 downwards.
AATTACAAAAGTTTAATGACAATTTGGATGCTGAAAGTGAAATGCGATTTCAGAAATTGCGGAACTGGCGAAAAGCAAAAGCAACGGAGTTGGACGTTCCAGCTTTTGTTATTTTTGGTGATCGAACGTTGCGTGAATTGGCTGAAGTTAATCCGCGAAATCTGGACCAAATACGATCAATTCACGGTATTGGTGAAACTAAACTTGAAAAGTTTGGCTGGGATTTGTTGGCTGAGCTGACGTAGCTGAAAAATTAGCCTAAAAAATTAACCTAAAAAACTAGAGAAGCAGACTCAAATGCGGCGAGTATCTAAGTTTTTGACAGTCCAACTGCCTCAAGATCTAACCTGAGCGTTTCCACGAGGCATGATTCTAGCTTAAGGACAAGTGGACAATTTCAAATGAGGTCATATGAAAGCACTTATTCTTGTTCTATTATCAACGGTTTCTTTTTTAAGCCAAGCCAGCGCCGATGTCTTTGTGAAAAAATTAATTGATCAAGAGACACAAACAACGCTGTTTTTAGCATGTCAGTCTGAAACCCACTGCCGAGTGTTGGCGGGTGGATCATTTTCAAAGTCAGAATTGGAAACCATTATTAGTAAACTGAGAACAAAGCACTATCTTGAGAATGCGGCTATTATTGGTGGCGCGACGGTCAGCGTGGCCTTGAATCCAGTGGCTATGATGGGATTTTTAAGTGTACCGGCAGGATTGATTACCTTTGTCGGGGCTTCGGCTTATGTTTACTTTCAGCACGAAGAATTTGAATCCCATAAACGTTTGGATCTTGTTTCGAATGAAAGCTCGAAGCAATTCACATCTGAAGAATTGCTCGAGCTTATTGAAAAAGATCTTTTGGATTTACGACGCTAAACGGCTTCGTGAATCTCTCGGAGTTCGCGTACACTGTGTTTTGACTTTCCAAGCTTTCGACGCCCCCCTTCGGATTTTTCGGAAGCTCTTTGGATCATACCTTCTGTGGCACGAATCGCTTCAACTAAGACTTTTCGCAAATCAGAACCTTGCTTTTTAATATGTAAAATCTTTTTAATTCCTGGATAGCGATAGCTGATCATCACTTCGCTATTTTTAATAGTACCTAAAGAGGCTCGATTATCCAGTCTGAATTGGACTTCGATAGATTTGGAATCTCCGTGTCGTGTCTCAATCCGTCGTAATAGATTTTCGACATGCTTCTCAGTATATGTCTCGAGGGCTGTGCTGCGGTCAAAGTTGACGAATCTGATTTTTACCTGTGCCATTTTTGTTCTCCTTTTGTCTCAATGCTGTGCCAAAGTGTCACAACAAAAGCGTTGTTTTTGTTTTATAAGTTATGAGACCTATCCTCGTGTCATAGAGCAGAGGCCATGCCATTGGCAGCAAACTTGCGTTAGTACAGGTTGAAACAAGGAGACATGTATGAAAAAGCTAAAATTGCCAGTCGAGGAATTTACAACACCGAACCCCGTAACAGCCGTCGAAAATACAGCTTTGGATGACCTTGAAAATTTAATGACTGTTCATGGTGTGCGTCACATTCCAATTACCAGAGACGGACTAATTGTGGGAATTGTTAGTGATCGTGACTTGAGGGTTGCAGGAGCCTTGAGTATGCGTGAAAAGATGTTGGTATTAGCCAAAGATATCATGGTATCAAATCCAGTCACTGTTAATTCGGGAGCCAGTTTGGACGATGTGGCTTTTCAAATGTCGAAAAATAAAATTGGAAGTGTGATTGTGAATGATGAATCGGATGAGTTCTTTGGGATCTTCACATCGACAGATGCATTAAATGCTTTGATTGAAATTGTACGCTCTGAAAAATCACTGCAGTAATGAGAACATTGAGAGATTAAAAAATGTAGAGATAATTCGACTGTGTCATGGATGGCACTTCGATTGCTGCAAAATCAGTAATTTCTGAGGAGCAACAATGATTTTTTCAAATCGAAAACATGCAGGAAATGAACTGAGTAAAAAGTTAATAAAATTTAAGGATCTAAATCCAATAGTTATTGGATTACCGCGTGGTGGCATCCCAATAGCGGCTGAAGTCTCAGCCGCATTACAATCAGATTTGAATATTTTGTGTGCTCGAAAAATTGGGGCTCCCTTTCAGCCGGAATTGGCGTTAGGGGCAATTTGTGAACACGAAGATCCCGTCTGGAACCAAGGTCTCATGGCACGGATGGGTGTCTCACCAGATGATTTGAGCTCAGTTGTTCTTATGGAAAAAGAAAGAATTCGACAACAGATCAGATTATTTCGCAACAATTCAAAAGCTGTAGATGTTGCAGGTCGTGTGGTGATCATTGCTGACGATGGATTAGCGACGGGATCAACGATGTTGGCAACTATTAAGTATTTAAAGCACAGTGGGGCTGCAAAAATTATTGTGGCTGTTCCAGTCGCTGCGGCAAGTTCTGTGCGGCAATTACAAAACAAAGTGTCTGAAGTTGTAGCTGTTGAGGTGTCGGAGGAACTCAGTTCTGTTGGTGAGTGGTATGAAGATTTCTCACAAATTACTGATGAAGAGGTCCTTCGATTGCTTCAGGAATTTAGACTTCATCATGCGGGTGGAACATCGATTCGCAGTGTGACCATTGCTATTGATCAAGTGGCTTTACACGGAGACTTGGTGTTGCCGCCATCTATGAAGGCAATTATTGTATTTGCACACGGAAGTGGAAGCAGTCGCATGAGTCCCCGAAATCGAATGGTTGCTGAAAACTTGCAAAGTGCAGGATTTGGGACCTTGTTATTTGATCTGCTCACCGAATCAGAGGTGCGCGATCGAAAAAATATTTTTGATATCGAGCTACTCAGTCATCGTCTGGTCGAGACAACTCATTGGTTAAGAACTCGACCGGGATTGGAACATATCGCTATCGGGTATTTTGGAGCAAGCACAGGGGCGGCGGCCGCCATTCATGCAGCTTCGAAATTGGATAAAAAAAGTGAAGTCTTTGCCATTGTCAGTCGAGGAGGTCGTCCGGACTTAGCAGGATCTGCTTTAGATTTTGTGACCACACCCACTTTGTTAATTGTTGGAAGTCTGGATTTTAAAGTGATTGAACTGAATCAGCATGCTCAACAAAGTCTTTCCCATTCAAAGCTAACGTTGGTTGATGGGGCCACGCATTTATTTGAAGAACCCGGAACCTTAGAGGAAGTTTCCAAGCTGTCTCAGCAATGGTTTGAGAATCATTTAGATATAAAAAAAGTCCGAATTCAATCAAAAATAGCAAATACTTTAGAGACTGCCATCAACTTGGGAATGAATAAATTGAGAAATGAAAAAGATTTTGATCGCTTGATTCAATCTCTAAAAGACACGCGAGTTGTTATGCTTGGAGAATCATCCCACGGCACTCATGAATTTTATGAACTCCGAAGTCAAATTTCACGTCGTCTGATTAAAGATCATGGATTTAAGTTTATTGCCATCGAGGGGGATTGGCCAGATGCCTACCGATTGAATCAGAATATTCAGAGTGGAAAAGTGGGCAGTGCTTATGAGATATTAAAGCATAATCATCGTTGGCCTACCTGGATGTGGGCCAATGCAGAAGTGGCTGATTTGGCGGAATGGATGAGAAAGCACTCGGCAGGAATTTATGGATTGGATGTCTATTCTCTTTTTGAATCCATCAGCGAAGTGATAAGAATTTTTAAAAAAACGGATCCTTATTTGGCTCATGAGATCGAGCAACGCTATGCCTGTTTTGATCCCTTCGAGGAGGATGAAGTTTCTTATGCGAGATCTTTGTTTGCGAATGCTTCGGGTTGTGAAAAAGAAGCTGTGCAAGCGTTGCAATTGGTTCTGCAAACGCGCATGAAAAATTTAATTCAAGATGGTGACGAACTATTCAATGCTCAGCAGAATGCACGTATAGTTGCCAACGCTGAAACATATTATCGAGCCATGTTGGCGGGGGATGCCAGCTCGTGGAATATACGTGACAGTCATATGATGGACACGCTGGATAAGCTTTTAGAAAAATCAGGTGAAGATTCAAAATGCATTGTCTGGGCTCACAACACCCACATTGGCGATTACCGGGCTACGGATATGCATGCGAATGGTTATATCAACTTAGGCGGTTTGGCTCGTCAAAGTTACGGCGACGAGAACGTCGCCCTGATAGGGTTTGGAACTTATCAAGGCCACGTGCTGGCGGGATCAGCATGGGGGAGATCAGAAGAGATCATGCCGTTACCTCCAGCCGAAGAAGGCAGCTATGAACATTTCTTCCATAAGGCTGCCTTGAAATCAAATTCAAATAGTTTTTATATTATGCTTGAAGATAAAGCTCACTCGGCGTTTTCGCAGAAGAGGGGGCACCGAGCTGTTGGGGTGGTTTACAATCCGAAGCACGAGCAGCGGGGAAACTATGTTCCCACGATTCTTTCAAAGAGGTATGATGCTTTTATTTTTGTTGATAAAACACATGCGCTCCGATCGCTGCATTCTATCTATTCTGGTGGAAAGATACCAGATACTTGGCCGGCAGGGATTTAATGAAAAATTAGGATGACAACGTGTCTTTATCTGCGGCAACGGCTCGTAGCTTTTTCTCTTTAATCAGTTTTCGTATTTTTTTTGCCAATTCAATAATGCTTTCGGCATAATCGCGACTGTTGTTGTACTTCATCAATGAGTTAATTTGATGCTCAGTGTTCAAGTTATCCCAACCGTGAACCATCAAGTAGCGAGCCACGCTCTGAATAGAATCTTCATGGGTGAATAGATTTGGCGGACGATCTGCGCTCGAGCAGGCGAATGCACGATAACTTGATGGAATAAACTGTGGAAGTCCAAAGGCTCCAGCGAATGAACCTTTCAGATTTTTAAGATCTTTTTGTTTCGCATGGTGCATTTTTTCAAGAGCAATAAGTTCTTCTAGAGCCCATTTGGCCCGCCAGATTGATCGTTCTTTTATTTTTTTTCTTAAATCTTTACTGCTTATTCCATGACTGGATGTACTTTTTCTAGCTATTTTGAAAAGATAGTTTTGATTTTTTTGACGACTTAATTGAAGCAAATGAAGATAGACGCTGGGCACGTGAAATGTTCCAGTAATTTTTCCATGACGAGTTTCAACCCAAAGAAGTGATGTGATAATTTCAGGCGGGACTGTGTATTCTTTAAGGGCAATATCAAAGCTAGTTTTATTTTGATTAAGAAAATCTAAGCTTTTCATTACAGCTTCGTCAGAAACAAGAGACATATGATTGGGAGGAGATAAAAACCCCAACGTATTTAATCGAATAACGCTTGTGAATGATTTTTTATCATAATTTTTTTTAAGTATTTTTAAAAATGAAGAGTTGATTTTTTTCTTCTTGAGCTGTTGAAGTGACCAATTTATATCGGGTTTGAAAAGATCCGCACCGAGCACAGATATTGGCGTTATTAAAAAAAATGCAAACACATACTTTGAAATTAAGTAAAATATTTGTTTTTTCATCTCACAACCCTTTCTGATCAGTTCTAGCGAATTATTAGTAAAAATTGAGCTCAGTTATTTTTTTTAAAAACTTTTCATGCATGACTTGCTCCATCGTATAGAGTCCTGCAGTTTTTTTATAAAGCCATTTCCCCGCAAAAGCTGCTCCTGTACCAAAGGCGGCTCGATTTACACTTTCGTGGGTAAGGCGTATTGTTTGATAAGGAAGTCCAAAAATAACTTCATGGCGTCCGACGATGCCACCAACACGAATGGAATTCACATGTTGATTGGGCTCCAAATCAAGTTGCGTTGCTAGTTTAAGTGCCGTGCCTGAAATCTCTTTTTTATCTCGGAAGTGTTCTTCGACAACTTCGATATCGGCATGGGGTATGATGTGCTTAAGGACTTTGGATGCAATCATAAGCCAATTGATTCCAAGTGTGATATTCGGCGAGGCTAAGACGGCTGTGATTTCGGAGGCTTTTTGGACACGTATAAAATCTTCAGGTGCGTATTTAGAAATAGCAGTTATTATTCTAATTCCAGCTTTTGCAAGAATATCATAAGATGCTGCAGCCGCACTGGAAGAAAAATCAATAACAATATCAACAGGATATTTTTTTAGAAAATCTTTGGACATATTTTCAAATGAAACAAAAGGTGCAAAATTATCATCAAATCCGATAGAGTGACTGGCATAATTCAAATTTGTTGGAATTGTTTTTCGACAAACCCACTCCAGCGAAAGCTCTGCATCATTGACAATTTCTTTAGCAACCAAAGAACCAGTTCGACCAAATCCAAGCAATCCAACACGTATTGACATAAGGTACCTCGCTTGAAAAGTGACCCTACTTTTCGGATTACTTCAGGAGATTAAATCCTGAACCCTTTATGACACGATTAATATGAAGCCTTATTATCTCGAGTTTATGTTGGGAACACAACCCATTGAATGACCTTAGTCCTAAAAATTTTGGCAAAATGTCTCATGAGATACCATGTCACCCCATTGTCAGCTCTCAATATGAAACGCAATTGCCTCCTATTTACTGATGGTGGCTTTGATCTTGCTTTGAGGCAGTTTGAAGTAGGTTGAGTGATGAATGTTATAATGGCCACTACTATTCTTTTGTTTGCTACAAACGCCTGGAGTTCGATTGCAAAATTTATTGAAATCCGTGGAACGATTAATCCGGCAACGTCTCGTTATCTGGCAAGAGCAATTGAAGAAACAGAGATCGCTAAGGCGGATTTTTTATTAGTTGAGCTTGATACACCAGGTGGACTCGTGACGAGTGTTCGCGAGATGGCGCAAAGTATTGATCAAGCTAAAATCCCGGTTATTATTTTTACAACACCTGCCGGAGCGTCAGCAACTTCTGCAGGAGCTTTGCTGATGATTTCATCGCATTTAGCAGCCATGGCGCCAGGAACAAATATTGGCGCTGCGCATCCGGTTGGAGCGCAGGGCGAAGACATAAAAGGAGCGATGGCAGATAAAGCTGTTAGTGATATTTCTGCATTTGCCAGGTCAATGGCTGGGCTTCGTAAAAGAAATGTGAAAGCGGCCAGTGAAGTTGTTTCAAAAAGTAATAGTTTCACCGCGGAAGAAGCTTTGAAAGTGAATCTTATTGAAATAATTGCGACGAATAGAGATGAGCTAATGCAAGCCATGAATAATCGTCCAATTCAAGTTGGTTCCAATAGAGTAATTTTGAAAAATGACCTGAAAAATACTGCATTCCATCCTGTTGAAATGACTTTGGGAGAACAAGTACTTAATTATTTATCTCATCCTAACATTGCGGCCATTCTGGTATCTCTTGGAATACTGCTGATTTATTCTGAACTCTCGGCGCCTGGTTTAGGCATTGGTGGAGTCCTGGGAGGTTTGTGTTTAATCATTGCCTTCATAGCCTTTCAAACAATTCCCATTCACATGGGAGGACTAATTCTTTTGGGAGTCGGCATACTTTTGATTGTTTCAGAAGTTTTTGTGGCCTCTGGTGGAGTGCTTGCAGTCGGAGGCAGTGTTGCGCTGATATTTGGCCTGCTTTGGGTCGTGGATCCTGTTGCCACAGATTTAAGGATAAGTTCGTGGCTAATTGGAGCGATTGGAGGATTTTTAATTTTAGGAACAATGTTTATCGGATATGCGGTTTCTCGGATAAAAAAGAAATCTGATGAAACTATGAAGCATGTCGGAGGTGGAGATTTTGGTGGTGTGCAGGGCTATAAAGGTCGCATTCAATCAGTGAATCGAGATGGAAAATCAGGAAAAGTTTTAATTCGAGGAGAACTTTGGAATTTTATTTCGGAAGAGCCCATGGCAGAAAATAATAATGTCACGGCTCGAGGATCGAAAGGTTTAACTCTCGAAGTTATTCGAGATAAGGAGTAGGGGATGGAAAATTTTGATTTGTCGATACCATTTAGTTTTTCTATTATTTTATTGGCAGTGATATGGTTTTTTACTCAAGCTATTCGAATTCTAAAAGAGTATGAACGTGGTGTCGTATTTCGATTAGGACGAATTATTGGAGCTAAGGGGCCAGGATTAATTATTCTTATTCCTGTCATAGATCGCATGGTACGAGTTGATCTCAGAACTGTCACGATGGACGTGCCGCCACAGGACATCATCACAAAAGACAATGTCACAATGAAGGTGAATGCCGTTGTTTTTTTTAGAGTCGTAGAGCCAATTCGATCGACGATTGAAGTTGAAGATTATTTGGTAGCAACATCGCAGTTGGCGCAAACCACTTTGCGTTCTGTTCTGGGGCAAGTGGATTTAGATACGGTACTTGGCGAACGAGAACGTTTAAATAAAAATCTGCAAGAAATTTTAGATGCGCAAACGGACCCTTGGGGAGTTAAAGTAAGCCACGTGGAAATAAAAGGTGTGGATTTGCCAAATGAAATGCAAAGAGCAATGGCTCGGCAGGCAGAAGCTGAGCGTGAAAGACGCGCCAAAGTCATCGCAGCCGAAGCCGAAATGCAGGCCAGTCAAAAAATCTCTGAAGCCGCTGATGTTTTATCTCAAAATCCAGTTTCGTTGCAGTTGCGCTATCTACAATCTATGATTGAAATGTCTAATAACCAAACCTCAACAATAATAATTCCATTTCCAATGGAATTGATTAAGCCATTCTTAAATAAATAGATAAAAAGTGAAAGGCTTAGATGAGTATCTAAGCCTTTTACAAATTATTTACACTCGATAGCTCTGTTTTCGTACTGACCGTGAACACGGTAGTGGTGCCATCCTGAAAGAAAATCTCCACCTCGGAGTGCAGAGCGAACATCTGGATTTCTCAGAAGATAGCATTGTTCAACAAACCAGTAAGGAGCATCGTAGGCGGAGCATCTTCCGTCTGTGACTCTATTTTCAGACTGGCCATATCTCATGTAGTGATCGTATGCAGAAGTCACTCGCCGATCGTAAATGGCGCGTTGAACATCTGGATTGCATCTTATATAAGCGCGATCTCCATACCACTGATCTGCAGAGGCAATAGAGCTAAGACCGATGCAAGCTGCAATTGCTAAAATAATTCTCTTCATTTGATTCTCCTTATGAATTTTTTGACACCAAATTCTTTGTAACTGGCTAGATAGCAATTCGTATTCCAGTTTTTGTGGTGTCAGTTAGCTCCAGTAAGGTTTTTTAATTTTTGGTGTACTGACTTTAGATCACCCACGACAAGATAGACTTCAAATGTTCTTTTCAAATAGCCTTCTTCTTTTTTAAAGCAGCTGGATTTGAGGTTTTCATTATACGCCAAGGACCATTTGTTGGTGGCATTCCCGTTTGAACCATGTCCACCAAGATTAAACTTGTACATCACATACCCTTGGAATTGTCCCCAACAATTTTTATTCTGATCTTGTGGAAAATAAATACCCATCGCATAATCCCCTGAACGGTCAGCTTGGATTATTGGAGTTTGACTGGACGTTTGAAAAGAACCAGCTGGAAATCCATTTCCTGAAATATCGTTGAATTTTTCAGGTTTTAAAATTTCAGAATCTTTTAAAAAATAAAACTGATCAAACTCTGAATTTAAATATCCTGTGAGAAGTTCAAAAAGAATATTTTTACTAACTAATGTCTCGAGCGACGCAAATGTTAAACTTATTCTTATAATTTGGGGATCATTGTTATGCCCTATCTCAATTGTTTTATTTAAGTAATGTTGTGACAGTGGATTTTTCACACGCTCATCGAGTCCTTTTTTGCAGGCGCCCGTCAGTCGATTGAAGCTCCATTGTGCCATTTGAGTTTGCACCAGAAGTTTAGAATCTGAATACTTGCTTGAGTAAGTCAGGACCGATGTTGTTTTTGAGCTGTTTCCATCGTGTGATGAGCCGGCTTCTGTGGGGTTGTGGCATTCACCATAACCATCGATTTGTATTGCAGACTGAAGTTGTCGTCCATGATCAAAAATATTAATAAATTCTTTGTTTTTCCATTTGATGGATTCGATAGCGCCTGCGAAGCGATCAGGATGAAGGCTAACCTGAAGTTCAGAGTTTTTGAGTTCAATTTTTCCATTCCCAGCAAAACTATTAAAAGAACATAAAAGAGTGAATAGAACTAAATTTAATTTCATAATGACCTCGGCTTGTTCATTCGAGAGTACCATTGTTGGAAGTGGTTTTCCTGGGTATACAAAGTAGATTGTAAATAAGGAAGTGCTGTCTAAAAAATTGACGAGCGAATCGGTACCGGAATTGCTATGTTCAAGCATTATGAGAATCTTCGCTATTTTACTTATCATATCGCAAGTATCCTGGGCTGGAGGTAATTTACTCTGCAAGGATGTCTTTAATTTTGACAGTGGAGCCCCAATAGTGACCCCACAAGTCACATGGAGTGGATCAAAAACCGATACTGAGTATAAGCTGGCCTTGAGACTGCTTTCCGAAGAGAAAGAAGTACTGGGTGATGAGCCTCATGAAATAACCTTTGAAAACTTCGTCGATGGGCTTAAATACTTAAAAGATTTTAGATTCGACAGCGTTGAAGAATTTGTAAACTGGAAAGCGAAGGACTATTTAAAAGAAACGGACACGGGGACTCAGGGTTACAAGGCATTGGAATTTGCCGTTGCTGTCAGACTTGATGATGGCAACGTGAAAAATGCGACCGTTTTCCTATTCGATAAAGATGGCCAGTATGGTGACCATCGCGAATTGGCCATGCTTGCTGCCGAGGCATTTCCCCAAGGAAGCGACACTTATCAGCAAGCTTGGGAGGGTCAGTATTTTGCTCAGGTGGTGATTTCAAAATTTAAAGATCAGGCGTATGTTAAGTATTTACATACAGACAGTTATCCCGTTCGTGTGCATGTTCAGAATGAACTCGATGAACAAGCTCCCATTTCACCGAAGTGGGGTGAGATTTTAAAGATGCGATTGAAGAACTTGTAAGGATTATTTTTCAAATATTTGACGATTGTATTTTTTTACGGACAAAATCGTACACTGATACTGCAGCAACAAAAATTAGAGTAGTGGCTATAGCTTCGATCCAATTTTTACCTGACAAGCTTACAATTTGAAGGATGGAGGCGGCACTACTTTGTTGAATAAGTAGAAGAGAAGCTAGGGTTCCGCCAACAACTAATTTCGAAGATAGCGTTTGAAGACGAGTACTGTAAATAACAAGAGATGCGCTCCAAATAGATAACATAATCATGACCTTTGCTCTGGCAAATCCCACGTCTGGATTTTCTTGAATGCTCGAAATAAAAATAAACCCTATCGCAAAGGCTAATCCGCCGCCAAAAATGGCCAGACGAAAAATATCAGATTTCTGGAAAAATTGACTGGTTGATTTTGTCGTCTTGGGCGATGCCATAGCTTGGAATGCCAAAATTGCGGTTGGATGAATGATTAGTTCTAACCAAACAATATGCACAGGCAAGTAGACGAGATCATAGCCCAGAAGAGGCACTGCCGCTGCAGTCATTACGAATGGAATATGGATTAGCAATAAATATTCAAAACTTATTTTAAGATTAGAAAAGAGCTGTCGGCCTTCCATAATCGCGGCAATAATTGTTTTAAAATTATCATCTCCTAAAATAATCGAAGAAACTTCTTTTGCACTTCGAGAACCTCTTCGCCCCATAGCAATGCCAATGTCAGCCGCCTTCAGTGCAGGGACATCGTTAACGCCGTCGCCAGTAACAGCAACGATTTCACCAGATCGTTTTAGAGCATCAACTATTTGAAGTTTTTGAAGTGGAGTGCATCGGGCTACGATATCAATTGATTTTAAGAATTTAGGATTTAATTCAAAATACTCAGCATCAAATTTATTCGGCTGGAGTTCTGCAGATACCACGACTGGATTTCCTCGCCCCAATCCTACTTCGCGTCCAATGGCAGCTGCGGTTTCGGGATGGTCACCAGTTAGCATGAGCACTTTGATTTGATTTTTAGAGGCATATTCAACTGCCTCAGCGACTTCTTGTCTTGGGGGATCTTCAAATGCTAAAAGTCCCATAAATTCAAAACCTGAATTGAGTTCTTGGCCGGCCTTGAACTCATCAACACTTAAATATTTTTTTGCACACGCTAGAACTTTGTGGCCATCTTTGGCCCATTGAATTGTTTTATTAATCCAAAATTCTTTTTGTTCATGGGTCATTTGGGTCAAATTTAAAATTGTTTCGGGTGCGCCCTTGGTTAAGATTGTATGTTGGTCATCAATTTCAGCAAAAGCAGATTCCCGTTTGCGATCCTCGGTGAAGGGAAAGCGCTTTGTAGCTTGCGGTAAGTTTATGTTTTGAGCGAGAGTCTTTTTAAGAATGGCAATATCAACAGGGTCAGCACTTTCGGAATTACTGGATAGGGCGCTAACCACCAAAACGTCTTCTTCATTTTTCGAAGATGTTGAGTCAATATGAGTAAGTACAAGTTCACCCGTTGTCATTGTGCCGGTTTTGTCAGTACATATCTGAGTAATGCGACCAATATTTTCGACGGATACAGCTCTGCGAACCAGAGCTTGTTTTTGAGCCAGTCGATAAATACCAACTCCTAAGTAAAATGTGAAAACTATAGGAAATTCTTCTGGAATGGCTGCAATTGCTAATGTGGCAGCACTAAGTAGCGCGTCCAGCCAGCCATGACCTTGATAAATTCGGAGACCTGCTAGTAAAAGACAAAATCCAGCTGCTACATAGATAAGATTCTTAACTAAATTTCCAATGGAAACTTGCAACGGAGTTCGCTCATGAGGCATTTGTGATACAGACTGAACGATTTCACCATATGAAGTATTTAAACCTGTGAAAAGTATCCTAAGAAGTCCATTTCCGGTCAGGACACGAGTGCCCGCAAAAGCTAATGACTCGGAGTTAATAGGGACTTCCGGTTTTTCAGTTTGACTGAAGGGATTGAATTGATACTTTATTTTTTGAATTGGAAAAGTCTCGCCTGTTAAAACGGATTCATCAATTTGAATTTCGTGAGCGTCCTCAATGACTCCATCGGCAGGAATAAAAATTCCGGTTGATAACTTTAATAGATCGCCAGGAACAAGTTCCTTTGAATCAATTTCAATTTCGTGCCCACTACGAATTGCAAATACTCTTGTCGTCAGATTACTTTTAAGTCCTAATGTTGACGCTTGAGTTCGCCAGTGGAGAAAGGCATCCATCAAAGTCAGTGGTAGTATGGCGACAAAGAGAGTGATGCCCTCACTTTTTTGGCCAATTACAAAAAAAACGATACCAATTCCAATTAAAAACCAGATCATGGGATCATGAAATGTTTCTTTGAGAATTTCAAGAAGTCGATTGGATGAGACTTCTACGATTACATTTTTTCCAAACTTATTTTGCTGACTCAGCACTTCTTGCTGAGTCAGTCCATTAGAAGTTTTGCTAAGACCTTTTAGGTTTTGGAAAGAAATTTGTCTCATACTTCATCACACTGTTTGTGGTTGCAAGAGATCTTCGAGAAAAAAAGCGGCAAGCTCGGATCGCCCAGATAATCCCGACTTTGAATATATCGAGATAGATTGCACGCTGGCTGTCTTTTCAGTGGTATTTCGAATACTGGCAATTTCTTTTAACGAAAGACCCTTTAATAGCAAAAGGGCCACTTCTTTTTCGGCGTTGGACAAGTTCCACTTAGTCAGTTGGAGATCAATGGATTTGGAGAGGCCTTCGATATATTTTTGAGCCTCCGTTTTCCAATCATCAGCTTCTTGTTTAAGTTTGATATTTTCAGTGAGAGAATCTGAAAGTTTGTGCTGAAGATTGTAAGACCCCTTCATGAAATAAAAAATTCCAAACAAGGCAGCAAAACCAGCCCCGCCTTCGACGAGAACATGCCAAATAGGAACGCCTTCTGTTGAGTCTGTCAGTAGATCCAGAACCACCATTAGTGTAACAATGGCAAGTATAGCAATAATGACGATACGTTCGTTTCTATTCATAAAATGAGGCTACACAATGAATTACTAATCGTCATCATCATCTTCTCCATTATCATTTTGGTCTTCTCCAAGTTGTAGTGTTTGTCCAAGCAGCTGCAGGGTTCCATTTTGTGAATCAAAATTTTTGTAAAGATAAATGCCTGCAGCCAATACAAGTGCTATCAATAGCGATGCAGCAAAAGGCCGTGAAGAGGGAATGGGTTCACTATTTTCAGTGAACTCTTTTTTTCCATCAACCATGCTGAGTGCAATTTTATCTTGATGACGAATAGAGTGAAGAAGCACGCCAGCAATGTGCAGAATCACGACAACAATAAAAGTGTTGGCCATAAATTCATGAATATCTTCAAAGGTTTCTTTATTACCTGTCGACATCAAGTAACCAGTTATGGCCGATCCCAATCCCAGCGCAAACATGGTGATAGCAGCCCAACTCGATGCGGGGTTATGCCCTGACCAGCGCTTTTTTGAACCTGACAGAATCCCAAGGAAGTAGTCTTTAAGATCTAGGGGGTTTAGATTAAAACCCGAAAATCTGGCGTGTTTTGATCCAAAAAAGCCCCAAACAATGCGCCATAGCACAAGGCCTCCTAAAATCAGGCCCATGAGCATGTGATAGGTGAAAATAATCGAATCATCATCCACTATTTTAGCAATGGCAAAGGACAACAAAAATAGGCCGGAAAAAAGCCAGTGGAAAAGTCTGGTTGGCAGGTCGTAGGTTAAAGTTGATCTCATTTTAAGCCCTCCTTGTGGCAAAGTGCGTTTCATACCTTAAACTCTGATCATTCTTTGGATTCTGTCCATTGGCTAAAGGGTATAGACCAAGACTTTGATCTTGAATAATTCCTTTTTTAAAAAATATTTCTAATTTATTCAAAGAATCAGTTTGTATGCCCGATAACAGTCTTGTGTTTGACACCATTGATCAATAATAGGCGGGGCAAGAATATGAAGTCAGGAATTAAATCATGTTTCTATTATGGAATAATTTTTTCAGTATTTTTAATTAGTGCATGTAATCGTTCTGATTTTGCACCTGTGCCAGATGCGCAAACTGGATTATCAAATGGGGATCAAATTATCTCAAAAGTAAAAACCGTTTTTGTTGATCCGGCAAAGGATAATCCTTATTTGGACGTGCTACTTGTTATTGATGATTCTTCGTCAATGAAAGCCGATGTCATGAAATTAGCTGATAAGCTTTCCAATTTTACAAGTCTACTTGAAACCAGTGGGTTACAATGGCAAATGTGTTTAACCACAACGCAAGGATACTCTTCAGGCTTAGGTTTTGAACATGGCCGTGCCGTACCTTGGAAAGTATCAATGGGGCAAAATAGAAAAGTAATTTCTCGTGGTCAAAGTTCCTTAGATAGCATTTTTAGAAGGACACTTGATGCGATTCCAATTGGGGGATCCAACTCTGGAAATGAGCGTGGATTGCGTGCGACAGTGGATCATATGCAACGAAATCCAGATTGCTATCGCGCCGGTGCCAATTTTGCGGTTTTACTAATTTCAGATGAGGATGAAGCCTCTGTGGGTGGTGATATCTCAAGAATCAAAAACTCTGAAGAGTTAAATCATTTTTTTCCTTTAACAAAAGATGATAAACCCGAGTCTCGTCTTGCAGCTATTCTAAAAAAAGTGGGAAATGTCAATTTCACCTTCAATTCAATTATAATTAAACCAAACGATATGAGTTGTGAATTTTCTCAAAGCCAAGAATCGACGGCCTATTCAGGGACTTTTTACGATAAACTTTCAAGTTTAACTGGCGGTGGAGTTGGAAGTATTTGCGATACGGACTACACAAAAAGTTTAATTTTATTTAAAGATAAAATTTTAAATACTCTTAAGGTGGTTAATTTAGAATGTTCGCCGTATATGAATTCTGTTCATGTCACAGTGAATGGCCAAGTTGTTTCGAATTACAAACTTGCGGAAACTGCAATTACCTTTAATGAGCCCGTTACCGAGGGCAGCACTGTTGAAGTCAGATATGGTTGCTTAATCAAAGGCTCAGATGAATCTTTGTAGATAGGACCAAAGCCTGAATTCGCTATTTAGATTTTACTCGTGCCGTATTGTCACCATTGTAATCGCGAATACTTTTCACTAAACGATCTAAGGCTTCCCATGTAATTAGCTTATCACCAGATGGGTTTGTTATATAGGCAACAAAACGTGTTCCAAATTTGTCAAAAAATAGGGGGACATCAAAATGTTTACTGTAGTTATGTTTCTCAAAGCGCAGACGAATTCCAGAGCTTAATAGTTTTTGTTGATCAGAATCCGAATGGTTTCTAAGATCTGTTCGATTGGGTTGAGCTTCTTCTCTTGTTGTTTTTCCTTTGTAGTATTCGGCATCAAACCATGCTCGCGATTGAGCTAAAGCAGTCGAAGTTAAACAGAGAGTAAAGGTCAGAGATAAAAAAATCTTTTTCATAAATACCTAGAGTTTCCATTTCAAATTTGTGGGATTTATTTCCCAAATTATTCAAAGTAAAATGGTTTATCAAGATAAGTAAGAGCAATATCAATTCCAGATTTAAAGCGAATTAATAGGAACTGAGCCGTCAGACTGTCTAAAGTGGATCACTAAGAGACGTTAATAGTCAGCGATAAAAAGTTAGACAGGTAATGGCTGTCATCTCCATGGAGTTACATTAAATCTGGAATTGATATTGCTCTATTTTTTAAGTTCAAGGAATTCAGGATGGCTATGAAAATATTTATTTTACATATTTTGTTTTCTGCTCTTGTTTTTGCTCAAGCAAAGCTAAATCCTTTAAAACCCCAACCGCAATTGGTTGGGCGCTATCCAATTGAAACATTATTTTCTATGGACAAGATCAGTCATTCTTCAGGGCAAGTTATTATTAATGAAAAAGGCCAATGGAAAGTTCAGTTACGAATAGGTTTTGTGGGGGCTTATCACTTTTCATTAACAACGGAAAAAGAAAAAAATGAGTTAAATAAGTTTTTAGAATCACAAGCTCTTGATATTAAATTTCCACCAGATGATAGTTTTTTTAATATAAAATCTTACACAAAGAATGGCTCAGTTAGCTTAGCTCATAATCCCATAATGAAAAATACAATTGAAAAGCAAATGAAAGCAATTAGTACATTGTTGTCGTCCACGCAAAATCGATTAGGTATCGATTTTACTTTTGAAATTATACCTGTTTTTATAGATGAGACTGATTTGTATAAAAAAATAGGTATTTCAAAAGTAACAAGATCAAATGTTGGTGATTTAGCACACTACTTTATGACTCAAAAACTAAAATTTCATCCGATCACTATATTGCCAGTACCCAATGAATATGCTGTCAGTCCAGACTATTGGGATTTATACGCGCGACCTGAATACCTAGCTCACGAAACAATTCATTTAATCACGCGTGATATGAAGAATGATCAGTTTATTTATTCAGATGCGCCATTTGATGGATTAACAAATGATGGTTCCACATTCAGAGAATTAGAAAAAATGGGATTTCAGCCGCAATTGGATAAAAGCTTATTTTTAGCATTTGTCCAGAATCAGAAGGCTTTGGAAAATGTATTTGGTCCGCAAAAAGGTGCGTTTATATCATTTAGCAATGTTTTTAAAAAATACATGAGTGCGACAGTCGATGGAAGTTACAGCGAAGAGCCAGCAGATTGGGAGCGTAATTTTGAAAGTAAAAAACAAAAGTATTTACTAAAAAAAGATAAGGTTAATAGGAGCTTGTAATACTTTGATGAGCTTAATTAGTCGCCAAGTTCTTTAGCAAGATCAGTTTGAGTAAGTGGATATGGTCTTGGATTTCTGAATTGTTGATTCGATATATCTATGATAAAATGCACATTGAGGATTTTAAATTGTTACCAATAAGTAAACATAATGAACTTCTGATTCGCGATCTTAAGCGTCAACCAGGTCATATTGAAAAATCGTAATAAATTTAGTTCAAAAAAAATTGGTGATTCCGGCAAGACTCGAACCTGCGACCTACTGCTTAGAAGGCAGTTGCTCTATCCAACTGAGCTACGGAACCGTGTATGGATTAAAAACTGAGTTCAACTTAACAAAGGGTTTTGATTTTGTTAAGGCCTTTTCAGGATTTTTTGCTGTAAAAAAGAGCACAGAGAAACTCCACATAGAATCACGCACCAAACGACGAGAAGCCAGAGCAGAAAGATCGGAAAAGAAGCCAGAGATCCGTAAATCTTGTTTTTTCGAAAGACTTTTAATGAGGCCCATATAAATGATGATTGAACAATATTCAGGGCAATACTAACCAGGATCGCTGGTGGAAGTGATGCCATCACCTTGACCTTTACATTGGGTATGATCGTGAACATCAGCCATAAAAAAAGTGTGGTCCAGATTGAAAACATGAACTGATCTTCGATAGATTCGCTAACGTGATTGAAGTACGACGCCGAACGAAGCCCCACCACCAGCGCCAAACATACCGGAACAGCAAGCAGGATGATCCAATAAAAAAGAACACGACGGTAAAGGGGACGATTGATTTTCATTTTCCACATGCGGTGAAAAGCCGTGTCGATATTTCGAATCAATCCCAGCGAGGTAAATAGTAAAAGTAGTAATCCAGTAATACCCATTGTTTTTGGTTTAATCGTGCTGATGGCTGCCTTGATGTAGTCGCTGGCAAGGCTTCCAGTGGCTTCTTTGAGGTAGGTTGTAAAAAGCACTTCGATTTTGGGGTAAAATGTTTCTAAGCCCACACCCATTTGAAAAACAGCAAGGACGACAACCAAGAATGGAACAATGGACAGCAGTGTGGAATAGGCCAAACTCGATGCGGCAAAGAGGATCTCGGAAAATTCTTCAGAAAGAGAAGTAAAAAATTTTTTTATCACAGGAGGAATCGCTCTTTCACTGCAAAATCGTCTTTGTTGCGTTCGATTGTGGCGGCATCACAGTAGGGATCATGTTCAAAGTAAAGATAGGTTTTTTTCTGAAGTGCTTGCTCGAGAAGATTTTTTTTCTCTTCGATAAGTTGCATCGGATATAAGTCATAACCCATCACCCAGGCCAAGCGAACATGGCTGCTGGTGGGAACAACATCACCACAATAGTAAAGTGCTGTCTCGCTGTCTTCGATAATCACGACTTGGTGGGCTTCGGTGTGACCATTCGAAATCATCAATGAAATTCCTGGGATAATATTTTTTTGGTTTCCATCAACTTCGATCAAACAATTGTGATCTATCAAGGGTTGGTAGTTGATTGCAAAATAGCTGGATTTTTCTCGGATATTGGGATGGAGTGCTGTCTGCAAATTTTTCTTTTGCACGTAGTATTTGGCATTTGGAAACGTGGGAACAATTTTTCCATTTCGCTCGGTGGTAGCGCCTCCGGCATGGTCAAAGTGCAGGTGCGTAAGAATAACATCGGTGATTTGTTCAGGCTCAAGATCATATTTTTTTAATGATGAAATTAGGTTTGGTCCTGATTTGTCCAGAGCATACATTTCGGAAAATTTGGAACCCATTTTTTCGCCGTACTTGGCAATAAAATCAGAGCCATTTCCGGTATCAATCAAAATGGCGCGGTCTTTTGATTTGAGCAGCAGGGCGCGAGCTTCCATGGGAATGCGGTTATTTTCGTCGGCAGGGTTTGATTTCTGCCATAGGACTTTAGGGACAACACCGAACATCGCGCCGCCGTCCAAGCCAAAAAGACCCGTGGGAACGGGGCAAACTTCATAGCCAGCAATATTAATCTTGATTGTTTGTGGTTGAGTCATCATCACCCTCCGTATCTTGTAGTGTGGACTGCTCGGAAGCTATTTCATTCTCTTCGGTCATATCGTCTGGAAGCACCGAAGGGTCAATGGTTTTAACCCAGTTCAAGTAGTTTTTGTACACTTCACCGATCGAGGTCGGTTCTTGAACTGGACCGATATGCAAGGTTAACTTTCCAGGTTTTGCAAAGATCGCACCTTTTGGCCATAGCCGAGAATTGCCTTCAATGTAGAGAAATAAAATAGGAGTTCCAGTTTTCTGTGCAAAAATACTGATACCTCTTTTGAATTCGTGAACCTTGCCATCTTTAGAACGAGTTCCTTCGGGAAAAATAATAAGCCACATTCGTTCGAGTTGAGTGAGTAATGTGATAATCAATTGAACGGCTTCGCCTTTGCGATCTTTGCGATCGATAGGAATGGCACCTAAACAGTGCTGAGAAAAAAATGTAAATAAAGGGTTTGAAAAAAAATAATCTTTAGCCGCCGCCATATATAAGTCCATCCAGTGGGCGCGGGGAATCGCACCGGCAATGGATGTGGCATCCAAATGCGAGGCATGATTTGAAATGATAATTAGTTTTTTATAAGTTTTGTAAAGATCATTAAAATTTCCACCTTTGACTTCAAGGCGAATATAGAATGTGTAGAACCAATTTTTCAAAATCAACGACCATAGAAATCGAATGAGACGGCTGGTTAAATCGTAATGTTGGGTGAAGAGTGGCAAATGCTTGATATATCCAGGCAACTTTGTCCACTGATCATTGTCATAATTCCATTCGCGCATAAATTCCTAATTAGCTGAGAGCCACCATAACAAAGTAATAAATTGGAGCCACAAAAATCAATCTGTCCACACGTTGTAAAAAATCACCTCGTCCAATAATGAAGGATCCAACAATTTTAACACCTGCATCGCGGCGGATGACAGACATCACTAAGTCGCCGACCACTCCACCGAATGAAGCAATTAAACCAGCAGCCAACCAATACTTGTCACTTCGATCAGGCAATAAATGGCGCATACCATAGGCCAAAATAATCGTCAGTCCAATTGCAGTCAAAGTGGATAGCCAGGTTCGTTTGCTGTTGATTTCGCTAACTATCTTGGGTCCTTTAAAATAACGACTGATGGATAAGTTGGTATTGTCACAAAACTCAGTCAAAATAAGCAAGTACATCACCTGATACAATCCGCTTTCAAAATTAAGAATCAGTGCTAAATGCATGAACGACCAGCCTAGAAAAATAAATCCGAGCAAGGTCAGTGAAATATACTGAATCATATTTTTATAGTTTCGTTGCACCAAAGGAACCAAGCAGCTTAAGCCAAGAACAGCCATCGGCATTTCATTATACAGAGTCAGATTATTCATCTGACTGAATACTCCGAGTCCCGCAATTCCAGCGTAACAAATATAAACAAAATAGGATTGGTGAAACATACCCATGATTTGAAAATAAACTTTGGCTCCAAATAGCGCAAAGGCTGTTAGCACCAAAATCGGGAACGGTTGACGTAAACCCATCAGTCCAAACATCAAAGGTGCCAAAACCAGCCAGCTTTTTATCGACGCCCAGGCGACGCGGGAATATTGATTCTTCTTTCGGAAAAAAAAGTTAACGGCAGCTCCGATAAAGATAACAAGCAAAACGATCAGTGCTGTTTGTTGGTAGGCGGGATCATCCCAGGCGGCTGAAGCTGTAAATAAATTATTCATATTGAATTCCCAGGTCCTTTATTTTCTTGTACAAATTGGATTTAGATATTTTCAAGAGCTCCGCAGATTTTTCGATATCCTTGGTTTTTTGAAGACTATTTTCGATAAACTGCTTTTCTTTTGTATTTAAAAAATATTCAAGGGATTGTGTGTGGTCAAATTCTTCTACGCTTGCCGTTGTATTTGGACGAAAAATCAAATTACGAACATCATCGCTTCGGATGATCGGTAGTGGCGAGGTCAGAACCAATTGTTCGCAGATTCGCTTCAGTTCGCGCACATTTCCTGGCCAAGAGTAGGAAGCTAAGACTTCGATGGCTTCAGGATCAAGTTCTTTATTGCGGCGGGGTTTTTCTAAGTCGATAAAATAATTGGCCAACTCAAAAATGTCGTCTTGGCGATTTCTGAGGGGGGCAATTTCAATTAGATTGGCGCTTAATCTGAAGTAAAGATCTTCGCGAAACTTTTTATCAGCAATAAGTGTTTTGAGCGGAATATTGCTTGCTGCAATAATTCGAGTTTGGGAAAACTGATTCTCTTTCCCGCCGACTTTTTTAAATTCTCCAGATTCAATAAAACGCAAAAGTTTAGCCTGTTGATTGAGTGGCAAGGCCTCGATTTCATCAAGAAACAAGTTCCCACCATGGGCGGCCTCGCAATAGCCTATTTTATTGGTGTCGGCACCGGTGAAGGCGCCTTTGACATGACCAAAAAATTCACTTTCAAACAGAGTGTCTGTAACTGCAGAACAATTCACTGAAACAAAAGGTTTTTGTCCGTCTTGTCCGGCAATCAATTGCGCGACGACTTCTTTTCCAGTGCCTGTTTCGCCTTCGATAAGAATCGCGGTTCGTTCCATTTTTAATTGAGCAATTTTTTTACGAAGCAGATCGGTTTCGTGACTTTTTCCAACCAAATGATTTTTAGTCGAAAACTTTTCATAAGTGAATTGACGTAAATTCCAGTAGGCTTCAATTTTCTCTAACACGGCAATGACCTCTTCGGCTAAAAGAGGCTTTGCTAAAAACCTTTGGGCACCGGCTTTGATCGCTTTTTCCATCAAGGCTCGATCTAATATTCCGGACATGGCGACAATTTCAGTTTGTGGATTTTTTTTAATAAGTTTTTGAATAACTATGGGGCCATCGGGTTCGGAATGGCTTTGGACTGTCAAATGCATATCGACCAGTGCGCCATGAAAAAAGACATGATCGGGGATCAGTTCTGGTTTTTGAACCAAATAAACTTTGAATCCGTCAGGTGCCATCATTTTTAACGATGTGGCTAGTATTTGATCATCTTCAACTATCAGCAAATTCAGTGGAGTATTGGACATAATAACAGTGTGAATGAGGAACCTACTGAGCGAAACATTTACCGCAACGCGCATTAAGTAAATTACGATATCTAAAAGTAAAGACAAAATGCCGAGTGTTTTTTAGACTTATTCTATGACAAAAACTCGAATTTTACTGACTGAGAATATTCATGCGATTGCAAAAACCCGTCTTCTTGAAGAGGGCTATCATGTCGATCTGTTAACTCATGCTCCATCAGAATCAGAGTATATCCAGCTTTTAAAAAATTATGATATTTTAGGGATTCGCTCTAAGTCTGAAATCACAGATGTCATTCTAAATGAGAATCCTCATCTTTTGGCTATTGGAGCTTTTTGTATCGGAACAAATCAAATTAAATTGAGTACGGCAAATCATCTGGGCATTCCTGTTTTTAATGCTCCTCATAGTAATACACGATCGGTGGCTGAGTTGGTGATCGCCGAAATGATTTGTCTGTCGCGACAGCTAGGTGATCGCAATACTTTTGCTCATCAAGGCGAATGGGTGAAGTCCGCTGATGGATCATTTGAGGTGCGCGGAAAAACTTTGGGAATCATTGGGTATGGTCATATTGGCAGTCAGGTCAGTATTTTAGCTGAATCATTGGGACTGCGCGTGTTGTTTTATGATGTGATCAAGAAATTGCCTTTAGGAAATGCGCAAGCTCGAAATCATTTGAAAGATTTATTAAAGGAATCAGATTTCGTCAGTTTGCATGTGCCAGAAACTGCACAAACAAAGAATATGATTGCCGCCACTCAGTTGGCAAAAATGAAAAAGGGCAGCTACTTAATCAATGCTTCGCGCGGAACAGTCGTGGATATTGAGGCCTTAGTCGCATCTTTGGAATCAAAACATATTGCAGGATGTGCATTGGATGTGTTTCCGGAAGAGCCGTCTTCAAACAAAGAAAAATTCAAATCTCCATTGCAAGGGTTGAAAAATGTTATTTTAACTCCACATATTGGTGGCAGTACAGAAGAGGCTCAATACTCGATTGGATTAGAGGTCGCTGAGAGTTTTCGAAAATTTATGCAGTTTGGAACTACGGCTGGAGCTGTAAATTTTCCGAATATTGATCTTGTTCAAAGAACCCATGTGACTCGAATTATGAATGTGCATCGCAATGAGCCCGGTGTGCTTGGCGAGCTCAATGGATTTATTTCTGCAGCGCAAGCCAATATCCAAGCTCAGTATTTATCAACAGATCAAAAGGTGGGTTACCTTGTTGTTGATTTAGAAATGGATCAGGCTAAAGCCAGCGTGACTCACTTGGTAAATCAAATTCAAAGCTCAAAGCGCAGTATTAAGACACGCCAAATATTTTAAATCTCATTTTGAGATAATAGTTAAAACTTTTAAAAATTGACTAAACTTTGACTAAAAAAGGGTCGATAAGTCATTTGTGGTAAAACATTTAATTTTTATTAGCTTAAGTCTGTTTCTATTTGCTTGTGGTCGTTCAGAAGGCGTCGCACCGTCTTCGGAAGTGACGATTTCAGTTTCTCCGGACAATATTATTGTCCCCAAAAGTATAACCACATCACTGCAGGTGACCGGATTGGATACTTTACGAGGAACACTTGATTTGACATCAGCAGCAGCATGCACTTCGGATAATCCAATTGTTACAATTACCAATGGTCAGGTTTCAAATAACTACACAGGGACCAGCGTCGTTCGCTTGAATATCACATGCACTTACGACGAACAGTCAGTCACGATTCCAGTCACAATTGTTCCCGCAACACTTCAAAGTTTAACATTAACAAAGACCAATTTAACGATGCGCCCAGGACAGGCGCAGACCATTCAAGTGTATGGAAATTTTGTGGATTCACTTGATTATGTTTTCGCTCTTGAGATGACCAACTATGTTACTTGGTCATCAACTGATAGTGCTGTCTCGACGGCTTCAGTGGGAACAGTTTCGGCGGGAAGCTCGGGCACAGCAAACATCACGGCATCGTTTAGTTCTCAATCCGTGGCCACATCCGTAACGGTCTCGCCGTCTGAAACATTGGGAGCAACTCCTAAAGGAGTCGGCCTGCTTGGAACATATTATAGTTTTACAACTGGACCTTGGGCTTCAAATAATATTCAAGATCCCTTCGAAGTGCTTTTTGGATCACGCATTGATTCTCAGGTATATTTTGATTGGAGCACGGGAATTAATAATCTTGGGCAACCTCTTTACTTTGGAATACGGTGGACTGGTCGCATTTATATTCCAACCACTGGATCATATACGTTTTACACGCAGTCGGATGACGGTGTTCGATTATCCATTGATGGCAACTTGGTTGTCGAAAACTGGACGCTGCATGCTTCGGCTGAAAATGCTTCAGCACCGATTGTGCTTGAGGGTGGGACCTATGTTTCAGTTGTCATGGAATATTTTGAAAATGCCGGTTATTCTGTAGCACAATTAAAATGGGCAGGACCATCCATCACAAAAGAACTCATTCCTCAGGTGAATCTGTTTCCACAATAAAGTATGTCGTCAGCGAAAAGTGAATTTAAATGACTTTGCCGGGATTGATAATGTTATCAGGATCAAAAATTTTTTTAATCTGGCGCATGATTTCAATTTCACTTTCAGAGCGGGTGAAATGGAGAAATGATTTCTTTGTGAGGCCAACTCCATGTTCAGCTGAGATGCTTCCCAATTGTTTTTTGACTGCTTGAAAAACCAAAACATCCACTTTGCGGCACTCAGTGACAAAAGCTTCTTTGCTGAGTCCATCAGGACGTAAAATATTGATATGTAAATTTCCATCTCCAATGTGGCCAAACCAAACAACCTGCCATGTGGGATAGGATTTGCTGAAGACGGCTTCTAAATCTGACATAAAATCAGGAACTTTCGAAATCGCTACCGAAATATCATTCTTGTATGGAGAATACTTGGATAAGCTTTCACTAATATCTTCGCGGTAACGCCAAAAAGTTTTTGCTTGAATATCAGATTGTGAAATAACGCCATCTAAAATCCAACCTTTTTCAAGGCAGCTTTCAAAGACACTCATTATTTTTTCTTCTGCAGAATTGTCGGCGCATTCAACTTCGCAAATAACATACCACTCGCTTTGAGTTTCAAGAGGGCGTGGTAAACCCGTGCCTTCAAGAACATATTGAAGCGCTTTTTCTGATAACATCTCGTAAGCTTGCAGAGTTAGATTTTTTTTAAATTCAGAAAAAACTTTCATCACGCTGGACATTTGATCCAATGCCAAGACCATGACTTTAAGTGGCGGCGGAGCTGGTGCCAGTTTAATTTTAGCACGAGTAATAAATCCTAAAATTCCCTCGCTACCAATAAACAGATGGCGCAGATCTAAACCAGTCGCATTCTTTATCAGGCCATTATTGAGTTCTAAAATGTCACCAGTACCTGTGACAACTTGAAGGCCGATCACCCAGTCCCGAGTCAGACCATAACGGACAACTTTAATTCCACCGGCATTCGTCGCAATATTTCCACCCATATGAGATGAGCCTGCAGCAGCAAAATTTACTGGATAGATTAAGCCTTTCTCGAGGGCAAATTTTTGCAAAGTTTCAGTGATAACACCTGGTTCAATGTCGACACTAGAATCGTGCGCATTAAATTCAAAAATACGATTCATTTTTTCAAAAGAAACAATAACCTCGCCATGAGTAGCGCAGGCCGCTCCACTGAGGCCTGTGCGACCACCAGAGGGAACCAGACCCACTTTGTTCTGGCGAGCCCAGCGAACCAACTCAACCACATCATTTGTGCTTTCAGGAAAAACAACAGCTGATGCATTGATGTCAAAATAGGTGGTCCAATCTTTTCCATAATATTTTAATGATTCAAGATCAGTTTTAATTTGATTTTGTTTTAAGGGGATTTGAGCTGTTTCCATAAGTCAAATCATCGCAAAGTTCTGATTCGAAGGAAAGAGTAAATCGGACAAAGACCCCAGCCCGCCGTGACCAGGGCATAAAGTCCTAAGACCCAAAACCAATTTGGACCGCCAGCCATCGCATATGAAAGTACCAGAACGGCAATGAAAAAACGGAGACCGCGATCCCAATTGGCAAGGTTGCAAAGCATATTTTAATTCTTTAACAATTCTTGAAGTTCGCCGGCTTGGTACATCTCCATCATGATGTCGCTTCCGCCAACTAATTTTTTATTAATATAAAGCTGGGGAATCGTTGGCCAATTGCCATACTCTTTGATGCCATTGCGAATTTCTTCATCTTCAAGAACATTCACATCTTTGAATGAGACTCCCAAATCTTGGAGGATCGCTGTCGCTCGGGCTGAAAAGCCACACTGCGGAAATTGTTGAGTTCCTTTCATAAAAAGAACCACTTTGTTTTGGTCCAGCAAGTTCTCGATTTTTAATTTTACTTCAGACATGGAGTCTCCTTGTATTTTTTTATTTTTAAGATACTTTACTTAGCAACAGTCTTAATCGACAAAGCGTGAACTTCACCTGTTTTAAGTTCAGCAGCAAAGGTATTCATGACATGTTGATGTTGTTCGATGCGTGAAAGCCCCTTGAAGTTGGCACTTTTTACTAAGACCTCCCAATGATTGGCTGTACCGGTCAAATCGACAACTTCGATTTCTGTAATTGGGTTTGCATCTGGATAGGCTGTTGATAGGCGTTGTTTCATTTGGTCAATAGTCATGAAGAAATCTCTACCAAATTTTTCAATTTCAAGCAACTCTAGGCTCATAAAATATGATGATTATTATAGGTTATTTTTTTCTGCATTTTGCCATCTATTCTGCTTTCCGAGTGATTTTTTTGGTATGGAATTGGCCTGGTTTGCAGTCCTTAACGCTTTCAGAGCTGATCCAGGCTTTTTTTACAGGTGCGCGATTTGATTTTGCGGCTATAGCGGCGACTGCTGGACTGTGTTACTTGGGGCTTATTTGGTTCTCAAGGCCGCGCTTTTTAAAGGCAATCTGGATGTTTTTCTTCTGGCTTTTGAATATTTTATTTTTTTTAGTGAACTTGGTGGATACAGAACTCGTCAATTTTACGGCGCGACGGTTTGCCAGATCGGCCTTGTTTTTAGTGCAAGAGGGGAGTTTCTCAAAACTTGTAGCCCCCTATATGGGAATGTCTATTCTGACGATTCTTATTCTTGTGATCTATACCTATGGAATATACAGAATCGCATATTTATATCAATTCAAAGGTGGGCCAATAAAAAAAATCATGGCCTCAGTTTTTACTGTTATTTTGTCAATTGTAGCCTTTCGAGGTGGTTTGCAGCTTAAACCAATGACGTATGTGGATGCTCGTATTTTTGCAAATCCATTGGCGAATCACTTGGTAATGAATTCGACCTTTTCATTTTTAAAAAGTTTAACGAAACCTCGGTTGGATCGAATTCACTATTTTAGTAAAGAGGAATTGATTGAAAATTTGAACCTGCCACAGCCATCTAGGCTCCACCCATCATTTGAAAAGTTAAATATTGTGATCATTGTATTGGAAAGTTTTTCTCGAGAGTACACCCAATTGCGGGATCCCGAGTTTACACCGTACCTGAATACACTGGCTCGCCAAGGAAAATCTTTTTCTAATTATTATGGTAATGCTCGTCGATCGATCGAAGGTATCGGTGCGATTCTGGCAGGTGTTCCAGCTTTGATGGAAGAGCCCTTTATCAATTCAGAATTTTCAGCCAATGAGTTTTTGGGTCTTGGAACTATTTTATCTAAAGTGGGTTATCACACAAGTTTTTTTCATGGGACAACAAATGGCAGTATGCACTTTGATGCTTTTGCCACGAGTGTTGGAATTCAAAATTACTTTGGTAAATCAGAATACCCACATTCTGGCGATGATGACGGAGCGTGGGGGATTTACGATAAACCATTTTTAAAATGGGCGTGTGAACAAATATCAGATTTTCCACAGCCTTTTATGTCCACGTTATTTACTTTAAGCTCACATCCACCCTTTGTGCTTCCAGAAGCAGAGTTAGGAAAGCATCCACAGGGATCACATCCTGTTTTGCAATCCATTCACTATTCCGATCAAGCACTCGAGGGATTCATGAGTTGTGCCTCGCAGAGGCCGTGGTTTGAAAGAACACTTTTTATCATCACAGCTGATCATGCAGGCCCTGCGTTAGATACCAAAGCAAATTTTAAATCTACTTTTCATTTGCCACTTGTTTTATTCAGTCCCAATCCCAAAGTTTTGGAAAATCTTCTGACAGATCAGTATGCGCAACATATCGATTTATTACCGACTATTTTAGATACGATTTCTATTCCTCAAGTAAAGGTTAATTATTTGGCTCGGTCGCTTTGGCAACCCGGTCCCAAGGTCATCGCTTTGTATGCGGATGGAGTTTATGATATTGTCGGTGACATCAAAGATGCGGATAAACAATTGAAAGCCATTCGGCAGTATTTCAGTGAAGCGATGTTCGATAATCGATTGTATTATCCCAAGGGATCAAGTACGAAATAATAATATGTCGGATGATGTTTACTTTACTCCAGCCAGCGAGTCCCATAAAAAAATTGAAAAAGCCAAAGCCCGCGAGCTTCGAAATTCTGTTTGGTGGAAACAAGTTCTCGTGAAAGGAATTTGTTATCATTGTGAACAGCGTTTTAAAGCCACTGACCTGACAATGGATCATTTAATTCCTATTGCTCGAGGTGGAAAATCTGATAAAAAAAATTGTGTGCCGAGCTGCAAAGATTGCAATACCAAAAAGGGTTACAAGACCCGCGCTGAATTGGCCATGGAAGAATTGAATTTAAAAGACAATAAATCATAAATACCTGGATACTAATGTCTAGTAATATCTCAAAATAAGACACCAATTTGATTGATAATTATTTAATTCATTCTTTGAAAATGCCGATCTAATAGCATCTACAAGAAGGAATTTTTCATGAAAAAAATCATCACGGCCTCAGTTCTTGCATTGACGACAATAACACTTTTCTCGTGTCAAAAAAGTTCAACTGAAGATTTGAAAGATGCTCAAATTTGCTTGAATAACTCCACTCCGTCGACCGCTCGAGATTGCATGACGGCAATTGCAGGGGATACTTCGGCGGCAGCGTATAAGTTGCGTTGTTCAGCGGTATTTATTTCTGAAGGATTTAATACACCAGCCAGTTTTATGACGGCTTTAGATAGTTTGAATGGAACAGGCACTTGTACAGGCGGATGCTCATCGACAGTTACCGCTGTAACAAGTTTGAGTTTTTCATCTGGAGATAACACTCAGCCAGCTGTTCAGGCACAAAACTTAGCTGTATCAGCAGAAGCTTTATCGTATTGCAGTCTGGCTGAAACGTCTATTTATCAACAGATCAGTTCCTTATTTCGAATTGGAACTTTGGCTTCAATGAAGGCTTATGAGTTAGCTGGAGTTGCGGGAGCAGAGCCGACACCAGATGAAATCAAAGCGGCAATTGCTGCGTTGCCGGTTGCTGACTTGGGTGAAATTGCAATCGCTACGCATGCGGCAAGTTGCCAGGATGTTGAAAATGCATCGGATTCAACAAAACAATATTGTGCGGAATTA
The DNA here is from genome assembly GCA_001771815.1 of Bdellovibrionales bacterium RIFCSPHIGHO2_01_FULL_40_29. GTDB lineage: Bacteria > Bdellovibrionota > Bdellovibrionia > Bdellovibrionales > Bdellovibrionaceae > Pseudobdellovibrio. The sequence continues at coordinate 396,304 of MEPU01000004.1, read as the reverse complement.
GCTTCGGCATTGGGTTCGGGAACGGGATCTGCAGCTGATGTTGGGACCTGTTTTCAGGGAAAATTGCTAGATCCCGACTTTGTATGCGCTCCGTGATTTTAAAAATTCATTCCGACTTTAGCTGCGTAAACTCGATTTTCGATTTTATTTGAAGCTGTACCCATTTCTTCGCCATAAGTTGCAAAATCAATATTGATAACACCCAGTAATAGGGTAGCACCAGCGGTGTAGTACATTTGATTCATCCCTGCGCGAATTTGTGATTTAAACCATCCACTGGGCGAGTAATCAAATTCAATACCAGCATGCAAAGTATTTGTGGTGTTGGCGTTGGGATGTAAAAGATTTCGAGCATCAAGCATACCGCGAATTTCTAAATCCCCATAATTTGCAATTTTGTATGCCGCGCCGATATCAATAACTCGTGGAATATTTTTTGGAGCTTCAACAGCATCCTTATTCACCAGTGTCGATTTTGAAAATGATCCCCCTAAGACATTCTTAAGGACGACACCTAAAGTCAGCGGAAGACGATCGCGTTTTACAATTTTTGTTTCGACAACAACAGGTTTTGCAGTTTCTGTTTTGACATCATTATTGATTTCTAGGGCAGGCTTTTCAGCTGTCACTGCCGTTTCTGGAGCAGTCTCTGGCGTTGTGCTTTTTTCATCGGTTTCAGCTGTGGGTGCAACAACTGGAGCTGTTGGTGAAACAACGGCAGGAGCCGCAGCAGTTGGTTTTGTTTCTTCAGCCTGAGGTTTTCGTTCTTCAGGCTTTTGAGTTTCGACAACGTCTTCTGTTCCAAACCAAGCTGGAGTCCACAATGCACCTAGATCGAAATCAATGTTATTGCCTTCTTTAAAACGTTTTGTACTGAGGATGTTGGAATCTGATGCCAACTCTAGAGCTGCAACTGTTTGATCAACGGCCACTCGATGAGTCAGCTTTGCTGTAGCACCTACAGAAACATATTGATTCCATTCTGTCCCGTAACCAAAGGCAACCGTGGTGTCTCCTTTAACATTTAAATCAATGGCTGGGCCAAGTTGGCGATTGAATGTCATATCGATATCTAAATCCAATGGGATTAGAGCAATGCCCCACCCTTTGCGAACCCAGAACATTTCTAGAGCTTGAACTTTTCCGCCCAATGACTTCCCATAGTATTCCTCAAGAATATTAGAAATTGCTATAGCCTTGTCATTGTCAGATCCGGCAGTGTTTTTCTCTGCATTTTCAATATCCGTCATTAAGGCAGTGGTCTTAGGTGAAAATCCCGCGCCAGCAAATGTGATTTGCACTTCATTGTTTTTCTTTTTTGCAAAACCTGCAGGATTATAAAAAATCAAACTGTAGTCATCTGCCACAGCGGTAAAAGCATTTCCCATTCCAAGTGCGCGTATTGAGCTGTATTGGCTTGAAACTTTGGTTGTCAGGCTATCCGCTGCTTGTGCGGATAGAGTAGAAACAAACATCAATAGTGTGAAAACAGATTTCATAAGTATCCCTTTTTTGTTTATGCTTTAATGGTACAAGAAGAATCATAAATTTTGATGCATAGATTGGTCTGGGCTAGTCGAAAATAGGGCTTAGGCTCTTGGGCCTAGCTTAAAAAATACGCTGGACTTAATAGCGTTCTGTTTTCCTAAAATATGTATTTCGCTAAATACCTAAGCATTTCCATTGATTAACGCGATGCGGATTACATGAGGGCTTGATTTTAGGCCAGCGATACCCCTTCAATGAAAGGGATATTAATTGATTTTGACCGCCGAAACCCTAGCTGATTTCCTTCAAAAAGGGGGTAAAAAAGCTAAAAATCGACGTGTTTTCTGCCTATTGAAGGAGTTTTTTTGTGAGCAAAATCACCAAAAGTAGTACTGCCGAATACTTTGCAAAGAATTTGCAACAGGTCGGTTTTTCGTCTCCGCTGAAAGCGGTTTTAACCACTCTTAAAGAGGCGGTTGATAACTCATTAGATGCCTGTGAAGAGCATGGTATTTTACCTGATTTAGATATCGAAGTGACTAAGGTTGGAAATGGTTCAACGAAAAATACAGATTTAGTTCGTATTGTTGTTGAAGACAATGGTCCGGGAATCGATCCTGATAATATTGCCAAAGTATTTGGCGAGTATTTGGCTTCATCAAAATTTGGTCGTGGTCAATGTTCACGAGGTCAACAAGGCATTGGTATTTCTGCAGCAACAACGTGGGCGCAGATGACGAATGCTCGTGGTGTTCAAGTGATTTCAAAAACAAAAAATATGCGTAAAGCTATTTCGGCACAAGTGGATGTGGATATCAAAACCAACACAGGTGTTGTTAAAAACAAAGAGATGATTGATTGGAAAAATAAAAATACCGGTGTTCGGGTTGAGTTTTTAATGGATGGACGAATTCAATTGAATGGTGACGGTGGTCTTCAAACATATATTGAAGGAACCGCGCTGTTAAATCCTCATGTCACCATGAAATTTAAGCTGGGTGATTTAGACTGGCAAAAATCTGATCGCGTCAGTAATGACTCGCCGGATATTCCCGAGGCCACACTGCCGCATCCTCATACTTTTAAATTGGGTGAGTTTATCACTCATGCAACTTTGTATGGAAAAATCAGTGTTTCAAAATTTTTAAAGACAGGATTTTCACGGGTATCAGACCAATCGATTTCTGATTTTGTTAAAGCGGGTATGCCAAAGAGTTTGGTTGAAAAACCAATCACATCTTTATCTGAAGAGGATTTTAAAAAGGTCTTCCAAGCTGTTCAAGCCACACAGTTGATGGCGCCATCAACAAAATCAGTATTAACCGTGGGCGAAGATTCATTATCAAAATCAATCAATCGCTTAGGGAAAGTGGATTTTTTCTCGGTGGTAACTCGAAAACCAACAATTTGTGATTTTAAGCCTGTCGTGGTTGAAGTGGCTTTGGCGCGGTTTATTGATCGTGGTAACGAAGACACTCCTGTACAGCTTTTACGATTTGCGAATCGTGTTCCGCTTCAGTTTGATAAATCTGGGTGTGCGATCACTTGGGCTATTGAAAGTGTGAATTGGAAATCATATGGTTTATCGCAACCCAAAGAATCTCTTCCGCAAGGCCCTTATGTTTTTGCGGTATCGATCGTGTCTCCATTTATTAAATTTAAGAACGCATCCAAAGAGACGATTGATGCATCCGAAGAGTTGGTTGAAGAAATTCGTCGTGCTTTGATGCAAGCGGGTCAAAAGTTATCTCGGCATATTAAGCACGAGATGAAAGAGGCTGATCTCGAGCGTAAGTTGGCGCACATCGAACAGTTCGGTCCTATCCTAGTTGAAAAATTGGTTCATCTTGCAGGAGCAAATGATGCTCGTCGTAAAAAAGCTGAAGAGGGACTTAAAAAGATTTTAGGTCGCGACTCTGAGGTTGCCGTTAGTCAGTTGGAAGAGGCGCAATCCAAACTTGCAGAGCAGAAGAAAAAAGAAGCCAAAAAAATGGGAATCAGTCTTGATGAAGATGTCGACAGATCTGATGGTGGAACGGCTTCTGATGAAGATGATGCAGAAGCCACTAAAACAAAAAAATCGACGAAGAAACAGAAGAAGTAGGTGAGTTATGGCTGGTTTAGCAAAAATTCGTGAACTCCGATTAGATATTCCTAAAGAAGCAAAAAATTTAGCTGAGCGTATGCTCAAAGACTTGGAAAATTCAAAACGCCCCTACCTTGAGGCGGTAAAAACATCTTTGGATAATTCAGAGTATAATGCCAAAGTGGGTTATCTGACTCCGGGTGATAAAGTTGTACGAACGGAACTGAACGTGTCGTCGGTACAAAAGTTAGCGCGTGTTGTTTTTATGCTCGAGATCTTGCTCAGAAACTTGGATATCGGGTCGGTCAATACCAAGCGTGAGTTGTACTATATTTGTAAAGGTCTGATTAAAGGAAATTCTCGGTATAAGCCTTTGGATTTTGACAGCCAGGACGAGTCAGATTCTATTATCGATTTTATCGGTGATATGCTGGAAGTGTATCGTGAAGAATTAAATTGTTTTGCAAATGATCGCGGTGGACAAACATATTCTCAACAGCTTTTAGTGACTGAAACGATGCCTGATGGAACAAAAGCCAATGTGGATTTATCAACATTGGGAACGTCTCCATTTCAACCCAAGAATAAGCCGCAATCACTAAAACTGAAGGCAAAGAAGAAAATTGATTTTTGCTTGGTTGTTGAGTCTGAGGGTACAGCAGGAACTCTTCAGGCCATGGGTTTTACAAAACGAAATAATTGTATCTTAATGGGTGCTCAAGGTGTTCCATCCAACGGAGTTCGTGGGTGGTGTAAGCTGATTGAGAATCAATTGGATGTTCCCATGTATTTCTTCGGAGATCTGGATGCGTACACGATGCAGAATATTTTTCGAACATTAAAAGCAGGTTCCGCGGCATCTCTAATTCGTAATGGAGATTTTTCGGCTCCGAATGTTCGATTTCTGGGTGTATTACCAAGCGATGTGAAAAAGTACGATTTACCACATTATAACGTGAAAGAATCTGATCCACAGGAAGCCCGCGCTTTGAAGAAGGCCAAAGATGCTTTAGAGAATGATCCCTTTTTCCGTGATAAACGAAACAAGAACTTGTCAGATATTTTGCGTTGGCTCATCAAAGAAAAGATTCGTTGCGAGCAGCAAAGCTACTTCTCGGTAGATCCTCGCGATCCTATCAAAACTGAAAAAATTATCCTCGAGAAAATCAAACGCGGCGATTACGTCTAAAAAAAAAGGTACCTGCTCACTTTTCAGATAAACTATCCGAAAAGTGAGCAGGTACCTTTTTGATATTACTTGGTGGCTAGGTTGAGATCGAGTTTGATGTTATCTTCGATTAACTTGTCGCCCAGGGCTGATGCGGTTTTAAATTGTTTTGAGTTGTAAACAATGTCAAATTTTGTGCGATCTTTGATTTCTGATGATCCGATGGCTGTCCATTTTTCTTTTTCATTAGCAAGTGTCAATGTGATCACTGCGGGATTGGTTTTTCCTTTGATTGTCAGGTTGCCAGTAACAATGTGAGTAGCTTTGTTAGTGTCCTGAGGTGGAGCAGCTTCAACTTTTGTGATTTTGAAAGTGGCTTCAGGAAATTGAGTCACATCAAAAAAATCTGGTGATTGCAAATGAGCTTGCAGCTTCGGAGAGTCACTTGTTTTCAATGATGTCATATCGATTACAAACGATCCACCGATAAGATCTTTTCCGCTCATTTCAACGGCTCCGCTTTTAACAGTGAGATTTCCAGTATGGCTTTTGCCGACTCCATAACCAACCCAGTTCACAGTTCCTGTGACTTCTCTTTTTGTAATAGCTGCAGCAGATTTTTTATCAGATTTTCCAGCAGCAAGTGTGATGGATGTGGCCAAAAGAATGGCTGAGAAAACTTTTATTGTAGTCATAAGGATATCTCCTAATCCTGGTTAATGTTGTTTGTTTGAACTATGAAATCACAAAATTTAAGTTTAAAAAATGAATAATTTTCATACTGGTCCGAGATTTGTATAACCACGTCTGACTCATTGAAACTGGTGGCAGGGTGGCCTTTTTTTGTCGATTTTGGCAATAAACTAGCTTATAACTTGCGCAGTTTTTAAATAATAAAGTTCTGGGGGAATAATGAAAGTATTTAAAGCGCTGGTATCTGTATTGTCTATGTCTGTTGTTGTTGGTTGCACATCGAATCTAGATACAGACAAATTAAACCCTCACCTGGCGGATTCAAATCAGATTATTAGCACAAGACCTCAAAACTCAGAGCAGTTTATTGCGGTGTTAAAATTGAAAAACCCCTCTTTGTTGGAGTCAGCCAAAAAAATCAATGGCAAATCTGTCGTGGATGCAGATCTTTTGGTGAAAATCACTCAAGAGCAGGACGAAGTCATTGCAACACTGAAAGCCTTGTCGTCTGAAATTCAAGTGATTTACAAATATAAGATGGTGTTGAATGCGATTGCGGTTCTTTCGCCAAATGAATTTCATGATAAGATCAAAGGACTTGGTCAGATTGTTTCTTCGGAGTTCTCAGGTAACTTTGCACGCCCGATCATTACAGAGAATACAAATTCAGTTGGTAGCAATGGGATTACCGAGAGGAATTCATCTAAGTTTATTGGGGCGGAGGCTCTTAATTTACAAGGTATTTCTGGAAAAGGTATGAAGGTTGGAATTATTGATACGGGAATTGATTACACGCACAGCATGTTTACGGGAGCGGGTACTGAAGAAGCCTTTAAGGCCATTGATCCATCTGGTGAAGCTGTTGGATATCCTAATAGTAAAGTTGTTGGTGGAATTGATTTAGTTGGAACCGCGTATGATGCGGCCTCTCCGGATTTCGCAAAACATATTCCAAAGCCAGATATGAATCCAATCGATGAGGCGGGGCATGGAACTCATGTGGCCGGTACAGTGGCTGGTTTAGGTGATGGAGTCGTGTCGTACAATGGAATGGCGCCAGATGCTGAATTGCATGCGATTAAAGTTTTTGGTGCGAATGGTTCAACAAGTGATGTTGTTGTTATCGCTGCACTTGAGTATTCAGTAGATCCTAATGCTGATGGAGATATTTCTGATAAATTAGATGTGGTGAATATGTCGCTGGGGGGTGGATACGGTGATCCCCATATTTTGTACGCAGAAGCTGTTAAAAATTTAGTAAACGGTGATGTTGTTGTGGTTGCCTCGGGTGGTAACTCTGGAGCCAGTGATTATATCGTGGGTTCTCCGGGGACTTCGACAGAAGCGCTGTCTGTGGCGGCTTCGGTTGATAATAGCGATCAAAACTGGAAATTTAACTCTTCAAAAATTAACTTAGGAGCAGAATCTATTCTTGTTGAAGCCATTGAAGCCGCGACGACAAAACAAATTGCTGATGCTGGAAATGTGACTGGGAAATTAGTTTATGTGGGCTTAGCTGCGGAAGATTTTACCGAAGAAATGAAGGCTGCAGTTAAAGGTCATGTGGCGTTTATTGATCGCGGGACTGTGACTTTCAATGATAAAATTAAACGTGCAGCTGCAGCAGGTGCCATTGGTGTTGTTGTTGGAAATAATGCCGAGGGATCTTCTATTGCAATGGGAACTACAGATGTATTTGATATTCCAGCCATTATGATTTCTTTGGATGCTGCGAATAAGGTGAAAGCAGCTCAAAAGAATTCGGATGTGACGATTGAATTTTTAGCTCAAGAGAAAATTGAAAAAACAGAATTGATTGATACTTTGACAGATTTTTCGTCAAAAGGACCGCGCTCTGTTGATGGCTTTATCAAGCCTGAAATCTCAGCTCCTGGAAGCAATGTGATTTCTGCAAAAATTGGTGGTGGTAAATCCATTGTTCAAATGTCTGGAACATCTATGTCGGCTCCGCATATGGCTGGAGTTGTTGCATTGGTCAAGCAAGCCCAGCCGAATTTGTCTGCCAAAGAAATCAAAAATATCGTGATGGGAACATCAAAAACAATTGGAAGTGCTGAGGGGCAACGTTATCCCGTTTCGATGCAAGGGGCTGGTCGCGTGCAAGCAGACAAAGCAGCAAATTCTAAATTAGTGGTCTTAGAACCATCCATTTCAATTGGAGAGACTGCTGTAGAGAGCAAAAAATCATTACGCCGCTCATTGTCTTTAAAAAATTTAACAGCTGAGTCTTTGACAGTTTCTGTTGTTTTCGAAGGAAGCGAATTCATTTCGATGATGTCAGTAAATTCACTGATCGTTCCGGCAAAAGAAACGATGTCCTTGTCGCTCACATTGACTCTTGATGCCACCAAAATGAAAGATGAGTCCACTCGTGAAATGGATGGTTGGGTTAAGTTCATGGACGGTGAGCGCGAGGTTTACCGAGTTCCCGTTTTAGCGATTGCTCATAAATTATCAGCACTACAGGCCAATCAATTAACAGTGCATTCGGGGTCTTCACGTGATGCTGTGGGTGCCGCAGCTACTTTAGAAATTAATAATGCGAATCAAAATGCTGGCGAGGCTTTGTTGTTTAATCTGATAAATGGTGATGAGCGCAAACCGCGTGCTGAAAGCTATATGACTTCAGGTTGCGATATGCAATCGGCGGGATACCGAATTGTGACTCAAGAGAATGAAAAAGGCGAAAGTGAAGATGTATTACAGATTGCTGTTAAGACGTATAAACCAATGACGACATGGCATCCATGTGATGTGAGTGTGCTGATTGATTCCAATGGTGATGGTATTCCAGAGCAAGAGCTTTTAGGTGCTAGCCTTGGAAGTATACCAAATCAAAATTCGGAGGAGTTTGCTTCGACGCTCATTGATGCTGCGAAAGCTCGAGAAATTCGTAAAGCCTTTGAAGCTGAAGTGGATAAAATCAAAGATGATCCGAAGAAGTTACAAGAGATTAAAAGTAAAGAACTCTATGACGAAGCCTTATTGGGTCAGCGTGGAATGAAATTATATAATAATTCAACTGTTGTGATCGTTGAAGCAGCGGTGAGCCAGCTTGCAAAAACAGATGCTGGGCACTTATCTTTTCGAGTGGTACTGACTCACAATGAGCAAAGCTCAGTTGAATCTGATGATTTTTTGGCAGGTGTTCAAGAGACTCAAAAAACGGATCGCGTGATTTCGTTGAATAAAGCAGAGCAATCATTTGTTGATTTGAAAGATACTGTTGTTCAAGGGAATCAGACTTTGAGCATAGAATTGACAAAAGGTGAGGGTGCGGAAGATTTATTGATCTTGATGCCACAAAATAAATTTACGTTCTCTGATCTTGTTAATGATGCGCAATCTCAGATAGTCGCTCCAAGTTATAAATAACTCGGATTCAAAGGAGCTTAATTAAAAGAGCTCCTTTGAAGTTTCCTTCAAAGACTTCTGGAAGGATTGAATTTCCGGTAAAATGGAAATACTTTTTCTTGAGATCAGTTTTATTTCTCGCCGAATATTTGGAATAAGTAATTGAATCGCTTTCTTGGGTGCTCCCATTGTCAGGGCGACGCCGATGGGCACGAGACCATGTCCGAAACCTTCTTGAACCATTTGAACAATAGCTGCGAAAGATTCCACCGACATCAGCTCGAAGTCGCGCAGCTTGGGGTGTTTTGAAATACGATCGCCGATGGCTCTCCATGTGGCTGAGCTCTGTTCGATTGTTATCAGTTTTTGACTTGGCATCGTTGAGTCAAATCGATTTGTCAGAAGTACCATGGGTTCTTCAGAGATAACTTCAGTGACCAGATTTTTATCAAGGGCCGGACTGACACACAAGCCCAAATGATAGCGCCCCAGTTTAACATTCTCTTCAACCAATGTGCTTCGGTGAACGTGGATATTGAACTGGAGGCCTTTTTCTTTTTTTGCCGCCAGACGAATCAGTCGAGGTCCCCACGAGGCCGCAATGGAATCAGAAATTCCGATTGAGAACTGAGTCATCTCATTGATAATTTGGAGATGTCTTAAATTCTTAAGCTCTGAAATCAAAGGACGAGCCTTGTCAATCAAGGCCTGTCCCTTTGCCGTCAGTTTCACTCGACGTCCATCGGGTTCAATGACTGCAAACTTCACATCATTTTGCAGTGTCTGAATGCGTTTGCTAACTGCGGATTGAGTCAGTCTGAGCTGGGCAGCGGCTTCGCTGATCGTGCCAGTTCGTTCCAGGGCCAAGAGGGCCTCAAGTCCTTCAATCATTTGCAACCCTTCTGTCTTGGTCTTAGGTCATATATTCCTAATACTACTATATTATATTCCAATTATTCATTTTTTTCCAGAATTAAATTGGTTGAGTATAGAGTTTGTCAAATAACCATCTAGCAAAAGGACGCTCCTATGGCACAAATTGAAACGACCGCAGAAATGGTCAAAAAAGTTTACGAGAACACACGCCTTCGAACAGATGTTATCCGCAAGCGTTTAAACCGTGGCCTGACTTTAGCTGAGAAAATTATCTATGGTCATTTAATAGATCCGCAGAATCAAGAAATTGAACGCGGGAAAAGTTTTTTACTTTTAAATCCTGATCGTGTGGCCATGCAAGATGCAACAGCGCAAATGGCAATTTTACAGTTCATGTTGGCAAATAAATCTGAAGCTGCAGTTCCATCAACTGTTCACTGTGATCATTTAATTTTGGCTTACCAGGGCAAAGAAAAAGACATGGCTAACTCGAACGTGACAAATAAAGAAGTGTTCGATTTTTTGGCCTCGGCATCTTCAAAGTACAATATCGGTTTTTGGAAACCTGGTGCTGGAATTATACATCAAGTGATTTTAGAAAATTATGCGTTTCCAGGTGGATTGATGATCGGTACAGATTCTCATACTCCGAATGCGGGTGGTTTGGGAATGTGCGCGATTGGTGTGGGTGGTTCTGATGCCAGTGATGTGATGGTTGGGCTTCCATGGGAAGTCAAGAATCCAAAACTGATTGGAATTCACTTGAAAGGAAAGCTCAGCGGCTGGACTTCTGCAAAAGATGTTATTTTGAAATTGTGTGGAATGCTGACGGTCAAAGGTGGAACAGATAAAATTGTTGAGTACTTTGGCGAAGGTGCAGAATCCATTTCATGCACAGGAAAAGCCACGATCACAAATATGGGTGCAGAGCTTGGCGCGACGTGTTCGGTATTTCCTTATGATAACAAAATGAGTGGATATTTAAAGGCAACAGGGCGAGCCGACCTTGCTGCAATCGCTGATAAAAACAATGACATTTTAACTGCCGATGCGGAAGTGATAAAAAACCCTTCAAAGTATTTTGACGAAGTTTATGAAATTGATTTGTCAACGTTGGAGCCTCACCTGGTGGGACCACATACTCCTGATTTAGCACGTCCACTTTCTGCAATTGCTAAAGAGGCCAAGGAAAAAGGCTGGCCAACAAAACTATCTTCGGCATTGATTGGATCTTGTACGAATTCTTCGTACGAAGATATCGGTCGATCGGCGTATGTGGCTGAGCAGGCGATGACCGTAGGTGTGAGAATGGCGCAACCATTTTTAGTTTCTCCGGGGTCAACACAGATTCAAAACACAATCACGCGTGATGGACAGATGCAAACATTCGAAAAAGTAGGGGCTGTTGTTTTAGCAAACGCCTGCGGACCTTGTATCGGACAATGGAAACGTGATGATATTAAATCTGGCGAGAAAAATACAATTTTGACTTCGTTCAATCGAAATTTTCGTGGTCGTAATGATGCCAATGCAGAGACTCTTTCATTTATTGGTTCACCTGAAGTGGTGATGGCTTTAGGTTTGGCTGGGCGAATTGATTTTAACCCGATGACGGATGAGTTGGTAGGTCCTGCAGGATCAATCAAACTAAAAGCTCCGGTGGCTCCAGAGTTACCGGAAAAAGGATTTGTTCCAGATGTTGAAGGCTATCAAAAGCCAGCGGGTTCAGCCGCTCAGGTTGTTGTCAGTCCAACGTCAGAGCGCTTGCAATTGCTTGAGCCATTCACGGTTTGGAATGGTCAAGATTTTGTAGGGCATTATGTTTTAGCAAAAGCTAAAGGCAAGTGCACAACGGATCACATCAGTCCGGGTGGTAAATGGCTAAACTACCGTGGCCATTTAGATAAAATTTCTGATAATATGCTTTTGGGAGCGGACAATGCTTACACTGCTGAAATTGGAAAAGGTGTAAACCTTTTAACTGGCAGCACTCAAGAGTTTGCACAAGTCGCGCGTGAGTATCAAAAAGTCAATAAAGGTTGGATGATTATTGGTGATGAAAACTACGGTGAGGGTTCATCTCGTGAGCATGCGGCGATGTCTCCGCGATATTTAGGATGTTCTGCAGTTATTGTGAAATCTTTTGCACGTATTCATGAAACCAATCTGAAGAAGCAAGGTGTGTTGGCATTACATTTTGTGAATCCTGAAGATTATAATAAAATTCAAGCAAATGATTTACTAACAATTCGTGGATTAAAAGATTTAGCTCCGGGTAAAAATTTGACTCTTGAAATTCAACATGCGGATAAATCAGTTGAAGCGATTGCTGTGAAGCACACTTATAATGATGAGCAACTGAAATGGTTCAAAGCGGGTTCTGCTTTGAATCTTATTCGCGGAAAGTAAAGTTACGAAGGGCTCATCGTTTTGCGTGAGCCCTTATCAATTCGTCCATCAATTAAATTGATTTGGCTTCGGGCTTGGGCCGCAAAATCAGGATCATGTGTCACCAGTATAACAGTTGTGCCTGTATCCTTATTTGCTTTTTTAATTAAATTCATAACGATGTCTCCGTTGGATGTGTCCAAAGATCCTGTGGGTTCATCTGCAAATAGATAGCGAGGATTCATCATCAAGGCACGAGCAATAGCTACGCGTTGTTGCTCCCCTCCGGATAATTGCCGAGGCAAACGATTGGTTAGTTTCCCCAAGCCGCATTCTTCCAATAAAAAATGAGCTCGTTCAGTATGGTTTTTATTTTTTTCAAATTTCTTTGCAGGAAGAATCACATTTTCTAAGGCGCTGAGTTCTGCAATCAAATAATGAGATTGAAAAATAAATCCCATTTTTTGATTTCTAAAGCGATAGAGTTCTTGGGGTGATAAATTTTGTAGATTTATTCCATCAACTTCGATGGAGCCTGAGGTGGCATTATCCAGACTGCTAAGAAGATACAGCAATGTACTTTTTCCAGATCCGGATTTTCCGGTAAGTGCTAAAAACGATTGATCTGGAATTTCAAAAGAAAGATCCTTTAAAATTTGAACGGAAGGTGTACCAATTGATTTACAAACATTCTTTGCAATGATCGACATCACTCAGCTCCCGCGCGAATAATTTCAATCGGTTGCATTTTCCCGGCCCCATAGGCTGGTAAAATGCTGGCAAAAATGGCCGAAAAAAATGCCATAGATGCTGCTTGCACGTAGATCCAGGGATTCATGGAAATAATCAGATGGCTGATTCCTCCGGCCATGTGTCCAGCATTAAAAGGAATTGTACGTAGATAAAGGGATACAAAGTATCCACAAAAAACTCCTAATAAGGCTCCGGCACCACCGAGTAAAACACCTTGATAGAAAAATAAAGCCACAATATCAAGTGTTCCATAACCCATGGATCTAAGAATCGCGACATCTTTTCGCTTTTGTAGGACTGTCATATTAAGAACATTATAAATTCCAAATCCAGCCACAATCAAAATAGATCCGATGGATAAAAAGCGGATAATATCTTGCATTTTAAACACTGAAAAAATACTGGCATTCTGTTGATCCCAGCTTTCGACTTTGTCGACACCATACTTGCTCCACTCAGTAGCCACGCGAGCGGATTGATTGAGATCATGGAGTTTTACCGAAATTTCATTAACTTGATTTGGAGTGTGATTGACTTTTTGAATATCCACCAATGAACCGTAGGCTCCAAGATCAGCCATTATGTTTCCAGTTTGAAAAATGGCGACGACTTTAAAAGGTGTCGGTGTGCTGCGAGCCGAAGCGACCATGACATTTTGATAGAGTCTGAGGCCAAGTTGCTTTTTGAGTTCAATTCCAATGGCCAAGCGATTTCCTCCTGCGGCAATATCTGAAAAACTACCTTCTTTCACGTAGTCTCCAATAGTGGTGACTTTCACCTGTTCCATCGGATCGCAACCGACTATAGAGCTTGAGGCCGTGGCTTTGCCATTACTAAAAATAGCTGCGGCTTTGAGTTGTGGAGAAAAGGCAAAGACGCGGTTGTCGGAATGAAGTCGCAAATACCAACTCTGTGGGTTATCGACAAGGGCGCTATCTTTGCGCCCTGATGGTGGTGGATCCCAAAAAATATAATCAAATTGATCCTGGTAGAATGCTTTATCTAATGTGTGCTCTGATAAAAAATCTTCACGAGCTTGGATGTGAACATGGGCCGTGCTATTGATGAGCTGATCAATCAAGTACTCACGAAATCCAAGCATGAATCCTGAAATAGCAACAAAGGCGATCGTACCAAGAAATATTCCCATAAAGGTCAATAGAGTTTGACGTCTTCGGGCTAAAAGATAACGAAGGGCTAAAGAAATCATGGTTTGACCACTGTGGATTGAATGACCAATTGGTCTCCTTCGTTAAGACCTTCAGAAATAATTTCTGCGTTCGTGCCATCAACGATTCCAATTTTTACTGCAAGATCTTTGGGTTTTCCAGTCTGTTGTTTTACTAAAACTTTGCCGTCGCGAATGGTAGAGATCGGAACAACCCATGCATTCTTGTGTTCAGAAATACCAATCGCCACATCGCCGGTCATGGCAGGTAAGATTTGACTGGGAAGGCCAGTAATATCAATGCGCACTAAAAAATCTGTGTTATTTGAATAGACTGATTCGACAGTTCCTGAATAGGATTCATCCCGAATGCTATCAAAGTTAATTTTTGCTGTTTGGCCTTTTTTGACACGAAGTGCACCTCGTTGATCCAGAGATACGATGACATAGCGATCTGTCAAATCCACTAAAGTCAGAATGACAGATTGAGCAAATGCCAGTTCGCCTTCTTTTGCAGGAATCCAAGTGACTGTTCCGTCGAATTGGGCACGAAAAATTGTTGAATCCAGTTCGAGTAATTTTTCATTGCGATGAACGAAGTCACCTTCTCGGACATAGAGTTTTTGAATGCTATTGGTGACACCGGATTTAATTTGATAACTTCGTCGCGCAGTGACAGTTCCGATTCCATAAACACTTTCCAGGATGGAGCTTCGCTTAAGAGGGGCGGTCAAAGTGTAGGATTGATTCTGCTTTTGAGAAAAAATCCAATAAAGTAAAAGCAGGACTACGATGAAACCAAGAGCAAACCACGAGTATTTTTGTTTTATCATTTTAACTTAAAAAGCATAATTTGTACCAGGATGTGGATCATCGAGTACTGGCTAGAATCGAACCAGCGGGGCCTGAATTTGAATTCTAGACTACGGGATGAGACAATTTGTCAGAAGCCAGTGCCAGGATAGCTCTGTATATTAAAAAAAAGCTTCCAAAACAATTCTGTTCTTGTTCGAATATGGAGCGCTTCTTGCAAAATAAATGAGACACATTTCTAGAAAAGGATTCATAATATGAAAGTACTTTGCACTTGGACCGAGAAGGTCGCATTTCTAGCTCAGGCTAACAGCCATCAGATCAAAATGGATACAACAGGACCCATTGGAAGTGACTCGGCACCAACGCCAAAGCAATTGGTACTATCCGCCGTTTGTGGGTGTACGGGAATGGATGTGGTTTCATTGTTGAAAAAATTTAAACAACCGATGGAAACCTTTCAGATTGAGGCGGAAGCCAGTGTCACGGAGGGAGGGCATCCAGTTGTTTTTAAAGAAGTTAATTTGGTTTTTAAGTTCACGGGTGCCATGGAATCTTCGAAAGTTATGGAGGCGGTCACTTTATCTCAGACGAAGTACTGCAGTATCAGTGCGATGCTCTCAAAAGCAGTGCCGATTTTATATAAAGTCGAATTGAATAATGAAAATATTGGAGCCGGTCAGGCT
Source organism: Bdellovibrionales bacterium RIFCSPHIGHO2_01_FULL_40_29 (assembly GCA_001771815.1). Lineage (GTDB taxonomy): Bacteria > Bdellovibrionota > Bdellovibrionia > Bdellovibrionales > Bdellovibrionaceae > Pseudobdellovibrio. Next base: position 380,810 of record MEPU01000004.1, on the reverse strand, counting down.
CTATTCAACAAACAAGGAGAGTGATATGAAACAAATTTTTTTAGCTGCATTGGTCTCTGTATTTGCAGGCAGTGTGGCCGTGGCTGGACCTGGTATGATGGGCATGGGCGACATGAACATGACAAAGGAAGAGCGCGAAACAGCAGCTAAGCATCATGAGGCAATGGCAGTTTGTCTACGCAGTGATAAAACGATGGAAGTGTGTCATGACGAGATGCGCGCAGCATGTGGTGATAATGAAAAGGGCTGCATGATGATGGGGAAAAGTTCGAAAAAGATGATGAAGAAAACGAAAGATAGTAAATAATTTTTCTTTTTTGACTTCCTGCAGATTTCAACTTTAACATTTCTGCAGGAGTCTTTTATGAAAATAATCAGTCTGCTTTTCGTATTCTTAATTGCGCTAACATCTTATGCTGATCTTAAGGGTGATTGGATTGGTTGGGGAACTTGGAAGTTTAAAGGCGAGGGTGACGGAGTGCAATGCTCGCCCATGCAAATGACTTGGTCTGAAAGTGCAACTGAAATTGCAATTGAAAAAGGAAATTTCGAATGTGAAGTGGTGGCAATGATTTTAGGTCGCACGGCATGGACGTTGAAAGACGGAAAATTATTTGATGAACTGAATGTTGAAGTTGGAAAGTATAATGGCAAAGATCATTTCGAGGTCTATATGCCAAGTCCAAACAATCGGACGCAAATTTATCTGAGTGTGCGACGAGCTGCAAATCATATTGATTATCAAGAAATTTGGTTTAATACCGATGAAAAAGTCTATGTGATTGAAGGACGTCTATTTACATCTGGAAACAAATAAGCGCTATTATTTTTGTATTGGCCAGAGATATGTGGTTTGGACCGATTTGGCATCAAAGACCTCATAAATTTCAATCACTGATCCAAGTGCAACAAGCTTTTCTTTTTCAATAAATTCTTGTGCCTTTGGATAGACCTTCAAAGGGCCAATTCCAGGAGCTCCTGAAAAAATAGCGACGACAGCTTTCATGGGATGAAGAGTGCCTGTTTTGTAATTTTCTGGGAGCAAGGATTTTAGTTTTTCGAATTGAACATGTTCTTCTGGGACTAGGGGATCAATCACACATCCGGCGCGAGCTCGTAAACGACCCTCTTCGACTTGATTGGGATTGTCTAAGTACTCGCCAAAACTTAAACGACACTTCAGATTGTTTTTTTTGGCCCAGGTTTCGACGTCTTCAATGATGGGAACAATTTTGTGATAAGCACCCATATAATCTTTGTAGATAATATGGAGTTCTGGTCGATCATCCACTGTGATAGTTACTTTTTTAAAGGCTCCGGTATATTGAAACAGATACAGTGAAAATACCAATAGGCCCAAACCAATTGCATAAATTGTATGTTTAATCATTTTTAATCCACTTTATTGAACACCCCATAGATGGTACTTGCGGTCGAGAGATCGGTTTTCCCTCTGAAAGCTCAAGGATGGCTTCGTAGAGCTCACGCGTGGTCACCTGCAATGGATCTTTCCAAGAATCATCGAGACGGCCGCGATAAGCCAATTGAGCATTCTGATCATAGACGAAATAATCTGGAGTGCACAGAGCTCCAAATTTTTTTGCAACTTCTTGAGTTTTATCATGCAGATAGATGAAACTGTATTTTTTTTCGTGAAAACGTTTTCGTAAATTTTCTAAACTGTCTTCAGGGTAGGTGATTTCATCATTTGAACAAATCGCAACAACAGGGATATCGAGTTTTTTTAAATCGTGACCCAACTGAATCAGGCGATCTTCAATGGCTTGAACGTACGGACAATGATTGCAAATAAACAGGATCACGAAGGGTTTATTTTTTTTAAAATCAGATAATGAAAAGGGAACGCCATCCACCGAGGGTAAAGTGAAATCAGGGCAAGGTTTTTTAAATTCAGGATTTTCAGGAGTATATACTGGAGGCATAAAAGTATTTCCTTCTTAAAGTTCAAACCAATTTATAGTTTTCGTGGCTGTTTTTAAATTTCCTTCAGAATCCATGGCGGTGTATTTTTCTGTGAGAAGTGGATGCTTATTCAGCGTGTGAATCAACGTCAAACAGGTCGTGGTATCTAAAGGTTCTGCAGCCATTTGAATAGCAATTGAAACTTCAAAGAGAAAACGCTCTAAAAAGGTAATCCAATCCTGAGCTAATAGCGGCGCTACTTTTGGAAGTTGATGCAGAATGCATGTTGCCGTTGGAACGTCACTTGGAGCTGATAAAACATTAAGTCCCAGGCCAATCAACAGGCGAATATCATCACCTTGAGAAACAGTTTCAATGAGTAAGCCGCCGACCTTTTTATCATTGATATAAAGATCATTTGGGGCTTTTAAATTGAAATTTAAAAACGGCCATGTGCCATTGGCAGCTTTGAATAAGGCTAAACCAACCAATGGAGATAAAATGGGTTGGACATGGTCTTGCAGCATAAAAGACCATGTCGACAGTAATTGGGATCCTGGATTGGCATTCGACCAAGTGTGGGTTCCACGGCCGCGTCCGCTGGATTGGGCTTCTGCAAAATAGACAATGAGATGTTCAGATAAAGTGTCAGCCATGAAGGCTTCGGCTTTGGCTTTCGTGTTGGTGCTATCAACGACTGGAAAATGAAATGTCTTTAGTTTTTGAACTTGTGCCCATTCATGGCTGACCCGTCCAATTCGAATATCATCAAGTGGTGTATCCATTATGAATTCCAATCAAAAAGTAAACTGACATCAGCGCAAGGTGCTGAGTGAGTGAGTGCGCCGACAGAAATAAAATCTACGCCTAAGTTAGCAACTGAACCAACGCGGGCCAGATTCATATTGCCACTGGCTTCGGTTTTTATATTTTGAGGGATATGTTTTAAAGCTTCAGCCAGAAGTTCATTGTTCATATTATCCAGCAAAATACGATCTACTTGCAAGGAGACACATTCTTTAACCTGATCAATATTTGAAGCTTCAACTTCAATGGGTAGATCACAATGCTGACGTAGGCGATCAACGGCAGCAGTAATTCCACGCATCAATGAAATGTGATTATCTTTGATCAATATAGCATCTGATAAATTGAATCGATGATTTAAGCCACCGCCATGGACCACGGCACGCTTTTCAAGTTCACGCAAAAGTGGGGTGGTTTTTCGGGTGTCTAAGATTTGTGTTTTCGTGCCTTGAACAGCTTTTACAAATTGTCTGGTCAGGCTAGCGATTCCAGAAAGGCGACCGAGAAAATTCAAAGCCACGCGCTCAGCTTTGAGGACTTGAATCAAATCGCCTTCAATAGAACAAAGATTTTGTCCTTTAAAAATAAAGTCACCTTCATTGAAATGCCACTTTACTCTTGCATTTGGTTCTAAAAATAAAATGGTTTGCTCAAAGGCATTGGCTCCAGACAAAACCATATCTTCCTTGGCTTTGAGAACGGCTTCAGCATACTTTGGTTTGACGGCAAGTGATTGGGTGGTGATATCACCCAAAGGCATATCTTCTTTGAGGGCAGATTTAATTAAATCTAATGTTGTCATGGTAATTAAGTATGCTTTTCAAGACCTTGAAGCAACTTATTTAATTCTTCGCGAACAATTTTTTCAGTGATGTCGGGGATAATTTGCCAACAAATTCGCTCGGCCATTTGTTTGATTTCTTCTCTTAAGATTTGTTCATCAAAGGCGGTCATGGATTTAGAATTTTGATAGCCCAGTGATTCAGAAGCTTTTGCCTTTGCTAGCGGGGTGTCATGAAGATAGGTGTTCATTTGTTCTTGAATGCGCTTTTGTAGATCAGGTGAATTTGGAGTATTCTTAGCATTCACGACGGTCACTTCTTCGAAATCACCAAAATTTTCTGTTTCAATAACAAACTGTCCGCCACCAGATGAGCTCCACTCGTCTTTTTCCTCTGTTGATCCTGTGGGATTGGATGTTAAGTTTTGAAAACTAAAATCTTCTTCGACATCTTCAATAATCGTGGGATTTGTTTTTTCTTCGGATATCGCAAGTTGAGCTTCATTTTTTTGGCGAATAAAAGTATCAGATTCAGTAAAGTCAGGAAGTGGGGGATGTGTCAGTAGCCCCTTCAGCGGGAAGCGAGATAACTTGGGAACATTGGATTCAATTAAATGGCGCAGGGTCTCTGTATCGAAAGGTTTTTCCAACGTGGCATCCGCTTTGACTTTAATCACTTGAGCCTGGTCAATTTGCATAAAACTACTCCACATTAGAATAACAGGAATAGATCGCGTTTCGGGATTATTCTTGAGTTCGGAGCAAACCTCGTAACCATTTTTTTTTGTTAATAAAACATCAGCCAAAACAATATCGGGTTGAAATGTATGAGCAACTGATAGGACATCCAGGCCGGATGGGACGCTTTTCACATCAACGGAGAATTCAGACAAAGCCATTTGAATTGCTTTTTTAATTGTGGAACTTTCATCTGCCAATAAGACGCGTAAAGCCATAGACTTAAGTACATATCACAATACCCATCGAGTCAAGTTCAAGGCATAATTTATCCATGCTCAATAGAATTGATCGGTATTTGCTGACCTTATTTTGGACGTCTTTTTTCGCCGGACTATTGATCTTTGTGACGCTGTTTTTGGCTTCGGATGCCATGCAATCCATTCTGAAATTTCAGGGTGTTCCATCCAGCGTATTTTTGAAGTATTACCTTTATTTTGCACCTGAAATTATCTATAAAATGCTGCCAGTTGCATGTGTCGTAGGCATGGTGATGACAATTGCATCCCTCAATCGTGGTAGTGAGCTGATTGCACTTTTTGCTTCGGGGATGTCGTTATTTCGTATTTCCCGGACTGTGTTTGTATCGATTCTACTAATTTGCGGAGTTTCTTATTATTTAAGTGATCAGTTGATGCCAATTTTTTCAAAGAATAAAAGCTTCACGTATTACAATGAAATTGAAAAGAATCCATCTCGATTTCAAACCATCAAGACCAATCGAATATGGTACCGCTCAAAAAATTCAATTTATAATATTAAGACACTGAATGCAGATGGTGATAAGGCGCAAGGATTGACTCTTTATTTTTTCAATGAGAATTGGGATTTGATTCAAATGTTGACCGCAGCGACGGTTTCCATGCATGGGTCTCAATGGATCTTGCAGAATGGAACGATTACGGTTTTTTCAGAAGATTCCAGTTTTCCAATGAATGATCGCTTTTTAGAGAAAACAATAGTCATGACAGAAGAGGCGCAGGATTTAAGAAGTACAGGCCAAACATCAGATTTGCTCACGCAAAAGGAGCTGTCTCGTTTTATTGAAAAGAATAAAGAAGCCGGTTTAGATACGATTAAATATGAGGTGGACTTTCACTCGAAGTTTAGTTTTGCCTTCGCGGGGTTGGTTATGAGTTTGCTGGCATTGCCTTTTTGCGTGAGTCGCAACCGAGGCGGGGGAATGATGTTAAATATTGGAATTAGTTTGGGACTCGTACTTGTTTATTGGATTTTTTACAGCTCGGCGCAAACTATTGGTCAGCATGGTCAATTGACGCCCATTATTGCAGCGTGGATGCCAAATATCATTATGCTGGCATTGGGAACGACCTTCTTGTTGCGCCTCAAGAAATAATAGCTTAAAAAAGGCTATGGCAAAGCTTGAAATTTTAACCTATCCCAATCCCATTTTACGTGAAGTTTCTGAACCCGTTAAAGAGTTCGGACCTGATTTAAAAAAGTTTGCAGCTGATATGTTGGAAACAATGTATGAATCAAATGGTATTGGACTTGCGGCTATTCAAGTAGGCCAGCCGATTCGTATGCTGGTTATAGATACGCGTCCTAAAGACGAAAAATCAGGTCGCTACAACTATGATGAACTTTCAGAACTTGAGAATAAAATCAAACAGCCGTTGATCATGATCAATCCTGAAATTATTAACGGTGAAGGAAAAATAACCTATGATGAAGGTTGCTTATCTGTTCCCAGTTTCTTTGAAACGGTTGAGCGCTTTGAAAAAATTGAAGTCAAAGCATTTGATGTCGATGGAAAAGAATTTCGAGTTGTTACAGATGGTTTGTTAGCTATTTGTATCCAGCACGAAATGGATCATCTTGAAGGAACACTTTTTATTGATCACATCAGTTTTACAAAAAGCAATCGCATTAAAAATCAAATCAAAAAAAATGGATATCCCACCAAAGAAGAACTCGAAGAGAGAAAATCAAAATTGAAAGAACCTTCACGGGCATGATCAAAGTTTGCTTTTTAGGGACTCCAGAATTTGCAGCTCTTCATCTGGCGGCATTGTTGTCGGATTCTCGGTTTTCTGTTGTTGGAGTTGTGACACAGCCGGATCGTCCAGCAGGACGAAAAATGCAACTCACGCCATCTGCGGTAAAAGTTTTAGCTGTCGAAAAAAGTTTACCCCTCTTAACGCCTGAAAATTTGCGCAAAGAACCTGAAGCTTTTAAAATCATTCAATCTTGGAATGCCGATATCGCGGTCGTTGTTGCTTTTGGACAGATTCTTTCTCAAGATTTTTTAGATTCATTTAAATTGGGAGCTGTGAATGTGCATGGAAGTTTGCTTCCACGATGGCGAGGGGCGGCTCCAATCCAACGATCCATCGAGGCCGGTGATTCTGAAACGGGAGTCAGTCTGCAAAAAATGGTTAAAAAATTAGATGCAGGGCCTGTCATCGGAGAGCGTCACATTAAGCTAGATCAAGAAATCACAGCTGTTCAATTGTATGATCAGTTGGCTGTTCTGGGTTGTGAGCTTTTAAAAACAGATTTGGTGGACTACTGTGACGGAAAAAAAGAATTGCTTCCACAAGACGAAACTCAAGTTACACTTGCGGCCAAGATTGAAAAAGAAGAAAGCCTCATTGATTGGTCCCTTTCAGCTCAAAAAATTCATGATAAAATCAGAGCGTTTACGATGGGGCCGGGTACCTACTGTCTGTTTCAGGGGAAACGATTAAAAATTCATAAAACCAAAGTCATCAAGTCAGAATTGAAATCACCTGCTGGAAGTATTCAAAAAATTGATTCTGACGGGTTAGTGATTCAAACAGGATCTGGGCAGTTGGCGTTGTTGGAAGTGCAGCCTGAATCAAAATCAAAGTTAGCTATTGGTGATTTTCTAAAATCGCATCAACTTCATAAAGGGGATTTGTTTGTCTAATGTGAAAATTGCACCCAGTATTTTATCCGCAGATTTTTCAGAATTGGGCGCCGAAATTGACCGTGTGACTCAGGCGGGTGCGGATTGGATTCATGTTGATGTGATGGATGGAAATTTTGTTCCCAATTTAACTTTGGGAATGCCCGTGATTAAATCATTGAAGCCAAAATGCAAAATTCCGATGGATGTTCATTTGATGATCGAGAAACCAGAGCGTTATATCGAAGAATTTATAGCTGCTGGAGCAGATTACCTGACTCTTCATATTGAATCCACTTCGGTTTTAGAAAAATCTTTATTACGAATTCGCGAGCTGGGTTGCAAATCAGGAATAACTCTTCGTCCAAAAACATCTATTGAGCTTATCAAGCCATTTTTGCATTTGGTGGATTTGGTTTTAGTGATGACGGTGGAGCCCGGGTTTGGGGGACAATCATTTATGTCCGAGCAATTGGACAAAGTCAGAGTATTGAATTCTTGGCGTCAGCAAAAGCTTGGAAATTTTTTAATTGAGATCGATGGTGGTGTTAATTCACAAACAGCCCCCACCTGTGTGGAAGCTGGAGCCGATGTGTTGGTTGCTGGAAATGCCGTATTTAAGGGTGAGAAAACGGAACAAAATTACAAACTGAACATGAGTCAGCTGCGTTAGGCCATTTTTCGAGCATTTTTAATCGCAAATTCTACTGTGCGTAAGGTGTTCTTCTCGACGGACTTCATGGCATTTAGTAGTGTTGTTTACTATGAAATTATCGACACTAAAAATAGATGGCAATTCCATTGGGCTGGATAACTTTTATGCGGCTGTTATGAATCCCGAAATGCGATTCGAAATAACTGAAGATGCTCGTATAAAGATGAAAAAATCACGAGACTATATTGAAACTCGCATCGATACGGGTGAAGTCATGTATGGTGTGAATACTGGATTTGGTGCCTTTTCGTCTGTTCGTATTTCTGATTCTCAAATTGAACAACTCCAAAAAAATCTCATTCGTTCTCATTGTGTTGGAATTGGAAAACCATTCACGAAAGAACAGTCCAAAGGAATGATGATTCTGCGGGCGAACACTTTGGCTCGAGGTCACAGTGGAGTTCGAGTTGCTGTTGTTGAAAAAATCATCGAGTTTTTAAATGCAGATTTAATTCCAGTGATTCCCGAACAAGGCAGTGTTGGAGCCTCTGGAGATTTAGCTCCGCTGTCTCATTTGGCTTTGGCTCTGATTGGAGAGGGCGAAATCTGGGGTGCGGATGGAAAAATTCAATCTGCATTCGAAATTTTGACAGCTAAAAAAATTGCACCACTTGAACTTAAAGCCAAAGAAGGTTTGTCTTTGATCAATGGATGTCAGGTCATGAATGCTGTTGGATTATTAGCACTCCATCAAGCCCGTGATCTGATGTGGTTGGCAGATTTATCCGGAGCAATGTCTCTGGAAGGTCTACGTGGATCGCGCAAACCATTTGATCCATTGATTGCAGATGTTCGTCCCCATGCGGGCGAAGCACCGACAGCACGAAATTTACTGAAGTTAATGGGAAGCACTTCTGAAATTTCTGAAAGTCATGCCGTGAATGATCCGCGTGTTCAAGATGCTTATTCGCTACGATGTATGCCAGCCGTTCATGGTTCGGTAAAAATGGCTTTGAAGTATGTGCAAAAAGTTTTAGAAATTGAGGCTAATTCATCAACAGATAACCCATTGGTTTTTAGTGATGCGAACAAAGTTTTATCATGCGGAAATTTTCACGGAATGCCGGTTTCTCATGCTTTGGATTTTGCAGGAATCGTGATGGCATCGCTTGCCAGTATTTCTCAAGAGCGAATTTCTAAATTGATTTCGACTCAGATGAGTGAGCTTCCGCCGTTTTTGGCACCCAATGGTGGATTGAATTCAGGACATATGATTGTGCAGGTTGCGGCCGCTAGTCTTGTGAGCGAAAATAAAGTGTTGGCTCATCCAGCCAGTGTTGATTCCATTCCAACTTCGGCAGAAAAAGAAGATCATGTTTCAATGGGCACAATCGCCGCTCGAAAATTTCAAAGCATTGTGAACAATGTTCAGAATGTTATTGCCATGGAATTGCTGTCTTCGACTCAGGCTTTGAATTTGATAGCTCCTTTGAAGCCGGCCGCCGCGGTTAGTCTGGCATTTGATTTGATCCGAAAAGATGTTCCCTTCGCAAGCGAGGATCGAATTTTTGCGAAAGATGTCACCAAGATTAATGAATTGATCAGCAGTCGTCGTTTAATCAATGAAATTACAAAACAATTTGGAGAGCTTGAATGTTAAGTACATCCCGAGTCGTGAGAGCACCAACAGGAACAAAATTGACTTGCAAGGGTTGGTTGCAAGAAGCGGCTTACCGCATGATCCAGAATAACTTAGATCCGAGTGTCGCCGAAAATCCAAAAGACTTGGTGGTTTATGGTGGTATTGGTAAAGCGGCTCGAAATTGGGAGTGCTTCGATAAAATTTTAGAAGCACTTAAAAATTTAGAAAATGATGAAACATTGCTCGTTCAGTCGGGAAAACCAATTGGAGTTTTAAAAACTCATGAAGATGCGCCACGGGTGCTGATTGCCAATTCCAATTTAGTTCCAAAGTGGGCGACGTGGGAACATTTTCATGAACTCGATAAAAAGGGTTTGATGATGTATGGCCAGATGACGGCTGGATCTTGGATTTATATTGGAACCCAAGGGATTGTTCAAGGAACCTACGAAACTTTCGTAGAGGCCGGTCGACAGCATTTTGGTGGCGATCTTTCTGGACGAATTATTTTAACCGCGGGATTAGGTGGCATGGGTGGCGCGCAACCGTTAGCCGGTGTTTTTGCAGGTGCTGTTGTGCTGGCTGTAGAAGTTGATCCGATCAGTATTCAAAAACGTTTGGACACAAAGTATGTTGATGAAGCTGTGACTGATATAGATCAGGCTATTTCATTGGCTCGTAAGTATGCGGCAAACAAGGAAGCAAAATCTATCGCGCTTCAAGGGAATATGGCGACAGTTATCCATCAACTGCTTGAGAAAGGTTTCATTCCAGATTTATTGACGGATCAAACATCAGCTCATGATCCGTTGGTGGGATATATTCCGGAAGGGTACAGTGTCGAGCAAGCTGCTGTTTTTCGAAAAGAAGATCAAAAAGCTTATTTGTCGGCGGCTTACAAATCCATGGCTAAGCACGTTCAAGGAATGCTTGCGATGAAAGATCGAGGCGCTATCACTTTTGATTACGGAAATAATTTACGTGCCCGAGCTCAAGAGGCGGGTGTTCAAAATGCATTTGATTATCCGGGGTTTGTTCCCGCATATATTCGACCACTTTTTTGTAAGGGGAGTGGACCATTTCGGTGGGTGGCGCTATCTGGAGATCCCAATGATATCAAAGTAACGGATCAAGCTATTCGAGAACTTTTCCCGCACAAAAAAGATTTATTACGATGGTTGGATATGGCTGAGCAGCGCATTCAGTTTCAAGGTTTGCCGGCACGAATTTGTTGGCTTGAATACGGCGAGCGCGCTCAGGCGGGTTTACTTTTTAATAAACTCGTAAAAGAAGGAAAAGTAAAAGCTCCGATTGTTATCGGTCGGGATCATCTTGATTGTGGATCCGTGGCCAGCCCTAATCGTGAAACAGAAGCCATGAAAGATGGAAGCGATGCCGTGAGTGACTGGCCAATGCTGAGCGCGATGGCGCTAGTGGCAAGCGGTTCAACATGGGTGTCATTGCATCATGGAGGTGGTGTGGGAATGGGTTATTCACAGCATTCAGGTCAGGTGATTGTGGCCGATGGTACAGATGCGGCCGCAAAGCGAATTGAACGCGCGCTGACAACGGACCCTGCCATGGGAGTCTTTCGGCATTTAGATGCAGGTTATGAATTGGCTCATGAGACAGCAGAACAAAAGGGCGTTAAGAGTTGCTGGCTTTGATAAACTAGCCCTGGCGGGCACGTTTATCAACATTCAGAGCCGCTTCTCGAATCACTTCGCTCATTGTTGGGTGTGAATGAAAGCTTCGGGCTAAATCTTCGCTGGATCCACCAAATTCCATTGCAACAACGATTTCACCTAAGATTTCAGAGGAATTAGCACCAACAATATGTCCACCAATAATGCGATCTGTGCGCTTATCAGCAATAATTTTCACAAATCCTTCTGTAGCGCCTCTGGCTTTCGCGCGTCCATTGGCTGCAAATAAAAATTTTCCAACGGCAACTTCGATACCTTGTTCTTGAGCTTGTTGCTCAGTCAGACCAACGCATGAAACTTCAGGATGAGTGTAAATAATTGAAGGAACAGTTTGATAATTCACATGACCATGTCCTGTTGCGATCAGCTCGGCAACAGCAACGCCTTCTTCTTCGGCTTTGTGTGCTAGCATCGGGCCAACGGTCACATCACCGACGGCATAAATATTGGGAAGATTGGTTTGATAGTGAGCATTGATTTTAATTCGTCCACGCTCGTCTTTTTCAATTCCTACATTTTCTAATCCGACACCATCTGTGAATGGTTTTCGCCCAGTGGATACCAGCACAACATCGCTTTGAATCGAGGATTTTTTTCCATCTGTGAGGGTTTCATAATCAAGCTCAACGCGGCCACCAATACTGCGAGAAGCCGTGACTTTGGTGGATGTTAGGAATGTCATTTTCAATTTTTTCAAAGATCGGATCAGAACATTTATGCAATCTTGGTCAATTAAAGAACAAATTTTATCAGAAAATTCGATCACAGTAACTTTCGTACCAAGTCGAGCCCAAACAGAACCCATCTCAAGACCAATAACTCCGCCTCCTACAACAATCATTTCCTTGGGAACATAATCCAAAGCCAATGCGCCAGTTGAAGAAAGAATTTTCTTTTCATCAAACTTCAAAAAGGGCAGTTCAACCGGAACAGACCCTGTCGCAATCATAATATTTTTGGCTTGAACTTGGGTCTTTGTTCCGTCAGCCGCTAAAATTTCCACAGTATTGGCGTTGATGATTTTGCCATATCCCTTAAGTGAAGTGATTTTATTTTTTTTGAACAGAAATTCGATACCGCCCGTCAGATCTTTAACAATTTTGTCTTTTCGGGCCATCATTTTGGCAAGATCCAACTTTACAGAATCCAAAACAATGCCATGATCTGCAAAATCATTTTGAGCCTCGTGATAAAATTCAGAACTTTGTAATAATGCTTTCGATGGAATGCAGCCAACATTCAAACACGTTCCACCAAGGGTTTTATCTTTTTCAATCACCGCGGTTTTTAAACCCAGCTGGGCACCACGAATCGCACCAACATAACCACCGGGACCAGCACCTATTACTACAAGATCAAAAGATTCCATAATTTGCTCCAAAAAATTGAACGACTAAAAAAACTAATTATTAAAATTAAACTTCAATTAACAAACGCTCAGGATCTTCAACACCTTCTTTGATCTTCACAAGAAAACCAACAGCTTCTTTGCCATCAATAATGCGGTGATCATAGGACATGGCGACATACATCATAGAGCGAACTTCGATTTTTCCATTAATCACAACAGCGCGCTCTTCGATTTTATGTAAACCTAAAATAGCACTTTGCGGAGCATTTAAAATTGGAGTTGATAACAAAGAGCCAAAAACTCCGCCATTGGTGATCGAAAAAGTTCCACCCATCAGATCATCCGGAGTGATTTTTCCATCACGCCCTTTCAGAGCCAAATCGCGAACAGCCAATTCAATTCCGGCAACGGATAGAGTGTCAGCATCTTTGATAACAGGAACCATCAAACCACGCTCTGTCGAGACCGCAATTCCAATATTGTAGTAATTATGGTATTCAATTTCATCACCAGTGATCCAGGCATTGACTGCCGGAGTGGCTTTAAGAGCTTCGATTGCAGCTTTAACAAAAAATCCGTTAAAACCTAAATTCACGCCGTACTTTTCTTTGAATTTATCTTTATACTTACCGCGCAGTTCAATCACTTTGGTCATATCGATTTCATTGAATGTCGTTAAGATCGCAGCATTGTGTTGTGCTTGAACTAAACGCTCAGCAATTTTTTTGCGAATAGTGGTCATCGGCACACGTTTGATATCGCCTTGTTTGGAAGGGCCAGAGACTGTTGGAGCTGTTGTTGACTTTGCCACAGCAGCAGGTGCAGCTGGAGATTTTCCTGAAGTCGCAGGCGCATTTAGGACATCTGATTTTGTTAAGCGCCCCCCCAATCCCGTACCAGAAATGCTGGCAGGATCGATTCCGGTTTCATTAACAGCTCGTTGAGTCGCTGGTGAAAGATGAGCCGTCAGATCTGGATGAGTTGTACGTGTGGCACCCGTTGCTGGAGTTGCTGCAGCGGGCGCTGTGGCAGAGGTTGATGGAGCTGCGGGAGTTGCTGCAGCAGAGGGTTTTCCATCGGTATCAATGGAGCCAATGATGGAGCCAATTTTTACTGTATCACCAGCTTGTGCTGTTGTTGTGAGGACGCCATCTTTTTCGGCGACCACTTCGACCGAGGCCTTGTCGGTTTCGAGCAAAAGAATAACATCATTCATTTTGACAAATTCCCCAGATTTTTTTGTCCAGCTGCCAATGACTGCCTCTGTTATTGATTCTCCGACTGCGGGAACTTTTACTTCTAATTTCATGATGTGGTACCTTTCGTTAAAAAAAATAAATCAAATTCAATTAAACTTTAAAAACGTCTGTAATGATTTTTTGTTGTTCCACTTTGTGTCGATAGATTGAACCTGTTGCAGGAGATGACCTTTCGGTGCGTCCAACATAACTGAATTCCAATTTGGATTTCAATTGTTGCAGCAACTCAGCCAAGCGGAAATACACGAACTGAAAGCTTCCCATATTTTTAGGTTCTTCTTGAGTCCATACAATTTTCTGAGCATTGCTGTACAGGGCCAGGATTTCTTTTATTTTCCAAGCCGGAAATGGAGAGATTTGTTCAACGCGAACCAATGCTGTGGTCAGATCGCGTGTTTTTTCACGTTCTTCCAAAAGTTCATAATAGAGTTTTCCAGAGACCAAAACTATTTTCTTAACCTTTTCTGGATTTGAGATGAAGGGGTCTTGAATGACTTCTTGAAATGTTCCATTAGCTAAATCATCCAAGCTGCTGGTAGCTCTTGGATGACGAAGCAATGACTTCGGCGACATAATCACTAATGGTTTTCTAAAATCGCGTTTCATCTGGCGACGTAAAGCGTGGAAAATTTGCGCCGGAGTTGTTAAATTAGCGACTTGGATATTATTTTGTGCAGACAGTTGTAAAAATCGCTCCAGTCGGGCTGAAGAATGCTCTGGCCCTTGGCCTTCGTAGCCATGAGGTAGCAATAAAACAAGGCCGCTCATCTGTTGCCACTTTGATTCACCAGCAGCAATAAACTGATCAATCATGATTTGGGCTCCGTTGCCGAAGTCTCCGAATTGGGCTTCCCACATAGTTAAAAATGTAGGGTCTTGAATTGAATTTCCATATTCAAATCCCATCACGGCATATTCAGAAAGAATTGAATCGTAAACACAAAAATAAAGGACTGGATCATTATCGAATTTTTTTAGTCCAAAAAAAGCTTCCCCTGTTTTTGAATCATAAAAACCAGAATGGCGATGAGTGAATGTTCCACGCACACAGTCTTGTCCTGTCAATCGAACAGAAATATTTTCATTAAGCAAGGAGCCATAGGCTAGAAGTTCACCCATTCCCCAGTCGATGGGTTCGGTGCCGTTGGCCATTGCTTTTCGAGTTTCAAGTAACTTCACCAATTTAGGATGAATGTTAAAACCGGCAGGAACTTCGGAAATAAATTGGCCTACTTTTTTTAATGCAGCCAAATCAACTTTGGTATTTACAGGTTTTTCGATATCGGCTTGGGTGGCTTTCTTAAGGCCTTTCCAAGCGCCTTCAAAGCTAAAAGTTTTAATTTTAGGTGGTGTGGCTTTCGTGTCTTCATAAATTTTTTGCAAATCACTCATGCGAGTGCTGAGCAAACCATCGGCGAACGTCTGATCGCACACGCCAGATTGAACTAAACTTTTGGAGTAGAGTTCGCGTGGAGTGGGATGCTTTCGAATAATATCATACATCAGCGGTTGAGTGTAAGCGGGCTCATCGCCCTCGTTGTGGCCAAAGCGACGGTAGCACGTTAAGTTAATAACAATATCTCGACTGTATTCTTGACGATAGCGAATAGCGATATCCATGGCACGCACACAAGCTTCAACATCATCGCCATTGCAATGTAAAACGGGTATTGCTAAAACTTTTGCAACATCTGATGAGTAATGAGCTGACCGACCGCTTTCTGGATTTGTGGTAAAGCCAACTTGATTATCAATAACAATATGAACTGTGCCGCCGACAGTGTAGCCGCGGACGTGCGCCATTTGAAAAGTCTCCATCACGACACCTTGGCCTGCAAAGGCCGCGTCACCATGAATCAAAAGTGGAACAACTTTTTGGCGTTCAACAATATCATTGCGACGGCGTTGAGCCGCGCGCGCCATTCCTAAAACGACTGGATTAACAGCTTCGAGATGTGATGGATTGAATGCCAACTGAGCTAATACTTCACCGTGTGCTGTTTTCTTTACTTTTTGATAACCTAAGTGATATTTCACATCTCCATCAAAATCTTCAAGAGGTGTTTCAAGTTCCGTTGGTCCATTGAAATCAGCAAACATCGAACCGACATCTTTACCCATAAAATTGGCCAAGACATTGATGCGACCTCGATGCGACATGCCGATGATAACTTCCTCCATTTTGAGGGCAGAGCCTTTTGTGACTAAGTGATCGAGCATGGGCAATAAGGAATCGCCACCTTCAACGGAAAATCGTTTTGTGCCGACATAGCGAGTGTGGATGAATTTTTCAATGGATTCGGCGTCCGTTAAAGATTTTAATATTTCTTTTTTGTGATCTGTAGAAAATTGATTTTGTGGTTGTTCAAATTCTTTAATAAACCAATTGCGAATTTCGGGTAGCGCTTCAGCACATTGAACAGTCAATTTTCCACAATAAGCATTTTTAAGATGGGCAATAATTTCTTTCAGAGGAGCATTGGGTTTGCCAACAAGCGAGCCAATTTTAAATTTTGAGTCGAGATCTTTTTCAGTCAGATTGAATTTCTTAAGATGAAGTTGATCACTTGGCGAAGGCGTGTTTGTCAAAGGGTCAAGATCAGCTTCATAGTGACCATAATTACGGTAAGCTGAAATAAGATTATAAACATAAAGCTCCTTTTCAGAGACTCCGCCAGCGCTGAGGTCTTTTGAAAACTCAACGCCTTCGAAAAAACGTTTCCACTCGAGACCAACGGAGTCTGGTGACGTTTTAAATTGTGAGTAGAGAGACTCTAAATAATCCAAATTCAGGTGATTCATAATGTTTTGACCTCGACTGTGATTTCAAGGATGATCCTCTCATAAAATAAGTATAGAATGAATCAAAAAGCCGAGGTCATTGATGAAAAAATCAGATGCAAATTCAACCGACAAAAAGACTTTTAAACTTGTGTTAATAAGACACGGTGAATCTGTTTGGAACCAAGAAAATCGTTTTACCGGCTGGAAGGATGTCGACCTGGCCGAGAAAGGGATTGCTGAAGCTCAAAAAGCAGGCAAAACATTAAAAGATTATGGGTTTGTATTTGATGTGGCCTACACCAGTCGGCTAACACGCGCTATCAAGACTTTGAATTTGGTGTTGGATCAGATGAATTTGAATTGGATTCCAGTTGTTAAAGAATGGCGATTGAATGAGCGTCACTATGGTGCATTGCAAGGTCTAGATAAAGCCGAAACGGCAGCAAAGCATGGGGACGACCAAGTTAAAATTTGGAGACGAAGCTATGATACGCCTCCACCACAAATGGCACCTGAAGATCCAGGGCATCCCAGCCAAGATAAACGTTATAGTGATATCCCAATGAATGAAATGCCCAGTGGAGAGTCTTTGAAAGACACGGTTGCGCGAGTCTTGCCACTTTGGAATCAGAAAATTTCAAAAGATATTCTTTCTGGAAAAAAAGTTTTGATTGCAGCGCATGGAAATTCAATTCGAGCATTGATTCAGTATTTAGAAAGTCTGTCACCTGCAGAAATTATGGAAGTCAATGTGCCAACGGGAGTGCCGCTGGTTTATGAGTTGGATCACGATTTAAAGGTGATCCAGAAGAAGTATTTAGAATAGATTATTTTTTGTTTTCAACTATCGCTTTGGTTTCTATAGATTTTTCATCTGAAGATGTGAAAAAGTTTTTAATTCCATCATAAGCAGCTGCAGATTTTTCAGCAATCCATGGGATTGGATTTAATGATTTAACAGTTTCAGTAACGGTCTCTTGAGTTGCTGTTTTGACTTTGGCTATACTCTTATCGACTGTGTCGTTGGCGGCAGCTTGAGCCTGTTGAATGGATTCTTTGACCACTTCTCGTGTCGCTATTTGGGCCTCTTGGATAGAATTTTTAACAACAATTTCCGCGGTTCCTTTGGCTTCATCTAAAGATTCTTTGATCACTTCTTGTGCCGCGGTTTTAGCATCGGCAATGGACTGCGTGATTATAGCTGTCGAGGCTTTTTGAGCTTCGATGATGGATTCATTCACGGTTTCAAGTGCTGTTTTCTTTGTGGTTTCTAACGTTTCTTTCACGACGGAGTCCAGTGTTTCACGTGCCTTTTGAATGGTTTGTTCTAAAGCTTTTTCTTTTTCTATACTGTCGTGGGTTTTTGAATTTATTTTCGTTGGAGAAGCAGCTGGAGCCGGTGTCACATCCAGATTCAAAAAGGGATCACTCTTGGAAACAGTTTCAACTTTGGCATGATGGCCAAAAAGTTTGATTAGATTTTGAAGTAGATTTGCTTCGGAGCTAACAGTTTTATTTAAGCATTGCATCGAAATGATGGCGCCATTTTGATCTTGAAAGGTAGACTCGGTGGCATCACCAGGTAAATCAAATCCAAAGTCGCTTGAGAGACTTTTGGTTTCAATGACAAACTTATAGGCTGTGTTTTCAATGGTATCGGTTGCATTCTTGGATTGAGTTGAAAAAACGCAGGCAGTGTGGCCTGCAGTCACATCCAGTTTGAATTGATCTTGACCACTTAGGACTTGCTGGCGTGAAAGATAATGAAACTCGTTAGAATTCTGCACCTGAATTAACTTCATACCCTGGTGTGTGAACTGAATGCGAGTTGCTTTTAAAGGTGTCGTGACGGTTGGTTCTTTGTCTTGATTGATGGTTTTTTCCCAAGTCTTCACCGAATTGCATGTGGAATCAAGTGTCGTTCTGAAAATTGTATTCTCGGGCGATTTATCATCTTTTGATTTCAGGCAAGAAGTTATTTTTTCATCGTCCATTTGTTGTAAAAGCTCTGTGCATTTGGTGACTTGTTGTTTTGCTAACTGACTGTAGTCTTGAATCAACGAGTTGTCTTTTTTTTGTCGAGTTATTTTATCATGCATGGCAGTTGCTTGATGTTGCATTTTTTTAAGGTCTTGAGCCATTTTTAAAAAATCATCCGAACAAACAGAAGCAGAGCGTGCAGTCAATTTTTCAGCAACGGCGCCTTGAGCATCATGTGGAAGTGTCGTCTTAAAATCATTATTCGGGGCTTTCTGGCAACCAATAGCAAGCATTAAGGACGCATAGAAACAGAATGTGGTAGTGGTGATGGAATGCTTTTTCATAATACCAAAGGCTCCTTAGTTTAGGACTTAAAGTGCAAGAGGTTGGCCAAGGTTGAAATTTTGAGATAGCGGCTTCGGTAATTCAGGGCTGGTGGAAACACATCGACATTGACTCAAAATAGAACACCAGTAATTTTCGATATGTCTAGTGAATGAACACTGCAGAACAAAAGTGGGACGTTAAAACTCAGATTGAAATCATCATCTAAAAGGACCATAATTTTGTCCGTGGGCCAGAAAAGATTATTTCGAAATTTGAAATTAGTGAAATCAGATTATTCAGGCCATCAAGCCAAGATGGCTTTTATTGTCGAGGATGGCCATTTAATTTGGATGGGATCACAATCTAAAATTCCAAAAGGTTTGAAACCAAAGGATGAGTTTGATTTAAAGGGGCAGTTAGTTATGCCCTCGTTTATAGAATGTCACACGCATACCGTATTTGCTGGTTCGAGAGCTGACGAATTTGAAATGCGAAATCAGGGAAAATCGTATTTAGAGATTGCCACATCTGGTGGTGGAATTTTATCAACGATGAAAAAAACTAGATCTGCATCAGTAAAGCAATTACTTGAGAAGACGCAGCCTCTTGTGGATGGTTTTTTAGCTCAGGGTGTTTCGACTTTAGAAATTAAATCTGGTTATGCACTGGATTTGAAAAATGAAATCAAACTTCTAGAGACCATTCAAAAATTAAAAGGGCCTCAGATTATTTCAACATTTTTAGGGGCTCATGCTTTGCCGCCAGAATTTAAGACTCATTCTGAGTATCTGACCTATTTGGGCACGAAGGTTTTGCCAGTGATACGAAAAAAGAAACTGTCAAACCGAGTGGATATCTATATTGAAACTAAATTTTTTGAATCTGGTCCTGCGCAAGCTTTTTTAAAACAAGCGCAGACGTTAGGTTTTCAAATCACGATTCATGCGAATCAATTGTCGATGTCGGGTGGCGCCGAGTTGGCGCTCGAATTAGGTGCTCAGTCGGCGGATCATGTTATTCATCTGAATGAGAAAACAATTCAGCGCTACGGAAAATCTAAAACTGTGGCGGTTCTTTTGCCTGCAGCAGATTTATATATGAAATGTGCTTATCCACCAGCACGCCAATTGATTGATGCCGGTGCAACCGTAGCGCTGGCGACGGATTTCAATCCCGGGACATCTCCAACACAAGATTTATCATTAGTTGGATTTTTAGCACGACTTGAAATGAAAATGACATTGGCAGAAGTATTTCAGGCCTACACGTCAGGTGCTGCCAAAGCATTGGGAATAGAGCAAAGTCAGGGTGATTTAGCTCTTGGAAAAGAAGCAAATTTTATTTGCACAGATGCTGAGTTGTCGGATTTTTTCTATTCTATTGGGAACATGCCGAGGCATACACTTTTCATTCGTGGTCTGGCAGTAAAAATATAATTTTACCGGCCTCAAATAGCGCATGATGTTATAAATTTAAGATTCTTACATTTTCACTTGTTAAAGTAGGTCAAGCCTTTCTAGGCTAGGGACATGGCAGCAACATATTCATCCTTTATGACGACGCGGTTTTACAGTCCAGTATTTAACACAGCCCTATTTGATGGTGCTTTTCGAATTTATTTTTCACAGACATATGAAACCTCGGCATTGAAGATTTATCATCTTTTGCAGACCGAGTATGTTGAGCTGTGGAACGATGTTCGAAAATGGTCTCTGCAAAGTAAAGAGCATGTTTTCTTGTTGATCTATCCTGATGCTCAATCAGTGCAAATGATTTTTGACTCAATCAAATGCTTGCCGGGACAACCTGAAATTTTTATGCAGGATTGGGATGAGGGATTAGCTGTTGGATTGGTTCAGCCCAGTGAGCAAGTTGATTTAACGATTCAACTGCAAGATATCAGTAAGCACCTCTCAACTTGGATTCGGCGTCAAAGTTTGTTAGATTCTCATGATGTCGAATTTTCGAAATAATAAGGGCCAAATTTTAGTCGAATACTTATTGTTGATGGTTATTGCAATCACCTGTGCGACGATTTTAACAAAACAATTAATTGGTCGAGGCTCAGATGCTTCAAATCAAGGGCATATCATCAGGGTCTGGGATAGAATTATTAAAACCATAGGCAATGATGTTCCAGATTGTGCAAATCAAACTGATTTTAATAATGCGAATTGTCCGCCTTAAAATTTTTCACATGATTTGATATCAAATTGAAGACTCACAAAATAAAAATTATCTTTCTCGAGTGAAAAGCGAAATTTTCTTTTTTGATAAGAATCCTCGGCATAGGTTTCAGAAATTTGAGTTGTGGACACGCCATAGGATTTCACATCGGATTTGGAAATTTCTGAAGTTCCATCACAATCTAGATTAAAGGTGTTCACATCTAACTGGCATTTATCCTTTGGCCAAGTTATCGAGAATTGTTCGCCCAGTGATTTTAAATCATCGGCCTGCATTTTGTGAAATGCCAGTTGAAAGGCAGAGCTTGTTCCATCAAACTGAGGCATAAACTCGTATCCCATTGGATTGCTGATAAGAGCTTCGATAGTATTGTCTTTGACTAAAACCTGCAGTCTCGTTTCACGCATAGAGGGAAAACAGCGAAATCCTTGAACAGCTTGAGCTCGAAAGCTTGTTAACATCAGTATGCCAAAAAGAACAGGTAAGTAGGCAGAGCCTCGTTTCTTAACTTCTTTGTTTAATTTTTTTTGCATAGACTCCTGAATTTCATTGGCTAAATCGTGACACAGTTCATTGTCTTGTAATTTTTCTGGTCCGAACGGTAATTGAATTGGTTTTGTAAAAACAATTTTCCACTTCGCGGGAAGCGGAATGATATTAAGTGGTAAAGGTAAAAATAAACCCCGTAAAAATTTTGTAAATTTCAGTTTTTGTAAGTTGATATGCGTTTCTTCGGCTCCGATAATAAGAGTTGGGACAATGATGGCTCCGGATTTAAGAGCCATGCGAACAAAGCCGCGCTTAAATTCTTGAAGCTGATACTTTTTTGTTGATGCTTTAAAGTTTCCGTTCGCGCCCTCAGGAAAAAGGACCACGAGATTGTTTTTCTTAAGCAGTGCTATTCCATTTTCGAAAGTGGCTTCAATGAAACCAAGTTTTTGAGCCGGTAGAGCCGTTTTTTCAGTTAAAAACCATAAATGATGGGTCATTACTCGAGGAATGCGCTTCGTATTCTGCTGTAAAATATAGGCCAAAATCATGGCATCAAATCCAGAAAAGCCAGAATGATTTGGAGCAATGATGACTGGGCCTTTTGTTGGAATATTTTCTAACCCCTCAATTTCCAAGCGAAAATATTTTTTCATGAGTTCCATAAATAAGCGCGGGAAGACTCTGTAAAGTAAGGCATCAGCGTCGAGATGATGCAAATTGAAAACTTTTTCTTTGGGTTTTTTAAAAAAATTGATCATGATATTCTTATGAAAAAATATATCATGTCTATTGACCAAGGAACAACCGGATCAACTGTCATTTTGCTAGACCACGTCGGAAGTCTTGTTGCGCAAGCGGGGGTCGACTATCCTCAAATCTATCCTCAACCTGGCTGGGTTGAGCACAATCCTAGTGATATTTGGAATTCTGTTAAAGAGTCTGCAGAAAAAGCACTGGCATTAGTGAAAGCAACTTCTCAAGATATCTTAACAATTGGAATTACAAATCAGCGTGAAACTGTTATTGCGTGGAGACGTTCAACCGGTGAAGTTCTACACAATGCCATTGTATGGCAATGTCGTCGGACTACCAAAATGTGTGATTCTTTAAAGTCAAAGTGGGCCAAAAAAATAAAAACCAAGACTGGATTGGTTTTAGATCCTTACTTTTCTGCAAGTAAAATGCGTTGGCTTATTGAAAATGTAAAAGATGTTCAGAATGCTCTGAAAGACAATGATCTCTGTTTGGGAACAATAGATACGTACTTGATGTGGAAGCTCTCGGCAGGAAATATTTTTGCAACGGATGTGAGTAATGCGTCTCGTACGATGTTGATGAATTTAAAAACCGGCGCATGGGATTTGGAACTTTTGAAACTTTTTAAAGTTCCGCTATCTGCATTAGCGGAAATAAAACCTTCTTCTGGGCTATTTGGCTTAACCCAGTATCATTCGTTTGCGAATCAAGGAACATCTATAACGGGTGTGGCTGGTGATCAGCAGGCAGCACTTTTTGGTCAAACATGTTTTTCTACCGGTGAAAGCAAGTGTACGTTTGGAACGGGTAGTTTTATTTTGATGAACTCGGGTGAAAAATTGATTCATTCCAAGTCCGGACTTTTAACAACAGTTGCATGGAAAATTGGAAATCAAAAAACTCAGTATGCACTTGAGGGCGGTGCATTCATTTGCGGAGCGGCCGTCAGTTGGCTTCGAGATGGATTAGGTATTATTCCAACAAGCTCAGCAGTCGAAAATCTGGCTTTGCAGGTGACCGATACCGGTGGTGTGGAGTTTGTACCCGCTCTGGCGGGATTAGGTGCTCCGCACTGGGCGCCTGATGCGCGTGGTGAAATCACAGGATTAACACGCGGATCAACAAAAGCTCATATTGCACGAGCCACTTTAGAAGCGATGGCATTGCAGAATGCCGATATTTTAAAAGCCATGGAATCCGATTTAAAAAGGAAAATAAAAATTCTGCGAGTGGACGGCGGCGGATCTGCAAATAACTTACTTATGCAGTTGCAGGCCAACTATCTGCAAGCACGAGTCGATCGACCCCAACAAATTGAAACAACAGCTATCGGAGCCGCCTACTTAGCAGGTTTAGGCTGTGGCCACTGGAAATCTATCAAAGATATTAAAAAAATATGGAAAAAAGATTCAGAGTTTAAGCCTCACATTTCAAAAAAAGACTTATCCACAAGATTGAATAAATGGAACAAAGCAATTAAAAAAGCTAAAGTTTAGATTGAGTAAGAATCCATGTAAATGCGAGTGAGTGTGATCTAGGTTATGAGAAGAATCTGTGTATGTACGAGTGAGTGTAATCTAGGTTATGAGTGTGAATTAGCTTTTTTTCAGTTGAGACTATTTAATAGTCTCTTACTCAAGTCTATTTGATGCCTAGAAATATTTAGGAAGTCGCATCTTTGAGTAGGTCTTTGATGATGAGTAGATTTCTAATTAAATTTAGATCATAAACTCGAAAGAAGTGACCATTCATTCAAAAAAAGCCCTTTGAGCCTCTCCTTGCGGTATGGAATTTTCCCGAGAATTTCCAGTTCATTAAGCTGCACATAGGCTTGAGTCATTTTAAAATTTTTCCAGCCTTTTATTATGCGACTAAATGGGCGATATTTCCAAAAGGCGACTTTATTTGTGATGTCAGTTTTGGTATCGGTCACCTTTAAAAGTTGTGCAACTTGACCGGCAAAAACTCTGAAGAATGAGTGCATAAATGACCGCCGACTGGATCGTGCAATAAAATGGATATGATCATGTTGATATGAAACCTGTTCAATTTTAACAAAAAATTTTTTTGAATAACGAGTAGTCAGCTTTTGGATAACCTGAAAGTTTCGTGGGTGACGAAAACTTTTATTTGAAAGGACGTTTCTATTGATTTTGAAAACAATATGGTGCGAGCACTTGCTTGAAAGTGGACGGGCCCCTCGTCCACTTCGTTTTTTGCGAAGTTCTCCCCCGTAGCTTAGATTCAATCTGGTCATAGATTCTAAGAAGTTTTGTTGTTTCGAGCGATTTAATTTCATTCTGATTTTGAATGCAAATTTCATAGAGTGACCGATACCCTAAAAAGAAGTTCAAAAGCTGAAGGGGTGTCCGAGTCTCGAATGAAAGAAAAAATGTAAGAAGCATTGAGGTTCGGGGACGTGTCACTCTGGATGCGCGGGTTAAACTTTTGGCATGGGAGATCTGAAATCTTTACATTATTTATTGATTTAGATATGCAGTTAGTTTTTTTGAGAGGCTTTAATTTCTTTTAGGGCATGGTTCATTTGTTTGAGACGACTTGAAAAACTGGTCAGCATAGAGCTGGCCCAAGTGGGAAGGTCATTCAGCATGAGTTCGTAACCTTCACTTGAAATTTTCATCATTTTGCAATCGGTGAGTGCCTGCGCAGATGCGGTTCTGGCGCCTTTGTCGATAAGGGCAAATTCGCCAAAAGTTTCTCCAGATTTTAAACGGGCTATTTCTATTTTTTTTCCAGTTTTATCTTTTGTAAAAATAAGAATTTCACCTGATTCGATAATATAAAAATGCGATTCAATATCACCTTCAAAAAAAATGAACTCGCCAGCTTTAAAAGTTTCTTTTGTGATTGAGCTCATGGAAACCCCTTGATATGAAGTTTTATATTTTGAAAGTACTAGATAAATCATGCACAAAAAATAAATAATTCACACGATTTTTTCTTGAGAGTCCTGATACTTAATGGTTTGCTTAAAAAGCAAAATTTGATTTTACTGAGTTCCAAATCAGTTGAAATTAGTCTAGTCCAGTTAAGTTAAGTTAAGTTAAGTTAAGTTGAGTTGAGTTGAGTTGAGTTGAGTTGAGTTGAGTTGAGTAAAGGTACAGCACTAACACAGATCAGTGTTGTATTATGAAATTGCCTTTCAATAACTGTTGGGACTATGGTCGAGTCGAGCACTCTCAATGCGATTCGCTTTTGATAAACAAGCGGGTTAATATGGCAGAGCCATGTTGTATAGAACCCTACTCAAACTCAATTTTGCGGTTTTTATTTTCTATTCTATTTTGCTGATTTCAGTGCCGCAGGCTTTTGCGCAAATTAAAAATGAAACTTTATCTAAATCTGAAATTCGAGCAAAATCTGAAATTCGGGAGGCGGGGAGTTCGGAGAAAATTGTAAAAGAGAAAATTATTGATGATGGGTCTGTTGAAATTAAAATTGTGGATGATTTTTTTGAGATCAAAAAGAATCATCCAGAATTAGCGATTCAGAAAATGGGTGAATGGAAACCTAAGAAACCAGAAGAGGGTTATTATAAAAACTTTTTTTTGGCACAATTGAAAAATTCGCCAAAAGATTTTTGGGAACTATATAAGACATTAAAAAAGAGTAAAAAACTTTCCAGAGTGCAGTTGGAGTCATTGAAAGCCATTTTAGAATTCGATCTGGCCAATGCTGATTCAAAGAAAACAGCTGTACCTATTCCTATTTTTAAAAAAGAAGCTAAAATATTAGTTCGTCGTATGAACAGTTTGCCAGAGGGCTTAGATTTTGAATTAAAGTATCTTCAGTGGATTCGTAAGTACCAAGTCAATTCGGAGTTGTGCAAACCCGAGAGAAATCGTTGGTTGGCTCAAGTAAGTCTTGATTACAGTGAAATCGCATCAGCATTAGCTGAATGTCCTATTGATTTTGATGATTTTTTATATCGAATGAGAATGCTTATTTTTTCAGGTGAAGAGAAAAAAGCTCAAGCTGAACTGAATTCTTTTATTGCTGATAAAACAACTGATAAGCTTTCGGAAGAATCGACCGAGAAAGCATTGCAAAAAACAGCTGATAAATCAGTAGGAAAGTCCCCGGAAGAATCGACCGAAGAATCCTCTGAAAAATTAGCAGCGAAATCATCGGATAAAGCAGCGGATAAGTCTGTTAATAGCTCGACCAAAAATCCAATGAAAGATTGGCAGAAAGCCTATTTGCAGGCTATTTTTTATTCCAACATTGGTGATCCAATATCTGCATTCAAACAAGTTAAGGATTTTGAAAAAGAATTACTCGCCAGTGAAGATTATCGTAATAATTTGTTCTATATTGCACAACGCGCAGGAGAACTTGAAAAAGCAGAAGATCTGATAAATAAAATTATTGAACAGACCGTAACGGTGAAAGAAAAAAGAGAGAATCTTTTTCAAAAAGGATTTTTGTATTATCAAACACGAAAATACAAGCAGGCCATAGCATTATTTGACAGACTGATAAAAACGCATCCATCTCATAAAGCCCGTCGCAAAAATTCTCAGTATGATGATTTGACCTGGCTCAAATCATGGTGCCTGTATTTAGATAAAAATTATGCTGAGGCAAAAATTGAATTCATTGCGAATAAAGCGTGGACTCGGGATAAAGCCAGAAATTTATATTGGCTCGCACAAACAGAGTGGGCGCTGGATAATCAGTTTGATTCTTTGGATTATTTTAAGCAGCTGGCACAACCTCTATTGAAGGGTGAGTTTTTTAATTACTACAATCTGCTGGGATGGTTGAGATTTGAATCCTACAAAACTTTTGTTAAAAGTAATATCTTGGCCAATCAAATCTCGATTATGAAATCGGGTCGAGGGCTTTATTTTTTACCAGACGATTTGACGAATCCACTGCGCATTGTTTCTGAGTATCGAACCTATTTTGAAGATCTTTCGCAAACAGATGAAGGTGATATTCAAATTGTCAATCAGGACACTGTTGTTGCAGCACAATCTGAAAGCGAAATTGCAATTGAAGGAACGGCTGATCTGCGTAAGCAAATGAAATGGGCTGATGCTTTGGTAAAATGGGGATACCCTGACTTTGCGAAGTGGCATTTATATGAAGTCGAAAAATCATTGAAAAAACGTCATGTTGCAGACCCATTAATTCAACATTATATTGACCGAAAACTTCATAATCGAGCTCTGTCGTTGATGCAAAAACTAACGTCGACTCAACAAAAAAAGATTTCATTAAGGGATGATGATCTTTTGTGGAAATCAATCTATCCTCGCGCTTATCAATTGAATGTCAGCGCCGAGTCTTTGAATCGTCGAATCAGTCCCAATTTGATTTGGGCCATCATGAAAGCGGAAACTCAGTATAAGCATGATGCAATTTCACCAGTGGGAGCAGTTGGCCTGATGCAGTTTATGCCCTACACATCTCAAAAAGTGGCCACTTTGATGAGAGAGGATCACGAACTGCATCGCTTGTTTCAGCCAGAGGTAGCGATTCAGTATGGTGCAGCTTATTTAAAAAAACTTTCAGTTGAATTTGATGATCAATTGCCATTGATTGCTGCCGCTTACAATGGTGGCCCGCATCGCGTGAAGCTATGGCTTCGTAATTTTGGTGCAATTGATTTTGATACTTTTATCGAACATATCCCTTTTGGTGAAACGCGAACCTATGTCAAAAGGGTTTTGAATTTTTTTGTTACATACCAGAAAATCTATGATGAGAAAATAGATATTAAAAAAGTAATGTTTTTGACTGAAAAAAATCCTTATCAGATCAAAGAGCCTATATCTCTTAAAGAAGAATGGGATATTCCAATTCGTTAATTGGTCTAATTTTTGTAGTTTATGTTGTGGAATTTTATGATTTGTGATGCTGTTAATGGGCAAAATAGTTAGGTCAACCAATTCAGGCAAGGGTATTGAGATGCTTTCATTTTTGATTTTTAACGTCGTTGTATTGTTCACACAAGCTCATGATGTTTCAACTAAATCGGAAACTGTTTTAACAAATTTAGATCAGGCGCGAGCTGTTGGTGGAGTTATTTTATCTCAGGATGTAGTTACAAATTTAGCGGTAGCCTATTTAACACAGTTGCAGCTCAATCAGTTATCTATTTTGAATCATTCTCAAGGAAAGTGCGCTGGGTTTGAAAGATTAACGGCAACCGAAGCCAATCAACCAGGCGTGATACTGTCAAATCTTGCAACAGCAGATTTAAAAATTAAAACACTATCCTTAGCAAAGAAAACAATTTTGACATGGAATGAAGATTTCCAAAAAATGGCCGACTTAGCAAATCCAAATCAGTTACAAGAAACCGTAGCTTGGATTTCATCTTATCCCAGTCGTTATAACAAGGCACCAAATCCAAATCAGCATGTTGATGATTTAAAGAATCGTCTTCAGCAGTGGTTGCAAGGTGCAAAATGGAATTTTCAAATAGAAACCATTGATCATCATTCAACAAAGCAAAAAACATTACGTGTTACAATTCCGGGTAAATCAAGACCCCAGGAAGTGATTGTCATGGGTGGACATTTTGATTCGATTAATCAAGGTTATTTTAGTGGTGATCTGTCGCCAGGGGCTGATGACAATGCATCTGGTTCTGCAAACTTGATTGAAGCCTTGAAAATACTTAAAAATTCAGAGCAGCCGGAGCGCACATGGGAATTCTATTGGTATGCCGGTGAGGAAAGTGGATTGTTGGGCTCGGCAGAAATTTCAAAATTAGCTAAGGAGCAATCAAAAAATGTCATTGCGGTCCTGCAATTGGACATGACTTTATTTCCAGGCAGTGGCGAACATGTTGTGGGGCTTATTACAGATTACACCAGCCCATGGTTGCGTGATATTTTAACGTCGATTAATAGCACCTATGTAAAGGCGCGTTTAGTTGATGATAAGTGTGGTTATGGTTGCAGTGATCATGCTTCGTGGCATCGCCAGGGTTATCATGCTGTAACGCCCTTTGAGGCCACGACCAGTACGATGAATCACTATATTCATACTGAAAAAGATGTGATTGATACGCGGTTGAGTTTTCTGCATTCCAATTCATTTACCAAGTATACAGTGCTATTTGCTTTGGTACTTGGTAATTCTGATATGCAACCGCCAGTTTTTTAAGGATTCAATGTTCAATTAAAAAGTTCAATGTTAAAGCTTTGAATGAATCGTTCACAAAGCTAAACGTTAAACTTAAAGAATAAAATATCGCCGTCTTTAACGACATATTCTTTGCCTTCCGAGCGATACTTGCCAGCATCTTTAACGGCGGCTTCAGATTTAAGCGCAAATAAGTCTTCACAGTGATAAGCTTCAGCGCGGATAAAACCTTTTTCAAAATCCGTGTGGATCACACCAGCTGCTTGCGGAGCTTTGAATCCAGTTTTAATGGTCCAAGCTCGAACTTCTTTTTCTCCAGAGGTAAAATACGTTGCTAGTCCTAGCAAGTTATAAGCTTCGCGAATCAGACGATTTAATCCAGGTTCAGTGGCATTCATGCTCGATAAAAACTCCACACGCTCTTCGGGGGGAAGCTGAGCAATTTCAGCTTCCATGGCAGAGCAAATAGTGATGGTTTTATTGTTCTCTTCTTTGGCACGCTTTTCAACTGAGCGAACCCAGTCATTTCCGCCAGCAGCAAAATCTGTATCTGAAACGTTACACGCATAAAGCACAGGTTTGCTGGTTAATAAATGCATATCTGCCGCAAATGGAGCTTCCAGGTCAGTCAATGTCACAGAGCGAGCGGGCTTGCCTTCGCCCAGCGCTTTGTGGATCCGCTGAGTCACATCAAGTTCCATTTTTACTTTTGGATCGGCAGAAGTTTTGGCCATTTTTTCAATGCGTTTTAATTTTTTTTCTGACGTATCGTAATCCGCCAACATCAATTCTGTGTTGATAATATCCATGTCACGAATGGGATCCACGCTGCCGGCAACGTGAATGATATTGGGGTCATCAAAGCAACGCACAACGTGAACGATCGCATCCGTTTGCTTGATATGTCCTAAGAACTGATTTCCTAAACCTTCACCCTGACTGGCGCCCTTAACAATTCCGGCAATATCCACAAATTCTATTGTCGTTGGTACAACAGACTGAGGTTTTACAAATGCCGTGATTTGATCTAATCGAGGATCTGGAACTGTGACAACACCCACATTGGGATCAATCGTGCAGAATGGATAATTTGCAGCTTCAGCTTTTGCTGACGTTAAAGCGTTAAATAATGTTGATTTTCCAACATTCGGTAAACCTACGATTCCAACTTGTAATGCCATTTAAACTCCCTTTAAAAATAATAATATAAAACTAAAGCGCATTTCCATTAAAGTCAGTGCACGCACGATCAAAGCCCTTTGAAATAAAGCATTCAATACCGTTACAGGCTTTTTCAAATATTTTTGGTAATAGCAATGTTTCCTCTTTGCTGAAGCCACTAAGGACATAATCACCAATATCAAAATCGGGATGAGTGGGTCTGCCAATTCCTATTTTTAAACGTGAATACTCCATAGATCCCAAAAGCTCGGTGATATTTCGGACGCCATTCTGACCACCATGACCGCGATTCTTGTGAAAGCGCAAGGAGCCAAATCCTTGGTCAATGTCATCGTGGATGATCAGCATTTTTTCACGTGGAATTTTATAAAAACTCATCAAGGACTGCACGGCTTCACCGGACTTATTCATATAGGTTTGCGGTTTAGCAACCAGAATTTCTTCGCCTTCAAGTTTAAATTTTTTTGTCAAAGCTTTGTGCTCGTCGCGGTAATCAGGGGTATTTCCTGATAAAGATTTTAACCAATAATCGACGCACATAAAGCCAATATTATGACGAGTCATTTGATATTGTTTACCAGGATTTCCGAGACCGACAATCAACCACATAATCTGATTTGTACCGCGAACGAGTCTGTGTTGTCACTGACTTCGCAAATCTCAAAAAAAAAGGCGATTTTTTCAAATCGCCTTAATACAAATACTTTTTGGGAACAAAAATAGAATTTACTTTTTAGCTGCTGGTTTTGCGGCTGCTGGAGCTGCTTTACCGGCAGCAGCGGCAGGAGCTGCTCCAGGAGCAGCTTTAGCGCCAGCTGCGGCAGCAGGAGCTGCGGCTGCGGCTTCAGGAGTTGCAACAACTTCTTCTTCCTGAACAACAACCGCTGCGATTGTTAATTCTGGACGAGAAATCATTTTAACACCTTCTGGAACAACAACATCAGACACGTGAAGAGAATCACCAACGCCTAAGTTTGTTACATCAGCAACGACGAAATCTGGGATTGCTGTTGGTAAACATTCAACTTCAATCTGACGAAGAACAATATTCAGTAATCCGCCTTCAGCAAGACCGATTGGTTTTCCTTCAACTCGAACCTCAACCGAAACGCGAACAGATTTTGTTAAATCCAATGCGAAAAGATCAACATGTTCTGGACGACGAGAAAGTGGATGAACAACAACTTCTTTGAATAAAGCCACTTTTCCATTTAATTTAGAGTCGCCAGATTTAATATTTAATAACGCATTTTCATACGCGCGAGAGTTGTATTTTAAAACGTCATTAACGTGCAATTGGACAGAAACTGTTTCTGTTGCTCCGTAGATAACGCCTGGAACCATTTTGTTTAAACGCAAGCCACGAGCTCCGGCACGTCCTGCTTCACGTTTTTCGACTGCTAATTCAATTCTTTGTTTCATTTTTTTCTCCTGACTACTTCCTCGCGAAACTCGACACCATGTCGAGTATGAGGCCATTGTCTTTTTGGTTTTTAACTTGAGGTCTGTTTTTGGCAGACTTTTTTCTTAGTCGAATAACGAACTGACAGAGTCATGATCGTGAATTCGCTTAATCGCTTCGGCTAAAACAGGGGCGACTGTAACCACCTGAATTTTTCCAGAACGAACCGCAGCTTCGCTTAAAGGGATCGTGTCAGCCACAAAAACCTTTTCAATAGCACTTTCTATAATGCGACTAATCGCAGGACCAGAAAGCACAGGATGCGTTGCAACGGCGAACACTCGTTTTGCCCCATTTTTCAATAGGCTGTCAACCCCTTGTGTAAGAGTTCCGGCCGTATCGATCATGTCATCGACAATGATCGCTGTTTTACCAGCAACATCACCGATTAAATGCATGGCTTTAGCTTCGTTTGGCCCAGATCGACGTTTATCAATAATGGCTAGTGAAGAATCTATTCGTTTTGCAAAGGCACGAGCCCGTTCAACTCCGCCAGCGTCTGGACTCACTGTGACAAACTCAGGACCTTTTCCAAAATTTTCAATCCATGAGCGGGCCAAGGTAGGGATAGCAAATAAGTGATCAAAAGGGCAGTTGAAAAAGCCTTGAATTTGGGCGGCATGCAGATCCACGGAAACCACGCGGTCCGCACCTGCCGTCGTGAGTAAATCAGCCATACATTTAGCAGAAATCGGAGCGCGAGGCGCCACTTTACGATCTTGGCGAGCATAGCCATAATAAGGAATCACGGCGGTGACATCGGCTGACGAAGCTCGCTTTAGCGCATCCAGCATAATAAATAATTCCATGTAATTATGATTTACTGGAGGGCAAGTCGAGTGAATCACAAAGACATGTTTTCCGCGAACACTCTCTTTGATCTCAACATTAATTTCACCATCGGCGAAAGTACCAACTTTGCTGCGGCCAAGTTCAACTCCGAGGAGTTTGCAGACATCGTTAGCCAGGGCGGTATTGGAACTGCTTGCAAAAATTTTGAGATTTTTTAAAGACATTGTTACAGTCCTTTTTTGTTGAGTTGGGTTAAAAATTGAGAAAGCGCTTGAGCGCGGTGCGATTTTTGAATTTTGTAACCAGGGCCAAGTTCAGCCAAAGTTTTTGTTTCACCTTCAGGGATAAAAACCGGATCATAACCAAATCCCATCAGGCCACTGACTTTAGTGCTAATCGTGCCCTTCATAACACCCTCAAATATCCATTCTTCATTATCTGGTGTCAGCACCACCGTGACACATTTGAATTGAGCTGTACGAGGATTGATATTTCGAATTTGCATCATCTTTAAAAGTTTTGCGACATTTTCAGAATCACGGGCATGGGGGCCTGCGTATCTCGCCGAGTGAATCCCTGGAAGATTCCCCAAGCCTTCAACTTCAAGACCGGCATCTTCACCCAAAACATAAGCTGCTGATTTTAAAGCTTTAACAGATTTGGCTTTGATGCGCGCATTTTCTAAAAAAGTGGTTCCATCTTCGGGGCGAGGAGTAAAAGATGGTAGGTCTGCCTGCGAAAATACAGCGAGCGAAGGAATTTTATTGAGAGTGAGTTTGTACTCTTCAAGTTTCCCTTTATTTCCTGTTGCAATCCACAGTTCCATTTTACTTACCTTATCTGACGTGACCAGTTCATTATCGTTTGAGCGGAAAAAAAGATCCAATCCATTTTTCTTGTTCTAGAAATAATTGAGAGCAACCAATTTCTGCCATTGTCATCATGTCCATCAATTGCAGTCGCGAAAAAGTGCCTTCTTCGGCAGTGCCTTGAATTTCAATGAATTCATTTTTATCCGTCATCACAAAATTCATATCCGTGCCAATTTCACTGTCTTCTTCGTAGTTTAAATCCAGCAAAGGTGATTTCTGACCATTTTGTTCTTGAAGCCCAACAGAGACTGCTGAAACATAATGTTTCAATGGAATCGATTTAATTTCAGATAATGTATTTAATTTTTTTAAAGCTAAAGCCAATGCCACAAATCCACCAGTCACAGCAGCTGTGCGAGTTCCGCCATCAGCATTGATCACATCACAATCGATGAGAATTTGTTTTTCACCCATAGCCCGAAGATCAACACATGAGCGCAAGGCGCGCCCAATCAGTCGAGAAATTTCTTGAGTGCGACCACCAGATTGAGTTTTTTCACGCTTCATACGGGTGTGGGTAGAGCGAGGCAACATTCCATATTCTGCAGTCACCCAACCGGCGCCAGTATTTGAAAGCCACGGAGGCGTTTTAGCTTCGTAGCTAGCTGAACACAGCACGCGCGTTTTTCCGAACTCAACCATTACGGAGCCTTCGGCGTAGTCTAAAATGTGAGGAGTTATTTTTACAGTGCGCAGTTGATTGGCTTCTCGTTGATCGGATCTTTTCATGACATCCATATTTGTTAAACAGGGGGAATTTGTCACTCTTTTCTTTGGAATTGCATCGAATAGCCGCGCTTCAGAATGGAGACATCTTGTAACTGGTGATCGCGTCGCTCAACGCGCGGGCCAATTCGGCCTGGTATTCAGGTGTGACCAGTTTTCGAGCTTCACGTTGATTAGAAATAAAGCCAACTTCCACTAAAACAGCAGGCATGCTGGTATTTTCAATCACATAGAATGGCGCACGACGAATTTTACTCGAGGGCGAGCGGTGTTTGCCAAAGGTATTTGCATTCAAAAATGGACGGGCGGCCATTTGAATTTTTTTACTAAACTCAAGACTGTGTTTCATTTTTCCAAAGTCGACCAAATCTGTTGTGATGGTATCAACAATTCCTGAGGGGGAATGGGTTTTTCTTTTTAATAACACTCGGCCCGGTTGTTTAGCGCTGAAGTAGTACTCCATTCCGCTGACTTGAGCCGAGGTGGATGAGTTGGCATGAAGACTTAAAAACAGGTCCACATTTTTCTGATGGGCAAAAAGAACTCGTTCTTCTAGGGATTTTCCACCCCGTTCCGTCCGTGTGAGGTGAATCGTGATATCTTTATCAGCGCTTAAATTTTGCTGAATCCTTTCGGCAATTTGATAGACAATTTTGGATTCAACAAAGGTTCCACGACTCGTACCGACATCAACACCACCATGACCAGGGTCAATAGCCACAGAAAAAGCCAGCGTCTGAAATGGAATAAGGAAAAGTGCAAATATTGAGATCATGATTCAAAGGATAATAGATTTTTGAAGAGAAAAGAAAAAAAAAGACGGCCAGGTATTGGGGGGAGAGTCCTAGCCGCCATGGGGGGTACTTGTATCTAAAGCAAGGAGTTCGCCAACTTTAAAAGCTGTTAGATTACAGATGAGGTGTTCAGGAGCTAGACAGTGGCGCGTTTTGGTAACCATGAGGATGCATTATGTGTCGAACAGGGGCACTCGACCTCGACGGAGGTTTAGAGTGGAGCTGATATCGTTCTCTTATTGCGCAAGCCGTATTAAACTTCAGAGATCTTAGAGGAGATTTCTATGTTAAAAAAATTAGTGATTAGTCTTATTGCTTGTGGGTATTTTTCCGGAATAACAGTGTTTGCCGCCGAAGTGGAAAATGCTCAAATCGAGGCTGAAGAGGCCATTGCTGATTCAGAAGCTGCTCGAGCAGAAGCCACGGATTCTAAAAAACGTGCCGAAGAGGATCGCAAACGTCGCGAACAGGCAAAAGCTGAAGCTAAAAAAGCAACAGATAAAGCTCGACTGGCTGAGGAAACTGCTAAAAAAGAAATGGCTCAAGCAGAAAAAGAAATGGCTCTGCTAAAATTAGAGACTGCTGAGGCTGAGAAAATGCAGAAGCAGGCTGAGAAAGCCACTGCTGATTTTGACGCAAAAATTAAATCTTTAAAAGAAAAGATCAAAAAGAGCGAAGTGACTCGCAATGAAGCTCTCGACAAGAAAAAAGCAGCTGAAAAAATTGCATCTGATTATGCGAATCAGTTGAAAGATGCTGAGCGCGCGTCGGAAAAAGCGGCTGATGAAATTGTACGGTCTCAAAAAGAAATGCTGGAAGCGCAAAATCAACAAAAACAAGCACAGCTAAATTTAACAAAAGCTCAGGCGCAAACACAAAAAGCCCAAGCCGAAGCTAAAATTGCAGAAGCCCGCTTGAACCAGGAAAAAGTTCGTGCCGAATCGGAAATGAAGAGAACAGAAGCTGAGATCGCTCGGATCAAGGCGCAGGCAGAAGTGACAGGGAAGGCATTTGCAAAAATTTCTGAAGAAAATCAGAAAGTGATTGATCAAAGCAAACAATTGAAAGCTACATTGGATGAAGAACAGAAGAAACTATCAGATTTGAAAAAAGAAGAAGATAAGGTTAAAGATCAAGCGGCTGCTGCGCGAAAAGATTATGAAAAAACACGCGTTCAGTTTCAAAAAGAAACGGCCAAATTAAATATGGAAGTGGCTCAGTTGAAGCGATCTCAGTCATTTGCAGAAGCTGAATTGAAAAAGTATGAGTCAGAAGCTGAACGTATGAAAACAGAAGGCGATCGTTTGAAGCAAGAGCGTGAGCAATTAGCCGGAGTGACTGATAAAATGAAATCTTCTGCGGAAGAAGCCAAGATCAAAATGGAAACGGTAAGAGCCGAGCACGAAACAGAGAAAATTAAGTTGGAATCTGAAAAAATCAAGGCTGAAACAGCGGGATTAAAGCGTGAGAATTTGCCAGTTCCAAAGTTGATGAAATCAGGTAAAGCCTCAACGTCAGCAGCTCCAAAACAAATTGCGATGAAAAAGGATTGTCCCATTAAAGACAAACCATCAGCTCAAGGAAAAGATTTATTTAAAGTAAAAAAAGGTGGACGCATCGGCGTGTTGGATAAAGGTGGACAGTGGTCATCAGTTGTTAAAGGTAAAATTGTTCCTGAGGGATATATTGAAAAATCATGCTACCAATAAGATAGGGCGACTAGAAATCTTAAATGTCTGAATGGGCACTTTATAATGCATTAAAAGGTTGGACTTTGTATGATCTAACGATCAGCGAAGTCCAATTGCTTATTCAAGTCATGTCCGCGAATGAAGTCAAATTGACTCAAGTTTGCCGTCGAGGAGCTGCTCAATGGAAGCCCTTAAGTGCTCAAGAAAATCCTGATTTTTTTCTTAAAAAAACGCAGAATGCAGACAATTATCCGCCAATTCCCCAAGATAAAACATCATCCGGAATAGACACCGACTACTTTGTGGTGCGGCCTCGAAAACAATTGCCTCGGTTGCATAAGCGTTATGATGTTACAATTGCATGCACTCTTTTTTCGACAAATAAATCATTTGAAACAGAATCCGTAAACTTATCTGAGGGTGGTCTGCAGTTTAAAGACCTTTTGCCGGATTGGATTGCAGGTTATTTTATTGTGGGTGTGACAACTCCGAATGGTTTAGTGCAATTGATGTGCTCACTTGTTGAGGATCAAAAAGAAAAGAAGCGCGTTCAGATCGTTTCAGAAGACACCGATCCTCAGTACATGCTCTATCGGCATTGGTTGAGTTCGTTGCCCTAGAACAGCGATATCAAGTGGTTGCAGGTTTATTTTGGATAATCATTGTTCGAGTTGGGAATGCAAAATCCAATTTCATTTGAATCACAATGTGATGAATAACCTGAAGATATTTTTGAGCACGAATAAATTCTTCTTCGGGGGTATCTATATGAAAGTGAAAATTCACAACAATATTCAAGGTGGAATCTCCAAAGCTATTGAATGTGACAGCAAATCGATCTCGATCAATTGTGGGGTCCTGGGTCAATGTTGATTTTAATTGATCGCAAAACTGTTGAATCAGTTCAGGAGTTGTCTCGTATGTTAGGCCAATCGTGTGTCGAAAGCGCACCCAACCATTACGACTGGCAAAGTTATCAATTTTTTCTTTAGCCACTGTGGAGTTTGGAATAATGATCAGTGAATTGTAGAATGTGCGAATTCGAGTTGAACGAAAACCGAGTTCTTCAACGGTCCCCTCGGTGTCCCCAATTTTGATGCGATCGCCAATTTTGAAAGGGCTATCTAAAAGAATCGTGATTGTTCCAAAGACATTGGCGACGGTATCCTGAGCCGCAAAGGCCAAAGCTATTCCACCAATTCCTAATCCGGCTAACAATGCGGTGACGTTGATTCCAAAGTTTTGCAAGGCGATAAGGCAACCAATAACCACAACGAAAACTTTGATTGTGCGACTTACAAAATAGGCCAGTTGATCGTCGATGACTGTTTTTGCATTTTTGGCCCATTGATGCAAGAGGTCGCCAAAAGCTTCTGCCGCCAAATAACAAATGCGAATAAAATAAAAGGCCAAAATCAGTTTGAAAAATAATATTAAATATTTTTCTAAGTTTAGGGTGAGCTCAAGCGATTCAATCAGCACGGTGCCCAGAATTAAAGTCAAAATCCAGCTGATACTTTTTTCAATTTCTAGGCGAAGGAAAAACTGCATGAATGTTTTTTCTTTGAAGTAGTTCTGGTTTATTTTGATGCGATTCAAGGTCCACTTGATTCCCATTTGAAAAAAATAGAGCCCGGCAAAAATCCCAATCAGGGCCAACCATTTCCAGTTTGGAATGAGGAAGGCCACTGTCTCAAAAATATTTTCAACTTCACTGGATACGAAACGAGCGCTGGCTTCAAGATTAAAATCTGTGGACTTCATGGGTTTAAACCTTTCCAGTGAACGTATAAGACAATGCCGCCTAAGAGAATGCGGTACACTCCAAAATATTTCAGTCCATACTTATTTAGAATGGAAATAAAAAACTGTATCGCCAAGATGGCAAAGACAAAAGAAAGTATAATTCCCAAAGCTAAATTAAATGATTGGGAAATATCGAGAATGTTTCGGATCTTCCAAAGCTTGTAGCCTGTGGCTGCGGTCAGTGTGGGGATTGCCAAAATAAATGAGAACTCTGCAGCTTTCTCTCGAGTCAGGCCTGCGATTTGTGAACCAATGATAGTTGCTGCTGAGCGCGATACTCCTGGAATAAATGCCGTGCATTGTAAAACTCCGACGAGCCAAGCTTTTGCTGGAGTCAATTCTTCGGCTTCACCTTTAAAAACAGAATCTATAAAAAGTAAAATAATTCCACCAACAATCAGGGCCCAGGCCACCACCACCGTGCTGTCCATAAGAGCCGAAAGATAGTCTTTAAATAAAAATCCAATTCCTGCGGCGGGAAGGAACGCATAGAAAACTTTTTTATAGTATTCGAAATTCCAACGAAGTCGTTCGCGGTATAAAACAACAACTGCGAGTATTGCACCAAACTGAATGATGATTTCGAATGCTTTTAAATATTCTGTGCTTTCAATATTTAAAAATGCGGACGTCAGGATCAGATGGCCGGTTGAAGAAATTGGTAAGAATTCTGTTAAGCCTTCGACAACGGATAAGATGAGTATGTGGAGAAACGGCATAGTGTCATAAGGATTTGTCTAAAAAGATCGCTACTCAACCAAAGTCCGTATGCGTAAAACGAATTATTTTCTTTTTAATCATTATTTAATCAGGTTAGGCTTTTTTGTAAGAAAAAAGTTCCAAGTTGGAACTACCCATATTTTTAACCAGTTTTTCACGGAGGAAAACTTATGAAGAAAACCACCATCGGCTTATTGCTGTCGATTTTAGTAGCGACAGCAACAGCAAACGCAGCTCAAAAAACATACTTAGTGAAGTACAAAGATGCATCAACGATCAACAAGATCGTCGGAATGCAGACTGAGTCGTTCGGGCTTCAAATGAAAGAAATCCAGCGTCCAGCAAAGTTAATCTTAGTCGGCATTGAAAAAGCTAACGAAGCTAAAACTTTGGCGGCCTTGTATGCGGACAAGAATGTTCAGTATGTGGTACCGAACTTTAAAATTCATGCATTCACAGCGCCTGTTGATGCCTCAGCATTAAAAGAGCAATACTCTTTGGCTAAAGTAAACGCAGAACAAGCTTGGAAGCGTGCTGGTAACAAAGGCAGCAAGTCTGTTTTATTAGCCGTTATTGATACAGGTGTTGATTACACTCACCAAAGCTTAGCAGCAAATATGGTTGCGGGTTATGATTTCCGTGATAACGATGCAGATCCTCAAGATTTAACTTCTGCTCAAAATCCAGGTCACGGAACTCACTGTGCTGGTATTGTTGGAGCAACAGGTGTTGTTGATGGCGGAATTTCTGGAATGAGTCCTGAAGTTTCTATCATGCCACTTCGCTTTTTAGGAGCTGACGGTTCTGGTGATTTGAATAACGCGATCAAAGCGATCGATTATGCAATTGAAAAGAAAGTCTCTGTGATTTCTGCTTCTTGGGGCGCATCAGTTCCAAAATCTACAGCACAGCCTTTGATCGAAGCAATCGAGCGAGCTGAAAAAGCCGGAATTATTTTTGTTACTGCTGCGGCAAATGATGGAAAAAATAACGATGTGACTGAGGTTTACCCTGCAAATGCTGGGACTCCAAATATGATGACTGTTGCGGCTTCAGGAAATTCTGATTCTAAGCCAAGCTGGTCAAATTATGGAAAAGCTAAAGTGGCTTTAGCAGCTCCGGGCGAAGCAATCATCTCAACATTACCTGGAAACAAATACTCAAATCTTTCTGGTACATCTATGGCGACTCCTCTAGTGGCTGGTTTAGTGGCTTTCTTGAAAGCTCAAGACCCAACATTAACAGGTGCTGAAGTGCGTTCATTGATGCAAGTAACTGGTGCTAAAGTTCAAATTGAGACAGCATGTAATTGCCGTGTTGATGCTTTTGCAGCTGTTGATACGTTATTATCTAAAAAAGCTTGGATTGTTCCAGCTGCAGCGACTATTGCTGAGCAAGGCACTTTGCAAATCGCTATGAAAAATGCTTCAGGAGCTGTGAAGTTTGAATCTTCCAACCCAGCTGTTGCAACTGTATCAGAGCAAGGTTTGTTAACAGCTGTGACTAAAGGAACAGTGACTGTTAAGGCAACTGATG
The DNA here is from genome assembly GCA_001771815.1 of Bdellovibrionales bacterium RIFCSPHIGHO2_01_FULL_40_29. Lineage (GTDB taxonomy): Bacteria > Bdellovibrionota > Bdellovibrionia > Bdellovibrionales > Bdellovibrionaceae > Pseudobdellovibrio. The sequence continues at coordinate 339,826 of MEPU01000004.1, read as the reverse complement.
CTTCTGGAAATACAGCAACATCATTGGATATCAATATTGGAGCAGTGGCTTCAAGCCCTGGTGAACCTGGACAGCCTGGAAATCCAGGCGAGTGTCCATTGGGAGATCCTGCACTTTGCGGAATCATCTGTCAGATTATGCCTGATGCTCCATGGTGTACTCGATAGTTTTAAGTCTCATTTTAATTCGTTAAAACTTTTATAAAGTTTGAAGACAAGGGCCTCAGGATGAGGCCTTTTGCTTTTGTAAATTGAGTTTGGCTTTGAAGTTGTCTTGCTCTGAAACGTCTTTAACACCATCTTGTTATTTTTTTTAACATTCCTTGATAACGTGATAGTGTTTTAATCAGAGGTACGTTTAGTGGGAAGAGTTTTCAAAAACAAGATCGTAAAATTTATTTTCGTGATTGCGGCAATCGCAAGTGTGGGCTGCTCAAAAGAAGGCGATGGTTTTGCGCCTGGTGTTGGTGCCGAAGATGGTGGTGCAACCACGACAACTCCTCCGTCATCAAATGAAATGACAGATTCTCAAATGAAAATTGGTTCTCAGGTAACAAGTGGTAATGGTTGGACAATCAATGCTGACCATGCCGATCCTGTGCAATCAACGGCTGCCACCAATGGGTGGACTGTGGAGGTAAAATATGAGTAAAAGTTTTCAAGTACTTTGGATCACTTTTTTATTTATAGCTTCCGTTCAAGCGGCTGAAATGGGAATCCCATTGCAGTTACGACTTAAATCTCCATCGGGAACTTACCCGACAGAGTCCAACGTTACGATGATCATTCAAATTTTAAGTGCAGGCTCAGGGTGTGTTTTACGAGAAGAAAGTTTTTCTGGGCAAAGTATGACCAGTGGATCAGTTTCGCTTAGTATTGGTAGTGGTGTGCGTGATGGTTTTGATCCTAACATTTCATTGAAGCAAGTTTTTGATAATAGTGTTCCAAAGTTAAATTTAACATGTGTTGATTCCAGTGGAAACGTCACAGGCACGAACCAGGTTTATACTCCAAGTTTAGAAGATCAGCGTATTGTACGATTTAAAGCGACTGTTTCTGGTGATTTTGTTCAAGTTGATTTTCCGATGAAGTCCGTTCCTTATGCCATTCATGCAGAGTCTGTGGGTGGAAAATCAGGATCAGATATCCTGGTACAAAATGGAACAACTCAATTGAATCAATCTAATCTTGAAGCGGTTTTTGCCAACACAACGTTTGTAAATAATATTTTAGCACTTGCGGCTTCTGGCAGTGCAAGCTCAGCAACGAATGCTACAAATGCAGTGAATGCAACGAATGCAGTAAGTGCTGTGAATTTTACTGGTGCTCTCAGTGGTGATATCAGTGGCTCGCAATCAGCAGTTAGTGTTGATAAAATTAAAGGTGTTGATGTGAGTGCTACTGTCCCAGCATCTGGTCAGGTTATGGCCTATAATGGAACGGCGTGGGCTCCGGCTAATGGATTGCCAGCCTATGTGAAAGCCACTGCAGATCAAACTTTTTCAGTGACAGCAGTTGCGAATGTAACGGCGTTGTCATTTCCAGTTGTTGCTGGAAAATCATATAAGTACAAGTTCACAATTCTTTATACGTCGGCAGCCACAGGAACTGGGATGCGTGTTGGTTTGACTTACCCAGCTGTAACGGCAGCATCAGCAATGGTGGGGTTGATGTCAGGAGCTGACGGAGCGGCCAGTCAGTTTAATGGATTGATCAATTCAAGCGGAGACTCGGTGATGTCAACGGCAACAGCGGCAGCAGCTCCCGCATTGATGTTTGGATATATTGATGGAGTGATCATCCCATCAGCTTCGGGAACAGTTCAGTTGCGTGCAGCCAGTGAAACAAATGCGGTGAATGTAATTATTAAAGCGGGATCATTTGTGGAGGTTGTTGAGCTTCCGTAATTGTCGGCGCATCCAAATAATTTCTGCAGCCATATAGACGATCATTGAAATCGTGATCCCAACACCCTTCAGTAAAGCCCAGTGTTCCGTGGACCAGAAAAAAGCCGCCCATGTTGCAATCATGGCATGCAGTAGAAAGAAAATCCCCAGTCGCAATGTCATACCGCTCATGCGGTCTTTTAGAAAATCAGGCGCTGTTGGATTTTGTTTTTCAATCATCAGTTTCATAAAAGGTTTTTTCATGAGCCAACTTCCGGACAGAAAAATAAAAAAACCAAATTCAAGCAATGCGGGTTGAAGCTTAAACCAAATACCTTCGCTGGAAATCAGTGAAATAATTCCCAAACTCAAAAGCATTCCATTCCCAATCCAAGTCATCGTGCTGACTTTTCGGTATCGCACAGTTTCATAAATGATTTCTGCAACACCCAACACCATACCGGCAATAAGGCCGGCCATCGTCCCATATTTTTCTTCGATAATCGTGAAAGCAATAATGGGTAGGATGCCACCGAAAACCAGGGCTAATGCGGCTGATTTTGGAGTGGGATTAGATGGTAAATTCAACTGGTTCTCCACGGTGTGGTTGAATGATGGTATCATCCTGCATGGTCAGGTTTCCTTTAAGATAAACCTGCGTTGGCCAGCCTTTCACGATCATACCATCATAAGGAGTCCAACCACATTTTGAAGCAATCCAGGAATTCGATATTCTCATAGTTTTATTTAAATCGACGATGGTGAAGTCCGCATCAAAACCGACTTGAATACGGCCTTTATTTTTGACTTGCAGAAGGCGTCGTGGATTTTCACTGACCATTGTGACAAATTGTTCCAGTGAGAATTGACCTTTGCTGACATGATCCAGCATTAGGGGAACTAATGTTTGCACACCCGGTACACCAGATGGTGATTGAGGGTAAGGTTTATTTTTTTCTTCAAGGGTGTGCGGTGCATGATCGGATCCGATAATATCCACTGTTCCATCACGCATCGCTTGCCATAAAAATTTCATATGACGTTGATCACGGATAGGAGGATTCTGTTGAGCTAATGTGCCAAGGCGTTCATAGCATTCTGGGGATGATAAAGTCAGATACTGAGGCAGCATTTCCACGGAAGCGATGTCTTTGTGATTTTTCAAAAAGGCCATTTCTTCACTGGAGGAAACATGCAAGATATGAATCGGTCGATTGTACTTTGTTGCAAAGTGCACGGCTTTTTTTGTTGATATCAGAGCACTTTCTTCATCGCGCCAAATGGGATGTGCTTTGGGGTGTCCCATTTCAATGGCTATATGTTTACGAGCATTGAGTCGATCTTCGTCTTCTGAATGGATGATGACACGTCGTTTTCCATTTTGCAGTATGGATTCCAAAAGCTGATCGTTATTAACAAGTAATGTTCCAAAAGAGCTGCCTAAAAATATTTTTACACCGGAACAATGAGGTAAATTTTCAAGAGTATTTAGCTGAAAAAAATTATCACTGCTGCCACCAATATAGAATGCGTAGTGGCAGTGGGCGCGGCCTTTCGCGCGATCAAGTTTATCTTGAAAAGCTTCTGTCGTTGTTGTGATGGGATTGGTATTTGGCATTTCAAAAATGGATGTGACGCCACCTAATAAAGCCGCGCGAGTACCGCTTTCTAAATCTTCTTTGTGTGTGAAACCAGGCTCTCGAAAGTGAACCTGCGAGTCAATCACGCCGGGCAGAATGGTTAGGTTTTTCAGATCTTTTTCAATTTTTCCATTCAGTTGTGCTGAGTTTGAAATTGCTGAGATCCGTCCATCTGTAACAGCTAAATTTGTTGCGACTCTGGTCACTTTGTTTTGGGATTCATCAAAAACAAGGACCTCTGCATTTTTGAGAACAAGATCGTGAATTTCCATAGTCATGTTTCCCATCCCTAGAAATTGGTGCTTCTAAAAACTGTACTGTTTTTCTAGCTTTAAGTCCAGCTTGCTGCAGGTGTCCAGCTTGCCAGTATTCCTATTACTTTGAGACACTATACTGAATGGAAAATGCACTTCAGTTTCTAGATCATTACAATCCTCAGATAATTCAAACTGGATTTGCGATTGTATTTCTCTTGATCATTGTTTATGTCTACCGGTTGTTCTTTATGGCTGGTGGTGCGGATGTTGAAACAACAGACCTCTCACATTCGCCTGCGATTGAGCAGAAATTGAATCAAATTTTAGAGCAACAAAAAATTCGATCAACAACCGGAGCGACCTCCGCAGTATCGTCTGTGGATCGCAGTGACTCGGCGGATGAAGAAATCGATAAACTCAAAGCCGAGATTTATAATCTTCGTCAGCAACTCAATGATGCTGAAAAAAAAGTATTCGAGGCTCCGACATCTGATTCTGAAGTTCGACCAGCTGAAAATTCATCTTCTGAAGGCACCGAAGACACATCAGCGCTGACTGGCAAAATCAAAGAGCTTGAAGCACGCTTGGCCGAATATGAAATTATAGCCGATGATATTGCAGAGCTCAGCCAATTGCGAACGGACAACGCGCGCTTGAAGGCCCAACTTGCAGGTGGCGAGACGGCAGCAGCACCTCGTGATGCAGCGAATGAAGCAGTAAGTGGTGACGTAGCAAATGAAGTCATTGAAGTCGACGTTCCCGTCCAGGATCAAAATTTACTAAATGAATTTGAAGCCACTATAACAAAAAAGGAAAACGAATGAAATCGGTCATCCTGGGTCTATTTTTATTGATATCGACATCTCTATTTGCTGCCATTCCAAGAATGGAACAAAAAGATTTTGAATCCCTTATAAAGTCAGCGCGAAATGCATCTTTACCAATGACAGAGCGTTGGCAAGCCTTAATCCGTGCAGGAGAAATTGCAAAAGTCAGTCAGCTCGATGAAATTAAGAAATTTGCAGACAGTTCCGAGTGGTATATGCGAAATGCATCTTTGGTTTCTTTGGAATCAAATCATTCAGTCGAGGCTTTGGAGCAAGCAAAAAAGTTAGTCCAAGACAAAGCGTTGGTTGTGCGTTCTGCTGCGGTTTCGGTATTGGTTAAGAAAAATACCTTAGAGGTTCGTCGATTATTAGCAAATGAACTGGCAAAACCTTACAATTTTAGTGGAAAGCAAAGTTTATGGATTCGTCCTCAGATTATGAAACAAATCGCTAAAATGGCCATGTCGGGTGATCGTCAATTTCTGGCTCAGCATCTGTTTGATTCTGATAAAAAGGTGGCTGGTTACTCAGCAGAAGCTTTAGAGAAAATGAGTCTGATTCAATTTTCAGGACCAAAAAAAATAGAGCAGTGGCAAAATTATGTGAAAGAAAACGGTTGGCTATAAACGTCCAGCCGGTGATTGTGGTGATTCAGAGGCTTTCTTTAAAGCCTGTTCAATAATAATTTCGCGTTCAATGCGGTAAAATAGCGCCAGCTCCTCTAAACCATCACTCGAGATAACTTGTTTTTCAGAAATGAAATCCCGGAAGATCTCGATTTTTTTATCTATGGTGACACGGGTTGAATCTCGCCCATCAATTTTGCCTTTTGCAAAAGTGAAAATCAATTTATAGCGAGCACTTTTATAGTCAGGTTTCGTTTTGTTTGGTGGAAGCCATCCATCCACAGCTTTGATATAATCTGTTTCTATGACTCCAAAATCTTGGTTTTCGGAGGCTATGGTGTACTTAATGGAATGATGTGCCGCTTTCCAAACTAAATCATAGGGAGCAAAAAAAATCTTTTGCTTTGAAGCTTTCTGAATAATTTTATCAGCGGATTCGAGTTGTTTTTCAAACAACCCGCATCCAGAAATGATAAGCATGAGGAAAGGGAGGATCAGAGATTTAGAAATCAGCAGAGGCATGAGTCACGTGTGTTGTTGCGTTAATAAGCTGGTCGTCAAGATGAACGGATTGGTGAGTTGTGCTACCGAGATAATTGACTTCAACGCGTTGGCGAGAAGTGGATTTACCTAAAGGCCATTGCGGAAGATCAATCTGAGATTCCCATCCCAGACCCAAAATTTCCCAACGTCGATTAACACTGAGGACCTGTTCGTCACCATTTTGTGTTTCTATTAAGTCAGAAATGGATGCCGAAGTTGCAATTCCAAAAATTCCTACTTTTTCAGGTTTTGGAGGTAAAGTGATTTTGTATCCATTCGTTGATGATATCACAGGATTCTCAATCAATGGCAAAAGCAATGGTTTTACTGTCTCAAGATGTGGTGAAATGCTTGCGCTCAGACGATCAGATCCCGGAGCTAATGTGGCATCAAAATCAGCTTGGCGTTTGATCACATTCACAATATAGGCTGGACGATTTGGCAGCGAAGACATGTTCAGAACTGTTTCCCCAGAAAATTTCTTAATATCAGTTGGGACTAAAGAGTCTGCGACTTCACTGACGGCAACAACCATAAGAACTTCATCCGCTGCAGAGTTTGCTGGTTGGGTTTTTATTTTAGACGAGAAAAGCAGTTCATTGCCAGGTATGTCGATGTTGGTGAGCGGGTTGGTCAGTATCACATCATGCATTCCGCCTCCCTGAATTGAAAAGTGATTCACCAATTCATAAAAAGGTTTTCCATTTTTCATTTCATCCAGAACTTTTTTAAATGGAAACTGACCGCGGACAGCAAAAAATCGTTTGGCTCCATAAGTGGGTGTCGTTAATCGGTAGACAGGCTTCGAAAGAGTAATTCCGATAATATAGCTTTCTTTTTGAGTCGGTAATGAGACATTCCCCGGAATGGAGGCCTTTTGCCCAATGATGGAAATGGTATCCACATATGGGCTGATCACGGTATTCATATCGAAGTTCAGTAAATCCTGCCGACTCATTGCCGGAGTCACAAGTGCAAAATCAATTTGTTTGTCTCCGTTGACGACAGGTAATCCTGTAACTTGTCCCTTAACTTCGGGACGCGTGGCTTGATAAAGAGGATTCATTTTCAGAGTGATATCACCAGGGTGTTGATTCAATAAAGTCTGGCGGATAAATCCAGGAGCATCAACAGTCACATGAGCAGTGGTTGTCCAATCTGCATAAACCCTAACAGTGCCGGACTCATCGGTTGTTAAAAAATTTTTCTCGAAGGGAATTCCCTCTGCAGAGCCAATTAGAACTTTTGCGCCAACGATGGGTTCGCTAAAGGCATTCAAAATTTTTATTTGAGCAAAGGACTCGCTGGGGGGGAGCCAAAGAAAGCGGGCTATATCGGACTTAGGTGATTCGCCTTTGTCCTTTGAGCAACCGATAGAAAAAACTGTCGTCGACATTAAGAGTACAATAAGGAATGACTTCATAAACACTCTCCTTGAGTGAAATTCATAACTATCATTGCACCGATTCTCTTGAGGTTGGTCAACAACGCATCGCCTTAGTAAGTTCTCTTGTGTTTAATTATGTCTATATTAAAATTCTGAATAGACAGAAAGTGTGCGGCGGTTGAAACCTGAGAGTAGGCGATCAGCCGTGATTTGATCTTTGCGAGGAAAATATTTTTTATAACTAGCTTGGTAAATGATAAGGCGATCATTTATGCGTTCTACAATAGCCACATGGCCTCGAACTCCCAGTCGACTCCACTGCATGATAAATGGTGTTCGCTCTGGATAAGACCAAAGGTGGTGCTTCAGGCGACTGCTTTCAGCCTCTTTTCCATCATTTACAAAATGCACCACTTGAGCTGATTTTAAATGTCTCTTGGCGTACAGGTCAAAATCATTCGCCAAAAAAGTTTCTGATGAATAACCCGAAACTTGGAGAACTCGCATTAAATAAAAATTGCACGGAGTTCCAATTTTTTTTCCCTCTTTAATCATGACACGTTCAGCATTCAATATAAAGGCAGAAGGTTTCAGGATATTGGTTTCAACCGCAGCAACAGGATCAGCAATTTTTAGGGGGATATCAGGCGTTGGACTGGTGTCGACAATGTCATTGTCATCAGGTTGAGGCCCTGGCAATTCAAGTGGTTCTTCAAATGTTGCTGGTGTATGATTTGGATCAAATGCAAGAGAGCTGGTCTGCCCTTTGCACCCCATCACAACAAAGCCAAGAATAAGAATGAATACTTTTGTTCTCACGGATGCCGTTTTATCACACTCTGCAAATAAGAGTTGGCTAAACGATAGCGGTGGAAAAACTTTTAAAAGTGTACTTATTTTTGTCACTAGGGACTAGGAGATTGACAATGAAAACGATTATATTGGCTCTGAGTTGTGTTGTGTTTCTAGGGACTTCACAGTCCGTTTTTGCAGGTGGTAAAAGAGTGAAGCCAACAGCTCAATTGCAGTTTAGCGTGGACTTTATTTTACAACAGGTGTTGGCGCGCAAAAATAAGGAATTTCGACCAGAAATCGCCATTCCAAAAGTGTCCATGGAAAGCCAAACAGATCTTAAATATTTCCAAGAGACAATGAGTCCGCAGTGGGGGCTCGTTCCGCAAGATTTTTCGAATGCGTATTCTGTTGCTAAAAATGAAGTTTTTATCGGAGACAATGCTGGGTACTACAAGAAGCATCAGCGCTGCATTGATGATTCATTGGCGCACGAGCTGGCTCATTATGTTCAATCTCAGTATCAAAAATATGATTTGAATGATGAATCATTGGAATTTGAAGCGATTGATATTCAAACATGGTTTCGCGAAACATATTGCCAGCGAGATCCCTAAAGACCCGCTTTTTGGTTTAAAATTTCCCAGCGACTAAAAAGAGATTCTAATTTTTCCTCCGCAGCAGAGATTTGCGTCGTCAACTCACCCAGGCGGGCATAGTTTACTTGAGTTTTGGGATCCGCCAGTTCAACTTGTAAGTCACTTAATATTTTTTCCGTGTCAGCAATATTTTTTTCCATGGAATCGAGTTCAAATTTTTCTTTATTTGAAAGTTTGACTTTCGATATTGATTTTCCAGCATCTGCTTTCGCAGCTTGCTTTAAATTTTGTTTATCATTTATTTTTTTTGAATGGTGCCATTCTTCCCATTGAAAGGTGTCGGCAAAATTTTGAATCAGCCCATCAGGATCACCGAATGACCAGATCGCATTGCAGTTTTGATCCATAAAAAAACGATCATGACTGACAATGATGATGGCGCCACGATATTCCTGAAGTGTTTCTGTTAAAGCATCAAGAGTTTCCACATCCAAATCATTTGTGGGCTCATCCAGAATAAGTACATGCGAGGACTGCAGCATCAGTTTTGCTAAAATCAGACGACTTTGCTCGCCACCAGAAAGTTGGACCACAGGCATGTCGAATTGTTCCGAGCGAAAATAAAATCGACTTAAATAAGATTTTGCATACACCGGATTTCCGTGCAAATGAACATAGTCGCCTTCTGGGCAAATTGTTTTCAGGACGGAGACTTCAGGTTTTAAGCTATCTTTGCCTTGTTCAAAATAACAAATCTGAATGTCTTCATTAACAAAAGCCAATCCAGAATCCACAGAGCCTTGACCAATCAAGCATTTAAGCAGCGTGGATTTTCCACACCCATTGGTGCCAATCAATCCATAGCGATGTCCCGGGCTGATCATCGCTGTAAAATCTTTAAAAAGAACTCGGCCTCCATAAGCTTTTGTGACTTTTTCGGCGGCGATTAGTTTTTTGGGTGAGCTATCCGTTTTGCCAAAATCAAGATTGATCTTGTTTTGTCTGTTTTTACTTTCGAGCCCTGAGACCTCATCAATCAATTCATGTGCGCGATCAATGCGGGCTTTTTGCTTTGTCAGTCGCGCTTGCGGTCCGCGCGATAGCCAATCCTTTTCGATTTGCATGGTGTTCCGACGTTTTTCTTCAAGGCGTTTTTGTCCTTGAAGAAGCTGCATTTTACTTTCTAAATGATCCGCGTAGGTGCCATTAGTTCGGAGTAACCCATTAGGCAGGCGGGGATCCAAATCAAAAATAACTTTGCACGTATTCTGTAAAAAGCGTCGATCATGAGTGACAGTTAGAAATGCAATTTGTTTTTCGCGATTGATATAATCTTCAAGCCAAAGAATGCTTTCTAAGTCCAGATGATTTGTTGGCTCATCTAAAAGTAAAAGATTAGGTCGCTTCATCAATTCGCGCGCAAGAGCTAATTTTTTTTGCCATCCACCAGAAAGTTCAAGGGATTGCTTATGTTCTGCATCCGGAAACTGGTCCAATTCAAATCGAGCAATCAACTCATAAGCCAGAGCAATATTTTCTGAATCATAGGGGTCATCGCAAGCAGACATCAGAGCCATATAAATAGTTTCATCCGCAGTAAACAGAGGCTTTTGCTTCAGATATCCTAGACGAAGATGATTGGCAAAAGACAAAGTTCCAGAATCAGGAGACTGTTGTTTGGCAATCAGTGATAGCAATGTTGATTTACCAGCTCCATTTGGACCGATCAATCCAATATGATCTCCATCATCAATGGCAAATGAAATTCCGTTGAAAAGAGTTTTTGTCGCGTAGCTTTTCGAGAGTAAATGAGCAGAAACAAGAGTTGCCATAAGCTGATCATTATCGACTTGGGAAGGTTTTTCGTCAAGTGTCTCATTGTGGGATTCGTGCTAAAAAACACCCTCGTGATCAGGACCATTTTCGCAAGTAAAACACTTGAGTTTAATATTCTAAGAACCGAAGAAAGAGTATGCAACAACTCACAAAGCGAGCCGTAACAGCGATTGTTGAAGCCATATGTAAGGTGAATATCATCACTTCTGATGAACTATTGGCCAACATTCCTCGACAATGCCGTTCTATCGTGCTGCAAGAGCACGATATGCAATGGAGCGATTTTGTCGATTTTTTAGAATGGTGTGATCGAACTTATGCCATGGATTGGTTGAAGGTGGGCGAAGAATGCCATGAATCTTCGTCGCTGCCGATAGTGAAGCGGCTTTTAGGCAGCAGCCATTCGGTTAAAATGGCATATTGGATTGCGGCCAAGTGGTTGGGTGAATCCAGCTTTCCATTAATAAAGACCAAAAATTTTCAAGCTAAGGGATTAGAAGTTATCGAAGAGCTCGAGTTGGCTACTCATCATCGTTATAGCATCCAGATTTTTCAAATTTTTCAGGGAATGCTGGCTGCAATGCCTGAAAAAGTTTTTGGATTGAAGCCCGCTCATGTTGAAATGAACCCCACTCCGCGGGGTGTGGTTTATAATATTGTAATCCCGCAGGAGCAATCCGTACTGCTCTGGTTATGGCGTCGGATTGTGGGTGTCTTTTATATGAATTCTTTACTGCGAGAACTCACGATACAGCAAGAAGAAATCAGCGAAAAAAGTTTAGCACTTTTAAAACGTCAAGGAGAATTTCAAAACTTAATTGAAAATTTTCAAGATGGGGTTTTTATTCACTGCTTCGGTGAAATCCGTTATGCCAATCCTAAAATCGTTGAATTTTTGGGTTATGAACACAATCTCGAACTGGTCGGACACAGTATTTTTGAAAAAATTATTCCCCCGGAAAATGTTGAAATGGTGCAAGTGCGCATGATGCATTTGATGTCGAGTTCAGAGCAAAATATTTCAAATCCACCGGTCGAAATTCAGTTCATTACTAAATCTGGTGGAAAATTTAACTCCGAAGCAACTGCCGTGCCGATTACTTTTCAAGGCCAGCGATGTGTTGCTGTGACAGTGCGAGATTTGTCCGATCGAAAAAAATTGCAGGCGCATCTGATGACAACCGATCGAATGACGGCTCTCGGCCAGTTGGCGGCAGGAGTCGGGCATGAGATCAATAATCCATTAACTTATGTCATGATGAACTTAGAAATGCTGACCAATATGATGACATCAGATCATATTACAGGATATGAAAAACAGCTTGCGGCTATTCAAAAAGGGCTCGAGAGAATTCGTTCAGTGGTCAAAGATCTTAAAAAAGTTTCTCGGTATTCAGAAGAGGAATCATTGACTAATGTTGATGTTAATACTGTTTTGGACTCAGTTCTGAGTATGGCCAAAAATGAAATTCAGCAACGAGCCTTGTGTAACTTTGAGCGCGGTGACGTGCCTCCGATCTGGATTGATGAAACACGTTTGGCTCAGGTTTTGCTGAATCTACTAGTGAATGCGGCTCAGGCCATCGAACCAGGCGATATCGAGAACAACTCCATTGAAATCAAAACAAGTATTAATGAGAACCAACAAGTGTGCATTGAAATTAGCGATACGGGTGCGGGAATGAGCCCAGAGGTTCAGAAACGAGTTTTCGAACCGTTCTTTACAACAAAGCCCATTGGTACGGGGACAGGCCTGGGGCTGCCTATTTGTCAGAATATTGTGAATCAATTCAAGGGTCACATGGAGTTTGAAAGTAAAGTCGGAGAGGGAACAAAATTTCGAGTTTTATTTCCGATCTCGGCTCATCTTGAGTTGCCTCAGACGACAGAGTCTGTCGATGTTGAATCTCGCAAAATGCAACAGGGGCAAATTCTATTGATTGATGATGACAGTGATCTTTTGGCTGTTCTTCAGGAAGTGATTTCAACAAAGCATGATTGTGTCGGTTTTACAGATGCGCGAATGGCATTGGATACATTGCACAACAATGATTCTTTTGATGGAATCATTTGTGATCTCATGATGCCCACAATGAGTGGAATGCAATTTTACTCGATGCTCAAAGAGGTCGCTCCTCAATACTTGAGCAAGATTGTATTTATGACCGGAGGTAGCTTCACTTCGGAAACGGATGAATTTCTGTCTCAACCCAATATTAGGTACTGCGAAAAGCCTGTCGATACCAAGATTTTAATGGATATTATACAAAGCATGATCCAGCCCCCAAAGTTAGAATCGACAAGTTTAGAATCAACTGACATCAAAGTAACGGCCAAAAAAGCAGCCTAAAGAGACACAACTTTTTCTGTGAAGCTTGCAAGCTGTGGCAACGTTCAGTAGTCTTGGGCGATGCTGTATTTTTTAGGACATCCCGTTGAAATTGTAAGACGTGCTCGTCGTCGAACCTTAACGATCAAGGTTCAGGAAAGTTCACTTCGTGTTCTGACAAATCAACAAGTAAAAACAGATCAAATCTTAGCTTTTTTAAATTCAAAAGAAAATTGGATTGCAAAGCATTTAAATCAAATCAAAATCAGACAGACTCAATTTCCTAAGCCGACATTGCAAAATGGCTCGCACTATCCATGGCTGGGTGAACGTAAGTACTTTCAATTTGCGGAATCTAAAAAACAAAAAGTTCAATTTAAAATTGAAGATGGATTTTTAATTTGTTATGTCGCTCAAGCTTTACAGTCTTCTTCGACAGAGATTCAACGGCAATTGATTAAATTTTACAAGACTCAGGCAATGCAGTATTTGGAGACTCGGGTTTCTTATTGGTCCGACGTGACGGGGTTGTATCCCAATCAGTTGCAATTTCGCTCTCCTCGAAGCCGATGGGGCAGTTGCAGTTCTCAAAAACATATTTCATTAAATTGGAAACTGATTTGCCAATCACCGGCATTAATTGACTATGTCATTGTGCATGAACTGTGTCATCTTCAGCATTTGAATCACTCAACTCAGTTTTGGAATTTGGTTGAATCGCACTTGCCAGATTACCAAGTGATTGAAAAAGTTTTACAAGATCAAGTTTATCTTGGGAATTTTTTGGATCATCCAAAATGAGTTTTATTTCCTTTCCCATCTTGATGATTCTGATGGCTATGATTTCCATTCAATGGGGAGCATCCTTTGCCAAAGAATTATTTCTTGTGGTGGGGCCAGCGGCCATGAGTGGTTTACGATTGATATTTGCAGCAGCGATTTTGTTGGTGATCTGGCGTCCGTGGCGAACTCCGTTGCAAAAGAGTTCCTATCGAAAAATTGTGCTTTACGGGGCTTCGTTAGGAGCCATGAACTTGCTTTTTTATCTCTCACTGGATCGTATTCCATTAGGAATTGCGGTGGCATTGGAGTTTACGGGACCATTATCCATTTCACTTTTGCAGTCTCGAAAGCCGCTTGATTTTTTATGGGCTATTTTGGCCACCGCTGGGATTTATTTAATTTTGCCAGTCACTGATCAAGTCACTCCACTGGATATTATTGGGATTTTGTTGGCATTGGGTGCTGGTGCGTGCTGGGCCTTGTATATTTATTTTGGGCGAACTGCTGGGCAAAGTGAAAATTTGGGAGCAGTAACTTCGCTTGGAATGATGGTGGCAGCACTGGTTGTTTTACCATTTGCTTTTTTCTATTCAGATACATCCACTGTTTCGTTAAAAATAATTCCGATGGCTTTTCTTATTGCTGTGCTTTCCAGTGCCCTTCCGTATTCCCTTGAAATGGTGGCGCTCCGAAAAATTCCAACAAAAACATTTGGTATTTTGATGAGCCTTGAGCCAGCCACAGCGGCATTGATGGGATATTTAAATTTAAAAGAAGTTTTGAACATCACGCAAATAATTGCGATCACTTGCGTGATCATGGCCTCGGCCGGAGCGGCCTGGAGTGATGACTGAGATTTATTTAGGATCCGTGGGAGCAATGGGGCAGAATTGCCTGGTGGAGGCAGCATTGCCCGGAGATTTGGTTTTCAGAGTTGGTCTTGAGGTTGCTAGGAAGTTGGTTGTTATAAAGTTAATAACAGAACCAACTTAAAAACAGCACCTGCTGATTAACAAGGAGAAGCAAATGAGAAATCAAGCCAATCGAAGAATGATAACCACACTCTGTGCAGCATTTTTATTTTCTGTGAGCACTTTAGCGATGACAGATTCGCGAAACAAGGGTGATAAATCTGGGGCCGTAAGTTCTCCCAGCACTTACACAACCGGGAGCACAACAGTTACTCCCATGGAATCTACAGATATCACAAGAGACGCGGCAACTGGAACCAGTGCGGACTCCGCACGAGGCACTGCTCCGGATACTGCGTATGATTCTACCACGAGATCAACCCAAACCGCTCCAGGTGTAGAAGTCGATATTGAGGAAACTGAAGATCAACGCCGAGCACGGATGTATGAAAGTTGTGAACCAACAGATACGGAATGTTTAGAAAGACAAAATTCAGATTCCTCAACGCGTTGATTGGCAAGAAATATGCACTAGATGGTAATCACATTATACAACACGACATATACTATGGAGGTAGGCATGGATAATTCATCACCAGGATCTGGTTCTAATAAAGCGGGAACATCAGTTGAAGCTGCACCGGGATTCACAAATTCAGCTGTGGGTTCTTCACCATCAAGAGTCTCCTACGAGGAGAGTTCTTCGTTGGAATCATTCATGACTCCGACGATTCGCAATTTAGCCATTGGAATTATAGTACCAGCGGTGCTAGCACGAATTCGTCTTCGTTGGTTGGCGGTTGGCGTGGCTGCATACTATGGCCTGCGAATATTAAATCAAAAAGGAGTATTGCCACCTCAGGCAACGCAAGCTTTTGATTCGCTGGATCGTGGAATTGAAGCTGCAAAAGAAAAAATGGGTATTAACAAAACAACTTCGGGTGTTTCCATTCATTGAGACTTCTTAACATCTGCTGATTCTATCGTGGAATCTTTGATTCCATTCATTTTTGCCTCCTACAATATATTTGTTACCACTGCTGCTTACGGCAGCAGTGGACAAAAGAGAAAGAGGAGGCTTCATGGAACTTAGTTTTATTAACAATTCTTTCGAAGTTCTCGAGGCTGCTCCTGGCCGAGGCTTACGAGATCATTCTGTTCAGTTCTATCAAAATGAAAACTTACTGATTAAAAAAGTTGCCGAGTATATTGAGGTGGGTCTTAAAAAGGGCGAGGGCGCCGTCATTATTGCGTCAGCCATCCATTCAAAAATGCTTTTGGATATTTTAAGAGAGAATATTGACGTGGTCCGAGTCATTGCAAATCAGCAATTGCTCATTCTGAATGCTCAAGAAATATTATCTGAGTTTATGGTGGATGAAACTCCTGATCCCGTGCTTTTTAAGAAATTTTTTAGTTCTCACATTATGCGAATGACAAAACTATTTCCAGAAGTGCGGGCTTATGGAGAGCTGGTTAATATTCTGTGGGAGGATGGCAATTTAAAAGGAACGATTGAATTGGAAAAGCTTTGGAGCGAGCTTTCCCAACGTTTTCGGTTTTCCTTACTCTGCGGCTATTCGATGGAGAATTTTCGTCGTGAAATCCACGGAGTCGCGTTTACAGATGTTTGCAATTGTCATGTTCATGTCTATCCGGCAGAGAATGGAATTTCGGAATTTGAAAACGATGAGTACCGACGGCTTATTGCGGAATTGCAGCAAAAGACAATGGCATTGCAAACTGAGATTTCCGAGCGCCGATCCATTGAAGCCGCGCTCCGAAAAAGTCATAAAGAACTCAAGATTGCGAAAGATTTTGCGGAAGCAGCCAGTTATACAAAAAGTCGCTTTCTGGCCAATATGTCTCATGAAATTAGAAGCCCATTGACGGCAGTTTTAGGTTTCACAGAACTGATGAAAGACCCCACCTTGTCCGCAGTTCAGCGAGCAAGTTATGCAGATATTGTCAGCCGCAATGGGCGACAATTATCCACTTTGATTAACGATATTTTGGATTTATCTAAGGTTGAGGCTGGAAAACTGGATATTGAATTGGTTCCCATGTCTCTTCCGCTATTGATTCATGATGTGACCAACTTATTTCAACAAGAGGCTGCGGCAAAAGGTTTGAAGCTTGTGATCAGTCCGACGCCTTCGGATTTTCCATCGCGAATTTGTTCTGATCCGACACGGATCCATCAAATTTTAACAAATCTAGTGGGGAATGCGATCAAATTCACTTCGGCAGGTGAAATTCGAATCACATTTCAGTTGAATAAATCCAGTGCCGATTCTTTTGTGGATTTGATCGTCGAAGATACTGGAATCGGTATGACAGACGAGCAGCAAGAAAAAATATTTCAACCATTTATGCAGGCGGATTCATCCACAACGCGTAAGTATGGTGGAACGGGATTGGGACTCACATTATCTAAAAAATTATCAAAAGCGTTGGGGGGAGATTTGCAATTGCTTTTCACGGAACAAAATCGGGGGAGTCGATTTTTAGTCAATCTTAAATCCAATATCGAAGTGCTTGAAGCGATGTCTGCAGCGGATGTCACTACCCAGAACGAGTTCCATCCTCAAGCTAACGAAAACGAAAAGGGACTTGAAAATATTCGCATACTGATTGCTGAAGATTCTTTGGACAATCAGATTTTGATTCGACGCTATCTCGAAAAAGAAGGAGCCCTTGTTGATATCGCCGAGAACGGATTGATTGCTGTTGAGATGGCTCTACGTGGGAATTATCAACTGATTTTAATGGATGTCATGATGCCTGTTTGTGATGGATACGAAGCGACGAAGCGATTGCGATCAACGGGTTACAAAAAACCAATTGTTGCTTTGACAGCTCATGCTCTTCGTCAAGAGCGCGAGCGATCTTTTGCAGAAGGATGTAATGAGCATTTAACAAAACCCATCAATCGTCAGCTATTAGTTTCAACTATTTCAAAGTTTGTTTTTAAATCATGAATTTTAAAAAAAAAGACTCTGAATTTTCACTTAAAAACAAACTAATGAATTGGCTTATCCCAACATTTTTGCTAGTGGGATTGGTTGTTTTTACAAGCACATCGTTTTTCTTATTTGAAAGAAATGATTCGTACTATCGATATAAAAAATCAGAACAAGTGGCTAATGCGATTGTTCTCAATCTTAAGAATGAAATTAATAATCATATTGCTGTATTAAAAATTGTCGGAAAGGAACAGGCCGATTTTAAAAAAGTTTCCTTTGATGCACTGGCGAGTTCCTTGATTAAAGAATTTCCCGGAATGTTTGCTGTGAATTTAATAGATTCAGAGGGAACTATTAAAAAAGTGTTCCCTTATGAATCGAATAAGTTGGCCTTGGGTAAAAATTTACTCGACCGCGTCGATATTCGAGACTACCTCATCGATTCAAAATCAGATGGTGAACCTCGGATGTCACACAAATTGATGACCTATCAAAAAGTTGCGGGGTACACGCTTTATATTCCTTTACACAGTTTTAGTGGTCAATTTCAAGGGTGGTTGAATGCTGTTGTTGATTTTGACAGTTGGATTATTGAGTATTTGGATGTGAATAACCTGTTGGATGCTCGTGTGTTGATTCGCTGGGATCATCCCAACAGTCAAATTATTGAACGAGGGTCTAAGAATCTGGTGTACAATTTCAAATACAGTTACGAAATTCTCAATCAAAGATTAGAAATTGAAATTGGTTTTGCGCCATCTGATTTAGAACTTATTAAACGCAAATATTTTTTATTGATAATTGGTTTAGGCTGTGCCCTTTTGTTGGTGTCTTTATTGTTAGCAATCAAATTAAATTTAGCACGAATGAAATATGTGAATATTAGCAGAAATATGATTCTTAAGAATAATCTCTTGAGCTCATTGACTTATGATATCTCTAGTCCTATTTACACGCTGCGGATGAGCTTGCAGGCTGCAATTCAAAATAATCAACCTCTTTCTGCGATCAATCAAGAGCGAGCTACAAAATCACTCAAGACTATTGATGAAATGCTTAAAAGTGCGAAAATGCTTCACGCTGAAGAGATGGGGTTTAACCGTATAAAAAACCAATCGGTATCTTTGGTGAAAGTGATTCAAGATTCTATCACAATTGTTAATGATCAGGCTCAGGCCAAGAAAGTTAAGTTTAATATTGAGTCGGATCTTCGTGGAATCAATGTATTGGCAGAGCCTATCACATTGATTCATAATGTGATGGCCAATGTTTTAGCAAATGCTATAAAATTTTCGCCAGTGGGCGAGGTCGTTGAAATTTATATTCGTGATTCATCCGCAACGGTTCAGCTTTATATCGAAGACCATGGTGGCGGAATAGGAACCCTCGGAGAATACGGGACGGGACTGGGGCTTATTCAAATTCGCAGTTTTATGGAAATTTATGGTGGCTCGTTTGAACTAAAAAACACTGATTTGGGTGGTTGCCAAGTTATTCTAAATTTTAACAAGGTGTGATTTTTCAAAAGATTATATTTCAAATAATTTAGTCATTCTAGTGAAGCAAATGTGATTTGTTCGCCAGACTTTTAATCGCTTCGACGGTCTTATCAATTTGAATAGGTTTTGTCAGGTAAGTATCAAATCCGGCTAGAGCTATTTTTTGACGATCGCGCTCTTGGCTGTGTGCTGTCATGGCTGCAATCGGGGTGTTTCGGCCTTCAGCTGGTGTCATGTGGTGAATTTTATCGATCAGCTCATATCCATCTTCGTCGGGCATTTCGATATCTGTGACTAGAACATCCGGCTTTTGTTGACTAAATTTCTGAAGAGCTTCTTGGACAGAGGTGGCTGTGCTAACTCGGGCTCCGGCATTTTCTAAAATAATATTTAGCAGATTTAATAAATCTTGTGAGTCATCAACCAGTAAGACGTGAATTCCAAATAATGGAAGAGACTGATTATGGGTGGGATTTTGAAACAAGTGCTGTGCGGGGCTGGCCGAATCTCGACGCTTCAGTGTGGATGTGGTTCGAGGGACAGTGAATTTAAAGGTGCTGCCTTGACCAAGCTGACTTTCGACCCAAATTTTTCCGCCGTGGGCATCAATAATACCTTTAGCAATTGAAAGACCCAGTCCACTTCCTAATTTTTTGGTATTTTTAGCCTGCCAAAACCGATCAAAAACCCGATGCAGGTTTTCGTCTGAAATTCCAGGTCCGGTGTCGGTAATAGCCACCTGCACCTCATTTTCAAGTGGTTGTACAGAAATCGTGATCGATCCATTTTGTGGAGTAAATTTAATTGCATTGCTCAAGAGATTTGTGAACGCTTGACCAAGGCGATTGATATCCACGGCAATTTCAGGCAGTTGATCGGGGATATTGGTGTTCAAGGTTAAGTTTTTAGATTCCACAAGCAACTTGGTGCCATCAAGAATCGGGTGGATGACTTCGCTCAGTTGAGCCGCATGAAGATCCACTGAGAAAGTTCCACTTTCGATTTTAGCAAAATCTAAAAGATCGCCAACAAGTTGGTGCATGCGATCAACAGAGTTTTTTATTTTTTTTGAAAAAATATGAACTTTTGAAAGATCATCAACCTTGTCCAACATATCTGAAATAAGTCCCATCGTTGTAAGTGGATTTTTTAAATCATGAGAAACGATGGCTAGAACATCTTCACGAGTGCGAACGGCTTCAAGGGCTTTGAGCTGTGCATCTTTTAGTTCCGTCACATCCATAACCATAGCAAAAAATCCATTGACCTGATTGTGACTAATTTCCGGGACAAATGTGGTGTTGGTGTGACGAATATCTCCACTGGATTTAAAGGGAATATCAATTTCAAAAGTTTGTTTTTCTCCACGAAAAGCGGCTTGGATAAACGGTCGATTTTTTTCATAGAGCTCTGGTCCTAATAGTTCCAACATGGTGTAGCCATAAAGATTCTCGGGTTGGTTTTCGAAGACTTCAAGATAGGTATGGTTGGCGAAAAGACACCTTTCATCTCGATCCCAGTAGGAAATCATGGCTGGAAGATTGTCGGCAATCAATTTTGCACGTTGGGCTTCGCGATAAAGACGGGCATTATTCATGGCAATTGAAGATCGTTGCGCGAGTTCTTCGATCAATTGAAGATCATCATGTTTGTAATGACGTGACGGAGAGGCCTTGAATAAACCAATGACTCCCATCAGTTCTCCGTGAATCAAAAGTGGTGAAATAATCATAGATTTCAATTCGGCAGTGCGAAGTGTTTGATGATGATCTTCATCATAAGAAAAACTTTTGATAATTTCATCTGAAAGATTTTCGATGAGAACCGATTGCCGAGTTGTCAGAGCTTGACCTATTGGTCCAGGACTTTTACTGTCGATGGGTATTTGCATCAGTAAATCACAGACCCATGCTTTACCAGATTCACGACTAACAGCTTTAGAACGTTTAATTTTTCCGTTGGGCTGAATGGCATAAATAATACAGAAATCTGCCAGATTGCGAGTGGTCAATTGAGCAATATTTTCAAGTGTGCAGTCGTAATCCAGAGTTGAGGAAAGAACTGTTCCGACATCAGCTAGGAATTTTTTCTCGTTTTCAATGCGTTTGGATTCTGTAATGTCTCGCAAAACTACAGTCAGAATTTTTTGACCGTTGATTTCAAGTTTTGAAATCGAAGCATCCACGGGGAATTCTTCGCCATTCTTGCGTTTTCCATAGATAGGTGTTTCTCGTTTCCCCATGTGACGGGATATGGGGTCGCCTTGGGCAAATTGAGTGACTTCTTTTTGATGATGTGCTCGATGGATTTCCGGAATAAGTAGATTAAACGAGGTGCCAATCATTTCCTCTTTCGAATATCCAAATATTTTCTCAGCTCCTTCATTAAATAGTGTGATGGATTGATTTTCATCGATACAAATAATAGCATCAGCAGAAATAGATAGAATACCTGATGATTTGGCTTCAGCAATTTTTAGTTTCCTTGTGGCCTCTTGAGCCGCATTATAATAATTTAGGGCTTCAAGTTCAGCTTTTTCGGAAATACGCGCGGCATTCCAAGTTGAACGCAGTATGAGTCCAATAAGTATTATCGAAAACAAAGACACATGCTCTTCGATGCCATACCAACCGAGTGTCACTCCAACGCGTGTGATGACTCCAACGCGTGTGATGACTCCAACAACAAGGGGCCCGATTGTTGCTGTCAAAAAAATACGACGGGCCAATCTCACGCTGGAACTTTTGCTGATCAAAACAGAAATCAGGCCCTCATGGGGGCGGCCGAATAACAGTGCTGCGACTAGTGTGATAAAAGAAATAGCGGTCAAGATAGCCATGCCTGTGACATTGTCGTATTTTGGAAATCCATAGAATTGATTGCTGTTAAAAATATAGCCAATCAAAACCAGTATCGAATTGATGGCCGTAATCAATGCAAAGGCTTGCCCGATTTGGATTGAAACTGATGGCAAACTATAAAAAAGAATAGCCGCTCCAAGAAATAAAAAATTGACGGCAGCTTGAGGTGCTGGGCGCCCGGGATGCGAATCACTTTCATTAAAAACTGTTCCTAGAAAAAATTGATCAATACCTAAATCAATCGCTAAAACATATTCACTAAAAACCAATAGACCAAAAATAAAAATAAAAACACTGAGGACACGAGATAGTGTCGTTCTCCAGAAAATTTTTGGTTGTTTTTGATTTAAAAAGATAGCAACGGAGGCCAGAATCAGAAACACAGCTGTGTTGGGTCTCATCATGGGTAAGCTCAAGTGACCTTGTCGCAAAAAAGGAATTTCCAGTATCCAGCCAATACCCACAGTCAGTAAAAAAACGGGCACCAAAAAACAGAGCATCTTGGAAATCCGAATACAGTGATGGGCCAGATCCATATCTGTGGAGGCGGACGTTCTAATAGAATTTTCCAAAGTCGTCGGTAAAATCTGAGGCATCATCGATTCGTATTCAATAATTGAGACATTAGCAACTTATGAAAAAACATTGAGAAAAATTGTCACAACATAAGGAGTGAGGCTTTAAGAGTTAAAGTTTATTGATTGAATTTTAACATGCTAGACTTAGAATCAGTTCTGACAAATATCAATAAAAGGACAACGCTCAGTACAGCGCCAAGGGATCCATATAGAAATGAAATTGTTGATCCGAACTGATCCCATAGAACTCCTGAAACAGTGCTGGCGATCAATGTGGCGACTCCAGTCAGCGTTCCAAATAGGCCAAGCCCTGTGGCTTTTTTCTTTGGATCAACAAGATCAACAGCGAAGGCCTTGCCGACACCATCTGTTGCTGACATGTAAAATCCGTAGACTCCAAAAAGAATCCAAAAATGCCATCTGTCTGTGGCTATTGAAAATCCAACATAGACCGCCGCAAACACCAGTAGTCCCAGAATCAGTACGGGCTTTCGACCGATTCGATCCGATAGATGACCGAAGTAGGGACTTAGCCAGGCGTAAACTAAATTATAAAAACAATAAAGCAAAATCACTTCAATCAATGGGATGCCAACAGATTTGGCTTTCATTAATAAAAAAGCATCACTTGAGTTGGTCATGGCAAATACAGTCCATGCAATGAGATAGGATTTGAAAGACGGCGAGAGCGAACGAAATTCAAAAAATTGAATTTTCTGTCGGTTTGCTGATGGAAGGTGTGTTTTTTTATCTGAGATTAAAAAAGCAATTCCAACAGAAATCAAACCAGGCACAAGTGCCCAGTAAAAAATGATTCGCAGATCATTTGATAGCGAAAGATATAAAATCGCAAGCAATGGTCCAATAACGGCACCCATGGTGTCCATCGCGCGATGCCAGCCAAAGGCAGCACCACGTTTTTTTTCAGAAACAGCCTCGGCCAGAAGTGCATCACGAGGTGGAGTTCGGAGACCTTTGCCTATGCGGTCTAAACTGCGTGCGAATAAAACATGGGGCCACGTGCTGGCAAAACCGATCAAGGGTTTACTTAGTGCTGAGAATAGATATCCAATAATAATAAATGGCTTACGTTTTAAAATTTGATCTGACCACATTCCAGCGAATGTTTTTAAAAGACTTGCTGTGGCTTCAGCAAAACCCTCGATAAATCCAACTGAAGCCATGGAGGCTCCAATGACAGTTGTTAAAAAAATAGGGGTGATAGGGTACAGCATTTCACTGGCGATATCCGCAAATAAAGAAATCAGTCCAAGTTTGATGACTGTGGGGTTGAGCACTGTTTTTTCAGATTCATTTTTCAAAAACACTCCATTATCAAGATAATGACAGCAAGATCGATTCCAAAATTGTTGATTGAGGTATCTTAACTTTTATATTTTTGATTCGACCGTAGAATCGCAATGACCAATGCTTTAAGACGTTTCGGAGTGCTGACGCTTTTTAATTTTTTTTGATACTTTTTAAGGATGTGCTCTTCGCGATCAGGGTCCACTTGTTTTTTATTCATCATTTTTTTAGCGGCAATAATTTTTTGAGCCACTAGAATTCGTTGGCGCAGTAAAGCAGAAAGCTCGCGATCAATATGATCAATTTTTTTTCGATTGATTTCTATTTGATCACTAAGAGTGCGTTGTTTCATTTTGCCTCGGATTGCAAATCTGTGATCAGCAGCGCGAAGGGCGGTATTTTTTGGGTGATATCCAGGTGGCAACGATGAATACCGCTTCCGGAATGAACTTGATCTTTGAACTCGCCTTTTTGATTTTGAATCGAGATCACTTTCGCTACCAATGGAGAAGCTCCCGGCCGTAATACTTCGACAGTTTGACCCAAGTGAATTTTATTTTTAACGTGTATGGAAACGTCACCGTCAGCCAAGGCCTGCTCGCAGGTGTCATCGTTATAACCTAAAAATTTATACTGTTCCTGATATTGGGTGCTGGCTTTGTAATTTTGTCCTGTTGATCCTGGGTTTTCCAGCATAAAGGCGGTGTGATAGCCTCGATTGGTTAACTTATCAAGCGACCGAGACCACTCAGTATTGATGGGCCGACCGGCGATGACATCATCCAAGGCACCACGATACGATCTGGCCACCATCGCCGCATAAAATTCAGATTTCGTGCGTCCCTCGACTTTGAATGAAATCACTCCTGCCGCGACCAGTTTATCTAAATGCTCGATCATACAAAGATCTTTGGCATTTAAAATATAGGTTCCATGTTCATCTTCATCAATTTGATAAAGTTCACCCGGATTATTTTTGGCATCTTCAATAAAATAATCTTTTTCAAAAACTTTAAAACTTTCTCGGCATGAATTGTCGCAGACGCCTTGATTGGCATCGCGATTATCCATATAAGATGACATCAGACAGCGGCCAGAATAAGCAATACAGATGGATCCGTGGACAAAGGCTTCCAATTCAATATCGGGAACGCGTTGTTTGATTTCTGTAATTTCATAAATAGATAGTTCTCGACTGAGTATCACGCGCTCAATACCAAGCGATTTTTTCCAAAACTTCACACTTTCCCAGTTCATGCAATTGGCCTGCACAGACAGGTGAATGGGAATTTCTGGCGCCAGGTTGCGCGCGATAGAAGCCATTCCCGGATCACTCATAATAAACGCATCGGGTTTCATTTTTGCAAACTCAACAACGGCTTCGGAAAAGGGTTTGAGTTTTCGATTTCGTGAAAAAATATTCAAAGTCATGTAGGCTTTTTTGCCTCGAGCGTGAACGTCAGCGATGGCTTGGTTCAGTTCCAAATTATTGAAATGATTTTCACGTGCGCGCAAACTGAAAAGGGGTGGTCCCAAGTAAACTGCATCCGCCCCGTATTCCAATGCCAGTTTCATTTTATTGGTGGAACCTGCGGGCATAAGTAATTCAAGAGACGGTTTCATCGAGTGTCCTTTTTTTCAGCATTTATATGGATTTAATCAAACATCATAAAATGCATCATAATGCTGAAAAGCGGATATGACTTAGATCATATCCGCTTCGGAAGAAAATTGGGTTTTAGCTCTTAGGGTCTCTAGTTTTTATTAATATAGAAAACAAAAGTTTCACGAGCGCCAGTGAACTCGGCCATGCAGGCTGGTTTTGTGGTGCTGGTGGTAACTGTTGATTGCTGATAGGTCGCAAGCATTTTCGTATCTGATATTTTCTTGATGGTGAGTCCTCCGATTTCGATTACACGGCAATTGACCCAGCTGTTGCCATTAACCTGCACGCCATTGTAATGCTCTTGGCGAGTGATCATCGTTCCACCATTGCCATCAGCAAAAGGTTTATACTGTTCAAAGAAAATAAGTCCACTGGGACGAATTTCATCAACGATCACAAAGTTAGCGGAGGTGGTTGCAGACCAGTCCATATCAATTCGCGGTAAGCACGCCGAGGCGCGCTCCATTCCAGACATATAGTAGTAGTGCGCATAACATTGCAATTGAGCGATACGTCCAGATTCGGTGCCAGAAGGAATTGCCGAACATAAAGTACCGGAAGAAATTTGACTTGCATTCATGTCATTCCAATTAAAGTTTGTTCCTGATGATGAAATAACAGCGTATGCAGAATCTGTTACGACCCATTTATTAGAGCATGTGACAGCGGTCGATACGGAATTGATCATAGCGCTTCCTGTGCACGACATGGTGCGAATGCCGTCACCATCAACTGACATGGATCCGCAAGATATTCCGCTCCAATCATTCAATTGAACAGGGCTTCCATTGGAGTCTTGAACGCATCCTCCCCCCAGTTGCATTTGATAGTTGTTGGCCAAGTCAGGTCCACAGATCCAAGCATTGTTGTAACTGATGCCACCAATTGTGATATCGCGCGGTCCACAGTTGGGATTGATATTCCATTGGGCTGTTGCCGTGTCCATTTTCCAATTATCCGTTAAATTAACGGTACCTGTTGCTGAGGTAATCTGATCGTTAAAGCTGGCCACAGAGCTCACAAAAGAAAATGGAGCATCCGCAGAGCCATTTGCACTAAAATCCACACCGATTTCAGTTTTTATTGCCGAAGTTAATCCGATTTTACTTCCGCACGAAGCAAACTGAGATGGACTTTCCCAAACTTGTAAACCATGGATATCAGCACCCGTGGCTGTTTGTAGACCTTGCCACAGTTTCAGATAAATAGCCTGACCGTCTGGTGGACCTTGGCAGCCGCCGCCACCACCGCCTCCGCCAGTACAAGGCCCTTTAACTCCAGAAGGAAGGGTGAAATCCACAGCACTGATTGTCCATGTTCCTGTTGGATCAAAGACGCTTGCAGACGAGGGAGCGGTATCATTTACGGCATCAGCAATGTTAGATTTTGGGACAGTGACTTCACCCGCGTTAGGATCAAAAGTGACGCTTCCTAAGTTTGCATCGCGAGTATAAGTTGTTGTTCCAGAAATTTGACTGGCACCGTTGAGATCTTTTTTAGATGAATCTGAAATAATAAAGTCGGCTTGGCGATCACCTTGAGCATCAACAAGGGAGCATGACAGTGGTTGATTGGTTCCGCCTTCAATAGATATCGAGAACGATCCATCAGCAGCAACAGCACCCGTGCCCGAACGAATCGGCGTACTGGTTGTTACGCAGGATACGGTAAACGTCGTTAAATCCAGCGACATAGCTGAAACTTGTTCGTCCGTGATTTTCCCCAAACTGGTGATGGGATTGACTCCTAACTTTTGCGCTGCAAAACTTTGAGTTGTGCTCGAAAGGCTTAAGCTTCCGGATAAGCTCAGTGATGCTGCGGTCGAATCTGATGAATCCGTTCCTGCCGAGCAACCGAAGCTACTGATCAGCGCACTTCCGATTAATAATTTCCAAAGCGTGTGGTGCGTACGTACTGTGTTTTTCAATTTTCCTCCGTGGGTTATTTTGTTCTTTTGATGAGAACTCTTCGGAAGTTTAGAAAATGACTTTAATCAATTTATTTTGACCAGAATAATGTCCCAAAAGGTGTCGAAAAAATGAAATCACTAGGAATTACAAAGCTTGCGGTCCAAATGAGCCATATTTTGATAGTATCATTTGATACTATCAAAATATGAAGAAAACTATAGCGAAGTATCAGTTCAAGATGATATAGAAAGAACTCAAAAACTACTTAGTCGGTACACTGAAGCTAAAGGCATCGCGGAAAACTTTTGGTGGGTGATTGAGTCCATGATGGAAATCCCAAATGACCATATATTTTCCAGGAATTTGAACGAGGGTTCCACCAAAATTGAAAGTGATCACATTTGTTCCGATTTCTTCATACTGAATATTTCTAGGGCTTTTGGATTTAAGCGCGCGGATAGATTGAGTCGTCAGTTGAATGTCGACAGCGCCAGCCATGATTTGCTGTTCAAGGTAAGCTTGAACTGCTACTTTGCCTTGAAGTGTGGGAATATCAGGAGCCATAAAAACAACATCGGCGTGATAGATGTTAGATGCTGCAGCAGCATCATGAGCCATTACGGCTGTTCGAAATTGGTTATTTCTGAGAGTGATAGCCGCGGCTGCTTTTTGATCTTGTGTTGTGGCTTGGGCCCAACATGCTGATGTGATAATGGCAATTGCGACGAGGCGACGTCCTAATGTAATCATGGGATTTCCTTGGTTTTAAGTACGCTTGATTGCGTTTTAAAAATATAGTAGATCGATTTATTTTTGGATATTGATTTCTACAAACCTGGTACTAGGTCAAAATGCGGCTTGTTATTTATTCCTTGCTGGATTGCTTTGATTGCATATAGCTGTCAGTGACGTCCTATTCAATTTGTACTATGTTAAGAAAATGAATTTTTTAGATGATTTTAATCTTTTGCGTGAACATGTATTTGAAGTATGCAGTTTCAAGTGCACTCTTCCAAAAAAAGAATTGGAAAGCTCCGAATATCACGCCTGTAGCTTTAAAATAAATGAAAGATCAGTTCGGTATCGTCAGGCCAAAATCACACCGACTAAAATTGGACAATTTGTAACGATTTGGAAACGAACCACTGGCGAGTCCATTCAACCCTATGATGAATCAGATCATGTCGACTTATTTGTGGTGATGGTGAAAACAAAAAGTCGCCAGGGATATTTTGTGTTTCCTAAGGAAGTATTAGTTAAGCAGGGCGTATTTTCTGTAAATGGAAAAGGCGGTAAACGCGCTATAAGAGTCTATCCAATTTGGGATGTGGTGGATAGCAAACTGGCGGCGAAAACGCAAAAATGGCAATTAAATTATTTTGCTGAAATTCCAAAAAACAAATCCATTGATATTCAAAAATTCAAAGAACTTTTTTCTTCGTAAACAGAAAAGTGAGCGGCTTTGTTAGGGAGTATTCTCCGTTTGACCATATTGCTTACGAAGTCTGGCAAGGCCCGACCTGTATGTCGCACCATCTCCGTAATCAAAGAATTTGGGATAATAGTCGTGGTTTCCTTCAGGATAACCAGAATTCTGGATTGTAATATAAATCGTAGAATTCCAATTTTGTGTCGACGTTGTTGAGCTAAAAAATTCTCTGCTAACAGAACTTTTCGAGTTACGAATTCTTCTCGCGCATGTCGGTATTCTCTTTCGACTTCTTCTTGGAGCGAATTGATTTGTTTCATTAGATCTTGAATTTTTGTATTCATGCTGCCGTCCTAATTTAAACTTGGGGCGAGACTTCCCATACCCATGACAATTTCCCCATATTATAGACTTTTTATCTAAAAACCGGTGATCTAATGCTCTTCATACATTTAACACAGTGGCATAAGTGGTGCAACCTACTGTCGGAAACGACACCACTATTTTAAAAGGGGAAAAAATGCCTACACAAATTCTGATAAAAAAAATGAAATCGTCACTTAAATCTTTTGCACTTGCCGCTGCGCTCATCACTTTTTTTAGTGCGTTTTCGCAACCGGCTTTAGCTCTAGCAAAAGGAGAAAAAAGTCTTTACGAAAGATTGGGCGGTGTATATGCCATTGCTGCAGTGATTGATCACTTTAGCGATGCGCTTATAGAAAACCCTATGGTCGGAAAAAATTCGCAAAATCCTGCTCTCAAAAAATGGCATACCGAGAGTTTAGATAGATTGCCTGGTCTTAAGTTCATGCGAACTCTTTGGGTCAGTAAGGCTACAGGGGGCCCGTTAAAATACACGGCGACCAAGCCAGGAAAAACCAATTTAGGTCTTGAAGAAGCACATCGTGAGCTAAAAATTTCGTCGGAAGAATTTGATGAAGTCGCTGCAGAGCTTGGGCGCACTCTTGATTACTTCAAGATACCCAGTCGCGAGAAAAGCGAAGTTCTGGCAGCATTTGCCGCACATAAAAAAGAAGTCACTGCCGGAGCTCCCAAGAAGCTTTCAAAATTTTAGATGAGTTCGCTGAATGAAAATGCTAACTTATAAAAAATGAGGAGTTAGTTCATGGCGGATTTTGTGACCTGCATTTGGTTCGACCACGGTGAAGCAAGCAAAGCGGCTGCATTTTATGCGGCCACATTTCCCAACAGCCATGTCGGGAAAGTGAATAAAGCACCCGGTGACTTTCCAGGGGGGCATGAAGGCAGCGAGCTGACCGTCGAGTTCACTGTGCTTGGTCGTAATTTTGTTGGCTTAAATGGTGGCCCCAATTTCAAACCTAACGAGTCCGTCAGCTTTATGGTCATAACTGACAATCAGGAAGAAACGGACCGTTACTGGAATGCGATCATTGGGAATGGCGGAATGGAAAGCGCCTGCGGTTGGTGCAAGGATCGCTGGGGTTTCTCGTGGCAAATTACTCCGCGACGCTTGCTCGAACTAACCACGAGTGCTGATCAAAACCAAGCGAAGCGGGCATTCGAGTCCATGATGACGATGACGAAGATTGATCTGGCCACTCTCGAAGCCGCCGTTCGCACATAAATAAAAAATACTTTCCTACAGTATGGAATTATTATGCCGTTCGTTTTCCCATTGGTTCTGAAACCGGGGTTGTCGTTACTATTTGGTCAATGACAAGTGGTGTGGAATTGAGACTAGGAATCTCAACTTTCTTTGATACACGCTTTGATTGGCTTTCCTTTGTAGATCTGGTTCGCCAGAAATAAGAATTTTTAATACTATTGACCATTTATACAATTTCTTTTAAATTAGACTCATCAGCGGCACATTTGTCGCTCAATTTCATTTCAAGGGAGGTCTTTATGTCGCATCAATCAGTAATTAAGGGCCTTCTTTCGCACCTGAACTAATCAATACAATTTAGGTTTTAATTTAGGCCCTTAAGGTTTTTCATTTTTGAAATTAACTTAAGGAGTTTACATGCTTAGTTCCGAAAAGGAATTTTTGTTTCTATTTGGTTGGGATGACTTTTTTGAAAGTCAGATTCCCGATCTTGTTTCTAGTTCGTTGTTTCCAGCCCGTGTTATTTGCGAAGAGAGAAATCTCTATCGTTTGCAAGCGGGCCTTAATCAAATTTTTTGGGCTTCTGTCAGCGGCAAGATGCAGTTTAATGCGGTATCTCGTGTTGATTATCCCGCCGTTGGTGATTGGGTCATGGTGGAGTTTCCCAGTCAGTCTGACCGTGGAGTTATTCATCAGGTTCTTGAGAGAAAAACCATTATTCATCGAAAGCAAGTCGGCTCAAGTGCAGACATGCAAATTCTATCGACGAATGTGGATTATGCTTTCATTACTACGTCAGTAAACACTGACTTGAATTATCGTCGTATCGAGCGATACCTTGCCGTTGCTCGGGATGCGGGTTCAGTTCCTGTCATCTTATTAACAAAGGCAGATGCTTGTCTTGAGGACATCGACGACGTCAGGGCCGATGTACAAAAAGAATTTCCAGGGGTGGAAATTCATGCCCTTTCAAAAAACGATTTTGAAAAGGCAGAATTTCTTGCTGAATATCTTAAGATAGGAACGACTTCGATTTTTATCGGCTCTTCCGGAGTCGGTAAATCAACCTTAGTCAATTTTCTCATTGGGAATGAGCAAATAAAAACTCAGGATGTGCGGGAAAGTGATGGGAAAGGTCGTCATACAACGACTTCTCGTAATCTTTATGTCAGTCGCTACGGCGGACTAATTATTGATACCCCAGGAATGCGAGAGCTTCAGCTTTCAGATCATGCCGACGGAGTTCGCACTCAGTTTTCAGATATTGAAGACCTAATACAGAGCTGCCGTTTTAGCGACTGCAAACATCAAACGGAACCTGGCTGTGCAATCAAAGAAGCTATCGCTGATGGTTCTCTGGCTGATGACAGATGGCGGAGTTATCAAAAGCTTGAGGCCGAAGTTCGTCATGGAATGCGAAAGCAAGACAAAGTTTTAGCCGCAGAAGACCGGAAAATTTGGAAAAAAAGAAGCATTGAAGCCAAAAAAATTGGTCGCTCTAAGAAAGGAATTATCAAGTCATGGTAGCTAGGGGTAGCAGAATTTTTGAGGCCGAATCTCGCCTTGTATAGGTGGATACTGCACGTTGATTTATAGAACAGGGTTGGAAAACCTTGTGCAAGGGTTAAAATATGTAAAGGACACTATTTTATGGACAAGCAAAGGATTTTCTACTATAGTAGAAAATGTATGATATGACATACGAGTTAAGTATCTACAAGCCACGCGGGAAAAAAGCGCCTTTTGAAAAGTGGCTGGAATCTTTGAAAGATAAAAAGACTCGGCAGATCATACAAACTCGCATGGACCGGGCGGCTTTCGGAAATCTGGGCGATGTTAAATCGGTTGGAGAAGACGTCTTTGAATTTCGGATCGATTTTGGACCTGGTTTTCGAGTGTATTTCTCTATTCAGGGGCAAAAGATACTATTGCTTCTGATAGGTGGAGATAAGAAAACGCAAAGTAAAGATATCCAGAAAGCGAAACAGTATTTAAAGGATTGGAAAAATGGCTAATAAAACAGTGACCAAAAAACAAGTAAAGAAAAATTCCAAGCCAGAAGTTAAGTATGATGACTGGATGATGGGGCGTTTAAAAAAGAATAAGAAGGAAGCATTCGAGTATTTAAAAACCTCTTTAGAGGAAAATGCCGATTTTCCACCGGCCTTTTTACTTTCGTTGCGCCGGGTTTCTCAGGCTTTTGATATGTCCCTTGAAGATATAGCTAAAGAAGCAGGTATTTCAACTGCAGCGATTTACAAAGCGTTAGGCGAAAAGGGGAATCCGACAATTGATACTTTGGCTTCAATTTTAAAAACGATGGGTTTTAAGCTGACTCTGACCCCGATACATAAGGCGTCTTAGAATGTGAGAATCCTTAATAGGGTAGTTTTTTGTCGATAGTCTCGCTTTATTTAATCTCTTTCCGCATGGGGTAACATCTAATCATGACTCCTTCGCGAATAAGTCCGGTCAGCTCACCAGTTTGGATAAAACCATATTTTTGATAGAAACCAAAAGATGTAATGGATGATTTTAAAGTAATTAATTTAATATTTTCAGATTCGCAATATTCAAAAACAAGTTGCATGAGAGCATCTCCAACACGTTTTTTTAGAATTTTTGGAGTGATATAAAATCCAAAAAGATGTGCTGATTTTAAGTTATCTTTAAATGACGTTTTTAATTGACAGAAACCCTCGATGATTCCGTTTGATTCCGCGACTAAATAGAATTGATTTTGAATTCCTGGTAGTCGAATTGCGGGATCAAAAGTTCTTCCACCCCAAACTCGAATTTCATCTGAAGTATGGTCTTTAACGCAAATTTCATTGATTGATTCCATGTGCGCATTATGAATTGCTTCAGCATCGGAGATTTGAGCTCTGCGAATGACAATATTATTAAGAACAATTGGCCATTTTTTCTTAGCTTCGATTAATGATAAGGTCGTTGATTCGATTTGATCTTGGGGTGCTTTAATTGTTGTTCTTATATTTAAAGCAAGCTCAAATTCAGTAACAGCCAGTCCCATATATCCTTGATCAAAATAAAATTTTCCTAAATGTTGATGATAGGCGGACTTTAATTTTTCAGAGATATCATTTTCATTTATTAAATATCTGGCTTGATCAAATAGTGCCTTGGCTTTTGAAAACTCTTTTTCCCATTGGTAGACATGCGCCAATCTAATTAAATTTTGAATTTTTTTTGAAGGACTTTCTGATAAAGCCAAGGCTTTGGAAAGATACAACTCGGCTTCATCAAAGCGCCGTGCTGTTCTAAGGGCCATACCTAGGTATTCATAAATCACTAAATTTTTTTGAATATCGGATGTGATCCTTAATTTTTCTAGAAGATTCATAATAAAAGCAGACCACTCTTCATTATCTACAGGATAATCATTAAGTGAGGAGTCAAATTTATAAGGTGGTAACTCGAGAATCATGTTCATTCAAAAATGATAAGTAAGAAAACTTGTGGTGTAAACGAAAGTTTGATAGCAGTGGGGCGTGCAGTAATGTCGAAGATGACTATCTGCTTGTATTCGATGTCTCAGTTTGAATCTATTGAGTGGCCGATCGAAAAGCTAGTACACTTGAAACGACTGATTCTGACGAGAACTCACGCTGCAGTTCAGAGTTCGATCATCGCAAACGATTGGACCAAGACATGCGTTACCAGCTCCTAACGTCAGGGGATCAATCAAATCAAATTTGTAGTTGAACGGTATACTGGTAACAGCTTGACCAAATGGAACCACGTTTGCCGCAGGAAGAGAGCCATTCGTATAAGAAGAAAATGTATAAGCAGAGTTTCGCGACATCACGCCAAGTGTAAGACACCAACCTGTCATAGGGGTGTCGCCGCTCCAAGAGCAACCAGGTAGCTGGCATGGCGGAGGCACTCCGTTCAGCTGCATAACACTGATTCCGCTATAAAGTAGATTGTACAAATAATTTTGTCCTATCTCAATAGATTGACCGGCCTCGAAAGAAACAGACTCTACAAGTGCACCTGTCGTATTGTTTCCTGAGTACAGGCTTCCATAGCAAGCAGAGCAGTCGTTGATATCATAAGATGCGATATACAGTCCTGATGCCGTGATGGCTGCCCCAGCTGCATTCGTAATTGAAATATTTGAAGATGCTGAATTCACTGCGTCCTGGGCCGTCATTAACTGATTTGTCGTAAAATGTGACGCTGCATAGGGTCCCGATGAATCTGTGCAGGAAATCAGTGCTGTAGCCGTTATGCAGAAAGAAAAAAATAGAATGAGTTTTTTAATCATTGTCGTGTTCTCCTAAAATGATTGTATTTGTGATGATGCTACAGAGCAGGTCAACTGCTGATCATCACAGGAAATGGGGCCAAGATATTCATAACTGCTTGCAAGATTATAGTTGTAGTCTGTCGTTGATGCGAGCTTCGTAGATGGAACAATATTTGAGGTTGTAAATCCCGAACTGATAGAGACTGGAGCGATAACTCCTAAGTGAATACACCAATTATAGAGAGTTGTATCAGAACCCCATGTGCAGCCTGGCAATGAACAGCCCGGAGGTGAAGACGGATAAGTTGTTTGAATGTATTGGCTGGTATTATAAATCATATTGTACAAAAAATTGGCCCCAACTTCTGCTTCATGACTTGGATCAATGATCACACGCATGACGAACGTGCCAACCGCAGTATTTGAAGCGGCACCGGCTCCGGTGTTTGGATAAATAATGCTGGCACTGGTGCAGGGCTGTCCCACGGGTACCTGAGCAAGTTGTCTCACGTAAAGACCATAAATATTCTGTGATGAAAAATTACCATTTTTCACTTTGATGTTTGATTTAACTTGGGTGATGTTCAAATCACTTGCGCTGAAAAAATTCACGTTTTTTGTGAGTGAAGACTTACTTTTTAATGGCGGCATTCCAGCGGAAAAACTTTGCATTGCGAAAAAAAAGAAGACAAAGTTTAGGCCTACATTTTTCATATCGTGCCTCCTGCACTTTTAAATTTATCTAGTTTTTTACTTTAACAGATTATACATGACTTGCAGTTTTAACAATGAATTTAGCTTTCAAGGCAGGCGATCCCTTAAATTCAATCTTCTGACTGGTATTTAGTGCAGTATGAATACGGTCGGAGCTTCAGTGTGGGTTTCTTACCTTTGTTCCTGTTTGTGATTTTGCCGTTGAAAAGTGAAGTAATGCAATTGGGTGTCGTTATCTTTTTGTTTTTTGAGGTCTTTAGTATATAATTCTAGATATGCTTTTATTTCCTAGGCTTTCTAGTCTCATTTTGAGCTTTATGGCGATTCAGCTTGTCGCATTCAGTGCATCCTCACAGGTATTGATTCCTTTTGCATATTGGAAAAGTAATAACAGCCTGGCAGCTTTAGAAATTTCTGACGCCACAACGTACAATTATGGCACAATTGCTATTAATACCGATGTAGACCATATTTTTACTCTAACCAACACGAGTTATCTCGAAGTCACCGGTGTCGCGGGTGATACTTTTACTGGACACACGGATAGCTTTAGTTTTAAAGGTGGAACTTTCCCTGGCACCGGTGGTGATTGTGGTGCAAGCCTTGCGGGCCGTAGCTCTTGTATTTTTGTTGTTACCGCGAACAGAGCCTCAGCTGGAGCCCGCTCCGCCGTTATTCGTGTCAACTACAATGCCAAAAACAACGCAAACCAAGTCGTAGCTCAAACAGCCACACGAAACGTCACGGCAACTTTCAGCGGTACTCCTACGCGCCTGGTATGGGTCACTCCGCCTAGTTTTATTAAAGTGAATGACTGCGTTCAGTTAACTGTGCAGACCCAAGATAATATGGGCAATGCTATTAATGATACTGCAAGAACTATCAGTCTGGCGATCAACTACAATACAACTAATCCAAAATATTACAGCTCGCTTGCCAATTGCAATGCAAGTACGCCAACCATCACTTCAGTTTCTATTTCTGCGACAGCTCCTTTTTCTACAGATGTTTGGGTTAAGATAACGACCATCTCAGATCCTAACGGTATCTTGGTCGCATCGAATGCGGGTTTAGAGGGAGCTTCGCAAAATGTCTACTTTACAGGTAATCCGGATATACTTGTTATGTACGCTCCTCCAGACGCAAAAGCTGGCGTTTGTTATCCCATTCAAATTTTTGCAGCTGATGCTAATGGAATTCCTGCAATCGTAGGCGCAAACTTAGCAGTGAATTTGGCTAAAACAGGCGCTGCAGTTTTTTATTCTGATGCAACCTGTTTATCAAGTATTACAAGCACACAAATAGACTCTGGCACCTACACGAAGGTCGTTTACATAATGGATCTATCGTCGGAAACAGTGACCGCAACAGCTTCAGCCACAGCTTTCGATCCTTCAGTAGAAAGCATCGCTTTTAACTCAAGTATTAGTTGGTGGAACATCAGTTGGCAAAAACGCCTTCGTATTGATATCAATAATTTAGATCAAACAGTGGCGCACTCGGATCAACCTGTCTTAGTCACTATTAATTCCAGTCTTATAAGTTATTCTGACACCAAAACCAATGGAGCTGATATTCGTTTTGTCGCGTCTGATGATACGACGGCTCTTGATTATGAAATTGAAAATTGGGATCCCACAGGCAATTCACAAATATGGGTTAGAATTCCGTCTATCGCGGCTACAAGTGAAAAAGGTTATTTTTATATGTACTACAATAATCCAGCAGCATCAGATGCGCAGAATAAAACAGGTGTATGGACCAGCTATTGGATGGTTTGGCATTTGAATGATAATCCTACGGGTGCGGCCCCTCAGTATAAAGATTCAACTGTAAATGCTCGCCATGGTACAGTCAGCGCCACTCCACCCACTAGTATTGCAGGTGTTATTGGAGAAAGTGCTAATTTAAGTAGTAGTAGTGACTACATTACCGTTAACACCAACTTGCAACCTGTGATCGGTAATAACTCAACGTTTTCAACGTGGATGCGCACCTCGCAAACGGGGACAGCCTCAACATGGACTGCTCCCGGAATTACTGGAATTGAAGTGGGCGCAAGCGTTGACGATATTTTCTTTGGCGTCATCCCCAATGGAGTTGGTGGAGTAACCAATGGCTCTTTGGCTATCGGGGTTGGTAATACCTTCGTGGCCCATTCCAATTATGCCATCAACAACAATGCCTGGAGGCATGTCACCATCACACGCAGCACGACGGGTGCGACAGCTTTCTATGTGAATGGGGTAATGACTAATTCAGGAGCGGGCACAGCAGGAGAAATTGCAGCAGGACGAACCTTTGACCGTATTGGAATGCCTGTCGCCGGTGGAAACTTCAATGGTCAGTTAGACGAAGTTAGGTTATTCAACTCCGTACAAAATGCCGATAAAGTTAAAGCTGATTTTAAATACATGATGAACACACATTTGAATTATGCTCCGATTGAAACGCCGTAGATCATTGTAAAAGTTGAGTAGGTAGCGCCGGACCCATCTTAAATTTCACTTTTGATTTAAGCGATTTTTTCGCCCTTTGACATCATCTCCAATATTGTCTTCATACGTTTTTCACGCGTCTCTGGTTTCTTTGCAGTTTGAAGTCGATAAGCGATCAAAAAGAGATTCGTTTTGTTCAGAGAATTGAAAAATGCTTCAGCTTTTTTATTCCGTTTAAGGGCCTTGAGAAAATCTTCTGGAATGATTGCATTGCTTTGAGAGTCATAAGCGGCTTCCCATCGCCCATCTTTCTTTGCTTTTTCGATCTGGGTAAGTCCTGGGGATTTCATTTTTCCAGATTTAATAAGTCGTTCGGCATGTTCAGTATTCTTTTTTGACCAGCTACTTCGAGGGCGTCTCGGTGTGAACTTTTGGAGCCATGAGTTTTCATCATAACGATTTTTCTGTCCATCGATCCAGCCATAGCAAAGGGCAACATCAAGTGCTTCAGCGTAAGTTGGAGACTTTTTAACTGACCCTTTTTTTTGGATACACAGCCATACTCTGTCTGAATCCGCATGGTTCATCTTCAACCATGATTCCCACTCCTTCACAGATTTGAGAGAAAGCACGTCTATTCCGCTGATTTTTTTCTTAGTTCGAGCACTTTTCATGTAAATTTCTTAATATGGTATAGGTTGTTAAGTCCATCATACCATATTAGCAACCATCCTGTGATGGGCTAAATAAAGGGGGATCGACTTAAACGAGCATCCAGTGAAATAAAGAACTGATCGCGGCCAAGACCAGTGCGCCGATGATGGCCGACCACCAGCCATCGATTTCGAAGTCTTCAAGAAGGCCCGAACATATTTTTAAAACCGCGCCGTTAACGACAAAGGTGAAAAGACCTAAAGTTAAAATGTTTACCGGCAAAGTCAGAACGATCAACACGGGCCAAATAATCGCATCGGCTAAACCAATCACCACAGCGGTGATCATGGCCGAGCCAAAACCTTTCACGCGCCAACCAGGCATAATTTTACAGGTGATTAACAAAGCAAAAGCCGCAACCAACCAGTGAAGGGCATAATACATAAGTGAATGAGATTGTTGTTCCATTTTAAAAACTCCTGAATTTATTTTTTTTCATGACCCAAGTCCGTCAGCTTTGAGCGCTCTTCTTTCGTCAATATTTGGGGTGCGACGATCGCTTCGCCATTTTCAAAGAAGGGCGAAGGATTGGATTTTCCTAAAAGCTTTCCCTTTAATAGAAACGGCATAACCGTGACCATTCCTTTAAAATCAAATGTCTGCGGAGTTCCAGCGGGTGGCGTTCCTTTCGCGTACTTTCCCATGACACTGCTTTTTACCGGACCTAATTCATTATCGAGCTTGTGCGGATCTTTGACCGTGTACATGCGACGATGAATTCCTGCCCATGGACGATTTGGAGCCGTATTGAGGATCGGCGTATTGCAACAAGTTGTCGAAAAACGAAACATACCTTTCGGAGAAAGCCTCGTGCATTTTATAAACTCTTTGCCAGCGATCAACTTGATGTCTGATGGATAAGCCGGGATGATTTCAGTTCCACCGTTTTGATCTAACAAATCATCCCGTTTCAGGTAATGCAAATAGGCTTGGCAATCATCGCAATAGCATTTTAATCGCCCGGGCGTATTTTTTGGGAATTGAGTCAGTTCAGCGCGGAATTTTCCGCATTCGCATTGTATTTCCATCGAAAAATTTTATAGCAGGTGGTGAGCGGGCGCAAACTTTTTGTTCGGGGTGGGGGCGATTCAAACATGGATCGGCGTATGTATGATGAATATGAAAACATTCAGAAAATTAGAACTTGCGATCGAGTTTCATCAGGTAATAGTCCACGCTATGGCGCGCCATAATGAATAACATGTCGATATTCATTGGTTATCCCTATTAAAATTTATGTATTTAGAAGAGCACCATTCAATATTTTAAAAGGACATAAAAAATGAGAACGCCCCAAGTAATGCTTATAGCTCGAAATCGTATTTTTGGTTCGCCTGATGTTGTTTCTATTGAAGAAGCCCCAATCCCTATTCCAAAAAAGGGTCAAATGCTAGTTCGGATACATGCGACTACCGTGTCTACTGGTGACTGGAGACTTCGTAGCAAAAATGTTCCGAAGGGCTATGGAATCATTATGGGGTTACTGTTTGGATTCAAACATCCCAAGTATGAGGCATTAGGCACTGATCTGGCTGGTGAAGTTGTAGCTTTGGGAGAAGGGGTAAGTAAGTTTCAAACCGGAGATCGTGTTGTTTCTAACTTGGGTATGAAACTCGGTGGCCATGCACAATATCGACTGCTTAATGAAAACAGCGCAACAGCTAAAATTCCAATAGATATCAGTTATGAACAGGCCGTGGCGTTAGTATTTGGCGGTGTAACAGCTCTTATTTTTTTACGAGATAAAGTCAAACTAAAGAAAAGCGAGCGCCTCCTTGTAATTGGCGCTGGTGGGGCGGTAGGTAGTTCTGCTATTCAACTGGGTCAATTGATGGGCGCCCATGTCACAGCAGTATGCAGTACAGAAAAAGTTTCAGCTGTCACCGAATTGGGTATCAAAGATGTCATTGATTATAGAGAGCGATCATGGCTAACGGAAATGGACAAATATGATGTGATACTTGATACTGTAGGAACTATTACATTTGAAAAAATTAAACATAAGTTGACTGCAAAGGGCAGATTGGGACTTGTCGTTGCTGACTTGCCAACAACTTTAAGAAATATTTGGATATCATTAACTCAATCACAAAAAGTTTTTTCTGGCTCGATCAGTGAGAATGAAAATGATCTGCAGTTTCTATTGTCTCTTTGTAAACAAAAAAAATTTCGTCCTTTAATAGGAACTACGCTTCCATTCGATAAAATCGTAGAGGCACATAGAATAGTTGAATCAAGACATAAATTGGGTAGCCTAGTTTTAGCGGTGTCGCGGTAGTTGCGTATTGTAGCTAACAAAAGACCTGCTGCCACGAAGAATTGAGCTTATATTTTACTTAGGTATTTTGAAATACGATCAAACATTTCTTCAACTGTTGGCTTGTCGCCAAAAATAAGATCCGAGCCTTCGTGGGCTGTTCTAATTCTTTTGAGGCTGTCATGATCTGGCGACAGTGATTTACTTTCATGTAATTTTTCAACAGCGGGTATAGGTGAGTTTGGAAAACAAGCCACAGAAAAATCATAAACATCTTGTTTTAAGATTTTATAGTCCGCCGTTCCTAAAAACTTTATCACGTCGGGTAAGCCCAATAAGTGATATGCGTCATAGTAATGACGTACTCTTTTTTCAATTTCACCTTTTTCAAATGCTGAATGTAACGCAAATAACTTTTCAACAAGTGTTCTCTCTGGGGCAAGTACTTTAACTTCAAAAGGCATTAGATCAAAATATGCAGATGCTTCGCCGCCGGCAAGCATTGCTTCTGCTAGGTAGGAAGTTATGGGTATCAATGTGTTCGGAGTTTGCCCACCCCTGTAGCCCATTTCCAATTTAACAAATGGTAATATGCCGCCAAGTGAGTCGGCATAATTTTTTTTATAATCAAAACAAGACGTGCGGCTTTCGTTACTACTAGTGTTTTCGTGCTCAGTGCCCTCAAAATATGAAAAGCCTTGTGAAGATATAAAATCTCTAACTTTTTTAAGGCGTGTACGTTTTCTCTTTCCAATATCAATAAAAAGTAGATCCACGTCTTCAGAGAAGCGTTTAATTAATTTAAATGCCTTTGATAAGCTGGTTCCGCCTTTAAAAATAAACTCATCTTTAAATTCAGAATGGGCTAAGTGGTAAAGCGCAAGAGTAACCCAATAATCCTTTTCAACGATAGCGTTACTAACGCCCATATTGCGAGCGACTTGGCCGATCAAATCTTTAAAATCAGGATGCTCTGATAAAAACATCGTTAGAGGATATTCCAGTCGGGCGCAGTTGGCAAAACATGACTAATTTGCAACTTGTATTTTGTTAGAGGATTAAGAGATTTCTTTAATTTAGCAAGCTTATCGCCTTTATACTTTAGTTGTTGTGCCATTGCTCCAACTAAAGCCTTCACTCGCGGAGGCTCATAGCTGGCAAATCCGACAACTCTATCTAAGCGATCTCTATCTGTCCCCAGCATATTAAGTATTTTTAAAACTGCATCTGAGGCTGATGTATCCGGTATTTTATTAATAGCACGTAATGACAGAACCAGGGATACATCATTAAGGCTTGCATCTTTCATGTGGGATAATTTTCTATATACAACCTGAATGTCTGTATTGCCAATCTTGAGGTGGCGATGGGGCACATCACTTATGATGGCGGCAGTGGCGGGGACTTGAGTTGTTAGTCTGGCATTGTAGAAGGCGCCGGTGCCTCCGGCGTAGGTGTGGGCTTTCTTTTTATGACTAAGTACTGCATTGGCAACTAATAAAGGGTCAGCCGCTGTTGATCCCAGCACGGTTTTTTTAGGTTTAAAATAAATTCCTTTTCGCACGCGTAGCAAAACACCTTGCTTTGCTAGGCGACTTAAAGCTTTCGCTACTGGGATGACGGGTAGGTTATGGAAGTCTTTATAGGTCCACAATTGCCCACTGCTGCCCTTATCTATTTGTATTCTAATGTGCTTTGCAATATTCACCTGTAACCTCTGTATCAGTATCGGTTACTTGCTCAAGTAAGTCAAGTTTTAGTATGTAAAAACTTGACTTACTTGGTATAAGTATTTGAATTTACTGGTATTATTAAATTTAAGAATCAGTGAATTCGATTAAGCGCTATTCACTAGAAGTAACTGAACAAGTTTCCAATATAAAGGAGTCTTTATGGTTAAAAAAAATAGTGGAAAAATCCCTAAGTTGGAAAACCATAGTTCGCGACTTCAACTCCCAAAAATGCCCTTAATTTCTTTGATAATGTCGTTGAACCAGGGGGTTTTTGAAAATTCATGGCGATAGAGAATAGAAAATTTTCGTGATGTCAAAACTTCGAGAGGAACTGGAATGCTCCAGTTCCTTTTTAAGTCGACTTCAAGATAGGAAGGAATAACCGCCCACCCAAATCCGGCATCGACCATTTTTGCAACACTGGAATAATTTGAAGTGATTCGGCTCATTTGCAACTGAGATTTTGATATAGAATTATCAGTGCACAGCTGATTCAAGATTTCGTCCTCGGCCTTAAAGCCAATGCATGGACTCAGCTTTAATTCTTCGAAAAGTGATTTTCCATATTTTTTTGATTTTAAAAGAAATTTTTTAGGGATCACAAGCTTGAACTCTTCTTTGAAAAGTGGCTTTGCGACAAGATTGAAACTATTTGGAAAATCATGGGCAATTCCAATCTCGGCTCTCATGCAAAGCAAATCATCAATGACTTGCTGATTTGAAGACTCATTGAAAATTAATGTCCCCTGAAATTCGAGTTTCTTAGAGATTCGATCCAAAACTCCTTGGCGTCCCGAAACTCGAATTTTGACTTGTTTCATGTCAGAATGAAGAAGAAGACTTTCTTGAATGCTCTCCTGAATGTTGCCAATTTGACCTTTAATTCGATTCTGAAGATCCCGTCCAAAAAACGTCAGGATTTTTCGCCGCCCCTGAGTCGAAAAAATGGGTTGCGGGAATTTTGCTTCTAAGGCCTTCAATTGTTTTGAAAGCGCTGGTTGCGTAATACCAAGAATTTCGGCAGCCTTCGTTATATTTTGTGAATCATTGAAAACCATAAATGCATTTAGAAGGTGAATCGGTATTTGTTCCATTTTAATTGT
Source organism: Bdellovibrionales bacterium RIFCSPHIGHO2_01_FULL_40_29 (assembly GCA_001771815.1). Classification (GTDB taxonomy): domain Bacteria; phylum Bdellovibrionota; class Bdellovibrionia; order Bdellovibrionales; family Bdellovibrionaceae; genus Pseudobdellovibrio. The sequence continues at coordinate 296,374 of MEPU01000004.1, read as the reverse complement.
ATAACTTAAAGAATGATAAATATGAAATCATATTCCTTACATTTTGGATTGATTTGCTTAAAATTGGTTTTGAAAGCAAAGGAGTTCGAAATGGTTAAAGAAGAGGTTTGTTTAATTGCGATTACGCCAAAAGCAGAAGAAGTTATGGCTTATTGTGCCAGGGTCAGCAATCCAAAGAATCAGGACAATCCTGATGTTAGCGGGCTCTTGGGTTACTGTGCGAAGCATGGTCACTGGTCGGTCTTTGAACAAGCTAATATGGTTTTAGAAGTTCAAACGTCTCGCGCCATAGCTCCTCAGATTTTAAGGCATCGCTCGTTTTCATTTCAGGAATTTTCCCAAAGATACGCAAAGGCTGATGATTTTATGCTGACACGTGCTCGGCGGCAAGATCATAAAAATCGTCAGAACTCGATTGATGACTTTGACCAAGTGACTCAAGGTTGGTTCGAGACAACTCAACAGCAAGTTTGGGATTTTTCTTTTCAGAAATATTCAGAAGCACTTGAGAAAGGCATTGCTAAAGAGTGCGCAAGAAGCCTTTTACCGCTAAGTGCTGCTACCAAAATCTATATGAATGGTACGATTCGAAGTTGGATCCACTACATCGAGCTTCGCACAAATGCGGCGACGCAAATGGAGCATCGAGCAATCGCCGAAAAGTGCCGCGAAATATTTATTGAGCAATTGCCTGCAGTTTCAAAAGCCCTGGGGTGGAAACAGTAGCCATGTGAGCACGCTTCATTTTAATTTTTTTTATCAAACGTATATATCTGAGAGGTCACTTTAAATTCGACCGAGATTTTAGCGCCCGCCGTTAACGAGCTCACTAAAGATTGGCCGGCGGTATTATTAATGACCAGGATGGGAAAGTCTGATGCCTCATCTAAACTCGCGTTGATATCATCATCGGATGTGTTAAATATAATTATACCAACAGCCCCGGCCTTTTTGGCATTTTTCATTTTATCCAAAAATGCAATTTCTCCACGAGCGATCAGCACCATTTTGCCTTTGACATCAAGATTGGTAAAATCGTCCACTTTTCCCAGTTGAGCAAAAACCATGTCACCTTTTACGGATGATTTTAATATGGTATTACGACTGACTTGTGTTTTGTTTGAAATCTCGGTTTGGACACCATCAATACTGACCAAAAGAGAAGTGCTGTAACCTAGGCCTTTCGGAATAAGGCTGATGGTTCCGCATTTAAGATTGATCCCGCAAACTTTCAAATTATTTTTAGAGATAAATTGATTAATAAAAATGGCATTGTCGTTTTCGGGTGTGTTCACCACGCTGGAAACGCCTTGAGCATATGAAAAATCACTGGTTGAATTGACGGCGAAAAGCGATAATTCATTCTTTTCGTTCACCATAAAGCTCGGGCCGCCAGAATCACCATGATTTATTATTTGCATCGAGTTGGAATCAGAAAGAGTAAACCCTGTTGATCCTTGTTTGTTAACACGTGAAAAACCAAATTGTCTTATTCCCTCAGTCGGGGCGCCACATCCCGCCATCAAAATGGGATCGTTAATCGATGGATTTTTATGAGAAATGGTGGCGGGGATTATATTTGGAATTTCTTTTTCCAAGATACCAATAGCTGCGTCCGAAGCCAGTGCCAAACTATTATCATCGTAGGTTTCATGGGTTTCATTGTACTTTGGATTAAGAGTTAATTTAACTTTGTAAAAAGCTCCGTTAACCGGGCCAAATAATTGCTCCGGAAATTCTCCAATACAATGAGCCGCCGTAAGAATGACATTGGGGCCGACTAAGGTGGCCGAACAATTTGTCTGGCCAATTGTAATTTGCGACATTTGCGGAAGTTGGGTATCAACTAAAAGTGCACCATTGATAATGTTATATTGAGGTGATGAATTTTGAAACGAGTGCAAATCATCTTTTGATTCGCAACCTAGGATGGCAGAAGCTAATAAAAGTAAATTAAAAAAAACTTTCATCGATGGAATATAGACAGGTTTTTAATTACGTAACAGGCAATTAATTTTTTTTGAAATTAATATAGAACTGTCAAATGTACACTCGAGGAAAGGAGTGCTGAGGTTGTGCGGATGTTGAGATTTTGCAAAATAAATTCAATTGCCAAGGGTTATTATCGTTTAAGAGTAAAAGCCTATTGCGGCTAACATAAATCTTGGGGCCCTTACCTTTGGAGAAGAGCCAGCTTTTGGTCTTCATTAGTCATAATTAATTCATCAACTTAAGAACGTTTCCGTCAAGGTCTTCAAATACTAGCATATGACCCCAATCTTGCTTGGACTCGCCAAGAATTTTTCCACCGGCGTGTTCAATTTTTTTTCGATCTGCAATAATGTCGTCTGAATGAAGGGTTAATGTTCCGCCGTTATTTTGGCCGTGTGAGTTTCTTGGTGTAAGCGGAATCGCCTCAGCTTCAGTCCAATGCAACCCTAAGTTCAAATTTCCTAGAGTCATTGTTGTCCAATATTCATGCCCGTAAGTTTTTGTCATTTCAAATGCTTCAGTATAAAACTTGATCGCGCGATTCATGTCGGTGACATTATAGTAAAAGTCTTTATATCCTTTAATCATGCAGTTCTCCCAGTTCGAATATCTATTTGGGTGTACACTATAAGTATGTGGCAATAAAGAAGAAAAATTTGACGTACTCAATGCGAAGACTTTCGAACCAGTGTTTCCACCCTGGCCACTTCCTAAATTTAACATAGGGTAAACAAGGTTGTAAGGCCGATCAATAGTTGGATTCGCTGACGGTTATTTCCGGAGCTCGCACTTAACAAGTAATCAAGCCACTGTGAAATGGTCGGTTATCTGAATATAGTTTTTGAACTGCACTCAGTGTGGAGAAAAATCTATGAAAAAATTCAGAACTTTAGAATTAGCGATTGAATTTCACCAAGCGGCGGAACAGTTAGAATTGAAGGGTCATTTGCGTGATCAGTTATTTAGAGCGGCCTCGTCCATTGCGCTAAATCTTTCCGAAGGTAATGCGAAGCGAACGGTGCCAGAGAAGAAAAGATTTTATCAAATGTCTTATGCTTCAGTTCAAGAATGTAAAACAATTTTAAAACTCGCGAAAGTTATTGATAAGAATGTCATCGACATGGCTGATAAACTTGGAGCTTGGATTTTTAATTTACTGAAGAGTGAAATACAAAGTCAGGATTTTACGTAGTTACTGGAATTCAGGTATACCGGTTAACTTGTATACCGGGATTCCGGTATTGGTTATTGGCGTTCCCAAGGGGATTCGAACCCCTGTATCCTCCGTGAAAGGGAGGTGTCCTAGGCCACTAGACGATGGGAACACGGAAGAGAAGAGATTCGAAACAAAATTGGTGGCTCGCGATGGATTCGAACCATCGACCCTTTCATTAAAAGTGAAATGCTCTACCAGCTGAGCTAGCGAACCATTTTGAATCGAATCGACAATTTCTATTAAGATGGCGACTCAGTCAAACGCTTTTTTCGCAGTGCTTAATCTTTAAACAAGGGTTTGATCCACAGTGTTTGTTCGCGATCGGGGCCGACTGAAATAACATCAATCGGGCAACCGATTTGAGCCGTTACAAAGTTGATGTAATTCATCGCTTTCAGAGGGAGATCCTTCATATTCTTCACTTGCGTGATGTCTTCTTTCCACCCTGGAAGAAATTCAATGACCGGTTCCACTTGGCTGACTAAATCAGTCGCTGTTGGAAAATCGTGGATGATTTCTCCGTTTAATTTATAGGCTGTGCAGACTCCAATTTGATCGTGACCTGATAAAACATCAATTTTCATCATCGCCAAGCTGTTAACGCCATTCAATCGGATGGCGTGCTTTAGCGCGACCAGGTCTAACCAACCACAGCGGCGGGCTCGTCCTGTTGTCGAGCCAAACTCGTGTCCGTCTTTTTGAATTTTCTCTCCAACATCATTTGTCAGTTCCGTCGGGAATGGTCCGCTGCCAACGCGCGTGCAATAAGCTTTAAAAACGCCAACAATTTTTTGCAGATGGTGGGGCCCAATTCCAACGCTCGTCGCGGCAGAGCCCGATAACGTCGAACTGCTGGTCACAAACGGGTACGTGCCGTGTTGGATATCTAAAAGAGTCCCTTGGGCGCCTTCGAATAAAACACGACGACCTTGTTTTAATTTATTCGAGACAATTAAGCCCACATCCGTTGCGCGATAAGTTTTTAGTTCTTCAGCCACGGGTAAGATCTGCTCGTAAATTTCTTTCGCACTGATTTCCGGAGCGTCATACATTTTCGTCAGAAGTACATTTTTTTCTTTCAGAACAAATTCTAATTTTGCGAGCAAGTTTTTGGTGTCATACAGGTCACTCATCACCAAAGCGCGGCGAGACGCACGATCTTCGTACGCAGGACCTATGCCTTTGCCAGTAGTTCCGATCTTGCTTTCAGACAAGCTTTTCTCGCGCGCTTGATCCAGGGCTTTGTGATACGGAAGCAGTACCGTTGCGCTGTCGGAAATAAGAAGTTGAGAATTAGAAATTTCAAATCCTGTTTCTTTTAATTTTTTGATCTCTCCGATGAGGCCAAAAATATCGATCACCACGCCCGAAGCAATAATACACATTTTATCAGGATGAAGAATTCCGGATGGAATCAAATGCAAAACGGTCTTCTTGCCGTTGACGACCAAGGTGTGACCCGCATTTGATCCGCCTTGAAAGCGAACGATCAAATCCGAATGAGATGCGAAAACATCGACGAGCTTTCCTTTGCCTTCATCGCCCCACTGAGCTCCGATTATAACAATTGCTGACATGGTTAGTTTCCTTCCTGAAATGAGAGCGATCCCCACTGATTTATAAGCGGTAACGAGTTCTCGAGTTTTTTCGATTTAAAAAAGTTTTCAATTTGTAATGCACCTTGCATCGAAGCTTTGAAAAAAGCCTCTTCTGTGTATGCGCCTAGGTGCGGAGTCAGAATCGCATTGCTGCATTTAAAAAGTTTAGAGTTTTTATCCAGAGGCTCGCGGCCAAAAACATCCAATGCGGCGGCTTTAATTTTATTTTCAAACAGTGCATCGGCCAAATCGTCTTCGTGAATGACAGCCCCTCGAGAGGTATTAACTATAACCGCTGTAGGGCTGAGCATTTCAAAGTGAATGCGATTCAGCATATGAGTTGTTTCTTTGGTTCCAGGAACATGAAAGGTGATGGCATCGCTTTGTTTTAAAAGCTCATCGTAGCTGCAGCGTTCTGCGCCCGAGATGCTAAAGGCGCTGTCATCACAGTACGGATCAAATGCCAACAGGGTCATGCCGAAGGCTTTTCCCATGGCGGCGACTCGAGTGCCGATGCGGCCAAGTCCAACGATGCCCAAAGTTTTTCCGGCAAGTTCAAATCCCAGATAAGGTTCACGGTTCCAGGTGCGAGATTTTAAATCTTTGTGAGCTTGTGGAATATGACGGGCACAGGCTAGCAATAATCCCCAGGTTAATTCTGCTGCCGAGATTTGATTGGCTTCAGGAGTAAACATGACCGCAATGTTGCGTTTTTTTGTTTCCGTCAAATCAATGTGATCAAAACCACTGGTGCATGTGACGATGACTTCTAATTTCGGTGCTTCATTTAAAAAGGCCGCGTTGATTTTTTGTTTCGAACGAATCAACAAGCCCTGTGCTGTCGCCAATTCGCTACTGAGGTGCTCTGGTGTTTGCGCCAGAACGATCTGCAAATCTGGAATTTTGCGCAAATGAACAGTGGCTTCCATGGCGAAGCGGTCGCAGATCAGGACTTTTTTAATCATAATGAATTTGCCTTTAACCACTGAATGGATTCGTGTTTGATTTTTTCGCTGTCGATAGTGCATCCAAAATCGTGCAAAGCGCTAGCAAGTCGGGACATTGTTTCAATCATGTCATGATCGGTAATGTACCCCATATGCCCCAAGCGAAGGATTTTTCCTTTGGCTTGGTCTTGGCCGCCCATGATTGTAACGTGGTATTTTTTTTCAAAATGAGTGCGCAATTGAACGCCATTTTCGGTCGTGATTGAGGCCGGCAATTGAAAAGCAGTGACCGAGTCCGACGGTGATTTTGAATACAAACTTAAACCCATCAGTTGGCCAATAGTCCTGGTGAAATCAGCACGCCTTTTGATTTCCTTAAAGTGTTGCTTTAAGTCTTTGGTCTGGAGTTCTTTCAGTACAAAATCCAAGGCTTTAATAAGAGATACTGCCGAAGAAAAAAGAGTCTCGCCATTTTTATTGGCTTTGAGTTCTTTGCGCAAATCAAAATAATACCGAGGCGTTTTTGCGGTCTCAACAACAGCCCAAGCTTTTTTAGAAAAGCTCACAAAGCTCAGTCCGGTGGGTAACATAATACCTTTTTGACTGCCAGCAATTAGGCCATCAATTTTCCATTCATCCATGGGAATGGGAAAGGCCCCAACAGCAGTGATGCCATCAACTAAGAGCAAAGCATTTGTTTGAGCTACAATTTCACCAAGAGCTTTAATGTCGTGAACAGTTGCTGTGCTGGTTTCACAAGCTTGAGTTAAAACTAATTTTGTCTGTGGATTTTCTTTCAAATAATTTTTTACAACCTCAGGTGAAACTGCGTCACCCCATGCAATTGGAAGTCGATGAACATGAGCCCCGTAAACTTCCGCGATCTCGGCCCAGCGTTCTCCAAATTTACCGGAGACAATGGCCAACACATGATCGCCAGGATTTAAAGTATTCACTAAAGCGGATTCCATTCCACCACTGCCAGTTGATGTGTGAATGAAAACGGGCTGCTCAGTTTGAAATAAAAATTTTAATCCAGAAAGTGCATGTGCAAGGATGCAATCGAACTCGGGAGTTCGGTGATGAATCATGGGCTGAGCCAAGATTCTCTGCACCTCGGGATGCAGCTGAACCGGGCCAGGGGCTAGAAGAATAGGGTTTGACATACGTCTTTCCTTGCGCGTTTATTAAAGCAGATGAAAGCGATTTTTGTATTATTTATTTTAACTATAACAACCGCAGTCATGCCTTCATGCGCTTATAAACTGAGCACGCATCTTGAAGTTTTACCGGGAAATGTTCGTCGAATCCAAGTGCCACTTTTTAAGAATGTCACGATGGAGCCTGGCGTAGAAGTTTTTTTTACAAACTCGCTTAAGTCTGAGGCTTTGCGATCACGAGTTGCCACATTAGAAAACAATGAAAGTGATGCTGAAGCTATTTTACAAGGTCATATCGTAGGCATTGAAATTCTGGCCGGAGATTCAACTGTCATCGAGCCTTCAAAGGATGATTTCTTGCCAGATGGCACGGTGCTGGCTTCGCAATACACAATGACAGTTGATGTATTTATGGAGTTGAAGAAAAAAGGGTCAAATGCTGTGCTCTGGAGCGGAACCTTTAAGCAAGCCAAAAATTTTAGCGCAGCACAAATTACGCTCCCAGTTATTAATACCAGCAACAGTCTTTACAACCAGTCTGCGAAACGGCAGACTTTGGACGCATTATCAAAAGAAATGATGCAAGCAGCATTTGATAGCATGCTCGAAAATTTTTAATCGAGCTTTTGAAAATACTTTTTTACGACCGGGTGTAAATGGCCATTATCGACCAGCAAAAATTATACAAGGATTTGGATTCAAAAAAATTCCAAGCGATCTATTTTTTGTTTGGTGATGAGCCCTACTTATTAAATCAATGCGTGGACCGTTTCAAGTATGCTGTTTTAGATGAAAACACGACAGATTTTAATTACTCATTATTTTATTCAAGCGACGCCGATATCACGACCGTAAAAGATACCGTCGAGACCTTGCCGGTCTTTACTTCACATCGTTTGATTATCTTAAAAAATGCTCATGAACTCAAAGACAGTGAATTGATTCAATTAGAACCTATTCTAGAAAATCCTGTGGAATCATCTGTCTTTGTTATTTTTGCTGAAAAAGTTGATAAGCGAAAAAAAGCGATTAAAATTTTATTGGATAAAGCCGTTTGCGTTGAATTCAAAAAACCCTATGACAACCAAGTTCCGCAATGGATTTCGCATTTAGCTCAGAATCAAGGGCTTAAGATCGCAACCGATGCTATTCATCGTTTGCACCGATTGGTTGGAAATAATCTGACCGAGCTGGATAATCAAATACAAAAAATTCAACAGTATATCGGAGCTAAAACCACTATAGAGATGGCCGATGTCAATTCGGTGGTTTCTTTTAGTCGTGAAGAAAGTATTTTTGATTTCACCAAAGCCATCGGTCAAAAAGATCGTGTCAAAGCGCTCGAGCAATTAGTTTCGCTTTTAGATCAGGGTCAAAACGAAGTGGGAATTGTCAGTTTGCTTTCTCGGCATATTCGGATGTTATTGACGGTGCGATCAGGAATGGATCAAGGGTTAGGCGGCGCCAAGTTGGCTAGCTTGGCGCAGGTTCCGTCATATTTTATTGAAAGTTATTGTGATCAAGCGCGCCTTTGGCCCATTCGAAAATTAGAAGAGGCTCTGATCGTGCTGCATGAAACCGATAAAGCTTTGAAAACATCGCCAGTGTCCTCACATATTTGGCTTGAAAATATGGTACTCAAGTCCTGCTCGTTGTAAGTTCTGAAATTTCGTGAACAAGTTCTACACTTTCAAATTCATTTACTCTTGGACATGAAGCTAAAAAATCACATTCAAATATTATAGAGTGCGAATCTCATATTAAGACACAAGTAATGGCGTTACTAAACCGATAAGTGAGTATGTCTGGAGCAGCTGATTCATACCAATTACGACGAAAATTTCCGCGAAAATCATTTCGCAAAAATTTAACATTCTTGTGTCGTGGCCAAGCCAGCGTTGTTCAAGGTGTTGAGATCGGCGAGGGTGGAATATCTTTTAAGTCCGACTTTATTTTGGATGAAAATCAGAAAATCATCGTGAATTTCTTTATTTCTGATGGTGATTTTTTTTCAGTGCGTACGACTTTAAAGAATAAGCAAACTTCTGCAGATCATTATGTTTACGGCGTGAGTTTTGATGATATTTCTATTGCTTTGAAACGTCAGATCCGGGCCTACGTGGCCCGAAAAGTCGCCACTCGTTACGAGATGATCTAATCTTTCGATATTTGATCGATGGATTCATAAACCTTCTACAATAAAAAATCCGAGTTTTTGAACTCGGATTTTTTTAATCACTGATAGTTTAGAGACTTAAAAAATTTAAAACTATTTTGCTGTTGTTGTTTTGTGAACTTGCGTCGAAAGACGTGAAATTTTACGAGCAGCCGTTGCTTTGTTGAAAACGCCTTTTTGAGCGGCTTTCATCATTTGGCTTGTGTAAGCAGATAACAATGCAGGGATTTCCTTTTTGTCGGCTTTCTTAATCGCAGCAGCTAATGATCTTTCGCTAGTACGGACTTTCGATTTACGAGCTGTATTAACAGCGTTCTTCTTCACAGCTTGACGAGCTCTTTTTGCTGCTGATTTGTGTTGTGCCACTTAAAACCTCCAGATAGGATTTATATAAAATATCAAAGGTTAGGAATTAACATAGGGCATCCAGACAAGCAAGACCAATCTGTATTGAAAAACGCCTTGTCCATGGCCTTTGGAACAATGACCAGTCGGATTCTGGGACAGCTGCGCGAAAGCCTCTTGGCGGCATACTTCGATAAACGCATCACAGATGCCTGGGCTGCGGCTTTTAAGCTGCCAAATATGTTTCGCAGGCTTCTGGGGGAAGGCTCCTTATCGGTTAGCTTCATCCCTGTCTTTGTTGAATCCAATCTGGATAGTCCCGCCAGAGCCCAAAATTTAGTCAATTCTATCTACACATTTCTTCTGGTGATTTTAGGCGGTCTCACGACTTTGGGTGTCCTGTATCCAGATCCGCTGCTTAAGCTCGTGCTGGATGCCGCCTATCAGATGGACACCGAAAAGTACCTGCTCACTTTACGGTTAACCAAGATCATGTTTGGATTCATCTTTTTTATCAGTTCCTATGCCTTTATGATGGGTATTTTAAATGCACTTGGCCAGTTTGCTTTGCCCGCAATGGCTCCCACTTTGTGGAATATGGCGATGATTGTTTTTACGATACTTCCCCATGATTTGTTTCCCATGCAGGGGGATCAGTTGGGGTGGGGAGTCTTGGTCGGTGGCATTTTACAAGCCGCCATTTTAGTTCCGGCACTTCGAAAAGCGGGGTATTTTCCAAAATTCTCTTTGGATTTTCAGAACTCTGATTTTAAGAGGGTGTTAAGAAATATGGTTCCCGGATTATTCGGAATGGGGCTTTTGCAATTTACGACAATTATCAATCTGCATTTTTCATCCTCTTTGGTGGAAGGCACAATCTCTTATATTAACTATGTTGATCGTTTGATTGAATTGCCGCTTTCGCTGATCTCGGTCAGTCTTGGAACAGCGCTTTTGCCGATGCTATCTGGATTATTTTCAAAAAATGATAAAGCCAAAATGTCTGCAGTGACGCAGCAGTATCTGGAATTGAATTTATTATTATCGATGGCAGCCGCAGCCGGGTTATTTGTTTTAGCGAGACCTATTGTTCAATTGCTTTTTGGGCGCGGACAGTTTGGTGCTGAAGATGTTTTAAACACGGCTCTGATTTTAAAAACATACTGCTGGATCATGATTTTTTCGAGTGCTGTTCGCGTGTTAACTCCAGCTTACTATGCGATTAAGAACACGTGGTTCCCCGCAGTGGTATCGGGCGTGTGTTTGCTAGCGCATGTGTTGTTAGCACCAGTCCTGATGGGGCGCTATGGAGTCTATGGACTGATGGTTTCAACCACGACATCGGCGGCGTTGAATTTATTTCTTTTATTGGGTTTTTATCCGAGATTCATTGCTGGTTTTCAATACTTTTCATTTCTGAAGAATGCGTTTCGATTTGCCGTGTTGGCTATTTTCATAGGCGCGGTAGCCAATATTTTTTTCTATTTAGAAGCTGTGCTGACGGGGACTGTCGGATTAATTCTGAACCTGGTTGTCAGTATTGGTGCCGCAGGAGTCATGTTTGTTATTGGTGGCAAAGTTCTTGGGATTCATTCCATCGGAGATATTCTGGGACGCATCTGGCGTAAAATTTTGCGTCGTTAAATATGGGGTCACTTCACAGCTATTGGAGCGCTGTGCGCTTCCAATAGTATGATGTATGCAGGATAAAATTAGTTTTGTTCAGCTAAGCCCTGGTAAGTGGCTTGGATTTTTTGCTGTTTTTCAGCTTCAGCACTCCAGCGCTTGAGTTCGCCTTCGTAACCTTTCTTTTTATTAGACCAAGTTGACTCTTCGTTGGCAATTGTACGCACGGCTTGAATTGTTTTTGATTCTTGAGCGCGCAATTCAGATTCGCGATCTTTCCAGGCTTTTTTCTCGTCCGTTGTTGAACGCAATTGGTTCTGGTATTCAGCAATATTGGCTTCGCGCTGAACTTGATTCATTTTAATTTGCGCGATCATTTTTTCTAACTGCTCCAACTGCTTTGTTTCTGTTTGAAGTTTTTCTTTCTCTTGAGTCATCAAAATATTCAGATCACGCTCTTGAACCATGACCTTCTTTAAAGAATCATTGTTTTTGACGATCTCTGTTGAAACGACTTCTTTTTGTTTCAAAAATGTAGACTTGGCTTTATTGATTTCGGCAATATTTTTTTTAACCACTTCTAGGTTGCGATCGTATTCTTTTTGATTCGATTTTGCATTTTCAACATTGGTTTTGATTTTTTCCAAACCATCTCGCGCGGCCATAGGCTCGGCAAATACATTTAAAGATAGTGCGGTGATGGTGATCAGTGTTAAATTTTTCATTAGTTGCTCCCTTGTACTTGTGCAATGTCATCTGCTGGGCAGACGTTTTTAAGTGATGATCGATAGTGGCCCAGTTCGTCTTCCCAAACTTCGCCTTTAAATTTCCATTTGTAGCTTTCTTTTTCGTCCGGAGCTAACGATGCCGATTCGCGCTTATTGATTTCTCCGCCAGCCATTTGGAAGCGGATGTGTTCACCGGCTCCTGAATAGATTTCATAAGAAAGCACTTCATTCTGGTCAACCAAGTTGCCAAGAGAAGCCACGAAAGTATCGAATCGTCCCTGCAGATTCTTCGCGGCTTTTAAGCGCAACGAATCTTTTTCTTTATCTAAGCGAGCGATCGCCGACAGGCGCATTTTTTTGATGCCTTCGCGAGCACGACTGATAATCATGTGTTCAACGCCAACAGCTAAAAATTCTTTTTCCTTTTTCTGAAGACTGCTGTCTGTAACACCTTTTCGCTTCAGAGCTAAAAATTCGTTTTTGGCTTGCAGCATTTTCAAACGGGCTTCGCGTTCTTTACGAATCAAATCAATGGCGATTTTATTGAACTTTAAGTTCTCATCTTCGTAGTTGTTGATTTGTTTTTGTACAGAAGTGAAATGAGGATGGCGGGCCAGTTCAACAATGAATGCTCGTGGCAAGCCATCAACTTCATCAACATTGGTATTGCGCAACCATGTTTTGACCAGTTCATAATAGCGAACAGGTTCTTTGCTTGTTTTTTGATAAGCTTCCAAACGTTCTTGGATAGAGCTGTAACGCTTTTTAAGATCGTTCAAGACATTGACGCCATCACCAAACTGACAAAGATTCAAGTAACCGACTGTTCGAACAATATAGGTATCGGGAGCATAGGCTTTTCGAAAAAAATCAGTGTGCATCGAAAACATATTTCCAGCGGCGCCTTCGTTATCTCCGGCCAAGATTTGCGTCCAAGCTTGCTCCACCATGGCTTGCAACCATGAGGGGCTAGATTTATCGATCTTGAGGTACGTTTTATAAGATGATTTGTAGTCTCCCTTTTGGAAATACAGACGGGCCAATGTCAGCGCCGTTAAGTTTCGAACTTGATCACGTTTTTTATCTTCAATAATAGGCCATGAGTTTTCTAAATCGGCAATGGCCATATCCACTTTCCCTTGGCGGTAGTTAAAGATCGCTTTTAATAATGAAGCCTCAGGATAAAGCGGAGATTTCTCAGAAATGAAAATCAATGAATTTTCAAGTTGTCCCAAATCACCTTTTTCAGAAAAATACTTTGCTCGGCGAAGAAGGTACTTTTCGTTTGAAGTGATATCAATATCAAATGATTCCACCAAAGGATCAATCAAGGCGATGTCCGAATTTTCAAGTGTTCCAACATTCTTAGCCAATTGCTCAACCGCCATTTTTTTAAGATGCAGGTCTTTTGTTTCCTGACTGACCTGAATCATTTTATGGCGAAATTCAGAATACAAACCAAGTCCATACGCTGTCAGAGCATAATGATACAAAGCCTGTGAACGAAATTCTTTGGTATCCATCAACTCAACAAAAAGGCTCATCGCCAAGTCATATTTCTTTTGATATTCCAAGAAAATAAGCGCCTGAAGCATTTTGTACTCGTCAGGTTTGATTTCGACTAAATTCTGAAGAGCCACTTCAGAGGTGACGACTAGCGGCTCTGGAACGATATCCAGTTGTTTAACTGTTGGAATTTTTTCAATATTGAATTCACTTGCCAGTTTGCGAGTCTGTTGCACAGGTAGCAACGCTGTCTGAGGAATTTTAAGTAACGGCGGGGAGACTCGGGGTTGTGCTGTCATGGCTTTGAATTCGCGACTTGCGGGTAAATTCAAATCAGAATCAGCAGCTTCGATTTCTTTTTCTTCGCCGATATCTAATTTAGGAATATTTTTAATCTTAATAACTTCAGAGCCTTTCTTTTGAACTAAATCAAAAACAGGAACTCCTGATTGACGGTACTTGACATCTGAGGTTGGTTTTCGACCAGCGGACTTGGTCGTAAGGATGCCTTCAGCCATCACCCATTGAGGGGTGGCAAGGACAAAGACAGTAGTCAGTAAGACGGTCTTGATAATATCATTTTTGTTAAGTTTCATTTCTTTTCATATTTACTTCACCCTTACTTTGTGAAAAAAACTGTCAGACCAAATGTGATTGTCGTGTCATTGATGCTTTTCGAAGTTTCACTTCGAGTTGATTCCAATGCGGCATTTCCAATTTCATATTGTTTTACAGTTTGTGTGTAAAACGAGTTTTTAATATCCAGGCGAAATGCAAAAGATTGGTTCAAAAATAACTGTTGCATGACACCAATTTCAAAATGCGGAGAAGAGGCCATTTCATTTGTTTGAGTTTTGACTCCGCCGCCATCTTTTGAAATTTTTTGTTGCTCGTAATCTGTTAAACCAGCTCCTAAAGTAAAGCCCATATCAAAATACATGATCGCTTTATTCATAAAAGCCATTTTTGCGTAAAACGGGGTGTAAGTCAGTGAAAGTGCTTTTGTGGCTTTGACTAAGTTATAATTAGGAGAAACCATAAATGCAGGATTTTGTAAACTTTCATACTCAGCAACAGTGTCATTTTTGCTTGTGCTATAGCTGAGATAACTGAATTCAACTCCAAAATCTTCGTTCAAATAATAGCCTATCATGGCTCCTGCAGCGCGGCCTTTGGCAAACGGGTCATTGATTAATGGACCATAAACAGCGGATCCATAAATTCGCCCTGTTTTTGCAAATGTCCTATTTTGAATAACACCATAGTCATCATCTTTTGATGACCAGTACTTGTCTTCTAATTTTTTTAAATCCATTTTGTCAGAGGTGCCTTTGGAAGCGGGAGTACTTGCCTCCACTTTCTTTTCCTGGGCTACTGCCGGGAAGGCTAATGCCAGTATCAGAAAGACTGTTGTTGTTAAATTCGTAAATTTCATCTTCGATAATCCTATTCTGCCATCGTAGCGGCTGGTTTTCATCCTTAATTCGTACTCTTAAATAAAAACGGGTAGGTCACTAACACTTTTGTTCCACCGCGAGGCTCTGGAAATTTCCATTTGGCAACCTTACTCAGGATGCATCCTTCAACGGGAACACTTTTGAGAGTTGTGTCGTTAATAGATTGTGTTTCAACTTGTCCATTGCCGCTGATAGTAAATTTCACAGCAACTTTTCCATACAAGTCAGGATTTGCTGATAACTGACGTTCGTAGCAATAAAGAATTTGTCCTAATTGTGTTTTAATATACTGAGCAATGATTTCGCGGTCTAATCCACCAATCACTTCAGATTCTTCTTCGATCAAACCCACGCCACCAGATCCTGTTTTACCTTGACCAAGACCGCCGCCTAAACCTTTTGTGCCTTTACCACCACCGATACCGGCAGTAGATACACCAGTTCCAGAACCTGCAGATTCTCCATTCCAATTTCGGCCCGAAGCTTCCACTTTACCAACTGCCGCCAGTGCTCGACCAGAAGCCCCTTCGCCAGCTTTGGCTCCGGTTGTTACCAGAACATTTGCTGTTCGAGCATCTGTCGCAGAAACTTTACCAATCAATTGAGAAATTCGGACGCCAACGGCCCCTTTGAGCAATGCTGAAACGCGACCACCCCCAGCTGAACCGCCAACTTCTTTATTGGCTTGGGCCGGAGCTTTTTGCGCTTGAACTTTTTTCTGCTGAGCTTGTCTGACTTTTTTGTCTGTTTTAAAGACCACATTCATGGCTGCTTTTGGCAATTCTTTTTCAGCAACAAGAGGAGTTTCATTCGGTATAACGAAAGCCGTGAAAACCAATAATAAGCAAAGAGCCATTGTCGCCGCAACGGTGCGTTTTTCTTTTTGAGAAAGACCCACATTTTGTGTCTGATTCAAGTGTGAAAGGGGATCGACTTGAATCAACTTTGATTTGATTTCAAAACCATCATGCAATTCGCTGATCCAATCTGTTGTTGCATTGATTTTGAAAAGATTCTGTTTGCCATGAATCGCAAAAGAAAAACCTGTATTTTTAGGAAGAACTTTTGTTTCTAAAATGCGATTGTTACGACTGACAACATAAACCTGTCTTTCAGCAGTACCCACAGTGTTAAGTCTTGAGAAATCGTCATAAAGATGTTCCTTCGTTTCATGCACGAAAAAATGCAACTTCGAGTTTGCAAGTTGAAACGAGTCATCCATTTTGATTTTAAGA
Organism: Bdellovibrionales bacterium RIFCSPHIGHO2_01_FULL_40_29; assembly: GCA_001771815.1. Classification (GTDB taxonomy): domain Bacteria; phylum Bdellovibrionota; class Bdellovibrionia; order Bdellovibrionales; family Bdellovibrionaceae; genus Pseudobdellovibrio. The sequence continues at coordinate 280,388 of MEPU01000004.1, read as the reverse complement.
TCAGGAGTTTTATTTTTAATATCAAATGAGACATAATGCCATCCATCTTCGCGATGCTCGAAAACCCCATCGAATTTGTCGGAAAGCGGATCAATAGAAATCAGATTGGCTTTTCGCGAACAGCCAAAGGTTTTCGCTGTTGATTTTGAATCAATTCTGAAAACTTTACTGTTTCCCGATTCGGTCACTTGTTTAAATATAAGTACTGACATACGTCCCTCTGCTTCCAATTTAGTCTATGTACAATGATGTTTCGCGAATCTTTGCGTCCATATCTTTTTGCACATCATGAAGGGGCATAAATTTAAGCCCTTTCTTTTGTACCAGATATGCGCCATCAGGGTTACGAATTGTACCCTTCAGATTCATTTCAGAAAAATTCACTTCTTGAACTTTCCGAACCTCAGTTTTTTTGGCGAAAGCAGGCTGGATGACTAGGAATGTACCTAGAAAAAATAGTGCAGCAGCTGCTAACGTCGTCTGTATTCTCTGCGTTTTCATGAGTGTCCCTTATTAATTTGCAGTCCATTTTAATTCCCACCTACGTACGACGTTATTTGACTGTTTTTATTCGTTTTTAAAAATTCAATTTTCTTCTTCAACCAATCTTTTTGATCAGTTTTTACTGATTTGGCCAATGCCTTTTGATAACTGTTCATGGCACTGTTAGGATTCATGACAAATATCTCAAAAACACGAGCCTGCTCAATCCACATATCGACATTATCCGGTTTCGAATTGAGAAATTTTGAAGATAATTTCAGAGCTTCCTCCGCTTCGCCTTTCTGGGCTGTGGCTTCAACATAAAGTTCAACTAGACTATAATTATAAAGCTCGTCAGTGGTTAATCTAGAAAATTCTTCTGTCGCCGTGATATAGTCTCGATCCGAGAACGACTTCAAGGCATTCATGATCGCGAGTTCTGGTGATGTTTTTTTCATGTCCAAAACTTTTTCAAAATAAGGTAATGCACTGTTGATTCCTTCGACAGAATAAAGCACTTTTCCTTTTTGATAATTGATCATTGAATTTTCTGGATCCAAGACCATTGCCTTTTCAATCAGCCAAAGTGCTTTCTCATACTCAGCTTGCTTGTCGGCAAGCACGCTGAGGTAGTAGAGTCCTGTTGCACGAGTTTCTTTTATGCTCGATAACTTGAAGGCCAAGGTCTCGGCTTCAGTAAATTTTTTACTTTGGATGCATCCACCCAGGACTTCTGCTGTGGGAGCTGCTTTGGCATCACATTTTTTCTCGCTGGCTGGAAGGCGGGAATAACCATTGGAATCAATTTCAAATTTTGATGGAATAAAATGGGATAGCTTCTGAGCAGACGGAAACTGCACGCGAGGTTCAATTGTTTTTTCAGGACTAAACTCGCTCCAGTTGATGGATTGCGAATCTGCCGCGGACAGTGATGATATTTTACGAAGGCGAGCCAGATTCTCGGTCTTTTTAACTAAGAACGGTTCTGTTAGTTTAACCAATTCAGCGCGAAGTCCTTTTTGTTCTTCAGCGGTGAGCGATCCCGGGATTGGCATATTGGTGATCGATTCAACATAGTGGGCATAGAGGCGATCGATACCTTGCAGCGCACGCGCCTGAATTCGATCGGTCTTGGACATTTTGATGGTCGTTGAATAAGCGGTGTAGGCCTTATCCATTTTTTCTGTTTTCATCGACAAGACCATGGCAAATTTATTTTCACGGGCTTTCACGCTTTGAGCAAAAAATTCTTTCTCGAGGACTTCGGCCTGAATCAAGCGGGCTTCAGCTCGAATATCCGCATCAACAGGGCGCGAGTTTATTTTAAGTGACAGATTAAAAGCTTCAGTCATTTTGTTATTTTCCAAAAGAGCATTCGCTTTTGAAATCAACAAGCGGGTGGCATAGGGTTCGATATTTTCCCTGAGTATTTGATTCTCAAGAGATTCCAGCTCAGGAGATTGTGTGCCTTCTTTAAAAGTTTTCACCATTTTTGACAACAGCTCAGGTTTTTTAGATTTATCCGTTATGCCAAATAATCCTTTGTAACATCCACGAGCTTCGGGCAGTTGGTTGTTGATACGTAGCAAGTCGCAAGACATTTCTAAATGTTTCATGCTATTTTTTGGATCAAGACGGGCCAATTCACGAACTGTGATAATTCCTTTTTTGATTTGACCGGCATCAATAAATGCTTTTGTGGCTTCTTTCATCGAGTCCAATTTTTTTGAATCATTTGGGTACTGCTTGATGTAATCCAGGCTCATATCAGCCCCTTGAACATCAAAACCATTCGAGTAGGCCAAGCTGATCGATTGCCAAAAAGCATCCTGTCCCAATTTAGAGACATTGTGTTGTGATGCAAACGAACGCAACTGATCGATGCGCTTTTCAACTGGCAGATCCGCCGCATCCACTTGGATTTGAGCATAATGAGCTTCTTCTAGAATCTTTGTTAATGTTTGCTTCCGTGCAGCAGCATCAGTTGTTTTCAGGACATTTTTTGCAAATGACTGAATGGATTTGTAATCTTTTTTAATATTGTAGATATCCAAAATCAAATCTTCAGATTTCATTTTGATTTCAGGATACTTGGTCTTGGTCGTCAGTGGGGTAAAGTATTTAACTGCCGTATCAAAATCTTGCTGTTTGTAAAAAATAAAACCCAATTTGTACTGAATAGATGTGCCATGCTCTCCGTTTGGATATTCTTTGAGATAACGCTCGGCCAATGATTTCTGTTTTTCAGTCAGGACAGCGTCATCTTTTTTATCAAGAGCTTTTTCAATCGAGAAAAGGGCGCCATATAGAGCATCATGTCCCAATGTTTTATCAATCCCTTTGTGATGAGAGACCAACTCATAGTTATCACTGGCTTTATCAAATTTGTCTTGTTGAAAAAGTAATTCAGCATAGGCATAACGGGATTTTGAATCTGGTTTTGCAAGATCATCGTTTGAAAGCAAAATTTCAAAGGCCTGTTCGGTTAAATGGGAAAACTCTGTGTTTTTCTTATTCTTAAGCCAGATATCCCACCATTTTTTTGAAATATCCAGACTGGCTCGGCGAAAAATACTATTGCACTCAGAATTGATTTGTAACTTACATGATTCAGACATTTTATTTAAATAGGAAATAACAGTGTCACGCTGTTTTAAAGTTTCGCTATTATCAATGAGTTTTGCGAAAAACTTTGGAGCATGAGGACTATCAGGATGTTTCTCTATAAATTCTTTAACAAATAAACTGATTTCTTTATGACGAGAGTGGGACTCATACAGACTGGCAAGACCCATCATTGTGTCGCCCAGTTCGTCCGCAGTTGTGATCTTTTCGAAGAATGTATACAAATCATCTGGTGGCATTGTTTCGCCAACAAATAATGTTAAATCGCGCAGAGCTTCTTTGCGAAGATTGTATTTTTTGGGATCAGTAGCATCTGCTTGATTTTGTCGAACAACAGCAAGCAACTGCTTGATGCCATCATCCGTATTTTTTAAGTTGTAATGACACCAAGCGGATTTGTAAATTCCATAAGGATAAGCTTTTGATTTAGGATACTTTTCAATGGCTTTGAATTTTTCTAAAGCGACAGTAAAGTTTTGCTGATTGTAGTAGATTTCACCGACTTCAAGTAAACCATCCGGAACCAAGCTTGATTTCGGAAATTCTCGGGTCAGGCGGTTGTATAGATCTTTGGCGCGTTCTATTTGTCGTGTTTGTTGATGTGCTAAAGCATTATTAAAAAAAACAGCGTCTAAGTCTTTGTATTTTGGGAATTCATTTTCGATACGGTTATAAATACCAATGGCGCTTTTTAAAGAGACTTGGGCTTTCTGTTGGATCACATTGGATTTTGTGATTTTAATATTCTGATTAAGATCAAAGAAACGTCCGGATTTGGCTCGACGCATATACAGCTCGGCCAGACGAAATAAAAGATCTGCTTCTTCGGGGTTGCCTTTTTTCTTTGAAATAATTCGTGTCAAAGAATCAATGGCTTTATTTTCAGCTTTGGTGATCATCAACTCAGATTGATAAGCTGTTTCTGTGTTTTTATCTTCATTTGTTGAGTTCAAGCGCACTTCAGGAAGTAGTCCTTTGGTGTTCTCTTGCAAAGCAAGCGTCGGTGTTGAAGTCAAAGCGGTTAGTAGTAAAAGCATCCGTGTTTTTATAGTCATATCAATTTCCTGCTGTCGTCACCAGTTTAAGGTTTGGGAATCCGGCCATAGAAGCCGTGTACATCACTTTTCGTAAAGTTGCGTACGGAGTATCGCGATCGGCTTGAAACAGAACTTTTCCTGTTTTGGCCAGTTTCTCGTTGTCTTTGTTGAATTTTTGCAATTCATCAAAGAGTGGTTTTATGAAATTAGAATCATTAGGATCAATAGCTGATGATGCAATTTTATTGTCTTTAACGTCGGCCACTTTCAACTGATCAAACTTAAGTTCGGTGGGCGATATTGAAATGCGAGCACCATCAACAAGATTTTTTTCAGTTGATGATGACGGCAAGCGCACACCCTGAACAGGATCAAGGTTGATTTCACCGGAAGCAAAGGACTGCAGTAAGAACACCAATAAGATGGTGAACATATCTGTCATCGAGGTGATATTAAGCCCAAATGTTTGATTCTTTTTAATTTCAGGAATAAATCTTTTGCGTGCCATATAGCTACCCATCCATCGTGTTGCCAAAGACAACTTCAGGAAACATATACAAAGTGGATGTATCTTGTCCTGTTTTCATGTCCTTGACGGGAAATTTGATATCGTTGCTACGTGATTTGCGTGCTTCATCCATCACGCGAACAACATCACTGTAGGGAACATCTTCTTCGGGACTCATTTCAATTTTAAATATTTCGGGATGAGATTTTTTGATCTCTTGAAACTTGGCATGCAGACGAGGAAGATCCAGTTCTTTTTCAGTTGTCAAAGCGACTGTTTCAACCATTTGCTTGCCATTTTCAGTGATAATAAATTTCACACCAAATTTGCGAGAGACCTCAACGGCAACTTGGGTTGCCTTTGGATCTTTGTTTTGCTGTTCGATTGCTTGCTGAACCACTTGAGGAAGTTCCGTTTCAATAATCAACATCTGCACAAATGCGGATGAGACTAAAAGAACTGGTACCAACTTCACCATCACCGCTAAAAGTGGTGCCAAATCCAATGCGAATTCAGAGTTGTGGTTGAGTAACGGTTTAAATCGCTTACGCATAATTTTTTCTCCTTAAGAAAAAATCTTAATTAAGAAACTTTTGAACTCACTGACGGTGGTGTAGGTCCGTTGGTATTCATACGAGATACTTCTGGAAAAACAGTATTCTTGTTCAAGCCTGGAATATGGCTGCTTGTTAAAATCTCTGTCAGTTTCGAACATTTCTCTGTCATTTGCTCAAGCAATTCATTTTGTCGTGACGTCAAAAATGAGAATGCCACCATGGCCGGAATGGCAACAGCAAGACCCAGTGCCGTGGTGTACATCGATACCGCGATACCAGATGCCAACATGGCTTGTTTTTCTGCGGGATCGGCTTGCGCCACCGCTTGGAACGACAGGATCAAACCATGGATCGTACCCAACAGACCTAACAAGGTGGAAACGTTAGCCAGCATCGACAAGTAATGTAAACGTTTGGTGTACATAGGAACTGTTTCTGCCATGGCGATGTCTTGGGCCTGAAAAATCGTCTCATCATCACGATCTGATTTTTCAAGAATCAGTTTGAAAGCTCGAGCCAATGGTTTATTTTCTAATTGAGCGCAGGCAATAATAGCCTCTTCGTTCTTTTTGCCAAGAACCAGTGTTTGAATCTTATTTGTGAACTCATCGACATTCATTCCGAAGTCAAAGTAAAGTGTACGTGCACGCTCGACGATTAAAGCGATCGCTGCGATACCCGTCAGGAGGATCGTCCATCCAACCACACCTGAATTATTCATGAAATTAAAAAATGCCATATTTCCTCCTTAAAAAGGTTTTATTAAATTAAAAGTAAAAGTTATGCGGCAGAGACCCATTTTTGAATCTGCTCAAGACCTACCGTTTGTATATCGTTAAAGCGGACCGCGTAATAGAGTCCAGATTTTGAATTCAAGCGCTGTTTTGAAAAATTCTTTCGGATAACTTCCGCTTCAGTGTTGAAAGACAGAGCATCTGGACCATTGGTCTTGAAATGCATTTTCAGAAAATCACCAATTTGAACAAGTGGCGTATTGATCATACAAAGTGCGCCTTGTTCCGAGAGCGATGTCACCTTGCCATCAAAAAAACGAATACCATTATGACCCATCAAAGGGATATCAACTTCGATGCGCGCCGATTTACGTTGGATAAAAGTATTTAAGTATTCAGATTCTTTCTGCAAAAGAATCTGAAATCGATCTTTGCTGAATTCCTCGAGTTGATAGACCGGAGTCCAGCTGTCCAGGTGGGCTGCCCAGACGTAGTTATAGTCCATCAGCTCATGCTTTTGCATCATCGAGATCATTGTTTTGTAATCGTAAGGTCCAAACTTTTGATCACCAAGTAGGACAAACCAGTCGTTTTCGGGATGTAACATAAATAAGTATCTCGCTTTCTTTAAGTGATATCGGGATCAAAGTTAATAGTGATGCTTGAGCCTGCTGATGGTTGATAAGTAGAACCATTGATTTTAATGCTGTTGGAAACGCTATCATAAGACCAACCATCAACCGTGCTTTCGGGTACAAGAACTCCATCAATGATAACGCGAATTGATTCGATGACTGGTTTTTTATTCAGCTGAAACTGTGCCTGAGTTTGTGTTGCAATCGAGGTGCTGATATTATCCAAAATTGTTGCAAAAGATGTGCATAATGAATTCTTTGTTCCCCCTGTTAAGTCGGCTAGTTCCATATAGCGAACTCCAATTTTTCGTCCCGAGCCCAGTGAAGCTCGACACGTTTCATCAAGTATGGAAATTGTTGAAACAGAAAAATCGCTTGTGGCTTGTCCTGCAGTGAATGTTTCTAAAAATGTTTTGTACGAAGCCGCTGAATGCAAAGTGGGTTGAGAGTAAGACTCATTCTGGCTGATATCGTCATGTGAAAAATCTTCTTCATCAGAAACAATAATCACTGATAAAAAAGCATCGGGTCGATGAAAGGTCGCATTCAATGAACTTCCCAGGGCAGCTTTAAAGCTTGAGAAAGCGCGCTCGTCAGGAGCTCCAGTTGTACCCACTTGAACATTGGCAGCAAAAGTGGCTTCTAAGTCAGGCGTGTTGTTGTCGACAAATTTCGGAGTGCCTCGAAATTCAGTTTGTGAAATATTGCAAAGCGAACAACCACTGCTCACGAACTGATCTCCGTAGAAAGCATCTGTTGTGGTGACAGCAATTCGAAAGTCATACCCTTTGGATTTAAAATAATTAATAAATGATGGAAAATTATTTGCTAAGTTGGTTTGTGATGAACTCATAGAGCCTGAGTTATCGACAACAAATAAAACATCCAGTTTGCGGGGCACAAACGTCGAGGCCTGTTGAAACTGAGAGGACTCAGACAGGATTGAAAAATCTCCACCACCTTTTTCACAGCTAGAGAAAAGGGCGAAGCTTGCAAGTGCGATCAGAGAGACAACTAATTTATTTTTCATATACTTCCTCGTTTGTGCCTACAGTGGACAACTTCTTATCGTCCGACTGATTCAAAATTCTGAATGGCTTCTGACAAGTGTGTCCGAGTCGTCTAGTAAACGCGAAGGTGGTGTTAAGTGGGTGAATTGGCTCAGTAAAATTCAAGAGCGTTTCAAGTTGAGGCAACGTAACATATTGAAATCACAGGGATCATAAAATTTTTAATTATTTTTACAGAATTGAATTGATAAATGATTGAACATTTTTTGCAAGTTTTAAATCACGAAATTTTATTTTTTTGTCAAAAGAGCAGTCAATAAAATCAACATTCTTTTTTTGCATCACTCCAGAGTTTTTCTTTCTCATTTGCTGACAGATTTTTAAATTGTTCAGCAGTTATTTTTCCGATCTCTAACATCTTGTCAAAACGGCTCAGGAAGCGGCGATTAGCCTGACGAAGACAGCTTTCTGGTTCGATTTCGAGATGTCGTGACAGCTGGGCCGCAGAGAAAAGAACGTCTCCCATTTCATGTTGAATATGAGAAAAACTATCGGGTGAAACATCTTCGAGCATGGCCTCTTCCAATTCGATAATTTCGGCTTTGAGCTGTGCCAATACATCTTGAACGGCGGTCCAATCAAACTTTAATTTTTGTGTTTTTTCTCCAATATCATGGGCTCTTTGAAGTGCGGGAAGGCCAGCGGGAACATCAATCACTTTTACTTTTCGAGGATTATTCAGTTTCTCAAGTTTTTTTATTTCATCCCAATTTTTAAGAACCTCTGCGGTGCCGCTGACAGGTGTTGCAGCAAAAACATGGGGATGGCGACGAACAATTTTTTCAGAGATTCCTTGAATAACATCAGTGATGGAAAATGTCTTTCTTTCTTCGGCCAATTGACTATGAAGAACGACTTGAAATAACACATCACCGAGCTCTTCGCACATGTGCTTATCGTCAGCAGATTCGATGGCTTCGACCATTTCGTGGACTTCTTCGATTGCGTAGGGTGCCAAGCTTTGATGAGTTTGCTCTTTATCCCAAGGGCATCCGTCAGGACCGCGCAAGTCAGCAATGATTTTAACGAGAGCATGAAATTCTTTGAGATTTGATGGTGGTTGAGGCATACTTTGAAGACTTGCTTATGAAGTTAACTATTGTCAATCAGACCTCTGAAAAAATAAACACGAAGCGTTTAGAAAAAGCACTGGATCTGTGCATTCAATCTTTGTGCGCAAAGCGACTTCGCCAGAAAAAAAGATTAACCGACAGGGCTGAAATTGTTTTTGTTTTTCTGACTGAAGCTCAAATGCGAAAGATCAATATGCAATTTCGCGGCAAGAACAAGTCGACAGATGTGCTGAGTTTCCTATCGGCCGATCCGCAGGCGTTGGGTGAGTTGTTATTCTGCATGCCTGTGCTAAAAAAACAAGCGAAGCGCCAGGGGCATCCTCTCGAGGCTGAATTGGTTTACATGATGATCCATGGATTATTGCATCTTTTGGGCTACGATCATGAGGTGTCAAAATCCGAGGAGAAAGTGATGTTCCAGATCCAAAATTCTTGTTTTGAGCAGGTTCGTCATCCGCTTTGGTGATTGACTCTGAAGGCCAGTTTTTTACACTTGGTTTATGTCTATAGTTGCAGAAGCCCCAGAGATCAAAAAATCCATTGCCGAATTAGAGAAATTTTCGACAGAGCTTCGGGGGTATCTTTGACTTGGATAAAAAGAAAAAACGCCTTCAAGAATTAGAGCTTTCTGCGCAAAACCCTGCCATATGGGAAAAGCCTGCGGAGATGCAAAAACTCAACAAAGAAAAATCCATCTTGGAAAAAGCCATCACGGAATGGAATTCATTTCAAAATCGACTGGAAGATGCCAAAGTCCTTTTAGAAATGTCTGTGGAGGCTCATGACGAAGAGACCTTCAAAGAGGTTAAATCAGAGCTTAAAGAAATTGATAAAATTGGTCAGGATCTAGAATTGAAACGAGTTCTGAGCGGTGAGCTGGACTCAAACTCTACGTATTTGTCGATCAACTCTGGTGCTGGTGGAACAGAAAGCTGTGATTGGGCTATGATGTTGCTGCGGATGTACACGCGTTATGCGGACAAGCATGGCTATAAATTTGAAATTTTAGATCGCTCGGATGGTGATGAGGCCGGTATTAAATCATGCACGGTTTTAATTTCTGGAGAGTATGCCTACGGTTATTTGAAGGCCGAAGCGGGCGTGCATCGTTTGGTGCGGATTTCACCATTTGATTCCAATGCGCGAAGACACACGTCATTTGCTTCAGTTTCAGTCTGGGCCGAGGTCGACGATGATATTAATATTGAAGTCAAACCGGATGAAATTGATGTCGAAACCTATCGCTCTAGCGGAGCGGGTGGTCAGCACGTGAATAAAACGGATTCTGCAGTTCGTATGCGCCATCGTCCTTCGGGGATTGTGGTTTCTTGTCAAACTCAGCGGTCTCAGATTCAGAATCGTGAAAAAGCACTCAAGATGCTGAAAGCTGCTTTATATGAAAAAGAGATCGAGCGTCGTAATAAAGAAAAAGACGAATTTAATTCTCAGAAAAAAGCCAACGAGTGGGGGTCGCAAATCCGGTCCTATGTGATGCATCCCTATCAAATGGTTAAGGATCACCGAACAGGATTTCAAACCAATCAGGTCCATAACGTGATGGATGGTGATTTTGATGATTTTGTAATGGCCTATTTGAAGGCCCAACTCAATGGAACCCTTGGCCAGGTGGTCGATGCGGATATTGAATGAGAACGCGTTCTGAAGATTTTAAATTCAAAATTTGGATAGCCTATCGTCTTTTATTTTCTAAAAGTTTTATGCAGCGGGGATCGGCTCCATTGGCCTTTTTAGGATTGATTCTTGGTGTGGCGGCGTTGGTTGCGGCCATGGCTGTGATGAGTGGTTTTGAAGAAACCTTTAAAAATGCACTGACGGATGTGACTGGACATGTGCAAGTGGTTCGCCGAGGAAAGCTCGTTGATGATTGGGGTGATTTTTCAAAAAAGTTAAAATCCATCGAGCCCCGAATTGAATCGATGATGCGTTTTGCTTATGCCGAAGCCGTTTTAGCACATAAAGGTCAGGTTTCAGGAATTTTGTTTCAAGGAGTAGAGCAGGCTGATCTGAAAAGTGTGCTGCAATTAGAAAACCGAATTAAATTTGGTGCATTGAAAATGGATGCCGAGAATGTCGTGATCGGAATGGGGTTGGCCAAGCGCTTTCAATTGAAGATCAATGATTCGATGTACATTGTCGTTCCGCTAGCAACTCCCTTTGATAAATCGGGATTTCGACGACAGGCAAAGCCCTTTAAAGTTTCCGGAATTTTGGATTTTGGCAAGAATGATTGGAATGAGCGTTTGGTTATTGGAGATCTTGCGGCATTGCAAGATCTCACGCAAATTGGAAATCGATACACCGGTGCCTTCATTAAGATGGAGCATAGAGATCAATCGCAGGAGGCTTCCGCGCGGCTGTTGCAGCGGTTGGGACCTTCATTTGCAGTGATGGATTGGTACGATGTGAATCGTAATCTATTTGAAGCTGTTCGGATTGAGCGAGTGATTATATTTTTTGTTGTTTTTATTATTGTTGTTGTGGCGGCTTTTAATATTTCAAGCACCTTGTATGTGTTTATTCGTCAGAGATATTCTGATATTGCTATATTAAAAACTTTGGGCCTCAGTGCAAAAGACATTCGAAAAATATTTGTGGGTCAGGGGATTTTAGTTGGAGTTATTGGAACAATTGCAGGATATTTTTTAGGATTTTTACTGTGTTTTGGTTTTATGGTGTTGCAGAACCATTTTAGTTTGATTTCAGGGGCTGTTTACAAGATTGACGAAATTGATGTTCATTTGCGTGCGATTGATTTGCTGACAATCGGCATATCAACGATTGCACTGTGTTTTGTGGCGACACTGTCGCCAGCCATAAAGGGAAGTCGTTTAGAAGTTGTGGAGGGTCTTAAGAATGGATAATAGGAACCAGATGCCTGAAAATCCGATGGGCTATTTGCTTGAGGCTCATGATATTTTTAAAAATTATCCCACAGGAGCTACAGAGCTTCCGGTATTAAAAGGTGTCAGTTTGCAAATTCAAAAAGGCGAAGCGATTTGTCTATTGGGGGCATCAGGTGCCGGAAAATCCACATTGTTGCAAATTTTAGGAACCTTGGATCGTCCCACGTCGGGAAATGTGACATTTCGTGGTGAAGATCTTTTTAAAATGTCGGATGAAGAACTCTCTCAGTTTCGCAATCAGAAAATGGGTTTTGTTTTTCAATTTCATCATTTGATTCAAGAGTTCACTGCTCTTGAGAATGTGATGTTGCCCGCTCTTATAGCAGGCGAGAAGAGAATAGATATCGCTGAGAAAGCTTATTCTTGGTTAAAATTTATGGGGCTCGAGGACCGTGTGGATCATTATCCGAACCAATTGAGTGGTGGTGAATTGCAACGAGTCGCTATTGCACGCGCTTTAATCAAAGATCCGGAAATTTTATTTGCGGATGAGCCAACAGGGAATTTAGATTCAGAGAATTCACTGAAAATCCAGCAGTTATTTTTTGAGCTCAGGCAAAAGCTAGGACTGACCCTTATTGTCGTCACTCATGATTTGCAATTTTCAGGTCTTTTTCCTCGTGTCTTTAAAGTCAAAGATGGACGTTTTGCGCAATAGCTGACGAACCTTCTTTGACAAGGCCCGCAAGTCTCGTTAGCCTTCCTAAGTGCATAATAAGTCATTAAAAGAATTAGGGATTTTTTTATTTTTTGGGTTCTTCATTGTTTTTTTAACAAGTCCTGCGGCTGTGTCTCAGACGAAGCCAAAAACATCAAAAAAACAGGTCGCCTCACCACAAAATGGAAAAACAGCAAAAGCCGTTCGTATTGAATCCATATCCATTGTGGGTCAGAAGAAAATCGAAAAAGAGGCTATCCTCGTTAAAATGGTTTCGCAGGTGGGTGGAATCTATTCGGAAAAGCAAATCACCCAAGACATCCAAGCTCTTTTTAAACTGGGCTATTTTGTTCAGATTGAAGCCACACGTGAAGTTAAAAATAATGGTGTGCATTTAGAATACCGAGTGGTTGAAAAACCAACCATCGCCGAAGTGACATTCGAGGGGAATCTCGAACAGAAAGCCGAAGATTTAGAAAAAGAGACGGGGCTTAAGAATTTCGAATTATTAAACACTTCTAAAATCAAAGAAGCTGTTGCTAAGTTGGAAAAATTTTACGAAGACAAGGGCTTTTATCTCGTTAAAATTGAGCCCATCATTGAAGACGTTAAAAAAGATGAATCTGTTCGGGTGAAGTTTTTAATTTCAGAAAATGATAAGGTTAAAGTTAAGAAAATCACATTGATTGGGAATACAAATTTAAAGGACTCCTATCTTAAGGGAAGACTTTTTACTCAAGAGGCTGGCTTCTTTTCAGGAATGAGCAGCTCAGGCTCATTCAAGCAAGAGGCCTTCGAGCGGGATATTCAAGTTTTAAAATTTCTATATTGGAACTTGGGATACGTGCAGGTTAAAATTGATCGCCCTTTGGTAACGGTAACCCCGGACAAGAAATCAATTTATATCACGTATCATATCGAAGAGGGTGATCAATACAGTATCGGTGAAGTTGATTTCGCAGGGGATTTGTTATTTCCAAAATCAGAGCTTTATGATGTTGTTAAAATCAAAGACAACGGTGTGTTTGCTGTCGATGTGATGCAAAAAGATATCGCTGAGTTGCAGGCAAAATGCGGCGACTTGGGTTATGCTTTTGCGAATGTGAATCCACGGTATGCATTCCATGAAAAAGATAAAAAAGTAGATTTGGTATTTGAATTTGAAAAAGGAAACAAAGTTTATTTCGGAGCTATCAACGTCGTCGGTAATAGTAAAACTCGTGATAAGGTTGTCCGTCGTGAATTGAAAATTTTTGAGGGCGAATTGTACAATGAAACGCGCAAACGACTATCTCAGGAAAATATTCAGCGTTTGGGTTTTTTCGATGAAGTGAGCTTTAAGACCAGCACTCCTCCAGAGAAACCAGATCAATTGAATATTGATATCGTGATCAAGGAACGAAATACTGGACAGCTTCAACTGACGGCGGGGTACGGAAATGTTCAGGGGCTTAGCCTGGGTGGTTCGATTCAGCAGAATAACTTTCGTGGTTTGGGCCAGACGTTGGGTGCTCGCATTGATGCGACTAAGAATCGCCAAGATTATTCATTGAGTTTAACCGAACCCTATTTTAAGGACACACTTTGGTCGGCAGGATTTGATTTATTTTATATTGAAAACAAAGAACGTCCTACATATGACAATCGTAGAACAGGCGCTGCTGTTCGATTTGGTCACCCAATTTGGTCCGATGAATTTCGTGCCATTGTTCGATACAAATTGGATAAGACCGAGCTATTTGCAAATAAAGATACGGATCCTTTTTTGTTTCCATTAGACACGGCAAAAGGAACGACAAGTTCAGCTACTTTGACACTGGAATACGACACAAGAAATGATCGCTTTACCCCATCAAAAGGTATCTTTGCAGATATTTCGTACGAACGGGCCGGCCTTGGTGGAGAGCTAAAATATCAAGAATTTTCAACTCGATTGCGATATTTTAAGAATATTTTTTGGGATGTTGTTTGGCGCAATAATCTGACGTATCTGAATATTCAGCCCAATGAAAGTGGTGATGATGTGCCCTTCACAGAGCTATACCAAATGGGGGGGGCCTATTCTTTGCGGGGCTTTGGTTCCAGCACTGTTGGCCGTCGCATTTTTTCGCAGGATCGTTACAATAAAATTGGAACAGATGATGGCAATCCTTTCTATGTAAAGACGCCTATTACTGATGAAGAACGTCGTCGTCGGGCCACATTGATTTTTGGTGGAACAAAAGAAATATTATTTCAATCCGAATTACAGTTTCCACTGATCAAAGAAGCCGCTCTGACTGGGGTCGTTTTTTATGATATCGGACAGGCTGATGATAGCATCACAACAGCAAATTTAATGAGCGATTTTGGTATTGGATTTCGTTGGCAATCACCATTAGGTTTACTGCGATTTGAATGGGGTTGGCCGCTGACCTCCGACGAATTGGATCGCGACACGGTGAATTTTGAATTTTCAATTGGACCACCATTTTAATAATAATCAAAAAGGAGAATAAATATGAAAACAGTTTATATTTTAGTAGCGATGATGATGACAGCCTCTATGGCCTCTGCTGCCGAATTCAAGTTGGCTTATGTTGATGTGCAAAAGGCTATCGAAAAATCTTCTGCAGGTAAAAAAGCCAAAGAAGAAATGAAGAAAGAAGCTGAAAAGAAAAATAAGGATCTGGAAAAGAAAAAAGCTGACATTGATAAAATGCGCGAAGATTTTGACAAAAAGAAATCCGTTTTAGCTGAAGAGGCTTTGGCTAAAAAAGCTCAAGAGCTTCAAGAAGAAATGCAAAAATTTAACCAAATTGCACAAAAAGCCCAAAACGAACTTGGTAAAAAAGAAAATGATTTATTAGCACCAATCGTTGAAAAAATGAAAAAAGTAATCGAAAAAGTAGCTAAAGAAAAAAGCCTGAGCATGGTTATTCAAAGTAATCCCACGGCACAAATTGTATTATATGCTCAAGCGGATTCTGATATCACCGAAGACGTTATCAAAGCTTTTGATAAAGAAAAATAGTTGCGGAAGAAATAGCTGAAATGAAAATCCATCCTACAAGTATTGTATCAGCAGATGTTGAATTGGATGAGGACATAGAAATAGGTCCTTATTGTAACATCCAGGGCCGAGTAAAAATCGGCCAAGGAACATATGTCGAAAGTCATGTGACAATTGGTTCTCGGTTTGGAATTGTAGAGATCGGTAAGAACAATCACATCTCGCCAGGGGCCGTTATTGGCGGTCCTCCGCAGGATATCAGCTACAAGGCTGAGCCCACTAAGTTGATCATCGGTGATAACAATGTCATTCGTGAATTTTCGACTATGAATATTGCCACCAGCAAACATGATGGCGCGACGGTGATTGGGAATAATTGCTATTTTATGGCTTATTCACACGTGGGTCATGACTGTAAGATCGCCAACAATGTGATTGTCGCCAATAATTCTCATTTTGGTGGCCATTGTGTGGTTGAAGATAATGTCGTTATTGGTGGAGTTTGTGCTTTCAATCAATTTTCTAAAATTGGTAAAAATTCATTTGTTGCAGGGTCCAGTATCGTGAACAAAGATATTTTGCCTTTTTCAAGAGCCCAAGGGAATTACGCCATTGTTCGGGCGACGAATAAAGTGGGTTTATTACGTAAAGGATTTTCGAAACAAGAAGTTTCAAATATTCATAAAGCGATTCGCATTGTCATTATGGGTTCAACCACATTGGAAAATGCATATGAGCGAATTGCGAATGAGTGTACACCCTCAGAAAATATTGATTATTTAGTTCAATTTATTAAAAGCTCGAGTCGCGGCATAGCGATTTCCCGGAATGCCGGTGGATCTACCGCCGACGAATAAAACGGGGTTTTATTTTAAGGAGATTTATGAAGCTTCGTGGAGCCGTTGTCGGTGTAGGATATCTGGGACAGTTTCATGCACAGAAGATCAAGGCTCATGCGGAAGCTCGATTGGTTGGCGTGTGCGATTATTCATTTGAACAAGCACAAAAAGTAGCAAGTGAATTGGGTGTTCAGGCTTTTGCAAAAAAAGAAGATATGATTGGTCATGTGGACTTTGTTCATGTGGTGACTTCTACTCAGGCGCATTATGAGGTAGCCGAGTTCTTTTTGAAAAACAAAGTGCCTGTACTTGTTGAAAAGCCAATCGCCGCAACGTCTGAACAGGGCCATAGGCTTTGTGAAATTGCTGAATCAAATAGAACACTGTTCACAGTGGGACATATTGAACGTTTTAATCCCGCATTTGAGTATTTAAAGAAAAATAAACAAGGAGCCACGTATTTAGAAATAAATCGCCTAGCTCCATTCCGTATTCGTGGTGCCGATGTCAGTGTATTGCATGATCTGACCATTCACGATCTGGATTTGGTTCAATGGATTTTCGAAGAGCCTGTTGTGGATTTTGAAATACAAGGAAGCTGCCTTATTCAACCAACAACAGATGATGTTTCAGTTCGTTTGAAACTGAAAAGTGGATTGCAAATAACCATTAATAACTCTCGAGTCACTCCACAGATTATTCGAAATTATCGTTTGGTTAAAAAAGATGAAGTTATTTATATGAATACAGCGACCCAAGAGGCCGAGACATTGAAGGTTTTGGTCGTTGAACCTTTTCATGAAATCATCAAAACACATATTCCAAAGCAAGATGCTTTGGCTTTAGAAGTAAACCATTTTATTCAATGCCTGCTTGGAAAGGCAACTCTAGCTATCACGGGTCTGGAAGCCACCCGTGCTTTAGAGCTTGTCGAGAAAATGGTGCAGCGTCTATCGATTCGAGGTGCTTAGTGGATTCAAAAAAGCCCATTGAAATAATGATTATTGCTGCTGAAGCATCCAGCGCGCATTACGCCTTAAAGCTGATGCAGTACTGGCGATCTCAGGGGAAGAATTACCACTTCTTTGGAGTCGGAAGCGATGAGATGGAGCGCCAGGGGTTTGAACGTTTGGGCAAATCTGAAGAAATGGCCGTGGTTGGAGCCTCCGAGATTTTTGCACAGTTTTCAAAATTGAAATTGGTTTTTGATCAATTGGTAATAGCCGCAAAAGAGCGTCGTCCTGGTGTGGTGGTTGTTATGGATTACCCTGAGTTTAATTTATTTTTATCTCGAAAGTTGCATGCCTTTGGGCTTAAGGTTTTTTATTATATTTCTCCACAAGTTTGGGCTTGGCGTAAAAGTCGGGTTGAGACGATTAAAAAATTCTGCGTTAAAGCCTTTTTGCTTTTTCCATTTGAAGTGGATTTTTATCAATCCCGAGGTGTGCCATATGAGTTTGTGGGGCATCCGCTTTTAGATGAAATTGATCCGGACTTGTATGACGAACAAAAAATTTCTTCGCGTCGTGAAAAATTTGGTATCACATCGAAAGAAAAAATAGTGGCATTGATGCCGGGTTCTCGTCGGGGTGAACTGGATCAGTTATTAAATGTTCAATTGGAAACGGCTCGGCGTTTGTTGAAAAAGCATAACCACTTGCGACTCATGATTTTTGTGGCTCCCACAATTAAAAAAGAAGAGATGCAAGCTCGACTTGAGAATTTCAAATCTCCGTATATTTTGCTTCAGGATGATCCTAATCGAATGATCAGTCTGGCTGATTATATCCTTGTGGCATCAGGAACAGCGACCTTGATGGTGGGCTTATTGCATAAGCCGATGGTGATTATCTATAAACTTAGTCGTCTGACAGGATTATTTGCGCATTTTTTTATTCGTGGAGTAAAGTTTTTTGGACTGGTGAATTTAATTTTGGGATGTGAAGTCGTTCCTGAGCGCAAACAAAGTGACGTTAATCCAGATGAGTTATTCAAACTGATGGATCGCTATATCACAGATCCAGAGTACACCCAAAAAACGATAGCTGATTTAAAAACGCTGACTTCGTACCTTGGCAACAAGGGCGCAACGGCGCGTGTTGCTGAATCGTTAGAGTCTTATTTATGATTCTTCGCCCTCTACAGCTTATTTATGAGTGGGGGTCGGATCTCAAGAATAAATTGTATGATTCAAATTTTATTCAAAAAATAGATGTGGGTGTGCCTGTGATTTCGGTGGGGAATATCTCTGTTGGTGGAACGGGGAAAACTCCATGCGTTCTGCTTTTGGCGAACAGCTATTTAGCTGCTGGCTATCAGCGGATTGTTATAGTTTCTCGAAGTTACAAAGGGAGTCTTAAGACGCCACAAAAGGTGGATTTAATGAATCCCAAAGCAACTCAGATTTTTGGTGATGAGCCTTGCTTGCTGCAATCACTTTTGCCACAGTGTTCTGTTTGGTCTGGTCCGGTGAAGTACAAAACAGCATTGCAAGCAGTTGCCTTTGAAAAGCCTGATCTTGTTATCATTGATGATGGTTTTAGTCATCGCAAGTTAGCTCGTCAGTTTGATTTGGTTCTTGTTGATTCCACGGCGCCTTTGAATTATTTCCAACCATTACCGATCGGGCGTTTGCGGGAATCGCTTCGACAGTTGGGTCGCGCCGATGCCATTCTTTTAACTAAAACAAATCTTTCCGAAGATGAGAAAATTTTAAAACTTTCTCAAATTATTTTAAAACACGCTCCTCAGTTAAAAACATCACTTTATAAATCCAAGTTAATTTTACAGATGGGGTCGCTTCAAGCTGAAAGAGATCCACTTTTTGTTTTTTGTGGGTTAGGACGTCCCGAATCATTCAAATCAGCACTGGAGAAAGAAAAATTTCAGGTTGTTGAATTTAGAAAATTTCCAGATCATCATCACTATTCAGCGTCTGAAATAGACGATATTGTCCGACACTACCGTGAGCTTTTGGTTCAGATGCCAGGGCTTAAACTGGTAACAACAGCTAAGGATTTAATTAAAATTCAAGATCCAGTCATTAAGGAGCATCTTCAGGGTGTTGACTATCGGGTTGAAATTGATTCCAACACAAGGAGTGAATTTTTTGAAAAAATTGGCCGCCATTTGTAGTTCATTTTTAGCTTGGATTTGGGCGCATCTGCCAAATCAAGTAAATCTTTATTTGGGAAAGTGTTTAGCATTTCTTTGGGTCGATGTTTTTCGTATTCGAAAAGATGTCCTATTTGCCAATTTAGATTTGGTTTTTCCCAATGAAACGCTTGAGCGCAAAGTTGAGATTGCTCGGAAATCAATGCAGAATATGTGCCGCAGTTTTTTTGATGTGATTCGAATTCCTTCTGTGTCTGAGGACTGGATCCAGCGTCATGTTCTTTTTGAGGGTTTGGAGAATTTAAAAGTTCTTGAGAGTGAAAGAAAAGGGGCTCTATTTTTGTCACTGCATTTAGGCAGCGGAGATCTTGCGGCGGCTGTGATCAGTCAGCAGATCTTGCCAGTTACTATTATTACAAAACGTTTTAAGAGCAAATTTTTGGATGAGTTTTGGTTCAACTTGCGTGGTGCCGCGAAGACAAAATTTATTGATGCTCATTCCCGCAAAAATGCATTTGAAATATTGGCAGTTCTTAAAAAACAGCAGGGGGTTGTTTTTGTGCTGGACCAATTTATGGGTATGCCTTATGGGGTCGAGACCACTTTTTTTGGAAAAAAAACAGGAACAGCCTACGGGTTGTCGTTATTTGCTAAGAAAACTCAGGCGCCGGTCATTCCAATTTATACATACTGGGATCAGAAGCAGAAACTTCATGTTTGTTTTGGCGAAAGAATTGATTTGCAGCCATTTTCTGGTGATGATGATGAGAGTTATAAAAGAAATGTGACGAATCGTTTTAATTTGGAGTTGGAAAAAATTGTGCGTCAACATCCAGAACATTGGATGTGGGTTCACCGAAGATGGAAGAAGTTTGAATGAGAATGGTTTCAAGATTAGTATTAGGTTTAATTTTTGGGCTTTCAGTTTCGTGCTCATCCGGATATTTAAAATATGAGGGTGAAAAGGATATTTTTAAAAGTACCGACTTCGAAGAGAAAGTTCAGATCAAGCCAACGGAGCCACCCGCACCAATAGAAATCGCTCCAACTCCAAGAGCTGTTGAAGTCATTAAAAAAGAAGCCATCAAAATTCCTGAACCTCCAGTGAAGAGCAAAAAGAGTAAAAGTAAAAAATCGAGTGCGGCACCCGTAAAAGGAGCACCTCCAACACAGCGTCAACCAGATATCGAAGATTCTGAGGGCTTCGCTGGTTCTAGCAGACGTCCTAGTGTGGATCCATTTCGTGTGAATGAAACGGTTATCCATTCGGTCAGCTATTTTTCCGCAGAAGCAGGGCGCTTAACATTTCAAGTGAAACCTTTTGTCGAAGTGAATGGTCGCAAATCCTATAATTTTTTAACCGAGCTGAAAACCAGTCGTTTATTTTCAAATTTTTATTCTGTCGATGATCAAGTTGAGACCTACGTTGATTTTGAAGATCTCACACCTCATGTTTTCAAGCTTCACGTTAAAGAAACGGGGCAACTTCGCGAGGGTCGATCTTATTTTGACCATAAAAACTTAAAAGCCAATTATTGGGAGCACAAATACACCGAAAAAAAAGGTCACGAAGAAAAAAAGCAAGAATGGGAAATTTTACCATTTTCACAGAATGCATTTAGTGGAATTTTTTATATGCGTATTTTTAAATGGGAGATTGGCAAAGAGTATTCATTTCGGGTTGCCGATGATCAAAAGAATATCATTTTTAAAGGGAAGGCATTAAAAAAGGAAAAAATTTCGACTGAGGCTGGTGAGTTTGATGCGATTCAGATTAAGGCACAGGTCGTATCTCGTGGTGCCCTGGAGCAGGCGGGGGATATGCATATTTGGATTTCTGATGATTCGCGTAAGTATATTCTCAGAATTGAAGCCAAAATAAAAATTGGATCGCTAGTGTCTGAAATTGTTGAAATTCGACCGGGTCAAAACGAACAATGAATTTAGTGCGATCGCATGTTGTTATTCAAACAGCTTTTTTAGGAGATTTGTTTCTTACAATTCCCTTGTTAAAGCGTTTGAGATCTCTGTATCCCCATGATCGCCTGATATTAGTTTGCAAAAAAAATCTAGGTGCTTATTTTTTGAAAGAAAAATTTGTTGATCATATTTTTGAAGTTCAAAAAGGCGATCGTTACAGTTATTTACAAGCGGTTAAAGAGCTCAATCAAATAAGAATTGAAACTGTTTTTTGTATTCATCGATCTATTCGAAGTCAGTTGATGAGTTTTCAAATAAAAGCCAAGCGTAAGATTGGATTTAAGTCAGTGCTTGGTTCCTTGGTATTTACAGAAACCGTGTCTTACCAATCAAAATGGCCAGACCCACTGCGACAGTTATGGTTATTATCACCCATTGATCCCGTCAGTAGTCAGGATCTCTCCGGAGAAACTTGGGAGAATTTAAATCGAACAGAATCAAATGGTCGCATGGTTGCCATTCCGGAAAAATTTGCTGTCACGGCAAGTAGGCAGAGTCATCAGCCCACACGAAAAATCGCCATCTTTCCTGGAAGTGTTTGGGCTACAAAAAAATGGACACTTTCTGGGTTTACAGAATTGTCTCAGATGTTGATTCAAAATGGCTATCAGGTTTTTTTAATGGGAGGACCTGATGAAAAAAGTCTGTGTGAACAGGTTCATCATGTTGTCCCAGAAACACACGTGCTGGCTGGACAAAAATCGATTCTAGAATCAGTAGAGTTTATTGCAACCTGTGATCTGGTGGTCAGTAATGACAGTGCACCAGCCCATATGGCCTCCAGTCAGAATGTTCCTGTTGTCGCACTTTTTGGTCCAACTACTTTAAATTTGGGATTTCGACCTTGGTCTTCAAATGCTTTTGTTGTTCAGAATAATTCATTGACGTGTCGGCCATGTGGTAAGCATGGCCATCAAAAATGTCCTCTTAAACATCATCACTGCATGACTCAAATAACTGCAGAGCAAGTCTTAATAGCGTGTCAGGAGCTACTTACTCGCTGAAATCTTTGACATTGATTCCATATTTTCGAATTTTTCGAAGAAGTGTGTTCTTTGGAATATTGGCTTGCGCCACAGTCTGATTTATTTTTCCTTTATTGGCTTTAAGCGCACTGAGGATAAAATCTTTTTCTGCTTTTTCTTTGTAGATCTCAAAATCCAGGGGGGCTTGTGCATCAGAAGCTGACGATGCGGATATCTGAGCCGTCAAGGGAAGTGCTTCTTGTGTACTTTTAGAAACCTCATTGATGATTTGATCTGGTAAACTTTGTTTTGTCATCACGGAGCTGGATTCAACAATAAAGGCGCGCTCGATAATGTTTTCAAGTTCACGAATATTTCCTGGCCAGCGGTATTTTTTCATCATCTCGAGACACTCGGGTTCGATATGAGAAATTTGCTTTTCATGCTGTTTTGAAAATTTTTGCAAGAATGTTGTTGCCAGTACGGGAATGTCATCTGGCCGGTCACGAAGTGGCGGCAAGAAGATGGGCATAACATTCAGGCGATAGAATAAATCTTCGCGAAAATCATCTGTTTCCATCATTTTTTCAAGGTTTCGATTGGTCGCGGCCACAATGCGAGCATTTGTTTTGACTTCGCGGTTGCTTCCCACCGGAGTGAATTTCTTTTCTTGAATGGCTCGAAGTAATTTAACCTGCATTTCCGGGCGAAGCTCGCCAATCTCATCTAAAAATAAAGTGCCGTTATTGGCCAATTGAAATTTACCAATTTTACGTTCAATAGCTCCGGTGAAGGCGCCTTTTTCATGTCCAAAAAACTCCGACTCCATCAGATTTTCAGGAATAGCTCCACAATTGACCGCAACAAACTGGCCACTTTTTCGAGGGGAATTGAAGTGGATAGCCCGTGCAACCAGTTCTTTTCCAGTTCCATTTTCTCCGCGGATCAGTACCGTTGTCTCAACTTTGCAGAGTTTGTAAATTAAATTAAAAACTTCCTTCATTTTTGTGTTATTTCCAACAATTTCACTTTCGATATCATCATCAAATATGGGATTTGATGCCGTCAAATTTGAAACCATCTCGTGAGCTTCCATGCTTTTTTTAACTATATCTTTCAGTTTTTCAGGGCTGACGGGCTTTTCTAAATAATCATACGCCCCTTCGCGAATAGCTGTGATGGCATCATTTAAATTAGAATGTGCGGTCATGATAACAACAAAAGTACTTGGATTGTGTTCTTTAATTTCACGTAGGGCTTCAAGACCATCCATTTCAGGCATACGAACATCCATCAAGACTAAATCCCAATCGCTCGTTTTAACCTTTGCCAAGGCTTCCATTCCATTGCTGACTTCTTCAATATCAAATTGAATACCTAAATCAGTATTCTTCAGTATGGATACGACGGATTTTCTGAGTTCAGCCTCATCATCAACGATCAAAGTTTTTAAGTTCATTGTGGTCTCCAGTTTCATTTTTAAAAGGCTATTCGTTGTCAAAACTCAATGGCAAGCTAACAAAAATAGTTGTTCCTTTTTTAAGTTCTGATTTTAAAGAAATTTTTCCGCCATGCAGCTCGATAAAGTATTTCACCAAAAAAAGTCCCAGTCCAGTACCCTTTGTTTTATGATCTTGAGCTTTTCCACGAACAAATTTTTTCCAGACATTTTCTTGATCTTCGGGGCTAATGCCTTCACCGGTATCGGTGATTTCAATAAAGACATCTGTTTCTGTTTCGTGCGAGCGAATGCGAATCAACCCATTCTCCGGGGTGTATTTGATTGAATTCTCAATGATATTCAGAAAAACCTCTGTCATCAGGGTCACGTCAAACTCAATCAGAAACATGGGCTCTAAGTTGACTTGAATTTGAATAGACTTCGAAGCAGCCAAAGGCTTTAGGCGTTCGACAACATTTTCAATGACGCCATTGATATCAGCAGTTTCTTTCATGATTTTGAAATCACGGGATTCAACGCGCAAGACCTTTAAGATAGATTGAATGTAGCGATTGAGTTCTTCTGAGTAATCTTTAAGACTATTAAGATCTTCACTTATTTCCGGAGGTACCGTGCCAGATGACAATAAGCGATCCAGGACGGCTTGAATTTTTGCGATAGGGGTTTTTAAATCATGACTGATTAAGCTCACAAAATTGTTTTTGAGTTGTTCTAGTTCTGAGAAATAACTTTGCTCCTGCTTGAGTCGCATGTGAGCTTTTTCAATTCGTAAAGCCTGGTAGGCCGTAAAGAGCAACCAAATAAAAATAAAAAGACTGATAGGGCTTATGATTGGAATCCAAATAGCAAAACTGTCAAATACCCAAGCGGAAAATGCGGCGGTTAGAGTGACCAACCAGAGAAAGAAAAATAGGGCGGCGGCTTGCGGATAACTCGAAATGATAGCCATGGCAAATAAGGCTAGAATAAGCAGGAATGTAGCATATAACCAAAAAGGTAACTTTTTGATAAAATTATTTTGGAGCAAATTTTCAACGACTTGTCCCCAATACTCATGGCGGGACATTAACCCCATGGGGGTTTGGATTTGTGAATAAGCTGATTTCTCGGTGCCAATTAAAACGATTTTACCTTTTAAAAAATTGCTGGGTATTTTACCGTTGATAATATCCAGGTAGGAAATAGTTTTAAACTGCTTGCTCTTGGTAAAATTGATGATTGGAATTTTGTTTTTATATTTTTCCGTGCGTATTTCTTGAGTCAGGCGAAATGCTAAATTGGGCAGATAATCTGGATTGATAAAAAGACGACGACTGACTCCATCATCGTCTTTTAGAATATCAATATGTCCCAAGTTCGAGCGATCAGGGCGTGTGGCTATGGGCAAGGATAGTTTTTCCAATTGGCTTGAATTTGTGGCCCAAAAGACTCTTTTATCTTTGAATGTTATAATTTCTTCGGTTGAAAAGCGAATTTGCCCGACATTGTCACCAAAATAAAGTGTCACTCCGACAGAACGAGGATTTTGTTTTAAGATTTCGCTTAATAATTTCTGCCACAGGGATCGCTCCCAATAAAAACTGTCGCTCAAATCTGAGAGCTCATTTGTATTGATTAATGAATTGGTTTTAAGATCATAAATTTTAGAAAAGTCAGATGTTTTGACAGTTACTAGAACAATGGCATTGGAAATCTTTTGTTGTCCACGAAGGCGAAAGCGATTGTCGTAGGATCCGCCCTCGTCGACTTTTAAAAAAAAGAGCGAAATGATCCAACACAATAGAGCTCTGAACCAGAAGCCGCGATTGATGGCAAACCAGCGTCTCCAGACCTCGAGTTTTTTACTATATGATGTTTTCACGCGATGCAAAATTAGCTAATTTCTCGGGTTATTTCAACTGTTTAATAGGGTATTGTATCTGGATGGAATGGATTCATACTCAAGAACAAGCTCTCCCTCATATTGACTCTTCTGTGCTGACAATTGGTAACTTTGATGGTGTCCATTTAGGTCATCAGAGGCTTTTATCGATCATGGTGAAAACCGCACGTGAATTAAATACAAAATCAGTTGTCTGCACGTTCAAGCCTCATCCGCGAACAATACTGATGCCATCGGAGCCCGTGCATCGTTTGTTTGATTATAAAGATCAAGCTGAGATGATGGAAAATTTAGGTGTTGATTACTTGATTGAAGAAAAATTCAGTAAAGATTTATCTCTAATGTCCGCCGAATCCTATCTCGAGAGCTACATTGATAGATTTTATCATCCCAAGCATTTGGTTGTTGGATATGATTTTAATTTTGGAAACAAGCGTTCAGGCAATACTGATTTTTTACAAGAGTTCTGCCATCGAAAAAAGTGGGGGCTGACAGTTGTTCCTGCTTTTGAAAAAGATGGGCTTATTGTTTCATCGTCACAAATTCGTAAAATGCTTGAGCATGGAGATCTTAAAAAGGCCGAAGAGTTTTTAGGAAGGCCTTATTATTTGCGCGGTCCTGTGCGAGTGGGATACAAGCGGGGGCGTGTGATCGGAGTTCCAACAGCGAACCTCAGTCCTGAAATTGAATTTATTCCTCGAAAGGGAGTTTATTTTACAAAAGTAAATTATAAAAATCAGATTTATCCGTCCATTACAAATATTGGCTTTAATCCAACATTTGAAAATAAAGATCCCTATTTAAAAGTTGAAACGCATTTATTTAATTTCAATCAAGATATTTATGGCGAGCATATTTCTGTAGAGTTGTGCCATTTTCATCGTGATGAAATAAAATTCACTTCGGTGGAAAGTTTAAAGACTCAAATTTTCAAAGATATCGAATTGGCTCAGAAATTTTTTGGACTCTCGACATGAAGTTAATCCATTTTTCTTCACAATCCATTTTGAGTAAGTACAACGAATTAAGTGATTTGAAAAATCAAATCGAAGTTTTCGATAATCAACAGAACTTGTCTGCAGAGCAAATTTTGCAACAGGGTTTTGATATTATCGAGTTAGGATCGGGTGAATTTAGTGCTTTTCGGCCAAGTCTTCATACACTAGACCTTAAAACCAGTCGATTTGGTGTTGCTGATGTGATTTTAAAACTAGGTCGTGATTATCGCCCAATGCATTTGCTTGCAGAATCGGTTTACAAAGCAATATTAGCTAAAGTGCCTGATCTCAAGACTTCTGAGTCTGCGGTTATCATAGGCGATTATGATTTTGTTTTGGCAGTGACAAATAAATTAGCTCAGGCAGGTTTTTTCAAGATGATCATTGCAACAGACAAGATTGCTGATAGTGAAAAAATTAAGAATCTTGTTCAGTTGTACGTGTTTAACATTCAAATTTCAATTATTCCGATGAATGAACTTACCCAACTTGAAAGCGGTAGTGTCTTGTTGATCTCAAATTTGACAAAGAAACAAAATCCAGAAGCCTATGAATCCATCACCTATTTTAATTTTTTATCGCGAGGTGCGGCTTTTGTTGATTTAAACTCTCGAAATGAGCCCATTCTGGCTGAAGAGGCTCGACGCGCCGAGATTATCGTCATTCATGAAATCGAGATTTTGCGAATCAAGTATCAAGCAATTTTAGAATTATTCAAAAACTCACCCTTCGTCTAGTTACAAAAAACGTCACACTCATTAAACTATTGGTTATGTCGTTGAATAAATTAGGGGAAATTCTAATCAAGCAGGGATTGATCCGCCAGGATCAATTGCAGGCGGCATTGATCGAATCTCAACGAACAAAGACGCGTCTGGGACCAACTCTTGTTCATTTAGGTGTTCTAAAGGATTCCCAAATTTTGCGCGCACTTGAAAAACAGTACGCGATTCCTGGTGTTGATGTCTCACAATTTGAAATTGATCATACTGTTGTTTCTACGGTTAATCGTGATTTCTGTGAAAGAAATTGTATTATTCCAATCTCAAAAGCAGGTTCAACTTTGGTTGTTGCATTTTCAGATCCCGGAAATTTACAGGTACGGGATGATTTGCGCTACATCACCAAATGCAAAATTCAACCTGTCGTATCTACAGAATCTAGCATCCTGTCGGCTATTGAAAAATACCATCCGCTGTCTACGGCGGAACTCAGCAATAAAGGCGGGGAGCAGGAAGATATTCTGATCGCCATGAGCTCCACGGTTGAAGTTGGAACGGGCTCTGATGTTGAAGATGCGCCAGTAGTGAAGTTTGTGCATGGTGTGATGCTTGAAGCCATCCGCCGACGGGCATCAGATATTCATTTTGAACCTTACGAGAAAAAATTTCGCGTCCGTTTTCGTGTGGATGGCAATTTAGTGGAAACAGCAAGTCCTCCATTAAATTCGGGTCCGGCTATTATTTCTCGGATTAAAATTATGTCGAGAATGGATATTTCCGAGAAACGACGTCCGCAAGATGGACGTTTAAAAATTAAGTTAAGCAAGGACAATCGTGAAATGGATTTTCGTGTCAGTTCTATCCCAACGATGTGGGGTGAAAAGATCGTGATGCGACTTTTAGATAAATCCAACTTACAATTGGATATGACAAAGTTGGGATTTGAAGACGAAGATCTGAAACTTTTAAAAAAAACTATTGGGTTGCCACAGGGAATGGTTTTGATCACGGGGCCAACAGGCTCGGGTAAAACAACCACAATTTATTCGGCACTTTTTGAAATTAATAAAATAGACACTAATATCTGTACGGCAGAAGATCCGATTGAGTTCAATTTGGAAGGCATTAATCAAGTTCAAATGAATTCAGAAATTGATTTGAACTTTTCGACAGCCTTGCGCGCTTTTCTTCGTCAGGATCCGGATGTGGTGATGGTCGGAGAGATTCGTGACTTAGAAACTGCTGAAATTTCTTTTAAAGCAGCGTCAACAGGACATATGGTCGTGAGCACGCTTCATACAAATGATGCAGCTTCAACAATTAGCCGTTTAATTGATATGGGTGTAGCGCCGTATATCATCACGTCAACTTTGAATTTGATCGTTGCTCAACGCTTGGTTGGAAAAATATGTGAAGCTTGTAAAGAGCCCGTACAAATTCCAGAATCAACTTTAATTGCGCTCGGCGTTCCCAAAGTTGATATTCCAAGATTCCAACTTTTCCGTGGGCGTGGTTGTGTCAGTTGCAATCAAACAGGGATCAAGGGGCGACAAGCTATTTATGAACTGATGCCCATGACTGAAAAAGTGAAAACAGCTGTTCTGCGGGGTGCAAGTACTTCTGAAATACGCCAAATTGGACGTGATAGCGGATTTCGTAATTTGCGCCGGAGTGCTTTATTAAAACTGGCGCGAGGTCAAACAACCGTCGAGGAAGTTTATAATTCATCCGTGAAAGAAGAAGAAATCAATGATTGAGAAAATGTTGAGTCTATCAGTTGAAAATAATGGTCACCAAATCTCGTTTGTTGTGGGGCAAAAAATACTTTCAAAAACAGGCCTTGATTGGGTCGAAATGCAAAATAGTCCATTAAAAATTGACGAGTGGGAAGACTTGAAAGAGCTTTGCTTGCAGCCCGGTGAAAAAATTCAATTGGAAACTAAAGGCTTTGTAAGTGGTTTATACCATTCGCAAGCGAATGTTTGGAAGTTCACATTTGTTGAACGAAAAGATTGTTTTCGGGCGTTTATGGCTCTTGCCAAATCAAAGAATCATTCGGAATGTCAAATTCAGAATCCATTATTTTGGGATCTTCTGAAAAAAGATAAAGGTATTTTTATTTTTGCAGGCCCCCGTCGTTCGGGAAAATCCAGCTTGATAGCTGAAATTTTAGAAAAGAAACAAAATGAAAAGGTCAATCTTATTGGAATTCATGCACATGAAAATGATTTTCAGTGGCCGGCTCTGGACAACATTATTCAACTTGGTGCGGACACTATTGATTGGGAAACAAATCATCTGATTTATGATGGACTTGAAACTGTTGTTCTTGATTTTAACTATGTTAAGAAATGGGAAAAATGGATTGAGTTAGCTGAGCAAGGACGTGCTGTTTATTTAACAACAACAGCTGAAAGCGTGCAGATTGTTTTTCAACAGTGTCTTGAGAAGTTGACTCCAGGTTTGATGTTTCGGTTTTTGACTTTATTGAATGGGATTGCCGTGCAAAAACTTGTTGGAGCTGCGATGAATCCTATTTATGAACTTTTGCTATTACGACAGGGTGATCGAGACAATATTTTCCAGCTGATTCAAGCGTTTAAAACGAATGGTTTGTTGGATCTGTCCTTATTTTCAAAAGAAAGTTATCAGTCTTTGAATCAATCAATCATTCACAATCTTATTCGTCGACAGTTTGATGTGAAGACCGCATTTTCGGCTTCGGATCAACCTGAGCAATTAGATGAACAATTGAAAAAAATGGGACTTTAGTGGCAACATACCAATACTTAGCACGTACAATTGCGGGAAAAATGTCTCGAGGACGAATCGAAGCTCGAGATGAAAATGAAGCAAAGATCAAGTTGCGTGCTCGCCAGCTTATGCCATTGAAACTTGAAGTGGATTTGAAAAGAAAACAGAGTTCCAGCGCGGACGTTTTTATCAGTTCGTTCTTAGCGCCACGGCTTAAATCAAAAGATTTGCAAATTTTTACGCGTCAATTTGCAACTTTGATTAATTCAGGTATTCCGATTTTAGATTCGATTCGAATTTTATCAGAGGGGTCTATTAATAAAATTTTAAAAGAGGCACTTATCCAGATACGCGCTTCGATTGAGTCTGGTCGTAGGCTTTCGGAATCGATGATTCAGCATCCCCGTGTGTTTGATCGTCTGTATTGTAATTTGATTCAAGCTGGTGAAGAGGCCGGAATTTTAGATACCATTTTATCTCGACTTTCAATGTACATTGAAAAGAATGAGAAAATAAAACGCCAAGTTAAGAGTGCCTTGGTGATGCCAATAGTCATCACATTTGTCGCATTTCTAGTTATTGGTGGTATTATCTTTTTTATTATTCCAAAGTTTCAAGAGTTCTATGCGGGATCAGG
This sequence comes from Bdellovibrionales bacterium RIFCSPHIGHO2_01_FULL_40_29, assembly GCA_001771815.1. Lineage (GTDB taxonomy): Bacteria > Bdellovibrionota > Bdellovibrionia > Bdellovibrionales > Bdellovibrionaceae > Pseudobdellovibrio. Next base: position 249,739 of record MEPU01000004.1, on the reverse strand, counting down.
AAAAGCGCTTCCGGCATTGACAATGGCCATCGTGAATCTATCGATGTTTTTGCGCCAACAGTGGCATGTGATTATTCTCTCAATTGTTGGAGTTGTTGCAGGCTTTACTTATTATATGAATACTCTGGAGGGACAACGTAAATTTGATGAAGTCATGATCAATGCTCCCTTATTTGGCGATCTTATACAAAAATCCAGTGTTGCACGCATGAGTCGAACGCTTTCAACTCTGCTGTCGTCTGGAATCGGACTGATCGAGGCTATTGAAATTGCCGCTCGCACATCTGGAAATTATGTTATCGAGAAAGCCCTTATTGCCTGCAGGGAATCAGTCACTATTGGACGACCATTTCACCAACCACTGGCAAAGCAAAAAGAAATTCCAATAATGGTTTCGCAGATGGTCGCTATCGGAGAACAATCGGGAACGACAGATGTGATGTTGGCAAAAATCGCAGATTTTTATGAAGATGAAGTTGAAAATGCCGTTAAAACAATAACAGCATTGGTTGAACCACTTTTGATGGTCGTTTTGGGTGGGATTATCGCTGTTATTATGGTGGCTATGTATTTACCTATATTTGGTCTGGCAGATACGATGGGTGGACAGTAGTGAATGTTGAAAGCTCAAACCTTCGGTTACTGTTTGAAGCAGGTGCGCGCCAAAATATGCGCACAATCGCATTAGTTATTTATTTTATCCTATTTCAGACTCTGATTCTTTTGCAGAAACCATTTTTGCAAGTGGATTTTGTTTTTTCGTTCTATTTTTCATTTGCTGCAATTTTTTTACATCATCTTGTTATTCACTACTTTATTGATACTTCAGTATCGAGCAGTAGGGCTTTGATTTCTTATGCGACTGATTTTTTTATTATAGTTCTGTTTATGAAATCATTTCCTCAATTATCCAGTTTTCTTTTAGTGATCCAGTTGTTTTTACTTTTCTTAGCCAGTTTTGACCTTAAGTTTATCCAGTTGTGCGCGTTGGGGATGGTGGCTTCATTTGGAATTTCTGTAATGAATCTGACTGTTTTTCAAACGGGATCTATGCAAAATATTCTATCATTGGCATTGTTTAATCTTTCCTATATTGCTGTTATTATTGTATCTGGGCAGTTAAAAGAAGAAATCTATGGGATCCAAAGTGATCTCAGTAAGGTTCAGAAAAAATATAAATCACAAGCGGAATTTTCAAAAGTTTTACTGGAAAAAATTCCACTAGGATTGATTGTCAGTCAGGACAATCAAAAAATTATACTTCAGAATAATTTTTTGAATGATGGCTTGAAACTTGCGACTGATGATATTCAAAACTTAATTCATCAATTCAAAACTCAAGGTGCCGGGGATGTGGCATATGTTTCGAGTGGCCAATCTGAAAGGCGACTTTTTCAATTTGATCGAACAAGCTATTTTGATGAAGAGCTTAATGAGAATCTCATGATTTCGTTAGTGAAAGATGTGACAGAGTTGCGAAAGCTAGAAGAACAAGTGAAACAGAAAGACAAATTGGCGGCAATTGGTCAATTGGCAGCTGGAATTGCGCATGAAATCCGAAATCCATTGGCGGGAATCAGTGGTAGTGTGCAATTGCTTTCAAGTGAAACAACAGATCCTGATCAAACAAAGCTGATGAAGATTATCATTAAAGAAATTGATCGTCTTAATAATTTAATCACTGAATTTTTGGATTACACTAAACCTGAAAAAAAACCTGATCAAGTGGTTGAACTGTCTTTGGTGTTGGATGAAGTGGTGCAGAACGTAAAATTTCATTCAGTGCTTTCAAAAGATATTCATTGGGAACTTCAATTGACTCCTCATAAAATCAGGGGCTTTTCAGAAAAATTAAAACAATCTTTTTTAAATATTGTGATCAATGCTGTTCAAGCACTTGAAAATCGACCGCAACCAATCATTCGAATTTCGATTGGGCGAGAGGATAACTATGTTGTCGTCAAAATTAAGGATAACGGTGCAGGAATGAAACCCGAAACTTTGAAGCGTTTGTTCGAACCATTTCATACAACAAAGATCAAAGGGACTGGATTAGGTTTAGCTGTTACACATAAAATTTTAGACGCTCACGATGCGCTTGTTGAGGTTCTCAGTGAGGTGAATGTTGGATCTGAATTTATATTAAAATTCCCAGAATTGGGTCATTAAAGAAAGAGGACAGTTATGAAATCGCGCATTTTAGTGGTCGATGACGAAGAGTCAATCCGCGAATTTTTAGAGATTATGCTTAAGAAAGAAGGCTATGAAGTCACCACGGCTGAAGACGGACAGAAGGCGCAAGAGGTTCTGACTAAAAAATCTTTTGATATGGTTATTTCAGATATGCAAATGCCACATGTCACGGGTATTGAGCTTTTGAAATATGTAAAGGACAACTATCCTGATATCGTGTTTATGATGATCACTGCATTTGGCACGACTGAAACAGCTGTTGAAGCCATGAAAATGGGTGCTTACGACTATGTCACAAAGCCATTTAAAATTGATGAAGTTCGAATGAACATTCAAAATGCACTACGCTCTAAAAATTTAGAAACAGAAGTGCGGGTTTTAAAGAAAGAATTAGTTAAAGAGTATTCATTTCAGAATATGGTTGGAAATTCTCCTCCTATGCATGCCATTTTTGACTTGATCAAGCGAGTTTCTCAATCTCCCACAAATGTCATGATTACTGGCGAATCAGGAACGGGAAAAGAAGTCGTCGCCAAGGCGATTCATTATAATGGTCCTTTGAAAGATAAACCTTTTGTTACTATCAACTGTGGAGCGATTCCTGAAAATTTAATGGAATCAGAAATGTTCGGTCATAAGAAGGGATCTTTTACCGGAGCGATCTCGGATAAGGTTGGTCTTTTTGAAGTCGCCGACAGTGGAACTTTATTTTTGGATGAGGTCGGTGAGCTGCCGCTGTCTATTCAGGTTAAACTTTTGCGTGCCATTCAAGAACGAATTATCCGCCGAGTTGGTGCTACCGAAGATATGAAAGTTGACGTGCGAATCATCGCAGCAACAAATCGCAACCTCGAAGACATGGTTGCCAAAGGAACTTTTCGTCAAGATTTGTACTACCGTTTAAACGTCATCAATATTCGCACTCCTTCATTGCGTGAACGCCCCGAAGATATCCCATTGTTAGCAGCTCACTTTTTGAAAAAATATAATGAAAAACTCAATAAATCGATTGCAACAATCTCAAATGAGGCCATGGATATACTTAAGAAATACAACTATCCGGGTAATGTGCGAGAGCTTGAAAATATGATTGAACGTACGGTTGCTCTTGAGGCTGGAGCAACTGTCCTGCCAGAGTCACTTCCACCAATGGTGAATACGCCATCCGGAAGGAAGATGGCGTCTAGTAATGAAATTGACGTTGGTGAGGACGGTTTGGATCTAGATAAGGTTGTTGGTCAAATCGAAAAAGAACTTTTGGTCAAAGCCATTCACGCTGCCGGTGGTGTGAAGAAAAAAGCTGCGAAGCTTCTCAAAATCAGCTTCCGTTCCATGCGCTATCGCATCGAAAAGTATAACCTGGGCATTGTCGGTGACGACGAACTCGACGACGAATAGGTACCAGCTCACTTTTTGGAATGCAGTGAGTTATTAAATAAGCCCACCCTCTAATGGGTGGTTTTTTTTCCCTCCATTTCTAGGGAGTTTGTATTTTGTTTTTTTTAAAGCCTTTCGCATAGCCAGTATGTTTTCGTCAGTAATTTTTTGATTCAACCAAACTAAGTTCTCTTCGATGAGTGATCCGGTATCCGTAAATAAAAGAGTATCCTCAACTGTGGGAATGAAGAGATGTGTTCGTCCAAGTAAACCGTTGAGTGTTGAGTATTTCCAGTTTTCACATTTTGATACCAAGTTTGCTCGCATGGGGTTTTGATAAGCATACTTATAGCAATTTATATAATAGTTTGACGTTGGTATTTCGCATCTGAAGTACCTTGAGCCCCAATTTTGATTGATATTGCCCGATAACAAGTTCATCGATTTGCTTGTTTCACGCATAAAGTATCCAAGCGCTGTACCTAATGGTTCGGAATTCGTTCCGCAGATCAGGTGGAAATGGTTTGGCATTAATACAAATGAATAGATTTTAAGTCCAAATAAATGATGGGTGAGATAAAGGTGATCACTCATTATTTTCCAAACGGTATCTAAATCGAGATCAAATGCGGTCTTATTATGACGACGACCTGTAATATGAAAAGGGAACTCAGAAGTTTGTGGAGTATTAAATCTTGCCATTTTGTTATTCAGAGCAAAGAACATGCTAACGCATTGCCTATTAGAAAGTGAGCTGGTACCTTTTGGGAGGGACCCTATAGCTCAACTGGATAGAGCAATCGTTTCCTAAACGGTCGATCCAGGTTCAAGTCCTGGTGGGGTCACCATTTTTTAATTAAAGGTATTTATGTCCTCTGTTGAGCCGCACGTAAAATCAAAGTTGAAGACTTTGATTCGAACATTTTTAATGCCTACATTTGTTGGAAAAGCCTTCGTTATTTATTTTGGTTTACATTATTCAATGTATCCCGGAGAAGGTTACGGTTATGGGTTAGTGGGTTCATTGGCGTTTACCTTGATAAGTTTGGTGAGATTTGCCTGGAAATATCGAAATCAAGAGGAGTTTTAAGTGGTTGATGTCAGTTATTTGGGAACTGGTTTGTTTGCCGTGGCTTTGGCTCATACTTTTTTAGTATCTTTTTTTGCAAAGCTATCTCGAAAGTTTGAAAAAGGTTCTCCGATGGAATCATTTTTACATTTACTGTCTGAAGTCGAAGTTGTTTTTGGATTGTGGGCCTTTGTATTTTTAGTGATGTGGTCTATTTTTGAAGGGCCAAAGGACGCCATTACCTATCAGCAATCCTTGAATATGACAGAACCACTTTTTATTTTTTGTATTCTTATTGTCGCGTCAACTCGACCACTTATTAGTTTGTCCCGGTTGCTGATTTATTCTTTGAGTCGATTCGCAGAAAAGGTGTTGCCTTTCCCGACAGTTGTTGTGCAATTTTTAATCCTGATGACCCTAGGACCATTGTTAGGATCAGTCATAACTGAACCTGCAGCTATTACAATTTTAGCTTTACTGTTGTATCGCATGATCGATGGAGACAAAATTCAATCGCATTTGCTGTATGGAATTATTGGATTATTGTTTGTGAATATTTCGGTAGGTGGATCATTAACGCATTTTGCGGCTCCACCCATTATGATTATCGCCCGAGCATGGGACTGGTCATTAGGAGATGTGTTTTCTAATTTGGGCGTGGCGGCCATCGTGGCTGTCGTTCTTAATTCTGGTTTATTCACTTTGTACTTTCGAAAAGAAATTGCAAAGACGTTAACGCCAATGACATTGGAGAAACAGCATATTCCTCTGTGGATTACGATGAATCATATTTTATTTTTAATAGCCATTGTGGCGACATCTCATTACGTGAATGTGTTTTTCGGAATATTTTTAATTTTCATTGGATTTACAACAGTCACAAAAGTGTATCAAGATGGCCTTAAATTTAAAGAAGGCTTTTTGGTTGCCTTCTTCCTGGGAGGATTGGTCGTGTTTGGATCATTTCAGCGCTGGTGGTTGGAGCCTATTATTTCCAGTTTGAATGAGACAACTCTATTTCTGAGTGCCACGGGATTAACAGCAATCACGGACAATGCGGCATTGACTTATTTGGGGTCGCAAGTGGCCTCGATTACCGATTCTTCAAAATGGGCTTTAGTTTCTGGAGCATTGGCCGGTGGTGGTTTAACAATTCTTGCGAATGCACCCAACCCAGCTGGGTTTTCGATTTTAAGCTCTAAGTTTCCGGATAGCTCTTTAAATGCTTTGAAACTTTTAATGGCGGCATTTCTTCCGACTTGCATTGCAATTTTGAGTTTTTATTTATTGGGTAATTTTTGAAACAGGCCCACTCCTGTGGGCAGTCCCTAATTTTTAGATAAAAAAAAGGAACAAATTTTCATTGTTCCTTTTTCACTTTTTTTTAAAAAATAAGGATTACTTAGTCTCAGTAGCTGGAGCTGTAGGAGCTGCAGGAGCTGTAGTCGCAGGAACAGTTGCTGGAGTTGTAGGAGCAGCAGCTTTTTGTCCTTTTTTCATGCCTTTAACTTTTTTAGCAACTTTCTTAGTAACTTTTTTAGTTTCGTCAGTTGTTTCAGTAGTCGTTGTTGCAGTTGTTGTAACAGCTGGAGTTGTCGTTTCAGTTGTTGTCGTAGTTGTTGTTGGCTCAGCAGCATTTGCAGCAATGGCTAATGCTAAAGTAGCGATAAATAATTTCATGGAATCTCCTGATTCATTCGGCGTGATTGCCGATTACTGTTTTATCTTAGAGTGATATAAAAACGAGTCAAGAGCTCCCATTAGGGAGCGGTATTTTTGCGACATTTGATGATCCGCATCCAAAACCTCGGGTGTGGTTTCGTAAGTCAAAGGTCCAACCGCTTTCATGCTTGAAAACTGATTGGCAGACTGAACATAGACGGCTCGATCTTTTGAAAAGATAGCCCGCTCAAAACTAAGAGCAAACGAGTTTGTTGAGTTCTGAAAGAGTGATCGGCCAAACGTCTGGTACATGGAATCTTTCAGAGCTACGTCATAGAGTGTTGGCCAAATATCATGGTGACTGGCGAAGCTAGTGCGAAAATGAGTCGATTGTTTCAGGGACAATTGAGAGCTTAAGTTTGGTGGTAGCGTCAGAAAAAATGGAACGGCTGATTTCATAAAAATTTCTGAATGAGAGAAATTTTTAATCCAAAACGTATGATCAGCAGTCACCGCTGTTATCGTGCTTGAATGGAGCTTTTCATTCCGTTGAATTTGGTCTAGGAACTCGCTGAGTGAGTCCGATGAGTAGCGAAAAGCCAGAAACCGTTTGAGCGCCAGATTTTGATCGATGAGCTTTGCACGTTCAGGAAACTGGTCTAGTGAAATAGTGTGCTTTTGAGCCGTGGTCGGCAGTTCATACGGTGGATGATTCGAGGTCGTCATCACCACAATAAGTTGTGGTTTTTCAGCCTCGCGCAAGAGGGATTCTACATAGTTGAATAAATCATGATCGTAAATTCCCCAATCGTGCTTTTCCAATTGTTGGGGTGAAAACTTTTTCTGAATATCAACTTCACCTAAAACGTCGTCGAAGCCTTGGGCTAAGGCGAATTTATTCATGTCTCGCCAACCCGGATTTCCACCATAGACAAAGCGGGTCTGGTACCCAGCTTTTTTAAATGTCACTGCCGGAGATGTCGTCAGTTGTGTATGCAGATAATCACTTTCAGTCAAAAAAGGACTGATCGCGCGTTGGGGAACGCCAGCTAATAGACAGCTCAGCGAGCCTGTTGTTGCCGGAGTTGTCGAGAGAAATTGGGTATTGAGAAGCCCTCGGGTAAAATGATTTTTCATTCCACCGACAAGATTGAAATTGTCATTCTGAAATTGCAGGCCGTAGGTGCCCCAGCTTTCCATGACAATCAGAACCACATGGGGTGGCGAGGGGCGTTTGAAATTCAACTGTGTTTTAAAATTCATCAGTTGGAAGCGATTGCCTCCTGGAGGAATTTTGGAATCAAAATAATCGATAAAAGCTTGATCTTCCTTGTTGAGGTAACCAAATTCTTTAAGGTTTGCAAACCACTCGGAGGATCCCATTTTAATTTGTTCTCGTTTTAATTTAATAGCTCGCGAGAATGCGTGAGCCGTGCCAAAGCTCAGTGTATTCAGAAAGGGAACGCTGGAGACTACCGTATCATGATCGCCCAATGGGAACAGAGCAAAGGTGCCTCGAGCGCCAATAACTAAAAGAACTAAAATAAGAGCGCGAGTCAGGGGAGTTGAAATATGGTTCCGAAAGTTGCGATCTATTTTAAACTCATTTTTAATCAGCCTATGAAAAAAATAACTTAAGGCTCCGGCGCAAAGCAAAATGGGAATCACAGGATAATTTTTCCAAAATGTTTTAATCAATGCCCATGTATCATCTTCAAAAAGACCAAACATCAATACGTTGAGGCGATCATTGTAAAAAGAAAAATAACCAATATCAACAAGGAGCAAGAATCCCCAGAACGACAAAAGGCATTTCCATATAAAGAGCGACCATATTTTTGGAAGAAAAAAACTGATCATCCAAAAGATCAACGTTAAGTAACAAGTGGCACTTAAATCAAAGCGAAAACCTAAAAGAAAGGCATGAAAAATTTCAGCATAGGGTATTTTATGGCCCATAGAAGTCAGTTCAGGGGGAGCTAAAAGAATAAAAAATACAAGGCGAACGCCCGTTCCCACCAGCGCAGCCAACAAGAGAACTTTTATCCAAGATTTCAGTGAGTGCATTGTTGTAAAGGTTGCCTCAAGAACGAGAAGTGTGCAATAAAAAGGCTTATGAATGAAATTGTTCGATTGACGCAAACTGTGCAAAAGGGTGGCTGTGCCGCCAAAGTACCGGCCGTAGAACTTCGTCAAATATTGGCTCGAGTTCGCTTTCCTAAAAACTCAAGTGACATTCTGGTGGATGGATCACTGATGGATGATGCCGCTGTCATTAAAGTATCAGAAGATTTAGCCTTGGTGCAAACTTTGGATTTTTTTACTCCCATCGTTGATTCTCCGTATGTCTTTGGGCAAATTGCCGCTGCAAATGCATTGAGTGATGTTTATGCGATGGGTGGTGTTCCAAAAACGGCCATGGCTGTTTTGGCATTTCCATTGGCCCAGTTCTCACAAAATATTATTGCTGAGGTCTTGCAGGGGGCGAGTGATAAAATTGGCGAAGCCGGAGCTTCATTTATTGGTGGACATTCTATAGATGATGACACACTTAAATTTGGGCTTTCCGTCACGGGCTATGTTCATCCCCAAAAAATTTGGTCTAACGCCACAGCAATTGCCGGTGATAGGTTGATTCTGACAAAGCCTTTGGGGACAGGGACAGCTACTGCCGCGTTAAAGCGAGGCGAAGTTACCGAGAAGGACATCGCTACAGAACTAAATTCCATGTCGCAACTGAATTCCATATTAAATATTCTAGGTGATGATCAAAAATATATTCATGCGGCAACGGATATTACAGGTTTTGGTCTATTAGGTCACAGTCTTCAAATGGCGAAAGCCAGCGAGAAAACATTTGAGTTTAACTTTTCAAAAATCCCCCACTTTTCAAAAACATTTCAACTTTTAGAAGCTGGGTTTTTGACCAAAGCTCATCGATCAAATAGTGAGTACGTGAAAGACAAGGTGACGATGGATTTAAATAGTATTCAGCAGAATTTGTTGTGTGATCCGCAAACCAGCGGTGGCCTGCTTTTGTCGGTCAGTGCAGAGCGAGCAGAAATCATCGTGGAAGTGTTGAGAGGTCAGTTTTCTCATGCAGCCATTATCGGTTCAGTTCAAAGCCAAAATGAAAGTGCTCTCGTTATTCGATGAAAACAGTGACTCTTTCAGAATTTAAAACTCATCTTATCCAGGGTCTTCCCGTTATTGATGTGCGTGCTCCGGTTGAATTTGAGCAAGGCTCGATTCCAGGTTCAGTCAATTTGCCAGTGCTGTCTGATCAAGAACGGCATGAAGTCGGTCTTTGTTATAAAACTCAAGGACAAGAGGCCGCTATAGCCTTGGGATATCGAATTGTCTCAGGCAAAAATTTAGAAATAAAAACTCAAAATTGGTTGTCGTATATTCAGTCTCACCCGGAGGCTTTGATCACTTGTTTTCGAGGTGGTCTGCGTAGCCAAACATCGCAGAAGTTTATTGCAAGTCATGGGGTTGATGTTCCTCGTTTAGAAAAAGGCTACAAGCAAGCGCGTGCATTTTTTTTGGAAACTATTGCAAATTATGCAGAACAAGCGTCTCTGGTGATTTTAACGGGAAACACGGGTAGCGCGAAGACTCATGTTTTAAATGCATTAGCAGAAGATGTTCCAGTTGTGGATCTGGAAGGGTTGGCTCATCATCGGGGATCAGCCTTTGGGGCGTGGGATATTCCACAGCCAGTTCAGGCTGATTTTGAAAATCGATTGGCTGTGAAGCTTCTGAGTCTACAGCAACCATCCCTGATTATGCTTGAAGATGAAAGTCGAATGATTGGTCATCGGCATATTCCGGAAGTTTTTTTCACTAAAATGCGAGCGTCTCCTGTGATTTTGATGAACGAAAGCTTAGAGCAGCGGATTGATAATATATATATCGATTACATTTCTTCGAAACTCAATCAGAGCTCGGAACCTACTGCGGTATCTCGAGTTTTGGAATCCTATCGAGAATCTATTCGAAAAATTAAAAATAAATTGGGTGGGCTGCGTGCGCAAGAGCTATTGTCCGATATGGATTTGTGTGAGCAGCAATTTTTTACGAGCGGTGGTTTAGAAAAGAATAAGATTTGGATCGAAAAATTATTGGTCTGGTACTATGATCCTATGTATGTGGGATCTCTTGAAAAACGGGAACCGAAGATTCAATTTAAAGGATCTCGCCTTGAGGTCATGGATTATATCAAGTCTTTGAAAATCGTAACGAAGGCATAAATAGAACGAAAAGTGCTGAAGCTGTCAGGATAAAAGCCATGATCGCATGTGGGGTGAGCAATTCACCAAAAACAAAGTAGGCAATGATCGAAGCAAGAACAGGTTCAATGAGTTTTCCGCAAGACATCAGGCTGAGGTTCATGGTGCTCATGAGGTAGGAAAAGCTGAGATGGCCTAATAGAGTTGGAAAGATCACTAATCCAGCAACAGCCGTCCAGGAAATAGTCGAATGATTGGTAAAATCATGGCCCGAAATAAGAACGGCTAGGAAAAAACAGATTGCTCCAATCAGATATTGAAAACTGGCATAGACTGAATTGGAATAGTAGATCCGAGCTCGTTTTCCAGTCAGAATATAGGCGGAAAACAATAAGGCTGACGCAATCGCTGAAATATCGCCCAGAAATCCAGTGCTGTTGAGATCAAATTGATGTGACACCAAAAGGGTAATCCCAGAAAGAGCCAACAAGTAAGCCAAACCGAGACGTCGCGTGAAGCGCTCATTAAAAAAGAAAATTGATCCAAGTGTGGACCAGATAGGATTCGTTGCAAAAAAGATCATGGTATTGGCGACCGACGTGGTCTTGGAGGCATACTTGTAGGTCCAAAGGTGACCAAAAAAGAAAATTCCCGAGGCTATAACCCAGAAGAACTTTTTCTCAATGCGAGGAAAAGGCTGGCGTCTATAAAAGAAAACCCAGACAAAAATCAGAACGGAAGCGATCAGTAAACGCCAAAAACCCAGGACGTCGACGGGCATTTGACTGAGGCGAGCCCAGTTTGGTGAGGTTGAAAGGCTAAAGAGGGCTAAAAAATATAGCAATGTGTGCAGCATGTTATGTGTTTGAAATCCCTATGAATTCGAGCATGATTTAAGACTGAAAACAAGATTTAAAAGTTTTAAAGCTTAATATAAAAACGAAATCATTATTGAAAGGATTCGTATGACAAAAGTTTTAGTAGTCGCAGTAGCCGCTCTTGCACTTACGGCATGTAACAAGCCGGATTTAAAATCTGATAAGGGCCAAGCATCGTATGCTATCGGCCAACAGATTGGCCAAAACCTTAAAGCACAAAATATTGATTTTGATGCAACAACTTTGGTGGCTTCAATGAAAGATGCCGGTCAAGGTAAGTCAGAAATGACAAAAGAAGAGATTCAAAAAGCAATGATGAAGTTGCAAGAATCAGCAATGAAAAAGCAACAAGAAGAGGGCGAGAACAACAAAAAAAAATCAGCAGAGTTCTTAGAAAAAAATAAAACAGCTGAGGGTGTAAAAACGACAGCTTCTGGTTTGCAATACATGGTTATCAAAGAGGGCACTGGCCCAATGCCAAAAAAAGAAGACAATGTGAAGTGTCACTACACGGGAACATTGATCACTGGTGAAAAATTCGATTCATCTGTTGATCGTGGTCAACCTGCTGAGTTTCCAGTTGGTGGCGTGATCGCAGGCTGGACAGAAGCTTTGCAAATGATGAAAGTGGGATCAAAGTACAAATTATTCATTCCACCTGAATTGGCTTACGGACCATCTGGCCGACCAGGTATTCCAGCAAATTCAGCTTTGATTTTTGAAGTTGAATTGCTTGAAATTGTTAAACCAGCGGCAGCGCCAGCTAAACCAAAGAAGTAGTTTCGTCACCTGAAAGCGAGATATCTCTATGAGCTTTGATTTTAAGAATGACCCATTTGAAAATTTCTTAGAATTATTTAAAGAGGCTCAAATTAAGGGAGTGCCAGAGCATAATGCGATGGCGCTCGCAACAGTGAATGAAAGACATCAACCCTCTGTACGGATCGTCCTATTTAAAGGATTAGTTCGCAGAGGGTTTTCTTTTTATACCAATTACAATGGTCGTAAAGGCCGTGATATAGAGGTTAATAACGCTGTGGCGGCTACTTTTTATTGGCCCCACCTTGACCAGCAAATCCGCATTGAGGGGATTGCTGAAAAATTAACAGATGAAGAGTCTGAAAAGTATTTTGCTAGTCGACCTCGGCTGAGTCAGATTGGTGCATGGACTTCTGAACAATCTGATAAAATTGAGTCGTTTGAATTTTTTCAAAAAAAAGCACAGCAAGTGGAAGCCAAATTTCAGGGGCAGGTTGTTCCAAGGCCACCACATTGGGGTGGATATCGAATTATTCCGACTGAATTTGAGTTTTGGTTTGCGCGATCTGGTCGAATGCACGAGCGCTATGTCTTTCAAGGTTCAGATTTAAATTGGAATCGTTTTTTACGATCACCATGAAAATTCTTGTTTCTGGGTTTAAGCCATTTCTAAATCAAAAGATTAATCCAAGTCAGTTGCTGGCGATTGAGCTGGGAAATCGATTTTCAGAAGTCGATTCCATTGTGTTGCCTGTTGAGTTTGAAAATTCATTTCAAATTTTTAAAGAACGAATTATTCAGATCAATCCCGATTTAATTTTGATGCTGGGGCAAGCACGTGGCCGCAAAAAAGTGTGTCTTGAAAAGATTGGTCTGAATTGGATTCAGTCCGGGCATCAGGATGAAAAAGGTATTCGACCGCTAACGGGATCCATCGTGTCCGATGCGCCACTGGCATTGATGTCTCAGTATCCATTGGAAAAATTAACAGAAAAAATGGATGCAGTGGATATTTCCTTTTCGGCGGGGACTTATGTTTGCAATGACTTGTACTTTCGGGTGTTGCACGAGTTCAAGAGTATAAAATCTATTTTTATTCATGTGCCATTGCTGCCAGAGCAAATGATGGAAGACGATGTTTATAGCCTAGAGTATGAAAAGCAGTTGCAAATTTTGTGTGAACTAGTGCATCGCGTGCGGACTGATTAAATAAAATTCAGGAATTTCAACTTCAAAAGGTTCTCCATCATCACCAACAAAATGATAGTATCCCCTCATGCTGCCTGAGGGTGTTCGTAACGGACAGGCACTATCATACTCAAAGGCCTGTCCGGCAGTAATGCGAGGTTGCAAACCAACGATGCCAGGGCCGCGAACTTCTTCGATATGGCCTAACGCATCTGTGATAATCCAGTGGCGACTCATGAGTTGAGCATCCTGATTTCCTTTATTTTTCACAGAGATTTTATAAGCAAAGAAATATCGGTTCTGGTCGGGTGCTGATTCGCTAGGGACATAAACTGAGGTTGCGGTGATTTCAAACTGAGGAGTCTGTATTTTTTTTAAACTCATAGTTTAAAAATCGCATCAAACGGGCAGGTTTTCAAGAGTAAAAAAGAGGGGGTAGTGATCTGACGGAAGTTGGCTTTTTAAATCCATCGTTGTTGGTGGGTTGAGGGGGAGCCCCAGGTGATCCGTGTACAAATACACAGAGCAATCACTAGCTAAATGAGGCCAAATTTTCTTTGGGATAAAGCAGTAATCTATTTGCTTACCTTCGGCCTTGTTTCCGTTTTTAATTTGATAAAATGTAGAGCGTTTATCTGTACTTACACCAGCCACTTCAAAAATATCTTGAAGATCTGTCTGTTGATAGATCGGTAAAAATTCAAGATCAGGATTCTGTTTTCCAGCGTACCCATTCAAGTCACCACAGACTAAAACGGGGATTTCTGGGTATTGGTATTCCAGTTCTTTGTAGATTGAAACAACTGTTCTTAATTCGGCAGAGCGCCGTTCGACGCCTCCGGGATCGATCCGCTCTGGATCCAATCGAGATTTTAAGTGTGTCAGAAGTAAAATCATAAATGGTTTTTCTCGGTTATTCAGAAAAAGTCGAAGTTCCAGGCAATCTCGTGAAAAGAGCTGAGAAGGAGCTTTGATTTTAAATCCATGCTGCTGAGATAGGATTTCATGAGGGTACAGAAAATGAAGGGGGCGGTTTTTGTTACTGATGACATCGAAGAAATAGGGAAGATCTTTTTTAATCAAAAATCCCACATCAATATTGCGATTGGAGTTGCCCTCTAAAAGCACACACGAATACTTTGAGTCCAGAAATAATGAATTGAAATTTTTCAGAGACTCAAGGCCTCCCACTTCACAGACCATCATAATATCGGGTTCATTTTTAAGAATGATAGAGGCTATGGAGAGACACTTTTTCAAAGGCTTGTTGTCGTAAATCGAGGTAGACAATTTCTGCCATTCATCTTCTGTAAGATTTTGATAATTCGGTGGTATGGGACGGTCAAAAAGCAGAAATAAATTTTCCACATTAAACAAACCCAGTTTTATATTCACAGTTGCATTATTCATCATGTCTAAGGCACCATGATAGCAAACATCCTGAGGTGAATAAATGAGTATTCGAGTAATGACCCAACCTTTGATTCAATTTGAGTTAAAACTGTCTTCTTCTCCGGAAGGAATTGTCTATGTTTTGGGATCTACCTCAAAATCCAAGTTGCTTAAGGAAACTAAAGAGATCATCGAGACTCACGCTCATGACTTTCAAGCTAAAAAATTACTAGCGACGGATAAGCGATCACTTCATTTCGTCGGAAAAAGTGGTCCGGTTTGGATTTTAAAAAATACAGAGTCAAAGCGTGGGCAACATTATGGTTTGATGGATGAGTCCGTCTACGGATGGTTCCGAGATCAGGCCGGTTCAGTTATAGGTATGACAAAAAATCTGCATATTGAAAATTTACAGATTTATTTAAGTCAATGCAGTGCTGAAATCACGCGAGCGGTTTTGATTGGAAGCGAGCTTGCAACATATCAATTTTTTAATGTCTATGCGGATAAAAAAGTAAATTATCCCAAGGTTTTTATTGAATCTGATGGCAGCAAAATCACAAAATCCATGGTGACAGCGGCTCAGCAAGAAGCTGTTGCCATTCAATTGGCGCGACATTTAGTAAATTTGCCACCCAATGAAATCAATCCCACAACGCTGTCTCGGATAGCTTCTCAAGACATTCAGTTTCCCAATACAAAAGTGACAGTTTGGGACGAGAAAAAATTGGCAACAGAAAGAATGAATTTGTTATTGGCTGTGGGGGCTGGATCAAAAACTCCACCAAAGATGATTCATCTTCGCTATCGGCCCAAAAAAGCATCTCGTAAAAAGCCTATTGCGTTTGTGGGTAAGGGGATTACTTTTGACACGGGTGGTTTGGATATTAAGCCTTCATCAGGTATGCGAATGATGAAAAAAGATATGGGCGGAAGCGCAGCGGTTTTAGCGTTGGCTTATTGGGTTGCCCATTCAAATTATTCAAGACCGTGTGATTTCTATTTAGCACTTGCTGAAAACTCTGTAGATTCAAAGTCGATGCGGCCCAGTGATTTGTATAAATCGCGCGCAGGTTTTGTTGTGGAGATAGATAATACAGATGCAGAGGGGCGTTTGGTTTTAGCAGATGTGATGGATGTTGCGGTCACTCAAAAACTAAAAGATGAGCCTGAAATTTTAGTCGATATTGCAACTCTGACCGGAGCCATCAAAGTGGCTTTGGGTGCTGATGTTGCAGGTTTGTTTTGCAACAATGATGTGTTGTCTGAGCAGATTTGCAATGCGGGTCAAGTTGCCGGAGAACCAGCTTGGCGCATGCCACTGATTTCAAAAATGTTTTCAGGATTAAATTCTAATTTTGCCGATTTTCGAAATTCAGCAGATGGTTTTGGTGGTGCTGTCACAGCAGCATTATTTTTAGAAAAGTTTGCAGGTGGTAAAAAATGGGCTCACTTAGATGTTTATTGCTGGAATGATAAGCCAACTGGAGCCTTGGCTCAAACCGGGGCCAACGGACAACCGGTTCAAATGATGATAGAATGGCTTAAACGAGTCAGCGTCTAAACCAGTGAGTGAATTTTTTCAGGGACAAGTTTTTTCCAAGCTATATCTTTTTTCTTGATCAATTTATTCACATCTTCTGAATGAATAAATTGATCGATCTCATCACAGCCAGCGATATCTTGAATATTCTGGCTTTCGATAAAATGAGCATAGATATTTTTAACTTCTGGATTTGGAAAGAAGCTTTTTGTCAAAAGGCAAATTTCTTTGGTTTTATGAGGGTAGACGTACAAGCGCGAATACCGCCCCAATAATTTACCCAAACCCTCGAGTAGGCCGCCACTCAGATTCAAATAAAAATTCACATCAAATAATTTTTCAAGGTAAGCCGCTCCGACCACAATAGCTAGCGGTTTTGGTGTCGACAGACGGATGAATTCTTTCAACTGGTAAAATAATGTAAAACGAGTAATCAGTGCCGGTAAACCCAATGCTGTGATCATTTTTACGCGACGTAAGGCTTCTTCTGGTGAGAGTTTGTTGTTCTGTTGTCGAATATCCAAATGAAACTCAAGCATTCCTAGAATTTCTTGCTCTTTGAGATTAAACTCTTTTTTAAAATGCACAACTCCACGTTTAAAAATATCTAAATGAGTATTGGTGACGGGATTGTAGGAACCACGTTGAACAAGGATTGATTTTCCAAATAAATAGTCACCAGAGTTTTGTAATTGGCCGGATGAATCCACCAGAATAGCATCAGCCCATCCCAAATGAACTAATTTCAAATTAAATAATATAGGATCAAATTTTTTAAATTCAGCACCAAAAAATTCAATGATATCAACAGCAATAGATCCTTCTTTGATCTGATCAAAAAGCCCGGCTAAAAAGTCATCTGGGTTTTTGCGTTCATAAAAGCAGGAGTGCAGCAAGTTAACCCCAAGTCGCCCTAATGTTTCTTGTTGTTGTAATCGATGCTTATCAAGAAGTCGAACATGAAACATCACGGTTTGGGCTTCGGCATTTGGTTTGGCTTGAAAACGCACTCCTAGCCAGCCATGATTTTTGGTGCCTGTTGAAACCGTGTCCGCAAAACTAAAAAAACATGTTTTATCACCACGTTCGGCAACCAATCGAGTGACCATCTTCGAGTATTCTTTGTCCAGCATTTTTTCTAAACGTGTCTTGCAGACATAGCGTCCTGATTTTTCTTTGCCGTAGATGATATCACTAAATGTCATGTCATAAGCTGAGATAGAAAGAGCCACTGTTTGAGAAGCCTTTCCCGCTTGAAAAAATTGTCGAGCCACTTCTTGACCAGCACCAATCTCAGCAAAGGACCCATAGTATTGAACGTCTAAATTAATATCCAGGGCTTTCTCTTGTGTTGTTTTAGAGCGCATTGGAGCCTTTCGTGCCCGTTTTTATCCACGCCGTTAAGGCCAAGCTCATGGCTTTTTCTGCAGGCAAATCAACAGATTCAATATCTGTTTTATTAATTAATAAAGTGTAACCACCCAAGCCATAGCTCATCGGAAAAAAAACAGCGACACGATCATTCGAGGCAAGGCTCGGAATTCCAATATCTTCAAAATGTTCGCGAGTCACCAATCCAAGGGCTTTTTTGCCCTCGCTAAAATGTACCAAAACGACTTTTTTTAAATTACTTTGCCCATGTCCTTTGGAAAATAAATTCATGAGATCACGAAGAGGAGAATAGACCACTTTGATGAGCGGAATTTCTGTCAGTTTTTCTTGAATTTTTTTAAAAAGTCCCGCTGTGATAAAATTATTAAGCATCAAACCTAATAAAAAAATCAGAATAACCGTCGTGAGAAATCCAAAACCCGGATAGTAAGCCTCCGGCGGTAAAATGCGTTGAAGAAAAGTCCCTAAGAGATTTTCAACAATGCTGATGCCTGCAAAAACGATATAGATCGTTACGGCCATTGGTAAAAAGGCGACAAGTCCACTGACAAAGATTTTTTGGATTTTATTCATCTTAATAGCATGATTCACGAGGTCAAAATCCGAGTCAAGGAAGGGTTCGTCTAAAACTGAACAAGAAGTCTCGGGTTGAGACAGTGCCAGTGAATTATTTTGAGAGAATAAACCATCATTCTTTAGTCCAAAGACTATTGCCCCGATACTTAAAGTATACGATTCACGATAAATCTACGGGGTGTACGTTGGTGCGTTTAGCAGCGTTATTTACGACGACAATTATATTTGCAGCAGTCAGCGGTTATGCTCAGAGCCAAGTCGTTCAAGGTGAATATATTATTAAAATTAAAAGTCAAAAGGGTGCGACTTCGAACTCACGCTTAAGTAAGGGCGTCAGTCTGATCAAAAAAATGGGTTCTGCTGTTCATGTGAAACAGGCGTTTTGGGGCTCAACAATGATGCATATCAAAACCAACTCTCAGGCAAGTTTAGATCAACTTCGGGCTGATCCTGAGGTTGAGTTTATAGAGCCCAATTATAAGTTAACTATTGACCCGGTTGAGGTTCAACCTTTTGGGACTGCTCCGGGAGCATTTGATTCCTACGATCAATCTTATGCAGATGTTCAAGTGACTGATTCCTGGGCGGTTGCAATGCCTTACAATCAGGGCACAAAAACAGTTGTTGCGGTCATCGATACAGGCTTGGATATGACTCATGCGCTGTTTGCCGATTCAGGTGCCATTTGGCAAAACACGGCCGAGTTGAATGGCACCCCCGGCGTGGATGATGATTCAAATGGTTATATAGATGACATTAATGGTTGGAATTATGTTTCAAACAGTGGCTCTATTTATGATGATGATGATCACGGGACTCATGTCGCGGGAATTGTTTTGGGTGTCGGACAAGATATTTTGCAATCATCCGTGCGTGAATCAAAAATAAAAATTATGCCGTTAAAGTTTTTAGATGCCAATGGTTCTGGAACAACAGCCAACGCTGTGAGTGCTATATACTATGCGGTGAATATGGGAGCCAAAGTTATCAATAATTCGTGGGGAGGTTCATCCTACTCGCGCTCGTTGCATGATGCTTACACTTACGCACATACCAATGGTGTGGTGATTGCTTCAGCGGCTGGAAACTCAGGGTCAGATAATGATACGACCCCCATGTATCCGGCAGCTCTTGATACTCCCAATAATATTGCTGTTGCCGCATCAACAGATTCTGACAATAAAGCGTCCTTTTCAAATTATGGTTTAACAGTTCATGTGGCCGCTCCGGGAGTGGCTATCGTCAGTTCAGTTCCTGGAAATGGTTGTCCATCGCCAGGGTGTTTTCAGATGATGTCCGGAACATCAATGGCATCGCCATTTGTTGCGGGTCTTGCGGCACTATTGATTCGTGAAGCTCCACAACTTTCCGGTTATCAGGTGCGATCTATTATTCTGAGCTCAACCAATACATTTTCGTCATTGATTAATAAAGTTTCAACAAGTGGCCGCGTGAATGCACTTTTGGCCACGCAGGCGGCAATAGCACAAGCCGGAACTGCGGCTTACAATCCAAGTTACACTCCCGTTTATAAGACCGAGCGAAGTGTTGCATCGGATTCGGCACCAACAGATTCTGGTGGTGGTGGCTGTGGTTTGGTAAAAGCTTTGGGAGCAGGGGCTTCTAGTTTTCTAGATGGTTCAGGCAGTGATTCCAGTGGCGGTATGGGAACATCAGGGGCCATACTGGCAATGATTCTTTTGCCCGTGTTATTGGCGGTGGGTCTGCGTCGCAAAACTCCTTTAGAGGTGCAACAAATTCAGCGTCGTCAGTATGCTCGCTACACATTAGCAAAAGATTTAGTCTTGAAAATTGGAGACCAAGTGATCACAACAGCTTCAGATACACTATCACTGGGTGGAGTTTCATTTAGTGGAACGCTTCAAATGAATAAAGGCGAGAAGATCAAAGTAAAAATTGAAGGCTTGGATCAGGAAATGGACGGCGAAGTTGTTTGGTGTTCACAAAAACAATCTTATGGCGTTAAATTTTTAAATATCACAGATCAATTACGGGCACAATTTTCCACATGGACTTTGGGATTAAGTCCAACTTAATCCCAAGATTTTCTTTTTATAAGAGCACGCCTTTTAAAATAAGACTGGCCGCTGTGAAGTATATAATTAATCCAGTCACATCTACAATTGTTGCAACAGCTGGGGCTGACGCTGAAGCCGGGTCAAACTTAAAACGTCGTAAAATAAATGGAAGCATCGAGCCAGTGATGGTTCCCCACATAACAACGCCAACAACAGAAACAGCAACAGTGGCGCCGATCCGAGCATATTCGGCACCGTACATTTGTTCCCGCCAAGGCCAAAAATAAATTCGCAACATACCGATGACTCCAAGGGCAGCACCCAAGACAGCTCCGGTGGCAATTTCTCGGTAAAGGACCCGCAACCAATCTTTAAGCTTTACTTCCCCAAGGGCCATTGCTCGAATTATCAATGTTGAGGCCTGAGATCCAGAATTTCCACCCGAACTGATAATCAAAGGTAAAAACATCGCCAGAACAACGGCTTTTTGCAATTCATCTTCAAAGTAGCCAAGAGCGCTTGCTGTAAACATTTCACCTATAAAAAGAATCAACAGCCAGACCCCTCGCTTTCGAAACATTTCCAGCATTGAAATCTGTAAATAAGGCGCATCCAAAGACTCGACACCACCTATTTTATGAATATCTTCGGTGGCTTCTTCTTCTGCAACTTCGGCAATATCATCAAAGGTGACAATACCCACCATCTTGTTGTCGGCATCGATAACTGGGAGAGCCATAAGATCTTGTTTTTTAAAAACCTGAGCGATGTTCTCTTGATCCAAATCGACAGAAATTTTAAAAACATCGGTATGCATGATTTCAGAAACTTTTTTATTTGGTGTCGAGGCAAAGAGTTCGCGAAATGAAACAACACCGACAAGTTTTTGTTCAGGATCTAAAACGTAAGAGTAGTACATGGTTTCAACTTGCGTTTTTGCCTGGATACGGATGTAGCTAATGGCTTCATCCACATTCATTGTTGGTCGCAAGCGAATAAAGCGGGAGCTCATCAATCCCCCAGCTTTGTCTTCGGCGTAAGCTAAAAGCGCTGAAACCTCGCGTTTTGTCTGTGGATCAAGCAGAGAGAGGAGTTCTTCTTTATGATCGCCTTCAACTTCCTGCACTAAATCGGCAGCATCATCTGGAGCCAATAATCGAATCCACGAGCGTTTTTCCAATAAAGTCAGTTCTTCAATCAGTTCAAACTGATCCGAAGCTGTTAAATTCAAAAAAAGCTCTTCAGCATCAGTCCGCGGCAATAAGAAGAATTTTTCTTTGCGGTTTTCTTTGGTCATTTGTGACCAATGATCTTGAAGATTTAATAAATTCAGAAAATCTTGTTCTTGTTCAGTTACAGTCGGTGCTTCAGAGGGGTTTTCAGCGGATTTTTTGTTTTGCTCGTCGGTCTCGCTCACAGTGTCCTCCTCGTGCTGTCTGAGATTTAAATTTTAATCATTCCTTTATAACCTGGCTTTTTGAAAGGCGACAAGGACTTCTTTTGCTGGACCAATCTTTTTCACTCGTCCCTCATCAAGCCAAAGGATCTCGTTGCAATCCTCGACAGTTTGTAATCGATGAGCAATTCGTATCTGTGTTTTATCACTTAAAATGTCAGTTAAGGCCCGATTCATCAATGATTCTGAATGAGGGTCCACGTTTGAAGTGGCTTCATCAAATATAAATATTTCTGCCTTCTGTAGAAGCCCTCGAGCCAGACTTAAAAGTTGCTTTTCTCCCTGTGAAAGATTTTGCCCCTTCTCGAAAACATCATCGTGCAACGAGAAATCAAGACCAACTTGTTGAAGAATTTTTTCAATCTCATGGTTTGAGTGTTGGCGAAATAAATCCAAATTGGTGCGTATTGTACCCGTGAGAAAGAGTTGGTCTTGAGAAATAACCGAGAATAGGGAGCGATGGCGTTCGACATCATTCTCGTTTTTCCCATTGATCAAGAGAGCTCCGGATTGAATAGGATAAAGGTGAAGAAGGGCTGAAATAAGAGTGGATTTGCCAGAACCTGTGCGGCCAATAATTCCCAGTTTTTCGCCAGGTTTGATCTTAAATGAAATCGAATGAAGGATCATGTTTTTACTGGTTGGATATTTAAAATTTAATCCTTCAGCTTGCAAGTGATAGGGGCTTTTATCTTCACTATCAGGAGGCAGCGGGTGTTCATCGTGATGTCGTTTGGGATGATTGGTATTGAAATCAGAATAGCTTGGTAACATGGCGCCGGGCTCGATCTCGCTGCGGAGATAATCGTCTAATTTCTCAACACCGACAAGGGCTTCTTCAAACTGTGAGAACCACTCAAAAAACATCTGTAGTGTATTGGTTGCCAAAAGCGTGAATGTTAAAACAACACTGGCTAGACCAATTCCGATAATTCCCCGATGAATCAGAAAAAGACAAACAATTCCATTAAGACCAAAAAATAATGCACTTAAAATATTTAATTCGATTGAAAATCGTGTGACATTCCAGAAAACCGTTCGTTTTGCCAGGAGGTATGTGTCGTCATACTGTAAGAATTTATCTGTAAACATTTTTTGTTTTTGATTCAATCGGATTGTCGTTGAACCCTGAACTGTTTCTGAAAAATGAGCAATGGACGGGGCCCGATTATTTGAAAGTTCTCGACGAGATGAGCGTAAACGAAACTGATTTCGCTTTAAAATACTCAGATAGATCCAAGAGGAAAATAACAGAGTTATTAAAAAATAGGGATGGACAAAGACCATCAGGACAACGATTGAAATCAGATCAAAAAGGATGGACAAGAATTCGGCCAGAGGTCCACCAAAAAGTCGGAAAATATTACCATAGTCACTTGAAAAGCGAGTGGTGATTTTTCCAACAGGTTGTTGATCAAAAAATGATATCGGAAATCGAGAAACGCGGTAGGTTGTTTCATCATAGATTCGAGAAACGGCAAGAGCTGATAGTCGAGAAAACCACGTTCGAAAAATGAGAGTTAAAATAAATGCAAAAATAAGAATGAAAAATAATTTTAAAACGAGGGGTTTCAAATTGTCAGTACTGAGAGTTGCCGTTTGATCAATAAATTGGCCCAAGATTTGCGCATTGGATAAAATTAAAAAACGTCCCAAGAATCCTAAAATAATGGAAACAGTCAGTTTTACGATAAAGGGTCGATAGGCTTGCAAAAGTGTATCGTAGATAGTCTTGGAAAAGGCTGTTTTTTTCACTCAGCCCCCTTCAAAAATGTTTGAAAATTGGGATGCGACAAGAAAGCTTCAGCTGTACCATCAAAATGAATTTGCCCCTTTTCCAGGTAAACAACACGATCACAAAATCTCAGCGCTGAAAAACGCTGGGTTGTGAGCATTACAGAATGTCCCTGGTTTTTAAGATTTATAAACTCATGAATCAGTTCCGCTTCGGTGGAAATATCAACAGCACTTAAGGGATCGTCTAATAATACTAATTCTTTTAAATTTTCAAATTGACGTGCGATGCTGACCCTTTGTTTTTGTCCACCTGATAAATTAAGACCACGTTCACCGATGATGGTTTCTAATCCATTTTCAACACGGTCCAACTGAAAATCGAACTGCGCTTTTTTCAGCGAGTTCATTATGGAAGAATCAAACTTAGGACTGGTTCCATATTCAAAGCTGACATTGTCACGTAAAGTGGCGCTCATGACAAAGTGTTCTTGGGGGACGTAGGTGATCGATGCTGTATAAAAATGTGAAGCTGTAAATGAGGTCTCACGAATCAATGATTTGAGAAATAAACTTTTACCAGAGGCTACGGGTCCAACAAGGGCAATAATCTCAGGTTTGAGTATTTTAAACTCTTTGATTTGAAGTACAATTTCTCCGGCCAAGCTGAGTTCTAAGTTACGAATAGAAGTTTTGCATCCTGGTTGTTCACAAATTTGATCAAGAATAATTTCATTTTGATTTTTTAAATCAAGAAAATCTCTGATTCTCTTGTATGAGGTCCAGGCATCAAAAATAAATGTAAAAAACCAGGGAAGTTGTCGCAGGGGTCTTGAAAGAAACACCGTGGTCACCCAAAGCAGCGCAATCAATTCGACCTTAGATAATGGTTTGGGTTCAATCCATATAAAAAACATCAAAACGCTCAAATTAAGCCAAAAAGTAACGCTGGAAGAAATAGAATTCATGACTTGACCATTGGTGACCATGGCCAAGCGGTTTAGAGTCTCTTCGCGTCGCTTTTTAATGATTTGATTTTCGAAGCCCTCTAGCCAACCTAAAATTTTAAGACCTCGAATATTTTGAATCCATTCATTTACAAGTCCCATGCGATTGGCGGCGAGCTGTTTGAATTTATAAAAAAATAAAGACTGGCGATAGGCCATCGCACCGTTGATAAAAACCAATAAAAAAATCAATGAAAAACTGAGTTTTAAGGGGAGATCATAGAACGAAAAAAGAAACCAAGGTGTCAAAATTAATGGAAACAGTGTGGTAAAACCATAGGGAAGCGATTGTTCAAGCCAGACGGTTAACGATGGAACGTCCGTGGTATAAAGCGAAACAATTTCCCCAACGCTTTTATTTTGTAGAACTAAAGGTTTGAGTTCTAAATTATGATGATAAATAGTCCGAGCCAATTTCCTCTGAGCATGAATGGATTCGATTTGCCCGATATAAGCCGCCCATTGATTGAATCCAAAATACACCAGCGAAAGCACCACACAGTAGGTCAGTGTTAAAAAGTCCAAATGAGTCGAGAATTCTTTTTGAAAATAGGGAAGAAGCAGACCGCTGATCGATGAAAATAAGGCCAATACAACGATGGCAATGCGAAAGCTAAAGCGATCCCAGAAAATAATTTTAATAAGCTCTTTTTGGCCGCGTGTTATTGTTTGTAGCACGGGATTAGTGTAGCATGGCCTTTTAAAGGTTGGAAATGTCTTCTCGGCGAAATTTTTTAAAATCAGCGTTGCACAGTGGACTACTCGGATTGAGTAGCGCAGGATTGCTTTCATCCATGGCAGGATGTTCAACTTTTGATGATTTTATTTTCGAAGATCATGCTTTTGGAGATGATCATGTATTGATTATCGGTGGCGGAATAAGTGGGTTGAGTTTAGCTTATAATTTGAGACGTTCGAAAACTCAGTATCGTTTGTTCGAAGGTTCTGCAGTATTGGGTGGACGTGTGCGTTCCCAGGATGGATTTGATTACGGGGCTTCCGTTTTTGAGCAATCCGATGTCGAACTCAAAAAAATGATCAAAGAATTTAATCTGTCTGAAGTTCCACTGACCAATCAAAGTTTTTATTTGGCTGGTGGTGCAGAATCTCTTATTCATGCCATCAAAGAACGTGTTTCAGGTTTAATGCCCTACCGAAGTGTTCGTCTCAAATGGAAACTTCGCGAAATTCGCAAAATAAGCAAGGGTTATGACTTGCATTTTGAATCTCCTGCTGGACGGCGCGTTTTACGAGCTCAAAAAATTGCTTTAACTTTGCCACCAAGCCAGTGGGGGCGAGTGATTGGTTTGTTGGATTTACCTGAAATGGCCTGGGCTAAATCATGGCTGAGCACATTGTCTCCAGAGTCTATTCTCAAGGTTCATTATACAGTGCCGGCTGGAGTTCTTGGAAACTCTTATCGCAAGGGTAAGGTAATGATTGGAACTGAAAAAGAAAAAATGAATTTAGTGGTAAAGAATTTGAAGGGCAACTTGGCAGGACTTGAGTTTGAAGTCTTTAATCAGCAAGGGATTGATAAAGATTCGTGGATTATTCAAAATGAAGTTCCCAGTGATATCGAAAAGATTGTTTCACAAATAAATTTAAGAACTAAATTAGGGCTGAATATCAAAAAAATGGCGGCAGACTCTTTTTTCAATTGGACGGATGTTGATCTGATTCAGTCCGCTTATTTTAAAAATGAGGTTTCACTTCCCGAAATAACAAACAGTGGCGTGTCGGATTTTCAAATTTTTGGAGACTATTCGGATAAGCTGAGGCCTCATACGGTCGAAGGGGCTCTTCGTGAAGCCAGTCGAGTGGCATCTCTTTTTGTGTAAAAAAGTGTCAAAAATTGCCAAATGGTAGCTGTGTCCTAGATTCCATTGGTAAAATAAGTTAATTTCCATTAGTTTATGGACGCAAAAAGCAGTTCCAACTAGGGGTGAAAATGGCTAATCAAAAACTTAAATCGGTCGATACCCGTGCCGTAGAAATCCTTTCCCATGTGCGCCCATCTCCGATGATCGAGTCTACTCTGACGGCAGAAGAAAAAATCCAAAAAGTGAAGCATCATTTCGCAGAGATCATGACAATTCTGGGTTTGGATTTAAATGATGATAGTCTTAAGGAAACCCCCAAGCGCCTAGCAAAAATGTATGTGAATGAAATTTTTGAAGGACTCGAGACTAAGAATTTTCCAAAGATCACAACAATTGAAAATAAGATGCAATATGATCAAATGGTGTGTGTGAAACACATCGAAGTCATGTCAACATGTGAACACCATTTTCAACCTATTCATGGTTTTGCAACGGTCGCTTATATTCCCAATACAAAAGTTATTGGACTTTCAAAAATGAACCGAATTGTCGAATATTTTGCTCGTCGCCCTCAAGTTCAAGAGCGATTGACAAAGCAAATTGCGGACTGTTTGCAATATCTTTTAAATACGGATGATGTTGCAGTCCATATTAATGCTAAACACTACTGTGTGATCTCGCGTGGTGTTCAGGACACTCACAGCACAACATCAACTTCAGATCTGCGTGGTGCCTTTAAAAAACAAGACATCACACGGACCGAATTTTTAACTCAGTGCCAGCGAGACTAAAACTCGCAGGAACATCTCAATTCTTTAAATGCATTTCTCTAAAAGCTCGCGTGAGTTTTTAGAGAGTTTTGTATTCGCTAGAATTCTTTTGATTTGCAAGATGGCCTTTTCTTGTTGAAGTGGCGGTAGTTTTTTTACAAAATTAAAGCTTGTGCAAAGTCTGGCAGCGACCTGAGGATTCCACGAATCGATTTTAAGGATCTCATCGCAGAACCAATTGTAGGTTTCACCATCATCGGTATTGAATGCTAAATAATTTTTTCCGAATAGGGAGTGGAATGCATAAATACTATTTGGATTTTGAGAATTAAAGTAATCGCTATTTGAGATTTCTTTCATTTTTTGAAATGTATCCTGAGCTGGACTGCTGGCCTGAACTCCCAACCATTTGCTAAAGACAACTAAATCTTTCGACCAGAGATCGAAAAAATGCTTTAGATACTTATCACGATCAGCGGTTACTGTTTCGCTCAAAAGTGAAAGGGCAGCAATACGGTCTGTCATCGAGGTTGCCTTTTCGTACTGTACTGCCGTTAATTGAGCCGCTTCATTAAATTGTGTTCGGAATAAATAAGCCAACAATCGATTTTTTAAACTGCGATCTGCAGCGATTGTTGAAGTTTGTAATTTTTTATAGAGTTCTTGGATGACAACGCCATAGTGTTTCACAAAGGTCTGGCGAATCAGATTTCGTGCAGCTTCAAAAATCTTGGCATCCAAGATTGGTTCTTCCATCACTAGCGTCGAGTCAGATGGAAGACTGAGCATCAGTGATTTAAATGCCGAATCTAATTTAGGATCTTGTAATACGGAACCAATGGAATGAATAATATCCAAATTCACTTCGGGATCTGTAATCCCTGAATTTAATTTTTTAATCAGATTCTTAAGTTCCAATAAAACAATTTTTTGGCTGAACTCAAATTTATTAAAAGCATCAGAATCAAATTTAATCAGATGGGTAAGCTCTTTAATGGAGGCTTCCCATTTTAAGCGAATGGGCGCTGAGAATTGACGATTCAGCGACAAAGTGGGCTTTGAGGCTAAACCTTCAAAGGTAAAAGTTTGTTGAGATTCTTTTAAGTGAAGTACGGGTTGTTTATCAGAGTTCCAAATGATGTCTTTGGAGTTCAAGGATAACTCGGCTCCGTTTGAATCAATTAAGCCAACAAGCAGCGGAATATGAAATGGCTTTTTATCAAAATTTTCTTTTTGTTCCGTCCATGTCAGCGGACAATTTTGCTGCAGTGTTAAAGTGTATTTCTGAGTGGTGTTGTCATATTTTTCAGTGACACTGACTTCGGGAGTTCCTGCTTGAGAATACCATAACTTGAATTGAGAAAAATCCATGCCATTCGCTTCACTGATTGCAGCCGCGAACTGGTCGATTGTGACAGCTTGGCCATCATGACGTTTAAAATACTCATTCATGCCACTGCGAAACCCTTTTTTTCCAACAATGGTTTGCATCATGCGAATCACTTCAGAGCCTTTTTCATAAATCGTTGCTGTATAAAAATTGTCAACAGCCATGCAGGAGCTTGGTCGGACAGGGTGGGCATTAGGGCCAGCGTCTTCTGGAAATTGGCGTGCTCGTAAAGAGCTGACATCTTTAATGCGCTGAACAGGGCGTGAATTCATATCAGCTGAAAACTCTTGATCACGAAAAACTGTTAAACCTTCTTTGAGCGAAAGTTCAAACCAATTTCGACAAGTTACTCGGTTTCCTGTCCAGTTGTGAAAGTATTCGTGACCTACAACAGATTCGATAGCATCAAAATCATCATCTGTGGCAGATTCTGTATCAGCAAGTACAAGTTTGGAATTAAAAACATTGAGCCCTTTGTTTTCCATAGCTCCCATATTGAAATCATCAATAGCAACTATCATGTATTGATTCAAATCGTACTCAAGGCCAAAACGGTCTTCGTCCCATTTCATGGCTTTTTTAAGTGACGCCATGGCATGAAGACAGCGATTTTCTTTTCCGTGGGCTGCAAAAACTTCTAATTTTACTTTTTTACCAGAAGCCGTGATGAAGTGATCTTCGATGACTCCCATATCGCCAGCAACCAAAGCAAAAAGATAGCTTGGTTTTTTAAAAGGATCTTTCCAAGTTGCTGTATGGCGGCCATCAGTAAGATCTGCTGTCGCCACACAATCTCCATTGGAAAGTAAAAGCGGATACTTCTTTTTATCGGCTTCAATCTGAACGGTATAAGTGGTCATCACATCGGGACGATCCATCATATAGGTAATTTTACGAAAGCTCTCGGCTTCGCATTGCGTGCAGAAGATACCATTGGACAGATACAAACCCTCGCAGGCCTTATTTTGTTCGGGGTTGATTTCAACTTGAATTTTCAATTCAAAAGTTTCAGGTAGATTTTTATCAGAAATGGTTAAGGTTTCTTCAGTTGCAGTAAATGCCGTGAAATCCTGACCATCAAGACGGACTGAAAGTAATTTCAAATGCTCACCATTGAATACAAGAGGTGCTGCATTGAGTTTTTTAATTGCTAAGACCGATGTGACCACTGTTTTTGTTTCGTGCAAGTTGAAGTGTAAATTCAAACTTTCGATGGTGTAATCAGGAGCCGTGTAATCCTTTAAAAATACTTTCGTCATCGTTTTCTCATTTCTAGTGAAGACTGCTCAACCCCTTTAATACCGCAGCTAACCGGGCTAGGTCATGGATTTTATCACGCGTGACGCCAATTTCAGTCAGGGCTTTTTCGTGTGAGGAAACACATGTCGGGCAGCCATTAACGACAGACACAGCCATGGCCATCATTTCGAAATTGGCTTTGCCATTCAATGGTTTTGTGAGCGAATTCATACGAAGTCCTGCGCGGGCATAATCTGGCAAAACATCAGCGGCCAAGAACCCTTTGAACTTATAATATGTGTTGAGCATTCCCATGATGGCCGCAGCTTCGAAGCACTCCTGAATTTCAAGATCTCCAACGCCCAATTCGCGCAGTTCGCTGGCAGCCATATTTTCTAACTCTTTCCAGTGCAGTGAGCGGGCAATTGCTGCCATATTCATAAGGCGTTCGATTGGCTCAAGAGGTGAATCTTCCATAACCTTTTTGAAATTAAGGGAAAGATCTCGGTAGACAGCGGTATCATGATTTGGAAAAGTGATTTCTAAGAAGGCATCAATTTTTGGACCTAGTGACATAATTTCTCCTCTTTTTGTAAAAAAAAAGCTTCCTCCATTTATTTATGGGGGGAAGCTTTTTTCAATTTGTAAAATCAGATATAAAAAATTATCCGTTTAAAGTTTGCTGACCTTTTTCCCAATTACATGGGCAAAGTTCATCTGTTTGCAAAGCATCAATCGTGCGTAAAATTTCTTTTACATTACGGCCAACATTTAAGCCATTTACAGAAACCCATTGTACGATTCCATCTGGATCAACAATATAAGTCGCACGGAGTGGGATTTGTTCAGTCGGGTGTAAAACGCCCAAAGCGCCTGTTAATTCTTTTTTAACATCAGCCAGCATCGGATACTCTAAATTTTTTAAATCAGCATGATGAGTTCTCCACGCGTGATGAACAAAGTGAGAATCACAAGAAACACCAAACACTTTTGTGTCACGGGCTTTAAAATTTTTCATTTCTTTATTGAATTCAGCCAATTCCGTTGGGCAAACAAACGTGAAATCTAAAGGCCAGAAAAATACAACGGCCCAAGATCCTTTCATGTCTGCATTTGAAATGGCTTTAAATTCTTTGCCTTTTTCCATTCCGACGCAAGCTTGCATCGAAAATGTTGGAAATTTTTGTCCAATACCTAACATTGTTTTCTCCTTGTTAAATGGTCATTCGTTAGTGCTTAAATTACAGAATCTAGTGTTCCCTATCGTCTATAAAAAGGCAAATTTTGATAGCAAACCTCTATGGCATGATTTGTCAGAATTTATCGGGTCTAGGGTCTTGATTATTATCAAGGGCTGAGGTCTCATAGGGATATGAGCCAAAATGAGATGCATTTTAAAGCTTTTAAGTGGGTTGATGTGGTTGATCCATCTCCAGCAGTGCTTGAACATTTGGCAACTCTATTAAAGCTTCCTCAGAAGGTACTGATCAATTGCTTGAACCCTGACTATCTGCCGCATGTTGAGGATTTTGGCGGAACGCAGTTTGTCGTGTTGCGTTTAATGGAGCCTCATCCACCGAGTACCGCTGACACAGTTCAAGAACTAACGACTAAGATCGTGTTGTTTGTCTCTGAAGACAGTGTTTATTCGATTCATCGATTGCCACTCAGTGAAGATATCTCTGCTGTTTTTCAAAAAATGAAACAGCATTCACATGACGCGGGGACAGTGGCTCATGTTGTGGCCTATTTTTTTGAACGCGTATCAATAGGATTTGATGCTCCACTGGTCGAGCTCGAACGAAAGGTCGATCATTTTGAAGAGCATATCTTTAAAGGCGAACGGACCAAGTCTGCCCTTCGTGAAGGATACTATATTAAACGACAGGCCTCTGCGTTTAAAAAAGTTTTGCGATTTACTCTGGAAGTTCAAGAAGAGGTTATGCAGAGTTTAGAAACCACTGCGGGACACATGCTGGTGATCAAGGATCGGTTCGAGAGAAATCTTTTTTATGCAGATGATGTTTTTGAAAATGTACAGTCGCTTTTGAGTATGCATTTGGCATTGGCTTCTCAAAAAACTAACGAAGCTTCTTTTAAAACAAATGAAATTGTACGTGTTTTGACTGTATTGACCATTTTCTTTTTGCCACTTAACTTTTTGGCAGGTGTTTACGGAATGAATTTTGACCGAATTCCTCTACTTCAGCATGAGCATGGATTTTGGTACGCACTGGGGATGATGCTGATTATGTCGATGGGATTATTTATTTATGTGTTTCGCAAAGGGTGGCTGAGACCACCCCCAGGAAAATAATTTGGCCCACTCATGTGGGGCAGTTTCAAAATTTTACTTCAACGCTATTTTTAACTTCGTCCTCAAGGGAGCGAACTTCAAGAGTTACCGTCTTTGAATCCCAATTGACTCGA
Organism: Bdellovibrionales bacterium RIFCSPHIGHO2_01_FULL_40_29; assembly: GCA_001771815.1. GTDB lineage: Bacteria > Bdellovibrionota > Bdellovibrionia > Bdellovibrionales > Bdellovibrionaceae > Pseudobdellovibrio. The sequence continues at coordinate 217,590 of MEPU01000004.1, read as the reverse complement.
ATCAAACCAAAGTTCACCGGACCATAAGGCTCGCCGATATAGGTGGTGTCTGCAATTAAACCACCAGGACGTGCGGGTCGATTCAGGCCACTGGACGTCATTTCAAAAATAGGGTAACCAGCATCTTCATTTTTTGCAATCGAAGCCATATGGCGATCACCAGATAAAATAACTGTATTTTTAGCTTTGGTTTTTTTCAAAAGTTGAAAAAGTCGTTGGCGCTCATTGGGAAAATTTCCCCATTTTTCAAAATTATGATCATTGGGAATAACCTGTATAGAACTAACCAACAGGCGAAGTTCTGCAGGTTTTCGCAATTCCATTTCAAGCCACTTCCATTGTTCTTCCGAAAGAATGCGAGCTTCAGGGTCCAGAGTTGGTGCAAACGGGCGTGGCCATGTCCCAGGCTCAGGATTCTCATAATTATAAGTGTCATCTGTATTTATTTTTAAAGCCGAGCGATCCCACCGTGTATCCAACATAATGACCTGAACTTTATGATTTTTGGGGCCAAAAACTTTCGAATGGTAAAGAGCTTTCTGATCAGCAGGAATAACATACCGCAAATACCGCCAATACTTTACAAATTCAGCCCGATAAAAATCTTTCTCTGGATTATTTGCTCCGCCATCATTTTGACCATAGTCATGATCGTCCCAAATAGCCATGAATGGAATTTTTAATCGCGCGTCTCGGTACTCATAAATGAAGTTCATTTTTTTAAATTGAGCTGAGGGTGGCTTCGTGTCTTCTGTCGAAGAGTAAATGGTGTCTCCGGAAAAAATAAAAAGATCTGGAGAATTTTTTTCAATCGATTTCCAAATGAGTTGCGGTTGATCTTGATCAGCACAGGACCCTGTTGCAATCAGAGTCATTTTTTTATCTGAATCAAAACCGCGAAATGGCAAATCCAAAAGTGACTGCTGCTTTTTGGCCAACTTGATATGTTCATATTTATCAATCACTGGTCCTGTTTCAGCTCCGGTTGGGGTAGCTGGGATCGGGTTAGATACCGGAGCATTTTGACAAGCGCCAAGCACAACTGAAAATAAAAGTGCAACAATTAACTTCATCATTTAACTGCGCTCAGAGATAGGGGTAACTTTGCGTTGAGCAGCACCAATGTACTCAGACAAAGGGCGAATAATACGATTATTTGCAGTTTGCTCCATAATATGAGCCGACCATCCTGTCGTGCGAGCCATCACAAAAATAGGTGTAAAAAAGTCAATTTCAAACCCCATCATGTAATAAGCAGGGCCTGCTGGGAAATCTAAGTTTGGATAAATTTTCTTCTTTTCAACCATGACTTTTTCAAGGCTTGCATACATCTGCATCCATTTTTGATCACCAATAACATCAGCCATAACTTGGGCGTATTTTTTCATTGTTGGAACTCGAGAGTCTCCCGATTTATAAACACGATGTCCAAAGCCCATGACTTTCTTTTTTTGTGCCAGGGCATCGATCATCCATTGCTCGGCCTTTGTTGCATCAGCAATTTCAATCATCATATGCATGACCATTTCGTTTGCGCCACCATGCAAGGGGCCTTTTAAGGCACCAATGCCAGCAACTGTGGCTGAATAAATATCTGATTGAGTTGAAGAGACAACTCGAGCTGTGAATGTCGACGCATTAAAGCTATGCTCGGCATACAAGATTAAGGACACATCAAAAGCCTTTACAACACGGGCTTCCGGTACTTTTCCAAAGCACATGTGGAAAAAATTTTCTGCAATGCTCAGATTGGGATTGGGTGCAATAAAGTCTAAACCTTTTTTAAATCGGAAATCCGCGGCAACCATCGTGGGGATTTTAGCAAGCAAACGAATGGCTTTATCTAAGTTCGTTGCAGGAGTCGCATCCCAAATACGCTCGTCTTCACAACCTAAAAAGCTAACACCCGTGCGGACAGAATCCATGGGGTGACATTTTTTTGGTAAAGACTTGATCACATTTAAATTGTCTTTTGTGATATCACGAAGCGATTTTTCTTTTTTAGAAAAATCTTCCAGTTGAGATTTGTTCGGAAGTTCTCCGGTGTACATCAGGTAGGCTACTTCTTCAAAACTGCAATTTTCTGCAAGATCCTGGACAGGGTAGCCACGGTAAACCAATGAGTTTGTCTCCGCATTGACTTTAGAAACACTCGACGTGTCCATAACAACGCCCTCAAGGCCCTTTTTCACATTCATTTTTTCTGGTTCTGGAACGTAGTCGGGGTTGATATATTCAGCCATTTTGTCTCCTTAGTTAAAATAAAAAATTATAATTTAAAATTATAAAGGGATTGATCAAACTCATTGTATTCTTGGTATCTGGTCAAATCGTAAAGTTCCTGACGAGTTTGCATCAACTCAAGTGCTTTTTCTTGAGTTCCATCACGGGAAATAATGTCCAATCCTTTTTCAGTATTACCCATCGCTAAGCGAAATGTTGTGACTGGGTAAATCACCATATTGTATCCCAAATTCGCAAGCTCTGTAGTCGTATAGAGTTTGCCTTTTCCAAATTCAGTCATATTGGCCAGTAGTGGAACGTGGATCGCTTTTCTCATGGCTTCAAATTCATGTTCAGATTGCAGAGCTTCAGGAAAAATCATTTCTGCACCGGCATCGACATAAGCTTTAGCCCGTTCGATAGCGCCATCAAGGCCTTCGGATGCACGTGAATCTGTGCGAGCAATAATCAAAAAATTGGAATCCAAGCGTTTTCCAGTAACAGCGGCTTTGATTTTTTTAACCATATCTCCGGTTGGAACGACAGATTTATTATCTAAATGTCCGCAGCGTTTTGGATTCATTTGATCTTCAAGGTGACAACCCGCCAGACCCATTTCAATAAACTCTTGAATGGTGCGAGTCACATTCATGGGTTCGCCCCAGCCTGTATCTGCGTCAATGATCGAAGGCAATTTTGTCGTGCGAGAGATTTGTCGTCCCCGCTGAGCAACTTCGGTCAACGTTGTTAATCCGATATCGGGATATCCCAGGTCATTGGATAAAACAGAACCTGAAATATAAACTCCCTCAAACCCTTTTTTTTCAATCATCATGCTCACAAGAGGTGAGAATGATCCCGGAAAGCGAAGAAGCTTTCCAGATTTGAGTTGTTCGCGAAAAATTTTGCGCTTCTCTGCAGGAGTTTCAACAGGAAACAACATTTTAGAAAATTCCTTTTGTGTCACGCTTGTTGCTGGTCAGCTTATCAATCGGAATCTGTACATTTAACTGTTGAACCTCAGCAGCTGTTAACTCTGGTAAGCGTTCACAAAGTGAAATAAAGCGATTGCGTTCATCTTTAGAAATAATATCTGCAGTCAGTGTATCGAACTTTCGGATGTAGTCCGCGCGTTTAAAAGGCTTAGCGCCAGCTGGGTGAGCATTAGCCACTCCCAACTCATCAACAATTTTATCACCATTAGCTAAAAGGATTTCAACGCGACCACCAAATTGTTTTTTATTCGGATCTTGGTCGTGATATTTTTCAGTCCATTTTGCATCTTCAATTGTTGTTATTTTTTGCCATAATCGAACCGTGTCAGCCCGTTGAGCACGATCCGGTGCATATGACTCAATATGATGCCATTTTCCATCCTGCAGTGCGACTGCAAAAATATACATAATCGAATGATCTAAAGTTTCCCGAGATGCCTTTGGATCCATTTTTTGAGGATCATTGGCGCCGGTACCAATGACGTAATGAGTGTGATGAGATGTGTGAATAACAATCTCTTTGATATCATCCCAATTTTGAGTTTTTGCAAGGACGGCTGACTTCATACGTGCAGCTAAATCAATAAGAGCTTGGGATTGATATTCAGCAGAATGTTCCTTGGTGTATGTTTCCAGGATAGCTCGTTTTTCTTCGCCAGCTTCTGGTAAAGGGACGGAGTATTTTCCGTCTTTACCATCGAGCATGTAGGCAATAACTGAATCTTCACCTTCATAAATTGGAGAAGGCGCGCCTTCTCCACGCATACAACGGTCAACAGCTTCAATCGCTAATTTACCAGCATGTGCTGGAGCGTAAGCCTTCCAAGAAGAGATTTCACCTTTTCTTGATTGACGGGTGGTGAAAGAAACATGAACCGCTTGTTGAATAGCCTGAAAAATAATTTCTGTTGAAAGTCCAAGGAGTGAACCAATTCCACCGGCCTGAGCAGGAGCCAAGTGAGCAATATGATCTTTTTTATGTTTGTGAAGACAAATGGCCTTTACTAAATTCACATGAATTTCGTAGGCAGCAACTAGACCACGAATCAAATCTTTACCCGTTTTATTGGACTGTTGAGCAACGGCCAAGAGTGGCGGAATACTGTCGCCAGGATGTGAATAGTCCGCTGCTAAAAAAGTATCGTGATAATCCAATTCTCGGACAGCAGTTCCATTGGCCCAGGCCGTCCATTCACATGAAAATTTTTGATCATTAGGCATGCCAAAAACAGTTGCACCACCGGCACGGGGGTGAGCCAGCGCCATGGCTCGAGCAGATGCCACGGGGTGACGATTTGCTGCAGCAATGGCAACAGAAGCGTTATCTATGATGCGGTTGATAATCATATCGACAACATCTTCTTTGATCGGAGCTGTGTCTGTACAAAGCTCGGCCAACTTCCAAGCCAGTTGATCTTTTCGTTCAATTTTTTCTTTTGAGGGGAATACCCGAACTTGATGTAGACGCATATAGCTCCTTAGATAATAAATACAATTATCACGACCAGATAACTGATAGATAACTGTGAAAAATTACCCTAGAAAACGCCTATGGACAAATGAAAAGCTTCTGCATTTTCAGTGGGCTTTTTGTCCAGCTTTTTAGCATACTCAAGATTTAAAGGACCCACAGGAGTATTGTATCGTAATCCAATTCCTATAGCATCGCGCCATCGATCTTCAAAAGTAATCCCATCAATTAAAACCTGGCCACCATCATAGAATAAAGCCCCCATAAGGTCCCATTTTTTAACAAGTGGAAAGCGCAACTCTGATTTGATCAGTTCATAAGAAGCATGACTGGTCAGTTTAAAAGAGGAACCAATGGTGCTATCAGATGGAAAAAATTCATCCGAGTCAAATCCTCGGATGGTCGTGCGGCCCCCTAAGGAAAAGCCTTTTTTATCAAATGGAATTCCAAACCCTAACTGATTGATATCCTGAATGTAGCCACCGCGAAATGACTGTGCAAAAACAAAATCAGTTGTTTTAACGGGCATGTAAAATGTCGTTTGACCAGTCAAACGAATAAATTGATCTATGTGGGAGCTTCCTCCCTCAAAGGCATACTCAAAAGAAAGGCGAGAAAAACTACCATCGGTGGGATTAAATAAATTATTGCGATAATCTAAATCGATAGTTGGTCCCGAAGACACAATCACCAAATCTTCTCGTTGAGTGCTATCAATAATACGATCGACATAGGTTGCGACATTAAAAAGGGTTAAAATTCCAGTGATATGGGAGGTGAAGTCTTGTTCCAAAGAAAATGTCGTAGAATTGAGTTCGGTTACTTTTCGAAGAGTGTAATTCGAAATCGTTGTGGAACGAGTGAGGTTCAGGCGAAAGCGAGTGCGTGTTTCAAAAAGATAAGGTTCAAGAAACCCAAACGTAATTTTGGATTCCAGAAATTTAACATCAGCATAGGCATAATTTCCTTCGACTCGACCGGATAGACCACGCCCCCAGCCACCAATATTGCGGTAAGCAAGGCCAGTGTATCCATGTAAGTTACCCTGATTTTCATTCGTTAATCCTGCTCCGATGGTGAACACTCCGGGATCACGTTCAATCACTCGAATAATAACGGTGCGTGCAGCAATGGAGGTGCCTGACTCCAAAGTTATAATTTGAGAATCGCTAAAATGACCTGTGCGTTGCAATCGGGCTATGGATTCTTCGAGTTTTGCAGGAGTCAGAATATCACCTGGTTTGAAATCAATTTCAGTCAGAATGACTTTTTCATGAGTTGTTGAATTGCCTTCAATTAAAATGGATTGAACTTCAACTCGAGGTCCTTCTTGGATGGAAAATTTTAAATGAGCAACAGTGTTTTTATTGGCATACTGAATGAGATCAGTGGCCTCATTCACGAGTTTGAATTCAATATAACCAGCATTGGCATAGTAGGCTTTCAGTTTGTTAGCGGCCTCTTCCAGATCTCGCAAGTTTAATTTTTGTCCAACTTCTAAGCCCATTTCTTGACTTAATACAGAAGAAGAAAATGTCGAATTTCCAATATATTCCAAAGATCCAATGTCAACTTGTTCGCCCTCATAAATTTGAATGACAGCAATACCTTCTGTGGAGTTTTCGCGATCGGTATAGATCTGGAGTAGGCCCAAGCGAGCATTAACAAAGCCTTCATTTTGCAAAAAAGTAAGTAAATTTTTAGCGGCGGCTTCAATCTCTTCTTTAACAAACTTTCGATTCACTTTGATAGCCGAGAGTTCGTTTATTTTTTTCTCATAAAATCGACCTGGACGGGAAAGCTGACCAATGAATTGCAATTGTCGAAGTCTGGTAAATCCTCCTTCTTCCAAGCTGAGGACAACGGTGATCTTGTTGCCGTCCTTTCGTTCGAAGTAGGGCACGTTAATATGCGGCCAGCCTTCTGTTCGATAAAAGGTTTTCAATTTTTCAGAAAGTTCAGCACCAAAGTTGCTATCGCTAGAAAAATAAGTATTCAGCTTTAAGATATCATCATGTAAATAGGAACTTGAAAACTCATTGGCTCCGATAATTTCAATGGCGTATTTTTGTTTTTTTTCCAAGCGAAAAACAGCGCGAGCCTTTAACTCATCTGCAGAAAACACCAGTTGCGCCGCTGGGACAGGTGTTAAAAAATAGCCAGCTTCACTGAGAAGTTGCCGCAGTTTGGTCGCCATTTTAGCCAGAGTTTCTTGATTCAAAAATTCATTTTTAAACAAAGCATTCATGCGGTGGTAAATTGAACTTTGAGCGATGGGATCAATATTATCAATAGTGACTTCCGAGATGCGGGTTTGTTTTTTAGTGTCGACAGTAATAATGAGATTGCGTTTAAATGTCGAGATAACTTGATAATTATAATTGACTGTTGCAAAACGGTAGCCTTGCTCTTGATAAAATTGGAGCAATTTATCAAGAGCTGATTTAACAAAATCCTCTTCGATGGCTGATTTAAGATTCAGATTCATAAGCACTAAGGCTTCACCATCAGAAAGCTCTTCAAGACCCTTGAATTCAATGGCTTCAATTTGCGCTGAAATTTCACCAACAAGGCGAAGCTCACCAGGACTTGATCCTTTGATAAGTCGCAGGCTATTGAATTGAAATTGGGAATCCAATTCCTTAAGAATCACATTGAGTTGTTCGCTGGTGAGTTGATTAGAGGCCAAGGCTGGAACAGATTTCCTCATACTCGTGACCATGTCCGCAGGCCAATCGCTCAAATTAACTGAATAGACCGTGGTGACTGCTCGAGCAGACACACTTATCAAAATGAATAAAACGAGTCGTGTAAAAAATGCTACCACTTAAATTCCTTTTTATACTCGAAATCACCACCAAAAATACCTTCTGTCTGGTTTTGATTTTGAATCGTTCCATCTTTCTCGTCAGATTCTTTATTTTGATAATTCAAAATTCCTGACCAGTTGGGATTAAAAAGATAATGCAACTTCACTTCATTATTTTGGTTTTCACCGGACAGTGGTCGAGCATAGGAAGCATTTAATTTTTTAAGAATTTTTTTACTCACGACCACCTTGGGAACAGCGATATTGCGAGTGCTGTCCACGGATGGAGCCAGTTGAACGGTGAGTCCTAACTTTTCTTGAATTTTTTTATTAATCGTTGATTGATTTGTAATGGAAGCCAGGAGTTCAATGCTGGTTTGCTGTTGTTGTGCCTCTGAGCTGAGGTTTTGATCCATTTTTGTCGATGTCATTCCCAGTGCTAATAATGAAAAAATATCAGATTCGCTGAGCGGAGGTTGGCTTGATGGTTTGATAGCTAAATTTTTGTTAGGAATTCCTTGAATCAACAGATTGACATCATACTCAGCAATACGAGCCAAGGCAGAAATATAAATGTCAGGCAAATTATTGCTGCTTCCATCAAATTGCAGGTTGGCGGTTTGAATTTCAAAAGGCTTGTCTTTGAAAATAATTTTACTGCCGGGACTGATTTCAATTTTTCCAAGTAGAATAGGATTTTCAGGACTTCCGGTTATTTTTAGAACACCATTGGCTGTGCCCTCAACCAATTTGTTCTTGACGACAACGCCTGAGCTTCCGTCGACAGAGATATCAAGAAGCAGCGAGGGGGTTTTGGCCTGAAGCTGTTGAGGGGGTAAAAAATGACTGGCTTTGATCGTTGTGGTGCCGTCACTACTGTCTTCACCAAAATCTTTTTCAACTAAACCTCGATTGACCTTGTAATTGACTTTGAGATTGTATGGCAGCCAGGATCCAAAAAATTCAAGTTGGGCGCGGCCGGCCGTCGTGACTTTATCTGGAAAAGTTAATTCTAAATTATCCGCTTGAGCTTGCAGATGAACGGGGATGTTTCGAGGTCCTTTGATTTCAACATGCCCTGATCCGCGCACTTCGCTTTGACCAAGATTAGCCCGGATATCATTTAAAAATATTTTTGACTGCGAGAATTCGATAGGACTTCGGATATTTTCTATGGCTGTTGGAAATCCTTTTAATTGCAAAACTCCGTCAGTGAGCTGACCATCGCCAAAAATTTGAATGGGACCCGAATTCAAGTGCACGCGAGCCTGAGCTTCAAGTTGACCATTGAGCGTATTCACAAAGGGAACAAGAAACTGCAGCACGCGCAGCTTGAGCATGGTTGAAATATCAATTCTGGTTTCAGTCTTTGATGTACTCACCAATTTAAAACTGAGCTGATTCTCGGCGCCTATCAGATCAATGGTATCCATGCGACGAAGACCTTTGTCGAAAATCAGCGTCGAGGGTGACTTCAATTTAAGTGTGTGTGTGCCTCGTTGCAACAGGAAATCACTTAAACGAATTGTCCCATTGGTTTGAGCGAGTGTTGTCTGTGGTCCGCGCAAATCCATATCCAAACTGAGGCGAGAGTGAAATTCACTGCTGGGTTGGGGTAATGACATCAGAGGAAGCAAAAGAAGCGGATTTAAATCACGGATCTGCATTTTAATTTCAAAGTCATTCTGTGGATTCCAAGGATATCGCAAATGAGATTGAATCTGACGTCCAAAAAGTTGTCCATCAAATATAAAAAAGCGACGATTAATACCAATTTGACCTTGTGAGGGTGGATAGCTAAATCCCTCTAAAGTCACTTGTTTAGTATTAAAATCCACCAAAACTTCCGGTGAAGGCAGTGACCCCGTGATTTTTCCATTAAGTGAAAATTGCCCAGTTAGTGTGGGAACAAATTTTAAGATGCTGTCGAACTCTTCGATAAAGGAATTCTGAGTGCGTAGAATCAAATTGTATTCTGGAATTTTTTTCAGAGTTTCGATTGAACCATCTAGAGAAACTAAACTTTTTAATTTTCTGATTTGGACATCATTGAATTTAATGCGCTGGCCGTCAGACGATAAATTGAAATCTAAGCGGTCAAAACTTTCGTCAGCAATTTGTCCTTGACGGAGATGTGAACGAACTGAATAAGCTAATTTCCAAAAATCAAATGGTCCCGAGAATTCAACGTCAGCAGCTCCTTGACCGCTCCATTCGATAGGAAGTTGGAATTTATTGGTTAAAGAAGAGTGAATGTCTTCGCCATGAAGTTTTTGCGAAGCAAAATTTCCTTCTAATAGAGAATTATTAAAATCAAACTCGAGTTGGCCCTTAAAATCTGAAGATCCCAGGAAGCCAGAAACTTTTCTAAAATAAAGATGTGATTTTTCATAAACCAATTCCGTGCTGAAGTTGCCGAGTAAAAATTTTTCTATCACGGCATTCTGAGCAGAAACTTCTATTTCAAGACGACCATGATCAGAAGTCCCCTCTGTTGAGCCTTTGAGCTTGAGGTCGCCGTTGATGTCAAGGCCCGCCAATGACTCAACATCCTGAAGGTGAAGTTGTTCAGTTTCAAAGTCAATTTTAAATCCTTTTTCAAAATCGACGATACCTTTTGCCAGCCCACTGGATTTTCCAATCAGAACCTGACTGTCAAACTGGATATCTTCGTTATTAAAAAACACGGTTCCAGTTAAAGTACTTTTTTTCAGCTTAACAATCGAGAACTTTTTTTTGAGAGAAGGCTTAATGTCAACATTTGAAATGTCTGCAGTCGTTTGGCATTCAATATCAAACGGTGGAAGAAGTTGTCCTGCGCAGTTGGCGGCACCTGTTAAATCCAAATTGGCTGGGATATTATTTAGTCCTAGGGAAACAAATAGTTTTTGTAAGTTAAAGCTTTTGACATCCAGTTTAGTTTTAAAAAGAAATGGTTTTTTTTGATCAATTTCGATTTCATTGAGTTGAGCGGTTCCAGATGGATGTTCAATAAATATTTGGTCAATAAGAAGCTGATTCTTTTTTATCTGAGACTTGATTCGTGCGCTGCCGAACTTGAATTGATTCATGGATAAGTTCAAAGTATTCATTTCGAACTGACCATTGATGTCATCCCGTCCTCGAAAAATGACCTTTCCCGTTGATTGAATTTTTCCAGCAAGAGTTGGAAATCTACTTTTCTGCGGGAAGAGCGTTAAATAAAAAGTCCGCAGGTTGTCGCAAAAAACAGTGGACTCCAAAGTCAATTGACCACTGGGTTGAATCAACACGTTCTTAAAATCAGTGATGTCGCCACTTAAAAGCAAATCAGAGTCGATGGCTTTTAAGGCCAGTCGCTGGATACGGAGAGTGTCTGAATTTAAAGAGGCGTTGAGTTGGCCGAGAATTTCAAAGGATGAAGTATTTTCGAAACGAATATTCTGTGCTAAGTCTGTGATTTCTAAAACGATGCGAGATTTTAAGTTTTCAAGACTGAGGCTGCGCGCTCGAGAGGTTAATGTCAGTTGGTTGTGTTTGAGTTTGAAATTGACCAGTGGATTGAGGAAGCGAATTTTTTCGACCGGAACTTCAGGAAGATAACGAAAGATCATATCCAGAGGCAGCGCCTTGGGCTTGCTATTGGATGCAAAGACAGATTCGTCTAAATCCCAATTGAAATTTTCGATTTGAACGGATGTTATATTCAACTGGCCAACAAGCAGTTCAAATGGATTGACCTGTATTTTGATTCGCTCGATAGATAGGGGTGAATAATTTTTAAGTTCGTTTTTAAAACGGACTTGAACATGGTCGACCGTTGCCTGCAGTTTAAGGAGTGAAAAATCTAAATTTCCGATTTGCAAGTCGACGAAATCTTGTGAGGCATTTATTTTTGGAGTTTGCTCAAGCGCCCAGGTGACAATTCGCGGGTGAACAATAACCTTCCATGCAAAGGCGAAGGCCATGAATAAAATAATGGGTGTTAAATAAATGTATTTCAGAGAGGGTTTCAGAAATTCCTCCACTGATGTAAAAGAGCTTCCGTGGATCGATAAGAAGGACGTGTATGAGCTAACGATTCTAACATTTGAATAGCAATCTCGCGCTGACCAAGTCCATAGTAAGCTTGGGCTTTGAGATAAATGGCGCCATAGGTTGATTCGGGTGTTGTCGTCATTTTATTTTCAATGGTCTCAACATGCTTGAGCAGGTCAAGATAACGACCGCTTTCCATCAAAAGCTCGGCCTTCAGCCATTCGCCGGCAAAAGTTTCAGGAGCTTCAGCGAGCAGTTCAAAACTCAAATCAAAAAGTTCAAAGCTCATGCAAAGAATGGCCAAATTATAAATCTGCTCTGGTGCGGTGGTCTTGTAGTGTTGAGCCAGGGTTTTGACTTGAACCTGAAGTTTTTCAATAAACTCTGAGGTCTCTGCATTTTGAGGATCACGTGTGAATTGAGGAATAGAGCTGCGGCGTTGTGATCGAATGCGTGACAAGATCTCATCGGATTTTTTTTCTAAGTGAGCCTGATGAAGCAGTCGAACTTCCATATCATTGGGAAAGTTTCGGATCAGTTGAAGCAAGGTTTGTTCTTCTTGTTCATGCAGCTGATACAAGCGATTGTGATTGAGCTGCGAAATTAGTTTTGTTTTAATTTGCAATTGATCAATTTCAAATTGCTGTCGGACGCTTTTTTCGCGAATAGCGAGTTGGGGCAAGATCTCGTGTAATTCAGAAACCTTATGAGCTGTTTTATCAGTAGATTGCTCCTGCAACCCAAAATCGATCAGATCAACAACATCATCAGGGATGTTTCCGTAAATCTCTTTCGCGGCCCACGCAAAAAACCCCCAAGGAAAAATTCCAATGGCGTTGCGACGGACGGCACTCAAATAAAATTTAAATAGAAGATCAAAGCGCCCTAGTGTGATGAGAAAGTGGCTGATGCTTTCGACTTCAGCCGGACTGAGAATGTCATTTTTTTCATATTTGGATAAAATTTCGTTGCAGATATGGTCGGGCGTTGAACCTTCTATGAACAAAGAATGGATTTCAAGTTCTAGATTATTGTTCCCCGCCAAAGCTCATCCTTATGCTAAGAGTGCAGTCTACTTATCATTAACGCGTGATACATACACGCCAGCCTCGGTGTCGATACGCAAAAGATCGCCCTCACTGATGTGAAGCGGAACATTCACGACCAAACCAGTTTCCATTGTTGCAGGTTTAGTGGCTCCCGTAACGCGATCGCCTTTAACACCAGGATCAGTTTGAGCCACTCTCATGTTCACGGCGTTTGGAACTTCAACAACAACAGGTTTTTCATTATACATTGTGATGTTGACGACTAAGTTTTCAATTAAATAATTTTTAGAATCACCCACTTCGTGTTCCATCATGCAGATCTGTTCATAATTTGTTTGATTCATAAAATTAAAACCGTTGTCGTCTTTATATAAAAAAGTCATCTCAATATTTTCAACATTTGGAACTTCGAATTTTTCACCAGATTTGAAAGTGCGCTCTAAATTTTGACCCGTCAGCATGTTGCGCATTTTTGTTCGGCTAAACTGATTGCCTTTGCCTGGCTTAACGTGTTGGAAATCCACAATCACATAAGGTGCTCCATCAACCATTAATTTCAAACCTTTTTTAAAATCTGCCGTTTCGTACATACTGACCCCTTCACGTTCTTTCAAACACACTTGGTTTTTATTTTTAGAATGAAGTATCAGTGTAAATCATCACGATAAAGTCGACAAGCGATCCCTCTGCTTAAGTTCGATTCTACGCAGCAATTCTTCGAGTACACTGACCTTACGTTGGTGAATGAGCTCTTGTTTGGCTAGCGACGATTTTTTTTGCCGATTAGGAGCAATGAAATCAGGATTGTCATAAGTAGAAAGTCGTAATCGTCGGCTTTCTATTTCGGGATGGGATCCATACTTTTTTGTACAGTCATTGAGCAAATCAAGGGCTTTCTGGGTGTCTAAGCGCACAGTTAATGCATCCACCAGAGCTAGTGAGCGCTCAAGAGCTCCGGGAATTTTTGACCACCCAGCAGGAGGAGTTGAGTTTTTGTCTTCTCGGTTACTGGCTTTGTGCAAGGGTTCCATTGAAAACAGATCATCTTCGTACTCATCGGCTGTTAAAACTTCTAATTTGGCAACAGCCCGGCGAGCTAACGGGTGATTGGGATTTAAGAAGAGAACTTTTTTAAAGCATTTCAAGGCGGTTTTGCCTTTTTGAAGGCTGGCAAATGTTTCCGCTAACTCCAGCCAGGCTTTCCAATTTTCGGGCGCCAATTGCGTTGCGCGTTCAAAATGGGGGATGGCTTGCTCAAGTTGTTTTTCTTGCTTCAGGATTCGACCTAAAAGCAAGATCCCGCTCACTGCTTTGGGATGAAATTTTAAGCTTTGGCGAACCAAGTTCTCAGCATCAGTCAGCATTTCGCGTTCGACGTACATTTCAGCAAGTCGAACAAAGTTCATTGATTTTGGATTCTCACTGAGTTCGGCTTGCAGTTTTTCGATTTCATCAACTTGTGTCATCTTGAATAAATTCTGGCATTATATTGACCCAAAGAAAAGCTCCTTATTTAATAAAACCATGATAATTTTAGGAATTGACCCAGGGTCACGGTTTTTAGGTTACGGAGTGATCTCAGTCGAAAGCTCTCGTTTGAAACCAATCGACTATGGTGTTTTGAAATTTAATGCTGAATTGCCACTGTCAGAACGCCTTCACGAGATCGGGTTGGGTGTGCAGCAGTTATTTAAAACTTTCAAACCATCTCATCTGTCATTAGAAAAAATTTTTCTTGGGAAAAATGCAGATAGTGCTTTTAAAATGGGTCATGCTCGGGGTGTGATTATCTATGAATCCTTGATTGCAGGATGTGAAGTTCATGAATATGCCACGCGCGTGGTTAAAAAAGGAATCACAGGAAATGGCGGTGCGGAAAAAGAACATGTTCGCACCGTGGTTTGCAATTTGTTGCAAATTCCAATGCTAAAATCATTGGATGCTTCTGATGCTTTGGCCATGGCCTGTTTTCACTCCTCTCAGTTAAAAGTTCTTGAAATCAAATCAAGACTTAAGAAACAACAAAAGCGGCCATTAGAAAAGAGTGTTGGATGATCGGATTTTTAGAGGGCACTATTTTTGATGTTTCGGTGGATCATTTTATTTTGAATGTAAATGGTGTGGGCTATGACGTTTTGGCTTCTGCGCAAACATTGGCGGATGTTCATGTCATGATTGGGCAAAATTTGAAAGTTTGGATTCATTCTCATGTGCGCGAAGATGCTTTTCAGCTGTTTGGTTTTTTAACAAAACCTGAAAAAGAATTTTTCTTGCAGCTTCTGAAAGTCAATGGAGTCGGCCCCAAGATGGCATTGTCGATTATGTCAGGGGCGCGTGTTTCGCAGATTCAGGATTGGATTGAAAACAGTGACGCAAAAGCGTTATCGTCACTGCCTAAGGTCGGAAAGAAAACAGCTGAACAAATTATTTTATCACTTCAAGGAAAGCTGGTTCGAGTCGAGTCCAAGTCAAAAGGTCCTAAATTAACCGAGACCCACAGGCAAATCTCATCGGCACTGGTTAACTTGGGTTTTAAAAACCAAAATGTTGATCAGTATATTCTGTCTCTGGATTCGGCCATCACATTAGAAGATGGGGTTCGTCAGGGATTGCAAAAATTAACGGGACAAAAATTATGACCAGAATGATCGAAAGCCAAATGCAAGATGCTGACATTAAATGGGAAAACAAATTGCGCCCTCAATCATTTGAAGAATTCCCAGGGCAAGATTCAGTCAAAGATAAATTAAAAGTATTTGTTCAAGCAACAAGCCAGCGGGGCGAACCCCTGGATCACACATTATTATTTGGGCCTCCGGGTTTAGGAAAAACCACTCTTGCGCAGATAATGGCTCATGAGTTAAAAGTAGATATTAAAATCACATCGGCGCCGGCCATTGATAAAAAGGGCGATTTGGCCGCGATGCTGACGAGCTTGAAACCATTTTCAATTTTATTTATTGATGAAATTCATCGACTTCCTCGCGCCATTGAAGAGTACTTATATACAGCGATGGAAGATTATTACATCGATATTGTGACGGGTGATGGGCTTGGTGCACAATCTATGAAATTTCAACTGGTGCCTTTTACACTGGTTGGCGCAACAACACGTGCAGGACTTTTAGATAATCCATTTCGAGATCGTTTCGGTATTCAAGAACGTCTTCAGTTTTATGATCGTGAATCGTTAAAAACAATTTTAATTCGTTCTGCAAAGATATTAAATCTGACTCTTCATCCTGATGGAGCCACTGAAATTGCCAGACGGGCACGGGGGACTCCACGTGTGGCAAATCGGTTGCTAAAGCGCGTGCGTGACTATGCTGAGGTCAAAGGTGATGGCACAATCACACACGATATATCCATGTATGCCTTGGATCAACTGGGTGTCGATAAAAATGGTTTGGATGAAATGGATCGCCGCATTTTACGTTTGATGTTTGAAAAATACGATGGTGGACCTGTTGGGATAGAAACACTGTCTGCAGCCCTGGGAGAAGAAGCCGAAACTTTAGAAGAGGTCTACGAGCCTTTTTTAATTCAAGAAGGATTTATCCAAAAAACTCCCCGCGGGCGTATCCTTACGGGACACGCCAAACAACTCGATCTTTTTGGTAAAGCCTAATTATTTTTTGACAGGTTTTTCTGTTAAAACAAAAACGTAAGTTTCGCCTTCAACTTTTGTCGAATAAAGAGCAGCCTTCGGGCCGCGTTTTTTAGTTTGTTCTTTCATTTCTTCATTCATGTCTCCACGAACAATAACTTTAATACACGAAAATGTAGGGTTTGCGTTGCAGACTTCATTGTACTTTTCGATAAATGAAGATTCCGGGTCATTCTGTTGCAGTTTTAAATAATCTTGACAGGCTTTTAGATTTCCGACCGGACACGAATCAGCAAAGGCCGAGAGTGAAAGAAAAAGGGCGACTATAAAATTCATAAAAACTCCTTAGTTAGTAAGCTGTTCCTCGTTGTGTATCGTCTTCAATGAGCTTCAAAAGAATTTTGGATTGATCTCCAACTCGGCCATCGGCGATGGGCTGGGCCTCGTAGGATGTGACCGGCAAAACATTTAATGTTGTCCCCATCATCATCACCTCTTTGGCATTCCGTAAATCGTTTTCTGAAATGGGTCGAATAGCAGTTTTTATTCCTGCTTTTTTTGCCAGTTCAAAACATCTGGTCATGGTGGTGCCTTTTAAAATTTTATCTAAAGGTGGGTGAGTGAGGATGTCATTTTGATCAACTATGACAATATTTTCAGTTGAGCTTTCGGCTAAAAATCCAGAAGCATCAAAACTGATTGTGAAATCAAGACCGCGATCGACGGCTTCTTTTTTCATAAGGACATTGGGTAAATAATTGCAAGATTTGATCTGGGGGAACCAGCCTTCTTTGACAGGGATTAAGCTTTTTCCAATTTTGATGCCGTCCCGGTATTTTTCAACCGAAAGGGGATTGAATTTAGTGATGATCACATACAGTTGACTGGCCACCGAATCATAGGGATTTGTCGTGAAACCACCTGGTCCGCGCGAAAGAAAAATACGAACAAGAGTTTCTGTGCGATCAGCGACTTTCAAAGTTTGAATGATCGTTTGTTCGATTTCTTGAAGAGTCATTGGTAGAGATAAGCCAATGCGCTCAGCGGAATCTCGCAAGCGGTGAAGGTGTGGCTCGAGTAAGTAGATTTTTCGGTCCACTGATTTTAAGGCCTCGAATACACCGTCCCCACGATGAACAATGTGATCATCTACCGGAAGTAAAAGAAAAGGGCCTGGATCTTTGACAATGCCTCCATACCAGCTCGAATAAAAAGCATAGTACTGACTCCAGAAGGGGTTTTGTTTAGAGTGTAACGATTTCAGAATACTTTCTGAATCCAAAATAGGTTGTGCCATGAGTGTGCAGACTCCTCTAGATTAGTTTATGATGTTCAGAGTAAAAATCCATTGTTGTTTTTCTTGCTCACTGACAGTTGGACTAACGTCGTTACTTGTTTTGAATTGAAGATACGGCTGTCATTTGTTAGGGTGAGTGTATGTTTTTTCAAAAAACCATTCGGAAATCGATTCAAGTCGAAGGTGTCGGCATTCATTCCGGAAAATTGACTACATTACGATTTAAGCCCGCTCCTGCCAATACGGGTGTCTATTTTATTCGGGCTGATTTACCCAATAGACCCTTTTTAAAAGTCTCGGCGCTGAATGTTCAAGCGGTGAGTTATCAAACAACCTTGGGCGGTCCTTTTTTTCAAGTGGCGACCATTGAGCACTGTGTCTCTGCTTTATCGGCGCTCCGATTGGATAATATTTATATTGAATTGGACGGGCCTGAAATTCCGATATGTGATGGAAGTGCGCTTCAATTTCTAGAGGCCCTTGTTCTAGCGGAAATTATTGAATTGGATGAGCCTCGAAAATACTGCTATATCACTGAACCCATTTCATATAATGAAGGCGAAAAATCCGCTTATATTTTACCTTATCATGGACTGCATTTGACGGTGACGATTGATTTTCCACATCCCCAAATCGGATTGCAAAAATTAGACTTGGAGATTAACGAGCAAACCTTTTCTCGTGATATTGCGCGGGCTCGAACATTTGGATTTCTGAAGGATGTCGAAGCCTTGAAAGCGGCGGGATTGGCATTGGGTGGAAGTTTAGATAATTGTATTGTTTTAGATGAAAACCGAATTGTAAATCCGGAAGGTCTTCGCTTTCCAGATGAGTTCGTCCGCCATAAAGTATTAGATGCCTTAGGAGACTTGGTGACCCTCGAGATGCCTCTTATGGGTCACGTTGTTTTGCATAAGGCGGGTCATGATATTATGAACAAACTGATTAAAAAAATAGTGGCCTCGCCGGGGTCTTATCGCTTTGTTGAGCTGGGTGCCGATATCTCTGCTGAAACAAAGAAGTTTGCCAACTGGACCCTCAATACTTAGCCGTTCGTAGCCTTTGCTTTAGGCAACCCCTCGAATAAGATTTTGCTTTTCAAAAATGGACCTGATACGTTCGGTCCATTCATTTACCAGAGTCCCCGACGGGTCTCTGACGAGGAGAAATATTTATGATCATAGGTATCCCAAAAGAAATAAAAATCAGTGAAAATCGTGTGGGTTTGACTGAAGCCGGCGCTCGCCAGCTTGTCAAAGAAGGCCACACAATTATAGTTGAAAAAGATGCGGGTGTTGGTAGCGGCATCACAAATGAACAGTACGAAAAAGTGGGCGCACGAATCATCGATACCAAAAAAGAAGTGTACGCAAAAGCCGACATGATCATGAAAGTTAAAGAACCATTGCCAGATGAATATGAGTTGCTGAGAGAAAATCAAATTCTTTATACCTATTTGCATTTGGCGGCCGAGCCAAAGTTGACGAAAGTTTTATGTGAACGCAATGTCAAATCTATCGCCTATGAAACGATTCAATTGGAGAATGGGTCCTTGCCGCTTTTGACGCCAATGTCTGAGGTTGCAGGTCGTATGGCAACCCAGGTTGGAGCTTTCTATCTTCAAAAGAATCATGGCGGGAAAGGTATTTTGATGGGTGGCGTGACAGGGGTTATGCCAGGCAAAGTAACTATTATTGGTGGTGGTGTTGTGGGTACAAACGCTGCAAAAATGGCGATCGGCTTAGGAGCGCAAGTGACTATCTTGGATGTTAGCACAGCACGCCTTGAGTATTTAGATGATATTTTTCAGGGTCGATGTCAGACATTATTTTCAAATGCAAAAAATATCGAAGATTCAGTTCGTGAATCTGATCTTCTTATTGGCGGCGTGCTTATTACTGGACAAAAAGCACCGACATTGGTTTCAAAAGAACTTGTATCTCAGATGTCTAAAGGTTCTGTTGTTGTTGATGTGGCTGTGGATCAGGGGGGATG
Source organism: Bdellovibrionales bacterium RIFCSPHIGHO2_01_FULL_40_29 (assembly GCA_001771815.1). GTDB lineage: Bacteria > Bdellovibrionota > Bdellovibrionia > Bdellovibrionales > Bdellovibrionaceae > Pseudobdellovibrio. Next base: position 198,127 of record MEPU01000004.1, on the reverse strand, counting down.
TATTGAAACCTGTCGTCCAACGTCACATACAGCTCCCACGTATGAAATTGATGGCGTGATTCATTACTGTGTACCCAATATGCCAGGTGTTGTTCCTCGCACATCCACTTATGCATTGACGAATGTCACATTGAAGTACGCTTCCATGTTAGCGGCTATGGGTGTTGAAGACGCTGTTGCGAAGAATCAAGCTTTGATGAAAGGTTTGAATGTTTATGCGGGAGCTGTTTGTTACGAACCGGTTGCACGTGATCTTGGGATGCCTTTCAAAGCGTACAAGATTTAGTTTCAAAAATTAAAAAATCCAAATCGAACCCCAGTCCTCTGTTTTGAGCACTGGGGTTTTGTTTTTTTGAAGGCGTTTCATGACTTTAGCATGGGGGTGCCTATACCTGGCTTCGCGTGCCGAGGCGATGGCCAACTTCAATTTAGGAAGGGCTGACAACAGAGCCTGATTGGTGCTGGATTGACTGCCATGATGACCCAGTATCAGAATTTGAATTTGATTTAAGCCTGTCATTTGTTTTGACCAGAGTTTTTCTTGAGGGCTTGTGGAGTCGCCGGGAATCAAGACTTGGCGGTCTTGATAAACCCAACTGCGGTCATTTGCTGTTTTCCCAAGTGACGAATTCCAGGTCTGAAATGTTTTGTAGGAATCGACACAAAATGGAATTTTTAAATTCTTCACTTGGGTTATGAGTTGAGTCATTTTCAGAGGTGGTGGTTGAGCTTGCCAACACAAGCGGGGCAGCAATTTGATCAATGAAGGAATAAAATTGATGTGATCTAAGTCCCAATGACTCAAGAATAGTTGATTCTGTCGAGAGCGACAAAGCGGGATAACCCTTTTTTTGAGTGGTGGAAAAGAAAAAAATTCACCACCGGAGTCATAGTGCAGACATCGATCCGACAAGATATGACTGATCCATTGGCCCTGGCCAACATTCCAAATAATCCAAAAATCCAGATACTCTTGATTTCGTATTTGACTTGTATTGAGTAGAATGAGGATGCCGATTAAAAAGTTAGTCATAGTGCCTCCTTCGGGATTGTATTTCAGAGAAATGAAAATAGAAGTGCAGTGCCAAAATCCAAGTCCACCCCACATAGGACATCCAACGAATATCCAAAGCCTTCTGAGGAATGAGATCCATCTCGAGGAGTTCTAAAATTTCTCTTAAGAATTCCATTGAAAAATCAAAACTTGGATAGGTTGATGGAAAGAACCAAACCACAAGACCAAGTGGAAAGAGGATCACTTCCAGCACTGGTGCAAAAACAAAATTTGTTAGAATAGTAAGGGGGTTTGGTATTTGAAAAAATAATAGCATTGGGAAAAGTGCCACAAAAAAAATGAATTGCATGGCCAGGATTGAAAATTTGGTGCGTGAACTTTGAAAAGTCAGAGGCATTGACGTTGCTAAAGCGGCAATCCAGCTGAGCTGTAAACTGATAGAATCAATCCATGTCGGATTGAAGATCAGAGTCATCATTCCAATAATAAAAAGCTTAAAGCTCTCGGGCCATCTCAAATGCAAAGCCTGAAGTATCGCCGCCAGCGTTAATGACAGAAAAGCGCGAACAATCGGAGCATTCAAATCACAAGCTAAACAGTAAATTCCAAGAAGAGAGCAGATCATCCATGTGGTGGGTGCGGAAGCTATCCTTCGCACAGAAGCAGACAGGATGCGTTCTAAAAAAATCAGATGAGCTCCTGAGACAACAAATAAATGAATCAATCCTGTCGACAAGTACAAGCTCGAATCTTGTGCGCTGGTGAAATTTTCACCACACACCAGAGCGCTTAATTCAGAAAGTGAAATGGCATTTTCGGGGAGTCGATCAAGGCAAATTTTGTGGAAAAAGTGAGCCCATGGAAAAAGAATTTCATAAAACGAGAATCGAATCGTCGCCACTATAGTAAGCGCTATAATCAAGAAACCAACAAGAAGCATACCCTTGTATGCAAAGCCTTTGAGCTGAAATTTAAGAAATCTTAAATTTAATTTAAGATTTTTCTTAACATTGATTTAAATATTAATAGTTTCAATAAGTTAAGACTGCAGACTTAGTCAGCAAAGCGCTGAAAACCTTGATAATCAATAGGTCTAAAGTCTAGAAATCAACGTTTTAAACATTCTATGTGGATAACTCCCTCTCTCGATATTGCTTCGAATGAAACATTCCAGTTTAATAGTGAGTAGAGGTGCGAATATGAAAATATCTACTGTCATTATTTCAGGATTAATTTTATTAGCCACATCTATGGCTGCTGGAAAAATAGCACCCCCTCAATTAAAACAAACAGAAACCAAACCCTCAGCATTGAATGAAAAAAAATTGCTTGAGGAACTCACGGGTGTGAAAGCAACAGATGAGACTCTTGCTACTAAGAAAATGAAGAAGGCGCCATTGCCGGTGCAACATTTCATGGCTGGGCAAAAAGCCGCAGAACAAAAAAACTATATTCTAGCGATTAAACATTTTAATACAGTTCTTAAAAAGTATCCGCAATCAAGTCAGGTGCGCCCAGCTCTATTGGCTAAAGCTAAAATTTATAATGAGATGGGTCTGCAATCCCAATCTCAACATAATATGAAAATGGCCCAAGCTCGGGGTGTAAAAAAACAAACTTCGAAATCGACGACTCAAGCGTTAAAAAACTCGGGCAAAGTTAAAGCTATTAAATAATGAAATGGATTGTGTGGTTTCTTATAGCTGGTCTTCAGTTCTCAGCAATGGCTCAAGAGTCTGCACTGCCGCCTGATGATCCTTCGCGTCCGCGCAATAGCGATGAATTAAATAAAGAAAGCAGTTCTTTTATTGGGGATCCAGATTCATTGGATCCTTTGCCCGTTAAGCGCGAAAATTTGAAAGAGGACGAAGAGGAACCAGTACTCGAGGACATTCGCCAGGTTTTAGAGGCTCCATCAAAACCAAAGCGCGCAGTGAAACCCAAAAAAAGAAAACAAACAGAGTCATCAAGAAAATCAAAAGTGTCCAGTGCACGGCGTGTTGATGATGAACCTGATGTCAACATCGAGCGAAAATTTCATAAAATATTTCAGCAGTATAATTCTGAACCCACATCCGAAGCCGTTTGGTTGAGTCAAGCTGCCGGTCGAAGTGCTAATGTTTATATCGTTCAACGGGGTGACACACTGTGGTCTATCAGTGAAACTTTTTTTGGTGATCCCATGTTTTGGCCCAAAATTTGGTCTTTGAATCGTGACAGAATCGAGAATCCCCATTTTATTTATCCTGGAGCACAAGTTCTATTTTATGCAGGTGACGGGGCTATGGCGCCAGCCTTGGCTGTAACTGAAAAAGGGGCCGCCGCAGCTTCTCAAGAGGGTGGAACCTTTGATGATTCCCAAGAGCCTTCGATTTTACGTCGCTTATCGGCTAACAAAGCTCCAGGAGTTATTCCCGACAGTTTGCCGCTTTGGCGCAATAATCAATATTTTATAGATCAAAAACCTCTTGTGATAGATTTAAAAAGTCCACCAGAAACACCTGAAAACTTAACGAATGATATTTTGTTAACAGATAAGCTCATTGTCTCAGAAATTATGCTCACAAATGCTGAGCTTGGAAAAGGTCGATGTGGGGGCGAACATTTGCTTCATGCAGAATCAAAAAGTTCTGAGGGTGAGTATTTGCTGTTTGATCCACTCGAGACGATCAAGACAGAATCTGGACCCATTTATTCCTACCGTCAGGTTGGAAAAGCTAAAGCCATTAATGGAAGTCGTATTCAAATCACATCGTGTCAGTCTGTACTTGCAAAGGACATGGTTTTTGTTTCTCCATCAAATGTTGATTTTTTGCGGTCGAATAAGCCATCCAGGCGCTCAATAGCAACCTTGATTGGGGGGCCGGGCCTTGGAACACAAAAATTATTTGGTCTTCAGCAGAAGGCCTATATTGATATGGGATTGCAGTCAGTTGATGTCGGGCAGTCAATGGCCATCCGATCTCAAATGACTGAGCTTCCAAGTGGCGAGATTCGAATTCTCGAGAAGTTTGGCTCTTTTGCTATAGGTCTGGTTGTCGACATTAGAGATGTCGTTGAAACAGGCGATGAACTTTATTTAAAATAATTGGCAAGGCTATTGAAACAATAGCCTTATGAATCAAGCTATCTGTTTTAAAATTCTGCAAAGACAATTGAAGTTCCGAAATCCAAATGACGTGTTAACCATTCCACATGATTTTCAATTCAGTTATAAGGAGTATCAGGCTGCACTGGATTATTTTGACCGGCTTCATCAATACGGTATTCAGTTTACCTATCCTGGTGATGAAAAGTATCCCCAGCAATTTCGAACGATGAAGGAGCCACCACTTTTTTTAGAATTTATAGGCAAACCATTTTGGCTGGATTATCCCTGTCTTTCGATTGTGGGGACCCGTCAAATGCATCCTCTGACCGAGAGTTGGATGCATGAACATCTGGTTTCATATTTCAATTTGGAACGCGTGTGTGTGGTCAGTGGCGGAGCCTTTGGTGTGGATCAGGCGGCTCATTTTATTTCCGTGAAACAGGGTGTTCCCACAATTGTTGTGGTGCCTTCAGGTTTGGTGAAGATCTATCCTAAAGCGATGAAAGATCAGTTGGATTTGTTGGGGCCAGAGTGGGTTTGTTATATGTCAGAGTTTGAGATTCATCAGCCACTGAATAAACATCATTTTTTTGCACGTAATCGTTTGATTGCCGCATTTGGAGAAATAGTCTTCGTCGCACAGGCTGAAGTTAAGAGCGGAAGTTTTTTAACTGTGCATCATGCTTTGGAAAATGGCCGCCCAGTGGTTACTCTTCCGGCGCATCCAAGTATGCTAGGATTTTCAGGAAATATCCGACTTCTTCAGGAAGGGGCCTTTCTTGTCACCTCATCCCTGGACCTGCGCGAAATTTGGAGAGCGGAAAAACAGGCAAATCAGTTGACGTTAATCTAGGGCTAGTAGGGGTGGGTAGTGATCTTGTAGATTATCACTAAATATAGGGGTGAAGTTTGTCGCCTTAAAAAAATAAAAAAAAGTGAAATATAATGAAAAAAGCCTTTGAATATTTTTTGGTTTGGCTTTTAGAATGTATCTAAGGGAGGGGCGATGTGGTCAAGGATGACCGCTGTGGTAAGGAAGCTGCTGCATCGTCTCGTTTTTTTGCCCCACTCCCGATCAAACTTAATCCCAAGATTTTTTAAGATAAAATAGTCCAAAACAGAGAAATAGAATATTTGAAAGCCAAATGCCCATCACAGTATTAAGGCTATTTGAGCGCACCAATCCTTCAAAACTTAAATATGCAATCCAGTACAAAATAATAAAACCAACACTCAAGATAAACCCGGAGGATTTTCCGCTCCGTTTATTATTTCCGATTCCAAAAGCGACGCCCACAATGGAAAAAACTAAGCAAGCAGCAGCCAGAGCAGAGCGTTTATGATACTCGATTTGATAATCTTTTTTAAGCTCGGCCTCAATTTCAGGATTCATCTGTGACTCTTTGAGTTCTTGAATACTTAATGAAGACGCTGATTTTTTGCGTTCCTCTAGTTTGATCGGATCATTTAATAAAATATCATACGAGTCAAAATTGATGATCGTATGAGAGTCTGACTTACGATGAATTTGACCGTTGAATAATCTTAACAGGACGGAGTGTCCTGGATTGGTTTCGTCAGGAATAATTTGTCCCTCGGGTGCGATAATTGTTAATGGGGCATCAATCTGTTTTTCGTCATAAATAAAAAGATCATTGAGTAGGCCACTTTTTGAATCCACTTTGTTGGCATAGACGACCAAATCAAAAAAGCTTTCTGAAAATGTACCTTCCTTGATAGATGCTGCGGCCTTGGTGTTTCCGAGCTGAGTGATTAAGATTTCAAATTGGCGATTTCCCCAGGGAGCTAAGTAAAAGGATGTTTGCGCCGAGAGTATTGTCACAACAATCGCAAACAGAAATGCGGGCATCAGCAGTGTGACGTTGTCTACACCTGTGGATTTAAAGGCTATGATTTCAGAATCTTGAGACAGTCTGTTGTAGGTCATTAGAATGGCAAAAATCAAACTCATAGGAAAAAGCATAGGTAAGAACGAAATGCTCATGTATCCCATGATTGTAGCCATGGTCGTCCAGCGAATCCCATGAACAAGCAGAAACTCAGTCAGACGAAGGGCTTGGAACATCAACAAAATTGATATAAATACCAGCAGTCCCAACATGAATGTAGGTAGAATCTCAAGTATAAAATAACTGTAAACACGTTTATGGCGCAGCATTCTTCTTTAGAGTAAACAATTTCTTTGCCCAGGTCATGTCACAGAATCTAGAATAGACGAATGGATAGAGTTTTATTGGTTTTCGATGATCTTCAGTATTCAGGGCATCTTGAGATGACTTTGCGGAAAGTTGGATTTGACACGGAAACCATCACAAATGAATACAATCTCAGCGAGAAGCTGCTGACGTTTAATCCTGACTATATCATCGTCAAGGGTAATAGCCCCAGGGTCTCTTGTCTGCAGATTGGTAAAAAATTAAAAGAGACTGTGCGTTATCAAGGACGCGTTATATTAATTTTTCCTCAGGATTTGAAAGCCAAACCTGAAGAGCTTATCAAGCTTCGTATGGATTTGCTGTTGTTTGAGCCCATCAGTGCATTGCGGTTGGTTGCTCACTTATTGACGCTAACAACCGTAGATCATGATGCCATTATGGATAAGCTTTTGCGAATTGCTCATACAGACTCTCAATTTCGTCAATATGAACAGCAAATCTTAAAAACATCAGGAGCTTCAATAGATGCTGAAATTCAAATGATTTCAGGAACATTAAAGGCTGGTAAAGACAAGCCTATCGAGCTTGATGAAAAGTTGATTAAGACATTTGTAGATCCTAATTTTAAAGAACCTGAAATCGCTCAGAATGAACCCCATTCAGTGGATGCACCCACTGAAAAAGAATCTGAGTATCAAGTGGATCCAAAGTATACTGACAGCTTAAAAGCTGAGCTCGAGAGTATAGATACTGAATTGCCGCTACGGATTGCTACATATAATAACGCAATAAAGAGCGTCGATCAGGATTTGAAAAAAGGTCTGACAAAGCGGTATACTCGTTTGAAGGCTAAAGAGAACGATAACGTGACGACTCCCGAAGAAAAAGCATCTCGGGATGGTGAGCGGCAAGAGTTTGCTTCAGCTCTTTGGAAAAAGAAATAAGGAGATCATTATGGGACAATTTACAAAAGCAGTAACCGACACTTCATTCGATCAAGACGTCGTTAAATCTTCAGATTTAGTTCTTGTGGATTTTTGGGCTGAATGGTGTGGTCCTTGTCGTGCTCTAGCTCCAAAGTTAGAAGAGATTGCATCTGAGATGGGTTCACAGGTTAAAGTTTTGAAAATGAATGTTGATGAGAATCCGCAAACTCCAGGGCAATTTGGTATTCGTGGAATTCCGGCGATGTTGTTATTTAAAAATGGCAAACAAGTCGGTGAATTGGTTGGGAATCAGCCCAAAGAAAGCATCACTCAATTTTTAAAAAGTCATATTTAGTTAATTATTATTTTTTTCGTGCGGCCGTGCAGGCCGCCGTTAAAAAAAGATGGCGCTACTCCTCTTCAAGGATGCGGATTTTATAAGTTCCATTCGATTTGCATGTCGACTCAACGCCTTCTTTGCTGCAGGACATTGACCCACAGCTCAGAGCAATGACTTTATTATCTTTATTCATTTCTTTGACTTCTTTTTTCCAGTCATCACAGGCCTGTTTCCAATTTTTCTCAGCATTTTTTTTCAAAACATCTTTGTCGCCGACAACGTCTTCGCCGCCTTCAGAAATAATGTATTTCTTCTTATTGGCAGTTCCTGCTCCTTTCTTAATAGAGATCGTCGTGTCCTCTTCGGTGGAAATACCGTTTACTTTGACACCCACATCTTGAGCTTGAGTCGTTGATGCCAGAGACAAAATTGCAAAGAGTGAAATTAAAAGAATTTTAGATTGGTACATATAAACTCCTATAGGTCTATTAGAACAAATATCTGCGATAAGCGATACTAGAAACTAAACCCAATCCAACCATGGTCGTTAACATGCCGGATCCGCCATAACTCAATAATGGTAATGGAACACCCACAATAGGTAAAAGACCGATGACCATGCCAATATTCACAAACATATGCCAAAAAATATAGGCTGTGACGCCTATAACAATAAGGGCCCCATATTTATCACGAGCCTGCAGTGAAATTTCAAAGCAGACCTTAAAAAGAAAGGCGAATGTCAGTAGGACAATAATGCTTCCAACAAACCCCCATTCTTCGGAAAGGACTGAAAAAATAAAATCGGTATGGCGCTCAGGTAGAAACTCCAGTTGGGATTGAGTTCCCATTCGGAAACCTTTACCAAAAAATTTTCCAGAACCTACAGCTATTTTGGATTGGATTGAATTGTATCCTGTGCCGTGGGGATCTTGGTCAGGTGATAGAAATGTAAAGATACGATTTCGTTGATACTCTTTGAGGCCATACTTCCAAGCTAAGGGGATGGCAATTAAAGCCAGTGTCGCAATAAATATAATGATCGACTTTCGAATTTTAACAAAGAACAACATTGTTCCGCCAATAAACATCAGCATCATTGCAGTTCCTAAATCGGGTTGTTTTACTGTGAGCGCAAAGGGAATAAAAATCAAGACTGCAGGCAGAAGCAATTCTCGTAAACCCATTCCGTAACCCATCGGATTACGATTAACAAGAATGCGTGACAGTAAAAGGATAATACACAATTTCATGGTTTCCGAAGGTTGATACCGAAAGAAATGCAGATCGATCCAGCGTTGACCGCCCAGGACAACCTTACCCATCAAGTCCGTATAAATAAGCGCACCTACATTGAGAATATAAATCAACCAAACAATTTTATTTACCCAAAGGTAATCCAAAAAAGTGAGAATGAAAAAAATGGTCCATCCTCCCAAGAGCCACACAATTTGTTGAACAAATAAAGGTTCAACATCATTCGAGTGAGGGCCATGGGTCGCACTGTAAAGATTAAAAAGACCAATTACATTTAAACAAAATATCAACAAAATAAGTCTGATATCCAGACGGTTTAAGAAATTTCTTTCAGAAATATTAACGGATCTAAAAGCCATTTTATTCCTCATCCGCAGGGGCCGCGGCGGCAGCTGCTTTTTTTGCGCGTGGGTCCTTTTTCTTCAATCCCTCAGCAATCAGTTCAGGATGGTACTTCTTAAAATAGGTTTCCATGATATCACGAACAACAACGCCTGCTCCGGAGCTTCCGTGACAACTGTGCTGTGCAAGGACAGCAACGGTGATTTCGGGTTTATCCCACGGAGCCCACCCAATAAACCAGCCGTGATGGCGGCTTTGAATAGGGCGATTTTCACAGAGCGAATAAATTTGATCGGCCGAAAAGCTCATCACCTGGGCCGTTCCGGTTTTTCCAGCGATCTGGACTCCTGGAATTTTTAAGGCTCGGGCTGTGCCCGCAGGACCGTTTGCCACTCGGCGCATGGCTTCTTTTACGATTTTAAAGTTTTGAGGATCGATTTTGTAGCCATTGGGCTGTGGTAGGGTGATATCGCGAACAATCTCAGGGAAGCGCTCCAATAAAACTTTTCCTTCGTGATCGACAACTTTTTTAACAATAAAAGGTTTTACAACTTTGCCTTCAGTCGCGATCGTATTGTAGGCGATAGCCATTTGAAGTGGGGTCACTGTCACGTAACCTTGTCCAATAGCGGTGCTAAGGTTTTCTCCAGGTTGCCACTCTTCACCGCGAGTGGCTTTTTTCCACTCTGAATTTGGCAATCGTCCAGCAGCTTCTCGTGCCATCTCTATTTTTGTCCGCTGGCCAATACCCAGCAGACTGATATAGTTGTACATCTTATCAACGCCAAGCTTAATTCCCATGTGGTAAAAAAAGACGTTGCTACTACGTTCAATGGCATCATAAACAGTGACATAACCCTCGCCATTTTTATTATGATTGTGGTACCAGCGGCCACCAAAGTAAAATCGTCCCGGTGCAAACATAGTTGTCTTGTCTGTGATCACATTGTCTTGCAGAGCCGCTAACGCAACAAAGGGTTTAAATGTGGATCCGGGCGAAAAATGATCCTGAATAACCTTATTTCGAAAAGGCTTAAAAGGATCACTGGTCAGTTTATTCCAAACTTTAGTTGGAGTTTCTGTAGCAAAATCGTTGGGATTAAAAGCGGGAGTATTCAGCCAAGCTAGAACTTCGCCATTACTTTTCATAGCAATAACTCCACCGATACGCCCCCGACTGGACATGGCTTTATAGGCGGCTTCTTGAATTTCTCGATCCAGGGTTAAGTAGGCACTATTTCCATGTGTCGGTTCTTGGTCTTTGATTTGTTCGCCGTAAATATTGGGTATTTCTGTGATCGTTTCGCGACCATGGGCATCCACTTGAATGAAGCTCACACCATCGGTGCCGCGAATGTCTCTTTCGAGGTGTTCTTCAAGTCCGCTTTTTCCAATGATATCGCTTTGAGCAAAGATCAGTTCGTTTTTATATTTAGCATTTAACTTTGGAATTTCTGTTTTTGAAATTTCGCCGACATAGCCAAACAACTGAGAGCCATTTTCTTTCAATGGATAATGTCTGAGAATAGATTCGCGGATCTCTAGCCCCGGAGTATCAAGTCGAATTCGTTTTAAACGAAAAACTTCTTCTCGGGAAAGATTGTCTTTAAGGCGAACCGTCGCAAAGGGGCCATTTAATCTTTTACTGCGTTGAATTTTTTCAATAACTTTAGGAGGCTCCATTCCTAAAATAGGCCCAACGGTGTTTGCTAGATCTTTAATACTTTCAAGATACTGTGGCGAAACAATCACCTCAAATCCCGGAAGATTTTCGATCAGTGCTTTTCCTTCGCGATCTAAAATTAAACCTCGAGGTGCTAGTATTTTATTTTGCTTGATTCTATTTTTTTCGGAATAGTGGCGCAGTTCATTTCCCTGAATGACTTGAAGCCAAATCAGGCGCATGAAAAAAATACTGATGATTGTAATGATAAAGATATAGAGCGTACGGTAGCGCCCTTGAAACTCGCGTGCCTCATCTGGATTACTAATATACTCGCTCATAAGTCTTCATTCTGTTCTGGTGTTGCTGACCAAATCTGTCGATCGTAAAAAACGTGGTCGAGCCATTCAAACACACGATAGGCTGGATAGCTAAATATAAAATTCATAATGATTTGAATCAGACGATCAAAAAACTGAAATGATGTTGGATTGACTTCAATCGAATGAGACAAGATGACATAGCTCACTTCAAAAATAATACTGCCTAGTAAAGTAAAAAAAGAAAAAGAAAGGGCTCCGCTCAGGCGAACTCGATCTTTAAATAATGACAGAAGACAAAATGTTGTCAGCAAAGTTGTCCACGCCATTTTTAGAGGAATCTGCGAGAATCGAGTTAAACAAAATCCCAAAAAATAAATATAAAAAACGGAAAAGAGAGGAGTCCAGCGTAAAGAAATAAAAAAAATCATCATCAACCAAAACTGAGGCGATGGGAGCAGAGTAATTAAATTGGGCCAGAAACTGGTTTGAAATCCACACAACGCGAAAAAAAGCGCCGTGAAAAAAAAGATTTTTAGGTAAAAGCGAGCGCGTAAAGAACTCATTGCTGTCCAGTTTGCGAAGTCGTTTGTGGGTCAACAGTTTTTTCTAAAAAGTTTTCGAGAGCCGCATGTTTAACGATAAAGACTTCTTCGACTTTATTAGAATCGACAACAGGTTTGATATCGATAATTAAAGAAGCGCTTTTTGTTTTTCTTTCGATATTAGTGACGACGCCAAGTGGAAAACCTTTGGGGAAAATATTATCAAGTCCGCCTGTAACAATAAGATCTCCAATTTTAACATCTTCGGTGCGTTCAACATACTGAAGAACGCAGGTTTCACTATTTTTACCTTCGACAATGCCGTGGGATCTGGTTTTTTGAATCAAAGCATCAACAACGGAGTAGCGATCCGTAATAAGCATAACATGTGACGTGAAATATTGTGGTTTGAAGATATAACCCACAGCGCCAGAAACAGTCAAAACAGCCTGACCAGCCCGCAACCCGTGTTTTGTACCTTTATTAATTGTGATGGTGTTGTGGTCGGCAACAAGATCGCGACCAATCACTTGACCGGGAATCAGCTCCATTTTTGTATTGTTCTGAAAATCAAGCAGAGTTCGCAAACGTTCAAGTTCATTTTGGTTTTCGCTGAATTGATTTAAACGTGTTTTCAATTCACTATTTTCTTTGTGAAGATGAGCATTTTCAGATTTGATATTGATCAGGTTAAGATACTGCGCTGTTGTCGAGCGAACGCCGCGGCTCAGGCTTGAGAACCCGTTTTGAACTGTCTGCGCCATGAAGCTAAATGGTTGAGTAAACCATGAATTTTGAACCTTCTTTTGCTCCATGTTAATCGAGATAAGAGGAAGGGAAATAATCAAAAGCAGGATAAATGCTTTTTTGAAATTAAAATTGAGAAAATTCAAAGTGTGGATCTCCTGATACTGACGATAGCAAAATAAGAACAGAATTCAAGCCTAAGAATTGATCCGATTGCAGATCTATGAGGTAAAGTATTCCTTGAAAAACAATTTGATTTGTGAGGTCATATCAAGTCTGTAAAAGAACAATTTTATAAGGAGTCGTCACACATGAAATCATCTCACCAAAACTCTCTGACCAGCAAGTTTCGCAAAGGATTGTCGGAACGGGGTATTTCCACTCGAAGTATCGTGGCTTTCGTTGTTTTTGGAATGATCATCCTGGTTTTCGTGCTTTCAGATATTTCTGGTCGAAAAAGTGGTGGCAGCTCGATGGGGGCGGCGGCTGAGGTTAATGGTCAGTTGATTTCAATCAAAGATTTTCAAGATGAAGAAACAAGACTGAGTCAGTATTATTCTCAGTTGTTTGGTGGTCAGTTTGACATGGATACCCAAAGAAATATGCTTCGTGGTGAAGTGATGAACAGCTTAGTAACAAAAGCTGTGACATGGCAGGCTGCCGAAAAGGAGGGCATTTTTGCTACTGATGCTGAAGTCCGTCATACAATCATGGAGGAATTGCCTTATTTTAAAAAAGAGGGTGTTTTTCAGTCCGATGCCTACAAAGCTGTTTTGAATGCGAACCGATTAACGCCCGGAGAATTTGAAAAAAAGCTTCGCCAAGATATTGTCAGTCAACGTTCACGTCAGCTTTTTGAGGTTTCTGTAGGAGTCACAGATTTGCAAAAAATTGCCGAAAGTGATTTGAAAGCCACTCGATTCAATATTGAGTATGTTGCCTTGAATTCTGCTGAGTTTGCAAAAAATCATATGGTGTCAGCAGAGGCGATTGCGAAGGCGCTTACCGATTCTGGTTTTAATCAAAAAGTGAACGACTATTTTGCAACTCATAAGGCCGAGTTTGAAAAAGAGGAGCAAGTTCAAGCCTCTCATATTTTAATTCGTTCGGGTTCAGACGAAGGATCAGTTAAAAAAGCTCAAGAAAAAGCCGAAGCCATCTTAAAACGGTTACAAAAAGAGGACTTTGCAAAAGTGGCTTCACAAGTCAGTGAGGATCCAGGATCAAAGGCAAAAAATGGTGAATTGGGTTATTTTTCTAAAGGACGTATGGTCAAAGAATTTGAAACCGCTGCATTCACATTACCTGTTGGTAAAGTTTCCGATTTAATCAAGACATCGTATGGTTTTCATATCATAAAAGTCACAGACAAGAAGCCTGCAACATCAGCGGTTCTCGAGAATGTAAAAACTGAGATTGCTCGTAAGATACTTCAGAATGAACAGTTTAGTGATGTCGTCAAGTCAATCGAAACAGCTCTTGCTGCGGGTAAAACGGATGAGGCACTTTCTTTAGTTTCTCAGAATAAATTGTCTTTCAAGGAAACTGGATTTTTTGATCTTTCGCAGGATGCATTGCCAGTGATTAACTCATCGCAAGGTTTAAAAGTAGCACTGGAGTTGAATAAGGCGAATCCAGTTGCAAAAAAATTAGTACGTGAAGGGGACACTCAGTATTTACTGAAGTTCAAGGACATCACAAAGACGCCAGCCGTTGTGAATTCACAAATGGATATGTTAAGTCGTCAGAAGAGCTCAGAGGTGTATCGTCAATGGGTTGAAAGCCATCGCAAAACATCTTCAATAGAAATGAATACCGCACTGATTCAGGATAGCCGGCAATAATTTGAACTTTGTGCGTGTTTTTCCATTTTATGTGGGTCATTCCAGAGGAAGTTGGCATTTTCAAGTCACGGTGAAGGCGCATGCGGAACTGAATTCAAAGACAGGAATGTCGGTCCACTTGGGACAAATGAATTCAGTTTGCGATAGAGTTTTGCAGTCAACAAAGTTGTCTGCAGCCCATATTTTGGTGCTCCTACAAAAGAAAGCCAAGCAGCTGCATGTGGGATTAAAGGCAAAGTCTATTGAGTGTGTCTCAGTAGACTTTGCAGAGTGTCGTGATTGGGGCGTATTGTTTGAAGCAGGCGGAGTCTTTTTTATCCGAAAGGATTTCGCAACAAGTCCTAAAGGAGATCTTTTTCAGGTGACATCAGTATTTGATGGCGACAACCAGCTCACTCGATTAACAACTCATCATTTCAAAACAAAAATAACTGAAGAAATTATTTATTAAGATGTTCGGGTTTAAATGCTTCGGGAAATAAGTTTTTAAAGATAAACACAATTTCCAATCCCGCAGGATTTATTAGGCGAACCGTTGTTTCGGGTGTGCAGAACTCGGCCATAACTTGACGACAGAAGCCGCAGGGTGGCCATGGAGAGGCTTCATTGCTTGCAACAACGACTTCCTGAATCTTAACTTCTGATAAATTTTCACTATAGGCTTTCCAGATAGCCACGCGTTCTGCGCAAACAGTTCCGCCATAAGAAGCATTTTCAATGTTGCAACCACTATAAGATTTTCCATTCGAAAGAAGCACGCTGGCCCCGATTTTTTTGTTCGAATAGGGTGAATGAGAAAAAGCCATATTGGCCAAAGCCATTTGATTCAAATTATTTTTGGAAGTACTCATAACCAAGCTCCTTGAGGCGGGATGCAACCCAGATTAAGGGTATCCCTTGTATAGCCGAAAAATCATCTGTTTTTATTTCATCAAACAGAATTAATCCCGATTTTTCAATTTTATAGCTGCCGGCGCAATCATACGGAGCATCGCTTCTGAGGTAATTTTCAATTTCTTGGTCGGTCAATTGTCTCATATGCAAATGAGTCACATGATTGATGTGAAATTCATTTTGTGCCGTTTTGATTGTAACAGCTGTGATGAGCTGATGCCACTGGCCACGGAGTGCGGATAATTGCTCTAATGCCAGGTCGAAACGTTCGGATTTGCCAAGTATTTTTCCACTCAAGTGAACCAATTGGTCACCAGCGATAACCGTTTGATTAGGTCCTTCAAGTGATCGCGCTTTTCCGCGCGAGAGCTCTTCAGCTAAGCGTTCTGGGGTAAAGCCTTTTAACAGGCCTTCCGATTTTGCGGTGTCCTCATCATAATTTGGCTTTTTTGTTAAAAAAGGAATTCCCAGTTTTTGAATGAGTTCAGCGCGATACTTGGAAGTGCTGGCCAGGATCAGAGTGGGTAGCATTATAATGAGACTTTCTTTAGTTTTCGAATGGATTCATTAAGATAAGATTCGGCTTTGTATTTTTGCAATTCATTTTCAAAATCGATAGGGGTGTAAAGTTTAGTGATGCTTTTTTCTGCGAGTTTTACTTTTTGTTGAGTGGAAAGCATTTGGTGTGAGGGCGTGTAGAGGATGTACTTTTTATTATCGGGCAAATGTAAAAAAAGACTCATGGGAATTTTCTTTTCCGTTTCAATAATATCCAAAGGGACTTCGAGCATTTCATAAGTCTCGCTGAGTTCTAAAATAAGATACTTCGGATCGATAGAGAAAAAACTAATCAGGATTTCATTTTTTTCAACATTGATGATTTCGAGATAATCAGCATTCGCTTTCGCAAAATCTTTAAGATTCACTTCGCGATAATCCAAGTGAACTTCAAAGCAATCACTTTCGCTAATTTCAGGCATATTGATAAACTGATTTTGTAGCCAGCTTTGCAGAATGGATTGATAGTCGCTATTGTTGATTCGAAGTTGACTGGCCAGCAGCAGATAACCACACCAGTTGTCACTTTGTACAACAAGGCAAAGAAGTTTTTTGTAAAAGGGTGTGCCGGCATTGTTCAGACTAATAATTTCAGTTTCAGTTTCTAAATGAGTTTGAGTTAAATCAACAATTTGATTTTTGACGTTATTCTCAAATTCTTGCTGGAGAGCTGTTTTTAATTCGGATTTTAATCCCTCAGAGGTCAAAGTTGTGTGAAGTGAGGTTAACTTGGTTTTATTATACTTTATGAGATCTCCGCGAGTCCCTTTTTGTATATGAATCTGAGATTTTTTATCTTCAGTAGAAGCTGTGGGCAACGCAGAAAGCTGTACTGCGTGTTTGTCCACATCATCTAGAAAGCTTTGTAAGTTTTCAGATTTTTTGCTGATAGTTCCCGAGACCATTGTTACTTGTGATTCTTGATCCGAGGTCGCAGCGCTTTTTTGTATTTCAGGTGAAACTTGTTTTTGTTCTTTTTCTATTTTTAGAATCGTTCGAATAACAGCCGGTCCAGATACAGGTGGAAAGAGTTTGCATGAAAAACCTGAGTTTTCCAGGTGTCGCAGCTGCTCTCTCGACGAAGATTGAATATAGGGAACAATTGTTGTCATTAAAGATTGATTGATAAATTTAGGAACGGAGCGGATGCGCTCGTGGGGGTGATCCCATGCAATGAAAACAAAAGCCGGTTCAAATTCCAGTATTTTTATCAATGCCTGTTTGAGGTCGGATTCCGATTGAACATCGTAATCTCGTTTTGTTAAGTATGTTTCAACAGCCTTTAAATCAAAAGCATTCGCTTTGAAAAAAAACAGCCGGGTTTTAGGGGTTTCGCTCTCGCTCATCTCTTAAGATTGTAGCTGTTTATCCTCAGAACGAGGACAAAATCATGCAGATAGGCACGACATTAGTCCTTACATTTTTACTGTTTTTTTGCTATCTCTAGCCCGATGAAAATTCACAATCCATTGACGTCCGATATTCAATCTGAAACAAATCCGTCTTTGCCTGCCCTGAATTGGGTTGGGATGAGCCAGATCGAGTCATCCATGCTGGTTGATGATTTGATGATTCCATGCCAATTGGATATTGGTGTTAATTTGCGTCCAGGATTTCGTGGCATCCACATGTCACGCCTTTACCAGCTTCATCTTGAATACTTTTTGCGAAAAAACTTGGATGAAAAACAAGTGGAACTTTTTTTATCTGAAAGTCTTAAGTCTCAAGAACAAACCAGTTCAGAAGTTTCAGTAAAGATTGAGTTTCAGCTGCCAACAAAAACAGTGTCTTTGAAATCAGAATTAGCGGGATATCGTAATTATCCGGTTCAGATTATTTTCGAAAGAACCCCTCAAATGAATCGTTGGATTAGTTTCGAAATCCTGTACTCGAGCACATGTCCTCAGTCGGCTGGTCTTTCCGTCGAGGCTCTGCGAGATGTTGGTTTGACTGTGGATCGATTACCCGCAACGCCACATGCTCAACGCAGTCGAGCCAGAATAAAACTTCAATTAAAAGAATTCAGCATTGGCTTGATTCGACAATTGATTGCGGGTGTCGAAAATCAATTGGGAACTCCGGTGCAAACCAGCGTGAAGCGAGCGGATGAAATGGAATTTGCTCGTCTGAATGCGCAGAACCTCATGTTCTGTGAAGATGCCGTTCGATCTATTTCTGATTTTTTGCAAAAAAACTCTGGGGTTCTTGGTTTCTCAGTATTTTGTGAACATTTCGAGAGTTTGCATTCTCATAACGCATCTTGCTTAAAAAAACATCACTGGACTGGGCCGGAATTTCTCCATTTTTCCTGAGATTGAGAATGATTTTCAATACCAAATCAGCTAGTATTTCCTTTTTTATTCAAGTTAAAGAGGAGATTTTGCATGTCCAAGACAATACCCCCATTTTCTCATCTGCTTCCCCGACAAAATGAAAGCGAAATTATTAAGTTTGATGAACGCAATCAAACTGATGATTTTAAAAAGATAATTCGAGCAATGGGTCTAAAAATCACCGAACAAAGGATGCTTATTTTGAGGTGTTTGCATGATGCCGAAGTTCAATCTGGAGAGCGCCATGTGACGGCTCAAGAATTATTTGAAAAAGTTGCTGCCGTTGATAGCAGCGTTGGATTTGCAACAGTCTATCGGTTTTTACGCAATCTGGCCGAAAAAAAGTTTGTGACAGAAGTTCGAATGGGAGGGCAGTCCTCACGCTACGAGCTGACCACGCAGCACCATCATGATCACTTGACGTGCACGTCATGTGGTAAAATTTGTGAATTTGAGAATCCTAAAATTGAAAAACTACAGTCTCAGGTCGCTGATCATTTTGGCTTCATTTTGACATCCCACATACTCGAGCTTTATGGCCTATGTCCTTCTTGTCAGGCGAAGCCCCCAGTGAAATAATAAAAAGATGGCCAAAGCTTCTAAAAAAACCTCATCTGTAGTTGCCCCGTCTTTTGATATGGAAACATCTCCGGATGGAATCGTGGTGAAGAGAGCTCGTGAGCATAATTTAAAAAATGTTTCCATCACCATTCCTAGAAATAAAATAACTGTTTTTACAGGTTTAAGTGGTTCTGGAAAGTCTTCGTTAGCATTTGATACAGTTTATGCTGAGGGCCAGCGTCGTTATGTTGAAAGTTTATCAGCCTATGCTCGAAATTTTTTAGAACAACTTAAAAAACCTGACGTTGATTCTGTCACAGGTCTTAGTCCTGCGATTGCGATTGATCAAAAATCTGTGGGTCTGAATCCGCGCTCCACGGTGGGAACAATAACCGAAGTTTATGATTACTTACGTCTTCTTTTTGCCAAAGTGGGAACGCCGGAATGCCCCGTGCATCATATTCCAGTATCATCACAAACTCCTCAGCAAATTGTAGATGAGGTTTTTAAAAAATCTTCGGGCACAAAGTTTTATGTTTTGGCCCCTATGGCACTTGCAAAAAAAGGTGAGTTCTTGGCCGAGTTTCAGCGCTGGGCAAAAAAAGGATTTATCAAAGCAAAAATTGATGGTCAGTTTATTGAATTAGAAAAGGCTACACGTTTGGCTAAAACAAAAACTCACGATATTGATTTGGTGGTCGACCAGTTGATTTTAAAAGACACCATCAAGCACCGCCTCAGTGAAAGTATCAATACCGCCCTCAGTTTAGCTGCAGGACGGGTGATTATTGAGATGATGAATGGCGAGCGAATCAGTTATTCACTTCACTCAACATGTGCAAAATGTGGATTTAGTTTTCCAGATTTAGAGCCGCGGCTTTTTAGTTTTAATAATCCCCGCGGGGCGTGTGAAACGTGTAAAGGTTTAGGTACCTTAGATCTGATTGAAGAAGAGCAGTATGCCGACTCAGATAGCGGTGGAAAAAAACTGGAAAAAGTAAAGTACTCCTACAAAGGGCAAAAAGTAAAAGAAGATAGTGACGACGAAGAATCCGAAGAAATTGTTTTGAGTTCGTGTCCCGATTGCAAAGGGGCTCGTCTTCGTCAGGAGTCACTGAGTATCAAGATCAATGATAAAAACATTGCGCAGCTTTCCGACATGTCACTGTTGGAACTTTCAGAATGGCTTCCTCGGGCACGGTGGACAGATAAGCAAAAGCTCGTCGCGGACAAAATCATGAAGCAAATTTTATTGCGGGTTGAGTTTTTGAAGCGTGTTGGGACTTCGTATTTGTCCCTTTCCAGGCAGGCCAGGACACTTTCGGGTGGAGAGGCTCAGCGGATTCGATTGGCCACACAGGTGGGCTCAGCTTTGATTGGATGCACCTATGTTATGGATGAGCCAAGTATTGGTTTGCACCCTCGGGATCATCACCGGTTGTTGGAAATTATTGGAGAACTTAAAGACCGGGGTAATACAATTATTCTCGTAGAGCATGATGAAGACACGATTCGTTATGCTGATTTCGTTGTGGATCTTGGACCGCGCGCAGGAAAATTGGGTGGGGAACTGATGGCTTCTGGTACGGCTGACGAATTGGCGAAAAATCCAAATTCTATTACGGGTCAGTACTTATCAGGTAGAAAAAAGATTCCATTGCCTCAGAAGCGTCGATTGGGAAATGGGAAAATTTTAAAATTGACGGGTGCCACAGGCAACAATCTTCGTGATGTCACTTTAAGTATTCCGCTGGGAACATTGACGGCTATCACAGGAGTTTCTGGGAGCGGTAAGAGCACTCTGGTGATCGATACGTTGTATAAAATTTTAGCTCAAGAGTTTTATGGTTCTCATGGACAACCGGCACCTTATAAAAAAATTGAAGGCATGGAATTTATTGATAAGGTGATTGATATCAGTCAAAGACCTATTGGTCGAACACCGCGGTCGACACCAGCGACGTATGTGGGATTGTTGCCACTGATTCGAGATTTGTATTCATCATTACCAGATTCGAAACTGAGGGGTTTTGAACCAGGACGGTTCAGTTTTAACGTCAAAGGTGGACGTTGTGAAACCTGTTTAGGTCATGGTCAAATTCGCATGGAAATGCATTTTTTGTCAGATGTATTTGTGACATGTGATACTTGTGGTGGGCGTCGGTACAATCGCGAAACATTGGCGATCAAGTACAAAGAAAAAAGCATTGCAGATGTTTTGGATATGAATATCGAAGAGGCCTGTGATTTTTTTAAAAATCACTCTCAGATTTATAAAAAATTAGAAACCTTAAATAAAGTGGGCTTGGATTACATGACCCTGGGGCAGTCTTCAACAACCTTGTCGGGTGGTGAAGCTCAGCGAGTTAAATTATCAAAAGAGCTGTCTCGGAGAGGAACGGGCAAAACCATGTATATTCTGGATGAACCCACGACAGGACTTCATTTCGATGATGTTCGAAAACTTGTTGAACTGCTGCACGAGTTAACTGATCAGGGAAATACTGTTTTAGTCATTGAACATAATTTGGAAGTGGTCAAAACATGTGATCATATTATTGATATCGGGCCGGATGGTGGTATCTATGGTGGAGAAATTGTTTCTGAAGGAACACCGGAATTTGTTGCAAAATCAAAACGCAGCGAGACCGCAAAGTTTTTGCAGTCTCTACTCAAGAGATAAAATTATTTACAAATATATCCAGCCATTTTAACTTCACCTCGAAGTTGATTGGCTCCAGTTGGCATAGCTGTGATCATTTCACACTTTCCACCCAGGGTTCCAATTTCAATTCCAACTTTAAAATGGCTTACAAGCCATCGCGCAAGCACAGCTTCTCCGCCTAAATCAAAATCACCTTCAAAGCTTTCCCATTTGCAATTTTTAGAGGGCGTTGGAGGTGGAGCCACGTAGGGATTGCGAACAGATTCTTTCATAGCCTGGTTGAGTTGATCGCGATAGCGATTGGCTTTGATGTACTCGGGTTTTTCGCGACATGAGGAAGACTCGTAAGTGCAATCCAAGTACTCTTTTGACATCAATGGTAAAGCGCTTGTAGGTGTGTAACCAGAATCACTGTAGCATAAGCTCTGAACAGCTTCACTTGTTGAGACACCAAAATAGGTTTCTAAATAATCAGAATAGGGTGGTTGATAATAAAGACCACCAAATATTTTTTGTTGCCACTTGGAATCAGTTCGCAATCCCGCCACAATATTTTTTTGCCCAGAGGACATGCTCGTATCTGGATACAAGTTTGGTGAAAGTCGGTTCAGACGGTCGATCAACTCCGCGCGAGTTGGAGGAGTGTAGCCTTTAGGTGCGCTTTTATTTGGAACCGAACAACCAATTGTCATGATATCAATAAAGGCCTGTCCTTTTTCAGAAAACTGGGGAGGTGCCGGGGGATTCATCGGAACGATGCAATTCATACATGTTAGTAGTTGAGTTGACGAATTAGGCAAGCACGCTCCATTTTTTTGAACAGGTTGAGGGATCACAACTGGAGGCGGCGGTTCTACCGGGGGTGGCTCGACAGGCGGTGGTGGAATCACAACAGGAGGGGGTTCTGCGGGAGGAGGCTCAACTGGGGGAATCACGATAGGTGGTGGAGGTTCTGCCGGAGGAGCGGGTTCTTCGATTGGAATCTCGATAGGAGGTTCGGCAACGAAAGTTTTATCGGCTTCTTGAGCAACGCTTCGAAATTGAGTCCGACTGCAAGCAGATAAAGCAATAATGGAAATGACTGCTAATGTCAGATGGATTGAGATTCTGGGATTCGCTTTACTCATGGGGCCTCCGTTGCATTGATCGACATTTCGTCAGTCTTAACTGATATCGACGAGGAGTTAGATAGACTTGATACATTTTGATTGAAAAAAGAAAAAAATACCGGAATATGAGTGACTATGTTTCGTTATATAAAATTTCCTCTTCTTTCTCTTGTCTTAGGTCTTGCACTGGCTGGACTTCTATCGTGGATGCAGGCTCCAAGTTTGAGTTTGCTTTTTAAATCATTGTTCACAGTGGCTCTTCTTTGTGTGCTCGAGATTTCATTGTCTTTTGATAATGCTGTTGTCAATGCAACGGTTATTAAAAAAATGGATGATGTTTGGAAGAAGCGATTTCTATTATGGGGAATGTTGATCGCCGTTTTTGGTATGCGTTTCTTGTTTCCGGTTGTCATTGTCTCAATTGCCGGAGGAATAAGTTTAATGGATTCGGTTAGTATGGCGCTTCAGCGACCTGATGACTATGCGGCGATGATGATCGACGCCCATTTGGCAGTCAGCAGTTACGGTGGAGCGTTCTTGTTGATGGTGGCCTTGCATTTTTTCTTGAATGCTGAGAAAGACATGCACTGGTTTGCAATTATTGAACGTCCTTTTGTTAAGTTTGCAACGGTGAAGAGTTCTGAAATTATGGTTGCTCTTATGATTATTCTTTTTATCTACAATTTTATGGAAACGTCAGTGCAATCAACATTTATCACGTCGTCACTGTATGGAGTCGTCACCTATTTGGTGGTTCATGGTCTGAGCGAGTTGCTTGGGGATGATCGCATGAAAAATATAAAATGGATGAGTTCAGGTTTTGGCCTTTTTCTTTATTTGGAAGTGCTGGATGCCTCGTTCAGTTTTGACGGAGTTGTTGGCGCTTTTGCTGTAACAAAACAACTGTATGAAATTATGATTGGTTTAGGCGTGGGTGCTTTTTTTGTGCGAGGATTAACATTATATTTAGTGGATAATGAAAAATTAGAACAGTATCAATTTTTAGAGCATGGAGCCTTCTATGCTTTGGCCGCATTAGCCCTATTTATGTTGCTGGATCATTTCTTTCATTTTCCAGAGTGGATAACAGCGTTAACAGGAGCCGCTATTTTAGGGGCTTCGATCTTGGGGTCTATCTATGAAAACCGAAAGACACGAGCTTCCTAAAATCATAATGATACCTACAATTTGATATCCGACTAGTTTTTCACCTAAAATTAAAAAAGCAAACATAAATGCAAATGGAGCCTCCAACAAGCACAGCAGGCTGGCGGTTGTATTGGTTAGTTTTTTCTGAGCAACAACTTGCAGAGAAAAGGCCACCAAGGTGACAAAGATTGCTAAAAATAAAACACTGAGAATAGATGATAAATGCACTGTCTCAGGCCATAGGCGGATATTTTGCGTTGTCATTTCATAGGTTAAAAATGGAAGTGTAAATAAAAAGGCCCAAAATGTTTGATAGGTATTAAATCGAAAACCATTTTTAACTCGATTGGCAACAGAACCAACAAACATAATATGAAATGTCGACGTGAAGGCGCACCCCAGAGTCAGAAGGTCTCCGGTATTAAAATTTAAATCTTGTTCCGTGTGCAGGTTAAGAAGAAATGCCATACCTATGAAAGCAACAGCTCCGCAGAGGATATGTGATACTTTTATCTGTTTTTTGTAAAAAATATAGCTCGTGAATGGGATCAGGACCACATACAGTGACGTGATGAAACTGGATTTTGTCGCCGTGGTGTAATGTAAACCATGGGTTTGCAACAGCAACGACATCCCTAGGGCAATACCTGACCAGAATGAAAGTTTCATGTCGGAAATAGAATCATAAAAACTTTTGCGATAAAATAAAAAAAGAATCGCTTCACCGAGGATAAATGCAAATCCAAATCTCCAGAAAATCAGTGTTGATGTTGAAAAATCTTTGAGCGCCCACAGAACACAGATAAACGAAAGACCCCAAATAGATCCCGCTAAAACCAGCTGCAGAACAGCTTTTTTATATTCACTGAATCCACGGTACTGCGAAATCAATCGAAAGCCTCTGACCAGACGCGGTTTTTTTCCAAGCCATCAATCTCGAGCAATTGTTTTTTAACGTCTTTGATCATAGCGCCATTGCCACACATGTAAAAAGTGGTTGGAGTTGTTTTGTACTCTAAGTCTTTGAGGCAGTCTTGGACATAACCTTTTTTTCCTGTCCAAGACTCCGTTGGTCGACTCAAAACATAATGATACTCAAAGTGGGGTAAATGAGCTTGGAGTCGTTTGAGTTCTTTTTCATAATAAATATCCGACTCATAACGAACACCAAAGAAAAGTTTGTAGTGCAAATTTGGATACTGCTTCATTTTAGATTCTAAAAAACTAAAGTGCTGCGAAATTCCACTGCCTGTGTTCAGAAAAATAATTTGTTCAGTTGGCGGTTCTTGAAAAAATACTTTTCCAAAAGGTCCCGTCATTTGTAAAATTTCATCCCCTTTTAAATTCCAAACATAATTGCTGGCCACTCCAGATTCAACAAACTTAAAAATCAATTTAAAGCCTGTTTTATTTTCATCAGTTGAGGCCAGTGAAAAAGCACGAAGTGCGGGTTTTCCACCTTCAACGGGAACGTGAAGCATCACAAATTGACCGGCTTTAAACGTAAAAGCGGGGCTACCGATGAGCTCGCAATAGAGTTCGCGAATTTGCGGGGTGTGATCAATTATTTGAGCCAATTTGAATTGGTAAATAGTGCGTAAATTGGGAGTGGGCGGAGGTGTTTGTGTCATAGTCTGGGTATTGTTTGTAGAAATTACTAAAAAGTCAAAGAATTCGGATCGTTAGATCTTAAAAAACGGTCTTCTGAAAAATAGCATCTGTTGGCTCTTGTTTATTATTTTTCAGAGCTTATAAATTGGTCTGCATGATTCAGATAATACTGATTTTTAACCTGCTTTTTTTCGTATTGACCGGATGCTCGCCGGCACAGGGGCCATCATCGCCACTGATGGATCCGCCGTTAGCGGAGCGCCCTGACACATCATCCTCTGCGATAATAGCCAGAGATCTGCCTTATGAGTCGGACGAACGCATCAGTTACTGTGAAATTCTATCGTCTGATAAAAACTCCTACAGTGGATATCGTGATCAGAAAACTTATGCTTTGGCCTCTTTATCTAAAGTGATCACCACGGCCTGGGCTTTGAAAAAACTGGGTCCTGATTTTTCATTTGAAAGCACGTTGTACTTTCAACCTGTGGCGCAACAACCCGGCGTGATCGATGCGTATTTAAGTACAGGATATGATCCTATTTTCAATATCGAGAAAATACTTTATCTTTTGGCGCAATTGAATGAACGGGGAGTTCGAAAAATTCGAAACTTAGTGATTGATGAGACCACTCGAGTTTTTTTATCCGTTCTTTCACAGCCTCATATTGAACTGAACCAAACTCCTATTTCGACGAATGAATCGGTTGCGAATTTAATGCTGATTCTCAACTCAGCGAATTGGTCCTCGCAAACTCAAGCGGCTCGACAACGACTGATGGCGTGGAGTCTAGATCATCAAAAAAATTTGAAAATCCCAACATCATTTTCAACAGAATTGGTTATTTCTAAAAAGCGCTCATCGTTAGAACTCACCTCATATTCACAAAAAATATCAATGATATCTGCACCACTTTTGAAGTATTTGAAGAATTTAAATGTGTATTCGAATAACTATATTTCGGATGCATTGTTTTTATATCTTGGTGGCGTTCAAGAGTTTCAAAAATTTCAGGAATCCGAATTGAAGTTGAGTTCAAAAAGCTTGCAAGTTCTGACGGGGTCAGGATTGGCAGATTATTCTAGTGGTTTTCGGCGTGATAATGTTGGAAGTTGTGTCGCCATGTTAAAAGTTTTGAATTATGTCGATATCAAAGCTCAGCAGCAGGGGCTGAATGTGGGACATATCTTGTACAATCCAGGATATGACCAAGACGGAACCTTCGAATCCGAGTTTAATTTTGCAAATCAGGTTGTTATTAAAACAGGTCGTTTATTTGAAAACCCTGCATTTAATTTAGCGGGAATCGTGTCGACCACAAAAGGATCATTGTATTTTTCATTTTTGGGGCATCATTTTGATAGTCATGAAGCAACAGAAATGGAAATCGCTCGCAATCAAATGCTTCAATCTGTTTTGGATTTTTATCCGACTCAAAGTCATTTTTTGACTCTCAAAGAATTTCAAATATTTCTCAAGTAAAATTTTAGCCTGAGCCGCTTGTTTAAAAATAAAAAACGATCAAGCCGCGAGCGCCGAAACCAGTTAATGACGATTGGCCAACGGAAGCATTGATTTGTCGGTGCTCCAGAAAGCCCTCAAGGCGTAAAGCTGTTGAGCTTTGTGCCATAAAAAAAGAAACAAACCCACCAGCATTCACATTCATAAGTCCTGTACTTCCACCGGCAGCAAGTTGTCTGGAGCCAATAGTTATCAAAGCAAAAGGGCCGTAGATAAGAGTCCGCAAGTCTCGATTCGTTATCAAATTATAATCAAAGTATCCACCAAGACTAAAATCGGTTGTGGCGCCTGTGCCGATATCGCTGTAGGCAATATCTCCCGCAATTCCAAACTCTAAGAATGAATAGTTCCAACCATAACGGCCTTGGGCTGCAAGATAGTTTTCTTGAACGGAGCTGCCCTGAAGCATTGAAAAATTCAGACCCAATGTCAGTGAATTTTGTCGAGATTTGAATCCAACACCTGAATAATTAACATCTGCAGATATGGGACTGGTCTGCAGATCATAACTTTGACCTTCTTGTAATGGAACAGAGGTTTCAATAATGGCCGCATTGCCTTTGACTTTTTTGACTTTGATTTTCTGGGCCCAGGCATTTGAACTCAAAACGGTTGTCGTCAAAAGGAGCAGGGCGAAGGTCAGTGGATTGAAATCGCATTTTTTCATTGTTTTATTATGAGAATTTGTCTCGATAACCTCAAGTCTAGGTTTGAAAATTCCGATCTTAATTGGATGAGGGGGACGCATGAGTTGGGGTGATGTACCAGATTGGGCATATGAATCCGTTGGAGCGTTGTTGCAATCTTTAAATAGTGTTGAACCAACCACCTATCAGCATTGTCTGCGCGTCGGCGAATACTGTCGTAAATTATCTAAAGAACTTGGCTTGAATGAGTACGATCAAAAAGTGGCCGAATTTTCAGGTTTACTTCATGACATTGGAAAAATTGGAATTGAAAAAGATATTCTGCTAAAGCCTTCTCGACTTGATCCTAAAGAAATTGACATCATGAAAAGTCACAGCGTTATCAGCGAACAAATTATTAAGCCACTGAGCGCTCATCCATTTTTTAAACAAATTTTACCGGCTGTCCGAGGGCATCACGAGCGTGTTGACGGCGAGGGCTATCCAGATAAACTTCTGGGCGAGTCCATCCCACTCATTTCTCGGATTATTCTTGTGGTCGACACCTATGACGCTATGGCTGAAAATCGAGTGTATCGAAAAGGTTTGCCGGATGATGTGATTTACTCCGAAATTAAACGCTGCAAGGGGACTCAATTCGATCCCCAGATCGCGGCCACTTTTCTAGAAGCTCATTCGCAGTGGAAGCAACAAGGTGATCAAGAGACGCAAGAACGTATTATTCGCCGTGTGGCCTAAGCTCTATTTGTACTTTCAAATATTTTATCTGCCGACTTGGCAATAAAGCCTTGATACAGTTCACCTGTATTCATGGAATATCGTTTTGCAAATTCATAGTAACAAGCGGGTATAGAATAAACTCCATCACTGAACTGCCATTGAATCTCATTGGCCATTGTTGAACTTTGTTCCAGTAATTCTGCAGGAGTCCCTTTGATTTCACCACCAGAAGAGTTGAGTCGAATTCCCTGATCCTTCAGGTAAGAATTTAATCTGTGAAGTTCTGTTAGATGTTTCAGCTTATTGACACTGACAGTGAAGTGGTTCGGTCTGAATCCAAAAGCATAGACCCACGAAGCATACTCGCTTTCTGCTGCTAGTTTCTGATAGGTGCTGTAGTTTATATTCCAGTGGCGACCACTCAGGCTAAAATGTTCATCTTGGATTGATTTCTCATCGATTTGATAGATGCAGTTTGCCACGATTTCTTGAATATAGGGCGAAACTTTTTCTAATTCTAATTCTGAAATAAAAATCTTTGGTAAGCGTGGATCAGGATGTTGAAAATGTTGTGCGTAGAGTTTTTTCTCTGAGAAAAAATAATCACCTGCTAAGGCGAAGCCTTGTTTTAAAAAAGGAGCCGCCAAAGATTTTATTCCCAGTTGAGGGTGGTTGAATGTCCGCAGAGCAATATGATCATTTTCAACGGTTTCTCCATTCTGAGAGAGCAGGTTGAATATCTTCTGGGCTTGTGGATTGACTTTAATATAATCTGCCCACATTTTATGCAATAACTGGTTGGCTTGCTCAACACCGTTCATAAGAGAACTCCTTAAAAAGTTTTAAAAATCAAATTAACCTACCCTCACAGAAACGCAAATATTCACTAGAATTTATTACATTTTTTTCGCGTAAAAACGCCATTCTGCGGCAATTCATTGACTCCAAATGCAGCCCATTGTTGATAGAGGGGATGCTCAATTATCTGATGCCAACTTTGTCTGTCATAGCGGTCTTGTTTTGTCTAAAAGCTGGGGCTCATGTGTCTTCAATTTCGGCTGTTTTAACATCTGAAAGTAAGCCCTTTTCACTTCATGCTGGAATCCATGGTGTTCAGTACTTTTCTGAGTCAACGTCAGACTCTAAATTTCAGCAACAGGCCCAAATTGAAGGGCAATTTGAGGACTCAAAAAACTTTTTAGTGAAGGCCCACGGATTTGCTGGAACGTTTTCAACGCCAAAGAGTTCGTATTATGGAGTTCCCGAGTTGTATATTGGTCGTGCTTTAGGGGCGCCAGAGAATACAATTATTTTGGGTCGTAAAATTGAAAATTTTAGTTTTTTGGATCGTCAGCAAAACTTGGGTTTGTTCAATCCCTATTTTTCAAATGACATGATTCATTACAAAGAGCAGGGATTGATTGGTTTGCATGCCAACAGCCGTGTTTCAGTTTTTGGGATTTATGGAGGATTCTTTCCCTATTACATTCCGAATCAAGGTCCTCAGGTTTATGAAGAAGATGGCGAGATCAGATCATCAAATCGATGGGCTCAAAGACCGCCCACACAATTTCGATTTGGAACCCAAAACCGCGAAATCATTTACGCCATCCGAGATTACGAAATCGATGAAATTGTGAAAAATGCAGGAAGTGCTATTTCTATTTTTATCGGAAAGGCAGCAACTCGCCCGTGGGTGAAAGCCTCCTACACGCGAAAGCCAGTAAATCAAATTCCTCTGTCTCGTGAGACCTTTGGAACGGCCAGCAACTTTGTTGGTCAGGTTAAGCTTTCGCCAGTAGTGACATACAATCAGGTGCAGTCTGTTGATTTCAATATGGATTCCGGTCGATTTAAAACCACTTGGAGTTATTTAGAAGATCGAGTCGAGAATCAGACGGCACTCGAGGACGAGACTTTGCAATTCTTAGCCCCGTTAAAAATGTACGGTTTATGGATAGCCACTGATTTGTCAGATTTTTTTGATCGTCGATTTGTGACTGAAATTTCTTATGCTCAATTGCACGACGGAGAAATCAAAGATTTGCTGGCTGATGGACGTCCCAGTCTTTTTACGTTTTCAAGTCAGCGAAGTTTATTTAAAAACCCATTTCGTATAAAATTTGAATCCGAACTTTTTTTCGTTAACGATCGCCCCCTCAGCTCAGCATTTGCGTGGACCTTTGATCAATTGTATCAAGGCACTCTTTTTTCTGGAAGTTTACGATATGAAGCTGTGGCGCAGATGAATATCAATTTTGGTTTTGATCTTTTAGGTGTTGAGGAAGAACAAGCTGAGACACATTTCTTACAAGAGCAGCAAGCCAATGACCGTGTCTATGGAGGCTTAGAGTATGTTTTCTAAATGGCAGTTGCGGTCACAAGCAATTTTCACTGTGATGTTAACAGCGATCACATTAGCTGGTTGTGGACTTAAAATCGGAGAAGCGAATAAGTCGGAAACAACAGCTGAAGTTCAAGCCATTGCGTGTTTGGATTCAAGTATTGCAGATTTGAAACTTTTTACTGTCGGCGAGGCGACCGATGAGCAAGTCGCATCGTCATTGCAGTGTCTTCAGGATGTTTTTATTTCATTCAAAGAGAACATTCGTGGCGAGCATAAAGATGCCTATACCGCAAAAGAAATTGCATTGTTTATTGAAAAAAACTTTATTAAAGACGGCAAAACATTTTCGGATGCTTTTTTAGCTGAGGTTATGAAATTTAAAGTGGCACTGATTGGCGGCAGTTCGCTTCTGGTGCGCGAAACTGAAATTGACCAAGTTGTCAGTTTGCTGACGAGCTTAAAACCAGATATTCTGCGCCTAAATAAATCCATGAAAATTATTACTTTCAAATGGATATCTCAATTTCATCCAGAAAGTGAAGATGAGAAAGAGAAACTTTTTTTAATTGCGAAAACAGATTTTAATAGATTTGTGCAAAAATTAGCTCAGCAGTTTGCTCAGACGGGCAATGCC
This sequence comes from Bdellovibrionales bacterium RIFCSPHIGHO2_01_FULL_40_29, assembly GCA_001771815.1. Taxonomy (GTDB): domain Bacteria; phylum Bdellovibrionota; class Bdellovibrionia; order Bdellovibrionales; family Bdellovibrionaceae; genus Pseudobdellovibrio. The sequence goes on along the minus strand of MEPU01000004.1, from coordinate 167,110 downwards.
TATTTGATTGATGATTTGTTCAATTTTGTTCGAGAAGTTTTGATTTTTGCTAAGGGCGAATCAGAGACTGTTCAGTTTTTTGAAAAAGTACGCCCCTTTTTAAAAACCTTCAAGACTGTTTTGATTGGTGGAGACAACTCATTAAAGGCTTCAGAATGGGAGCGCTTAGGTTCCACATTGCACGAAGGATTGTTTCAAGCTCTTCGTTATGAGTACTTCCTTAAGGATTTGAGTGATCAGGATATTGAAACAAAGTGGCGCGGTTACGAAAAGATGGCGATTGATTTGTCGGGATTGGTTGAAAATCTCTTAGATGTCAAAGAGACCCAGACGCTGTCAAACTTTGAGCTTTTTGAGATCACGCAAACACTGGTTAAAATTTTTCCTGATTTCTCTTTGAATATGCAGTTGATTGAAAGTATTGGTCACTTGAAGGTCATGATGCTTGGGGATAGTCCTTCAGGTCGGATTGGTTGGTCAAAGTCTGATTTTTCCAAATTACGCACTAAAATTCCAAAATTATTTCAACAAATTGCGACGTTGGTGCAAACCTATGACTACCTTCAAAGGCACAAAAATCCAATTTTAACCTGGTCAACAACATCGCCTGAGGAATTTTTATCGATTGAGTCCAAAACTCTTGTTGCTGTTGAGTCTTTGGCTGAATTGATAGAGCGTCCTTATAGTTTGTATTACCTGAAAATCTTAATTCAAGAGCTGGCAAAAGGGCCATTAAGCGAAGAGCTTGTATTGCCAGAGAACTTTGAATCACTTTACAGTGCGGCATTATCGATTAAAACCGTACTCACAGGTGAAGAAGACAATACCATTGGTGTGACAAATTTAAAAACACTACTTGTTGTGGGGGCGCGTGCGTTTTTGCATGTTACTGAGTACAATATTTTTACAGTTCCCTATAAAATAGATGAGCCTGGATTTTACACTCATTTGGATCGAATTTTTGAAAAAATAATTAAAACGGTATCTTTGAATTTAGAGTTAAAATCTTCAAAAATGTACTCTTCAGAAGAGCTGATTTCACTTATTTTGACACTTCAGCAAGAAGATATAATTAATACTGAATTAAAAGATCAAAGTTTAGCGATGATGTTTGAGGGGCTGTGGAAAAATCTTTTGAATGATCCTGCTGGGCGATTAGGAAACCAGGTGCTCCCCGGTTTTAATTCTGTAGCTCTTGCGCAAGTTTCGAATGAAATGCGTGGATTTATAGGCAGTCAAAAAGTGGTCGGAGAAATTTTTGGCAAGCAAGAAACAATAACAAAGTCTCTTTTGCTTACTGAAATTCGCAAGGCCATGGTTGCGCAGAAGGATCCTCTTGTTAAAGCAAGTTTGCGAGAATTACAAACCGTCCTTTCTTCTGTAATTTCATTGAATTTCAATAGTCATGATTTTTTAAAAATTCTCACTTTAGATTTGGGGCAGTACTCCTACAAAGATACTTTTAAATCCAACTTGGGTCGAGCGTTCAGTCGATTATTCATTCGATCCTATGCCGGTGACATGTCACGTGTCTCTAAACTTAAGGGTGTTACGGTTACAGAGGCAGAAGTCGCATTTAAGCAGTTCAAAAGTATCGCCGTGGATTTTGAAGTGATTGATATAAGTAATGAGACCTTTATGTCGGCACGATTCATGGAAGCGAATCTCTTTTTAGCAACTTCGAATGGTGACCTCTATGCGAATTTCACAGAAGTTCATGATATCTTTTTGCATATTCTTTCAGGAATGGCGCGTGCTAAAATGCTTAAGGAAAGAATCATCGAGGCCTGCTTGCCACCACAGCAGGATAGAATCTCGTCTAAGACGGGTGTTTGGGAATTTTGTTTATTGAAAACTTACTATAATGAAATGGTCATGAAAGATCCTGCAACCCCTTATTTTGGTTCGTATCTTGATCTTCCGCAAATGCTTCAGATGCGAAATCAGTTTTCTGCTCAAGAAGTGAAAGAATATTTTTACTCTTTAGTTAAAGCGGCAGGCCATGTTCCAAATGATAAAGAAGTCGTTTACTTTGAAGATGCGGATTTATTTCCTCACGTGCTTCAGTATATTGAAATGGTTTATGCGCGACATGATTCCAATAAAGATGGTGTTTTAGAAAAGTGTGAGGCCTTGGGAGCTTTCCCGATTTTTCATGATCTCATCAAAGAGCTCACAGCAGAGTATAAACTCAAAGAAGATCAATTGCCGGGGACATTTATTTATCTTTTAAAGTTTTCACGACCACCAAAAACATTAGCTGAAAAATTCAAGTTTTTATCTTTCATCAATACTCCTGAGAAATGGGTGATTGCTTCGACACGTATTGATTTGGGTAAGATTTTCAACTTTATTGCAGATGAAACCCGAGCCAAGAAAGAAAAGGCCGAGGCGCAGCAGCCACCAGTCACACCGGCAGAGCCTGTGGCACCGCAACCACCGGTGACGCCCGTTGAGCCTCCAGCAAAGCGTGTAGGGCCACCGCCAGAACCAATCGTAACGGGTTGTTAAAATTTATTTTTGTACATCATGGATTCAACAGGAAAAGCTGTCTTGGTGTTGTATTTTGCAGAGGGTTTGCTGTTGTAAGCGTTGATGATATCGCCTTGAATGGCGAAGTAAATGATTTGACCAATGGGCATTCCCGCATAGACGCGGACTGGTTTTTTGACGGAAATTTCTAAGGTCCAATGATTGCAAAAACCCACGTCACCTTTTCCAGCAGTAGCATGAATATCAATTCCAAGGCGCCCAACGCTGGATTTCCCTTCTAAAAAGGGAACATGAGCATGAGTTTCGGTGTATTCATGAGTGACGCCCAGGTAAAACTGGTCAGGCATTAAGACATAGCCTTCTGCTGGAATTTCAAAACGAGTGATTTTATTGTGAGCCTTGGCATCCAGAATATCAGCATCATAAAGAGCCAGAGTTGACCCGAGATGAACATCATAAGAATTTGTACCGAGGCATGATAAATTAAAGGGCTCAACTTTGATGAGCCCTTTTTCCATATAATTAAGAATCTCTTGGTCTGTGAGGATCATAGGTGACTAAATTTATTTAGTTTCGCGATGAACAGTATGTTTTTGCATGTTTGGATTGTACTTTTTCTTTTCCAAACGACCTGGAGTTTTAGTCTTGTTTTTAGTTGTTGTGTAACGAGAAACTGGTTTGCCAGCGCCTTTAGCTTCTGTGCACTCTAAAGTAACTATAATTCGTCCTGATTTTTTAGCCATAATCTATACCTCTTCGAAAATAATAAAGTATGGTTATAAGTAAGTTTACAGCAGCTAGTCAATGGAATATAAACAAGTCGGGGGCTCCAATGAAGAATAATGGGTTTTTACGTCTATTTTTGCCTTTCTTTGTATCAGTAACAGCAGTTCTGTCTGTCGCAGCTCAGGTCGAAGTCCGTCTTATGGATGGACGAACGCTAGCGTCTGTAGAGGCCTCGGCAATCACTTCAAACGTATCCCCTGGGACAGTTATTATTTTGGGCGAAAACCACGGCCTGCAAGCCCATAGAGATCAACATATCATTGTTTTAAACCAACTCCGTGCGCAGGGATTAAAAGTTTCTGTTGGGATGGAGTTTGTGAACTTTACGGATCAAAGCTTTTTAAATCAGTATTTGGCGGGTGAATTAAATGATGAGCAGTTTTTAAAACAAATCAAATGGCAAGGATTTGATTTTAAGTTTTACAAGGACCAAATTCTTTTCCCTCAAATTTCACTGGGGGAGTGGACACTGGGGTTGAATATTCCTCGTTTTGTAACTTCTAAAATTGCAAAGACCGGAGTTGAAAGTTTGACTCCTGAAGAGCAAGAATTGATGCCACCTGGATTTCAAATGGGTCGAGCTTCTTATAAGGAACGGTTTGCTCGCATCATGCACGTTCCAGCGGGGCCAACCTTGGATCGGTATTTTGCGGCGCAATCCACTTGGGATGACGCCATGGCTTACCAAGCCACTCAGTTTTTAAACAATCATCCTGACCAGGTGTTGGTTATTATTGTGGGTGAATTTCATGCTCAGTACGGTGGGGGATTAGCAGATCGTATTTTAGCCCGTCGGCCACAGACCCCTATCACCACAATCTCGCAGTTATGGGCTGTAGCCTATAAAGCAGACGGAACAGAAATTCCGATGACTGAGGATGAAATTCAAAATGAAATACAACCCTCTGAAACAGAAGGGCCTCGGGGTGAATTTATTTGGGTTGCTATTCCTCGAGGCAAGTAACAACGGCGTCGTGGCCAATCCAAGCCACTGGTTTTTTTGGAGCTTTGCCTTCGTGAAGCATGATGAATCCGCACGCTTTGAATATCAACTCACTCAGCGTTCCAGTCATTAAAACTTTCTCATCACGGTGAAGCTGAATGATGTCGTCTGAAGTTTTGAGAGTCAGCTCCAATTGTTCTTTTTGTGAATGCGGCGGCCAGTTTTCAAACTGGCTTGTGAAATTTGTTTTTGAAGACATAAAATAGCTATCAACGGCTTCAAAAATTTGCTTCAAATTATCAGGAGATTTTAAAACTTTTTGACAGTCTTCGGTGATTTTTCGAGTCAGGGGTGAATTGGGCTTATTCACTTCAAGAGCACGAATCAGATTGTAAACACCAATTTCAATACCTTGAAAAACAGAACTCGAGTTGGTTAAAATTTCAGGACAATTATATACGCAACAGGAGACGCCCTTTTTAAACCAGGCCTTGGCATAATTTTCCAAATCCAACTTGGCCCAACCCTGAATATATGGAGCATAGGATTGCCACTTAAATTTTCCATCAATAATGACTTCTGTTCCATGGTATCCATAGGCAACGTATGACGTTGTACCACCTTGCGATTTGATTTTTTCACGTAACGCCGTTGTTTCTTCAATAAGAGTATTGAAGGTTGCAGCTGTTACTTCATGAAAATTCATTTCAAGGAAACGTCCAATTCCACTTTCCCAGAAAACTTGTGATGGGACATAGCGATCACCTGTACCCTTGAAAACACGATTCATCACGGGCATTACAATTTTGCATCGCGGGACTCCGCCAGCCATCAAATGAGCAAAATGAACATGTTGCCCGGGCTGGATGAGTTTTTCCACTTCAGCCGCGAACTCAGCCGTTTGCTTTTTAAAACGAGCGCGAGCTTGATCACGACAATAAGTCAGAGTTTCGAGTGGAACTTTTGCGTCTTCCCATAGACTGAGTTTGACATCTTTTAAGTAATCATTAGGGGTGAGTCCGTGTTGGTCTTTCTCTAAGTCAAAACCGGCTTCGAGAGGAATATTGATAAATGGTTTCGGAATGACTTCGGCTTCTTCAGGTGTGAGTTTTCGAAGATTCTGATTTTCATCCCGACGCCCAACGGTGGCTCTGACAATTGTGAGCCCTTGTTTGGTGGCCTCTTCAACTAAACCATTGGCATAGCCCCGGTTAAAGAGTTCTCCAAAAAGAACCAGCATGTCGCCTTTTTTAAAATTTGAAACAGATGGTTTTTCACGGATCGGATTATAGTCAGTCATAGAGATGCTCCAATATAAAGAAAATACTGTACGTGAGAGTATTCAGGGACTCAAACCAACAGTCGTTTGACACGATTTGTTGAGATCAATTATCGAAGATAGAGTTCATAATTCGTCGCGTGGCATACCGATTTTTTTCCAAATTTCCAATGAGGAGCTTTTTAAAATCACCTTTTTGCATTGTTTTGATTTTTTCTAATGCGGCTATAAACTCGTTAGAGCTTGTAGTCACCTGCACGACGCGCAATTCATTCATAATAATCTGGTGATACCTCATCGCTTCGGGCGAATTCTGAATATGTGGTCCAGTGATGACAGGTATGGCGCAACACAGGGGTTCCATGACTGAATGAACTTTAGCTTTGAATGACCCACCAATAAATGCGCCATCGGCATGACGATAGAAGTCAGCCAAATAGCCAATGCGATCAATCAGAATCACATCAACTTCTGTTGACGAAAGGTCTGAAAATTTTTGATAGGTCAATTTGGATTTTTGAAGAATCAAACTGATGCGGTGGATATTCGCTGTTTGAATCTCATGAGGTGACCACACAATTTTATAACCCATGGCGACGATTTGATTCAACAAAGGGGTAAAAATATTTTCATCTTCGGGCCATGTGGAGCCTAGAACCAGATAAGGCGTCGGTATTTGAAATGGCACTTTTGTCGGTTGTTGAAGTCGCCAAAATACTTGGTCAAATCGAGTGTCACCGGGGCATGAGACAGTCTTTGGATCAGTGACTAAGTCTTTCAAAATACTTTCTTGAAAAGGTTCTGTGCAAAATATTCCTGAAAAATGAGATAAGAAAAGACGCGACCAGAGGCGATTTAAAAAGTTCAAGCTGGGATTATATGAAATGATATAGATTTTTGTGGGTGTTTTTGTCAGCTGATAGATGAGTTCTGACCACAGATCTGTGCGTGCAAAAAAGAAGGCCTTGGGTTGAAGCTGTTTCAGTAGATTCTGAATGCGACGGGGTTGATCCCAGGGCAGAGGAAAGAAAAAATCCACTTGATTCTGAATCGAATCAAATAGTTTGGTTGCGGAAGGTGACGAGTAACTCACGATTAAAGAACAGTTTGGAAATCGAACCTTGGATTCGCGAATGAGTGATTTGACATATTCAATTTCACCACTCGAGGCATGAAACCAGAATACATCTGGTTTTAAAGATGGAATATTTAGAGGTTGTTCTTTGAGTTCAATGGCCGCTTTGAGTTTTGATCCCCACAGTGATTGACCAGCTATTAAAATCCATTTGAAAGCGGCGTAAAGAGGTCTATAAAAGAGTAAAAATATATGAATCATAAAAGTGTCTTTAATTTCTGCGTAACTTCTTCGGCGGTGATTGATTGAAGGCATTCTTGAAAACGCGGATTCACACAGGGGCCTTGCCCATGCTTGCTACAAGGGCGGCATTTCAAATTTCGTTCAAGGATCATCGTGCTGGGACGAGATGGAAAACCAAAGGGAGCTGGTCCCATTAAGGCAATAGCAGGTATTCCCAATTGTTCAGATATATGCAAAAGGCCTGTATCATTACTGACAACAGCTTTTGCGGATTGAATAAGTCCTGCCGACTGCAGCAGTGTGGTTTTACCTGTTAAATTCACAATATTCTTAAAATGATCTAAGGCATGAGTAAAGAGATCAGTTTTTCCAGCTAAAACAACGAATTGAATTTCAGGGTGAAGTTGAACTAACTTTTGCCATGAGGTCATTGGCCATCGCTTGAGTTCATAGGCTGCGGAGGGCACCAGGATACAATAATTAAGAAGTCCATGTTTTTTTTGAAGGTCAGCCGAGTCGTCACGAGTTTTTTGATCAAGAAAAATCTGTGGTGTCGGGGGCAATGAAAATGGGAAGCCCCATTTTTCCAGCGGCTTCAAAAGATCACGCTGACCTGAAAAAGGTTTTTCAAATAAATTGATATGAAATTGAAGAAGGAGAAATCGCTTTATTCGCATCATGGGGCGCACTAATTTTTGGGGTCCGATTAATAACGTGCGAATCAAAAAAGAGCGCAAATTATTATGAGCATCATAAATGTGAGTGAAATTTTCGTTTTTCAGATGAGAGATCAAGCGAAGAAGTCCCCTGAAGCCTGTATTTTTATCCAATACCCAGAGTCGATGAATCGACGGATTATTCTGAGCAAGTTCTGCATAATCTTGACGAGTCACAAAATGAATTTCTGTTTCGGGCTGAACGGCTTTGATAAGGCCTGGAATGCTCAGCGCTTGGGTCATATCACCAATGCTCGAAAAACGAATGATCAAGATCTTCATGAGGACATGTTATTTACAAAATCCGGCACCTGTCTAGGTTCGTTGTGCTAATTCCTGTGTATTGCTTCTAGGAGCGCATTTATTCGATTCAAGGCTCTCGCGAAAGGCATGGGCATTGTAGGTTTATCGGTATGTCCATATGGTTTCGATATGTCTCAATTGTAGTCATTCTTGTCTTTGCTCAGATGTCTCATTCTGAGACGATCACTTCTATTGAAGTTCATGGTCTGTCTTTCATCAGTTCCGACTTCGATAATCCTGACAAGAATAGCTTTGGTTTTATTGGTGCTAGCTTACGATCCAATGAAAAATCACCTGATTTATTCATGGTGAGTGCGACAGGAATGTACGCAGTGGGAAACTCAAACCTCAGTTATCTGAATCTGCGAGAGGGTTACTTTTTAATCCAATACTCCAAAGACACAAAATATTTTTTGGGTCGTAAAGTGATGAAATGGTCAGCTCTGGATTCACAGTTTAATTTAGGTCTCTTTCAGCCTCAGTTTCGATGGAATACGCTGGACCCACAGAATCAGGGGCTGACGGGATTATTCTGGGACCAACAGAAAGAAAACTGGGGATTAACATTGTTTGCTTCCCATTTGTTTATTCCAGACCAGGGGCCAAGCTATGAAATCAAAGAAGGTCAATTTACAGAAACAAATCCTTGGTTTCATAATCCGCCTCAGAATATTCAAATTCAAGGGCAGCAGTTACCCATTGATTACACTATTCAGACACCTGAAACTCAAGACGTTGTCTTGCGTCCGTTGCTTGCAATTCAGTTGCGACTAGGGGCTGAAAAAGGACTGTTTGGAACTGTTTCGGCAAGTTACAAACCATCAAATCAATTGGCTCTGGGATACACCAGCGCGGTGATTGCTCCTCGGGTCAAAATCAATGTTGTTCCAAAAGTTTATAATGAAACATTAGTGTCTGCTGATTTTGGATATCATCAAGAGTGGGGCTTTGCACAGTTATCTGTGATTCACGCAAAACCTCAAACACCCACTTTTGAAAACTCGGCCACCACACCCATACTGAATGAAAGCACAACATGGGGGCCCAGCTTCCTATATCATTTTAAGCCTTTTCAATTTGGTATTGCCGTCATGGATACCAGTGGCGGTGAAGTCACCGAAGTTGGCATTGATGCCTCGCCTGATCGACCGAGTTTGACTCAGCGATTTCTTTATCGTCAAGCCGTACAGATTCAATTGAAGTACAGTGAAATCTTTCTAAAGCAACTGAAATTAGAATCTCAGTTACGCTATACGACCAGCCAGTCCGACGGCTTTACGCAAATAAATTTCTATAATCGTTTTAATATAAAAGGACCTTGGGCCTTTTGGTCGGATGTTATATTAATAGAGACCTTGGACGATGCGAGTTTGAATATGAATTCAAGTCGAAATTTGGATCAGTTTTGGATTGGAGCTAGTTATGATTTTTAATTGTAAGGTGTTCCCCATAGCTGCTTTGGCTTCATTTGCAGTGTTTTTTTCAGGATGTTCCAAGTTTTTAGAGGGGAAACCCAGTCAGCCAAATTTTATCGAAGTTAAAAATGACAATTTAAAGTGTTTGAAAGATGTCTCGAGTAAAGTGAAGTTCTTTTTAACCACTCAGGTGACTGCGAAAGAAATTGATCAAACTTTTGATTGCTTGGATATCACTTTAAATGAGTTTCAGGTTCGAGCAGAGGGTTCTCAGGATAAGCAGTCCTTTTCAAGTGAAGATTTATTTCAGATTTTTGAAACTTTCATTAAAGAGGCTGAAGTTTCTCGGGATGCAACAGTTGATATTTTAAAATTAAAGACAGCGGTATTGGGCGGGGATAACCAGAAACTGACCAAGACGGAGATTTCACAATTACGGGCGTATCTTCAAATTCTAAAACCTGAAGTCCATTTGCTATTGCCGTATGTGCACTTATTTACTTTTAAAAAAGCCACCGACACGGTTGTGACCAAGGAAACAATTGCTTCTGGGTTTAAGCAGCTTGAACACTCGTTAAAGCGACTTGTTGAAGCCAGTCATTTGATTCGTTCTGATTATGTTTTTGAAGATTTTAAATTGTTGGTGGATCATTTAAAGCTTATTCCTGAAGAGCATGCGGGTTTGGTTGATTTGGCAACGGATGTTAAAAATTTGCTTACGGGATCTGAAATTCTGCAGACGAAGTCTGACTTTGACTCGGTCATTGAGAGTTTTATAGAGATTTTAAGACTGCACTCGTTGAATACGCAAGGTTTGGTTTTATTTGAAATCAAAGATGCGTCAGCTTTAAATGAAAGCGTGAGCTACATTGAAAGTTGGCTTCGAATCCTTGAAAACTCAATTCAGTTTCGAAAAAAGAATATTATTTCAACGACAACCATGGATCCTTTTGTTGCTAAAATTGCGGAACAGGGGATTTTACCAATTCAAATGAAGACCGAGACATTGCAGCAGTTCTATAGAACGTTATTAGTTCGAGTTTTTGAGAAAGGTTCGACAGGTGACACAGCTGTTTTTGAGGGTTTAAAGAAGATTCACTTTGTTAATATAAAACGAGAAATTTCGACGCTCAAACTTTATATGAGTTTTCTAAATCAGTTGAAAATCCCTGAGAATGGCCGAATGCCAATCAGTCAAATTCAAGCGGCATTAGTTAAGTATGATTTTAAAGTTCCTTTAGCCAAAATGGATATTGCCCCTCAGACATCTGAGCATTCAAAAATTTTACAATTCGTTCACGAGTTGCGAAATGAATTCTTAAGTGATCGCCCCGTGGTATACCGATTCAATAAAATGGTCATTGCTGTTAATCAAGAAATCTGGGATCAGAATTGGCAGGATCTGGCGCGCGGAGTGTTTGTGAAATTTTTAGCGCGTGAACTGATGATTGGCTGGGGAAATGCTTTTGAGACCCGATCCATTTGGAATGCCGTGATGACTGAAGCCGATTTGACTAAATGGTATGCTGAATTTAAAAATTTTGGTTTAGAAACAAAAGCTTTCGATCCACGCACCGAGAACTCAGGGCCTCGCAGCTTTAAGGAAGCAAATCTTTTTTCATATGCAGCAGATGGAAACACTCAGATGAGTTTTCTAGAGACGCTTCAGTATTTGAATATTTTAACATCTGGCGGGAGCCAGACGTATCAAGAATTGGTCACGGGATTCTCGAAAGTGACTTCCACGAAAGCCAATTGTCAGGTAAAAGATGAAATAGATGTTTTTGGAAATCCATGGATTAATGAAGCTTGTGCATATAAAGATTTTAAAGAAAACTATAAATACTATTTTAATAATTTATCGTATCTTGTGGGTTTTTTAAATCGACTGGATGATAAAAATTTTTCTGAATTTTATAATGAGGCGATGGATGTCGCGCGAATCAATCCAGCAGCCAAAGGTAAATTGGAAACTGCAGACCTTCGTACTTTCTCTATTTTACTTCATTATATTGAATCCATTTATGCTCAGTTTGATGTGGATCGAAATTGGTCATTTTCGCATCAGGAAATTCGCTGGGCCTATCCGCGGTTTAAGAATTTCGCGACTGAGTTTGCTCAACAAACAGCCCAAGAGCAGTTGGAACTTTTTAACTTACCATTGGTGCAGGCGTTGGGTTACGGTTGCTACTCTCAAGAGGACCTTATTCAGGAGTCATTTATTTTTCTTGTTTATAATGGTGTCACTCCAGGAATAACAGATCTGAATCCAGCTCCATGCCTAGGCAAGCGCTCATTGATTAACTTTAAGGGCGAGGTCGATCGTCGAACAATTATAAAGACTTTTAAAATACTGAAAGCCGTACTAGGATCTTGAGATATGGGACTCAAGATGAATCGTCGAGTCTGGGCCATTGGTTTTGCCTGTCTTGCGATGTTCGTCTTAGGAATGTCGGACAATATTCGTGGACCACTGTACCCAGAACTACTTCTTTTTTTTAATTTAACAAACGCGCAGGGCTCACTGAGTTTTGCTGTGGCCTCGACGGCCGCATTTTTTGGTAATATCTTTGCCGGGGCGTTGTTGCGAAATTACACACTCAGCCGAGTGCTCTGCATTTCCATTTTTGCAATGGGAGCGGGGCTTGCAACGATGGGAATTTCTTCGACTTATATATGGTATATTGTTGGTGCGGCTCTGTTTGGTGGAAGCATGGGGCTTGTGGCGCTGACTCAGAATGTGTTGGTGGCCGAGAGTGTCGATGGGCCCTCACAGTCAAAAGCTCTTTCAGGGCTGCATGGTATTTATGGATTATCCAGTTTATTAGCGCCATTGGTGGCTTCTTTTTCAACAGCATTTTTTGGTTCATGGAGATCCGCATTTTTAGTGACAGCCATTTTTGCGGGTATTGTGGCATTGGCGGCTTCGTTGTACCGAGCACGGCCTCGGTTTGAAGTTCACCAAGCGCCTGAAAAAGTAAAGAACCACAAAAATTCAAAAAAGGCTTTGCTGCTATTTGGTGGGTTGCTGGCATTTTATGTTGTCGCTGAAATCATGATTTCAACGCGTCTGGCACTGTATATGCGAACCTACTTTGCGATGGATTTGGAGAAATCCAGTTATTACGTCACGGGTTTCTTTGTGATGCTTCTACTGGGTCGTTTGATATTTGCAATTCGAACATTTACAGCGACCTATAAGGCACAGTTAAACAGTAGTTTGCTAGCATCCATCATTTGTCTAGCGCTGGGATTAACAGTTCATCCCTTATTTTTTGTTCTGCTGGGAATGGCCATGGCGCCTTTTTATCCGGTGAGTGTTGCTTATATCGCCGAGCAGACGGGGATATTTCAGCGACAATTTATAACTTTTGCTCTGAGTTTTCAAAGTTTGTGCGTCATTGCTATGCATTTAGGTGTTGGTTATCTGACAGATCATTTTGGTTTATTTTATGCTTTCGGAGTTGGGATTATTTCGCTAATCTTATCTTTAATATGCGTGAACTATCATCCCAAGGTGTCTCAGCTCTAGTCGCCTTTTTTATTTTAGCATTTGGCTGCGACTATGTGTTTGCGGAAAATCCAGTACAGAGTTCCGCACTTGTTGATAAATTTCTTGATTATCAAAAAATCACAGCTATTTCCGAACAGTCTGGATGGGAAGTTGGCGAGATTTTACCCGTCATTTCAAAAAATTCAAAACTGGGTGTCATCGGATTTTTAGAACTCAATTCGATTAAAAAGCTCAGCAACAATAAATTTGAACTTCGAGCCCGCCTGCTTCGCCAATCAAGACGCTATTTTATCCAATCCGGAGATGTGGTGCGCCGGATGGATCTAGCAGAATACAATGACGAGTTTATTGGTTCGACAGATCTTATTATTAAAAAAAGTCATGCGAATGTCTCCTCACGGTACCGTCCATTATTTTATCAAGGATTTGCAATTGGTGAAACGGCTCAAACACTTTTTGAAGAAGAGTATTTGATCAATTATCTCGGAAATTTATCTTATGGAGTCAAAGATTGGCTGACTGTTGGAACATTTTTAACAGTGAATCTATTTGGGCGACCAAACTTTAATTTTAAAGCGCGGGTGATTGATGATGAAGATAAGACAGTTTCAACGGGGCTCTCTTTTATTAAATTGACTGAAGAGAAAGAAACCACAATCAATCTGAACGTCTACTGGGATACGATTTCATCGGATTCCCAGATTTCTCATATTTTTTTAAGTCTCGGTTTGATCAAGTGGGAAGGTGCTGCTGATGCGGCGGCAATCAAAGCCTTGGGATCAAGTTCATTTCAATCAGGTTATGAAATTATTCGAGACAATTGGGATCGTTTTTTAATTGGACCTAATTATAATTTTGAAAAGAAGGCGCTGGGTGGTTTCGTGTCCTATATTTGGATTTATGATCGTTTTCATGCTCAGCTTTCGATAAACACCACAGATGTGACAAAGTTAAAGTTGGATCCTACGGATGGTTATTACGGCTTTGTTGATTTTTTCTGGAGATTTTAAGTGTCTACTTTTTTTGTAAGCTGCCCCATTCATTTCGAAGAACGACTGGCTGAAGAATTGAATTCATTTTGGTTTGAAATGATGGACCTGGATGGTCAACCTACTCGTGAACCTTTGCCAGAGCTTAATATCGAACCCGGAGGCGTGGAATTTAAATGTTCTGATCACTTGGGATATCAAATCAATCTTTTTTCAAAATTGGCCCTGCGAGTGTTGGTACGAATTCATAAATTTCCGGCTCGTTTTTATGATCAATTTGAAAAAGAATTATGGCAAATGCCATTGGATAAATGGTTAACAGAAAAAAATATTTCACTTAAAATTGAAACGGGTAAATCCCGGTTGAATCACGAGAGAAACTTGATTGAAGCAGCAACAAAAGCACTTGGAAGCTTAGCCTTTAAAGTTTCAGATGAGGCTAAGCAGCAGCTGTATATTCGAATCATCAAAGATAATGCTGTGATCAGTCTGGATACGGCTGGCGAAAATTTACACCGCCGTGGGTACGCTCTATTTCGCGGAGAAGCTCCTCTTCGCGAGAATTTAGCGGCCCTGATGGCGCAACAGTTATTTAAGAGTGGTGCCAATTTAGAATCTGATGTTTTTCTAGATCCCTTTGTTGGATCAGGAACGATACTTTTTGAAATAGCCAGTTTTAAAACTCCCAACTTAAATCGTAAGTATTCTTGGTTGGAGTTTAAGAATAAACCTAAAATTTTCAATTCAGAATCATGGAAGAAAAATTTGCGATGGATTCAGAAGCCTCAGAATATAAGACTTATTGGAATCGATTCGGATGAAAAAGCGATTCATAATTTGCAGGAAAATGAAAAGCACTTTCGTGAAATTTTTCCTGAAATTGGATTTCAACTTTCAACTCTCAATAGGGATAGCCTTGGCCTGACATCGTCTGATTTTCCTGAAAACGTATGGATTGTGGCAAATCCCCCGTACGGAATTCGTTTGAAACAAGACGCTGTTCCAAAGGTGTTTAAGCATTTAGAAAATCAGAGGCCCCTTGCTGGAGCCATTATATTGCACCCTGAGTCGATGAAAATTGAGTTTCAATCGCTTTCGTTAAGTTCGCAAATTGATTTTTCAAATCAAGGGCTTAAGATTAAATTATCAGTGTTTACACGTTAGACAGTCTTGTATTTTTCACAGGGTTCATTAGGATTTGGTTAAGTTCATAGGCTATCACTGGACGATTTTAGGGCATTTGGGTTATACCAAACGGGTCTTGTTGACTTAAATAAGGAGTCCTCTGTGTCGTCAAAAAACATTGTTCTTGCTGTTGTGTCTACTCTACTTTTTGCCTCGTGTGCTCCAAAAGATGAAAAGTTAAATCGCCCCAACACAGGAAGTTTTGTTGAGAGCCAATCCATCGATGATCAACTGAAAATGTCTTTCGTGGCTTTTGATAAACAAGTTGAAGCTCTTCATCTATTGAATGCTTTAATGAATCCCGAGTACGCGACGGCGAAGAATCTCAGTGTCAGTGTCGTCAGCGAAACTGAATCAGTTATAGTGAAATCCATTAAGGGTTTGAGTTTGCAGAAATCTGCAAAAATGAATCACTCCTCTCAGGTGGATATGGTGGCCACTTTGACCATGGATGCCAGTGGAAGAATTCAAAGCGCCGAACTGGTGGATACTGGAGCTGTGACATTACCTCATCAATTATTTGCTGTTAGCAACGGAGAGGTCTCTTCAAAAGCGGATCTGACTTTGGCTTTAGCTCGTCAGAAGATAATTTTCAAAAATCTGGGTGATGGTCTAACTCAGTTAACAGTGAGTGCTTTATCTGAAGTGACTGTAAATAACGGGAAAAAAACTTTTGAAGATATCTTAAAAATCGACACTTTGGCTGTGATAGCTTGGAATGGTGATGCGGCAACCTTGGGAAAAGTAGAATTTCGTTCTTTTGACTTAAAGAATGTGAAGCATGCACAAGCCAAGTTTGAGCTGAATTTAAAGTCAGAAAAATCTGAAATGACAGTTGATTTAACTGGAGCTTGCACGCGTTTTGATGGGTTAGTTGTCTTTAAATCTCAAGCTAAAACTTCGGACCGATTCACATTTTCTTTGACGGATTCTTCTATTGAAATTCAAAATCGAAAGACAAAATCAACAGCATTGGATTGTGCCTCTCGCCCCGTTCTTGATTTGCATCGACTTAAATAATTATTTAAGTAAACGTAATCGTGAGTACAGTGGAAAGTGATCGGAAACTCCCATCACTTTTTTTGTTGAATCAAATGAAAGTGGTGTTCCGTTACGTTTCATATTCTCTGAAGTTCGAACAACCTGAAAAGAGTCTGTAATCAGCTCAACTCCGGCATCTTTTAAATTTTTCGAAAAAATTAAAACATCTAAAAAATCCCATCCACCTTTATAGCTATGAGTTCCTAAGCAATGTTTGCAACCAATTAAATGAGAAACGTAGCCCACCTCAGAAAGTTCTTTGTTGAAAAAACCATGAGACTCATTTTCACGTTCAGTGATATTGAGATCTCCCCCGAGTACAACGGCTTCACCTTTTTTTATTTTTTCTGCCATAAGGTTTTTAGCAAAGGCAACAGCCTGCGCCCGCCATTCTGTCGGGTTTGATTGAGATGGGAAATGTCCAACTAAGAAAGTGAGTGATTTTTTATTTGGAAGCTTAACGGTGGCCTCCAGAATTCCTCGAGAGCGGCGTGCCCATTTAAGCTTCTCAGGATCCGCTTCAGTGTATGGAACCAGATGCAACTTGGGCTTTCCTACCAGAGGAAATTTTGAAATAAAACCGGGATCAATACCCCGAAGATCGGGCCCTTCGCGAAGGATAACGGTTTGATAACCAAGTTCAGCAAGTTGATCGGTAACAAGGCGCTTTAAAATGGCTTCATTTTCAACTTCTGCCACCAAAAGGACATCAGGCCCTTTGCCACCATCAAGAGTCCGAATTACAGCGGCAACATTTTGCAATTTGATTTTTAAAACACTCTCGTTCCAATCCAACTGCTCACATTCTTGACGACGGTAGTTGCTTTTGATTGCTGAACAAAAGGCAATGACTTCGGGTTTTGACTTTTCAGCAAGCGGAAGGTTTGGAAAATCTTCGCGATCTTTGTCATGAGTCGTATCAAATAAGTTTTCTACATTGTAGGTCATGATAGAGATTTCTGTGGGGTCACTCTTTTGAAGTGCAGAAACGGGAGTAATCAGGTTTTTGTTGCTTTGAGAGTCCTTATCCGAGGACTGGCAACTGACCAATACAAATAAAAGCGTTAAAACGAAGGATAACAAAATCTTGATTTTGAGCTGTATTTTTTTCATGCTACGACCTTATTCGAAGTGCTTTTTAAGTGCTAGTTTAGACAGCGGGTTATGCAGTGTGATATACATTTTTTGTCACTGTTTACGATAATTATTAACGGGGAGAACTCTCGATGAAATCACTTTTGGTATTATTCACTTCTTTGATCACTATCGGAGCATTTGCCCAAGAAACTGTTTCGACAGTGACTGCGCCAATGCCTTCAGAAGAGAGCTCTTCGAAAGCATTTAGCATTTCCCTTTTCAGTTTGGGTGGTTTTGCTGATAAGCAGTTTCGTGAAGCCGATCCTTCGATGGATTTTTTTGATAACTATCTGTCTTTTAATTATCGAATTAATCGTGATTTTCGGATCTCTGCTCGACCAGCATTTGGTTATTCAACAGCTGGTCGTAATATTTATGGCGATGAAGTGACAAATGAAATTCGGGCTCGCGACTTTTCTTTGGTCGCTAAGTTTAGCAATCTGATGGACGATACATTGCCAGCGGCTGCGTCCCTGGCGACATCTTTGCGTCTGTATTTACCGTCAAGTGATGCGTCTCGAGATAGTGGTATGATTGCTCGGTTGCGTTGGGAAATTGAAGGCAAGTATCGTTTTCTTAAGTATTCAAATTTTCGCATCTATGCAAAACCGAGTTATTATTTTCAACGATCGACAGTTTTTTTGGATAACTCAAATCCGAAGCGTCCCAATCAAGTCAGAACAACAAGTAAAATTGATATCGAGCACGGAGCCGAGCTGAGCTTTAATATCAATAAAGTTTTTGCCGCGAAACCTGGTTTTGAGATTCAAGAAAAATGGTCCAACAGTTCTGAAGCTGAAAATAAAGACGAGTATCATTCGACACAAATTCGAACGGGCTTGGGGCTTGAGATCCGTCCGAATCGCGACATGAGCTTTACCGTTGGAATTCAAGACACTCGCGATTTAATTTTTACAAGCAAATCGCCTGAGACGGGTTATACGTTGATGACAAATATCTCGATGTACTAAGTCGGAAAATTAAAATTCATCTGAAAGCTTGAACAGACACACGCGGTCATTCCACATAAATTCAAGCTCAAATGCTCGTAGAGCAATGCTCTCTTTTTTCCAAATTTGTTGAGCACCGTAGAGCCCATCCCCAATAAGTGGGGCTTGCATGGCGCTCAGTTGTGCTCGAATCTGATGCGTCCGACCAGTTAGTAAATTGATTTGAATCCAGCTGTGATTTGCATGGATGATTTGTTTTTCAATTTCCAGTTCACACAGCGCCGATTTTTCTTGGAAGTAAGCTGTTACTTTTTTAGGGGCCCGTGGTGAGCTCTCCATGTAGTGGACTAATTTTTTTGGTAATGTGGTGGTGGTTTCAACCAGAGCTATATATTTTTTTTGAATCAGTCGATTTTGAATCAACTGATTGAATTTTTGAACAAACTTTTCCGTTTTTCCGTAGACGATAAGGCCCTCTGTCATGGTATCAAGGCGGTGAGTGATGAACAGTTTTATTTTGCGTGCCTTTTCAAGTTGGTGCAGAGAATTGTCGATGCGATTATCAACTGAGGCATGGCTGGGAATTCCGCAGGGCTTATTTAAAACTAAAAAATCAGCATCTTCAAAGACAATCAATTGGTTCCAGTCATGATTGACTTCGTGACGACGAGGTTTTGTATGCACTCGAAACAGACATTCGCTGGGAATTTGTGAATCTAAGCAATGTCTTGAGTTGTTGATATAGATCGCTCCAAGTTCGAGGAGTAATTGAATATGTGTAGGATCAAGCTCGAGGGTTTCGGCGATAATTTCAGATATTAAACCAGACTTTGGGTTAATAAAGTGTTTAACACCATACTCAAAACCTCCGGAACTAATTTTGCCGCCTACTATTTCAGCCATAAACACAGTTAGCACAGTGTTCCGATCTATTTCAAGAGCTTAACATTGGGTCCTTTCTTCTTCATGATGGTGTTATGAATTCTTCGCTGATCGAATGTCTGATGAATAGCAAAGACACACTGACGTGTTTAATACCCTATGCCTATGAACCCACCTGGGTGTATGTTTTTTTAGTCGGTATGATGTTGCTTTCAGCGGTGGGTTTGCCATTTCCCGAAGAAGCCACATTAGTGAGTGTTGGGATTTTAGCCTACATGGGGGCCCATCCAGACAAGTATCCGCCGCCATTTCCCGGAGCTCCTTATGTGCATGCCCAATCTGCCGCAGTGGTCGCTTTTTTAGCCGTTTTTACCGCTGATTTTATAATCTATGGAATTGGTCGACTCTTTGGCCGACAAGTTTTTGAGTGGAAGCCAGTTCGTGCCATTTTATCAGAAGAAAATCGTAAAAAAATTGAAGCCTGGACGATCAAATATGGAGCCTATGCGTGTGGTATTTTTCGATTTACTCCAGGAATTCGATTTCCTGGGCACATGGCTTGCGGAATGTTGAAGTTTCCAGTTTGGAAATTTGCATTGATTGATGGCATTGCAGCCTTGATATCTGTGCCAACACAAATTTTATTATTAGCTCATTATGGAGAAAATATTTTAGGCTTTTTGAAGCAATTTAAAATTGTGGTGCTGTGCCTTTTGCTGGCAGCAGCACTGGTATTCATCTACAAGAGATGGATTAAGCGGCCGTCGATTCAGTAGCTAAATCATGACTAGAAATTTGAAAGCCCAGTTGAAGTTTTGAACCCGGTTTTGGTTTTAAAATAAGGGTTTCCGGCCAAAACACATGATCATAACCTTCAACTAAACCGAACAGTTCCTCACGAACTTTAAATAACATTCCTGATGGTGATCCCAGCAGCCAATCCATTTGCACGTGGTGAAGAGTTTCTTCTAGCTCAACCGGAGAGAGCGAATTCAATAATGACGGTGGCAATTGATCGATCAAGCAACAGGCATTGTGATTATACTGATAGAAGGCATTTTGTAATGGCTGGACCAATAATTTTTCAATGCGAACATCTTTGTCTTTGTGGCTGATAAATGGAGTTGTTAATTTTTTAAACTGTAAAAAAAGCAGTGCATCGTTTGTGGTGTAGTCTGATTTTGGTAAGTAATCAGAAATAGAATCGCACTTAACACTTTCAAGTGAAGAATCTTCTACGTAGGCATTATGATCAATGGCAACGACAGAGCGTAAGTGAAAAAGAAACGCATAAAAAGCCGTAAGCTTATCACGAAAGCGATCACTGAATTGCAAACTAAAATTATATAAAAAAGGTGAGCCCAGTTGATTTTCAAAATCAGAGACTAAATTAAGAACTTTTTGCACCTGTGAAAAATCAACAGATCCATTTTTGAAAACAGTTGTCCAGACATCGGTCATATTTTTTTCAAAGTTTTCAACCTGGAGAACTTTCTCAGGTTTTACTTTTGTCATGGATTGCACTCGCGGCATGGACTTGCGATAAAGCTCAACATAGGGATTTAATTCTTGATAAGCCGCTTCGACAAAACTTTTTTGAGACGGTTCAACAAATTTAAAATCAGTCAGTTTATGGTAACACAATCCAATAATGGCATCCGTGTAGTATTTAAACGGGGCATTGGGAGCAGATTCAGGATGAGTGGGTTTGGCTGATGAAAGCTTTATCTCTATTGGCCGCAGTACAGAGCCAGTATCTGTTGAGATTTCTAGAGTCATTTTTAGAATATCTTTTTGCATCATCCAACTCCTGTTGATTCTGTTTTATCGGCAGTATGTCGATAGCCAAAGAGTCTAGAAGTCGTCTTAGTAAAGCCGAATAAACCCTGACAATGGTCTTGTTAAAATAATAAAACGAGATATTCTGGGACGATGTACATTGATTCACATTGCCATTGGTCTGACCCTCGTTGGAATAAGACTCCTGAAGAAATTCAAAATAATTTGAGCGCTGCGGAGGCTCAGAATATTCATTTTTTTCTGCAAGGTGGTGTGGATCCAGTGGACTGGAGCAAGCAGAAAAAATTGAAAAAAATGTTTCCGCAAAATTTTGGATTGAGCTTTGGGCTTCATCCCTATTTTGTGGCAGCCCATGATGATAGCGAATGCGAAATCACTTTGGATCTTTTGGCTAAGGAACTTCCCCAGGCTATGGCACTTGGTGAAACGGGTTTGGATTTCCGTCCCCATATCATGAAAGATTCAATGGTTCGGCAAATTGATGCTTTTGAAAATCAGATTGAATTGGCCAAGGCTTTTAAAA
This sequence comes from Bdellovibrionales bacterium RIFCSPHIGHO2_01_FULL_40_29, assembly GCA_001771815.1. Classification (GTDB taxonomy): domain Bacteria; phylum Bdellovibrionota; class Bdellovibrionia; order Bdellovibrionales; family Bdellovibrionaceae; genus Pseudobdellovibrio. Next base: position 145,836 of record MEPU01000004.1, on the reverse strand, counting down.
AACCAATGGTTTTACATATTGTGCAGGCTCACGATAAAGCACTTCAAATCCTGGATATTTGGGGGGTCCCTCCGGAAAAAGGTTTGGTGCATGCTTTTTCTGGTGGCTTTGAAACAGCTAAAGAATACATGGATCGTGGATTTCTGATTTCTGTGGGTGGAGCCGTGACCTTTTCTAAAAATAGAAAGCTGCAGGATTGCATAGAAAAAATTCCAATGGACTATTTGCTGCTTGAAAGTGATTCGCCAGATCAGGCCCCTGAAGGGTGGATTGGTCCCAATAATTCAACCTCAATACGTGTAATAGCTGAAAAAATAGCCCAACTTCGCAGAATGAGTGTTTTGGAGGTTTTGGAAATCTCGACAAGTAACTTTAAAAGACTTTTCAGAATGCCTTGAATCTGTTAGTTTTTGACCCCTATGAATAGCCCAAATATTGAGCCAAAAAAAGCCTTTGAAATTAAAGAAGACAACTACACATTGCATCGTCGCTTTGATCGCATGGGTCGACTGGTTGGTGACGATATGATGAAGAAATTATTTCGTTCACATGTCATGGTGATTGGTTTGGGCGGTGTGGGTTCATGGGCGGCGGAATCATTGGCCCGTTCAGGAATTGGAAAACTGACAATTATTGATTTTGATGAGATTTGCATTACAAATGCAAATCGCCAATTGCACGCGCTTCAAGGTTTGGTTGGTCAGAAAAAAGCCAACGTGATGGCTGAGCGACTTCGTAAAATTAATCCCCAGGCAGAAATTGTTCCATTGACCTTGTTTTACAACAAAGACACCGCAGAACAAATCCTGGGTTTAAACCCTGATTTTGTTATTGATGCGATTGATAATTTAACAGCTAAAACTCATTTGATTAACGAGTGTGTGATACGAAAAATAAATGTGATCGCCAGCATGGGAGCTTCGGCTAAAATGGATCCGACACGCATCAAAATTTCAGATCTTGCAAAAACAGAAGTCGATCCGTTGGCCCACTCTGTAAGAAAAATTCTACGTCAAGAGTACAATTTTCCGCGAAAAGGTAATTTTGCAGTACCTTGCGTCTATTCCGATGAAATTCCGATGGAGCCAATTGAATTGAACTATGATCTGGGGATGGGTTTTAAATGTGTCTGTCCACAAGGAGAGATTGATCCTCATTCTTGCATGCACCGTTCTGTGGTTTATGGAAATGCCAGCTTTATAACGGGCGCTTTTGGATTGGCAGCGGCTTCGTGGGTGGTTCGTCAAATCACGGGCAAAACAGAAGTGTTGCACGCATGAGCCTCATCATTTTTTTTGGAATGGCGTTGATGATATTTTTGCTGGGTGTGACAGTTCTGGGTGTGACATTTTATCATTGGTTTAAACAGTATAAATTAAATAAAAAACAAAAGCAGGATTCACTTATTTCTCGGGAGAGCACATGAACATTACGAATTTTATTGATCATCACTATCGACATTTTAATGCGGCGGCCCTGCGCGATGGTGCAAAAGGCTACAAGGACCTGATGGATCAAGGTGGGAAAATGTTAATCACTTTGGCCGGAGCCATGAGCTCTGCCGAGTTGGGTTTGTCATTAGCTGAAATGATTCGTCAGAATAAAGTACATGCGATTTCATGCACAGGCGCCAATTTAGAAGAAGATATCTATAATTTGGTGGCTCATGATCACTATGTGCGAATTCCAAATTATCGTGATTTGACTCCAGAAGATGAACAAAAACTTTTGGAGCGTCATCTTAACCGAGTGACGGACACATGTATCCCTGAAGAAGAAGCGATTCGTCGGATTGAAAAAGCTGTTCTAGAAGAGTGGCAGAATGCTGAAAAAGAAGGGAAAAGTTATTTTCCACACGAATACATGTATAAGATTTTACTTTCTGGAAAATTAAAGCAGTACTATCAAATTGATCCTAAAAATTCTTGGCTTTTAGCTGCGGCAGAAAAAAATCTACCTATTATTGTACCAGGTTGGGAAGATTCAACGACTGGAAATATTTTTGCAGGCCATATCATCAAGGGTGATATCAAAAGCTCACGCACAGTTAAATCTGGGATTGATTACATGATGTACTGGGCTGAGTGGTATATGGCAACGGCGACAAAAAGCAAAGTTGGTTTTTTTCAAATTGGTGGTGGTATTGCCGGAGATTTCCCAATTTGTGTTGTGCCTATGCTGTCTCAAGATTTAGGGCATTCAAATGTTCCACTTTGGAGTTATTTTTGTCAGATTTCAGATTCAACAACGTCTTATGGATCTTATTCAGGCGCTGTTCCAAATGAAAAAATCACGTGGGGAAAGCTGGCGATCGATACACCTAAATTTATCGTCGAATCAGATGCCTCGATTGTGGCGCCTTTGATGTTTTATTACATCATGGGAATGTAATCATGGATACGTTGGCGCGAGTCACGGGGCTTTGGATTTATCCTGTGAAATCGTGCCGCGGCATTGAGCTGACGGAAATGCCGATTGGGTCTACGGGACCTGAAAATGATCGGCGTTGGATGATTGTTGATCAGGACAATCATTTTATCACTCGAAGGACAGAGCCTCGTCTTGCTGAAATTAAAACGTCCATTCAGGGACCATATCTGCATTTGTACATGGGATCTAACAAAGTTCTCATTGATCAGACAGTTTCATGCGCCCATGTCGAACCAGTGACTGTTTGGAATGATACATTTCTGGCAGGGATTGAAACCAAAGATATCAATGAAGCTATTTCTGATTTTCTGTCTAAGACAGTGAAGCTGGTTCGCTATCAGGCCCAGAGTTTTCGCGATTTAAAAACAGCAGCCACCAATGCGGTTAAGGAAACGATGTTTGCGGATTCAAGACCTGTGCTTTTAACAAATGAAAATTCGTTGAGGCATTTAAATACCCTGCTGACGGAGCCTTCAGCGATGGATCGCTTCCGACCCAATATTGTGATTGATGGCCCTGCTGCTTTTCAAGAGGATTTATTTCAAAACATTCAAATTGGTGCAGTCAAATTTCAAAATCCTAAGCTGTGTGCCCGTTGTCCTGTGATCACTCAAGATATGGAAACAGGAAAAGTTGTCTCAAAAGAAACACTGGTGAAGCTGTCAGAATTTCGTAAAGTCGAGGGAAATAAAGTGATGTTCGGTGTGAACTTGACTCCAGCAAATACGGGAGTCATTCGAATCGGAGATCTGGTTTTTTAAACCGAGATCACTTCGTTAATTTCATCAGGGAAAAGTTGTTTGAAGCGAACTTCAATTCCGTCTTTTAATGTCGCTTGTGATGACGGACATCCGGCACAAGCGCCACGCATGTGGATATACAGATTCTTATCTTCATATTTAGCAAAAACAATATCGCCACCATCTAAAGCCACAACGGGTTTGATTTCAGTTTCCAGTGTGCGCTTAATGCGCTTCACAATTTCTGAATCAGTTTCAGATTCATCATTTGCAGCAATCAAATCCATCATCACAGGTAAGCCACTTTCGATATGTTCACCAAGCAGGCCAGCCAGTGGAGTCGATAACACATCCCAATCAACCCAATCTTGCTTTGTGATCGTGACAAAGTCTTCGCCGATAAAAACCGAGGCTGTCCATGGGAAGCCGAAAACTTTGGCAGCTAGGGGAGATCGTTCTGTGGATCCTACGTTTGGAAATTCAGCACTTTGAGTTGAAATTTTTTGATGAAAGTTAAATTTCATCGTGGCTGGATTGGGTGTTGGTTCAAATGTAACTTTCATAGGACTTGTTTGTAGCAGGTGTGTTAGGAAAGTCAAATTTTACCTTTTTAAGACTGACAAACTCTTGATACTTCTGGGTTTTTTGCATAGTTTGAGGTGTTAATTAACAGGAGTAAAATATGACCCCAAGAGTGCGTGAAATTTTAAGTTGGTACGGAGCTGAAAACGTTGGTGTTTTGACGAATTTAGCACGATTGATGAACACGGGTAAATTGGCTGGAACAGGCAAGCTGGTTATTCTGCCTGTCGACCAGGGATTCGAACATGGACCCGCGCGAAGTTTTGCTAAAAATCCAGATGGTTATGATCCGTCTTATCACTTTGATTTAGCCATTGAATCTGGTTGCAATGGATATGCGGCTCCGTTGGGTGCTTTGGAGGCTTGTGCGCGTGATTATGCCGGCGAGATTCCATTGATTTTAAAAATAAATAATTCAGATGTTTTGCATGGCTCAAAATCTCCGATCTCGGCATTGACGTCTTCTGTTGATGACGCCTTACGTTTGGGTTGTGCGGGAATTGGTTTTACAATCTATCCAGGTTCTTCACATCGTAAACAAATGTATGAAGAAATTGCGCAAGCATCTCGAGAGGCTAAAAAAGCGGGATTAGCTGTTGTTATTTGGGCGTATGCTCGCGGTGAAGGTATTTCTAAAGAGGGCGAAACAGCTATGGATGTGATCGCATACTCTGCGCATGTTGCAGCTCAGTTGGGTGCAAATATTATTAAAGTGAAGCCACCAACGGCTCATTTAGAGCAGGCTGAAGCCAAAAAAGTTTACGAAGCTCAGGGAATCAAAATTGCTAAATTATCAGATCGTATCCACCACGTGGTTCAGTCTTGCTTCAATGGGAAACGCATCGTGATTTTCTCGGGTGGCGAGGCCAAGGGTACTCCGGAGTTATTAGAAGAGGTGAAACAGTTGGCTCAAGGTGGTGCTTTTGGAAGTATCATGGGGCGAAATGCATTTCAGCGCCCTAAAAAAGAAGCCATCGAATTATTAGGGAATGTGATGGAAGCTTTTGCTGGTAAAAAATTATGAGTTCAATAAGCGATATTCATGACAATCCCATTAAGGCTGAAAAGCGCCGAAAGTTGCACGCCTTAAGAGAAAAAGGAATTAATCCGTATCCGTATTCTTTTGATGTCACGGCAAAGACCGAAGATCTTGTAAAAGATTTTTCGTCATTAAATGCAGGCGACAAGAAAACAGAAACTCAATTTCGAATTGCAGGTCGATTGATGACCCTTCGAATGATGGGAAAAGCCAGTTTTTTTAATATTCAGGACAACACCGGCAGTTTGCAGTGCTATGTTAAAATTGAAGAGTTATCTGAGATGGATCGTATTGCCTTTGATCTGATTGATCTTGGTGATATTGTTGGTCTTGAGGGGTACATTTTTAAATCTCAAAAAGGCGAACTTTCGCTTTATATCAAAAAATTTCAAATTTTAACTAAGACACTAGAGCCATTGCCCGAAAAATTTCATGGCATTCAAGATATTGAAATTAAATACCGCCATCGTCATTTGGATTTAATTTCAGATCCGGAATCAAAGCAGGTTTTTGTCACGCGTGGAAAAATCATCAAAGCCATTAAAAAGTTTTTGGATGATCGTGGTTTTATGGAAGTTGAAACTCCCGTGTTGCAACCGATTTATGGGGGTGCGGCAGCCAGTCCGTTTACAACACACCACAATGCTTTGGATATGAAATTATATATGAAAATTTCTCCTGAACTTTATTTAAAACGCTTGATTGTGGGTGGTTTTGATAAAGTTTATGAAGTGGGAAAAAATTTTCGTAACGAAGGTATTGATCGCTCACATAATCCTGAATTTACAATGCTTGAGTTTTATGAAGCCTATACGGATTACAATTATCAAATGACTCAGTTCGAAGAGTTGGTTTCAAGTGTCGCCCAAGAAATCACAGGCTCTATGAAGGTCATGTATCAAGACAAAGAAGTTGATTTCACTCCGCCTTGGCGTCGTTTGACGGTGATGGATGGCATCAAGGAGTTTGCTAAAATTGATCCCGAAGATGGACATGCGCTGGATCAATATTTAAAACAGCATTCTGACAAGCCATTGAAGTTGGATTTGATTTCAAAAGGTGAAAAGCAAATGAAGGTTTTTGAAATTTCTGCAGAACCTCATTTGTGGCAGCCCACTTTTGTGATGGATCATCCTGTCGAGATATCCCCATTGACTAAAATTCATCGTGAAAATAAAAAACTGGTTGAACGATTTGAACCTTTTGCGGCGTGTATGGAGATTGGAAATTCTTACTCTGAGTTGAATGATCCTGAAGAGCAGCGTTCTCGTTTGAAAGATCAAGAATCAAAGCGCAATGTGGATGATGAGGCTCATCCTATGGATGAGGACTTCTTGCATGCGATCGAAACTGGAATGCCACCAACAGGTGGTGTGGGAATTGGTATCGAGCGCGTGGTGATGATTTTAACGAATCGTCCCAGTATTCGCGATATTATTTTCTTTCCAACAATGAAAATCAATCGATCATGAACTTTGTAGTTGGTGTTTCAGTATTTTGTGCGATCGTCGTGCTCAGCGGGTGTAAACAAGAGCCAACAAAATCTATGGAAGAAGATGCTAATATCTTTAAGCCAGAGACCGTATTGGTGGATACCCGCACGGCATTTATGTACACGTCGTCCCATGTTAAAGGCAGCGTGAATTTAGATAGTTATGATTATCTTATTCTGAAAAATCCTAAAACCCAACGTCGCATTTTAGACCCCGACATTCAGCAAATAATTGAACGATTGGCTCGACGGGGATTACATCCTAGTAAAAAAGTATTGCTGATTGGTGAACAGAAAAATTCAATTGAGAACAAAAAGTGGTCTTGGCTTTTGAAACTGTTAGAGATTGAAAGAATTGAAAGAATATCACTGACCGAATTTCGAAATGAAAATAAAAATGCTCGGTACGCGGAGCCGGATCGTGCTGAGCCCTGGATTTTAAAAATGAGTCCAGAGCTTCAAGGTGAATTTATCATTAAAAAATCGGACGACTGTTTTGTGAAGTGGTCCGATAAGAAATGCGTGAATTAGAAATCAGAAACACGGACCAATCGAAATTGAGCCTGATAAGGTGTTGGCATATGTAGAATCATGCGGCCATGGTAATCAAAGTGAGTGACCCAGCGTGATGGTGTGACTGTTGCTCGGCAAAATCGATAGCCATCGTTGGAAATGGTTTCTTGAGTTTGGCGAATTAAAATATCCTGACGACGATAGTTCACATGCGAACGAACAGAAGTTTGCAAGTAAGCACCATCATAAAAATAACAATGAACAGTCATTTCCATTTCATCTTCTGCGAAATCGAAATCCAATTTGAATTCTACTCCGCGTCCCATCAAGACATTTTCGGCTTCCCATTTTCCAAGTAAGCCAGGAACTGGAGCGGCGAACACGGTTGATGCCATCAAGATCAGCAAAGAAAATAATTTCATAAAAACCCCCATCATTGTTTAGCTCAAAGGCTAGTCAGGGTGGTGAGGTTTAGTCAATAGGATTGGATGTTAAAAAAATCTAACCGGTTTTCTTTTCCATTTTAAATAAAACGGAATACATCGCTTTGAGCATTTCAGGATCAAATTTTGCCGCCAATTTCACTTTCATCATATTTAAAGCTTCTGTTGGCTTCATAGGAATGTTGTATGAGCGCTGCGTTGTCATGGCATCGTAAGTATCTGTTAAGGCTACAATTCGAGCAAATGGGTGAATTTCTTGGCCTGAAATATCTTGCGGATATCCACCACCAGACCAGGATTCGTGATGTTCATAGCAAGCGGCTCGAACCGCATCGGATAACCCGGGATGTTCATTTAATATTTTCAGTCCAAACTGTGGGTGCATGCGCATTTGAATCCACTCATTTTCGTCAAGTGGACCGCGCTTGCAGAGAATATCAATGGAGACATTTCTTTTTCCGATATCATGAAACAGCGAGGCTGTTCCGAGCTCGCTAAGCATCGCTTTATCAAAACCGAGAGCCTGTCCCAATCCAAGTGAATAAATACTGACATCAAAAGAGTGGTTGTAGGTGTAGAAGTCATGACCTGAGAGGCTAATCAGATTTCCAATCGAGCCCGGTGCAGTATCCATGAACTGCAGAAGATCTGAAATGATAGGCTTGGATTCTTCGAGCGCGATTCCAACATCGGGATTTTCAAAAAGATCTTCAAGGATAGCGATTGAGCTTTCACGCAGTATTATGGCCTTGTTGTCATTTGTGATCAGGTTGGAATTCATGGCATCTTTAATATACTGGCGATACATTGCTTTTCGTTCATTCAAAACAAAAAATGATTCGCCAGAATCTTTTTGATGAAGTGCTTGAACTTTTTCTGGAGTTAGAACATCACCTTCGTTTAAATAGGTGATCATTTTTCCATCAATTAAAATATAGATCGCAAACGGACTGGGCTCGTCAGGGCGAATTGTACTGAGACGAATGCGAAAGTAATCCTTAGTATCCATGCCATTATGCTAGCTTATTTTACGTGTTTGACGGAGAGATTATTTTAACATGAAATGGATCTATGGCCCTTCGTCTAGACACTGACATTCAATATCTCAAAGGAGTTGGCCCGAAGCTCGGCTCCTTGTTTTCTCGAAATGGGATTAAAACAATTCAAGACTTGATTCAAAATTATCCTCGGGCCTATGAAGATCGCAGGGCAGCTCGAAATATAGCAAGTCTTCGGCCTGATGACGTTGTCAGTCTGAAAGCAACGGTAGTCTCAGTGGCCTCATTCAACATGGGAAAATCATCGCGAAAAATCTATGATGTGATTGTGCGCGATTCCTCCGGCCAAATTCGGTGCAAATATTTTCGAGTTCCCTATCGCGGTTATTTTGATCGCTTTAAACCAGGTGCGGAAGTGCGTATCGTGGGGAAGGTGACGAACTATCGTAATAAGATTGAGTTTCATCATCCCGATATTAAAGACATTGAGCCGGATGAGGATTTTTCAGATGCATTGATTCCAATTTATGTTGAAATTGAAGGGCTGAGCTCTGCTAAAATGAATCAGCTTGTTATGACGGCTTTGGCGCAAATTAGCGAGTGGCCATTAGAGAAATTATCAGATCCTATTGTCAAGGAATTGGGCCTGATTCCTTACCGAGATGCGATCACAAAAATACATCACCCCGAACCTGATTTGGGAAATCTTTATAATGAATTTAAATCAGAAGCTCATCGACGTCTTATTTTTGAAGAATTTTTTTGGTTAGAAATATATCTGGCTTCAAAGCGTTCGGGTTTGAAGAGTGAAAAAGGTTTTTCATTTTCTAATCCAGAGCTGCTTATTCAAAAAATGAAGTTACAGCTGCCGTTTGCTCTGACGGGCGCCCAACTGAAATCATTTCAAGAAATAAAAATTGATTTGGAATCTGGAAAGCCGATGAATCGATTGGTGCAGGGGGATGTGGGTTCAGGCAAAACCATCGTTAGCTTTATGGCTGCCCTGAAGGCGATTGAATCTGGATTTCAGGTTTGTCTGATGGCGCCAACAGAAATTTTAGCTGAACAGCATTTTCGAAATACCCAAAATATTTTACTGCCGTTAGGGATTAAATGCGATTTATTGACTGGTAAAACAAAGGCAAAAGAGCGCAAAGAAATTTTAGAACGTCTTATATCTGGCGAGACTCATTTTTTAATGGGCACTCATGCCTTGATTGAAGATTGGGTGCAGTTTAAAAGTTTAGGTTTAGTTATTATTGATGAGCAGCATCGGTTTGGTGTGGCTCAGCGAGGACTGCTTAAGAATAAAGGGGTGTCGCCTCATTTTTTGATCATGACAGCAACGCCAATCCCACGAACATTGGCCATGACAGTCTATGGAGATCTGGATGTTTCCATTATCGACGAGATGCCTGTGGGGCGAACGCCGATACAAACACGCGTGATTACAGAGTCAAAGCGACGTCAGGCTATAGATTTTATGGTCGAGCATCTGACCAAAGGGCGACAGGCTTATGTGGTCTATCCCCTAGTAGAGGAAAGTGAAAAAATAGATTTAAAAAATGCAACAGACGAGTTTGAAAAACTTAAGAGCGAATTTCCAAAAGTGCGATTTGGGCTTTTGCACGGAAAAATGAAGTCTCAAGAAAAAGACGATATCATGATGCAATTTCGAAATCATGATATCGATGCGCTGATTTCAACAACTGTGATCGAGGTCGGAGTCGATGTTCCTAATGCCACTGTTATGATTATTGAGCATGCCGAACGATTTGGATTGTCGCAGTTGCATCAGTTGCGAGGGCGTGTTGGTCGGGGGATGCATAAAAGTTTTTGCGTGATGATCATGGGTTACGCGGTCTCGCAAGAAACCCGTGAGCGCGTTGAATTTATGGAAAAGACAAATGATGGTTTCAAAGTGGCTGAATTTGATTTGCAGATCCGTGGGCCCGGTGAATTTATGGGGGCCAGACAGTCAGGTTTGACGGGGTTTAAGATGGCCAATTTAGTACGCGATTTTGACTTGCTGAAGGTTGCCAGAGATCAGGCCTTCCGAATCTTGGCTGCAGACCCCAAGCTTCTTAAGAAAGAGCATGCCTTACTTCGGGAAGAGCTACTGAAATCTTACGGCCCAGCAGCACTTGCCGGTATTGGTTAAAACATCTCGTTTGAAAACTACTTAAGTAATGGATGCGCCGATTTTTTAAAACGCGGCGAACGTCTTGGTTTGTTGTGCTAAATTTAGTAACAAACTTTATTTTTTCTGTCTGTATCCGATAATAACCTATGGGAAAAAACTTAAGCCTTGAAAAAGCACCGCAAATTGAACAGGTAGAATTGATTCATCTGTATACACCACATGTCTAATCGAGCAGCTACATTTTTCTCAGAAATCGAAGAGACGCATGTTGGCGACACCGCGGACAACTGGGCTGATAGAAACATCAGACGATTTTTAAGGATCTATTATGGTGGTAAATAAAGCGTTTCAAAAAATATGGAAATTGATAGCCTTTGTTGTCGTTATATATATTGCAATTGAATTGGTGTTGTTCATTCAGCATTCCGATATGAGAACAAGTCATAAGGGAAGAAGTAAAATTTTATTTGCATTGCAAGATTTTTATAAATTTTGTGAAAGGTTTCCAACTACAGAAGAAGGATTAATAATACTTAAGATTGGAACGGAATGTTACTCGTCCAAAATTATCGATTCAAGTGATTCATTCCAAAATGGATATGGTAACAAGTTTGTCTACGAGTCCGATGGAAAAACATTTAAGCTTAAATCCGTTGGTAGGTTTAGAGACAGAATCACTACCGAAAGTTATTTTGACAATGCGCAATTCCAACGGCAAGAAGACTAAAATTTCTTCTTGCGGCATAAAAGATTTGGCGACTGTTTAGTAATTATTGGTGACAATGTGTGAGAATTTATTATGGAAAATAGTAAAAAACGGTTGTTGATGAGAATATTAATAATACTGTCAATTATTTTAGCTCTTCTTGTTGGGCTTATTTATTATGCGGTTAATACAGCCCACAAAAATGATACTGATTTCTATCTGATAAAGAATAGTGCATATCAAATAAATAGAGCTCTTAAATTTTTTTATCAGACTTGCGGTAGATATCCTTTGAGCGATGAAGGCTTAATAGTATTAAAGAGCAGTCATCAATGTGGCTATATTCCAAATTATAATAAAATTGACTTAAAAAATGAAAATAACGTCTCTTTTGAATATGATTCAGATGGTATGCATTATAAATTATTTAGCAAAAGCATCATAAATACCTATATTTTCACTGGTGATCAGATTGTATCAGAAAAAAATAAATGAGATTTTTCAAAGATAATTTAAGCATAGAAGGAGAGCACAATGAAAATACCAATTAATTTTATATGTCACTGTGGAGTTGCGGACACTCTGTTTATAGATGAGGATCAAGCAGCTCCAGGTAGTCTTGTTTGCACAGACTGCCGATGCAGAGAGTACACAGTTTGCGTAAGTGTAAAGTCTATTGATAAGGCCAACCGAAAAATGGAACATGCTGTCTTGATTGGTAAGATAGAAAAATGCGACTACTAACTATGTAAGTTTTGAATGTGATGCTGCTTGTGACGATGAGCACCAACTTAGGCAGGTAGTGTGATGAGTATTAAGTATTTTAAGACAATAAAACATCTTTTTATAGCATTAGCAGCTTGTTGTATTACGAGTTGCGCGCATCTCGCTTCTAACAAATCTGCGTGTGAAAATGCCGATTTTTTGCTTCCATTACCGTACAGTTTTTTGGGGTCAATTTTTCAGATAAGTCCGTGTACGTCTATCGAACCACTAAGAATTGAGATTGGCGTGGAATTAGCCCGATTTAAGCCTGGAGTAGTTCGGGCCATCAAAAATAAAGAGCGTAATAATGATTTTGATAACTTTTCTCGCAAGATGGGTTGTGATTCATCGGCCAACAATAAGTTACTTAGTGTCTTGATTGAAAACGAAACAAAAGTTTTTGGTGAAAATTTAGAAAATTCCAACAGAGTAGTCGTTGGCAAAGTTAGAGAATTAACGCTAAAAGACCCAGAGCTGTTAAAAAATTGCTGGTAATAAATGATGCGAATTGTTTTATTGATATTTCTTTCATTACCTATTTTAGGTTGTGACATAGCTCCAGTTCGTTCTGATGTTGGTGGTTGTATGGAGCACACTTGGATAAAAGGAACCTTTAAAATCCAAAGTAAAGAAGAAGAATTGGATATTAAATTAAAAAATGTTTCTGGTGGCGATGATAGGGTTATTAGCACATTTGATCGCGGATGGTCAGAGGTTAAATGTCCTTAATAAAACCTTCCGTGCCTAAAACGTGGCACCTCCACAGCCAGTATCTCCGATGCCACCACCGAATTGGCATCAACCAGATATTCCGCTACCTCCAATGACAAAGGTTAGTTATGCATTTTAGATATTCAAGCGGCGAGATTAATAACGTGAAAGATTTTTTCATTAAAGGAAAAATGCAGCATTTAAGGCTAATAATGCTTCTATTGATTGGCTTAGGTATAGTTAAATTTATAATTTTTTACTATTCTCGTCCCGAAACCACAGAAGCATTAAAGCAGAATCTCGTGTTAGGGTATTGTATTTTTGCTGTCAGTCTGTTCGTTATATTGCTTTTTATAGCATATCGCAGAGAAAGATACAGATCTTACATAATTAAAGATGATATCATTTTTGAATATTTTAAAGATACAGAAGCAGAGGCTATTAAAATTACTTCTCTGGCATATATCAAATCTAAAATAATTGGTGATCGAGTAAATTATCTAATTTTTTTCAAAAAAAACAGGTTCTTACAAATGAAGTCTTTCGGCTTAATTGATCCTAAGCTGGCATCAGATTTAGATAAGTATTTTTTTTCAAAAGGTATTGAGAAATGGGACTATGACCGCATTCCCAAATAGACCATCGTGTCTAAAACGTGTCAGAAAAATTCAGGATCCCCACAACAGATCAGTTTTTATCACAATTATTTTCGTGTAGTTCTCCTTCTGTAGAGGAAAAAATTGTCAAGCTGGTAGATGAGAAAAGAGAAATAAATTTCTACAAAGAGCAGATTGTTTTTTAAGCTTGTTCCTAAAAGACTATATTTTCTTTTAATAGACTATAAAGGCATCTCATCGAATAAAAACATAAACTTCAGTTTCTCCAAGGAAGCCGAATTTCTTAAAGTTTTTGTGATTGATTGGTGTCTGCGGATTGATCGGGTCGGAGCAAAGCACCTGTATGACTTCGATGGCTTCCATTTTTGAATGACACTGAATTAAAAACTGACTTTGCCATTGCTGTGGCGTCGGCGAAACGTAGTAAAGGCCATTCTTTGGGTCTTGATTAATACTATAAAACATAGATTCTCCTTCATAATGTAATTATATCAAAGATCGTGAAGATCATTCTGAATTCCAGAGGTGGAAAGGGCGACGATAAAGGTAACTACAACAATACAAACGCAAATTTTAGAACTCGCAATACAAGTCCGATTAGCACAGGCCATTGCAAAGATAGTTCAGAAACACGCCTTACTTCGGGAAGAGCTGCTGAAATCTTATGTCCCGGCAGGACTTGCCGGCATTGGTTAAAACATCTTTATTTTACTGACACGTGTACGCGAGCAGACCCATGTTCGCGGCAATCGCTTGTGTTGGTATTAATTTATCAGAACTTAAATACATGTAGGAATTAGGATTTGGTTCGCTGAGATTTTTAAAAAAGATTTGCACAAGATTTTCGACATCCTGAGTGCTAATTACTTGCCAGACAGAACCGTTTGAAATGCAGGTATTAGGTTGAGTGTTTGCAATGACAAACTCATAACTAAAAACACCATCTGGACGAGTCGGATTGAGTGGGTCAGGTTGGACATTCACTTGCGCTGAGTGTTTGCTTTCGAATTTGTTAACATTGAAAATAAATTGAGCCACACAATCCGCAGAGCCCTTGCGAAAAGCAACGGCCTTTACTTTCCCAGTCACTACAAAATCATTTAAATTTAAATTGGTAACACCGGGGTTGATCACCAGTTTTTGGTCTCCGGCGCAGGCATTTTTTTCAAATTTACTGAGAGACAATTGATCGACGTGCTGTTCAGGGTTCAGGATATTGTCGTCTGTGATACGTTCGCCACAACCCGAGAAAAGTAATGAGGTAACAATTATGGCTAACAGGGGGAGGCTTAAAAATGATTTCATACGAGAACTCCTTATGGAAATGGCGATCAAAGACATTTAGTGCAACGCGGACGCCAATTAAAATTCTTGAATTGAGACAACAGTATCGTTTTGAGCTGACGGCGACAAGCGTTATTTGCAAGTGAAAATTCAAATAGAGCTACCAATCAAAAAAATCCCGTGGTGCACTTTTTAGTGTCTTTATGGACATCAATTCTATTGGAGGAATCACCATGATTAAAATAGCTTTAGCACTGACAACTCTTGTTGCTCTGTCAGTCAATGCCGGCACTCAAATTCAACTTCGGTCACAAACCATTCAAACTGCGGGAATGATTTCCGCATCGGTTGACCCATCTTCAAATCAGTCAGAATGGATGATTCAATTTAAAAATCATGTGACTGAAAAAAATAAAAAAGCATTAAAGCAATTGGGCTTAAAAGTGTTTTCATATCTTCCTGAAGATACTTTGGTTGTTGGTGGTTCGGCTCGATTGATCGCGGCGTTGAACCTTTCTGAAATTCAAACGATTCTACCATTTCGATCTGAGTATAAAATTTCAGTGGATTTGGGATCTTTGGCTAAAGTGACTTCAGATCATGTGCAAACGGTGTTGTTGAGTTTATTTCAGAATTCAGATCTTGACCGTGTTGTCAGCGAGTTGAAGCAAAAGAATATCTTAGTTCAGAATGCTCAGGGAACGGCGATTGTGGCAACGTTGAAGCGCAGTCAAATCGCAGTAGCTGCGACGATTTCTGGTGTGGAGCATGTGCAGCCATTTCATGTTATCGAACCTTTGCATTATAAATTTCAGGAAAGTGATATCGTTCGCGGTTTTGCGGCTGGAGATTATTCTGATATCAATGGTTCTGAATCAGGAACTCGTGTGATGAATTTTGAATCTGCATGGACCCAAAATTTTCTGGGACAAAATCAAGTTGTAGGTATGGCAGACACGGGTTTGGATTCTGGAAATACTCAAGCGATTCACCAGGACTTTGCGAGTGCTGTGAAGTCCGGTTATGCAGTCGGAATGTTTGGCAAAACATGGGCGGATCCAATGGGGCATGGAACGCATGTTGCGGGATCTGTGCTTGGTCGCGGAACAGCTTCGGCTGGACGTCTTAAAGGTGGGGCTTACGCCGCGGGAATGGTTGCTCAGGGGATGTGGTCACCAATTTTAAATAATCTTTCAGTGCCATCTGATCTTGGAAAAATGTTTAGCCAGGCGTATGCCGATGGGGCACGCGTTCATACCAATTCATGGGGAGCTGCCGCTAATTTTGGGGCTTATGAAAAAATGGCAGCCACTGTTGATCAGGTGATGTTTGATAAAGAAGATCTTTTGATTATCTTTGCTGCTGGTAATAGTGGTGTGGATAAAAACCGTGATGGTCGTATTGATCCCAATTCAGTGGGAACTCCTGGAACTGCAAAAAATGCTCTGACGGTTGGCGCCAGTGAAAACGTCACAACAACTGGTGGTATTCAAAAGAAAATTGGAGAATTGGGCTCAGCAAAAGATAATTGGCCAGTGCCTCCGATTACGTTATCGACAATTTCTGACCATCAAGACGGAATCGCTATGTTTAGTTCACGTGGTCCAACGGCTGATGGACGCATTAAGCCTGATGTTGTTGCGCCAGGAACAAATATTCTATCAGTAAAATCTCAACAGCCAGGGGCTAATGTTCTTTGGGGTGAGTACAATCCAAATTATGTTTGGTCAGGTGGAACATCCATGTCAGCACCTTTAGTTGCAGGTGCTGCGACAATTGCTCGCCAGGTGTTGATGGCTAAATTGGTTCCAAATCCATCAGCAGCTTTGGTAAAAGCCTATGTGTTACAGACAGCGACGGAGATGTTTCCAGGACAATATGGTCAAGGTGGCGCTAGCCAGGGGCAAGAGATTCTGACACTTCGTCCAAATAATGATGAGGGTTATGGTCGTGTGAATGTGGCGCAAATTATGGGTACGGAAGCTGTGATTTTTATGGCTGATAACCGAACAGGGGTGGCGACAGGAGAGACTTTTTCAAAAACAGTGACTGCATCAAAAGCTGGCCGCTTGGTGGTCAATTTGGTTTGGACAGATGCTCCGGGATCGTTGAATGCGGCTAAAGCTTTGGTGAATGACTTGGATATGTCTGTTGTCTTGCCAAATAAAACATTGAGCTCAAATGATCAGATCAATAACCATGTGTTTGCTCAATCCGATATCGAAGCGGGTGCTGCAGTTACAATTAATGTCACAGGTGTGAATGTGCCAATGGGGAAAAGTGGAAAGCAGCCCTTTGCAGTTGTGGTTTCAATTCAGTAAGTTTCAGTAATTCTATATACATACGAGCCTATCTTCAAAATAGGCTCGAGATTTCACTCGTGAACCTTTTACATGCAGTGGATTATTCTGGTTTTAAATTTGATGACAGGTGTCATAAGTGTTATAACTTGGGTGGTTGAAAATCTACCAAAAGGTGGGCACGTTATGGGTCAATTTAAAGTCGGAGATCATGCAGTTTATCCAGGTCACGGAGTCGGACGAATCAGTTCGATTGAATACAAAGAGATTTTAGGCACGAAGCATGAGTTTTATTCTGTTTTGATTATTGAAACAGGCATGAAAATTATGATCCCAGCAGCAAATATCAAGTCAGTGGGATTGCGCGCTCTGATTTCAAAAGAAGAAGCCTTAAAGGTTGTCGGAATTCTGAAAGACAAGAATGTAAAAATTGATACTCAGACATGGAATCGCCGCTACCGGGATTATATGGAGAAAATCAAGACAGGCTCTGTGTTTGAAATCGCTGAAGTTTTGCGCGATCTGTATGTTTTGAAAGTTGATAAAGAGCTGAGCTTTGGCGAAAAAAAGATGTTAGATACAGCCAAAAATCTTCTTTTGAAGGAGCTTAATCTGGCCCCTGAAGTGAATAACGTTGTTAATTCTGATTCTGAAATCAAAGCCATATTTGGCGTTCAGTAGTTTTCTTAGCGTCTGTGCATATTAATTTACATTTTGGATGAAAACAGGGAAAATAATTGCTTTAACTAGCAAGGATTTTCCTATGTCTTCTTCTGTTTTGTCTTCTGGGTTTTCTGAGGTTCGGGTTCGGTTTGCACCATCTCCAACAGGCTATCTGCATGTGGGTGGAGCGCGTTCCGCTTTATTCAATTTGCTATTTGCAAAACACAATCAGGGTAAATTTATTTTGCGGATCGAAGATACCGATCAGGCTCGCTCGACGGAAGAGTCTTTGAGGATGATGATTCTTGATTTGAAATGGTTGGGATTAAATTGGGATGAGGGGCCACACCCTGAGACCTTGCAGGATATGGGGGCGTACGGTCCCTACAAACAGAGCGAGCGCTTATCTATTTATAAAAAAGTGGCTGACGAATTATTGGCTTCAAAAAAGGCCTATTACTGCTTTATGACAGATGCAGAAATTGATGAAGCCCGCGAGAAATTAAAGGCTGCTGGCGAGCAACCGCATGTGCAGTCTCCGTATGAAAATCTGGACCCCGCATTGGCTTTACAAAAATTAGCTGCAGGTGAAAAGGCCGTTGTTCGTTTTAGAACTCGAGAACTTAAAAAAGATTATATTTTGAATGATCTGATTCGTGGGGATGTGAAGTTTCCTTCGGATATGGTTAGTGATTTTGTATTGCTTCGATCGGACGGTATGCCGGTTTATAATTTTTGTTGTGTGGTGGATGATCACATGATGAAGATTTCTCATGTGTTACGAGCGGAAGAGCATTTGCCGAACACGCTTCGGCAGTTGATGATCTATGAAGGCATGAATTGGCCTGTACCACAATTTGGTCATATGTCATTGGTCTTGGATGAGGATCGGCAAAAATTATCAAAACGAAAAGGGGCGGTGTCGTGCGATCAGTTTCGTATCGATGGGTATTTGCCTTCAGCTATGAATAATTTTATGGCGTTATTGGGGTGGTCAGATCCTGGCGGTCGAGAATTGTTAACTCTGCAAGAAATGATAGACGCCTTTACAATAGAGAGATTGAATCCAGCTGGAGCAGTGTTTGACCGCGTGAAACTTAAATGGATGAACGCGCAGCATTTGCGAGCTTTGCCAAACGATCAAATATGGAAACTTATTTCATCGTATTTAGATGCTGCTGGATTGAAATTGCCTCAAGATTTATCGTGGCAAATGCAGTCGGTTGAAACATTTAAGTCCAAGTTGGAAGTGCTGGCAGATGCTGTGGCTCTGTATACTCCGCTAGATGATTCAAAGTATGAAATTTTTCCTGAAAGTGAAGAGGCTCTGAAGTGGGAATCCACGCGGCCTGTTTTAATGGCTTGGAAAGAAGCCATTACCAATCACCCCACAGAGACTATTTCTGAAGCTGATTTTTTAAAAATCCAAGATGAAGTGAAAAATAAATCAGCCCAGAAAGGGAAAAATTTATTTTTCCCTATTCGAATTGCATTGATTGGAAAACCACATGGCACGGAGTTGCAGATTTTGGTTCCGTTATTGTCTAAAAAATCAATACTGACTCGTGCGGAAAAGGCTTTGGCAAAATGTTAAAAATCTACAACACCCTAGGAAAAAAATTAGAAGAGTTTAAACCCATTAAACCGGGACAAGTCTCGATTTATGTTTGTGGTCCTACGGTTTATGATTATTTGCATGTTGGAAATTTTCGAGGACCTGTTTTTTTTAATTTTGTAAAAAATTGGTTGGAGCACATTGGTTATAAAGTCGAGTATGCGCTGAATTTTACGGACGTTGAAGATAAAATTATCAATAGGGCGGTGGTTGAGAAGAAAACAGCCAAAGAGATTTCCGAGTTTTATATTCAAGAGTATAAGAAAGATTTTTTATCGCTGGGACTGACTCCACATGATTACAATCCTAAAGTCACAGATCATATGCCAGAAATTATTCAAATGATTTCTCAGTTGATTGAGAACAAGAAAGCCTATGTCACCTCAGGTGTTGGTCAGGCTCAGGATGTGAATTATTCAATTTCTGATTTTAAAGATTACGGAAAGCTTTCAGGACGTAAACCTGAAGAGTTGCAATCAGGAGTTCGTATTGAAGTTGATGAGAAGAAAAAAAATCCATTGGATTTTGCCTTGTGGAAATCAGCAAAATCCGAAGAAGCAAATTGGCCATCACCATGGGGCGCTGGTCGTCCAGGATGGCATATTGAGTGTTCAGCCATGATTCACGCGTTATTTGGAAATCAAATTGATATTCATGGTGGCGGTTTGGATTTGATGTTTCCACATCATGAAAATGAAATTGCTCAGTCTGAGGGCTGTACAGGGGAAACCTTTGTTAAGTATTGGATGCACTGGAATATGATTCAATTCAATGGTGCGAAGATGTCCAAATCGATTGGGAATATTATTTCGCTACGGGATTTTTTAAAAGATCAGCATCCAGAAATTTACAAATGGATGATGCTGACTGTGCATTATCGCAGTACCGCTGAATTTGGCGTCGAGGCCATTGATCGAGCAATATCAGGCCTAGCCCGTGTCTATTCTGCATTGGCTATGGCAGAGACAGTTTTGGCAACATGCACTGGTGAGGCTAAAAAGGACGAGAAGTTTGAGACTGAATTGACGCTAGCTTGGCAAAAAATCATGGAGGCGTTTAATGATGATTTTGGAACTCCAGCCGGTTTTGCTGTGATGTTTGATGTGATTCGCGGATTTAATGCAAAAAACAAACGGGGCATGAAGCCGATTCCAACGACTCAAAGTCAGTGTGAACAGTTTATTGCATTTATTAAAACATTTGGACGTCTATTGAGTTTATTTCAACAGCCAGCGTCAGATTTTTTGACCTCTTTGGATAATCAGCTTTTAAAAAAATCAGGAGTTTCCCGAGACCTTGTAGATCAGCTAGTGCAAGAAAGAGCTGCGGCTCGGTTGGCAAAAGATTTTGCAAGATCAGATGAACTTCGGAAAAAATTAACCGACATGAATATTGCAGTCAGTGATTTACCAACGGGAAGCTTTTGGGAAGTGGTTAAGTAGTGGCCAAGAAAACGTTTCAGAAAAATTTTGAACTGATTTCAGAGTTTAAGCCTGCAGGTGATCAACCTGCGGCCATTCAAACGATGATTGAAAATTTCAAAAAAGGACTGAAACACCAAACTCTATTGGGTGTCACGGGCAGTGGTAAAACCTTTTCGATGGCTCATGTGATTGCTGAAATGAATGTTCCAGCAATTGTACTGGCGCCGAATAAAACATTGGCAGCCCAGTTGTATGCCGAGTTTAAAGAGTTATTTCCTAAAAATGCAGTCGAGTATTTTGTTTCATATTATGATTATTATCAGCCTGAGGCCTATATTCCGAGTTCAGACACGTTCATTGAGAAAGATTCTGCAATCAATGAGCAAATCGATCGGATGCGACACTCGGCGACCAGATCTTTATTTGATCGACGAGATGTGATTATTGTTTCTTCGGTTTCATGTATTTATGGTTTAGGTTCGCCAGAAGCCTATGAAGGCATGATGATTCTTGTAAAGAATGGGGACAAATTAAAACGGGATGATTTTTTAAAAGAGCTTATTCGAATTCAGTACAATCGTAACAATGTGGATTTTTCGCGTGGGACGATTCGGGTTCGGGGTGATGTCGTTGAAGTTTTTCCACCTTACGAAGAAGATCGAGCACTGCGATTTGAATTCTTTGGTGATTTTGTTGAAAAAATTTGTTGGATTGATCCTTTAACCGCGCGAATTTTAGAGGAAGTGGATCAAATTGGAATCTATCCTGGATCGCACTATGCAACAGGTGATGATAATATTAAACGCGCCATTCAAACCATCCAGGTTGAATTGCAGGAGCGTCTTAAAGAATTAAACACTCAGGTCAAGTTTTTAGAAGCCCAGCGCCTGGAACAGCGGACCTATTATGATATTGAAATGATGGAGCAAATTGGTTTTTGCCAAGGGATCGAGAACTATTCCCGGCATTTGACTGGGAGAAGTCCCGGTGAACCGCCACCCACTTTATTAGAGTATTTCCCTAAAGATTTTATCACATTTATTGATGAATCTCATGTGACAGTTTCGCAAATTGGCGGAATGTACCGAGGTGATAGATCTCGAAAATCCACGTTGGTCGAGCATGGGTTTCGGCTGCCATCGGCATTGGATAATCGGCCTTTGAATTTTCAAGAATTTGAAAAGATGATGGATAAAGTTGTTTATGTCTCGGCAACTCCAGCGAACTATGAATTGGAAAAATCAGAAGGACTTATCATTGAACAAATTATTCGTCCAACAGGATTGGTGGATCCAGAAATTGAAATCAGACCCGTTAAAAACCAGGTGGATGATTTATTAAAGGAAATTCGAATTCGTGCTGAGAAGAAGCAGCGGGTATTGATCACAACTCTGACAAAGCGTTCAGCCGAAGATTTAACCGAGTATTTTGAATCACTTGGAGTTAAGATCAAGTATTTACACAGCGATATTGAAACAATAGAGCGCACCGAGATTATTCGAGATTTACGCTTAGGAGTTTTTGATGTGCTGGTTGGAATTAACTTGTTGCGAGAAGGTTTGGATATTCCAGAAGTCAGTTTGGTGGGAATCACAGATGCTGATAAAGAGGGTTTTTTACGTTCAGAACGATCCTTGATTCAAACCATAGGCCGAGCGGCGCGGAATGTTGAAGGTCGGGTGATCTTGTATGCAGATCGCATCACTCAATCCATGAAGAAGGCTATGGACGAGACCGATCGTCGTCGAAGGATTCAACAAGATTACAATATCAAACATCATATCACACCTCAGACCATTAAAAAGAAGATCCAAGACGGGGTCGGAAATATGTTTGATGGTTCATTGAGTGTTTATGATATTCAAGGGGTGAAAGACAAAACTTCTGAGCAGCTCAAGAAGTTTTCAGAAAAACCAAACAAAATTCAAGAAGAGATTGCGAAATTAAAAATCAAAATGAAAAAGCTTTCAGCGCAATTGGAATTTGAAGAGGCCGCTGCGGTTCGGGATGATATCAAGCGACTGCAAATTTTAGAATTGCAAATTCGTGAAGGAAAATCTTTAAACGATGTCTGATATTTTCGATATCCTCAAAGAGCGTATTAAAGAGTTTCCGACACAGAGTGGTGTTTATTTAATGAAGAACCAACTGGATAAAATTATCTATGTTGGCAAAGCGAAAAACCTAAGAAACCGAGTGAAGAATTACTTCACAGGTTCAAAAGATCATTCAGCAAAAACAAAAGCCTTGGTTTTTAATATTGTTGAGATCGAATACTTGT
Source organism: Bdellovibrionales bacterium RIFCSPHIGHO2_01_FULL_40_29 (assembly GCA_001771815.1). Classification (GTDB taxonomy): domain Bacteria; phylum Bdellovibrionota; class Bdellovibrionia; order Bdellovibrionales; family Bdellovibrionaceae; genus Pseudobdellovibrio. Next base: position 123,090 of record MEPU01000004.1, on the reverse strand, counting down.
TAACAAAAACAGAAGTTGAAGCTTTCTTGCTTGAAGCTTCATTAATTAAAAAACATCGGCCAAAGTATAATATTCGATTGAAGGATGATAAATCCTATCCTTATATTCAGTTGAGTTGGCAGAATGATTACCCGCGCCTGTATCTTTCGCGAAAAGTTAAAAAAGATGGAAGTCTTTATTTTGGCCCCTATACTTCAGGAGGTGCCGTTTTTGGAACCATTCGTTTTTTGAATCGACTTTTTAAAATTAGAGATTGTACGGATCATGTTTTTAAAACGCGCTCACGACCATGTATGACTCATCAAATTGGTCGATGCACAGCTCCCTGTGTGCAATTGATATCTAAAGAAGATTACCGTGCTGATGTTGAGGGGGCGAAAGATTTTCTTAAAGGCCGGAGTAAGAAACTGATCAAAGATCTTGAAAAGCGGATGCACATTAATGCTGGCGAGGAAAAATTCGAAGTTGCCGCCAAGATGCGTGACTCTATGTTTGCAATTAAAAGTATCATTGAAAAGCAAACCGTCATCAATGACACATCTGAAAAAGATCAAGATGCGGTCAGTTTTTTTGGAGACGAACGTGGTGTTTTGATTGAAACCATTCATATTCGATCAGGACGGGTGATTGGTAATCGGTCGCATTTTATCAATTCAGTGAATCCCAACAGTGAAGAGGAAGATCCCCGCGAGTGGTTGGCATCTGTTCTGAATCAGTACTACGAAGATAATTTTATTCCGGATGAGGTTTTGCTTAGTGTTGATTTAGGAAGTGATATTCATCGCTTATTGCAAGATGTTCTGAAGGCTAGAACTGGACGAGATGTTATTGTGCGGTTTGCTACGGACGAAAAAGGGCATGCTTTGGTTGAAATGGCTTCAACAAATGCAAAAGCTCATTTTGAAAAACAAGTGTCCAAAGAAGAAGAAAAAAAGCAAGGTCTCGATGAAATTCGTTCCAAGCTCAATTTGCCAAAGAGGCCTTTTCGAATCGAGTGCTTTGACGTTTCGCATTTTCAAGGCTCAGAAACTGTGGCCAGCCAAGTCGTCTTTGAGGATGGTGTCCCTTCTAAAGAGCACTACCGTCGTTATAAAATAAAAACAGTTGCTGGTATTGATGACTTTGCATCGATGTATGAAGTGCTCAAACGTCGCTTTAGTCATGCCGAATACGACGAGCCCGATCTTTTGGTTGTTGATGGTGGCAAGGGGCAACTGTCTCAAGCTGTCAGAATTTTACAAGAATTAGGGAAGACTCATATTCCTGTCGTGGGTCTTGCAAAAGCTCGAACCGAGTCTAATTTTAAATCAGAAACAGTGGATTCTACGGAAGAGCGATTTTATTTGCCAGGGCGGGCGAATCCGGTGGTGTTCAAAACAAATAGCGAGGCCTATCAAATATTGGTTGGACTGCGTGATGAAGCGCATCGATTTGCAATAACATTTCACCGTGAACGACGCGAGAAATCTTCGCTCGAGAGTGAATTGGACTATATTGTGGGGCTTGGTGAAAAACGCAAGAAACTATTACTTCAAAAATTTAAATCAATTGATGAAATTCGTGATGCCGAGGTGGAAGATATTGCCGCCGTAAAGTCATTCAACAGAGTTCTGGCTGAGCGAATTATTTTACAATTACAGGAATCTGAAGATGAAAAATCTGTCGATGAATTCGAAGACAGTTCCGATTAAGAGGCGGCATCGGTGATTTTGTTGAATTTTTCAGATAAAAATTCGCAGATCTCTGTGAGCGTTAAAACTTGATCGACACATCCCGTTTCAATAGCTGCTTTTGGCATTCCAAATACGATGGCTGACTTTTCGCTTTCGGCAATTGTTCTGGCCCCATGCTTTTTTAAATGCGCCAGACCAGCAGCTCCATCGCGTCCCATTCCTGTCAGAATAATAACGGTTGCTTTTTTTATGAGTGCTGGTGGGAGTGTTAAAAACGTATGATCCGCAGCAGGACGAACAGCATGAATATGTGGATCTTGGTTTAATTCAAAGGTGAATCGTCCATCTTTATGGCCATGGACTGAAACATGATAGTTTCCCGGAGCAACATAACCGTTGTGAGGTTCAATGACAGAGTGGTCATTGATTTCGTCGATATGAAACTGAGCAACTAAATCCAATGAAGCTGCAAATTTTTTAGTAAAATGAGCTGCCATATGCTGAACTATAATAACAGTTGGCGGGGTCGGGCCCAGACTTTGAACGATTTTTCGAACGCCATCCGTTCCACCAGTGGAAGAGGCTATTAAAAGAACTTCGTCAATATTTTTGGAGGGTGTTCTTTCAGAAATAGTTTTTGAATGAGTGCGTGCAAAAGCACTGCGAATCGATGAATTGAGTCGTTGGAAGAATTCGCTGCCGGCGCCCTGTGGCTTTGCAAAGGCATCGAAAGCTCCAATTGAAATCAGTCGATCTTTTAAACTGGGATCTGTTTCGATAAGTCCTGAAAGAATGATCGTTTTAACAGAACAGCTTTGAGTGACTTTTTTAAGAAAAGTCACTCCGTCCATTTTTGGCAGTTCCAGATCTAAGATCATGCAATCAATTTTATGTTCTGTTATGAACTGACTGGCTTCGAAAGGATCAGCGCAGACACCTATAATTTCGAAGTCGGATTCTTTGCCTAGAAAATTTTTAAGTAATTTTTGAATAATCAATGAATCGTCGACAATAAGAATTTTAATTTTATGAGAGATCATTTGAACTTCCGGTAGGTTGAATTTCCAATATTTTCAAGTCCTGGAACTTGCGCACTGCCTGCTTCTGAAAGCCCCAGGATCAGGTAGCCGCCAATATTCAGATACTGAACTAAGTTTTCACAAACTTTTTGACGATCCTCGGGTTTAAAATAGATCAATACATTTCGACAAAAGATAACATCAAATTTTTTATTAATCGGAAAAGGATAGTGGAAAAGATTCAACTTCGAGAAGTGAACTTTTTCCTTTATAAAAGGTTTCAGTGTATAGAGATCTGCAACTGAATCAAAATAGGTATTGATTTGAGTCGGTGAGAGACCTTCGAGTTGGGATTCAGTATAAAACCCCTCGGTTGCTGTTTTTAAAACATCGGTATCGATATCTGTTGCCAGAATTTTTACTTTTTCAAACTCTTCGGGTTTGTAGTTTTCATGAAAATGCATGGCAATTGTGTAGGGCTCTTGGCCAGTGCTACAGGCTGCGGACCAAATATAAATTGGAGTTTTCGCAAGCAGTTTTATTTTTAAAAGCTGAGGGAGTTGCGAGAAATGATCTTTTTCGCGATAGAACTCTGTTTTATTTGTTGTCATGGCACTGATGAAATCATCTTTCAACCGCTCTGATGGGTTGGTTTCAAGTGCTTCCATCAGATTTGTATAAGTGGGAATGCCATGTGCCCGTAAAACTTTGCGGAGACGATTATTCAAGAGTGAGTAGTTTTTCTCATTCTCGAGTAAATGAATTCCGGCATAATTCAAAATTAAACCTGAAAAAAAGTCGAACTCTTTTTTTGACAATTCATTCAAATCGGGTGTTGATAACTTTAAAGCGGCAGAGCTCATGCTGCGTATTCTTTCTTGAGTACCACTTTCGTATCGTAAGACTTCTGTGTTTCAGTGTTTAAGTGTATGCTGATGAGGTCTAGAATTAAATAAGTAAAGCCATCTCCCAAAACAGCGGCTCCAATGTACTCGGGTCTTTTTTGAACATCAGATAATGGTTTGACAACAGCTTGAGCTTGATTTTGAACTTCATCAAATAGAAAAGCAGTTTGCACACCATTGATGTCCGAAATCACGGCCACATAATTTTCTTTTTCGACACTGGAGTTGCCAGAAAGAAAATGATCCAGGTTGATCACGCGCACCGGACGTTGCAAATGATTTAGAAATAATTCTCCTCCGGGAGCATGTGTGATTTGTGCTTTGGTGATTTGAATGATGGATTTGATACTGTTAACAGGGACAATGTACCGAGACTGATTCACTTCGAAAACGATTCCATCAATCAATGATGTTGTCATGGGTAAGAAAAGTAAAAAAGTTGTGCCTTCACCTTTTTTGCTTTTAATTGAAATTTTTCCGAGCATTTTTTCAACTGTTGTGCGCACGACATCCAAACCCACACCTCGACCCGAAATGTCTGTGACATTTTCAGTTGTTGAAAAACCAGGTAACATTAAAAAATTATGAATTTGATCTTCAGTGTAATCACTCATTTTGGCAGTCTCAGGAATGAGCTCTTTCATTTTGCATTTTAAAAAAACTCTTTCCTGATCTACGCCACGACCGTTATCTGTAATTTCGATCACCACTTGCCCGGATAGATAGTAGGCTTTTATTTGTATTAGAGCTTTCTCTTGCTTGTTCGCCTGTTGGCGTTCTTCGGCGGATTCTATTCCGTGATCAATCGCATTGCGCACAAGATGGATTAGGGGTTCACTGAGGGCGTCAAATAATGTGCGGTCAATTTCAGTATCTTCGCCAGAGATCACAACCTGAACTTCTTTTTTCAGTTGAACGGAAAGATCACGCAGGGTTCGTTGAAGACGTTGAAGCATAGGTTGAATTGAGGTCAATCGCAGTCCTAAGGCTTTATCATAAAGATCTTTGATAATAAAATCTAGGCTTTCAGAAAGGGATACAGAAGCAGAATCATTCAAGTTTCTGAGAAGATGTTCTTTCATTTGATTTTTCATGATCACAACTTCACCAATAGTATTGAAGATCCCATCAAGACGATCATTATCAACTTTAACCTGAATTGCCATTTTTTTGCTTTTGGTGGCCGAATTCGAAGTAGAGTCTGAAGCAGGACTTATGGAGGCAGCCGGTGTGTGTTCAATTTCAACAGGAGTGCAAACACTATTTTCACTGGAGTCATCAGAAAAATTTCGAATGCGTTCAAGATGACCGGAGGGGTCCCAGGGGGCCGGCATTTCTGAAATTTGAGCAATAAACTCGGTTCGAAGAATATCGCTGAATTCTAAAAATAAAGAGACCGTTTTCTTTGTAAAGAGTTCGCATTTATTTTTGTACTGAGAAAGGAAATCTTCAACTTTGTGAGTGTAGGTTGAGATCTCAGAAAGACCCACGGCAGCAGAGCCACCTTTTATGGTATGAGCAATGCGAAACAGCTCATTGATGTTTTCGTTAGAGAGGTGCTCATTGTTCAATAGGACCAGTTCAAATCGCTCGATGAGATCCAGTGATTCTTTATAAAAGTCGCCTTGAAGTTCTTTGTAAAATTGCTCATCAGACATATATTTGCATTTCGGCTTTCAGGACGTCAAAATAGAGTCCTGTCGCAATAAATTAAATCTCATTTTGAGACTGGACTTCAGTTTTGGAGGTGGAAATCCGAAACATCAGTGATTGGAGATGTAAATTATGAATCAAATTTTGACTTTTAAGGTGGGGCCCGAGAGTTTCTGTTTGGATGTGCATTGTGTAACGGGTATTGAACAGGCGCCTAAAATTACCAGCGTGCCACTATCTGAAAAACATCTTTTGGGAATGATGAACTTGCGGGGGCAAATTATTCCAGTCATTGATTTGCGTATTCTTTTCAATCAAGACAATCAGCAAAAAACTAAAGAGCAGTGTTACATCTTCATTCATACAGCCAAGGGGCAAATTGCATGTCTAGTTGATGCTGTTTATGACGTTGTGGATTGTTCAAATATAAAGTTTGATCAAGATAACAACTTAGCAACTACGCTGCAAAAAGAGGGATACATCGAAAATGTTTTTAAATTGAATGATGACATTATCTTTATAATAAATATTGAAAAAATTTATTCATCGGTGTCCTCGATAGCTGCTGATTCGATTAAAATTGCATCTTAATTTTCAACTGGAGTCTGCCATGAAAAAATGGAACTTATCAAAGCAACTAATTCTGACCATCATTGTACTGACTGCCGCAATCATGATTTCGGGAGCCTACGGGTATCATATCTCGAGCACTTTGTTTGCTAAGGCTGACGATGCAACCAAAGCATCGCTTTGGGGTGGCTCTCAGGCTTTAACACTGATGACGCTAGTAACTTTGGTTGGATTTTTTTCGGGAATTGCCACAGCAGTCTTATCTTTTCGAAAAGTTTCAAGTAAATTAAAATTTTATACTTATAATTTAAGTCAGGCTTCTGTTAAGGTCAAAGCCCTGGCGCAGAAACTGTCGGCATCTAATGTTCAATTGGCAGCAAATGCAACAGAGACAGCCAGTTCACTTGAAGAAACTGTGGCCTCGTTAGAAGAGCTTTCAAGTATGATCAATTTAAATACTGAAAATTCTCAGAAAGTTTATTCTGTTTCCGAATCAACTAAACTCATTACCGAAGCCGGCGAAAAAAATATTCAATCATTAACGACGGCCATGGATGAAATTAAGCATGATTCGAAACGGATGGAAGACATCGTGAACGTTATTGATGATATCTCATTTCAAACCAATCTTTTGGCGCTGAATGCCGCGGTCGAAGCAGCTCGGGCTGGGGAACAAGGAAAAGGTTTTGCTGTCGTTGCGGATGCCGTTCGATCATTGGCTCAACGAAGTTCGACATCGGCAAAAGAAATTAACTTAATGATTAAGGAAAGTTTGGCAAAAGTTCAGCGTGGCAGTGAAATTGCCTATGAGTGTAAAGCTTCACTGAATCAGATTTTTGAACAAGTGAAGCAAGTGACGGAGCTCAGTGGACAAATCGCAACGGCCAGCCAAGAGCAAACTTCAGGTTTAAAGCAGATCAATCAGGCGATGATTCAGTTGGATTCGGCATCCCAGGATAATGCGGCGGCTGCAGAATCGGTATTGAAGGCGTCCACAGAGACCCAGGATCAATCAAACCATGTTCTGGATGTTGTGACAAAGCTGGAGCAATATGTTTTTGGTGATGCGGTTCCCGTTGTTGAATCGCGTTCTTCTTCTTCGCCTGTTTCAAATACCCAGAGAAAGTCTTCAGCGTCATCGCTGAAGCAGCCAGCTGTGGGTCAATCAGGTCCTTCAAAAACTCCGCACAATGTCATTCCAATTGATAAAAAGCTTTCAAATGCGGCGAAAAAGCCGACATTGGATATGGGTTTAGAGCCGATGGACAATAAAATTAAAAAGGTAGAAAACTTTTAAAAAATTCAGTATAAGTTTTGAGTGAGTTCAGATACAAAAATAAATTATTTAAAGTATGTCAAAGATGTTTTAGGAATAAAACATCTTTTTTTTTCGTCCTCTCAGCAAGAAACAAAAGTGCTTGCAATCTGCGTGGATGGCTTAAGAAGCTATTCGCCGCAGGAGTCTGAACTTCTTTATAAAATGATTGCGGCATTGAAGCTACCTCCTGAGGTTTTTGAGGTGGTGGATTCTATCGAGTATAAGAATGGTGATGCTGAATTTGAATGGCATCTGAGGGATGTGGGCCAACCCGAAAAATCTGAAAAAATGGTTTCTACGTATTCTCCAAGAATGCTTTTGCTTCAACCGCAGCTTAAAAAAGATGCGTGGGCTGATATGCAGGAACTGCTTCAAAAAATTCAACCTAGACTATAATCCCGAAGTTGATTTCGGGTGCTGTATTTTTAACTAGACTTCGGTTTGGATCACGATCTACTGGGCAAACTCTTCCTAGTCTAAGGGACCTTAGCCCATGATACTGAAATTCTATGAAATTTACTCTGACAGTCGTTTTGCTGATTTCGTTTTCCATTTCTGTGATGGCTCAAGAATCCACGATTCGTGTGCGTACATTTAAAGATTTAGAGCAGTTTCCCATTATTCAGAATGCTCAAGTTAAAAATGTTTCGGGTTGGGCGTGGAGCGCTGAAGGACAAAATCTTCGATTTCAAAATAAAAAGATCTCGGCAAAGAACTACATCATCAAAAAGCAAAATGAAAAGTATGATCTGATCTCTGTTGTTGATTTTGATGCCTACGTGGCGGGAGTGGTCTCGAAAGAGATGCCACTGAGTTGGCCTTTAGAGGCTTTGAAAGCCCAAGCTGTTATTGCCAGATCCTATGCCTTGGCGAAAATCAGTGAAAGAAAGAATAAGATTTTTCATTTGGATAGTAATCAAATGGATCAAGTTTTTGAAGTGACAGATTCAGATAAGGCTAAGCTTGCAGTTTTTTTAACAGACCAGGTTGTGTTGAAAGATCGTCGTGCTCGGGTGTTAAAGGCGTATTATCATGCAGATTGTGGTGGACAGACCATACCGGCCTCAAAAGTTTGGACGGGGGCATTGGATACGGGGACTGCTACGGATCCATGGTGCCAGCAACGAAAATCAAACGAGTGGTCATTTGAGATACCAAAAAGTAAATTCTATTCTCAGTTAAAAGTTTCAACGCCGTTGCAAATTGGTGAAAAATTTCAGGATCGAATTTCAACGTGGTCGACTTTGGATCAAATATTTAGCGTGCAAAAAATGAGGCAGTTATTTGGTTTTTCTCAGATTCGAAATGCACCTTTACTTTATTTTGAAACAGATGATGTGGTTGTGTTGACGGGAAAAGGGTTTGGCCATGGCGCGGGCCTTTGTCAATGGGGAGCGCAAGCGCAGGCTCGCATTGGTCGTAGTTATGCGCAGATTCTGTCTCATTATTATCCAGAGGCTCAACAGATGCGCAATACTCTGAAGCTCTCTAAGAGCTTTTTATCTGATTTGGTTTTTAACTAATCACCCCTAACTGCACTTAGTTCTGAGTTAGCTATTTATGTCTCAGTCTGAGAGGCCTGTTAGCGTTTTTTGTCCTAACCCGGGAGTGTCTACAACTTGACAGTGTATCAGTCAGTTACAAAAAGACAATTTTTCTAGAAATATCGATAGGTTGGCTGAGTTATCGGATTCGGCACGGGGTTAGCATATTCATCTGGTACAGGACTCATTATTTTTTACTGAGCCTGATAAAAGGAAGGTATATGAAAACAACAAAACTTATCATACTGACGATGGCTCTAGGTTTGATGGGTGTTGGTTGTGCGAAAACGAGTTCGCAATCAGCTCCAGTAGTACCACCAGGCGCAACAGTGCCCGGTCCAATTATAATCGACCCAACAGCTCCGGGTGTCGGCAGTACTGGATCTCCTATTTTTTCAAGTGGCGCGACAGCAACATTTGTTCCGGTAAACTTACAGACAATGTCGGAATATGTGGCGACACACCCTTTGAATGCTCCAACAAATTTCAAAATCAATATGAACTTGGCCCAAGCTGAGTCTGGTAAATACGGCGGATCAGTAAGTATTTCCTACTTTGATAATGGCATTCAGTATGATGGAGTTTTCCAATCCGGCATGGGGAGAAATCAAACCTTCAAAGGAATGTATGACAACGGTGAATTGGAATCCAAGTATAACTACTGGTTTAACTTTGAAAATAAATTGGTATTCTCGGGATTTTTTGAAGATCAATATGGTGCGATCACGGTGGTATTAGAGCCAGAAACGACGGCGGCATCAACAGGTGGAAATGATGGCGAACCAATTGCGTTGTCTTACCGAGGAACAGTGTATTTCAAAAACTTTATGGTTCAGAGCAATCCGTATGTTGGTGGAAACACGACAGGTACAACGGCTCAGCATTCACCGTACCGTGCATGTTGGTTTACTTACATGGGTCCTTATGATTGTCGTTCTAATGTTGTGCAAACGAAGTGTGGTTTGAATCCAACAGTAGACGCTGGATACAAAAAATTAGGAACTTTTACAGGTTTAAGCACAAAAGCAGCATTTAATATTCAGTAAGAAGAATTGAATTGAGGAGAATTTATGAAAACTTTTAATTTACTCAAAATTTCAGCAAGTGTGGTGGTCTTCTCGGTGATCACCTCATTGGTAGCTTGCGGTGGAAAAAATGACGGAGGCGATATTCAGCCAGTTCCGAATAATACTGTGACTCAACAGTGCGTGAATTGCTATACATTATTTCAAGGTTACTCGGAAGCGTATCTGAATTACTACGGAACAGAAGTTGTTCCGACATTAACCATGAATTTAACTTTTCATGGACAGAATCAAATCCCTCAGCAAACGGCTTACAATCCCATGTATCCTTATCAAGGTGGTGGTTATTATAGTGCTGGAGTGATTGGATATAACGGACCAGTCAGTGTTATTGGGGTTTTATCTGTGAGGCAGCCAATGACTATGGGATATTGCCAAATTCCTGTTGGCGATTACAGTATTGGAACAGCGGCTCAAGGCATCTGGGGTGCGGGAATTATTTCAAATCTCAGAATGCAAGCTGTCGGTGGAAGTGGAACATTATTCTTAACAATGACTCAGGGACAGGTTGCGGCCAAAACAGGTGCGCAATCAGGTCAGCTTTGGAATTCCGAAGTGGCTCCGGTTGGAAGAATTTTTGGAGATGTCATGTTTGAATCCATCAATGGATACAATTGTGGTCAGTCTATTTTAGTGCAATAAGAAAATAATAAGAATAATTTTTTTAAAAAAAGTCCCACACGGAGAGCCAACCCGGTGGGGCTTTTTTTATTTTCATAAATTCCTCAAAAACAAATAGATTGCAATTTGCGAAGAAATCATCTGAAATTAGAATCACTATGAATATGCAACTTTGGATTGAATTCTTTGATGATTTGCAACATGTCCGCGGACGATCCATCAATACGATAATGGCATATCGCCGTGATCTTGATTTGTACCAGAAATTTCGTGCAAAATCTGATCGGATGATCGAATTTTTTGATTTTATGAAAGCCGAAAAACTGTCAACACGTTCCCAAGCGCGAGTTATCAGTAGTGTGCGCACCTATTTAAAATTTTGTGAAACTCGAGGATTGAAAAGCCCCGAATTGCGTGAACTCAGACCCCCAAAAGTGAAGGCTTCATTGCCTAAAGCCGTATCCACTCAAGATTTTGAGAAATTATTTGAAGCTTGCGAAGTGGTAAAAGATGAAGCCAAGACAATTCGAAATCGTCTGACGTTGTTATTTTTATTTGGATTGGGCTGTCGGGTCAGTGAATTGACCGAAATGAGTTTGAATGATTTTTCAGCCACAGAAAGATGGGTCAAGGTTTTAGGTAAAGGCAAGAAAGAGCGTTTGATTCCTTTAACAGAAGCTTTGTATGTGGCTTTGGATTTGTATTTGAAATCAGGGAGACCGTCATTAGCAGAAAAAGCATCTGCGGGGCCATCATTGCTGCTGAATGATCGTGGACATCGACCATCGCGCGTGGATATTTGGCGTTGGTTGGCGGCATGGTCTGCTAAAGCTGGTTTCGAAGAGCCTATTCATCCCCATCAATTTCGTCATGGCTGCGCAACGGCCCTGCTTGAGGGCGGAGCCGATCTGCGTTCCATTCAGATGCTGTTGGGGCACGCCAGTATCCAAACAACTCAAGTCTATACCAATGTGACGACAAACACAGCGGTGAAGGCCATCGAGGAGCACCATCCCTTATCTAAATTAAAGGATCACTCGGTTTAGGCAGTAACATCTATTTTATCCGAATGTCGTTTAAACAAATGCTTGAGGATCCGTCAGATCTGACGATGTCGATAATGCCAATTTGCATGATGAAAATTCATGAAATTGAAATCCCTTATTCAAAATGGACCGCGTCTTGAAATTGCCGAAGTTGAAATTGAATTCATTTCTGGAATTCCTCAAATACATTTTTTAGGTTTACCAGATCGCGTGATTAAAGAAAGTTTTTACAGAATCAAGTCGGCGTTGAAAAGCTCGGGCTATCGATTTCCGTTAACTCAGCAGATGATTGTGAATATTAAACCCAGTCACTTGCGAAAAAGTTCACGTGGAGTCGAACTGGCTGTCGCGCTTGGGATTTTGTTGAAAACAAAACAGATCGAGGAAGATAAAATCAACTTAGATTGGGTTTTGTATGGTGAACTGGGATTGGATGGAGGAGTGTATGAACCCAGCGATCTGGTGCCACAGTTTAAGAAGCCAAAAGATTGCGAAATTTTAACGGGCTGGGCAAAAGAAAATAAAGAAAACTATCACCGGATTCATGAGTTGAAGGATCTCGAGGTGATTTATCACAACAACGATAAAAAAGATTTCTTTCGTCGTCCAAGTTGGGGATTGGAAAATCGCTTTTCACCCAGCGAGGCTGAGTTTTTATTTTTATCAGCAGCAACGGGATTGAATGGATTGCTGGCTGGAGATGCCGGCGCTGGGAAAACGACCATTGCAAAATCACTGTTAAGTTTATTGCCCGAGCCCGATCCTGATTTGACGGCTCAGTGGAAAAACAATTGGCGTCCGATGGTGATGCCTCATCAGTCGATCACAACGGGTGCATTTTTGGGTGGGGGCGCGAATCTTTTTCAGGGCGAGATAGAGCGCGTCGAGAATGGACTGTTAATTCTGGATGAGCTTCTTGAATTTGATCCTGAAATTTTAGATGCCTTAAGGGGTCCAATGGTTGGCGAAAGATTTCGATTGGTCCGAGGGGCCTATGAACGCGAGTTTGAATGCTCGTTTCAAGTGGTGGCCACATCCAATCTTTGTCCCTGCGGGAAGTGGACGCCACTGAAAAAAGATCTGACCTGTCGTTATTCACGCACCCGTTGCACTAAAATTTTAGAGCGATTATCGGGTCCATTTGTGGATCGATTCGGAATCATGATGTTCACACAAATTCAAAATGAAAGAACGATCCCGGGTCACGAAATCTTAAAACGGGTGGAATCTGTCAGGGCCATGAAGACTGGGCCCGTGACAAATCCAGAAAAAACAGACGTGATTCGAAAGCTGTATCCTGATGTTTCCACACGCCGTTTCAACTATCTACTGTCCACGGCACAGGTCTACGCCGCCGAGCGCTCCGTACAAACGAGGAAGATGTCGGAGGTCACGATGCAGGACTTCGTAAAGGCTGAAGACTGGGTGATTAAACCATTCCGGTTGTTGGAAAAAGGAATGTGTTAGGAGTATTTAGGCTTAGTCCAAGCGACTTAAGATGTAATTTATTAGCTTTACAAAGTGTCTATAATACCGTACAATTTAGAAAGCGTTGTCAAATGAATGATCAGCTAAAATTTTATGTTTTAAGATCGCAAGAGTTTAACTCATGGTTCGTTGAACAAACAAAGCCGACTCAGATATTAATTCTTGCTCGTCTACATAGAATTTCAGTTGAAGGACATTTTGGAACGACAAATTATTTTGATAACATTATAGAGCTTAAATGGACTTCTGGATTGCGCATTTACACAGCTAGAATTGGCCAAATGGTTATTGTAGTACTTGGTGGAGGAAATAAAAATGGACAAAACAAAGACATCAAAAAAGCAAAAAAAACACTCGAAAAAATCAAAAAATCCTATCTTGGAAGCCCATGATCCTTTTTCTGCAGAACTTGCCGACCCAAAACTTATCAAACAAAGTGTATTGCAAGCACTTGTTGATGGAGATTTAGAGGCTGTTCGTGATGTGCTCGTTGCGCACTTACAAACAATTAATAAATCAAAATTAGCCAGAAAAACTAAACTTGGAAGACAGACTTTATACGACTTAATGGATTCTGAAAAAGAATTTAATCCATCTATTAAGACTTTAACCACTATACTTGATAGTATTGCTGCCTAGTTATTCAATTAAAACAGCGAATTAATGCGAATATTGGCACTTTAGGGGTATTGGTCTCAAGAAGGTCGCAATTTACCAGCCATCCGATTATTTAATGATGTCATAGAAATGGGTAAAAAAGAAAATAATCTAGTTGTTCAAGTTTAGGGTTTTAACGGCTTAGGTGATGTTTATAAAATCCCAAAAGCTTATACTTTGGAGCAGGCTATTCTTCTGTCTCCGAAAAAATTTCTGTAACTAAGGGTTGTGAATATTTTAAGATGAGTGAGCTCAGTTATGCTAAGCCCACTGAAAATAAAGACGATACCATCGAATTTTTAGATGCTGAAAAAACTCCGCTACCAGATTTAATTAAATCTTTTAAAAAATCTTATAAATGTAAATAAGACTTTTTAATTTAGCCAAAGAGGGTAGAGAATGCTTTATGACTCATAATAGTACAAAGACTTGTGCTTCAAACTACGAACAAAGGATTAATTGGATTTGAAATATAATTTATCAATTTGCTAAAGTTAACAACTAGAACCCACGATAAACAATGTGAAGTTTCTAAACATATTTTTTAATGGGGATCAGATGTCATTTTTAGAAATTATTTTGCTTATAGCAGGTTCAGTTCTAGGATATTTACTAATTACATATCGAAGTGCTTTAAACACAATAAAAACTAAATTTAGAGACATAAAAGAAGAAAACTTAAAGGCGCTAAAATCAATTGAAGCCTTAAAGTATGAATCACTTCAACTGGAAAAATATAAAGTAATCTTAGATATTGAAGCGTATGTTGAAGAAGAAAAACTTGTGGCTCAGCAGATCATTTTAAGCGCAGAAAAGCAGGCAAAAGAAACAATACATAATGCGGATGCGGAAGCACAAAAAATAGCTGGCAATGCTATGAAAGCATTTAAAAACGCTGAACAATACGAAAAAACGGCACAGGCAATGAAAAATATTATTGATGGCTATGGGGATAAATACATCATTCCGACATTTAGTCTTTTAGACCAACTTGCAGAAGATTACTCACACAGTAAAGCTGGTGATGAATTAAAAGGTGCTCGTGAAAACATGCGCCGAATGATAAAAAATGATTCAGCTGCAAAATGTGAATACGTTGAGGCAAATCGTAAGCAAACTGCAGTAGATTTTGTGCTAGATGCATTTAATGGAAAAGTTGATACAATACTTTCAAGTGTTAAACAGGACAATTATGGAACTTTAGAACAAAAAATAAAGGATGCCTTTGTAACAGTAAATCATAATGGAAAGGCATTCCGAGACGCTCGCATTACTGATGAATATTTAAAGGCAAGACTTACTGAATTGAAGTTAGCATGCACTGTTCAGGCTATCAAAGAACGCGATAAAGAAGAACAGCGTCAGATTAGAGAGAAAATTCGTGAAGAGGAAAAAGCTGCAAAGGAATACGAAAAGGCGATTAAGGAAGCACAAAAAGAAGAAGACACTATAAACAAAGCTTTAGAAAAAGCTAAAATTGAATTATCTGCTGCAGCTTCAGAACAGCAAAAAGCCGTATATGAATTAAAATTAAAAGATCTCGAGCAAAAATTGAAAGAGGCTGAGGAAAAAAATCAAAGAGCAATCTCCATGGCTCAACAAACTAAAACTGGCCACGTTTATATAATCTCAAATGTAGGTTCTTTTGGCGAAGACGTATTAAAAATTGGAATGACCCGTCGACTAGATCCACAAGATCGCGTTGATGAACTTGGCGATGCATCCGTCCCTTTCGACTTCGACGTTCATGCTATGATACATAGTGAGGATGCACCAGCGCTTGAAAAAGAACTTCATAAACGCTTTTCTACAAACCAAATAAATAAGGTAAACCCGAGAAAGGAATTTTTTAAAGTAAAAGTTTCTGAAATCAAGGAAGTAACTTCACAAATGAAAATTGAAACCCATTGGACAATCACTGCAGAAGCACGTGAGTACCGCGAAACTGTTTCGTTAGTTCAAAAAAACAAAGCTGCTTAAAAATTGATGGAGAATGTATGAAATTAATGATTTTGGTAGTTTTGATTATTTCTGGGTGTGCTTCAAATTCAGGAATTGTCCCTATGGGGAATGACACGTATTTCTAGACAAGCAGCGAGTGGTTTTTCGGGAATGGGAACTTTGAAGGCAGATGCAATGCGCGAGGCATATATCGTTAGAAAATCAGAATCAAACCATGCTGAGTATGAACATAGAATGATAGCTGAGGATGTTTTAGGTCGACGCTTGAGTGAGTACGAAGTTGTTCACCATATTAATGGTCGGTGCTCTGACAATGCGATTTCAAATTTGTGCGTTATGGATAGTATTGAGCATGACCGGTATCACAAGTGGTACGATTGGGTTTACAAAACTTATGGGAAATACCCGCGTCGAGAAACTCAGTTGAAAAAGTTAAGTGAAAACTTCAAAGGTACCTTGCTTGTTGATTCACCAAAAAAGCGAACTGGATCAAGCTAGTAAGCTGTAAGAAAAAAGCCGAAAAAACGTGAATAAAATTACTCAACATAACAATCGATCCAAAGCGTCCTTTTTCAACTTCTCAAGCCCATGTTCCATTGCATATTGAATTACAAAATGTGTAATTTTCCCCAAATATTTCAGTTCATCTAACGTTAGTAACTCTTTTTGAGGAAAGTCTTTTGCGCAGTGAGCGACTTTTGATCGGATATCATAAGCCCTTTTTACCAGTCCAAAAATTTTACGTTTCTCTTCCGTATTTTCAGCAATAAAAGCGGCGGTCAAAACAGAAACACGAAACCTAAATTCCCCTTCATTTGAGGTGACTAACAAACCTTCAAGAATTGAAACGTAATCGAAGATTTTAAAATTTTCAGTTCGCCCTTTTAGCCACGCATCCGTGAGACGAGAGAATACAAAGCTCATGGGGCCTTCATCAATTCTATCTATCTTCATGAATTTATTCAGAAATTTTTGTAGGTTATCGATATCTTTTACTGAGTAGTAATTTGACGGACTGACAGAATTCGGTAAGGAGCCAGATTGAATTCTTCCGCAAGATCTTAGACCAATTGCTTTTATAAAATGTTCATCCCAAAGGGGAAAAATGGGTCCATAATCATAGATACGAAGTAAATGAATAAAATTTGTCGAAACAATTTGCAAGTCAGGCCCCATTAAAAATGCTGAACCGGCTTTGCGCGGACGTTTGACAGAAACCGTTAAGAGAGTATGGGCCTCCAAAACTCTTTGTGCGTACATTTGATCACGCGTGCCACCAATTCCAGTTGAATTATCTCGGAATAAATCAACCCGCATATCCCACGTTAAGGGAGTCAGCATGCTATTTTCACAAACTGTTTCGCTGGGCAAAGTAATTCCGAGCAACGGAATTTTAGAAAAATATTCGTCTGCAGATCTAGTAAAGAAGTCGACTGCATCTAGAATCAATCCATTTTCATTATCAATAAATATTGTTCTGTCCCGAAATTTGGAAACTCGTAAAAAATCGAATATAAGGATTTTTATTTCGTGAGTTATATCATCTCCGAAGCTCCACCTAGGTGGAGGCGATTGTGAATTGTAATAGGGACTGAGCTTTACTGCCAGCTCATCACGAATTTTCAATTTTTCGAGTTTCGCACCAAAGATTGGTTCGATAGCATCGTACCATTGTGGGATTAATTCAGGCGAGCCAGTCCCGAACTGCCAGCTACTACCCTGATTGATTGGACGGAAAAATTCACGTCCCGGAATATTGCTATGTTTTAACCAGTCGTTAACGGTAGAGGTTAATTCCTTAAGTGTCCTATGGAGTATTTCTTTAAGTTCAACTGAAGCATTCATTTGAGTCTTTCATATTTTTAACTTTTCCATAAATCAATGTAAGGTCCAATATATTTTCTACTTCGCACATCTCTGCTGTAAGTTCATCGACTTTTTGCGATTTGGTGAGGATGTAGGTAGAGATGTAGGTAGAGATGTAGGTTGCGTCTCAACCCGATTCATAACCTATTAATTTACATGATTTAAAGAAATAATTTGGAGGTGGGTGAGGGCTTCGCACCCCCGTAACAGCTTTTGCAGAGCCGTGCCTAACTCCTCGGCCAACCCACCAGTCTAATGTGGTTTTAAGTTAGAAGAGGCTCCTTATAAAGTCAACTGATGCTCAAAATAGCGTTAGTTTTCAGCAATGCCACAGGGCCGTGCTGACTTAAGCTTAGCCCAATGCGCTTAAAAATCAAAAATCCTATCTTAGAAGCCCTCAAGGTTAGCGCGCACTTTTATGAGTTTGATATTTTTCCATAATAAACTCTATGGGTAACAAACTTATTGAAGGGTTCTTGTATTTATAACCTTCGCCATACCATGTCTTAAGAAGATGGAGCATACCAATAACTTTTCCGTCTTCATCTAAAACTGAAGACCCTGAATTGCCTGGAAGGCCATCCATATCTGCAACGTGTTCATTTCCTACGATCCAAGTCTTTCCATTGGATTTGCGCTGCTCAACGGTTTCTAAAAACACACCTAAGTGTTTCCAAAATGCTCCAATGCGAGGATAGGTTCGAACTCCAGTCTGGGGATAGCCAATCATAATTGCAGGTCCCTGATGATACTGTTTGGTATCGAGCCCTTTGCAACTACAGGCTTCAATTAAGCCATCAGGGACTTTTAAAAAAGCAATATCAAGTTCGTTATCTTTCCAGAGCACCACTGGATGGAAGGAGATTTCAAATGATCCTTGCTTAGATTCATTTTCTAGAAAAAATCTTCCATACGTCTTTCGCCAAACCAATTTAAGGACAGGATACTTTTCGAAGTCTTCAAGAACATGAGCCTGCGTAGTTAACACGTGTTCGCCATTTGGAAAATTAACTAGGCTTGCTGTCGCGCCACTAATGCCCGCGCGAATATTAAATATATTCTGTTGATCTGAGTTTTCAAAACCTTCAATAGCATAGGCATTCGTGAAAAGGGATGGAGCTATAAATATAAAAGAAAATCCAAGAAAAATAATAAATCTTTTCATGCCATGAGGGATATCAAAGTTTACAAACACGCGCAAGTTCACAGTGATTTTCAAATCAATCAAAAATAGTCCCTGTCAAAACTTTGTACAGTCTAATCGCTTTTAACGACTTTGAATGGGATTGTGTTTTGCTTTTATTAAGTTCTATGACAAAAACTTTTCTGGGATTTATTTTTGTAATGTTGGCTATAGGCCAGATCGCTATGGCGAATAGGGCTCCCCATTGCCCCAAAGGCTTACCAACACAGCCCGAGATGCTAAAAAAACTGCAAGATCTGTCGTTGGAATCACCGCAAAAAAATTACGGTGTGGGTGGTCTTTTTATCCACGCTGAAAATGCCGTACTCATTGATGCCTACCGAAAACTTGTGACCTATAAAGACACAAAAATTCGTCCATTGAATGATATCGATTTTTATTCCCGCTTTAAAGAGGGCTCTTGTGATAAGGCCTTGTGTGCAGCCCAAACAATCTTTGGAAATGAAATGGGTATCGCTTATTTGTATTATGCAGCCGTTTACGGAATCAATCTGTCTTCACTGGGCTATGATCGATTAAAATTACCTGATCCAAATTACGCCTTGGAGTTTAAGGCCTGGTACACGGTTAGACCTTGGAAAAATTTAGAGGAAATGGCTCCGATGCTGAAAGCCATTGTGAATTTACCTAAAAATATAATTCCGATGACAAATACGCGGATGCTTCACAGTGGAATTGTCAATCCGGTGAAGAGCTCGATTTTAGCAAACGGGCTGATCACATTCTATGAACCATTTGATAAGTTGCGTGATGATGAAAAAGAAACTATCACGTATCATGAGCTAGGTCATACTGTGGGAACCGAAGGTCATCTTGATATTTCAGATGAGTGGCTTGAGGCCGCAGGATGGCAAGTGCAGGGGAATCAGGTTATCAATTTACGTCCGGAAGAGTTTCTCAGTGATTATGCCGCTTACAAGAGTGACTGCTTCGAAGATTTTGCCGAGACTTTTATGTATTACCGTTATTATCCACAAGTGCTTCTTGAAAAATCACCTCGTCGTTACGAGTATATGAAAAAATACGTTTATGATGGGCTTGAGTATTTGGCGGAAAGGGCTTGTGCATTGTGACTATGAAAACTTTATTTATTTCTTAAGTGATCTTTAAAAAAAGGCTCCGCATTCATATGCGGAGCTATGTGCAACTAAGCTGTTAAAATTTATTGTTAATTTAAAATACAGTCGAATATCTCAAGCTCTTCGACTTCATAGCCAAAAGATGATGTCAGGGATCCGCTATTGGTGGTTTCGTTCCAAACGAATTGACCTATTTTTTTGTTTCCTTGAGAACCCATTGCATAGCGCCAAATGCTAAGGTGCGATGCAAGCTCGGCAGTATGGGTGACATAAAATCTCATTGGCTTATGGTTTCTATCCATTGTTACGACTCTTAAAGTGGCATCAGGAACGAAATTTCCTTCGTAGTCCACCTCTTTGGCTATGACAACGAAAGACGAGCTTTCATGGGTTGGATCTATGCCTTGTGCAGAACAAGTCATTAGAGACTTGAGCGTCACTTCGCCGCCACCGATCATGCCACCACTGGCAAATGCAGAAGATCCCATTAAAAATCCTACTAAAACTAAAATGTGCTTTTTCATATCGACTCCCTTTTTAAAGTTGTTATTTACTGTCAGCTTTCGAAGATCTCAACATGTTGTATTAATAGATATATGGCAGATTCGTTTCAATAAGTAGATCTTTATACTATATATAACTTGAGATAAAGGGATAAATAATCTATTTATCGAGTAATGGAATTCATTTGGAGCGCAAAGTCTTATCGCGAAATTATTAATTACGGATTGGGATATCGTAAAGAACGTCGACCTCGGGGAGCTGTTAAGCAATTTGCTGAGTATCTGCGATGTCATTCCACGTTTATATCTCAGGTTTTGAATGAGCGTGCAGAATTCAGCCCAGAACAAGGAATTGAAAGCTGTCGTTATTTTCAACTCAAATCAGACGAGCAAGAATTTTTTTTAACACTTTTAGCTCGGGATCGAGCCGGTACGCCGGTATTGCGCGACTATTACCAGAATAAGATCGATGAGCTGCTTGAGAAGCACCGAGATCTTGGGCCTAAGTTACAAATCAAAGAGACTACTCTTGATGCCTTTGAGGGAGAGTATTTCTCTAATTGGACCTATCAGGCGACGCATGCATTGGTTCAGATTGAACGTTATCGAACAGCAAATGCGATAGCAGAAGTATTGGGTCTTTCTTCAATCGAAGTGATGGCAATACTCAATAGATTAAAAGTAATGAACTTAGTAACGTCTGAACGAACGGGATGGCGCAGTTTAAAGGATTCGATTCATCTTTCTAAAGACTCGCCTTACATTCGGCAACTTAGAGTGACATGGAAAACAAAACTTCTTTCAGATCTTCAGTCTAAAATAGAAATGGAAGGCACCAGGTATACAGGAGTCATCACGGTTTCAGATAAAGATTATCAAAAAATTCGCGATATTCTTATTGGTGCGCTTGGTGAAATTCGGCAAACTGTTGAAAAATCGAATCCTGAAGAAGCACACGTGCTTTCAATTGACTGCTATAAATTATAAATACTTTTTGATAACTGGGTTACGTTTATGACGGGCTTGAGTATTTAATTAGAACGTGTACGACACTTGACTGATAATACCGCTCGTATAGCCTTCACCATCAACGTCAAATGTGGCTCCAGATTCTTTGCCATTGCCCGTGACTTTTACTCCAATTGTTTGATACCCCAATAAAATACCAACTGGTCCGATATCGGCTTGCACTCCAAATTGTCCGCCAATCCAAGGCTGATACTTTAAAGGTGTTAAGCTCGGGTCTTGACCTGTGATATCAGTAATATTCATACCGCTTGAAATACTCCATATGTCTTGAATTGGATAGACAACATTACCTTGTAATTTAATGAATGTTAAGCTTGCTGGCAGTTCCGATTTATTCAGACCTTTCAATACCGCAAGTGCGGTATTGAAACCCAATGGCCCCCAAGCATAATTGTTCTTGTAGCCAACATCTAATCCGTATAATCCAGCAGAAGTTCCACCGTTTGAGTCGATACTAATTGTTTCCGTGTCACCTGAGCTTGATACAATTTTTGTTGTCGCCTTAAATTTGGATTCTGACAAATTAGAATAAATGAATCCAACAGTCATGCCTTTTGACTTTGTTGTTGATTCGCGAGCAAGACGTGCATTTGTTTGACTTGCATTATTCTGTGCGAACGACGTCAAAGCCATTAATGTGACGATGCAAAGCGTGGAAACTGATTTCATTGCGAACTCCTATTGATGACTAAATAATTTGGACGACGTATATTAATTTCTTTAATTGATTGCAAGTTTACCGAGGTATTGACAATTCATTTCTTGATTGCCCACAACGCCTGGGGATGACTTGCCATTCGTCGTTACAACTGCGGAAACAGTGATTGTTTCGCCAACCTTCTTGTAATGAACAATTAAATTCGTAATAATATTTTCTTCATAGTCTTCTAGAACAAAAACTCTCATTTTTTGAGATGGATGTTCTGAAAAATCGTTTAATATTAAATTTTCAGCTGGTTGGTTTTTATAATCATACGCAAAAGCATTTGGAGAATCATCTCCATAATCGGTCTTGATAATCACTCGACTGTGGGAGGCATACTTCATGTGAGACATATTCTTTAATGTGCAATCAATGTGAACACTGGACTGATTCACATTTTTAGTTCGTGTTTCATCTAAAATATTAGCATTTGCATTTACTCCGATGAACATGAGTAATGATAAAATAGTCAGATTCTTCATTAGCTATCTCCTGTAGATTTTAATTTGAACATTTCAGGAAGATAGTTGAAATTTGAAAATAAATCTCCTGTAGATATTTAGTCAGTAAAAAATTCGTGTCGAACTTATAGTCACCTAAAACAGAAATGAGCTTTGAGATTCTCTACCGAGCGGCCTTAATCATTCCGAGCCTAAGGGCTTGAGCTTCCGTAAAAGGAAGCAAGGTGGCATCGTTGAACGTGGCGCCTTTCCAGTTGTTGCCTCCGCCCAAATTGACATTTGAAAAATTAGCAGCGCGTAGATTTGCTGAGCTGAAATCAACACTTGTAATAAGGGAATTCATAAAATTTGCACCTGTTAAATCACTCTGAGAAAAAGTGACCGAAGTGATCGAGGCGGAATCAAATGTGGCTAATAAGAGCTTGGCCTCATCCATTCTGACAGAAGTAATCAGTGCACCAGTAAAAGAGACAGATTCCATATTGGCTTTTGTAAAATCAACGTTATAGAGATATCCCCCGCGAAATGAAGTGCGAAAAACCGAAGCCTCATTGAAGTGCGAATCATTGATGTAGCTTTGAGAAAAATCACAGTTATTAAATTCTGCTTTTATGGCTGTTAGCGCGTCTATCCGAGTCGATAATTTAACGGCTTTAAATTTTTGATCACTAACGTCTCCGCACTCGCCGAGATAGCCACGATTTAGGCCTTCTTGGCTTCTGTCGTTCTGGCACTGATAGATGCCTGGAACGATTTCCACATAGCGAAACTCGAGGGATTCGGCAAAAAGGATTAAAGAAAATAAAGATAAAATGCTGATGGCTGTGATTATTTTTTTCATGTGCCCATCGTTCTAATATTTTTTAATGTCGTCAATTATCGATTGTCTATTTTAAGTTAATTCAATTTATGGTGACTAGAGGCAGAATAAAATTTTTGATTTTGCTTCCGTCTCTGAATGAAGAAGGCTGCCTGCAAAAAAGAATAAGTTAAGAAGCATTAAAATACACATACCCAAATAGACAGTATAGCGAAACCACTTGCCGGCTTTTGACAATTTGGTTGCGATCCAAGATCCACTCCAAAGTGCAGGAGTGCTGGTCGTGGCATGAACAAGAGCAATGAGAGCACCACCCCAGATGGAATGTGACAGTGCCGCCAGCGTCAAAATTTGATAAAGAATTCCACATGGAAGAGCCACGGATAAAAGGCCTTGAATAAAAGAAGGGGCCTTTCCTTTTTTAAAGTAATCATGAAGAATTTGAATCTTTGGAAAATGCCAGGATTTTTTGGAAAAACCAAACCAAGTAAAGACTAAACTTATTGAAAGAGCCATGAAAATAAAAAAAGAAAGCCCACCCAAAAATTCGTATTCAAGAAGATTTCTTAAGCCGCTGCCTAGGGCGCCGAAGACTCCGCCTGCAGCAGTATAACTGATCATGCGTCCTTGCAGATAAAGATTTCTTTGGGCATTTGTTTTGTGGGTGATATAGGGGCTGCACATGATGGTGCAATGCCAACTCTGGAAAAAGGAAATGGGAAACGTCAATAGCGGGTAGAGCGCCGGAGAAAAATCAAGAATTCTATTTTGCAACTCAAGTAGCATTTGCACGCGTTAAGTTTACTGATACCGCACTTGAGATGTCACGGATGAATTCACATCACGACGGTAGAGTATTGGCAGAAAACATTAAGTCATATTCAAAAACAGCTGGAAGTGTTTTTAAAAATTTGATCCGCTTGATTTGCATCATGTTTATTTCATCATTGTATTGGTGATGCAATGCCGATCTCGATAGATTTTTGAACCGTATTACGGACATTGCGGTAAAAGTCTGAACCCAAATCTACTAATATAGTGATATCAGGTAGTTAGGTGGGCAATCGGGGTGTGGTACAACAAAGTAGAGTAGGAATCTTTTATGGAGCAAAAAAAAGTAAATTTACCAAAGAAAAATGCTGGTCGAAAATGGGCAAAACGTCTCGAGGAACTCGGTCGGCAGTCTCCGCCAGAAGAATTAATGAAGAAGATCAATGAAGTAAATAAGAAAGTCGCTTCATCTAAAAAATCCCTTCAGGATTTGGATATCTGATGCAACTTCTCAGGGGTTCTGGTGATCTGACTCGCTATTTAGCCAGCAATAGCTGTCAAGTTGGCTGTTTGGCAGATACAGGTTTTTGCTGGAGTTGATTGATCTCATTTTTCGCAAACAAATTACGAATGGATGCATACAAATTTATAACAATGCTAAAAGTTCCTTTAGCAATACTGATGTCTTTAACGCTCTGAAATACATTCGAGACAAAGACACTGAATCTAAACGAAAAAATGAATCTTATAAAGTTGATGAGCGAAGACTCAAGATGCTGCGTAAAAATATAGATGTAGCATGTGGTGTAAAGGATTGGCGAGAATTTTGTTCGCGGTACGTTGGAAGCATACTGGAAAACGAATGGACCATGCTTGAGCCACAGATCCATTATTGAACTACTCAGATAAAGCAATTTTATTTATGTGAGTGAATGCTGGATTTTTCCTCTTCAATATGTCACGGAACAAATCAAATAGGATCCTGAACTGGCATCCCTGACGTGACAAGGGTCAAGGTCGTGACTCGACATTGTATTTCATCGTAGGTCACGTGATACAGATCTGCATACTGTGCTTGTCGATAGTTGGCAGCAATCTTACAGGTTGTCTTCTGGCAGCCGCCGACAAGATCTGATATCTGACTACGGTTTGAAATAAGTGCCAGCGCACGAATGGCATCACGGGCCAGCTGAGGGCCATAACAACTGGCTGTTAGATTTTTAGAAATATCATAGCGGCCGGAACTTTCTAAGCCAAGAAGACTTAAATATTCATGTAGTGCTAGGGCTTCTTTAGCGGATGAGTCTTGAATCGCAAGCCAGGCTGATCGGTGCAGAACAATTCTGTCCGGATGGTGATAATTGACGGCAACGGACTGTTGCTGAATGCCTTCGACGCTCACAAAAAGAGGTTCGTTTGAAATAATAATACGGGTCTTCTGGATCTGACGGCTCAGCTCAAAAAGTGGAATGCTTTGTGCCAGGTCCGTATTTTTATTTACTTTGATAAGTGCAGACCGCGCAGAATGAATAAAATCAAAAACAAGGGGGTCACCACCATTGCCGATGACTTTTGCATTTGCAAAAATAACTGATGGAAGCAAAACTGAAATAATAAGAATGATTTTTGAAATAGTCATATTTGGGATCCTTTATTTAAAAGTGAAAAAAGTTGGCCGCTAAAGCAAAGGACCTCGTTGCGCTCTTGATGGGGATTATCAGCAAGTGATACCAGTTTGGCGATGGCATCATTTAAAATTTGCTGTGCTTTCGGAATATTGTCAGCAGAGACAGAAAAAATAACTGATTTGACTGTTCTGGATTTGAGATCAGGGCTTTCAAGTTTTTTAAGTGCCAAATTCAATATCGTTTTATGGAAATTGCGAATGGATTCATTTGGGATTCCATCTGTTGAGCTAAACAACGGAGAAATATCTGACCAGCGACCTGTTTCTTTGTTGATTTCTAAAAGCCCTGCTTCGGTCAGTCTTTTGACTGAAGAATTAACATCAGCTGTTGAAATCTGAAGTTTTTTGGAAATCCAGGAAAGAGTGCCTTCAAAATCCTTCATGTAAGTCAGTTCAAGAATGGCAAGATCCATCCACGACGTCAGGGCTTTGATTGCGCGTTGGTTCAGGATGTGAACATGATTTTCATGACGACATTTGGCCAGTCTTTTTTTTGCTTCTGCACGCAGGCGGGGACTTTTGGCATGCTCTTTAGAGACCAGATCGCAAAAATATTTCTGTTCCCAATCTGGAAGCTTTAAACGGATCGCTAAAGAACTGGCTAGTTTGGGCGAAAGGCCTTTTTTGCCATTGAGGACTTCGGAAAGTGTTGATGGTGATACCTTCAGGTCACGGGCATAGGACCTTAACGAGTAGGACGCGTTAACAGCTGTCCGCTCATGAAGAATTTCATTCAATATAGATCTGTAATCAATCCGCATCGGGGGAACTTAATCAGGTGTTTTCATTAAGGCAAGGGATTTGCGAACAAAGTGTTCGCTTGTGTTCGCTGCGAAGCTTAAACAGAGCTGGCCAGAAGGTATTCTTTAAAAATTCTGTGAGCAGGTTCATACGAACAGCCCAGCGTTTTTGCAATTATATAAGGTGTTTTAAGTCCTATTTGTATTGCTGAAATAATATCAGACCTCCATGATGCCCCATACAAAAGACGATTGCGATACTGTATATTTTTTTTGATTAGTTGTTGAGTTGATAAAGCATCGCTAGATCGGGCTCTGATACTTCCTTTGGGGATAAGAAAGCCGTATTTTCTAAAATTTGGTTCTTCACCTTTGATAGATATAGCACTTAAGGCAAGTTCAACATCTACTAGTGCTATATCTAGTCTTAGTTTTTTTATAAGTCGTTTCCACTGATGAAATCCATGGTTTGAGGCAAATACGGCAAGCGCAACTAGCCAGGGCGAAAAATTATTCTTTTGAAGTTTCATTAGTTTTTCAATTATAACATAATCACCATGAATAATAACCCAGCTGCAAAGCAGTGAAAATATTCGACTATCAGAATCCACATCTAAAGTGGCTTCGTGAAGTGTGGTCTCAATATCAATCCAGGAATTTGGTCTAATTTTAGTAACACCTGATAATTGCAAACCAATATGATAAAGTCTTTGATCGAGCGAATAAGTATTAATCATGACCAAGAGCTTTCTTTAAAACAGAAAAAGATTTTTCGACATGTTGTGGCCAATTTGAGTTGCTATCTCGTTTTTTGACCCAATCTATGGCATCATTTAGTTCAAAAACAGTGGGACGCAAATCTTTTAAATCTTCAAAATCTGGAGTTAATCGGTCGCAGTATGCAAAAAGTTTTGACTTAAGAAAATCTTCTCTTCCTAAGACATCTAAAGTTATGGATTGACCACGGAAAATTGGTTGAATTCGATTGCGCCATCCATTTGGTAAATCTTTTTTAAGAGTTTTTGGGCCATTATTGAGCCAGCTATGATCAAGCTCTAGATTTGTGAATTTTTCCGCGAAATCTTTGGCAGCAAAAATTATTTCTTGTGGAATTTCAGGGTCTAAACAATCGACATCTTTGGTTTTTCTAGAACTAATATCTAAAATATTTAATGCAGCACCACCAATAATAACAGCTTTGAAATTCAAATTTTTTTCAGATAAGAATTTATCAAATTCAATGATTATAGCTTTCATATGATATATTGTACCATACAATACATCGTCGGGTCAAAAAAATGGAAATCAATAGAACTCAGATTAGGGCGTGAGCTAAGTGATTGAAATCACTAAGGTATAAACCTATCATGTTGAATGAAATCAGTGAAAACTTCAGAAATCGAATGAAGCCCATCAACAGTATTTTGACATTTGCTTAATCCTAAATTTTTCTCAAATATGTTTTGTAGGCGGTCAAAGAATTTAATCAAAGAAAGAGCTTTTTTTCTTCCATCGGCTTTAAGTTCAATTTTAAAGCCGCGAGCATCTTTTTCATTGAGAACTCGTTTGATATATCCTCGATACTCTAAATCAGACAGAATATGACTCATATTTCCGCGGCTGGTTTGAAAAACCTCAGCTAAATAAGATGGATTGATATCGAATCGATCTTCGAAAAAAAGAGCGGTGAGAACAAGTCCTTGAAGCAAGTTCAAATGATCCGATTTCAGTTGTTTGTTAAGTTTTGGAATGACGGCTTCATAGGCTGCATTCAGGGAAAAGATGGGGCTTTGTTGAAGATAGGATTTAATTTTCATAGAACCATAATAGTTGAATTGTTCAACTATTGGGTACTAAAATTTTATTTTTTATATTTAAAGCTGTCTTGTCATTTGATAAACAACTGGAACAGGAGAAATTATGAATCAAGAGCTAGCTTTGGTGCCTCAGTATATTATTCAAAGAGGAAATAAAATTCAGGCAAATGTTTTATCTGTAGTTTTAGGAGTTCTTTGTCTGAGCATGTTGGCTCAGATTGCAATTCCACTTCCGTGGACACCAGTTCCAATTACAGGTCAGACTTTTGGAGTGACTTTGATTGCATTGATGTGGGGGCGAAAGAGAGCTTTGGCGACTATTCTTAGTTATTTGGCTCTTGGTGCACTGGGGTTGCCAATCTTTGCGATGGGTAAGGCTGGCTTTTCATTTGGACCAACGACAGGATACTTGATTGGAATGGCAGTGGCTACTTACTGGATGGGTTTTCTATCGGACCAAGGTTGGACAAAGTCCTGGTTGCGATTATATCTGACTGCTGTTTCAGGAAGTATTATTATTTTTTCATGCGGTGTTGCAGTTCTATCATTATTTATTCCCACGCAAAATTTACTATCGGCCGGTGTTCTGCCATTTTTACCAGGTGATTTTTTAAAAACTTTAATTTCGAGTTGCATTGCTTTTCAAGCGCAACGATTGAAGTTCTCTGAATGAGACACTATGAAAAATGAAATTAAAAATGCAAGAGTAGCCCCAAGCTGCAGGGCTTTGTTTTAAGTCTCTCTTTAATTGACCCCCATTAAAAGTCATGGATAATGGCTTCATGAATAAAGCCCATTGGAAAAAAATTATTGAAATTGCTTGGCCATTGATAATTGCAAATAGCTTTTGGAATTTGCAACTGACGATTGACCGTGTTTACTTAGGTAATTATTCGACAGAAGCGCTTGGGGCGGTTATGACCGTGATGGGTGTGTTTTGGGTGCCTATGGCTTTATTGCAGCAAACATCGAGTTATATCACAACATTTGTTGCTCAATACAATGGGGCTGATCAGAAAGAAAAAATTGGCGAAGCTATTTGGCAGGCACTTTTTGTGGCGATTGTCGGTGGTCTTTTGTTTTTAGGGTTGATGTTTTTATCAGATTGGTTTTTTAATTGGGTAGGGCACTCTGTGCCGATTCAAAAACTTGAAGTCGAGTATTTTGATGCCATTGCTTATTCTGCATTGCCTACGGCTTTAGTGGCGGTCGCTAGTGGTTTTTATACTGGTCTTGGGAAAACTAAGGCTGTCATTGGGATTAATTTTGTGGGACTTTTCTTGAATGTCATACTTGATTATTTACTTATTTTTGGAAAATTAGGATTTCCCTCGTTGGGTGTGGCCGGAGCAGGTTATGCAACTTCAATTGCTACATTGGGAGCGGGTCTTTATGGCTTATTTTTACTATTTTCAGCGAAAAATGAAATTCAGTATAAAATTAAATCTTCACTGCGATTAAATTTTGAATTGTTAAAGCAGTTTTTAAAATTTGGTCTTCCTAGCGGAATGCAGTGGGCCCTGGAAGGACTGGCATTCACTGTCTTTTTAATAATTATGGGCCGAGTTTCACAAGGTGGTGATGCCGCATTAGCCAGTAGTAGCATTGCCGTCACCATCATGATGTTATCTGTTCTGCCAAGCCTGGGTGTCGCGCAGGCTGTTATGACTTTGGTGGGGCAGCATTTGGGTGAAAAGAAGCCAGAATTAGCGGAACGAATGACGATAGCGGGTGTTCAGATATCTCTTATGTATATGTCTATTGCGGCTATGACCTTTGTACTTATTCCTCAATTTTACTTGTCATGGTTTGCAAATAATGAAAATCCAAATCTATGGGCTGAGGTCAGTGACATCACACCGAAGTTATTAAAAATTATAGCGATTTTTACTTTATTAGATAGCGTCTATTTAAATATCTCTTTTGCTTTAAAAGGTGCCGGAGATACACGCTTTGTATCGCTAATTGCTTTGATCGTCCCATGGCCTATCATGGTTTTACCAGCTTACTTAGTTAAAGACTGGAACAATGGAGTTATTTGGGCTTGGGGTTTTGCGGCTGTTTATTCTGTATTTACTTCGGGTATTTTGTTTTTAAGATTTAAACAGGGGCGCTGGAAAATGATGAGTGTGATTCAATAATTTGCGCATCATAATTATGGTTTTAATAGCTAAATTCGCCATTGATTCCAAACACCGGTGAAGACGCCGGAAAGTCTTGAAGGCTTAAATTTTTAATAACTTCAAAAGCGCGTCCTCCAGAATCAAGTACAGTTCCTCGTTCGCGGTTTTGCACGAATGATACAATTCGGCCCTTTTGAAATTCACCTTTTGAATTCAGTTTTAATTGTGCTAGCGGAGCAAGGCCAGCAACACCTCCGATATTGATTCCTTTTCCTGTTGCAAAGTTTCCTAAACTGTACAGAATAATTCGATCTCTATAGATTTCCATTCCACGGGGAACATGGGGGCCATGAATAAGCAGGGCATCCGCACCAAAATCAACAGCAGTTCTTGCAAATTCGACGGAATTGCCACGCTTTTCACCTAAAAAAATCTCTTGTAACATCGGTGTATGAGTCGCTTGATTTCCTTCGGCTCCGGCATGAACTGAAACAATGACTATATGATTTTTCGTTTTTAATTTTTGAATTTCTTTGTAAATAGACTGAGGATAATTAATATTTCTGGGTCCTGATTTGTAGTCAACAGCCAAGAGTGCGATCTTTAAATTGCGAACAGTGAAGTAAGCAACATCTCCTTCTTTTGACGCATACTGAATTCCAGCCATTATAAGCGCGGCCTTTGTTGTTGCAAGACCACTTAATCCAAAATCTCTTGAATGATTATTTGCAACACTCATAACATTAAATCCAGCGTCCACCAGACGATCAGTATAATACGTTGGAGTTTTAAATAAATATCGATTTGCACCAGTTGCTTTTCCATCTTGCTGTTCGGTGCCCTCAAAAAATGTTCCTTCGAAATTACCAAATCGAATATCTGACGCTTGAATATAGGGTGCAGCTTGTTTAAATAAAGATTGTCCTTGGTCTGAAGGAAGATATGACCATGACGGGAAGGCTGTTCCCATCATAATGTCGCCAACTGCGCTAATTGTGATTCCACTGTTGTCTGAAGCGTAGGACAATTGAAATAAAAATGACGTCAAGAATATTAATAGAATTTTTTTCATAGAGCGCAGCTTACCAAATCTGAATTATTTTAACAGCTGTTATGATTTAGACGAAGTGACAATATGTGGCTCTTTGAATGTAGGAGATAGAATTGCAACTTGTAAAATCATATGCGTTTTTTTGGTGTTATTTCATTTCTATTGATTTTCGCTGTTATTCATTTAGACGTCTGCGCGCAAATTCGGTGCGAAGATCTATTTAACCAATCCCAGCAAGTTGCAGTGTCTCAGAATGAGATTTTAGAAAAGGACTTGGGAGACTTAATTCAGAGATTGACGGAAGATATTCAAAAAAACAGTTCATTGGTTTTAACTTCTGAAGAAATTCATCTCGAGCATCAAAAGGTGATCGAACGCATAACAACTGAATACTATCCTCAGATTTCTGAAATTTTAAAGAATAAAGAAATTGATTTTGAATTGACGCTAAAGCCATTATCAAATGCTAGTAAAGAGATTCTCTACCCAATGATTCGTATTTTACCTAGCCGTCAATCGGCTCTCAACCGTTATGCATCAGGATTGCAAAAAAAAGGAAAGATCGATCTTATTTATTTTCCATTCAAAAATAAGATGCTGAATGCTAAATCTTTATTTGATTCCAATTTAAGAGCGATTTTCTTGCAACCCGGAGATCTTTTTCGACACTCATTCGTAGATCCATTAGTAACAGGTCATGAGATTCGTCATGCCTTGTTTGCTTCAGAACGAAAGGGTTTGCACCAGCCCAAGAATCAATATCCTGTGCATATCAAGTACGTGAATAAAGAAAAAGGAGTCACTGGATATGATTTTTTCTATAGCTTCGAAGAAATGGTGACCTACGCAGATACTTTGACAGCTGCGGCCAAACAGCTGCTGCGTGGAACAGTGAATTCAGCAGCTGATTATGATAAGTATTTTAAGATCACGAGAGATATATCATTAAAAAGCATAGATTTGCTGTCGGTCGCTTTGGATATCGTTGATATAAAGCCTGAAGCCGTTTTAACACTTATGGAGCAAGCACAAATTCAATTGTCAGAAAAAGAATTTTTTATTATTCAGATCCCTCGACAAGATGTTGAAAAGTATAATGAGAATGATATGAAGTACATCAAAAAACTGCTAGAGAAAGCCATGGCTTTGGCGCAATTTAATATCAAGTATTTAACAGAGGCTGCCGCTTCCGGGCAGCCATTTCAGAAAGTCTCACGCTTCAAATCAGCTCAAGTCGATTTTATTGAAGCGGAAACTCATTCAAAGTAATTTCAGTTATTCAGCTTCGCAAGTTACAGATTCAATTCCACCAATTATATTTTCTAACTGAGCATCTCCATAATAAGATGCTGAGCAATTTAACGTGAAGCTGGATCTTTCAGGAGAGTTGAAAGTCAATTTTCCTTCAACAGTTCGAATTCCCTCAGTCACGAGCGTTGAATTGATTTCTGATTCCGTGAGGCAGGTCTTGGTATCGAGTGCAGCATCAAGCGTATTGATTTCAAGCACCTTCTCAACTGCTGTGCATAGAAATGAACGCTCGTTTTCGAGTGCTACTTCCGCGGCAAAAGTTGTACAAGAGATGATCACTAAGCCTAAAATTGTCGTCATTTTTTTCATGAATGCTCCTTTGGTTGCATTTAAGTTACGTTTAGCTTGTACCTTACAAATGGGGTGCCTCAATTTGAGAACCCATTTTTGGCAGGTGTCTGAAAGTTATCTTATTTTTTAAATAGAACGGGAATAGGTTGAGTTTGAGTCGGCACTTTTTTGGCAGATGGGTTTTTATCACGAAAGAAGGTAAACCTATGAAGAAAATGATCGCCCTGACAGTATCATCCGCACTGCTTTTAAATTCATTCCAAGTGGCCATGGCAAGCCCAACAACCGATCAAGTAAAATATGCTGTTGATCGAGCCCTGAGTGAAAAAGAAATTATTGAACTGCTGGCAACAGCGGATTCAAAAACTACCGAGGAATTAGTTTCTGCACTTAAAGAAGTGCGTGGATTAATGGATAAGTTAAATGAAATTTCAAGTGTGAATGAATCTGATGCGGTGTTGAAGTACGCCAATCGCGTGCAAATCGTATTGGTTGCCTTAACAGCTTATACCATGAATGCGCATTTAAAAAGTAAAGAAGCCACAAATGCTATTCTGGCGCTCAGCACTGTTTCAATGGGTTTAAACGCTTTTATTACGCGTTATAAAGAAAGTCATAAAGTGGATGCAACGATGCTGAGTAAAATTGTTTTTGAGACTTCGAAAGAATTATCTAAAACAGGTAACTTGACCCCTGAGCTTGAAAAAATCACAGGCTCATTAAATACAATCAGTTCTGCATTGCTCGAAAATCAAAGTCAGATTTCGGGTATTGTTGCTAACTTAGGTGGAACTCAAGATATGGCATTATTGGCCAGCTTTTCCTATTTGCTTTTGCATTTAGTCTATCCGAAATTGGCCAAACAGACAGACGGGTTTTTGAAAAATATTCTACCACGCGTGCAGCAAGGTGTGGTGAAAACAACAGAGCTGGCAAAAAAACCAATTGCTTACGGTGCTACTGGTGCGACAGGTATTCCTGATATCTTAAGCATGACATTGGGACTGAGTTCTGAACAATCTCAAAAATTAATTATGTCGACGTTAATCAATCTGGATACAACCGCAAATAAACTTGATGCCGAAATTAAAAATCGATCAAAGAAGTAGTTGATTTTGAAATTGATTGTCACTGTTTTTTTATTAATGATCTCTTTAAACAGTGAAGCTCAGCTTCGCTGTTTTGATTTATTCACTCAGGCGGAAGCAGAAAGTTCGCAATACTATGCCGAGGTGATTGATTCACTGAATGAAAAATACAATCATTTTTTATTTTCAAAAAATATTTCAGAAAGCCTGACTCCTAATCTCGAAGGTTCTTCGTTTTCTGCGCGAACAGGCGCAAGGTATCAGGCATTTAAACTGAATAGACTTTTAAAAAAAATGAAATCAGCCGATTCTTGGGATCGTTATGATTTTGAAAAGTTCGCTAAGAAGTTAGAACAGCTTTCGTTTTTATCGGATCCAAGTGTAACCAAGGGAATGACATTTAAAGAAAAGCTTTTGTACCGACAAGCTCGTCATTCTTTATTGGCAAAAGGATTGGAAAGTTTTTTATTTGATGGCACGAAGGCCTTGCCAAGTTTTAAACGAAAAGTTTTTAATTGGGTGATGACACCATTTAAGGATATCTACAGTCGCTGGACATTTATGATGTTTTACATGCCCAAACTAGACGGTGCCATATTGCCTGTGGAAATTGCGGCAAAAGTAGCTTGGAGTGGTGTTGACGCCAATCATGATCTTTTAGAACCATATATGAAGCACTCTCAGTTTAAATATTTTTTTAATGTTTTCTCGGCAAGCTACAATTGGACCTTGGTGGCTGCGATTTTTGTGGGACTACCGGCGTATTCCTATATGACTTACAGTGATTTACAGGAAAAAGGTGCGCAGCAGGTGCAAATTTTATTTGAACCCTTGGTCACTCATTCGGAACAGATGGCAAAAACCAATTATCATGAACTGGCCCGCGAGCAAAGTTTAGCGCATTTTAAAGCTGATTTTAGAGTTCAATTTGGACGAGATCCAAATGAGGCGGAATTGGCCATTGTAAGTCGATTAAGAGAATAACTAAATTTGTTTAAGGCGCCAAACAGTTTCTGTTGCAAGCCAACCTCCAATCAAACCACCGACTAGCCAAATGGAAGCAAATCCTATGGCAAGTTCAGCTCCGAACACAGCAAATAATCCAAGGGATAGGACGCCCAGAGACAGCGACTGTGTCAGATCATTTTTTCTGAGAGCATTGATCTCTTCGATTTTTAAAAAGTATCCAGCGGCTAATAAACTGATTCCAACAAATAAAATTCCACACGCGAACATACAAACATGATGTCCGCCAACTCGCATAAACCAATCGGCTAACGATTTTTCGGTTTGAAAGGGGTTCATTCCAAATTGATGACAAAAAGACAGTGACAACGATCCCACCACCAAATGAATTCCAACCAGTTTTGAAAAAACAACCCAAGAGTTGGGATTCATCCATTTGGAAATTTGTGTGGATACCAAAGAGTGAAGCTCTTGTGGTATCCGAGTTTCTTCAGGTTGTAAAAAATCTTGAAAGTCTTTAGCCCAATCTTGATCCGATTTGCGAGTCATGGCTTGTTCTCCTGGAGCAATTGTTTGAGTCGTTTTAATCCACGGCTGATCAGTTGACGTGCATTCAGAGGCGATGTTTCTAAAGTCTGTGCGATCTCTTGAAAAGACTCGTCATTAATATACCGTAACTTCATGGCAATGCGTTGAGCTTCGGGTAACTGATCGATGAGAGTAACAAGTTCTGTCGTACCAGGACTAGAAGGGCTAACAGCAGGAAGTTGATCAAAATCAAAATTGCCAAGATGTTTCCCGGGTTTTGTTTTACGAAGCTCATCAATCATAACTGTTCGGGTGATGGTAAATAACCACGGAAGAACGGGCAGGGTTTTATTATACAAATGTTTTGAGTTGTGCATTTTTATAAAAACCTCTTGGTAAATTTCATTTACTTTTTCGGGATCCAGAATTCGTTTTTTTAAAAAGCTGAAAACCTTTCCGGAGTGCCGGGAATACAAGACTTGGAAAGCAGCTTCCGAGCCGTTTTGATATAAAACCATAACGTCTTCGTCAGTAGAGCCGTCTAAGGACATGAATTCCCTTCATCTCTATCACGAGATATTACGAGTGTTGTGTTGGTTTTGTGACATCCGGAATAGAATATATGATTTGTTAACAAATTCAACGAGTTAGAGTGGTTGGGCCAGGTCATTTAGAATGGGGCAGTCAGGACGATTGTCACCGTGACAGTTTTTTGAGAGATGTTTTAAAGTCTTCACCATCTCTTGGAGATCAGCGATTTTTTTCTCCATGTCATCAATATGAGCGAGCGCCATATTTTTAACATCAAGACTTGCCCGAGATTTATTGCGCCAAAGACTGACCAATTTTTTAATTTCTTTCATCGAAAATCCCAATGTGCGAGATCTTTTGACGAACGACAAAATATGAACATCCGCAGCACTGTAGGTGCGATATCCTGATACACTCCGAGTGGCTTTGGGAATAATGCCAATGGATTCATAATGGCGGATGAGTTTTGGGGTGACTCCAGATATTTTAGCAGCTTCTCCAATATTCATGAATGCTCCGAATGGGTTGAGCTTTTGCTTTCGGGTATCCAACTGCGAAGCAGGAGTGAGTTGGTCACAACACTCACGCTGCTAAACGCCATGGCGGCTCCGGCAATGATAGGATTAAGGTATCCCATCGCGGCAAGAGGAATTCCCACGATATTGTAAATAAAGGCCCAGAATAAGTTTTGTTTTATTTTACGATAAGTTTTCCGAGAAATTTCTATGGCGTCTGGAATCAAAAGCGGATTTCCACGCATCAGAGTGATTCCAGCGGTGTGCATGGCGACGTCTGTGCCTGTCGCCATCGCAATCCCCACATGAGCCGCCGCCAAGGCAGGGGCATCGTTAACACCATCGCCAATCATAGCTATTTTTTCTCCTCGAGATTTTAGGTCTTCAATAATTTTGGCTTTGTCTTCAGGTAAAACCTTGGCGCGAATTTCATCGATTCCTAAAGCCGCCGCTACTTTTTTTGCACTGCCTTCATTGTCGCCGGTCAGCATGATTGTTTTAATTCCCAATTGGCGAAGTTTTTGAATGGTGAGGTGTGCAGAGGATTTCGTTTGATCGCCGAAAGTGACGAGGCCTAAAGCCATTTTTTGAGTTTCGTTGGCGATGAAAGAAACAGTTTCTCCAGATTTTTCGCTGTCGACGGCAATCGATTGAAGAGCTTCGATGGGGATACCCCTTTCCAGCATTAATTTTTCTGATCCCACCAAGATGGTTTCGTTTTCAATAAGGCCTTGAAGTCCGCGCCCAGGGATGGATTTTACATCACTAGCTGGTTTGAAAGAGATATTTTCTTCTTTGGCTTTTTCTAAAACAGCTTTGGCTAAAGGGTGTTCGCTGTTGGCTTGAATACTAGCTATCACAGCAAGAAGTTCGTTTGTTGATGGAGTGAGCGTCTGAAATTTTATAATTCGGGGTTTGCCTTCAGTGAGAGTTCCTGTTTTATCAAAAGCAACCGTTGTGATCGAATGAGTAATTTCTAAAGCTTCGGCATCCTTAATCAAAATTCCGGCCTTAGCGGCCACACCAGTTCCAACCATAATCGATGTGGGTGTTGCTAAGCCTAAAGCACATGGACAGGCGATGACTAAAACGGCGACTCCATTCATGAGGGCATTTTCCCAATCCTGCGTCATGAGGCCCCAAGTGATAATAGTCAAAAGGGCCAGAACTAAAACAACGGGAACAAAAATAGCACTGACCTTGTCGACTAAGCGTTGCACAGGGGCTTTCACAGCCTGAGCGCTTTCTACGAGTCGCACAATGCGAGACAAAGTGGTTTCGGCTCCAAGAGCCATTGTTTTCACAAGAAGGACACCTGTTGAATTGACGGATCCGCCAATGACCGTATCATGAATGCCTTTTTCAACGGGTAAGCTTTCTCCGGTAATTAAAGATTCATCGACATGACTTTGGCCCTCGAGAATCACGCCATCGACAGGAATTCTTTCGCCAGGTTTAATGATGACTTCGTCGTGAAGTTGCACTTGAGCAATAGCTATTTCAATTTCTTGGCCGTGCTTGCGAATACGTGCCGTTTCAGGCTTCAGGGCTTGTAAGGCCTTGATCGCCTCAGTTGTTTGTTGTTTGGCTTTCGATTCTAAATATTTTCCCAATAGAACCAAAGTGATAATCACAGCTGCAGCTTCAAAATAAAGATGTCCACCATGATCCACATGGCCAAAAAGCCACTGATAAATACTGAGGCCATAGGCAGCGCTGGTTCCAATGGCTACCAGCAGATCCATATTTCCACTTAAATTTTTAACGGCTTTCCAACTGGTTCCATAAAATTTTCCGCCCAGCCAAAATTGCACAGGAGTGGCCAGCATAAACTGAACCCATGCTGGCATCTCTAAGGTCACTCCGAAAAATTGCATGATCATAGGAACAATCAGTGGAGCTGTTAAAGCAGCTGATAAAATCACACGATCTTTTTGTTTTTGAAGAACCAGAGCTTTGGAATCTCCGGGATTACCACCGTCGTGATTCATATGATCCATGTGATCCATAGAGTTTGTGGTGGGTGCACTTTTAAAGTGAGCTTTGTATCCGGCTTTTTCAACGGCCTTGATCAGGTCAGAGTGATCTTTCAGGATAGGATCAACCTGAACATGAGCTTTTTCGGTGGCCAAATTCACACTGGCTTTTGAAACTCCAGGTACGGCATTCAATGCTTTTTCAACTCGGGCCACGCATGAGGCGCAACTCATTCCTTCAATTTGGATTTCCATCTCGTGTTTATTTGTCATGTCCATTACTGGGCTCCTTAAAAAGTTCGGACATGTTACTCCTTACCATCATGGGAAGGTCAATAGTGTTTCTTTTGAAAAAGAAACTTCTTTTGAGATGTCACAAATGAGTTTCTTTTTCCGTAAGAGGTGGTACGTTTTAAATCATCCCTAAAAAATACAAGAAAGGTGTCAAAAGATGAAAAATATCAGATGGTTAGCAGTTATTTTACTATCACTTGGAGGATCTACTGGTTGGACTCACGGAGAAGATAAGCCCGGACCACATGGTGGTTTTATCCGCATGCCAGGAGCTTTTCATACCGAAGTTCTTCCCGAAGCTAAAAATAGTTTAAAAGTGTATCTTTTAGATATGCAGTGGAAAAACCCAACGACCGAGAAATCAAGCCTAGTGGTTACATTGACAAAGCCCGCTGTCAAAGCTGACTGTACGACCGTCGAAAATTTTTATTATTGTGAGTTCCCTGAGTCCGTGGATTTAAGTCAAAAAGCAGATCTTAAAGTGTTGGCGAAACGTGATGGTCAGCAAGGACAAAGCGTGACATATCCACTGCCATTAAAGCATGACATTCCGGATGATCCACATAAAGGTCACCACTAAATAGGGAGATCTTGAGATGTTGGATCGAATTATTAAATTTTCTCTGTCTCACCGCGCTTTAGTTTTAATCATTGCCGCCTTTTTGATGGCGTACGGTGGTTGGACAGCATCACATTTGCCAGTTGATGTTTTCCCAGATTTAAATCGACCAACAGTGACCATTATGACCGAGGCTGAAGGTTTAGCTCCGGAAGAGGTTGAAACATTAGTGACATTCCCGCTGGAGACAACGCTGAATGGATTGCCGGGTGTGGAGCGGGTGCGATCCAGCTCGGGAGTTGGACTCAGTATTGTTTATGTGGAGTTTGCTTGGGGAACAGATATTTTTAGAAATCGTCAGTTGGTTCAAGAGAAACTGACTTTGGCCAAAGAAAAACTTCCGCAAAATAGAACTCCTGTCATGGGACCCATTTCATCCATTATGGGTGAAATTCAGTTGGTTGGAATCACATCGAAAGATACAACTATCAGTCCCATGGAGCTTCGCACATTGGCGGATTGGACTATTCGTCCTCGATTGCTGAGTATTCCTGGAGTGGCTCAGGTGATTTCAATCGGCGGCGGAGTGAGGCAATTCCAAATCTTATTGTCGGCTGAAAAAATTCAGCGTTTGCAGTTAACGATTGAAGATATTGAACACAATCTTTCGGAAATCAGTTTAAATTCCACGGGTGGATTTATTAATATCGAACGCAATGAATCGTTGATTCGTGTCTTGGGTGCGATTCGCAACAAAGAGGAAATCCTGGAATCTGTCGTGGGTCTGCACTTAGGGCGTCCAGTCTTAGTGAAGGAAATCGCTGAAGTGAAAGAGGCGCCGCAAATCATGCGTGGTGATGCCAGTGTGAACGCTCAATCAGGCGTGATCATGAGTATTCAGAAGCAACCGGGGATGAGCACCATTGACCTGACTCTTGAAATTGAAAAAGCTTTAAAAGAGCTTGAACGGACTCTGCCGGCGTCTGTCGTTATGAATCCCAATCTTTTTAAACAAGCTCAGTTTATTGAAACCTCTATTGAGAATGTTCAAGAGGCTTTACGAGATGGAATTATTTTAGTTTTTATTATCCTGTTTCTGTTTCTAATGAATATTCGAACTACGATCATCACCATGACGGCGATTCCCTTGTCATTTGTTTTGGCAGCTATTGTTTTTAAATTTTTTGGACTTTCCGTGAATACCATGACATTGGGTGGTTTAGCAATTGCCATTGGCGAACTGGTCGATGATGCGATTGTCGATATGGAAAATGTATTCAGACGTCTTCGCGAGAATCGCCAAAGTGCGAATCCACAAAATGCGATCCGCGTTGTTTATGAGGCATCACGAGAAGTTCGCAATTCCATCGTGATTGCG
This sequence comes from Bdellovibrionales bacterium RIFCSPHIGHO2_01_FULL_40_29, assembly GCA_001771815.1. Taxonomy (GTDB): domain Bacteria; phylum Bdellovibrionota; class Bdellovibrionia; order Bdellovibrionales; family Bdellovibrionaceae; genus Pseudobdellovibrio. Next base: position 82,258 of record MEPU01000004.1, on the reverse strand, counting down.
ACGATTATTGTATGTCTTGTTTTCTTGCCGCTCTTTAGTATGGGGGGCATCGAAGGAAAACTTTTTGTTCCATTGGGTGTGGCCTATATTATTTCATTGCTGGCTTCGATGGTGATTTCACTGACTGTGACTCCGGTTTTATGTTCTTACTTTTTAACAAAAGGAAAGTTACTCGAACATAAAGATGGCGTCTTGGTGCAATTTTTGAAACGGGTGGATACCAAAATTTTACACAAGTCCCTTAAGCATTATAAAGTGGTTATGGGTGCAGCTTTGTTTTTGTTTGCTATTGCTATGGGATTAACGTTTCAAATGGGTCGAGATTTTTTGCCTCAGTTTAACGAAGGGACAGCAACAATATCGATGATGGCTCAACCCGGAATTTCATTAGAGGAATCCAATGCTCTGGGACTTCAGGCTGAAAAATTGATTTTGCAAACTGGCGAGGTCAAATCGGTATCTCGACGAACAGGGCGAGCTGAATTAGATGAACATGCCGAAGGTGTTCATTCCGCAGAAATTGATGTGGATTTCAAGGACGGGGGACGTCCCCGAGATGTGGTTTTAGCAGAAATTCGCGAAAATTTAAAAACCATTGATGGTGTCTTTGTGAATATTGGTCAGCCGATTTCACATCGTTTGGATCATCTTTTGTCCGGTGTACGCGCACAGATTGCAATCAAAGTATTTGGTCCTGATTTAGCCATTTTACGAACCAAGGCTGCTGAAGTTAATAAAGCCATTCAGGGTACAGAGGGCTTGGTGGATTTACAAATCGAACAACAAGTTCTGATTCCTCAAGTAAAAATTCAGCTGATGCGGGACGAAGCTGCAAAATATGGAATTGTCGTTGGAGATTTAGCTCGGTTAATGGAAAAAGCACTTCAAGGCGAGGTTGTTGGACAAATTCTTGAAGGCCAGCGCAGTGTGGATGTGTTTATGAGATTTGATGAGAAATCGCGAACAGATCTTGAGCTGATCAAGAAAACTCCGATCAAAGTGATGCCCGATGGAACTAAAATCACTGTTGAAGCTGTTGCAGATGTTTACGAATCCACGGGGCCTAATATTATTAATCGTGAAAATGCTCAGCGTCGTATTGTAGTTTTAGCAAACTCGTCAGGGCGTGATTTGGATGGTCTGGTGCGAGAATTACAAAATAAGATTAACTCTGAAATTAAGTTGGAAGAAGGTTACTTCATTTCCTATGGTGGTCAATTTGAAAGTCAGCAGCAGGCTGCAAAGCTTATGACATTTTTGGGTTTGCTTTCGATTTTGGGAATTTTCTTAGTATTGTATTTGCATTTCAAATCTATTTTTATTGCTATACAAGTGATGCTGAATATCCCCATGGCATTTATTGGTGGCGTGATTGCGATTTATTTTACAAATAATTCAATTTCAGTGGCCAGTTTGGTGGCCTTTGTCACATTGTGTGGAATTGCTTCTCGAAATGGAATTATGATGATTTCACATTATCTGCATTTGATGAAATATGAAGGTGAGAAATTTTCGGAAGCCATGGTTATTCGAGGTTCTCTAGAGCGTTTAGTTCCCGTGTTGATGACGGCACTTACGGCCATCCTGGGATTGATTCCATTGGCATTGGCGGGTGGGGCTCCAGGAAAAGAAATCTTACATCCTGTGGCTGTTGTTATTGTGGGTGGATTGATTAGCTCCACCATTTTGGATATGTTTGTAACTCCAGCTGTATTTTTTCATTTCGGAAGAAAATCAGCTGAGAAAAGTATTAATCAACAAGATCAAAAAAATATTCTTGAAGGAGATATCAAATGATGAAAAGTTTTTTAATGGTTGGAATAATTATGGGAGCGCTGTCAGTTTTTGCACATGAAGGGCATGACAATGCGCCAGGGGCACTGAAAGCTAACCATGGTGGAGTTGTTAAAGCAGGGAAGGAAATTAATCTTGAGTACGTTGTTGCTGGAAATCTGGTAAAAATTTATCCGGCAACTCATGAAGGTGCTGAGGTTGCGACATCGGATGTGAAAGTTTCAGCAACACTCAAGGCGCCAAAAGGAAAGGCCGAAGAGGCCAAGATCGATTTGCAAGACGGAGCTTATGTCACAACAGTTGATTTCAAAAATGCCTATCGCGTCGAAATGACAGTGACAGTCGAGATAAAAAATAAAAAGAATATTTTTAAATTTCAGGTTGAAAAGTAAGCCCCATTTCTGAGGAGTCTTGTTATGCGTTGGATGATGCTTTTACTTATTTTAATCAGCGCACAGGTTGATGCGCTTGAGGGTCTTGAAAATCTCGAGCTTCGGGTTTTTCAAAAAAACTTAGGGTATCAATCCGAAGTCGATTTAACTGAAGGGGCTCGATCTCAAAAGAAAGCCTTCAATTCGGGTTTTTTTCCAACTGTAAATGCTATTGGTGGTTGGCAGCGCAATAAAACGGATGAGTTGTCTAGTGTTGAAACCGGATATGTTGGGTATTTAGAGGGGCGAGCCAATATCTTTAGTGGTTTTAAGGATTATGCGCTGGCGCAAGCTGGAAATATAGATTTGCAGCTTGCCGAGATTGACTTGCAGTTAAAAAAGAATGAATTGAGACTTCAGCTAACAGAAGTTATCAGTGACATGATTTATTTGCATCAATTCCAAGATTTATTACAAGAAGAGTTGGCAGTGACACAGTCACAACGCAAAATGGCTGGCAAAAAAGTATCAGCTGGTCTTACGGGACCTGTTGATAATCTCGAGTTGGACCTTCGTGAAAATGAAATTGAAATTGAGCTTTTAAACCAGAAACAAATGCATGCAGAGAATCATCAAAAAATAATAAAGCTATTGGGTGAAGATATTGCAGATGAGGAGTTGGATAAGATTCGCTTCAGTTCTGTGAGTTCATTTCAGAAAAGCATTCAGCAGTTCAATTCGGAAAAGAGCATTGAATTTCAAAGAGCTCTTTTAGTGAAACGCAAACATGAACTTGAGCAACAACAAGTTCAATCCGAATTTTATCCTCAGTTGGATTTAACTTATGCTGTTGGTCGATTGACTCCATCGGATGATTCATCGCTCGCGTTCAATGAAAATAAGTTTGGAGTGCAATTAACAATCCCATTGTTTTCTGGGTTCGAAACGTATCATCGCAATAAATCATTGATCTTTAAAACGGCAGCTGCTGAGAAAAATAAAAATCAGGTGCAGCTCGATGTGATGACTCAGTATCAGGTTCTTAAAAACCGGATCAATGATTCGATTTCATTAATAGCTATTAGTGATCGAAAACTAAAAAACTCTCAAAAATACTTTGATCTCACATTGGCAGAGTATCGTCGTGGTATAAAAAATTCACCCGATTTAGTCGGAGCAACGGATCGTTTGTTTTCCACTAAAAAAAGAAAGCTCGAACTGCACAAAGAGCTCGAGCTTTTAAGTTTAAGACTGCAGCAAATCTACTAATTCGAATTGTTATCGTCATCCCCTAAGACATTAACGATCACGTCATAGCCCCAGCGACTGGCGTAATCTTCGATTTGGTTCACTAAATTTTGGTAGCTGGTCGGTTTATCCCACTGAAGGAGAGCTTGCAGCATAATTTGCGCATTGGCTGCGTTGAAAGCGAATAATGACGGTAAGGTGTTTGAAATCAAATCCAAGTTGCGAGTTCCCTGCGGATCATTCTGTGGATCAAGAGCGGCCTTCATTTCAAAAAATGGCAGAGTGTAATATGAGTAACTATTGCAGCCGGCCCAGTAAACCAATTGGTAATCAGGACTGATCGAGAATTTCCCAGGTGAAAGGAAAAGTTTACTTTTCAGAATATCCGCATCGAATCCTGACCCCACGCGAGAATGCCCGAACCAAGAAAAGAAGCCTTCATGTTTTTGAGCAAAACTATTTGAAAAAATATCCATTTGATCAACGCCGGCCGCGGCAAGGATCGAAATTCGCAGGGCCACATTATTTCGAGTTCCTGTAAAAACAGAACCAATGACAGTCGATCCTGATGTGATATCACTCTGGTAAATCGGAGCTTCTGTTAATCCAATTTTTTGCAATTGAGATTTTGCCTGATGATAGAATTTTTGAAATTCACGCATTCCGTAATCGCTATCTTTGAAGGGATTGGGATTTTCCACATCTTCGACATATCCAAATGCAAAAGTCATGGATAAAGTTGGCACACCATCAATAGTGCGAATCAGTTTTTTGTATTCTGGAAAAGACTGAGTTGTTTGCTGAGTCTCAGAACTCAAATGAACTTGCACTATTTGGTAATCTTTATTTTCTTGGTGCATGCAGCCGGGCCGAGTGGGATCCCAAAAGTACCACAGAAAACTCCATGCGCGATGTTCCGCATCGGATCTGTCTGTACAAGATTCCCAGTCGGTTTTTTGAAGATCGGGCACTGAAAATAAAACCGGAAGTTCAAGAATTGAATTCGTGAGTGCCTCCGGTTGAACCATCCAGGTGGCAGAATAATGATAGGGAATCATCACTCGTTCATTTTGGATAAAAGCGTTCTCAATGAGGGGCTGAATTTTTTCACCTTTTTGAACTCCACCCAAGGACCGATAGGTCAGGGGACCAAATAAAAATGGAGTGATTTGGCGAATTCCAGCCGTCACGGCGCGAGGACGAATGTCTTCGATGCTTCGGTAGGAAGAACGGAAAACTCCTTGATACTGAGCTTGATATTCTTTGCCTTTTTTTGAATAGAGTTCAGCGCGTTGGGTAGAATCTGGTGGCGTAAAAAAATGATTCTCAGAATCAGCGCATCCAAAAAATAAGAGCATTGAGAGAAGTCGTGCTGTGCGAGTTGTGATCATGGTTTTTCCTTATGTTTAATTTTACAAATAGAAAAAATCAGCAGGGTCTGTGCCAGTGCGTAAATAGTCTCAGACCATAGAAGAGCCAATCTGGGCTTGAGATTTGAGACTCTCTGTCATTTGTTAGGATGAAGATTGTGACAACCTGGCTCAAGGTCTTGGTTTTGATGATCTGAATGCATTTACTGAGTGGCATATCTTCTGCTTTGTGGAACGCAAGGGGAAATGAAATGAAATTTTTTTATAGTGTCTTGGTTATTTTAGCAGCAACTCAAGCAAGTGCTGTCGGAAGAAAAGTTCCAACAAAGTTTAAAGATGCTGCCTTGAAAATTCCAGCAACTGTGGAATCCTATTTTCAGCCAAATCAAATTGAATCCCAACAGTTTGTCGAGGCCAAGAAAGCTGAATGGAAAGCCTGTCATAAAACTCGCCATAGTGAGACCTCTATTGGACGTTCGGATTCTCTCAAGCGATTTTTACAAACAAATTCAATGATGGTTAACTTGGTCGAAATGGAAACCAAGGATTTGCTGTCAGCTGAAGCTTCCGTGCGTCCGTGGTCCGGTGATTACTGGCCATATTCCCATGGAATTTTAGGAGCCAGATTTCAAGATTCATTCTTTGTTGATTTAACGAATTGGAAATCGCGCTATGACTACATTCAAAAAAATCCAGCGAGTCGGCGTATTCAGCAATTGCACCAGGGTGGTGTGAAAACACTGAGCGCCGCTGAAAAATACGATTTGATCATTGGTGATGATCAGTATTCTTTTAGTCAGTCCATGTGGACTCAGGGGAAAACTTATTATGATGAGAATGGAAAGGTAGAAGATTGGATGGGGATCTGTCATGGTTGGGCTTCTGCGGCGATCATGGAGCCTCGTCCGGTGAATACAATCACTGTGAAGTCCTACGATCAAAAATGGCAAGTTCCATTGGTTCCAAGTGAAATCAAAGGATTGGTCAGTTACAGTTGGGCCACGAATTCGTATCCGACTTCAACTTTAGGTGCCAGATGCAATATAAAAAATCCGAAAAAGGATAAAGATGGTCGAATTATCGATCCCGATTGTTTTGATCTGAATCCAGGTATGTGGCATATCGCAATGGTTCATTTGCTGGGCGTTTATCATCGTTCATTTGTGATGGATGCGACTTATGACTATGAGGTTTGGAATCAACCGATCATGAATTACAGTTATAACTATTATAATGTTCAAACTGGAGAGCGTGAACTTTCCTTCAATGAAGCTGTACTGGCTCGTGAAATGTACGCGGATGATCCATTTTCAAAGCACCGTTCTAAAGATACAAAAATGATTGTTGGGATTGTGATGAAAGTGGGATATGTGGTCGAGAATATGGCTACGTCGCAAGCCACAGATTCCGAAGATGGCGATGTTACTCGTTGGGTTGAATACACCTATGATCTTGAACTTAACAATGACTTTGAAATTATTGGAGGAGAATGGCGCTCCAATGCTCATCCAGATTTTATTTGGATTCCAAAAGCGGGCGCACAGCCGCTTTCTCAAATGGACCGAGAATTGAGTCCTTTGGATTGGAATCCAGAGGACTCAATTCCAAGAGAATGGGCTGATGCGGCTCAGTTTGGTTCGATAAATGGAGTTATTTTAAATAGACTCACACACAGTTTCTTGGAAAGATCGACTCAGAAGTAACAGTGAGGTCGAATGAATCCTGGATTGACATCTTCTGAGGCTGCAGAAAAATTAAAGCAGAGTGGCTTTAATGAAATCAAACGCGAGAAAAAACGGAGTCTTTGGATTTTGATTTGGGCTCAATTCAAGAGCCCACTTGTTGTGATTCTTATTATTGCTTGTGGAATATCCTTGTTTCTGGGCGAGGGTATGCAGGCGACGGCCATATTTGCGATTCTTTTTTTGAATGCATTTATTGGTTTTTTTCAAGAATACCGTGCCGAAAATGCAATAGAGGCATTAAAAGGAATCACAGCTCCTCGGGCAAGAGTCCTTCGTGATGGGAAGCAGATTGTCGTATTTGCTCGAGAAATCGTTTCAGAAGATCTTTTGATGCTTGAGGCTGGCGACATTATTGCGGCAGATGCCAAGATTATTGAGTCCTCCAATCTGCAGGTGAACGAAGCGGTATTAACAGGAGAAAGTTTTCCTGTTGCAAAGGCTGTTTCAGATATTATTTATATGGGGACAGCTGTGACAACGGGAACAGCTCTAGCACAGGTTAGCCAAACAGGAATGAAGACTGAGCTTGGAAAAATTGCGCATTTGCTGTCATCAGCTCAAGAGCAAGCAACTCCACTTCAGATTCAGTTGGCACAAGTCGGAAAATCACTTTTGCTGATGTGTTTATCTGTGATCGCCGTTATTGCAGTTATTGGATTTTTTCAAGGACTTTCAGGAATTGATATTTTACTATTTTCAGTTTCATTAGCCGTTGCAGTTGTGCCAGAAGGCTTACCGGCCATTGTCACGGTGGCGCTGGCACTCGGTGTTCAGCGCATGTCAGCTAGGAATGCATTGATTCGAAAATTACCAAGTGTTGAAACGCTAGGAAGTGTAACTGTTATATGTACAGATAAAACTGGAACATTAACGACTGGTGAGATGAGAGTTCGCGAGTTGTTTGCAAAAGATCACGTTGAATTGCTTCGTGTGGCGGCTTCGTGCTGTGATGCTGAGTTGAATGAGGACGGGCTTTCTGGAACTGGAGACTCAACGGAAGTTGCAATTTTACTTGCAGCTTATGAGCGCGGGTTTAGAAAAGAGAATATTGAAATCAAGAATCCAAGAATATCAACAGTGCCTTTTGATTCGAAACGCCGCTTGATGTCTGTGTACCGGGCCGATAAGACTTCTTATATCAAGGGTGCTCTTGAGAATCTCATTCCCCTTTGCCAAACTTTTGCAATGAATCAAGATGAGTTTTTGAAATCAGCAGAAGAGATGGCTGAGCGAGGTCTTCGAGTATTAGCTATTGCCACAGGAACAACGGCAGAAGAAAAAAATTTAACCTTAATAGGGTTGATCGGAATTAATGATCCACCACGCTCCGAGGCGGTATTAGCGATTCGAGAGGCGCGAGTGGCAGGAATTACTCCTATTATGATTACTGGAGATAATCCTAAAACAGCGGGAGCCATTGCTCGGGAGCTCGGATTGGTTACTGAGAATGAATCGTTGGATGACCGAGTTCATGCTCGGGCAACGCCGGAACAGAAACTGATGTTGGTGCGATCATGGAAAGAAAAAGGCGCTATTGTGGCAATGACGGGTGATGGTGTAAATGATGCGCCTGCTTTACGTGAAGCTCATATTGGAATTGCAATGGGAAAAAGTGGAACCGAGGTCACTCGCCAGGCTGCCGATATGATTTTAGCAGACGATAATTTTGCAACAATAATTTCCGCAATCAAAGAGGGACGTGGCATTTTTACTAATATTCGAAAGGCCGTCTGTTATTTACTGGTTGGTAATTTTGCAGAAGTACTTATTGTGATGGGTGCCATTATTTTGGGTTTGCCTCCACCATTACTTGCTGCTCATTTACTTTGGATTAACTTGGTCACAGATGCTTTACCCGCTTTAACTTTGGTGGCTGATCCGGTCTCAGCAGATGTGATGAAAGAAAAACCACGCGCCACTACAGAAAAAATTATTGGTCTGCCCGAATGGAAAAGTATTGTCATAACTGGTTCTGTCGAAGCTTTGGTGATGTTGGTCTTGTATTGGTATCTGATGCAGGGACAGGAGGTCGTAAAGGCACGAAGTTTTGTGTTTACAGCCGTTGTATTCAGTCAAATGTTACGTTCATTTGGTGCCAGATCAATGACTCAAATTTTTTGGAAAGTCGGAGCACTGAGTAATCTGTGGCTGATTGGAGTGGTGGTGGCCACAGGGTGCATCCAGTTGAGTTTGCATTTTTTTCTATTAAGTCAGAAAATATTTTCGCTGAGTCCATTGACGATTCGGGATTTTATTTTTCTGATACCATTTTCATTTATTTCGTTGTCAGTCGTAGAGTTTTCAAAAATCATAAAACCCTATTTTAATCGTGTTTAAATTTTTGAGCGAATTCTCGCTCAAGAGTTTCGCGATCTTCGGGGTGAGCAATTGCAATCATCGCACAGGCGCGATCTCTCAATGTTTTTCCATGAAGCTGTGCGATTCCATACTCAGTGACCACATAATGCACATGGGATCGGGTGGTGACGACACCGGCTCCGGGTTGTAGTTGAGAAACAATTTTTGAACGTCCTCTTTTTGTACGACTCTGCAGAGCTATGATTGGCTTTCCCCCATCTGATTGAGCGGCTCCTCGCATAAAATCCATTTGTCCACCCACCCCGGAAATGATTCGATTTCCAATAGAATCAGCACAGACTTGGCCGGTCAGATCTATTTCAACAGCCGAGTTCACGGCAGCTACACGCGGATTACGACAGATAATGTTGGGATCATTCACATAATCAATTTCAAATTGAAGTACAGATGGATTGTCATGGACGAAATCATAAAGTTTTTGGCTTCCAATTAAAAAACCAGAAACAGATTTTCCACGATGAATTTTCTTGTAGGCATTTGTGATCACACCTGATTCAATTAAATTTAAAACTCCATCGGACCACATTTCAGAATGAACTCCTAAGTCTTTGTGGTCTAGGAGCTGTTGTGCCACGGCATTTGGAATGGAGCCAATTCCAATTTGGAGGGTCGAGCGATCTTCAATCAACGAGGCCACATGTTGACCGATGAGCAACTCTTCCGAAGTTAAATGGATGGGATGGGACTGCGGAAGTTTTTCATTCACTTCAACAGCTGCTGAAAATACACTGGAATGAATAAATCCATCACCATGGACTCGGGGCATATTGGGATTGATTTGAGCAATAATAATTTTTGAATTTTGAATCGCTGATTTTACAATATCCACACTGACGCCTAAGCTGCAGTAACCCTGTACATCAGGTGGAGAAACATGAATAAGAGCCACATCCAACAAACATTTTTTTGAACGAAATAATTCAGGGATTTCAGATAAAAAACAGGGCAGATAATCAATGCGGTTGTAGTCCATATTTTTTCGAATATTTCCACCGACAAAAAGGTTGATCACGCGGAATGAATCTTTGTATTCCGCCTTGGCATAAAAAGCTGGTCCCTCTGTGTGCAGGTGTATCAACGAGCAGTCTTGCAGGCGATGACTTTGCTGGACAAGTTCTTTTAGTAAAATATTGGGAGTAGCGGCGCCACCATGAACAAAAATACGTGAGCCAGAGGGGATCAGTTCTATTGCGGCTTTAATGTTAAGATATGAGAGCATACAATCACCTCTATTTGGAAAATTCAAAGTATATCATAAAGAGTCTTTCAAGTTCAAATCTCATCAACAAAACGAGACATCAATTTTTTTTGGAACATTTTGTCATGCTTCCGACAAAATGTCTCGGAGTCGGGACATAAAATCGACGACAATCTTTTTAAAGGATACTTTGGGGGCATAATGGTTGCACACTTAAAATTATGAAGGAGTTACTATGACGACTAAAACTCAAGATATTATGTCTATAAATTTGGTGACCGTGAATATGCATGATGCATTAGACGATGCCTATACCACAATGAGATCAAATAATATTCGGCACATGCCAGTGGTGAATAAATTTGGTGATGTGGTCGGAATTATCTCAGATCGAGATTTTCAAAGAGCCATGAACTCAGATACACCGGAATCAATTGATTTTGGTTACAAAGCAATTGTTCGCGATTTTATGAGCACACCGGTAATAACGGTACCCTATGATGCAGAATTGATTTCTGTGGTTCAAAAAATGATCGATGAAAAAGTATCCAGTTTTTTAGTGACTAGCGAGAATACCATCGTCGGTATTGTTAGCCATGAAGATCTTTTAAAAGTTTTAGCGGATATGTTGTATCCAACGAAGGACGGCGTGATTGCAAGTGTTACAACCTGGCTTTCAAAAACGCCCATTGGTGATATTGCTCGATCACTTTCTGGAGCTGGGATTTAATGATTCGATTGTATTCCGTGGCAAAGGCCAGCAGAGCTTTGCCTGTACGGTTATCAAAACAGAATAAAACTCACGGTGGAAACTGTTTGATTATTGCTGGTTCTCCAGGAAAATGGGGAGCCGGAATTTTCACAGCCGAAGCCGCTTATCGCGTGGGTGCGGGATATGTTTCTGTTTATGATCCTAAAAAAAAATTTCCAATTGCCAAGCATCCTGATTTCTTAACGATACATAAGATTTCTCATTTTTCGGAATACGCCTGTGTGGCATTGGGGCCAGGGCTGGATTCATCGACTCGTATAATCCGAATTATTCGACAATTGATACGAGAAAAAGTAACTGCGGTTGTTTTGGATGCAGAAGCAATTAATTGTCTTGCAAAGCAACGAAAAATAATTCAATTGCCGTCAACATGGATTTTGACACCACACGAAGGTGAATTGGCGCGATTACTTCAGGTAACTGGTGATAAGATCAGAAAAAATCGACTGAAGGCTGTGCAACAAGCTCAGAAAAAAATGGGATGTATTGTTGTTTTAAAAGGGGCGCCGACATTCATAGCCACTGAAAAAACAGTCTGGCAATCAGTTACTGGCAATTCAAGTCTTGCAAAGGCAGGTACTGGAGATGTTTTGACGGGAATGATTGCGGGGTTTTTAAGTCAAAAAATAGATAGTGTTGAGGCCGCTTGTTTGGCAACATGTCTTCACGGGATGATGGCAGACAGTTGGATTCAAGAGGGAAATGATCATCTTAGTTTGATGGCAAGCGATCTTTTGAAGCGAATTCCTAGGACCTTGAAATCAATACGGGAATAGTTCCTGCTCGAACAACTTTTCCAGTAACGCTACCAAATGAACTGAAGAGGCCGCGACGTCGATGCGGCGCCATCACAACAAGATCAAATTTTTTAGCCGCTTTGATGATTTCAGCAGCGGGTTCTCCTATTTTGTTGAAAAATTTTATTTTGGCATAGCGTTTTAAAAATTTCTTTTTAAAGGTTGTTTCTTTTTCTTGAAAATTTTTGAGTGCATCTTTTAATTGTGAATCGCCAATTTCAGGAAAGAAATCCTGTTCAATATGAAATAACTCAAGATGTGATTTTCGAGTTGAGGCCAGTGTTTTTGCTATAGCGATAGCATTTTCTGTGCGCGAGCTAAAATCACAGGGGATAAGAATTTTTTGAGGATGAATGATTTGGGAACCTTTTTGAATCCAAACGGGTGATGTGGCACGAAGTGCAATGGATTCGGCTGTGCTGCCAAGAAAAAGTCGACCAGCCAAAGAGCTTTTTCCATACTGACCTATGACAATCAGCGGAGACGGAAAAGTTTTGGCCAGTCGGACAATATGATCAGCTGGGTTTCCAAAGGCCACGACAACTTTAGCATGAGGAGCAAGGTCATCGAGCTTATAGAATTTTTTAATATCTTGGGTTAAAGGTCCAATAACACCGCTTCGGACACCGATGAATAGATTCACTCCAGTAACAAGATAGGAAGTATTGATGGTGTGAACAATAACTAAGCGTAATTTTTTACCAGCAATTGCAATGGCTTGCTTAAGCACATTTTTCGAATACGGAGAGAAATCGAGGCCAACAATGATGGTTTGAAATTGATGTGGGTTCATGGCCTCTCCTGCGAAATAATTTAAATGCATTGGTCGTGCCGTTCCTGTGTATCAATTAAAGAAGAGTATGTTTTGAAATCTTGACACTTTGTCAAAAAAACTTTGAGGCTTTACGACAGAGTGTCACTGGGATTGGGCTAAAGTGAATGTATTCTTTTTGAAGACCTCTTGTGTTGGTATTAGCCTCGCAATACCATGGAATCATGCAAAATCTTGATGTGGTTTCTTCGAACGATTTTTCTTTTTTGGATCAACCAGAATTTGTGGATCGTTATGCAACAGGACCACAAAAAAATCATATTCAATTTTATGTTGGTGGAATCCGCTGCGGAAAATGTGTGCGAAAACTTGAAGATTTGTCGATTGCCAATCCCGGCATCAAACAATTTCGTGTCGATATGGGAAAAAACTTAGCCGACGTTGAAGTTGATTTCTCGATCTTTAAATTTTCAACTGTCGCAGATCTGATTTCGCAAATGGGTTTTCATCCAACCCCTGTCATGACTGATACAAGCGCTGACGATATATTAAATAGTGAAGATCGATCGGAACTTATTCGACTGGCTGTCGCCGCCGTTTGTGCGGGTAATATAATGACATACAGTTTTGCCAGTTATTTTGGAGTCACTGGCGATTTACAATCTGTGTTTGTTTGGCTTAGTTTTTTACTCTACTTGCCCGTGGTGAGTTATGTGGCATGGCCTTTTTATGTAGGAGCATGGAATAGTCTTCGTCAAAAACAAGTGTCTATTGATTTGCCGATGGCAGTGGCTTCGTTTGCAGGATTCGTTTTTTCGACAATGCAATTATTGCGTGGAAAAGATGATATCTATTTTGATTCATTAAGTGGTTTTCTATTTTTAATTTTAGTTTCTCGCTGGGCGCAGCGCCGCTTGCAGCGTCGTTTTTTAAAATCAGACAGTCTTGGTGAAGCCCTTCAGTTGCAGCGCGTGCGAAAAGTTCAGAATGATTCATGGGCTTGGACGCCATTGGATCTGATTAAAGTGGATGATCGGATTATTATTGGAGATGCGGAAACGCTTCCAGGAGATGCTGTACTGCTATCTGACAAAGCTTATTTTGGAATGGCATGGTTATCAGGTGAAGTGAAAGCGAAGACTTTTTTAAAAGGAGCCACTGTTCCTGCAGGAGCAAGATTGGTTTCGGGGACAGCTGAATTGCGAGTCACTCAGTTGTTATCACAAACAAGCTTTGGCCAAATTTTACAAGAAGTTCAGAGGTTTAGTTTAACGAAAAATCGTATTGTTTCCATGGCGGATCGATGGGCGCAGTGGCTGTTAGTCATAGTTTTTTCTATTGGTCTTATTTTTTTAGCAGCATACTGGTTTGTCTCTCCGGAAGAGGCGATTCGCAGATCTTTGGCATTAATTATACTGGCTTGTCCTTGCGCAATGGCTTTTGGTACTCCTTTGGCGTTAACCTCTGCATTACGAAAAGCTCAGCGAAAGGGTTTAGTTATTCGCAGTGCCAATGTTTTTGAGCGCGTGCAGGAAGTTAAATCTATTTTTTTTGATAAAACGGGAACTTTGACGGAGACTGAATTGTCTTTGAATGAATCTCCGGCATTGATCTCTGCTCATCAGCAGAAAGTTATACTGAGTCTTGAAAATGAATCCTCGCATCCAATGGCCTTTGCATTTCGAAAATCATTTTCGGCGTCTTCTTTATATACTGTGCAAGCACTGGTTGAGTTCCCGGGGCGAGGGGTGTCGGGTCTTATTGATGGCGTGACTTACGAAATTCGAAAAGATGACACAGCTCATTCCGAAATGTCATGTGCTCTTTATACGGATGGAAAGCTTTCTGCGCGCTTTAGTTTTTCAGCACAACTTAAGCCAGATTGTGTCGAGACATTGAGAATATTACGTCAAAAAGGTTATAAGTTGGCTCTGCTTTCGGGTGATAAAAAAGAAGTTGTCAGTCGTCTGGCGACACAGCTTGGTTTTTCTGATCAGGAAGTTTTTGCTGAAGTGAGTCCGGCTCAAAAAGCCCAGTTGATCGTTGATCATCCTGGATCTATGATGGTTGGAGATGGAATCAATGACAGTTTAGCGCTGATCAAGTCACATGTCAGTGTTGCTTCATCTGGAGGAGTCGAGGCCGCGATGCGTAGTTCTCAGGTTTATTTAACCACTCCAAGTCTTCGCGGCATTACAGATTTACTGACAATCAGCAAAGAAGCCATTGGGCTTATTCGTCAGAATCTAACTATTTCAGTTATTTATAATATTGCAACAGGAACGTTTGCTCTGATGGGGTTGGTGAATCCTTTTGTCGCGGCAGTGCTTATGCCGATCAGTAGCGGATTTATTTTACTCAGCACATGGCTTAGGAGTCGCAAATGAGTATTTTGTTTCTGATGATCCCCATTTCTTTATTATTAGCGATAAGTTTTTTAGCGGCGTTCATTTGGAATGTCAGCTCAGGACAAGTCGATGATATCGATACACCCCCACACCGAATGCTTGAAGATGATGAAGGAGCCTAGCATGATTGAGAAGAACACCAACTACGAAGAAATTTATTATGACGATGACATCGTCAAAAAATTTATTCTAGCAACACTTGTATTTGCAGCAGTGGCTTTTTTGGCCGGTTTATTGGCCGCATTGCAGTTGGCCTATTGGCCGTTTAATATGAATATGGAATGGTTGACCTTTGGTCGATTGCGCCCTCTTCATACGAATGCCGCCATTTTTGCATTTGCAGGAAATGCGATTTTTGCAGGTATTTATCATTCGTCCCAGCGTCTTCTTAAAACGCGAATGTTTTCGGACACCTTAAGTAAGATTCATTTCTGGGGTTGGCAGGCCATCATTGTTTCCGCTGCGATCACTTTGCCATTGGGGTATTCTCAATCCAAAGAGTATGCGGAGCTTGAGTGGCCAATTGATATTGCCATCACTTTGATTTGGGTTGTTTTTGCGGTGAACTTTTTTGGAACTCTTTATCGTCGTCGTGAAAAACACATGTACGTCGCATTGTGGTTTTATATTGCAACCATCGTTACAGTTGCCGTTCTTCATATCGTAAACGCGATTTCAATTCCGGTTTCGGCATTGAAAAGTTATCCCGTTTATGCCGGAATCCAAGATGCCATGGTGCAATGGTGGTACGGTCATAATGCTGTTGCATTTTTCTTAACGACACCATTTTTAGGTTTGATGTATTACTACTTACCAAAGGCAGTTAATCGTCCGATTTATTCATACCGTTTATCTATTATCCACTTTTGGGCCTTGGTTTTTATCTATATCTGGGCTGGTCCGCATCATCTGCTTTACACGTCATTGCCGGAATGGGCCCAAACTTTGGGTATGGTTTTTTCTTTGATGTTATGGGCGCCATCATGGGGTGGAATGATCAATGGACTTTTGACATTGCGTGGAGCCTGGCATTTGCTGCGCACGGATCCTATTGTTAAGTTTTTTGTTGCTGCCGTCACGTTTTATGGAATGTCGACTTTTGAAGGTCCATTGCTGTCAATTAAGTCTGTCAGTGCTTTAGGTCACTATACCGATTGGATTATCGGACACGTTCACGGTGGAGCCTTGGGTTGGAATGGATTTCTTTCTTTTGGTATGATTTATTATTTAGTCCCACGTCTTTGGAATACAAAACTTCATTCTGTGAAACTTGCCGAAGTTCATTTTTGGTTCGGATTACTAGGAGTTGTTGGTTATTACTTATCAATGGTTACAGCCGGAATCACTCAAGGTATGATGTGGTTGGCAATGGATTCCAGTGGTAAATTAGTTTATCCTGATTTCGTTGAAACAGTGACTCGAATTGTTCCATTGTACTGGGTGCGTGCATTTTCTGGTGGGTTGTTTATCGTTGGATTTGTCATCATGGGATACAATATCTATAAGACAATTCGCGATGCAAAAGCATCTGTACCAACTCCAGTTAAAGTGACTAGTAATCGCAACATGGCTGAAACTTCAAAAAATCCTCATCGCAAATTAGAAGGCATGGCTGCGACATTCTCAGTTCTGACTTTGGTGGCGATTTTGGTGGGTTCTGTCATTGAAATTTATCCAACACTTTCGTTGCATAAATATGTTCCATCCAATGTGCAACAAGTTCCGTACTCACAATTGGAACTTGCGGGTCGCGATTTGTATATCCGCGAAGGTTGTTATGTGTGTCACTCGCAACAAATTCGTCCTTTAGCAGCAGAGGTATTGCGCTATGGTAATCCATCCACAGTTGCAGAGTCCATGTATGATCATCCATTTCAATGGGGGTCAAAACGCACAGGACCGGATTTAGCTCGCCTGGGTAAAAAGTATCCTGATCTGTGGCACTATCGACACATGATTGATCCTCGCGCCGTGACACCAATGTCGATTATGCCGGCGTACCCATGGTTAGAGCGTAAGAAAATTGACTTTGTTAGTCTTCGTAAGAAAACAACAGTACTTCGGTACTTAGGTGTTCCTTACACAGATGAACAAGTGGCGAATGCAGATATCCAAGCCGAGAAAGATGCAAAAGCAATAGCTGTTGAATTAGAAAAACAAGGTGCTCCAGCAAAACTTGAGGACAAAGAGATCGTTGCGATTATTGCATATCTGCAATCTTTGGGTCAGAAAAGCCAAAATGCGGAACAGAAATAAAGGAGAGTAAAATGTTATCACAAGGAATGAAAATATTTACTGACATACCAATAGTTGTTTTTGGCATGGGGCTTTTTCTCTTTGCATTTGCGAGTGTCGTGATAAGGACTTATTTTCGGTATCAATCAAAAGAATTTTATCAAAAATTAGCAGCGATGCCACTGTCAGAGGAGCAGTAACATGGATGATATTAATAAGAATTTAATGGATCACGAGTATGATGGAATTCAAGAGTTCAATAATCCCTTACCACTGTGGTGGTTGGGGATATTTATTGGAACTGTTATTTTTGCCTTTATTTATTGGATTCACTATGAGATTGCCGGAGCTCCAACTCAATTGGCAGAACTTAAGTCAGATTTAGCCGTTATCGCTGAAATGAAAAAGAACAGTCCTGGAAGTGGTGCTGCGGATACTGAAGACGATCTTCTAAAGTTGATCAGTTCTCAAGAGGCTCTAGCGGCTGGCAAGCTGGTTTATGATTCAAAATGTGCAGCCTGTCACGGAGTTGAATTGCAAGGTATTATCGGACCTAATTTAGTCGATGATTATTGGATTCATGGCCAAGGAAAATTAGCACAAATGAGTGTGACCGTTCGTCAAGGTGTTCTGGATAAGGGAATGCCGGGTTGGGAGTCCGTACTGAATTCAGATGAGATTAGATCTGTAGTTGCATTTATCGGCTCAAACCGAGGTGCCAAACCAGCGAATGCAAAAGCACCTCAAGGGGAAAAAATTGCAGTCGAATGACCGTTTGACCATGTTGAATGAATACGGAAGTCGGCAGACAATTATACCTGCCGAGGTGAAGGGGCGTTTTCGCACCTGGAGAACGCGTATTCATTTTTTACTCATGGTAATTTTTTTAGCCCTGCCTTGGATTCGAATCAATGGATCCCAGGCGGTGCTCTTTGATATTGGTAACCGTCGATTTGAATTGTTTGGGGCTTTATTTCAGTCTCACGATTCGCCGTTATTTTTTTTCATTTTAGCTATGTTTGTTTTGGGATTGATGTTGTCGACAGCTTTATGGGGTCGATTTTGGTGTGGTTGGGCTTGTCCGCAGACTGTATTTATCGAGGCTATTTACCGCCGCATTGAAATTTGGGTTGAAGGAAATTATATCAATCGTCGCCGATTGAGTCAGGGGCCTATAACTGCAGAAAAAATCACAAAGATGTCTATCAAGTGGTTTTTATTTTTTGTCGTGAGTTCTATTTTTGCTCACAGTTTTATTGCTTACTTCAGTGGAAGTGAGCGTCTTCTTCAGATGATGTCAGGTTCACCTCAGGAGAATTGGACTTATTTTATACTGGTCACTGGGGGGACAGCATTATTGCTGTTTAATTTTGGTTGGTTTCGAGAGCAGTTTTGTATTATCGCATGTCCCTATGGTCGATTTCAAAGTGTCTTGATGGACACGCATTCGATCACGGTGATGTACAATGCTGTCCGTGGGGAGCCTCGAAAATCAATAGAAGTTCCCAAAGAAAAACAAGGCGATTGCGTTTCGTGTAATCGTTGTGTTCAAGTTTGTCCAACTGGAATTGATATCCGTCACGGCAGTCAACTGGAGTGTATCGCTTGCACGGCATGCATTGATGCATGTGATGAGATCATGACCAAGGTGAATAAGCCAACAGGTTTAATTTCGTATGGATCTGTTGAGCCTCGCACGAAAGCGTCATATTTCCGACCACGAATCGTGGCGTATTCAACTCTATTTCTTGTAGCACTATCAGGTCTTAGTTATAACCTGATCAATCATATGTCCTTTAACTCGGCAGTGTTGCGAGCTTCGGGTGCTCCCTATCAGATGGGCTCGGACAACTCGGTGATCAATCATTTTAAAGTGAATTTGCACAATCAAAGTCATAAGCCTCAGATTTTTGAAATCACTGTAGAATCAATTTTGAATGTACCGATTAAGTTAACACAAGCGATGCCAGTTCACCAATTGGGAGCCGGTATGTCCAAAGAAGTTCATCTTTTTATCAGTCTACCCCAAGCAGCATTTGACCAATCCAAAAGTACTCCGCTACGATTTAAAGTTCAGGAAGTGAACAGTCAAGAGAGCCGTGTTGTCGATGTTTCGGCAGTCGGTCCGACCAAGTCACAGCCATAACACGTGGAGAACTTGTATGAAAATCTTTGTCGCCATTATTGTGATCATTTCAACTCTTTTGTCATGCCAAGGAAAACCCACTCGAACTGACTATGAAGCTGGTGGATCACAGCAAGGGTTTTTACCACCACCAGTTTGGAACGATTCGATGCAGAATCTCAAACGAGATTTGGTGATGCTGCAGCCTTATATTTTTGATAAGAAAAAATTTAATGATCCTGTAAATAAAAAATTTCTCAGTAAATCTATTCATGAGCTGGCCGTCGATTCTCAGAATGTGAAACACGACCCCATTATCTTGGCCAAAGATCCAACAGCGCGATTTGTAGCTGCAGAGTTTGCAAACGAGATCAAGCAAGCGGATGAAAATTTTAACAATGGGTGGCATGAGTATTCACGATCTCAATTGGTAAAAGTGACGAGCTATTGCCTTGAATGTCATACGCGAGTCAAAGATGGTGTTGAGGTGCGACTTCAAGACTCTGTTGAGCCGTATGTGAATACACTTCCGATTAAAGATCAGATTGAATTTATGGTGGCTTTTCGTCAATTTGATTCAGCCTATAAATTGGCTCAGCAAGAAATGCGAAAAGTTTATTCTCATCAAGATTTACACAGTGATATTGAGACCGTGTCGCGATTGGGATTTATGGTCGCCGTTCAATATATGCAGGATAAGGCAAAAGCAGAAATTCTGACGGAAGCGCTTAGTCAGAATAAATCGATTCCTGGTTTTTTAAAGGTGAAAAACACGTCATGGAGAAACTCAATTCAGCAATGGGATTCAAATGAAACATTAACAAAGCTGTCATCGATTCGTTTAATGCTCAAGAATAAAAAAAGCGATATCGAAGACATGCGTGCCATTCCGGCCTTACTGCGCTTGCTGACGGATGATTTAACTCCAGATGAGTTGGGTGAAGCGCTTCTTTTAACGGGCGAAAGCTATGAATCATTGAATCGAGTTTCAATGATCTCGCTTCATGAGAATTACTATGAATCTTGTATCCGTCGAGTGCCGCAGTCAAAATGGGCGAAGACTTGTTTTAAAAATTATCAGGATTCAGTAACGGCTAGTTATACGGGTTCTGGCGGCACGCGTCTTCCAAATGATGTGAAGCAGAAGCTGCAAACATTAAAAGCACTGATTCAGTAACTTATGACAATATGACTTTAGTACTGAATCATTTTAAGACACATTGGCAGAGAAAAAATGCCAGATAGAATCTAAGGCACAATCAGGTTGGTTCTTCCGTTGCAATAGTGTGTTTCAACAGCATGGAGCTGTTAACACTAAAACCATCACGGGGGAACCATTTATGAAAACGATTTTTAAAAATATTTTACAATTAGCTGTCATCTCAATCTTAGTATCAGGATCAACTGTATTAGCAGAAACACCTGCGGTCAGAGATGTTGTTATTTCTGTTAGCGATGCTTTTGTTCCAGGGGGATTTGATTCTGAAGCCGATGCTTACGTTATTGTGAATGGTCTTTATCCAAATGGTTGCTACCGTTGGAAAACAGCTGAAATTTCAAATGATGATGCATTCAACCACAATATTCGCTCTGTCGCTTCAGTCAGTCAGGGAATGTGTATCATGGTGTTGGTGCCATTCACTAAAGAAGTTCGCCTTGGAAAATTGGCGACTGGAACACATACACTTAAATTTGTAAATGGTGATGGCACTTATTTGCAAAAAACTTTAAATGTTGAGTAATCGGTAAGATTAAATTTTTTTTGCGGGGGATGAGATGAAAAAACAATTTGGGATGATGTTGTGCATGTCATGGTTTTTCGTCTCTTGTTCGCCAACAGAAGTGTCCACAGTGCGCTGGAGTGGCCAGGGAGCAAAACCTGAAACTCCAGCCCACCTTGATCCTCAGAACAAGGTTTTAGATATTGGTTCACGACAGTTGCAATTTCAAATGCAAAAAATTGATGATGTCGAGGTCGAAGGAGCAACCTACAAAAAAATCTTCCAAGCTGATCAAGATGAGTTTATTTCTTATACCTGGCTTAGCAGAATACCACTTTCCCTTCGTGCTGAAATAACTTTGATGAAAGCTGAGCACGCATTGATTTTGCCGCGATTTCATCAGTTAAATCCAAAATTTAAAGTACTGACTGTTTATGAAAAACCGCATCTTGTTATTCGGGATATCAAAAAACCAGTACTCAACTGGAAAATTATTTATCAAGAGAAAAATAGCGAACTCACTGCGGTCTACTTGGATCGCAAGTTTCAAATCATTGAAAAATCTCGATTGGGATCTCAGTTTGATGCCACTGCTTTTTTGTTTCCTGATGGCCCACTCAAAAGTAAAATTTCCGAAGTCATGCTGCAAAAACTTTCAGATGACGGTGTCTTGCGATCAGATTTTATATTTATCACAACTCAGGCAGCGCTACTGGCGAAAGCCGAGAATAATCAGTTTCTGTATCCGACGAATGACTTGCGATTTGGTCAAGTGCAGGTTTATTTTTATCTGAATCAAGTTCGCGATTGGTTTATTGAAAATTTTCAATTTAAGTTGCCATTTACACTGGCGGCAGAAATGAATGTGGGCTATCCCGAAAAGACCAACACCGCATTTTATTATCAACATAAAATTCGTCTTGGTGAGGGTGATGGAATTATTTTTTCTGATATGAGCTTAGACCCATCTATTATCATTCATGAATCATTGCATGCTGTGATTGAAGCTGTTTCGGCATTGCCGTATACGGGGCAGGGGGGATCTTTGAATGAGGCCTTTGCTGATTTTTTTACAGCAACAATTTTGAATAATCCAAATTTAGGGGAAGTCTCATACAAAAAAGCCAACTTTAAACGGACTATCAATAACACTCTTCGAATGTCAGATGCTCAAGGCGGTTTGTATCACGATTCGGGAATTGTTTCTGGGTTATTATGGTCTATATCTAAATCGATTGGTGCCGACAAGTCACAGAAATTGGCATGGGATATTTTAGTTCGACTGGATCCATTATCAACATTTGAATCCTTTCAAACAGAATTATTGTCGTGTTTAGCAAAATTAGAAATGACGGATCAAGAAAAAATTATGAGCGTGTTGCGCGCGCGAGGATGGCTTTGATGAAAATAGTGATAATTATTTTATTAGTTATTTTTTCATATCAATCAGTATTTGCTGAATCTATTTACGGCGAATGGAAGTTTGAAGAAATGATTTATCGCAATGAGCGTATTCCTCGCGCAGACCCGGCGTTAAATCTGCGGTGGATATTTTTTGAAAATGGAACAGAACGCTTGTATTGGGATCGGGGCACTGCAGATTTTTGTGAACGATTTGCCACTTTTGTTTTTGAAAAAGGAATGCTTCAAGAAAAGGTATTTGCACTGAATCCAAGAAACGGTATGAGCTGCAGCCAAGATCCAGACATGCAACCTAATGGTGTGGCCAGCACACCTGCCGAGTTGGTTCAAGATGAACTTTGGTTGCATCTGCTAGTTGGAGACGAGGAGTTGATCTATATTCTTCGAAAACCTAAGCCATAAATTTTGGTAAACTGATTTCGAAAGTTGATCCTTCATTCACGACGCTTTTTACAGTGATCGTGCCACCCCAAGATTGAACAATTTTATAAGAAGTGGCTAATCCTAAACCACTTCCTTGGCCAATTTCCTTGGTGGTGAAGAAGGGTTTAAATATTTGCTTTAAATGATCAGATTGAATTCCGCAGCCTGTGTCTTGAAGCGCGACAGTGACGCGTTCAGAAAATTCGCGCACAGACAGTTGAATTGAATGATTTTCTTTGCGGCCAGCAAGACAGGCTTCATCGATAGCATGGACTGAATTCACTAAAAGATTCAACAGCACCTGACTCAATGGGCCGGCTTCAGCTTTAACAATATACTGTGCTGAGAGATCAGCTTTGAAAGAAATATTCTTAAGTTCCAATTCGTGACTTAAAAGATTTTTCATATCTTGGATGATATCATTCAGATTTACTGCAGATGCCAATTCTGATTTTTGGCCACGAGCAAGATGAAGCAGGGAATTAACCAGCTTCGTGATGCGATCAATTTGAATGATAACGGTTTGCATGTCCTCTTGAACGGCGGGTAAGGTTTTAGCCTTGCGTTCTGCTAATTCCGCGCGACTGCGGATAATGCCCAAGGGAGTTCCAATTTCATGGGCCAGGCTGGAAGCCAATAGCCCCAATGAGGCCAGACGATCCTGCTGTAATATTTGAGCTTTGCTTTCTCGCAATTCTTCCATATCCATTTCATGTTTGATCGAATAGCGAATAGAGCGTTCTAAAAGAGGTGATGTCAGTTCTCCTTTGACAAGGTAGTCCGAGGCTCCAATTTGCATGGCTTGCAAATCCAGATCAAAATCACTTTGTCCGGTTAGTAGAATTGTAGGAAATCGAAGACCCAGATTATGGGCCTCTTGCAGAAGCTCCAGGCCCGTATGAGTTCCCAAACGATAGTCTAAAAGGCACACGTCAAATTTATGCTCACGAAGTGCGGCAAGTCCTTCGCTATAAGTTGATTTCCATGTGATATGATACTGACTTCTGCGAATCTCTTGAACCAAATCCCGCAGGTTAATGTAATCATCTTCATCATCATCAATCAGCAATATTTTGAACGAGTTTAAAGTCATTCGCGACCTTCAGAACGGTCGGGTAATTCAACAATTTCAAACCAGTAGCGACCCAAATCTGTCATCGTTTGAACCAGATCTTTGAACGCAATGGGTTTGGTAATAAATGAGTTCACACCCAGATTATAAGTTCTTAGAATATCTTCTTCGGCTTTTGAAGTTGTTAAAACAACCACTGGAATTTGTCGTAGCTTCGGATTGCTTTTGATTTCTTTCAAAGCTTCTCGGCCGTCTTTTTTTGGCATATTCAAATCGAGTAAAATCAGACCTGGAATCGGGAACTCTTTAAGATTTTCAAATTGCAAATACTTTAACAGTTGTTCGCCATCATGGACAAAGTGAATTTCATTCAAAAGTCGACTTTCTTGCAGAGCCTCTTTGATCATTTGGCAATCGTCTAAATCATCATCAGCAACCAGAATGGGAACAGGATTTTTTGTAATTTTCATTTTAAATCTCCAGTGTTTTGTTTTAAAGGTAAAGTGACAATAAATGTAGCGCCTTCGCCGACAGAAGATTTGGCAGTCAATATTCCACCATGGCGGTCCACAATTTTTCGACACACCGCCAGGCCAATTCCAGTGCCTTCGTATTCATGGCGACCATGCAGCCGTTGAAATATTGTAAAGATACGATCTAAATACTTTTCATCAAAACCAATGCCGTTGTCGCGAATTGTAATTTGGCAAGCGGGACCCTTATGGGGCAGCGGAGAGTGATCTAAAATTTTAGATTCGATTGTGACAACGGGTGGCGTATTGGGTTTTGAAAATTTCAAAGCATTGCTGATTAAATTTTGGAAAAGCTGATGCATTTGTGTTCGATCCGCTTCGACCAATGGCAAGCCTTTGAAGCTGACAGTTCCCTGACTTTGCTCAAGAAGGATAACAAGATCAGAAGTCACTTGACCTACAATTTCATTCAGATCCAGAGTTAGGAAAGGCTGAGCCTTCGTTGTGACGCGGGAATAGGTCAGTAAATCATTGATTAGAACTTGCATTCGCTGGGCTGAGCTTTGAATCCGCTCTACATAATCATAAGATTCGGGTTTAAGTTCTGATTTGGCCTTCAATTTAAGGCGATCTGAAAAAGATTGAATTTTCCGTAGAGGCTCTTGAAGATCATGAGCTGCAACAGAAGCAAAATCTTGAAGTTCCTGATTGCTGATTTCTAACTTCTTGGCGTAAATATTTAATTGCTCTTCAGCTAATTTGCGCTCAGTGATCTCATAGCGTACTGAAACATATTGAATGGGTTGGCCATGCTCATCCATAAATGGGACAATGGTGGTGTTCACCCAGTAGTAAGTTCCATCTTTGGCTCGATTTCGGACTTCGCCTTCCCATGTTTTTCCAGAGACAATGGTTTGCCACATTTCATCAAAGAATGCGTCACTGTGAAACTTTGAATTAATAATACGATGAGTGTTCCCGATTAATTCTTGCGGAGAGTATTTCGAGATCGCGCAGAATTTTCGATTCACATAAGTAATGACTCCATGTCTGTCCGTAATGGCCACAATAGCAGCCTCGTCAATAGCTGACTTGAGGTGACCGAAATCAACACTCGAAAGACCCTCAGCCGACTGTTTCATTGCGATCCTCTGCGGGTTCGGGAGTGTCATCTGAAACCATTCCGTACACGCGCTCTTTGCGGTAAAGAGTGCGGCGGCTGACTCCTAAAACTTTAGATGCCTCCTCTTTGCTGTTGTTGACTTCACTGAGAATCATTTTGATATAGCGTTCTTCCAGCTTTTCGAGAGTCGGGCGATCGGCATGCAACTGTTCCACATTATTTTTAGCTTCTTCCAGAGCGCTATCTAAAATAGCGGTTTTTTCAATGCGATTTCCGGGTGTGAGCACCATGGCGCGTTCGATGACATTTTCAAGTTCGCGAACATTTCCAGGCCATGGGTGGGCCATCAATATGGCAATGGCTTCTGAAGAAATTTCTTTGAGATCAGTTCCATTTTGCGCAGCAAACTTAGAGATAAAACTTTCCACTAAAAGGGGCAGATCTTCAATGCGCTCGCGTAAAGGCGGAATGCGAATAGGAACAACATTTAAGCGATAGAATAAATCTTCTCGAAATTTTCCATCTTTCACCATAATCTTGAGATCACGGTGAGTGGCGGCAACGATGCGAACATCAATTTGCTTCAGTTGACTGCCGCCAACTGGTCGGATTTGTTTATCTTGAAGAACGCGCAAAAGTTTCGCTTGAAGTGCTAGGCTCAGATCCCCAATCTCATCTAAGAATAAAGTGCCTTTATCGGCCTCTTCGAAAAGACCTTTTTTATCGACGCTGGCGCCGGTGAAAGAGCCTTTCACATGGCCGAATAGCTCGCTTTCAAGTAAATTTTCGGGGATCGCCGTGCAATTCAGGGGAACGAAAGGTTTGGCTTTGCGGGCTCCTGAATTATGAAGGGCACGCGCAACGAGTTCTTTTCCAGATCCGCTTTCGCCGGTCACTAAAACATTCGCATTGGAGTTGGCGACAAGCTTTATCAATTCAAAAACTGTGGACATGACCGCGCTTTTTCCGACAATGGATTCTAAATTAAAACTTTTATTCAGTTCGCGCTTGAGAACTTTGTTCTCTTGTTTGAGTTTAACGTTCTCAATGCCTCGTTTAACAAGTAAAACCAATTCATCATTCTTAAAAGGTTTCACGATGTAATGGTAGGCACCAGACTTCATGGCTTCAATAGCTGTTTCAATGGATCCAAAGGCTGTCATCATGATGCTGACTATTTCAGGATAATCGGATTGCACTTTCTTTAAAAACATCAAGCCATCAATATCTTTCATTTTATTGTCGGTGATTAAAAGATGGGGAGTTTCTTTTTTGAATCGAACTAAGGCTTCGGCAGCGGATGAAAATTGCCAAACTTCATAGCCTTCTTCGGTGAGTAAATCTTTAACCACGCGGCCCATTTCAAGATCGTCATCTATCACTGCAACTTTGTGTTTTGCGCGCATATTTTCCCCATTTGACAAGATGTCTTAGGCTAATTTCAGCCCGTGACAATATGTCATCAAAATTGGGCTCATTGTCAATTAGATTCGAGGTCGTGTAGGCCGACTTATTGTAAATAGGAATTTGAAGTTAACTACATTTTTAAGGAGCATTCATGAAAGCGATTCCGACAGTTCAAAAATATATGACCTACGTGCCAAAATCAATTGGCTCAGATCAAACCGTTGCTCAAGCGAGCGAGTTTATGCGTAAATTGCATCTTCGTCATTTACCTGTCCTTAAGGGTGGCCATTTAGTTGGAATTTTAACAGATCGAGATATTAATTTAGTGATGAGTTTTAAAGATGTGGATGCCTCGACCATGACGGTTGAAGAGTGCTACACAGCAGAACCTTACTTTACAAGTCCTGACACTCCATTAAATGAAGTCGTGGCTCATATGGCCGAGAAAAAATATGGATGCGCCTTGATCGTAGATAATGGCAAACTAGTGGGGATATTTACCGAAATTGATGCTTACAAGGCCTTGTCGGAACTTTTGGAAACTCGGCTTAAAACTTAGGAGGAATAGGTGGCTTTAGGCAGAACAATTAAAAATATTTTAGTTGCTGTGGATTTATCAAAATATTCACAGACAGTGGTTCAGCAAGCTCGCGTGCTGGCAAAAAAAATAAATGCGCCACTGACATTTGTCTATGCTTTCAAAGATACTGAAATGTTTGAAAGTCCTTTCGGAGTTCGTAAAGCAGAGGTTATTAAGTATTATGATCAGTTGATTCGTCAGAAATATGCTTTGGATGAATCCATTCCTGTTGTTGTTAAATTTGGAAAACCCTATAAGCAGATCATTGCAGCAGCAAAGAATCTGAAGTTTCCTTTGATTGTTGCTGGTCATCGTGGGCAAAGCACTTGGACTCAATTTTTTATGGGAAGTGCTGCGGAGCAGTTGGGTCTTGAGTCGCCGTATCCAGTTTGGATCCATCGAGGGGAATCTTTAATTGTGCCTGAGAAAATTTTGATTCCCTGTGATTTGAGTGAACGATCTCACCATGCTGTTCATCAGGTGCAGCCTTTCTTGCGCGCATTTAAAGCCAAGTCCGAGTTGTATCATGTGGTGCCGCAACCGCTTCCGATATTAGATTTTCAATCCTATGTTCAATTCTCTGAAAAAATCAAACGATCAGAAGCTCAAAAACGGAAGGCCTTTAAAAAGAAACATCCGCAGTTGAAAATTGTCGATTCGGAAGGTGGCGTTGTGGAGCAAATCCAAAAACGTCTTGAAAATTTTGATCTTCTGGCGATTTCACCAAAAACAAGTTTAAAGGCAAAGCCTTTTTTTGGAAGCGTGACTTCAAAGTTATTGCGATCAGGAGATAAACCCATTCTGATTGCACCATAGAAAATTTCTAACAAGGCGGAATGCTCGTGAAAAAAATAATAAAATTCGTTTATGGACTTGTTTTTTTAACCGCAATTGGAACATTGGCAACAGTCGTACCTCAGGAAGAGCTCTCATCTACAAAAAGTATTATGAGTCAGTTTTTAACTCATTTAACCGGACTGCGAAAGTATATGGGATCGCAAGAGATTTTTACTGACCCCAAGAACAATTACGAAATTTCAATGCATCTGAAAGAGTTTTCGAAGTTGGCAAAAAAAGCTCATGAAGATGTAAATTTGCAAAAAACAAATTTCAAGTTTTCGCGCGAGGTGCTCGAGGAACATATCATTGATACAGAGCGCCTTTTTAGATTGGGAAATAAAAGTTTTGCCCGTTGGAAGCTGTCATCCACTTTGTCAGTCTGTATGAGTTGTCATACTCAGATGCCTGGGACAAGTAAGGTCTTCGAAGAGATTCGGCGTTTAAAGCCTTTAACCTCTGATTTCGAGCAGGCTGAGTTTTTGTTTGCAATACGGGATTTTGAAAGTGCTTATAAAATTTATGATCAGGCCATCCTGTCATTTCCAAAGGGTTCATTTGATAGCAGTCAGATTGAAATGGCTCTTGGACGCCAACTGATGTATTTCAGTCGGATTAAAAAAGATCCAGCGGCGGCACTTGTCGTTTTTGAAAAATACCGCCAACTGAAAAATTTGCCAGCCGTAACCCGGGCAGATATTGCAAGTTGGGTTCAGCAATTTCAGAAGTGGACGAAGCAGCCATTGCCATCTTTGACGACAGCAACGGATCAACAAATTTTAGATTTTGTGAAATCGAAGATTGATGTGAAAAGAAAATCTCAGGATATAGATTTTGTCACTTATTTGCAGGTGTCGGGTTTATTGTATGAGTTCTTGCAATATCGTCCAGAGTCAAAGGTCGTTCCAGAAATTTTATACTGGCTTTCTATTTGTGACCGAGCGATGCACAATACATTTTTTTACTCTTTGGCAGATTTGTATTTACGTGAATGCATCACCAAGTATCCCACTGATCCCATAGCTCTGAAATGCTTTCAGGAGTACGAGACGCAGGTCATTCTTGGCTACACAGGATCGCGCGGGGTGGATATGCCTCAAGAAGTCGCTGATGATTTGAAACAACTTGAAAAGTTAGTAACCTCACAAAAGTTCAAGTCCAAAAAATAAAAATGGAGGTTGTGTGTCAGCTCAAATTCGATTTCTAGGCGGAGCAGGTACAGTGACGGGATCAAAATATCTTGTCGAGGCTCATGGAAAAAAAATTCTTATTGATTGTGGTTTGTTTCAGGGATTAAAAAAATTGCGTCTTAAAAATTGGGACGAGTTCGCAATCAATCCGGAGACGATTGATTGTATTATTTTAACCCATGCTCACATTGATCATTCGGGTTATATTCCGCGACTGATCAAAAGTGGATTTCGCGGTAAAGTTTACTCGACCGAGGCCACGCGCGACGTTTGTAAAA
The DNA here is from genome assembly GCA_001771815.1 of Bdellovibrionales bacterium RIFCSPHIGHO2_01_FULL_40_29. GTDB lineage: Bacteria > Bdellovibrionota > Bdellovibrionia > Bdellovibrionales > Bdellovibrionaceae > Pseudobdellovibrio. The sequence goes on along the minus strand of MEPU01000004.1, from coordinate 52,518 downwards.
TTTTGCTTCCGGATTGTGGTTACTTGTTAGAAGAAGAAGCGGTTTATTTGAACCGGGTTCAGCGCACCAAGCATAAACCGGCGTTACCACTATTCACTTCAGAAGATGCTGAAGAAGCGCTCGAGAGTTTTGTAAACGTTCCGTTTCATAAAACGCATGCTATTTCGTCGCAAATAAGTTTTGAATTTCGCTATGCAGGACATATTTTGGGGGCCTCTTCCGTGGTGCTTACCGTGGATCATAAAAAAATCTTCTTTACGGGTGATGTGGGGCGGATAAACGATGAAATTTTTCATCCACCTGATGTGATTCCCAACATGGATTATCTCGTGACAGAATCGACGTATGGAAATCGATTGCATTCATCAGAGGATGTGGCTACGGAACTCAGCCATGTTGTGAATGAAACGTATGGGCGCGGTGGTGTGCTGGTCATTCCCGCTTTTGCTGTGGGTCGTGCCCAATCTATTATGTATTATTTGACTCAGCTGCGGCGTCAGAATCGCATTCCGTCAATGCCGATGTTTTTAAATAGTCCTATGGCGACTGATTTTAGTTCTATTTTTAAAAAGCATACCAAGCTTCATAAGTTAACACTAAAAGACTGCGCGGAAATTGACAGTCATTTTCGCTATGTGAGATCTGCGGATGAGTCTCGGGCCCTGAATGAACGAACTGGCCCCATGATCATCATTTCTGCCAGTGGGATGTTAACTGGTGGTCGGGTGCTTCATCATCTTAAAGCGTTTGCTCCGCATCCCGAGAACACCATTTTGCTCAGTGGTTATCAATCGGCTGGAACCCGTGGGGAATCCCTGCAAAACGGAGCCAGGGAAGTTAAAATTCATGGTGAGTACATCCCCGTGCGGGCGCAGGTGCGAAACTTGGATAATATCTCGGCTCACGCGGACTATGGCGAATTGATTCAATGGTTTCAGCACTCAAAAGTAAAACCAAAAAAAGTTTTTATAACTCACGGCGAGGCCTCTGCTGCAGATGAGTTTCGTCGTCGTTTGGCTGAAAAGTTTGGCTGGGATTGTTCTGTGCCTGAACAGGACGAAATTTTTAAACTGGAGTAAGAAATGCCACAGCATTATTCATGCGAAAGAACTTGTCTCTGTAAAGATTTTCCGCTGCCAACAGGAATGATTGTCATTACTGGCGGTCCAGGGGCGGGTAAAACAGCTTTGTTGGAAGTATTAAGAAAAGATCTTTGCGAGCATATTGCGATCCTTCCTGAGGCTGCGTCCATTTTGTTTGGGGGTGGGTTCTGGCGGTTGGATTCTGTTACGGCTAAGCGTTCGGCTCAAAAAGCCATCTATCATATTCAGAATGAAATGCAGAATATTGTACGTAATGAGAAGCGATGGGCTTTGGGCTTATGTGATCGCGGGACATTGGATGGGATGGCGTATTGGCCTGAAGATGGATCAGTTGGGTATTGCCAGGAGCTTTCCACATCAGTTGAGGCTGAATTCAGTAAATACAGTGCTGTTATACATTTGACGACTCCCGACTTATTGAATGGTTATAATTTTCAAAATCCAATTCGAATTGAGACTGCCGAAGAGGCCATGCGAATTGATCAGAAGATTCACAATGTTTGGAAAAATCACCCCCATTACACGCGAATCGACAGCACCAGCAATTTTATTGAGAAAGTTCACAAAGCAACTTTACTGATTCACTCATTTTTGCCAGAATGTTGTCGTAAGGGGCTACTTCAACATGCTATACGGTAACGAATCCATATCTCAGTACACGCGGACGAACATAACAATTTGGATGTTGATGGCATTTCAAGCCGGAATGCTCAATATCGGAGGATTCATGGCGTGTCATCGCTTTGTTTCCCATATCACAGGATTTGCGGCCTTTTTTGGTCGCGAATTAAGTCAACCTGACAATAGTCACGCATTGGGAATGCTGGCGGTTCCTCTTTTCTTTTTATTCGGATGTATGATCAGCGGCCAACTTGTGGATATTCGTCTGAAGCTGCATAAAAAGCCAAAGTATTATCTGACGTTTGGATTGATCTTTTTTCTTTTATGTTTAGTTTTTATTTTTGGTCAGTTGGGAAGGTTTGGAGAATTTGGCCAAGATCTCGAGCTTTCGCGAAATTACACCTTATTGATTTTACTTTGTCTGACTTGTGGAATTCAGAATGGAACGATCACCACGGTTTCCAAATCAGTTATTCGAACCACACACTTGACAGGAATCACAACGGATTTGGGTTTGGGCCTTGTTCGTTACTTTAATCGGTCTAAGCTCAAGATCGATACAATGGCCGAGGTGCAGGCTAACCTCATGCGGACAGGAATCATAGTATTTTTTATTTTGGGATCCATGTTGGGTGGGTATTTATTCACAAAAGTTGAATACTTGGGTTTTTTAGTTCCTGCAGTCACTTCAGGGATACTTTTTGGATTGATGTTTTACTATCAGGTTTATCAGAAGCGCACAGTTTCATCACACAGCTAAGGGTAGCTTAAGAACAAAAGTTGACGGAGAGATCGAGCGATCTAGGTACAGAAATCCTTTGTGTGCGTTTGCAATTCCTAAAGAGACACTCAGTCCAAGTCCTGTGCCGCTGCCCACTTCTTTTGTGGTGAAAAAAGGCTGCATGATTTTTGAATCCAAATTTGAGGGGACTCCGGGGCCGCTATCAGTGACCGTGATGAGGGCATAAATATCTTTGGCTTCCAATGTGATTCGAATCTTGGGATTGGGCAGAGTGTTGCAGGCGTCATAGGCATTATTCAATAGATTGATTAATATTTGTATGATTTGAATCCGCTGGCAATTGCACATGACCGGAGTCGGAGAAATAGTTGTGATTAAATTGATCTTATTGATCTTAAATTTTTCGGTGCACAAATGAAGTGATTCTGAAACAACATCTCGAAGATCAGTAATCTCATATCGATCTTCAGAACCTTCACGTGAAAAGTGGCGCAATCCTTGAATAATTTGTGAGATTCTAAATGATGTCATTTCAATCTTGTCTAAAAGCTCATGGGTTTTCTTTTCATCAAACTTGTTTCCATCAGACAGTTGGTTTTTTACCAAATCCACATAGCCAATAATAATACTTAGTGGGGTATTGATTTCATGGGCAATTCCGCCGGCCATTTCTCCGAGTGCAGCCATTTTTGATGATTGGACAAGAGTTTTGGTTAACTTCATCACTTCTTGTCGGTAATGGAAGACAGATTTAATTGAAACTCCAATGATAAAAAATACTGTTAAATTCGCCGTATGAAAATGGACAAGCTCTAAGACTGTAAGTGGGCTGTAAAAGCCAGCGATAATTGGGGTAACCATGGTGACTGTTGCTGTAAATGGAAAATCTCGCCAGTTGGGAACGGAAGTGCAAAAAAGGGCACCAACGACAAAATAAGACCAGCGGTGAAAGACAGACCAGTCATTGATATGCAGCAAGTAAATATATAAAAACACATACGAAAGCATCACATACTTAAAAAGATGTGAGAGTGTTATTCTGGGGGCGACATAGGAAAGCACAAAAGCCAGAGTTGCAACAACGGCGGTGCCAATACGACCAGGAAAAAAATCTCTTCCTTCGCTGAGGCGAACCAGGAAATAATAGAAAACAAAGCTGCAAACAATGGCGCCAACAAAAAGCACGCGCATCTTTATCAGGTCTTCCTTATCGTTTAAGTCTTGAAAAAAATCTGACATTTTAGTTAGTGTCCTGTCGCAAGTTCTACCACCTGGTTGAAAATAATATTGTTAGGCTTGGAATCCACGCTGTCCAGAGCGAAATATCCAACTCGCTCAAATTGATACCGAATATTTTGTGAAGCATCTCGTAGTCCCAATTCAAGCTTCGCCTTTGTGATGACCTTCAGTGAGTTGGGATTAAGATTGGATTTAAAATCCTTACCCTCGGAAACAATATCTGGATCAGCGACTGAAAAGAGCCGGTCAAATAGTCGGACCTCGGCTTCAATGCATTCTGTTGCTGATACCCAGTGTACAATACCTTTTACTTTGCGTCCATCCTGAGTAGGTTTCCCGCCCAAAGTCGCAACATCATAATCGCAAATCAATTTTTCAATATTTCCAGCGGCATCTTTAACAACTTCTTTACATTTGATCACGTAAGCATTTCGAAGTCGGACTTCTTTGCCAGGAGCCAAACGGAAAAAATCAGATGGTGGATTTTCCATAAAATCAGCGGCATCAATGTAGACTTCTTTGGTAAATGGCAAAATGCGTTTCTCGAGTTCTGGTTTTTTAGGATGACGAGCTGTTTGGATTTCTTCGCGGTGATTTTCAGGTAAGTTATCAATGACCACTTTAATTGGATTAAGAACAGCCATCGCGCGATGAGACACTTCATCCAGAGTGTCGCGAACACAACCTTCAAGAATTTCAAAATCAATGAGGCTTTCGGCTTTGGCCACGCCAATACGTTTTGCAAAAAGCTGTAGACACTCTGGTGTGTAGCCTCGACGTCGCATGCCTGAAATAGTCGGCATACGGGGATCATCCCAGCCCATCACAAGACCTTCTTTAACCAATTGCAAAAGTTTTCTCTTACTCATCACAAGGTAAGTCATATTCATACGAGCAAATTCATATTGTTTTGGTTTTGCAGGCACAGGTAAATTTTCAATACACCAATCATAAAATGGCCGATGATCCTGGAATTCCAAAGTGCAGATCGAATGAGTCACGTGTTCGATGGCATCAGAGAGTGGATGAGCATAATCATACATCGGATAGATACACCATGCATCACCAGTGCGGTGATGACGAACTTTGCGTATCCGGTAAAGTAGGGGATCTCGCATATTCATGTTCGGAGATTTCATATCAATTTTAGCCCGAAGAACGTGTTCACCTTCGGCAAACTCGCCAGCTTTCATGCGGCGAAAAAGATCTAAATTTTCCTCGACGGAGCGGGTGCGAAAAGGACTGTCTTGTCCCGGTTTCATGAAATCGCCACGATACTCTCGGAGTTGCTCTTCTTTAAGACTACAAACGTACGCTTTGTTTTCCTGAATCAGATATTCGGCCCAGTCATAGAGCTGCTGAAAATAATCTGAGGCAAAATAAAGATGATCTTTCCAGTCGGCTCCCAGCCAGCGGACGTCGTCTTTGATGGATTCAACGTACTCAACATCTTCTGTTTCAGGATTGGTATCATCAAATCGCAAGTGACATCGGCCATTGAAATCGGCTGCCAAGCCAAAATTAAGACAGATTGATTTGGCATGTCCCAGATGCAGGTATCCATTGGGCTCTGGCGGAAAGCGAGTCACAATCGGACCTGTCACTTTTTTTGTTTCGAGATCTTTTTCGATGATTTGCTTTAAAAAATTGGCGCTATCTTGAGTGGGTTTTGAATTTGGTGTTGATGCTTTTTTCATAGAAAGAACCTCATGATTTAAACCACTGAGTTTCGCTTAACTCACAGGATCTCGGCAAGCAAGAAATGGCCTGTCTCTTGCTTTTTTGAGTGTTGATGGCGGAAATACAGTTTTTTTGGGGCTAAATGACTCAATAATTAAAAGGAGAAAAAAATGCGAAATCAAATGCGAGCAAAATGGCTTTTTATTTTAACGACTTTGGGGGCGACGGTTTCTTTTGCAAGTCATACACCTGGTCATGTAGAGACCAGTAAGTATGCTCCGACATATAATACTGCTCAGGATATTCTTCTTAATCGGCCGGCGATGAGTCCAGATTCCAGTATGGAGCGAGATCGTGCCGCTGCGGTTATGCCAGAAGGGAATAGTTATAGTGATCGAAATACGGCTGCGGCGATGGGTGTTACGACTGAGGGCATGGCTGCATCGGTGAATGATGATCAAATTGCTCTGATTTTAAAAACCTCCAATGACGCTGAAATTAATGCGGCCCAGCTGGCTAAGCGCCGCGCTGATAACGAGCACGTCAAGGAATATGCTCGAATGATGATTGAAGATCATCAAGCCAGCAATAAGGATCGCCGTCGGGTGTTGAGGAGTGCAAATATCAATTCGGACAAAAGCGAAGTTTCAAAAACCATGAAAAAAGATGCTCGGGAAAAAATCAGTGAACTGAGAAAATCTAAGGGTGCAGAATTTGATCGAGCGTATATGGATATGCAGATCGAAAGGCACCGAAATATGCTGACCGACTTGGATCAAAAACTGATCCCAGCGGCACAGAAGCCGGAGTTGCGAGATTTTTTGAAAACCACACGAAGTCATGTGCAAAATCATTTGAGCCGGGCGCAAGAGGTTCAATCGACATTGATCCAGTAGAGTATAGAAAAAGGTCATTGTATTTTTTTGGAATATATGTAAAATATATGTAAATGAAGAAGATTATTCACATCGATATGGACTGTTTTTATGCAGCCGTAGAAATAAAAAGAAATCCAAGTCTTGCGGGGAAACCCTTGGGGATTGGTGGTTCTCCGGAGTCTCGTAGTGTGCTTTGCACGGCCAACTACGAGGCTCGAAAGTTTGGTGTTAAGGCCGCTATCTCATCAGCCATGGCCGTTCGACTTTGCCCCCATTTGATTTTAATCCCTCCTAACTTCGAGGCCTATAAAGCCGAGAGTCGAAAAGTTCGCGAAATCCTCGAAAGATTTACTTTGAAAATTGAGCCTCTTTCTTTGGATGAGGCCTATTTAGATGTCACGGAGTGCAAGCAATTTGGTGGAAGTGCCACGCTGATGGCTCAGGAAATTCGGCGATTAATACAGATGGAATTAAATCTGACGGCATCGGCAGGCATTGCTCCGAATAAGTTTTTGGCTAAGATAGCCAGTGATTGGAAAAAGCCAAATGGACAGTTTGTGATTCCGCCGGATCAGATTGCGGATTTTGTTGAAAAACTTCCTGTTGATAAAATTTTTGGAGTGGGTCAAGTGACGGCTAAAAAAATGCATCAGTTGGGATTAAAGACGTGTGCAGATATTCAAAAGCAATCCCTATCGCAACTGCGTCTGTGGTTTGGATCTCGGGCCGAGGAATTGTTTCAGTTTGCGCGAGGAATCGATGAGCGAGACGTTCAAACACACTGGGAGCGAAAGTCCCTGACGGTCGAGCAAACTTTTGATCGTGATCTGAAAACATTGGATGAGTGTCTTCAGCAAGTTCCTGAGATCTATTTGGATTGGTTGCGACGAGTTGAAAAAGGCGCCTATCAGGATCGAATTAAAAATATTGTGGTGAAGTTAAAATTCTATGACTTCAAGGGCACAACTCATGAAGAGGCCATAGCTGGCTTTCCGCAAGAAGACGATTTTAAACGACTGCTTGAAAAAGCGTGGCTTCGTCGCCGTGAACCAGTTCGATTGGTTGGCTTGGGAGCGCATCTGAAAGAAAGTATCATTCGTCGAGTTAAGCCATCGAAGCAACAGTTGCAGTTTGCGATTTAACTTTTGTTGATGAGGTGTTTGGTTTGTAGCGAGTTTCTTAACGCGTCGCTCATAATTATTTGCCTAATAATTAAGTTTAAGCATAAGTAAATCTAATGTATTAAAGAAATCTTAATTATTCTTTAACTCCATTTTGTCTTATTTTTCATTTGGGTTCCAAAATGGCACCCACCTGCCATGACAGAATATTTCACTTTTTATAAATCATCTAACTACATGAAAAGTCTTTTGAAAAATACTTTTGCATCAAGTGCCAAAGTGGGTTTGAATTTTGCCGAACACAGTAATTGTATTTATATAAACCTAAGGAAAGAGGGATTATGAAGACAGCATGGATATTAGCAGCAGTGATGGTATTCGCAGGATTCGCGAACGCAAAAGATCGCTACATTGTGACATTTAAAAGTCAGCAAGGCTTTGCAGCAATGGCTCATCATTTGGCGACTGCAGAAAGTTCTTTGAATTTGCAAAAGTCATTATCAAGTTTGAATGCTGTTGTTTTGAAAACAACGCAGGCATCTGCGATTGCATCTTTAAAAAATCATCCTGAAGTAGCGGCTGTTGAAGCAGAATTTTTCATACCTTCTCCAAAGCCTGTAAACGGATTTAAACCAAACATCATGATTCAAGCTCGTCCACAGGCGGCGATGATTGAGATGACAACCCAAGCAGAACCATTACCTGTATTTTTTGATGGACCTAAAACTCCATGGGGAATCATGGCTGTGAATGCAGGAGCTGCATGGGCTGATTCAAGTGCTGGTGCCAATGCTCGAGTTCTTGTTTTAGATACTGGAATTGATCCAGAACACCAAGATTTAAAAGCTAATTTTGAACAAGGCCGTAATTTTTTCGAAAGCAGCAATGGCCAGGTGGATGCTTCTGATTTTCTAGATCGTGAAGGTCATGGAACTCACGTGTCTGGAACAATTGCAGCATCATTCAATGAAAAAACAGGCTTCACAGGTGTTGCTCCACGAGCAAAAATCTTGATGGGTCGTGTTTGTGGTTCAGAAGGTTGCAGCAACATTGCTATTTATGAAGGTATCAACTGGGGCGTTCAGCAAAAAGTAGATGTTATCAGTATGTCATTGGGTGGAGCATTTCCATCACAATCTCATCAATCAGCAGTTAACAAAGCAGAAGCAGCTGGAGTGGTTGTGGTTGCGGCCTCTGGTAACGGTGGAACTGCAAACGTCAGTTACCCAGCAGCATTTTCAACAGTTTATGCCGTTGGTGCAATTGACATCACATTGACGAAGACAAGCTTTTCTCAATGGGGTCCTGAATTGGATATCGTTGCTCCGGGTGCGGCTGTTGTATCAACAGTTCCTCGTGGTGCTGGTCGTGATTCAAATGTTAAAATTTCAGTGGCGGGTGTTCAGCGTGATGTAAAAAGTGCTGCATTTTCTGGAACTAAATTAGTATCACAACCTGTTATGAATACATTGGTTTATGCTGGATTGGGTAAGCCAGAAGACTTTGCGACTGTTGATGTTGCAGGTAAATTTGCACTGATCAGCCGTGGAGAAATTCGTTTTACTGAAAAAGTTGCCAATGCAATGGCAAAGGGTGCTGTGGGCGCTGTGATCTTCAATAATGCTCCAGGCTTAATGCAAGGTGCGTTGTCTGAAGACGGAACAGAAATTGATTTTCCAGTTGTAATGATCGAGCAAACTGAAGGTCAAGCCTTAGTAGAAGGTCTTTCTAAAGGCGGTCAGGCTGCTGCTGAGATTGTGATTTCAAAGTCAGATTACGCTATGTTTGATGGTACTTCAATGGCGACACCACATGTGGCAGGCGTTGTGGCATTAGTTAAATCAGCGAATAAGAAATTAACTCCAGCGCAAGTTCGTCAGATTTTATCATCGACAGCATTACCTTTGGGGCCAAACACAGCAAATGAATATGGTGCTGGAAATATCCAAGCCGACAAAGCTGTAGCTGCTGCTTTAGCTTTGTAGTTTCTGATTTTATTTAAATGAAGAATTAAAAAAAAGAGAGTCGAAAGACCCTCTTTTTTTATATTTGGTGCATGATTTTTTTGAAATTACAGAGCTGCAAAAATAGATTTCAACTGATCTCGCCAAACGATGAAATAATTAAAATCAGGAGTTTCTTTTCGGATCACAACACATTCGCTGAGCATATCATGCAGTGTTTGTCGTTTTGTAGTAAAGGGCTGCATCAAGTAACCAATACCCATGATCATCATCGAGATGTAAGAAGAAAAAAAACGAATCAAGGCTTTTTTGAAAGTAGGATTTTGACCATCTTCACCTTGGACGGCGATTCCTAAGAGTGCTTTTCCAGGAGTTGCAGCCATCACAGAACTTTCAAATACTGGTTTGTATAGGACTCCGACAATAATCCCCAATCCGAAACCAGTTCCGCTGCCAGGTAAAACCTGACCAACAAGAATACTGGGAACAAAGAGAATAAGGCCGTCAACACAACTTGCGGCAAGACGTCTGAAGAAACTGGCATAAACCATGGTGGTGGCTCCTTTTAATAATTAGAATGATGTGGATATGCTGAATGTGTAATCTTGGGAATCTATTTTAGAAAAGTAACGATCAATCTCTTCACCACTGGTAAAGTTGCGTCCTTGGACTGATTTGAATTGGTTGAGATTGTATTGCATTCCCAACATGACCATTGGAAAAACTTTAAACTGCAATCCAGCCTGATAAGCTTGTCCTTTAAGTTGAATATCAGAATTTAAAATACCTTCTTGAATTTTTAGATCATTGGAAAATCCCATGCCCAAATAAATTTTCATAGCACCCAACGCATTCACTCCCAATTGGACAGATGCCGTACTGTGGGTGAAGCTATTTTTTTCTTCTAGCGGTGAAACAGTGGCTTTACCGCTGGCATAATCATAAGCCAAATTGATATCAATACCGATCAGACTTCGATATCCCAATTTCAAACCATAGGTGGGTGTTGTCATTTTATAATCGACAGTGGAGTTATCAAGGGCTGTGGTTTTTAAATGATGTGAACGATAACCAATAGAGGGTTCAATAAATACAGAAGCTTGCACTAGGAATGGAGCGCAAATCGTCAAGCTCAGAATTGAAAGTGTTTTAAAAAAAGACATTAATCCTCCGTTTCTTATTTTACTACGTAACCCGAGGTGTTATTAAATACAATTCGAAATGAGACAAGACCTTTGTCGACGATTTTTTCACATTTCATCTTATTAAATGCACAGAATAGGCCGAAATGGATCTATGCGATTTATCATTGTCATTCTAGTCGTCGTTCTGGCTGTCGTTATCAATGCTCGTACTCAGTTAATTCGAACTCCTCAGTCTTGGTCTCCGCCACAGTGGATTCAGACAAATACAAGGGGGTATGACGAAAAAACTTTTTCAGTACCAAGCGGGATTAAAACAGAAGTTGATTTTTGGATTAAAATCTACACCCAATATTCCACGCAACAGGGTGTTTTTCATCTGTCTGGTGATACTGAGGTGATATTGGGTGAGATTGATCTTTCGCAAGTTTATGCCAATCCCAAGTGGTCCTTGATTCGAAAAGAAAAAGAATCAGAAATTCTTGTCCGACGGCAAAAAAGAATTCTGGCGGCACGTCATAAGATCAAAGATATTAAAAAAATTCGATTGCAGATGGGATTGAAAGATCGCATGCAAGAGGCCATTAAATTGTCGGGTCGTTACTTGCCGATGATGGAAAAAATTTTTCAGGAGAACCGATTGCCATTGGAGTTGACTCGGGTGGTTTTTGTTGAGAGTTCGTTCAATGTTTTAGCGGGTTCGCGCGTTGGAGCCAGTGGACTGTGGCAAATTATGCCTCGGGTTGCAAATAAGTTTAAGTACATTTCTAAAGATCAAGATTTGCGGAATCATCCAGTGTATGCCACTTTGGTGGCCGCTCAGATTTTTAAAGAAAATCATCAGATTTTAAAGTCATGGCCTCTGGCCGTTACGGCTTATAATCATGGTGTCGGAAGCTTGGGAAAAATTGTTAAAAAATACAAATCCAACGATATTGCCTATTTGATCGATAATGTGAATTCAAAACGAAGTTTTGGATTTGCCTCGCGGAATTTTTATGCCACATACTTGGCGGCATTGCATGTCGAGCGCAATGCGAATCTCTATTTTCCAGAGCCCATTTATAAAGATGACGAGATTCAGATTCGATATTTTCAGTTGAAGAAAAAACTACCTTACGAGACCTTGCTGGCAGCCTTTGATCAGGATACTAAGAAATTAAAATTGTATAATCCTCATTTAAAAAGCAGAAATTTAAAACCTGGCCGATCACTGCCAGCCGAGGTCATCGTCAATCTGCCTAAGGAGCACTCTCCACGTTTGGCGCAGGCTACCGAGCTTGAATTTTAGAGGGAAAATATTTCAATTTTCAAAAAAAACTAGCATCTCAGGGATCCACACGGTAGCACCAGGCTTGCGGTTCTAACGAAAGGCCCTCTTTGTGAAAAAGTTTTTAGTCAGTATTTTTATGGTAACGTCTATGTCAGTTCAGGCTGACATTTATGATGTGATTAATTTTTTTGATTTTTCGAAAATAGTGCAAGGGTCTTTTAGTACAATTCAAGGTGTGGCCGATAATCTTGAAAAAATCCGTCAGATTCAACAAGCGCAATTCAATATCCAGGATCAATGGGATCTGGCTTGTGAAACCACGCAGAGTTTGTATAAAGGTATCGAGGTTTTGAATAAGGAGTTGATCAAACAAAAGATCAACCAAAAATATTGCGCACCAATAACAACTGTACTATCTCTTCAAGCGGACATTATTAGAAACTGTCAAAACTACTATTCAAAACCAGTTCCTAATAATGTAGATGCGCTGATGAGAAAATCCATTTTTTCATTGATTCAGACGCGTTCCCTGCTGGTGAAATGTTATCCGGAGCTGGCAAAAATTAAAATGCCAATCCCCGGAACTTCTCAGAACTAGCGAGTCGCTTCGCCCCAAAGAAAAAATTGAATATCATTATTTTCACCAAAGAGCATATCCACCTCACCTGTGTGATGACCCTCGGTCATTGGCCAATAGCGAATATCAACATGGCAGCGTGCTTTTGCTGCGATACCATCACCGCAATTATGACGAGCTGTGAAATTGGCTCCATACACATAAGCCCCTTCAAATGGAATCAGCACATCACCAGTATTTGTAATATCGTATCGCACATAGGCAGTTGTATTCACAAATATTCGACCAAAAGAGTGGTTGATTCTTTGTTCGATTTGCGGCTTTGTCGATGATATTTCCAAACCCGCTGGGCGAGCATGGACAACTGAAGCTGTTGTTATAAGTGTCAGTATGAGACCAAATAATTTCATGAAACCTCCTGAAAAATATCATTCATGATGGCTGTTCGATCCGCAAGGGGATAATGAGAATCTGTGCTTGCTATACAACGCTGTGTCGTTTGCGCCGATCTGTAGGAGTTGTGTGGTTGTTGAGGTATCTGAAGAATTCTTAGCGAACTGCCAAACAATATTTGTAAGTGTCTAGTTTCTAGACGCCTAAATTCGCTATACAGGCAATGAATGGTCATTGAATTTTGCAGCGCCAATAGATATGGAGCGTTGGTTATTTTCTTGTTTAAACATCATTCTGATTCTGAGCTTTTCGAGTTTCGGTTTTGCCGCAACAACTACCGAAAAAATAACGAAGAAAAATCTTTGTACAATCACCATCAATTCCAATGATGAGGCCGAACTCTTTAAATCTCAGCTGTCCTCGAAACTTTGGAACTTTATTGAATTGGCACCACAAGGACATGAAGCATCTCAGCAGGACTGGTTCAGTAAGTCATGCCGAGATGACGTGCGGTGTGATGTTTTAGTGATTTCTGGCCACTTTGGTGGAACTTTTTTTGGAAGCTCTAAGCTAACGCTATCCATGGAGGACTTAGAGCGAAATTCATGTGATAAAAAATGTGATGGAATTCTAAAGCAGCCGCGTGAAGTTTTTTTATTTGGGTGCAACACCTTGGCCACTAAAAAAAAAGATCACCGCTCGCCTGAAGAGTACATGCAAGTTCTGCTTAATGATGGATTCTCTGCAGCACAGGCCAGTCAAATAGTTTCCTTTCGCTACAGTGGCTTTGGGGATTCGTTCAAGCAAAGTATGACTCAAATTTTTGCGGCGACTCCGCGAATTTATGGTTTCACCTCGGTGGGACCCAGCGGAAAAAAGGTGGCTCCATTACTTAAAAATTATCTGCAAGCGAGTCGGTCCAATTATGATCAATTCGATTGGTATATTAAAAAAACAGGAACTACTCGAAATGAAAAACTGATGTCTTCGTTAAAAAGCACCAGTATCAGTCAAGCAGCGGGATTTATTCTGGACATCAAAAAACCTGAAGAAAAACCGTACTGTTATATCCGCAGCGCATCTGTTGCTCGCACTGAGAAACTAAAATACATCCAAAATCTTTTTAAATCACAACGTGCCATTCAAATGCTGGGTCACATTTATGATTTTATTCACGAGCTGAAATCAGCAGAGGTTCCTGTTACCGTCGAAGAACAAACGATTCTGCAGGAATTCGCCACCGACGAGAAGTTAAAATCAGAATTGTTGGCATTGCTTCAGTTGCAAGGAGAAATTTATTTACCGCTGAAGGCCAATGTGTTGAACACTCTAAAGGATCTTGAGTTGGTGACAAGTGATTTTGTGGGAGAGGCATTTAATAAATTGGTGGATCTGCGAACTCCAATGACGGAAGCTCGTAAAAATTTATTGTGCTCCTCGCAGATGGTGGTGAATATTCCATTTTCGGCCATTCCCAAGGAGCGTTGGAATGAATTGGAGTTTATTAATGCTTTGATTTGCTTGCGGCCACAAGATGCTTTTATTCATCATCGCATGATAGAAGTGATCGAGACATCAGCTGATGCAAAAACCAGAGCCACGGCACTTTGGTATTTCTACAATCAAAAAACGGAGGACTTAACGATTCTGACGGCGATAGCCAGAAGAGTGATGAATGACTCTGAAGTTTTTGTACGACAATCGGCCGCGATGGTTTTGCGTCAGTTAAAACCAACCGCACCTTTAGTGCATGAGTTGCTTCAACGCGCGTTAGAGAAAGAATCTGATTCTCATGTGAAATACCATATTCACCAGATCTTAAAATCCATGAACTAAGTTAAATTCAGAAATCCCCTAGAGAATGGTCTAGTTATCAACATGAAAATGTCGATAACTTCAGCACTATCGGTATTATTTAATTCAATTTAAATAATTTCCGAAAGGACTCTATGATCTCTGTTGAAACCATTTCTCGAAATTCATTAGCTCTTATCGTCATGGCCTTTTTTTTACTGAGTGCTTGTTCTCCAAAAATTTCCCTTGTTGAAACATTGCCCAGCACCAAAGATTCAGGATCATTAGAAACACCTCCGGCTGATGTGCCACCTGTGGCGCCACCAATAGGGACAGAGCCTTCGAATCCAGTAGTGCCTGTATATTCAAAAGTGTTGGTGGAAATGGCTGGTCAATCGGCGTGTCTTAAAAATATCTGGACAGATCGAGGACGTGCTCCGGCCGGTTATATTAAAGGTATGGTGCTTAGTTATGGTCGAAGTCTTTGTCGTATTAAATCTGAAAAGTCGTGGGCTGCAGCCAGAATTTTAGCTGCAGCCAATTCGGGTAATGCGGCCAAAGATGTTTTGGCTCATTATCAAGATACATTGCTGGCTTTAGGATTTCGAATTGGTGATCGTGGAAGCGAGCCTTTGCATGCCACGTACACCATCGGTATGGGATTAGGGATGAGAGAAAGTTCTGGGAGATACTGTGAAGGTTATGATGTGGCGGCAGGAACAAATCGCACATCCGCCGAGGCTGAAGCTGGACTCTTTCAAGCCAGCTACAATTCAGTATCCGCATCGCCAGAATTAAAATTACTTTATGATGAGTACCGTGCTCAACCCAGTCGCTGCCATTTAACTGTTTTTAAAGAAGGGGTGACCTGTAAATCGACTCCCATTTTAGGATCAGGTGCCGGGGCAGAGTATCAGGTGTTTGCAAAAAGTTGCCCCGCATTCGCTGCGGAATACACCATGACGCTTATTCGAATTTTACGCGCTCATTTTGGTCCATTGAATCGAAAAACTGCAGAAGTTGAATCGGCTTGCGCAAATCTATTAACAGAAGCCCAGTTGCTGATCGAGCAGAATCCAGTAGCAGCATGCGCTGAGTTGCTTTAGGATAATACAGCTTATCAAACAGCCTTGAGGCCTTGGAAAATATCTTTGACCAAGTCTTCGGAGCTTTCTAAACCAACAGATAGCCGGATCATACCTTCTCCAATACCTGCACGATCTAAATCCGCGAGAGTCATATCCGAGTGAGTCATGCTGCGCGGATGTTCAATCAGCGTTTCTGTCCCTCCTAAGGAAACCGCTAAATGACAAATTTGCAGTGAATCCAAAAAACGAAAAGCGGCCCCGCGCGTATTTTTTTTCAGATTGAATGTGATCATCGAGCCAGCGCCGTGACATTGTTTTTTAAAGATCTCGTACTGGTTGGCATCTTTGGGTGTGAGCAATCCAGGATAAAAGATATCTGAAATTTTTGGATGCTGACTGATTTGTGCAGCAACTTTTGCGGCTTTTTCAGCTTGGCGTTGCATTCGTACCCAAAGTGTTTCAATAGAACGAGTCAATAACCAAGCTGTGTCCGGCGCAGCAGTGGCTCCCAGAATCGTTCGATAGTCGCGAATTTTATGAATCAGGGTTTGATCTTTAGTTAAAGTCACACCTGCTAAAATATCGCTGTGCCCTCCTAAAAATTTTGTCGCTGAATAAATCACAATATCAGCGCCCAGTACCAGCGGTGATTGGAATACGGGGCCCATAAAAGTATTATCAACTGCGATCAAAGCTTTTGGACTGTACTTTTTTGCCAGATCTTTAATAGCAGAAATGTCAGTCAGACGCATTGTTGGGTTTGCTGGAGTTTCTAAATAAATCATGTCAAAAGGGCCTTCTTTTTGAAGACATTTTTTTGTTTGCGCCAGATCACTGGTATCGACAGGAAATGTTTTTATTCCAAAGCGGTTGGGACAGAATTCTTTAAAGTACATGTAAGTGCCGCCATAAACAGGATCCGTATAAAGTATTTTTGCATTAGCAGGTAACAAACTCAAAATAGTTAAGCTGATTGCGGACATTCCAGATGGAAAAAGCAACGCGTGTTTAGCACCCACTTCTGCGGCAATCAGTTTGTCTTCAGCGATTTCAATATTGGGATTATTCAATCTCGAATAGATTAATCCAGGTTCTTTTTTATCATCACCTGGCAGATGATAGGCGCGTTGAAAAAATTTCTCTCCATCTTTGGCCGTTGAAAATTCAAATGTCGATGTACGAAAAAGAGGTGGTTTCACTGAATTTTCTGAAAGTCCCGAGCGATAGCCGGCCAAAATCACAGCTGTTGCTGGGTGGTATTCACGGAGGGGGTCTTTGTAATCTCGAACTTTTTTAACGTGTTTTGATTTTTTTTTCATGTGAAGCATCCTTTGGGTTTAGAGGTTGCAAGGTTGTTGTTGTTCAGTGGTTTTTTCAATTTCAATTGTGGTGTGATAGTTGCCTAGGCTGGACGCCAGGGCGCGGACCTTAGACTTGAGCTCAGTAAAATTTGTGCCAAACTCAAAATGTGGTTCAACAACAACATGCAAGGACAAAATATTTGTTTCACCATCAAGCGACCAAACATGCAGTTCATGAACTTTGACAACTCCATTGAATTTAAGAACCTCATTGGTAAAATCGGACTCGCTGAACTCTTCGGGTTTTCGTTGTAAAAAAATCTGAATCGTTTCCCATAAATTTTTGGAAACATTGTACAATACAAACAGAGCCACGCCGCACGCAAGCAGAGGATCAACCCAGGTCCATGATGTCAACGTGATCACCAATGCCCCAATAAAAACTGCAACCCATCCTAAAACATCCTCAACCAAATGCCACGAGATCATGGATTCATTTCGGGACGTTCCACCCCACATTCGGAAAGCCGCAACACCATTGATGATGACACCCAAAGCTGCTAAGGCCATCATCCATGGACCATTTGGAATTGTTTCGCGATTCCAAAATTGCGGAATGGCCTCATAAAGAACAATTCCCGAACCAATACAAATAATTATTCCTGCGATCAAAGAGGCCAGTAAAGAGAGTCTACGAAATCCAAAGGTGTAGTTAGCTGTTCGTTTTTGTTGTGACATTTTCTCGAGAATCAAAGATATTCCCAGAGTTAAGCTGTCTCCAAAATCATGAACGGCATCTGCTAAAATGGCAACACTGCCAGTGAGTAATCCACCAATCAGTTCAATCAGTGCAAAGGCCAGATTCAATAAAAAGGCGAGCATTAAATTTTGTTGAGTGCGCTGGTGACCATGTGAATGGCTATGACTGTGGGAATGTTTATGTCCATGTGAATGGGCATGATGTTGGTGTGAATCTTTTGAAAGTTTCTTATCAGTCATCCTAAAGCTCCTTTGGAGCTTTAGTTTAGAACTGTTTGGCCAGTCAGTGCAAAGCCCTTATTGTTGCATTGCACCGAAACTTCTGGGTAGGAATGAATAGAAAAGAGATTAGTTTTTTTTCTGAGTTTCTTGAACTTTGGCGCTTTGAATCTTGAGCTCGATCAAGATTTCGTCACCAACAACTGGACCAACCTCAACAACTTTACTCCAAGTCAGTCCAAAATCTTTGCGATTGATTTTTGCTGTTGCAGTAAAGGCGGCCTTTTCATTTCCGTAGGCGTCTTTAGCTGTTCCTAAGTATTTGCCATCAAATGTGACTTTCTGAGTGATGCCTTTGATGGTGAGGTCCGCGATCATTTGAAATGATTCAGGCTTGCCTTTAATGCTGTTGCTGACAAGTTTTAACTGTGGGAACTTTTTAGCATCAAAGAATTCAGGGCTGCGAAGGTGGTCATCACGGTCTTTGACACCAGTATCAACGGAAGCGGTCTCAGCAGAGGCTGTCACTTTTGATTTTTCAAAATCACTTGCCAGTGTGATTTTTCCATCGATTTTTCCAAAGCGACCTTCGACTGTTGAAATCACTAAATGCGGGACTTCAAAACCCACTTTAGAGTGTGCGGGATCAATAGAGTAGTTTCCAGGTTGATACGTTGTCGGAGCAGCAAAAGCTGTGAGGTTGCTGGCCAAGAGAGCGGTTGTTAAAATAGTTTTGAGTGGTGTCATAGAGAGTCTCCTTCATAGGGGTTTATTTTAAGCTTATTGCTTAGAGCATCAAGTATCGCCTATTCTTTCATTGTTGATTAGGTGGTTTAATAGAATTATAATGTTTCTTTAAGGAAACAATAAGAATGACTTTGGATCACACGCGAATTTTTGTTAAGGTTGTTCAACATGGCAGTTTTTCAAAAGCTGCAGATTTGATCAAGGTGCCAAAATCAACGGTTAGTAAAGCCATTTCACGATTAGAGAAAGTGTCCGGCACAAAATTACTTATGCGAACTACGCGCAGCCTGACATTAACGGCAGCGGGTCGTGTATTCTATGAAGCGTGTTTGGGGCCTATCACGGCCATTGAGGAAGCTCTAAAATTATTGCAGGGAAAAGACAGTATTCTTACTGGAAGTGTTCGGATTACAGCTGCAGAAGATTTAGGCTCACTGATTATATCTCCAGCGATTGCAGCCTTGTCGACTCAGTATCCCGATATTTCTTTTGAGCTAGATTTTACAGATGACGTGATTGATTTAGTGAAGGACGGATTTGATTTAGCTGTTCGAGTTGGAAAAGTGAATGAAAGTAGTTTCAAGGTGAAACGGGTCGGAGAAATTACTTTAGTCCCTGTTGCGTCTCCAAAGTATTTGAAGAATTTGGATGCCATTAAGCATCCAAAGGATATTCAAGCCCACTCGTGTTTATCGCTGAATACCCAATCTGTGATGCATCGTTGGATTTTGCGATCTGCAAAAGGAGCTGTGACGATTCCTATTAAAACTCAAATTTCTAGCAATCAGATGACCAGTTTATTAAAAATGGCAGTCGCTGGTGCAGGTATAGCCTTGGTGCCTGACTTCATTTGTCAGCATGAGTTTAACTCCGGAAAGCTTATTCGTGTTTTACCTGATTGGAATGGACCTGTTCTTCCGGTATCGATTGTTTCACCACTAAGTTCAGCATCATCAATGCGGCTCAAAGTCACGATTGATCACTTAACGATGTCACTTGTTAAAGTTTTATAACTTTAGCAAGAGTTAATTTTCATCAACTCTGAGTTCTGAATCTGACTCAACCCCTTGGCAATGGTAAATCCAATGTCACAAGTCATAAGGGGGAACTATCGACAGACTCGACGAGCGCATTCGGACTCAACCCTTTGAGGCTCCGATTCGCGATGAAATTTTTAGTGCTGATCGCTTGCAGCAATTTGCAAGATACTTGGCGCAACAGATTCCGGTGATCGAAAAAAAAACTCAAGGAAAATCCTTGCTTCCACGAGTCGTCGAGAATGCCAATGAACTGATCCGCGCCTATAAAATATTTTCAGCATCTATTCGCGATGGTCACACATTGCCGCCAGCGGCGGAATGGCTGATTGATAATTTTCATATTATCGAAGATCAGATTCGAGAAATTCAAGAAGATTTGCCGGAGAAATTTTACTTAGAATTGCCAAAGATGAGCATTGGGGAATTGGCTTACTATCCCCGAATATACGCGATGGCTTTGAGTGTCGTGTCTCACACAGACAGTCGTATTGATTGTGATGTTCTGAAAAAATTTGTTTCTGAATTTCAAAAAGTTGCTCCTCTGACCATCGGTGAAATCTGGGCTATCACAATAGTGCTTCGAATCGCACTTGTTGAAAATTTGCGACGTGTAATTTCTCAGGTACTTTTTACTCATGAGATATCAGAATGTTCGAATGAAATAGCGGATCGCATTTTGGCTCGTGTTGGAAAAAGTGACGAGAATCTTATTGAACAAGACGGTCAACAGGTGAATCATTACTTGGGGCGATCTGAAGTTGCAGATACAACCTTGGTGGTTCATCTTTTACGCCGCTTGCGGGATCAACACATCAGCGTTTATCCCATTTGTGAGAATTTAGACAATTATTTAAGTGGAAAACAGAAAACACTCGAACAAGTCTTGCATTCAGAGCATCAATTTCAAGCGTCAGCACAGGTGACAGTTGGAAATATAATCACCAGCATGCGTCTGATTTCTAATATTGACTGGGACGAGTTTTTCGAAAGCGTGAATTTGATTGATCCTATACTGGCTCTGGATCCAGCCAAAGCCTATTCCAAAATGGATTTTGCAAGTAGAGATCGTTACCGGCATGTCATCGAGCGAATTGCAAAACATACCGAAACTCCAGAGCAAGAGGTCGCATCGGCTTGTGTGAAGTTGGCTGAAGAATCAGTGATTGCAGAGTCTTTTGATTCAGCCAAATCCCATGTGGGGTATTTTCTTATCGATAAGGGTGTTAAGGAATTAGAAAAACAATTTCAGTATCAGCAGCGACTCCATGAATTTTTACTACGTTTCATTATGGAACATGCAACAGGCTGTTATTTTACAGCTTTGGCTATGCTGATGACAGCAGCTTATGCTCCACTGGTTATTTATTTGAACTACTTGCAGTGCACTGTGGGGCAGTGGTTACTGGTTTGGGCGTCATCTGTGATTCCTATCATGGACAGTTGTTTGGCACTTTTAAATTTGGCGGTCACACGGTTCATACCACCACGAATTCTTTCTAAGATTGATTTGACTCGTGGAATTCCTGATGATGCCAAAACATTTGTTGTGATTCCAACGCTTTTTCCATCGACAACAAGTGTTGCCAAAATGGTTGATTTTTTGGAAACACGCTATTTGTCTAATACGGAAGACAATCTGTACTTTGCCATTCTCAGTGATTTTTGTGATTCGGACAGTCCGAAAAAAGAAAATGATCAAGAATTGTTGGATTTTGCACAGGAAAAAATAGATGAACTGAACGAACGGTATCCAGGTACAGATCCTCAAGAAAAAAAGTTTTACTTGTTTCACCGTGAGCGCCGTTGGAACGATTCCGAAAAAAAATGGATTGGCTGGGAGCGCAAGCGTGGAAAATTGCAAGAATTCAATCGATTTCTAAGAGGTGATCAGGATACCAGTTTTATTGTAGCTCCGGTTTATACAAGTTTGTTCTCGAAGATTCACTATGTCATCACTTTGGATTCAGACACTCATTTGCCTCGAGGATCAGCAAAGAAGTTGATTGGAACTATTCTTCACCCATTAAATCAGCCGCAACTGAATTTTGAAAAAAATCAGGTGGTTCGGGGTTATGGTATTCTACAGCCCCGAATTAGCATCACTCCTGAAAGTTCGGGACGGTCATTTTTTTCCAGAATATTCTCTGGCAACACGGGGATCGACCCGTACACGAAGGCTGTTTCCGATGTCTACCAAGATTTATTCGCTGAAGGAAGTTTCACGGGAAAAGGTCTGTATGTGGTGGATGCTTTTGAGTCTGCAATGGCCAATCGTGTTCCAGAAAATACATTATTGAGTCATGACTTATTGGAAGGCCTTTTTTGTCGAACAGCCTTGGTGACTGATATTGAATTTTTAGATGATTATCCAACACATTATGAGGCTTTTTCAAAGCGTCAACATCGGTGGACACGAGGTGATTGGCAGCTGCTTCCATGGATTCTGCAGAAACAACTTCTGATGATATCTCATTGGAAAATGATTGATAATCTTCGCCGGAGTTTAATGGCGCCACTGACATTGATGTGGTTGGTTTTGGGTTGGACAGTGCTGCCAGGTTCTCCGGCAGTTTGGACAATTTCAGTATTTATTTTTATGGCATTACCGCCATATGCTCATGCGACTAATACATTGCTGTTTCATCCGGGGGATATTCCTTGGACTAGCCATTTTTGGAATATACTCGGAGACATAAAAACAAATACTTTGCAGATTTTTTTCCTTTTGATTTGTCTCGTTCATCAAGCCTACATTCAAATGGATGCGATCATTCGAACACTGTATCGTTTAGTTATTTCAAAGAAAAATTTGCTACAATGGGTGTCTGCTGCTGAGGTCGAAGCCAAGATTTCAGGTCGAAAGCACTTTTCAAAAAGCATTCTGATTCCTGTTTGGAGTATTTGCGGAGTGATTTTTGTTATTATTGCAATCGCCAGTTTTCAAGCGCCCTGGTCTTCGATGTTGTTCTTGATCTCTTGGCTTGCATTTCCTTGGATCGCAGAAAGAGTCAGTCAATCACGCACCGAGGAAAAATATAGACCAGATCATGCTGAATCTGAAACCTTAAGGAAAATTGCACGGAAAACGTGGAATTTTTATGAATCCTTTGTGAGTGAATTGGATAACTGGTTGATTCCTGATAACTATCAAGAAGAACCTAAGCCTATTGTGGCGCATCGAACATCACCGACAAATATGGGGTTGCTTTTATTAGCAACGTGCTCGGCCCATGACTTTGGATACTTGACAGGAGGAAGACTTGCTGAACGATTAGAACGGGCTCTGGATTCGATGAAAAAGTTAGAGCAGTTCAATGGTCATTTTTATAATTGGTATGATACTAAAACATTAGAACCATTGAATCCAAAGTATATTTCAACAGTGGACAGCGGGAATCTGGCGGGGCATCTTTTGGCAGTGAAGCAGATGTGCATGGATTTGGCTGAACATAATAGTTTTTCGTCACAGTGGACGCAAGGTCTATACGACACCCTACTGGTTGTTAAAGAAAAACTTTTGGCAACTGAAAAAATGCTGACTAAAAATCAATACAATGACATCCAACAAAAAATAAAAACTATTTTTTTATTGATCGATGCGAAAGCTGATGTGGAACATATTCATAAAGAGTTTCAGATTGTATGTCATCTTGTTCCTCAATTTGAGTTTATTACTGATTTTGAAGTGAATCAGCTGACGGCATGGACCCAAAAATTTAATGAAATGTCCGAAGACATGGTCCGATTTCAAAAAGAAATGAGTTCTGATTTTCAAATGAATGCCTTGCGCAATCGATTTAAAAATATCGCAAAAACAGTTGACGATATTTTTACACGCATGGATTTTTCTTTTCTTTATGATCAACAAAGAAAAGTTTTTACTATTGGCTACAATGTGACAGATGGGCGATTGGATAATGCTTTTTATGATCTTTTGGCATCAGAGTCTCGATTGGCCAGTTTTATCGCGATCAGCAAGGGGAATGTCCCACAGAATCATTGGTTTCATCTGGGGAGACAGATGACGATGCTTTTTCAGAAGCGGACACTTGTGTCCTGGTCGGCATCCATGTTTGAGTATTTGATGCCATTGCTGGTGATGCGAAATTATACAGAGTCACTTCTGCATGAAACACACTTATCCGTTATTCATCAACAGCAAGTGTATGGTCGTAAATTTGGGATTCCGTGGGGAATTTCAGAATCCGGTTATAATGCCCGTGATCTTCAAATGAATTATCAGTATGGACCCTTTGGTA
Source organism: Bdellovibrionales bacterium RIFCSPHIGHO2_01_FULL_40_29 (assembly GCA_001771815.1). Lineage (GTDB taxonomy): Bacteria > Bdellovibrionota > Bdellovibrionia > Bdellovibrionales > Bdellovibrionaceae > Pseudobdellovibrio. Next base: position 28,578 of record MEPU01000004.1, on the reverse strand, counting down.
TTCCAGGGTTGGGACTTAAGAGGGGATTGCGTGATGATTTGGTGATTTCACCGTATTCAACATTTCTAGCTCTGCAGGTGTCTGCCAAAGATGCCGTCAAGAATATTCAAGAACTGATCAAAAGTCATTTGCTGACGGATTTGGGTTTTTATGAGGCGATTGATTACACGGAAAATCGACGACCACCCAATCAAAATCACTCGGTGATAAAAAGTTTTATGGCTCATCATCAGGGGATGATCTTTGTGGCATTAAGTAATTTTCTTCATGATAATCTGATGCCGGCTCGGTTTCATTCGGATGAACTGATACGAGGATCTGATTTATTGTTGCAAGAGCGTGTTCCGCGGAAAGTCGCGATGTCACAGTTGCGAGCAGAAGAACTTCATTCAGATCAATTTTTCTTGAATAAAACGAAAACCGCTCTTCGAGTTATTTCGCAGGTCCAAACCTATGTGCCGGTAACTCAACTGCTTTCTAATGGAAAATATGCTGTGATGTTGACAGCAGCAGGAGCCGGATATTCACGTCATAGAGGAATGGCTGTATCGCGCTGGAACGAAGATGCCACAAGGGATTGTTTTGGAACATTTTTTATTATTCATGATCTGGAAAGTGGTTCTACATGGTCGGCAACAAAACAACCTTTTCAGGGTGATGCTCGTAATCATTCCGCGATGTTTTCTGAGCATAAGGCTGAATTTCGTTGTCAGAATGATCACTGTGGCACACTTGTCGAAGTTGTTGTCTCAAGCGAGGATCAAGTTGAAGTTCGTCGATTGACGATTTCAAATTTTACAGATCAGTTGCGCGTGATTGATGTCACCAGTTATCTTGAACCTGTACTTAACTCTCCGGAAGCGGATATTGCTCATACAACTTTTAGTAATCTTTTTATTGAAACTGAATTTATTCCTTCAAAAGAAGCGCTTCTGGCGCACCGTCGAAAAAGATCTGCCACCGATTCGGATAAGTGGGGCTTTCATTTGGTGACAACAGATTTATCAGTTGAAGAACCTGCTGGAAATATCCAGTACGAAACCAGTCGTTCTCAGTTTATTGGTCGCGGACGAGACATCACATATCCTGAAGTGATCCTGAAAAAACAGAAATTATCGAATTCCAGTGGTTTTGTTTTGGATCCCTGTTTATCCCTTCGAAAAAGAATAAGTATCCCTCCAAACTCTTCTGTTAAAATCAGTTTTGCAACAGGAGTGGCGGATTCACGAGAAGAAACTCTTATCTTATTGGATAAGTATCATAATCCTCATGCTTTTATTCGGGAAGAGGAAATGGCATGGACTCGTGAACAAATGGACTTACGACATTTAAATATTGAACCTTCTGAGTCTGAAATATTTCAAATCATTTGCGGGGCTTTGATTTATTCTCATAAGTTGGCTCGGGCTTCAAGTGATGTGCTTCAAAGTAATCGACAATCTCAATCTAGTTTGTGGTCTTACGGAATTAGTGGCGATAACCCGATCATGATGGTTGGAATCAGTCGAGCTCGTGATATGGTATTGATTAAGCAACTTTTGCGCTTTCAGTCGCGAATGCGAATGAAAGGGTTTGTGATTGATTTGGTCTTGATCAGCGAGGAAAGTGAAAGTTATCGATTGGATTTGTACGAAGAAATAGCACACCAGATTCGTGCCTCCGGAGAAAGCGGTTGGTTGAATAAGAATGGTGGTGTCTTTTTACTGCGGAAAGATCTGATTCCAGAACCAGATTGGATTTTACTTCAAAGTGCAGCTCGTGTTTATTTTGAATCCAGTCAGCGTTCATTGAAAGAAGAGTCGCAGCGATTAAAGTCCAATCAACGAGCCGAACCTCTTGTGAAAAATCGCATGGTGGAGCTTCGAAAATGGACACCGCATTCTTTGGAAATTCCTGAGATGAAGTTCTTCAACGGGGTCGGAGGGTTTTCGACGGACGGCAAGCAGTACGTGATCCACCTCACTCAAAAATCACAAACACCGCTACCGTGGATCAATGTGATTGCCAATGAAAAAGAATTTGGTTTTTTAATATCAGAACTGGGAAGTCCGTACACTTGGTCCGCAAATAGCCGCGAGAACAGGCTGACTCCTTGGAACAATGATCCGATTTGTGATTCGCCTGGTGAAGTCATTTATATTCAGGATAGTAAAACAGGCCAGATGTGGTCGCCAACTCCGGCACTCCGAGCAGAGACGGGTGAGTATCTGGTACGACATGGGCAAGGTTATTCATCTTTTGAACACATCAGCCATGAAATTGAATCCCTGGTGACTTTTTTTGTACCTCGTGAGGATGAAGTTAAGATCACAAAAATCATCCTTAAAAATAGAAGTATTTTCACACGATCGTTGGATATCACCAGTTATACAGAATGGGTTTTAGGACTGCATCGCTCTAAAACAAGTCCTATGGTGATAACGAAAAAATCGCATCGTTCCAATCTTTTTCTAGCCTTGAATCCATTCAGTATTGAATTTTCGGATCGAGTGGCTTTTGTCGCATCTTCTGAAACGATCACTTCATTTACGTGTGATCGAAAAAGTTTTTTGGGTCGACATGGACATTATCGAGATCCCGCGGGGTTAAGATCTGAATCACTAGGTGGCGAGATTGGGGCGGGGTGGGATCCCTGTGTGGCAATGAAACTAAGTGTGACGTTGGCGCCTGGTGAAACAAAAGAAATTATTTTTTTATTGGGACAGGTTGTTGGTGAGAGTTCTGTGGATGCCGTGGTGGATCGTTACTTAAAGCCAGCCGTTGTTGCGCTTGAATTACAAAAAGTTGAAGATTTTTGGCATCAAAGTCTATCTCAGTTGACAGTTAAAACTCCATTTCCCGAGATGGATATGCTGGCTAACCACTGGCTATTGTATCAGACTCTAGCGTGCCGCGTTTGGGCGCGCTCTGCGTTTTATCAATCAGGCGGTGCCATTGGTTTTCGGGATCAGTTGCAAGATGCGATGGCCTTGGTTTATATCGATCCTAAATTGGCTCGCGAGCAAATATGTCGAGCAGCAGCTCATCAATTTATTGAAGGGGATGTGTTGCATTGGTGGCATCCTCCGAAAAGCAAGGGAGTTCGAACTCATTTTTCAGATGATTTGCTATGGCTTCCGTATGTGACATGCTTTTATATTCAAGCAACAGGTGATAAATCTGTTTTAGACGAAGTTATTCCCTTCTTACAAGCCGACTCAATACCTCCAGGTAAAGAAGACATTTATATCGAGCCTCAGATTAGTTCTGATACCGCAAAACTGTTTGAGCATTGCATTCGCGCAGTTGATCGCAGTCTGCAAAATGGACAGCACGGTTTACCTTTGATGGGGTCAGGTGATTGGAATGATGGGATGAACCGTGTTGGTCATGCGGGAAAAGGCGAAAGTGTCTGGATGGCTTGGTTTCTAGGTTCAGTGATTGAAAAAATTTTACCGCATTGTGAGGCTGATGGCGATCAGGTGCGAATTCAAAAATACAAAAAGCATCTTCTGGATTTACAGAATTCAATTGAAGATCAAGGGTGGGATGGTCAGTGGTATAAACGCGCTTTTTATGATGATGGCACACCGCTTGGATCTCAGCAAAATTCAGAGTGTAAAATTGATTCTTTAGTCCAATCGTGGGCGGCCATTACAAAATTGGGGCGACGGGATCGGGCCCATATGGCCATGTCTGCTGTTGATGAGTACTTGGTAAATCAAAAAGAAAAATTGATTCGCTTATTTGCTCCTGCATTTGATAAAACTCCCCAAGACCCAGGATACATTAAAGGCTATCTTCCAGGAGTGCGGGAAAACGGTGGACAATACACGCACGCAGCTATTTGGGTGGCCATTGCGCACGCCTCAATTGGTCAGGGGGATAAGGCCATCACACTGTTGAATATGCTCAACCCCATCAATCACACCAAAGATTTCGACGCTGTTCAAAAGTATAAAACGGAACCTTATGTGATTGCTGCCGATGTTTATGCTGTGGCTCCGTATATGGGGCGCGGGGGGTGGTCTTGGTATACGGGGTCCTCGGGTTGGTATTACCGCGCTTTCATTGAATCTATTTTAGGTTTTCAGCTGCGCGGAAGTTCGATTTTGTTTACACCCTGTCGTTCAGATTTGCTGGCTGAGTTTGAAATTCGTTATCAGTACAAAAAGAGTATCTATAAAATAATTTTTAAGAATAAAGCAAAAAACTCAACTGACACAGCAAAATTGCAAGTGTCAGTTGATGGAGTCATGCAGTTAGGAAATGAAATACAACTTAACGATGACGGAAATGAACATCAGGTGAGTTTGGATTTAATTGTGGACAGTAGTTTCGTCTAAGTCGTGCTAAACTTTTTTCAAAAGAAATTTTATTTACAAACTGATACGAATCCATGGATTTATCAGAATGATCATTTCTGACTTGAGAAGTCATCGGCGAAACATGGGGCAAAAGTGACTCTGAGGTATGTGGCATAAGTTCTAGTTTCTCTATTAAATCCATAAAGCTCCTCCGCTATTGAATATAGCCAGGGTTTGCAAAAAAAGGTCCCTGAATCAGCGAGCTAAAAAATTGGACATCATTTTGCTGTTTCAATAAATCTGAAACAGAGGAGATCATGATGAAGAAAAAATATTCAGTTGATAAAAAACAAAAAGAAAATAAAAAAATAAAAAAGCAACCCAATGATCAAAACAAGGAAACTTTAAAAAATTCCGAGCCTCCACCTGTGACATATCCCGATGTAGATCCGGGTCGTGAATTCGACGCCGGTGAAAAAGAAGGAGATTTTCCTCCGGACGTAAATCTAGAATCAAGATGCTAAGGTTCATTTAAATCCGCTTTATTCCGAAACTAAATGTATGAAAAACAGACTCTTAATTTTTATCATTTCAGCAGTGGCTTCAGTGGGATTTTCAAAAGATTTTTACGGATATGGCGAGATCAACTCGGTGCTGCAAGACGGGGATTTGATTTTTCATAAAAGTCAATCTCCTCAGTCTAAAGCCATTTTTGAAGCCACCGGTTCGGAATGGTCTCATGTGGGTATTTTGGTGAAGAATAAAAACACATGGTATGTCGTTGAAGCGCGAAATGGAATTGAGACCACAGGTCTGCAGACCTTTATTAATCGTGGAAAAAATAAAGAATTTAAAATTTTGCGATCACCAGATTACAAAGATTCAACAATGCGAACGCGATTGCACAATACTCTTAGAACATACCGCGGTAAAAAGTATGATATCTATTTTGAATTCAACAATTCTAAAATCTATTGCAGTGAACTGACTTACAAAGTGATGAAAACAGTCACAGGTAAGGAGATCGGTACTGTCAATAAAATGAAAGAACTTCGTTTGGATGGCCCGTATGTTAAAGAGCTTATTAAGCGTCGGTTAACCGATCTTGGAAAAGAATTAAATCCAAATGAGCCCATTATTACCCCTGTAAGCCAGTTGTATGATTTTAGTTTGGACTTGGTGGCTGAGAATTAAAATTTTGAACTAAGGTGCAGAGGCTTTGTATTTATGCGCTCCTGGCAGAACTCCTTGTAATCCCCATTTAGCGGCTTGATATCCTTCTAACACAATTCGCTCTCCGGCAGTGATGGTACTATTCACAATTAAAACTTCTTGGAACCAACCTAAAAAATACGGATCGGCGTAATGCGATTTTGCAAGATAATTTGAAGTGTTTCCAATCGCCGAAGGTAAAATCGTTGTAGCGACATTGGCGGTGCCTGTTGTGGTCGAATCTCTATAAATGGATATGGCAGATCCAGTGTGTTCAAACATCAGTAAAGTTCGTGTGTTATTAATGGAGGTGCCGTTGCTCACACCTTGCTCGCCACCGCCTCCAGAAATTGTGATTCGTGATCGACTATTTGTTCCATTTGTCGGTGTACTAAAATAGTTGGACGTTGTGCTGCTTCCGAAATCAAAATAACGAGCCCAATTGCCGGAGGAATTGTTCTGCGAGACGATAAAAGTGTAATTCGAAGAGGCTCCGGTTAAAGTGGTGCTGGGTAAATTAAAAAAATCATTTGAAACAAACTGGATTCCCGGATATCCGCTAGCATTGGCATTACTTCTGAAAAGAGCTTGATCCGCACCAGTGGTTTGGGTGGCATTTCGTCCGTTTCCAGATTGATCTTGCCAGACAGAGACCGGACTGTTGTTGGATGCTTGTGCTGCTCCGCCAGCTCCTGTTCTGACCGAGGCACCAACCGAAGCGTCATACCATGCTGAAATAGAGGTGCCCAGGCAACTCGGAGACCAAGTCCCCGTTAAAAATCGAATAGGGACAGCCACTGTGGCGCTCATACTTTGTGTTATTCCCACATTAAATGTAATGGCTCCACTCAGAGTTGTATCAGTTCCGGCAGTATCCGATGTCCAAAAGCTATTGACGACTTTAAGTCCAGTGACTTGGCAAGCGCCTCCTGAGCAGAGGCAAAGTGGAACTCCAGTTAAGTTGCTGTCTTGAGCTGTGACGTTACAAACTAAGGGTTGAAAATTAGATTTGAAATTTAAAACTAAACTCAGAGTTCCTGCTGGGGTTGAGGGGCATTTGGATGAAATAATGGGATCGTTGGGATCAATCCAAACATGGGGGCCCCAATAAGCGATCGGAATTAAAACTTGTGCGGACGCGGTGTAGCTGAATGATACAATTAGAAAAAACAAGACATGGGCCATTCATGCAGTATATAGGAAAAAGGTTTAAGAGTAGAATATTTTTCACGAGTGTGTCAAAAAGTTCATCGGATAGATTTTACCTGTCATTTTCCTTACAATTGCAATGCCTGTTTGTATCGTTGATGATGCCTCTTGTACAAAGATAATCATTCTAACAAAGGAGTTTTTATATGAAAATAGCTCTCGTGATAAATTTAGTATTGCTGGTTTCAAGTCTTTCTTTCGCCGGCGAATTTGAACGCGAAGTCAGAAGTAAAATCTGCCAGAAGGTTCTTACAGAATACACCCAATATCTTCCAGAAGATTTTAACTGTGAATCCTATCATATCAAAAGCGATTATGACGGTAATATGAGTATGACATTTCCAATGTGCGGTGATTGGATGCAATATGTGAATTTGTCTTATGAAGAGTCAACAGGGCTGATCGTAGAGGGCAGTTTTGGCGACGCTTCTGAAGACTGTAAACAGTAATCAAAATTGATTACTGTTTATTTTTAGATTCTAGAAATTTTTTGATTTCATCAAAGGAAGCTGTTTGTTCAGCTTTCATTACTTCAAGTTGATCCAGCTCTATCAAGCTGACGTGGCCTTTTTTCTGAGGCCAGCTTGCGGTGATGTCACCTTTTTTATCCAAAATAACTTTGAACGGATATTTCTTCATTTTAGGAAGTGCAAATAACGTGGTAATCATCCCGGGCATTTCTGAAATATCCGCAACGTATGCACCCTGAAGTGCTTTAATATCTGTTATTTTTAATTCTTCTAGGGCTTTGTTAATGTGGTTCGACAAGTCTTTATCACGACTATAGACAATCCATTTTGTCGATGCATCGATGGATGTCAATGTATCAAATTGATCAGGCAATTGTACGGCTTTAAGAGGCTCAGCTAAACAAAAATGAGCATTCAACAAAGCAAAAATAAAAAGTAATTTGAATTTCATAAAAAATCCTTTCAAGTTATTATTGCAGGTAAGATAATTGAAATTCGAGGTAAAAACAAATGCTTAAAAAATTTAAACTAGATTTTCAATGGCCAACTTTTGAGCCATTTTTATTTTGTGTTCATCACAATGATCAGTTTCCAAGGGGGAATGGTCAGTTTGCCCCAGATGAAAAACTTCTTGCGGGGCGAAATCTCGGCGAAGATTTCGTCGAGAAAGAGGGTTTCAGAATGTATCACGGAGACACTGTTCCTGGTTTTCCCGTGCACCCCCATCGTGGATTCGAGACAATTACAATTGTTAGGAATGGGCTTGTGGATCATGCTGATTCTATGGGGGCTGCGGGTCGCTATGGATTTGGGGATGTCCAATGGATGACCGCCGGGCAAGGCGTGCAGCATTCAGAAATGTTTCCCCTGTTGAATACGGATAAATCCAATCCCGTCGAATTATTTCAGATATGGCTGAATTTACCCAAGAAATCAAAAATGGCAAAACCACATTTTACCATGTTCTGGAATGAGGACATTCCCAAATATATTTCACCAGATCAAGGGTTTGAAGTGACTGTTATTGCTGGTCAGTACGCCGGAGTTCAAAGTTTAAACCCTCCTCCTGAAAGTTGGGCGTCAGAAAAAGAATCTGGGACTCATGTTTTTCTTATTAAAATAAAGAAAAATTCTCAGATGAAGATACCGCCAAGTTTATTTCAATCGGTCAGGGTCTGTTATTTTTTTATGGGAAAAAGTATTTTGGTTAATTCTGAAGAGGTCCTTTCTAAAACAGGATTTGTCATTGATTCCAGTACAGAAACAGTGATTCAAGCACGTCACGATGATGTCGAAGTCTTGGTGCTGGAATCACGCCCTATTGGTGAGCCTGTCGTCCAGCACGGTCCATTTGTGATGAACACGAAAGAAGAAATTTTTAGAACTTTCCAGGATTATCAAAAAACTCAATTTGGGGGTTGGAACTGGGACCGAGATGATATGGTCCATGGTTCAGAAATAAGAAGATTTGCGCAGTACCCAGATGGAAAGATCGAGACCCGAATCGTTAAAAAATAAAAGCACTATAAATTATACCTGTTAAAAAAGAGAGTATCGGAATCAGAGATATTTTGTGATAGTGTGCTTTTCTTATAAACCAAAGGGAGATTTATGAAAAAAGCACTTATTTCGTTAGTATTTGTTTTAGCTGCTGGATCCGCGTCACAAGCGTATCAGTCAGAAGATTTTTACGATTCAAATCCATTGCTTTGTAAAGAGTATCGCAGCATGGCTTCTCGAGAGTGTCGGGGAGATAACGATTGCTACACTTCGGAAGTGTCTCGATTGGTCGATATGTATAACTCGAATCTCCAGTATGATGAGAATGCTCAAGAGTTGTTTTGTAATTACTAAGATAACAAATAAACACCTTGGCTCTGATCTTGATTCTCTTAATTATGAGGAGATGCTATGATCATCCTATTCAAGTATACCAGAGCTTTGGTGTTCATTTTTTTGACAGTCGTCTGTCAGTCTACAGCTTTAGCAACTGTTTTTGATCAAAATCAAATTACTGATTTTCAAATAATAGCCCCCTTTTCACAAATAAAAGAGGCTAAATCCAAGTACTTATTCTTGGACCTTAAAAAACAAAAATTCGAAGGGGCCATACAATACAAAACCAATGAAGGGACTTTAGTTCAAATCCCTGCCACAATTTCCTTTAAAGGGTTTTCAAGTCTTTCCTGTCCGTTACCTAAACTAGAATTTAAATTTAAAAAGATAGACGGTACTATTTTTCAAGGAATGAAAAAAGTCGATTTGCACACTCATTGTGGCGAAATCAAAGATCTTCCCAATAATAATTTGGTCAAATCTATGTATTTTGCCCACCGCGAAGTCAGTGCCTATCGGATTCTTCAAATTTTAGAAATGCAGTCATTTCAGGCGTTACCTATTGCTGTGGAATATTTAGATTCAACATCTCTTCAAAATCCAGAGCTTGCGCCACATAAGAAGTATCAAGCCTTTTTTCTTGAAGATAAATCCGAATTCAAAAAAAGAAAAAATGTAACTGATATCATGGCTACGAATGATGCTCTCAAGGAAATTGATATCCAGGCGGGGAAGACAACGCGTGATCAATATATCTATGAAAATGCTGAAGCTCATAAGAATATTTTAAACTCTATTGAATTGGCTAAAATTGAGTTTGTTCAAAATTTAATTGGAAACATGGATTGGTTTTTAAAAGCCCATCCGGATGATTATCGTTTTGAAAACAGCGACAACAAAGCAGAACTCTGGAATGCAAGAATATTTCAAACATTAAGCGGAGAATGGCTTCCGATGATTCAAGATTTTAATTTCAGTTCGCTGGCCATGTATGGAAAGTCAGACACCAGTTTTCCGATTGAAATCAAATTATTTCATCGATTAAATTCATCTGAACGTGAAGATCTGCTTCACTATTTGTCCATTAAGAAAACTGAAATTTTGAATTCCATTCAGTTTTTATCAACAGATCCGCAGTTTTTAGTGCTTCAAAAAACTTTAAATGAACGATTTGTCCAGATCATGAAAGAGTATCAAAAGTAAGAAAGACTCATGGCTTTAAATACACATTGAAATAGTTTCAAGGATTGTGTTCACGCGAAGCGGTTTGACCAAAACACCACACGGCGCATTCATATCATGACTCATGCTCTTGTCTGAATCGCCAGTCATTACAAGCACTGGGATGTCTTTGATTTTTTCGAGCTGACTTTGCTGAACTCGAAATTCATAGCCATTCATGACGGGCATTTGAGCGTCTAGAAGGATAAGATCAGGCAAAGTCGATAATTCCAATAACAATGCTAGCGCTTCTTGACCGTTTGATGCACAGTGCACTTTGAAGCCCTTTGAAAGCAAAATTATTTTAAGAAGCTCTTGGTTATCTTTAGAATCATCAACAATTAATATAAGTTTGTCTGAATTGTTTTTCACAATTTAGAAGTCATACCACATTGGCTCTTTGAGTGCAGTAAGAGTATAAAGATTGAGGAGAATAAATGTTATTTGAATTTCTTGAAAATAACCGAGTCGAAATTTTAGCATTGGCCGAAGATAAAACGTTAAAGCTAGCAGGAACGTTGCCATCATCCGTAGAATTGCGAAAAGGACTTCCTATTTTCTATGAAAATCTTATCATCTATCTTAAGAGCACTCATGGCGGCGCCAACGAGGCCAAAATTGTACGGGGTGCAGCTGGACACGGTAAGGAACTATTGAGGTTAAATTACACGTTATCTCATGTTGTGCACGGTTACGGTGCCATGTGCCAGGCTGTCACAGAGTTAGCGCAAAGGCGGCAAGAGGCTATTTCGACTCAGGAATTCAATGAACTGAATATGTGTCTCGACATTGCTATTGCATCAGCGGTATCTGAATTTCAATTTCATAGCGTGCAAGCCAGCGAAGAGCGCGAAGTGCAACATTTAGGATTCTTAGTCCACGAATTAAGAAATGCGCTATCTAGCGCTACGGTCGCCCACGATATGATGAAACAGGGATTAGTGGGAACCAGTGGCAGCACCTCAGGGGTGCTAGGCGAAAATCTGCTCAGGATGCGAGATCTCATCGATCGTTCATTATCAGAAATCCGATTAAGAGCTGATCCCGAAGTGTACATCGAAAGATTCAGTCTGAATGTGCTTGTGGATCAAATTGTTGTGACAGCGCACAGCGAGGCCAAGAGTAAGAATCAAATTCTTAGTAATGATATTAAAGCATTGATCGAATTAGATACTGACCGACAGTTGGTTCTGTCGACAATGGCAAACCTTATTCAAAATGCATTGAAGTACTCCAAAATAGGTGGTCGCATTTCGATTCGAGCCGGATATTCTGGGGATAATGTGATGATCGAAATAGAAGATGAATGCGGTGGAATACAACCCGAAATTTTAAAAAATCTTTTTAAACCATTTGCTTTGGGTGGATTTGATCAATCAGGTTTAGGTCTTGGGTTGACCATCGTTCAGCGCGCCGTTCTTTTGCTGCAAGGTGAAATCACAATTAATAATTTACCAGGACGCGGTTGCGCCTTCCGTATTGAATTACCAAAAAAATTAGTTCCTAAACCGCTCAACAGAGCCAGCTCGGGAGAGAAGTCCGCTCAACCGAAATCAGATAAAGTTTATTAGAATTTAAAATTTCGATGGCGCAAAGAATACCACTGCGCCAATCCAATTAAAACCATCAGTGCTATAGCCAGTAAGGTATTTTGATGAGGTGGTTTTGTTGTTTTAATCAAACCACAGCCACCCATAAATTCATCGCCGGCGAGTTCATCGCGGGCATATAAAAAATTGATTCCATTCACATCATCTTCTGAAAGGGAAAAATCTTCTTTATAGCCAAAGCTATAATGCATCAATGCGGCAGAATCTGATGAATGTCCAAATCCGAGAGCATGTCCAATCTCGTGAGCCATCGCAACTCTGGCGATGGAAATATCTATCGTGTTGAAGTTGGCTAAACTGCCACTTTCAGCGTTCAAGACAACCGTGCCTTTGGCGACTCGTGATTCTGAATTTAAAAATGCATATCCAACGCCAATAATGTCGTCCGGGCTCATGCTGGGGAAGGTCGTTCCAAATGCGGGGTCGCACGCGATTACGATCGGCTCTGGAGCACTTCTCGTTATTGCTTGTGCAATTGTGGATGTGGTTTGCGCACCTTGTTCAAGATACAGTTTGCTTGAAGAGACAGAGTTCCAAAGATCCATGCTGGATTGAATAATTTCAGCCACATCAGCTCGGCAATTGGCTGGATTGAGATGTAATTTCAGTGTTCCAGTATCCCAGCCCTTCATCGGCCAGGAATCTTCGATCAAAGAAAATGCGAAAGCATTCGTATTTAAGATAACAAGGATTGAAAACAGAAAAGACTTCATTAGTTGTCTCCAAAATCATAAACCACTCCGGATAAGAGTGAGATTGTGCGTCGTCGAGTTTGAAGCGGAGCTTCAATGATAAAGCTGACTTGGGTCGACATGCGTTTGTCGAAGCGATAGTTAATTCCAAGCTCCGTAGCAAATACATTTGATAGTACTGTTCCGTCAGCCGTACCGAATGGCGCTGTGCCAGTCCCATTGTTTAAAATAATCGGACCACCGCCGCCAACTAAACGTGTTTGATGAAAGGCCAACCCGGCCCGCCAGTCCCAGTTGGTTTTCGCTATTTTTCTAGAGTAAGGAAGTCGAAAAATGATGTGAGATTCTGAAACTCCGCCATCAACCCCTTTTTTTGGAAAAAGAGTGTAGTCCAATTGAGTCGATATTTTTGACTCTGAATTGAGCGCATAAGAATAGCCAATCATCACTGGAAATTGCAGCGGAGCAATCACATCTTTTTTACCGCTGGTAGAGCTGGTTGTTTTATTAATAGATCTTGTGTACGCATTAAGTCCGCCAAAAAAGGAATGCCTTTTTCCGGAATATCCAGACGAAGAGGTTGAAGGTGCGCTTTGAGAGACGGTCTGCTGTTTGACTTCTTTGCCACCCAAAACCTCAAGGGATTGGGATTGAAGCGGGATGCTGAGGACGATAAAAAGTAAGGCAGTTTTGTGGCAAAAAGTCATTCTGATAGCTTACGAACTAAATAGAACAAGGCAAGATTTTTTAAAGTATTTTGGTACTATTTTTTTGTATGGAGGTCTATCGCTTTGCTTTTGTTGTCGGGGTTGAAGGGTTCCACACTATTTATGGGTAATTTTAGGGGTGAATGAATTTCTCGACTTATTAAAAAAATTCGTTTAACTAACAGATATGAAATTCAAACTTTTTGCAGTGTTATTTTTTACGAGCTATTTAGCTCAAGCCATCGAGGGCTTTCAGCCTAGTTCTAATCGAAATGTGGTTATGCTTAAAGCTTCAAGAAGTGGTGGCACTGCTTTTATTTTTGACCATTCTGTGCATGGAAAAATATTAATAACCCAAAAGCATGTTTTAGAACTTAGCCCTGATTCTTTAAATTTACAATGGGGGCACGAGGTCGGTCCATTTTTTCGTCTAAATAAAATGGAAGAAAGTGCTTATCAAATCGAATTTACTCCGCAAGTTATTTGGCAAGACAATGATCTTGATGTTGCTGTTTTAAAAATACCTGAAGGACTTTTGGAAAAATGCGTTTGCACGGGCTTAAAACAAGGATCTTTTTCAGAAGGTTCGGCAACATTGATTGGGTATCCAATCGTCCAAAGAAGAATTTGGCCTCAAACAAGTAATTGGGTGTGGATGTGGCGGGAATTGTGGGGCCGAGTCCAGCAACAAGTGAGCACTGGAAAAGTATGGAAGTCGGGTGACGAATATTTAGGGGATATTGATTCTATAAGTGGAAATTCAGGCGGTCCTATAATTCAAGAGGACAAAGTCATCGGCATAATTCATCTACTGAAAACGTGGAAAGGCGAAGGATACCGTTATAAAAACCCTTCACTGAATTTTATCCCGATCGAAACAATCATTGCGGCGCTTTCAGTAAAAACAAAATCATAAAAAGTTTCAATTTTTAAACTAAGAAACTTGGTAACTAGTAAGGTCTTGTGCTCTGAGGCTTCCATGGATGCGCTGAATGCCTTTGGCGTTGTTTTGTGTTACTAATAGTATGTTGACAAAGTCATACTTTTGGTGGCATAATTATGGCTGAGGTGTTAAATGGCCGCTAAGAAATTTGCAGTTTCGATAGACGAGATTCTTGTAAAAAAATTAGATAAAGCTGTAAAAAGTGGGATCGTAAAAAATCGCTCAAACGCTTTAAAAGAAGCGTTATCTGAGTATCTCGTAAAACTAGAAACCGAAGCTATTAAACGCGAGTGTTTAAAACTGAATCCAAAAGAAGAGCGCGCCATGGCTAACGAATTTTCAGAAAGTACTGATTCATGGCCGCAATACTAAGAGGGCAAGTTTATTTTTGTGATCTAGAGCCCACGAAAGGCCGCGAGCAGGCGGGTATTAGGCCAGTCCTTATCATCAGCCAGGAGTTTTATAACACTCCGTCAGGGACCGTTATCGCAATGGCTTTAACATCCAAAGAGCCTAAAGTGTCGTACCCATTAACTCACGAAATAAAATCCTTAAAATTGCCTAAACGCTCTTGGGTAAAAATCAGCCAAATTCGAATTTTAGATTCACAAAGACTTTCTAAATGTTTGGGGCAGTTAGATGTTGCTGAGGTGAATAAAATTGTTTTGGGTTTGAGTAAGCTGATCACTTGAATTTTATCCCGATCGAAACAATCAGTGCTACACTTAGAAATTAAGTCCTAGCTTTTTATACTTATCAAAAGTTATTCGATTTTCAAAATAGATAACGCTTCCATCAGCCCGTGCTGCAATTACTGCTGTCGCCTTATCTATTGTCTTTTTAGATATGGGATCAATAGCAACTCGCGAATTGGCGTCTTCGGAAAGAGTTTTTTTGCAATTTTCGCAACACCCATAATACGTTTTGCCTTCGTGCTTTACCAGGATTTGATCTCTTGGGAAGACCATATTAGTTACCATGCAAACTTTTTTATTTTCGACAATCTGAAGATCAGATTGTGCTATAGCTAAGCCGTTAAAAAAAAATGATGTCACGAGTACTATGCCAAAAAAATGCATTAAAACCTTCATGAAGTCTCCTATAATAAATTTATAATACTTTGCGTGTTGCTACGACAGAAAGTGACAATGTTTCCTTATCACTATCTTGGCCTACAGTAATTTCAGCCTTCTCATTTTCACGTGCAAGAATTTGTGGTTGAGAAACGATAGTGCGCTGACCATCCTTGCCGATCATGCCGACCACGAAATTCATCATAATACCTTTGTTGCCCTGAATTTCACCTTCGGTGGCAATAACTTCAATGAACCTTTCTTCGGTATTAGTTTTTTCTGTGAAAGTTGCAGTTTCTCCAGCTTTTGCAATCACATGTGGAGATGAAATGCGCTTGCCATTCATAGACAATTCTATTTTAAGATCGTACCCAGGCGTGCTAGCGATAGCGGTTGATCCCGCGAAAGCAAATGCTACTAAAATAAGTTTGGTCATAGTTCCTCCATCTATTTTGAATATGTTTAGCCTAATCAGTTGCGCTGTCAAACTTAACTTAGTTGGGATGTATAATCACCAAGTCATTTCAGCGATTTATTTCCTCGCAATTGTCATTGTCAAGGTTCGCTCGCCAATTGCATTGAAGTTTTAACCAGTGATTGTTTCTCGAGAGAAAGAAATGGTGATTGTTGCCGGCCAAGACATGTTGGAAATAAGACGATCGTTTTGTAGAAGCGGACAAATGCATAATATTTTATTCAAAATATCGCTGAGCATTTTGACGAAATATTTTTTGGATTGTAGATTATTGGAAAGTTATTGATTTGTAGTATGCGGCGAGTTCCCGGTGCGGGATCGGCGATGGGTGCATGCGGGGTGGCCTCTGTAATGCCATAAGGACTCATGAGATCAATGAGGCGAAAACCGTTGAAGCCCCAGTAGTACGCATCGACAACCCACTTTGTACCTTTATGCTCAACGACGGTAAACGCATGATCTTCATAGACTTCGAAATTAAGCCATTTACTGGCACGATAGATACTTGCATAGCCATGAAGATTTTCAATTCCAGCAGCCTTTAATGCAAAATGAAGAACGAGTGCATGCTCTCTGCAGACTCCAGCGGCACAAACGCCATACTCATGCAGTGGTATATCTGCGTTGGTTTCCCGATATTTTTTGAGGAGCCTGCGATAATAAGGATTATGATAGTTATTATATTTAAAAACATCGGATCGAACCAACTCAACAATCAGCCCGACCTTATCCCAAAATAATTTTTTTGAATGGCCGATTTTTTCTGCAGATTTCATGACTGATTTTAAAGGCTCTTGGGTTAAATCAATGAAATAGTCAGGCTGTATTCCGCCCATTTTTAAAGATCCTTCTACAAAAGCACCATCTTTGATGTTGGTTAAACCACCTTGTATGACATCATAATTGTCAGAAATCTTGGGAGCCGCCTGAGCGAATGGGGCTAAAAAACAAAAAAGTAAGACAGCTGTCAAAAATGTGGACAGGCGTTGGCCAATCAAACTTGGTTTGTTAGCTGCAGGTGAAATCATTCTCATGCTTTTAAGAGATATTGAAGAAATGTGCCAAAGTTTAATCTTCTGATGGCATTCCCGTCAGCTTACTCGCAAACTAAACGGTGCAGGTAATCGCTATCAGGTAAAGAATCACCTTTTAATTTAACTTCAGCGATGTGCTTGCTTGATGATTGCGGTTTGAAAATAAGTGTATAGTATCCATTTTTTTCGATAATAGTTAGAGATCTAGGGCCTTCGCTGCAGTTGATAGTCATGACATTAAAGTCATCCCATGACTCGAAACCATCCAATTCTTCGGGAGTGCAAAGATGTCCCCCACAAGAAGGTGCCGACCAAGCTATGTTCATCATGCCCAGAGTAAAAGCTAACATTAAAATGGCAATTATGTATTGGCGTGAACTCATTTTTATTCCTTTGTAAATTGTTACTGTCGAAAACTTCACGCCAACGTAACACACGCTGAATAGCTTTGGATGTTGATATAAAACAATTCGATATGGACAACAAACAACACCAGCCCTATTTATTGTGGACATTAGTCAACGGGAAGTATATACAATCACAACATGGAAAAATTCACTGTTTCTTCGGACGATTGTTTAATTTTAAAAGCTTTTCATGATTCGAAAACTTTACGAGAGGCAGCAACTCTTTTGAGTTGCGATCCTGCGGGGCTAGCACGTCGAGTTCAATATATTTCAACGCACTTTGGATTTTTGCAAAAAGTCAATAACCGTTGGCAGGTGACATCCCAGGGATTAGATCTGGTTGCTTGGACGGAGACCAGCATTCAAAGTCAAAAAAAAATTCTTTTAGCTAAAAGCAGTCTTCGCTTGGCAACGACAATGTGGTTTTCTGAAGAGGTTCTCATGCCTCATTTGATGAAATTAAAAACCACTTTAGGCAATGATTCATCTCTAGCTGTATCGACTCCGAACAAAGGATTTGAGCTAGCGCTGATTGACGGAAGTGTTGATTTTGCAATTGTTTGCCACCCACCGGAAAATCCAGAGATTGAGCACAAACAGGTCGCTGAAGAGAAATGGACCCTGATCGCGCCACCATCGTGGAAAAAAGATATTCGCACTAAAAGTGAAAAAGAGTTTGAGTTTCTTCTGACAAGGCCATTTGTTCGTCACAACGAGATGAATCAGGATATTTTCTTTCCAAATTTGGAGAATCCTCTCGTTGATTCAGGTCTGGCCATCGACAATTTAATCGGCATACGCTCTGCCGTTTGCGAAGGCTTTGGATGGAGCGTAGCCCCAAGACTTTTAGTTGAACGATACATTTCAGATCAAAGACTGATCGAAATTCCGTACACGCTTCCTATCCGAGATCGCAAAGTTTGTGTTTGGTGGTTGCGCAGCCGATTTGAAGCCAAAAAAAAATCAGGAAAAATTATTTCCTGGGTAAAGGAAGTCTGTTCTGATTAGAGGTGTATTCCAGGTTAGGATCGCATCTGGTATCTTGTGCTGCGCCCAACGCCTTCTTTTTCAAGAAGGCCATCATTTACCAAGTTTCGGAAATGGAGCTTGACAGTATACGGTTAGCGCCAGTGGTGGCCACGACTTCGCCAATGGAGGTCGGTCTGTCCCGAATGCCTCTACGCTATTGGCGAACTTTTTATAGTCTCCACGGTGGCGATCGTCTTTGGTGCTGTATTTGAGGAGTGCGCTATGGAGTTGCTTAATATGATTTTCGGTAAACGGAATTTCTTTGTAGGAAGCAAAGATCATCTTCATCAGTTCTGCGTAGCCTGCGACTTCTTGTTCATCGCGTGATTTGAATACTTAATCGATCGAAGTGACGAATAGGGTACAGAGCTACCCTTATTCAATGCCACCTTCCAAAAATTGCAATGAAACTTTGAAAGTATCTTTAGCATTGAGTTCAACTAGTGAAAGCTGAGGTATCGAGATCATTGGCACGCAATGACTGCAATCAAAATTAGAAATAATGGGGTAGGATCTTACACCAATGATTTCGCGAAATAAATCATCGTAGTCGAATGGTGCGGCCTCTTGATTGTAGCTCTCGGGTTTGCCGATGATAAGTCCTGCAATCTGATCAAAGACGCCAATGAAATTGAGTTGTTGTAAACTGCGTTCTGTTCGACTAAGTAACGCCTCCATGTCCTCCAAGAGAAGAATTTTACCAGCAAAGTCAGGCCAATAAGACGTTCCCGCTGCACTCATAAGTGTATTTAGATTCAAGGCTAGGATCGGTGCTTTTGCAACGCCAGCACTTAATACACGCCAGCCTTCGTTCTTTTGCCACTCTCTGGGTAAGGATTTCCAATCACTGTTGTCCCATCGTCTTTTATGATTACTCCATTTTTCAGGTGCTAATACAGCTCTTTTTCCATTTTGATGGTGGACGACGGCATCAAGAAACCAATTTGAACTTTCAGCAATTCCATTGGGCCATTCACCAAACCAACACATAACGCTTGGTCCATATATAGTTTTAAGACCCGAATATTTTAATATAGCCATGTGAAGAGAGGTGACATCGCTAAATCCACAGATCAGTTTTCGTTCGTGACGAATTTTTTGAAAATTCAAATAAGGAATCGTACTTGAAGAATTCATTCCGCCTATTGTAGAGATAAGTCCATCGACTTCAGGATCTTCAATCAACCCCATAAACTCTTCTGCACGTTCTTTGGGTGAACCAGAGCGATAACCCTCAAAACCTCGTGAGGCAGTAAGTTGTCCAAGTTTTATATTAAAACCAAGTCGCTTAAGTGTTTCTAATCCGTTAGCGAAAAGTCCCTCATTCCATTTATATGCTGGCGAAGAGGGGGTGAAGATTCCAAGAGTTGAACCTTTTTTTAGTGCTTTTGGTTTTATAATTTCCATTTTTGGAGTGTCACAGAAAAGTTAGTCCAAGTAAATGCTGATAAGATCTGTGCTGTTGCTAAGTTTTGAATCCGTTAACTCGATAGCGCGAAACGGTCATTATAACATGCTGAAACTAGGCTGTTTTTTCGCATATTGACAAAGCGTACTGTTAAGCGTACTCTTAACAGGTGGAGGCTTCCTATGCTAAGCGCTAATGCTAAAAAATTTAGATCCGAACTCAAGGATTATATGGATGCCGCTGTCGCGGAGCCAGTCAGAATTAATCGCCGCGATGGACAAAGCTTTATTCTTATGTCGGAACAAATCTATGATGATTTTAGAAATGAGATTGCATCTCTCCAGCGGCGATTGATTGGTATGAGTGAAATCATCGATGGCAAAACCAAGGCCTTTGTTCGCGGCGAGGATAGAACCGAGCGGTTTAAACGAAAATAATGGCTGTACATTTTCACTACTCAACACCTTTTAATGAAGCGCGTGAACGAATTGAACAGCATCTTTATGATTCCATTTTGAAAATTGAACAGGACTATGATCGCGCCATTGAGGCAGTTGATAGATTTGCAAAAGCAATTGATCGTCTAGCAGATACACTTGAGCAGATGTATCAAAATCCAGGACCGAATGACACTGTAGGAGAGAAATCCTTTCCAATTCGCGATGGACAATTTCGTGTTTTTTACAAAGTTGGTGTAAGGCCGAATAATGATTTTGATATCAGCTTCATAGATATTGATCACAATAAGCAATCAAACAGTGATCGATATCCTACCCAAAGCATGATTACCTTTGATGACGAAGATTAAGATTCGGGAAAGTTTCAAAAATACTAGGCCCAAGACACAATAATTTTTAAAACATATCTGTTGTTGAGGAATTAATTGAGAGTTCTAATCTCTGTACAAAAGTTTTAGCCGAAGACTTTGTTTCAAAAAGTAAAATTAATGGATTTTAATCATTTATAAACTGATAAGGATAGATTGTTATCTTCACTTAATCACAAAATATTTGGTTTATATTACTCGCTATTGATTCAATTAATTGACACTTAAGGTCTCGAATTTTTTACATATTATCATTTTATTGAATACAGACAACTTTTGTTATTTAATTTAATAGTCAAGGAGGACAAATGAAATATTTAATCTTACTCACTTCATTACTTTTAAGTGTTCAATCTTTTTCTGAAGAAACTCAGGATCTTTCAAAAACGCTAACAAAAAGTCGATGTAACCCAGTTCGTAGTGCTGACGGCACTATTTCGGAAATAAAATGTGATGGTGAACTTGGTCAAAAACAGAAAGGAAAAGAATTTCAGCAAGTAAAAATCAAAGATCCAAACAGTAAAGGGCTAAAGTCTGGTGACAAAATTATAACAAAAAATGGGAAACCTATAGATAGTATTAAAAAGTCTATGGAGCTATATCACTCAATGAAGTCGACTGATCAAATCACTGTTGAAAGAGGTTTCTCAATAAGTAAAGATTTGAAGTCGTGCCTAGCAACTATTTACTCTGGTCAAGTTTCTTATCATATTGAAATTGGCGCATATACAACAATGTTGTCGGATCTGAATATTAATCAAGCTGAAACATGTAAAGGTTTAGAATTATTTATTGATTATGCAAATCAAACAGAATTTAAAGCAACTGCAAAATCCAATGATGAAGTTTGGACTGTTGACCAAACTAAAACAATTTTAGAAGTAAGATAATCATAGTCGAAGGAAATTTATATTAACCAAGAACTTATTTTATAACATCTGGTTTTACTAATAATTCAATAGAACTACTGCTTGCACTCCATTAAATATTCATTTCTGCCGCCGCCACCATCATCGTCGCACCAAAAAGTTATGTACTTTGAATTCTCACCATTGAAATAGAATATAGTTGATCTGCCGCCATGACTTTGGTCAGCACAGTCACCATCATCTTTTGCATAATAATTTTCAGATTCAAATGGCAAAGAAATTCTTTCTATTTCTTTATTATTATCTGCTCTCAAAATCAATATTTCAGCTTCTAAACCTAAGTTAACAGTAGCCTGAATCTTCCTTACGTTATCTATTGTCACACTATTGCATTGCCAAATATTTTGTAAGTTTGCTTCGCAAATAGAAGAAACTGACAACACTTGTAAGGTAATAAATAATATAATACTTTTCATTTAATTCTCCATTGAAGAGCGAAGGTTAAAGTTATTATTAATATAAAAAGGGTATTTAACTGAAATTGTTTTACCCTTTGGTGCTTTTGGAAATTTCCATGATTTCAATTTGTCTATCATACATTGATACAATTCTTCATTATTTATTTTAGATTTTATTTGATCAATATTAGCTGACAAAACCGCTCCGTTATCATCTATAGTAAAATCAATAACTACTTTATAACTTTCCGCCGATTTTGTGTTTTGTATGCAGGTGCGAAATTCTTTTAAATTATTTCTGACAACATTACGAAATTCATCTTTTTGTGTACTAGATAACACTAGAATAGGTGGTAAAAACAAACATAAAAAACATAATACTTTCATAAGACTCCTTTTTAAAATAAACTTGCGACAAGGTTGATAACTCTATCTCCGTTGCAGTTTTCTGATGTGTCAATATATCTTAGTAGCAATGACCTTAAATCTTCTTTTAATGAAATTAAATCTTTTTCACGAACAGAAAATGCTGACGAAAGAAATAATTTTTCTGATGAACTTAAATTTTTATTAGCCATTGTAATAGAGTCTTGTGCTGTTTTAATAAAATGTTTTTTAAAAATTTCACTTTTTAGTCCATCAAAGCTTGCATGATTTTCAATTGCTATAAAGTATTTTCCTTTGTTTTGAATTAAGCCTTTTTGAACCATCATATCTAAAGTGTTAACAACATCAGCCTGCTCTAATCTGGTTTTACCACAGATTTCTTTAATGTTCGCGCCAGTTTCAGATGAGCCAAGTGCTGCATAGACGATAGGGATACTGGAAATAGTAAATGCTTTATCGGAATCACCAACATAATACTTTCGTTTTCGTAAAATGCGTTTCGTTAAGTTTGATTTTATTTGAATGAGTTTCGATTCATCTAATATTTTATTTCTACAATTATGTTCTTCTATTTCGACTAAAATCCTGAAGTATTCAGCCAAATCGGATTTTAACCCTAAACCACGAATCATTTTTGGTAATGATTGTAGTGAAATTCTTTTTGATCCTGTTGTAACATCTCTAGGGAAGCTTCGCGCTGAAAATCCGCCGATTCTAGCTATATCTGCATATCCAAAACGTTTTTGTTTTGATTTTTCCTCAATAAGTGTTTTGATAAAACATCTGTAATTTGTTGCAGCTACAAGCCGTTCGACAGAATCTAATTCAAATTTATATGTCATATCTTAATTACTTCCAGTCAAAGCTGGCTTTGGTCCTGTAGATAAAAAATAAGTGCAATTGTCGAATAATTTATATTGATGATATCTAAATAAATCTGCTTTAACAACACCAGCAGCATTGTTATACTGATCGAAGTCTTGAACGACAGAAACTGCGATGTTTCCTTTTTTTCCCATGTTGATTTCAATTCCAGATATTACGCTCATTTGATTTGCTACAGTCCAAAGAATTTTAGCTCGAACTTGTGCTGTTTCAAAAACGTTCCAAGAATCTGTATCCATAGGCTTTTTTGAAATTTTTAAGATACCTATACCAGAGTCAACATCTAGATCATTAATTTCGAAGTATACTTGTTTATTTGGATTTTCATTTGTTAAACTACACCAGAACATATGTATTTTTGCATTCGCGTTTATACTAAAAATTGTTAGACAAAGAGCAAGAATGTTTCTCATGGAAATTCCTTTCGTTTTTTGTTTTGTAGAATTCTTTTATACATAAAAGTATATGAACACAATGATGATAAGCAATATGCGTACTCTGCAGAGTACGCATATGAAATATATCCATGGTTAGATAGAACCGTAGAACCATAACTTGCCAAATTTTATTGAAAGCGTTTACAACACAAAAAGACTTCACTCGAGCCTAGGTTACAAAACCCCGGCCGAGTTCGAAAAAGAAGTATTGAATCTTAAACCCGCCGACCGACCTGTTCAAACCCTTTGGGGCTACAATGTCTGATCAACGGGGCGCATTCCAGTTATTGTTCAGAGTCGATTTTATATCGAACCCAAATATTGGGTTCCGAATAGATGCCCACATTTTTCTTTTGATCGACCAACACGGGCACTAATCCCATTTCAGGTACAAAGGATGAAGATAGAACAGTTACTCCTAACCACTCTTGCCATTTATTGAGACTCGCTTTCACTAAAACAGACTCAGAGCAAATATTTAAGATTTCTCCACCTAACTTTTCGTGGGTTCTTAGCCATGGATCATAAATTTCTCCGTTAACTGATTTCTTTTCTAAATACTCAGCAATTGGCATAGACGGAAATTGAGATTTTTGAGTGGGTCTAACAGGTGCAAGAACGCAAGTTAGTTTCAGTGATGTCGCAATTTCTTTGGCGGCCTGAATTAAGGCATAAGAAAATTTAAGACTTCGAAACTCTGGATTAACATTTGCTGATAATAAGCAGAGGCAATTGGCCTGTCCATCTCGATAATAAGCATTTAAAGCATATCTCCATCCGTCATTCGAGTACGAAGAGGCTTGGGGATCTACTGAAATGAGGACGGCGCTAGCAAAAGAAACGAGTTTAGAATCAGATTTTCTTCGAATACCCCACATGAGAAAGCGCCTTGAAAGTTCTTCGTCCGATAGGCTCGTCGGTTCCGGGGGTTCTTCTATGTCGCTCTTTTCTATCAAAAATCGCGGCCAGACCTTAGCCATTAAAATGGATGTTTCATCGTTCGATTGAACGTTTGGCTCCCAGGTATATTCTGGCGGTAACGGTATCGTGAGCGAAGTTTTCATACATTAAAAATTAAATAGATTATCCCGCAATGTCACGGTCTGATCTAAAAAGGAATCCTATGCGACGCCTATATGTCGATTAGAGCCCAACCTTCTGCGCGAAACTACGGCCTCAGCCAGTAAGCCTGAGCCTTTTAGTATTTCTTAACAGGGTTCAGTATATGCGCCGTCAGATCAAATCTATTGCGGCTTCAAAAGGCTCTTAAGTGTCAGGCCAATCGGGACCCCAGATTCATTACTTTGTAGAGCGGATATAAAAGCTGGTAAATTGAACACAAATTTGTTATCCATAGCTCTATGAAATTACTCGCCGCCTATCTTTCAAATCCTTCTGAGTATTGGATACAATTGGTAATTTTAGTTATTTTTGTTATGGCTGGTGTATTCGCAATCAGAAAATTTCAGTCCAAAAAATAGAAGTAATACATTAGTTTGGTGACCAAATCCGCTCAGTGAGCTACGCTTAGCATATGAGAACAATATGGATGAGGCCAAGATTTTATTTCGTCCTAGGGTTTGCTTTATTTGTGGCGCCATTGATCCTCTATGCTATTTCAAGGTTCACTGGCCACTTGCCTTCTGAAGAAGTCTGGTACTCCCAGGGTATGAATCACGGCCCTTGGCGTTGGGCATGGCAACATCTATTCCTTGGCTTCCCATTCTTAGCGCCTTTGATTACGTGTATCTCAATCATCATTCTCGCACTTAATAAAGTTCCAGTTCGCACGATGTTTGGAGTGCTTGCTATTCAACTAGCGCTAGCGCCTATTCCGTTGTTAGTTCTTGTTTGGACGATCGACTAACACTTCCTACAAAGATCAACGGCGCTCGACTTCGCAAGCTCTGTTGATCCTTTATTTTTAAAATTTCAATCTGAATAAAAGGCTCATTCAAATTTACAGCTCCGGCTGAAAAAGCTTTGCGATCAACAAAAAAGTCATGCTAAATTTATATTTAAATGAATGGCACATTGAATCCTTTTGAGAAAAATAATTATCTTTCACAGACTCGGAAAATACGAAAACTTGCAGTCGAGGCAATGAATTTGTATTCGATTCACCCTGTAGAAATTAAATTTATTGGCCACACGGATAATACTACTTATCGCGTCACATCTTCGAATAACAAAAAGTATTTGTTACGGATTCACAGGCAATCCGATTTTGACTCTAATGGAGCACTACAAGAGGAGTTGGAATGGCTACAGTTTCTTTCAAAAAAAAAGTTTTTCAATGTACCAAAGCCTGTTGTATCGAAAAATAATCGTGTTATTGAAACTGCTGTGACTGTAGAAGTTGGTTCTAGGCATGTTTGCTTATTTGAATGGATCGACGGACACTTTATCGACACATCCGTGACTGAGAAAAAAATGTTTAAGCTTGGTGAGCTATTAGCAAATTTACAAACTCATATATCGCCTAAAAAAATTAAACATAGAATTTCTTTGGATGCTGAAGGTCTTGTGGGCTCAAATCCAAAGTTTGGTTCGATTGACAGTCTTACTGGAATTACGACAAGGCAGCAGAAAATCATCACGCAAGGTCGGCAGTTTGTATTAGCCAAGCTTCTCAAGTTCCAGAAAAAATTTCCAAATAGACTGGGCTTAATTCATGGTGATTTACACTTTGGAAATATATTGTCACTTAAAAATGGCGAACTCAGCGCAATTGACTTTGATGATTGTGGATTTGGTTTTCATGCCTATGATCTTGTTATGCCAATAATTTCATTACAGAGTGCTTTAGGTGAACGGCGTAAACAGCATATGCAACGTTATCTGACGGCATTTTTTAATGGTTATAAATCAATAAAATCTTGGGATAATGATGATGATGAAGTATTGGTCCATCTACGGATAGCTCGAGGTATGTTAATGCTAGGTTGGATCAATTCTCAACCGAACAATCCACGCTTATCTAAGATTCTAATGCCTAGAGTTGTCAGCATGCTAAAAAGTTTGAAGCGAAACTACCAAATTACATAGCACGCGTTCTGCACGACAAAACATCTTGAAGCTTTAAAATCAGTAAGGCTCAACAAGTTGAGCGCGAAACCAAAACTTTAGAAATGTGAATAAAAACGTCTCTTGAAATGATTTTAAAACTATCAACAATACAAATTTCTGAAGCGGAATTTTTTCGAAAAACTGTGAGTGCAGAATAGTGCTCCAACTAATTTCCGCCAGTAAGTGTTTAAATGCTTTAGGAATTTCAAATTTTGAAACTAAAACCTTCAATCTTGCGTTATTAATAACACTTGGTTTTGAAGCGCTGTGAATAAAAGGCTCTGTCGAAGTAGCAAAGTAAATTATTATTGAAAAAATCCGTCCCCGAAAATTTATTTTTGAAATTTTCATGATTTAACGGGACGACTTTTAGAACCATTTTTTCTTCTGCAACTTGAAAAAAATTAAAATACAGAGGCAATTCTTTATCGAGTGCTACCGAACCAAAAAAGACGCCCCATAAGGTTGGAGCGTTGAGTATTTAAAAACAGTCAGTTCAGAAGGGTTAAGGACAGGAAATCGAACCCGTTTTTAGGCTTATAATAAGAGAACAATTTTTAAGAAACTGCATGCCCAACATTCCGTCTGCTGACATCTGTTTCGAAATCGGTTGAAGACGAATTTTCATTTTTATATCGTGATCCAATATTTTTACTTGCGCCTGAGGAACTATGCGAATCACTTCAGGCTTACCAGTGATGCCTCCAATTTTTTCATCTGTTGGTATGGACTTGGCGAGCAGTTTCTTGCCAGATTCTGTTTCAGCTCCAATACTTGCTCCATCAGCACCTGTATCTACAATAAAGGACGTCTTCACTTCATCTACAATGGCGTCCAAGGTGAAAAGTACATTTTGCTGTCCTCCTGGGCCTTCAGAGAAAATAGTATTTAAGGGGAAAAATCGATCTTCTTTTCGAGGTTGCTGTCCACTGATTCTAAAAAAAGGACTTTCAGATAGACTTAGAGTGCCAAACTGACCATCCTTTAAAAGCTGCTGCGGAGAAATAATTCCTGCGATGCTATTTCTTTGAAAGACATCTGGCAGATCGACAATAACTACAGATTTTTTCTTAAAGATTTCTTTTGCACCTTTGGAGTTCTTTATGAACATATTCACGATAGCAGCAGCAGAAGTACCGTTACCACCTGAAGAGCCGCCGACGGATCCAATTTTGCCTAACCGAATATTAGCTCTGTCACTGAACCAACGTGAGACTACAGTTATGGAGGCGCCGGAATCGATCAAGAAGATTCCTTGGTCGCCATTGATCTGTACCGAAATGACAGGAGAAGCAAAACCTTGGTTAACCAAGGTTTCATCATAGCGAAGAGGAAATTCTACGGAAGCACCAAAGACATTTATTCCAAGACCTAAAATAGACATCGCAAATAGTTTTCTCATTATCCTCGGTTTAACAAAGCTTTCAAAAGCGGTCACTAATCCAATCCTTTTGTTGCATCTTGACGATCAAGAAGGCTCGTTTCACTTGACCTAAATCGAAGCTATCCGTCCTGACACATAGTTTACATTTTATACCGGAGCTTTTCAAAATCGACTTTACTCATTTGCGACCGTCATTTCCGACAAGCTGTTGGTTGAGCCACTTAAAGCTCATGCCACCGTGTTGATGAGCTTTGACAGCCTCACGCCCGACGATGCCAGTGGCTTCAACCAAAGTACCAGCGGTACCAAGGGCAATGGCTACAAAAATAAGGGTTCTAATAAATTGGACTACTCCTAACATAAAAACCTCCTGTAGGTGAGGCTCTTGATCATCGAAGTCTGTGAGGGTTATCTAAATTGGATTTTCAGAGGGAAAATAGGCCGATTTTGGATTTAAAATCTGTCATCAACCTGTCATCATTCTGTCATCAAACTTTGAAATCTGCCGAAATTTCATATCATTTCAAGGGTTCAATCTCGGTTTGTGTAACGTGTTTGGTTCTCCATCAATGACAGGGGCAGTCAGGGAATCTGTTAGAATGTTTTTACTACAAGACGTTTTAACAAAAGGAACCCCAAATGCCCCCAATC
>MEPU01000003.1 GCA_001771815.1 Bdellovibrionales bacterium RIFCSPHIGHO2_01_FULL_40_29 | reverse complement strand
ATTGGGGGCATTTGGGGTTCCTTTTGTTAAAACGTCTTGTAGTAAAAACATTCTAACAGATTCCCTGACTGCCCCTGTCATTGATGGAGAACCATTTATTCTTTAGTTAGTCCGCAAAATCCGAAAACATTCAGGTTCGGTTCTCCTCCAAAGGTAGGGGCACCTGGAGTTTCTGTTAGCCGCAATAGGCTTTTTACTCTTAAACGATAATTGTTAAAACCTTTTTATGATAAGAGTGTGAGTGACTTTCTTCGTGGTTCAGATTGACGATAATCGTGATACCAAACAATCGGAAAAATTGAAAATATCATCCAACAGTATTTGAGCCAATAAATATCAATTAGCACCATTGAAATTATCAAAAACGATACTGTTGAAATAAAAAATATAACTGATGCTTTTTTGCTGAATAAAGAGAGCGGAGTTAAGAGTTCAAAAGCGATAATAAGAATTGAAAATACTCGCATGACTGTGAGATTACTAAAAAATTCAATTTGATTGAGTAGATTCAAATTCATTGCACGGAAACTCATATAATAAGATAAAGTGTAGCCGTTAATCCACGAGACTTCATTTCTGAGTTTAGAAATGCCTGCAGAAAAAAAACTATACACCAATACAAAGTGAATTAAAAAAATAACAGATTTTGCTCCGATATATCGATGCAGAGCTAAAAATAACATCACCCAAAATATTGAAACCTGCGACCATTGCCGGTAAAGCGGATTAATTGGGTCCGTATTGAATAGCGCCAGTTTGTATGTAAAAAAATACAGTATGAGGCAAATAATAATAAAAATAGTGTTCAGTGTTTTGTTTTTATATAGAAACGGTGTGATCGCAAAACAAAGTCCAGCGCCAAATACTAAAATTTGAGATATCTCGGCTGAATGTGTTTTAAGCAAGGCTTCAATTAAAAAAGATCTATCATAATAAAATAAAAAGGCGATCGAGAGAAAAAATAAAAACTTAAAATGCATCAGGATGGTTTCATAGACTGATTCACTCATTTAGAATAAGCTCTTTTACTTTTACCTGTTCAAACTCTATAGGTTTGCGAAACGGGTATGATATCATTTTTCGAATTTCAATTTTTTGCGGTAAATTATGAGAAAACTTTGAATAAGCTTTTTGGATCACAAAATTATCCGCCATAGTGGTGTCGGCATTAATAAAATAGAGATTAAGATTTCTTTCATAGCTACTGGTTTCGCCGATTTCACGTCGTGTCCATTTATATTCATGATCCGGGTAGATGCTATATATGTATATGGTTTCTATCTTACTAAATTTATCATACGCTTTGCTAAACATCGGATAATCTGTTAGGGGCCAATTGCGAATCTGAAAAGTAAGAACAACTAAATGTAAAATGAAAGTGACTCCTAAGACAAATAGCAAAGGTTTGTTTTTTTTAATATTTAAGTCCTGTAGTATGACGGGCATTTTAAATCCATTGGCCGGGTTGGGGGTGTATAGCTTCACCCGCATTCAATTCAGGATCATATTTGTGATATTGGGTGATGTGCTGTGTATCCCAGACGTGGGCCACGAAATGGTAGCGATCCTCGGTGCCTTCATTAACGACTCTATGATTCGTATTAATCTTTGCAACGTAAGCGGATCCGTCCGCAGGAAGGTGTATCTTTCCGAAATCTGTTTCAAATGTGGCCTGTGGGTTAGTAATTAATGGAATGTGTAAACGAACTTGGTAATACTTCGCAGATCCATCTTGATGCCAAATTGAAGATGATTTTGCAGTGAGCTTAATAATCTTTGCTCGCCGGGGGTTTAATCCTAAAGAATTCAATTGATGAATTAAATTTTTCAATGGGGGAGTGCAGAGTTCGGTAGGCTTAGTGTAATCTTGGGTGCAAACCAAAGATTTTTCATAATCCGTAACCGGATTCCATTCAGGGGATTTGTCGTTAGGTCCATTATAGGGGGCGAATATCTTAGCCCATCCATCTGTATAGGAATAATTACTGGATTGGATAGCCCAGCCCCCGAAGGCCGGGCTTCTTTGGACTGAGGGGTATTTGCTGAACAGAGGGCTGACGGACTCTAATATTGAATCGATATCTACAGTAAAGGAGAGTTTTTCTGCGATCACGCTTGGCGGCGAGTTTATATAAGCCATTGTTAAATAGTATTAAGTAAGCCGTCTGGATCAAGGTGAAACTCCCTATGGCTATACGCACCATAGACTTCGCACAACGCAAATTCAGTCGTTTTGCACTTTTTACCTGTCAAAAATCCTGGCATCTATGATTTTAAATTTATTTGAAGTACTTAGTATTTTATGAAAAACGCATTATTATTTTGTTTAACCTTATTTACTTTTTCTGCAAATTCTCAAACGGTGAATATAAAATTACTAAAAAACATAGCAAGTGCAGTAAATGCACTACATGAAGATACTATAAATGAAGGTCAGATGACTGCCTATGTAGGAATGGTCAATGGAAGACCTGAAATGCAATGTGATCTAGCGAGATTTCGTGAAGAAGGCAAAGGATTAGCTAAATGTAATATTTCATTTAATATAAAATCGGAATATACGGGCGAATCAGAGAACTGCTCAAATGAATGCTTTCTTATTCATGTCTACGATCTCAAAACATTGCAAGTCCTCGACAGAGTTGAAAGTTTAAGTCAAAGCTGCATTGAAAGCTTGTCTTCTGGTTGTGACTAATTCTCTTGAGAGACTTCAGTATATCACTGCAAAATTTTAGAAGGGATATTGATAAATATCTCACAGATGATAATGGCTCTGGAATATAGGCAGAGCTCAGAATCCAGAGACTGTCCCATATTAAGACAGCATCTTTTCACAGGCTGTTCGCTAGGAATGTCACTTTCCTATTTTGAATCACTTTAATCGTTACTTAAGGGCTTTCGTTTGGCTAAAAAATTGCTTTATCAGTAATTGTTCGCAAAGGAGCAATGATGAAGTATTTTGGTCAGTATATAATTTCTAGCCTTATTCTTTTGTTATCCATTTTTGTGAATGCGGACTCTTTGTTGGATACTCGTCAGCAACTAAAGCAAGAGTTGTCAAAGAGCGTTTCAGTATTAGATAGAGAAATGGTTACCTACCGCTATGAAATAAAAAATCAGTTTGAACCCAACAGTGTTCAGGATGTGGTTGGTAGAATTCGTGGGTGGCCTGAAAGATTTTATAATAAATCTGTGGTCACGGGTGATGTGGCTGGTCCTGGTACATATTTAGCTGTTGACCCTTATGCCAGTCGTTCCTTTGGTGGAGCGAATCCACAGCTATATGTTCTGACATTAAAAAAAGGGATCAATATTTTAAATCTGAGCAACTCAATAAATGCCATTGCAAAAAATTTGATTAAAAAAGTGCATCAAGATCTAGAATGCAAAGAAAAAAATGGAACGGATGAAATACTTATTGCTGAGAATAAAATGGATTTATTTTCTTTAAGATTAAGCAGTACTGAGAAATGCCGAGAATTTGTTACTGATTTAGTCCGGGATTTACAAATCCATGCAATATTTTATAATTATATGGCTTCAAATTCATTATCTGAATGTAGAGACCGGAGTACGGCTATTAATGTCATCTCATCAAATGCATTGGATTTTTCAAAAATCGCATTCTTTTCAAATGAGAAGTCTTTCGATACAGCTGATTACGCAGTTTATGTTAAGTCACTTTATCATGAAGCCAATGACGATTTTTCATTATTTTTTTCGACGTTCAATGTGGCAGATGCACCAACGACATTAGAGAAAATAATTCATGTTGATCAAAATTTATATTTAAAATGGAAGCAAGAGAAAATATTTTCATGTGGTTCAAAGTGGGCTTACGAAAACAATATGGAAAATGATTTAATGAGTATAGTCAACTCGAATCTTGAGAAATACTTTAAAGACCTAGAGGTTCAAGATTTGCTTTATAAACTTGTTAAAGCATTTTATGCCAAATTGAAAACAAATTCGACCTACTTTCAATTAAGCAATATAGTCAAAGTCGCGAAATTGCAATATCTGGCTACGGGTCTTCGGCAGGATGATGCAACTTTCCAAAGGTACATGTTTCTAACTAATAATCAATTTGCGGATGAAAAGTATAAAAACGAATTGAAAGAGATGCTTCAGACGGAAATATTACTTTTTGAATTGAAGCCGGATTTGCAATTGATTCAAGATGAATTACAAAAAATTGGAAAAAACGAAATTGATTCGCCTGATTTATATATTAAGATATTAAATTTATCAGGAATAAAAGGCAATTATGCAATCATATCTTTAAATCAGATAACCGCTTATCGAGGTAAAGTCGTTATTTCCTCTATAGATCCAAATAAGTCTTTTATGGAAAATCTCCAAATAAGTAAAGCTAACTACAAATCGGCTTTAGCAGAATGTGTTCAAATGTATTCTGATGAAAAGTTAAGTTATGAAGAGATTCAAAAAACTGATTGCGCCATGAAATTAGATTGGAACTAGAGTATGAGAATTTTTTCTGAAAGCATATTCATAGCACTGTGTATTTTTGCCTCTGTTGCGCTTGGGGCAGATCTGGATGGATTACGTCCTGAATATATTGATTTTTTGAAAGCTGAAACTTCAAATAGTTATATCGCATCGGATTCGACAGTGGACGCTAAGTATCGAGCTGATGGAATAAAGCCTTTTAAGGTTGGCTATTTGAAAATTCCAGCTGCAGAACTTAATCTTGAAGTCAGTACCGTCAGTAGTCAAATTCTTGCGGAGCATTTTTTTATTGAAGGATCTCAGCAAAAACAAATTCGTTTTTTTATTCATCCTGATAGTGAACATCTGTACAAGCCCCTGATTGAAAAGTATGGTTACAAAGGGTATTACAATGCCGTGGCTACAGCATCGACGAGAACAGTGTTGTCTTGGGATCCAGCACGCCCTGACACAAAGCCTTTATTTTTAAAATTAAGTTTAGCGCAGGTTCAAGACCGCTTAGGTCGAATTATTCCAGGCTGGGAAGTTCGCAGAAGTATTCAAATAACTGAAGCGGCAAATCAAGATATAAAAGAGAATAAATCCAATCCCAGAAAAGTCGCCTTGATTCCTGAGGTTGCCGGGGCTTATGTCAAAGCTGATCAAGGTATGAAGTTTTACATTGATGCCACTCAGGGGCAGGTTGCAGAGCACGGTTTCATTTTAAGGGATGCCAGTTTTATAGAAGAAAATAAAGGGAAAAAAATTGTACCCATGTTTTGGTTATTTTCAAAAGGTACGGGTATTGAACCTCCGATTATTCAGCTATGGAAGAAAAGCCGCTATTTTACAAATAAGCCAAATCAACAAAATATTTCGTTTAATCATTTTGTAGTCGAGTTTTTCTTTAAGCCATTTATCCATCAAAATTTACCACTAATGCTGTTTCAAGGGATAGTGCCGCAGATTCATGGACAAAATGTTGTTTTAGTATTGGATCCGGAGACGCTAAAAATTGAAAAAATATTACATCGCGATGTTGGAAGCATGAAAGCGGACTATCGTTTAAGATGGCTTAATGGGCTAAAAACAGATTCGTTAAGATCAGAGCTGGCGGATAAGGATTTTGGCTTAAGTTGGGGTGCTGAGCAAATTGAAAAATACCATATTTCGTATCTGCACGATTGGCTACTTCAGTGGGGATATCTAAAAGACATTCGAAGTGTGTTGCCAACTTACGATCCAAGCGCAACAAGACAATTAGTTTATCAAGCGTTAAAAGAAGAAATAGCAAAACAATTGAATTCACCACACAAAGATAAATCACCGACGGATCAAATTACAGAATTTGTAAATAGTAAAAAGCCGGATTTAAATAGTGCTAGAATCAATCTTGAAGGTGACATGTTGAGCTCTGAAGAGATGCGGGTGGAGTTGCTTAAGCGGACTGCGCTTCAACAGGTTGTTAGTCTTCCGCATGGGTGGAGAGAGGAAATCGAAATAAAATTTAAGAATGATTTAGCACAAAAAGGGTATGTCGTGACATCGTATGGAATTATTTTTAGATCTCAATTCATAGGTGGTCAGGAAGAAGATTTAAAGATTGCGTTTTATGAGAACAAAAATATTTTTATGAAAGCTGTCTCAAATGAATTTAAAATGTGTCAGAGTTTGTTTTAGAGTCTGTTTCTCAAGCCGAGCAGTGTTCGGTTTATCTAGACTATAAGATGCTATAGTCGGCATATTTTGTGCGTCTTATAATTGAGCCTATTCGATCTACGAATAAAACATTAAAAGCCTCTGCTGAAAAAATTATGAAAAAACATAACTCCACTTTTAAAAAATTAGCAAAATAAGCCGATGGAATTTAGATTTTTTTGATTGCGATCAAACTGTAGGTTTAAGAGCTTGAGATAATAATTCTTCTTCGCCACTTCCATCGGTTTTAAAGCGTAGGAAAAGCAAATTGTATTTCTGTAGAATTTTGTTTTTCATCAGATCTCGCACTGATTGTTTGCTGCCATCTTGATGAAATCGAGTTCCATCAACTTCGACTATGAGCTTAGGGGTTTTACTTACCTTGTCATAGATAAGAAAATCGACATGAGTATTCACGTTGGTGGCATATTTTAATTCATCAGAGGTCAGCAGACTAGTGTCTCGAATGATCATTCTAAGTGGAACATGAATTGCTACCTTGAGGTTGGACAAGTCATTTTTTTTCAGAACTGTTTCGATTATTGCAAGCATTAAGTTTTCGCTATCGTATTGAGAAACATTTTTAGATTTGGCTAATAGTTTGCGTCTTCTCTCGGAATATGAGGCGTAAAGGTAATCAAAAACAGAATGAATTTTGCTCTCGATGACTGCGAAATTATTATATTGAATATAGCGAATGAGATCTCCAATATTAGTGTCACTTCTTACATCTTCATCGCTGACAACAACTATGAGTTGATCAATTGCACGTGAAACAGCGACATTTAAACGATTGGAATTATCCGAGAATTCTGTGGCCTCGTTGTCCACAGTCGAAAGAATAACAACCGAGTTTTCTTGTCCCTGGAACTTGTCAACGGTATCGGCCTTAATCTTTAGTTCTGCAAAGGCTTTTTGAAGCGCATTCGTTTGATTCCTATATGGAGTAATTATTCCTATAGAGCCATCAGACGTATTTAGTTCTTGTTGTGGAATAATTTCTTCTTTGATTGTGTCAATTTGACGTTGATTCATCCGATTTCGTGCATGGTTTCCCTCAACGGTTTTGTACACAGTTAAAGGTGCACGATTATTTTTTGGCTCGGTCAATATAATGAGCTGATCGTTATAGAATTTTTTGTTGCAGAATTCGATTATTTTAGGATGACAGCGATAATGTTCCCTTAATAGCGTCATGGGAGAATTTGGAAATATTGTAATGAGGGAAGAAAGTAAACTTTGGTTTCGATAGCGATACGCCTCTGGTAAGCTAAACTCAGAAAAGATTTTATCTGTTGCCTTGGCCATTTCAGAATCTACGACATGAGGAAGTTGCTTCAAGTCACCTACAATAACAGCATTTTTGGCACAGGATAATGCGAGAGCCCCCGTGCATAAATCGACTTGAGAGGATTCATCAATGATTACATAGTCGTACATCACATCGTTTGCGAGACTGCTTTTTAGTGAATACGTCGTGCTCAGAATTGCTGGATAATCTTTAATGAAGGCATCTGATTTTTCACGTAGATCATTAACTTCATAAGTTTCCCGATCTTTCCCTGAATATTTGTTAGCGAGATAAGATTTAAAAACCTTTACTGAATTCGCAGTATATTCTTTGATCTTAGCATTAAAAGCGAATGACTCCCATTGATAGGTCAATTCAGAAATTGATTTATCAAGTTCAGCCCTCTTTAGTTCATAAAATCGTTGTTGAAATGATTTAATTAAAGACTCTGCTGACGAAGTCTTAGTCATTTTCTGAATAAGAATATTTTGTCTCTTGAATAGTAAAAAGTTAAGTATATGTCTTAAAAAAATTAAAAATTTATTTTTTTTATGTTCAACGCTCTCTGCCTCACATAAAAGCCACATCTCCATGGCCTCTTGAGAAGTCTTTAATTTTTGAATTTCATTTGGAGTCTGCAAATCGCCGGATGAGAGGAAGTGCGTTTGTTCCGTCACAATTTCGGAAAGTTGTTGTTTTAAGATGGATAGTTCTTGCTGTTGAGCGAGCTTCTTTTGTAGGGCTTTATGCTCTTGAGTCAAAGCGTGAATCAATTTATTAGACTCTTTTGAAGAAAGTTCCCAATCTTTTAGATTAGGAATAGGTTTTTGACCTGCAACAAAATCAGTTTTATTGGCGGTATTTCCTAAATATGCTGCGATAAATTCCAGATCATTTTTCTGAAGTTTTTCATAAATGTTTTTTGTTGCAGAATTATTACTCGAAACGATGGCAACACTCTTTCCTCTCATTATGGCGTTTGCAATAATATTGAGAATAGTCTGTGTTTTTCCTGTTCCAGGAGGGCCTTGTATAATACTGAGAGTGTTCGTTAAAGCATTTTTAACGGCATCCTGTTGGCTTATGTTGAAACCAAATGGATAAATGACGGTATCTTGCCCAGTTTTATTTTTAATTACTTTGTCAGAAAGTTTACGTCCAGAGAGAAATGCACCAAATATGCTATCGTGTTGGATGCTTTTGATTTTAGCGTAATTGATGGAGAGTAGGTTGATGGTTCTGCCGTCTTCGACATCGACTTTGAGGCCAATCTCATCAGCAATACGCTTTAAATATGAGAAGCACTCACGAGGTTCCGCGACTCGCACGTTATGAGCATTGTAATTAAAAATTTTGCCATTGTTGAATGTAATTTCGTATTTATTGCCAATCCGACGATAATGCCGAACATCGTTAGTTCTATCCTCACCTTTGAGATATATTTGGAATCTCTTTGTTTTAGTCATTAGAATAGCACCCTTGTATTTTCAAATAAAAAACGATCTTCGTATCGTGAGAAGAGCTTTTAAAAGTAAAGTAATAGTGTGTTTGATCTTTTGCGTAGAGACAATCGAAATGAATTTTAAGAATGACTTAGTACAAAAAGGATATGTCTTTACTTCGATTGTGAATATACAGTTCCGGGGTAAAATGGAACGCTCAGAGCATTCTTTAAAATTTTAGTTCTGGAGAAGGTTTTAAAATCAGATAGAGTCCGTAAAATATCAGCAACATTCTTGCATTTATGATTTCTTATGCTGGGAGGCTATATGAATATGCAGACTTATGAATCAGGGACTGAAAAGAATTGGAACAAGACTTCATCCGTGATGCAAGAATGTATTCAAAACTGTCTTGAGTGTTTTCAAATTTGTTCTTATGTCGTTGAGCACTGTTTAAATAAAGGGGGCGGCCATGCTGATCCAGTACATATTAAGCTGCTGGATGATTGCTCTAGGATTTGCAATTTATCGGCAGACTTTATGATTCGTCATTCAGAATTTCACGCGTCAACATGTGAAATCTGCGCGGAAGTCTGTAGTGCATGCGCCGGAAGCTGTGAGGCGTTGGCTTTGAATGATTCGATGATGAAGTCATGTGCGGAAATCTGTAAAAAGTGTGCGGCGAGTTGCTTAGATATGGCAAAAGCGCAGTGATGTCTGGCGCTACCTAACTTTGGTCGAGATATCTTTTGCATGTTCTTGCCAGGGTAGTAAGGTAATGACATGTACGAAGAAATCACATTTACAAATGGGGATGATTACTTTCAAGCGGTGAAAGATGCCATTTCTTCGGCGAAAAATTTTATTCATATTGAATCTTATATTTTTGATCAAGATAGCCTTGGGTTGGATATTTTGGAGTTACTGGTAAAAGCGAAAGAACGCGGAGTGCGGGTTCAGTTGCTTTTGGATGGAGTGGGTTCCTCGGCCTGGTCGTTTGCGGATGCTCAGCGTTGGCGTGGATTGGGAGTTGAGCTTAAGTTTTTTCATGCTCTTCCATGGCAGCGGAGACCTTCGACGGTGTGGAAGCTTTTAACGTTGAAAAGAATTGCTCTTGGTTTTTTTAAGTTGAATCGACGGAATCATCGAAAAATTTGCATCATTGATAACAATACTATTTTTGTGAGTAGCATGAATATCAGCGAAAGACATTTGCCGAGTGTTCGAGGAAACCAGGCCTGGAAAGATGTCTCGGTGATGATTCGAGGTGGAAATTTAGAGTCTTTTCTGACGATGGCACGAGATGCATGGAACTTTTCGCAGGAGCACTATGGATATCGGTGGAGAAAAATAAGTCGTCAAAAAAAAGCAGAGCACAGTGAATTGATTCGTAATATTCGTCAGGCAAAAAGCAAAATATGGATTACCAATCCCTATTTTATTCCGGATTTGCATTTAACGCGACAACTGTGTGCAGCAGCTTGGCGGGGAGTTGATGTTAAGATTTTACTGCCGGGATTTAGCGATGTCATCGGAGCAAAGTTTGCGATGGAGAGCTATTACAACGCGTTATTGACCTTTGGCATAAAGGTCTATGAATACAAACCGACTTTATTGCACGCAAAGGTTCTTATCATAGATAATTGGGTCAGTATGGGATCTTACAATTTAGATTACAGAAGTATATTTTATAATTTAGAAACAAATGCTACATTGGTTTTGCAAAGTAATATTGAGAAGGCGCAGGATCAATTTATTATGGATATTCAGTCGTCTCGAAAAATTGAATTGGCAGAGTGGACGCAGCGGTCGTGGATGCATCGATTGTTGGAAAAATTTTTTCTTTCTTTTCAGGGGTGGCTATGAAACCATTGCGAATCTTAACGTATAATATTCATAAAGGATTTTCGACGGGCAATCGGCAGTTTATTTTACAGAAAATCAAAGAATCGATCAAAACAGTCGAAGCCGATATTGTTTTTTTGCAAGAAGTTATTGGTGAACACGAGAAGCATTCGAATTCAGTTAAAAACTGGCCAACGAATTCTCAGTTTGAGTTTTTGGCAGATCAGACCTGGTCCCATTTTGCTTATGGTAAAAATGCCGTGTATCAGGAGGGTCATCACGGCAACGCGATTTTGAGCAAGTTTCCAATTATCTCGTGGTCGAATGAAGATATTTCGACAGTTCTGGAAAGCCGAGGACTGTTGCATGCAGAATTAGAAGTGCCAGGCAGTCGACATCCGGTTCATGTCTTTTGCATTCACTTTGGTTTATTTGAAAAAGACCGTAAAAATCAAATACTGACTTTAGCCAGAAAGATTTCAAACTCAGTCCCCGCAGATGCGCCACTGATTATTGCGGGTGATTTTAATGATTGGCGTGAAAATGCGAGTGATCTCTTGATTGAAAGATTACAATTGAATGAAGTTTTTTTGAATAGGAATGGTAAACATGCAGTCACTTTTCCAGCGTGGTTGCCTTTATTGGCCTTAGACCGAGTTTATTATCGAAATTTAGAATGCACATCTGCGATAGCTCTGCGAAAAGGAATGTGGAGTGGTTTATCAGATCATTTGCCGATTCTGACGGAACTGACTCCATCATCCCAAGTAATGATTGAACCAGGATAGGGCTTAGGTAATGAATTTAAATCAAATCGTTGCGCGGATTCCTAAGTTTGGACTTGTTTTGGGTGTTTTGATTTTGGCACTTATTTTTATTGTCGTGTATAATCCGCTTAAAGATGAGTGCGAAGTGAAGACAGCTATTTTTTTAAAAGACATGCGTGGGATCACAAGTGCTACGCGGATTAAAGGTAAAATCCAGTATCCCCAAATTCAGTTTTGGAAAGATCGCTGTCGAGAGGGTAATAGTATTGGCGCCTGCGAAGATTATTTTGTAGGTCTTCGTAAATTGACAAAGGCGTTGAAGGTTTATCCAGAGCAGTGCCAAGTGAAGTTTGCGGAGGAGAACCCGTGGTTTCAAAAGAACATTATTGAGGGCATCATGGTGATGGCTTTAGTGGCGTGGGGGCAAGAGCCTCCAGCTGGAATTTCTGAACGAGCCGGATGGTTGACAGAGTCAGATGTGAAAACGTTCTGCTTCCTAAAAAGGAGCATCGTTAATCTGATTGGTGAAGAGCAGCTTTTAGCATTGCGTGAATCCGTTTATTTACAGTATCCGCAAGCCTGGCCGGAAAGTGTTGAGTGGGATAAGCAAGATCCGTTGAGCCGTCCAATGGCCTACAAAACACCGAGTAATCCCTCGGGAACTTTAGAAAAGAATGAAATCTTTGAGCGCAGTTTGTTTTCTATGCGATGTGATTTGTTCCAATAATTAAAGTCCAGCAAGGATAATGTTTTTCCAGATATTTTTACCGTTTACTTTCTGTGTTAATCCTAAAAAATAAAACGAGGATTCTTGTTTGTGTTGAATTTTAATTTGATTGTTTGAGTTGTAAATGAGTTCCCAATCCGCTGGATGCAGGCCAAAATCTGAAAGCTGGTGATTGAGTTCAAGTGTAGTGTCCTGGTGGTTTGATCGAAATAAGTTCATAAGTTCCCCCTTGTTTGGTTATGGCGGCATTGGCCGCACGTGATTCGGAATTGCAAAGCCGGAACCGGGTAAATGACCTACGAAAACGAAGGATTTGATTTTGACGAAAAAGAATCTAAACTCTGAGACTGTTCTCTGCGAATTGAGAATAAGAGGGATATAAACTATGAAAAAATTTTCCTATTTTCAGAAGAGCCTTGTTCTGCTTTTTTGGGTTTTGATAGTTACAGCTGTGTTTCGGATTATTGAGGATCGTCAAATAGCAGCTCTTATCGCGGGCTCGGGGTTTGTTTTGTGGCCTGGACTCTTTCTGTGGGATGAGATCAGGTCCTTGAATAGATATCAATTTGTGATTGGTGGGGTTCTGCAGTTTTGGGTTTTGTTTGCTGTGCCCATATTCTTACTGAGAATCCTAAATTGGGGGGCTGAGTTTAATTCGTTAAGTTTTGCGGGAGTACCAGCGGGTTTTTTGCATCGGTACGCCAATGGGAGCTATTTATTGATGCTATTGGCTCTGAGTATTGCCGCTTGGATTGAGCGCAATAAAAAACGCCAGCCGAAAGGCTAGCGTTGTTCTCTAAAAAAGAATGAACAATTTAAGGCTTAAACTTCGAAAGGCACGGGGCTGATCAACTCAGCACGGTGGAAAACGTCGTAAGCGTCAGTTCCAGAAGGTAATAATGCCAAATTGCGAGATTTTTTTACTGCAGCAGCAACTTGCTTTTGCTGATTAAGGCTAAGCTTAGAGATACGAGCTGGAGTGATTTTGCCACCGTCGCTAATGAAGCGGTGTAAAGACGCTGGATCTTTATAATCGAAAGTATGGTCGCCAGAGTATTCTGTGCGGTACTTGCTGCGTACGTTTTTGCGGTTGCCTGACTCTTTGTTGTCTTTAAAATCTTTTTCCATGTAAACCTCTTGCCTATTAAAGAATATTTGAATATACCAGAAAGCTCGGTTTTGGAAGAACTTTGTTTGGTTTATTTAGCTTTATATTGAACAAGGTCTTGGTTAGCTAGTAAAAACTGACTATTGAGAGTATTTATTTATAAGAATTTTAAGGGAGTAAGTCATGAGTCGTTGTGAAT
This sequence comes from Bdellovibrionales bacterium RIFCSPHIGHO2_01_FULL_40_29, assembly GCA_001771815.1. Taxonomy (GTDB): domain Bacteria; phylum Bdellovibrionota; class Bdellovibrionia; order Bdellovibrionales; family Bdellovibrionaceae; genus Pseudobdellovibrio. The sequence goes on along the minus strand of MEPU01000003.1, from coordinate 55,538 downwards.
TAACTGGAAAAGGCGTGGTCGTTAAGAACTTAGTGAGCCACTCAAATATTAAAACAAAGAGCACGGCACAGCCAAATGTTCAAAGAAAGCGCATATTTAGCAAAACTTTGAATGAAATGGTTCGTCTGTATGTCGCAACCAGCACGATTCGTGACATGGAACACTCTGGCGGATTTGATGCATTCATTTTGAACACAGATGAAGTGAAATTATCAAAACGTGCTATGGAAGTTAAAACTAAAATCCGTCGCAAAATGAACGCAAAGAAAAAAAAGGCTTAAGAGGTAATTTATGAAATTAAAAATTAAAAAAGGCGACACTGTTCAAGTTATCACTGGCGCAGACAAAGGCAAAAAGGGAACTGTTATTGAAGTGAAGCCTATTGCTATGAAAATTAAAATTCAAGGCGTTAAAATTCAAACTCATTTTGATAAAAAAGATGGTCTTTTGAAAAAAGAAGGCTTCATCGATTATTCAAATGTAAAATTAGTTGAAGCCAAAGCTAAAGAAGCGAAGAAAGCAACTAAGGCTCCAAAAAAAGCAGCAGCAAAATCGAAGTAGTTTTATCCCTGACTGAGAGCTAGTCTAGCTCGCAGTCTTAGGTTTAGTTTCGATCCTAAATTGACACTATCAGACACTATCTCATAGCCACATAAAAAAAGCCGGTTGAAAATAAAGTATGTTTTCAAACGGTTTTTTACTTTTAATAACACTCTTTGCAATCGTGATGTCCCCACTTCGAGCACAAGATAGCTCGGATATTTTTTTAATGTGTAAACGCGAGCGAAGTATTCGCTGGTTGCGGGCCTTTAAATTAGAGAATGGCAAGTGCAAGACCTATTACTCGAAAGAGGGATATTTGCAGGTTGTGAGTTCGGCCACTTATTTTGCTTCGTGCGAGGGTGTTTTGCAAAGTGTTCGTAAGAACATTGAAGAGGGCGGATTTAAGTGCACGGAAGTCTCGACAGTTCAATTGGTTGAGCTTGAGTAAAGTTTGGTAAATTAAAGTAAAGTTAGGTTGCGATGTGAAAATTGCGTTAGCTCAGTTAAGCTCCACAGATGATGTCGCCACAAATCTAGATTCAATTTTAAAAATTGTCGATGAGATCATGGGTGCAGATCCATTGGTCTCGCTGATCGTCTTTCCAGAGAATACGCTGTATTTTCGCATTGTGGCTGCGGAAAAAGTTGTCGCTATCGATTTGCAGTCTGAGGTATGGAGTGCACTTCAAAAGAAGGCTCAGCAGAAAAAAGTAAATCTTCATTTAACGACAGCTATTTTGGATACCGATAAAAAAGTGTATAATGCCAGTGTGTTGATTCGAGAAAATGGTTTGGTTGAAGTTCTATATCGAAAAGTTCATTTGTTTGATATGGCACTGAGTGGCCAAAGCCCCATTCGCGAATCCGACAGTTTTGAACGAGGAAGCGTTGCGAGTGTTTTTCAGATTGGGGACTTTAAATTTGGAAGCTCCATTTGTTATGATCTGCGCTTTGCGGAATTGTATGCGTCCTATGCGGCCCAAGAGGTGGATGCGATTTTAGTTCCTGCCGCATTTTTAGTGAAAACGGGGCAGGCGCACTGGGAGGTGTTGCTTAGAGCCCGAGCAATTGAGTCTCAATGTTTTGTTTTGGCTCCGGCACAGGTTGGAACTCACAGGAGTGTTCGAAGTGAAGATCAAAGAGAGACCTTTGGGCACACCCTTGGCATTGGCCCCTGGGGCGAGATTCTGACCCTAAAAGCAGAAGGTGTGGGATTTGTAATTGTTGAATTGAGCCAACAGACTTTAAAGGCTGTGCGAACACAAATTCCAATGAAGTCTCATCGGCGTCTATAAAACGCATTTAGTCTTTATTTTATTTCAAAGTCGGATTAAAACTAAGACATGCCAAACAAATCATTTTTATCACTGATGTCTCTGGTTTTTGTTTTGATAACCCCTATCATGAGTTATGCCGAAGAAGATTCGATGTATGTTCAAATGGCTCGCGACCGTGAATATGTGGGCGGCTTAGATGAGTCGGATCTTAAAGTTCAATCATCACTTGTACCAAATGAAAATAATAAAAATTTAGATAATCCTGAAAGTGAAGAGGGGTTTTAATGAGTCACGAATCAAGTCCGGCCGATATTGCGAAAAATATGAATATTCTTCCTGAAGGAGTGACTCGCGACACGATGGATGTGGATGTGTTGATTGTGGGTGGGGGCTCGGCAGGTCTTTCGTGTGCCTATAAAATTGCAAGTGATATTGAATTGCACAATGCCGCTGTTGATGCAGGGACTTTGCAAGCTGAGAAAATTCCGGAACAGATGATTGTTGTTTTGGAAAAAGGATCTGAAATTGGAGCTCATAGTTTTTCTGGGGCGGTTTTGAATCCAAAAGCCTTGGCTGAATTGATTCCAAACTTCAAAGAGCTGGGATGTCCATTAGACAGCGAAGTGAAAAAAGATGCTGTTTATTTTTTAAGTCAAAGCAGTGCTTTCAAATTACCGATTGTTCCTCCGCCGTTTCACAATGAGGGGAATTATATTATATCGCTATCCAAGTTGAATCGTTGGTTGGCGTCGCAATGTGAAGCCAAAGGAATTAATATTTTTCCAGGTTTTGCAGCAGTAGAGGCGCTTTATGAAGGTGATAAAGTTGTTGGCGTGCGCACGGGAGATAAGGGTCGCGATAAGAGTGGACTTCCAAAGGCTAATTTTGAGCCTGGTCTTATTTTAAAAGCCAAAACGACAATCTTTGCAGATGGCACGCGCGGAAGTTTATTTAAGCAAGTCAGTAAAAAATTAAACTTACGGTCTGGGAAAAATCCTGAAGTTTTTGAAGAAGGTGTAAAAGAAATTATTCAAATGCCTGCGGGAACAATCGAAGCTGGCAAGGTGATTCACACCATGGGCTTTCCATTGAGTAAGAGCATTGGCGGAACATTTATTTACACAATACCAGGTGATAAAATTATTCTGGGAATTGTGGCGTACTTGGATTCAAAAGATCCGCTTTTAGATCCCCATCGGGAATTGCAAAGATTAAAAACCCATCCTTTTATCGCCGATATGATAAAGGGCGGTAAAGTTGTTGCTTATGGAGGGAAGACTCTTCCGGCAGGTGGCTGGTATTCTATGCCGAAACTGTATGGCGATGGATTTATGGTCTGTGGCGATTCTGCAAGTATGGTGGATGTGCAAAAACTAAAGGGTATTCATTTGGCCATGAAATCTGGAATGGCGGCTGCGGAAGTGGCTGTTGAGGCGATCAAGGCTCAGAACTCATCATCAGAAGTCTTGAAAAAATATGAAGAAAAAATTCACCAAAGTTATGTAAAAAACGAATTGTACCGCGTGCGGAATTTTCACCAGACATTAAGTATGGGGATCTTTGCATCGTTGCCACTGTTGGCGATTCAAGAAATCACGGGCGGACGAGGGTTATTCGACAATATGAAGATTGATCATATTGATGCAAAAACCACACAAAAAGTTAAAGATGTTTGGGGGACCGAGGGCTTACAGGCCCCAGAGAATCAGTTGCCTAAACCTGATGGCGTTTTAATGTTTGATAAGCTTTCCAGTGTGTATTTAACTGGAACCAGTCATGACGAGGATTCTCCGAATCATTTGAAGCTTCAGAACGGCGATATTTGCCGTACAGTCTGTGAGCCGCAATTCAAATCGCCGTGCACTATATTTTGCCCAGCCAGTGTTTATGAAATGGTTCCGGCCAAGCAACATGCGGGTCAGTATGATTTACAAATTAATTATACAAACTGTATTCACTGTCAGACCTGTGATATTAAATGCCCATTCGAGAATATAGATTGGACAGCCCCCGAAGGCGGTGGTGGTCCGAAGTATATTGAAACTTAAGTGAGTATTTTACAGAAACTTAAGTGAGTATTAACACGAATGTGTCGCAGCCAACGGTCTCGAAAACCCACGCGGCAGGAACGACACATTCCTATCTAGAAAAGGTGTAGAGCGATGGCAACTTTCTTTGCTTCATGTCCAACCGGCATGGCTGATTTAGTCGAAACAGAATTAAAACAAATGGGTCTTAAGACGTGGGAAAAAACGGCGGGCGGAGTGCTGTTTGAATCCAACTGGGCCGGCTGTTACAAAGCTAATTTAAATTCTCGGTATGCCAGTCGTATTTTGAAACCAATCTTGGATTTTCCGGCGTATCAGAATGAAGATATCTATCATAATATTTTAAAACATGATTTTACAAAGTACATCAAACCAAATCAAACATTGGCAGTGGATGCTTCCATAAAAGAGTGTGCCATCCTGGATCAGCGTTTTTTGGCGATGAAAGTGAAAGATGCTGTTGTCGATCAGTTTCGTGATAAATTTGGCTCGCGCCCCGATGTTCAAAATACCGATCCTGATTTGCGCATTCATATTCGCGGATATAAAAATCAGTATCATGTTTCCATCGACACTTCAGGAAGTTCGTTGTTTATGCGTGGGTACCGACACAAAACAGGTGAAGCACCTCTAAAAGAAAATTTAGCGGCGGGTCTGATTGGATTGGCTGAGTGGGATAGGAAAACTCCGATCGTGGATTTATTCTGTGGTTCGGGAACGATTCTGATTGAAGCCGCAATGATGGCTGTGAATATGGCGCCAGGTCTTGAGCGTAAAAAATTTGGTTTTATGAATTACACTGATTTTGATGCCGATGTGTGGGATCAAGTGGTTCAGGAAGCCATCGACAATGAGAAGCCCGAAACCGATGTGAAATTTTACGGGTATGATTTGGATAAAAAAGTTTTACAGATGGCAAAGGACAATGCCAAAAATGCAGGGGTTTTGGAGTATATCGAATTTAAAAGCATGCCGATTGCAACAGCTCATCCACCAGAAGGTGTTGAAACCGGATTGATAATTGCGAATCCACCTTATGGAGCTCGAATCGGTGATGAGGATAATTTAAAAGATGTCTATCGCGATTTGGGTTACACATTAAAGCATCGCTTTATGGGTTGGACAGCATGGATTTTATCGGGGAATAAAGAATTGCTATCTGAGATGAAATTAAAAGCGACGAAGAAATTTTTTGTATTTAATGGAAATATCGAGTGCCGCTTTTTAAAATACGAAATGTTCGAAGGATCGCGTCGAAAACCTAAAGTCGGCGAGACAGTTATCACCGACTAGGATTTGATTTTTTTTAAATGAGGCTGGTGTCTTGAATTAAAGTGGTTTTGTTACCGCTAGAAATGCCGCAGCGGAAAACAGAACCATTAAACCAATATACACGGGTAAACCCTTAACGCCTTTTCTGCGAATCACAGTGATGGCAAGTCCAAGCAAAAGCCAGATGACAAGTTTTGAGTAAACCCAACCTGGTAAACCAGTGGTTAAACCCAAGCGTGCCGCTAAACCAAAACCACTGACTAAAAGCAGCAACCACCCTACACCATGAGAAATATAAACCAAAGATTTGACTCGGCCCAAAGCCGATCCGCCGGACATTTGAATGGTCAAGAGACCAACCAAACCAGAAAATAAAAGTATAATAGAAACCAAGTGCAGGACTTTGTAGAATTCGTAGGTCATAGGCTACTCCTTTGTGTCATCTAGTTTAAGATGTTTCATTATTTTTTGAACATTCTTTCGAATTTTTGTTAAATGTGAAAAAGAAACCATGTTTTTGATATTGTCGCGGTGATTTTCAGCGGGGAACCCACCATAAATTCCAGGTTGCACAATGGAAGAGGCAACGCCTGTGCGTCCGGTCAGAATTACATTGTCGCAAATTTCGATATGGCCGTTGACGTCAACATTGCCGGCGGTCATCAGATTTTTTCCAATTTTAGTGGAGCCTGCAACTTTAAAGGCGGCAGCAAGAATCGCATTTTCTCCAATTTCAACATTGTGAGCAATGTGACAAAGATTATCGAGTTTGGAGCCCTTCTTAATGATGGTGTGCTCGAGAGTGGCTCGATCGATCACGGATCCGCCACCTATTTCGCAGTCGTCTTCAATAATGACATTTCCAATTTGTGGAATTTTATGATGACCGCTCCGATCAGAAAAAAAACCGAAGCCATCAGAACCCAGAGTGACATGAGGAGCGATATGGCAGCGAGAACCAACTTCACAGTAAGCCCCAACAAAAACATGCGGACTGATAAAAGTATCACTGCCAATTTGAGCAAAAGCTTCGATGATCGTATGGGACCCAATTTTAGAATGGGCTCCGATAACGGCGCCTTCTTGAACCACAGCATAGGCGCCAATGCTGGCTGTGGAATCAATCTGGGCTTGGGCATGAATCACTGCCGTGGGATGGACTGTCGTGGGGTGGGCAATTCTTTTGCGGTCAAAGAGCGGCAGGACATGTGTCATGGCCTGCTGAATGTGAGGCGTTGTCCAGGCAGACACAAAAGCAGGAAGCTGATCTTTGATTTGAGAAAAACTTTTTTCCAAAATGATAAAGCCTTGAGCTTTATTGTCGAGAGCCACTGTGAGCATTTGAGAAGTTGAAATGAACACAAGGCTTTGAGCTGTTGCAAAATTAGGTGAATGAACAGAATCATAGTGGTGAGCGTGAACATGCACGGGTTTTAACAAGCCTTGGCCGGCGCGACTGATTTGATCGTCAGTTATAAAATTCATGCTCGTATTCTAATGCTTCGCGAAAGAAAAGACACCATTTTACTTGTTCTGTGACTAACACGCGATATAACAAAATGCATAGGGAGTGAATGAATGGCTAAAAAATCAACTTCTGTAACTAAAACCAAAGCCAAAGCAAAACCTGCTAAGGCAAAATCGACAATAAAAGCAGCTTCAAAACCGACTAAAAAACCAATGGTGAAAGCTTTAAAAAAGCTCGTCACAAAAGTAGTAAAGAAGGTGACTGCCGCAACTAAAGCCGTTGAGACAAAGGGGTCGAAGGTTGCAAAGAAAGCAAACACTTCTGGGAAGGCGACACCTACAAAGTCCAAGCCGGCACTGATGACTAAAAAAGGAAAGGCTGTCGTTGAATCAGAACCTGTAGTTGAAGCCATTGAATCCGTTGAGGCCGATACTGATGCCAGTCCCGCTAAAGCTGAAAAAACCAGCAAAGTAAAACCAATTCGGATTGAAAAAGGAAACTTGGATGATGAGAAGGCCAAGTGGGCAGAGCTTTTTAAAAAATATGGTAAAGAAAAAGCAGTGGGTTACAAAATGTCAGATACTTTTCCAGCTATGTCACCAATTCAGCATAAAGTTTTAGGATGGGGATTTATTTTAAAAAATGACAATGATCGCCTGGAAGTCCTGTTTGAGACGGGAATTCGCATGTTGATTAGCAATTACAAAGCGTAGTCCGATCAACATAACCAAAAGTATCGTGTTTTTAGATTGCATGGTGAATGTTTAACTCTTAGTATCTGTCCTGCATGGCAAAAGATGATTTAGCACAATTTGAAGGTAAGGTTGTCGACGCGTTAGCGGGCGGGCTTTACAAGGTCGAACTAGAAACAAATAAAATTGTTATTAACGCAAAACTTTGCGGTAAAATGCGACGATTTAACATTCGAATTGTTGTCGGTGATCGCGTGACTGTCGGAGTTTCTCCGTATGATCCGACACATGGCCTAGTCATGTATCGCCACAAATAATTAAATAAAAATCCTATGTTTTTATCCCTAATCACATTAAAAATTTAAGAGGTCAGCATGGAACAAGCTTTACAAAGTTTTCTGGCTCGTCATGTTCAAGGAGTCCCGCCAAAATCTGCAGCCGCCGTTTTAGAACTGACGGCTGAGGGTGGAACGGTCCCATTTATAGCCAGGTATCGAAAAGAAAAAACTGGAAATCTGGATGAGGTGCAAATTCGTGCCGTCATTGAAACTTTTGAAACTTATCAAGAAGTCGTCAAACGAAAAGCTTTTTTGGTTAAAGAGATTGGTGAGCAAAACAATCTGACTCCGGAATTGCAAAAGCGTATTGAACTGTCGTGGGATTTGACTGAGCTTGAGGAGATTTACAAGCCTTTCAAAAAGAAGAAAAAAACCAAAGCAACAATCGCGCGCGAAGCGGGTTTGGAGCCTTTGGCAAATTGGATCTGGGAAAAAGGTCATGGACAATCCACTGATGCGGATACCATGGAAATGAAAGCTAAAAATTTCTTAAATCCGACGAAAAAAATTGTTACCTATGATGATGCGTTGAAAGGTTCTCAAGATATTATCGTTGAGAAAATTGCCAATGATCCATTGCTTCGTGAAGTTGTTGTTAAAAACTATTTCGAGCAAGGGAAAGCTGTGGCGAAGGCTGCCAAAGGTTATAAACCAAATTCAAAGTATGAAATGTATGCCAAAGATTATTCTGAACCCGTTAAAAATCTTTTAGAAGAGCGTTCGTCTCACCGCTATATGGCGATGAAGCGTGGTTGGGAAGAGGAAGAATTATCCGTGGATATAAATGCAGATGATGAAATGCTGCTAAAAACATATGAAAAATTTGCGACGTCGACTCCGGACAATCCAGTAGGAACATTTTTAAAAGAATCAGCACGTTTGGCATTGAATGTTTATGTGGTGCCTTCGGTTAAAAATGAAGTTCATGCCAAGCTCAAAGAAAAATCAGATGAGCATGCAATTAAAGTATTTACTGAAAATGTAAAGCGCGTCTTGTTAGGATCTCCATATGGACCTAAATGTGTTTTGGGTGTCGATCCAGGATTACGAACAGGTTGTAAAGTGGCCTTGGTCGATAAAGGTGGCAATTACGTTTCTTACACAGTGATGCATACTTTGGGTGAAGGGGCCGAGAAAAAGGCAACGGCCTTGATTAGTGAAGTGACGAAGCAAATAAAAATTGAGGCCATTGCTGTTGGGAATGGAACTGCTGGTCGCGAAACAGAAATATTTTTGAAAAAAATCTTAAAAGAATTGGGTAAAGACAAAGAAATCCCTGTTATTATGGTGAATGAATCAGGAGCTTCTGTCTATTCAGCCAGCGAAGTGGCGCGTGCCGAGTTTCCAGATTTAGATGTCACTGTCAAAGGGGCTATTTCTATTGCTCGTCGCTTGCAAGATCCCCTTGCTGAGTTGGTGAAAATTGATCCCAAATCAATTGGTGTAGGGCAGTATCAACACGATGTGAATCAAACATCTTTGAAAAAGGGTCTAGAGGCAGTCGTTGAGAGTTGTGTGAATAATGTGGGTGTGGATGTGAATACAGCATCGACGTCTTTGTTGTCATTTGTTTCTGGAATTGGTCCAGCTTTGGCAGGCGCTATTGTTGAACACCGAAAAAAGAATGGTCTTTTTCAAGATCGTTCTGAGCTGATGAAGGTTCCACGATTTTCAACAAAAATTTATGAACAGGCTGCGGGCTTTTTGCGAATTTTAAATGGAAAAGTATTTTTGGATTCCACTGGAATTCATCCCGAGCGCTACAGTGCCATTCGTGATATGGCAGCGGATTTAAATGCCAATATCAATGAACTTGTTGGCGATGGAGCTAAGAAATTATTAGCGGCTCGTACAAAATGGGCTGGAGTTGTTGGTGAGTACACATTTGATGATATGATCAAAGAGCTGGAAAAGCCGGGACGAGATCCGCGTGATCCATTTAAAGTTTTTAGTTTTAAAGATGATATTTTTGAAGTGAAAGATTTAAAAGAAGGAATGATTTGCCCAGGGATTGTGACAAATGTTACTAATTTTGGAGCTTTTGTAGATATCGGAGTTCACCAGGATGGTTTGGTGCATATTTCTGAAATCGCCCATAAGTTTGTTGATGACCCTCGTAAAGTTGTCAATCCTGGGGATCAAGTGAATGTGAAAGTTCTGAAAGTGGACTTGGCAAAAAATCAAATTGCTCTGTCGATGAAGTTAGATGCAGCTCCGGAGTACAAACCGGTTCGTGATTTCAAAGAGAATCAAAAACCTCGGGGTGATTTTAAACCACGGACTGATCAGCGACCAGGTGGAGGACGTCCTTCGCAAGGGCCAAGTTCTTCGGGACCTCGGTCACAGCAGCAAGGCCAAAGACCATCGGGACCTCCACGACCAGCGGCATCTCCGTTTAATAATCCGTTTGCGGCATTATTGAACCAAGGCAATAATAAGAAATAAGTTTGAAATAACAAAATCTATAAGGAGATTACAATGGCATTAAAAGTTGGCGGTAAGAAAAAAAATTCTAAGAATAAAAGTGCACGTCATAAAGCGAAGCGCGTGACTAAGAAGAAACGTATGATTAAAGCAAATAAAAGATAGTTTCTTTGAAAGTTAAAAATATCTACGTGGTTCGGCATGGTGAAACGGATTGGAATAAAGCCCATCGTTTTCAGGGTCAAACCGACGTGCCATTAAATTTAAAAGGACAGGAGCAAGCGCTGGCGCTTGCTCCTATTATGTCTCAATTGCAGATTGAAGCAGTCTATACCAGTTCACTGATGCGGGCATGGAAGAGTGCTGAGATTGCTACTCAAGAATTAAATTTGACTGTTAACAGAGACGAGCGACTGCGCGAGACAAATCTTGGTGTGGTCGAGGGTTTAACATTTGAAGAAATCGTGACTTGTTTTGGCGAAGCCATGATTAAAAATTGGCGCGATTATGACGAGCGATTATTAGATTTTGGTTTTCCTGAAGGCGAGACCAAACGTCAAATGATGATTCGCATTCGCACCGTGATGTTGGATATTGCTCAGAGTTCAAATCGCAAGAATATTGCGGTTTTTGCACATGGGATGGTGATGCGGGCCATGACCTATGTTTTTGGTTCTGGAATCCCTTGGGAGCAACATGCTTTTTCGAATGGGGCTGTTCATCATTTTATCTGGAGTGACGATCAGCCTGAGTTTTTGACCTATAAGGGGCGACGAAACTGAGTGCTCACAATGTCTTATTCTGAGACGGTCTTAAAACACACTTAATACCTATAAAATTACAATAAATGTCGTTTTGAAAATACTTTGAACAGGCTGTCGGATTGAAATCCAATAGATTGACGGTGTTATTGGCGTAATTTCCGCATTCCTTAGAGTTGTTAGAATATTTGATAACAAATAGAAGGAGCATTTTTGTATGAACTTCAATAAAGCCATTAGCCTGTTTTTAAGTACAGCGTTGTTAGCGCAAACATTATTTGCAGGACAAGATGCCGTGGTATCGACGATAGGGAAAAACCCCTATCAAGCTCAAATCGATACGGGCTTTAAGGAAACATTGAATATTCCTTACTTTTTTACGGTGCCGACAATGGCTTACGGAAATATTGAGACCGAAATCACTTCGGTGAGATCATCCACTCAGAAAATGCCGCTGGTGTTAACGAACTACAATGAAATCATTCAAGAACAAGATAAATCAGGTCAAAGTAATTTGGGTTTGCGTTTGGTTGTTGCCGCCCCGAAGGATTCGCGTGAAAGCGTCAGTAATAAATTGGCGGATTCAGGTTTAGTTAAAACCGGAGATATTATTTTATCAGCTCGGCCAACGTTGGCCGGAACAATACCTTATATTCATGTTCAATTGGGTGTGACTCATGCGGGAATGGCTTTAGTTAAAAAAGATAAAGATGGAAAAAATTATGTCATCAATGTGGATATGCCCCTGAATGCAGAAATGCTGGGTGATAATCGAATGTCAAAATTCACTTCAGCGCACTATGCTGAAGAGGGAGTAATGTTTCATATTGTGCGTGATAAAAACATGACGGATGAACAACGTCAGAATGTTGGCAAATGGTTGGAATTATTCCGATCACGCTCTAAAGAAATTTATAAAGTGAAATCAAAACCTGATGCCAATGAAAAGTATGCAGATCGAATCACATTCAATATGGATTACATGAATCCAACGTATGATGTGAATAAATCAGGTGATGATGAGATGCGATTTGTTGCCGACTTGGGTCGTTTGGCCTTGGCGAAAAGTGTACCGGATGGCTTGACCATGTATTGCTCGGAATTTGCTTGGGCCGTGTTGTCATTAAAGGATTGTAATCCTGAATCAGATGCAAAACGTTTTAATGGTGATAGTACACCATCGTGTGTGAAAAAGATTTTTGAACCGATGAAGGTTTTTGGATCTTTGTATGAAGGTCAGCGCGAGCAAGGGGATGATCAGTTTGGTATGAGTGATGGACCGATTTTGTTAGCGGATATTATGAAAGCGGATCCTCGTCCACATGCTTCTGGAAAAAGTGTTCGTCAGCGTTTGCTTGAATGGACTATTATTGGAACAGCAGGAAAAAATAAGGCCAGCATTTCTCAGGGGCATCGTGATGTTGAAGAGCAGTTATTGCATGCTGATCCAGAGTTTTATCAACATGTGTTGGGTTACTATGCCTTGACGGCAGTTCCTAATGTTGCGGGATTTGAACAACAAATTGGAATGCGAAACGCCATTCGTGGCCAGTTCAATGCAGCCAATCGTTTAAATTATTCTCCGACAGCATTTATGATGCATGCCATTGTTCCCAATCAATTATTGGGTCAGAACATGAAACAAAAATCAATGGAGTATATATCGACATTGTTTTTTATGCCGGCAAAGGGTGTTGATTCGTACCAAACATTATTGAAAGCTGCGAAAAGCACGAAGTAAAATTAATGAATTCTAGATTAAATTAAATTTAGTCTAGAATGACGCAACAGTTGTTGCTCGTTAAAAATAAACTTTTTAGAGTAGAGGATATGAAGAATATCCTCTTTTTTCTTTTGTTATCGTTCTCTGCGATTTCGGGATTCGGGAATATCAACCAAATCGACATGAGTCAGATTTTACAAGATGGGGATTTAATTTTTCACAAGAGTCAGTCGGCTCAATCTTATGCCATTCGAGAAGCTACGGCATCCGAGTGGTCTCATGTGGGTATCATTGTTAAGAAAGATAATTCTTGGTTTGTGGCTGAAGCACGGAACGGTGTTGAAGCCACGCCCCTGAAACAATTTATCGCTCGAGGAAAAAATCAAGAATTCAAAATTTTTCGTTTTAAAGCTTATCGCAATGCAGAGATGCGAATGGGATTGTACCAGGCCTTGGCCAAATATTTTGGAAAAACATATGATATCTATTTTGAGTTTAATAATGATCGCATCTATTGCAGTGAGCTGACCTACAAAGTGATGAAAGAGGTCACGGGTGCTGAGATCGGAATCGTCAATAAAATGAAAGATTTGCGTTTGGATGGGCCCCATGTTCAGGAGCTTATCAAAAGACGGCTGACAGATTTAGGAAAAGTACTGAATCCTGAAGAGCCCATCGTGACGCCGATAAGCCAAATGTTAGATACCAATCTGGAAATGGTTTTTAATAGTTATTAGTTGTCGATCAAGTTGTCATTGAGATCAAATTAAGTCGTTAATCATTAAAATTGTCATTTTGAGGTCTTAATGACAATCCTGGTGATATCCAGGTATTTGGTTTTGGCATCGCCTTCGCACTGTTTTTTAGTATGAAATTTTCATTTGTGAGTACTCTATTAGGTTTGATGTTGTTTTCTTCGTCGGTATTTTCGATGACGCTTTTAGAAGCGATAAAGGTGTCCCTGCAGAATAATCCAAAAATGGTGGCCAACGAGGCCCGGATATCCGCTATGGAAGATCGATTGGAAGCCGCTCGATTGAGCTCAATGCCCTTCGTATCAATTGGTGCAGGTCAGTCATATAATTACTCTGCGGGTGAGGCAAGTTCGCAGGGGCGTCGGGTTGGAATCAGCACATCTGTTAGTCTTTTTGATGGAGGAGCTCATCGACATGCCGTTGCTGCACGAGAAAGTGATTTGAAAGCATCCATTGCGCAGTACAATTCAACCAGTCCGATGATGTCCAACACCCGAGCCAGTATTGCTGCAGAAGTTTTAATGTCGTATGTTTCCATTGTCGAGCTGAACGAGCGCATTCGCTATTTAACTTATGCGGAAACCACATTAAAGTTGTATTTGAAAGTCGCCACGGCTGAAGAAGCCGTGACTATTCAAGAAAGTATCAGTGAGTTACAAAATACCTTGCTGACATTGAAGTTCAGTTTGCGTGAATCTGAAAAAGGTTTTAAGTATTATTCAACAATTCCAGCGCCCCCATTTGAACAATTGCAGACGATCGGTCAAGCAATCCAATCCCTGGGTATTCCCGAGAATGCGGAAGAGGCCTTTCGAATTGCCTTGGATAAAAATCCGGATATAAAGTTGGCCGAATACAATTTGAATTCAAATCGTGAGTACAGTGAAGCGGAGAAAGCCCGCCATGGTCTGCAGGTAACAGCCAGTGCATCGGTAGATCGCGGAGGATCGTCTCGACGTGGTTATGGCACATCAGCATCCGTGGGCATTCAGGCTCAGATGACTTTTGATGTTTCAAATCGCCATAGTCAACGAGCCAGTGAAAAATCAGTTGCGGCGGCACAAAGTGATTTAGAGGGCACTATTGACGAAAAGAAATTTAAAATTGAATCCACGTACCCGTTGCTGCAGAATCAAATGGATTTATACACGTCATATTTAGCAAATTTAAAAACGGCTCGCGAGAATTTAGATCGTGTTTTGGCCGCTGTAGAAGCCGGTGAATCTGTGGATATGATCAAGGTGGGAATTCCAAGATTGAATGCATTTCGAAGTGCCTCGAGCAATACATTATCACAGCAAATTTCTATTTTGCGTATTCGTTTTGGTATTCAGCAATTGGTTGGAACTTTGTTTGAAAATTTGGGTATTGATACAAGCGTGAATTCGTTTTCAAAGTCTTATAATAAAAAATATTAAATTCATCCCATGGGCTCTCAACTGGACGATTCGCGAGAAGTATCTAAATAAAGTTGATTTACATTGAGACGGTGTGTTTGTTCAAACTAATTTTTTAAAGTTTTTTAGTTTTATCATGTTTTAAAACTAAAGTTTTGTTTATTTACTCCGATTAAATTCTTCAGTTGTAAATACTATAAAGATTTTTTCGGAGGCTTCTTGATTATCACCAGTGTGCAAAGTAAGGCGATCATATTTTTTCTCATAGTCAGTACTTTTTTAGTGGGATGCAGCTCCTCATCCGAAGATACGCCGGGAATAATATCTAGCATCAGTGACTCTATAAAGGATATTGTAAGCCCAGATTCAAGTGTAAGTACCGCTGAAAAGCAGGTCGTCGATATTCAAAAGAAAATGAATCAAGACAGCAACTACGCTTTAACTTCAGAAGATGTTCAATTCCTGCAAGACCAAGGTATTGCCGCTGATGACAGTGAACTTAAAGCTTGGGTGAAGTAATATGAAGTCATGCTTAATTTCATTTGTAATGATGTTCAGTTTTTTAAATGTCTCGTTTGCTGACGGGAATTATTTTGGTTATGCCCGAGACCGAGGTGTGATCGTTTCAGTTACGCCAGATAAAAAAAATGTTCATAATGGTGAGTCTGTTACCTATTCTGGTGTGATTAAAGTTTATAACAAAGACGAGAATCATAAATACAAAAAAGATAAATTCACTTTACTTCAAGAGCTTCAGAAAGAAGGAATTGATATCACGGCCTCTTTTCCGAGCGAAGCCATTGATGTTACAGACAAACTGATTTTAACGAGCACCAATAGTTCTGAAATCAGATTCGACTACAAAGTTGAAAGTATCAATGCTCTTGATCTGAATCAGTTTTCAATCAAGCTTTATAACAATCGACAAGAGCGAGCATTGCTTGAGAAATTCTCAAAAACTCGTGCCAAACTGGAGCGCCGGATTCAGGCATTAAACGAACTAAAAAATAAATCTAAAAAAGAAAATTGGTCAGCAGGAGCTGTTTCTTATATTGAGAAACAAATTCAATTATTAGACAGTCTGAGTCAGAAAATCAGCTTAAAGCTAAACTCTGATGAAGATCTTATCGCTGAAAATCGTTTTGCTCAGCAAGTGGATAATTTGACGTCCAATTCAAGTCAGATATCGACAGTCATGAATAAGTATCGTTTTTTAATCAAGTCTGAAATTGGGACAGCAATTGAGGGGATGAGCACTTCTATTTATGCGAGTGTGACGAATTTGCGCCAAGGTAGAGATGATGACGATCACAAGGATGAGCATGATTTAAAAGTGGCTCAGTTCATATTTAATGGTCAAAAGCTATATACAAGTCAGGCGCAAGAACTATCAGGTGGCGAGAGTATTTCGTACACCTATACAACGGACAGGTTGCTTCCGAATAATAGCAATGAATTTTCGATTGCACTTTATACAGCTGATAAAAATAAATTCAAAAATCGAGTTGGTTGGATCACGCAAAAAATACCTGTCAGTAGCGACACGGTAAAGCCTGTATGGCTTACTGAGTCTTCGCCGAATTCAGATTCTGGAACATTGTCTGTGCAAGCCTTGGATTATGTGAATTTAAGATCTGCGGATCTTTTTGGACGCATTGATGCGGAAACATTTCATACAAGATTAACGGGTTCAGTGACTGATGGTGGTGCGGTCGTCAATCAAGATATGACTTTGAATTTTTCAAAGTTAAAAATTGGTGAGGGTGCTGAGTACGCTTTTTCGGGCGATATAAATCCATTAGCCGAGGGGCTTTATAGTCTTGAGTCCAATGTCAAAGATTTAGCTTTAAATGAAGCTGTCACTCATGTCATAAATTTTAGAATTGATAGGACTGCACCAAAAATTTCTCATGGTATTCCAAGTGAAGTCCTTACAAATCAAATGACCTATCAAGTTCCTGTCAGTATTGAGGATTTAAGTCCAACAATAACAAAAATATATGTGAATGATGAATTGCAACTGACAACAAGCAGTATCTATTTTACAGGAAGCATAAATCTCACAAATGAAGGCATAAACTTAGTTAAAATAATCAGTCAGGATATGGCCGGAAATGTTGCCATGAGCGATATTAAAACTATCATGCGCGACACAACGCCACCAGTTTTGACGTTCGTTTCGCCGATTCAGGATGACTCTGTCGATGGATTTTATTTTCAAGTGAGCTTAACTGCTAATGAACCAGTGGTTTCAGCAAAGCTCAATGGATCGGATATTCCAGTTTTAGGAGAAACTCAAAATCTTACTACAAGTTTTTCAACAGTTCTTGAGGGGAATACTACGCTAACAGCTCAGGCTATTGATAAAGCTGGCAATGTTGGAGAAAAAGCAATCACAGTTTATGCGATATCTAGACCACTGAATCAATCTTTAATAGGTTTATATGTGGATGAGCCCAATAATAAAGTCATTGTTAAGGGTGCTGTTGGCGCAACGAGACCAAATTATACAGTGAAAGTTTCAGGTGGTTTTTTTAATTCAGAAACAATAGTCGCGGATGCAAAAGGGAGCTTCATGATTTCGATGCCTCCTTCAAGCTCTTATAGTGTTAGTGTTTATGATCATCGAAAAAATGAAACTGTCAGTTATAATTATGAATTGGATGCAGAAAATGATGTTATTCTTTCCGGAACTGTCCGTGATACTGATGATTTCCCATTAGTTCATGCGCAAGTTTCAATTATGGGTACTCCTCTTTCTACATATACGGATAGCAATGGTGTATTTTCATTTTTAAAATCAAGTTTTCCAGGTAAAAAAGTCTTGGGTGATCAGCAACTGGTTATTGATGGTAGCCAAGTGATTTTATCAGCTCAAGCGACACCCAGAAAATTTTCTAAAACTTCGATGAGTATCACGATTGGTGTCAGACAAAGTAATATTTTACAAACTCCAATTTATCTCGCGCCAATTTATTTAGATGGCAGTGCAACAAGTATTGTGGCCCAAGCCGGTGGTGTTGTGACCGATACCCATGCTCCCGGAGTGACATTGAGTATTCCTTCTGGTGCGACACAATTTCCGAATGGTGAAAGTGAAAACTTAATCAGTTTACAAACTGTTCCAGCTGATCATGCAACAGTCGGTGTGCCGAAATGGGCTAAGCCTAAAACTGTTGTTGCGCTTGAACCATCAGGAACAACATTTAGTGAGCCTGTTGAATTAAGTCTTCCCAATGTGAATAATTTTTATCCTAAAACTGAGCTTGTGATCATGCTGATGAATTCAAAAAATGGACGTTGGGAAATTGGCGGCGCAGCCACAGTTTCTTCCGATGGTCAAAGTGTTGTGACAAAGCCCAATCAAGGGATCAGGCATTTTTCATTGGCTTATGCTACTATTGCGGGACCAAACATAAGACAAATCGGTTCCCAAGATAAGCCGGGTGCTGATACTTTTAATGGAGCCTTGAGTGCTCAGATTGAATTGCCTTCATTTAAAACTTTAGGTCAATCGTTTGCGCCGAAATTAATTTATAAAAGCTCTTGGGCAAAGCCATCGGCTTTAGTTACAAATTTATTTGATTTTGCACATACTAAAGTGGATGTCACGTTGCCAAATCAGGTGGGCGCAAGTCTTGAACCATACGAAGTCAAATTTGTGAATTGCTCATGGCCATTCTATATTGACACCAGTGGTGGCGGGGAAGGCGGTGGTGGACCAATCGATTATGATAATTTACCTTCTGGATGCAGTGCTGATCCAAAAACATTTTATGCAAATGTTCAGTATGAGACCAAATATACAAATGTGACGTCTCAGATTCAGCCTGAAAAAATTGAAGCGACTCTGACGACTGGAAATTTAAGAACGAATAAAGAAACGTTTAAAGATTTGCCACACATGGCAGCAATAAGTTTTGGTGTGGATTTACTTAAAGACAATAATACAAATGAATACTTTGATACGGGGGTGTATCCGTATCAGGCCCATTATGATATCTATTTTAAAGAACTTATCATGGGCACTTACACAACAACGTATTGGACGGATACGACAAGCGCTCAATCGACAGATCCTGAGCCATTTGAACCATCGTTATCGCCAGAAAAAGTATTCGGACAAGATCTAACGGATTCGATTTATGTACAAAACTATAAAAATTCTGAAGCCGGAACGGGTTGGAAACTTGCTGGGTATCAAAAGGTTGTTAATCCGAGCAGTGATAAAATTATGCTTGAAGAAGCCGATGGTGGAATTACGACCTACGGGATTAATAATACAATACAAACAGTGATTGATGGCTCAAATCTTGGAGTTGATGTCAGTAGTGGAGTGGCACTAAATGCTTGGCCGAATGTCGCAGCGGCTTCAAGTCAGAATAATTTGGAAATAGTAAATTTAAATTACAACGGAACTGCTGGTGTTAGTAAGAATATCATTGGAAGCAATTATGCATTGAATGGTCTTTTAAAAGGTTATGATTTTTATAATTATCAGACGCAGAATTGTTGGCAAGAGCGAGTGTGTGCAGAGCGTTGGTCTTGGCCAGGTGGTAATTCGTGTGTCAGATGGGAAACAGTTACGTATTGTAATGCGCCCAATTACTACTCGTCATGTGCACGACACACGTCTTCATATACACAAAATTCTAAACCTGTGAGCATGCTTAATTTAAATGGACGTATTATTGGTGTTGATGCCAATAGGCATTCTGTTTTTGATATGAACGGAGGTGTTGCCACTCGGGTCTTGGGATCTCAAGTGTCTCCGACAGTATTTATAAATAACTATCAAACGACGAATGAAACTCAACAAACAGCGATGAATCAATATTGCAGCAGTGTGCCTGGTTTAATTTGCGGCGGAATATCTCGAGTGCATTCGAATAATACAGGTTCAAATTCGTGTGGTTTAGTGGAATCAAATTCAAGTGAAATCCCATTTAGCACGGATGATGTTGTTATTAATGGTAAGCAAACTTTAAATACCCCAATGAGCGTTGTAGCAAGTCCAAGACCTGATGTTGTTGTTATTGCTGATTATGGATTTCATAAAGTTCGTTGGCTGAATGTGGCCACGGGTGAAAATGGAGTTATTGCTGGAAATGGTCAAGCCAGTGATGTGGGTAATGGTGGACTTGCAACCGAGGCCTCAATCAATCACCCGAAGGGACTTGTCTTTGATTCTATCGGGAATCTTTATATTTCTAGCGATAGTGGTTACATTAGAAAAGTTGATACCAATGGTAATATTTCGATTGTGGCAGGAGATCCTGTTAATGGTGTTTTTGCAAATGAATCAAAAGCCCGAGAAATTTTATTGAATAAACCCTATGGTCTGGTGTTGGATGAGCAAAATCAGTATCTTTATGTAGCAGATACTGGAAATAATCGCGTTGTTCGAATCAATTTAAATACAAATCATGCAATGACTGTTGCCGGTAGTGGCCGTGCAGGTTTTGCTGGTGACGGCGGTTCCGCACTTGATGCAAATTTAAATGCTCCAACGCATTTGGGTCTTGATGAAAATAAAAATCTATTGATCGCAGATAGTGGAAATAACAGAGTTCGTCGTGTTATTTTTCAAAATACCACAGGTGGTGTGTTGGCCTTTTTGCCGACAACAAAAGACAATTCTATGCTGCAAAGAATTGAAGATGGGACCTGGGTCAGAACGTATCGTGATGGTAGTCGAGTTTATTTTAATAGTTTAGGTTATCAAACGTCAGCTGTTGATAATGCTGACCGCGTTGTTCGTTATATCTACGACGAGAGAAATCGACTGACTGAAATAAAAACACCTATGAATGAGTCTATAGTTTATATTTATTCTGGCGATAAACTTTCGCGCATTATTGACCCGGCTAATCGGGCTACGGAATTCAACTACGATTTTTCTGGAAATCTGAAATCCGTGTATTTTCCAGATGGAACGGCAAAACAATTTGAATACAACTCTGATGGTTTAATGATTGCTGAAATTGATCAAAAAAATTCAAGACGAGAGTACCAGTATAATGTCTATGGTCGGATTGCTAATATCATTCAATCTGATAATACAACGCTAACAATTAACGATAGCGGTAGTGCAAACCAACAGAATTTTAATTCTGCGGACACAACGCCAAAGCAATATGGTGTTGGCGCTAACGATATCAATGAATCGATTACTGATCCAAATGGCAACAAAACAGTTTTAGCCAAAGATTTTCAGGGCTATATTTCAACACTAGTTGATGCTAGAGGGCGAACAACAACAATTAAAAGAGATTTGGACGGGCGACCTATTGAAATAACTGATGTGGATGGTTCTGTCACACAAAACACCTATGATCCGATTTATGGTGATGTCATTAAAGTAAAAAATGTAACTTTAGATATTACAACTGAAGCACAGTACAACAGTGCGGGACAGATTATTTCGCAAACTGATCCGCATGGTAAAGCCAGCAAAAAAATTTATAACAGCAGAAAACAATTGATCAAAGAAATTACCCCAGATGGCACGTATGCAACATATGAATACAATTCATTGGGACTTATAATTAGCAAATCCCGCTTCAATCAATCAGGTCAGTTAAAGAATCAGTTCACATACGAATATAACTCAAAAGGTCAGCTTATAAAACAAACTGATTTTAACAATAAGTTTTCGACGTACACCTATGATTTGGCAGGCAATGTTCTGACAGCAACTTCAAATATTAATGGAAGTGCGGAATCAACGACAAATTATGAATACGACCAGATGAATCGTCTGACAAAGGTGACATCACCAAATGGCGAAATCACATCCTACAGCTATTCGCCGTCTGGCGAGCTGATACAGATTAAAGATCCAAATAGTAAAGTGACAAGTTTTGAATATAATTTAAAAGGCCAATTGATTAGAAAGACCGATCCATTGGGTCAAGTTTATCAAATGGAGTATGACGGAAATGGTAATCTTGTCAGCGAAAAAGATCCAGCAAATCAACTGAAGCAATACTTCTATAACGAAGTGAATAAGGTGACTCAAGTTGTGACTGCAGATGATCAAATCCAATATCAATATAATATCAAAAATGAGGTTGTGCAAATTGCCAATCGAACAGCGGTTATTCAATATCAGCGTGATGCGAAGCAGAGAATTGTCTATGAAAATGTATCCAGTGATTTGCTGAACTATCCGCTTCATGAGATGTATTTTAATTACAACAAATTGGATCAACTTGTATCTTTGCAAAGTAATTTTCAAAATATTTCGTATGAATATAGTCCAAGTACGGATCAGTTGATTTCGATGGGGAGTTCGACGACAGGCAGTTATAGTTTTGGTTATGATGATGCTCGTCGGTTGGCACAAGTGTCGCGACCGGGTTCAGTCACGAATTATATTTTTGATACGGGATCGAGTTTATCAAAAATATCTCATCAAAAAGGTGGAGCTGAAATTAGTTTTCATGAATACAGCTACGATTTAAGAAATTATATCACGCAAAAACGAAGTCCAGCAGCAAGTTTGAGTTATAGTTACGATTCCAATGGGCAACTTGTTGCTGCGAATAAATCTGAAAATCCGGTGGATAACGAATCTTTCAGTTACGATGCACTTGGGAATAGATTAACGTATAATGGAACAACGTCGACATTTGATAGTACGGGCCAGCGTATTCAAGATGATGGAAAATTCACATATGTGTACGATTTAAACGGGAATATCACGTACAAATCGAATAAACAAAACGGTATCAGTTACACGTTTGAGTATTCAGCTTTGAATCAACTCAAAAAATCAACAATAACTTCAGCACCTCTGGGTGGAGATGTTCTTAAGGTCATCGAATTTAAATACGATCCCGCAGGTCGAAGAATAGCGCGCCAGCTGACAGATTATGAAAATCCCCAAAAATCAAAGACGCAGAAATATTATTACGGTGGCGACAATATTATTGCAGAACTGGACGCAGATAATAATTTAACGGCTAGTTATACGCATTCACCATTAAGACCTGATGATGTGTTAGGAGCTAAGTTCACGAGCTTCGCAGTGAGTAACGGGTTGGTTCAAAATGCAGGTCAGTATTATTATCTGAAAGATCACTTAAATACAGTGAATGAGATTACAAATGTGTCTGGAGATATTATTCAGAAAATGGATTACAGTGCGTATGGAGTTTTACGATCAGTAAAAGATGCCAGCGGTGCAGGAGTAGAATTTAAAAATGCACCAGTTCGAAGTTCTTTCACATATACAGGAAGAGAGTATGAGTCTGAGCTGGGTATGTATTACTATAGAGCGAGGTATTATGATCCGAGTACGGGGAGATTTTTACAGCAGGATCCTGATCCGGGGAAGCTCGCGAATCCGAGTACATTTTTGAGTAAGTATGTTTATGCAGCGAATAATCCTGTGATGTTTAATGATCCAACAGGTAAATTTTTTGGTTGGGATGATCTTATCTATTTAGTTGTGATTTCTATAGCGCAGACTGTTGTTCAAAATAATTATGAAGGAGGTAACTTCTTAGAGCAATTTGGAGAAAATATTTTGCTTAATGGTATACTGTATGGTCTTGGAGGTTGGCTTGGTGGCGAAGCGTGGAGCTATAGTTTAGAAAAAGCGGCCTCAGCATTTTTAATAACATCTGCCTTTAATTGGGCAGCATATCAATATGCAGGAAAAGATGAAAATGGTAATGTTGACAAGAAGAAGTTCTTTGAATTTACAGCTATTGGTGGCGCAGGTTTGTTTTCTTGGCGTTATTTTTATTTAGATTTACCGTTAGGTCCTGCAATCGGCGGAATTTTTACTGGAGATAGTAATGGGAAAGTTCCTGATCGCAATTCGCCAGACGTTAACTCAAACTATCAACAAAGGCTTGGCTATGAATACTAGACTGTATTTATTATGGATTATACTTTTTTATTCAAAACTATGTCTTGCTGGTTCTAAGTATGAGTCAATAGTGGTTAATTCAGTGGTAAATGCTTCGCTAAATACAGGAGAAGGTTTGTATTCGCAAACAAATGGATCATTTAATTCAGAAAAAATATATGATATTTTTCTTGAATATTCATCAAACAAGGCGGCACCTGAGCATTTTGGTGTATCAATTGGTTATCAGTTTTCAAAATACGAAAATAGAGATTTCGGAATCAAAAATGAAAAACAATCATTCTTGGCGAAAATAAAGTATTTTCCATTTTTGGAAAGCACCATGCATTTTGCAGCAATAATATATCCAAACTTAGGTTATGATGAATATTCAATAAGTTCGAGTAACACGATACAAACAAGTTTAAAAGGATTAGGTATCGCAATTGGATATGATTTTACATTTAACGAGCGATATCTTATTAGGGCCGAATATAGTATGACAAAATTTTATTCTGATAAGTTCAATTCTGATATTACTACTCTAGCCCTTGGTGTTGGCTACAAATGGTAAGATTTAAACACAGTAAATGAGATTACAAATGCGTCTGGTGATATTATTCAGAAAATGGATTACAGTGCGTATGGAGTTTTACGATCAGTAAAAGATGCCAGCGGTGCAGGAGTAGAATTTAAAAATGCACCAGTTCGAAGTTCTTTCACATCCGAAATTAAATGCCAAAAAAATGACAGTTATTGAAGCAAATATTTTTTAAGCCTTGTCTTCGAATGGCGATCTCACAAGCTTTATTCCATAATTCAACTGCATGGGTGGTTATAGAATTGTAGGTATCAGCATCGTTTGTCTGCTTGCTCGTATCGTACCCAATAATAGAGGCAATGCTGCCGACAAAAAAAATATCAATATTTGATATTGTGAGCTTGTCCATTTCTTTTATGACAAGGGCTATTTCGTCTTTCGTAATTGAATCCATTTATGCCACCTTTTAATATGATCCTCTAATTTACCTGCAGAGTAAACTTTCCATTTCAATGCAATAGGGTTCTGCATATAATGCGACTGAATACTCGGGCTAGGAATCTTTAATGTTGCAGACTCCCAATGCTGTTTATTGAATTTATACATGTTGCTTACCATCTCAAGAAACGTCTTAGCCTCATTATTTGGAACAAACTCACAAGCTAAATTTAAGTAAAACCCCATAAGACGGACTTTATCTTTTTTTACACACTCCTGAAATAATTTAATCAGATTCAACGTTGAATAATTGTTGGCGATTACATAAGGAATTGTAGATGCGATAAAATCATCTGCCTGACTTATTTCAATAGCGGACGCCAAGGTATCTTCAAGTGAAAGAGACTTTTCAGCTTTATTATTTATAGGAGCGCCATAGTAACGCATGTTCTTATAGATTTCTTCGGTTGAGACGTGTCTTTCAAATGAGTTTTCGAGGTCGAGATAATGTAATAATTTATTTAATGTATCGAGTTGCATGGTGTGCTTTTGGAATAAGGCATAGATAGACTGTCTCCGAACTCCGGTAGCTCGCTCGATCTCGGTGAGGTTTTGCTTTTTTAAATGTTCTACTAGCTGATCAATATTCATATGATTAGTATCGGCCACTTTAGACGAATCGTATAGTAAAATATACGTTTTTGATCCAAATCAAATATAGAGCTTATGGAGAGAGCTCTGGTCTTTAATAGAGTTAAGTTTCGTTTAGATATGGCCGAATGAAATAATATGAAAACTATTTTTTTTTCCATGTTTTTGACACAGATACTTTGGGCCGCAGATTCCAATACGAGATGTTTTGAAAATGTGAGCAAACTTTGCTCTCACAGTCCATTTTTAACTGTAGATGGTCACAACTCGGTTTATACAGTTGAGGACGGAATCTTTTATGTTTGCAAAGTACCACCAAAATTTAAAAGTGGATATCTTCGTTTTAAAGGAATTTCTACTGATTCCTATTTCCCTGTAATTAAAGATGACTACGGAATCATCGTTGGTCCAGGAACAGGGAATACTGTCTCTGAACGTGACTTCAATATTAAATTGGGAGAGGCAATGTTTGCAAAAAGGATCTCTTTAGATAAGGTATTCGATACAAATGGCAATTTTCAGCAAGGCGTTTTTGAGAAGGAGATTTTGAGACTTCAAAAATCATTTGAAACCCTAAATAAATCTTACAAAATTTCAGTTGAAGCTGTCTGTAGCAAAATCGAGTCCTCTGTTGAGGTTGAACTAAAAAATAGTCTCAACCAGAAGTTGAGAACTTTTAAAAGCTGCATAAGTGAAATTTATGAAGACTTAAATAAGTATTCTGAAAAAGTACAATCCAAAGTAATAAGCTGTAAATCGACAAATTTTTTTAATGATGTATTCAATTCAAAGCCAGCAAACAATCCAAAGATTAACCCTCAAAGTAGCGTAGTAAAATAGTTTTGGAAATTATCATTAAATACCGAGAATGTGTTGAGCAATCTCGGTAAAACCATCGCCACCATTTTGGGAAGCAACATAGGTGGGAAGGCTTTTCATTTTTGAAGCGAAGGCATTGATATTGGCGACCCCGAAGCTGTGGGGGAATTTTTCAAATAGAGGTTCATCATTTGGTGAGTCACCTATAAAAATGCATTTTTTCAGAGCGTCTTCTTCGCTTAATTGGTAGTTATCTTTCAAAAATTGAAATGCTGTTG
Organism: Bdellovibrionales bacterium RIFCSPHIGHO2_01_FULL_40_29; assembly: GCA_001771815.1. Classification (GTDB taxonomy): domain Bacteria; phylum Bdellovibrionota; class Bdellovibrionia; order Bdellovibrionales; family Bdellovibrionaceae; genus Pseudobdellovibrio. The sequence goes on along the minus strand of MEPU01000003.1, from coordinate 29,253 downwards.
AAAGTTTGTTGTAGTTTCCAAACCAACCATTCACATGAATAGAGCTGACTTTGGCCTGTGCTCCGTGGGATTGAAATAGTCGAACAATCTCATCAACTGCCGAAGGAGTCAGCGGAGGCACATCCTCGCAAAAATCAATCGCCAGATCCATCAAACGGCAAAATTGATCTGAAGCCAAAGCGGCTCCGGGAATTTTTTGAAGGACTTCGGTTTGGATGAGGTCGAGTTTTTTACGATTTTCAGAGTGTGAAGTAACACTAAACCAACGGTGCATTTTTTTATTGCTATAATGAAAATAGAAGCCCCCATTTTCACCAACAACACCTGCTACAGGCCATTGTCGAGCAATCATTTCGCACCAACCAGCTGGACGTCCAGTAATGGGAATCACTTTTAGACCTGCGTCGTGAAGTTGCCAAAGAGAGTTGTACGCGCTCGAGTGAAGCTGGCCTTCAGTCGTGAGTGTGTCATCGATATCTGTCAGGACAAACTCGATCTTGGAGTGAAACTCTTTCAAATTTTTCATTGTGCTTTCTGCAAATTCAGTGTTTTTTAGTAGTTTAGAGGAATACTGATGGCGAAGAAAGCTACAAATACTGAAAATTCAAATACTGGATCAGGAATCAAGTTGGTGATCGTGGAATCACCGACAAAAGCCAAGACAATACGCAAGTTTCTGGGAAACGGATACATTGTCGAATCGTGTATGGGGCATGTGCGGGATTTACCTCAATCCGCAAAAGATATTCCAGAAAAAGTGAAAAAAGAAAAATGGGCGCAGCTGGGAGTTAATGTCGATGAGCATTTTGCTCCTTTGTATTGCATTCCAAAAGATAAGTTTAAAGTCATAAAAAATTTACGAGAAAAATTAGCCGAAGCTGATGAGTTATTCCTAGCGACGGATGAAGACCGTGAAGGGGAAAGCATCAGTTGGCATTTGCTGGAAGTTTTAAAACCTAAAGTTCCAACAAAGCGAATGGTGTTTCACGAGATCACGAAAGAAGCGATTCATAAAGCTTTGTCCGAGACGCGTGAGATTGATTACAACTTGGTGCGCGCTCAAGAGGCCCGACGCGTGTTGGATCGCCTTGTTGGATATACGATTTCACCGCTGCTTTGGAAAAAAGTAGCGTATGGCTTATCGGCCGGTCGCGTGCAGTCTGTGGCGGTTCGAATAGTTGTAGAGCGCGAAAAAGAACGCATTCGATTTAAAAAATCTTCTTATTTTGGTGTTTTGGCCGAGCTTGAAAAAAATGAGCAGGGATTTGAATCTAAAATTTTATCTTATAAGAACCAACGAGTCGCAACCGGAAAAGATTTTGACGGCCTGACGGGGCAATTGCTGTCTGGTAAAGACATGATGGTGTTGGATCAAAAATCTGCAGATCAAATTTTACAAGATTTGAAATCTGCAACCTGGACCGTGACGGATGTCGAAGAAAAACCGGTGACACGCAGACCGTATGCTCCATTTATCACATCGACTTTACAGCAAGAATCAAATCGTAAATTGGGATTAGGATCACGGGAAACGATGCAGGTCGCACAGAAATTGTATGAGCAAGGTTTCATTACCTACATGCGTACAGATTCAACCTACTTGTCCGAAGAAGCTTTGAAGGCCGCACGAAATTCTATTTTAGAAAAATATGGAAATGAGTATCTGCCGTCAGCTCCGCGAACCTTTGATGGTAAAAAAGTAAAAGGGGCGCAAGAGGCTCATGAAGCGATTCGTCCTGCAGGAACAAAATTTTTAGATCCGGATGAGACAGGTTTAACGGGGACTCAATTTAAATTATATGAATTGATCTGGAAACGGACAATGGCATCTCAGATGACGGATGCTAAACAAAAGCAAGTCAGTGCCCGAATCAAAGCGGGTGATGCTGTTTTTGCGGCAAGCGGAACAACAATTGAATTTCCGGGCTTTTTACGAGCCTATGTAGAAGGCAGTGATGATCCGGATGCGGATTTAGAATCACGTGAAGTGAAATTGCCGAAGCTTGCGATTAACGATTTATTAAAATTACAAAAAATGGAACCCACCTCGCACGAGACTAAACCACCGGCTCGATTCACAGAGGCTTCGTTGGTTCAAATCATGGAAAAAGAAGGCATTGGTCGTCCATCGACCTACGCCAGTGTCATTGGAACGATTATTGATCGGGGATATGTTCGTAAACAAGGAAGCGCCTTAATTCCAACTTTTACGGCCATGGTTGTTTCAAAACTTTTATCGCAACATTTAACTCAGTATGTGGATTTAGGTTTTACTTCGGAGATGGAAAAATCACTGGATACGATTGCAGAAGGTGATTTGAATTGGGAAAAGTATTTAACCGGAGTTTATCATGGCCCCACGGGATTGAAGGCTGTTGTTGCAGCTCAGGAAGATAAAATTATTCCTGATGAAGCCCGCACTGTTAAGCTAGAGGGTTTAGAAAATTATGAATTTCATGTGGGACGCTACGGCGCCTATGTGAAATCAAAACGGGGTGAAGACAGCGTGAGTGCCACCATCCCCGATTCAGAAGCTCCGGCGGATATGACCAGTGAGCATGTTGAGAAATTAATTGATCAAAAACTAAAAGGTGCTGATTCCCTGGGATTGGATCCGGTGACAGGGAAAAAAATCTATGTGCTGAATGGTCGCTATGGTCCGTATGTTCAACTGGGTGAATCCGATGAAGAAAAAATCAAACGAGGGTCATTGCCACCAGGAGTAAAGCCAGAAGATATCACGTTACCCATGGCGCTAGAAATTTTATTGCTACCAAAAACTTTGGGCCTGCATCCTGACACTCAAAAGGAAATCAAAGCCGGGCTTGGTCGATTCGGTCCTTTTGTTGTTCATGATGGTGACTATCGGTCTATACCAAAAACAGAAACTGTTTTTACGATGGATTTACCAAAAGCCCTTGAGCTTTTATCGCAACCTAAGAAAGGCCGTGGTAAAGCTTCGGCATTGAAGGAATTTGGAAATCATCCGATTCATAAAATTTCGGTGAGTTTGTTTAATGGACCTTACGGTCCGTATTTAAAAGCCGGAAAGACCAATTCCAGTTTGCCCGAGGGTATGACCGTCGAGGCCCTGACAGCTGAAAAAGCATTTGAGATTTTGAATGAAAAATTAGGAACGACGGCTGAACCAGAGAAAAAAACGACAAGAAAAAAAGCCTCTGCAAAGAAAACAGTTGCCGCAGCTGAAACGAAAAAAGCTGTGGCAAAGCCAGCAGCAGTAAAGGCAACAGCAAAGCCAGCTGTGAAAGCGGCGAAGAAACCGCCGGTAACAAAAAAAACGGCGCTTCCGAATAAACCACCGCTGCCTTCAAAAACAATTGTCCTGAAAATTGGCGCGGAAAAAGGCGAGTAAGACGATGAGTGATTCAAATTCACGAAAACCACCAATAAAAGGTCAATTGGAATTGGGCGAGACTCGTTTGAAGGAGCCAGATCGCAATTATAATCGAGGCGGTCGGAGTTTCTATTTTTTTGATTTTGATGACAATATCGCATTCTTAACGACCCCGTTGATTCTGTTTCATAAAGAAACTCAAGAAGAGCTTTCACTGACAAGCGGTGAGTGGGCGATTCATCATCACACTATTGGAAAACAAGGGCCTTATAGTGAGTATGAAGTTCGATTTGATGATCAATCAGGTACCTTTCGATGCTTTCGAGATATTAATTTAGATGATGTCGCTCGGGAATTGAATAAAAAGCAACCGTTTGTTGAGGATGTGCTTTCAGCATTGCAGTTACCAGATATGCAGTGGAAGGGGCCTTCATGGGATTGCTTTTACCATGCGACTTTTAATCAACGACCTGTATCGGTTATTACAGCGCGTGGTCATTCGGCTGATGTGATCAAAGAGGGAATCCACGAGTTTGTGAAAGCGGGATATTTACCAGCAGTGCCTAATTATTTAAGTTTGTATGCGGTTAGCAATAAAGAAGTTCGAAAACATTTGAATGATCATGAATTAAAGTTATCGACAGCCGAGTTAAAACAAAAAGCCATACGGGCATCCGTTGAAAAGGCGATAGAAGTTTACGGCTATAGTCCTCACCACCGTTTTGGAATGAGCGATGATGATCCTAAAAATATACAGTTAGTTGTTGAAGAAATGGCTCGACTGAAGTCCAGTTATCCGGAAATGTCATTTTTTATGATCGAAACGCATAATGGGGGGTTCATTAAACATGAAATCACCCAACACGGCATCAGGTCCCAGCAGTTTCAAGATGTTGTTTCACAATTGGATATGTTTAATGCAACTCGACGTAAGCCTTAAGCGATATATCTAATTGCAACAAGACTTATCATTCCAGGCAGTCAGGCATATACTTTCAAGTACGTGAAAGAATCACTCTTAAGACGTTGATAAAAGGACATCCAAAATGATGCGAAATTTTTTTGTTTCTCTGTTGTTGTTATTAAGCTTTTCAGCCCATTCACAAGGATTGGATTTTACTCGTTCTTTGGATTGCAATTGGGTAGATCCCATTCAAACAGGATTTTTACAAAACCATTTGGTTTTTAAAGATAAAGACAAAGAATTACAAAATCGAGTCATCGAGCAATACATCAAGCGACAAGATGGTGCGAAAATTTATTTGTTAGAATCCGACGTGCAGGCCATCAAGACTATGATGAAGAATGTTTTTTCTAATGTTGAAAAAAAAGACTGCAAGTTCGTTAATGAAGTTCAAGGATTAGTGGTTAAGCGAACTGAAGAGCGTTCTGAATTTATCAAAACTCTTTTAGGTAAAGATTTTAAGTTTAATAAGGATGTTGAGTTTGTTTACGATCCAGATCATAAACCACACCCAAAAACAAAAGAAGAAGCTGAAGAGTTTTTGAAAAAATTTGTTCAATTTCAAATTGCCAATTATATCGCAACTGACATTAAGCTGGATGAGGCTAAGAGCAAGGTGATCAAAAATTACGAGCGAAATTTAAAACGAACAAAAGAAACAAAATTTGAGGAGTTGGTCGCGGGATATCTGAATTCTTTTGCTATGGCGCTGGATCCTCATTCTAATTTCTTTTCAAAAGACTATTATGATGATTTTACTATCGATATGAGTTTGTCGTTAGAGGGGATTGGCGCGACGCTATCTCAGCAAGATGGATTCACAACAATTGAAGCTTTAGTCCCAGGTGGTGCAGCATCTAAATCAGGACACTTAGAGCCTCAAGATAAAATCATTGCGGTCAGTAAAAAAGATGGAAAAATGGAAAATGTCATCGACATGGATTTAAAGGATGTCGTGAAAATGATTCGCGGTCAAAAAGGCACCAAAGTTAAATTGTCTATTTTGCGTAAAGAGTCAGATGGGAATAAAAAATTCGATGTTGAGCTTGTTCGTGAGAAAATTGCTTTAGAAGACAATGCTGTTTCAATTACATATTTGGATAAAGAAGTTAGCGGTATGAAGAAGAAAATTGGCGTGATTAATTTTCCTTCATTTTATTCGGACTCAAAACGCGGTGGTCGATCTTCGGCAGCGGATTTGAAAAAAGTTATTGCTCAGGCTCGAGAGAAAAAAGTGGATGGTTTGGTTTTAGATCTTTCGAACAACGGTGGTGGATCTTTAGATGATGCTGTTAAAATTGGGGGGTTGTTTTTTAAAACCGGTAATGTTGTAAAACAATCATCAAGCAAAGCAGGTTCAGAGATTTCATTGGCCGATACAGACGAGAAAGTGGATTGGTCTGGTCCATTGGTTATTCTGACTTCAAGAATTAGTGCATCGGCATCTGAAATTGTTTCAGGAGCATTAAAAGACTATAATCGCGCGGTGGTCGTCGGTTCAGATCACACCTACGGTAAAGGCAGCGTGCAAACGGTTCTGCCGGTTCCAGGGGAATTGGGTGCATTGAAGGTCACAATTGGTATGTTCTTTACTCCGGGTGGATTCTCGACTCAGCACCGTGGTGTTGAATCCGACATCATTATCCCAAGTCCATACAGCGTTGATGATATTGGCGAAAAGAGCATGGATTATTCATTACCCCCTAAAAAGATCAGTTCTTTTTTATCAAAATCAGCCTACGTTGAAAAAGGTGATGGAGCTTGGCCATTAGTTAAGCCAGCATGGATCAAATCACTGAAGGTGCGTTCCCAAGAGCGCGTTTCTAAAAATGAGGACTTTAAGAAGATTGTTGATGAGTTAGAAAAAACTAAAAAATTAGGAAAAATCATCAAAGTCTCGGAAGTGATTAAAGAAAAAGGCGAAAAAGAAAAGAAAGTGAAGAAAAGTCGTTATGCAACAGACAAAGCTGAAAAGGAAAAAGAGTACTTGAAGCGCGCTGACATTCAGGAAGCAGCGAATGTATTGACGGATTTGATTTTATTGGGTGATGGCAAAGAATTGGGTAAAATAGCTTTAAACAACTCAGCAAAATAAGTTTATTTATCATAAATACGATGAATGAAGAGCCCCTCGAAGAGTGGCTCTTTTTTTTGGTTTAAAGCCTACTTTGAAGCCATGGATAAAGAGCTGACTTCATGAAGTTTTAATTCTGGGAACGTATTGAAAATCAAATCAACAGCGAGTCTAAATTCAACTTGTTTGCCATTTTTATCCAATCCATCTTGTAACTGACTGATAATTTCATCCTCGTCGGCTAATAAATTAGTGATGTCTTCAGGATCGGCTCTTAAGAAAGCAGATCTCATCGCTGTCCCATTTCCAAAACTATCGGTTTCTTTCTCGCTGATGTAGTGGCAAACATTTAAGGCGACGACACCAACGTCTTTTAAAGAAAACAATTCACCAGTTTCATCAATACCATTGCGGTTGCCATCGACCCAAACTTTGATTGTGCTTGTATAGAGTTTGGAATCCCAAGGGCCTAAATATCTTTCTTTGATATCTGTGCTATCACATTTTTTGTTGGCCAAAGCCTGCAAAGCTAAGAATCCATTTTCATACGTTTTGCCATGAACTTCTAAGTTATCACCGAATAAGTTTTTTGAAGAACTCACGCGGCCCTCTTGAGATGGTAAAACAAGAAAACCGTCTTGAGTTGTTCTTTGGACATCCATTTTAACAGAGCTGTTGTTAACGCTGGCAGGTTGTCTTGATTTTCCCATCTGATTTTCAAGATCTCCACCTAACCACGATGTTTTATGTGCGCCTTTGCCTGTGGCCGCCATATCAAAATAAGTGCCCCATGTCGCATCTGAAGTTTTTATGCCGATTTCCCCTAAATCTAAAACAATGGGAGTGTACTGGCTTGGTACCAAAACAGTTGTGTCTTGGACACCGCTTAAGATATTAAATAACAATTGCGGTGCGCCTGTTAAAGATGAAAATGTTTTACCTGTTTCTCCTTTAAAATTTTGAGCTAAACTTAAAACGTGATCATTAAATCCCGTAAAAACTTGTTCAAGATCAAAAATATCATTGGTATTTAACATCATCGTTTTGCCACGGTTGGCATTGATGGATTTTAAGATTTTATCTTGATACTTGGGTGTAAAATTTTTGCTTCTGATGTCGGCTACGAAAAGAGCAATGATTTGTGGTTCTCGCAAATTATTGACTTTGTTTTTCAGAGTAAATTGAGTTTGATCTAAAGGAATTTCTTGTCCTGAAATGAGATAATGAGAGCCATGCAGATTTGAAATTTCAGGTTTGTTTTTTAAAAATGGCATGTAACCACCCTGAGGCATGGCGACGTCACTTGTAATTTGAACCGTATTAAAAAAGCATCTTTTGCCAAAGATATAGTCGGACTTCGCTTTACTGTAGTCCGTCGTGTAATAACCTCGCACATAGTAACCGGGCAAAGATTTTGTGTCGTTCGCGGCAAGCGTTGAATAAGGAACAATGTATTGATTTTTAAAAATACCACGATTGTCAGTCAAAATTGCACGACTGTGAGCAACGAATGCCAAATCATCTGTTTTGCTGCCGAATGAAATGGAGTATTGAACTGGAATTAATTTTGGATTTCGAGCGACTTCTTCAAGAACTTCTTTCTTTTCAATTTCATACATGGATTTGTTACATGTTTTAACAAAGCTTTTTGCAGCTTGGCTAATATGAGAAACACGTAAACCTTCTGAGGGGATTTCTCCACCGGCGCCAAGAACATCACCAACATTATATTCACCATTATTCGTGCCGTCCGTATCATCAGTATTATTACCTGGAGTAACAAAGATATTCTTTTTTAAGGCGATATCTTCTGAAGGGCTAATGCCTTGAAATCTTGTGGCAGAGCAATTCTGAAAGATAATCATCAGAGAAGTCGCACCTAAAGATAAGATGAGAGAAATTTTTTTATTGGTATTCACAGTACCCCCGACTGACAAAGGAGCAAAGGTCAGGCCGATTTTATTTGTTTTAAATCAAATAGACTTGAGTTCATCCGTGTGAGTTGTTGAACTGTTTAGAGTGAACTTGAGACGTGGTGGGGTTAACTTATCAAAACGACTGAGTAATCGTGGGTACTTGTCTAGAGTATGGTCGTGTTCAAAATATAAACGCCTTTTCCTTGGTCTAGGTTGTTTCAAGGTGAGAATGTCAACTCAAGTTTTTCTAAGTTTTTGTCGATATTAAAGACAACGGAACGGGTTGAGAAAACTATGTCGCAAGGAAGTGGGACATTTTAATGAATAATATGATTCAAAAGTTAATGAAATTCGCGCTGTTGTTTAGTTTTCTAATCGTTTCATGTCAACGAGCGACGGATGGTTATGCTCCGTCGCCATCGCTTATTGTGCCCTCTGAGTCTGTGATTGCGATTTCACCAGTGGCTGTAACTTTAGCAGTTAGCAATTTGCAAACATTCACTGTTTCTGGCGGAACGGCGCCGTACATATTTTCAATTTTTAGTGGCAGCGGTTCGATTTTATCAACATCTGGAAATTATACGGCACCTGGAGCGTCGGGTTCGGCAGTTGTTCGCGTCACCGATAGTTTGGGAGCTTTCTCAGATTCAGTGGTGACGATCAATCCTGCATTGCAGATTTCTCCGACGTCACAAAGTTTATCTATCGGCGCCACACATACATTTTCTGCGACAGGTGGAGTTCCACCGCTGACATACTCAAAAGTCAGTGGCGTTGGCAGCATCAATGCAACAACTGGATTGTACACAGCACCTGGTTCAGCGGGTAGTGCAACAGTGCGTGTGACGGATTCTTTAGGAAATACATCCAATGCCACAGTTAGTATTTTTTCGGTATTGGGGATTTCACCTTCCACTTATGAATTGGCTGTGAATAACTCGACAACATTCACGGCGGGCGGTGGTTCAAGTCCGTACACTTTCAGTCTGGTGAGTGGCACCGGAAGTATCAACGCAACAACGGGGGTCTATACCGCTCCGGCGGGTGCGGGATCGGCAGTTGTTCGGGTCACTGATAGTTTAGGTGCAACCGATGATGCCAGCATCACCATCAATGCCGCTTTACAAATTTCTCCGACCTCGCAAACAACATTGATCAATACAACGATTGCTTTTTCTGAAAGCGGTGGAGTTTCGCCGTATTCGTATTCTTTGGTATCAGGAACAGGTTCCATCAATTCAAGCAGCGGTGTTTACACGGCTCCGGGAAGTAATGGCTCGGCGGTGGTCCGCGTGACAGATGCTATAGGAAATACGGCTGATGCGGCAATCACAGTGACAACAGCACTGAGTATTTCGCCAACATCAACGACATTGGCGGTTAATAATTCAACGACATTTTCAGCCGTTGGTGGAACTGGTCCATTTACATTTTCACGTCTGAGTGGAACGGGCAGCGTCAATGCCACAACGGGTGTGTACACAGCACCGGCCAGTGCAGGGTCGGCTGTTGTGCGAGTCACAGATTCTTTGGGTGCCACCGCAGATGCCAATGTGACCGTGAACGCGGCCCTGACTATTTCGCCAACGTCACAAACGATGGGTATCAATGGAACTCTTAATTTTTCAGCTGATGGTGGGGTCGTTCCTTATTCGTATTCACTGGTGAGCGGAACGGGTTCCATCAATGCATCAACAGGATTATTCACGGCGCCAGCAACTCCGGATACAACGATAGTTCGTGTGACGGATAGTATTGGTAACACAGCGAATTCGACGGTGACAATAACATCGGGTCTGAGCATTTCTCCGGCGAGTACAACTTTAGCAGTGAATAACAGTGTGACTTTTGCAGGATCTAATGGAGCTGTGCCGTATTCGTATTCCGTGGTGAGTGGTGGGGGATCTATCAATGCATCAACAGGATTATACACGGCGCCCGTTGCTGCTGGTTCGGCAGTGGTTCGAGTGACTGATAATTTAGGAGCAACTGCCGATGCATCTGTCACAATTAATGCGGCGCTGGCGATTGTTCCAGCGACGAAATCATTAGCGGTTAATAATATATATACATTCAGTGCTACGGGCGGAGTTTCGCCGTACACATTTTCAATCGTGTCTGGTGGAGGAGCAATAAATTCATCAAGTGGAGCGTACACAGCGCCCGCAACAGCGGGTTCGGCCACCGTGCGAGTGACGGATGGAATGGGTAATATTTCAGATTCAACGGTCACCATCAATGCAGCACTTTTAATCTCTCCGTTAACGGCCACGATTTCGTCGTCTGGAACGCAAAGTTACTCAGCGACGGGTGGCGTGTCGCCGTATTCGTATTCTATTTTGAGTGGTCCTGGATCAATTAACTCGTCAACTGGACTTTATACGGCCGCATCAGCAGGATCTGTCACTGTGCGCGTGACAGACTCGTTAGGGAATACAAGCAATGGATCGTTAACAGTCACGGGACCATTAACGGTATCACCTGTAACAGCCTATGTGGTTACAAATTCTGATTTGAGTTTAAGTCCTGAAGGGGGAGTCAGTCCCTATACGTTCTCAATTGTAAGTGGTGGTGGTGTGATTGATACGGTGACGGGTGATTACACCGCACCCGCAACAATAGGTTCCGCAACACTAAGAACAACGGATTCTGTCGGAGCAACAGCAGATACAGCTGTCACAATTTATGAACCATTAACACTTTCTCCCCTGAGTTTAACCATCGCCGCATTGGATACCACAACATTTACAGCTTCGGGTGGTGTCGGTACATTGACATTTTCCATTTCAAGTGGAGATGGATCTATTAACTCCACAACAGGTTTTTATACGGCACCGGCAGTGGCTGGAACAGATATTGTACAAGTCACTGACACCATTGGAAATACTGTTGTAGCCGAAGTGACGATTGTGAGTGAATTGTCTATCACTCCATCGAGCTTGAAGTTACCTATTTTTTCAACGGTGACATTCTCGGCGATTTTAGGATCAGCACCATATACGTATTCGGTTTTTGCAGGTACAGGATCCATCAATGCATCCACGGGTTTATATACTGCCGCATCGGTGATTGGAGCGGGAACTGTTCGAGTGACAGATAATATTACAAATATAGATGATGCAGCAATCACGCATATTGAGCCCGTTGAAATTGTATCTGGATCTTATCACAACTGTGTTCGTTACAACGATGGTTCTGTGAAATGTTTTGGTGATGGAGCCGCTGGACAATTAGGACATGGATCAACAACAGATTTAGCTGATGTGACCACAGAACTTGGTGGAGCATTGCCTTTTGTGAATTTGGGAGCTGGGCGAACGGCAACGCAGTTGGCTGCAGGCATTTCACATACGTGTGCATTGTTGGACAATGCCACTGTTAAATGCTGGGGTCAGAATACTTACGGGCAATTGGGAATTGGCAGCACTGCAAATCGGGGTGATGGATCCAATGAAATGGGTGATAACTTGCCAGCAGTGAATTTTGGAGTTGGTCGAACGGCCACTCAGATCTATGCGTTTGGGTATGTCACATGTGCAATATTAGATAATGGTGTGACGAAATGTTTTGGACGAAACTCATCCGGTCAGTTGGGTTTAGAAGATTCCGTCAATCGTGGTACAGCTGGTTCGCAGATGGGCGATAATTTACCTGCCGTGAATTTGGGTGTTGGTCGAACGGCCACCAAGTTAGTCGGAGGAATGGATTTTACATGCGCGCTTTTGGACAATGCGACTGTGAAATGTTTTGGTGGAAATCGCTATGGTCAATTGGGAACTGAATCATCAGTCACAACGGGTGATGAGGCTGGCGAAATGACAGGGTTAGCAGCTATTAATTTAGGAACAGCTCGAACAGCAACAAATATTGGAGCGGGCTATAGCCACGCGTGTGCTGTCTTAGATAATGGAACTGCAAAATGCTGGGGACGAAATTTTCGCGGACAGCTGGGTTTAGATGTTGGTACAAACCAATGGGGTGATGACACAGGTGAAATGGGTGATGGTTTGGCAGCTATTGCATTTAGTTCCTACACTCCGACTCAAATTTTTGGTGGAAATCAAATGAGTTGCGCAATGAGCGCGGCCGGTGGCGTTCGCTGTTGGGGACAAGGCAATCAAGGTCAATTGCTTATAGGTAGCACGTCGAATATTGGAGATAACAACAACGAGATGTCTTCGTTATCAAATGTGAACTTAGGTACGGGAGTTGTCGCCAGTTCTATTTCAGTAGGTTATTTTCATGCTTGCGTGATAACAACCACAAAGCGGCTGAAGTGCTGGGGTGGAGCGGCCAACGGAGCTTTGGGTAATGGTACGGTGACTCCGAATATCGGGGATACTGGTAGCGAGACTGGCGACGGATTACCATTCGTTAATCATTAAAAAGACGTGTGTCTGATAAAAAATCGGACACAGGAGTCGTTTTTTTTAAAATCTCTAACAGATCAATACGTAATAATTTTTCAAGGGGAGTGTCTATCCCCATGAAGGCACAGAAAAATCCAGTGGTTTGCATGCGAAAATCAAGGCTGAGTTCAAACCCATGTGAAAATAGTTTTCGAACATGCGGAGAATCCAAAGCCTTTTTTCGAAGATCAGAATCAGGGATGAGCACTTCGAAAATGGAAGTCAGTTGTTTTGAATGGGGTTCTGGCAACAGACAGTTTGAGTACAAGTAAGAAATATAAATCAAATCAAAAGTTAATCGCTCGCCAAGTAGGGTGATGGCTTTTTCTAAAGCCACATTTATTTTATGATGGTGAGTCACATAAGAATTCAGATCATAGAAAAGTTTCCCCTGCGGCGTTTTATTATAAATATTGGCAAAGGATTCAACAGCATTGGCAAAGGATTCAGCCATAATAAACTTAAAAACACGTGCGCTTTCAGCAGTGATTTTCAATGGGGATAAAAATGGACCAGCGGTGATTTTTTCTAAGATCGAATCCGCAATACAGTGGCTGGATTCATGAAGCACATAATTTGATTTCACTTTGACCAATTCGCCGACGGTAAATCGACCGGGACGTGTGGTTTCAATTTCCTGAAGCGCTTGGACATTATTTTTATACGGAACTTTTTTCTGAGAAAGAATTTTTGGTAATGAAGCATAGGGTAATACATCATAATGACAAAAATCATCTTGCGTGAGTGTGTATCCCATTTTTAAGAACTGCTGACGTATTTTTCGAAAGACAGGATTGAATTTAAAAAGGTAAGCATCTCCCAAATTATCGGGAAGTGTTTCTGTCGAATGACCTTCTGAATGAGATTTCAGAAGATCACCGAGTTTAAGTTGAAGATAATTTTCGGATGGCACCTAAGCGGATTTAAGTCGTTGGATGCGATCGTTTAGGGAGGGATGCGTTGAAAGCAAATTCATAAATCCCGATTTGCGATTTGAAATTTGTAAAGTGGCTACCGGCGATTTCTGTGTAGCTACTTCAGGTGCGCCAGATTCAAATTCAATACGCAGTCGTTCGAGCGCTGCAATCATTTTGTCTTTTCCTGTTAATCCAGCAGCGCCTTTGTCTGCGCGGTATTCGCGTTGTCGAGAGTAATAAGAAACGACAAATAAACCCAAAATACTGAAAATAATATCGAACACAATCGTTGAAATCATGCGCACAATGGGTTGTTTTTCTTCGTCGACGGCTTGAGATAAGAAAAAACTCAGCACGCGAGCCAGAAACATTCCGAAAGCATTCACAACACCTTGAACCAAAGTCATGGTGACCATGTCTCCGTTAGCCACGTGAGCAATTTCATGGGCTAAAACACCTTCGATTTCATTGGGCTTCATTTTACGTAACAATCCTGTTGAAACCGCAACCAGCGAGTTTGACTTCGAGGGGCCGGTGGCAAAGGCATTGATATCATCAGATTGGTAAATGCCAACTTCTGGTTTTTTTGTTAAACCAGCACCTGTGGCCAAGCGATATGTCGTTTGAAGCAACCACTGAGTTTCTTGATCATGACTGGCGTTAGGGTCGATAATTTTGACTCCCATCATCGTTTTTGCCATGAATTTTGAAAGTAGCAGAGAGATGAAAGCTCCACCAAATCCCCAAACTAAACAGAAAATCATCAATTGGGAATACTCAATGCCATTAGCATTTAGATAGGGTTGAACGCCCAAAAGATTCAATACTACAGAGATCGTGACCATGATCAGAATATTCGTGAGAACAAAGAGACCAATTCGTTTAAACATAATGCAAATCCTCCGTCATTAAATGACAGTCTTTAATTTGAGGCTTAGTTAAATTTTGTCAATGTTAACTGGAATGGAATTGCGTATTAAACTATGTAAGTAGGCAACATCCCTTGTCAAATTACAGTCCGGCTCGGATACTGTACAAAAGTAGGAATACTTGGAGGGGATGATTTGTCGATTTTATTGTCTGATCGCTTCAAAATTTTAAAAGAAGACCTGAGTCATTGTGACTTTACGGTGAATCAGTTGCTGGAAAAGTTAGGGGATAAATCCCATGGCTTGGCCATCGTGATTTTGTCGCTTCCTTTTTTGCTGCCTATTCCTATTCCTGGATTGTCGACGATCATGGGAGCTTTGATTTCGTGGATTGCTGTTTACTGGCTTTTGCGAAAAAAAATTTGGATTCCTCAAAAATGGCGTCATCAAATGTTACCGGTTCATTTGTTTTCAAAGGTGTTTGAATTTGGCGAGAGGTATTCTCTTAAAATTGAGTTTCTATTTAAATCACGTGGCGAGATGATATTAGATAATTTTTTTATTCGATTGATGATTTTTTTATTGGTGCTAGTCAGTGCTTGCTTTTTAGCTCTGCCGCTTCCGCCAGGAACAAATTTTCCTCCGGCGATCACGTTGATCGCCTTGGCTTTAGCACTGCTTTTTGAAGATTTGATTTTGCTATTTTTGGGCATGGCAATTTTTATTGGGACTTCAATTGCCATGTTTATTGCTGTGAAATTCATGTGGGTTCAGAGTTTGCCCTTTATCGAGTCTTTCTTGCGGTGGCTTTTCTAATAAACTGCTTAGATCCCGCTCAATTCCTGTTTTATGCGCCCCATTATTTAAACCATTTTCTCAGTAATTTGGATAGGATAACCCTTTTACAAAGGTGACTATGGCGATTTCTAAAAAGACTTCGAAAAAGACGTCGAAAAAGACGTCGAAAACAGCTTCGATTAAAAAGAGTTCTTCCAAGAATCAATTCGGTGGTTTGTCCGAAAAACTTCTTTTGCAAATGCATGACCTGATGGTGAAGTCGCGCGTTCTTGAAGAACGTCTGATAAAAATTTACCGCGCTGGAGAATCCTATTTTTGGATTGGTGGACCTGGTGAAGAAGCCTGGGGAGTTCCGCTGGGGTTATTGGCTCGCAAAGGAAAAGGACTGGCTTACGATTTTATGCATTTGCATTATCGTTGCACTCCAACCGTTTTGGCGATGGGAGTTTCCATGTTGGATTCGATTCGCTTGATGATGAATCGCGTGACAGACCCATCAACGGGTGGTCGTAATTTTTCAAATCATTATGTTTTTCCAGATTTGAATATTGCTCCGGTAACATCACCGTTAGAGGTTCAATATCCGATTGCCTGTGGAACGGCTCACGCGCAAAAGCGATTTGGGAAAAAAGCCATTTCGATTGTGACAGGTGGTGATGCGGGTACTGCTGAGGGAGATTTTGCGACCAGTTTAATTTTGGCGTCTCGGCGTGGCCAAGAATTGCCAGTCTTGATCACTGTACAAAATAACAAATGGGGCATTTCAACCTATTGGGACGGCCAGCATGGTGAAGACACCATTGCAGATCGGGCCAAGGGATTTAATATTAAATCTCGAGTGATCAACGGCAATGATCCCATCGAGACTTATTTGGCATTGCAAGAGGACATGGAATACATTCGTAAAACCGGAAAGCCCGCGTTTATTGAAGCAAGAGTGTCTCGGTTATACGGACATTCATCAGCCAGTGGAGCTAACCCCGTTTTAGAGGAAGTGGATCCTGTTAAAGTTTTTGAAAGCAAGCTGATCAAAGCCGGAGTTTTGACAGTTGCCGCAGCAAAAAAAGTTTGGGAGCAATACGAAGAAGAGGGACGCGAAGCCCTGGAAATCGCGCGGAAAGAACCTGTTCCGCAGGCGGAAAGTATTTGGGATCACACCTATGTAGGAAGTGAAAATGCGGACTGGAGAAAATTCTAATGGCTAATATGGCTCAAGCTATCCGCATGGCTTTGCATTATGCGGAAACGAATTATCAACTGAAAGATGTTTTTGGTCAGGATGTCGGAGCCCCTTTGGGCGGTGTTTTCACCGCAACTCAAGGTTTGAAGACAGCCTGGAATTCTACGTTGGATGAGCGTGGAATAATCGGCATGGCCATGGGAATTGCCATGGCTGGCGATCGTTGTGTCGCTGAAATTCAGTTTGTAGATTATATTTTTAATACAATTGATCTACTTAAAATTGCTGGAAACACATTGTGGTGTACAAATGGTCAGTATCCATTGCCGATGACTGTGATGACTCCAGTCGGTGCGGGGATTCGCGGAAGTGTTTACCATTCTCATTCTTTTGATGCGTGGGCGTCTCGATTGGCTGGTTGGAAAATTGTGATGCCATCGAATCCATTGGATGCCTATGGAATGTTGTTGTCTTGTATTTTAGATCCGAATCCGTGTTTATTTTTAAAACCAAAAGCGTTGATGCGCGTTCGCGGAGATGAATTGATTCCCGGTGAACCTACCGATGAAAAAGAATTGAAAGCCATGATCGATGCACCGATTGGCGATCGCACTAAGTGGAAACCGAAGTGGCCAAAAATCGAAGAGTATTTAGTGCCTTTTGGAAAAGGTAAAATCACCCGCGAAGGTCATGATATCACAGTCGTGAGTTACGGTCGGCATTTACTGGTTTGTAATGAGGTCGCAGATCAATTGAATGCTGAAGGATATTCGATCGAGGTTATTGATTTGCGATCGATCTATCCTTATGACTGGCAAATGATCAAAGCCTCCGTGGAAAAAACGGGACGTGTTTTATTTGTTAACGAGGACACCGAAGTCACAAATTTCGGAGAGCACTTAGCTTACCGCACAACAACAGAGTTGTTTTATCATTTAGAAGCACCTCCTCGAGTTCTTGCTGGTAAGGCCGTTCCAGGAATAGGTCTTCATCCAAACTTAGAAGATGCAAGTGTGCCACAGAAACATGATATTGAAACACTGGTTCGCGAAATTTGCGCTGAGGTTCCTTAATGAAAAAGCCACAAGTCCTGCCATTTGATAAGTATGCATTGTACCATGAAGCTGTTCAGTCTCCAGAAACAGATGTGGAGTTTTATCGAGATACGTATCACGAGATTTTTAAATCCAAAAAAGTCACCACATTGCGAGAAGATTTTTGTGCTGGTGGCGCCATCAGCGCAGAATGGGTCAAGTTGAATAAGAAGTACCGATCATGCGGTTTGGATTTGGATCCGGAACCTCTTGAGTATGGTCGAAAGCATTATATTTCTAAGTTAACAGCAGAGCAGCAATCTCGAGTTGCTTTGATTCAAAAAAATGTCTTGGATAAAGGGATTCCAAAGGCTGACATCGTTGCCGCCGTTAATTTTTCATACTGCATTTTTAAAAAGCGTGAGCTCTTGAAACAGTATTTTCAGAATGTCTATGATTCGGTAAATTCGAAAGGATTATTTATTCTGGATATTTTTGGAGGCTCGCAATGTGCGGATATTATTGAAGATCGAACAAAATTTAAGAACATGACGTATTATTGGGATCAGCAAAGTTTTGATCCCATTACCAATGAAGCACTTTTTCAAATTCATTTTCGGGTTAAGGGTAAAAAGTATGAAAATGTTTTTACCTATGATTGGCGTTTGTGGACCATCCCAGAGCTTAAGGATTTAATGGCGGAAGTTGGATTTAAGAAAGTTGTGGTTTACTGGGAAGGCACCAATCGTAAAGGTGGGGGTAATGGGATATTCAAGCAAGTTGAAAAGGGTGAAGCTTGCCTGAGTTGGATTGCTTATGTTGTTGGAGTCAAATCGTGAGTGAGTGCCAACAGACATTGCGCTTTAAAAACTACGAAGTTTGGGTGCATTTAGGATGTTCACTCGAAGAACAAAAGCAAGCTCAACCCGTACAGTTCACAGTAGAAATAAAATTTTTAAAAAATCTTAATGGAAGCATCACCGATCAATTGCAAGATGCCGTCGATTACGTTCAGCTATCTGAAATGATAAAAAGCAAAGCTCAAAGTAAAAATTTTCAATTGATTGAGCATTTGAATCAGCAGGTTTTTGAAAATCTGACTTTTGCTTTGAAACAGAAAAAAATTCTGGCAGAAATCAGTTTGACCGTTCGAAAGATGCGAGTTCCCATCGAAAATTTGATGGATGGTGTGGAGTTCACATGTCAGCAAATCGTGTCGTAATTGGGCTGGGTTCTAATCTTCAGAATCCTATCCATCAACTGCGCCACGCCCTTTTTGAATTAAAACAAATCCCAGGAATAAGTGTTCGCAAGGTTTCAGCTATTTATGAATCCATGGCTCAGGTGCCGTCAGATGCTCCGACAAGCTGGAATCAAAATTTTTTAAATGCGGCGGCTCTTATCGAAGTGGATCACTGCGAACCATTGCGGCTGTTAAAAACATTAAAAAGTATTGAATTAAAAATGGGTCGTACCAGTTCAGAAACGTGGGCGCCACGTGTGATGGATTTGGATATTTTGTATTGGCAAGGGCTGCAAATCGAATTAGACAATCTGAAAATTCCCCATGCTCATTTGCGAGAGCGCCCATTTGCCTTGTTGCCATTGTTAGATGTCCTTCCAGAAACCACGGTGAATCGACCACTGTGGGCTGTGGATTGGATTTTGAAAAAACCATTTGAAACCAGAAAATCCGATACATTTTTTTGGCCGAAACTGATGGGGATTGTGAACCTAACGACGGATTCATTTTCAGATGGTAATGAGAAGCTCAATGAAGCTCAAATCATGAAACTGGTTGAACAAGGGGCTGAGATTATTGATTTTGGCGCTGAGTCCACACGACCGGGAGCCCTGTCCGTGAGCGAGTCAGATGAGTGGCATCGCTTGAAACACGCCCTGGAATTGATTTCAGGGAAAGGCATTTCTGTCAGTATTGATTCGTATAAGCCATCAGTGATCGAAAAGTGTCTTGAGAATTTTGAAATTGATTTTATCAATGATGTGACCGGATTAAGAGACCAAAAAATGAAAGAGCTTGTGAAAGCCAGTGGGAAGAAAGCAATTGTGATGCATTCCCTATCGGTTCCTCCAAAAACGGATGAGTTTTTGTCCGAAGTTCGAAGTCCAACAGAAATTTTAACAGCCTGGTGGCATCAAAAAAAATCAGAATGTGTCGATTTTGGAATTTCTGAGTCGCAGTTGATTTTTGATATGGGTATTGGATTTGGTAAATCAAAACAGCAAAATCATTATCTGCTAAAACATTTAAATGAGTTTTCTTCGGTGACAGATGAAATCTTAGTAGGACATTCGCGCAAATCGTACCAAACGTTATTTTCAGATCGTTCCGCCAACCATCGAGATTTAGAAACGGCGCTTTCGACTGCGACCATGAATTTGGCTTTTGTTCAGTATCTTCGAATTCATGATTTGGAATCCCAAAGAATTGCCCTGAGATTTATGCCGTGAAAGAGTTTGATATCATTGTTCAAAAATTAGAAGCACTGAGTATTATGCCCAAGGAAATGCCGGGGATTGAGAAAATCACCCGCGCCTTGAATGATACCAATTGGTTTTCAAAAATTGACCCGTCAAAAGTGATTGTGGTCGCGGGCACCAATGGCAAGGGCAGCACCTGTGCCATTTTAGAATCCTTGCTGTGTTCGGCTCGAAAAAATGTTGGGTTCTATAGTTCTCCGCATCTGGTGGATACCACCGAGCGAATCCGAGTCAATCAGCGACAAATCAGCAAGGTCAACTTTGTTGAACTGTATCAACAGAATCAGAAGCGCATAGAAAAGTTTGAGCTCACTCATTTTGAAGCTTTAACAGTGATGGCCGCCGATTATTTTTTTTCAAACACATGGGATCAAAATTTAGACTACGTTATTTTTGAAGTGGGATTGGGTGGAACGTTTGATGCCACCAATGCCATTCCCCATGCGACGTCCGTCATCACGGCATTGAGTTTAGATCATACAAATATTTTAGGTCATGACTTGATTTCCATTGCCAAAAATAAGTTTGGAATTGTTTCTGATGGAAATAAAGTGATTCATCATCCTCTTCCGACTGAACTCAATTCTTTGGTTTGCGAGGTGCGCCAGCAGACGCAATCAACATGGCTGCCTGGTGCAGAGGTCTCGTTAATGAAATCATCAGGGCCGCAATATTTTTTGCAGACACCATGGGGTATGGCCGAAATGAATTTAATGGGCGAACGTGCGGCGATGAATGCGTCGACGGCGCTGGCGGTTTTTGCAAGCTTGGGTTTTGATCCTGGAGCCTATTTGTCGGCCTTGAATCAGGTGAACTGGAAAGGGCGCATGCAAAAGATTGAGTGGCCATCAATGAAAGCGCCTGTGTATGTGTCGGGTGATCACAATCCTCAGGGAATCGAGAGCTTGCTGGATTTATTAAATGATTTTTCTTGGAATCAAATTCATGTTGTTGTGGGTATTGGAAAAGACAAAGCCGTTGATTCCATGTTGAGAGAGCTTTTGCAGTTAAAAAATATAAAACTGTATCTGACGGAAACGCCGTTTAAAGGCTTAGCTTTGGCGGAGTATCCGCAGGAAATTAAAATGCGGGCGACAGAATCTCATCATGATGTGGGTGTGCTTTTAGACCGAATTGCACAGCAGGCTCATTCGCAGGATTTAGTCCTGGTGACGGGGTCATTATATTTGGTGGGTGAAATTTTAAAAAAAATATAAAACTATTTTTTAAAATCGTCGCGAACAAAAAGACTTTTTAAACCAAGACCTTTTGCCGAGAGCTTCGAGACAGCTTCAGCGCCACCACGATTGATCACACACAGAACATGCTCGACAATGGCGCCTTCATTTCGTAAGTCATCCGTGCTGAGTAAAACTTGGCCACCTGAGGTGATCACATCTTCGATGAGGCAAAGTTTTTTTCCTTTGATTTCAAAACCTTCAGCAAATTGACAGGTACCGTATTCTTTGGCTTCTTTGCGAATAAAGGCGCAGGGAATTCCCGTCGCTAAGGACAGCGCCGTACCAATGGGGATTCCACCCATTTCAAGCGCTGCTAGAGCTTCGGTTCCTGGTGGAATCAAGGATTTCATTTGTTCGGCAATTTCGCGCAGCAAAGTGGGCTGGGATTCGAAACGATACTTGTCAAAATACTCATGGGACCGAGTTCCGCTTCGCAGTAAAAAATCTCCTTTGAGGTGGCAGATGGCATCAATTTTTTTTGCGAGTTCGGAGTGATTCATATGGTCCCCTTTAGGCTCTTATTTCGTTGGCTTAGTTTATGCTTTTTAATGTGTTCTTGGAAAGGTTTTACGCAGGAACTCTATGGAAAACGAACATCATAAAAATAAAGAGTATCAAACCGTGCGTCTTTTCGCGACCTTAGGAGTACTAACTTTAATTGCTGTTTTATTATTTAGAGTGGTGCTGTTTGGACCAAATTGGGGAGGTAAAAATAGATCTCCTGCTGAAAATTCTAGCGACACTGTAGAAGTGCCCAGGAACTAGCGGCGCAGATTGTTTTTGCGCTGTTGCCATTGCTCCATGGCATATTTTCGCATGTCCTCGATGTTATCGAACTCATCCACAATTTCGACTCCGAGTAAAGTTTCAACGGTATCTTCAAGAGTCACTAATCCAGTGACTCCGCCATAATCATCCACCACCAAAGCCATATGATCTTTTTCTTTGATGAAGAAATCCAACGCTTGTGAAACGGTCATGCGTTCATTAACAGAGTTGATCGGCAAAATAAGTTCGCGAACTAATTTTGTGTGTTGATCCTGCGAGAGGGCTTCTAAAATTTTATATCGATGAGTCATGCCGATAATATGATCTAGGGTGCTTTCATAAACCGGAAGTCGTGAAAATCGAATCGGTCGAAACTTGCGCGCGACTTCGTCGACGCTCATCGCACCATCCAGCGCAGTGAATACTGAGCGAGGAGTCATGATATCGGAAACATAAATTTTATCGAGCTTGAGTAAGTTGCTGATAATTTTTGATTCCTTGGCCTTAATCGTGCCTTCTTCAACGCCGATTTCAGCGGTCATGATCATTTCTTCGCGAGTCACATCAGGAACTTCAGACGGGGTTGATAAAGTTTTCGAAATCATTTCTGATAATTTCACAAGCGGGTAGAGCGCGACAATCATAAACTGAATGCCATAGGCAGCAACAGGTGCCAGAGCTTTGGAATGATTTTTACCAATAGTTTTGGGAAGGATTTCTGAAAATACCAAAACTAAAAATGTCAGTATCACAGAAGCTAAGGTCACCCAAGTCTCGTCAAATTCTTGATGAACCAACGAGGCAATCCACGCAGCCCCCATGGTGTGAGAAACTGTGTTTAAAGTCAAAATAGCAGAAATGGAACGATCGGGATTGTCCATATGGTGACTGAGAAGTTTTCCGTATTTGGCTTTGCCTTCGGCAACGACAGCCACAAAAGCCGGCGAAAGCGAAAGTAAAACAGCTTCACAGAGCGAACAGAAAAATGAAATCAAAAGGACTAGTAGAAAGGCAGTAATTATTAATAACATGAGTCGATTACTCTATCATTTTTCTGTCTTGGGCGGCAAAGGTGATTGATGTGAGCGCAGTGTCATTTTTATGTTTACCGACTCTTTTTACTTTGAATCCAGAATTTTTTCAATGCGCTGAAGACGCGCTTTGATCTCGGCTTCTTTTTTCTCTTGCTCGGCTAGACGTTGTTCGAGTTCTTTTATTTTTTGATTTTTGATGGCGTTTTCAGTTTTTACAGAAGCCAGTTCGCGGTCAAGGCGATTCAGGCGTTGTTCGTGTCCTAAGTACTTGGTGTAGAGTTCTTTGATGGCATTAACGGCGGCCCAAATAATCGAGTCATTTGTAACGTGAAGATAACCTTGCTCATCGGTTTCGACAGCTTCTGGAATAACCTTTTGAGCATCTTGCGCTTTGATACCCACAAATTCTTTTTCTGATGGAAGCTCTAGTGGATTTCCCTTTTTATAATTGAAATAAATTGTATTCAAACCATTGATCGCTTCCAGTCCACGCGTGAACGGTGCGCGAATATCTTTAAGTCGTTCATCGGAAGCAATTGTCCAGGTGCTTGTTCCCGGTTTTGCTGCGGAATCTGTTGAGAGTTGCAATTGGTAGGTGGGTGTGGCTAAGCCAATACCAACATTTCCACCGTTGCTGTTCAAGAGGAGATTATAGTTTGTCGCTAAGTTTGTTCTATTTCGAGGTTGCAACCAGATAGCACCTGAACTCTGCATACCAATGTCTAATACTCCAGTATTGGCCTCTATTCGCTGCAATATATTCGCATCTGTTGTTCCTGAAGTTGAAGGATTTCCACCCGTAAGAGCTGCATCCTTTGAGTGCAGTACTGCGACAGGAGCACTTGTCCCGATACCGACTTTACCGGAGGACATGATTCTCATTTTCTCGCTCAATGTGCCAGCGTTACGAGAATAGAACAGCATGTCTGCAGTGCCCGCATCCGTCGCGGCAGTCACTCCGATAGCTCCGCCGGTGAACTGACCAGGTGTTGTGCGCGTTAGATCAAAAAGAATACTCGACATGTTTCCAAGCGTGGTGTCCCTATTCGTCGCCCGCATGCTGGCATAACCGCTTAGTCCTACCACATTGTTTTCAAAAGAGGTTTCTAATGGCGAGGATGGATTAGCTGTCCCGATACCGACGTTACCCTGGCTGTTTCCATTTAATATTAATGGAGAGGCATCGATGTTCATACCTAAATAGGTAGAGCCTGTTCGGTTATAGGAAGCCATTAAGCCATAATCTGTAGTGGTATCATAGCCAAGCTCCAGGCCTTTGCCAGTCGTTGGTAAAGTTCCATAGCCAGCGGCACCTTGAACTCGCATTGTACCACCTGAGGTATCAAGTAAAGCTTCGGGTGTTGCTGTTCCAATACCGATATTGCCAGCGAAGTATGAAGGTGCTGTTGCATCTGGGGCATAGAATGACCATCTATTAGTACCATCAACATTACCAACATAAACTCCATATCCATTGGTAATGCTTGTATTAGAACCGTTGACATCAATCCTTGCGCCATAGGCATTTGTCACTGAATCAGCAGTTGCACTTGCATTTTGCGCCAGCACTGATAAGCCATAAAGATTCGCGGTTCCGGCAGTCACGCTACTTGCGTTTCTGGCATGGGACCTTGTACCATAGATAGTTCCAAACTGAATGCCCGCTGATGTATTTTGCGCTAAAGTGGAAGTTCCATAAAGAAAACCTCCTGAATTGACAGTACCTTGAAAGTCAGCCTGATTATACGCACCCATATAAAATGCTGTTGTGGCAGCCGTCGGAGCAAAAACAGAAGTGTTTGAAAACGATTTTAATGTGCCTGAGGTATCAGTTAATGTATTCGATACGTCCAATGCCTTACTACTTGCAGATGAAGCGACTATGTCAAGTCGTGCGTCCACTGTTGTTGTTCCGATACCCACGTTACCAGATGTTGGAGCTAGAATAATATTCCCCTTGGTTGCATCTGACGTTGAATCAATGGTGATATCTCCGCTGGCCGCCGTTCCACCATAAATAAGTGGAGAATACATGGCCGTTGTTGCGGTAATATTGCTTGATCCTAAAATATTTCCACCCACATTCAAGGCTCCAGCAATTCCGGCTCCTCCGGAAACAATCAATGCACCTGTTGTTGAGTTTGTTGAAACAGTCGCCGAATTCACAACCAATGAATTTCCAGCAGATGGTGTGACAGTCACGCTGCCGCCAGAGTTTGAAATATTGCTGATATTATTTGTAATGGAATCAGATCCATTAAGGCTAGCGATGGATCTGCGCGCACCACCTGAGGTCAGATAAAAATTAGTGCCGTCATATTCCATGGCACCGTTTTCTTCGGTGGTTAGTAAAACTCCGGAAGTGAATTTCAGAGGAGCTGTTCCTGCGGTTGCGGTTCCGGCTTTTAAATGCAAAGTTGCTGTTGGACCTGTAGTCCCGATACCGACGTTGCCGCGGAGGACTGTTGTCGTGATCGAAGAATTTCCGAGCACTACGGAATTCGCGCCGATTCCAATTGCGTTGTAACCGATGACGATGCTGTTGCTGTCAGAATTATTTAAGCCCTTGGTATTTGCACCGATGTAAATAGAGTCAGAGGTTGATGTCAGGTCCGTCGTTCCATCTGCTTGATATGTACCCGCTAAATAACCTAAAGCAATGTTTCGGCTTCCACCAGCATTGGCGGCCAAAGCACTACTTCCAAAGGCCATATTCCTAATTCCTGTCGTGTTGTTATACATAGCACTATCGCCTAAGGCTGAATTGTAGGCTCCTGTCGTATTGTTAAATAGTGCATAAGTTCCAACGGCAACATTAAAATTTCCTGTGGTTGTTGGCTTCAAAGCACCAACTCCCCATGAGGTATTTGATAAAGCACTGTTCAATAATCCTGACTGTTGGCCATTTCGCTTAAACACAACATCTACATCATCAGTTGTTCCAATAAAATTGGTACCGGCATTTGTCCCTGCATTCCCGGTCAAAGACCAATCTAAACTTCCAGTTCCAGAGTAAGCTACCTTTTTGCGTACTCCACCAGATGTTAAATAGTAATCTGTGCCGTCATATTCCATGGTGCCATTTTCTTCGGTCGCAAGTAGAACTCCGGAATTAAATTTCAGAGGTGCAGTAGCCGCAGTGGCAGTTCCTGCTTTTAAATGCAATACCGCTGTTGGACCTGTTTCGCCAATACCGACTTTACCAGCAGTATCAATGAGTAGTCTCGGAACAACTGCTGTTTCGTCAGTAATGACAAAGCTATTACCATAACTGACAGTACCACTATTTCCGATAGAATAACTTTGCGACGCATTTTTAAACCAGTGTTTAATGACTCGAGAGCCATCAGTTTCAGATATCATGTCCGAACCATTATTTGTCGTTGAATAGAGATGCAATTTCTTAGTTGGCGATGATATCCCGATACCAACGTTACCAGTTGTTGGAGCCAAAATAATATGACCTTTTGTCACGTTAGAAGTTGAATCGATGGTGATATTTCCGCTGGCACCTGTTCCACCGTAAAGAATCGGAGAAATCAGTGAAGTGGTTCCAGTGACACTAGCAAATGTTGGTGAATCCGTAGTTGCTAAACCTGTCACTTGTGATTGCGTGATCGCAATCGGAGTTGATGCCGCAGCTGTTAAGCGACCTTTCGCATCCACTGTGAACGTGGCAACGCTGGATGCCGATCCATACGATGCTGCGGTTACTCCGGATGTTCCTAAAGTAGGGTTGGGGTATGTTCCAGTTAAATCACCACCAGCTGTTGCACCTGATTGCAATGCACCAGTGATTCTTGAATCGTCACCCGCAGCAACAGTTCCAGCAGCAGTGCCAACGTTTAGAACGGCCGCTCCACCAAGACCTAATCCAGTTCTAGCTTCAGCGGGAGTTCTTAAAACAAAATTAACTCCGTCACCGCTAATGAAGTTATTTGCTGTTGGTGAGAGTGCTGCGATATCTGTTAACTGTGCGTCGAGTGGTTGTTTATTTCCGAGGTCAGTTGTTAAATTTGTCACTTGAGATTGAGCAATTGCAATCGGAGTCGTCGCAGCAGCAGTCAATCGACCTTGCGCATCGACGGTGAAAGTTGCAACGCCTGTTGCTGATCCGTATGCCGCTGCAGTCACAGCAGTGTCTGCTAAATTAACAGTTGCTGAACCCGTTGCAGCGCCACCAGATAAACCCGTACCAGCTACAACGTCAGTGATGTCTCCGGTTCCGATATTAGTGACTTGATCCCAAGTTGTTCCGTTATCTCGGTAAATAAGTTGAGCTTGCGTATCTAAATAAATGCGTCCATCAGTTCCCGCAGCGGGACGTCCCGCAGTATTTCCAGATTGCATCGAGACAACAATGTTGCCAGCACCAGATCCGGCGTTAGTAATTTTTGTTGCAAGATCAGTGGTTAAATTAGTTACTTGAGATTGTGCGATGGCGATCGGAGTTGTTGCAGCCGTAGTCAGTCGACCTTTAGCATCCACTGTGAATGTAGCAACGCCAGTTGCAGATCCGTACGAAGCAGCAGTGACACCTGAAGTTCCAAGTGTAGGATTCGGATAAGTCCCAGTTAAGTCTCCACCAGCACTTGCTCCAGATTGTAGTGCGCCAGTGATACGAGAATCATCACCCGCTGCAACAGTTCCAGCAGCAGTGCCAACATTTAAAATCGCAGCACCGCCAAGACCCAAACTAGTTCGTGCTTCAGCCGGAGTTTTTAAAACAAAATTAGTTCCATCGCCACTTATGAAGTTATTTGCAAGTGGAGATAATCCCGCGATATCAGTTAATTGCGCATCGAGCGGTTGTTTATTACCAAGATCAGTTGTTAAGTTTGTCACTTGAGATTGCGCAATCGCAATCGGAGTTGTCGCAGCAGCAGTTAATCGACCTTGTGCATCCACAGTAAATGTTGCAACCCCAGTTGCAGATCCATAAGCAGCCGCAGTCACAGCGGTGTCAGCTAAGTTAATAGTTGCAGAACCAGTTGCAGCACCACCAGATAGTCCCGTGCCAGCCACAACATCTGTGATGTCACCACCAGATCCTGCATTACTTGCGATTGCAGTCCAAATGGTTCCATTATCACGGTAAATAACTTGAGCTTGCGTATCTAAATAAAGTCGTCCATCGGTTCCCGCAGCTGGCATGCCTGCAGTGGTTCCGGATTGCATAGACACAACTGTATTTCCGAGTCCAATTCCGGAGTTGATAATTCTTGAAGAGAGGTCCGTTGTCAGTCCAGTCACTTGAGATTGAGCAATGGCGATCGGAGTTGTTGCGGCAGTAGTTAAGCGACCTTTCGCATCCACGGTGAATGTTGCAACACCTGTTGCAGATCCATAAGACGCTGCGGTGACACCCGAAGTTCCTAAAGTAGGGTTGGGATAAGTTCCAGTTAGATCTCCACCAGCACTTGCGCCTGATTGCAATGCTCCGGTGATTCTTGAATCATCGCCTGCAGCAACAGTTCCTGCCGCAGTACCAACATTAAGTAGAGCCGCTCCGCCAAGTCCTAAACTAGTTCTGGCTTCGGCGGGGGTTTTTAAAATGAAATTAGTTCCATCGCCGCTAATAAAATTATTCGCAAGTGGAGATAAACCAGCGATATCCGTTAATTGCGCATCGAGCGGTTGTTTATTACCAAGATCAGTTGTTAAGTTTGTCACTTGAGATTGCGCAATCGCAATCGGAGTTGTTGCAGCAGCAGTCAAGCGACCTTGAGCATCCACAGTAAATGTCGCAACACCTGTTGCAGATCCATAAGCAGCCGCAGTCACCGCAGTGTCTGCTAAATTCAAAGTTGCAGAACCAGTTGCAGCACCACCAGATAAACCCGTACCAGCAACAACATCAGTGATGTCGCCTGATCCCACATTAGTTACTTGATCCCAAGTTGTTCCATTGTCGCGATAAATAATTTGTGCTTGTGTATCTAAGTATAAACGTCCATCAGTTCCCGCAGCAGGACGGCCCGCTGTATTTCCAGATTGCATAGAGACAACAACATTACCTGCGCCAGATCCAGCGTTAGCAATTTTTGAAGCTAAATCTGTTGTTAAATTTGTAACTTGAGATTGCGCAATCGCAATCGGAGTTGTTGCAGCCGTAGTCAGTCGACCTTTAGCATCCACTGTGAATGTAGCAACGCCAGTTGCAGATCCGTACGAAGCAGCAGTGACACCTGA
>MEPU01000002.1 GCA_001771815.1 Bdellovibrionales bacterium RIFCSPHIGHO2_01_FULL_40_29 | reverse complement strand
TCCAAAGTTGCGTGAATAGAAATCTCAATTATTTATTAAGATTATAACTGCAATGCGCAAGTGGAATGCGGATAGGGATCAGTTTTTTTTCGTGTCTGGAAGACCCACTCATGTGGGGCAGTTTCTACTTTTTAGATATTGTAAAGATTCGATTTGGGTCAGCAGGAGCTGTAAAGATTTGAAAATAAAGCCGTGATATTTCAACGCCAGAGTTCGTGCGCACTTCAATCTTCCAACGCCCTGGTGTGTAGTTCGTTTTAAAACTAAAGCCGCGATAACCATCAGTGCGTCCACCCTGAATTTTAAGTGGTATTTTATCCATAAGAACCCAATTTTTACGTTGATCTTTTTGATACCAATGTATGATCACCTCATCTGAAATTCGAGCGGGACTATAGATCTGAGCGTAATAATAGATTTTATCTCCAGGTTGAGCCTGAAACTCCGTGTCACCATCTTGTAAAAAACTATTCCACTTTTTTTCATAGGAAAGAAAATACTGCCCTTCCTTTTTTTCAACAAAATGATAAACGCCGTGATTGCGAACGCTCAACGGTACGGGAGGAATCCATCCTAGAAAATAGAACAAAGAAAAAAATGCCATGACAGAGAATGCAGGTGCTAGCAGTGCACGATAGACAATCGATGTGTCTTGAATTTGTTTTTTTAAATAGTGAACGTGCCAATAAAGAATACCCAATGTGGCCAGCGTGGCTCCAAGAAATGGAAAAAACCCCACATATCCAAAAGCCAATGGAAAAAGAATCGACAAAAAAGAAAACAAACAAATTGTAAAGAGACCCACTTTGATGCTGACAGTGGATCTTTTTACGATGGGGAATTCGTTGGCCAGCAAAAGACCAATCATAAACAATAAGAAGATGATGCTACTGAAAAGAGAAGCGCTTTTGATGTAAAAAAGTGAATACAAGCTTAGAAGTGATCCCAATAGAAAATGGAGAATCAGTGTTCGGTAGGGCCATGCTTTTAGAATAACTGATTGAGGACGCCACCGGTGTAGTCGAAATAATATTTCAAAATGAATAAAGCCTGCAATGAGTAGCAAATAGAGCACTTGCTGAATGATCGAAAACAGCTCGTCGGGGGCTGCGAGCATCCAAATATCAAAAATGAAACCACCGATAAAGAATCCAATTTCAAGTCTGGTTTCGTGCTTTTCGAAATAGTCCATCAACTTTGTTTTAAGCATTTTTCAATTGTGCTTGATATTCAGAGGACGGTGCAATAAAAAAGGCTATGGAAAGACCAAAGGCTATTTCAGAAGATTATCGTGTTTTGCGAGTTGTTGCCCTGAGCCCTTTTGGTGCCTTTTTAGATTGGGGCCAGGATAAGGATCTATTACTTCCGACATCTGAACAGGTAGAAAAACTCAGTGAAGGTGATGAGATTATTGTTGCCATTTCTGAAGATGAGCAGGGGCGTCCTTTTGCGAGTATGCGTTTGGAATCATTTATTCCCCATCATGTTGATGATTTAAAAGTAGACCAACAGGTCAAGTTGTTGATCTACCGTCGAACGGATATAGGTTATAAAGCCATTATCGAGAATAAAGCCATCGGCGTGCTTTATGGTGATCAGGTATTTAAGCCACTTTTTTATGGTCAGGTGATTGACGGATATATTCAAAAAATCCGAACAGATGGAAAGATCGATTTATCTTTGAGTCGAACAGGGCATCAGGCTGCCATCGGGATAGAGCCTGAAATTATAAAGTTGCTTCAAGAGCAGGGTGGTTTTTTAGCTTTAAATGAAAAAACCTCACCAGAAACAATCTATAAACTTTTTGGTGTGAGCAAAAAGAAATATAAGATTGTTCTTGGTGGTTTATACAAAAGAAAACTGATCACCATTCATGACGATGGAATTCGTTTGGTACCCAATAGTACCTCAACTAAGTAATCTTTGATTGGGGATTGGCCTCACTCTCGAGTAGGGGCTCCTCAAGATAAGGAATATCATTCAGAGTCGGTCGTCGGCGGGCTTGCAAAGATGAAAGCTGGCGGTGTTTTCGTCTCAATACACCGGTTAGTGTTTCTGTTACTTCCTGAACACACGTGTAGAAATGGTCACTGCTGCGATGAACTCGAATAACTGACTTAGGGTGATTCATATTCAGTAAAACAGTACATTCAAAATGAGGTTTTCGGGTTGAGCTGCGATGTCGATCTTCATTCACTGTCACTTGAACCTGAGAATCCGGGAATTGTTGCAAGAAGGGATAGATAGAGTCTTCAATTTTACCCTGAAGATAGTCTTCTAAATTTTCAGTCCGTTCAAAGTCTCGAATAAC
The DNA here is from genome assembly GCA_001771815.1 of Bdellovibrionales bacterium RIFCSPHIGHO2_01_FULL_40_29. GTDB lineage: Bacteria > Bdellovibrionota > Bdellovibrionia > Bdellovibrionales > Bdellovibrionaceae > Pseudobdellovibrio. The sequence goes on along the minus strand of MEPU01000002.1, from coordinate 127,400 downwards.
AATTTTAGTTTGCATCGTATCCTCCTATTTAGGGATGCTTTGAGGGCATTGGCCTAAATAGAGGATCTCATTTTCAAATTAAAATGTGAAAAATAATGGATGAGGTGTGCTGATAAACACCTAGTTTTTTTGTTCTGTCTTCTGTGGCCAAAAAAGCCTACGTGGATTTTGGTAGAGATATTTTAACACTTCACGGTAAATGAGTCGACGCTTTGGGGCTTGAACTTGACGGGCTTTGATAGCCAACATCAGTGCCAGTGAAAAAGCAACTCCTACATTCAGAACCCCCATTGAAAAAATACCCAGCAGAGCACTCCAAAAATCCCATGACTTGACGATTGAAAGGGGTTGCGAAAAAATTGCACTCGTCATGGCTCCGCTGGAAAGAGTGACATGCCGAACTTCGATCCCCACTCCAAAAAACTCAAAAACTTCCGGAGATAAGCCCAACAAAAAGCCCAGTGATAGACTTGAGGAAATACCCAAGATGTTTCGACGCAAAAAAAGACTCAAAGTTTTAGCTCTACGAGCTCCAAATATAAAAGTCATGCGACGATTGGCAGCCAAGGCTTGTGAAATTTGATGATAGGTAAACCAATTTTCTACCCAGCCCGAAAATAAACTCGATAGCCATAGTAGGCCGCCCGTAAATATTGCATAGATTGGTGTTAAACCAAATATTGAAAAACTTTCGATCACTTTTTGTGATTCTTCGACTGTTAATAAGGGGACTTTAAAACCAATGTGAAATATCCAACATACAAAAAAAGTGACGGGGACAACTCCAATCACATTTCCCAAGATCGCTGCAAACTGAGATCGGATGATATGAACAATTTCCTCAACAAGGATTCGAATGGTTTGCGGATTATCAACAGCTGTCATTTTAGCAGCCAGGGCTGGTGCTGTCGAAGATGGCTGCTTTGTTCCAAGAGTGAAGTGGCAGAAATGAATGGCCAAAAAACTAAATGAATAGTTAAGGCTGGAGACAATTCCAGAAAAAAAACCTTCAAAATGCAAATGGTGCAATAAAAATTTAAAGACAGCCGTGAACGAGGTCAGAATCCCTCCGCCAATAGCGCTTTTAAAAAGGGCCACGTACTCTTGACGAGTTCTTGTGATGTAGTGTTCACCCGTTTCGCCATTTCGTTCGACAATTTTCCGCGAAAGCAATCCAAAAATTTGACTGAAAAAACTTGAAAGACTTCGTTTATTTAAACTTTCGGCGATGAGGTTTTCAATAAATGATGAGAGCATTGTTGAATCAACAGGATTTGATTGTAAAAGAGAAATTAAATCATGGATTCGTCGTAAAAGATGTTCGAGACGCTCAATTTTATAAACGACCTGGATGTTCACTCCATGCTGATCAAGATAATGCTGAACTTCTTTTAAGGAACGATGGCAATCCAATAACTTTTGAACAACTCGTAAGGCCAAAGCCTGTTTTTTCAAAGAATCGGGTTCTGTCACAAACAGTTCAATCAGATCGGGCAGTTGGTAGAAAGACGAATTTTCAAAGTGGGAATCGCTCAGGCGTTTTCTTAAATCAGAAGAAAGGCCCAGGCCTTGCACTTGAACAGATAAAAGTAAAAGGGCTTGTTCCGCATCTGATTTCAGACTGTTCCAGTGTGATTCGGTGGATCTCACTTCATAATGAAAGAGTTCTAAAATTTGATCGAAAGAATGATTATCCAGAAGTCGAATCCATTCAAAATCTTCTTGATTGTGAAAGTTCTGACTAAATATATAGGATAACTCGTGATCTCGCGGAACTTGCGGAAGCCATTTTTCATTTAATCGGCCTAAAAATTCACCAAGAAAATGGTCTTGGCTGAAGAGACCGATTTCGATAAATAACTCCAAGCCTTTGGTATCTTGAATGATAGAGCGCAATGTTCTTGCCGACTTCAGTTTCCATTCCAGATTGCGATTAAGAATTTGTAAAAGATAACGGACCCGTGCGGCTTGCGGAGCGCCACTTGTAAAATCCAGATCATGGGGTTGAGTTCCTTCGCGTCGAATCCAGTCAATCAGATCAAATAACCAATGAGTTCTTTGTTTAAGTGGACTTTGTGGCGATGGGATTTGACTCAATAAAACATCAATCTCTATACGATGATGTAAAGAATCGTGAATACGACTCTTTAGTTTTTTAAATGATTGAATAAGCATGTCAAAAGCTTACCGAGTTTCTAGTATAACCTCAACCCTGATTACACAGATACTGACTTTTATAATGCAATTGGAAATGTGACACTGACGATATAGCTTTTATCTGAAGCATTCACATCATCTAATGTCCCAACAGCAAACGGGCCGATGCTATCCACCGAAGTGTTATTGTACTTTGCATCTTGATATTCTAGATTAACACTGACAATGGCGATATAGAGTCCGACACCAATGCGGTATCCACCGAATCGACTGTACTTGATATCAACGCTGTTGATGACTCCTGGATCCAGGGTTCCATCAATGAGATAGCTGGCCCAGGCTCGAATTCCAAAGAACGGAGTTTGCACTCCAAATGTCGCCGCAGCATCCAAGGTTTCTGCATCTGCTGAATCACTGAGTGCATCGGAGTCATAGTGGGGCTTTCCATACCTTAGATCTGCGGCATAAAAAAGAATATCCGCAAAATGGCCTCCTACCCTTAATCCAATTCCATAGCCTTTAATCGTTTCGCTTGATTCCGAAAATGGAGCTGGATAGTCCACAGTAACTGTTCCAGATTGATAGAACACTCCGGGTTCAATAAACCAACCAGCCGCGCTGTATTGGGCTTGTGCTGTATAGCTAGTTAAAAAAAGCGACATAAAATAGAATATTTTTTTCATGAAATCTCCCAACCACTTTTTTGGTGGTTATTCATACTTGATGACAATGATAGCTTTCGAAAATTTTTGACTGAGAACATCGGGTTTTCCATCTGCACGACGTTCCTGTTTTGTAGCATCTGTAATTTCAAAATCATTTTTGATTCGATAATCTTCTGATTTAACAAGTTCACCAAAAGCGCTAGGACGCAGAGCCATGTTGTGTTTTTCAATATCAATAGTGGAGTCTAAGTCATCTTTTAAATAAGTTTTAATGACACTTGCGCGATCATCAGCCAGGTTGATATCGCGGCGATCAGCTTTGACTCCTTTTTCAGGGTAATCGCGATCCGCCCAGGCTAGCACTTTGATCTCATCCACTTTGCGCCCTTCAGCTTGTGCAACACGAGCTACTTTTTGCAATGTGGCTTGACCATTTTGAGTCAATGCATGACTGCCTTTTTCAAATTCAATGATCGCAAACTCTGATCCACCAGTTAGGGTTGTGACTTCGGTGACATCATCATCTTGATTTTTATATAAAACCGAATCGGGAGTGTTCGCACAAGCAATCAAAAAGACAATGCCAAGAAAATAGATATTCAGATTATGAGTCATAAAAATTCCTTTTTAAAATTGAGATTTCTTAAGGAATCAAATTCGAGGAGATCTTCCACGAATCATGCTGACAACAAAAGAGATCACAGCAAGTATTAAAAATACAAACAAAAGTGTTCGTCCGATTTCCATTGAGATCCCGGCAAAACCAGTAGCACCCAATAGAAACGCCACCAGGGCGATAACAAAAAAAGTAATCGCTGCATTTAACATAAGAACTCCTTTTTTAAATTGTTGAACATTAAAGCGAAACAAAGCAAATTGCTTTCCTAAGTTTTCTTAAGCAATGTAAAGGCCTATTGCAAAAAGCAAATCGCTGTTATCAAATCTTCTTTATTCGACATAGCAGTTTAAACACAAACAGAGAGGGATTTTTTTGCCAGTCCGATAAAGATTATTGCCCCAAAATGAATGACTTTGAAAAAGAAGAGGGAGATTTCATGGTTCAGGAAATTTTATTAGTTGAAGATGATATAGACATGGCCGAGTTGATCACAGCATTTTTTAAACAAAAGGATATTAAAGTTCATCATTACGAAGATCCATCGCGCGCTCTGAAAGAGTTTCGAGCCGGAAAAATAGATGTGGGTGCTATTATTTCAGATCTTAATATGCCCGAAATGTCAGGGTTGGAATTTCTCAAAAAACTTCGTGAAGAAGGATTTCAAACGCCGGTCATTCTGATTACAGTATCAGATGATGTGGATACAGCATTCGAAGCGATTCAATGTGGTGCCTATGATTTTGTTGTGAAGCCATTGCATTTTCCTCAGCTGTTTATTTCTATTCAGCGCGCATTTAAGATGAATAAGCTCAATGCTGAAAACAGCACATTGAAAAAAGCTGTTGAAGTTTCGCGGGGAATAAATCCAGATGGCATGATTGGGCATAGCGAAGCTTTTCGAAAAGCTTATGATTTAGCAAAACGTGTATCTCAAAGTAATTCCACGGTTTTGATTAGTGGTGAAAGTGGCTCTGGTAAAGAAGTCTTTGCTAGAGCGATTCATCAATGGAGTTCGCGCCGGGATAAACCGTTCATGGCCATCAACTGTTCGGCGATTCCAGATAATTTACTGGAATCGGAGCTTTTTGGTCATGCCAAAGGAGCCTTTACTGGTGCCTCTGATAAAAAAGTAGGTCTCTTTGAAGAAGCCGAAGGGGGGACTTTATTTTTAGATGAGGTGGGTGATTTGAATCTTCCACTTCAGGCGAAATTATTGCGTGTTCTTCAAGATCGAAAAATCAAACGCGTTGGAGAAAATCAATACCGGAGTATTGATGTTCGGGTGATCACGGCAACTCACAAAGATTTAAATACTGAGGTTCAAGAAAAACGATTTCGAGATGATCTTTTCTTTAGACTCAATGTAATTCCACTGCGGGTTCCTGCGCTTCGTGAACGACGAGAAGATATTATGCCACTTGCAAATTTTTTTCTCAGTAAATTCAATGCTATTAATGGAACGGATATCAAAGGATTTACACCGGCAGCAAAGGAGTATCTGATTAAAAACAACTGGCGAGGTAACGTGCGCGAACTAGAAAATACCATTGAGCGGTCTGTAGTTCTTTGCACGAGCAAAGAAATTGATGCCTCAGCGTTTTTAGTTTTTGATGAGGATATTGCACCTGTTATGGAAAGCGCTTTAACGGATATTAAAAATGCTTTTGTTTTTAGATATGGAGAAACATTTCTGCCATTAGAGGATGTTGAAAAAAAATATATTCAGTTTGTTTTTCAAAGAAACAATCGCGCGCGTGAGGCAACGGCTAAAATTTTAGGAATTGATCGCAAGACTCTGTACCGAAAGCTACAAGAAATGCCAGATAGCATGGAAATGTAATTAAGGCACAAGCCTTGCTTAATACTAAAGAGCAAAGGAGATGCATCATGAATACAGATATTATTAAAGGGAAATGGAAGCAAATCAAAGGTGATTTAAAACGCACATGGGGAAATATTACTGATGATGAGTGGGAATCAACGAAGGGTGATGCTCAAAAAGTAGCTGGTTTAATTCAGAAAAAGTATGGCAACGTCAAAGACGATGTCTCACATAAGATTTCAGATCTTTTTGATAAGCATACAAATGATAACTATGACCTTGAGCCATCAATAAAACGGGGAAGTTCAAAAAAACATCCTACAGAATTTTAGAGGAGATATTTTATGAATCCAAATCTCAATATTGATTTTGATAGAGTGTCAAAGCAGGTTAAATCAGGCCTTGGAATAGCGGAACATCGTCTCGAAGATTATACTGAATCACTGGCGAAATTCGCTCGAAAGAATCCCTGGATGGTCGTGCTGGCAGTGACAGGTTTGGTTGCCGCCTATGCGGCCTATGTTTACCGAATTGAATTGTCTCGGAAAGTAGAACCACTTTTCAGACAACCCAAGGAATCATATAACGATCTTGTTATGTGATCACCTGGTATGGGGTGGGGTATTTTCATCTTCAAATAAATACCCCACCCCATAAATTGAAATGATTTTAGTGCCTAATTTTCCGAGTTTGCTTCTAAGGTGAGCGACATGGGTGTCTAAGCCTTTTTGCTCAATAGAGGTGCCGTGATTTTTCCAGACCGAGCGAATGATCTCATCACGAGATAATGTTTTTCCTTGGGCCTTGTACAAACTCATTAAGATGCGAAACTCTGTTGGAGTGAGGTTGATGTCTTTTCGCGATCCATCTTTTTTGAAAATAAAACATTTTTGAAGATTTAAATCCAATTCAAAATATTTTGATTTAAGTGATAAATCATCGATTCGTTTGGTGATGCGAAGGTGTGCATTCACACGTGCTTGCAATTCAGGAATATGAAACGGTTTTGTGATGTAGTCACTAGCGCCACAGTTAAATCCAAATACTTTGTCGGCCAGTTCATCCTTGGCTGTAAGCAGAATCAGTGGGGTTGATGCGAGCAGCGGGTTTTTAGATAATTCACGACAAAATGTGAAACCATCGCCATCTGGAAGCGTAACGTCAATTAAGATCAAATCGAATTTTGTGCTTTTCAAAACAGTATGAGCTTCAGCAATGGATAGACTGTGAGTGACTTCAATTGGAAACAGGCCCTGTTTAACCAGGTTTCCTGTGTCTAAACAATCGTCAATAAGCAGAACTTTCATGTAACCTGTTGCTCCTATTGTAATTGTAAATGTAAGAATTCAGATTTTCAAATTGCGAGGGAAAAGTCGAGAAATCTCTACTGGTTTTCATCCCAACCTCGATGATTGAATTGATATCATGATGTTGTGGGTTTCTAAATAAAAAACAATTATTTAGAAGCAGCGAGACGAGGCTTAAAACATCGGAGGTTTTAGGTGACTAAACGGAGTAGTCAACAAATAGGGAGGTTATATGTTATTTCTTGAGAAGGCATTTTTACCAGTATTTCTTTTTTTTGCGACAATATCAGGTTTGGCTTTCGGATCAATCATACCGATTCTGTTTCTTATTTTGCCGGTATTAGCAATGCCTGTATTAATGTATTTTTATACTCAAGTGTATAAAGAAAAATACAAGACATTGGCGGATGATCAACCATTCGATTTTTCGCAATTGACTTCAAATTCCAATGTGACTGTCAAGGGGGGTAATATGACAGATCTACAATTGAACAAATCAATTATTATTCAAGAGGATGCGTCTGCGAATGCCCAAGCACAAATCGCGGATATTACAGCTCGGCAGCTTCCGGAGCTTATCGATGCGATGCCAGCTAATGGTTCAGCAACTCAACAATTTACGGCGCTGGGTGTTGATCGTTGGGTGTACCGATTTCATTTTAAGTCAGTTTCTGCTGAGTTCAATGCGATTGGCATAGGGCACGAACCGTCAGAAGCTTTTGCAGTGGCTCGTCAAGTTCTTGAAAAACAAATTCGCGAGTGGCATGTGGCACGAGATCGCGACGAAGAGTATCTGGGGCAGGCCAACACTGAAATCTTGAAAAATTTTAGACAAATTCAACAGCAGCCCAGCATAAGAACAGTCAGCGATGTCGAGCACAAAGAAAAACCAACAGTATTGATTGTTGAGGATGATATGGATGTGGCTTCAGCAACAGCTTCCATCTTTAAACAATTAGGATGTAAGACAATTATATCTGATGGACATGATGGAGCATCTCATAAGATGAGTTTTCAAGATGTGGATTTCATCGTTCTGGATTGGATGTTAGGGGATAATTTGTCAGCGGATGAGCTGGTAAAAAAATCAACTCGAATTATTGATGCCTTTACTGATTTGAGGAATAAGTTCCAATTGCATCATGCGAAAGTCATTACGTACTCCGCATTAGATAGATCTAAGGTGCAATTGCCAGAGACAAAATACTTTGATCATCTGGATCATTGGCAAAAACCTGTGAATTACAATGAACTGGCCCGCAGAGCTTCGGATATGTTAGTTGCAAACGGTTACTAAAAAATTAAACAAAGGAGTTTTTATGCAAACAAGTTATAATATTCCGCCCGAGCTAAAAGATACAATACCTGGATATCTGTCGAGACGAGATCAAGATATTCAGGCATTGAAAACGTTTGCGGCCAATGAAGATTTTGCTTCGATGAGATCGCTAGGCCACAAGCTCAAGGGCAATGGTTCGAGCTTTGGGTTTGATCAAATCACAGAGTTTGGCGAGCAAATCATGAAAGCGTGTGATGCCAAAAATATGTTAGAGATCAATAGATTGATTTCTAGTTTTGAAGATGAAGTCGTCAATATAAAAAGTGTTGTGCTGTAAGTTTTAAGTTCATTTAATTTACTCAACACGGGTGCAATTGAATGGATTTTTGCCTTAAACCGCACAAAGATTTGAGGACACGGATGATTCAGAATCTGCTTTTGATAACTAAAAATGCAGAGTCTACATAATAGGGGGAAGTTATGGATCAGCATGGAACAGGGACGTACACGTCACCAATGGAAGAATATATAAAATGGACTACGCCGTTTTGGAATAGTGCCTTTTTTGATGAGCTTGATTTGCTGGATGAACATAAAGACATCCTTATCGTGGAGGATGATTCAGACACGATCAAGCTCTTCAAGAAGATGTTTCGAACTTCTGATGAGAATTGTCGAATCAAGTCAATGACAACCGCTGAAGATGCCATACGGTACCTTCGAGATCTTAAAGATAAAAATATGCAGGGGCCCGATGCTGCGGTTATTGACTATCATCTGTCGGGTAAAAATGGTCTGTATGTGTGCCATCTGTTGGACGCCTACTTTCCACAAACGAAAGTGATTTTGGTGTCGGCTCTAGATCCCGCGGAAATCAAATCAAAACTCAAAGAGCAAGCTTTAAATATTGAGTTTATGCCAAAGCCCCTGGACCGGGGGCAAATCATGTATATTTTGAATCCCTAGTCGCAAGATTAGAGTTCATTCGAAATACAAAAAAACCGCAATCAGAAATGATTGCGGTTTTTATTTTCAGTGATTTATTATTTCTATGAGTTGCAATAGCTTTTGAAATACGTGTCGATCTCTGTCAGTAACTTAGTGCAGGTCATTCTGTCACTGGTTTTGGCTGCTTTTTCCAATTGAATAATTAAGGTTTCTAATGTTGGAAACCCATAAGGGCGGGCAATGCCCTTAATTGTGTGACTGATCTTAGCGATAGCGTTAAAATCGTTTGCAGATAAATGTGTGTTCAGAGCTTGTAAATCTTTTTTTCGAGATTCACAAAATCCTGGAACCAACTCATAAATATCTGGGTCAACAGTGGTTTCAGTTAGCGAGGTTTCCATTTAAGCTCCTTTTAAAATAGGGCAGCGATGTCGTCACCGTGCTGCTGAGTGGAGTCACTTTTTTTAACAGAGGCTCCTCTTTTTTTAAATAATAACCTTTACCGCGACGATTTTTAATAACCAGTCCGCCAGCAATAATCTTCTTACGGAGATGGCAGACGTGAGTATCAATATTTCGTTCGCTCAAATTGATTTTATCCCAAACAGTTTGTACCAAATGCTCTCGATCAATTTCTTTTCCATAGTTTTTGACTAAGGTTAGTAGAATTTTAAACTCAATTGGAGTCAGATCAATGGCAACAGTTTCGTCTTTGCCAACTTTTGCACTGACGGCATGAGTTTCAATATTAATTACCAAATTGGCTAGGGCAATCGTGGATTGAAACTGCGATCCATGGGCCGCCCGACGGCGTAAAATAGCCTCCATACGGGCTAATAGTTCGCGAGGTTCAAAAGGTTTAACAACATAGTCATCGGCCCCTGCGCTAAGACCTTTGATTTTTTCGTCTAGTTCACCGTGAGCGGTCAACACCAAGACTGAAAATTTTGATTCCAAGTTGAGCTTCTTAAGCTTAAAGCACAACTCGAGCCCATCTCCATCTGGAAGGCTGCGATCCAGGATAACAATATCCCAGTCTTCACTTTCTATATAGTTCCAGGCCGATTTTAAATCTGAAGCCATCTTAACTTCGTAGGTCGGTACCAATGTCCTATTCAGCAGCAGCTGCGTATCCACATTGTCTTCAATCACTAGAACTTTTGCCATTTTTAACTCCCTCTTTCAAAAAAAGCTGTTCCTTGATTCACTTCAATCTTGTTTACCCAATCTCGAAGCAAACTACAAATTCTGTTGGTTTTTACTACGACAATCCACTTTTTTTGTAATTGTTATAGCACGAACCACACAGATGATTGTTGATGAATCCAAAAATGACAAATGCCTAAAGAGATTGTTAAGAAAAGATAACGATCTTTTTCACTCTTTAACATTTTTAGCAAATTATCACGAAATACATTCTGAAAAACTGGACGTGCACTATCGTCCAGTCTTTTGATTATTGACACTCGCTTTCAGAGGGAAATGTAGAGTAAATTAACATTTTTTAACATATTCAATGTTTCTCTGTAAGTGCCGATAAATGGATATGTTAATTTCAAGCCAGATGCGGAAACTAGGAACTTTATCAATTTTAGCGATGTCAGCGCTGATCATATTTACGAGTTGTTCTCCGGGCTACTACAAGTCTATTGATCAAGCCAGCACAGATATTTCAAATTCCTTGGGATGCAATAATGTTCAAAGTAAAGTGTTTGATGCCTTTTACAGCTTGATTGATCAAGAACAGATTATTCCAGATGCAAATGATTTGAAAAGTGCTTTGGATAAAAAAATAGATGAAATAGAAAACAAAGTGGATTCTGTCGCTCAGCAAAAACAAGTGAGTGCGCTCAGAATTGATTTACATCAATTGGTTGATCTAATGTTGGAGGAGTCATTAAGTAACCCCAACATCACTTGGAAAGAACAAATCCAAAAGTTAATTGAATATGAAATGGAAGACCGTACTGAAGCTCAAACAGTTGTGACCTCTCAAAAAATTTCGTTAAAAGTTGAATCGATTAAGAAAGCAGCGACAGAGTTATCATTAGGATGTGAGGCGACGCCGTCTCCCGCACCAATGCCAAATCCAACACCAACGCCAGTTCCTAGGCCCGGAGATCAGGCTCAAATTATTCCGATGAGCAAGGGGATCGATAGGGTTTTCTCGACGGCCTATCAAAGCTGTCGAGTGCTTGATTTACCAGAGATGGATCGGTCAACATCAAGTGTTGTGGGAATTGAGCGAGTGGGAACTCATAGTGATGGCATAGGTGGCAAAAGAGTCATTTCTAATTTAGCGTCTGTTCAAAACACTCATTATTATATTCGTGGGATCGCTTCTGAAAGTCAGTGCAAAGAAGTGCGCGAGACACCATTGATCTATGACTACGGTGGTTCTCCGGCGATTTCTGGAAATGCGATCAATTTTTTTGCGAATGCGGGGTCGGGAACGGAAGTGCTTGGTGTTGACTGCTCAGCTTATGTGTCTTCAGCGATCGCAGTAGCCGGCCTTCGTTACAAGCCCAGTTTAGAAAATAAACCTATTTACATTCGGCAGAATTCGGCAAAATTTATTGACGCTGAATTGTCTGGATTTTCGTGTTTTGAAAATATTTCAGTCTCAAAAACCCATTCTATTCAGCCCGGTGATATCGTTGGTGTAAAAGGACATGTCGTTGCGGTTGATCGTATTGGGGCTGATCCTTTTGGTCTTGGATTGCTGTCATCGGTTGAGCAGTGTGGATCACTGAATTACAAAAATTTTGACATTGGAGTCACCCAAAGCAGTCCATCAAAAAATGGCATAGGTATCAACAAATATGTTATAAAAGATTACTTAGACGAAACCTCAAAAATGAGAACAGCTTTCGTCGAGATGGGTAAGCAATCCTGTTTGGCGTATTTTCTGAACAAATCAATTAAACCCAAAAGCACAGAGTGGGGATTTCTTCGCCACAAAGGGACTACGGAATGCATGGCACCTCGGGTGACACTCGCAGGTGAATCTTGTACTCAAAAATGTTTTTAGTTTGTCAAATAAGGCTTTGAAGAGTTAAAAAAGATGAAGCATGTCGTTGCGAAAAACATCTTCATTTTTTTTTATTTCAGCTCTTCTTCACGGGATTCTTTTTGGTTTGATGGGATCAATATCAGGTTCTACAGTTTATTCTGAGTTTACACCGATTGAAATGGTCTCATCCAATCGCATCTCGAGTCCACTCCACCGTCACGCTGAGCAAAAGATCACGAAATCAGCTCCTTTAAAAAAAGAAGCCAATCCAGTAAAAGCTGTAGAGGAATTTGCCGAGACTGAACAAAATCCGTCGGGCGAAGAAACTCTTCCCACAGCTGCGGAAGGGTCTCTGGTGACACAGGGATTGCGCCCATTAAATATGGAGCAAATCAATCGATCAATTCAAAGAACTTCTGAAGCCAAACAGAAAAATATTGAAGGATTTATCAAGTTAAAACTCCTTGTTGATGAACACGGGCAGGTTCGTCAAGTGACTCCCATGAATAATTTAGGTTTTGGTTTGGACGAGGTCGCCATTGCGGCCGCGTGGAAATTACTTTTTGTTCCGGCAAAAGTTGATTCCAGAAATGTCGCTTTAGAAACCTATTACACGGTCAAATTTAAAATTGATCACCAATAAAAATTAGTGACTACTTGTATGATAAAGGTTGATGGGCCCCTTTGCGATCGGGGTGCAGTTCTAGTTGGTATGCGCAATTCTTAGAGCAAGTCACATTTTTCCATTCTAATTTTTCACAATCATCACAAATAAATGCATGGGTGTCGCATCGCTTGCAATCCACAGGAATTTCCGCAGGTTGTCCGCAGTGAGGGCAAAGATGATATTTAATAGTTGGCTGAAGAGATTGATCAACAGCTACGCGGTGGTCAAAAACAAAACATTCCCCTTCGAATTGATCATTCGGATACTCTTTGAGGTAGTTTAGAATTCCACCCTCAAGTTGATAGACATCTTTAAATCCTTTACGTTGCAATTCTAAAATACCTCGTTCGCAGCGGATTCCACCAGTGCAAAAAATCAAAACTTTCTTTTCTTTATCCAGATTGTTTTGATCCATAAACTGAGGAAATTCGGTGAACTGATCTGTCATGGGATTAATAGCTGTTTTAAAAGTACCAATTTTTGTTTCGTACCAATTTCGTGTATCGATGACCACCACATCTTTTTCATTTTTAAGAACGTGATTCCATTCGGTTGGCGTTAGATGGTGGTTTTTATCCGTATTCGGAACTAATTCAGGAGTTCCCAAGGTAACAATTTCTTCTCGAATTTTAACTTTAAAACGTCGAAATGGGGGTTTTTGGGATTGGGAATCTTTGAACATCAGATCTGGAATTTCCAATTTTTTCAGGATTTCGTTTCTAAATTGGTTCAGACCAGCTGTTGACGTCGAGGCGACAGTTGCATTGAAGCCCTCAGTACCTATGATAATCAGACCAATCGTGTCTGTTCGTAAGGCAAGATTCTCTAAAAAAATCTTGAAATCGTCTGGATTTGCAATAGGGGTGAATTTATAGAATGTACTGATGAAAAATTGTGCCATGAGACCTCCTTAGTTATCAGCTGGAGGCTCCAAACCCCCTTGAGCTAGTCAAGTCAACGCACAGTAGTCATATTCAAGATAACCTGTGTCGTCAAGGTTGATGTCAGTCGCCGCTCGTCCTATATTTGCAAAATGTCAAATTTGTCCAATCCCCAAGTTCAAAAAGAAATTCAACGTCGCCGTACGTTTGCAATTATTTCCCATCCCGATGCAGGTAAAACCACACTGACTGAAAAATTGCTCTATCATGGTGGAGTGATTCATGAAACCGGTGAGGTCAAGGGTAAATCCGGAACAAAAGCGGTCACTTCGGATTGGATGGAGCTTGAACGTCAAAAAGGAATTTCCATCACATCCTCTGTGATGACTTTTGATTTTGATTCTTTGCGCATTAATTTATTGGATACACCGGGACATAAAGATTTCTCCGAAGATACCTATCGTGTTTTGATGGCTGTTGAATCCGCATGCATGTTGATCGACGTCGCCAAAGGCGTCGAGGATCGTACTAAAAAATTGTATGATGTTTGTCGTTACCGAAACATTCCTATTTTTACTTTCGTGAACAAGTTGGATCGTGAAGGTAAAGACCCCCTGACTTTAATTGATGAAATTGAAAAAACCTTGAATATGCAATGTTATCCGGTGACATGGCCTTTGGGAATTGGACAACGGTTCAAAGGTATTTATAACCGGATCACCAAACAGGCACATTTCTACGACCAGCGCCGCGAAGGCGATGAGGTCACGGTCGAGGATATTTCCGGACCAATGGATCCTATTCTAGAGAAATATTTAGATTCTGAAACCTTGGCTCAGGTGCGCGAAGAATTAGATTTGATTGAAAGTGCACTGCCTCCGTTTGACCCCGAAGAATTTTTGCAAGGAAAAATCAGTCCTGTGACTTTTGGATCAGCCAAGCAAAACTTTGGTGTGGATACATTTTTACAATTTTTCACAAAATTTGCTCCGGGTCCTAAAGCACGTCCTTTAAAACGAGGCGAGCCCGTGGATCCACTGTCGTCTAATTTCACAGGTTTTGTATTTAAAATTCAAGCCAATATGGATCGTCGTCACCGCGATCGGATAGCATTTTTAAGAATTTGTTCCGGAAAATTTGAGCGCGGCATGAAAGTCAATCATGCACGATTGAATCGAGAATTACGATTGTCTTATTCGAATCAGTTTGTGGCTGCAGATAAAGAGACTGTTGATGAAGCCTATGCGGGGGATATTATCGGTGTCAGTGATACCGGAAATTTTGCCATCGGGGATAGTATTTCAACCCAAGGGAAAATCGAGTTTGAAGATATTCCCAAGTTTGCACCGGAGCTTTTTGCAAAGGTCACCGTTCGAGATGCTCTTCGACGGATTAAGCTCAATGAAGCTCTTCGTCATCTTTCCGAAGAGGGTGCAATTCAGTTATTTATCGATCCTATTGTGGGGCATCAAGAATCTATAATTGGTGCCGTGGGTGAGTTGCAATTTGAAGTTTTGGTGCATCGGCTTCAAGATGAATACAATCTAGAAGTTAAAATGCAGCGGCTTCCATACACCGTCGCACGATGGCCCAGAACGGCTGACGGAAGAGCTGTTCATCAACTGAAAGGAAATTTTCAACTCTTTCAGGATATGATCGAGCAACCTGTTCTGTTATTAAATCAAGAGTGGGATTTGAATTGGGCAAAAAAAGAAAATCCAGATATTGATTTTGCAAGTAGCATTTCAAGGGCTAGATAGTGTTACATAATCATTTTCCGTTAGAAGTGAGTCATTTAGTGAAAACTTACGCCCTAAAAAATGGGGTCCGAGTTGAAGCTGTGCGCGATGTTTCGTTTTATATGAAACCCGGTGAAGTATTTGGTCTTCTGGGGCCTAATGGAGCGGGTAAAACATCGATTATTTCCATTATCACAACTCTTGAAAAAGCCACCTCGGGATCAGCACGAGTTTTTGGAGAAGATGTGGATTCAAATCCATATTTCACCAAAAAACAGATGGGCGTGGTTCATCAAGAGATTGTGAATACGGGTTTTTTTACAGTGAATGAGATTTTAAAATTTCAATCTGGATACTATGGAATTCGAAATAATAATGAGCGTATCGATTACCTTTTGGAAAAGTTAGGTCTTAAAGACCACCGGGAAAAGAATGTGAAGCAACTTTCCGGAGGCATGCGCCGACGTTTAATGATTGCTAAGGCTTTGGTTCATTCTCCCAAAGTACTTTTGTTGGATGAGCCCACAGCAGGAGTCGATGTTCATTTGCGGGAATCACTTTGGCAGTTTGTAACAGAACTGAAAAGCGAAGGGATTTCAATATTATTGACCACGCACTATTTAGAAGAGGCTGAAAAATTATGTGAACGTGTGGGTATTATGAATAAGGGTAAAATTGTCTTTATGGGCTCTACTCAGGAAGCCATTGCTCAGTATTCAACTAAAAAAGTGTATATTGAATTTAATTCTGGCGAAGCTGCAGTCTATACCGAGACCGCTTCAGCAGGGTTGGTTGAAATTTTAGCGCATCATAAAATTCAATTTACAGATATTAAAAATATTAAAATTGAAGAGGGGCGTCTAGAAGAGGCCTTTTCTAAAATGGTGAACACATGATTGCATTTTTAACTTTACTCGAGCGCGAGATAAAACGATTTTTAAAAGTCATTATTCAAACATTGATCAGTCCTATTATTAGTTCATTTCTCTACTTGCTGGTTTTTGGAGTCTCACTTGGGGCCAGCGTGACCTTAAAAAACGGAATGCCTTATTTGTCTTTTCTTATTCCTGGTCTGATGGCGATGGGATTGATTAACAATGCTTTTCAAAATTCATCATCATCTGTTGTGACATCAAAATTTTCAGGAGATTTAGAAGACATGCGAGTGGTTCCGATCACCAATAGCCAAATTATTTTTGCAATGGGACTTGGCGGGGTGATCCGAGGTTTCTTGGTGGCTGCTGTAACAGGACTGGTTGGGACAGTTTTTCATTATTACAAGTTGGGTGAACCACTTTACGTTCAGCATCCATTTTGGATTTTATTCTTTATTTTAGTCGGTGGATTAACATTCTCATTTATTGGTATTTTTATTGCGTTTATTGCCAGAACATTTGATCAATTGAGTGCGTTTAGTACATTCATCTTACTGCCATTAACATATCTGGGGGGCGTTTTTGTCTCGATTGAAACCTTGCATCCTACATGGCAAGCCATCTCAAAGTTTAATCCTTTATTTTATTTAATAAATGGTTTTCGCTATGCCATTATTGGTTCTTCAGATGTCCAGCTCGGAACGTCAATATTTGTTTGTCTAATGGGTGTAGTTGTGACTTATATTATGGCACGGATTGCATTAGTAAAAGGTTCTTTTTCACGGTGGTAAAATATGCTTTTTGAAAGTTTGTCAGATAAAATTCTTAGTTCCGTAAAAAAGCTCAAAGGGCAAAGTCATATCACAGATTCAAATATTGAAGATGTGATTAAAGAAATTCGTTTGAGCTTGCTCGAAGCAGATGTCAATTTCAAGGTCGTTAAAAACTTTATTGACCGAGTTAAAGCAAAAGCCATTGGCACAGAAGTTATTAAAAATGTTAACCCTGGCCAGATGTTCACAAAGATTGTTCACGAAGAGTTGGTGCAAACTTTAGGTGGCGAAGCTGTTGATATCAATGTCCGTGAAAAACCATCCGTCATTATGATGGTCGGTCTTCAAGGTGCGGGAAAAACAACGTCGACTGCGAAATTGGGATTATACATTCGCCAAAAATTAGGTAAAAAAGTTGGATTTGTTCCTGCCGATGTTTATAGACCAGCTGCGATTGAACAATTGCAGACATTGGCGAAGCAGAATAATTTTAATTGTTTTGCCTCAACAACTGTCATGAAGCCCACTGAAATTTTAAAAGAAGCTCTTTTGTGGGCCGAAAAAGAAATGATCGAAGTTTTAATTTTAGATACTGCGGGGCGCCTGCAGATTGATGACGCCCTGATGACCGAGTTGGAAGAGCTTAAGAAAGTAATCAATCCGACAGAAGTTCTTTTGGTTGCTGATGCCATGCTGGGGCAACAGGCCGTGAATGTTGCTGAAACTTTCCATCAGAGACTGACGCTATCAGGCTTAGTGCTGACTAAAGTCGATGGTGATGCGCGAGGTGGAGCTGCGCTTTCGATTCGTGAAATAACTGGAATTCCTGTCAAGTTTATGGGTGTCGGCGAAAAGGTTTCAGCTTTAGAGGTTTTTCATCCCGATCGTTTGGCTGGACGAATTTTGGATATGGGCGATGTGCTTTCCTTAGTTGAGCGGGCCCAGGACGTGATCGATCATAAAGAGGCCGAGCGCTCTGCAAAACGAATGATGTCGAATGAATTTACTCTCGAGGATTTTTTAGCGCAGATTCAGCAACTTAAAAAGCTGGGTGGTTTCGAGAGTATGCTGAAATTTCTTCCTGGTATGGGTGAGATTTCAAAACAAATGAAAACCATGACACCACCAGATAATGAGATCAAAAAAATTGAAGCGATCATTAGATCTATGACGATTCAGGAGCGTAATGATCATCGCGTCCTTAATGGCTCGAGGCGTCAAAGGATTGCTAAAGGCAGTGGAACCCAAGTGCAAGATGTGAATAAGCTCGTAAAGCAATTTGAAGAAGCCAAGAAAATGATGTCTGGAATGATGAAAATGGGGATGGGTCCTCGAGGAAAAGGCCGGGGTGGGAACCCATTTGGTGGAAGTGGAATGAAATTCCCTTGATAATCCCCTCAACTCCATATAAAAAGTTAGATTCGATTTATAGAGTTATTAGGAAAGGTATCCCATGGTAGTTATACGTTTAGCCCGAGTAGGTAAGAAGCACGACCCAAAATACAGAATCACTGTTGCGGATTCTCGCAAGTATGTAACTGGAAAATTCATTGAAGTATTAGGAACTTACATCCCAACTCCAATGGGCAAAGAACAAAAAGTAACTGTGAATGCTGAAAAAGCAAAAGCATGGTTAACAAAAGGTGCGCAACCTTCTGATACTGTTCGTCATGTTTTAAAATTGGCTGGCATTGAAGTAAAACCATCTTTGCGTCAACTTCGTGGTCCTAAGAAAAAGCCAAAACACGTTCACGTACCCGTTGCTCCAAAGGCCTAGTTTAAGGTTAAGCTGCTGTTAAAGCGGCGGTTTTGACAAAAAAGGCCTTGTGTTCTAGCAGGCTTTTTTGTCAAATAGTATTAACGAAGCTAAAGTCGTGCACTTGGATACACAGAGGATAAAATGGATAACTTGAAAGAACTTGTTGAGCATATGGCGAAGTCTTTGGTCGATAAACCTGAGAATGTTTCAGTCGATGAAATTCCAGGACAACAGACAACTCTTTTAGCCCTTAAGGTGGATAAAGAGGATCTGGGTAAAGTTATCGGCAAGCAAGGTAAAACAGCAGCTGCTATGCGCACAATTATTCGTGCAGCAGGAACAAAGCTAAACAAGCGTTACCATCTCGATATTGTTGAGTAATTCAAGTCAATCACAAAAAATATTCTAAAGGAGCTCTTAAGGCTCCTTTTTTTTTAGATAAACTGCTACACCCATAAATCTATGACCATTGCCTCAGAACAAAAAAAAATTGGAATTATTTCAGACGCCCACGGTATACGCGGCGAAGTGTACGTGATCGTTTTTTCTGGTGATGTGAGTTGGATTGAGGACCTAGAGTCGCTCACATTAAAAAAAAGCAACAGTGCCAGTTCACATGTGTATAGCATAAAAAAAATGAAGCCCTTTAAAAAAGGATTTATTGCAACACTCGAGAACATTAGCACTCGTAATCAAGCAGAAGAGTTAAAAAAAATGGAAGTCTGGGTTGATGATGAGATTTTTATTTCAGATGACGGCGAACAGCCCTTCTTAGCGGAATTATTGGATTTCAGCGTTGAAGAAGCCAGCAGTGGAAAAATCGGAAAAGTGATTTCATTTTCAAGTAATGGCGAGCAAGATTTACTGGTTTTAGATGCTGTTGTTAATGATCAGAATATTGAGATTCCCTTTATCAAAGAATTTGTGATCGCTGTCGATTACAACCAAAAAAAAATTATCATGCAGTTGCCTGAGGGGCTTATTCATATCAATGAAAAAGATTAAGTTTAAAGTTCTGACACTTTTTCCAGATTTGGTTCGATCCTATTTGCAGGATACTATTCTTTCCAAGGCCATTTCAAATGAGCTTTTATCTGTCGAAGTTATTGATCTTCGCGGTTTTTCTCAGAACAGATACAACTCAATTGATGACACTATTTTTGGTGGTGGAGATGGGATGTTGATGCAGTACTTGCCGCTGAAGTTAGCGCTTGGCAGTGTCGGATCTTACTCAAAAAACACTCCGGGAAAGAAAACAGTCTATCTTTCTCCGCAAGGATCACCTTGGACAAATAAAAAAGCCAAGGATTGGACAGCCCTTGATGACATTATTTTGGTATGTGGTCGTTATGCAGGTATTGATCAACGCGTGATTCACCAGTTTGTTGATGAAGAGATTTCATTGGGTGATTTTGTTTTATCCGGAGGGGAATTGGCAGCTCTTGCGGTGATTGAATCGGTCTCGCGTTTTATTCCCGGTGTTTTGGGTGACTCCATTTCTGCAGAACAAGATAGTTTTGAAGAGGGTTTGCTGGAGGCCCCTCAGTTTACGAAACCTCAGAGCGAAGATGACTTGCTTGTTCCAGCCGTACTTATTTCAGGAAATCACCAAAAAATTTCTCAGTGGCGTCAAATGATGGCTATTCTTATCACGTTAAAAAAGCGTCCGGATCTCATTCATAAAAAAACAGACATTGTATGGAAACCTGTTCAGCAGTTTTATAGTGAATTATCGGTACAGGATAAAAAACTTTTGGACATTGAAGATTTGGAAATCCCCCATGATTCGTAAAGCACCGTTGGCTGTGGCGCTAATGCATTATCCGACAATTGATCGCCAAAAAAATTTGGTTGCCACCAATATCACGAACTTTGATATTCACGATATTGCCCGGGCCTGTCGGGTATATGGAATTGATAGGTATTATTTAGTTCACCCAGCTCAGGATCAATTGATGTTTGTTGAACGGGTTCTGGATCATTGGCGAGTTGGTGAGGGAGCCAAGTTCAATCCCATGAGACGAACAGCTTTAGAGAATGTCTTCACCGCGCCAAATATCGAAGCGGCAAAGGCTCATTGGGGGCATGCACAGGCTCGGGTTGTCGCCACGGCAGCAAGGCCAATGGATGCTCAAAAAGGCTTCTCTTTTAAGCAACTTAGGGATGAATTTGAATCCAGTTGTGAACCTTATTTTTTAGTATTTGGGACGGGGTTTGGCTTGACTGAGGACTTTATAAAAGGATGCTACGGTATTCTAGAGCCGATTAAAGGGGCCTCGCAGGATAATTACCGTCATTTGAGTGTACGATCCGCAGTGAGTATCTGCCTTGACCGACTCCTTGGGTCATGGTAACTCATTACTCTTCTGAAAACGTTTAAAACAAGGATAGAACATGGCTAAGGCAAAAACAGCAGTAAAAACATCTTCAAAAAAAGTCGTAAAGGCTAAAACAAAAGCTCATATTGAAACAAACTTGGTTAAACGCGTTACTCAGAAAAAAACCAACCCTAAAATTTCAGGATTTTCTTCGGGCGACACCGTTAACGTTTATGTTAAAGTTATCGAGGGTGAGAAAGAACGCGTTCAGGTTTACAAAGGCGTTGTTACAAAAATTCAAGGTCATGCTCACAAGACTTTTACAGTTCGTAAAATTTCTGCGGGTGTTGGTGTTGAGCGTACATTCCCATTTAATTCTCCTGCTGTTGAATCAGTAGAACTTGTCAGCCAAGGTCGTGTTCGTCGTGCTAAGCTTTACTATTTACGTGGTTTAGATGGTCGTGCAGCTCGTATTGAGTCTGAATTAGTAAACATGGAAGCCAAATCAACGATTGCGGCTAAGGCTGCAGCTGCTGCTGAAGCAAAAGCTAAGTAAATTTCACCTGTTCTTGGTTAGAAGCTAGATTATATATCTGGCTTCTAATTTAGTTAAATGAAGTTATCAAAAGCCAAACTCAATCACTATTTAAAATCTCTGCCAGCACCCCTCGTCGGAATCGATGAGGTCGGTCGCGGTTGTTTGGCAGGACCAGTTTATGCAGCCGCCGTTTGTTTCAAGTCAGAAATTGATATTAAAAAATATAAAGATTCGAAAGCCGTAGACGAAATCACGCGAAGAAAGCTTTCTGAAAGTGTTCAAAGAAATCATCATACAGCTATTGGTATTGCCACGGTTGATGAAATCGATCAGTTCAATATTCTACAAGCCACATTTATAGCGATGAGACGTGCAGTTGAGCAATTGGCAGAGCAAGTGGATTTAAAAAATGCAACGTTGCTTATTGATGGACGTGATAAAATTCCGAAGTTTGACAGGTACAACCAGCTGGCCATCATTGAGGGTGACGATAAGGTTAGACTGATTTCTGCAGCATCTCTTGTTGCAAAGGTGGCGCGCGATCAATTCATGACGGATCTCGCTGCGCAGTTTGTGAATTATGGATTTGAAAGACATAAAGGCTATGCCACGCAATTTCACCGCGACCAAATTCAAAAATTTGGTCCTTCAGAGTGGCATCGTCAAACCTTCGCAGGAGTTCGCGAGTACTGCTGATCATTTTAAAGTAAATCAATTTAAAAACAAAAATTTAAATGATGGATATCGCGCTGAGGTTGCTGTTATTCGGTTATTGCGGCAGCGCAACTGGGTGCTTGAATGTCAGCGGGTGCGCACAACAATCGCTGAAATTGATCTTATTTTCTCAAAAGGTCATGATGTGATGTTGATTGAAGTAAAGCGCCTGGATGACCCGTGGCGGGCCTTTGAGCGTATTGGGCATCTTCAAGTCCAAGCATTGAAGAAAAATTTATTTTTTTTGTCTGTCAATTTAAAGATGTACTCGTTTTGTGCAGCAGTTTGCTGGGTGGATGATCAGAATCGAGTTTCTTTTGTCAGGATTTAAATCAATTAATTTTTAATTCGGCGGGTGGGATCACTTTGGTCGGTCGTCCATCATAGGAAAAATCAAATGTAAAATTCCATTGTCCCTCTGTAGCTTCTTTTTGATCATAATAAAAATTAACTGCCCAGCACTCGCCAGGTGGTTTGAGCTGAGTGATCAAGGATGTTCGCTTAAGGCGCTTGGCACTATCACGATCAGCGCTGGCATCAAAAACAATTCCTGTTAATACATTGATATACGGACTCACAAAACCAATCGCAAACGAGATATCGTCTTGTTTGACTTCGATTCGATTGCTGGTAAGTCCAATTTTAAAATACTGTTGTTTGTCATTGAGGTAGCTCAGCGTTGTGGTTGAATTTGTAGCGTACTGATACGGGCTGTAGCTGACCTGAGAACTACTTTGAAATTGATCAAGATTTAATTCCATATTTGCTGAAACATTTGAAAGAGGTTGATCTGTTTTGAGACCGTATTGGGCTTGGAATAGATCGTAAGACTGTGACAGACGGAAGGTCAGCAATGTCTTATACGAGTTATCTGCCATTTTTTTTCGTATCACCCGGTTAAGGACTGATAGTGAAATCACATTGCGATCATAAACGCGATCATCAAAATCAAATTGCAATCCACGTGTCGAGTTCAAATCATTACTAGAAAGAATAAGATCTTTAGAAGTGTAGGGATCATCATTCACAGAAAGATTTCCAAAAAAAGCATGATTCTCTTGTTCAATCCACGGGATCACGCGGTATTGAATTTCAGGAATGACTTCGTGCTTGTATTTGACTTTAGTTTGATTGAAATCTTTGTCATAGATACGAAAAAATTTTGTTCGAGAGTTGAGTTCAAATTGGGTAAAATGCCGGGCATTGAATCGCTGTTCACCCACGGGGAAAAAGTACTGCGTTTCGTTCAAGCTAATGGCGGGTGAAATATTGGCAAACTCTCCAAGATTAAATGTACTGGTCACTAAAGTCAGTTTGGCGTTGGCACGCTGGCCGCTTCGTATTTGGTCCGTTGCAGGATCGTAGGACTGATCATAGATCGGAAAGCAATCAGGATCTTTTTTATTGTCACACCGAGGATCATTTTTATTATTTGTGACATAATTTTGACCACCAGAAACAGACATGTCGTCATAGGGATTGTCTCGGACAAACTGTGTGAATGCAGATTCAAATTTAATGAATAATGGCAGTGTGTTCAGTTGGTAAAGTGATGAGTCAAATCGCAATTCAGGAGCTCGATGAACGGCGTCTCTATTTTCGGATAAGGGATCAGCGCTTAATAAATTTCGGTAGTAAGAGGCATCCAATGTTGTCACAGAGTGTGTGAATTGTTTTGATAGACTCAGGCGATTTTCAAGTGCTGGATCTGAATAATTAATAAACTCATCATAGAAATCTTTTGGATATTGCAGATCATTTACCAATGAGGTTTGAAGGCGAAAGATCGTATCATCGTCGATGCGGTGTTGATTTGAAGACTTGAAAGACCACCTGTGAATACGCACATCTTTTTGATCGGGGCGATAACGATAATAGCGCTCATCCGAAGCAAAAACACTGTCTCGTAAATAAGAGGCATTCATAATACCATGAGAGCCTTTGGCAATGTTGTAACGGTATTCAACAAGCGGTTTAAGGCCGCCGAGTTCATAGTTTTTGAGAGTGAAGGTCATATCATGAGATCGAGAGGGGGCCCAGAATAAGCTTTCTGAAACAACAAGTCCGCGCTCGGGGATATAGCCAATTTTTGGAGGCAGCAATCCTGTTTGTCGATCTGATTTAAGGGGTACGGCCAAATAGGGGAGCCAAAAGATAGGAACTTTGCCGACTTTAAAAAAAGTACTTTTTAAGTAGGCGTACCCCCCCAACTCAGCTTTAATTTTTGAAGCCTGAAAGCTCCATGTCGGGGGACAGTTGGAACAGGTGGTGTAATCGGCATCGGCCACATCGAACTCTGTGTCCGAAATTTTTTCAATTAAGTGACCTTGAAAACGAACATTATTCGATTGAACATACCCTTCGTAAATCAAGCCTTGTGCGCTTTCATAATCAAGCTGGATTTGGTGTCCACCTATTTGATACTGAGGAGTTTGAACTTTAACTTTGCCTTTTAAAAAAGCTTGTTTTTGAATCAAATCCAGAACAACACTGTCGGCTTCAATAAATTGGTTTTGATAAATAATTTTGACATTTCCGTCGATAAAAACTTTACCGCCTTCGATATCTCGAACCAAATTTTGTGCAGAAATAGAAAAACCCTGAATCTTTGCTGAGGCGGCCAAGGTCGAGTTTGTTTGCGCAAAGAGTGGTCTTGCACAGAGCAAGAGAATGGCGATGAGTAAAAAATATCGGGCAAAACCATACTGAATCACGCTCAAAGTGTAGCAGCTCTTTGTTTAAAGTCACCACTCGAGACCTTGGCCCGGTACATTTTTTTTGAAGACATCCGATAGGAATTCTATAAGAGGTGACTATGCAAGCACGCTACTATGAAGTTGGAGACTTAACAGTTGTTGAAATTAAAGGCCGAATTCAGCCTGAGCAGAATAAGCCCTTTCGCGATGTCTGTGAGCGGGAACTGAAGAATAAAAAAGTCGTATTTTGCCTCGAATCACTTCATTTTACAGCATCTGCAAATATCACAACATTCTTTGAGTCCATCAAAGTTATTTCAGATGCGCGGGTCGTCGGATTGACACCCGATTTTTACAAATTGCTTACGCTGAAGGGGATTGATATCCGTATTTTCAATACACTTTCAGAAGCTATTAAGTCGTCTGATGCATTTGTTGGCTAAGATTTAAATTCAATTTTTCTAATCGTGCCAATCGTTCATTCAAAAGATTGGCATGATCTATTTGTTTTGCAAGCTGATGACGTGTTGTCTCGAGAAGCTGTTCCGAATTCATCAGTTGATTCTCGGTGCTTTTTAACTTTTCAACAGATGTACTGGCCAATTGTTCGCTTTGAATAAGACGCACTTCCACAGAATTGAGCTTATCTTTAAAATTTAAAATTTCACGCTGATCGTCTTCGTGAATTCGTTTGAATTTAATCAATTCATTTTCAAAATAGTTCTTAAATTCAACCGCTTTTTTCAAACGCGCCACCTCTTTGGCCAAATCTTCATTCTTGTGCTCGAGATGGATAATCTCTTTTGAGAAAGAATGAATTTGTTCCTCATAGGTAGAAATAATTTGATTCTTATCGATTTCAAATGAGGTCAGTTTCTGAGTGTAAAGTGAAGTTTGATCTGCTATTTTCTGTTCGAGTTCGGATTTGTGGCTAAAAAGCTGTTGGCTCAATTTTTCAGATCGTATGAGGTCAGCTTTTAAGGTGCTGACGGTTTGCTTAAGTTGTTGAATATAGGGTTTAATCACATTTTGAATTTTAAGATGAAATTTAGTGAAGCGCTTCAGCTCGGAAAGTTGAGTTTGGTTGATAAGCAAGAAGGATTGATTTTTTTCTCGCAATAAGTTGGTTTCAGCCTGAAGTTCAGTATTCTCATTTTCAAGAGAGGCTAATTTTTCAATAAAGAGATGATTTTTTTCAGCCAAATTCTGCATTTCAAAAAAGAGTTTATTCTTTTCTTCGATGAGTTTTGAATTCTCGGTTTCAAATAAAAGTAGACGGCGATTATTGAGTTTTAATTTGTTTTGAAGCTCTTCTGTTTCTTTTTGTAGTTCATTGAGGATGAGCGATGAAGAGCTCAAATTCTGATGCTGGGGAGCTTGTGGGTTGTGAGCATTCTGCTCTGACTGAATCATATCTAAATGTCCAATTTCAAAATCCATAACTTCCTCCTGAAGAAACTGGTCTTATTTTGCCATAAAAAGTCCAGTCCTGAGCTGGATAACTCAAAAACTAGACCAAGGTTTTGGTTTTAGTAAAATCAAGAATCTGCCGATAGAGTGGCATGGCTGCAGCAGAGCAAAAATCATTTTACCCTCGCCGGGACAACGATCTTGATGTGAGTGATTTGGGACGACCTGATACCTTGCGGTACAATATTTTATCCTTTGTGATTAATGAAGAGTATGAGCGTGCGATAAAAACCCTAAGGGAGTTTTTAGAGTCGGATTCCAACTATCCTAATTTTAAAAATAAAGTGGAGCGGTATACATTGCATACGATTGACTTGATTTATGCCATTCGGACTAAGCGAAATTTTCCAGGAATTAATGCGTTAACGCGAACAAAGCAACAGGAATTAAAGGATAAATTCAAAGAGCACTTTAAAGAGCTTAAGCTTATTTTAAAAAAAATAGAGAGTTGTCTTGAGGAGTTGCGATTAAATGACGTGAAATCCACCCGCATTTTGGTTAATGCTTTTTGGCTTTCAGCATTGACGCTATTTATTTCTGGAGTAGCCATCGAAATTTTCAACGGGTTGGGTCGAGCCACCGTTGTGGTGGCTGATGAAGCCCTTGAAAAAACATTAAATTGGATATTTAAGATCTTGTTTTGATTGAGGTTTATTTTATTTCAGCGGCAGCAGCTTTTAAGACATCTAGGAATTGTCCATAAGCCAGTTTCTTGCCATTCATATAAATTGTTGGAGTGCCTTGAACTTGGGCTCTTGCGCCCTCATCAGAAGTCCTTGCAATAATATCATATGTCTCGCTGGTATCTGCGCATTGGCTAATAGCTGCTGTATCAATTCCTAAATCTTGCTCAAGTTCAACTAAGAAGGGTTTAAGATCACTGACTTCATTGAGTTCGTTTTGTTTTGAAAAAATCCAATGATGAACATCCCAACCTCGTTTTTGAGTTTTTTCAGCACAGAGAGCCCATGCAGCCAACGTGCATCGTGAGCCATCGCCTTTGCTGGGAATGGTTTTATTGCAGGTTCCATCCAGTGGCCAGGGCTTGTATATAAAAGTCACTTGGGGGTTGCCCTGTAAAAATAATTCAATAGTTTTTGATGCGGTTTTGCAATGCGAACATTTAAAATCTGCAAATTCGACAAGAACTATTTTTGATTCCGTACCTTGGCGAACTAAGCCATCGGTTAGGCTAAAACTCTGTTCTGGTGAGCTTTGCCATTGCATGAGTTTTTCAGGAATCAATCGCTTCACTTCATCTAATCCAAATTTTTGTTGAATCATAGCTGAAAATGTCCATGCTAAAATGGGGATAGCTACTAGAAAAATAAGGTGAGAGCGGTACTCAGAAAAATAATTTTGTGCATTTAGTTTTTCTTGAGATTTAAAAAGATTCCAGCCCAAGAAAAGATTCAGAAATGAAAAAACATATGTTCCCATGCAAAACGGGCAACCCACATTGATGATAAATACAGAGATGACTCCCATGACCAGAGACGTGACTGCCCCTACTGCCAGCATGAATCGAAGGGTATAGAGCGCATAAACGGACCGTTCCATCCAATCCAGTTTAAGAAACAAGACAAAGCTAAAAAGAAGAAAGCTAAAAATGCCTCCTAATAGAGCGACAGGGATTCCAAGGATCTCAGAAAATGAACTGGTGGCCGCGGCATCGCAATTGAGTTTTTCATTGATCGTGCAGAGAGACGAGCTCGAGAGGCCTAGTTTCACCGAGTAATGATGTATTATTAGGTAAATAAATAAACCAAATGTGATTAAGATACTGATGAGGAATAAGTTTGTTTTTTTGTTCATAAGCTTATTTTTTTGTTTTTCAGTGTTGAAATCAACTACTGTTTTAATAAACTGGATAAATAATTATGGATTCGACGCGTTTAGCTCAAATTAGAAAAGATTTTTACTTAGCAACCCGACAGCGGGTAGAGGCCATTGTGGGACGTGAGAGTTCTCAATTGGCCTCATACCGTCAAAAGTACGAACGCGAGCTTTCCCGACTTAAATGTGCAGCCGTACCTAAACGCCCATTAATGAATCGGATTAAAGAGGCTGGAATAGTATTGGTTGGTGATTTTCATGCCCAAAAACAATCAGCTCGTGGATTACTAAGGCTCTTGAGAAAAGTTCCAGGCAATTTTATCTTGTGTGTCGAATGTTTGACCGATGAGGATCAGATCTATATTGATCAGTTTCTTCAAGGAAGACTCTCTGAAAAAGATTTTTTAAGTCGCGTGCAATGGAAGAAGAAATGGTCTTTCCCGTGGGAAAACTACCGTCCCTTGTTTAAATGGGCTCAGCAAAATAAGATTCAAGTCTTTGGTATTAATGCGAGCAGTACGGTGAAATCCTTGACTGAGCGGGATAAATACTCAGCTCAGGTGATTAAGTCCATTCGAAGTCGATTTAAAAAGAGTCAAATTTTTATTCAATATGGAGATCTTCATTTAGCGTCAATGCATTTACCGAAACAAATCCGAAAAGTGTTGCCTCGTGAAAATTTATGCACTGTTTTTCAAAGTCCAGAGGTTATTTATTTTAGAATTATGGAAGAGCGTAAAGAACTTCAAACAGATGTGGTGCGACTTTCTGAAGATCAGTGGGCTTTGAATGTTCTTCCTCCGTGGGTTAAATGGCAGGATTACTTACTTTATTTGGAAAGCGGATATGATAAGCGGATAAAGCGGGCTGACCATGACTTAACCGATAGTGTTGCGCACTCGGTGCAGCTGCTGGCGGATTCCTTTGGAATTAAAGTTGATACAGGCTCGCTTTCTGTCTATTCGTCAGTTGATGAGTCTTTTTTTGATCGCGTCGAAGAATTGCCCTTGGTGATTAAGAAACGAGTTCTTGAGAGTGCTAAAGAAGGCAATTCCTTTTATATTCCAGAATTGCAGATAGCTTATTTGTCTCGGTTATCACTGAATCATGTCTCGAAAGTTGCGGCTCAGTATATCTATTTTAAGCAACAAGGTTTTTTGAAAACGATCAGTGATCCGCGAAAAGATTTTCTCAAGTTGATTTGGCTTGAAATGGTTACCTATCTTTGCAGTAAGGTTGCCAATCCCAAAAGAAAATCAGATACGTTGCAAGATATCCGCTCAGCTCTTCAGAAAGAACAATTTGATGATCGTGGGAAAGAAGCACTGTCATTGGCGCTGAATCAGAAGCTCATCGAATTGCAATTTATTTCGACTCGAAAAGTAAAACTACTGAGGCAGGCTCGGGCTTTGATTTTTAATCAAAAAAGTTTTGCGATGGCATCCCAAATCTTAGGGGGGATTATGGGTGAAAAATTCTATTTTGCTTTGAATAAAAAGCATCTGAGATTACCCCGAGACAAAAAGATCGTTTTTAAAGATCTCCAGTCACCCTATTTTGCAGAATCCTATTATGAAGCTTTGGAGTTGATTGAGTCCTGGCCGTCAGCTTTTAAAAGCAAATTCGACAAACTATAGAATCTCTTTATTTTACGGAATCCTTAAAATCTTTTCCAGGTTTAAAGCGAGGAACATGGGTCGTTGGAATTTTATAAGTTTGACCTGTTTTTGGATTGCGTCCTGTTTTTGGTTTACGAGTCATTTTGCAGAATGTGCCGAAGCCGACAAGTTTAACTTCTTCCCCCTGAGAGACCATTTTTTGAATCACTTCCAAAGTGCTATCAAGGCAAAGTTCAGTTTGTGATTTTGTTAATTTCGAGCGGACAGCGATAGCAGCAATCAATTCGGCTTTATTCATAGACGAGTAGATTAGGCATGGCTCAGTCAGTTGTCATGCTTTGGCGCAATTCATTAGGACTTAAAAGAAGGCCATTAAAAAGGCTTTTGTCTCAAATTGGAACGATTAAACTTTGGTCAAGTGCGAACCGATGAGTCCAGTATGAAGAAGGTTGACTTATTTTTTGTGATGGTAATGTTCCTATTTACGGGCTTAGCCACATCTTACTTTGCTTTTGATTATCATCTTTCTGGTGTTGAGTTAGAAAAACAAAAAACTAAAGCTTTAGAGACTCAACTGGTGCAAATGAAGCTACAAAATGAAGCACTCGAAATTAGGCTTGGGCAAAGTGCCCCAAGTCGTCAAATTGCGAGTATTCAGAACTCCACGAAAGAAATTTCTTTTGATTCCTTTTATCGCACCCAGTTGCAAAAAGCAAAAAATCAGCAGAAGGCCGAATCTATTCTGAAAGTGACAAAAAAAATTCTAGAGACTTCTGCAGACACAGAATTGCTTGGCGAAGCTTATTTTGAACAGGCCCTTGCGCACTGTCATCTGACATTCAAGGAAGATCTTTGTCTCATTGATATCGAGAATGTGGTGTCACAGTTTCCAGAATCAAAATGGGCAGGTGAATCCTTGATTCTTTTGAGTTCGGTTTATACAAAACTCAAACGATTTAAAGAAGCGGACTCCATCTTGCAAATTGTCCGGGCCGAGTTTGCTGATGAAAAAAGTGTGATGGACAAACTGGAATTAGTCCGGAAAAAGTCAAATTGATATGAAAGCGGCTATCTGGTTAGCTCTTTTTTTATTAGCCTACCACGTTGAGGCAAAACTTCTTGAGGTTCCGGAGCAATGTTTTTCCAGAAAAGTAACTCCCTGTCTGACGCAAATTCAAGATGCTGAAGAGACTCTCACTCTTAAGCAAGGAACATTCAGGGCTTTGAATGGTGCTATTCTTCAATGGAAATCATTTGAAGATGTCTCTGTGGATATTCTTAAAGGAAAAATGCAAGTCTCACAATCAGGTGAAGGAATTCGCATCAACGAAGTCTATCTTGCACAGAGTAATCAACTGGTTGAGCGAGATTCAAAACAACTCTTCATTTTGGATTTGAATCGTTTTATTCTTTCAACCTATACCGTTTTTGACATACAAACTAATAATGTCTTAGCAAAATCAACATTCTTAGAGAAATCTGAACTTCTTTTGTTTGTTGCCAGATTTTTTGAACGGCGCAATCAGTTTTTATCATTTTTGAAGAGTATTGAGCGACCTTGGAAAAAAGAGTTTATCACGCAAACCAAAACCCAAACCAAGGTCCTACAACGCTCTGTGGCCTCGGTTGAACAGTCAGAGCGACTAGAACGTCAGGAAAAAGAAAAACAATCTTTAGAATTAAAAAGAGTCCGAGAACAGTTTTTTTACAGGACTTTTTATCGATAAAACGATAGCCTGATTTCATGTTATTTCATCGTCGTGCGAAAATTGTTGCTACCATTGGTCCTTCATCAAAAGAACCTGAAAATTTAAAAAAGGCTATTCTCGCCGGAATGAATGTGGCTCGATTGAATTTCAGTCATGGCACTCATCCGGAACATCTCGCCGTTATTAAATCATTACGGGAAATTTCAGCAGAGTTGAAAGCTCCCGTGACTATTCTTCAAGATTTACAAGGCCCAAAAGTTCGAGTTGGCTTATTTGAAAAAGGTTCTATTGTATTGGTGCAAAATCAAATTGTGACGGTAACAATAGAGGACGTCATCGGAAGAGACGGCTTGATTCCGAGTGATTTTAAAGAACTCTGTTTGGCGTGTAAAAAAGGCAATCATATTTTAATTGATGATGGTTTGATTGAACTTGAGGTTTTAAATGTGGGACCTAAATCTTTGGAGGCCAAGGTTATTTATGGAGGAATTCTAAAGAATCGAAAAGGAATGAACCTTCCAGGAGTGACATTGCCGGTTGAAGCCCTCACATCAAAGGATCGAGAGGATCTCGAGTTTGGTCTACAAAATGGAGTGGATTACATTGCTTTGAGTTTCGTGCGCCATGCAAAAGACATTCGGCAGTTGCGGGAAATCATTGAAAAGCATAATTCTCCAGCTAAAATTGTTGCTAAAATTGAAATGCTCGAGGCCTTAGATAATTTAGAAGAGATCATTCGACTAAGTGATGTGGTTATGGTGGCCCGCGGAGATTTAGCGGTAGAAATCGGTCAAAGTCGATTGCCCCGAGAGCAGAAGCGAATTATCAAATTATCAAACCAATTGGGAAAACCAGTGATCACGGCAACCCAAATGCTGGACTCAATGGTTGAAAATCCTCGTCCTACTCGGGCGGAAATCACTGACGTCGCAAACGCGATATTAGATGGCACTGATGCGGTTATGCTTTCAGCAGAATCTGCAAGTGGTAAGTATCCTTTTAAGGCCATTCGCACCATGCACGAGATTATTCTTGAAGTCGAAAAACAAGAAGAAAATTATTATAAAATATCTTTGGATAATGAGCTTTTAAGCACACCGGCAGCCATCGCAGCCAGTTCTGTGTTATCGGCCTTAAAGTTAAATGCCTCTGTGATTGTGTGTCTGACGACAACCGGTAAAACAGCACAGATCATTGCAAGTTATCGTCCCAAGGCACAGATCGTGGCTATGACTAAAGATTTAGATGTTTTGAATCGATTAGAAATTATATGGGGCCTGCAGACTTTGCATTTACAGCCCTACGAAACATTGAAAGATATTCTTTTTCAAGTTGAAAAATTACTAATTGAAAATGGATTAGCTAAAACGGGTGAACGGATTATTTTAACTTTAGGTCAGCCAATCGCAGATCATGGGAAAACAAATGCCATTCATGTTCACGTGCTGGGTGGGGAAGAGTATATGAAATCCAAAAATGAAAAATTGCCACTGCGTTTTGCGCAAATGGCAGTTATTGGATAACTAAACACTCATTCTTTTGCATTCAGGATGAATCGTCATTTTGCCTTCGGTGGCTTTTAAAACCTGCTCTGCTGTCATATCAGGAGCATATTCTAACAATAAAAATCCATTGGGAGTGATTTCGATCACGCCAAAATCAGAAACTATTTTTTTGATACAACGAACCCCAGTTAATGGAAGTGTGCAGGCCTTGCGCAGTTTTGAATTTCCATCTTTGTCTGTATGTTGCATGGCCACAATTACATTTTTTGCTCCGGCAACTAAATCCATGGCGCCACCCATGCCTTTAATCATTTTTCCGGGAACCATCCAGTTGGCAATACTTCCAACTTCGTCGACTTCCATAGCACCCAAAACTGTTAAATCAATATGTCCCCCGCGAATCATTGCAAAACTATCCGCCGAACTGAAAAAACTGGAGCCGGGTAACGTAGTGATTGTTTGTTTTCCGGCATTGATCAGATCTGCATCTTCCGATCCTTCAAAAGGAAATGGTCCCATTCCTAGAAGGCCATTCTCGCTTTGTAACATAACTGTTTTTGTTGAAGGAATATAATTAGCAACTAAAGTGGGAATGCCAATTCCTAAATTAACAGTGTAACCATCTTGAACTTCTTCGGAAATCCGTTTTGCAATTTGTTCGCGGGTCAGTGGCATCTTAGACTCTCTTCTGAACAGTGCGCTGTTCAATGCGTTTTTCGTAGTTTGATCCCTGAAAGATGCGTTGAACAAACACACCCGGTGTGTGGATTTGGTCAGGATCTAGCTCGCCAATTTCAACAAGTTCTTCCACTTCGGCCACGGTGATTTTACCCGCTGTTGCAATCATAGGATTAAAGTTGCGAGCTGTTTTTCGATAAACTAAATTTCCGAATTTATCGCCTTTCCAGGCTTTCACAAAAGCAAAATCTCCGATAATGCCCTTTTCCAAAACATAATCACGACCATCAAACTGACGAATTTCCTTACCTTCGGCGATCTTTGTTCCAACACCTGTTGGTGTGTAGAATCCTGGAATTCCTGCTCCTCCAGCGCGAAGTCTTTCAGCTAATGTTCCTTGGGGACAGAATTCAAGCTCGAGTTCACCAGACATAAATTGTTTTTCAAAAGTGGCGTTCTCGCCAACATAAGAGGACATCATTTTTTTTATTTGACGTGTTTGCAGCAAAAGTCCTAATCCAAAATCATCAACTCCGGCGTTATTTGAAACGCAGGTGATATTTTTAACTCCCGAATCTCGAAGAGCTAAAATACAATTTTCAGGAATACCACACAATCCAAAACCACCCACAAGATAAGTCATGTTATCTTGGACTCCAGACAATGCCGTTTTTGCGTCAGAAAAAACTTTGTGTGACATAGAAATCCTTAGTTGTATTTCTCGATGACGAGCGAAACCGCTTCTCCGCCACCAATACAAAGTGTTGCTAAACCGCGCTTCAAGCGATGAGTCTGAAGTGCGTGTGTGAGTGTTGTTAAAATACGAGCCCCACTGGCCCCAATCGGGTGTCCAATGGCAATAGCGCCGCCATGAATATTGATTCGCTCTTTCGGAATTTCTAAAGTTTTTTGCGCGGCCATTGTCACATTGGCAAAAGCTTCATTGATTTCAAATAAATCGATATCGGCAATTTGCAAGGATGCCATTTCCAACGATTTTTTAATTGCACCAATAGGAGCCGTTGTGAAAAATTTTGGATCCTGTGCAAAAGTTGCATAAGAAACGATGGTTGCTAAAGGAGTTAACCCTCGTTTTTTAGCTTCGGTTTCACTCATTAATAATAAAGCCGCAGCACCGTCATTCAGTTTTGAAGCATTCGCTGCAGTGATTGTTCCGTCTTTTTCAAACGCAGGTCTTAATCCCGGCATTTTATCGAACATGGCTTTTCCAGGTTCTTCATCAGTATCAACAGTGAGTGCTCCTTTTTTTCCTTCGATGGTGACGGCAGTAATTTCTGATTTGAAGTGACCATCAGCAATGGCCTTTTGTGCTTTTTTATAAGATTCGATGGCAAACTGATCTTGAGCTTCGCGAGTGAAAGAATACTCCTTAGAGCAAAGTTCAGCGGCATTTCCCATATGAAAATTATTATAGGGATCCCAAAGACCATCTTTGATCATAGAATCAGTCATATTGATTGAACCCATTCGAAATCCAGTGCGCGAATTTTCTAAAAGGTGAGGAGCGAGAGACATATTTTCCTGTCCACCGGCAATAGCGACGCTGGTGGTGCCAAGACGAATAGAATCACTGGCCAACATGACAGCTTTTAAACCAGAACCACAAACTTTATTTATAGTTAGGCAAGGAGTTGAATTTGAAAGCCCGGCACCCAATGCAGCTTGACGGGCAGGTGCTTGGCCAACGCCAGCCGTCAGAACTTCACCAAAAACAAGTTCGTGAATATCGGCGGGACTCACATGAGCTTTTTCTAAAAGAGAACGAATGGCAATGGATCCTAGCTTTGGGGCAGCAACGCTTGAAAGAGAACCTTGAAAGCTACCAACGGGGGTGCGTGTAGCGGCAACGATGACGACTTTTTCCATAAAGACTCCTTTGAAAAAAATTAATGAAATTTCAAAGTGACTTTAACACATAAAAAATTAAATTAAATAGCTATTGACAGTTTGGTTTGATTCCAACAAGGGTATTTCATATGGCAAAAACAAAAGTGAATGCAAAAACAAAGAATGCTAAAAAAAATATCAAAAAACCGGTTAAAAAGCCTGAAATTAAAGCTAAAAAACCTGTGATTGCTACGAAGGCTAAGGCCCCTGCTAAAAAGGCTGAGCAAAAAGTAGTCAAAGACTCCAAAAAAGAGATGGCGACCAAAGGTAAAAAGACCGTTGAGACCGTTGTTCATAACGCGAAAGCTCAACCAGCAGCAGCCCCAAAAACTGTCGCAAAGCCCGCAAAAGCAGACTCTAAATTAAAATCTAAAAGTAAAAAGGTCGAAAAAAAGGAAGATGATTTTGAAGAAGATCTCGTTGGAGACGAGTTCGGTGAAAGTGAAATTGCCGAATATGAAGAGGACCTTAAAGCAGTTGAAGAAGATGATATTGATATTAATGATCTGGATTTAGAGGAGACAGACTCTGAAGTTAAAGATGAAGAGATTTATCTGACAGACTCTGAAGGTCGCAGACTTTGCAAAGTGCGTGATTGTGATCAAGTTTCAACTGTAGACGGCTATTGCCGCTATCACTATTTGTTATTGTGGAAGAAAATTCAAACGCGCAAGATTATTTTATTGGATGGAAAACTTGAAAAGTATGTCGAGGATTTAATGGCTCGATATCCAGATAAGTTTGTTGAAGTGATTAAGAAAGATTTAAAAACAGAGAAAGATTTTATTTCTGTGATCCAGGAACTTGAAATTGATGAATCTGCTTTGGGTGAGTCTGAATCTGATGATGAAGTTCAATCATTTACAGATGAGATTCGCGGTATTGGCGATGCTCCAAGTATGGAAGATGACAGCGATTACTAGACCGGACTAAGGTGCAAATTATCTGAAGTTACAGTTTGTGAAAACCGAAAAGACTTTATATGAAATTATATAAAGTCTTTTTTTTATTAAGTCTGGTGTTTTTGTTTTCAACACGTGGAATAGCAAATGACATGAATCAACCTCGGGTTGATTGGATTGCAACCGACTTTAAAAATCTGGATCAGGCCAGCCAGAAAAAAATGATATTGGAGCTTCGAGAAATCATGGCTTCTTTAAATGGACCATCAGAATTATTTTCGCAGTACCATGATACCAGGTTGCTGATGTTGGGGACTCTGATTGCGCGCGAAGCCCTGGCTTTAAATGTGGATAATAAAATTGCGGCTGTTGAATCGGCAGAACTTTTTGAGCGTACGCGGGACACAAAGCATGCGACAATGGCTTTAACACTTTTGATTGCCGAGGCTCATAAGTTAAAAGGACAACCCCAATCCACCGAGAATCAAAAACTGATACTGCAGTTTGAGGCTCTCAAAACCCGTATTGAATCCAAAGCAAAGGGTTTAGGGGTTCATTCATTGATAAGTCATATGATGTACAATCAAGAGTTGATCTTTCAAACAATCACCGGCGCAAAACCAAAAGTTCAACAGTCTTCTCTATTGCCCAAGAAAACAGTTGCTCGTGCAGTGAAAGTGTCTGAGCACAGACAATTTCAAGAATCTGAGATCAAAGACAGAGAGCCTTCGTACTCATATTCTGCTTGTATGTATGCTGGTTTTGTAATTGAAGATGTGGTTTGCAGAGCCCCGCGAGAAATTCCTTCAAGCGATCTTCTGAATATGGCATTTAATCGCAATACATTTAAGTGTGAAAATTCTGAAGTGATGTGTAATCCGCTGCTCTTTGGATTCGAAGGTGAATGCTCTGTCAGTAAAGCAGATTCCCAGCAATGTCTTGAACAAGCAAAGCCTGTTTGTATTGCAAATTCGGTTTCGGCTACCTTGAATTGCAAGAATCAAACTAAAAATGATCGGTATTTAGAAAATACGCTGGTGTTATTAAAAGCAAAGCCTGAGCTTCTGTCTCAGTATTTATCAAGTTTTTACAAACTTTGCGACGAGGCTCAGTCGGAGAAGAATCGTTTGATTTATAAAGATGCTCAAGGAACAAAACGAAAAAATTCAGATCGCATTAAAAAAGATATCGTGACGACATGTGCGGTAGCAATCCCGCAATTGCAAACTGTGCTTAAACGTTATGAGGCCATTGCCAAGCAGCCATCTGGTGCTGGACAAGTGTCTCCAGGGAATAGCAACGTCCCTGTAAAAAAATAGTTGAGCTAGTGAAGGTCGTCTTTTTTCTTTTTTGATTTAAATAACTGTGGCGTGCTGGTATCAACATCATCATTGATTTCTTCGTTTATTAAACGATCCGGATCAAGTCCTAAAAGCTTGTTGGCTTCGCTTTCGAGATCTGGATTTTCAGTGGTGAACTGAACCCAAATCTGTTGATTTTCAAATGGAATTTCGCGCCAAACATAGGGAAGCTCATGAGTTTCTTCATTTTCAAAAAAGTCGATCATCAGGCTGGCAATAGCATCCACAGCTAAATGAATTTGAGGGATTGTATTTTGAGTGGTCGCTGAATGATCTAAGGAGACTTCAAAATTATGGTGGCGAAGTTCACCATTTCTATGGACTCCGACGCGGAGCACTATTTCTGATGGATAAATGCGCCCAGCAACCTTAATCGATTTTCCGCTAAGATGTCCTTTAAAATTGTCCTCAAACACAGTTTTAATTTGATTCGCGAATTCCGAGGGCAGGGCACTCCATTTTTTAGACTCTTTTTTGCGCGGAAGCATAGGGACTCCAAACTTTTTCTGATGGTGCTTCAATAAGAAGGACCATATGTTGACTGAAATTGAAGATGTTTCTATAACTCGAAAGCATCTCTTTTAACAATGAAAATCAAGTGGGAAAATCAAGCACTATGAATGATGATCTGATCCTTTCTACCGACACTTCGGAAGCCCTGATTTCAAGACCTCAAATGAATCAGGATATTGGTTTGGGGCGTGGCGCCTATGTTTCTACATATGGCTGTCAAATGAACGTGAATGATACAGAACGAATGAACACACTTCTCGAGATGGCTAATTTTACTATCGTTGCGACCCCTCAGGAAGCCTCTCTGATTATTATCAATGCATGTTCTATTCGTGAAAAACCTGTTCACAAGGTTTACTCAGAAGTGGGTTCCTATCGGAAGCTCAAAGATAAAAATCCTCTTTTGAAAATTGGTGTTGGTGGGTGTGTTGGTCAGCAAGAGAAAGAAAACTTAATTAAAACTCAGCCAATGATCGATTTTGTATTCGGAACAGATAATATTGATACTTTGCCGCAAATCATTGCTGAAGTTTACAGTGAAAATAAAAAAGTCGTGAATGCGAAGTTTGAGCATCGAGCTCCTTACCACATCGAGACTTTAGTTCGAAATCCTGGAGTTTCAACTTTTGTAAATATCACAAAAGGCTGTGATAACTTTTGTTCATTTTGTGTTGTGCCCTTTACACGGGGGCGTGAAAAATCACGACCGATGTCACATATTTTGATGGATGTCCGAAATATGGTTAAGCGTGGCGCAAAAGAAGTCACACTCTTGGGTCAGAATGTGAATTCTTATAAATCTGAAGGTGAAGCTGATTTCGCAGATCTTCTGGAGAAGGTCAG
This sequence comes from Bdellovibrionales bacterium RIFCSPHIGHO2_01_FULL_40_29, assembly GCA_001771815.1. Classification (GTDB taxonomy): domain Bacteria; phylum Bdellovibrionota; class Bdellovibrionia; order Bdellovibrionales; family Bdellovibrionaceae; genus Pseudobdellovibrio. The sequence goes on along the minus strand of MEPU01000002.1, from coordinate 88,286 downwards.
CAAAGAAACGGATATCGAAAGAATTCGTTACACAACGTCGCACCCTAAAGATTTCAATGAGAAGTTAATGCACGTCATGGCTCAGAACCAACACAAAATATGCGAATATGTTCATTTGCCATTTCAAAGTGGAAGCAGTCGTATTTTAGATCGTATGAACCGAGGTTATACTCGTGAAGAGTATATTTCTAAGATCCAGACTATGAAAAAGTTGATTCCTAATCTGGTATTATCTTCAGATATTATTGTCGGATTCCCAGGAGAGACCGAAGAGGATTTCTTGCAAACGATCAGTTTGGTTGAAGAGCTGCAGTTTGAAACAATTTATGCATTTATGTATTCTCCGCGTCCACTGACGAAAGCGGCCAAGTTTGAAGATCAAGTGGAAGAATCAGTTAAGAATGAACGGCTGAATCGGCTGTTTGATGCCCATGAAAAAATGGCATTTGCCTTGGTTAAAAAATATGAAGGCCAAACGCTGCAAGTTTTAGTTGAGAAAAAAAATGAACAAGGAAAGCTTTATGGAAGAAGCACTCAAAATAAATCGGTTCATTTTTTGGGATCTGAGTCCTTAATCGGTCAAACTGTTCCTGTTAAAATCACACAAGCCTTCCCCAATAATATGCGTGGAGAGTTGGTCCAATGATAAACCCGGATTTTTTATTTTCTAAGCCACAAGATGAGCGCGTTGATTTCGATGATAAAGAATTGATTCAGCTGCGACCTTATGGGTTGTCACTGGCCAACGATGCCACCAGACCATTTCTTATTTTAAAAGACGAATCTGGTGATTACGTTTTGCCTGTAGCTATTAATCAGCTTGAAGCTGGTGCCACACTAACGCAAACAGCTCATGCGATGTTGCCATTATCTGTCCATACGTTTTCCGAGAAGTTGCTAACAAGCCTTGATATCAAATTGGAGCGATGTGTTTTTGTTGAAATAAAAGGAGTGCATCAATTTGTTCGGGTTTATATGAATCATCATCCTCGCTATCAGAGTATGAAGTTTCGAGCCGATGAGGTGATGAGTCTTTGTATTCATTTGAAGACTCCTTTATTTGCAACAAAATCCTATATTAATAAGTCCAAACTGATGAGTGCTGAAATTATAGGAATTGCCAAAGGCTTAAATGAAAATCCTTCTGCTTTGCTGCGGGGGCATACTTACTTAATGTGATGGGATTAGTTCGAGCGCGGGGCGCCTACCCCATTTTAGGTCAGAATGTTTTTGTTGCCGACGGAGCGCAAATAATTGGCAATGTTCAAATTGGTGATCATTCCTCGGTGTGGTTTAATACGACTCTCAGGGGCGATGTCATGCCCATAGTTATTGGGACAGAAACGAATATTCAAGATGGTTCGGTTTTGCATGGGACATTCGAGAAGTTTGGCTGCGTGATTGGTGATCGAGTGACAATTGGGCATTCTGTTGTTTTGCATGGTTGCAAAGTAGGCAATCGCTGTTTAATCGGAATGGGATCCATTTTAATGGATGATGTTCAAATTGGTGAGCAATCCGTTGTGGGTGCTGGCAGTTTAGTGACAGAAGGAAAGCATTTTCCTCCGCGGTCATTGATTATGGGACGACCTGCAAAGTTTATTCGAACACTTGAAGAAAATGAAATAAATTTTTTGGAACAGTCAGCCGACAATTACCTTCTGTATAAATCGTGGTATAACTAATCCATACAATTTCAGGGGAGCTGTTATGGGCGATAAAACGATCTCAAGTTTTGAGTTGGCGTTAACTTTTGATGATATCCTACTGGTTCCGCAATATTCAGAAATCGTCCCGACTGAGATCATCCCTAAGACCTTTTTTGCGAGAAATCTTTATCTGAATAATCCATTGATTTCAGCGGCGATGGACACCGTCACTGAAAATAAAATCGCGCGAGTGATGGCACAGAATGGTGGATTAGGAATCATTCACAAAAATTTTTCAATCACAGAGCAAGCCTTCGAAGTAGAAAAAGTAAAAAAATACGAAAGCGGAATGATCCAAGATCCTATTACGCTCTCTCCGGATCACTATGTCAGTGAGGCTTTGCAGGTGATGAGCCGGTACTCCATCAGTGGTGTGCCAATCACAGTTCAAGGAAAACTTGTTGGCATTTTGACCAATCGAGATTTACGATTTGAAACCAATATCAATCAACCGATTCGAAATTTAATGACCAAAGAAAATTTGGTTACCACTCACGAGGGAACAACTCTCGAACAAGCTAAAAAAATTCTTCAACAGCACCGGATTGAAAAATTACCTGTGATTGATAAGGCTGGACAATTAAAAGGTCTTATTACGATCAAAGATATTGAAAAAGCAGAAGCCTTCCCTCGTGCAACGAAAGACGACAAGGGGCGTTTAGTTGTTGGAGCAGCCATCGGAGTTGGCGCTGATAGTTTTGAGCGTGTAGAAGCCTTGGTTGCTAGCGGAGCTGATGTGATTTGTGTCGACACGGCTCATGGACATTCTAAAAATGTTATTGAAGCTGTTCGGTATGTAAAAAATAAATTTAAAGATGTTATTTTGGTCGCAGGGAATGTTGTGACTGCTGATGCGACGGAACATTTAATTCATGAAGGGGCCGACGTTATTAAGGTTGGTGTTGGTCCTGGAAGTATCTGCACAACTCGTGTTGTTGCCGGAGTTGGTGTTCCGCAAATATCGGCAATTATGAAGTGTGCGGCAGCGGCAAAACGAAAGCAAAAAACGATCATTGCAGACGGTGGAATTAAATTTTCAGGCGACATCACAAAAGCACTAGCATTAGGTGCCAATACGGTGATGATCGGAAATCTCTTAGCAGGAGCCGAAGAGTCTCCTGGTGAAACGATTTTGTATCAAGGACGGACTTACAAAATGTATCGTGGGATGGGTTCGATTGAAGCCATGATGAAGGGATCAAAAGATCGCTATGGTCAGATGGAGACAAATGATCTGGATAAACTCGTCCCCGAAGGAATCGAAGGTAAAGTTCCTTATAAAGGCAGTGCTTCTGGGATTATTCATCAATTGATCGGTGGTTTAAAATCAGGAATGGGTTATTTAGGGGCCAAAAATATTGATGAACTTCAAGCAAAAGCTCAGTTTGTACAAATCACGGGGCAAGGACTTAAAGAATCTCATGTACATGATGTCAGTATCACTAAAGAAGCACCGAACTACAGGTTGGAATAATGGTTGTTAAAAAAAATGGATTTTTGATTCTTGATTTTGGATCGCAAGTCACGATGCTTATCGCCCGACGATTGCGGGATTTGGGATATTATTCAGAAATTTTCCCCTATCATTTGGGAGTTGATGCGATTAAAGAATTCAACCCTGATGGAATCATCCTGAGCGGTGGTCCCAATTCAGTTTATGATTCATTAAGTCCCCAAAGAAATGTTCAAGAACTTTTAGAGTGTGCTCCCGTTTTAGGGATCTGTTATGGAATGCAGTTGTTGGCTCAGCAGTTGGGCGGGCAGGTCGAATCAGGCTTAACAAAAGAATACGGTTTGACTGAAGTTGAGTGGGATGCCAAGGCTCATCAGAATTTAAAATTACCGTGGCCTGCGAAACATAAGATTTGGATGAGCCATGGCGATGTGGTTTCAAAAATTCCAAAAGAATCTCATGTCTTGTTAAGATCGGATTCTCATATCGCAGGATTTTATTCGGATCGGTATTGGGCTCTTCAGTATCATCCAGAGGTTTCACATTCTGAATATGGAACAGAAGTTCTTCATCAATTTGCCGCATGGTGTGGTGCAGAGGCTTCTTGGAAGAATGATGAAATTGTCACTGCGGCTAAAAAACATATTCTGGATCGTGTTGAAACAAACAGCCATGTGCTGTGTGCACTCAGTGGGGGAGTTGACTCTTCTGTTGTTGCGACACTATTGACGAAAACTTTGGGAGCTGCGCGGGTGCATTGTGTATTTATTAACAATGGTTTGCTTCGAGCTAGCGAGTTTGAAACAGTATTAGAGGCCTATAAAAAAATTGGATTGAATGTTATTGGGGTTGATGCTGAAAAACAATTTCTTCAGGAGTTGGCTGGAGTTTCAGATCCCGAAAAGAAGCGTAAAATTATTGGTAAGCTTTTTATTGAGGTCTTTGAGCAAACCCTGAATACAGAGTTGCTTCCATTTAGGGATGAGATTAAGTATTTGGCTCAGGGAACTTTGTATCCAGATGTGATTGAAAGCATTTCCTCGATAGGTGGCAGTGTCACGATCAAATCACATCATAACGTCGGTGGTTTGCCAGAGAAAATGAAACTCAGCTTGGTCGAGCCTGTGCGAAATTTATTTAAAGATGAAGTCCGAAAATTAGGAACGGCTCTTGGTTTAGAAAAAACGATCATCGATCGGCATCCGTTTCCAGGACCAGGTCTCGCGATTCGAATTATTGGCGATATCACCCGAGAGAAATTAGATATCTTAAAAAAAGCGGATGCCTTATTTATTCAGGCTTTGCGTGATGAGAATATTTATCACAAAATCTGGCAGGCTTTTTGTGTGCTGTTGCCCATTCAAACAGTGGGAGTTCAGGGTGACGCGAGGACTTACGAGTTTGTGCTTTCTCTCCGAGCTGTGACCTCCGTGGATGGTATGACTGCGGATTGGTATAATTTTGAGCCTCAATTTCTAAAAATGATTTCAAATAAAATCACCAATCAGGTTCGTGGTATCAATCGAATAGTTTATGATATCACCAGTAAGCCTCCGGCAACGATTGAATGGGAATAATAAATTTATGAGTTTTGTCCATCTGCATGTCCATTCTGAATACTCTCTGCTCGAGGCTGCTTGCCGTTTAAAGGGGATTGCCAAGAAAGCGGCTGAATTTAAAATGCCAGCTGTTGCATTGACAGATAATGGGAACATGTTTGGGGCTATTGAATTTTACTTTGCGTGTTTAGATCAAGGAGTTAAACCAATCATTGGCTTGGACGCCTATATCGCACCTGGGTCTCGTCTAGAGAAAAAACAAGATCCTAACCAGCGTTATGCCGAAGTGGCATTGGGGCCAAAGCGATTGGTTTTTTTAGCGCAAAATTTCGAAGGGTATCAGAATTTGTGTCAACTGAGCACGATCGGATATCAAGAGGGTTTTTATTGGAAACCTCGAATTGATTATGAGTCTATTCGTAAGAATAATTCAAATTTAATTTGTTTAACTGGAGGATTCCGAGGCGAAATTGTTGATACTTATTTAAAAGAAGGATCGGATGCTGCGCTTAATAAAATTCGTCAATTAAAAGAAATTTTTCAAGATCGCCTTTACCTCGAAATGTGTGCCACTCGGCCCGAGTGGAAAGCCATCAATGAATTTTTATTGGAAGCGGCTCAAATAACCAAAACAGAGGTTGTTGCAACCAATGATGTCCACTATCTGACCCAAGATGATCAGATAGCTCAGGAAGTTTTGGTTTGTATCGGATCGAATAAGACATTGTCCGATGATTCTCGCTACACCTTGGGAAGCTCTGATTTTTATTTTAAGTCTTCTGAAAAAATGCAGACACTTTTTAAGAACTCGCCTCAAGCTATAGAAAATACGTTAGTTATTGCTGAACGTTGTGATGTTAAGTTCAAGCTCAAAGATGCTAATGGAAAAGCAATTTATCATTTACCGAGTTTTCCAACGACTGAAGGGCGAACGGTAAAAGAAGAAATCAAGTATCGCAGTGAAATTGGCTTGAATGACCGATTTGCTGAAATGGCAAAGAAAAATAACGTCCTCAGTGATGAGCGCAAGGCGGAGTATCAAAAACGTTTGGATTATGAATTATCTGTCATCGATCGTATGGGGTTCAACGGATACTTTTTAATTGTCCAGGATTTTATTAACTGGGCCAAAAATCGCGATATTCCAGTTGGCCCTGGGCGGGGATCTGGAGCGGGATCCATCGTGGCTTACAGCTTACGAATCACAGATTTAGATCCCATCCCTCATTTTTTATTATTTGAACGGTTCTTGAATCCAGAACGTATTTCTATGCCCGATTTTGATATCGATTTTTGTCAAGAACGCCGTCAAGAAGTGATTCAGTACGTGACTGAAAAGTATGGTTCCGAATCTGTTTCGCAGATTATCACATATGGAAAGCTGCAGTCTCGTGCAGCCATTAAAGATGTCGGCCGAGTATTGGGACTGACGTTTGGCGAAGTGGATGTGGTTTCAAAACTGATCCCTGATAAATTGGGTGTGACACTGACCGAATCTTTGGAGATGGAGCCTCGCATCCGTGAAATGATGGAATCCAATCCCACGGTTGGGACATTGATGGATTTAGCCCTGAAAGTGGAAGGCTTGGTCCGTCATGCCGGCATTCATGCAGCAGGTGTTATTATTGCTGATGGCAGTTTGGTGAAGCATGCTCCGATGTACAAAGGTGCCGAAGAAGAAAATGTTGTTCAATACGACATGAAGCACGCCGAGAAAATTGGTTTGATCAAGTTTGACTTTTTGGGATTAAAAACACTCACACATATTCACTATGCGCTGAAACTTGTTGAAAAAAATCGAGGAATTAAAATTAAAGAGAACGATATCTCGATTGATGATTCTAAAATTTATGAGCTCTTGTCCCGTGGAGATACAGCGGGTGTATTTCAGTTTGAGGGTGAAGGTATTTCTGATGCCACTCGCAAGATTAAGCCTTCAAAATTTGGTGATATCACGGCAATCACATCACTTTATCGACCGGGTCCTATGGCCAATATTCCCGAGTTTGCAAAGCGTAAACATGGCGAAAGCACTGTTGAGTATCTTCTGCCTGAATCAAAACAAGTTTTAGAAGAAACCTATGGAATCATGGTTTATCAAGAACAAGTGATGGGTATTGCTTCGATCATTGCAGGGTACAGTTTAGGCGAAGCCGATATGCTTCGCCGGGCGATGGGTAAGAAAATCAAAGCCGAGATGGATCAACACCGCGAGCGCTTCTTAAAGGGTGCCAGTGAACGAGGTCATGATAAGAAAAAATCGGAAGAACTTTTTGAATTGATGTTTAAGTTTGCTGACTATGGATTTAACAAATCCCACGCGGCAGCTTATTCGGTTATTACGGCACAGACGGCTTGGATTAAGCATTACTATCCTGCAGAATTTTTTGCGGCCCTGTTATCAACAGAGGTTGGTGATACTGATAAAGTCGTTAAGTATGTGAAAGATGCACAAAAACGAGGTTTGAAAGTTCATTCTCCGGATGTGAATTATTCAGATTACTTATTCTCGGTCAATCAAGATGAAATCTATTTTGGACTGGGTGCAATCAAGGGTGTTGGACAATCCGCAGTGGAAGCAATTATTGAGGCTCGTCAGCAGTGTCCGGATAATAAGTTTGCTTCCCTTGAAGATTTCTTCAATCGCGTGGATTTACGACGGGTGAATAAAAAAGTCATCGAGGGATTAATCAAGGCCGGGGCATTTGATCGCTTTGGATATCATCGGGCTCAGTTGATGTCAGGCTATTCTTTGTTTTTAGATCGAGCCGTTGAACATCAAAAAGATCAAGAGTCCGGACAAGTGTCGCTTTTTGAATTGAGCTCTCCTGAAGAGAAAATTGTTTTGCTCCCACAGGTGAAGAGCTGGAGTCGTGTTCAATCCTTATCTTTTGAGAAAGAAATTTTAGGCTTCTATCTGAGCGATCATCCATTGCGGGGTTTTGAAAATTTCGCAAAAATTTGGGCGACATGCACTGTTTCTGAATTGGCGACATTGATTTCGCCTGAAGAATTGCAAAAAATAGCGGAAGCTCCAAAACCAAAATGGGGTGAAAAGAAGAATCAACGACGAGTTATTGTGGCCGGTTTAATCACGGATTATAAAGAGTTGATCACAAAAAAAGGCACTCGCATGGCTTTTGCCAAAGTAGAAGATTTGACGGGAGCTGTTGAATTGGTAATTTTTCCAGATACATTTTCAAAATACCAAGACCTCCTCAAAGAAGAGAAACCACTGTTGATTGGTGGGGCGCTCGAAGTGGAGAACGGAAATGCTAAAATCATGGCAGATAGTTTTGCTTTATTTGAAGATGTTCTTAAAAAGACAAAACGAATTTCAGTTAGGCTTGATAAGCTTGAAATGGACGACTATTCAAAACTAGATTCATTACTTTTAGAATGCAAAGGAAACACAAACGTTCGTCTAGTTATGAACATTGATGGTCAGGATATTGAGATTTTTGCAGAAAATCCCCATCAAATCGAAATATCGGACCAGTTTTTTGAAGGAGCTAGGCAGCTTTTTGGTCGCACCGACTTTATTGAAGTGTAAAAGTAGTTTAGACTCAAACGATGACAAGAGGGAGTTTTCTATGAAACCAATAAGGGCTTTTCAAGGGCTTGTGATGTGTTTGTTTTTGGGATGTGCTGGGAATCAAATAAAATCGACTGAAAAATCTCCGGTAGAAACAACGACTGAAGTTCCAGCCACATCATTGAAACGTCAAATTAAAGATATTGATTTCAAAGCGCGTCTCGAAGATAAAAATCCCAAAAAGCGAGTCATTATTTTACCATTTATTGATGCAGGTGCCGACCGCCCAGAGACTGTTCGTTTGAAATCTCGCGAAGCTTTTATGGATAGTCTTAATAAATCGGACGAGCTGTTGGCACTTGATTCAAGCCAACTCAAAGTGGATGTTTCAAAGTACTATAGCAATGGAGAATACGATCTCAATCGCTTGGCAAAAGATTCGCAAAATGCGGGAGTCAGCGCACTTTTAGAAGGAAAAATTATTGATCTCAGAGTTAAGAAACAAGCCGATACCATTGGACTTGTGCGCAGCCTCAAGACCACGTTTGAAGCTGTTGTTCGTATGCGATTGATGAATATCCGTTCCGGGAAAGAAGTTTTCAATACAGTCAAGACAGTCACTATTGAAGACGAAAGCACTCGCGTTGCTGAAAGAGTTTCTTCTGATTTGTTTTTCGCAAAGAATCCTGAACTGGTGACAATACTGATTAAAGATGCGTTTTTAGATTTTACTCCTCAAGTTGAAGATGTCTTGAATGTAATAACTTGGGAAGGTCGAATTGCTGCTCTTAAGGGCGAAAAAATCTATTTAAATGTGGGGCGAATATCAGGTGTTCAAATTGGTGACATTCTGAAAGTGGTGGAAGATGGAAGTGAAGTTTATGATCCCGAGATCGGTTATCATATTGGTAAGGTATCCGGAAATACAAAAGGCACAATTGAAGTAGTAAGTTACTTTGGACAAGATGGCGCTGTTGGTGTAATTCATTCGGGTGCAGGATTTAAAGAAAATGACCGCGTCGAACTTTATCACTAATATATCTCTGACAACGTCAAAACAACTTGAGTTTGAATCTTCTTATTTAGGTCTTATGGATTACATGAAGGCCTTGAATGTGCAGATGGACTTGGGGAACTTGGCCAGGGATCGAAATCAGATTTCAGTTGTGGGATTACAGCATCCTGCGGTGATCACCTTAGGACACCGTGCTGATGAGATGACCGAAATACTGATGAGTCAAAACACCAGAAATATTCCTATTGTGCGCTCGACTCGAGGGGGGTTGGCCACCATCCACTCTGAAGGTCAGTTGGTTATTTATCCGATTATGAATCTGCGGTTTTTAAAATTGGGTGTTCGAGATTACGTTTTTTTGTTGCTCACGACCACTCAAAATCTTCTTGAAAAATACAAGATTCATTCCCGAATCGATTTGAATGGTGCTGGTCTATATACTGAAAAAGGAAAAATTGCTTTTTGTGGAATACATATTCGCGAAGGGATTACCACTCATGGGGTCAGTCTGAATATCCGCAACGATTTGAGTTTATTTCAAATGATCCGCTCGTGCGGAATTCAAAATCTAAAAATGGACTCCATGTCAGAATATCAGGTATCAGCAACTCTGGAAGAAATCTATTACCAGTGGTCGGATTGTTTTCGTAAAAATTTTCAACCAATCGCTGAATAAAAAAGAGCCACTGTTTCCAGTGGCTCTTTGAAAATAGAAAATTTAAATTCCTAAAGCTTAGTAACGCTTAGAGAATCCGCCGCCACCAGAGCGTCCGCCGCCACGTCCGCCGCCACCAGAGCGAGGCTCTTGAGGTTTAGCTTCAGAAACGTTTAATGCGCGTCCTGACATTTCTTGTCCGTTTAATTTTTGGATTGCAGTTTGAGCGGCTTCTTCAGATCCCATTTCTACGAATCCAAAACCTTTGCTGCGACCAGAATCGCGATCCATGATAACGTTAGCTGATTCGACAGCGCCGAACTCAGAAAACATATCTTGTAATGCTGTTGAGTCGACTGAGTAAGAAAGATTTCCTACATATATTTTTTTTCCCATTTGTGCCTCCTGTGAAAGCTTGGGGGCCATTCGCGAAGACCAAAGAGAACCTTTAGAACCTGACAGAACGGACTATTGAGGCCCTATAAAACCAGAATAATGCTTAAAAAGATAGATAAATTTGGGAACTGTTAGGAAATCTCAGACCAAATACTAAGGCTGGGATTAGGTCTGATATATCAGTTTTAAAAATGAATAAGGTAGAGAATACAAGACGAATTGGAAATTGGTGCGACCTACAGGACTCGAACCTGTGACACCTTGCATGTCATGCAAGTACTCTACCAACTGAGCTAAGATCGCAATAGATTGTTTGTAATAACTAACAGGTTTTTTCTGTTGGTTCAAGCTTTCTTGCCTTTGTCCTTGGGATTGTTTAAATGTTCTTTAAATGAATTCTAGTATTTTACCTATTGCCCTTGCCGGTATCATGATTGCGGTTATTCACGCGGCAATACCGACGCATTGGCTGCCGTTTGTCATTGCGTCTCGAGCTCAAAAGTGGAGCTGGCAGAAGACGCAATCGGTCCTTCTGATTGCAGGCCTGGGGCATGTCATTATGACGACACTCTTAGGAGCCATTATTTTTGCTCTGGGGCTGGGGTTTTTAAATAAATATCATAAGTACTTTATTTTAATTGCCTGCTCATCCATTGGTATTTACGGATGTTTTCAGATTTTCCAGTATATTCGTGGAAATAAACATTCACACTGTGAACACACTCATGATCATAATCATTTTGAAGATATTCAAAAGACTGGACAAGATGGTTGGGCTATTTTGAGTCTATTGACACTTCTGACATTTTCGCCGTGTGAAAGTTTTTTACCGATTTATCTTTCAGCGATTCAGCATAGTTGGCCAGGTTTTGTGATTCTAAGCTTGATATTGGCTATTGGAACTTTGACCACGATGTTACTTTTAACATGGATCTCGATGAAGGGCTTGGCTCGATTTAAGATGGGGTGGCTCGAGGACAATGAAAAACTGGTCACGGGAATCAGCTTGATCATATTATCTGTTCTTGTGTTTTTTATTGAATTCCATCAGCATTAAAATGTGAAAGCTAAAATTGTGATTCCTTGGACCGAAATAGAGTGGACTGCAACCAGGTCCTCTGGAGCGGGCGGACAGCATGTGAATCGCACCAATTCAGCGGTACAAATACGTTATTCTATTTCTGGATCCAGTTTAACTGATATTCAAAAAAGTAAACTTTTAAAGCGTTTGCAGAGTCGCCTTGTTCAGGGTGATGAAATTTTGATACGGATAGAAGACCAGCGGGATCAGAAAAGCAATAAAGACCGTGCGTATCGGTTGCTCTGTGAGATGGTTGCGCAGGCTCTGGTTGATCCTAAAAAGCGGATAGCTACAAAACCGAAAAAAAGTGCTATCCGAAATCGTCTTAAAGACAAAAAGCATCACGGTGAGATTAAAAAAAATCGGTCAGAGAAATTCTAACTGGCAATATAGTGAGTCAAACCTTGAGAGTACGGAAAATGAACTAAAAATTTTGTATGAGCCGAGTTATTGTCATAAGCAAACTTTCCACCATGAGACTCGACAAGCGACTGAACAATTCCAAGACCTACGCCAGCCTTATTTAGTGCTTCTTTGGTGGTGAAAAATGGCTGAAGCATTTGCTTTTGAATCTGTGGGGGGATTCCTGCGCCGCTATCGGTAACTTCGATTGTAAAGTGATTTTCTGATCGTATGATTTCAAGATGAACCCATTTCTCATCCAGATCAACAACAGCATCGTAGGCATTATTAAAAAGATGGATTAAAAGTTGCGATATCTCATTTGGCCGACAATCAAATTCGACATCTTCGAGACACATCAGTTCTAGTTTGACCCCATGACTTTGAAATTTGTGTCCGCATAAAGCGATAGTGCTTTCGGCAATTTTTTTGATGGAGTGTGAGCCAATAGGTTCATGAGCACCGCCTTTAAGGAAAGAGCGGAGTCCATTGATGATGCTAGAAATTTTTTTTACAGTCACATCAATGCTTTTCAGAGACTTCACAAAGACTTCTCTATCGAAATCACCGGCTTCGGCATTCTCGAGAAGTTGATCGGCACGCAGTTGAATCACTGCCAGTGGATTATTGATTTCATGGGTGATCCCGCCAATAAGCTCACCCAAGGTCGAGGTCTTTGAGTTTTGCAACGCATACCTCTTTGCTTTATCATGATTCTTGATCAATTCTTGTTGTTGAGTGGAAACATCTTCAAAATGTGAATTGATCTGAGACAAAAAAGTCTTCCAGGAATCCAGACTAGGTGTTTTTTCATCAGTCAGATGAAGTGACTTCATGAGTTCAGCTAAAGTGTTATTCGCCATTCGAAATTTATCGGTTCATAGAGGTGTAAACTAAAGGGGCGCAAATAAAAAAATATTTCAAAAACCTTGTGTTATTTTGATGAATTCTTGATAATTAAAGACGGTATACTATGCAAAACAATGGGAGAATTGTTTGGATAAAAAAAAGATATTGGTTGTAGAAGACGATCAGTTTTTTCGCGAAGCCATCTGCGATGTTCTCAAAAAAAAGTATGATATTCAGGAAGCACCTAATGGAAAAGTTGCGATTGAATTATTAACCCTTCGCGAGTTTGATTTGGTTTTATCCGATATTCAAATGCCCATGTTGACAGGACTGGAGCTTTTAGAGTGGTCTAAAAAGAACAAACCTGTGCCGTTTATCATCATGACAGGTTTTTCAATGGTGCTTGAAACAAAAACAGCTTTTGAGTTGGGAGCAACGGGATTTATTGCTAAACCTTTTAAGAACGCAGAGTTGATAGCGGTCATTGATGGCATACTGGATATTCAATCAGGGGCCCCAGCTCCGGTGAAAGAAAAATTAGAGTTTTGCAAGGTTTCGATTGATGAATTTGTCGCCCGACCGCGGATTGATTATGATGTTTATATTAAGTTGTCGGAAAATAAAAGTGTAAAATTGGCTAATAAGGGTGAAGAAATTCCAACGGATCGAGTCAAGTATTATAAAGAAAAAGGTATTAAACATTTGCATATCTTGAAAGAAGACTTTGCCAAACTTGTCGATTTCAATATGAATGTCACAAAAATTATAAAAGACAGATCAGACGTCTCAACAGAGAAAAAAATTAATTTTATAAAATACACGGGCGAGGTTTTGCTCGAAAAAGTTTTTGTCGTTGGTGTTGATAAGCATAGCTTTGATGATGCACAAACTTTTTTGAATTTATCAATCGATGTGATTTCAGAATCCGATGAGCATGTGAATCTGTTGACCTTATTGAATACCCATTCAGATCATGTTTATGCTCATTCGCTTGGAGTCGCGCTCTACTCGGTTATGGTCGCGAAAAAAATGTTCTTTGAATCCAACTCTGTGCTTTTTAAATTAATGACGGCGGGACTTTATCACGATATTGGCAAGAAAGAAATCGATCGAACGATCTTAGAAAAGCCTCGGCACTTGCTGAATAAGGAAGAACGTCGGATTTTTGAAAGCCATGTGGTCCGTGGGCAAGAGATTCTAATGAAGATTTCGGGAGTTTCTGAAGATGTGGCCCATTTGGTGTTTGAGCACCATGAGGATATGGCGGGCCAAGGGTATCCTTTTAATAAAAAAAGAAATGAATTGCATCCTCTTTCAAAAATTCTGCAAGCTGTGAATATTTTTATGGAGCTTACACTGACAAGTGAAGAGGGCAAGGGCATGAATGGTATAAATGCCGTAAATTACATGGAAAAAATTTATGCAAATCGAGTCGACATGGCCGTGTTGAATGCGATCCGAGGAATTCTAGAAAAATAAGAAACGAATGCACTGTAGTAGTGATTTTTTTAATGGGGAATAAGGTGGATACATCAATCTTCCCAGGAATTTAAAATAGCGCTGTTCAATCGTAGCGCGTTGATGGCTTAATTCGAGAAACCCATGATATCCATGATAGCGTCCCATGCCACTGGACCCAAGGCCTCCAAAGGGTAAAAAATGATTCCCTAAGTGAACAATAATCGAATTGATTCCAACTCCTCCGGATGGGAATCGATTGAGGACTTTGGAAATAAACTTTTTATCTTTCGAAAAAACATAAAGAGCCAAGGGTTTTTCATAATGGCTGATGATCTTTTCAAGATCACTAAATGTTTGATATTTTAGAAGAGGTAAAAGTGGCCCAAAAATTTCATCGATCATCGCAGGGTGATTCAGATCTGCAGTGCAAATCACTTCAACGGCTGTCTGATTGAAGTTAATGGAATCTTGAGCAAGCGCTAGTCTGTTTAAGCGATTTTGATGGTGATCAGAGATGATTTGACCTTGGATATCCAGAGTGTGTTTTTTGGAAAGAGCCTTTAGTTTAGAAACAAACTCATCATGAATGGATTCATGAACGATGACATAATCGGGTGCAACGCAAGTCTGTCCGCGATTTAAAAACTTCCCCCAGAAGATTTTTTCTGCGGCATCGCTCAGATTTGCAGTGGTATCGATAACAGTTGGAGATTTCCCTCCAAGCTCAAGAGTTGTTGGGATTAATTTTTCTGCGCAAGATTTTGCAATGATTCGACCAACAGCGGTGGACCCTGTGAAAAAAACATGATCAAAAGCCAATTGAAGCAGGTGTTCAGTGATTTCTTTACCACCCTGTACGACTAAAACTTCGTCCGCAGAAAAACAATCTTGTGCAAGTTGCAACATAAGATTTGATGTCGAGCCTGTTAACTCAGAGGGCTTGAGAACAACAGTATTGCCAGCAGCCAAAGCGGTTATCAAGGGGGTAATTGCAAGTTGAAAGGGATAATTCCAAGGCGAGATAATAAGGACCACACCTTTATTTTCATAACGAATGCAGCTTGTATGTCCAAGAAGAGTTAACGGAGTTGGAACGTGTTGACTGCGCATCCACGTGGAGAGATTTTTGATCACCGTATTGATTTCGTCGATAACGGGCATGATTTCAGTCAGTGTGGTTTCAAATTCAGGTTTTGCAAAATCCTTTTTCAGAGCCGCTAAGATTTCTGGTTCATGCAAAAGCACCCATTTTTTAATGCGAATCAGTTTTTGAATACGCTGAGAAGCTGTTTCCGTTCGAAATCGCATCGATGTATTTTTAAGTTCCTGAAACTGTTGGTTCAACATGATATTTAAATATCCTTGAAGTTAAAAAGTTTTTGATCCAAAAGATGGCTGGGTTTGACATTCTCGAGAGCAGTCATATACGACGCTCCAAGATGAGGAATTTCTTTTTCTAAGTCAGAGATAAGGCGCTTCATGCGCTTTCGTTTAAGTCCCTCTTGAGATCCACAAAGATTGCACGGAATAATTGGAAAATTCCAAATTTCAGCCAACTCCATCAATTCTTTTTCGGGTACATAAATCAACGGACGTACAATCACATTTCGCCCATCGTCAGATCTGAGTTTTGCGGGCATTGTTGAGAGTTGACCCGTGTAGAATAGATTGAGCATCGAGGTTTCAATCACATCATCACGATGGTGGCCAAGGGCCATTTTTGTGAAATGGTGATCAAAAGCAAAGTCATAAAGAATAGCTCGGCGTAACTTAGAACAGAGCGAGCAAAAAACGCCATCTTTGATTTTATCTGTCACAATGGAATAGGTGTCTCGCTCGTGAGTGTGGAGCTTGATATTTTCAATGGCCATCCAGGATTTGAATTTTTCCGCTGAAAAGCCAGGTTGCTTCTGATCCAACAAAAGCGCCTCAAATGTAAAATTCATTGGGGCTCGTTTTCGAATTTCATCCATGAGGATTGTCAGGATGGAGGAGTCTTTACCGCCAGAGACACAAATTAGCAAACGATCTCCTTCTTTGATCATATTGAAATCGCTGAGTGCTTTTGTTATTTGACGTCTGATTTGGACGGCCAAGGGATGTTCCCGGTTAACCGGAGTTATTTTTGAAGTTTCTAGCATCGTGGAATCCTAAGTGAGTTGTTGAATATTGATCGTGGGTCGGAAGAAAGGAATATTTTGTTGCTTGAGCAACTCAAGAGCGCACTGAGCGACTTTGTCACCTACAAGATACTGGCGTCCGTAGTTGTCGATAAAATAAATGAGTTTGATGGTGACGCCATAGTCATTCATTTCTTGAACAAATGCCAGCGGTGCAGGAACGGCGCGAACTTCAGAAATTTGACTGGCAGCTTGTTCTAGGGCTTCGGTGGCTTGGTGGTAATCTGTACCAAATGGGAACTTGAAAATTTGACTGCGCAGGATGGGTTGATTCTCTGGTGAAAAATTGCTGACTTGGCATTGTGCCACTATTTTATTAGGAAGAGTGATCATTTCATCTGAAAAACCAATAAGCAATGTCGAGCGCCACGAGAGCTCTTTGACTTGGCCAACGGTTTTTGTAGACCCGTTCATAATTTCTAACCAATCTCCGATTTCAAAAGTTTTGTCGATCTGAAGCGAAATTCCAGCAAATAAGTTTCCGAGGGTATCTTGCAGTGCTAATCCAAGAATAATTGAAAATGCAGCGGATGTTGCAAGCAATGGTGCTAACTGAACTCCTAAGATTGTATTCACAGTCCAAAAGCCGATTAGAATTGAAAGCACGAGTGAAAAAATATTCACTAAAAGAAGAGGAACGCCAGCGCGCATGGATCCCAAAAATAAGTACTGCAGCACAACCAAGCGGCTGCATTTAACAAAAAATATCGCACCTGAGAAAAAGCAAAGGGTGGCTAAATAAGGAACAAGTCGACGAACAAGATCAAACTCGGAAGCTGTTTCCTGGGCTATATAGAAAATTCCGTAAGACGCTGTAAAAATTAAAAAATAATTTGTTAGACTTTTAAAATGAGTTTTTAGGTTTCGATGTCTTTCCTCAGAAACTCGAAAAAGAAAAAAACGATAGACCAGATAGGCGGTGAGGCCAAAAATCGCCAGGAGCACATAGGTTTCAAGATCCATGATTTGATAAAGCCGAGAGGTTTGAATAACTCGATCGTTCACTTAAGGAGGCCTTTCGTAAATTTAACGGTACAAGAATTAGACAGTTCAGCAATTTTTTCAAGGATTGCTGATGAGTTTGATCGTAAAATGCCGGGATTTTGCAATTCATTCAAGGCCTTACAGTGATTTGTGATATAAAAACCACCACTATGAAGATCAGCACCTTACTTTTTATCCTGATTGGCCTAGCTCTTGGATTCTTGTCTGGAATTACAGAGGCTATTGCCGTCCAAACTCCCGAAATTCAGGCATCTTTGCCAAGCTAGACCATTGTCTATAGGTCAGTGGTTAAATAACATGTTCTCCCTTAAGATAATAGCATTGGGGGCACAACATGAGTATGTCAGTTTTAAAGAAACCCTTCGGCGTTTATTTTTTAGCAATTCTTTTTTTGCTCGCACCGATAGGAAATGTATTTATAAGTTTTGCGGGTTCCGGTGTTGAAAATTGGTATGACTCCGGCGTTTTTGGTCCTTTTTTGCAAACCATTCCCGCCATGGATTGGATTTGGTTGGGCCTTCTGTTTCTGACTGGAATTTTATTGTTTCGTCCGCATAAACTATCTTGGTCTGTTGCCATTTTTACTTTGATTCTTATTCTATGTATCAATGCTTATCGCTTGTATCATGTGGATACGAATTCCATAGATCCTGTTTTTTTCAAAATATTTTCGCTCTTGGCCATTATTTGCACAGTCAGTGTGTTGGTGATTTCATTTTATTTTAGATTCCCTTATTTGGATCGAAGAGCCAGTTGGCTGACCAACACTCGGCGAGTCGATATTCGAACATCTGTTGTTTGTGCGGGACAAAAAGCGATCACCGAATCGCTTTCTAAAACAGGTTCTCGGATTTCATTTGAACAGCCCGGAAGTTTTCGAAAAAATGAAATTGTTGTTCTTAAGTTTCCTGAAATTTCACCTATCGAGGTTAAAGCAAAAGTTGTTGAAAATCTGGATTCTGGGGCTCGGGTCGAGTTCGAAGAATTGGATGGACAATTTAGACAAGATCTTGGTCGTTGGCTCAAAAGCCGGGGTCAGTCGGAATAATGTCTCAAATTTAAACGTTACATAATGATTTAGGGTAATTCACTTAAGCTCTTAATATGATACGCCGATATTTAAAAGTGATGTGTTTTGAGATAAATGAAGTGAAATGCCCGAAGCAAAAGGGGTTCTGATGAGAGTATTGAAGCTCATAAAATGGATGACTGTCCATCTGTCCTGGTTGACGATGACAATTTCGCCGGTAGCCTTCGGTTACGAGGCTGAGAACTTATCAAAACAACAACTACAGCAGTATATTAATGAATTTGGTTTGAATAAAAAGACAACTCTCGGAGAGTTTTGGAACAAGTCCAAGGCCTATTATCCAGGTTATATGTACAAAGAAATTGAAGCCTTTGTTCAGCAAAATAAGAACTTAGAAATGCCGCAGATGACAGTGTCTTCATCAAAGACAACAAATGGGACTGAAGTTCCCATGTTGCAGTTATCCCAGAATGGAAAAATTCAAACGATTCAGTTTTACGGCGAAAAGGACAAATGGGCTAAACTAAATAATGCTGTTTTATCAATGGCTGATCTTGAACGACCCAGCGATTTGTTTGCGCGAGTCACAGCCAATGATATTCGTTTGAAGAAAGAATTTGATTCGTTACAAAGTCAAGCCAACGGAAAACCGACTTCTAAAAATATGACTCCGAATCAGAAAAAAATGACAGCGGATTTGGGACGTTTTGAGGGTTTTCCGCGGGTGACGCCTTATTTATGGAAATCGATGACACTTCAGCAGCGGGCCAGTTACATCGTTAAAATGCGGTTGATGTACATGTCGGCGCTTGAAGTGACTAAACATCTAGAACCTCAAAAAGCAGCAAAGACTTTTTTAGAGCTTTTAATGGGTGCTGAAGCTTACGCGCAGAAGCCAGTCGTCAATGCAAAAAAATTAGAACGAACAGCCATCAAGTCAAAAAACACAACGGTGACAACTCGAAGTGGAAAAACGGTTAATATTCCAGAATCTGCCAAAGCCTGTATTGTTGCGGGCTATGTTGGTGCAGAGGGTGTTGGTAGCAATGTTCACGGTTCGGGGCGAAAGGTTTGTTCATTGGATACGGCTCTTGGATTATATGAAGGAACCAATGCTCCAAGCTACGTGCGCGAAGCCAATAATACCTGTATTAAAACCCATGGAAGCACTGCGCGGGCCTGTAATCCGATGCAATACAGTTTTCCCAAAGGAGAACCCCTTTGTATTGATCAAATTAAAACCGAGTTCCAGGATGCCACCACACGAAATGGCCTCTGCGATCTAGCTAGTCCATTATCATCTGCAAAAATGGTGATGGAGTTCAATTCTAAAAATTATGAAAACGTCATGCCGGATTCAGCCCGGCAGAAAATAATTGAAGACGATCAGAAATTGTCTGAGTTTCAGTACACCAAAGATTTTATTGAAGGCATGCTCAAACAAAGTGATAACGGACGTAATAAAAAACTATTTGATATTTTTACAAAAGGCGTTTGGGACGAAGATTTAGATAAAGAACTTGTTCAGATTCAAAGTGTCTATGAACAAGAAACTAATCGCGCAATTGCTGCATGTCGTGAAAATATTGAAAAATTGCATGTGGATACAAAGCAAAAACCAGCCTGTGATCAACTTCATCGACGTTGGTTATTTACAGAAAAATTTATTTCTGAAATTCGCTCAAAAGCATGTCCAAGCGATTCCACATATATTGGAGCTTATGCTAAAGATGAATCTATGGTGCAATCGGGTGTGATTGCGACGGATACTGAGGGTAAGAGCCTGACAAAAACAGAATTGAATAAACGGCAATTGACTGATCCTAAAGGCAAAGGCCTTTGTAAATGTAATGCCGATGGATCGACGGCAGATTTTGGCGGACAGTGTAAATCGAACGCTGCAGTTGTACCACCAGCGGTGGCTGTTGAAAAAGAATCTCCAGCACCAGTCATTGATAAATCATGTCCATCGGGAACAAATATAATTCAAGATGGCGATGGCGTTCAATGTCAGTGTGTTAAGGGTGAAGGAAAAATGCTTCCCCAGTCAACGAAACCTGAAGATGTCGAACGTCTTTGTGAGAAAAGTGATTTATGGAAATGGCTTCTCGGGGGTTTAGGAATTTTAGCACTGGTGGCTCTTTTTCATAAAAACAAAAAACCAAAACAGCCTCCAGTCGTGGTACCTCCGAGCCCACCGATTTGTAAAATCAGTTGCAAATCAGGATCAACTTTGAATCCAGTGTCATGCACGTGCAGTCCTAAACCTCCTGTAAAGCGTTGCCGACCACCTAAAGTTGGAAAATATCCAGCCTGTGCGTGTCCGGTTTCAAATTCGTGTACTCCAGGACAACAAATTTACAATCAATCGACTTGCCAATGCACGAATGTTGTTCAGCCTGTGATTTGTCCAAATGGAAATGCAGCACCTAACAACAATTTATCACAGTGTCCGAAATGCACTAATGGATCTTACGAGCCTCTTGCTGGCTGCCCAGCACCAAGTGAAGGCGGCAGTGGAGACAATTGTCCGTCCGGAAATTGCAGTGGTGGTGCTCCAACAGAAGTGAACCAATAATGAAGTTATTGAATGAGGTATTTATGGGATTGTGGAATTTAAAACTTAAAATGAATTGGATAGCGGCGTGTCTGTCGCTATTTACTTTGGTTATGTCCCCCGTTGCGATGGGCCGCGAAGCTGAAAAAATATCAAAACAGCAAGTGGTCAATGCTTTAGTTCAGATGGGATTACATAAGCAAATCACCGTGGGTGAGTTTTATCAAAACACAAAGCATCTTTATCCGCAGCGGATTCGATCACAAATCGAACCCGTGATGACTAGGTATAAGAATGTCTTGATGCCAAAGTTTGAAGTGACCTCAGTAAAAGGGACAGATGGAATTGAAATTCCCAATGTGCGTATCACTCAAAATGGTCAACTTTTAAATGTTCAATGGTTTGGAGACAAAGATAAATATGTTAAGTTTCAAAATACCAACTTGACTGAAATTGATCTGATTAATTTTAATGATATGTTTGATCGTATTATAGCCGGCGACCAAGTTCTGCGTAAACAAACTGAAGTTAAACCACCAGTAGCGGCCTCGAAAGTGTTTAACTCTTATCCAAAAATAACCAAAGCCCTCTGGAAAGCCATGACTCCGCAAGAGCGTGCTCAGTACATGATTCATATGCGATTGTTATGGAGTGATGCGAAGAAAGTATTAACCGAAATTCAAAAAGAAAAAGTAAAGCCAAAGAAAACATCAGCGCTTGAAGGGATTTTAAAATTTTTAATTCCCAATGTGGATGCGAAACCGACTGAGAAATCCGCAACAGATCGAAGAGTTGATACAAGAGCAAGAGGCACTAAAGTTTTTGCTGCCGCAGAAGATGTTTCATCAAATGACTGTTTAGTTGCAGGTTATGTGACCTCGTACAGTTCCACTGTTTGTGATCATAAAAATATCAAAGCGGAATATCGAGAGATTGATATCGTAAAGCGTGCCAATACCTTCTGCGGTGAGAGCAAATTAGCATGTAATCCCATTGTCTTTGGTACTCCGAGGGGAGAGCCCATTTGTATAACACCCGGACGCAGCGCCAGTTTTCAAGTTGCAACTCACTTTAATGGGCCTTGTGAGACGATTAACGGAACTGGAAATAATCACTTAGGCAATGAGGTTCAGTTTTTAAAAGATCCTAATAAAAAATCAGGTCGTTATGCTCCTGAGAATATGCTTGATGTGAATTTGGAAGCTGATACCAAAAAAATGCAAGAACCTAGTTTTGCACAGACCGAGAGTTTCCTAGAAGGAATGCTAAAATTCAGCGGAAAAAGTCTTTATACGAATGGAATCATTGATGATGCTACGCTGGATGAAGTCATCAAAATCAAAAATCAATTTGATTCTGACATTGCGCATGCGACAGCAAGCTGTAAAGCCAGCTCAGATCGCCGCAATTCTCACGAGACGAATTTTTGGCAAGCCTGCGATCAATTGCAACGGCGATTTTTATTCGTGGCCGAGTTTTTTCAAAACAAATGTCCAGCTGGGGCAACAATTGATAGATCAACATTGAAGTGCGCTTGTCCAGCACCTGCCACGGGAGTCAGTGTTAGCCCAGGTGATCAATGTAAAGCACCTCCAGCACCAGAGCCACCAGTTGCGACAGAACCTCCTGCAGCAGAGCCTCCAACAAAGGCACCATCAGATGGGGCAGAGCTTTGTGATAATGGAAAACCAGGTAAATTGATCACTGGAGTAGAAGGTGCAGCCTATACTCAATGTTCTGATGGCAGAAAAATGCCAGAGAAAAAAGAACCAAGTTTTTGGGAAAAACTGTGGAAAGGCATTAAGGTCGTAGCACCATTTGCTTTTGCTGGTGTCGCCATCTGGGCCATGTACAAGTTATTCTCTCCTAAAATGCCAAAATTGAACGCGGCAGGCGATAAATGTCCGAATGGGACGACTCCACCTTGTGGTCAAACCTGTGTATCACCGCAATCTATGCTGTCTACTGGGATTTGTGGTTGTGCAAGTTGTCCACCAGGGCAAACAATTACCAATGTTGCCGCTTGCACATGTGGAACGAGCTCAACAACAACGGGTAGCTTGTACACATGTTGGGATAACGTGACCAAAGTCGATGATCTTTCAAAATGTCCGGCACAGCAATTCACATGTTGGGATGGTTCAAAGGTGACTAATCCAATTAATTGTCCAGAGCAGGCTCCGACGGTAGATACAAAAACAGGAATACAAAGGTAATCCATGGATTCATTTCAACCGCCACAGTCTTCTGAAATTCCTTTACCACATCCGGAGCGTGAGCCAACAAAGGCTCCGCGTCCTGTGGTGCGGGAGAATCTATTCCAGAGACTTGATTTTTTAGAATCTGATATCATGGAAGGGACAAGTTTTCACAATGGATCCAAGAAAAGATCAGGTTTAAAACTGGCATTGTGGACTTGGTTTTCGGCCGGTATTGACGGGTTGATTTTGGTATCCATGTCTTGTTTTTTTCTAGTTCTCTCATCGTTTATGATGAAGGCCTCTCCGCAATCGATGCTGAGTCTGTTTTTCAAAGATCAAAGTTTTATTTTTTCAATGGGAATTTTATTTGTTTTGAGTTTATGGACTTATTTGATTTTTATGCGAGCCTTTATTGGCGCTTCTGTTGGTGAATGGACCTGTGACTTGCGTTTGGGTGAACCACTTCAGCGCTTTCAATTCAGTTATGTTTTTAAAGTTATTGTTCGAACGACGCTTATTTTGATGACGGGTGTTCTGGTGTTGCCATTGATATCGCTGATTCTTTCGCGTGATTTAGCAGGTGAGATTTCAGGGCTAAAAATCTATTCGCTCGAGTAGGACACATGTTTCATAGTGTTTGGTTTGAGGGAATTGATCCACAATCTGGATTTCTTTTATTTGATAACCACTGGCCAATAATTTTTCAAGATCTTCAATAAGGCTTTCTGGAAAGCACGAAATATAAATAACATTTTTTGTTTTAACACGGATCAGTTGATCGCTAAACTGAAGCAAGCCTGAACGTGGTGGATTCACGACAGCCACATCATAAAATAAATCAGAAGGCAGGGGTTTTTTATGATAGTCATCGCAATAAATCGTCAAGTTTTTATCCAACTGAGAGTCTGTGGCATTGAGACGTAATAACTCGGTGGCTAAAATATGTGATTCAAACGAATCGACATTGTGGCCACTTGCTAATAATGGCAGGGTGAATTGTCCAATGCCGCTACCGAATTCAGCAACAGTCAGCTGAGTTCCTAGAGTGCTCACCCACTTTAAAATAATTTCAGTTAATGCATCGGCTGTGTTCCAAGAGGGTTGAGTAAAATTTAAAATTAAACTTTTCAACGGGATGTCTTGGGTTTTAAACCATACGTGGGGTTGTGGGGCTGAGAGTTTATAGCTTTCTGTTCCTGGAATGGGAACTTTCCCTTTTTGTCCAATTTCGATATGGAAGCCGAGCTTCCAAAGACGTTCTAAGGTGTTTTTTTCATCAAGTAAGTTTTTAATATCCGTATTTGCAAAATCCAACCAGACGCCTCGTAATCCACTGGGACCAACACGCAAGCGAACGGAGCCTTTTTTGATAGGAAATGGAATGGATCTAAAATCACTAAAAGCTTTTTGCAGCTCTGAAGCCACTTGCTGGCAGGATTCAATATCGATAATCTCTCTGTCGGCACTATAGAGCCCCATTCGTCCATTGTGGATAGTGAAGTCAAAGCGCTGTCTTAAATAGTTTTCTCCAAGGCTTCTGATGGCAATAGGGGGTGGTTGGAGTTGATGATTTTGGAATAGCTCAGCGAGGTGATTTTTTTTAATTTCAAGCTGCTCTGAGTAGGCCATTTTTTCAAAATGGCACCCCTGGCAAACAGATAAATAGCGGCAGCTTTCAATTGACATCAATATCCTCGTTTGTTCTGATACCGGCATGAAAAAAATCTACTCTTTAGTCATAGCCTGCATTTCTTTTGTGGTCATCTTGTCTTCTTTAAAATCAACAGCTCAAGTTGAAAAAAATCTGATACCAACATCTATTGTCAGCACTCAGAATACATTTTATACGAATTCAAAACAGATCACCTTTGTTGGTCCCAGATCTGGTGAAGGGTACTTCAGTCAAGATGGTCAAAAAATGATCTTTCAATCCGAGCGAGAACTCGGAAATCCATTTTATCAGATGTATATTGTTGATTTACAGAATGGCCAAACTCAACGTGTTTCAACAGGGCAAGGTAAAACCACCTGTGGTTGGATTCATCCCGCTGGAAAAAAAGTCATGTGGTCATCGACACATCTTGATCCTAAGATAAAAGATAAAGTTAAAGCTGAGTATGAAGAGCGCGCAAAACCTGTCAAGGGACGCTACTCTTGGAGTTTTGATGAAGAGTTTGATATTTTTGAATCTGATCTTCATGGTCAGAAGGTCAAACAGTTAACACGCGCCAAAGGGTATGACGCCGAAGGTTCGTATTCTCCAGATGGTCAGTGGATTGCCTTTGCTTCCAATCGTTCCGCATATACTGAAAAATTAAGTGATGAAGAGAAAAAAATCTTTGATCGTGATCCCTCTTATGCAATGGATATTTATATAATGAAGGCCGACGGTTCTCAAGTGAAGCGTTTGACAACGTCTTCTGGGTATGACGGTGGACCTTTTTTCAGTGCCGATGGTAAAAAGATCACATGGCGTCGATTTAGTGCTGATGGCTCAAAGGCTGAAATCTACACGATGAATGTGGATGGAAGTAATCAAAAGCAGATCACTCAATTGGGATCCATGTCATGGGCTCCGTATTTTCATCCATCAGGTGATTATATTATTTTTGGGTCATCTATTTTAGGTTATGCTAATTTTGAGCTTTTTATTGTTGATACTGAAGGAAAGCAAAAACCTGTTCGAATTACATTCTCGGATGGTTTTGATGGATTAGCCAGTTTTTCACCAGATGGTCAAAAGTTAACATGGTCCCATCGAAATGAAAAAGGTGAAAGCCAAATTTATTTAGCTGATTGGAATGATAATGAAGCTCGAAAGGCTTTGAATTTACCGCCCGCTCTAAAAATGAAAGAGACTCAAAATCCATTAAAGTTAAGTGAATCGATCAATCAAGATGATATCAAAGCCATCGTTAAATATCTGGCTGATGAATCGATGGAGGGGCGAGCGACAGGATCTGCCAAAGAGATTATTTATACAAATACCATAGCTCAGTTATTCAAAGATTGGGGATTGAAGCCGGCTATTGGAAAAGACTTTATTCACACTTTTGAATTTATATCAGCAGTGGAAGCAACCGATAAAAATACATTAGAACTTGGCGGACGAGTCAGTAAAAAACTCACACGATCAGCAGATTACCAAGTTCTGTCGTATTCAAAATCGGGTAAATTCCCTGCGGCTCCAGTGGCCTTTGCAGGTTTTGGAGTGAAAGTATCAGCCACTGAAAAACTGCCGGCGGTTGATTCTTACAAAGGTTTGGATGTAACGGGTAAATGGGTGGCTATTTTGGATGGGGCTCCTGACCATGTTCAAAAAGAAATGCGACTTCATTTGCTGACATTCTCAAGACCACAACACAAGATCACTGTTGCAAAAAATCAAGGCGCTGCAGGTGTTATCTTTATATCAAATTCAGGTTTGAAGACGGTCCGCTTCGAGGGATCTTTATCAGATACAACGTTACCCGTTTTAAAAATTTCAGAGGATGTCTTTTTAGAATTACTTAAAAAATCAGATCAAAACTCGCAGTTTAGAACATTTAAAGCTCTTCAAGATCATTATCTTCAATCTCCTGAAGCCACTGGATTTATTTTGAATTCTCAGTATGTTTCAGCAGAAGTTGATTTATTGGCGAAGCGTTCCACAGGCCGAAATGTGATCGCAAAATTGGAACCGAAACGATATCAGAAAAATAAAGCGCTTATTATTGGTGGTCATGGAGATCATTTAGGACGTGGAGTGCAAACGGGATCATCCTTGGCTAAGGCAAATGAAATAGGTCAGATTCACTTTGGTGCAGATGATAATGCTTCTGGAGTTGCGGGCGTGTTAGAGTTGGCTCATCATTTTTCCAGCGTAAAGAATAGAGAAAAACTCAAGAAACCACTTTATTTTGCGATTTGGTCAGGTGAAGAAATTGGAGTTTTGGGATCAAATGCCTTTGTTAAAGATTGGGATAAGGTAAAATCACCGTTTTCAAAGGGATTCGAAGCCAGTTTTAATTTGGATATGATTGGAAGACTTCGAGATACACTTCAGATTCAGGGCGTGGGTTCTGCGAAAGAATGGCATGGTTTGAGCGAGGAAGTCGGATTGATTACTGGTCAAAGTTTAGCACTGACTTCCGATCCCTATTTGCCGACCGATGCGATGACTTTTTACTTGGCTCAAATTCCATCGATCTCTTTTTTCACGGGGGCTCATGCGGAATATCACTCTCCACGTGATATTCCTGAGACTTTAAATTATCCTGGTTTGCAGAAAACAGCTCATGTTGTAAGAACCTATTTAGAAAAAGTGGCGACAGTCTCCAGTACAGCTGTTCATTATGAAAAAGTAGAAGGTAATTCTGGGCAACGACTTGAGGGACGGGGATTTCGAATTTATTTAGGAACTATTCCGGACTACAGCCAAGAGGGAGTCAAAGGAGTTCGCATTTCAGGTGCTTCAAAGAATTCACCAGCTGAAAAAGCGGGTCTTAAAGAAAACGATATCATTATTGAATTTGATAAAACGAAAATTGAAAATTTATATGATTATGTTTACACTTTGCAGGCCGTAAAACCTGGAGCCGTAACAAAGATTAAAGTCTCTCGAGGTGGCCAAGTTCTGGAGTTAGATATCATGCCTGTTTTGAAAGAGTAGGATCAACTTACAATTTTAACTGAGGGCATTTCGCCCTCACAAAATCTGTCATTTTAGTGCCTAAAAATTTCAAGGAAAACTCACCATCTGATTCGTAATTTAAATAGGTTTTATTCGTCAGTATGCAAGATTCTGTGGATTGTGCGGATTGGAATCGAGTCTTATTGGTTGAGGTGTCCAACGGGAGACCTCCTAATTTAAATCCCCCATCCAGCCAGTATCCGCGAGTCAGTTGAAATTCGACACCGCCCTGGTTTTTAGGTGATAGAGGTTTTTCAGTGATTAATCCATCTGATAAACTGACAATTGAGAAATCTTTGCCTGAAATGCGAAGTTGGTGACCGGAAACCATTTTGACAATCACATCGTTATTCTCTTCAAAAGAAAAATCTGGATACTCGTTCACTTGGGGAAGTAAAAAAAAACCACGAGCTCCAGCTGTTACGGATTCATCTCCAATTCCATAGGAATTGAAAACCATAAAAAATCCTGAGTTATCGAAATAATAATCTCGATACTTTAAATCCTCGATGACTCGGGGATGTACGGAAATAAAACAACGTCGTGTTTTTTCATTCCACTGGCGATTCACTTGAATAATTTTATTACCCACCAATGTTTCAGCACACTTTTCTCGGGTGAAATCAGCCCAGACGGGTGTTGCTGTAAAAAGTGAAAAAATGAGTGACGCTAAGATCAACGAGGCTTTTGGTATTTTCATAAAATCCTTCATGTCTCTATACTAACTTGAAATAAAACAGGGGTGCCAGATCTTTTAAGAGCGCTGTTTTATATATTTAGAATTTTCAATGCGGATGCCCATAATTTTCTTTTGATAGGTTTGGTAATATTCCAAAAATTCACTGGTAATCTTTAAATCCTGTGCCCGAGTTTGCATTTCCTGCTGAATTTCATCTAAATTTATGCCCTGGCGAAGAGCCTTTCCAATCACATCGGCAAGTTCTTTGCGATCAAAAGGTTTTGTTAAAAAATCAGTGGCATTTAGTCGAATGGATTCGCGCATATTTTCTTGGTCGGCATAGGCTGTTAATGTCACAAAAGGAATAATGCTTCCTGATTCACGAACCTGGGCAAGCAATTGAAAACCAGTCATTAGTGGCATATTTATGTCAGATAACACAGCATGGATTTTTTCAGTGCCGGATAAAACATCTAAAGCTTCTTTACCGTTTGAAGTTGTTAAGATTTTACCACAAACCGGCGACAGCATTTCTACAAGAATTTCCAGAAGATCAAATTCATCTTCAACAATTAGCAATGTCCCTTGGGTCATGGCTCTATTATGGTTCTATTTTAACTGGAAAGAAAACGAATTTCTGTGTTGTTTATCGCTATAAGGCTAGTATCCATTAAAGAGCATGTTTTCTGATAAGTTATATTATGTTACATCATGTATTATTCTGGCTTTTTACAAGCACCTGAATCCTGGCATTTTAGGATATCCATCCGTAATTGCATCAGCTCTTTCAATGTATAAGGCAATTCGTAATCAAAGCCATCTTTTTGAGTTCCGCTTTGAGCCACGGACATAAACTCTTGAACTTTGTTGAACTGAGTTTTAGTGAGCTTTACTTTTGGATCCTGAAGCCAGGTGAATTTTAAAGCTTTACTGGAATGAACATTTTTGAGGAATCGTTTTCGCTGATCATGAGCTTTATGTAAGCCACTTTTTGGGCTTTTCCAGCATTTAACCTCGGCAACGATTTCGGCAACATGGTTTGAATTATTAAAAACAATCACATCCAATTCACCGAGGGTGCGATCTTTATCACTGTACGAAATTCCAGTTAAAACAGTGTATTCGGGTGCTGGATACTTTTCCATGAAACGCAATTGAGCAATATCTTCGCATATTGTTCCAGTGGCTTCTTGGCTTCGTCCCCAATTTTTAATGGTTTCAAAATCAGCTTCAAGACCTGCTAAAGTAACAACTGAAAACAAAAGAACAAAAACTGCTAGAATTGATTTCATAGATCCAACCTTTTGTATGAATGAGTAATCTTGGATTTAATGGAATGAAGGTGGTCTTTCAATTGATTTCTAGTATTTATTTTGAAGTATTTAAAGTCGTCGTCACTTGGCTGGTTTCAAGCCACTTTTTAAGGCTATTTTCGGTAAATCGCCGATGACCTTTACCAGTTTTTACGCATGAAATATCACCCCGTTTGACCATACGGCGAAGTGTATTTTCAGAGACTCCAATGATCTTCGCCGCCTGCGCAATTTTGATCGGTTTTGACCTGAAACGTGGCGATAAAATATCTTTGGTTTTTGAGGGTGTTCGTTGCTTGGTTTGCTTTCGATAAATCTGGTGGGAAACCTTGACCCAAGCCATTCCTACGTTTTTAGCAATCTTAATTAAGAAGTTTTTCTCTAGTTTGTTCGTCAGAGGAATTTCTTCCGTCATGATGATATTGAGGTCTGGAACGCTGATCGTTAAAAAATTCATGTTTTTGCGGATAACGATCGGATAATCAAACGGACTGAGAGATTTTTTCATAGTTCAAATTCTGCCAAATCTGCCACATTTTACTATCGGACCAAGGTCTAGTTTATGTACGCATGATTAGTTTAGTATTCGTGCTTAGAATTAGGTGTGCTTATATCATAAGCTGTATGTCAAATCAGAATCACAGTTTAGAAGTCATTCCTGGGCGAAATTTAGAGGATCTTGCGATCATCGGCTCATGGTTATTTCAAAAATCAGCGAAAACTCAAAGGTATTACAGACGTATAGTTAAAGAGTTTTTCAATTTCTATCCTCAGCTGTATTTAAAAACGACTCAGGTCACTCACCTGGCGCTTTTTATTAAAACTTTTGGAGAGCATTCGGATTCCACTCGCAATACGTATAAAAATGCATTGTCTTCATTATTTTCGTTTGTGCATAAGTCGGGATATATCGAAAGAAATCCAGCGGTTTTACTTGAAACCATTAAGACTCCGGATCGATTGTATTCGAAGGTCCTTTCACGGGAACAAATAGAGCAGATGATTTTAAAAGAATCTCACGCACGGAATAAACTGATTCTGAAGGTCCTATACTTTACAGGTGTTCGAGTGGATGAGATTTGCAAATTGCGTCAATCCAGCATACAGCGCGGAAGCGAGGAAAGTTTTTATCTTTTAGTAGAAGGTAAGGGGAAGAAAGTCCGGTCCATTCATCTCCCCGCCCACTTGGCGCGGGATCTTTTTGATTTTATAGTTGATCTTTCGAGTGATTACTTATTTACATCCACCCGACCGAAAGCAGGTCAGATCGAAAAACCCTTAAATCCAAGTCAGATTTTTAGAATTGTTCGGCGGGCCGCGAAAGTGGCAAAAGTCTCTGTTGAACCTTCTCCGCATTGGTTGAGGCACACCTGCGCCACTCATTCTATAGAAGCTGGCGCTCCCATTCATGTCGTGCAAAAAACACTGGGTCATGAGTCTATATCAACAACAGGAAAGTACTTGGATATTCGACCAAAAGAATCAGCAGGGGCTTACTTGATTGAAATCAAATAAGTGATCAAAGGTTCATTTGATTTTTCGATACTGATACCGAAGTGCAAATACAGAATAACTGCAGCCGGCCAATATGACTGCACTTGCTAACATCAATTTTGAACCTTGATAATTATAAAAAGCAAATGCCGAAAGAGATGCATAAAGATATGGCCTGGCTTCGTAAAGAAGATATTCCACGTAGTCCATCAGTTCCCCCTGATGGGTCTAGTTTCCAATAAATAGTCTAATCTTTATATATTAATCGGAACATTCTCAAAATAATTCGCTTTTTGAATCAATACTAGTCGCGAATCCATTTTTTAAATCCCAGCTTAAGAGCCTTATCAAGATCGGCCTCTAAGATCTCGTAAACGTTGCAGTTTCCTGTAGGGTGACCGCAGACTTGGATTCTCATCAGACCATCATTCTTATTTTCTGCAGAGAATATTTGGATATCACCCAATTCTTTTTGCATGGTTGAAAGGTCCACTTTTTTCCCCTGCCCACACTGTAATGATCCGTCAGCTTTGTAAACACGCGTGCGAGATGTTAAATCCTTAGGTGCTGTCATTGATTTCTGATCTCCTGTGGTTTGTGGAGCAGGTCGGTCTTCAATTTTACAAGGGATATTTGAGCAGGCCATAACGAAAAAAAATCCAACAACTGCGAATATCCGGATTAAAAATAAATTCATAAGGGGCTCCTCTGTTGAGTTATTTTAAATAGTAGATGGAGGATTTATGTCGTGTTTCGGCGCGAATAGCATAGGCATTGCCTTCACCCGAAATAAAGTAAACATGCTTTCGATCCAAATTGACGGCAGGTCTTGAAAAGACACCGCGACCTGGCTCAAAGGATCCTTTGAGATCACCTGTGAGTAAATCTAAAAATAAAAGACGACCTTGGGACTCGCCAGTCGTGATCATGCCATGATAAAGTACGGGATCAGATAAAATCCCAGACTTTGAAGTGACTTTCCAGACTTCTTGACCAGTTTTCTTTAAGAGAGAAACAATCTCGCCACGCGAGGTGGTGTAAATCAATCGATCTCCAGACAAGATGGGAGTGCTAATGCCGCCCCCTTTTGTGCTCCAAATAATTTCGCCTTTTGATTTTGAAACACAGTAGATCTTGTCATCATAGCTGTTGATAAAAATCGTATCGGCATCCACTAGAGGAGTCGAATCAATATCTTTGAAACGGGTATTTTTATTTAGTGAGATTTCCCATTGCTGTGTCCCCGTCTTGGCATTAAAGGCTACCAGCGAGCCATCACTAAAGCCCACAAAGATATTTCCATTGGAATAGGCAGGCTTTGAACCACCACGAATAGTCATCAAACTAGATGTGTCTTGACGATTGTAGGTCCACAGCTGCTTTCCATTGGCAGCATCCAAAGCAAAGACAGATTGACTGCCCGAGAGAAAATATAAAATACCGTCTGCCAGAATAGGTTCGGCAACAATTTCAGATTTGGTATCAAAGGTCCAAAGAATCTGTGCTGTTTTTAAATCAATTCCATACATTCGACCATTGTTTGAACCGACAAAAAGGCGATCGCGAATAACAGTGGCTCCGGCCTCTACACCATGGGGAATAGGGATTCTCCAAACTTCAGCACCACTGTCATGATGAAGAGCGACAAGACCATCAACAGCATTACCGACAATAATGAGGTCTTTGTAGATCACCGGTGTCATCCGATTGATCTTGCGAAAACCTTCATTCTTTTTTGCTAAAGTGTCGCGAACCCAATCCGCCGTGACGACAAATTGAGAAACCTCTTGACGAGGAGCCTGCGAACAACCAAGACCTAAAAAGAGGAGAATAAATAAGAAGGATTTCACTGTTAAATGCCAGAAACTTTCTTCATTTGCAGTAATCTTAAATACTTAGCGGCATCCTTGGTTGTGGTGGAATTAATCTGTCCATCAGGTTTTTGATTGGCAATATTTGTGAGAAGCTCTTCGGCTTTTTGAGAATTATTCAACTGTTGATAGCAGAGTGCTTGTTGAATTTTAACTTCATTATGTAAAAATGAAGCTTCTTTTCGAGCCACAATTTTTTGCCAAATATCAATAGCATCTTGGCACTTATTAGAATCCGCTAAAAGTTGACCAATTTGCTGTTGAACCAAAGTATTCACTAAACCAGTGTCTTGGGTTTGAACTTTTTGAAGTGTGGATAATGCCAACTCTTTGTTTTTTTCTTCTTTTAAAATTTCACTGAAATACAATGCTGCCATTTGAGTGGCTTTTGAAACTGGATTTTCAGTTACAAATTTTTCTAACTGACCTTTGACTTCGGTCAATTCCAAAGCCAATGCCTCCGGAGTGGTAGCCGGAGCTGCTTTGGTATTCTTGAGATCTGGTGGTGGAGCATTCTTTTTTTCTTTATAGTCCGTGTACTTTTTCTCAATCATGAAAAACTTTTCTTGAGCTTTCTGTTCTTTTGTCGTTGCCATGACTGTGCGAATCATGATTCCCGCCCCAACAAGTAAAATCACACCAAATACACCGAGGATCAGTTTCCATTGCTTTTGAATTATTGTCATAAGGTCTTTCTCTTCTTTCTTCAGTGGTTTTTAGCGATTATTAACTTCTTTTAATGTTGTGAAAGACCGATTTGATTTTCCTGGATGATGCTGTTTAAGGTATCCAATCGTTTTAATACGCTCTTCGGCTAAGCGATCTGCGGCCGTGTGAGTTCCGATATTATCACGTTTAGAAATTTCGAAAACTTTTTTGACATTATCATAAACACGCTTTGTTTTTTCAAAGGCGCGATCAGGTGAGTAGCCTTCGAGCTCCACAAAAACATTCATGAGTCCACCGGCATTAACAACATAATCAGGAGCATATAGGATTCCTAATTCACGCAGTTGATCACCATGGCGCGCTTCTGCTAATTGGTTATTCGCTCCACCTGCAATCACTTTGCAGCGGAATTTACCAATAGTTTGATCATTGACGATAGCTCCCATAGCACATGGGGCTTGGATATCACATTCTGTAAAAAGAATTTGATCTGGAGCCACAACCTCAACACCGTATTTATCATGATGAGCTTTCACGCGAACTTGATCAATGTCAGCAATGATAACTTTAGCACCCTCTTCAACAAGATACTTCACTAAATTGGAGCCTACATTTCCCAGACCTTGAACAGCAATGCGCATTCCTTTTAGGGAATCAGTGCCTAATTTTTCATGAGCTGCAGCCTTAATTCCCATAAGGACACCATGAGCTGTATAAGGCGATGGATCTCCGGATCCACCAAAATCTTTTGGAATCCCTGTGACCCAAGGAGTCTCCATATAGATATGCTCCATATCATTCACAGATGTTCCCACATCTTCAGCAGTAATGTATTTTCCGTTCAGAGAATTTACAAATTGACCAAAGGCTCTGAAAAGGCCTTCTGTTTTTTGAGTTTTTGAATCGCCAAGAATAACAGCTTTACCGCCCCCAAGATTCAATCCCGCCGCTGAGGCTTTATAAGTCATTCCTTTTGAAAGTCGCAAGACATCGATCAGGGCCTCATCTTCATTTTTGTAATTGAACATGCGTGTTCCACCCAAAGCTGGTCCCAAGACCGTGTTGTGGATTGCAATAATGGCTTTCAAACCAACATTCTTATCATGACAAAAAATGACCTGTTCGTGATCGCCATGTTTGCTAATCATTTCAAAAGTACTCACGCTGCAACTCCTTTAAGATTTCAGTTAATATAAGCAGAGAGGTCAAAGTGTTGCAGATTTAACAAAAAAAACCAGTCGTTACACTTCGCGACACTGAAACTATTTTTTTATTTTTTCGGAGATTGACAGTTCGGAGATTGTGACGTGAATTTTTTTATATTCATGAGTGAGGTATCGAAGTTCCACGGTATTTATGGGCCCTTTTTCATCCAGGAAAAATCGAGGTGGTGAAAGGGTCACTTTTTGCTCTTTGCTCGGGCAAATAAGCTTCAGCCAAACTTCAATTTTCATTGACTGCTGAGATGAGACTTTTCGAAACAAAGCGGATGACTCGCACAGCGGTTTTGGCCCGCTGGGATCAGGTTGGCCTATAATATTTGCACCCATTGGACCTGTAAAACTCATTCCAAAAT
Organism: Bdellovibrionales bacterium RIFCSPHIGHO2_01_FULL_40_29; assembly: GCA_001771815.1. Lineage (GTDB taxonomy): Bacteria > Bdellovibrionota > Bdellovibrionia > Bdellovibrionales > Bdellovibrionaceae > Pseudobdellovibrio. The sequence continues at coordinate 52,924 of MEPU01000002.1, read as the reverse complement.
CAAGATCACCTGTCAGGCGAAAACGGACCTGAATTTGTGGCGCAGCAAGAGTGGGACTTATTATAAAAAAAAAGCTGGTTAGAAAAACCAGCTTTTTTTTGATTTGAAAGATCATTTATTAATTATTCTGCAGAATCGATCTCGAGAGCAAGTCTTTTTTTCGCATGCTGAATTGTTGGCTGATAATTGATACTTTCTTTTTTATATGTCAGAAAACCTTTGCGAGTGGGCACATTGATTGTCGCGGACGTATCCACTAAATAGCGTTCGTGATGAGTGCTTGTTACTGCGACTTGAGTTTCTTTTAAATTTTGCTTTAAATCGGCATAAAGATTTGATTGGGCTTTTGAGGTCTCATCGATCAAAGAGTTAAAATCACTCAGTTTGGCCTCGCTCAGTCCAGCAGTTAAAAGAACCAGTGATAATGTTAGAATCGTTTTCATATACAACCTCCGAAAAAGTGTGTTCTCCCAGTTATAAAGCAATGAAAATGCCAGAGGTCATAAAAGTCTAATCGCACCTAATAGCTGTGAGTGTCTCAGGGCAGGACTGGTGAATAGATTTTAGACGATCAGAACAATAAAAGCCGTCATTCCCAGGTAGACGGCGCCTTGAAATTGCGCTATCCAGTTTGACTATGAAATCACTTTTTACGACCTCGGTTTATCACAACAAAATAAGCTTTGATTTAAAAGACTTAGCTCAAGAAATTAATCTCATTCAGAAGTCTGATCATACTGGAAAAGAATGGTCCGCACAGAATTATAAGAATGGTTACACATCCTATGGATCCTTGGATCAGCTTCATAAGTTGTCATCGACTTTTGCCTTGCTTGAGAAAAAAATAAATACTCACGTCAACCGGTATTTGAAGCAATTAGACTATGAGGTGACGACAAAATCCGATCTCAAAATGATCACATGTTGGGTTAATGTGATGCCGTCACTGGCGCAACATACGACTCATATTCATCCTCAAAGTGTGATCAGTGGAACCTTTTATGTGGCTTTTCCAACGGGTGCAAGTGCTATCAAGTTTGAAGATCCACGCCTTGGATTTTTTATGAATTCGCCGGCAGTAAAGAGTGATGCAAAACTTGAAAACCAACGGTTTGTCAGTCTGCCGGCAAAGTCTGGAGATCTTGTGCTTTTTGAAAGTTGGTTGCGACATGAAGTTCCTACAAATCAGTCGAAAACACCTCGGATCAGTATCAGTTTCAATTACGGCTGGTCTTAACGAATAGGCGCGTAGGATAGATTGACGACAAAGGCTTGGGTGCGGTACATCTTTCGGTCTTATGAAAATCAAATTGAACGAAATCCCCGAAGAAGGCCGATCTTATGAATTCAACCGAAAAACAGCGGAATTGAATTCTATTTTAGCGGATATTATCTCGGATGAACCGTATGATATTCAGTTTTTTATTAAACCTTTAAATTCTAAGGATTTTACAATCAGTGGAATGATCAAAGCCAATTCTCCAGAAATCTGCTCTCGTTGCGGAGACTCTTTCAAGTATTCTGTGCAGAAAAAAATCAATGAAATACTGATTCCTAAACCTGAAGTCGATCGAACTGGTAAGTACGCCAAATCCAGTGTGGCTGTTTCTGAGGCCGATGATGGTGTTTCTGTGATTGAATATGAAAACAGCCAATTTGATCTGGGGGATTTTTTGCACGAATCCATAGCGATTGATATTCCGTTTAATCCTATGCCGCCAGTCAAAATGAATGGTGATTGTTCGCTTTGTGATAAACCAAAGAATCGCGATGCTGTCATATATGATGAGAATTTAAGCGTGGAAAAGAAGAACCCCTTTGCTGGATTAAAGGATTTGAAGCTAAAAAACATTAAATTGAATTAACTATTGATTTTACTCGATTGTTCGAGCAAGATTTAAATCTTTTTTCGGAGGATATACAATGCCAACACCCAAGAAGAAGACCTCGAAGTCTCGACGCGATATGCGTCGCTCCCATGATGGTTTAGAAGCGCCTGCAATGGCTTTAGATAAAAAATCTGGTGAACTCGTTCGCCCTCACCGCGCTTTTAAAGCTGCTGACGGTGCTTTGTACTACAAAGGTAAGCAAATTAGCGCTGCTAAAGCGAAAAAGTAATTTATGTTTCGCACTCATGTTGCTGGAGTTGGGTCCTATTTACCCGAGAAGATTCTCACCAACTATGATTTAGAAAAAATGGTGGACACATCCCATGATTGGATTGTCCAGCGTACAGGCATTGAAAAACGCCATGTGGTTGCTGACGATGAAGGTTGTTCGGATCTTTGCGTTAAAGCAGCTCAACGGGCCTTAGTCGATGCTAAAATGACGATTGATCAAATCGATCTCATTTTGGTCGCAACAGTGAGTCCTGATTACAAAATGCCAGCCACAGCCTGTCTTGTTCAAGCGAAACTAGGTGCAAAAAACATCATGGCCTTTGATCTGAATGCCGCTTGTTCTGGTTTCATTTATGGTCTTTTTGTTGCGGATCAATTTATTAAAACAGGTGCCTACAAGCATATCCTGGTGATTGGTGCCGAAAATCTCACTCGTTTATTAAACTATAAAGACCGTGATACCTGTATTTTATTTGGTGATGGAGCTGGTGCCTTTGTTGTTTCTCAAGCTCCAGATACTGAAAAAAATTACCTCATGACAGCACACGCTCATGCTGAAGGTGCCTATGCCGAATTATTATGGGCAAAAGGCGGCGGAACTCGTCACCCCTTCACACAGCAAGTTTTGGATGAGGGTGGACATTTCATGCAAATGCGTGGAAAAGAAATTTTTAAAAATGCCACGCGAACTATGGCTGCTTGTTGTCGCGAGGCTTTAGAGGCAACTCATATTGCTCCTGAACAATTGGACTGGATTGTTCCTCATCAAGCTAACATGCGAATTACGGAAGCTGTTGCTGGTCAGTTTAATTTTCCGATGGAAAAAATTGTATCTACAGTTCATGAAACTGGAAATACTTCGGCCGCATCTATTCCGATTGCATTTGATATGGCTTACAAAGATGGTCGTATTAAACGTGGCCAATTGATATTACTCACCGCTTTTGGTGCAGGTTTAACATCTGGATCAGCAATCCTTCGATTCTAAAAATAAAAAAGAGGTATCCATGGGCTCACCAGTAGCTTTTGTATTTCCCGGCCAAGGCAGTCAAAACCCTGGAATGGGTCAATTTCTTTATGACGAATTTCAGATCGCTCGAGATATTTTTGAGCGAGCTTCAGATACGTTAAATTTGGATATTAAAAAATTATGTTTCACAGCGACGCCTGAAGAATTAGCTCTAACAGAAAACACTCAACCCGCTCTTCTAACTGTATCGGTTGCAACAGCACTTGTGCTGAAAGAAATTTTCAATATTCAACCCACTTGTACGGCGGGGCACTCCATTGGTGAATACTCCAGTTTGGTTCTTGGTTCGGCATTCACATTTGAAACAGCAATTCAAGCAGTACGCTTGCGAGGTCAATCCATGCAATCCGCAGTTCCTGCTGGACAAGGCGGAATGGTTGCCACATTAGGATTAACCGAAGACCAAGTTGAGTTTTTATGCCGTTGGGTGTGTGAAAATTCTGGGTATTCACCCCTGTCGCCCGCAAATTTTAATTGTGAGGGGCAGATCGTTATTAGTGGAAATCAAAAAGCTTTAACTTGGATGATGGATCATTTTAAACCTGAGATTCTTCCGGGTGAAGCACGCCGGGTGAAGTTGATTCCACTTCAAGTTTCAGCCCCTTTTCATTGCGGTATGATGATGCCAGCGCAAGAAAAAATGGCTGATTTCTTTAAATCCCATCCACTCGAAAATTCGACTTTGCCGATTTTTCAGAATTTTACAGCAAAACCAGAAACTCAGGCGAATGTATTAACGCACAATCTTATTCAACAAGTTTCAGGTCCTGTGAAATGGACTCAAACGATGTTGGAATTAAAAAAGTTGTCCTGCAAAACAATTATTGAATGCGGACACGGAACTGTTTTAAAAGGCCTCTTTAAAAAGTCCGATCCTGATTTTTTCAATGTCTTTTCGACGCGTTCTTTGGAGGATTTAAAGGCACTTGAAGGTATTGATAATGCAACGCAGTCGTCATGAAAATAAAAACTTGAGCGGATACTCTAGTTCGGTCATCGTGTTGGAATTGTGAATATTCTAAATCTGTCAGGAAAAAAATATTTTGTCACCGGTGGAAGTCGCGGAATTGGTGCCGCCATTGTGAAGTATCTTGCTGAGCAAGGGGCTTCTGTTGGATTTACTTTTTCATCCAATGAAGCCAAAGCTCATGAGCTTGTTAAAACACTTCCGGGTGAAGGTCATTTTTGTGTTAAAATGGATGTTTCTGATGAAGCCAATGTCGATGCCGTCGTTACTGATGTGCTTCAGCGGTTTCAATCAGTCGACGGTGTTGTGAACAATGCTGGAATCACCAAGGATCAATTGCTTCTGCGCATGAAATCCGAAGACTTTCAGTCTGTCATGCAAACCAATTTAAATGGGGTTTTTTATATCACCAAAGCCTTTTCAAAATCCATGCTGAAGGCGCGGCGAGGTGTTTTTGTTAATATCTCATCCGTCATTGGGTCAACAGGGAATTCAGGGCAGACAAACTATGCTGCTAGCAAAGGCGGGCTTGAAGCTTTCACTAAGTCCGTTGCGCTTGAGCTGGCTTCGCGTGGAATTCGGGCAAACTGTGTGGCTCCTGGCTACATTAAAAGTGATATGACAGCGACTCTTTCTGAGGAACAAACTCAAAAGTTTGCAGATAGTATTCCTTTGGCCCGAGCCGGAGAAAGCTTTGAAGTGGCTTCTGCTGTTGCCTTTTTGTTAAGTGATGCTGCATCTTATATCACGGGTCAAACGCTTCATGTAAACGGTGGTATGTACTTAAATTAATTGTTATTTTAATGCGATATTTTAAAGTTTAAAAGATTATGAACAATGACTAACAAGGAGATTCCAATGTCAGTAAACGCAAAAGTTAAAGATATCATCGTCGAGCAATTAGGTGTGGACCCAGAAAAAGTAAAATCAGAAGCATCGTTTATTGATGATTTAGGCGCCGACAGTCTTGATATCGTTGAATTGGTTATGGCTATGGAAGAGGAGTTTGATCTTGAAATTCCTGATGAAGATGCTGAAAAGTTAAAAACAGTGAATGATGTTCAAACGTATTTGACTTCAAAAGGTAAGGCGTAGTTTCCGTTGATTTCTACGACAAAGCCAAATGGCCAAAAACGAGTCGTTATTACTGGGATGGGAGCTGTCTCCCCTCTTGGTACGACGTTATCTGATTCGTGGAAGGCAGCTCTGAATGGTCAGTCTGGAATCGCTTCCATTACAAAATTTGATGCCAACGAGTACGATGTTCGTTTTGCTGGAGAAGTTAAAAATTTTAATCCAGATCTGTATATTGAAAAAAAAGAACAGAAAAAAATGGACCTTTTTATCCAGTATGCTTTGGCCTCAACGCAGATGGGTTTCGATCAATCTGGATTAAAAATCACACCTGAAAATACCCATCGTATTGGTGTTTTCATGGGTTCTGGCATGGGTGGCTTACCCTTTATCGAAGAGCAACATTCTCGTCTGATAACAAAAGGGCCCTCTCGAGTTTCGCCCTTTTTTATTCCTTCAGTAATTACAAATTTAGCTCCAGGATGGATTTCTATCCAGCATGGAATCAAGGGACCTAATTTTACAATCACTTCAGCATGCGCGACAGGTGTTCACTCACTTGGCGAAGCCTATAATTATATTCGATTTGGACTTACGGATGCTATGGTGGCTGGAGGAACTGAATCGACAGTAACCCCTATTGCAATAGCAGGGTTTAATAATATGCATGCCCTATCAACCCGTAATGACAATCCCAGCGAAGCCTCAAGGCCTTGGGATAAGGATCGTGACGGCTTTGTTCTGGGTGAAGGCGCGGCTTCATTTATCGTTGAATCACTGGAAAATGCCCAAAAACGTGGGGCGACTATTCTCTGTGAGATCACAGGGTATGGGGCTTCTTCGGATGCTTATCATATCACGTCTCCGCATCCAGATGGCGAAGGCTTTGTTGCAGCGATGCGATCCGCACTCAACGATGCTCAACTTAATCCCTCTGATATTCAGTATGTGAATGCTCACGGAACAAGTACTCCCATGGGAGACCCTTTAGAATCTCATGCTATTAAGACTTTAATGAAGGACCATGCTCAAAAGATTTGGATATCTTCAACAAAATCCATGACCGGACATTTACTAGGCGCTGCCGGCGCTGTTGAATCCGCATTTTGCGTGATGAGCCTTGTTGATCAAAAAGTAGCACCGACAATAAATTTACACTCTCCAAGTCCTGAGTGCGATTTAGATTATGTTCCCAATACAGCTCGTGACGGAAAACTGAAACACGTCATGAATAATTCTTTTGGATTTGGTGGCACAAATAGTTGCCTGATTTTTTCAAAGTTTGAGGGATAGATTGAAAAATTTATTTATTGCCAGTGATCATGCCGGATTTGATTTCAAAAATAAAATCGTTCAATACTTGCAATCCAAATTTAACATTGTAGATCTGGGACCAACATCCGCAGATTCCGTTGATTATCCTGACTATGCAGATCGTGTTTGTCAGAGTCTCAAAAAAGAAACTGGTGCTATTGGAATTCTTATTTGTGGCTCTGGGCAAGGCATGGCTATTCGAGCAAATAAATACCCGTTTATTCGTGCGGCACTGATCTATAATGATGACCTTGCAAAATTATCTCGCGAACATAATGATGCCAACGTTCTATGCATTGGTTCACGCTATTGTTCGATTGAAGAGGCTCAACGTTGGGCAGATATTTTTTTAACGACGCCTTTTGCAGGTGGTCGCCATGAAACCAGAGTTGCTAAAATAGGTTCAAGCATTTCATAATAGAGACATGACAAAACAAAATACAGATCTTCATCGGGACCTGAGCTTCGATACCGAAGTCTCTCATTTTATTAAACTTGAAACTGAGCGCCAGCAAAATGGTCTCGAGATGATTGCTTCTGAAAATTATGCCTCAAAGGCTGTAATGCAAGCCCAAGGTACAATTCTCACAAATAAATATGCCGAAGGCTACCCTGGAAAACGATACTATGGTGGTTGCCACAACGTGGACGGAATTGAAACCCTGGCTATTGAGCGTTTAAAAAAGTTATTCCATGTGGGTTACGCCAATGTTCAACCTCACTCGGGTTCAAGCGCCAATATGGGTGTCTATATGGCCGCATTAAAGCCCGGAGAAACTATTCTGGGAATGGATTTGTCTCATGGTGGACATTTGACTCATGGAAGTCCTGTTAACTTCAGTGGACTTTTATTTAAAGTGGCTTCGTACAAGTTAGATGAAGCCACCGGACTTCTTAATTATGATACGATTCGTAAAACTGCACTCGAAACAAAACCAAAACTGATCATTGCGGGCTATAGTGCCTACCCTCGGAAATTGGACTTTGCAAAATTCAAAGAAATCGCGGATGAAGTTGGAGCCACTCTTTTGGTGGACATGGCTCACTTTGCGGGTTTGGTGGCTACCGGACATCATGACTCCCCTATTCCCTATGCCGATTACATCACCTCTACAACACACAAAACTTTGCGCGGTCCACGAGGTGGAGTCATCATGACAAACTCGGAAGAGCGAGCAAAAACAATGAATTCTCGGATTTTTCCAGGTATTCAAGGTGGGCCTCTAGAGCATGTGATCGCCGCAAAAGCAGTTGCCTTCAAAGAAGCCTTAGAGCCTCAATTTAAAAATTATATTGATCAAGTTTTAAAAAATGCGAAAGCCTTGGCGGAAGTTCTGCTGAGCGAAGGTTTTCATTTAGTCACCGGTGGTACGGACAATCATTTGATGTTGGTGGATTTAGCTTCGAGTGAAAAATTCAAGGATATCACAGGTAAGGTGGCCGAAGCCGCATTGGACGAAGCGGGAATCACCGTCAATAAAAACACCGTTCCCAATGAAAAACGTTCGCCGTTTGTAACAAGTGGCATTCGTATTGGAACTCCGGCCTTAACAACCCGAGGCATGAAAGAATCCGAGATGAAGCAAATTGGAAAATGGATTTCAACTGTTTTGAAAACTCCGGATAATGTTGATCTCAAGCATCAGATTCAGCAACAAGTGAAAGAGTTATGTCAAAATTTTCCGATTTACTAAGTTTCAAAAAGCATGTTCGTCTTTATTTGGCGACAGTTGTTTTTACGACAGGCTGTGTGTCGTCCAATATCGAAACACAACAAATTTCTTCTAGCGGAAATCAGGATCAATCTGAAATTCGTGTCGATAAAGATCAAAATTCCATTAAAATCACTTCAGATGGTCAAAGCGATCTTTCAAAGACGTCCACCAAAAAACAAGTGCGCCGTCGTTTTCAGTTTGATTGGCCAGTTTGGGAAGCGCGTATGACTCGTGGATTTCTGCCTCGAGGCACAAAAAGAAGACGTCGCCCTCACAAAGGAATTGATTTAGCAGCTCCTCGTGGAACGGCAGTGATGTCAGCCCATGATGGTCAGGTGATTTATGCTGGCAAAGGATTCAAAGGTTATGGAAAAATGGTCATGGTGGAAAGCCCTGAAGGTTGGGCAACATTATATGCTCATTTGGATAAAATTATTGTTCCCGAGGGTTTTCAAATCAAACAGGGTGAAGTGATCGGAGCCCTTGGAAATACCGGACGATCCTCTGGACCGCATCTTCATTTTGAGATTCGAAAATTGGATGGTCCCGTTGATCCACTCCCCTTACTTCCCGCGGGTGAGGCTTTAACAAATGAAGTCGATGATGGGGCTATCGAAGAGTAGCTTTAAAAAAACAAACTTAGAAATAAAAAAAGCCTTAGTTTTCACTAAGGCTTTTTTGTTTAAGAATAACTTTTTAATAGACTGATTAGTAAGACATAGCAGCAGTTAAAACGTATTCTAAATCATCTGATTGCAACCAACGTGGAGCCGCAACTGTTACGCCTTTGCTTTTCAAGCCAACAGTGTTTGCAATTTCTGGATTCAAGACGAACTTTCCACCAGCCATAACAAAGCTAGCGCCAATGCCTAATAAAGCACTGTCACTGTGTGAAGTGAATGTCTCAGTACGAGCACGGTGATCCATACCAACATATGAATAAGGTTGGATAGCATCAGATACATTGTAATAAACATATCCGTAATGAATTAAACGAGAATCTGCTTCAATTGATTGTGTTTTGCCGTCACGGTCAACAAATGACTGCTTAGCAACCATAGATTGACGAGGATTTAAATAGTAAGAAACAGTCCATTTAGGATTCAATGTCCATGCGATCTCAGCATCTAAACGAAGAATTCCGTTATGAGAAATTGTTTCATCTGTATTGTAGGCGCGAGTTAAACCATTGTTAGGAATATAGTACCAAACTGAAGGAGCAATTTCATCTGAACCAAAAATTCCAGCCATTTTAGTTCCAAAAGTCAGAACTGTTGGCTCTTGCTCAACGCGATTCGCTTTGTTTGGAGTTGTCGCATAAGAGAAATACTGGCGAATTCCAACTTTGTCAGTTTTGTTTAGTTTGTATCCAGCGCCAACATAGTTGATTGTTGAAACTTCTGAAGAACCTAATTGTTTCATTGCTTCGTTAGTTGCAGAGGCTTGAAGAACCAATGCGACAGACCATTTTTTTCCTTCTTCAGTTGCAGGTGCTGCAGTTGTTGATGTTGCCGCAGGTGCTGTAGAAGTTGTTGGATTTTCAACAGCCGGAGCGACTGAAGATGTTGGTGCCACTGCTGGAACCATTGAAGATGTTGCTGGAGCAACAGCTGTTGGTACTGCAGTTTTTTTAACTGTTTTTTTCTTTTTAGCGACAGGTGCTGTTGCTGGTTGTGCAGCAGTTTCTGTTGCTGGTGCAATTGGAGCTGTTGTGCTGGTTGTTTGTGCTACTGCAGATACCGTGATAGCTGCGATTGCAACAACGATTAACTTCTTCATTATTTTACCCCCGTAAAATGGTTTCATTATGGCCCAACTGGGCTTTCGGCTTAGCAAACAGCAATGAAGGTGCCATGCTTTTTGTAATAAAACAATACCGAGGTTACTGAGTTCGGTATTTATTTAAAATGGATCTGAAAAACGCTATAAGAATTGGCACCGCTGGCAAAAGTACAAGAGCCATGACTAATACTGTAAAATTTTTCTGAATGACTGGAATTTGACCAAAAAAGTAGCCAGTCAAAGTAAAGCTATTGATCCAACAGATTGACCCCAATATCGACATCGACACAAATGTTCGATACGGCATCTGCCCAAGGCCCGCTACAAATGGAGCAAATGTCCTAAGAATAGGAAAGAACCGAGCCATAAAAACGGCCTTATTTCCATGTTTTTCATAAAAGAACTCGGTTTTCATCAAGTATGAACGCTTAAAGAGTCGAGATTCATTCTCGAAAAGGCGACGACCAAATTTTTTCCCAACAATAAAATTTAATGAATCCCCTAGCAGGGCGGCGCTCACTAAAAGTGGAATTAAAATTTTAATATCAAAAGCCGTTGAGGTAGCAGCCAGTGCTCCAACGGCGAAGAGCAAAGAGTCACCCGGCAAAAAAGGCGTCACAATCAGACCTGTCTCGGCGAATATAATCAGAAAGAGTATTAAATAAAGATAAAGGCCCCAAGTTTGGGCCCATAAATTAATCGTGGCATCTATATGAAGAAGGGATTGCAGGAATTCGTACATCACCTGAGCCTAAAGATTATTCCTCGCTGAGACAATCGTTTTTAGGAAGGTAATTTTTGGATTGAGTATACGAGTCAAGTTCATCAATACTCTGGAAAAAGTTTCCAACACCTTGAGCCATGCTGATCGTATAGAAACGACAGTCGTCTTTGAACGAAAGTGCTGCCGTTTGATACAGCGCCAGATTATTCTTAACCACAGTCACTAACAAAAGATATTTATAGCAATCTGAACCAAAACATTCTGCCTGAATAAGAACGCGGGCTCCCCGTTTAGCGTCAGTATAAGATCCTTCAGAATAGAGGTTGCCATTTTCATGACTTGTCGTGATAGGCAAATAGTCCAAATCAGGGGTTTGCAGATCCGAATCTACAGTGTGTCCCGACGAGGTGATTGTTGGAGTACTGACAGTGGAAAGCTTATACATGATGTTTTGAGCCTGGGCCTGTTGCTCGGATTGGTTGGATATAGCTGGGCTCATATTCACAGACTCTGTTTTTTTAACAGCACGAACACCAGAAGGCTTTTTTGCACAGGAAAAACTGACGGCACACAAAACAACAAACATGCAAAAAGAGATCATTTTGTCGCTGGGGCGGTTCATCTTGTTTTGATACATAACTAACTCCTTCATTGTCTTGCATTACAGAAGTACAAAACAGAGGCCAGACTCTCCCGGAAAGCCCTTGGAAAATCCTGAGTTATTTCGAGGGTATTCTCAGAGCGAGAATTGAAATCGATGTCTCATTTTAAGAGTTGCAAAAAATGTTAGTCACCACATGATAACCAGACCTCGGTTTGACTCTGAATGAGAATATCCTTACGCTATTTTTTATGGGTAAAACAGCGCTTATTTTGTCTGGCGGCGGAGCACGTGGAGCATATCAAGTTGGAGTTCTTAAAGGCTTAGCCGAGCTTTTGAAAAAAGAAAAAGTAGAACACCCCTTTCAAATTCTATCAGGAGTTAGCGCCGGAGCTATTAATAGCGCTAAATTAGCCAGCGAAATCGAGCAGTTCGACGTGGCTGTTGAGAAATTGATTTATCTGTGGTCCCAGATGACTTCGGAGCATGTTTTTAAGACTGATTTTTTATCACTCAATAAATTTTCATTGGGTCTTTTGGGTGAAAAAAAGCTCAATGCTATTCTGGACACGTCTCCGCTGCGGCAATTGCTTGAAAAAAATTGTGATTTTTCTAAAATTCAAAAAAACATAGATAAGAAACTGCTGGATTCACTGATTATCACAGCAAATAATTACGATTTAAATGCGGCCATCAGCTTTGTTCAGAGCAATACCAAATCGGTAACCTGGATGGAAAGTCGTCGTAAAGCCGAACTCTGTGAGATCACACCGAGTCATATTATGGCGTCTTCCGCGATTCCTATGTTATTTCCGCCCATTGCCATAGGCACAAGCTATTATGGCGATGGATGTGTTCGAAATAATACCCCTTGCAGTCCTTCCATTCGAATGGGGGCTACAAAGCTTTTTGTGATTGGAGTTCGCAACCAATTAAATTCTGAAACAACCCGCTCTAAAATAGAGGGCCAGCCTTCGATGATTCGGATTTTAAATACACTTCTTAATGCGGTCTTGCTGGATTCTGTCGAACAAGATGTTTTAAGAATTCAGCGCATCAATGAATTGGTGCAATTAGCTGATCCCAATATACGACAAAGCCAAAATCTTAAGAATATTAAAGCGATTTGCATTTCACCATCCCAAGATATTGGTGAAATTGCTCGCCACCAAGCCCATCATTTACCACGACTTTTGCGAATGACGATATCCACCTTTGGACATTTAGATGAAGCCAGCGAAATTTTAAGTTACCTGCTTTTTAATCCGCAGTTTTGTCGGCAACTGATTGATATGGGATATCAGGATGCCTTGACCGCCAAGGATTCCATTTATAATTTTTTTGAGTTAGGATAAACAATGGTGAAATGGTTTTTGCAATTTCAAGGTCAAATCCAAGGTCCATTTACAGATGATGCGCTTGAGACTGTCTTAGGTAATTTAGGTGAAATGAATATGGAAAACACCTTGGTTTGGAAACGCGGTCTTACCGAATGGATCAAATCTACAAAATGGCAGACCGAGGCCGCAATCCCTCAAGAAATCACAATGGAACACACCACGGCAAAATCTGTGATGCCCTCGTCACCCGCGAAAACCTCGGAGTCATCAAATCCGACTCCTGATGAAAATACATTTGCACAAACTTTTACTGACACAGCATTATACCGTGTTCAATTAAGCTTTGTTGATCAACCGTTGATGACAAAAACAGAATTACTGGCATTCATTTCTAAACAGAAAAACATTTCTGCGATTTCCATCCAGAACCCAAAAACTAAAGAGTGGACGGATGTCTATGCCTACCCAGATATTATTGAGCGCTTGGGTTTGTCGCGCCGAAAGCATCCTCGAGTTCCTATCTTGGCTAATTTTACGGGATCTTCTGATAAGGGCGGACAACTCCATGTCAAGGTCGTCACCATCAGCGAAGGTGGCATGGGATTTACAGAAGTTCTGGATTTAAAAATTGGCGATACGGTTGAGGGGCAAATCAGTAGTCCTCATTTTTTTCAACCCCTTCATGTCACGGCTGAAGTTATTTATTCCGGAATTGATGGATATATTGGGCTTAAGTTTTTACAAATCAATGATGAAGCCAAGGCTGCCATTATTGACTATGTGAAAAAGTTTGGAAAGCACGAGACATAACTGATCCCCGGATAGCCAAGGTTGAGTCTCGCTTTCCTGAAAAGCCTGGGCGCTCTATCCATTGAAACCCATGATTTAAAAGCGCTCGTTTCAATGTGCCTGTGCAGGCATAAGTTGTAAAAACACAGTTTTTATCTGTAAACTCGCGTAAAAAAGTATCTAAAAATTCTGGAGTCCATAGATCTCCGCTACTTTTCTTGCTGAACGCATCAAAACAAATCACATTCCATTTTTGAGTTTCTGAAAAATCCAAAATACTGCCATGAAATCGGGGTGGATTCTTGCGAAGTTGGACTTTGATATCATGGACTGTCTGCAGACTTTTTTGTTTTTGCAAAAGCTTTGCACACGCCATGTGGTGGATCGCAGCTGGGTCTTCATCAGAACTTAGAAACCAATCCTGAAAGCTCGATTTTAAACACTCCACAATTTCGAAAGTGTCTAATGACGTCTGATGATGTTCCAAAGCAGCCCAGGCCATTTCAATATATCCCAAACCTAATCCAACTGTGCAAATGCGCAGAGGTTCCTCTAGGGACAAGGCTTTCTCGAGAACGGACCCATAAATATACCAGGTCTCTGTTGCGGCTCCTGCGGAGTGATGCATGCTCTCTTGGAGTTTTTTGGATAACAAGGTGGGGCTACCATCATTTGTTGTTATAATCTGAAAGCCGCTTGCTTCAAACGTCGAAGTCACTTTATATTACCCCTTCTATGGAAAAAGGTTGGACCGGGCTACCCTATCATTCGATTTCAGAACACTACAAAAGAATTTTTAACGATAAAGTTTATAAAATTCCTGTTAGTATTGTGGATGATTGCCCTAATCGCATGGGCTTAAAGGGAATGAAAACCTGTAGTTTTTGTGATGTTTGGGGCTCGGCTGCACGAGAAGAATCTTTTGAAATGTCTTTGGATGAGCAAATACTTAAATTTCATGGCCTGATCAAAAAACGTTACAAAGCTGAAAAGTATTTGGTTTATTTTCAGGCCTATACGAATACGTTCACCAAAATACCTGTTCTTCGCGAGCGTTTTGAAACTGCGCTCAAGCATGACTTCGTCAAAGGGTTTGTAATTGGAACGCGTCCCGATTGCGTTTCAAAAGCTGTTCTTGATTTATGGCAAGAGTATTATCTGAAATCATTTGTTTCTGTCGAACTTGGCGTTCAAAGTTTTTTTGACGAGCATTTGGAATTCATGCAGCGCGGGCATACGGCCCAAGATTCTCTAAAAGCCATTGCTAAAATAAGTGAATCGACAGCAGTCGATTTGGGAATCCATCTTATTTTTGGTTCTCCGAATGAGACCGATGCTCAAATTATTGAATCTGCTCGGATTTGCAACTCACTTCCGATCACTAATGTTAAATTGCATAACCTTCATGTTCTCAAGAATACAGATCTCGAGACCTGGTATCGTGCCGGAAATTTTGAACCTATCACTCAAGAAGTTTATACAGAAAAAGTGAAATTATTTTTATCATACTTGAAACCTCAAATAGCTGTTCATCGTTTAGCTGCATTTGCATCGCGCTGGGAAGAGTTAGTAGCTCCGCAGTGGACTGCAAATAAAATGGGAACACACCAAGCTATTATTGATGAACTGCGCCGTTCAAAGACATTTCAAAGTTGCTGTTGGATTCCTCAGACAGAAATTGATCGCCAGCTTTTTAATCAGATGCAGCTTCGAATCGTGCAAACTTCGTAAAAAATGAATGAAGAAAAAGCACATGACAGAAAATTTAAGAAATACGAGCATTTCAACTCTGCTTCTAAAAAAAAGTGAAATTATTATTGCCAAAACTAAGGTCTTGACTCGAACTCTCGAGAGAGAAAATAAGCCGGACTTTGATCGAGCAAATTTCATTTTTTCGCACAGCATCTGATCTTTTTTTAGGCATGACCATAAAAAAAATTTATTTTTTGTTTGAAAGTTTCAAAAAAAAGATTCAACCTAATTTCAAGAAAGAATAGGCCTTATTGATGAGGCTGAGTGATGGAACCACTAGATCTAGTGTTATTGAAATGCGGATCAACTGGAGCTTGCACTACGACACGGATGAGAAAAGTTGACCTTTAGTCAAGATTTCACTCCAACGAACTGACTAGAACGGTCAAATAAATTTTCTTGAAAAAATGAGAACTAGACTTAATGCTTTCAAAACTTCTGAGGGGAAGTTTTGAGGGCTTACTTTACCTTAAAATCGGGGGGAATATGGAAATTCAAGCGACATCAGCCTTAGTCGGCACGCACTCACCAACACTCACTACAGCCCATGTTATGCGGGTTAAAAAAAGAGATGGCTCGCTTGAGCCCGTTGATGTCACAAAGATTGTCGAGCGCGTGACCCGGTGTTGCCAAGGTTTAACTTCTGTTGATCCACTTCGCGTGGCTACAAAAGCCATTAGCGGTCTTTATGATGGCGCCTCGACAAAAGAACTCGATAATCTCTGTATTCAGACGGCATCTCTTCTTATCGGTGAAGATCCCGAGTATTCTCGATTGGCAGCTCGCTTACTTTCGACATATATCGAAGAGGAAGTGCGCTCGTTGAAAATTGATTCCTTTGCTGATTCAGTAAACTTTGGCTTTACCCATGGCTTATTAGCAGAAGGAACTCATCAGTTTGTCATGACACACAAGGCGGAGTTATGCGCAGCCATTGAGCACTACCGCACCGATCGCTTCGAATATTTTGGACTGCGAACAGTTTATGATCGTTATCTTTTAAAAAATCCAAAATCTCGCCAGGTTTTTGAAACACCTCAGTATTTCTTTATGCGTGTGGCTTGCGGATTGGCACAATCTCCGGCTGAAGCTATCGAACTTTATAAATTGATTTCTTCTCATGATTACATGCCATCAACCCCAACCCTATTCAATTCTGGGACTTTGCGTCCGCAAATGAGTTCTTGTTATTTGCTGGATTCTCCAGACGATGATTTGCGTTCTATATATGACCGCTATACGGATATAGCTCTTTTATCAAAATTTGCGGGCGGTATTGGCTTGGCTTATCACCGCATCAGATCTCGTGGCTCATTGATCAAAGGCACTAATGGCCACAGCAACGGAATTATTCCTTGGTTAAAAACTTTGGATTCATCTGTTTCTGCAGTCAATCAAGGTGGCAAGCGAAAAGGTGCTGCCTGTGTTTATCTTGAGACCTGGCATGCTGATGTCGAAGAGTTCCTAGAGCTTCGCGACAACACCGGCGACGACGCAAAACGCACCCACAATATCAATATTGCAAACTGGGTTCCTGATTTATTTATGAAGCGTGTAGAAACTGATGGTCTTTGGTCGCTTTTTGATCCTAATGTTGTGCCTCATTTCTGCGATATTTATGGTGATGAGTTTGAAAAATCTTACATCGAGGCCGAAGAAAAAAAGATGTACATGAAACAAATCAAAGCCCGAGACCTGTATTCACGTATGATGAAAACATTGGCTCAGACTGGCAATGGGTGGATGACATTTAAAGATGCTTCTAACGTTAAAGCCAACCAAACAGGTCAGCCTGGAAACGTGATCCATCTTTCAAACTTATGCACCGAAATCCTTGAAGTGACTTCAAAAAATGAAACAGCAGTTTGTAATTTAGGTTCTGTCAATCTTGGACGTCACATTATTGATGGACAGTTTGATTTTGAGAAACTAGGTCGCACTGTTCGCGCCGCTGTGAAGTATTTAGACCGCGTGATCGATATCAACTTTTACCCCATCGATACAGCAGCAGTCTCCAATAATCGCTGGAGACCCGTTGGTCTAGGAATCATGGGACTACAGGATGCTTTCTTTCAATTGAAGTTTGCTTTCGATTCTGACGAGGCTTTGGCTCTGTCGACTAAAATTCAAGAAGAAATTTATTTTCATGCTTTAACAACAAGTATCGATTTGGCTGAAAAGCATGGTGCCCACACAAATTTTGAACAAACACGTGCGGCCAAGGGCCAATTTCAATTTGATCTATGGGGAGTTAAACCCACTGATGAAAAACGCTGGAACGCTCTTCGCGAACGTATGATGAAATATGGGCTTCGAAATTCATTGATGATTGCTATTGCTCCAACGGCAACGATTGCTTCCATTGTTGGTGCTTATGAAGCCACTGAGCCACAGATTTCTAATTTGTTTAAACGTGAAACTCTATCTGGTGAATTCATGCAAGTGAATAAGTATCTTGTTCAAGAACTGAAAGCTCACGGTTTATGGAATGAGGACTTCCGCAATGAAATTAAAATGCACGAGGGATCCATTCAAGAAATCACAGCAATCCCAGAAGCTATCCGCAAACTTTACCGTACAGTTTGGGAAGTTCCGATGAAGGCTTTGATTGATATGGCTGCGGCCCGCGGCGCCTTTATTGACCAATCCCAATCTTTGAACCTTTTTCAAGAAAGTTCTACTATTGGAAAATTGTCATCCATGTATATGTATGCTTGGAAAAAAGGGATCAAGACAACGTATTACCTTCGCTCTCGACCGGCCACTTCAATTACAAAAACAACTGTGAAAAAATCAACAGTTGCTGCAGCTCCGACCGCAGACTCCGAAGCGCCAAAGAAAGTGTATACAGATGAAGAGGCCATCACATGCAGCCTGGAGAATCCAGAAGCTTGTGAAGCTTGCCAGTAAAAAAGCATTAACTTTTATGAATTTGAAAAATGGAGAATAAAATGATTTTAGATCCTGGATTCGACCTGACATTGCGACCAATGAAATATCCCACATTTTATGAAATGTATAAAAACGGGATCAAGAACACATGGACTGTTGAAGAAGTTGATTTCTCGACAGATTTAGTGGATTTGAATTCAAGAATGTCCGATGCAGAAAAGCATTTGATTCATCGATTGGTTGCTTTTTTTGCAACTGGTGATTCGATTGTTGGTAATAATCTTGTTCTTAATTTATACAAGCACATTAACTCTCCGGAAGCACGTCTGTACTTAAGCCGTCAGTTATATGAAGAAGCACTGCATGTTCAGTTTTATCTGACTTTATTAGACACCTATATTCCTAATCCTGACGATCGGGCCTTGGCCTTTGCTGCAGTTGAAAATATTCCATCAATCAAAAAGAAAGCCGATTTTTGCTTTAAATGGATGGATTCAATCAACGACCTGGAGACATTAAAAACTCCAGAAGATCGTCGCAAGTTCTTGATGAATTTAATTTGTTTTTCATCTTGTATTGAAGGCATGTTTTTCTTTGCTGCATTTGCCTATGTTTACTTTTTACGTTCTAAAGGTATGTTGGCTGGTCTGGCTTCGGGTACAAACTGGGTTTTCCGTGATGAAAGCATGCATATGGCCTTCGCAAATCAAGTTATTCAAACAATTCGCAAAGAAGAGCCCACTTTGTTTAATGAACAAATGCAGGACATGGTTGTGCAAATGCTTGAAGATGCAATTGACTGCGAAATGACTTTTGCAGAAGACCTGATTGCAAATGGTATTGCCGGTTTATCAATTAATGATATGCGCCAGTACTTGGAATACATCGCAGACCAACGTCTTGAAATGTTAAATATTCCACCGCGCTACAACACTAAGAATCCATTTGATTTTATGGAACTTCAAGATATGCAAGAGCTTGCAAACTTTTTTGAAAGACGAGTTTCAGCTTATCAAGTTGGTGTTTCGGGACAAGTAAGTTTTGACGAAACATTTTAGTTTATAGATTAAGGTGGTCGACAACTTATTTCATTCGACCAAAAACCGGACTCTTCCGTGATATCCGCAACATTGTTGGCTGTCACGGTGTCGCGGAAAGCTCGAACTGCAAAATAGTATGTGACATTACTTGGTAAATTGATCTGACAGCGATCTCGAATAGTTCCTGAGGCACAACCAACTACAGTTCCCGTTCCATTAGCGCTTGGAGGAGTCCCCGACCAGTTAGGCGCACTGCCATACTGAATTTCATACTCCACTGTAGGATCAGGATTTCCAACAGCAACACTCAGATAACAAGATCCCGTTGTTGGAATATCTGCCGCGACAAGAACAGGCTCATTCATCCGACAAGGGATTGTGGACGACACTTTTGTCTGAGGTGTTAAATACGTGTATTCAGTTTCCTCAGCTGTGATCGAGTAAGTATATGGAACGCCTTCAACCAAAGGACCTTCGACAAAAGAAAAAACATTTGTATTGGCTGACGTGATTCCTGTGAACATAACAGGGTTCACCACCGCTGATGTTGTTCCGTTTCTTAATTGGAATGTTCGATTCAATGTGTATTCGATATTCTCATTAAAACGCGGGATTAAATTCGTCAGATTGCAGGATATCGTACTGGGAACGACCAAAGCTGTTGTGATCGCTGGAGCAGTCAATCCCCGAGAAACCGTGACCCGATTCCAAGTGGATTGAGAAATCGATCCGTCTTCTGTCTGCAACTTCATTCGAATCTGATACTTTGTACCTTGAGCCTCGGTCAGGATTTTCCCTAACCGAACTGAAAATCCAAACTGACCATTGTGGCATTGTGGATATTTTCTTTCACTGGGCAACAAAGCGTCTTCAACTAAGCCAGCGCCTTTAGTCACCCAGAAACATTCGGAACCAGCAGCAATACCAGATAAATCTGGCACAACACTCAAGCACTTCGTTCCAAAATCATTACTGATATACGGAGATACTGTTTCATCCAATTCACCCGCAAAAACTTCGACAAGAATTCTATTCTTCCGACGTCCTTGATCTTTACAAGTTCCGGTAATTTCAACAATATCTCCACCGTCCATATTTGCAGTCAGAGTGTCTGAATCAGCTTGAATTTCAACGGCAGAAGATGATGTCGAATCATCACCTTCATTATCAGTACTGCAACTTGAATCAGTAATAGAATCACACGAACTCGATTGATCCGTTAGCAACGAATTTGCAACAGGGTTTGAACAGCCTGCTGAAAGCAGCAGTAAAAATAGAGCCACGACGGCAAGACTACGATTGGTCCTCACAATTATACTTATCGGGTGCTTGATTTAAAAAATGAACATGAGGTCTTATTTTGAGACAGACTAAACTCGTCGTATTGATTTAAACAGAATACTCAGTTGATTGATCCATTTATGGATCATCTCTTGCTTAAGAAAAAGGACGTAAGTCGAGATCATAACCATTGAAAAGGGCATCAGTCCCAATAATATCCCAATACTCAAATGAAAAAGAACTCCGGCACTCAACCAGATATTTCGATATCTTTGCTGCAACATCATGGGCGCAAAATAAATCTCAAACACTAATGATAAAAAAGTGGCTCCTGCAAAGAACAGAGGAACATGACTTAAGAATTTAAAGTCATACTGACTAAACTGTGGATTTGCAAAAACAGTCCAAAGCGCCGTCCCATCCCACCATGAATTGCCTTTAAGCTTTTCAAATCCCGTGTACATATAGATCACGCAAATCTGAATCTGCATAATTCGAAAAAAAGCAGAACTGATGGGATCAACAGGTTTCTGAATTTGTGATTCCGATTTAAAAATAAGTCGGCGGACAGAATAGCATTCATTGCATTTTGTAAAACTTAAATAAAATAGGAAAAGACCACCAATGACATCTGCACCAAATAACATGGCGTAATTTCGATTTAAAATACCTTGGTGAATAATCCAAGTCACCAGCAACAACGCCCGATTCGTCAAACCAATGGATGCTAAAAACAAAAGACTAATCAGAATCATATGAACTGTACCCACATAGGAGTCCGGCCAAAAAAACCATTGAACAACAGGGCGATAAAAATCAGGAAAAACAGACAGCGCAAGCTCTCTGGGGATCAGCGAATTTGGACCCAGTTGATCAATATTCATTTGTCTAAAACAGGCAATATAAAATAAAGTTGAACAAAGCATTATGCGAAAAATTGCTAACTGTTCAAAATGGGATCGTGAAAACAAGAAACGATCTAAATCTGTTATAAAGTTTTTAATTTTAGATCGCATGTGGACACTCATAAATGTAACGATTAATTTGCTCGGTGGTTAATATATTGTCATAATCATTGATATTACTATTGACCACCGCAATCACCTGATCCAATGAAGGGATACGATTAACAATCAACTCCACTTGAACTTTTGTTGCTCCCGGGTTTTTGCGACACAACCAGGGTGTAAAGAAAACTTCAATCCGATACGGATCCACAGCTAAAAAGCGCATCGCATAGGAATCTCTTTTTTTATCTAATCGAAAATCGCCTCCCAAATCCTTGGATTTGGGATAAAAACCTTCCACGGTGTCAGCTGTTGTATTTCCGTATTCGTCTTCGAAAATCACAAAGTACCGTAAATACATTGTCTGCGCTGGATCCGGAGAAAAGAAGTTCCATGTTGTATTTAATCCGATTGAATTGGCAATCGGATTAAAAAAATCTTGAAAATAACGCCCCATAAACGATGACCCGTTCCCCAGAACAACGATCATCGCCACTATGTAAAAAAATACAAAGCCTGCAATAAGCTTTGATATTTTATTAAACATAGCCCTCTTCTGTAGGTTTTTCGTCATCAGCCTCTTCATACATAGGAAGCTCGTCGTCCTCAGCCTCTTCCATTTCACTTACAGTGGCATCAGCTAAATTTAGCTCAGCAACTTCAGTATTCGTTTCAGCATTAGCTTCCGCTGGATGAATAGGTTCTGGATTTTCAAACTTTTTCAACCAATTGATATCTCGCTTTGAAACGGCTTCGCCAACAGCTAAAGCTTCTCGGATATTCTGAGCTTTTTCTTCGTCACGCTTCATTTTTTGACGAATCTTTTCTTGCTCGAAAAATTCCGATGACGTTGAAATGGCAGTTAATTGCTCTTCGATTTGACCTAACTCTTCTTCACCTTCTGAATAAGTCATGGCTTTTGAGTTTTCAGCCATGGATTCAGTCACCATCGAGAGTGTTTGCTTTTCTTCTGTCTCATCACCAATGCCTTCCGGTAAAAGTTCATCAATCTGTGACAAAGTTGGTAGTTCTTTTAAGTTTCTTAAGCCAAAGATTTCTAAAAATCGACGAGTTGTTCCGTACTGCATCGGTTTTCCAGGCAGATGTTCCGCTTTTCCTTCAAATGAAACCAATCCTTTTTCCATAAGAGCCCGCAAAAGGTGTCCGGACTCAACACCACGAATTTGATCCACTTCAATTTTTACAACAGGTTGTTTGTAGGCAACAATAGATAAAGTCTCTAGAGCCGGTCCCGATAATTTAAAGGCGCGCGTCTTCATGGTGCGCTTTAAAAAATTCATATTATCCACTTTGGTGCGTAGTTGATAACCACCCGTAATTTCTTCGAGAACAATTCCACGATCTCCACCAGCATAGCTCACGGCTAAAGATTCTAAAACACGACGAATTTTTTCTCGTTTAACGTTTGTCCCTTTGAAAACTTGCTGAATCGAAGCAAAGCTAACAGGGCGATCCGAAGCAAAGAGAATACTTTCAATAATACTATGAATTTGTTCTTCCTCAACAAACTCAAGCTCTTCAATATCTGCAGCTTCAAAACCATCCAACTCTGAGCCCTCAAGGTCCGCAGCTTCAACAACCGGCAAAGACTCTTCATCCTGCTCGTCGACTTCAACCTCTGGTAAAAAGCTTTCAGAGACCACCTCTTCGGACATAAAAATAGAAGCTTCTATTTCAATATCTTGAAGTGCTGTTTTTACGCTTTCAATAGCACCATCGGCATCTGAGGTTTTGTTTTTTTTACGGGCCATAGTTACACCTGCTCTTCATTGTCTGTGGATTCTGGAATCAGCTCCTGTTTTATCTCTTCGTCGAGTTCACTCTCGGCAGCCAAAATCTCTTCGTCTGAGGCGATCTCATCTTCAAGAATAGCGACGTCCGTATCCGAGAAACTCATCTGCATCTTTTCGACATTCTGTAAAACATCATCTTCTGCATCTAAAATCTCAAGTTCTTGCTCTGTCAAACGAGCTGTTTTTGCAAACAAGGAGTCTGCCACCTGATCGGCATTGATAGAGCCGTACTCTTCAACTCGTGAAACAACGTCACCTTCAATTGTCTTTTTAGTTTGAATATGAATGTCACCATACGTTTCAGTCTGATAAAGTCCGACATAGCCCATTTTTCCCAACTCAAGTAAAGATAGGAACGTAATTAAAGCCTGACGGGATCGTTCAATTCTCTCTTTGATGTCCACAGAAAAAAGCTCAGTCATGCGTAATGTTGACCCCGGAATCAAGCGTGTGGAAATTTCCAAAATCCGACTGGCAATGGATTGCAATTTAACATTCACTTTGTGAATTTTCTTATGCAACGTCTTCATTGCACGACGATACGATGAGATCAATGAAAACAGAGCATTGTCTTCAAGCTCAATCTCATCATTGGTGACTTCTAATTTTTCACGCAATCCCCGCGCCCAAACATCCCGATTCAACAAAGGGCGATCATAAAGGGCTTTAGAAGCTTCTTTGTATTTTTCATATTCTAATAGTTTTTGAACCAACTCTTTTCGTGGATCGATATTCTCAACCACGTCACCATTTTCATCATACTGCGGAAGAAGCATTTTTGATTTGATTTGAATAAGAGTCGAAGCCATAGCAATAAAATCGCCAGCCACTTCTAAATCGAACTCTTTCATCAATTTAATAAAATCTAAATACTGCTTTGTAATTTCAACGATATTGATATTAAAAATATCCATCTCTTCTTTACGGATAAGGTAAAGAAGCAAATCCAATGGACCTTCAAATTGTTGGAGCTGAACTCGAATGCTACTCATGAATTCCTTTAAATGATCAAAAAATCTACACTATTAACTTCATGTACTGCTTGATCGTTTTTAAATTTTGACTCGCTTCCGTACGAGCTTTTTCGCATCCTGCTAAAATTATTGAATCAAGCTGTTTCGGGTTATTCAACAACTCTTTTTTCTTTTCTCGTGGTTTTTCTATGAGCTGCTCAATATTACCACAGAGCTTGGCTTTACAATCTCCACAGCCAATTCCCGCAGTGGTGCAACCTTCAACCGTCCATTTTTGATCAGTTTCTGACGAAAAAAGTTTATGATATGTATACACATTGCAGACCAATGGATTTCCTGGATTCTCACGAAGTGCTCTTTGCGGATCCGTCACCATCGAATTGATTTTTCTCTTTAAAGACTTACTTTCTTCAGAAAGCAAAATCGAATTTCCATAGGATTTTGACATTTTTCTACCGTCAAGACCTGGAAATGCCGGCGTTTCAGTTAATAATGGTTTGGGTTCTGGCAATTTGGCTTTGTATAAATGATTGAAGCGCCGAATGATTTCACGAGTCAATTCCAAATGAGAAACTTGATCCGCACCAACAGGCACCAGTTGCCCTGAGTAAATGGCAATATCAGCAGCCTGCAAAACAGGATAAGCAAATCGCCCTAAATTATGAGTGTCATTCGCCTTTGCATCCTCTTGGGCGTCTTTCCATGTGGTCACACGCTCTAACCACCCCATCGGAGTGAGATTCGAAAAAATCATAAATAGCTCAATATGCTCTGGCACATGCGACTGTATAAACATCGTGCTTTTCTCGGGATCTAACCCCCAAGCAATCATTTCTGCAAAAATATCCCGATTCCAATTTGGAATTTCATGAGTAGACTTATAGGCACTTGTCATACCGTGCCAATCCATCACTCCAAAATAACAATCGTATTGATCTTGCATCTTTAAACAGTTACTAAGCCACCCCAGATAGTGCCCCAAATGCAAGGCACCCGAGGTTCGCGTTCCACTCATCACTCTCATAGAAATGCTCCAGCACCTGCAAAAGCCATCAAGTGATTGAAAACATAAAAAACAGGAACTCTTAAAACTGAAAATGCTCCGGTAATCATTAATCCCAATAAAATAAAACTGGTCATCTGTTCGTTCTGCTCAAGTTTCAAGTTAACAGAAGCAGGTAAAAAACGTGCTAAAACTTTGCCCCCATCCAGAGGATGAAGCGGAATCAAATTGAAAAGTGCCAAAAATAAATTCACTAACACAAACATTTGCAGCATGCTCATTACGGGCTTTGCAAACTCACCGAGCAATCCCAAGCGAACTGTCAACATCATGATAACCGTACCCACAAGAGCCAAAAGCACATTTGAAAGCGGACCCGCAATGGCAATCCAGAACATATCTGTTCGAACGTTCTTTAAATTACGAATATTTACGGGAACAGGTTTAGCCCATCCAAAGAAAATGGGAATTCCAAAAACAATAGCACTGATCGGAAGAATAAAAGTTCCGACAATATCAGCATGAGCCATTGGATTTAACGTCAGCCGGCCTAGTTGCTCGGCGGTGTTGTCTCCACGCCATTTAGCGACCAATCCATGAGCATACTCATGAAAGCAAAGCGCAAATAAAAACGGAACAAAAAAGATTGCTAATTTTCCACCAATTTCAACTATATCCATAGAGAACTACGCTACCAAAATTGAGACTCATGTCGAGAAAAACCTGTATTCTGCTTTGAGATTACTCAACTGCTGCTCAGGCACAAAAAGAACTTTAATGCGACTGGTCACTTGATCTCCGAGAGACTTCCGCTTAATTTAGGATATCTCAAATTTCTAAGGAGTTCCTATGTCTATGGAAAATACGCGTCCTGCTTTAACAATGTGGTCTGAAGATGAAGTTGCTTTTCGCGAAGCTGTTCGATCGTTTGCAGAGTCTGAAATCAAACCTCATGTGACTCATATGGATGAAAAAGCTCAGATGAATCCCGACATTGTTTCAAAACTTTTTGAAATGGGCTTGATGGGAATTGAATCCCCCGAGCGATACGGTGGTGCCGGAGCCACTTTCACAATGGCTTGTATTGCAATTGAAGAAATTGGACGTATTGATGGATCTGTTTCTGTTTTGTGTGATGTCCAAAACACATTGGTTACAAATGCCGTAATCAAATGGGGCAATGAGGCACAAAAAGAAAAGTATCTTCCCAAATTAGCAAAAGACTGGGTCGGCGCTTACTGCCTATCTGAATCGTCATCGGGTTCGGACGCTTTTGGTTTAAAATGTCGCGCAGAAAAAAAAGATGGAAAATGGATTTTAAACGGCAATAAACTTTGGATTACAAATGCCAAAGAAGCCAGTTTCTTTATTGTTTTTGCCAATATGGATATTGCAAAAGGCTACAAAGGAATTACGGCCTTCATCGTTGAAAAAGATTTTAAGGGCTTCACCGTCGGCAAGAAAGAAGACAAATTAGGAATCCGCGCCAGCTCAACCTGTGAACTGATATTTGAAAATTGCGAAGTTCCCGAAGCGAATGTCTTAGGTGAAATAGGTAAAGGTTATAAAATTGCCATTGAAACCTTAAATGAAGGTCGCATCGGAATTGGTGCGCAAATGGTAGGAATTGCTCAAGGTGCCTATGAAGCCACATTGAATTATATTAAATCCCGTGAACAATTTGGAAAAGCGATCGGTTCATTTCAAGGCGTTCAGTTTCAATTGGCACAAATGCGCGTGGAACTGGAGGCTGCACGTTTGATGGTTTACAATGCCGCACGCTTGAAAGATGCTGGCCAGGATTTCATTGAATCCGCAGCAATGGCAAAACTCTATTCATCAAAAGCCGCTGAGAAAATTGCGTCCATGGCCATTGACCTCTTTGGCGGAAATGGATTCACCAAGGAATACCCTGTCGAAAAATTTTGGCGTGATGCTAAAATTGGACAAATTTATGAAGGCACTTCAAATATGCAATTGCAAACAATTGCTAAAATGGAAATGGATAAGGTTTAAATGAAATCCAGCGTGATCGTAACGGGCGCCAGTTCAGGAATTGGTGCTGAAATCGCCCGAGAATTTTCTAAGAACGGTCACTTTGTTTTTCTTTTTGGACGAGATCAGAAAAAACTGCAGTTGGTTCAAAAAACCTGCCTCAATGAAACTGAAATTTTTGCATTTGATTTGAAAGATCTGAAAGATTTTAAAACCACAATTCTGAATCTTTTGGAAAACCGTCCCCCACTGGAAATTTTAGTGAATAACGCAGGGATTTACAAGCAATCCCGTTTTGAAATGACATCGACTGAAATATGGAATGAACAGTTTCAAGTTAATTTATTGGCACCCGTTGAACTGACTCAATTGATCTGGCCACTTTTTATTAAAAATAAAAAAGGCAGTGTTGTTAATATTTCTTCCACTTTAGGAATAAAGCCTGCCCCAGGAACTTCAGCTTATTCTGCGATCAAGGCCGCACTGAATAATTTAACTATTACTTTGGCTCAAGAAGGTGGCGCTCATAATATCCGTGTGAATGCCGTATGCCCAGGAATTGTGGATACTCCGATTCATACATTTCACAATTTAAAGCCTGATGAAAAAAGTAAAATCACAACCGAGTTGGCAACCTTACAAATGCTTCCGCGAATTGGCCAGCCGTCTGATATTGCTCAGGCCACTTATTTTTTAGGATCCGATCAGTCGGCCTGGACCACAGGAGCTATTCTATCTGTTGATGGCGGAATTGGGCAAAAATGATTCGAGTTCTCAAAATTCAATCTGAATTTAGCTCGGCACATTTGTATAAGAACGCCAGTTTTTCAGTGGCAGAAAATAAAAAACAATTTGGTCGCTGTTATTCTAAGTACGGACATGGTCATAATTATCGTATTGAGGTTGGTTTTCAAGTCTCAGAAAAAATAGGAGACACCCAATTGATTAAAATCAATGAAGTCCTTTCAAAAAAGTTAACAGCTTTGACCCAAAAATTAGATCATGAGCACCTCAATTTTGTTATTCCAGAATTTAAGAAAACTATTCCAACAACCGAAAATATCTTACTTTATTTTGAAAAAAAGTTGGCCTCATTAAAATTACCTTATCCATTGATCTCTATTAAACTTTTTGAAATGGAAAATCTCTGGAGTGAAAAATATTATGTCACAGTCTAACTCTAAAGAATTGCTACGACTCTCGAAACTGATGTCTGAGCGCGGTATTTGTTCGCGCCGCGAAGCTGATGACTATATTCAAAGAGGTTACGTTTTTGTTAACGGAGAACGTATCACAGAGCTAGGCACTAAAGTGACTCCAGATGTGAAGATCACTTTGGATACTCCCGCATTACGACAGCAGAATAATCTAGTAACCATTATAATGAACAAACCCATTGGATATGTTTCGGGACAACCGGAGCCTGGATACGAACCTGCCATCCGATTGGTTAAAGACAGCACTCAGTTTTCAAATCAGAAACGCACCCTTCAACATGGCGATATGAAGAATTTAGCCGTTGTCGGTCGTTTAGATATTGATTCACAAGGTCTTTTAATTTTCACCCAGGATGGACGTCTTGCTAAAAAATTGATTGGTGAAAATTCGACCGTTGAAAAAGAGTATATTGTTCGTGTTGAAGGGTTTTTATCAAAAGACGATTTAGCCCGATTAAATTTTGGACTTGAACTCGATGGCGAAAAGCTAAAACCCGCCAAAGTCGATTGGATCAATGAAGACCAACTTCGTTTTATTTTGAAGCAAGGCAAGAAACGTCAAATTCGACGTATGTGCGAATTAGTAGGCCTGCGTGTTACCGGATTAAAGCGAGTGCGTGTAGGAAAGCTGATGCTTGGAAAACTACCTGAAGGGCGCTGGAGATTTCTGGATCCCGACGAAGATATTTAATCTATGGACTGCCCCAGAAACTGAAGTCGCAATTTTTGTAAATGCTCAATTTCAGAATCTGTAAATCCCGCCCGTTTCCGAAGATCTACGGCAATATTCTCGACCCGTTTTGGAAGAATCCACCGCAACTTTGTCATGCGATCTGAAAAATCCAAATGGGGATCTATCTTTTCTAAAGAACATAGCGATCGGTACCACCTAGAACCAAACTCGACATGCCCAATTTCATCGGAAAATATTTTTTGAGCTGCTTTTTGAATGGGTTTAGCGTCGACCCCCTGCAGGCGTCGCAAAATAGTTTCTCCGGCATCTAATCCACTTCCTTCTAGGAATCGATGCACAATAAGAACTCGATCTAATAAAGAATCAGTCACGTTGGTCGCAGACCAAAGCGCACAATGAACCGGCCAATCACCCCATTTAAAACCGAGTCCATCAATCTCTTGAAGACACATCTCTAAATGTTCGCTTTCTGAAAGCATAATATCCCAAAGTTGCTCGCGAAATTCTTGAGGTGCCTCTGGAAACTCGACCAATGTTCGAAGCCCAAGTTCCATCGCTTGCAGTTCAATACTGGCCAGATCATGCAATAACCGAGCTTGTCCTTGTTTAAATGAAAGTCCCTTTTTCTCTGGCAGCTCCTTAGGCGCCAGTAAACTCACATCACGCGCTGGAATCAGAGGAACTGGTTCTTTCATTTTTAATTGAAACACATCATTCGAGCAGTGCCGAATATTTAGGATTTTTTTAAAGACATCAGATTCATTAAAAGCCCACATAACCTTGTGAATCTAGCACATCGCCCAGACCTAGACAAACTAAGACCTGTTAGGATATTTTATATCTTTTCTACCAAGGGAGCACTTATGGGAAAAGGTTGGAAAGCCGCTGGCAAATCAGAGAATGCACAAAAAAAAGGGGCCATGTTTACGAAAGTGGCTCGCGAGATTCAAGTCGCATCAAAATTAGGTGGCCCTAATCCCGACATGAACGCTCGTCTTCGCATGGCCATAGATGCCGCAAAGGCTATTTCCTGTCCCAATGATACAATTGATAGAGCCATAAAAAAAGGCGCCGGTCTTTTGGATGATGGGAAGATTATCGAAGAGCTCACCTACGAGGGCTATGGACCTCATGGAGTTGGAGTTATCGTCGAATGTCAAACGGACAATAAACATCGAACCGCACCTGAAATGCGAAGTGTCTTTAAAAAATACGATGGCAACCTTGGCGAAACAAACAGTGTGGCTTGGATGTTTGCACGAGTTGGTGCTGTCGAAGCTTCTAAAGTGGGAACATTTGATATTGATGAGGAAGCTATCGAAGCCGGAGCTGATGATGTTCAGAATAATGAAGACGGTACTTATGAATTCACAACGGCTTTTGAAAATTTAGACACCCTCAACAAAGCGCTTCAAGCGCGCGGCTGGAAAGTCACATCCGCATCACTCTCATACAAAGCAACCAACATCACCGAATTAACTGATTCTCAGCGAAAAGATGTTGAAGAATTTTTAAATGCTGTCGATGATCTGGATGACACCCATAAGGTGTATGCAACACTCTAATTTATTTTTTTCTTTTTAGTTTTTTTCACTCGAAGTTTCACTTGGACTTCTTCTTGTTCAACGACAACGGGGGTTACGGGTATTTCTGCCGCAGCCACAGCCTCTTTTGGTATCTCTTCCGTCACAACAGGGGCTTGCGCAATCTCAGCAGCATTTTTTTCTTCAGGAGCGTTATTTTCTTCAGGAGTTGTCTCAACGGCAACATCTCTAGTCGTTTCACTAGTCATCTCACGGTGCACTTTAAAAGCCCGATAACTGGATTCATCTGCATTGAGTTCCTGTTTTGTCGCTTGAATTTCATTCTCGGACTCGATAAGCATTTCTGATAAATGATTGGCTTTTACAGGAGCTCCAGATCCCACCATGATCACCGACGGTGAACAATTTTGAAATGAAAACAACGTTAATCCGGCAATCATGATCATCATTATCCAGATAACTGTTTTACTTGTTGTGGGCGTCATCGTTAACTCATCGGCAATTGATTCAGAGAGCTTAAGAGTAAAGATGTTTCAAAATTGAACACCTTGATGCCAAAGCGATGCGGACTCCACCAGCCCTGATAAAACCGAGTGAAATTGAGACGACGTTTGTAATTTTCCAGACCCGAATCGCTCTACGAATTGCTTTCGAATAAATGGAACTTGAGCCGTCCCCCCTGTCAAACAGACCAAGTCTATTTGCGAAGGTATGACACCTGCAGATTTCATACAATCATCCAAAGATTGAAAGATGCGTTTCTGAATACTTTCAGACCAAGTCACAAACTGAGCTTGCGAAAATTCTTGCAAGATCTCTAATCCTGGATAATCAAAACTGAATTCAGCATTTTGAGACAATGAGAGTGTTTTTTTCAAGTGCTCAATTTTTTCAAAAAAAGAAAATATCTGTTGATCATCCACCAATAAACACAATCGATCAATCGCGTCTTTATCAGAATCGCGAAGAGCACATTTGCGGACTTCACGAATAAATTCATAGGTGTCTTTTTCTTTTAAGTGAACGCAATGAGCTGGATGATTGAGTCGCTGCATAATCGAAGGTGGCATGGTCAGTAAATTACTCGACATGGGTAATCGGTAAACTGACTGAGCACCAAAATACTCATTCAATCGATGGCTCATAAAAATACTATCCAGCGCATCTCCAGCAAGAGGGCAACCATCTACCGCTAACACATCTTTTTTACTAAACGGCTCTGGATGAATTCGCATCACTGTAAAATCAGATGTTCCCCCACCGAAATCTCCCACCAAAATTATTTTTTCGGTATTTATTTTTTTTCGATAATCAAAAGCTGCAGCAATGGGTTCGGGAATAAACTGGACATCACGAAACCCTGCAAAATGTGCTGCCTTTTGCATGCGAACTATTGCGATCTCTTCATGAACTGAGTCCATCGAGTAACGTGCAGGTCGACCAATAACAGCATGATCTATAGAAACTTGAAGGTAATTCTCAGCTCTTTTTTTAAGCTCAAGCAAGAATGTCCCCACCATATTTTCCAAACTCAGTATGCGATTCCCCACAACACTTCCCAAATAGTTGGGATTAGCCAAGTGGGATTTAAACGATCGAAATAATCGTCCCTCCATATCTTGATCTATGTACTGCGAAAGAGCCTGACTTCCATAAAAACAAGAATCCTGATGTGGAAAATAAAGCAATGTTCGCATCAATGTAGGATCTGGTGCTGTTGCATCAATTGGAATAGCCTCTGTTGATTTCCCATCAATCACAGCACCAACAAGTGAATGGCTCGTTCCAAAATCTATAGCCAGTGCAGATTTTATTTTTTGTAAACTCACCTATTCCACACCTGCTGTAAACGTTTATCTCGTCCACAACCCGAACGATAATACCGATAACGAATAGGATTTTTCTTGTAATAATCCTGATGGTAATCCTCGGCTTTAAAAAAAGTTTTCGCCGGCAAAATATTTGTCTTTAATGTTCCAGAAATTTTTAACTTTCTCTGAGCTTGAGCCCAACTTTTTTGGAACAATTCCTTCTCAGCATCAGTGGAATAAAACAGAGCACTTGTATACTGATATCCTTTATCGCAAAATTGACCGTTGCCATCAAATGGATCTATATTAATCCAATAAACTTCTAATATTTTTTCAAGTGAAATCTGAGAAGAATCATAAACCACTTCAACCGATTCAATATGCCCCGTTGCGCCACTGGAAACCTGTTCATACGATGGATTTTCGACGTGCCCTCCAGTGTATCCAGATGTAACCGCTAGAACTCCGACAAGCTCTTCAAATGGTTTCTCCATGCACCAAAAGCAACCACCAGAAAAAACTACTCGGTCAAACTTTTTTTTTTACCTTCAAACAATTTGAGAAAATCACCATAACCTTGTTTTTCCATGTCTTTGACTGCAATGAATCGAAGCGCTGCCGAATTCATACAATAGCGTTTACCTGTTGGCTTAGGCCCATCATCAAAAACATGACCTAAATGTGAATCGGCTTTTTGACTTCGAACTTCAGTTCGCGTGGAAAATAAACGACGATCTTGCTTGAGTTTTACAAAGTCATCCTTTAATGGCTTTGTAAAACTGGGCCACCCCGTCCCAGACTCGTACTTGTCCAGTGAACTAAATAAGGGCTCACCAGAAACCACATCCACATAAATGCCCTCGTCATGGTTGTTCCAGTATTCATTCTTGAAAGGTTTTTCTGTCCCGTCCTTTTGTGTCACTTCGTACTGGATCTGAGTTAATTTTGATTTCAATTCGGAATCAGTCGGTTTTTTCCAATTCATACCTGGTGCTCCTTCTTGTCCAAAAACGGATAACATCAAAAGCTGGGTCACTAAAAAAATTTTAATACAAATAAATTTCATCGTAAATCCCTTCACTACTTCGTGGTCGCTTTCTTTTTCTTGATAACTTTATTTGTTCTTTTCTTTGAAGTCTTTTTTTTCTTTTTAGGTTTTTTGCAAACTGGAAATTCGGCCCGAACTGTTGTTGCTTTCTTACCAAGAACGCAATCTTTAAATTCCGCTTGAAACATCACAAAGCCACGTTCTTTTTGATCCACATGGGGGTAAATAACTTCTTTGTACTCATCAATATAAAAGCGAAAAGTATTCACATCCGCAACTTCAGTAAACAAATCTTTGTTCCACGAGCACACCTTGACTCCCAAATCATTAACTAGTGTCACTTGATTCGAAATCACGACGCTGTGCCGTTCCGTGGACCAAACAGGTTTTGCTGGGCGACTTAATAGGGGATCCTCTTTCATCACCGTGCATGTTTTTGGAGTGTCTTTAATCTTACGCATGCGAATGCGAGCTTCAGATTCAGAAGCCAATAGAGTCGCAGAAATAATAAGAATCACTAAACTGAGATGAAGCACCATTTATTTTAAGTCGAACTTATTTTGAAAGTAAATACTGAAATGCAGTTGCGTAGTATTTAATTTGTTTAACCATCGAAAAAAGACCGTTCGAACGACTTGGACTTAGTCCTGTGTCGAACCCCATATCTTTCAAAAAAACAACATCTGTATTCAGAATATCTTGGGGCGTTTCGCCAGAATAAACAGTTACAATCAATGCCACAAGACCACGCACTAATAAAGCATCGCTATCACCACTGAAAAGAATCGTCTTATTGGGTCCCATTTCCGCCTTAAGCCAAACCTGTGACTGACATCCTTTGATTTTAAGATCTTCAGTTTTAAACTGATCGTCCAAACCCGGCCACTTTTTACCCAATTCAATGATTTTTTCGTACTTCGCATCCCACGTGACACACTTATCGAACTGAGATTTTAAGGCTTCAATTTTATCTGCGATGGCCATAATCGACAACTTCGCTTTCCAACTCTAGGCCTTGCTCGCCTAAAATTTCTTTAAATTGATTTCTATCTAATTTTTGAACGATTGCAAAACATTTTTGATAGAATTCTATTTTGCTGTCATATCCATTCCATAATTTACGATCCGTAACCTCGTCGAGTTGATGCTGAGTTTGTTCTGACAAAGAAAAATCTCTTTTATTCAAATACATCAATTGATCCGAAAGATCTCGAGGTGAAAAATCAAGCTGCACAAGACACTCTTCAGCCAAAGCCATTTCAACGTAGCTTAAAAAATCACTCATTACGGCCCAAAATTTTTGTCCATCTTGCCCGTAATCACTTCGACAGTAAAATGACGTACAGACCACTCCGCGATACTCCCAAATGGAACACTGATTCTGCTCGGCGCTAAAATAAGGACAGAGTAAATCAGCTCTATTTCCAAAGTCTTCCTCATTCTTAGATAGAAAAGCCAGTTGATAATCATATGGAGCCATCACTCCAATGGGTAAGGCAAACTCACGAGATAAAATCTTGGATTCAAGCTTTTCTATACCGACTGTTTTTTCCTTTGTTGATAGCAATGCACCCACTGCAAAATTGGGAAGATAAGGATGAAATGTACAACATTTTAAATTGGATTTGTAAGTATAGGCGAAGCGCTTATCACGAGACCTCAGACAATTCTGACACGTGGCTTTGGTTTCAACAGCACTTAAATTCAACACCTTTGTCGAAAGAAGATTGTTATAAAGTGCTGGAATAATGCTTTTTATCTGCATGCAGAATTAATTTTATCAATCAAAGGTGATAATTCTTTTGTAATCTGCCACTTCCATACAAAATCATCGCATGTCTTATACGAGGGAAAAGTTATGTTCCCAATTGTATCCCAATCAAAAATACTTTCTTCTGAAATATAAGTTCCCACATTTTGGATCATCCAATCCGCACTTTGTTGGCTTAATAAACCCAATCGGTTCAATTCCAACGAGATCTCCACAGGAGTGACGAAACCGATTTGACCATTTAAAAGTTTTTTACCTCGTTCAGCAATTCCCAAAAGATCACCAAAAAAGCCAATTTTTGTTGTGTAAACTTGGTGAATAAAACTAACCATTTGAATAGAGCTTTTTTGAAAAAATCGTTGGGCCTCATGATAAATTTCTACGTCTCGCTCACCGTTATCACCAATCATAATAACAACATCTGGTTTTTCTTGGATAACCAGTTTTTTAATCGCATTGATTTTATGATTTTCATCAAAAATACTTTCCCTTAAGAGGACCTTTCCTGGTGGAAAATTATTCTGACTCAGGAAGGATTGATGAAAAATAGAAACTTCTACGGGAGCATTTGAAAGATAAACAAGCCGCGTTTTTTGAGGATTTTGATTCTGAATCAATTGGTACAGTTGCGCCATACCACTAAATCGGATGGTCAGATTGGCAAAACGCGAAACAACAGCTTTGCTATTAAGCACATGCGAGGCCTTGATAGTGTCGTCAATATCACTAATCAATAGAACTTTTTTTTCAGCAGAAAAGGCAACGGTAGAGAACGCGCTGATAGCTAATATAACTATGATCGAGGTCAGTAAATGCATAGAGGACTCCAGTGTCTTGATATGAAACAATATAGCACATTGCGTCAATTTCTCTAGCTTTATCTTATATTAACTGACTACCCATTTTTGTCAGTCTCAATATGATATTACAGAAGAATAATATTCATCAGTATTATCATATAGTTATATTGCCTCAACAAGAGACAAACCACCCTTCATTGGCACCGTTTTTTGCAAAGTTATTGTATGACCTTAAAAGGAGGCTTTATGAAAACAACACTTATGACTATCCTGATGCTTGCTGGCTTATCTGCAAATGCCGCACAGTCGAACTCAATCAAAGATTTTAAGTTTGTCTTTCAATCCGGAAAGCAATCTTTTGAACTTAAAAAAACAGCCCCCACTAAAGATCTTGCTTTTAAATTAGCCGCTAAAGAATGCTATCAACGTTTAACCGGCGGAAAATACCCCGGCGAAGAACGTGGTTTAGATATTATAGACATTTGCGCAAATCCAAAAATGTAGTTACTGTTGGGACATGAGTATTTTAAAAAAACTAGCAAATTTTATTGGTGGCCGCGA
This sequence comes from Bdellovibrionales bacterium RIFCSPHIGHO2_01_FULL_40_29, assembly GCA_001771815.1. Lineage (GTDB taxonomy): Bacteria > Bdellovibrionota > Bdellovibrionia > Bdellovibrionales > Bdellovibrionaceae > Pseudobdellovibrio. Next base: position 16,264 of record MEPU01000002.1, on the reverse strand, counting down.
ACCCGAAATCTTTGACGACAAAGGTCAGGTTTCCCATAAACTTCCTAAAAAACAATGGGATGACTGGAACAATCGTTTAGTCAGAAGCTCTGAGTACAACTGGCGTGAACACAAGGGTAGTCAAGCCGGTGCCGCAACAAAACCACCGACAACACCTCAAAATCAAAAATAGAATTTAAACCAAAAAATCCGCTCTGAGCTCAAATTAATTTTTCTTGCCACTTTGCGATTTGATTCAAAGCCTCAAGCGGTGATGTTTTCAATACGGAAAATGTTTTGAGTTCATTTATAAGTTGTTGCTTTTCAGGATCCAATTCCACTTTCACAGCCTCAAACAAAGACATCTGATTTGTTGAAGTTTTTTTACTCACCACTTTATTGACTTCAGGTGTTTCAAAAGTTTTCAGAAGCGATGTAGCCCTTTGTATAATTTCACGAGGCAATCCTGCAAGCTCAGCCACTTGAACACCATAGCTCTGACCAACGGCACCGCTGGTTAGAATATGTAAAAATTCAATCTGGCCATTTTCTTTTGAGAGCACTTGCATGTATTTATTTTTAATTTGTGGAAACTTCTGATCCAAAACTGTCAACTCGTGATAGTGAGTCGCAAAGAAAACATGAGTTTTTAAGTGTGATAAAATATATTCTAAAATCGCCTGAGCCAAACAAAGTCCATCAAAAGTCGCCGTTCCTCGTCCGATTTCGTCCAATATCAGTAAACTGTTCTCAGTCGCCGCATTTAATAATTGGGCGGTCTCGGTCATTTCAACCATAAATGTGGAAAGGCCCTCTGAGAGCTGATCACTGGCGCCAATACGCGTGTAGATCGCATCATAGAGCGGCAGCTCAGCATGCGTGGCTGGAACATAAGACCCCATTTGCGCCAATATAACTGTTAGCGCCACTTGACGCATCAATGTTGATTTACCTGCCATATTGGGACCGGTGATCAAAAAACAATCTTGATGGTCCATTGAAATCGTATTGGCTACAAATTGACCTCGAATAAATTGTTCAACGACAGCATGTCGAGAATCCTGCAGAAGAAGTTTCTTTTTATCAGTGGTAAAAACAGGTCGACAGTAACTTTCTTCAAGACTCAGCCATGCCAATGAAGAAACAACATCCATCTCGTTACAAATTGATGCTAATTTTAAAATGCCTTCCGCCGCATTCAAAACTTGAACACGAAGTGACATGTAGATCTCAAACTCCAATTCAAAACGTTTGGTTTGAGCAGAAAGAACCTTCTTTTCTAGTTCCAACAACTCATCTGTGTAAAATCGTTCTGCGTTAGCTAACGTTTGTTTGCGATGATAGTGCGCTGGAGCCTTATCTTTATGTGTATTTGTAATTTCAATGTAATAGCCAAAAACATTATTATAGCGCACTTTTAACGAAGAAATTCCCGTGGATTCTTTTTCTTTTTGTTCCAACTGAGCAACTAAAGCATGAGCATTGGTAGAGATATGAATCAGCTCGTCCAATTCATTTGAAAAACCTTTTTTAATAACGTGGCCAAGCTTCACCGTCAGTGGTGCTTCGTCATCAATAGTTCGCTCAATTTGATCGGCCAATTCAGCCACTTCAGATAATGAATCCGCATGATCAAATGTAAAAAATTTGTCACACCATTTCAAAGCTTGAAGACCAATTTTTAAAGAATTTGCTAACGAAAGAAGATCTCGTCCATGGCATTGAGGTTGGGCAATCTTTCCCATCCGACGCTCAATATCCCCCATCCCGACAAGTATCTCACGAACTTTTTTAAGCTCCATCATGTTGTCGCGGAAAAGTGTGATTTTTTCTTGGCGGGCTTGAATTTGCTCTGTATTTCGAAGCGGAAAGCTCAACCACTGACGCAACATACGCGATCCCGCCGAAGTCTTTGTGCGATCGATGGCTTTAAAAAGAGACCCTTGCTCACCACCTTTATAATTTGAAAAAACTTCCAAATGACGAAGCGTGGTTTGTGAAATCCCCAATCGATGCTGAATTTCACGTTTCTCGAAGGGTTGCAAAATAAACTCAACATCAGAAACACTGAGCTTTTTGATATAATCCAAAAGCAAACTTTGAGAATCTGAAACACTCACAGCATGTTCAGAAATTAAATATCTATCAGACAATCGACTGTCTTTTAGCCAAAGAGCACCTGCATCCGTCACGACAATTTCAGCCACTGGTAAAATATCAATCAGGCGTAATTTTTCTTGAATCAATCGCACATCATAATAAAAAGCTTCACCCGTTGTGGTGTCGATAAAACTCATCGTATCTAAATGAATAGCACATACATAATGGGCCTTGGTTTGATCTAAAGTCTCGCTGTCAAAAACCATTCCAGGAGTCAACACTCGCGTCACCGCGCGTTTAACCAGTCCTTTTGCTAACTTTGGATCTTCAATTTGATCACAAATGGCTATCTTTAATCCGGCAGCAAGAAGTTTATTAATAGGGCCCGCAATCGAGTGATGAGGCACTCCACACATCGGAGTTGAATCTTCGGATTTTTTATTTCTCTGAGTGAGCGCAATCCCAATAATGGGGGCTGCTTTGACAGCGTCGTCATAAAACATTTCAAAAAAATCACCCATTCGAAATAACAAAATCTTATCATGATGAAAGGCTTTGATGTCCCAAAACTGTTTCATTAAAGGAGTCATTTCACCGGACTTTTTTGAAGATACTGATGCCATAACGTATGGTTTTATTTTTTAATAAACCGGGTTTCAATGGGATACTGTTGTTATTCCCAAAATAATGCATTGCTCTTATAGGGAAATGCTTCTGTTTTAAGCTAAGCCCTGAAGAAGCTTCTGATAAATGCCATCAAAACCACCATTACTCATAATCAATATCACATCACCTTTTTGAGCATTTTTTACTAAATACGCCACAATCTCATCCGCTTTTTTAAAATAGCTCGCTGTTTTTCCAGAAGCCTTAAGATCCCCCACCAATTCTGCCACTGAGAAGCGATCGTCTTCAGAGATTTTACCCTGATCAAAGGCCTCAGCAATAATAGCCTCATCAGCAAAACTAAACGCTTCAACATAATCTTTTTGAAATATTTTTCTTCGCGATGTTGCTGATCGTGGTTCAAAAACTGAAAAAACCTTGCGGCCTTGATAACGTGATTGAATTCCTTTGATGGTCTCTTTCACTGCTGTCGGATGATGAGCAAAATCCTCAATAATAAGAATCCCATTAGGCTCCCCTAAGATTTCTTGGCGTCGCTTAACTCCCGTAAATGTTGATAATGCCTGCTGCACTGATCCCAAATCCCACTGTTGAACATGCGCTTGCGCAATAACTGCCGTCGCATTTAAAATATTATAATTCCCTGTCATAGTTGTTCGAAATTGTCCTAATGTTTCGCCACGAAATGCGATTTCGAACAACGTAAATCCTTCTTTTTGTTCAAGAACTTTGACACCATAGTCACATGCTGCCGAAAATCCATATGAAAAAATATTTGATTTCGCTAATTGAGCGATCTCAGACACATTTTTATCATCACCCCAATAAATAAAAGATCCATTGCTTGGAACCAGCTCGGCCAATCGTTTAAATGCCGATTTAACTGCTGCAAAGTCTTTGTAAATATCAGCATGATCAAACTCGACAGATGTTAAAATGACGAACTTGGGTTTGTAATGAATAAACTTTGGAACTTTATCAAAATAGGCCGTATCGTACTCGTCACCTTCAATAATAAAAGTGTTTGCTTTAGGATTAGTAAAACTTCTAGAGAAGTTTTTTGGGATTCCACCAATTAAAAAACCGGGCTGTTGACCACATTTTTCAGCCACCCAACTGAGAAGCGATGTCGTGGTTGTTTTTCCATGAGTTCCTGCGACGACAAAAGAATTTCGCTCGGCAATAATGAGCTCTCCCATAGCTTGCGGCAACGAACAAAATGGCAGATCCAACCGAATCATTTCTTGGGCTTCGGGATTGCTTGCTGAAATGACGTTTCCAACGATAACATAATCCGGTTTTGGAAATAAATTCTCGGCCTGATAAGGTTTTTGAATCATAATACCCAAAGATTCCAACTGAGTGGACATCGGAGGATAGGGGTTGGAATCACTGCCCGTTACTTTAAATCCACGGTCCTTCAATAGACCCGCAAGCGAAGCCATTGCTGTGCCGCAAACTCCCATCAGATGAATATGAGAACCAACTTTTAAGTTTTGAATAGGAGATTGAGCCATTAAACTGTCCTTTTCAGAGATTCAAAAATCCAACTGTGGATTTGGGGTCGTAGCTTCACAAAACCTTTATTTTCACGTCCATAATGAACACGATTGCTTAAAATCAATACCAACAGATCGTGTCTGGGATCATACCAAAAAGAAGTTCCCGTAAACCCCGTATGGCCAATGGACAACACCGAGAAATGAGGGCCACAACTGGCCCTATCCACCGAAGGCATCATATACCCCAGAGCCCAATCGCCGGCTTCTACTGGAATGGCTCGTGAGGCAAAAAGTTGCGCTGTTTTTTGTCGCACTTGATAACGAGCTATTCCTTGCAACTGTGATCTCACATTCAAACCAAAAGCAGCAACATCCTCAATGCTCCCAAATAATCCTGCATGAGTGGAAATTCCACCCAGCGCCCACGTATTTTCATCATGAACTTCGGCACGCATAATTCGTTTTCGCCATGGGCAATCCTCTGTCGGAGCAAATTGCTGAATGGGAATATCCGTCTTGTTATCGATATGAAAACTCAATGTTGTATTGGAGTAATATCGCTCTTTAAATTCTAACCAAATGATATATATATTTTTGCGATGAATTTTCTCAAGAATAAAACCAACAAGCATAATTCCCAAATCCGAATAGATCGCTTTTCCAGTTTTATTAATTTCTGATTTTTTCAACTCTTCATACAGCCACTGACGGCGCTCTTGCCATGTTTTGTCTAATGGAGCTGACTGATAAAATGGTTTCCACCATTCTAGGCCTGACATATGAGTCAATAATTCAATGATTTTAATTGCATGCGGATAGTCGGGCAAAAAATCCCCAACAGTCGAATTTAAATTCCAGTGACCTTTATCAAAAGCTTCCATCATGGCCTGCTGAGTAAAAATCACTTTTGTCAGCGACGAGAGATCATAGTACGGATAGGTCTGCCCAACACTGATATCACAAACCAACCGACCCGTGTGATAAGCCCTGACCGAAACACCCGGTGTGACATCTGGGATACTGGACCGAATATTTTCAATGAGTTTATTTTCTTGGCTTGAGTATTTCATATGGAGAATAGACTACCATCTGAAATTGCGATTGATCAATTACACTCTTTGAAATTTTTGATGGAGTGTTCAAAAATAGTGGCCTCTGAATAGGCGCATGTCCTGTTTCAATACCTTTAAACAAGGGGATATGAAGCTCTTCGAAAAACTGAATCAGCGTCTGCCAAGACAAATCAATGCCATTAGGCTCCTCGCATTTGATAAAATCACCAAGAACAACCGCCTTCACTTTGCGAAAAACTCCAGCTTGTTTCATTTGTTGAAGACAACGATCTATTCGATAACCTCGCTCGCTCATTTCTTCAAAGAACAGAATTTTACCATCTCCTCGAACCTGATTTGGTGTTCCTAAGCTTGATGTGATCACCATGAGATTTCCGCCAATAACGGACCCTTCAAGTTTTTTTACTTTCCGAGCGGCAGCAGTTAATGGAGTGAGTCGATCAAAGACAACCTCTGCGATCTCTCCATAAAGAACTTTGCGGACTTCAGCTTGATTCTCAATCGAAAGCAAACCTAAACCCAATCGATCAACAAGCGGACCATGTAAAGTCGGCCAGTTCCATTTTTGATTCAAAAATAAATGCAAAGAGGAAATATCACTCAATCCGATCAAAAGTTTTTTATGATTTGGTTTTTTAAGCTTATTTAATGCCGGCAGCAATCTCATTGATCCGTAGCCACCGCGCAAACACCAAATTGCCTGAGAATCTTTCGCCAAAAGTGCACGCTTTAAATCATGAAAACGATACTGATCCGAGTTGGACAAGAATAAGTCAGGCTTCAGAATATCTTTTGAAACACGAACACGAAATCCCATGGACTCTAAAGCTCCGACTGATTTCTTTAAAGTTTCGGGCTCTGTTGCTGATCCTGGCGCAATGACATCAATCAAATCGCCAGGTTTTAATTTAGATATTTTTTTCAACTGTTTTTTTGATTTCAACACCCTTTAAGCTTGTCGGATAATCACCGTTAAAACAAGCTGCACAGAAAGTTTCAGGACCACCCTCCATCGCCTTCCACATTCCTTTTTCACTGAGGTATGCCAGCGTATCTGCACCTATAAATTGACGAATATCCTCTACACTCTGCATCGATGCGATCAGTTCACTTTTTTGTGGTGTATCAACTCCGTAATAACATGGCCCTACCGTCGGCGGTGATGCAATTCGCAAGTGCACTTCTTTGGCACCAGCAGCGCGTAACATTTGAATGATTTTTTGACTGGTGGTTCCTCTCACTAAAGAATCATCAATCACGATGATTCTTTTTCCTTTTAAAATTCCTGGCTGGGGATTGAGCTTAATCTTAACTCCCACATCCCGAACACCCTGCCCTGGTTGAATAAACGTGCGTCCCACATAATGATTGCGAATCAAACCAAACTCGAAGGGTATTCCACTGGTCTGCGAATACCCTAATGCTGATGGCACACCACTATCTGGAACCGGAATGACCACATCAGCCTCAACCTGTGATTCTTGAGCCAACTGATGACCGAAACGTTTTCTCGAATTATAAACAGAGCGGCCAAAAACAACACTGTCTGGTCTCGAAAAATAGACATGTTCAAATACACATTGCGCTGATTTTCGTACAGAAACAGAATTTGACTTTGCAGCAGTTGGAATGCGCTCTGAAACCATTTCTTTAGAGCTAATTTCTAAAATTTCTCCGGGCTCAATTTCTCTGACAAACTCGGCTCCGATGAGATCCAAAGCACATGTTTCACTAGCAACAACATAACTTAAACTCGAACTATTCTCGATACGACCCAAAACCAACGGACGAAATCCCAACGGATCGCGCGCCGCAATCAATCGATCGTGAGCTAGTATAACAAAACTATATGCCCCCTCTAAACACTGTAAACTTTCTTTCAACGCTGATCGCAAATGAGTTGATGGATTCTTAGCCAAAAGATGCAAGACAGCCTCAGTATCATTCGTTCCTTGAAATATGGATCCATCACGCTGCAACGCCTCACGCAAAACAGCGCTATTCACAATATTTCCATTGTGAGCAATAGCGACTGGACCCGAAAGCAGATTCGACGTGAGAGGCTGAACATTTGACAATAAATTTCCACCTGTAGTCGAATAGCGCACATGCCCAATCGCTGACAACCCACGAAGTTGATTTAAATGAGTTTCTTTAAACACATCCGCAACTAAGCCTAAACTCTTGTAAATATGATGTACTGGTTTCGATCCAGCAGCCTCCGTCATTTCAAGTGAAACAATTCCTGCAGATTCTTGTCCGCGATGCTGAAGCGCATACAGACCAAGGTATGTTAATCGCGCGGCCTCTGGATGATTCCAAATTCCAAAAACTCCGCACTCGTCTTTCCACGAATTTTTCATTAAAGCCCTTTTTCAAACTGTGATTTTGTGGTCTTAAAATCCAGAATGATTTTTTTTGAAATGTGTATTTTCTCGGTCACTGTTTCACCAACTTTTCGGATATCTACTGGAAAATTCTTAAAGTGCTTCTTTAAGAAAGAAATCGTTAAATCTAAATCTGTTGTCGTCACTATAAAACTATACAACTCATCTCGAAATAATTCAGACTCTGGTATCAAACTTGTGTCAAAACTCAAATCAAATCCCACGTTTCCTTGAACCATTTTCAAACATGTAACAGCTAAACCACCGAGACCTATCGCCTTTATTGAAGTGATAGGAATCAATTCCGCCTGTCTTTTCTGATCCAAGGCTTGGCATTGCTTTATAAACCCAGCAATATCGGCATGAGTATTCTCAGTAAATTGAGAAACCTTTTGCTCCAATGAATTTAACCACGTATAGCTCTGCAACCAATCCATCTTCACACGCACTATATATTCCATCGGAGCCTGAAAATAATCGGGTAAAATATCTTCGACAGAATCCCGCATTCCCACCATACCAATGGCTGGTGTTGGCGGAATATTTTCATCCAGAGTTTCATTATAAAAACTGACATTTCCGCTAATCACAGGCGCATTCAGCTGCACACTCGCCGAGGCAATGGCCTCAACACTAGCTACAAATTGACTCATTATTTCTGGTTTCTGTGGATTTCCAAAATTCAAACAGTCGGTAATTGAAAGTGCTACAGAACCCTTAAGTGCCATTTGAAAAGCTGGATAGTAAACAGCATCAAAAGCTCCAATTTGTGCGTCCATAACCATCAAATCAGTTCGACAACCTACTGCTAGAGCAAGACCACGACCCGAATGATCCAGACGGGCATGCGCCACCGCACTTTCACAAGCTGTTGCTGTTCGCGCCCCGACACGTTGATCATACTGATTGTAAATCCATTGGAATCGATTCAGCTTTGATGTTTTAAAGGCCTTCTCGATCAGACTTTGAAAGTTTATTTTTTCTGGAGCTTGCAAGGCTTGAGTTTTTTGAAGTGAATTCCATGGTTGATAAGGTCTGTCGTACCGCGGAGCTTCTTCCACAATAAGATCAGGATCAATATTTGTTAGAACTTCCTCACCCCACATCAACTTGACCTTGCGATCAGATTGAACTTCTCCGAGTACGGCAGAATCCAAGCTCCACTTTTTAAACGTTTCTTGAAGTTCAGAAAGTTTCTCTGGTTTGCAAATCAAAAGCATACGCTCCTGACTTTCGGATAATAAAATATCTTCCGGAGTCATTGAAGAATCCCGCAGTGGAACTTTCTTAAGATCCAAAATAAAGCCCACTTGTCCTTTTGAAGACATCTCGAAACTAGAACTTGTTAAACCGGCAGCCCCCATATCTTGCATGGCAACGACTAAATTTTTCTCTAGGACTTCTAGGCAGGCCTCGATCAATAGCTTTTCATAAAACGGATCACCAATTTGAACGTTTGGCTTTTTGGATTCTGAATCATCATCAAAAGAAGCTGAAGCCATCGAAGCCCCATGCACACCATCACGGCCTGTTTTTGCTCCAACATAGACCACAAGATTTCCTGAACCTGAGGCATTGGATAATGCCATTCTCTGCTCGGGTCCAAAATAGCCAACACTTAGGGCATTCACCAAAATATTTTTATTATACAAAGGATGAAAATTTGTTTGCCCAGTGACAGTTGGAACACCGACACAATTTCCATATGAAGAAATGCCTTTAACAACACCTTTCATCAAATGCTTCATGCGCGGAGCTTCAATGTCTCCGAAACACAGATAATTGGCCGACATTATTGGTCTGGCTCCCATGGTGAAAATATCACGCAAAATCCCACCAACTCCTGTGGCTGCTCCCTGAACGGGTTCAATAAAACTGGGGTGATTATGACTTTCCATTTTAAAAGCAATCTTTTCACCATATCCAAGATCAACGACACCGGCATTCTCGCCATCCATATCTGGCGTGTTTGAATTTCGAAATGAAAACTTTCGCAAGTGATTCTTCGAAGATTTATAACTGCAATGTTCACTCCATAGTGCTGAGAACAGACACCACTCAATCACATTGGGCTCATGCCCAAGGAGTGTTTTCATTTTTTCGTATTCTTCCATCGAAAGTCGATAGATTTTTAAATTTTGAGACAAATCAGAACTCATAAAAACAACTCCCCATCACTGGAACCCATCCATTCAAATTGAGCCCGCTCTGGATGCGGCATCAAAGCACAGACATTCTTTTTCTCATTTGTGACTCCCGCAATATTCAAAGCAGATCCGTTCGGGTTTTCATCGTATGTTAGCCAAATCTGACCATTGTTGTTAATTTTTTGAAGCGTTTCACTATCCGCATAATACTGTCCATCGCCATGAGCAATCGGCAATCTGATGTGCTGTTGAGTCGTCATCATTTTTGAAAATGGATTGTCGGCATTTTGTACTGTCAAAGTCTGCCATTGATCAATAAATCTTAAATTCTTATTCTGCAAAAGGACTCCTGGTAAAAGTTGAGCTTCGCAGAGAATTTGAAAGCCATTACAAATTCCCAAGATGGGCTTACCTTTACTAGCAAACTCTTGCACTGATTTCATAACTGGAGTTCTTGCGGCCAAAGCCCCACACCTTAAATAATCACCATGACTAAATCCACCTGGAATGACTATCCAATCAAAATCCTTGGATTCAAAACGATCTTCATACCATAAATAAGTTGCGCGAAAGCCCTTAGATTCAATCCATCGTTTAACATCTTCGTCACAGTTCGTGCCTAAGAAACGGGGAATTCCAACATTCAGAGACATGCTATAAATCCTTTAGTTGAAGTAAATATCGTATTTTTCAATGAGCGGATTAAAAAGGCCACCCTCGTGAAGCATCCGCTCCACTTCAGCTTTTGCCAAATCATGACTTGCTGCTGGCAAAGTCATTTCAATATATTTTCCCGCACGCAAAGACTGAACTTGAAATCCATTGGATTTCATTGAACTTTCAATTGCTCGCCCCTGAGAATCCAAAATAACATCTCGAGGCATAATTTTAATTCCAATTGTTATCATAAAATCCCTTCCAATCGTTCATAGACACTTTGATAAGCTTCTTCAACATTTCCAAGGTCACGGCGAAATCGATCTTTATCAAATTTTTCTTTTGTTTTAACGTCCCACAACCTCATACAGTCCGGAGAAATTTCATCGGCTAAAATAATTTCTCGACTACTATTTATTCCAAACTCAACTTTAAAATCAATGATGTCTAATCCTGCCTTTATAAAATGAGGCACCAAAATCTGATTGATTTCTAATGCCATCTTTTTCATTTTTTCAAGCTGTGTTTCTGTGGCCCATTTAAATTCAATGATCTGAGGTTCACTTACAAATGGATCGTTCAAGGCATCGTCCTTATAATAAAATTCCACCAACGGACAAGATAGTCTCTGACCTTCTTCTCGTCCCACTTTTTTAGCTAACGATCCTGCTAAAACATTTCTCACGACAACTTCAAGCGGAATGATTTGTGTTTTTTGAACGATCATCTGATTATCATTCTCAGTTTTTATCCAGTGATGAGAAATCCCATTTGCTGAAAGAACTTTAAAGATATGAGTTGAAATCAAACAATTCAACTTTCCCTTGCCCTGAAATTGCCCTTTCTTTTGGGCATTAAAGGCAGTCAAGCTGTCCTTAAACTCCATCATCAATTCATTCGCATGTTCTGTTTCAAAAATTTTTTTAGCTTTACCTTCATAGATCAGCTTTTGGCTCATCATCAAACCATCCCTTTATTTTAAATATGTTTTAAAACGCGCTTCAATTGATTTTAAATGTTTCTCTCCGGAAAAAATCTGTTGTAAGGATTTTTTATCGAATAATTTATTCTTAGCTAGAACTGACTGCAAATGCTCACCAGGCTTTAAGCTATGGGCCGCCGATTGAACTATTTTATAGGCTTCTTCACGACTTAGATTTTGATATTCAACTAAATGCAAAAGTAAGTGCGAGGAATACAAAACACCACCTAGTTGATGAGTATTTTCCAACATCTTATCCGTATTCACATAAAGACCTTGCAATAATTGATTCATGCGTTGCACCCCATAGTGGGCCAACTGAAAGGCGTCCGGAAATATAACTCTTTCGACAGAAGAGTGACTGATATCACGCTCATGCCAAAGAGAAATATTATCCAAAGCCGATTGCGCATATCCCTTCATCAGACGTGCTAAACCAGAAATATTCTCGGCACTGATGGGGTTTTTCTTATGCGGCATCGCCGAAGAGCCCTTTTGCCCTTTTTGGAATCCTTCAACAACTTCTCCCACTTCACTTCTTTGCAAATGACGGAGTTCAATGGCTAAGCGATCCAGCCCTGTGAATAAAAAAGTCAGAGACAGAATAACCTCAGCATGACGATCACGAGGAATAACCTGAGTGGCAAATGGTTCAACGATGAAACCCAGCTTCTTTGCTACCTTGACTTCAAACTCCAATGGCAGAGCTGACAACGTTCCAACAGCTCCACTGAGTTTACAAATTTTTATATTTTCCTGAGCCCTTCGAATTTTTTCTTTATTTCTCTGCAGTTCTTTTAAAAAACCAGCTAATTTAAATCCAAAAGTTGTAACTTCTGCATAGATGCCGTGGGTACGACCCGCGCAGATTGTATTCTTATACTTTATGCTCATATTCAAAAGAGTTTTTTCTAAATTTGAAACTTCTTTTAAAAGAATATCTAATCCTTGGTTTATCTGCAGGCTCATTGCCGTATCCAAAACATCTGAACTGGTTAATCCAAAATGAATAAATCGCCCTTCGGGGCCAACATTTTCAGCAAGGTTTGTAACAAAAGCAATCACGTCATGCTTAGTTTCTTTTTCAATCTCCATTATTCTTAAGACCTGAAACTTTGCTTTTTGCTTTATTTTTTTTGCTGCTGATTTTGGGATAATACCCAAATCAGCTTGAACTTCAGCGCATACAATTTCAACATCCTTCATAAAATTAAAGCGAGCATTCATCGAAAATAAATCTGTCATCTCTACGGTGCTGTATCTTTCAATCATAGTGTGGCCTCTGGATTTGATTTTAACTTGCGAAATGTTTTGAAGATATGATTCTCGAAATAGTGATCAACCTCTTCTTGAGCCCAAAATCCCATATGAGGTACGCAAGAACAGTTCCCAAGAATAAGGGTGGAGGTCTGATTCCTATTCCATCCCTCATACGAAATGGTACAGACATCTGAATCCAAAAATTGATTCAGATGAAGAAATGGCAACTTTTCAGCTAGAGCTTGTCGAATGCGCTCGATATAAAAATTCTGAAACTCAGGATTATGAGATTGGGATTCTGGCTGATAGGTCCAAAATTCAATTTGTTTTTCAGTTAATCGACAGTAAAACCAATTGTCGATTAGGGTTTCTCGATCTGAATCTAGCACAATCCAAAATGATTTCATAGATTGCAATGACCTTAAGGGCTTCAAGAATTCATACTCAAAGCGCAGAGAACACCATATGTAACTTGAATTTTTTGTTTTCTTAAAGATATTTATTTTTTTCAAATCCAAATCTTGCTTCAACAAAAAATGAGATTCTGTCAGTACATAATCGAAAGACTCAATCCCTTGTTTATCAATTTCAATCAAATGCTTTTTTACCTTAGAATCAAATTGGATATCTTTAATACTATCTAATGACTGTACGAAAGCATTCGCTTCGCACTTGCGAATAGAGGCAGTTCCATGGCCAGATTTATAACTCAATCGGTTCTGAATTTCACTGTAAGACACTTTAATTTTACGTAAAAGATCTTGATGAGTCTCAGTTCTAAGATGATTTTCTCCCGGTATCATAAGACGATCACAAAATACTGGAATAGAGTGAAATGGCTCAAACTGAATCTGCTGTTGTGATTTCTTCAGAAAAAAAGCAACGTTATGTCCGGCGTCTGTTAGCTTCTCTGCCGTTTGGGTTGCACTCAAATCATATCCTAAAAAAGCAATTTTCATTTAACTAAATCCATTTCCGTATTGAAAACTCGCGAAGCAAGTGTTGCTCTGTTTGTCGCAAAGCTATTTCTGCCATCTGAACAGAGTGATCTCTTTTTTTATTCTGGACTATTTTCAACAGAGGGACTTCTTTTTGTAAAAAAATTTGACCTTCATCCATCTTGTGATTAACGGCGTGTATTGTCGCTCCAACTCTGGAGCCAGATTGAAAGCTTCTCTCGAAACTATTTAAACCTGGAAATTCTGGAAGTAAACTCGGGTGGATATTAAAAATCTTTCCCTCCCAATCCGCCACAAAGTCTTCTGGCAAAATTTTCATAAATCCAGCTAGAAAAATGGCCTCAATTTTCATCGAGGTTAGTTTCTGTGAGAGATCACTATAGCTTTGCTCTTTACCAAAATAAAATGTCTGACATCCAAAGCGTTTTGCTTTCAATAATCCCGCAGCTTTTTTACGATTTGAAACGACGAGCCGTATCGATGATGACATCTGATGTTCTAATAATGCTTGAAGAGTCGAGCCTCCGCCAGAAATGAAAACCGCACTGTTTTTCGGTTTTCTAGTCCCAAGCAACTTGGCTCTCCTGATCAGTACGAGGCTCAACAACCCCAAGATTTTGTGTTTTTATTCCTAATGATTCGATAAATGTTGATGCTGACTGCATTTCTGATTGTGGCATAATTAACGTCATTCCTATTCCACAATTCAATGTTTCAAGCATTTGTATATCCGTCAAACCCGTCCGCTTTTGAACTTCTAGGAAGCAATCCGGAAATGGCCATCGCTTTAAACGAACTTTTAAATTTGAAGGCAGTACTCGAGGTATATTTTCAACACCACCACCTGTGATATGGGCGGCAGCATGAATCTCGAATTTTTCTTTTGCAGCCAAAAGAGCCTCGACATAAAGAGCTGTCGGCTCCATCAACCAGTCTTTGAACTTTTCAAATTCATTTTCAAAAGCTTTTCGAATCAGCGAATAACCATTGCTGTGATAACCAGAACTTGCTAACCCCAAAACTCCATCGCCAACTTTGACTTTGTGGGCGCCCCACATTTTTTCTTCATCGACCACGCCCACGGAAAATCCAGCACAATCAAAATCTTTATCTTGGTAAACTCCTGGCATTTCTGCTGTTTCTCCACCAATCAAAACAAGATGAGACTGGCTACAAGCAGCTCGTACCCCTTTAAGAAAAGCCTGGGCTGAATCCAAATCGAGTTTCCCCGATGCATAATAATCCAGAAAAAATAGTGGAGTTCCACCTGTGCATATTAAATCATTCACGCACATGGCGACTAAATCTTGGCCCACTCGAGAAAAATCATTAAAGTGAGAGGCGACTTTAACCTTTGTTCCAACGCCATCCGTACATGAAACAAGAAGAGGTTTTTTCATTGTTGAAAAACGACCATCAAATAGAGCCGCAAAACCACCAATACCTGAAACCACTCGTTTTTTATAATCTGGAACATCCGACGTGAATTTTTGCAATGGGGCAATAGTTGATTCTGAAGTTGATGTGTCCTGCAACCAAGATACGAGTTGGTCACCAGCTTGAATGTCGACACCAGCTTTTTTGTAGTCGATCAAAACGTTCTCCTCAGATTGATTTAAAATTACCAGTTTCAGCCCAATGGCGACAAGAAAGTTTCAAATTAACGCTTCAGGACTAAAGATGGGCCTCGTTACTATTTAGTAGTCCCGATTCCGAGATCGATTCAGAATAAAGAAGTGAATATTCTATGCAAAAAAAATGTTGCTGCTGCAGCTCTATTGATCAGCTTATTCTGTCCGCAAATAGGCTTTGCACAGTCCACCGAAGTGGATGAAGCCTTTGATCCTTTTTCTGATTACAACGAATTCGAACAAGACGCCGAAGAAGAAGCGGATATTAATTTCTTTAAGAACGGTCGCTTTTTAACATTGGGACTTCAACTTGGTTACCGGGGATTCACCAGCGGAGGTTTTGCGCAAGCCTACACCCCTAATTTAGCCTATGGCTTTCAATTCAGTTATTTTTTTGATTTACAACTGGCCACATCATTGGGATTTTCAATGGGTGACCACAATGTTCAATTTGACAGTTTAACTCAGACCTACACCGGGAATGTGAATATCCAAACAATTGATTTGAATGTGAAATACTATTTCAACACGGAGAACGTCACAAAAGGATTAGCCGATCTTAATCCCTACGTGATTGCTGGAGTCGGTTATTATAAAAGAACGTATAGTTTAACTAATCAATTGGCAGTCAATCCTGATAATGTCGCGGGATTTAAAGGTGGCCTGGGATTAGAGATTCCTTTGCTGCGTCGTCGGGCTTATTTGGGTATTCAGGGCTCGTATCATTTTGTTCAGTTCCCTGACGAGAATAAGCGTTTTATTGAAGAAGGCTCTGGGGGCGTTGGTGGTCCTTCTCAAAGCCCTGTTAGCCCGACTCTGGATGGGGATATCTTTGATTTTTCAACAATCATCGGAATTAATTTTTAGAAACTACCCCACATGAGTGGGCCTTCCAGACACGGAAAAAACTGATCCCTATCCGCATTCCGTTCACACACGGCACCTGCCACGCGATGATTT
>MEPU01000001.1 GCA_001771815.1 Bdellovibrionales bacterium RIFCSPHIGHO2_01_FULL_40_29 | reverse complement strand
ACGGAATGCATAATTTCAATAATTATCGTCTAAGA
Organism: Bdellovibrionales bacterium RIFCSPHIGHO2_01_FULL_40_29; assembly: GCA_001771815.1. Lineage (GTDB taxonomy): Bacteria > Bdellovibrionota > Bdellovibrionia > Bdellovibrionales > Bdellovibrionaceae > Pseudobdellovibrio. The sequence goes on along the minus strand of MEPU01000001.1, from coordinate 12,091 downwards.
GTAAAAGCCTATTGCGGCTAGCAGAAACACTGACTGCCCCTACCTTTGGAGAAGAACCACGTGTTTTCAAGTATTTAGAACGCTTGGGGATTTGACTATGAACCTAAAAAATTCAATTTCACTGAAAGTGAAATTGGGGTGGCCAACGGGGCTTGAACCCGCGACAACCGGAATCACAATCCGGTGCTCTACCAACTGAGCTATGGCCACCACATGATGAAAAAACGTACTCATTTATACGGTACTTGTTGTATTAAAATCAAGGGCTTTGTGTGATCAAAGCCCTTATGAAGGCTGGTTACTTGATCAGTTCTTTTTTGAGGTCTGCAAGCTTTCCATCAGCAGGTTTGCCAAACCAGATTGCAAAAAAATGATCGGCAAACTCTTGGTTTCCTGTGATGGATTTGATTTCTGTTGGATCCTCTAAAAGAAGAGACGCTTGATTGCCCTTCCAGACGGCTGTGATGGAATATGAAGTTTCTTTGCTGAACTGTTTGATGGCCGTGACTTCGCTCATCACTTTGGCTAACTCAGGAGACATCGTTTTTGTGCTGATTTTATTGGCTTCAAGGCCGTCTTTAAAAGAGTCAGCGATTTTTTGTCCTGGTAAATCACGTAAAAAAGTCAAACGCAGTTGAATAGGGCCGGCCTCTTTCAACGATGCTAAGAAACCATCTTCCGTTCTAACCAGTTTTTCTGGATTGGCTGCAAAAAATTGAGCCGTATAGACGCGTACAGGAACTAAGCCGAAAATGGCTTTCTTGCGAAGACCATGGGAAACATCTTTAAGTTCGATCGAAGTCTCTGCAGCAACTAAAGTGCGCGATTTCATCAGCGGCATGTCTTCAAATTTTTCTTCGCTGGGATTTGATGTCATAACGTATTTGACTTCCTGAGTGACGACATCTTTTGCGGCTTCCGCCGTTGTTGGTGCTGCAGGCATGTCATTTGGTTTGGTCATTTTTTGTGATGTTGCTGTTTTTGCTTTTTGTGCATTTACAACACTGCTGAATGCGAAGCATGCAAAAATAATAGTCATTGTGAGCGCTTTTACGTGTACAAAAGACATAGTTTCTCCTTAGTTTATGAACGTTATTATCTGACAGTTTGTGAGTCGCAGTGTCAATCTAAACACGGTGCTAGGAGTTAAAATAGAGCTTTGTTAGGCTTTGTTAATAACATCAAGGGGAAGACGCAATGATGAGAGTACAGGTTTCTATTTTTTTGACACTCGTTTTGATTCTGTTTGCTCAGACAATATTTGCAAAAGATATGACTCATCGATTTGGTTTGGGAGTAAAAAATAATACTTCCGAGAACTTGCCATCGCTGACGTCAGTTTATTTTTTCTCGCAAGACTTGGCCTTCACGGGTGGTGTGGGGTTGGATACAAAAAAAAATGAATCCAAATTTCAAATGAATGTGGGTGTTCGTAAAATGGTATTTACCGAGCCCAATTTGAATTTTTATACCGGAGCTCAGGCGGGAATCGCGAATTACGAAGATCCCGTCCTTGGCAAGCAAAGTGGATTTGAAATGTTAGCTGTATTTGGAACCGAGTTTTTTTTCACAGGTTTAGAAAACTTGGGATTGACCTTTGAAGGTGGTTTTGGAGTGACTTCATTGAAAGATGTTCGCTTTCGCACCATTGCGGATGATCCCTTCCGAGCAGGTCTTATTTTTTATTTTTAGTATTAATTAGTAATTGTTTATTTTAATAAGGAGATTTATGAAAAAAATTATTCACACCGATCATGCGCCTAAAGCAGTTGGACCGTATTCTCAAGCGGTTCTTATGAATGATATGCTTTTTTGTTCGGGTCAGATTGCAATTGATCCCAAGACTCAAGATGTTTTTACGGGGGATATCAAGCAGCAAACTGAGATGGTTTTAAGTAATATCGAGGCCGTTTTGAAAGCCAGCGAGATGAGTTTTTCTCATGTTGTAAAGACCACGATTTTTCTGTCGTCCATGTCAGATTTTGCAACGGTGAATGAAATTTATGCCAAGCGCTTTTCTGCAAATCCTCCGGCTCGATCGACGGTGGCCGTTGCTGGTTTACCAAAAGGCGTTAACATCGAGATTGAAGTCATCGCGCACCGAGCAGCGGTTTAGGTTATTTTTTGATTCGGTGGCGATCGCGTCGATTTTTGGTAGTGGCGATGGGCTTCGTGATTGGAGCCTCCTCGTTGTATTATGAATTCTACCAAATTGTGTCGGTGCCAGAATCCCGTGTTCGCGATTTAAATGTCATAGCTGATTGCGGGGTGGTGCTGACGGGTTCTGCCGGGCGCATCCGCGAGGCTTTTGAAATACTGGCGCAGAAGCGCATTAAAAAATTGATTATCTCGGGTGTGTACAAGGAAACTCAGTTGATTCATCTGTTTCCGCATCTGCCGTACTATAATGAAATTAATGATGATGACGTGATCTTAGAGAAGAAATCAGAAAGCACTTATGGAAACGCCGTGCAAAGTTTAGCATTAGTTAATGCGCTTAAGTGCCGGGAAATACTGTTGATTACATCTCAGCTTCATATGTTCAGAGCTCATCGTATTTTTCAGGATGTGTTTCCGGAGTCAGTTCAGATTATTCCCATTGCCGTTTCAAATCGGAAAGACTTTACCGTTTTTGATTACTTATTGGAAACAGTGAAGTCTTCGTTTTACTGGGTCTTAGGTCTGGTTGTTTAAAGTTTTTTATAATTCTCCCGATATGTATCAAATGGGTACATTTAAGTCTTTACAAATCGAAGCTGTTCAATTGCAAAATGTTTCTTTTATTCTGGATGGGCTCGATCCTGTTTTGAATCACGTGGATTTTGAGCTACCGATGGATCAGAATGTTTTGATTCAATCAGCAAATCCCAATCATGGTGTTCAATTTTTAAAAATTCTGGCCGGTTACCAAAAGCCGCAATCCGGTTGTATCAAGTGGAATGAAAAAGATATTTTTAGTGATGATGTGACGGACTTTGTGCCTCATCAAATGATGGGGTGCTACTTTGAAAATGTGCGGCCTCATGCTCAAAAGACGGTGACGCAGATATTTTCAGAAGCCGGGATATTGCCTGAACAGACACGCGAGCTTTTAGAGCAGTTTGATATGAGTTTGATGTCTGAGAAAAAGTTTAGTCAGCTGACTTACGAGGTGCAAAAGGCCATTCAATTGATGACGGTCATTAGCCGCGAACCGCAAATGTTGATTTTGGAAGATCCTGCGATGGGGTTATCAGAGTTTTTATTTTTAGAACTGCTGGATTTGATTCACTATGGACAGCGTCGGGGAAATTTAAGGCATATTTACTTAACCAGCCATCATCCCACAGCTCTGCGTCACATGGATACCTCCATAATGCACTTAGAAGATGGTCTTTTATTTTTTGAAGAGAAATCAGATACAAAGAAGCTCTTTAATTTCTAAGAAGAATAGGCCATACTTCGTAAAGACGTATGAAATCTGAATTTTTAAGTCTTATTTTTATTCGAAAATTGATTTTTTCAAAACGCTCGGGGGCCTTGATCCGACGGATCAGTATCTTATCGTTTATAGCTATCACAATCAGTCTGACGTCATTTTTTATTGTGTTATTTGTAATGAATGGCATGAATCAGAATATCAAAAAGCGGATCATGGCATTAGAGCCACACCTGACCACATATCATTCCCCTCAGCAAAATGCCGAGGTCGGAGAGTTGGTTCCCGACGCCGAAGTGATTTCCTACCAGAATTTTGATTTGATCTTACGAACCATAGATGGACAATTTCGAGGCGGGCAAGCCACCGGATACAATCCTCAGGGTTTAGCAATTTGGATGCAGCATTTAAAAACGTTGAAATCAAAAGAAACTCAGTTCGTACAGTTCGATGCAGATCTCGAAAATTTGATTTTGGACGAAAACGAAATCGCTATCGGTGTTGATTTGGCGCGGTCATTGGGACTGCTTGAGGGCGACGAGATCACTCTTATTCCGCCGGAAACACTGCTATTAAGTTCTTTAGAAACACCACTGTTTCAGAAAGTCACCGTGAAGCGTATTGTGGCTACGGATTTGTATGACATGGATTCAAAATTAATTTTATTTAATGCTGAAAAATCCTTACATTCTTTTGCAAAGACGCTGAGTTTAAAACAAGGCTTTCATATTTGGCTCAACTCGGTCGGCGAAGCCGATGTGATCAAAGAAAAGTTACAAAAAATGAGTATTCGTGCTGAAACCTGGCAGGAGAAAAATTCCGATTTATTTTTTGCCCTGTTGATGGAAAAAAGCATGATCGGAGTTTTTTTAGGATTAGCCGGAGTGATTGCTTCGTCATCAATTTTAACCGTGTTGGCTTTGCTGTTGTCTCAAAAACGGCGAGATATCGCCCTGATTAAGACGTTGGGTCTTTCCCAAAGAAAAACGCTATGGTTATTCACTAAAATGGGACTTTGGATTTCAGGCGGAGCGATTGCCTTGGGGACAACCTTGGGATTGTTGATCAGTCTTTATTTAGAGTACAATCCGATTCATATTTTGCCGCAGATCTATTATGACTCGTCCATTCCAGCGCTTGTTGATTTTAGTTTCGTGGGTTCAGTAGTATTGATATCGCTGGGGTTGGCATTTTTAGGATCATATGTTCCAGCGCGAGCGACATTAAAAATTCAACCCGCGCTGCTGCTACGACAAAAAAACTAAACACTTACTGCAAAATCACGCAAAGCTTGATTCAAGGATGTTTTTTTATTTGTTGATTCCTGACGAACACCAATAATCAAAGCGCACGGAACGCCAAATGAACCCGCTGGAAAATTTTTATTTTCTGTTCCTGGGATCACCACGGAATTCGGTGGCACTCGGCCTTTTACGATTTTTGGTTCTGCACCTGTCACATCAATAATTTTTGTAGAGGCCGTCAATGTCACGCCAGCACCAAGAACCACGCCGGATTCTAAATGTACGCCTTCAACCACAATGCAGCGGCTACCGATAAAACAATCGTCTTCAATAATCACAGGTTGCGCTTGAGCCGGTTCTAAGACGCCACCAATACCCACGCCACCAGATAAATGAACATTGGATCCGATTTGAGCGCAGGATCCTACGGTGGCCCACGTGTCGACCATGGTTCCACTTCCCACGAAGGCGCCGATGTTTACATACGAAGGCATTAAAATCGCACCTTTGTCGATAAAACTTCCATACCGAGCAACTGCTTGTGGAACGACACGGACGCCTTCGTTGCCAGTCCATTTTTTAATTGGAATTTTATCGAAATAATCAAAAGCACCAGAATGGATCACTTCATTTTTTTTGATTTTGAAATAAAGAAGAATCGCTTTTTTGATCCATTCGTGGGTGATCCATGTTGAATCTTTTTTTTCACAAACTCGCAATTCACCGCCATCTACTTTTTGAATCACAGATTCGATGATTTCTATTTCCGAAGCATTAGGGGCGTTATTGTGGTCGTAAATTTGATTGATTTGATCTTTCATCAGTTATCCTTTTCGTAGTAGCGCTGAAACTTTAAGTCCTTCAATAAGTGCAGGAACATGAATTTGAATCACTTGATCAAAAGCTATATCCCGCTGAATTTCATAAGTCAGAGTGGGGATTTTCTTTTCCAAACCAGCATAGGTACCCAACGATCCTGGTGTTGGGTAGCCAATATCGGGTTCGATTTTATATCCAGTCATTTTGGAAATGATCTCGGCTTCGGGCAGATCTCCATTGGTATTGAGCATCGGATTCCATGAATGCAGTGAAATGATAACATTCACAGGGTTTTCATTCAGCCATTTGACCAAAGCTTGATTTTCGGCCTCGCTGAGAGCTGATGGCCCTGGATTATATCGAGGTTTCGCAGCGACCGATGACCAGTCTTTTGTTGGCAGATTGCGATTTAAATCCACGCCATTTGAGTTGCAGCGATTTTTATTTAAAATTCCTTCGGGGTTAAAATCCGGTACAATAGTGACGTTCAAACCCAAATCAAAACTTTCACGAAAGCGCTCGAGCAAACCCCGGGCTGCAATCACGCCTTCGGGTTCGTCGCCATGCACTCCGCCTAAAATCAGGGCATGTGCTTGGTTAGTCGAATGGGTGTTTTTGAAATAATACCCATGAATGGGTATTCCTTGTCGTGTTTCGCCAAATTTGAACATTTCCATATTGAAAATTTTCGTGCAAAATACTGCTGATGTCACGAAAGCTTTTTTATTACAACGGTGCGGATTTGGTCTTTGGTTATCATAACCAAAGAATTTTGGATCAAATAAAACAGTATTCAAAACCCGTATGGCTTTATCAAAAAGAAGTTATTCAAGAACGTATTCAGTGGATTCAGTCTTGGCCACAATTGGGGCGACTGCATTATGCCATGAAAGCTAATTTTCATCCCGAGATTTTAAAATTGATTAAAGAAAATCAATGTGGAATTGATGCGGTTTCTTTAGGCGAGATGACGCATGCTGTGGCCTGTGGCTTTACTCCGCAAGATATTATTCTTTCAGGTGTTGCTAAAACACGCGACGAGTTGACGTGGGCTATCCAGAATGAAATTTATCAAATCAACATCGAAAGCCCCTCAGAATTAGCTAAAATTATCGAGATCAATAAACTACTTCAAAAAAAGATCAGTCTGTCTATTCGGGTGAATCCTGAAGTCGATGCCGAAACTCATCCGGGAATTGCGACAGCTCTCAAGGATTCAAAGTTCGGGCTGGATTTTAAAGGTGCAGAAATCCTTATTCGAAGAATTGCAGACGATTCAAATTTACAATTGAAAGCTATTAGTTTTCATATCGGATCCCAAATTTTAAATGTGAATGTCTTTGAAAAAGCAATTCAAGTCGTGAAGCCGTTTTATCAAAAAGCCAAAACGCTGTGTCCAGAATTAGAACGTTTGGATCTTGGGGGCGGAGTCGGCATTGATTACATGGATGCGGATTCCGACAAAGATTTAGCCCGCTGGAAAGCCTTAGAAGAAATTTACACCAAAGAGCTTCGCGATTTTGACGCTTTTCTGATTTTAGAAATTGGACGCTTTTTGGTAGCTCGCAGTGGTGTTTTAATTTCTCGAGTAGAAATTATCAAACAAGCAGACCAGGTTAATTATTTGATATTAGATGCGGGCATGTCGCTATTAATTCGGCCCGCTTTGTATGATGCCTGTCACGAAGTCTTACCCTTGAAAAAATCCGGCACTGATGACACCACTGTTTATACGGTGGTGGGACCTATTTGTGAATCATCGGATGTCTTTGCGACGAATAAAAAAATGCAGACCTTGTCTGAAGGTGATTTGGTTGCGATCTGTGATGCCGGAGCCTATGGTTCATCGATGTCGTCACGGTATAATCTGCGCGAACCCGCTGAAGAAATTTTTATTTAAAGAGGGTGTTTACTGACACCCTTTATTCTGAAGATAAATTTTTTCCTGACAAGCAGGGTCTGCGGCTGAACATTTCAAACGAAGATGGAAATGAGATCCATGCCCCTGAAAATGATCTATATTTTTAAACATTCGTGTAACCAAAGCACTGTCTTTGCCAGTCAGTTCGCCTTTAGATTTTGCATAGGCGCAAAGAGATTGGATAATCTTACGATCAGAGAAAATGCGATCCACTTTGATGTCGGTTTGTTGAAACGCGTACTTGAAAAGTTCATAGGTTTTTTCAACGGAGTATGACTTGTTCGCATAGCTACGGGTTTTCATCTGAACGACAATCGGAAATCGAGTTGAACTTTCGGTCGGATATCCCATGTCGACATCCAGTCCATTTTGATGACTGCGATGGGGACGTGACAAACCACCTTTAATTTTAGAGATAGCACTGACAGCAATTTTTTTTCCAAGCAGTTGATTGAATCGAGCTCCTAGCCGGGTAATGATTTCGGCCATTTCATAAGTTCCGTAGAAGCTTTGGCTTGCTGGGAATACAATATCAAAGAAAGCGTTTTTGTCGAGCGAGAGTTTTCTGGTCATCAGCGAGGTTGCATTACGAAGCTTTCCGTTATTCGGGAGTCCGATTGCTTGATTGGTAGGGCGCAAGTCTCCAGTTTTAGTTTGTTGAACATTGGGAGTGATCACCTTGATTTCAGGTTTTTCTTCTTCTTTTTTTTCTTTTTCCACTTTGGGAGGCACGATTTCTGTTTTTACTTCAGCTTCCGGTTTTTTAAAAGTATCTTGAATGTCTTTATCATTCTCGAAGATCTCTTGTAAATCTGCGGTTTCGGCTTGCCCCTTGTATCGTCCCAATTGAGAGTTGTCTTCGCCTTCTTGCTGCAATCCGTTTTCATCCAATACTTCAGCAGGCTCTGGTGTCGCCATGGGAGTCGCTTCTGGAGTCGCGTCAGCAGTCACTTCATTTTTTTTATCTTCGACGGGAGTTTTGCGTTTGACTTCCATTTGCTCGGTATAGATTTTCTTTTTGTAGGCGATGAAAAAATCGATGATCACTGTGGAGCAGTTAGTTTGATCATTATCGTCATAAGACAGACATGTGACTTTCGCGCGCACGACGGGCTTGTCATTTGACTGAGTCTGTTCTGGAACTGCAGATTTTAAAATAAAGCTGGAATCAATCGGAGAGTGTTGTCCCGACAAAGTAAAAGGAGTCTCATCGAGTTTATTTTTATTTTCATCAAGAATTTCAGCGGTTCCCTGAATTGTTAAATGCCGTTGAGTAGGATTGTACTTCATGACCACATTGGCCATCTTGACTTTTTCTAACAGAATTTGGGCCTGCTTATTTTGAATTTGTTTTTCACGTTTTTCATAGGCGATGGGTTCGTTAGAATCCACATCTTCTTCGATTTCAGCTTCTGAAGCTGTTGCCGAGCCAGTTTCTTTCTTTGAAAGTTGTTTTCTTTTTATAGGAAGAGTCTCGATAAAATCAGGATCGAAGGTGGGCTCCAGCTCCATGACAATGGGTTCATCATCTTCAATTTGGGTTATTCCAGCCTGAGGTTCTTTTTGTTTCAATCGATTCGTTGTTATGCTGGGATTACAACTAGCGATCAATGCGCTGGCGATGAAAAGACTAAAAATTCGAATGGCTGGAGTACTTGTTTTTAGCATAGGCCCTCTGATGGGATCAGTAGCGAAGTCCAGGCCATGTTATTTATAGGGACAGAGCTCAAAAAAACGATTTGAGTCTTGAATTTAAAAATAAGGCTGTAAAACTTTTGGTCAGATGACTGAAACTGTCTCGAACTGAGGCTGGATAGAAATCACTTCGGACAATAAATTCAGACTCAGATTTTCGAATTGCTGGCCGGCATCGGTTAGGCAAAGAGTCAGGCTTCCATGTTCAAACAAGGTCTTTTGGGGCATGCGAGATCGCTCGAAATCAATCGCAAGTTCTTCAGCAAGGGCTTCTCCGGAATCAATAAGAGCCACGTGATTTCCAAAAACTTTGGCGATGGCGCTTTTTAAAAGCGGGTAGTGAGTGCATCCCAATACAGCGGTATCAATATCTAACGACTTTAAATTTTGCAGATATCGGAAGGCAATCAGGTTGGTGATAGGATCATCATGCCATCCCTCTTCGGCCAGCGGGACAAATAACGGACAGGCTTGTGAAAAAACCTCGGCATCAGGCAAGTGCAGCTTGATTTTTAAAGTATAACTGCCAGCAGCGACTGTGGCTCGTGTGGCAAGGACTGCAATTTTTTTATTTTCTGTAGCGAGCGCTGCTTTTTTTGCACCCGGATCAATGACATTGTAAATCGGAGTGTTTTTATAATCTGTTTCAAAAATTTGAGTAGAGGCCGTATTGCAGGCCACGACAATGGCTTTTACATTTCTAGAAATCAGAAAATCCATATTTTGTAAGGAATACTGGCGCACGGTATCTGGTGATTTTGAACCGTACGGAAGCCTAGCGGTATCACCTAAGTAAATGAAATTTTCAAACGGAAATTTTCGGATCAGTTCTTTTAAAACTGTGATGCCACCAATTCCCGAATCAAAAACTCCGATAGCTCGATTAATGATGCACTCCGTGAGCTCGTGATTCATTGATTCCATTCGAAGACATTTCCATAAACAAGGCCTTCAATCGCATCTCTTCGATAGTGGTGGCATTGATATAGCTCATGCCACTGCGAATTCCACCGGACAATTCTAAGATCACATCTTCAAGATGACCTTTTACTGTCACAAAAGTCGATTCGCCCTCTGGCGCCATGCCTGCGGGCATATCGCCGCGCCAAGAAATTTGAGCTTTCTTCGAAGCCATACCACGGTATTGTTTTTTTCCGTTCACTATATCGCCCGGAGTTTCAATTGTTCCCGAAAGCATACTGCCTAACATGATTGTGCTGGCTCCCGCGCAAAATGCTTTGACCATATCACCACTGGTGCGAATTCCTCCGTCAGCAATCACAGGGACATTGTATTTATCGGCCACTTCAGCACACATCGCAATCGCCGTTAATTGAGGAACCCCACAACCCGTAATAATTCGAGTCGTGCACATAGAGCCAGGGCCTATACCCACTTTGATGGCGTCAGCACCAGCCTCTATTAAATCCAACGCGGCATCGGGTGTTGCTAGGTTTCCAGCGATCACTTCAAGACCCGAGAACTTGTCCTTCAACCATTTCAACGTTTCCATCATTTGTACAGAATGTCCGTGAGCAATATCTATCGTCATCAGATTCACGCCGGCTTTAACAACGGCCTCAGCTCGTTCTTTAAAGTCAGCGTTCACGCCAATACTTGCCGAGATGATTGTGGCACCGGCGGCTTTGACTTTCTCGATTTCGGTCACTTGTTGATCGATATTCATAAATCGATGCAACACACCCAATCCGCCCAGTTTATTCATGGCAATGGCCATTTTGGATTCCGTGACTGTATCCATATTCGCAGAAATAATCGGCGTCTCGATAAACTTTGTTTTGGTCAAGCGAGATCTTAAGCTGGGATCACGGCGTGATCGCACTTCAGATTTCGCAGGAATAATTAAAACATCATCAAAAGTTAAACCATGATCACGTTCTTTAATTTTTTGCCAGTTAAACATCAGTGCCATTTGGGACCTCGATTTCGTGTAAATATTTAATAAATAATTTCAGCATAATAAAGTGAAATATAAATAAAATAAAAGTTTCTAGCAAAACACAAAGTGTTGCCGTCACGGGGTGCAAGCGAAATACCCGGTACTCATCCAGCACGGATGAAATCATGATGGGGAGGGCAAAATAAAACAAAGCCAGCCAAAAATTCAAGCGCCACCAAAATTTCTTCGAGATCTCTGTCGACAGCTTAAGGGCATCCACTTCGCCGCGCTCATACTGAGTAGAAAACATCACCACAAAGGGAGTCAGTAAATAGTAGGTGTATTTTATAAGCCCCGGAATAATAAATGCAAAACTCCAAATAAAAGTCATTCCCCAGGCACGCAGAGTTTCAATTAAGCCCAGCTCTAATTTTGACTTTACAAACTGCAATCGCGGTACAGTTGGCCGCGCTAAAGTGTGGCAACACAGCAGCGAAATTATCAACGGAAATAAAAGCGATGCGGCCATCGATAGGGCACCCCATAACCAAATGATATTCGACAATCCTTGAGGAGACTGAATCACGCGCTCAATTTGCTTATTTAATGATTGATCCACAGCAGTTGCAACAAAAAGAGCTGAAAAAACCAGCAAGAATCCGGCACTAAGAGCATTTTTGAATTCTATTTTTACAGGGGGATGCACAGCTGAAAATCATTCAATGAGATCAAAGGAGAGTCAATCAAAACGGCAGACATTTCCTCAAGATTGGGTCAGAAAAACTCGTGACAAGTTTTTTCTAAAAGTTTACCTTAAATTTCTTCAATCATCATCAGTGCCCTGGTGGCGAAATTGGTAGACGCACAGGACTTAAAATCCTGAGCTTCCAGGAATGGGGCGTGCCGGTTCAAGTCCGGCCCAGGGCACCAAACAAAAAATTCAGAATGATCTGTATGCTGCTGAGGTTTTATTAACGGCTCCAAAGTGCCGTCCAGAACTTATTCGGTTCTTCTCCAAAGGTAGGGGCAGTCAGTGTTTCTGCTAGCCGCAATAGGCTTTTACTCTTAGACGATAATTATTGAAATTATGCATT